>NZ_BSEN01000001.1:0-2043 GCF_027921845.1 Leifsonia poae
ACACGATCTTGTCCACATTCGGCTTCATGCCACCGTTGTAGTACTTGTTCTGCGACATCGTGATCGACTGACCCGGCGTCCACGCCGACACGTAGAACGCGCCGGAGGAAACCACGAGGTCCTTATCGGTCGGGTACGCGGTGATGTCGTAGCCGGTGTTGACGAAGTCGGCAGCCTTCTTCAGCGTCGCGTCCGGGGCGGCCGGAGCAGCCTTGTCACCCTTCGGCAGACCCTTCAGCAGCTTCGTCAGGTCAGCAGCCGACGACAGGCCGGCCTTCTTCGCCACGATGTGCGCGGGCTGCGCGATCGGGTTGAACAGCTCCCAGTCCACGAACGGCTTCGCGTACTTCAAGGTGATCGTCTGGTTGTCGTCGCTGACCTCGGGGTACGCGGTCTGGTCGATACCAGCGGTACCGGCAGCAGGCGTGAAGTACTGGGTCCCCTTCAGGACCTTGCCCGTGTTCTGGTCCAGCGTCGCCGAGTCGTAGTAGCCGGACTGCATCGCCCAACCGAGGACCATGTCATCAGCAGTGATGGGCTGGCCGTCGGACCACTTGTCCGCCTTGTTCAGCGTGTACTTCACCGTCAGCGGGTCATCCGAGGTCTTCTCGAACTTACCGAACGTGTTGTCGTGGACGATCTTGAAGTTGTCATCGATGTACTGGAAACCCGAACCATACGAGCCATCCAGGTAACCGACCTGACCGTTGGTGTCCAGGTTTCCCTGCGGCGTCTGCGAGTTCAGCGACGTCAGGTCGTTGACGACTGCGACGGTAACAGTGCCGCCCTTGGCAGCCGACGGAGTCGACGAGCTACCGGACGTGGTGCAGGCAGAGAGTGCGAGAGCTGCGACGCCGGCGACGGCGACCGCGCTGACCGCGTACCTGACCTTTCTTCCCTTGATGTGCAATGTTCCTCCTGTGCGAAGTGTGCGACGGCATAGGCGTGCGAGCGTGCCCGTGCCGCGCTGGATAAGAATGACCCTAGGTATCGCACGCAGTGAATGCAAAACGGGGCAGGAAAACGTTACACAGTGGTAACTCAGTTGGCGGAATGTTGCAGCGCGCACACGAATGCGGCTGTTTTGCGCCGCCCTGCGCAACGAAACGAGCGGTTCGCCGGTTTTCAGACACCTCCAGCGCCTCCCCGCGGTCGGCGCACCCACCTGGCAGGATGCCTGTATGAGTCGTGAGAACCGCTGGGCCGCCGAGGTTCCGGTCGCGCGCGCCGATCGGCCGCGGCTCTGGTGGGAGATCGCGATCGTCCTGGGGCTCTCGCTGGGGGCATCCGCGATCTACTCGATCGTCGAGATCATCGCACGTGTCACCGACAAGACGCCGCTGGCCGACCAGTCGGCGGCGGTCAACCCCTCGCAGAGCACGCGCGAGTGGCTGGACTTCACGTACCAGTTCCTCGGCAACCTGTTCCCGCTCTTCGCCGTCGCCCTGGTGATCTTCCTGCTCTGGCGGCGACCGGCGCCCGGTGTCGAGACCAGCGGCTTCCGCCGGATCGGCTTCGACCTGACGCAGCCGGGCCGCGATCTCGGCGGCGGGGTGCTCCTCTTCCTGACGATCGGCATCCCCGGCATCCTGCTCTACGCGCTCGGCCGCGTCGCCGGCATCACCGTGCAGGTTCAGGCCTCACCGCTCGACACCCACTGGTGGACGGTGCCCATCCTGATCTTCGCCGCCCTGCGCGCCGGCCTCCAGGAGGAGGTGATCATCGTCGGCTACCTCTTCACCCGGCTGCGCCAGCTGGGCTGGAACCGCTGGACGATCATCCTGGCCGCCGCGGTGCTGCGGGGCAGCTACCACCTGTACCAGGGGTTCGGACCGTTCGTCGGCAACGCGATCATGGGCGTCGTGTTCGGCTGGTGCTACACCCGCTGGGGCCGGGTGATGCCCCTGGTGGTGGCCCACGTCATCATCGACATCGTGTCGTTCGTCGGCTACCCGCTCGCCGTCGCCTGGTGGCCCCAGATCTTCGGCTGAGCCCGCCCCAACGCAATCGAGTCCGAACTTGTTGCCCCGACACGCCGAGCGG
>NZ_BSEN01000001.1:2078-84563 GCF_027921845.1 Leifsonia poae
TCGATTGCGTGTGCCGCGGGATGCGGGCGGGACGGGACGGGAGAGGCTAGGCGAAGGCCTCGGGCGGCGGGCAAGCGCAGAACAGGTTGCGGTCGCCCCACGCCTGGTCGATGCGGCGCACCGGCGGCCAGTACTTGCTGCGCACCAGTCCCGGCACCGGGTAGACGGCCTGCTCGCGCGTGTACGCGTGCTCCCATTCGCCCGAGATGACCGACTCCGCCGTGTGCGGCGCGTTGCGCAGCGGGTTGTCGTCGGAGGGCCAGTCCCCCGCCGCCACGGCGTCGGCCTCGGCCTTGATCGCCACCATCGCGGTCACGAACCGGTCGAGCTCGCCGAGGTCTTCGCTCTCGGTCGGCTCCACCATCAGCGTGCCCGCGACCGGGAAGCTCATGGTGGGCGCGTGGAATCCGAAGTCGATCAGGCGCTTGGCCACGTCGTCGACGGTCACGCCGGTCGACTCGGTCAGCGGACGGACGTCGAGGATGCACTCGTGCGCGACCAGTCCGTTGTCGCCCGCGTACAGCACCGGGAAGTGCTCGCGGAGTTTCACGGCGACGTAGTTGGCCGCGAGCACGGCGGCTCCGGTCGCGTCGCGCAGCCCCTCGGCGCCCATCATGCGCACGTAGGCCCAGCTGATCGGCAGGATGCTCGGGCTGCCGTACGGCGCGGCCGAGACCGGTCCCCCGGCGTGCTCGACGACGCCGCCGCCGGCGAGGTAGTGCTCGGCGCTCTGGGCGAGCGGGTGGCCGGGCAGGAACGGCGCGAGGTGCGCCTTCGCCGCGACCGGACCGACGCCGGGGCCGCCGCCGCCGTGCGGGATGCAGAAGGTCTTGTGCAGGTTGAGGTGGCTGACATCGCCGCCGAAGTCGCCGAAGCGTGCGTAGCCGAGCAGCGCGTTGAGGTTCGCGCCGTCCACGTAGACCTGGCCGCCCGCGTCGTGCACGGCCTGGGTGATCGCGACCACCTCGTGCTCGTAGACGCCGTGCGTCGACGGATACGTGATCATCAGTGCGGCCAGGGTGTCGGCGTGCTCGGCGATCTTGAGGCGCAGATCGTCGAGGTCGACGTTTCCGAGCTCGTCGCAGGCGACGACGACGACGCTCATTCCGGCGAGGACCGCCGACGCCGCGTTGGTCCCGTGCGCGCTCTGCGGGATGAGGCAGACCGTGCGCTGCAGGTCGCCGCGCGAGCGGTGGTAGCCGCGGATGGCCAGCAGCCCGGCGAGCTCGCCCTGGCTTCCGGCGTTCGGCTGCAGCGAGACGGAGTCGTAGCCGGTCACGTCGGCCAGCCAGGTCTCCAGCTGGTCGATGAGGGCGAGCGAGCCCTCGACGTCTTCGCGCGGGGCGAACGGGTGCAGCGCCGCGAACTCGGGCCAGGTCACGGCCTCCATCTCGGTCGCCGCGTTGAGCTTCATCGTGCACGAGCCGAGCGGGATCATGCCGCGGTCGAGCGCGTAGTCCTTGTCGGCGAGGTACTTGAGGTACCGCATCATCGCCGTCTCGGAGTGATGCGTGTTGAAGACCGGATGCGTGAGGTAGTCGCTGGTGCGCGCGAGGGACGCGTCGAACGAGCGGAGGCTCAGCGGCGCGTAAGCCGACCAACCGGAGTCCGCCGACTCGAACACGGCGGGATCGGCGTCGATGGCGGCCGGCTCGCCGGCATCCGGTGCGAAGATCTCGAGCAGCTCGGCGAGCAGCGGCGAACCGGAGCCGAGGTCGGCGGCGGTCTCCTCGTCGAACGAGACCGACACGGTGGTGTCGCCGGCCGCGTGCAGCAGGATGCCGCGCTCATGCGCTGCGGCGACGGTGGCCGCCGCGTCGGCGACCCGCACCTGGATGGTGTCGAAGAACGACTCGGACACGACGTCGACCCCGTGCTGGCGGAGCACGCGGGCCGCGATCGCGGCGGAGGCGTGCACCGTCTGACCGATCACCTTGAGTCCGCGCGGGCCGTGGTACACGGCGTACATCGCAGCCATCACGGCGAGCAGCACCTGGGCGGTGCAGATGTTCGACGTCGCCTTCTCACGGCGGATGTGCTGCTCGCGGGTCTGCAGGGTCAGGCGGTAGGCGGGCTTGCCGATGGCATCCTGCGAGACGCCGACCAGGCGGCCGGGGAGCTGACGTTCCAGTCCTGCGCGCACCGCCATGTAGCCGGCGTGCGGTCCCCCGAAGCCCATCGGGACGCCGAAGCGCTGGCTGGTCCCGACCGCGACGTCGGCCCCGAGCTCGCCCGGCGAGGTCAGGAGGGTGAGGGCCAGGAGGTCGGCCGCGGCGACGACGATCGCTCCCCCGGCCTTCGCCGTGGCGATGACCTCGGCGGGGTTCCAGACCCGGCCGGATGCACCGGGATACTGCACGAAGAGGCCGAAGGCGTCGGACAGTTCCGCGGCATCCGGTGCCGTCGTGGCGAGGTCGAGCACGACGAGTTCGATGCCGACGGCGTCGGCGCGGTTGCGCAGCAGCGCGAGCGTCTGCGGGAAGGTGTCGGCGTCGACGATGAACCGCGCGCTCTTCGACTTGGAGGCGCGGCGGGCGAGCAGCATGCCCTCGACGACGGCCGTGCCCTCATCGAGCATCGAGGCGTTGGCCGTGACGAGACCGGTGAGGTCGGAGACCATGGTCTGGAAATTGATCAGCGCTTCCAGGCGGCCCTGCGAGATCTCGGGCTGGTACGGCGTGTACGCCGTGTACCAGCTCGGGTTCTCGAGCACGTTGCGCTTGATGACCGCCGGGGTGATCGTGCCGTAGTACCCGAGACCGATCATCGAGCGGTTCACGGTGTTGCGCGAGGCGAGGGCTCGTAGCTCGCGCAGGGCGGAGCGCTCGCTCGCGGCCGGTGGCAGCACCGATCCGGCGTCGTCGGCGACGCGGATCGACTCGGGGACGGCGGCGGTGACGAGGTCGGTCACGCTCTCGTAGCCGAGGGCGGACAGCATGGTGCGCTGCGCGTCGCCGTCGGTGCCGATGTGACGCGTCTGGAAGAGGTCGGTCATCGAAAGTGTCAGCCTTACTCGCCGGTGATGGCGGCGTACTCGTCGTAGCTCAGGAGCGTGGGGAGCTGGGTGAAGGCGACCTTCACGAGCCAGCCCTCGCCGAACGGGTCGGTGTTGACGAGCTCGGGCGCGTCGACCACGGCGTCGTTGATCTCGGTGACGGTGCCGTCGACCGGGGCGAACAGCTCGCCGACCGACTTGGTCGACTCGATCTCGCCGACGACCTTGCCCTCGGCGAGCGTGCTGCCCACCTCCGGAAGCTCGACGAACACGACATCGCCCAGCTTCTCCGCCGCGTAGGCGGTGATGCCGACGGTCACGGTGTCGCCATCGACGAGCACCCACTCGTGCTCGGCGGTGTACTGCAGATCCTGGGGTGCGACCATGGCTAGTTCTTCTTTCTGCTGTAGAAGGGAAGGGCGGTGACGGTGAAACCGAGGCGCGTGCCGCGGACGTCGACGTGCAGTTCGGTTCCCGGCCGGGCGAAGCGCGGCGCGACGTAGGCCATCGCGATGGGGACGCCGATGGTGGGAGAGAGGGCGCCGGAGGTGACGACGCCGACCTTTTCGTCGGCGCCGTCGGTCGCGTCGGTCGCGTAGACCGGGTAGCCGGCGCGGGCCGCGCGCTTGCCGTGACCCATCAGCCCCACGAGCACAGGTGCCTCGGCATCCGGGCCATCCTCGCTCGCCGCGCGGCCGACGAAGTCGGTGTCCTTGGCGAGGTTGACGACGCGGCCGAGGCCGGCCTGGGCCGGGTAGGTGTCGAGGCCGAGCTCGTGGCCGTACAACGGCATCCCGGCTTCGAGGCGGAGCGTGTCGCGGCTGGCGAGCCCGGCGGGCACCAGGCCCTGCTCGGCGCCGGCCTCCAGCAGGGCATCCCACAGCTGCCTCGCGTTGTCAGGCGCGAGGTAGAGCTCGAAGCCGTCTTCGCCCGTGTAGCCCGTACGTGCGATGAGGATCGGGTGCGACTCGTAGAGCGCGGGAAGCGACCAGTAGTACTTGAGCGACGCGAGGCGGTCGCCGAAGTCGTCGCCGTCGTTCGCGCCGCCCTCGACCGCGAAGCCGGGGGTCGCCAGCAGGATGGAGAGGCTCGCCGGGCCCTGCACGGCGATGAGCGCGATGTCGTCGCTCTCGTCATAGACCTCGGCGTCGAATGGGGCGGTGCGGTCGCGCAGCTCCTCGACCACCTGGTGGCGGTTGGCGGCGTTCGCGACGATCATGTACCGGTCGTCGCCGGTGCGATAGACGACGAGGTCGTCGATGATGCCGCCGGAGCGCGAGAGAAGGAGGCTGTACTTCGCCTGGTCGATGCCGATGGCCGACAGGCGTCCGGCGAGCGCGTAGTCGAGGGCTGCGCCCGCCTCGTGCCCGAGTACGAGGATCTCCGCCATGTGCGAGAGGTCGAAGAGCCCGGCCGCCGTGCGCACCGCGTGGTGCTCGGCCAGATCGCTCGAATAGCGCACCGGCATCTGCCAGCCGGCGAAGTCGGTGAAGGAGGCGCCGGCATCCTGATGGGCGTCGTGCAGCGGTGAGAAGCGTTCCGCGTCGTTCGAGGTCATGAGTTCTCCGGTTCCGCCGGCCGTCGCCGGGAGTTGGGCGCTCGCCTTTCGGCGGCGTGAGAACTCCCCCTCTGTCATCCGGCCTGAGAGTTTCACCGCGCACAGGCGCGGCTTTCACCGTGGGCGAGAACAGCGTTGGTGCGCTGCTCTGCTTTTCAGAGTGGCCAGTCCGATGCGGTACGCGTACCTGAGAGATTGTCGGGGAGGATTGCTCCTTCGGTGCCGGTGACGCACGCTCTGCGCTCCGGCTCTCCCGCATCGGCCTCGATGGCCCAGTATTCAGTTGCACTCGCCGTCCGCGCGCAGGCGCGAACGAAGCCAGCATATCCGACCGCGGCCCCGAATCCGGACCATCGTGGGGCGGGATGCCGGCGCGAATGCGGCCGGATGCGCACCGCCTGTTCACCGGATGTCGCCGCGCGTTTGGAGTTCTGGTCGAGATGACACTAAGATCGGATCACACTTAGGGTCATTCTGACTCTTACCCGGATGGAGCGGCGATGTCGTCCAGCGAGAACCCAGAGGCACGGGCGCACGAGCCGGTGAGCGCGCTGCTCGCCGTCTCGACGGTCATCTTCGCGCTGCGCACGGACGAGCAGACGGGCGACGTGCCGCAGGTGTGGCTGCCGCTCGTGCGACGCATCCGGAGCCCGTTCGAGGGGCGCTGGGCCCTGCCGGGCGGCCCGCTGCACCTGGATGAGGACCTCCCGTTCGCGGCGGCCCGCACCCTGCATGACACGACCGGTCTGCGCCCGCGCTACCTCGAGCAGCTCTACGCGTTCGGCGACGTGCGCCGCTCGACCGCGGCGGACCGCGTGGTGTCGATCGTGTACTGGGCCCTGGTGCGCAGCGACGAGGCGTCGCGGGCGAGCGTGGGCGAGAACGTGCGCTGGTTCCCCGCGGACGACCTGCCCGAGCTGGCCTTCGACCACAATCTCATCGTCGACTACGCCCTCTGGCGGCTCCGCACCAAGATGGAGTACAGCCGCATCGCGCACGCCTTCCTCGGCGAGACTTTCACGCTCGCCCAGCTGCGCGAGGTGCACGAAGCCGTACTCGGCCGTGCGCTCGATCCGGCGAACTTCCGGCGCACCATCGAGGGCTCGGGAACCGTGGTCGCCACCGACCAGTACCTCACCGGCACGCGTCACCGGCCGCCGCGTCTCTACCGCTACAACGGCTCGATCGACCTCGCCGACCAGGGGCCCCTCCCCCGTCAGCGCCACCCGTTCGACGCACCACCAACCGCAACAGGCAGCACCGCAACAGGCAGTACCTCATCGGAAGAAGACGAAGGACACGCGAAATGAGCATCACCGCCTCGGTCGACACCACCATCCAGCTCATCGCGCGCGGCGAGCTCGAGGGCGACACCTGCACCCCCGACCTGGTCGAAGCGCCCTGGGAGTTCGACTCGCTGCTCCCGTCGTACGGTCCCGGCGCCTCCATGGCCGACCCGATCCCCGCCGCCGCGCCGCGCCAGGGCGAGCTGCCGGAGGAGTACCGCACGGCGAGCCCGGAGGAACTGCACGACCGCATCATGGCGGCGAAGGCGACGCTCGGCGACCGCGTCGTGACACTCGGCCACTTCTACCAGCGCGACGAGGTCGTGCAGTACGCGGATTTCGTCGGAGATTCGTTCCAGCTCGCGAACGCCGCGAAGGCGAAGCCGGAGGCCGAGGCGATCGTCTTCTGCGGCGTGCACTTCATGGCCGAGACGGCCGACATCATCTCGCGCCCGGAGCAGGCGGTCATCCTCCCCAACCTCGCAGCAGGCTGCTCGATGGCCGACATGGCCGACATCGACTCGGTCACCGAGTGCTGGGAGCAGCTCGAGGCGCTGTACGGAACGGAGCCGGATGCCCAGGGACGCGTCCCGGTCATCCCGGTGACCTACATGAACTCGTCGGCCGCGCTCAAAGGCTTCTGCGGCGAGCACGGCGGCATCGTCTGCACCTCGTCGAACGCCGAGACCGTGCTGAAGTGGGCGCTCGAGCGCGGCCAGCGCGTGCTCTTCTTCCCTGATCAGCACCTCGGGCGCAACACCGCTAAGGCGATGGGCGTCCCGGTCGAGCAGATGCCGCTGTGGAACCCGCGCAAGGCGTTCGGCGGCAACGACGTCGAGACGCTGTCCGACGCGCGCGTCATCCTGTGGCACGGCTTCTGCTCGGTGCACAAGCGCTTCACCGTCGGCCAGATCGAGCAGGCGCGTGCCGAGCATCCGGGTGTGCGGGTCATCGTGCACCCCGAGTGCCCGATGCCGGTCGTCGACGCCGCGGACGAGTACGGCTCGACCGACTACATCGTCAAGGCGATCCAGGCCGCGCCGGCCGGCTCCACCTTCGCGATCGGCACCGAGATCAACCTGGTGCAGCGGCTGGCCGCCGAGTACCCGCAGCACACGATCTTCTGCCTCGACGCGGTGGTGTGCCCGTGCTCGACGATGTACCGCATCCACCCGGGGTACCTGGCCTGGGTGCTCGAGGGACTGGTGCACGGCGAGGTCCTCAACCGCATCACGGTGCCGGCCGACGTGGCCGTGCCCGCCCGCGTCGCGCTGGAGCGGATGCTCGCGGCACGTCCCGACACGACGATGGCGGCCTGACATGGCCGACATCGTGGTGGTCGGCAGCGGCGTCGCCGGGCTCGTCGCCGCCCTGGAGGCGAGCCGCCGCCACCGGGTGACGGTCGTCACGAAGGCCGAGCTGTCGGAGAGCAACACGGCGTACGCCCAGGGCGGGATCGCTGCTGCCGTGTTCCCCGACGACACGGTCGAGGCGCACATCGCCGACACCCTCCGCGCCGGCGCCGGACTGGCCGTGCCGGAAGCCGTCGAGGTGCTCTGCGCGGAGGGTCCCGCGCGCATCCGCGATCTGATCGCGTTCGGCGTGGCCTTCGACCGCGCGGGAGACGAGCTCGCCCGCGGGCTCGAGGCCGCGCACTCGTCGGCCCGCGTGCTGCACGCCGGCGGCGACGCGACGGGGGCGGAGATCGAGCGGGCGCTCGTGCGCTCCGTGCTGGCCTCGGCGGCCCGGGTGGTCGAGCACGCGTTCCTCACGGAGATCGTCGTCGGCGACGGTACGGTGCGGGGCGTGGTGGTCTCGCGCGACGACGGCACGCTCGAGACACTCGAGGCCGACGCCGTGATCCTGGCGAGCGGCGGCGCAGGCCGGCTCTACGCGCACACGACGAATCCGGCGGTCACCACCGGCGACGGCGTCGCCGCCGCCTGGCGCGCCGGAGCCGCCCTGGCCGACCTCGAGTTCTACCAGTTCCATCCGACCGCCCTGGCCACCGGGGGCTCGTTCCTCATCTCGGAGGCCGTGCGCGGTGAGGGCGCGGTGCTGCTCAACCGGACGGGCGAGCGGTTCATGCTCGACGTGCATCCGGATGCCGAACTCGCCCCGCGCGATGTGGTCGCCCGCGGGATCGCCGTCGAGATGGCCGCACAGGACGGCGAGCCGGTGCTGCTCGACGCGACAGCCCTCGGCGCCGACTTCCTGGCGCGGCGCTTCCCGACGATCGACGCGGCCTGCCGGGCGGCCGGGCTCGACTGGTCGCGGCAGCCGATCCCGGTGACGCCGGCGGCCCACTACTGGATGGGCGGCGTCGCCTCCGACACGGCCGGGCGCACCACCCTCCCGGGCCTGTACGCGGTCGGCGAGGTGGCCTGCACGGGCGCGCACGGCGCGAACCGGCTCGCCTCGAACTCGCTGCTGGAGAGCATCGTCTTCGCACATCGCGCCGCAGCCGACCTCGCCGACGGCGTGCCTGCGCAGGCCGAGTGGGGCGGCCCGACCTGGCTCCGCGACGCAGGCAACGCGACCATCGTGCCGCTCGCCACGGCCCCGGATGCGACGACCGTCGACCGCGCCGCCCTCCAGGCCCTGCTCTGGGAGGCCGCCGGTCTCCATCGCACCCGCGAGACGCTCGAACGCGCCCGCCTGCGACTCGCGCAGTGGACGGCGGCGGACGCCCCTGCCGGCCGCGCCGAACGGGAAGACGCCAACCTGCTCGACCTCGCGCGCCTGGTGGTCGACGCCGCCCTCTCGCGGGAGGAGTCGCGCGGCGCGCACTTCCGTTCCGATTTCCCCTTCCCCGCCGCCGGACCCGCACGCCATTCGGTGAGCGGTACGGTAGCGGCCGACACCGAGGTGACCGTTCCATGCTGACCACTCAGATCATCGAGACGGTCGTGCGCGCCGCTCTGACCGAGGACGCGCCCTGGGGCGACATCACCTCCGAACTCCTCATTCCCGAATCGGCATATGCCACGGCCCGCCTGGCCGCGCGCGAGCCCGGCACCTTCTCCGGCGGCGCCGTCTTCGCCGCGGCCATGACCCTGACGGACCCCGCCATCACCGTGGAACTCGCGGTCGCGGACGGCGACGTCTTCGAGGCGGGCGACACCCTCGCGACCGTCAGCGGTCCGGCCCGCTCGGTGCTCCAGGCCGAACGCGTCGCGCTCAACCTCGTGCAGCGGATGAGCGGGATAGCGACCCTCACGGCGCAGTACGTGCGGGAGGCGGCCCACACCTCCGCGCGGATCGTCGACACCCGCAAGACGACGCCGGGCCTCCGCGCGTTCGAGCGGCATGCCGTGCGCTCCGGCGGCGGCCACAATCACCGGTTCTCCCTCTCCGACGCGGTGATGGCGAAAGACAACCACCTCGCGGTGCTCACCGCGTCATCCGGTCTGTCGGTGACGGATGCGCTGCTCGCCGTGCGTGCGCAGCTCTCGCACACGACACACCTGGAGGTCGAGGTCGACCGCATCGACCAGATCGCCCCGGTGCTCGCCGCGGGCGTGGACACGATCATGCTCGACAACTTCTCGATCGAAGAGCTGCGCGAAGGCGTCGCGATCATCGGCGGCCGCGCGGTCGTCGAGGCGAGCGGAAACGTCAACCTCTCCACCGTGCGGCACATCGCCGAGACGGGCGTCGACGTGATCTCGGTGGGCGCGCTCACGCACAGCGTCCGGTCGCTCGACCTCGGGCTCGACGTGATCGTGGCCGGGGAGCCGGCGACGCCGTGATCTACCTCGACGCGGCGGCCACCTCTGCGGTCCGCCGCGAGGTGCTCGAAGCGATGTGGCCGTATCTCACCGGCGACTTCGGCAACCCGTCGAGCCACCACACCGTCGGCGAGTCGGCGGCCCGGGCGTTGGCGGATGCCCGCGCGACCGTCGCGCAGTGGCTGGGCTGCCGGGCGTCGGAGGTCACCTTCACCTCGGGTGGGACGGAGGCGGACAACCTCGCGATCAAGGGGATCGCCCTGGCATCGCCACGCGGGCGGCACATCGTGACGACGCCGATCGAGCACGAGGCCGTTCTCGAATCGGTCGACTACCTGGTGCGGCACCACGGCTTCACCGTGACCACGGTGACGGTCGGCCCCGACGGGCTCGTCGATCCCGCCGTCTTCGCCGCCGCGCTGCGCCCCGACACCACGCTCGCGAGCGTGATGCTCGCCAACAACGAGGTGGGCACCGTTCAGCCGATCTCCGAACTGGCCGCGCTGGCGCACCGGCACGGCATCCCGTTCCACACCGACGCCGTGCAGGCGGCCGGCTGGCTCGACCTCGACGTGAAGACGCTCGGCGTCGACGCCCTCAGCGTGTCCGGGCACAAGATCGGGGCGCCGAAGGGCATCGGGGCGCTCTATGCGAGCGGCCGGCTTCCCGTCGAACCCGTGCTGCACGGAGGCGGCCAGGAACGCGGGCGCCGTTCGGGCACCGAGAACGTGGCGGGAGCGGTCGCGCTCGCCACGGCCGCCCGCCTCGCACTCGCGTCGCGCGCTGAGAACGCGGCTCGGGCGACAGCGGCGCGCGAGGCCTTCGTCGCCGCCGTGCTCGCCCAGGTGCCGGATGCGCGACTCACCGGGCACCCGTCGTCGCGGCTTCCCGGCGTGGCGTCGTTCGTGTTCCCCGGCACCAACGGCGAGACGGTGCTGCTCGAACTGGAGCGGCGTGGGATCGTCTCGTCGAGCGGGTCGGCATGCGCCGCTGGGAGCGACGATGCCTCGCACGTGCTTCTCGCGCTCGGCGTCGACGAGGATCTGGCGCGCACGGCGGTGCGGTTCTCCTGGGGACCGGAAGTGGACGAAGCGGCGCTGGTCGCCGTCGCCCCTGCTGTCGCCGATGCGGTGCGCACCGTGGCGGGCCTCGGCCGCTGACCCGCAATGCGAATGCATGGGTTACGCGGAGAGTGAACGGACCGATCGTTTACCTCGACGAAACCCCGGATGTCGGCACCCGTCGATACTGTGGAACGCGTGACTGAGAACACCTCACCCGCGCCAGAAGCGCTCGCCGACCCCGCCTCCGCCGACCTCCGCGTCGACGGTTCCGCCGCCGACGCCGCCGTGCGCGACGGGGGCACGACGCGGCAGGCCTCCCCCGCTCACACTGCCCCCGACTTCACTGCTCCCGATCACACCAAGCGCAACAACCGGGTGATCTGGCTGTTGCTGTCGGCGACCTTCGTCGTGATCCTCAACGAGACGATCATGTCGGTCGCCATCCCGACCCTGATCGACGACCTGAAGATCGACGCACTGGCCGCGCAGTGGCTGTCGACCGCCTTCATGCTCACCATGGCGGTCGTCATCCCGATCACGGGCTTCCTCCTGCAGCGCTTCAGCACGCGGTCGATCTTCATCGCCGCGATGTCGCTGTTCTCCATCGGCACGCTCACGGCGGCGCTCGCGCCCGGGTTCGCCGTGCTGGTGGGCGCCCGGGTCATCCAGGCGTCGGGCACGGCGATCATGCTCCCGCTCCTGATGACCACCCTGATGACCCTGGTGCCCGCGAACAAGCGCGGCCGCACGATGGGAAACGTCTCGATCGTGATCTCGGTCGCGCCGGCGATCGGCCCCACCATCTCGGGCTTCATCCTCAACTACCTCGACTGGCGCTGGATCTTCCTCATCGTGCTGCCGATCGCCGTGGTGATGCTGCTGATCGGCATCAAGTTCGTCGAGAACGTGACCGAGCCGGAGAAGGTCAAGCTCGACGTGTTCTCCGTCATCCTGTCGGCGTTCGGTTTCGGCGGCCTGCTCTACGGGCTCAGCCAGACGGGCGTGACCGACGGCGGGGCCGGAACATCGGTCGTGCTCTGGGTGTCGCTCGGAGTCGGTGTGCTGTCGCTGGCGGGGTTCATCGTTCGTCAGCTGCTGCTGCAGCGCCAGAACCGCGCGCTGCTCGACCTGCGCACGTTCCGTTCGCGCATCTTCACGGTGGCCATCGTGCTCATGGCGATCAGCACCGCATCGCTGTTCGGCGTGATCATCATCCTTCCGCTGTACCTGCAGCACGTGCTGCACCTCGACACGCTGGCGACCGGGCTCCTGCTGCTCCCGGGCGGAATCGTGATGGGGGTGATGGCGCCGTTCGTCGGGCGGCTGTACGACCGGTTCGGCCCCCGTGTGCTGGTGGTGCCGGGCGCGATCATCGTCAGCGTGGTGCTCTGGGCCCTCACCCTGGTCACCGATCACACGTCGCCCTACCTCATCCTCGCCGCCCACGTCGGCTTCAGCGTCGGGCTCGCCCTGATGTTCACTCCGCTGTTCACGGCGGGGCTCGGAGCGGTCACGCCGCACCTGTACTCCCACGCCAGCGCGATCGTGGGGACGGTGCAGCAGGTCGCCGGCGCCGCGGGAACCGCCCTGCTGATCGCGATCTTCTCGGCGCACACGGCCACCCTGGTGGCCGCCGGCGAGTCGGTGGACCAGGCGACGGCGGGAGGCGTGAGCATGGCCTTCCTCGCGGCGGCGATCATCTCGCTGTTCGCGGTGGTGGGGTCGTTCTTCATCAGCAAGCCGGCCGACGTGATCGCACCGGAAGGGGCGTTCGCGCACTGAGCCCGGTTCGCGCGCTGAGTTCAGGTGCGCGCACTGCCTCGGGCACCGGCGTACGGTGTTCGCATGGCACGAGGAGTCGACGCAGACACGGTCGAGGAGTATCTCGACAAGATCGATGAGCCGTTCGCGGGCGCACTGCGCACGGTGCGGGACCGCATCGCCGAGATCGTGCCGGAGTCCGAGCAGGTCATCAAATACCGCGTGCCGATCTTCCGCGTGCGCGGAAAGGACCTGGTCGGGCTCTCGGCCACGGCGAAGGAATGCAGTCTGCTGCTGATGAGCCCGCCCGCCGCGTCGGCGCTTCGGGGAGAGCTCGCCGAGGGGAGCATCACGGGCGCGACGCTGCACTTCGCGCCGGATGCGCCGCTCAGTTCCGCCACGCTGCGCACCATCGTCGACTACCGCCTGGGCGAGCTCGCCTGACCCGGCGCGGCGAGAGGTGCCGAATGTCGCTCATTCGGGGCGAATAGGCGACGGATCGCACCTTTCGCGGAGTCGGGGGCGCTGGGTCAGAGCGGCGCGAGCAGCGCGCCGCGGAGACGCTCGGGCAGGTCGGGCGGCGTGTCGGGCTCGACCGCCAGCGCCTGCAACGATCGGCTGAAGAAGCCGCGGGCCGACGCGGCGAGCGTGATGTCCACGATCTCGCGATCGGTGAAGCCGAGCTCGCGGAGCCGCAGGCTGTCGGCCTCCGTCATGTCGGCCGACGCCGTGACGACGCGCTCCGCGTACTCCATCATCGCCACCTCCGCCTCGGACAGACCCGCGTCGCGGTAGTCGCGGGCGATCCGCTCGAGCTGCTCGTCATCGATCAGGGCGCGCGTCTTGCGCCCGTGAGCCAGACGACAGGCTGTCGAGTGCAGCGCCTGCGCCGCCGCCAGCGTCACCAGTTCGTACCGTCGCTTCCCCAGCTGCGAGACGATGCCGCGGATGAGCTGCTCCCAGCCGGCGTACGCCTCCGGGTTCACGCTCATCACCCGCGTATGGCTCGCCGCATAGCCGAGGTCCTTGATGTCGGCCGCGTAGATCCGCGCGACCTCGCCCGTGACCTCGTCTTCGTCCGGCGTTTCGATGATCGTCATGATCGCCTCCTCGCGTGCTGGCGCATCCGAACTCATGCTCGCACCGCCGCGGGCCCAGCGCTAGCGTGGATCCGATGACACCCGACGCCAGCTACACCGACTCGCGCCTCGCCGCGCTGTACGACGACCTCAACCCGTTCGGCGCGGACACGGCGTTCTATCTCGGCGTCGGTGCCAAGCATCCGGACGCGACCATCGTCGATCTCGGCTGCGGCACCGGTCTGCTCACCGTCGGGCTCGCCCGTCAGGGCCATCGGACGATCGGCGTCGACCCCGCGGGGGCGATGCTCGACATCGCACGCGCGCGGGAGGGCGGTGGCCTCGTCGAGTGGATCCAGGGCACCTCCGCCGACCTGCCGAATGGGGAGGCCGATCTCGCGATCATGACCGGGCACGTGGCGCAGGTGTTCGTGGCCGACGCCGAATGGTCCGCGACCCTCGACGACCTGCGGGCCGCGCTGCGTCCGGGCGGCCTGCTCGTGTTCGAGAGTCGCAACCCGCTCGCTGCGGCGTGGCTCGAGTGGACGCCGGAGGATTCGCGCACGGAGCTGAGCACGGCCGACGGTCCGCTCACCGCCTGGAACGAGGTCACCGAGGTCGCCGACGGCGTGGTGTCGCTGACCGGCCACTATCGCTGGGCGACCGGAGAACATCTGGAAGACCGGGGCGCGCTGCGCTTCCGCAGCGAGGACGAATTGCGCGCGTCGCTGGGCGCCGCCGGCTTCGCGGTCCGCCGCATCCACGGCGACTGGAACGGCGGACCGGTCGCCCACGACTCCCGCGAACTCATCGTCGAGGCCGAGACCGTCGGATCGTCCCGATGACCGTAGCCGAGCGCGATCGGGCCCTCGCGGCGTTCCGGGGACTCGCGATCGGCGACGCGCTCGGGATGCCCACCCAGTCGATGTCCGCCGACGAGATCGCCGCGGACTACGGGCGGATCACCGGGTTCGTCGACGCCGGTCCGCACCAGCGGATCGCCGCCGGGATGCCGGCGGCCTCGGTCACCGACGACACGGAGCAGGCGGTGCTGCTGGCCGAACTGCTGATCGACGGCGACGGTCGCGTGGACGCGGACACGTTCGCGCGGGCGCTGCTCGCGTGGGAGAACCGGATGCGCGCCCGGGGGTCCCTGGACCTGCTCGGGCCGTCGACGAAGGCCGCGCTCGATCGACTGACCAGGGGCGTTCCCGCCGCCGAGGCCGGCCGGTTCGGCACGACCAACGGCGCGGCGATGCGCATCACCCCGCTCGGCATCGCGATCGGTGCGGATGACCTCGACGCCTTCGTCGACGCGGTCGCGCGCACGAGCGCGGCCACGCACAACACCGGGCTCGGGATCGCCGGCGCCTCGGCCGTCGGGGCGGCCGTGAGCGCCGGGGTCGCCGGCGCCGACACCGACGAGGCCGTCCGGCTCGGCATCGCGGCGGCCGCACTCGGCGCGCGCCACGGCCACTGGGTCGCCGGGGCGGATATCGCCGCGCGGCTGCGCTGGAGCATCCCGATGCTGACGGCGCTCGCGCAGGACCGCCGGGCGGAGGCGCTCGTGCAGCTGGTCGGCACGTCGGTGGCGTCGCAGGAGTCGGTAGTGGCCGCGCTGACGATCGCCGCCGTCGCCGACGACGCGTGGGAGGCGCTGTGTCTCGCCGCGTCGCTCGGCGGCGACACCGACACGATCGCCGCGATGGCCGGCGCGGTGCTCGGTGCGACGCGCGGAGCGGCTGCGTGGCCGGAGGCGGCGGTCGCGACGGTCGAGCGTGTCAACGACCTCGCGCTGCCGGCGCTCGTCGACGGTCTGCTGCGCATCCGGTCGCGGGGCGGCGACGCACAGGGAGCGTCCGATGACTGAGCAGCCGCGTCTCGTGTTCACGGGCAACGTCGTCGCCGACCTCGTGCTCGGCATCGACGCCCTCCCCGAGCCCGGCGGGGACACGATCGCCGGCACGACGCTGGTCACAGCGGGTGGCGGTCTCACCGTGATGCTCGCCGCCGAACGCGACGGCCTGCCCGTCGTCTTCGCCGGGCAGTACGGCACCGGGCCGTTCGGCACGGTGGTACGGGCCGCGCTGGCGTCGAGCGGAGTGGAGATCGTGAGCGCCGGACTTGACGACGTGGACAGCGGCTTCTCGGTCGTGCTGGTCGACGGCACCGCCGAGCGGACCTTCGTGACGTCGGTCGGAGCCGAGGGCCGGCTCACCCGTGCCGACCTCGACCGTGTTCCGGTCGCGCCGGACGACCTCGTCTTCGTCTCCGGCTACAGCCTCGCGCACCCGGCGAACGCGGCCGCGCTACCCGGCTGGCTCGACGGACTCCCCGCCGGCGTGCGGGTGATCGTGGATCCGTCGCCGTTGGCCGACGAGCTCGACGGCGACCTGCTCGACCGGGTGCTGGCACGCACCGATCTGCTCACGGCCAACGCGCGCGAGACCCGCATCCTGACCGGCACGGGAAATCTGCCGGCCGCCGCGACGTCCCTTCGCGCGCGCATCCGGCCGACGGGGGCGGTCGTCGTGAGAGACGCGGCGAACGGATGCTGGATCACCGACCAGGTGAGCGCACCTCCTGTGCACGTGCCCGGCTTCGCGGTGGACGCCGTCGACAGCACCGGAGCCGGTGACACGCACGGCGGCGTGCTGGCGGCGGCGCTCTCCCGGGGCGACGACCTCGCCGCGGCCGCGCGGCGCGCGAACGCCGCCGCCGCGATCGCGGTCACCCGCCGTGGGCCGGCGACGGCTCCGACCGCCACGGAGATCGACGCGCTGCTCGCCCGCTGACCGGCGGCAAGGGCAGCGCTGTGCCGCCCTTCCCTCCCGTGTGACGGCGGCCGCCGCTACGATCGCACCATGTCGCCGCTCACGATCGCAGAGGTCACACCCGATACCGTCGACGCCGCCGTGCGCCTGCAGCTCGCGCCCGGCCAGGAGCGCTTCGTCGCCCCCGTCGCCACCTCCCTCGCCGAGGCCTATGTCACCCCCACCGCGTGGCCGCGGATCGTGCTCGACGGCGACGAGGTCGTCGGGTTCATCATGGGCAACTTCGATCCCGGCAACGACGTGCCGGAGTTCCGCGCGGGCATCTGGCGGCTGAACGTCGCGGCGAGCGCCCAGCGGCGCGGTGTCGGACGCTTCGCCGTCGACGCGCTCGAGGCCGAGGCACGGCGACGCGGGGTGGAGCGCATCACGGTGCTCTGGGAGCAGGGCGACGGCGGTCCGGAGGAGTTCTACCTGCGCATGGGCTTCGCCCCGACCGGCGAGAAGCTGTTCGGCGAGGTCGTCGGCGCCAAGACCGTGACCCCCGACCCGGCGGGGGCGGCGGTGACGACGAGCGCACCCGGTCCCGAGCCGGTCACCCGGGTGACCGTACAGGATGCCGTACTCGCGCATCCGGTGTCCGTCGCCCGGCTCGAGACCAGGCGCATCCGCATCCTGCCCGGTGTCGCCGCCGGTCTGCACGTGCACAACGGCCCGGTCGTCGGCAGCATCGAGAGGGGTTCGGCCGTCTATCAGCTCGAGGGCGGCGAAGAGCGCGTGCTGCGCCCCGGGGACGTGTTCTTCGAACCGGAGGGCGAGCGCGTCGCCCGCTTCGACGGCGGCCCGGAGGGGGTCACGTTCCTGGCGACCTTCCCGCTCGCGGAGGGCGCCGAGGCCGAGATCGACTTTCCCGAGGAGCCGCGCTGATGTTCCGGATCGCCCGCATCTACGACGAACCGACGCCGGACGACGGGTACCGGGTGCTCGTCGACCGGCTCTGGCCACGTGGCGTCTCGAAGGAGCGCGCGCACCTCGACCTCTGGCTCAAAGAGGTCGCCCCGTCCACCGAACTGCGGGAGTGGTTCAACCACGAGGCGCCCCGGTTCGAGGAGTTCCGCGCGCGCTACGAGGCCGAGCTGGAGCAGAACCCGGCCGTCGAGCAGCTCCGTGCGATCGGGCGCGAGCATCCCGTGGTCACGGTACTGATCGGAGCGCGCGACACGCAGCACAACCAGGGCGTGGTGCTCGTGGAGTTCCTGGAAGCACCCGCCGCCGGCTGACTGCGTGTCGCGGCGGGTCAGACGGCCACGGCGAGCGCCTCGTCGATCTCATCGTCGGCGTCATCGTCGGCGTCATCGTCGGCCAGGTACCTGGCATATGCACCGATCGTCAGGAAGGTGGGGAAATCCTCGCCGAGCGACACCTCGCGCAGCACCTCAGCGGCGTCGTCGAACCGGCTGCCGGGTGTCTCCCGCAGGGCCGCCAGCTCCGTGTCGAGGATGCCCGTCACCAGTTCGCGGTCGACCGGCCAGCCCTCATCGGTGACGACGCGGTTCTCGATCCACTGGCGCAGCAGCGAGCGCGAGATCTCCGCGGTCGCCGCGTCCTCCATCAGGTTGTCGATCGCCACCGCGCCGATCCCGCGCAGCCACGCCTCGATGTAGCGCAGCGCGACGGAGACATTGGCGCGCACGCCGTCGAGGGTCACCGTGCCGCCGGCCGTCGCGACGTCGAGCAGGTCGCCCGCCGTCACGCTCACGTCGTCGCGCAGCCGGTCGACCTGGTTGGGCCGCTCCCCCAGCACCGCGTCGAACTCGGCGAGCGCCGTCGGAATCAGATCCGGATGCGCGACCCAGGTGCCGTCGAACCCGTCCCGCGCCTCGCGCCGCTTGTCATCGGCGACACGGGCCAGGGCGCGCTCGGTGGCGACGGCATCCCGACGGTTCGGGATTAACGCGCTCATTCCGCCGATCGCGTGGGCGCCCCGCTTGTGACAGGTCGCGACCAGCAGCTCGGTATACGCACGCATGAACGGGACCGTCATGGTGATGCGGTCTCGATCGGGGAATGCGAAGCGCCGGCCGCGCGCCAGGAACGTCTTGATGATCGAGAAGATGTAGTCCCAGCGCCCGGCGTTCAGGCCGGCGCAGTGCTCGCGCAGCTCGTAGAGGATCTCCTCCATCTCGAACGACGCCTGGATCGTCTCGATCAGCACGGTCGCGCGGATCGTGCCGGTGGCCATGCCGATGCGCTGCTGGGCGAACACGAAGATGTCGTTCCAGAGCCGCGCCTCCTCGTGGCTCTCCAGCTTGGGCAGGTAGAAGTACGGCCCGCGCCCGGCGGCGACCAGCTCGTGGGCGTTGTGCCAGAAGTACAGTCCGAAGTCGACGAGCGACGCGCTCGCCGGCGACGTGCGCCCCGCGCGGTCGGTGAAGCTCAGGTGCTTCTCCACGAGGTGCCAGCCGCGGGGGCGCATCACGATGGTCGGAGTGAGCTCCGGCGGCGTCGTGACGCGGTACTCCTTGCCCTCCTGGCTCGTGAACCGGATGTTCGAGCGCACCGCGTCGTGCAGCGAGAGCTGGCCGCCGATCACGTTGCCCCAGGTGGGGCTGGTGGCGTCCTCCAGGTCGGCCAGCCACACCCGGGCGCCGGAATTGAGGGCGTTGATCGCCATCTTGGGGTCGGTCGGTCCGGTGATCTCGACCCGGCGGTCCGCGAGCCCCGGACCCGCGCCCGCGACCCTCCACGTCGGGTCCTCCCGGATGGCGGCCGTCGTCGTGAGGAATTTCGGATCGCGGCCGTTCGCTGCGTCGGTGCGCTTGCGCAGCCGCTCGAGCAGGAGCTCCTGCCGGCGGCCGGCGAAGGCCTGGTGCAGGTGGTCGATGAAGGCGATGGCGTCGGGGGTCAGGATCTCATCGAAGCGTTCGCCGGTGCTGCCGGTGATCTCGATCATGGTCTTCTTCTCTCGTGTCGGTGGTGCAGGTCGTGCCGGACGATCAGAACTGGTGCTCCTCGGTGGAGCCGACCAGGGCGAGCGTTTCGCTGTCGGGGTTGAGCGCTGTCGCGATGCGGTCGAAATAGCCCGTGCCGACCTCCCGCTGGTGGCGGGTGGCGGTGTAGCCGTCGCGCTCCGAGGCGAATTCCGCCTCCTGCAGGTCGACGTAGGCGCTCATCTGGCGAGCGGCGTAGTCCTGGGCGAGCGTGAACATCGAGTGGTTGAGGGCGTGGAAGCCCGCAAGGGTGATGAATTGGAAGGCGTAGCCGTAGCCGGCGAGCTCCCGCTGGAATCGCGCGATCCGGTCGTCGTCGAGGTGCGACTTCCAGTTGAACGACGGCGAGCAGTTGTACGCGAGCTTCTTGCCGGGGAAGTCGCGATGGATGCGCTCGGCGAAGGCGCGGGCGAGCTCCAGGTCGGGCTCGGCGCTCTCCACCCAGAGCAGGTCGGCGTACGGCGCGTAGGCGAGGCCGCGGGCGATCACCGGATCGATCCCGTTGCGCACCTCGTAGAAGCCGTCCGCCGTGCGTTCGCCGTTCAGGAACGGACGGTCGCGTTCGTCGTGGTCGCTGGTGAGCAGCGTGGCGGCCAGCGCATCCGTGCGTGCGATCACGATCGTCGGAACGCCCGCGACGTCGGCCGCCAGCCTGGCCGCGTTCAGCGTGCGGATGTGCTGGCCGGTCGGCACCAGCACCTTGCCGCCCATGTGCCCGCACTTCTTCTCGCTGGCGAGCTGGTCCTCCCAGTGCACGCCGGCCGCGCCCGCCTCGATCATCGAGTGCATGAGCTCGTAGGCGTTGAGCGGGCCGCCGAAACCGGCCTCGGCGTCGGCGACGATCGGTGCCATCCAGTCGGCGACCGGCCCGTCGGTGCCTTCGATCTGGCCGGCGCGCAGCAGCGCGTTGTTGATGCGGCGCACGACCGCCGGCACCGAGTTCACGGGGTACAGGCTCTGGTCCGGGTAGGTCTGCCCCGACAGGTTCGCGTCGGCGGCGACCTGCCAGCCCGAGAGGTAGATCGCCTGCAGCCCGGCGCGCACCTGCTGAACGGCCTGGTTGCCGGTGAGCGCACCCAGCGCCGCGATCCACGCCGTGTCGTCACTGCTCCGGATGGCGTCCCAGAGCCGCTCGGCACCCCGGCGGGCGAGCGTGCGCTCCTCACGAACGGGACCGCGCAGGGCGATGACGTCGGCGGCGGTGTAGTCGCGGCGGATGCCCGACCAACGCGGGTCCGCATCCCATTCGAGCTGGAGCTCGGCCGCCGTCTGAACGGTGTCGCCGGGGCGGGTGTTTTGAGTGCTCATCCTGACCTCCGTGGTCGTGTGATGTGGTCGATCGAATCGGCTGGGTGACTTCGATCCTGGGCGGGCTGCACACGTCCCGGCCAAGAAAGCCCGGCAGAAGAATCCGCGTTCTTCTGTTTGCCAGAACTTCGCGGGGGTGTCACGATGTGCTGCATGACCGACACCGTCGACGACGACGTGAATGTGGACGCCCTCACGCTGGGCCGTCGCATCCGCGCCTATCGCGTGCAGCGCGGCCTGACGCTGGAGGCACTGGCGCAGGCGATCGATCGTGCGCCGTCGCAGGTGTCCACGATCGAG
This sequence comes from Leifsonia poae, assembly GCF_027921845.1. Classification (GTDB taxonomy): domain Bacteria; phylum Actinomycetota; class Actinomycetes; order Actinomycetales; family Microbacteriaceae; genus Leifsonia; species Leifsonia poae. Next base: position 22,922 of record NZ_BSEN01000001.1, read on the forward strand.
AACGGCAACCGCGAGCCGAGGCTCGCCCTCCTGCGCGCGATCGCCGCTGCGCTCGGAGTGACGGTCGACGACCTGCTCGATCCGACGCCTCCGGATGAGCGCGCCGCCCTCGAGATCGCGGTCGAGCGGGCTCAGCGCGGGCCGGTGTTCGCGGCCCTCGGCATCGAGCCCGTGCGCGTGTCGAAAGCCCAGGCGGACGCCGGACTCCGCGCCATCCTGGCGCTGCACCAGGAGGTGGAGCGCCTGCACCGCGAGCGCGCGGCGACCCCCGAGGAGGCCAGGCGGGCGAACGCCGAGCTGCGCGCGACGATGCGCGCCCGCGACAACTACTTCGCCGAGCTGGAGGAGATCGCGGCGTCGCTGCTCACCTCGGTCGGGCACGCCGGCGGCCCCGTCTCGCAGCAGACCGTCTCCGACATGGCCGACCACCTCGGCTACTCGCTGCACTACGTCGGCGACCTGCCGCACTCGACCCGTTCGGTGACCGACAAGCGCAACGGCCGCATCTACCTGCCCACCGAGCAGTCGGCCTCGCGGGACTCGCGGTCGCCGATCCTGCAGGCCTTCGCGTCACATCTGCTCGGCCACGACGAGCCGGGAAACTACGCCGATTTTCTGCGGCAGCGCGTCGAGACCAACTACCTCACGGCGGCCCTGCTGCTGCCCGAGCGCGACGCCGTCGCCCTGCTCGCCGAGGCCAAGAACTTCCGCCGCATCTCGATGGAGGACCTCCGCGACGCCTTCGCCGTGTCGTACGAGACGGCGGCGCACCGGTTCACCAACCTCGCGACCGCCCGGCTGGGCATCCCGGTGCACTTCATGAAGGTGCACGAGTCGGGCACGATCATCAAGGCGTACGAGAACGACGCGGTCGCCTTCCCGTCGGATGCGCTGGGCGCGATCGAGGGGACACCGGTGTGCCGCAGCTGGACCGCGCGAACGGTCTTCGACGTCGCGGATCGGTTCAGCCCGTACTACCAGTACACCGACACGCCCCGGGGGACGTACTGGTGCACCTCACGCATCGAGAAGGCCAAGGAAGGCGACTACTCGGTGAGCGTCGGAGTCCCGTTTGCCGACGTCAAATGGTTCCGCGGCCGCGAGACCGCGCACCGTGCCATCTCGACCTGTCCGGATGAGGCGTGCTGCCGCCGCGCACCCGCCGCGCTCGCGAGTACCTGGGAGGGCCAGTCATGGCCGAGCGCACGCACCCCGACGAGTCTGCTGGCGGCCCTGCCGACGGGGACCTTCCCGGGCGTCGACGCCACCGAGGTCTATACGTTCCTCGAGCGGCACGCGCCCGCCGGCCGGTCGAACGGCTAGATGTCCTTCAGCGTGAAGTCGATGAGCGTCGGCGTGCCGAGCGTCCCGCCGATCGTGCAGACGGCGATGACGTTGCCCACGCCCTCGTGCGTGCCGGGCGGAAGAGTCATGCCGACGATCGCCTGGTAGGACCCGTCGGGGTTCTTCGTCGGAGGCTGCGCGGCGTTGTACGGCCGGAGCTCCGTGCTCGGAGCCTGCGCGAGATACTCATGAGCGCCCAGCACCGCGCAGGCGGTCCACGCCGCTAGCGGCGTCATGGCGTCGTCCGGTGAGGCGGCGACCGGAGCCGGGGTCGCCGTGACCGTCGCGGTCGCGGTGGCCGTGACCGTCACGGTCGGCGCCGGCGACGGCGATGCGGCCGGCGACCCGGCGCATCCGGCCAGCGACAGGCCGGCGACGATCACCGCGGCCCCCGCCACGCTCCGAATGATGATGGAGACCCGATGTCTCATGGCTTCCCCCGAACTCGAGCTGGTGCACGAAGAAGTGCGAAGTGTGCAGCACTGCAGAGTCTAGGGAGCGCACCCCTCGGACGGAATGAATGGAATGGTCACGATTTCGCGACGGAATCCGTCGGGACGGTTCGGTGAGGCTTGCGAGAATGTCACAAACCGACAGAGGGGCGGGTACCGATCCGTGGGTGACACCGTTTTCGAGAGGATGCGTCCGGACGCATCGGCCGTGCGGCATGCGCTCGACGGCACGCGTCAGGCGACGTTCTGGATCGAGGACGCGCCCGGCGACGCGTACCCGCGGCTGACGGCCGACCTCGCCTGCGATCTGGTGGTGGTCGGCGGCGGCTACTCGGGGCTGTGGACCGCGCTGCTCGCCAAGCGGGAGGATCCCACCGCGCGCGTCGTGCTGCTCGAGGGCCGGCGGATCGGCTGGGCCGCCTCCGGCCGCAACGGAGGATTCTGCGAGGCCAGCCTCACGCACGGCGACGACAACGGGCTCAGCCGGTTCCCTCAGGAGTTCGACCAGCTGCAGCGCCTCGGCATGGAGAACCTCGACGAGATCGAGCGCACCGTCTCCGAGCTGGCGCTCGATGCCGACTTCGAGCGCAACGGAGCGATCGACATCGCCACCGAGCCCTACCAGGTCGACTGGCTCCGCGAGGCGGCGAACGGCGACGACGCCGTCTTCCTCGACACCGAGGCCGTGCGGGCCCAGGTCGACTCCCCCAGCTATCTCGCGGGGCTGCTCCGAACGCGCGACTCCGCGCTCGTGCATCCGGCCAAGCTCGCCCGAGCTCTCGCCCGCGCCTGCGTCGCCGCCGGTGTCGAGATCTTCGAGCACACCCCGGTCGAGTCGATCGGCGACGGCACCGCGCTCCGCACCCCGCTGGCGACCGTCGCCGCCCAGCGCACCGCCCTCGCCACCAACGTGTTCCCGTCCCTGCTCAAGCGCAACCGGCTGGCCACCGTGCCCGTCTACGACTACGTGCTCATGACCGAGCCGCTGACGGATGCGCAGCTCGCGTCCATCGGCTGGTCCGGCCGCCAGGGCCTCGGCGACTCGGCCAACCAGTTCCACTACTACCGCCTGTCGGCCGACAACCGCATCCTGTTCGGCGGCTACGACGCGATCTACCACTTCGGCGGCCGGGTGCGCGAGGAGTACGAGAACCGGCCGGTCACCTTCGAGCGGCTGGCCGAGCACTTCCTCACGACGTTCCCGCAGTTGGAGGGCATCCGGTTCACCAACAAGTGGGCGGGCGCGATCGACACCTGCAGCCGGTTCTGCGCGTTCTTCGGCTCCGCCAGGGGCGGCCGCGTCGCGTACGCCACCGGCTACACCGGACTCGGTGTCGCGGCGACGCACTTCGGAGCCAAGGTGATGCTCGACCTGCTCGCCGGCCGCAGCACCGAGCGCACCGAGCTCGCGATGGTGAAGAGCCGCCCCCTGCCGTTCCCGCCCGAGCCGGCGGCGGCGATCGGGATCAACCTCACCCGCTGGTCCCTCGACCGGGCCGACCACAACGCGGGCACCCGCAATCTGTTCCTCAAGACCCTCGACGCCGTCGGACTCGGCTTCGACTCCTGACCAGCCGCCCGCAAGGAGACCCCGCATGACGCTCACCCAGAAGAACTCTGCCCCGACCGCCCCCGATGCCGACGGCTCGGTGCGGCTGCGGGGCATCACCAAGCGCTTCGGCGATGCGACGGCGGTGGCCGGGGTCGACCTGGACGTGCAGTCGGGCGAGTTCCTGTCGCTGCTCGGCCCGTCGGGCTGCGGCAAGACCACGCTGCTGCGGATGATCGCCGGGTTCGAGCATCCGGATGAGGGCGACATCGAGGTCGGCGGCACCAGCGTCCTCGACATTCCGCCGTACAAGCGCCCGGTCAACACCGTGTTCCAGTCGTACGCGCTGTTCCCGCACATGACGGTCGCCGAGAACGTCGCCTACGGGCTGCGGCAGAAGCGGGTTCCGCGCTCGGAGGTCGCGACGCGGGTGCGCGACGCGCTCGACATGGCCCGGATGGGCGGCTTCGCCGACCGGAGCCCGCAGAAGCTCTCGGGCGGCCAGCAGCAGCGCGTCGCCCTGGCCAGGGCGCTGGTGAACCGCCCGAAGGTGCTGCTGCTCGACGAGCCGATGTCGGCCCTCGATCGCAAGCTGCGCGAGGAGATGCAGATCGAGCTGAAGCTGCTGCAGCGCCAGCTCGGCATCACATTTGTGTTCGTCACGCACGACCAGCAGGAGGCGCTGTCGATGAGCGACCGCATCGTGGTGATGCAGGGCGGCACGATCCAGCAGGTCGGCACGACCGAGGCCGTGTACGCGTCGCCCGCGAACGCTTTCGTCGCGGGATTCATCGGAAAGCAGAACTTCATCGACGCGACGGTGCAGCCCGACGGCGCGCTGCTCGGAGCCGACGGCGCCGTCCGGTCGGCGGGCGTGCCCGACGCGCCGGGCGCCCCCGGCAGCCGGGTGCGGGTCGCCGTCCGCGCCGAGGCCGTCTCCGTGAGCGCCACGCGGCCGGGCACCACCGCCGTGCGCGGCACGCTCGCAGGCATCTCGTTCCTCGGCGACGTGATCCAATACGTCGTCGTGACCGCGAGCGGACAGGAACTGCTCTCGCGCCGCCCACCGGCCCAGGCCGAGCAGCTCAGCACGGGCGACACCGTCTGGTGCGGCTGGAGCGACGCCGACCTCCACGTCTTCCCCGCCGACGAGCCACGCGACGCCGCCCGCGACGACGAGGCCGCCTGAGATGCGGGGCTCCCGCCGCGCCGCCGACGTCGTCGCGCTCATCCCCGAGGTCGGCTCCTCCCGTCTCACCCGCAGGGCCCTGCTCAGCGGTTTCGCCGTCGCCGGCGCCGGACTCGTGCTGACCGCCTGCAGCAGGCAGACCGCGTTCGGCGCCTCCGCGCGAGTGGACGGCACGCTCGAGAGCCAGCTGAACGTCTACAGCTGGGGCGACTACGACGACCCGGCGAACATCAACGCCTTCCAGAAGAAGAGCGGCGTGACGGTGCAGCTCGACAGCTACGGCTCCAATGAGGAGATGATCGCCAAGCTGGGCGCCACGCGAGGGACCAGCGGCTACGACATCGTCGTGCCGACCGGCAACTACGTGCCGATGATGGTCGCCAACGGGCTGCTGCAGAAGCTCGATCACTCCCGGCTGAAGAACATCGGCAACCTCGACCCGCTCTACACGAATCAGTCGTGGGACCCCGGCAACCGCTACACGGTCTGCAAAGACTGGGGCACGACCGGCTTCGCCTACGACACCGACGTCATCACCCGGCCGATGAGCTCCTGGGCCGACTTCCTCGACGCCGCACAGCACGAGGCCAGCAAGAACGTGGCCGTGCTGGAGGACCCGTGGGAGGTCACCAGCATGTACTTCGGCGCCCATGGCATCGACCCGAACACCACGAAGAAGGCCGACCTCGACGCCTGCGAGACCTACCTGGTGAACACGCTCGCCCCGCACGTGAAGGCGTTCAACTCGACCGCCGTCACCAGCGGCATCCCCGAGGGCACCTTCTCCCTCATCCAGGCCTTCAACGGCGACGCTCGCCAGGGGATGCTCGCGACCGACACGATCCCGAAGAACTGGAAGTTCGTGTACCCGACACCGACGGCCAACCTCTGGATGGACACCTGGGCGATCGCGACGGGCGCCCAGCATCCGGATGCGGCCTACGCGTTCATCGACGCGATGCTCGAGCCGGACGCGTCGTACCGCGAGGTCGACTACATCGGCTACTCGACCGGCGTGAAGGGCCTGGAGGAACGAGCGAAGGAGGAGGGCTTCGACCTCCCCGAGCTGGTCTTCCCCTCCGCCGAGGTCATCTCACGGCTCACCCCGGCCGAGCTCAACGACGCGGCGGAGCGCCTCGTCTCGATCGTCAACCGCATGATGGCGAAGGCAGGTTCGTGATGACCACCGCTCTCACCGACACCCCGCTCGGAACGGAGCGTTTCGCACCGGCGACCGGCGTACCGCCCGTACCGCCCCGGAAACGCCGGCGGCTCCGGGTCTCCGGCACCACCATCGCCGGCTTCCCGACCTGGGCTTTCGTGCTGTTCTTCTTCATCATCCCGCTGGCGCTGGTGCTCTGGTACAGCTTCGGCTACAAGCCCGATCTGTTCTCCGCGCACGCCAACGACAGGCTCTCCTTCGACCGCTACGGCGAAGCGCTGGATGCGACGTTCCTCGGCACGTTCCTCAACACTCTGAAGATCGGGCTGCTCGGCACCGCGATCTGCCTGGTCATCGCTGTGCCGTTCGCCTACTGGCTCGCGGTCAAGCTCAAGCCGCAGTACCGGGCGCTCGCACTGGCCCTCGTGCTCGTGCCGTTCTGGACGAACTTCCTGGTGCGCACCCTCGGCTGGCAGATCGTGCTCTCCCCGCAGGGTTTCCTCTCGAACGCCTTGCAGAGCATGGGACTCCTGCACGGCAAGCTCGACATCCTGTACACCCAGGCGGCGGTGCAGCTGGGCGTCGTGTACAACTATCTGCCGCTGATGATCCTGCCGCTGTACGTCGCGATGGATCGCGCCGGTCAGCCGCTGCGCGAGGCGAGCGCCGATCTGGGCGCGAACCGGGTGCGCACGTTCCTGCAGATCACCCTCCCCCTGGCGGCGCCGGGCATCGCCAGCGGCTGCCTGCTGGTGTTCATCCCGCTGATGGGCGACTACGTGACCGCCTCGGTCCTCGGCGGCGCTCAGGGCAACATGGTCGGCCAGCTCGTCGCCAGCCAGTTCAACACCGCGCAGAACTGGGCGCTCGGCTCGGCGATGGCGGTGCTGCTGATGCTCTTCATCGCGGCCGCCGTCGTCATCGTCGGGGCCGTGCTGCTGATCGCCCGCTGGGCGCTCCGAAGGTCGCGCAGTGTCGACCTGACGGCAGTCGCGACGGGAGACGCGCGATGAGCACGAAGCGGGCCCGGCGCCGCGATGGCGTGCACATCGGACTCACCGTCTGGGGCGTGCTGGTGTTCGCGTTCCTGTTCCTTCCGATCGTCGTGATGCTCGTCTACTCGTTCAACACCGGGCGGCTGCTCGCGACCTGGCAGGGCTTCGGCGTCACCGCCTACGCGAACGCCTGGGCGAACCCGGTCATCCGCGGGTCGGTGGTCACCTCGCTCGAGGCCGCCCTGGGCGCCGCCGTGCTGTCGACGATCCTCGGCACGCTCGGCGGTCTCGCCCTCGCCCGGTCGAAGGCGCGCACCTCCTGGGTGCTGTGGGCGACGCTGCTGCTCTCGATCACCCTGTTCACCCCCGAGATCGTCGACGCGGTGTCGATGCTCCCCTGGTTCGTCAGCCTCGGCACCGACTTCGGGATCGGGATGTTCAGCGACGGTCTCGTGCGGCTGGTCGTCTCGCACGCCGTGCTGTCGGTCGCCGTCGTCACGTTCATCGTGCGGGCACGGATGCAGGGCATGGACGAGTCGCTCGAGGAGGCGGCCGCCGACCTGTACGCGCCGCCGCTCAAGCGGTTCTGGCAGATCACCCTGCCCGTCGCGAGCCCGGCCATCTGGGCGGGCGCGCTGATGTCGTTCACCCTCAGCCTGGACAACACGATCGTCTCCAGCTTCGTGCAGGTGCCCGGCTCGACACCCTGGCCGGTGTACATCTTCAGCTCGCTGCGGGTGGGACTGCGCCCGGAGATCGCTGCGGTCTCCGCCGTGATGTTCGTGCTGACGCTCGTTGCCCTCGCGGTGGTCGCCCTCGTGCTGCGGCGCGGTGGCGCGAACACCGAAGAGATGGCCAAGACCCTGGCGAGCGCATGACCGGGATGGACGCCTTCGAGACCACAGCCCTGATCGGCGCGGCCGCCCTTCCGCTGGCTCACGAGATCGTTCAGGACGACCAACGGGTCTCGGGAGAGCCGGCGACCGGGCTCGTCGAACTCGGAACGTTCGGCGGTCTCGAGATCGGCGTCTGGGAGATGACAACCGGAGCCATGACCGACGTCGAGGCGGACGAGCTGTTCGTCGTCGTCGCCGGGCGGGCGACGATCGCTTTCGAGGCATCCGGAGTGGTGCTGGCGATCGGACCGGGTGACATCGTGCGGCTCACCGAGGGAGACCGCACCACCTGGACCGTGACCGAGACGCTGCGCAAGGTCTACCTGACGTAGCTAGCGCGGGTACCCGTCCGCACGCCGCGCGAGCAGTGCGGCATGCAGGGCGCTCAGGGTCTCGCCGTCGTCGAGGTCCATCCCGAGCAGGTCCTCGATCAGCGCGATCCGCTGGTAGAACACCGAGCGGGAGAGGTGGCTCGCCCCCGCCGCCCGCGTGCGATTGCCCGGGTGCGTCAGATACGCGCGCAGCACCTCCAGCAGGTCGCCGCCGTTGGCCAGGTCGTACTCGATCAACGGGCGCAGCATCTGCTCGCTGTGCTCCTGCATGCGCGGATCGCTTCCCATCGCGTTCACGAGCCGCAGCAGCGGCCGGCGCTCGACCCGGTGCACCACGGCTGTTCGCCCGCGCCCGGAGTCCGCGCGGCCGAGCAGCTCGGTCGCCTCCTCGATCGAGGCCAGCAGTCCCGGGATGCCCGGAGCCTCGGATCCCACGGCGAGCTGCACCGAGTTCTCCGGCGACCGCAGCTCTCGTGCGACCGCCCGGGCGATGTCCCCGAACACGGCGTCGGTGATCGGGCGCCCGCGGCGCACCGAGAGCGCCAGCACGACCGTTCCCCGGTTCTGGGACGGGTGGGCGGCGGCGAGCGCATCGGCTCCGACCTCCCTGGCCGCCGTCAGCGCGGCCGCGACGACACGTGCGGCATCCGCGCCGGCCGTTCGAACCGTCACCGCCGCACCGATCAGCGTGCGCCCCGTCACCGCGAATCCGGCCGCCTCGACGCGGGCGACGAGCCCGCTCTCGCTGGCGAAGCGGCGCCCGAGCAACGCACCGAGCAGCCGATCGTGACTCTGGCGGGTCCACTCGTCGTCGTCGCGGTCGGCGAGCCGGCTGAGCGCCAGCGCCACCGCCGCCTGCTCCAGCACGTTCGACCGGCCGGCGGGATGCGGCTCCCCCGGCAGCGCGATCAGGTGACCCCATCGCGTCCCCCTGGCCTCGACCGGGGTGATCAGCCAGCCGTCGCCGTCGCCGCGGTGGGCGGCCCGTGAGCGGTGCTCCCAATCGTCGAGAGCGTCGTCGGCGGCGCCGAGCGTCTCCGCGGCGATCACCTGATGGTTGACGTCCTCCAGCACGACGGGCGCTGCCAGCGCCCGGCCGGCCTGCGAGACGATGAAGTCCGCAGGGCTCCCGCGCAGGCTCAACTCGGTGAACAGGGCGTGGATCTCGTCCCGGGCGCGCAGCGCCACCATCTGGTCGTCGATGATGCGGGAGTGCACGGCCTCGGTGATGGCGATGAAGCGGACCTCGCGGTGCAGCACGACGAACGGGAGACCGGCTGCCTGGAACGCGGCGACCAGCGCGGGCGGCGCTGTGGGCATCCGGTCACTCAGCTCGAGCACGAGGCCCGCGACGCCGTCGCGGATCAGCTGGTCGGCGAGCGCGGCGAGCTCTCGCTCGTCGGAAGGCCACCCAACACCCGTCGAGAGCAGCAGCTCACCTCCGCTGATCAGGCGTGCCGACTGCGCACTCTCCGACACGTGCACCCAGCGAACCGGCCGATCGAGGGCGGCATCGCCCGACAGCACCTCCGGCAGCGCACGCGCGACGTCGTCGTACCGCAGGATCTCCCGCACGGTGGGGAGGAGCACCGTCGCCGCCTCGTCCGGACGATCTGTTCTGTCGGGCTCCAACGTGCGACGTTCTGGCATCGACCACTCGCCTCGCTCTCTGTGATCATTGGCATGTAAGCCTACAGTTCCATCCGGGCAATCCGTCCGACAAGCACCGAGGAGAAGCCGCGTGGCCCTCATCCGCCATTACATCGACGGTCAGGCGACCGGCGACCCCGTCCGCACCGGACCCGTCTTCAACCCAGCGACGGGCGAGCGTCGCCACGACGTCGTGCTCGGCAGCGCCGCCGACGTCGAGCAGGCCATCGCGGCCGCCCGCGCCGCCCTCCCCGGATGGCGCGCCACCAGCCTCACGAAGCGCGCAGACGTGATGTTCCGCCTCCGTCACCTGCTCGCCGAGCGGTCGGGCGAACTCGCCGCGATCGTCACCGGTGAGCACGGCAAGGTGCTCTCCGACGCGGCCGGCGAGATCGGTCGCGGCCTCGAGAACGTCGAGTTCGCCTCCGGGCTCATCAACCAGCTCAAAGGCGAGTACAGCCAGCAGGTCTCCTCGGGCGTCGACGTGCACAGCGTCAAGCAGCCGGTCGGCGTCGTCGCCTGCATCACGCCGTTCAACTTCCCCGTGATGGTGCCCCTCTGGATGGTCGCCAGCGCGATCGCGTGCGGCAACACCGTCGTGCTCAAGCCGAGCGAGAAGGACCCGAGCGCGTCGGTCTACCTCGCCGAGCTGTTCCGCGAGGCGGGACTCCCTGCCGGCGTGCTCAACGTGGTGCACGGTGACAAGGTCGCCGTCGACACCCTCCTCGACAGCCCGGATGTCGACGCCGTCAGCTTCGTCGGCTCCACTCCGATCGCGCGTGCCATCTACCAGCGCGCGAGCGCCAACGGCAAGCGCGTCCAGGCGCTCGGCGGCGCCAAGAACCACATGGTCGTGCTCGAAGACGCCGACATCGAGGCCGCTGCAGACGCCGCCGTCTCCGCTGCCTACGGGTCCGCCGGCGAGCGGTGCATGGCGGTGAGCGTGCTCGTCGCCGTCGGCGACGTCGGCGACCGGCTCGTCCCCGCGATCGAACGCCGCCTCGACTCCCTCGTGATCGGCGACGGCACCGACGCGGCGAGCGAGATGGGTCCGCTGATCACCCGCGAGCACCGCGACAAGGTGGCGTCATACGTCACGGGCGCCGGTGCCGAGGGCGCAACGGTCGTCGTCGACGGCACCGCGAAGCAGTTCGACTCCGACGGCTTCTTCGTGGGCGTGAGTCTCATCGACGACGTCACCACCGGGATGAAGGTGTACACCGACGAGATCTTCGGCCCCGTGCTGTCGGTCGTCCGGGTCGACACCTTCGAGGAGGCAGTTGCCCTGGTCAACGCGAACCAGTACGGCAACGGCGTCGCGCTGTTCACCCGCGACGGCGGCGCCGCCCGCCAGTTCGAGTTCGACATCGAGGTGGGCATGGTCGGCATCAACGTGCCGATCCCCGTTCCGATCGGCGCCTTCTCCTTCGGCGGCTGGAAGAACTCGCTCTTCGGCGACGCGCACATCTACGGGCCGGAGTCGTTCCACTTCTACACGCGCAGCAAGGTCGTCACCTCGCGCTGGCCCGACCCGCTGCACTCGAAGATCGAACTCGCGTTCCCCGGAAACTCCTGATCCCGCCCAGTGAGAGGCCTGCCATGACCGACACCATCGACACCAGCACGTCGTCCGCCCCGTCCGCTCCGTCCGCTCCGGCCGCTCCGGCCCGCGACGGCTTCACCGATCGGAACGGCGCCTCGCACCCGTTCGGCGACCGCGATGCCGAGACGCAGGTGCGCAGCGACGACCGCAGCCACGTGTTCCACTCCTGGAGCGCGCAGGCCCAGATCGACCCGTTGCCCATCGCCGCCGGCGCCGGCTCGACGTTCTGGGACTATCGCGGCAACGCGTACCTCGACTTCAGCTCGCAGCTGGTGAACCTCAACCTCGGCCACCAGCATCCGGATCTCGTGCGCGCCATCCAGGAGCAGGCGGGCCGGCTGGCGACCATCCAGCCGTCGATGGCGAACGACGTGCGCGGCGAGCTCGCGCGCCGCATCGCCCGGGTCGCGCCCGGAACGCTCAACCGGGTGTTCTTCACCAACGGCGGCGCCGACGCCAACGAGTACGCGGTGCGGATGGCGCGCCGCGTCACCGGACGCCGCAAGGTGCTCTCGATGTACCGCTCGTACCACGGCGGCACGTCCACCGCGATCTCGCTCACCGGTGACCCGCGTCGGTGGGCGAACGAGCCGAGCGACGGGTCGGTCGCGCACTTCTTCGGCCCCTACCTGTACCGGTCGGCGTTCCACTCGACGACGCCGCAGGAGGAGACGCAGCGTGCCCTCGAGCACCTGGAGAACGTCATCGTGCTCGAAGGCGCTGCGACTGTCGCCGCGATCATCATCGAGACGGTGGTCGGCACGAACGGCGTGCTGGTCCCTCCGCCCGGCTACCTGGCCGGGGTGCGCGAGCTGTGCGACCGCTACGGCATCGTCTACATCGCCGATGAGGTCATGGTCGGCTTCGGCCGCATCGGCGAGTGGTTCGCCGTCGACGCCTTCGATGTCGTGCCCGACCTGATCACCTTCGCCAAGGGGGTCAATTCCGGATACGTGCCGCTCGGCGGCGTCGTGATCTCCGACCGGATCGCCGACTTCTTCGACGACGTGCCGTTCCAGGGCGGCCTCACCTACTCCGGGCATCCGCTGGCCTGCGCCGCCGGTGTCGCGACGTTCGAGGTGTTCGAGCGCGACGGCATCCTGGAGCGCGTCCGCGACCTCGGGTCCCGGGTGATCGAGCCGGAGATCACGTCGTGGCTCGACACGCACCCCTCGCTCGGCGAGGTGCGCGGGCGTGGGCTGTTCTGGGCGCTGGAGCTGGTGCGCGACCGGGAGACCCGGGAGCCGTTCGTGCCGTTCAATGCCACGGGAGCGGACGCCGCGCCGATGGGCGCCGTGGCCGCCGCGTGCAAGGCGGCGGGCGTCTGGCCGTTCACGCACTTCAACCGGATGCACATCGCGCCGCCGCTGGTGATCGAGGAGGCCGAACTGCGCCGCGGGCTGGCGGCGATCGACGACGCGCTGACGGTGGCCGACGGGTACGTCCGCTAGCCGTCGGTGTGCGCCGGCCGCGCACATCGACCAGACTGAGGTCATGAGTCAACCAGGTGACGGCCGCGTCGCCGTCTACATCGATTTCGACAACATCGTGATCTCGCGCTACGACCAGGTGAACGGGCGCAGCCAGTTCCAGCGCGATCGCGCCAAGGCGGGCGCAGACGGCATGGCCACGGATCCCAAGATCGCCCAGCGCCTCCAGAAGGCGACCGTGGACCTCGGGGCGGTGATCGACTTCGCCTCGTCGTTCGGCACCCTCGTGCTCGACCGCGCCTACGCCGACTGGTCGGCCGCGGTGAACGCCGACTACCGCGGGCAGCTGGTCGCCCGCGCGGTCGACCTCGTCCAGCTGTTCCCGGCGGCCGCGTACGCGAAGAACGGTGCGGACATCCGCCTGGCCGTCGACGCGGTCGAAGACCTCTTCCGCCTGCCCGACCTCACCCACGTGGTGATCGTGGCCGGCGACTCCGACTACATCGCGCTCGCCCAGCGCTGCAAGCGGCTCGGCCGCTACGTGGTCGGCATCGGGATGGCCGGCTCGACCAGCAAGGCGCTGGCCGCCGCGTGCGACGAGTTCGTGATCTACGACGACCTGCCCGGTGTCGCCCCGATCGATGCGGGAACCGACCAGACGCTCGACGAGGTCGAGGAGTCGCTCGTCGCCGCCGGCGACGTGGCACCGGTGGCCGAGGGCACCGCCGGGGGCGCCGCCTCCGGCGCGGAGGGCAGCGACTCTGCGGAGACCGCCGCGCCGGCCAAAACGCCTCGCAAGAAGTCGACCCGCGCCCCGAAGACGGCCCCCGCCGCCGTCGAGGAGCAGCCGGTGGAGGAGCAGGAGTCGATCGCCGACCGGCAGGCCGCCGCGACCCGCCTGCTCGAGCGTGCGATGCAGCTCGGTCACGAGAAGGACGACGCCGAGTGGCTGCACAGCTCGTCGGTGAAGTCGCAGATCAAGCGCATGGATCCGTCGTTCAGCGAGAAGTCGCTCGGCTTCCGGTCGTTCAGCGACTTCCTCAAGTCGCGCGACGAGCTCGTCGATCTCGACGACAGCACGACCGCTCTCCTGCTGCGCTCGAAGCCGCAGTCTCCCCCGCCGCCCCGCAAGCGCACCCCGCGACGGGCGTCGTCGTCATGACCACGGCGCACGGCTGGGTGGCCACCCGCTTCGGCGGCTTCGACGACTGGGAGTTCATCGAGCGCGAGGTGCCGGCTCCCGGCCAGGGCGAGGTCAGCATCCGGGTGCGGGCGTCCGGGGTCAACCCCGCGGACTACAAGCACGTGTCGATGCCGAACCCCGGGCTGGAGCTGCCGGTGCCGATCGGGTACGAGGTGGCGGGGATCATCTCGGCCATCGGACCTGACACCGAGATCGCCACCGGAGGCGGACGCGTCGGAGACCCGGTCGTCGCGTTCCGGATCAGCGGCGGCTATTCGACCGAGCTCACGGTGCCCTCCGGCGATGTGCTGGCCAAGCCCGACGGGCTGGGCTTCCCCGAGGCGGCGAACCTGCTGCTGGCGGGGTCGACGGCATCGCAGATGCTCCACGTCGTCCGAGCGGCCGAGGGTGAGACGGTGCTGCTGCACGGCGCATCCGGTGCTGTCGGCGTGAGTGTGCTGCAGCAGGCCCGAGCGCTCGGCGTGCGGGTCGTCGGCACCGCGAGCGAGGCGCGCTTCGACGAGGTCCGCCGATTCGGGGGCATCCCGATCACGTACGGAGACGGACTGGTCGAGCGGGCCAGAGACGCCGCGCCGGACGGGTTCGCCGCCGCGCTCGACGCGATCGGCACCGACGAAGCGGTGGATGCGTCGCTCGAGCTCGTCGACGACCGGTCGCGCATCGTCACCATCGCGGCCGGGCCCCGTGCGGAGCGCAACGGTTTCGTCGCCATCAACGGGCGGCAGCCGCAGAGCATGGAGTACCGCGACAGCGTGCGGGCCGACCTGCTGCGCCGCGCAGGAGAGGGCGAACTCGTCGTGCCGATCGCGCGCACGTATCCGCTACCGGATGCGCGCGAGGCGCTCACGTTTCTGCAGAGTGGTCACCCGGGCGGCAAGCTGGCGCTGCTCTCGCCGCGGCACTGAGGCGGGTCGCGGCGCTACGGCGGGTCGCGGCGCTGGGCGCGTTACTGGGGCTTGGTGGCCTTGCCGTCGAGCCAGAGCGTGACGGACTCGTCGCGGTGAACCCCGTCGTCGCCGACGAACTTTTCGCTGATCGTCGGACCCTTCGTGATCACGTGCACGAGCGCCATGCCGTGCCCGCGCCCGAGGTCGTAGTCGGTCTTCAACCAATCGAGGATCTCGCCGGCCTTGGTGCCGGGTCCGTAGCCGCGTTCGGTCGCGAGTTCGACGAACTCGCGCGGCGTCTTGCCGGTCTTGTCTTCGATGTTGTCGAGATATGCCTGGAACGACATGCGGTCTCCCCCTCGTAGTCGTGACGCGGTCGCGTGACACCCCTCGGTGATCGTCACGAGACCGAGCGCCCGTAGCGAGCGCTGATCAGACTGTAGCGGTCAGGCGCGGACGGCGGAACGGTGCAGCAGCTCCCGCACCTCGGATTCGTACCGCGCCACCGGCCCGTCGACGGGAATGTCCGGCGCCACGACGGTGATCGGCAGCGCCGCGACCGGCCCGGCCGCGAGCCCCCACGACGCCCGCCAGCCGCTGACCTGCGCACTCGAGACGGCGTACACGATGCGCCCGAGGCCGACCCACGCGTGCGCGGCCGAGCACATCGGGCAGTGCTCCCCCGAGGTGTAGACCGTCGCGGACGCCCGCTCGTCTGGTGTGAGGTTGCCGGCTGCCCAGCGGGCGATCTCGAACTCCGGATGCCGCGTCTCGTCGCCGCCGCCGGCACGGTTGCGGTCCTCGAACAACACGTGGCCGTCCGGAGCGATGAGCACAGAGCCGAACGGCTCGTCGCCGGCTTCGAGCGCCTCGCGGGCGAGTTCCACCGCCCGGGCCAGCCGTTCCACGTCGGTGTCGTCGATCATGCTGGTCTCCTCGATCGGGATCGTGTCGCGCCTCGTCAGTGGGCGACGTGTCGGCTTCGTCAGATGGCGGGTGGAGGGGTTACCGGAGCGGCGGACTCCGCCGAGCTGACGGTCGCCTCCCGATCGGAGAGCTTGGCGGCGAGCGTCTGCACCACCGCGGAGCGAACCGCGGGCCCGTGCGCCGGATGGTGCCAGAACTGCACCAGCAGGGTCACCCGCTTCGGCTCCACGGTGTCGACCAGCACGCGCACATCCTCGCGCCGGTGCACGCCGTCGGCGGACGCGCAGGCCGTCGCGAGAAGCTCTGCGAGGTCGGCGGGCGTCTCACTCGGTGCGCGCCCCACGCGCACGTGGACCTCGCTACGGCGACCGGCGCGCTGGGAGTCGTTGACGAAGGTCGACCCGAGCACGACGGAGTTCGGCACGTGCACCACGCGCCCATCCGCCGTGTCGATCGCCACCGAGCGCCCGTTCAGCTCGCGCACCGTGCCCGTGTATCCGTCGATGTCCACGACGTCGCCGATCACGAACGGACGGCGCGTCTGGATGACGATCCCCGCCGCGAAGTTCTCGGAGACACCGCGGAGCGCCAGCACGGCGATGACCGCCACGATGATGGCCAGCGCGATCACCGGCTGGATGGGAGCCCCGAGGAACGCGATGGCGACCCCGATGCCGAGCAGGATGATCGTGAGGCGCACCGACCGCGCGATGCGGTTGCGGGCATCCGTCGACAGGCCGTTGACCTTCGACAGCAACGCCAGCGTTCCGTGCTTCGCGGCAATGCCGAGCACCACACCGAGCACGACGGCGACGATGGCGAACACCACCGCCCACGGGTCGAGGGTCGAGAAGAAGCCCGCGGCATCCGGCGTCGCGAAACGAAGCACTGCCGCCCCCTCCTGCGCCCGGCCGGACGCCCCGTCTGCTGCAATCTAGCCGGGGTCACCGGACGGTGTCCATCCGTTCGCCGCGCGTCTGCTGTATTCCGCGATCGTTCCCTTGTCGCCCGATATTCCCATATGCCAGGGTCGAGGTGCGGGCCTCCCGTCCCGGCTGGTCCGCTTCGACGAGGGGTGGGGTATGTCCGACAATCTGCCAGGCACGGTGCTTCCGACGCCCGATCAGGCCTATGTGGGCCCGATCGTGATGGACGCGAAGAAGCTCGAAGAGAAGCTGCCGCCGATCGAGGTGAAGCGGCCACCGAAGCAGGCGCCGAACGTACTGCTGGTGCTCCTCGACGACGTCGGCTTCGGCGCGTCGAGCGCCTTCGGCGGACCGGTGCCGATGCCGACGGCCGAGCGCATGGCCGGCGCCGGGCTGCGGTACAGCCGCTTCCACACCACCGCGATCTGCTCCCCCACACGTGCAGCGTTGCTCAGCGGACGCAACCATCATCAGGTCGGCATGGGCCAGATCACCGAGACCGCGACGCCGGCGCCCGGCTACCGGTCCACGCGGCCCAACTCGTGCGTTCCACTGCCCGAGATCCTGCGGCAGTCCGGCTACAACACCGCCCAGTTCGGAAAGTGCCACGAGGTGCCCGTCTGGGAGAGCGGCCCGACCGGCCCGTTCGACCACTGGCCCGCCTTCAGCGGCTTCGAGAAGTTCTACGGCTTCATCGGCGGCGAGACCAACCAGTGGACGCCGGCACTGATCGACGGGGTGTCGCTCATCGAGCCGCCGAACGACCCCGACTACCACCTGATGCCCGACCTGGCCGACAAGGCCATCCAGTACATCGACCAGCAGAAGGCGCTGACGCCCGACAAGCCGTTCTTCGTGTACTTCGCGCCCGGAGCGACGCACGCGCCGCACCACGTGCCGAAGGAATGGATCGAGAAGCACAAGGGCCGCTACGACCAGGGCTGGGACGCTCTGCGTGAGGAGACGTTCGCCCGGCAGAAGCAGCTCGGCATCGTGCCGGAGGAAGCCGAGCTGACGGTGCGCTCCGAGGGCATCCCGGCCTGGGACGACGTGCCGGAGGAGCGCAAGCCGATCCTCGCCCACCAGATGGAGGTGTACGGCGCCTTCCTCGAATACGCCGACCACCACACCGGCCGCGTGATCGACGCGATCGACCAGCTCGGGATGCTCGACGACACCCTGGTCATCTACATCATCGGCGACAACGGCGCCTCCGCCGAGGGAGGCCTCGAGGGGGCGTTCATGCTCTCGACCGCCGCCAACGGCGGGGCCGAGTACGAGACGGTCGACTTCTGGAAGGAGAACCTCGACAAGATCGGCGGACCCGAGGCGTACAACCACTACGCGGTGGGCTGGGCGCACGCGATGTGCACCCCGTACCAGTGGACCAAGCAGGTCGCCAGCCACTACGGCGGAACCCGAAACGGCACCATCGTGCACTGGCCGAGTCGCATCCCGGCCCGCGGCGAGGTGCGCAACCAGTGGCACCACGTGATCGACATCGCGCCGACCATCCTGGAGCTGGCCGGGCTCGCGCAGCCGCACACGGTGAACGGCGTCACGCAGGTGCCGATGCACGGGGTCTCGATGGCCTACAGCTTCAACGATGCGGCCGCCGACGAGCGCCACCTCACGCAGTACTTCGAGATCATGGGCAACCGCGGCATATACCACAAGGGCTGGACGGCGCAGACCCGGCACCGCACGCCCTGGGATGTGGTGAGCGCGGCGCCCGACTTCTCGGATGACGTGTGGGAGCTCTACGACACGACCGTGGACTGGACCCAGTCGAATAACCTGGCGAAGTCCAACCCCGAGAAGCTGGCGGAGCTGCAGCAGCTCTTCCTCATCGAGGCGACCCGGTACAACGTGCTCCCCCTCGACGACCGCGCCGCTCAGCGGATGAATCCGGAGTTCGCCGGACGTCCGACTCTCGTCAGCGGCAACACCCTGCGGCTGTACCCGGGCATGGTGCGGCTCAACGAGAACGTCGCGATCAACGTGAAGAACCGGTCATGGTCGGCGACCGCGGAGATCGTGGTCCCGGGCTCGGGCGAGGTGGACGGCGCGATCCTCGCGCAGGGCGGTCGCACCGGTGGCTGGTCCTTCTTCGCGGAGGGCGGCAAGCTCGGCTTCCACTACAACTTCTGCGGGCTGCTGCGCAGCACGGCCCTCTCCGAGAAGCGGATCGGCGCGGGACGCCACCAGGTGCGGGCCGAGTTCGCCTACGACGGCGGCGGCATCGGCAAGGGCGGGACCGTGACGCTGTTCATCGACGGCGACGCCTCGGGCAGCGCCGTGGTCGAACGGACCCACCCGATGTATTTCTCGTTCGACGAGGGTCTCGATGTCGGCACCGACACCGGGATGCCTGCCTACGAGGGCTACACGACACCGAACGGCACGTTCACCGGCACGATCGACTGGGCGCAGATCGACCTCGGGCTCGACGACCACAGCCATCTCCTCGACCCCGAGGAGTGGCTGGCCGCTGCCATGCGGCACCAGTAGACGCGCCCTTCGCGTCGCACGAGGGCCGGGCATCTTCCGGGATGCCCGGCCCTCGTCGCGTTCGCGGCGCGTGGTGCGGTGAATCCTTTCTTCGCTGTCCCCCTTGTGGGGGCGATGCGCCTGCTGCTACATTCGGTGTTTGTTAGTTGGGTTTACTAACTAAAGGTGATATTCGCTCAACGGGTGCGCGGACGATCCTGTGCGCTCGTACACATCGAGGGAGTCGTACATGAAACGTGCCGCCTACACTCTGGCCGCCGGGATGCTCGGGGCGGCGCTCTACGTCGCTGCCGCCGTCGCCCCGGCCAGCGCCGCCACCACCGGCCCAGCCGCTGCCGGCTCAGCCGCCGCCTCCGCCGGCTCTGTCGCTGTCGGCTCAGCCCCTGCCGCCACCGCAGCCTCCGCCGGGTCGCATGCGCCGTTCATCCTGCCCGCGCTCCCCCTCCCGCCGCACTTCTCCGCGCCCTACGTGGACGTGACCTCGGTCAGCGACCTCGCCGACATCTCCGCGCAGTCCGGTTCGAAGGTGCTCTCGCTGGCGTTCCTCCAGACGGAGGCGCCCGGATCCTGCACCGTGTACTGGGCCGGAAACACCGCCACGCCGGTCGCCGCGAGCACGTTCGGAGCCGCCATCGACCGCATCCGGTTGCGCGGTGGCGACGTGATCCCCTCCTTCGGCGGCTACTCGGCCGACACGACGAACACCGAGATCGCCGACAGCTGCACGGATGTCCACAAGATCGCCCTCGCCTACGAGAAGGTCATCACGACCTACAAGGCGCAGCGGCTGGACTTCGACATCGAGGTCGACTCGCTCAGCAACCTGGCCGGCATCGACCGCCGCAACCAGGCCATCGTCGAGGTGAAGGCCTGGGCCGCGAAGCAGCATCGCCCGCTGTCGATCGCCTACACCCTGCCCTCGACCCCGCAGGGGCTCGGTGCGACCGGCGTCGCGCTCCTCCAGTCGGCGGCCAAGTACCGCGCGCCGATCGACGCCGTGAACATCATGACGTTCGACTACTGGGACGGCCTCACCCACGACATGCTCGCCGACGCGAAGAGCGCTGCGGCCGGCCTCGTCACCCAGTTGCGCGCGACCATCGCCCCGCACGCCTCGGATGCGGCCCTCTGGCACACGGTCGGGATCATCCAGATGAACGGGATCGACGACTTCGGGCCCGAGGAGACGTTCACCGTGGCGCAGGCGTCGCCCCTGGTGACCTGGGCGGCCTCGAAGCACCTCAACATGCTGAGCTTCTGGGCGCTGCAGCGCGACAACGGCTCGTGCCCCGGCGTGAAGGGCTCGAACGACTGCTCCGGCGTGGTTCAGGCACCGTGGGCCTTCTCGAAGGCCTTCGCCCGGTTCGCCAGCTGGTGGTACTGACCCAGCGGCCATCGCGCGTTCGTCATTTGCCAGTTGATGCGGTGAGACCGGGGCTGAGACCGCATCAACTGGCAAACGACGGCGGCGCGCCGTGGGCGGCGGCGATCGCCGCGGCGCCGGCGCGCAGCTCCGCGACGAAGAGATCGGGCTGCTCCCACGCGCCGAAGTGGCCTCCGTGCGGCGGCTCACCCCAGTGCACGATGTTCGTGAAGCGACGCTCCGCCCAGCGCCGGGACGGACGCGGCACCTCGCGCGGGAACACCGTCGCCGCCGTCGGCACCGTCACCGGCGGACCGTTCGCCGTGGTGAACCAGGCGGAGACCTCCGCGATGCTCTCGGCATACAGCCGGGCCGACGATGCCGCGGTGCCGGTCAGCCAGTAGAGGGTGATGTCGTCGAGCATCCGGTCGCGGGTGAGCGCGCTGCGGGCATCCGGGTCCCGATCGCTCCACTCCCAGAGCTTCTCGACGATCCAGGCCGCAAGACCGGCCGGCGAATCGACGAGCGCGTAGCCGATCGTCTGGGGGCGGCTCGCGTGCACCGCCGAGTACCCGGATCCGGTCGCGCCCCGCTCGTCGAGTTCCGCGAGCGCCTGTCGCTCCGCCCGGGTGAGGTCGGGAGCGTCGCGATCCGGGGCCGCCAGCGGCGGGACGAGGTGGATGCCGAGCATCCGGTCGGGGTGCTCAAGCGCCAGGCTCGTGGAGATGCTCGTGCCCCAGTCGCTGCCGGCCGCGATGAATCGCCGGTAGCCCAGACGCGCCATCAGCTCGGCCCAGGTGTCGGCGATCCGGTGGATGCCCCATCCGGTCGTCGCGGGCTTGCCACTGAACCCATACCCCGGAACCGAGGGAACGACGACGTCGAACGCATCCCCCGCCTCTCCCCCGTGCGCGACCGGATCCGTCAGAGCGCCGATCGCCGCCTCGAACTCGAAGAACGACCCGGGCCAGCCGTGCGTGAGCACGATCGGAGTCGCGTCCGGCTCACGTGAACGGACGTGGAGGAACTGGATGTCCACGCCGTCGATCGTGGTCACGAACTGCGGGATGCGCGCCAGCCGCGCCTCGGTCGCGCGCCAGTCGTAGCCGTCGGCCCAGTAGGCGCAGAGGTCCTGGAGGAACGCGAGCGGCACCCCCTGCGACCAGTCGCCGACGGTCTCGCGGTCGGGCCAGCGCGTGCGGCGCAGGCGCCGGCGCAGCTCGGCGAGCTCGCGATCGCTCGCCCGATACGCGAACGGCCGGATGCGGTCGTCCATCATCAGCGCTGCCCTCGATCGCCCACGGGCCAACGCTAGTGCGCGACCGCACGGCCCGGAAGGGACACCGCCTGAAGGGACACCGCCTGGCGCTGCGGGTACCGTCGGAGTCATGGATATCGATGTGCCGACGTCTCTCGGTCCCGGCAAGCTGGTCGTCGACGCGGCCGAACACCCGCGCGCCGTGCTGTGGCTCGGTCATGGAGCGGGTGGAGGCATCGGGGCCATCGACCTCGCCGCGCTGGCTGCCCGCCTCCCGGCGCAGGGCATCACCGTGGCCCGCTACGAACAGCCGTGGCGCGTCGCCGGCCGCCGAGTGGCAGCGCGCCCGGCTGCTCTCGATATCGCGTGGCAGGAGACGGCGCCGACGGTGACCGACCTCGCCGACGGGCTTCCCCTGATCGTCGGCGGTCGCAGTGCGGGTGCACGCGTCGCCTGCCGCACCGCCGCATCCGTCGATGCCGTCGCCGTCGTGTGCCTGGCGTTCCCGTTGCATCCGCCGGGCCGCCCCGAGAAGTCACGGCTCGAGGAACTGCTGGCCCCGGAGGTCCCGGTACTGGTGCTGCAGGGCGAACGGGACACCTTCGGCTCCGCGGCGACAGTCGCCTCCGAGGCGGCCGACCGCGCGAACATCCGTGTCATCCCGGTCCCGGGCGCCGATCACGGCATGAAGGTGCTCGCGTCGTCACCCGTGAACGCGCGCGCCGTCGCCGAGCTCGTCGCGAGCTCGGTCCTCGACTTCATCGACGACGTGCTCGCGTCCGCGTGACCATCGACGGACGACCGAGAGAGCCCGCCTGCTGTTGACACCTCCGCCGATCGGGTGAAGGCTTCGTGCCGAGGCGCAACGCTGCGATCTCCGTGAGAGTAAGGAGCCTCCATGCCGCTCAGCGAAAAGGTCACCGACTACACCGCCACCGTCCTGAAGAACGATGTCGTCACCTATACGCGCGTTCTGCGGCTCACGACCGAGTCCGGGCACACGGCCTTCCTCGCGTTCGAGCCGACGCCCCGCGCCGCCTGGCTCGAGGTGACTGCTTCGTACACCAACGTCTTCCTGCCGAGCGACGAGTTCGATCGCACCTACCACCTGCTGCAGACGGAGAGCCCCGTCTATCTCACGGCGATCAACTTCATCGGCCTCCGGGCGTACAACCTCTCGACCGGCCCGGAGCTCCCGGGCGAGGGCCCCGGCGACGAGGATGCGCTGGTCGAGTTGGCGGCCCGGATCCGCGAGCAGGTCACGGGCCCGCAGGACTGATCAGGTCAGGTCGCGTCGCATGACCCAGCGCTGCGCGCCGCCCGAGTGCGCATCCGTGAGCTGGTGCCGTGTGAATCCGTGCGCTTCGAAGAGTTTCACCGTGCCCACGTAGCCGCTGATCACGTCGACCCGATCGCCGTCGGTATCGACCGGGTACCCCTCGACGATCGCCGCCCCGGATGCTCGCGCGTGTTCGACGGCACCGTCGAGCAGCTCGTGCATGAGTCCGCGCTTGCGGAATCCGCCCCGCACCACGAAACAGACGATCGACCAGGGGTCGAGTTCTTCGTCGAGGTGCGGGATCGTCCGCGAGTGCATCAGCCGGCGGTAGGTCGACTTGGGCGCGACGGAGCACCAGCCGGCGACCTTCTCGTCGACGTAGACGAGGACTCCCGGCCCTGGCTCGCGGGAGCACTCGTCATGCATGTACTCCACGCGCTCGGGCATGGCGAGCCGAGCATCCCGATACGACATGCAGACGCAGCCGCCGCCACCGGGTTTGCGCGGCACCATGAAGGCGGCGAAGTCGTCCCAGCGCCCGGTCGCGGGGAGTACGTCGATGGACATGTCCGCAGCGTACCCGGGGCCACCGATATCGGAGCGGAGTCGGCTCAGTACTCACCCTTGATCACGAAGTACGACCCGCGGATGGTGCCCGCGAGCTTCGACTTCTGACGCGCGAACTTGAAGGCCGCCAGCTCCTCGGGCACCTCCATGCCGTCGGAGAGCTTGAATCCCACCGCGCGCTTGCCCGCATCGTCGATCGTGTACATCACGTTGATCGAGAGCCCGGACTGGTAGAACACGTAGGCCATCCGGATGCCGTCGACCTCGAACGCCGTCACCTCCAGCGCCGGCGACGCGATCACGATGTCGCGCTCCTCCTTCAGGATGCGGGCGATCCGGTCGAGCGTTTCCGGGTCCTCGTCCGCGGGCGTCGTCGTGAAGACGTGATCGTACTTGTTCTTGAAGTAGCGGGCCTCGTTGGCGCGCAACCCGGCGAGCGCTTCAGCGACCGGAGACGACTCCAGCCCGACGGTGGAAACGTTCACGAAGTCGACGACGTACGGCATGGGTCCTCCTGATCAGCAACTATGCACCCAACGGTAGCGTGATCGCGCGCCGCTGCGCTGCCCGGTGCCAGGATCGTATGGTGACCAAAGACCTGCTCCTGCGCATCCACAGTCCCGAGTTCCAGGCGATGTCCGAGAGGGTGCTCGCGGTCACCCAGCTCACGTCCCGACTCAATGTGCTGCCGTTCGACGACGCCGCCGGCAAAGCGGACCTGTTCGAGCAGATCCTGGGCAGGCCGCTGCCGGAGCGCGTCACGATCTACCCGCCGTTCTTCACCGACAACGGGCTGAATCTCGAGCTCGGCGAGCGGGTGTTCATCAACCAGAACTGCACGTTCCTCGACTACGCGGGCATCCGGCTGGGCGATCGCGTGATGGTCGGCCCGAAGGCGACGTTCATCACGGTCGGGCATCCGGTCGACACGGAGGAACGCCGAGTGTGGCTCACCGGCGGCCCGATCGTCGTCGAGGAGAACGTCTGGATCGGCGCCGGCGCCACGATCCTGCCGGGCGTCACGATCGGCCGCGACTCGGTGATCGCCGCCGGCTCCGTGGTGGCCGACGACGTGCCGGCGGCGAGCCTGGTCACGGGCACGAAGGCTTCCGTCCGCCGGCAGTGGTGAGGGCGCGCCGGCTCGTCCGGGGTGCGCTCGAGGGGCGTCCAGCCGCTCGACCCGCATCCGGTCAGCGCGTGCAGCTGTCGTCGAGGTTCACGTCCCACAGCCCGATCTCGTCGGCGGTGAGCTGCCAGGCGTACTCGTTCTTCAGTTTGGCGCCGTCGCGCTGGAACGGCCCGGTGCGATACCCGTAGAAGGCGATGGTGGGCAGCGTTCCGTCGGGCGCGGTCAGGATGGCGTTGTTGAAGTCGCCGTTCGCGCGCCGCAGCTCGGCGATCACCTTCGGGCGGTAGCCGGCTTCGTCGAGAGTGCCGGATGCCGTGGCCGCCTCGGTGAGCTGCAGCGCGATGTGCAACTGCCGGTCGCCGTCGGCGTCCTCGAATGAGATGAGCCGATGGTTCTCGATCGCGCCGAGCAGGTTCTCGTCGGCGTAGATCACATCCCGGAGGGCATCCGGTGCCACGACGGCGCCGTTGTAGTCGACGGAGAGGTCGGAGCGTCCGTAGTGGAAGAGCACGGGCAGGTCGAGGAACTGCTCGTCGATGACGTTCTGGTGCCCGAGCTCCTTCAGGATCGGTGTGAGGTGCCGCAGCCGCATGACGTGCCCGCGGTCGTGGATGTTGTACCGGATGCGCGGGTTGATGTTCTGCTTGCGCACGATCGTGATGACGAGCTCGCCCTCCTCGTTCGTCTCGATCAGGTAGTCGTACGGGTTGAACTGGAACACCATCGGCAGCACGCCGTACTCGCCCTGCCGGGTGATCCGGGCGGCCAGCTCCGGGTCGGCGGCGATGGCCCGGCGGAGTTCGACGGTGTAGTCGGTCTCGATGGCGATGTTGATCTCGAGGTCCGATGCCCCGTAGGAGCCGAACGCGGTGTGCGCGAACCGCAGGATGTGATTGCGCATGTTCTCGCTGATGCCTTCGCCACCGAACGCGGCGACGATGTCGTAGGCGCTCCAGTCGATCCGGTCGTCGTCGAACAGAGCCTTCAAGAACGGCGGGTAGCTGAGGATGATGTACGTGTAGCCGGGGCCGAACTCCTTCATCGTCGCGATGATCTTGTTCCGGTCGGGCCCGATGGATTTGATCATCGTCGCCTCGGTCAGCGATGTCGTCACGTTCATGCCGGTCGCCCACGCGCCGAGCGAGAACGCGTTGAGCACGAACGGCTGCTTGGGGAGTCCGTTGGCCGTGCGGGTGAAGCCGACCTGCAGGAGCTGCCTGGTCGCGAGCCGCTCGTCCCTTCCGCGGACCCAGCTCGTGGGGGTGCCGGAGCTGCCCGATGACTCATCGACGACGACACCCCGTCGCGGGAGCTTGCCGCCGAGGGACCGCTCCGGGATGGACCACCGTTTGATGTACGAATCCTTGTCCATCTCAGGGATGGCGGCGTACGCGCGCGCCAGGTCCTTTCCAGGGCGGAGGGTCGGGGCCGAGCCGCGTTCGGCGAGGAAGGCGCGATACGCGGGCACGCTCTTCGCTGCCAGCTCGAACGTGCGCCACGCGCGCCAGCGACCGAGCAGCCAGCGGAACGGCTCGATGCCGGGGCCGAGGAGGACCTTGTGGGTGTGGACGCTGTGGGTGAACAGGCGGACGAAGCCGTCCTGCGCCCACACGAACCCGAAGATCAGCGACTTCTTCATCGGTCGGCCCCTTCGAGAAGCATCGCGGAGGTCTGTCGACGATGCGCGACCGGCGGTGTCGCGGAGTACCCGAAGCGGAACAGCATCCACGCCATCCGGCCACCCGTCTCGTCCGCGTCCACCGCCTCCACGAACGCCGCGTGGGAACCCGGGTTCGTGATGACGGTTCCGAACGGGTGCAGGTGCACGCCGTGTGCGGTCAGCGTCAGCCAGACCCTCATGAAGGTCCGGCCCGCCTCGATGAAGTCCCGCGGGTCTTCGAACGGTCCCTCGAGCCAGCCGAGCTGGCGGACACCCCGCATCGTGTTGAGGTAGATCGAGCGGATGACGGGTCCGATGACCGGGGCGGACCAGAGGTTCCGGTGACTCATCGCGTACCGGAGGATCGGACCGGGCATCAGCATGGCGCGCGCGCTGAGCCCGTCGCCCGTCTCGGCGGCTGCCTGCTCGGTGAACCGCAGCCAGTGCATGATCTCGTCGTAGACCGCGTCGTTCTGCAGGTCGGAGAAGAGCGTCGCCTGGTTGATGTGCACGAGCTCGTGAACGGCCTCGGCGTCCGCCGTCGTCCTGAACC
This sequence comes from Leifsonia poae, assembly GCF_027921845.1. Lineage (GTDB taxonomy): Bacteria > Actinomycetota > Actinomycetes > Actinomycetales > Microbacteriaceae > Leifsonia > Leifsonia poae. The sequence continues at coordinate 49,788 of NZ_BSEN01000001.1, forward strand.
GGTGCCCGCCTTCAGCGCCGACCGCGGCCACGTCGGCGAGCACGTCCGCCGGAACGAGTTTCGCCCGATAGGGACGCCGCGACGTCTGCCGGGAGAGGAACAGCTCGTGTCGCCGGCGGTCGCCGTCGGTGGCGGGGCGCGGGCTCAGGCTGACGGTTCCGAGCGGGTGCAGACGATCGCGGGCTTCGAAGTCCATCTCGGAGTACGCCAGCTGCTCGGTCACGTCGAACCCGTGGCCGGCCGCGACGGTGCGGAGACCTTCGAGGAAGACGCCGGCACAGACATGCCCGAACGGGATGCCGAACGATTCGGCGGGGAGACCGAGGTCGAGGTCGTAGTACAGCGCTGCGGTCGCGTCGTCGAGGGGGCGCACCTTGATCGGCTGCGAATTGTGCGGGCTCGGGTAGCGGCGGGCGTCGTCGATGATGTCGTGCCAGATGGGCATGTCGGGTCGGGTTCCTTCGCGTCGGTGCAATGGTTCGGGGATCAGTCGTGCGGTTCGCCCGGTCATCAGAGGGCCATCTTCGAGTGCGCGACGAAATCGTTGACGATGAGAATGATCTCTGCGATGAACGAAGCCATCCCGAGCAGCACGATCGCCAGAGCGGCGACGGCGTCCCCTGCGGGTGAGGTGCGCCCCCAACGCGCCCAGACGAGAAATGCGAGTGCCGTGATAAGGATCGGCGTTGCCAGCAGGAGGAAAGCGGCGGCGAACAGTGCCGTCTCGGTCGAAAGCGCGTGCGGCCACACGGCGCCGATGGCGTAGAGCAGCCCGGCGACGGCGATCCCGGCCGCATCCAGGCCCAGGATGACGATGCCGGCGCGCCACATCGATCGACGCCGTGGTGTCGCAACGGTGACGGGTGCCGTCGTCGCTCTCATAGCTCCTCCTCGCGCATATGCCGCTTCAGTCATAAAACGGCGGTCATGTCGTGATTCGGATCGTATTGGTCTCATGACAAGCGGGGTATCCGTGCCTCCACGGAACCCGGTGCCCCCCGTTCGAGGTCGGGGTTGTCGCGACTCGCAGGTCCGGAAGCTCGCCTCGACCCACCGCTAGACGCGGCCGAACTCCGGACGGTCAGCCGGTTCCCCCACGGAACATCCGGAGTTGTGCGTGGCAGCATCGCACGCGGACCGGCGGGCAGCATCCTGCACCAGTCAGGGATCGCCGCTCAATTCCGGAAGTCTGCGGCAACACGCCGGCAGCACGCCCGTAATTCCGGAAGGGTGGCCCGATCCTGCGTCAGAGTTCCGGAATTGCGAGCGCAGGGCTGAGCGACCCCGCAGGGAACTACACGTTGAAGCGGAACTCCACCACGTCACGGTACGTCAAACCAGATCCTCAAAGCTCTCTTCGCCCGGACGCCAGACCACCCACGCCCCGCTGCGAAGTCCCATGAGCTCAGCTATCTCGACGAAGACTTCCTCCAACAAGGGGTGGATCACTATCACTCCGGTATCAAGTTCGATCCGGATGCCCGTGCCCGTCGCTTCGACAGCTGATTGCACCACGCCGGGTGCCAGCTGACGAATGGCATCCGCGTAGCCCAAATCCGTCTCGTGCCACGTTCGACCCAGCGCCTCAATGGAAGGCCAGACATAACTGTTGAGGACGACGGGATGATTAGTACCCGTCTGCCCGTCGAATCTGAACTGCACGTAGTCGTTGACCACGAACTCTACGGAATACATGCGGTCGCCGAGCAGCTCGGACAGTACGTCGATCGGCATTTCACCGCTTGTCATGGCAGTCCTTCACTGTGACCCAAAGCGGAACTCCACGCGATTGCGCGTTGTCGTTGAGGAAATCGCCCCGTTAGCGCGCGTCTGGGTCTGGTTCGCTGGCGGCCCAATCCTTGTCGTCGGTGTGCGCTTCACCCTCGGCATGAGGCACTGCGTTCCAAAATACCCGCAGATCCTTCCCGCCATTCGGTCCGTTCGGCTTAGCAGCCCAGTCGAGGAAGTGCTCGATCCGCTCGCCCCTGCCGGCACTCTAGCGCGGGAGTGGACAGGCTGACCAACGTCAGCCTTCGAAGTAGATGCACTTCCGAAGCGGAACTCGACCACGTCGCCACTTGTCATCTGAACTGGTCGAGGGCCGGAAGAGAGTCCGGCATTTCGTCGGTCACCCACGAATACTCGAGGTCGCTGATCTTCCCGGCGCGGAGCCAGAGGAAGACCTCCCCGATGAGATTCCCCTCGTGCAGGGGTTGCGAGCCGTCTTTCAGCACCTGTGCTCCGGGACCGGGTGTTCGCTCCGCCGATGGCCCCGAGTCCGCCTCATAGACAGGCGCATTTGACACCGGGATGATGGTGAAGCTCCGGGCCCCTCGGAACCAGGGCTCGCCATACTCGCTCGCGTCGATCTGCGCACGAAGGACGTCTTCCTGCTGTGCTCCCGTTACAAGCCTGAGCAGGACGTTCCGTTCGTGATCAGTGAACGAACGAGACATGACGACACTGATCTTCCGCAGCCGCCACAGCCCTCAGCCCTTCGACGTAGATGTACTTCCGAAGCGGAACTCGACCACGTCGCCGTCCTGCATGACGTAGTCCTTGCCCTCCATGCGGGCCTTGCCCTTGGCGCGGGCCTCGTGCACCGATCCGGTCTCGACCAGGTCGTCGAACGAGATGACCTCGGCCTTGATGAAGCCCTTCTCGAAGTCCGTGTGGATCACGCCTGCCGCCTGCGGGGCCTTCCAGCCTTTGTGGATCGTCCACGCGCGCGACTCCTTGGGGCCGGCGGTGAGGTAGGTCTGCAGGCCGAGGGTGTCGAAGCCGATGCGGGCGAGCTGGTCGAGGCCGCTCTCCTCCTGGCCGGTCGAGGCGAGCAGTTCGGCGGCGTCCGCCGGGTCGAGGTCGATGAGCTCCGACTCGAGCTTGGCGTCGAGGAAGACCGCCTGAGCGGGGGCGACCAGCGCGGCGAGCTCGGCACGGCGTGCGTCGTCGGTGAGTACGGCCTCGTCGACATTGAAGACGTAGATGAAGGGCTTGGCCGTCAGCAGGCCGAGCTCCTTGATGGGCTCGAGGTCGATGGTCGCGCTCGACAGCGGCTTGCCCGAGTCGAGCACGGCGTGGGCCTCACGCGCGGTCTCGAGCACGATGGGGTCGAGCTTGCGGCCCTTGACCTCTTTCTCGTACCGGGCCTCGGCCTTCTCGAGGGTCTGCAGGTCGGCGAGGATCAGCTCGGTGTTGATCGTCTCCATGTCGCCGGCGGCGTCGACCTTGCCGTCGACGTGCACGACATCCGGATCGTCGAAGCCGCGCACGACCTGCGCGATCGCGTCGGCCTCGCGGATGTTCGCCAGGAACTTGTTGCCCAGGCCTTCGCCCTCGCTCGCACCCTTGACGATGCCGGCGATGTCGACGAACGACACGGGAGCGGCCAGGATGCGCTCACTGTTGAAGATGCCGGCCAGCGTGTCGAGGCGCGCATCCGGCAGGTTCACCACGCCCACGTTCGGCTCGATCGTGGCGAACGGATAGTTCGCCGCGAGCACGGTGTTCTTGGTGAGCGCGTTGAACAGGGTGGACTTGCCCACATTGGGGAGTCCGACGATTGCGATAGTGAGAGCCACGATCGACCATTCTACGGGCCGGGCGCTGAGCGGGTGCCCTAGGCGCCGAGCCGCGCCCGGTAGCACTCGGTCACGTACGGGAGCTCGAACACGTCACGCCCCGCGAGATCCGGATGCTCGGACGCGAGCCGCCGCAGCGAGGCGATCACCGCGGCCTGCGTGTCGGCGTCCTTCGTGATGAAGTAGCTGCGCGACCGCGCCAGGTCGAGCATCCCGTCGACCGTCATCGGCTGCACCCAGCGCACGTCGTGGCGTTCGATCTCGGCGAAGGGTGGGCCGACGACGGGCGGCGCCTCGTCGCTCGCGTACGCCGTCTCGGTCTGCATGAGCTGACCCAGTTCGCGTACCCAGTCCACACTCTCGTCCCGGAAGTTCCACACGAGTCCGAGCGTCCCGCCCGGTCGCAGCACCCGCGCGACCTCGGGAACGGCGACGGCCGGGTCGACCCAGTGCCACGCCTGGCCGGCGACCACGGCACCCACGCTCGCGTCGTCGAGCGGGATGCGCTCCCCCGATCCGACGCGCGTGTCGACCTCCGGCAGCGCCTCCGCGAGCACGCCGAGCATCGCCGGCGACGGGTCGACGGCCACCGCATCGAAGCCCCGATCCAGAACGGAGCGCGTCAGCTTGCCGGTTCCCGCCCCGAGATCGAGGACAGGGCCGCTGACGCCCTCGAGCAGCCAGGCGACGGCCTCGGCCGGATACCCGGGCCGCGCCGCCTCATAGACGTCGGCGGCCTTGTCGAACGAGCGGGCGTGGGCATCCTTGTCGTTCCGTTCGCGCATGAGCCGATCGTACGCCGCGCTCCCCTGCACATCCGGATGCGCGGCACGCGGGCGCGGTGACGGGCGCCGTCGGTGGGCCATGCGAGCATGAAGCCGTGCCACTGGATTTCACCGCCATCGACTTCGAGACCGCTAACGGGAGTGCCGCGTCGGCCTGCTCCGTCGGCCTCATCAAGGTGCGCGACGGCCGCGTCGTCGACCGCGCGGGCTGGCTCATCCAGCCGCCGTTCGGCCACGACTTCTTCCAGGAGTGGAACACGCGCATCCACGGCATCACCGCCGACGACGTGATCGGCGCCGCGAGCTGGGTGCAGCAGCTTCCCGACCTCATCGCCTTCGCCGAGGGCGACCACCTGGTCGCCCACAACGCCGGCTTCGACATGGGCGTCATCCGCGCGGCCTGCGCCGCGACCGCCGTCGAGTGCCCCGAGTTCAGCTACGTCTGTAGTCTGCAGGTCGCCAGAAAGACGTACAGCCTCGAGTCCTACCGCCTTCCGGTGGCCGCGATGGCTGCCGGCTTCGAAGACTTCCACCACCATGACGCCCTCGCCGACGCTGAAGCGTGCGCGGCGATCATGGTGCACGCCGCACGCCGGCACGACGTGATGACCGTGAGCGAGCTCGCGGCGATCACTGGCTCGCGCGTCGGACGCATCGGAGCCGCTCAAGCCGCCTGACCCGCACTGGATGCTAATGTCTTGACATATGAGGCGGGCATCCGCCGCGGGAGCGAGGTGACGAGTGTCCGAATCGGACGGCTCACTGCCGCGCACGCTGTTCATGGACCTCGACCATTCCGGTCCCGTCCCCCTCTACTTCCAGGTTGCGACGCGCATCGAGACGGCCATCCTCGACGGCGAGCTGCCTCCGGGGTCACGGCTCGAGAACGAGATCGCGCTCGGCGAGCGGCTCGGACTCTCGCGGCCGACGGTTCGTCGGGCGATCCAGGAGCTCGTGGACAAGGGGCTGCTGGTGCGCCGGCGCGGCATCGGCACGCAGGTCGTGCACGGTCCGGTCACGCGCAAGGTCGAGCTGACGAGCCTGTACGACGACCTCGCGGGCGGCGGGCAGCAACCGACCACCACCGTGCTGCTGCACGAGATCGTGCCGGCGGGACCGCGCGTCGCCTCGACGCTGAACCTCGAGGAGAACGCGCCGGTGCTGCATGTACGCCGGTTGCGCAGCGCGGACGGTGTGCCCGTCGGCATCCTCGAGAACTATCTGCCGAACGCGTTCTTCGACATCACGGAGGCCGACCTCGCCGAGCACGGGCTCTACCAGTTGATGCGCGGCCGCGGCACCACGATGCGCGTCGCCCGGCAGACGATCGGAGCCCGGCGCGCCTCGGGAGACGAGAGCGCCCTGCTCGAGATCGACGATGGCGGTCCCGTGCTGACCATGGATCGCACGGCTTACGACAATTCGGGCAGCGCGGTCGAGTTCGGTCATCACTGCTACCGCCCCGACCTCTACTCGTTCGAGATCACGCTCGTCGACAAGTAGGCGCACACCCGCGGCGCCTTGTGGCCGACGCGCCCTGCCTTCCCTAGCTGTCGTAGAAGGTCGGCTTCGCCCCGTAGGAGACTTCGACCCGGCGACCCGAGCCCTGCGCCTCGAGTCCCGCCTCGCAGACCAGCGCGGCGAGGTAGCCGTCCCAAGCGCTCGGGCCGTCGATCGTGCCGCGGCGCACGGCGTCGACCCAGCGCTGCACCTCCGAGTCGTAGGCGCGCGCGAACCGCGTCGTGTACGACTGGTGCTCGGCACGGCGGAACGCCCCGTCGGCGTAGCGCGCGAGCCCACCGGTTCTGCCGATCTCCGCGACGCCTCGCTCGAAGACCGCGTCGGTCGTCACCTGATAGCCGAACTGCAGGTTGACGCTGATCTCGACATCCGCGAGCAGGCCCGACTCGGTCTCCATCAGGACGAGCTGGGGTTCGCGGAGTCCCTCCGGCGCGAGTGAATTGCGGCGCGTCTTGCGCACTTCGACGGCGGCGATCGGCTCTCCGACCAGCCACGGGACCACATCCATCTCGTGCACCACCGAGTCGGTGATCAGCATCGATTCCGTATATCCCGGGGGCGTCGATGGATTCCGGTGCGCGCAGTGCAGAGCGAGCAGTGCGCCGCTGTCGCCGGAATCGATCAACCGCTTCAGCTGGATGTACTCCTCGTCGAAGCGCCGCATGAAGCCGACCTGGATCCGGGGGCGGTCGGTGCGCCGCTCCGCCTCGAGGATGCGCCATGCCGCTTCGCTGCTCGGGGCGAGCGGCTTCTCGCAGAGGATGTCGACGCCCGCTTCGAGCGCCGGCATCAGCACGGCCTCATGGAACGGCCCAGGCGTCGCGATGACGACCGCGTCGAGACCGTCGTGCTCGAGGGCGTCTTCGATGCGCGTGCGCGTGGCGACCCCGGGAAGATGGGCGACGGCGGCGGCCGCACGTGCAGCATCCGGCTCGACCACGGCGGCCACAGTGGCGCCGATCGTGCGGTCGGTGAGGCGCGCGATGTGGTCGGCGCCCATGATCCCGGCGCCGACGACGGCGACACGGAGGGGTTCGTTGGTCATGCTGATTCCTTTCGGGCCTCTGCGGGTCAGTCCTGGCGGGCCAGCCGGGTGCAGCCGAAGATGTGCTCGCGCGTGCGTCGAGCGATCGGCAGCGGGCGGTCGATGTCGGTGCCGTACATGTCCTGCTCGACGATGGCGAAGATCGACGGGTCGATCGCGCTGACGGCCTCGATGATCGGGGCGAACGGGGGCTCCCCCGTCGGCGGCTCCGTCATCACGCCACGCGCGACCGCGGTGGCGAACGGCACGTCGTTCTTGAGGGTCTCGGCGAGGATGTCGCGGTCGACCTGCTTGAGGTGGAGGTAGCCGATGCGCTCCGGGTACGCCCCGATGAGACGGAGCGGATCACCGAGGTAGTACGCCAGGTGGCCGGTGTCGAGGCACAGGTTCGTGTAGCGCCCGTCGGTCTCGGTGAGGAAGCGCTCGACCTCGCGCTGCGTGCCGACGTGGCTGTCGGCATGGGAGTGGAACTGCTGACGCACCCCGAACTCCTCGAGCAGCGCTTTGCCGAGCCGGTCGTGCCCGGCCGCCAGTCGCGCCCACTGCTCGTCGTCGAGCGTGCGCGACTCGAGGACCTCTTCGGTCGCGTCGCTCCGCCACAGGTCGGGGATGACGACCAGATGCTCGGCACCGACCGCAGTCGCCAGCCCTGCCACGGCGAGCGCCTGGTCCCAGGCGCGCTGGTACTGGTCGCCGCCCTTGTGCAGGCCGGTGAAGACCGTGCCCGCCGACAGCTTCAACCCGCGCGACCCGAGTTCGTCCTGCAGCTGGTGGGGATCGGTCGGCAGATAGCCGTACGGACCCAGTTCGATCCAGGTGTACCCGGCCGAGACCACCTCGTCGAGAAAGCGTTGCCACGGGATCTGGCGCGGATCGTCGGCGAACCAGACCCCCCACGAGTCGGGCGCCGTGCCGATCCGGAGTCCGGTGCTGTCCGTGGTCATCGCGTTTCTCCTTCGCCGAGGTACGGCCGCTGCCGCTTCTTGTGGTCGTCGTACTCCGCCCGGGCTGCTCGCGTGCTGTCGAGCGCCGACACCTCCGCGACGGGCACGTCCCACCACCCTTCGCCGTCGGGCGCGAAGAGCAGGGGGTCACTGTTGATATGGATGAGCGTCGGGCCACGAACGCCCGACTCCTTCGCGCGGCGGACGGCCGCGCCGAGTGCGGCGATCGAATCCGGCCCCGGCTCGATGCGGATGACCTCGACCCCGAGGCTGGCCGCGTTCGCCGCCAGATCGATCGGGAGCGCGGCTCCGTCGAAGGCGTTTGCGGCATCGTCGCGGAACCCGTACCGGGTTCCGTATCGCTCGGAACCGACCGTCTCGCTCAGATGACCGATCGACGCGAAGCCGTGGTTCTGAATCAGCACCACGATGAGCGGGATGCCCTCCGCGACCGCCGTCACCAACTCTGTGTGCATCATGAGGTAGGAGCCGTCGCCCACCATCACGATGACGTCCCGCTCGGGCGCACCCCGCTTCGCCCCGAGCCCGCCGGCGATCTCGTAGCCCATGCAGGAGTAGGCGTACTCGACGTGGTAGCCCAGATCGTCGCGCACCCGCCAGAGCTTGTGGAGGTCGCCGGGGAGGGACCCGGCAGCGCACACGACGACATCGGTGGCATCGCTGGCAGCGTTGACCGCTCCGATGATCTCGGCCTGCGACGGCAGCGCCCGCTCACGGTCGACGAAGCTGTCGTCGACCAACGCGTCCCACTCCCGCTTCTCGCGGGCGATCTCCTCGCGGTACGCGGACGACGTCGTCGAGCCGGCGAGCGCCTCACGCAACGCGACGAGCGCCTCGCGGGCGTCCGCGATCACCGGCAGCGTCGAGCCGTGCTTGTAGGCGTCGTACGAGGCCACATTCACGGTGACGAATCGCACGCCCTCGCGCGCGAACACCGTGCGGGATGCGGTGGTGAAGTCACTGAAACGCGTTCCGATCCCGATGACCACGTCCGCCTGCGCCGCGATGCGATTAGCCGCCGTCGTTCCGGTCGAGCCGATGCTGCCGAGGGACAGCGCGTCGTCCCAGTCGATCGAGCCTCCGCCTGCCTGGGTCGTGCCGACCGGGATTCCGGTGGAGTGAGTGAAGGCGCGCAGCTCGGCGGCGGCATCCGAGTAGATCACGCCGCCTCCGGCGACGATGAGGGGGCGCTCGGAGGTTGCGATCGCGGCGACCGCACGTGCGAGGGCGTCGCGCTCCGGCACCGGCCGCCGCAGGTACCACTCGCGATCGGCGAGGAACTCGTGGGGCACATCGAGCGCTTCGGCCTGCACGTCTTCCGGCAGGGCGATCGTCACGGCTCCCGTCTCCACCGGGTCGGTCAGCACCCGCATGGCGCCGAGCGCCGCGGAGAAGAGCTGCTCGGGTCGATTCACCCGATCGAAGAACCGGGACAGCGGCTTGAAGGCGTCGTTCACGCTCATCGAGGCGTCGTGCGGCAACTCGAGCTGCTGCAGCACCGGATCGGCGACGCGCGTCGCGAAGGTGTCCGACGGCAGCAGGAGCACGGGAAGCCGGTTGGTCGTCGCCAGCGCGGCGCCGGTGAGCATGTTCGTCGCCCCGGGACCGACCGATGCCGCGCATGCGAAGGTCCCTCGCCGCCGGCGCATCCGGGCATAGCCGACAGCCTCGTGCACCATCGCCTGTTCGTTGCGCGCCTGGTGATACGGCATCAACGACGGCTCGGTCACGGCGAACTGCCGGAGCGCCTGTCCGATCCCCGCGACATTACCGTGGCCGAAGATGCCATATGTGCCGGCGATCGTCCGCTCGCGGTGGTCGCCGTCGACTGTCCACTGGTGGGCCAGGAACTCGACCAGAGCCTGGCTGACGGTCATGCGGGTCGTTCCGCTCACGACGCCGCTCCTTTCGTTGTGGGTGCGTGCGTTGTCGAGGAGCCGGGCGTCGTCGCCTCCGGCGTGTAGGGCAGCCGGGGATCCGGCTGCTGCTCCTCCCACAACCCGCGCACCCAGGCGTGCGCCGGATCGTCGGTGATCAGCCAGGCTCGCTGCGAACCGGGACCGGCCATCACGTTGAGGTAGTAGAGGTCGTAGCCGGGAGCCGCGACCGCCGGCCCGTGATAGCCGTACGGAACGAGAGCGATGTCGCCCGAGCTCACGCGCGCATCGATCTGCACCGGTCGCTCATCGGACTCGTACGTGCTGAACATCCCGAACGGCCGTGCCTCGGAGGGCGCATTCGTCCCGCGTGCGACGGCCGTCTCGAAGTAATAGATCTCCTCGAGCTCGCTCTCCGTTCCGGGCACGTTGACGTCGTGCTTGTGGGGCGGATACGACGACCAGTTCTCGGCCGGGGTGATGACCTCGCAGACGATGAGCTTCGCAGCATCGGGGGCACCCTGCGCGCCAGGGACCCCGAAGTTGTGCACCTGCCGGCTCGAGCGGCCGGCGCCCCTCAGTTCGACCGCGACATCCGCCGCGGCGACGTAGACCGCGTCGCGTCGCTGATCCGTCGGAGCCTCGGCGACGGCGATGCGGCCCTGGCCGCTGACGGTCGCCGAGGTGCCCGCCCCGAGGTACAGCACGTCGGTCGGGCCGTCGAAGACGGACCGGCGCCCGGCGAGCCGTCTGGTCGACTCGCCGTCGGCACTCACGTAGTGCACGAGGGCGCTGCCTGCGAGTGGAACGATCATGCGCTCCACGTCGCCGGCGCTCAGGGTGAGCGGATGGTCGCCCAGATGCGCCACGCGGAGTCCGGTGTGCTGCCAGCCGTCGATCCTGTCGTCGACGACCGACTCCCAGCCGTCCTCGGTGAGGTCTCCCGGCCGGAAGATCCCGTCGTTGCTCCGTCGCATCGCGTGCTCTCCTTGTCGTGCGTTTCGAATTCTGGCGGTGGGCGGGTCAGGTCGTCTGCGGGAAGCCCAGGTTGATGCCGCCATGACTCGGGTCGAGCCAGCGGCTGGTGACCGCCTTCTCGCGCGTGAAGAACTCGAAACCGTGGGCGCCGTAGGCCTTGGCATCGCCGAACAGCGACTGCTTCCAGCCGCCGAACGAGTAGTAGGCCACCGGAACGGGGATCGGCACATTGATACCGATCATGCCCACCTGCACCTCGTTCTGGAACCGCCGCGCCGCGCCGCCGTCGTTGGTGAAGATGGCTGTTCCGTTGCCGAACGCTCCGCTGTTGATGAGGGCGACGCCTTCCTCGAAGGTCTCGACGCGTACGACCGAGAGCACCGGGCCGAAGATCTCCTCGGTGTACACCCGCGAATGGATCGGGACCCTGTCGATCAGGGTCGGCCCGAGCCAGAACCCGGACGGGTCGCCATCGGCGTCCACCGTGCGACCGTCGACGACCACCTCTGCGCCGTCGGCCACGGCCACGTCGATGTACGACGCGACTTTGTCGCGATGCTCGCCCGTGATCAGCGGTCCCATGTCGCAGCCGCGCCGTCCGTCGCCGACCCGGAGCGTCGACATCCGCTCGCGCACCTTGGCGATGAGAGCGTCCGCGACCGGTTCGACGGCGACGACGACGCTGACCGCCATGCACCGCTCCCCCGCCGAGCCGAACCCGGCGTTCACCGCGCTGTCGGCGACGAGGTCGAGGTCGGCATCCGGCAGCACCAGCATGTGGTTCTTCGCGCCGCCGAGGGCCTGGACGCGCTTGCCGTTCCGCGCCGCCGTCTCGTAGATGTAGCGGGCGATGGGGGTCGAGCCGACGAACGAGATCGACTGGACCTCCGGGTGTTGGAGCAGCCCGTCGACAGCGACCTTGTCGCCCTGCAGCACCGTGAAGATGCCGTCGGGCAGTCCCGCCTCGGTGAAGAGCTCCGCGAGCCAGACCGCCGCGGACGGATCCTTCTCGCTCGGCTTGAGCACCACGGCGTTGCCGGCGGCGATCGCCACGGGCACGAACCACAGAGGCACCATCGCCGGGAAGTTGAACGGGCTGATGACTCCGACGACGCCCAGCGGCTGCTTGAGCGAGTAGACGTCGACACCGGTCGAGACGTTCTCGGAGTGCTCGCCCTTGATGAGGTGCGGGAAGCCCGTCGCGAGCTCGACGACCTCGAGCCCCCGGGTGATCTCGCCGAGAGCATCCGAGATCACCTTGCCGTGCTCGCGCGTGACGATCTCGGCCAGGTCGCCCTTGCGGGCGTTGAGCAGCTCACGGGCGGCGAACATGACCTGCTGACGCTTGGCGATCGACGTGTCGCGCCAGAGCGGGAACGCCGCCGCCGCCGACTCGATGGCGTGGCGCACCTCGTCGTCGTCGGCGAGGCCGACGCGTGCGGCGGGGACTCCGAGTGCGGGGTCGTAGACCGGGGCGAATCGGCCGGATGCGCCGGGGACCCGTCGTCCTCCGATGTAATGCGGGACGGTCGGCAGCTCGGTGTCGGTCATGGTGCTGGTACTCCTTCGGCTGTGCTGGATGTCGGTGAGGTCGCCGGTCAGTGGACGAGCGCGGCAGCCGCGTCCACGGCGCTCGCGACGTCGCGGTCGGTCGGATAGAGCAGGGTACGGCCCACGACGAGCCCGGCGACGCCGGGGAGGTCGAGTGCGCCGGCCCACGAGTCGTAGACCGCGGCGGGATCGCCGGCCGGGTCGCCTCCGAGGAGGAGTGTCGGCAGGGTGGACGCGGCCATCACCTCGGCCATGCGCGGAACCACCGGGATCTTCAGCCAGCTGTACGCCGACGTCGCGCCGAGGCCGGAGGCGATCGCAACGGAGTTGATGACCGCCTCGGTGCTGAGATCGTTGACCACGCTCCCGTTGGTCCACGTGCTCATGAACGGCTCGAGCATGATCGGGAGCCGTGCGGCGGCCGCTGCGGTCACCGCACGCGCGGAGGACTCGAGCGTCGCGGCGGAGCCCGGGTCGGCGAGATTGATGCGAAGCAGCAGCTTGGCGATGTCGAGCCGGGCCGCGACCAGGGTGTCGACGTCGTAGGCGGTGAACCGGTCGTCCATCTCGAAGGTCGCGCCGCGCAGCCCTCCTCGGTTCATCGAGCCGGCGACCACCTTGCCCTCCAGCAGGCCGAGCACGGCCAGGTCTTCGATGACGTCGGGCGTTCCGAGCACGCCGTCGACGCCGGGTCGCTCCAACGCGATGGCGAGTCGTTGGAGGAGGTCGTAACGATCCGCCATGGCCATGCCGTCGCCCCCGATCCCGAGGGCACCGCGTGCCGGATGATCAGCTGCGACCAGGAACAGTCGTCCGTCGCCCTGCAGCAGAGGTCGTGTGCTCCGTGTTGCGAACGCCTCCGCGATAGCGTTCGGGTCGGAGGCGCGCACCCGCCGCAGCCGCGCGAAGTCCGCCGCGCTGATCGGGCCGTCAACCGGCGACGACATCGCTCGCCCCCTTCAGCAGCTGCTCGACCTCGGCGGTGGTCGGCATCGCCGTCGAGCACTCGCGCCGGGTCGCCACGATGGCACCGGCGACGTTGGCGAAGCGGATGACGCGTTCGAGCGGCCAACCGGCCAGCAGCCCGTGGCACAGCGCGCCGCCGAAACCGTCGCCGGCGCCCAGGCCGTTCACCACGGTCACCGGGAACGGCGGCACCTCGACGGTTTCGTCGCGGGTCTTCGCGAGGACTCCACGCGGCCCCTGCTTGACCACGGCGAGTTCGACACCGCGCTCGAGCAGCGCGTCGGCCGCCCTCAGCGGATCGCTCTCACCGACCGCGACTTCGCATTCCTCGCGGTTGCCGACCGCGACGGTGACCTTCTGCAGCGCGCGCGACACCTGTTCGGTCGCGGTCTGCGGCGTCTCCCAGAACATCGGCCGGTAGTCGAGGTCGAGCACCGTGAGCGGGATGCGGCCCCGCGCATCCCACGCCGCATGATGCGCAGCGCGGCTCGGCTCTCTCGACAATCCCGTCACGGTCGCCCAGAACACCCCGGCCGAGCGCACGGCGTCGAGATCGAGCTCGTTCGGCTCGATGACCAGGTCGGGCGCGATCGGCTCCCGATAGAAGTACAGCGGGAAGTCGTCGGGCGGGAAGATCTCGCAGAGCGTGATGGGCGTGTTCAGCCCGGCCACCGTGGAGACGTAGCGGTTGTCAACTCCGAGGCGGGCGATCTCAGCCTTCACGTAGCGACCGAGAGGGTCTTGCCCGGTGCGGGTGACGATCGCGGCGCGGCGCCCGTGCCGCGCTGCGGCGATCGAGACGTTGGTCGCGCTGCCGCCCAGGTACTTGCCGAAGGTCGTGACGTCTTCGAGCCCGACGCCGTCTTGAAGCGGATAGAGGTCGACGCCCACCCGCCCGATGGCGAGGACTTCGAAAGGGACGCCGCCCGTGGTGTTCGTCATACTGCGCCGTACGCCTTCCGTCTGCATATGTCCTGACATAGTGACATGAACAGCCTATTCGCGGCGTGCCCGCCACGCAACCATCGAGTGTCGGAGGGCGATGCCACACTCAAGACATGGATCCCATCCTCTCTCTTCTCCTCGGACTCCTCGGCGGCCTCATCGTCGGCGGGGCGGCCGGCGGCTACGCGGTGTCGGTGCTCCTCCGACGCCGCCCGGAAGCCGCGGCGCCCGTGGAGGACCCGGCCGTCGTGGCCGCCCGCCACGCCGCCGAGCTCGCCGAGGTGCGCGCCGCCGAGGCGGCCGTGCAGGCGGAGATCCGCACCGATCTCGCGGCCACGGAGGCCAGGGTCGACGCCCTCCGCGAGCAGATCCAGGCCCACCAGCAGCAGTACCGCGAGCTCGTCGACCGGCACCGTGCGGAGACCGAGGCGCAGGCGCAGCGCGAGCGCGCGGAGAGCCGGGTGCTTCAGGCGCTCGCACCGGTGCGCGAAAGTCTCAGCGACATGCAGAAGAAGGTCGTCGAGCTCGAATCGCAGCGCAACCAGCAGCACGGCGAGCTGTCTCAGCAGCTGAAGTCGGCCACCGAGTCCGAAGAGCGACTGCGCAGCACGGCCGAGGCACTCGCCTCCGCCCTCCGCTCCAACAGCACCCGCGGGGTCTGGGGCGAGACCCAGCTGCGCAGCGTGGTCGAGGCCGCCGGCCTCCTGGAGCGCGTCGACTTCGATGTTCAGTCGAGCATCCACTCCGATTCCGGCGCCGGACGCCCCGACATGATCGTGCACCTGCCCGGCGGCAAGAGCATCGCCCTCGACGCCAAGGTCCCGTTCAACGCCTACCTGGAGGCGAGCCAGATCCCGGCGACCGCCACGGGCGTCGACGGCGCCCAGCGCCAGGCGCTGCTGAAGCAACACGTCAAGGCCGTCCGCGATCACATCACGGCGCTCGGCAGCAAGTCGTACTGGACGGGGCTCGAGGCCTCCCCCGAACTCGTCATCGCCTTCATCCCGAGCGAATCGCTCGTCTCGTCTGCGATGGAGGCCGACCCGTCGATCATGGAGTTCGCGTTCAGCAAGCGCGTCGCGCTCGCCTCACCGGTCACCCTCTGGTCGGTGCTCAAGACGGTCGCCTTCAGCTGGCAGCAGGACGTGCTCACACAAGAGGCGAAGGAGCTCTTCGATCTCAGCCGCACGCTGTACACGCGCCTCTCGACCACCGCATCGCACATCGAGAAGCTCGGCCGCTCGCTGGAGCGCACGGTCAAGGACTACAACGGCTTCGTCGGCTCGTTCGAGCGACAGGTGTTCCCGGCGGCCCGCAAACTCAACGCGCTCGACGAGTCGAAGGTGATCGGCGTGCTCGCCGGCATCGAGGAGTCGCCCCGTGAGCTCACGGCGTTCGAACTCGTGACCGAACTGGAGCTCGAACTCGAGCCGCGTGACATGCACGGGCTCGACAAGCTCGCGGTCGACGAGAAGGAGAAGGCTCAGCGGCCGGAGCTCGACGACGAGCGCGAGTCCGCCTGAGGCATCCGGCCCGCTCTACAGCTGGTCGGGCTCGAGCCACTTCTCCGCGAGGTGGTCGGCGACCACGCGCCGGATCGTTCCCGACTTGCTGCGCAGCACGATCGACTCGGTCCGGATGATCGGCCCCTTGCGCCGCACGCCTTCCACCAGACCACCGTCGGTCACGCCGGTCGCGACGAAGAACGTGTTGTCCCCCTTCACGAGGTCATCGGCGTCGTACACACGGTCCATGTCCAGGCCGGCCGCGATGCCGGCGGCACGTTCGGCGTCGTCCTTCGGCGCGAGCTGCCCTTGCATGAAGCCGCCGATCGCCTTGATGGCGCAGGCCGTCGTGATGCCCTCCGGGCTCCCCCCGATGCCGACGCACATGTCGATCCGCGATTCGTACCGGGCCGCGTTGATCCCGCCGGCCACGTCGCCGTCGAGCATCAGCCGCGTTCCTGCGCCCGCCGCACGGATCTCCTCGATCAGCCCCTCGTGCCGCGGTCGGTCGAGCACCGCGACCCGGATCTCGCCGACCGGCTTGCCCTTCGCCTTCGCCAGTTCACGGATGTTGTCACCGATGGGCTGCGACAGGTCCACGACCCCGCGTCCCTCCGGGCCGGTCACGATCTTCGACATGTAGAACACGCTCGACGCGTCGAGCATCGTTCCGCGATCGGATACGGCGATCACCGAGAGCGCGTTCTGCCGACCGGCCGCCGTCAGGGAGGTTCCGTCGATGGGGTCGACAGCGATGTCGCAGGCGGGCCCGCGGCCGTTGCCCACGTGCTCGCCGTTGAACAGCATCGGCGCGTTGTCCTTCTCTCCCTCGCCGATCACGATCAACCCGTCGAAATTCACCGTGCCCAGAAACTTGCGCATGGCGTCCACCGCCGCGCCGTCGGCGAGGTTCTTCTCGCCGCGGCCGATCCACGGCGTCGCTCGGATCGCCGCCGCCTCCGTCGCCCGCACCAGCTCCATGGCCAGGTTGCGATCCGGATGGAGAAAGAGCGAAGCAGTGTCTGTGCTGGTCATGATGGGTCCTCCCGGACGGAATCGGACGGCGGTGTCAGCGCCGCGTGCGGCGGCGCTGCCAGTGTATCCGCGAGTATCAGTTCACGGCCGGAAAGCGCACGAACGTTCATCCGGACTGCACACGCACGGTCACTCGCACGCGGACCGCGTCGCAGAGCTCGCACGCAGGCTTCGGCCGGGGAGGGCGCTCCACGACGGCTCGGTATGATGAGACCTGTTCAGCACCCCGACTTCAAGGAGCCGCAATGCCCATCGCCACGCCGGATCAATACGCCGAAATGCTCGACAAGGCGAAGGCCGGTGGGTTCGCCTATCCCGCATTCAACGTGTCGTCGTCGCAGACGATCAACGCGGTTCTCCAGGGCCTCACCGAGGCGGGCAGCGACGGCATCATCCAGGTCACCACCGGCGGCGCCGACTACTTCGCCGGTCAGACGGTCAAGAACCGCGCATCCGGAGCCCTCGCCTTCGCGAAGTTCGCCACCGAGGTTGCGAAGAACTACCCCATCACCGTCGCCCTGCACACCGACCACTGCCCCAAGGACGCCCTCGACGGCTTCGTGCTCCCGCTGATCGCGGCGAGCGAAGAAGAGGTCAAGGCCGGCCGCAACCCGATCTTCCAGTCGCACATGTGGGACGGCTCGGCCGTGCCCCTCGACGAGAACCTCCGCATCGCAGAAGACATGCTCAAGCGCACCAAGGCCATCAACGCCATCCTCGAAGTCGAGATCGGCGTCGTCGGCGGCGAGGAAGACGGCGTCAGCCACGACATCAACGAGCACCTCTACACGACGCTCGACGACGCCATCAAGACGGTCGAAGCCCTCGGCCTCGGCGAGCAGGGCCGCTACATGGCCGCCCTCACCTTCGGCAACGTGCACGGCGTCTACAAGCCGGGCAATGTCAAGCTGCGGCCCGAGCTGCTCAAGACCATCCAGGACGGCCTCGCCGCCAAGTACGGCCACGGGCCGAAGCCGCTCGACCTCGTCTTCCACGGCGGCTCGGGCTCGACCGACGCGGAGATCGCCGAAGCCGTCGCCAACGGTGTGGTGAAGATGAACATCGACACCGACACGCAGTACGCGTTCACGAGCACCATCGCCGACTACATGTTCAAGAACTACGACGGAGTGCTGAAGGTCGACGGCGAGGTCGGCAACAAGAAGGTCTACGACCCGCGCGCCTGGGGTAAGGTCGCCGAGACCGGCATGGCCGCACGCGTGGTCGAGGCCACCCAGCAGCTCGGCTCGGCCGGACACTCCGGCAAGTAGCATCCGGCGGCGGTCGGGGCCGAGCGCTCCGGCCGCCGCTTCACTTTTCAGGGAGGACGGCCACCATGGCCGACGAGGAACAGCGACCCGACGAACGCCCGCGACCCCAGTTCGGCGAGCTGGCGCCCGAGGGCTGGGTCTGGCGACCGCCGGCGGATGCCGACCGCCTCGACACCGCGCGGAAGCCGGAGCCGGTCGTGGCCGAGCATCCCGAGCCGGTGCAGCGCCTCCCCCGCCCCGGCGACTACCCGCCTCCGACCGATCCGGCGCTGCGTCCGCCTCAGCTTCGACGGGATGCGCCGCGCTGGAACCTGGGCTGGACGCTCTCCCTGCTCATCGTCGGCTTCCTCGGCATGTCGTACTCGATCGGCGTGATCAACGCGTTCCCGTCGGCGATCCAGCTGGTGCACTCCACGGAGAACCTCGGCGACTACACGCCCGATCCCGCTGTGCCGGGCATCCTGATCACGGGATCGATCGTGATGGTGGTGCTCTGGGCCGGCTCGGCCGCCCTCTCGATCTGGCTGCTCACTCAGCGGCGGCTCGCCTTCTACGTGCCGTTGATCGCGGGAGCCCTCGCGCTCGTCGCCATGATCGTCTTCCTCTCCGTGGCTCTGGCAACGGACCCGGCGCTGCTGAGCTTCTACAGCGGTGTCACCCCGTCGTCGACACCGACGCCGTGACCGGCTGCCGGTAGGCCAGCACCGCGCCGACGACCACGACGGCCGGCAGCGCGAGCAGCGGACCGAACACGAAGATTCCACCGGGGAACGCGATCGCCAGCCCCAGCATGGGAACGCCGCAGAAGAGCCCGGCCACGATGGACACCCCGGCGAGAGTCCGCCGGTTCGGCGCGCCTTTCGCCGCCGCACGCGCGCAGAACAGCGCGATGAAACCGAGCGCGAGGTAGACGATTGCGATCAGCGTCCCGATGACCGCGAACCCATCGGCCGTGTCTCGCAGGAGCGCGGCGGCCCAGCTCCCCACGATGCACGCCACGAGGATGGAGCCGGATCCCGAGACGATCAGGAGGACGACCGCCGCCGGCCGACGCACAACCGGGTTCGTGGAGGGTCCGTGCGGATTCTGCATGGAAGCACGCTAGAACCTCCGTGACGGACGCCGGCCGCCGGTCGCCGAAGGCACGCGGGGCCGCGCACCTGACTGCGCGGCCCCGGCTCGGATTCTGCGGGTGGGCTACGCCGACACGGCGGGCTGCGCTGCGCGCAAGCCGTCCTCCAGCGAGGTGGTCGGGCGTCCGATGAGCCGGCTCAGCGTCCCCGGCGCATCGGCCAGGGCACCGTCGCGGATGTTTCCGTCGAGGGCGACCACGAAGTCCGCGGTGCCGGTGTCGAGACCGGCGTCGACCAGGATGGCGCGGTGCTCGTCGGGCGACACGGCACGGTACTCGACCTCACGGCCGACGATCGCGCCGGCCGCAGCGGCGAGATCGGTGAAGGTCCAGGCAACGTCGCCGGCCAGTTCGTAGACCGCGCCCTCGTGCCCCGGGGTCGTCAGCACGACGGCGGCGGCGTCGGCATAGTCGGCCCGTGTCGCGCTCGCGACCCGGCCGTTGGCCGTGCTGGAGACCAGCGCGCCCGTCTGCGCGGCCGTGTCGAGCTGACCCACGTAGTTCTCGGTGTACCAGTTGTTGCGGAGGATGGTTGTGGTCAGTCCGGAGTCCGCCAGCAGCTTCTCGGTGGCCGCGTGCTCGGGGGCGAGCACGAGTGCGGTGTCGTCCGCGTGCGGCGCGCTCGTGTAGACGATCCGGCCCACCCCGGCCCGTACGGCGGCATCGATCGCATTGGCGTGCTGCTGCATGCGCTTGCCGACCTCGCTGCCGGAGACGAGCAGCAGGGCGTCGGCGCCGGCGAACGCGGGGTCGAGCGTCTCCGGCTGCTCGAAGTCGATGACGGCGGTCTGAACACCCAGCGACGCGAGAGCGCTGAGCCTCTCCTCGGTGCGGCCGAGGGCCCGGATGTCCTGAGGGGCGACCCCGCGCTCGATCAGGGATTCGACGACGAGGCGTCCGAGGTGGCCGGTTGCTCCGGTGACGACGATGGTCATGGTGGTGTTTCCTTTCGGTCGGTCATCGGGTCCAACCTCGACCGTCCCGGGATACTTCCCAACGGAAGGTACCCACTTTTTGGTAAGTTACTGACGTGGACACCAGTTTTGCGCCCGTGAACGGCTTCGGCTTCACCGATGGCGTGCTACCGTCGGCCTGCCCGTCGCGGATCGTTCTGAATCACGTCACCAGCACGTGGGGTGTGCTCGTGCTCGTCGCCCTCTCCCAGCGGGATCACCGCTGGGGCGAGCTGCGCCGCACCGTGCAGGGCATCAGCGAGAAGATGCTCGCACAGACGCTGCGCACGCTCGAAAAGGACGGCTTCGTGCTCCGCACGGCACAGCCGACGATTCCGCCGCGCGTCGACTACAGCCTGACCGAGCGCGGCCGCGATCTCACCGAGCACCTGCTGCCGCTGATGGGCTGGATCGCCGCAAATGCCGACGACATCCTGACGCCGGACAGCGCCGCGACCGGCGGCACCGCGACGGACTCGGCCGCATTGGTACCCTGAACGGATGACCGCCGACGCTCCGACGACGCCGACTCCCAGCGCCGAGGGGCCCCGCACCCGTTCCGTTTCGCTGGATGTGCTCCGGGTGGTCGCGATCCTCGGCGTGGTCGCCATCCACGTCTTCGCCGGCATCGTCAACAACCAGGCCATCCGCGGATCGGGCACCTGGTGGGCGGCGACCATCATCGATGTGGGAAACGTCTGGGTGATCCCCGTCTTCGTGATGGTCAGCGGAGCGCTGCTCCTCGGGCCGCGCGCACACGCTGCGGGTCCCGCGGTCTTCTACCGCAAGCGGCTTCTGCGGCTGGGTCCCGCATTCGTCGCGTGGCAGCTCTTCTACATCATCGTCGTGCGCCTGGTGATGAGCCACCAGCAGCTCACCCTCATCCAGATCCTCGGTCTGGTGGCAGACGCGCAGTCGTACACCCACCTGTACTTCCTCTGGCTCATCGTCGGCCTGTACCTCGTCGCGCCGGTCCTGGCTGCGTTCCTGGCCGCCGGCGGACCCCGGCGCGCCGTGATCCTCGCGGCGTCGCTTCTCGCCTTCACGTTCAGCGTCGTCGCGCTCTCCGGCCTGTCGGGCCTCTACGGCGACCCGCATCCGATCGCTCTGAACGCGCTCACGCAGTGGATGCCCTATGTCGGCTACTTCGTCGCCGGCTGGGCGCTGCGCAGTGTCGTGCTCGACCTGAGATGGACGCTGCTGACCGCGGTGATCACCGCTGTCCTCCTGGCCGAGACGATCTGGCAGTTCGCCGACCTCTCCCGGCCGGCGTTGCTGCAGGCCATCTCACCCACCACCTACATCGGCGCGATCGTCGGGATCGCCTCGATCGGCGTCTTCGTCGTCGGTCAGAGCCTGTTCGCCCGGGTCAGGCTCCGCGCCCGCGCATCCCGGATGCTCGCCCAGCTCTCCGACGCCGCTTTCGGCGTCTTCCTGGTGCACTTCTTCTTCCTCGTGCTCGGAATCATCCTGCTGCCCTGGCTCAATGCCGCACGCTCCAGCAATCTGGCCGTCGCGTTCGCGATGTGGGCGTCGATCGTCGTGGTGTCGTTCGCGGTCAGTCTCGGCGCGCGGCGCGTGCCCGGGCTGCGCCGGTTCTTCTAGCGCGGCGGGCGGACCAGGCGGTGGCGCGACGCGGCTCAGCGGCCGCGGCCGCCGAGCGCCCGGGTGTCCTGCTTGCCCGTCAGGTCTTTGCGCAGCTCCTTCGGCAGCGAGAACATGAGGTCCTCCTCCGCCGTCTTCACTTCCTGGACGTCGCCGTAGCCGGCACCGCGCAGGTCGTCGAGGACCTCCTGCACGAGGACCTCGGGCACGGATGCTCCACTGGTCACGCCGACCGTCTCGACGCCGTCGAGCCAATGCTGCTGGATCTCGCTGGCGTAGTCCACGCGATACGCGGCCTTCGCCCCGTATTCGAGGGCGACCTCGACCAGGCGCACCGAGTTGGACGAGTTGGCGGATCCGACCACGATCACGAGGTCGGCGTCTTCCGCCACCTTCTTGATGGCGACCTGGCGGTTCTGCGTGGCGTAGCAGATGTCGTCGCTCGGCGGATCCTGCAGCTTCGGGAAGCGCTCGCGGAGCCGGCGGACGGTCTCCATGGTCTCGTCGACGGACAGCGTCGTCTGCGACAGCCACACGACCTTGTCCGGATCCTTCACCGTGATGCGGTCGACGTCGTCGGGACCGTTGACCAGAGTGACGTGATCGGGCGCCTCGCCGGCCGTGCCTTCGACCTCTTCGTGTCCTTCGTGTCCGATCAGCAGGATCTCGAAGTCGTCGCGCGCGAAGCGCACCGCCTCGCGGTGCACCTTGGTGACGAGCGGGCACGTGGCGTCGATGGCCTGCAGCCCGCGGTCGGCGGCGGACTGCACGACGGCGGGCGAGACACCATGGGCGCTGAACACGACATGAGCGCCCTGCGGCACCTCGTCGACCTCGTCGACGAAGACGGCGCCCTGCTGCTCGAGGGTCGAGACGACGTGCACGTTGTGCACGATCTGCTTGCGCACGTAAACGGGCGCGCCGTAATGTTCGATGGCCTTCTCGACCGCGATGACCGCTCTGTCCACACCCGCGCAGTATCCACGGGGTGCTGCCAGCAGCACCCTCTTGTGTCCGACGACCGGGGTATCCTTGAGCCGGCCTCGCGCGCCGGGAATCCTCGGCATCGGAAGGCTGATGGTTGCGTCGCTCACCCCTTGATTCTAGGTGAGTGCGCTGAGGACTCGATGGGAGGCACCGGTGACGGAGACCGCGAGCGCACCCTCGATGGAGGTGGGACCACCCACAGCCGACGCACCCTGGCCCGTCGCCACGCTGTCGAGCAAGATCCGTGGATGGATCGAACGCCTCGGCACCGCCTGGGTCGAGGGCGAGATCACGCAGTGGGGAATCTCCGGCGGCAACGTCTACGGCAAGCTCAAAGACCTCAACGAAGACGCCACGATCAGCTTCACGATCTGGTCGTCGGTGCGCGGCCGCATCCCGGCCGACCTCAAGCAGGGCGACCGGGTCATCGTGCTGATCAAGCCCAACTACTGGGTCAAGGGCGGCACGCTCACCATGCAGGTGTACGACATGCGGCACGTCGGCCTCGGCGACCTGCTGGAACGCCTGGAGCGCCTGCGCCAGCAGCTCACGGCGGAGGGCCTGTTCGCGCCGGAGCGCAAACGGCCGCTCCCCTTCCTGCCGCACCGCATCGGTCTCATCACGGGCAAGGACTCCGACGCCGAGAAGGATGTGCTGCGCAACGCCCAGCTGCGGTGGCCTCAGGTGAACTTCCGCACCATCCACACCGCGGTGCAGGGCGACCGCACCGTCGCCGATGTGACGGCCGCCATCCGCACCCTCGATGCCGACCCCGAAGTCGAGGTCATCATCATCGCCCGCGGCGGCGGCGACTTCCAGAACCTCCTCGGGTTCAGCGACGAGATCCTCGTGCGCGCGGCGGCCGCGGCGACGACGCCCATCGTCAGCGCGATCGGCCACGAGGCCGACCGCCCGCTCCTCGACGAGGTGGCCGACCTGCGCGCCTCGACACCGACGGACGCCGCCAAGCGGGTCGTGCCCGATGTCGCCGAGGAGATGGTGCGCGTGCACCAGGCGCGGGCCAGGATCGGCATGCGCCTCACCCACCTGATCAGCGCCGAGATCGACCGCATCGGGCACCTGCGCTCCCGGCCGTCCCTCGCGTCGTCGTCGTGGATCGTGGACACCAGGGCCGAGGAGCTCACCCGGTTCGTCTCTCGCGGCGCCGAACTGGTCGAGCGGGCGATCGATCGCGAGGCGAACCGCACGGCCGAACTCCGCGGTCAGCTGCGTGCGCTCTCGCCCCAGGGCACCCTCGACCGCGGCTACGCCATCGTGCAGCTGCCCGGCGGCGCGGTACTGCGGTCGCCGGACGAGGCGCCGCACGGCACGCGCCTGACCGTGACCGTCGCCGGCGGAGCGCTCGGCGCCGTCTCGGACTCAGCCGCCGATCAGATCGACAAATAGAATGGATGCTATGCCCACCAACGAGGACACGCGCCTGCGCACCGACTCCCTCAGCTACGAGGAGGCGCGCGACGAGCTCGTGCGCGTCGTGGCCGAGCTCGAGCAGGGCTCGTCCACGCTGGAGCAGTCGATCGCGCTCTGGGAGCGCGGCGAGGCCCTCGCCCGCCGATGCGAGGAATGGCTGATCGGCGCCAAGGCCCGGCTCGATGCCGCCCGCGCGGGAGCGCAGGCCGGGGCCGCGGGAGCTGCTGACCCCGAATGACCCCGCGCACCAAACCTCCGGCGGTCGTCGCCGAACTCGGCCGCCCGGAGACTCCGGAGGAGACCGCAGCCCGCAAGGCCGAGAACTCGGCGAACCACCGCAACCGGCAGACGGTCAACAACCTCGTCTTCTCGTTGCTCGCGACCGTGGGGCTCGTCATCATCATCGTCCTCGCCGTCCCGCGCGGCACCCCGGTCGACGTCTCGGCACCCGTGCCGTATCAGTCCATCGCCGCCGAGGCGCAGGGATCCGAGCCCGACCGGCTGCTCGTTCCCGACCTCCCGTCGCCCTGGAAATCGAACAACGCGGAGTTGCGCACCAAGACGCCCGACAACGTCGATTCCTGGTACATCGGGCTGCTGACGCCGAAGAAGCAGTTCATCGGCATCACACAGGGTTTCGACGCCAACGACACGTGGGTCGCGTCGCAGGTCAACAAGACCATGATCAAGGGCACGACGACCATCGACGGCGTCACGTGGGACGTGTACGACAACCGCGACTCCGGCAATGACAACGGCAACGTCGACTTCGCTTACGTGACGCACGCCGGCAAGAGTTCGATCATCGTCTTCGGCAGCGCCGAGAATGATGAGTTCCACACGGTGGCGAGCGCGCTCGCCCCGCAGATCCGGCAGCTGGGAGGCTCCTGATGGGTATGCCACGACCGTCTCGGGTATGGGATGAGATGCTGCGCGGGAACGCGCGCTTCGTCGACGGCGACCCGGAGCATCCGCGTCAGGACGTCGAGCGACGCGAGACCCTCGCGGCCGCGCAGGCGCCGCTGGCGGCGATCTTCGGCTGCAGCGACTCCCGCCTGGCCGCCGAGATCATCTTCGACCTCGGACTCGGCGACGCCTTTGTCGTGCGCAACGCGGGCCAGGTTATGTCCGAGTCCGTGCTCGGCTCGCTCGAGTACGCCGTCGGAGTTCTGCACGTCCCGCTGATCCTGGTGCTCGGACACGACGAGTGCGGGGCGGTGCGTGCCGCGATCGATTCCCAGGCCGCCGACGCCGACCCGCTGCCGCCGCACATCGCGAGCCTCATCCGGCCGATCGTCCCCGCCGTGCACCGGGTTACGCACACCCGCGCCGACCAGCCGATCGATCTCGCGACGGTCGACGCCGGCGAAGTGGGCCGCGAACACCTGCGCGACACCGTCGCCGAGCTCCTCGAGAGCTCCGAGTTGATCAGCGCTGCTGTCGCCGACGGATCGTTGGCTATCGTTGGTGCGAACTACCGGCTTCAAGAAGGCAGGGTCGTGCCCGACGTCGTCGTCGGACTGGCCGACCCGGCCACCGATTAGAGAACGCGCGACGACACCGGCACACGACGCCGGCGCCCGAACGCCCCAGAAAGGAAAACACACCGTGGTGGACACCCAGGCGGACACCGACTACCGCATCGAACACGACACGATGGGCGAGGTCCGCGTTCCCGCGGCCGCGCTCTACGGCGCGCAGACGCAGCGCGCGGTCGAGAACTTCCCCATCTCGGGGTCGGTGCTGGAGCCGGCGCAGATCGCCGCGCTCGCCCGCATCAAGAAGTCGGCGGCCCTCGCCAACGCCCGTCTCGGCGTTCTCGACCAGGAGATCGCCGATGCGATCGCCGCCGCGGCTGACGAGGTCGTCAGCGGTACGCACGACGGCGAGTTCCCGATCGACGTCTACCAGACCGGGTCGGGCACGTCGTCGAACATGAACATGAACGAGGTGCTCGCGACGCTCGCGTCCCGTCGCCTCGGACGAGCGGTCCACCCCAACGATCACGTCAACGCATCCCAGTCGTCGAACGACGTCTTCCCGACGTCGGTGCACATCGCCGTCACCGGCGCGCTGATCGACAACCTCATCCCGGCGCTCGACCACCTCGCCGTCGCGCTCGAGGAGAAGGCCGAGCTGTGGGCGACCGCGGTCAAGGCCGGCCGCACGCACCTCATGGATGCGACGCCCGTCACGCTCGGACAGGAATTCGGCGGATACGCCGCGCAGATCCGCCTGGGCATCGAGCGGGTGCAGTCGGCCCTCCACCGCGTGGCCGAGGTGCCGCTCGGCGGCACCGCGGTCGGCACCGGCATCAACACGCCGATCGGCTTCCCGCAGCTCGTCATCGAGCTGCTCACCGAGGAGACCGAACTGCCGATCACTGAGGCGCGCAACCACTTCGAAGCGCAGGCGAACCGGGACGCCCTGGTGGAGGCGTCCGGTGCTCTGCGCACCATCGCGGTCAGCCTCACCAAGATCTGCAACGACCTCCGCTGGATGGGCTCCGGCCCGAACACCGGACTCGGTGAGCTCCACATCCCCGACCTGCAGCCGGGCTCGTCGATCATGCCGGGCAAGGTCAACCCCGTCATCCCCGAGGCCGTGCTGATGGTCGCGTCGCGCGTCATCGGAAACGACGCCACCATCGCCTGGAGCGGGGCATCCGGCATGTTCGAGCTCAACGTGGCCATCCCGGTGATGGGGACCGCGCTGCTCGAGTCGATCCGCCTGCTCACGCAGGGCAGCCGTGTGCTCGCCGACAAGACGGTCGCAGGGCTCGAGGCCAACCTCGACCGCGCCCGCGCCCTCGCCGAGTCCTCCCCGTCGATCGTCACGCCGCTGAACCGGGTGATCGGCTACGAGGCCGCCGCGAAGGTCGCCAAGCACTCCGTGGCGCAGGGCATGACCGTGCGCGAGGCCGTCATCGACCTCGGGTTCGTGGAGCGCGGCGAAGTGACGCTCGAACAGCTCGACTCGGCGCTCGATGTGCTGAGCATGACGCACCCGGGCTGATCCGCCTCACCAGAGCAGCAGAACCACCCAGAACCCGCACAGCAGGTACGGACCGAACGCGATCCGACCTGCCCACCCGTCGCGGCCGGCCGCCATCGCTGCAACGGCGACGGCGCCGGCTGCGACGAACGCCACGACGAAAGATGTGGCGGCGGCCGGCGCTCCGTGCAGCCCTCCCAGCACGAGGGCGAGCACGCCGGCCAGCTTCACGTCGCCCAGGCCCACCCCTCCGCCCGCCGCGAGCGCGAGGAACACCGTGACGGTCACTCCGGCCGTGACGACGGCCTCCCCGGGGGACCTGCCCATCCCGAGCGCCGCCCAGGCCAGTCCCACACCGACGAAGAGGTACCCGGGGAGAACCCACGCGTTCGGGAGCCGTTGTTCGCGACGGTCGGCCACCCAGAGCGGCCCCGTCGCCGCCGCCAGGTAGCCGGCGCCGGCGATCGCGAGCGGATCGGCACCGATGCGCGTGATCGTGAGGAGGCCGAGCAACCCGCACAGACAGCTCAGACCGAGCAGCCCGCGGAAGCCGACCGGACCGGACGCCCCGGCGCGAGCGCGCGCGGCGGCGAGCCTCCCCCGTGCCCGCCGCCGCGTCCGGGCGGCCGCCGGTCCCCTGCCCGCCGGCCGCCTGCGCTCCCCCGTCGTTCCCCCCACGCAGCAACGCTAGCCACGTCCGGCGCGGCTCCGCCGGTTATCCGCAGCCCACAGCCCCTCCACACCGGGCACGAACGCCGCCATCGCCCGAACCCCGAACACCCGGACCCGGAGCGCACACGCACCACGGCGCCCGCCCCCGGACCTGGGTGCGGGCGCCGCGCGCGCTTTCGGAAGACCGGTCCTACGCCAGCTCGTTGCCCTCGAGCATCTCGGTGACGAGCGCCGCGATCGCCGACCGCTCCGAGCGGGTGAGCGTGATGTGGCCGAAGAGCGGGTGGCCCTTCAGCGTCTCGATCACCGAGGCGACGCCGTCGTGCCGCCCGACGCGCAGGTTGTCGCGCTGCGCCACGTCGTGCGTCAGCACCACGCGCGAGTTCTGGCCGACGCGGCTGAGCACCGTCAGCAGCACATTGCGCTCCAGCGACTGCGCCTCGTCCACGATCACGAACGCGTCGTGCAGCGAACGGCCCCGGATGTGCGTGAGCGGCAGCACCTCGAGGATCCCGCGGTCCAGCACCTCGTCGAGCACGTTCTGCGACACCAACGCCCCGAGCGTGTCGAACACGGCCTGGCCCCACGGGTTCATCTTCTCGCCCTGGTCGCCGGGCAGGTAGCCGAGTTCCTGGCCCCCGACCGCGTAGAGCGGGCGGAACACCATGATCTTCTTGTGCTGGTTGCGCTCGAGCACGGCCTCGAGACCGGCGCACAGCGCCAGCGCCGACTTGCCGGTTCCGGCACGGCCTCCCAGTGACAGGATGCCGACCTCCGGGTCGAGCAGCATGTCGATCGCCAACCGCTGCTCCGCCGACCGGCCGTGCAGTCCGAACACGTCCCGGTCGCCGCGCACCAGCTTGAATGACCCTTCCCCGGTCACTCGTCCCAGTGCCGAACCACGGTCGGAGTGGATGATCAGCCCGGTGTTGGCCGGGAGGTCCTCGACCAGCGAGGTCTGCATCCACTCGTTCTCGTAGAGGTCGCTCATCGCCTCGGAGCCGAGAGTAAGCTCCGACAGCCCCGTCCAGCCGGAGTCGACGGCGAGCTCGTGCCGGTACTCCTCGGCGGCGAGGCCGATCGATGCCGCCTTCACCCGCAGCGGCAGGTCTTTGGAGACCACCGTCACGGCGAGTCCGTCGTTGGCCAGGTTCTGGGCCACCGCCAGGATGCGGGAATCGTTGTCGTTCAGCTGGAGCCCGCTCGGCAGCACGGACATGTTGGAGTGGTTGAGCTCGACCCGGAGCGAGCCTCCGTCACCGACCGGGATCGGGAAGTCGAGGCGTTCGTGGAGGACCCGGAGCTCGTCGAGATTGCGCAGTGCCTGCCGCGCGAAGTAGCCGATCTCGGGGTCGTTGCGTTTGCCCTCCAGTTCGCTGATGACGATGACGGGGATGACGACGGCGTGCTCGGCGAATCGGAAGATCGCCTTCGGATCGGACAACAGCACCGAGGTGTCGAGCACGTACGTGCGCTCGTCCTGTTCGATGAGGTGCGTCGTCTGGTCCGTGTACGCCGGCCGTCGGGTTACGTGTTCGGTCACAACCACTCCCACCCCGCTCGCTCTGAGAGCTCGCGGATCCATTTGGCGAGTCGGCCGGTGGGTATCGAAACGAACTTACGTGGCCGTCTCGATCGGGCGCCGTGCCCGATACTGCGAAGCTACGCCGCACATCCGACAGTCGGCTCCGAAACGCGCGCGTGTCGTGTTTCGGTCAGGTGAACTCTCGCCCCCAGTTGAGGAGGTGGCGCGTCAGCTCGCGGAGGCGTATGACGTGAACGCACCGCGGAGCATCCCGAGCGTCTCGTCCGTCGTTCCGGCGTGCACGCTGAGTCGCACGTTCGTCGCCCGTGCTGAAGCGCTCACCCCGTGGTTGAAGAGCGACGCGCTGAGCACCGTCAACTGCTCCGGGCGCGGCTCGAGCACGACGATGCCCGCGCGCTCGTCGGCGTTGCGCGACGACGCGACCGGGATGGCGTACTCGTCCGCGAGCTCGAGCACCTGCTCGACCCGATCGGAGATGGCGTCGCTGATCGCCGCGACACCGACGGCGGCGATCTCCTCGAGCGCCGCGGCGAACCGGGCCTCCGCCACGCGGTCGGGGTTGCTCACGCTGAAGGCGCGCGCGCCGTTCGCGGGGTCGGCGACCTCGTCCCACGAAGCGCCGGCGTCGGTCCCCGTCCACCCGCTGAAGACGGGCGTCAGGTGTTCGACAGCACGCTCGCTCAGCGCGAGGAAGCCGGTGCCCCAGCCGGCGCGCGTCCACTTCTGCCCACCGGATGCCACGACGTCCGCCACCTCGTACGGAACGTCGGCCACGCCGAAGCCCTGGATCGCGTCGACGATCAGCAGGCGGTCGCCGATGACCTGCCGGATGCCGTCGATGTCTGCGAGGTAGCCCGTTCGCGAGTCGACCAGGCTCACGGCCACGGCGCTCGTGTTCGGGGTGAGCTGCTCGCGCAGCTGTCCCGGCGTGACGCGACCGTGATCGGTCTCCAGCCACGCCGGCGTGATCACGTGCAT
Source organism: Leifsonia poae (assembly GCF_027921845.1). Taxonomy (GTDB): domain Bacteria; phylum Actinomycetota; class Actinomycetes; order Actinomycetales; family Microbacteriaceae; genus Leifsonia; species Leifsonia poae. The sequence continues at coordinate 80,111 of NZ_BSEN01000001.1, forward strand.
CGCCTGGGCGGCGCGCACGGCGGCGTAGGTGACGCTGGGGAACTCTGCCGCGGAGAGGAGCACCTCGCCACCGGTGATGCCGAACAGCGCGTGCATGAGCCCGGATGAGGCGTTCGGCTGGAAGACGATGCGATCCGCGTCGAAACCGGTGACGGCGGAGACCGCCTCGCGGGCGCGCTCGCCTTCGCGCGTCATCCCGTCGATGCTGCCGAAGCGGCCCTTCGCCAGGATCTCGTACTGCCCGATCGCCTCGGCGAGCACGCTCGCCGAGATCGGACCGACCTTGCCGTAGTCGAGGTAGCCCGGCTCCTCGCGGAAGCCGGCTGCGAACTCGTCGATCGTCGTCATCTGGTGGTCCTCATCTGGTGTCGTCGCCGGGCTGCCGTCGCCGGGCTGTCGTCGTCGGGCTGCCGTGCCACCGGAGCGGTCATCGGCTCTCAACTGCCGTATCGCCGCTGACGGCGCGAGTAGTCGCGTACGGCGCGCAGGAAGTCGACCTCGCGCAGGTCGGGGCCGAGGGCCTCCACGAAGTAGAACTCGCTGTGCGCGCTCTGCCACAGCATGAAGTCGCTGAGCCGCTGCTCCCCCGAGGTGCGGATGACCAGGTCGGGGTCAGGCTGACCGCCGGTGTAGAGGTGCTCGCCGATCATGTCGGGCGTCAGCAGTTCGGCCAGCGTGTCCAGGCTCCCGCCGTCGGCCTCGTGGGCGGCGACGATGCTGCGCATCGCATCCGTGATCTCGGTGCGCCCGCCGTAGCCGATCGCGAGGTTCACGTGCATGCCGGTCTTGGTCGCCGTGCGCTTCTCTGCCTCGGCGAGCGAGGTGACGAGATGCTCCGGCAGACCCGCGGTGGAACCGACGTGCTGCACGCGCCAGTCACGGAAGCGGGAGAGATCGTCGGCGAGCTCGGCGATGATCTCCATCAATGCGGTGAGCTCGTCGCTGTTGCGGTTGGTGAGGTTGTCCGACGAGAGAAGGTACAGGGTGACCACCGAGATGCCGAGATCGTCGCACCACTCGAGGAATTCGCGCATCTTGGCGGCGCCGGCGCGATGACCGTGCGCCACGGTCTTGAGACCGAGCTGGCGCGCCCAGCGCCGGTTGCCGTCGATGATCATCGCGACATGGCGAGGCATGGCGTCTTTGGTGAGACCCCGCTTCAGGCGGGTCTGGTAGAGCCCGTAGAGGAGGCCGCGCCCGAGGGGGAAACTCCGTTTGCTCACAGAGGTACGTTACCGCGACCAGCAGGGCTGAACTCACAGCATCCGGGCACCGGCGGGCCAGTACCCTTGCAGCATGACGCCCCGCAAACGCCATGAGACCGAAGACGTCGCCGAGCTGCTCCATGAGCCGGCCGACACCCTCGGCCCCGCTGACGCGGCGGTCAAGGCCGACGAGACCGAGGGGCCGGACCTCCCGAACATCCCGCTCCTCGACGCATCACCGGCGAACGTCGCCGAGGTCAAGCCGACCTGGCGCGGCTGGATCCACGCGGGCACGTTCCCCGTCACGATCGCGGCCGGCATCGTGCTCATCACGCTGGCTCACGGCGCCCCCGCCAAGTGGGCGTCCGCGGTGTTCATGCTGACCTCGATGCTGCTGTTCGGCAACTCGGCGCTTTACCACCGCTTCAACTGGAAGCCGCGCACCAAGGTCATCCTCAAGCGCATCGACCACGCCAACATCTTCCTGCTGATCGCGGGCACGTACACGCCGCTCGCCGTGCTCGCGCTGCCGTCGCAGAAGGGCATCCTGCTGCTCTCGCTGGTCTGGGGCGCCGCTCTGCTCGGCATCGGCTTCCGCGTGTTCTGGATCAACGCGCCGCGATGGCTCTACGTCCCCATCTACATCGGGATGGGCTGGGGCGCGCTCGGCTACATCGTCGACCTGCTGGATGCGAACGTCGCGATGATGGTGCTGGTGCTCGTCGGCGGCGTGCTCTACACGATCGGCGCGGTGATCTACGGCATGAAGAAGCCGAACCCGTTCCCGGGCCGGTTCGGCTTCCACGAGATCTTCCACACCCTGACGGTGCTGGCCTTCCTCTGCCACTGGGCTGCGACGCTGATCATCGCGATGCATCCCGTGTACAACGCGGGCTGAGCCCTGCAACGCGGGCTGAGCCGTACAACGCGGGCTGAGCCCTACGGGCGGTCGTCGTCGTCCCGGTCGTCCGGGCGGCGCTCCGCCTCGGCCTGCTCGGCGTCCAGCTTCTCCGCGATCTCGGCGCGGTAGCGCACCCGCCGGATGCGGCGCACCATGTCGATCACCAGCAGCACCACGATCACGGCGATGACGAAGATGACGACGAAGCCCCAGACTCCGGGCGTGACGTCGTTGGGGTCCGCGCCGGATGTCGGCGTCGGGCTCGGGGTGGCTGCGTCCAGTCTCAGGGACGCGCGCAGCAGCGCATCGGCGATCACGCGGCTCCCTCGAGTCCTGCGAAAAGGTCGGTTTCGGGCATCTGCGTCTCCACTTTCGAGTCGATGAGCTGGAAGTCTTCGGTCGGCCAGGCGCGGCGCTGAACGTCGTTCGGCCAGAAGAAGAAGGGGCTGTCGGGGGCGACCTGGCTGGCGTGCGAGCGCAGCGCCCTGTCACGGGTGTCGAAGAAGTCGGCGACCGGTACGCGGGTCGTCGCCTCGTACGGGCGTTCACCCATCCACTCACGCATGCCGGTCAGCTGCGCGATGAGCGGCGACTCCGGCTCCGACGCGACGAGCTCGTCGAGCACGGCGTTCAACCGGGCGGAGTTCATGGTGCGGTCGTAGTAGAGCTTCGAGACCTGCCACGGCGCACCCGCTTCGGGGTAGCGATCCGGGTCCCCCGCGGCCTCGTAGGCCTCGACGCCGACGACATGCGCCCGGATGTGGTCCGGGTGCGGATACCCGCCGTTCTCGTCGTACGTGATCATCACGTGCGGCTTGAAGTCGCGCACCAGGGCCACAAGCGGCGCCGCCGAGGTCTCGAGCGGAATGGACGCGAACGAGTTCACGGGCAGGGTGCCGTCGTCGCGCGCCATGCCGGAGTCGACGTAGCCGAGCCAGCGGTGCCGGATGCCCATCGCCTGCCGGGCGGCCGCCATCTCGCGTCGTCGCAGACCCGGCAGATCGCGTCGGGCCATCGCGGCCGCGGAGTCCGCCAGAGCCTCGTTGAGCACGTCACCGCGTTCGCCGCCGGTGCACGAGACGACCATGACCTCGTCGCCGAGGCTGGTGTAGTAGGCGTAGCTCGCCGCACCCTTGCTCGACTCGTCGTCGGGATGGGCGTGGACCGCCATCAATCGCCGCGTCACCGTACCGTTCCTTCTGCCTGGCCTGGAGCACGATTCTCAGATTCGTCTCCTAGTCTTGGAGTTCAAGCCTACCGTCGTCGTACGACGGACCATTTCACAGGAGTGAGCAGTGCTGGAGCAAGCATGGCGGTGACCGAGACCCTCGATCAGCGCTACGGGCGAACCCCCGATCGCAAGCGGCGCGCGCGCTGGTGGATCATCGGAGCGGCGGTGGCGTTCGTCGCCGTCTTCACCGCCTGGACCTTCTGGGCGGGCTGGGACGGCGACCAGGCGAACCTGGAAGCGACCGACACCGCGTTCACCATCACCGATGCGCACCACGTGAACATCAGCTTCACCATCAACACGCCCGAGGGCACCCCGGTGACCTGCGCGGTGCAGGCGCTCAACGAATCGTTCGCGATCGTCGGCTGGCGCATCATCAGCTACCCGGCATCGGATGCTCGGCTGACGACGCACACCGAGACCATCCGCACCACGGAGCAGAGCAACACGGGATTGATTTCGAGCTGCTGGCTGACCTAGGCTGTTTCGATACGCCCTGACGAGTCGTCAGGGCGTCGACTTTATGTCGCCGGTCACCCGACCGGCCAGGATCTGCACAACCGGCCGCACGCCGGTGGCGCAAAGGAGTTCATCATGTCTCAGGATTCTCAGGTCACGTTCTTGACCCAGGATGCTTACGACCGCCTCGCCGCGGAGCTCGAGGAGCTCAGCGTCAACGGTCGCAATGAGATCGCCAAGCGCATCGAGGCCGCCCGCGAAGAGGGCGACCTCAAGGAGAACGGCGGCTACCACGCGGCCAAGGACGAGCAGGGCAAGATCGAGTCGCGCATCGTGCAGCTCACGCTGCTCCTGCGGCACGCCACCGTCGGCGCGGCGCCCGAGAGCCACGGCGTCGTCGAGCCGGGCACGGTCATCACCGCGACGATCGCCGGCGACGAGAGCGTCTTCCTGATCGGAAACCGCGAGATGGCGTCGGGCAGCGACCTTCCTGTCTACAGCGAGCAGAGCCCGCTCGGCGCGGCCATCCTCGGCCTGACCGTCGGCGACTCGACGAAGTACACCGCGCCCAACGGCAAGGAGATCGCGGTCACGGTCGACAAGGTCGAGACCTACGCGGGGCAGTAGCCCGACGCTTGCACGAACGAAGCGGGCCGG
>NZ_BSEN01000001.1:84591-99540 GCF_027921845.1 Leifsonia poae
CCGGCCCGCTTCGTCGTTCGCGGCAGGTCGCCGGGCGCGGCTACTCGTCGTCGACCACCGGGTCGTATCCGGCCGAGCGCAGCGCTTCGATGACCTGCTTGCGGTGATCGGTGCCGCGCGTCTCGACGCTCACGTCGAGCTCGACCTGGCTGATCTGGAGCCCGCGGCCGTGGCGCGTGTGCAGCACCTCGACCACGTTGGCGTTGGCCCCGGCGAGGATCTCGGAGATGCGCGCGAGCTGACCGGGGCGGTCGGGCAGCATGATCGTGAGCTTGAGATAGCGGTCGGACGCGGCGAGCCCATGGCTGATCACCCGCTGCATCAGCAGGGGGTCGATGTTTCCACCGGAGAGGATCGCGACCGTCGTGCCGTTCGGCGCGACCTTGCCGGCCAGGATCGCCGCCACCGAGACGGCGCCGGCGGGCTCGACGACCATCTTGGCGCGCTCGAGCAGCACGAGCATGGCGCGCGCGATGTCGTCTTCGCTGACCGTGACGACCTCGTCGACGATGTCGCGGATGATCTCGAAGTTCAGGGCGCCGGGCTTGCTGACCGCGATGCCGTCGGCGATCGTCGCGACGAGCGAGATCTCGGTGGGCTCCCCCGCGGTGAGCGAAACAGGGTAGGACGCCGCATTGGCCGCCTGCACGCCGATCACGCGGATCTCGCGCCCGTCACGGGCAGCACGCTGCTTGACCGCGCTGGCGACGCCGGAGATCAGGCCGCCGCCGCCGATCGGGATGATCACGGTCGCGGCATCCGGCACGGCGTCGAGGATCTCGAGCCCCAGCGTCGCCTGCCCGGTGATCACGTCGAGGTGGTCGAAGGGCGGGATGAGCACGGCGCCGGTCTCAGCCGCGAAGTCGGCGGCGGCGCGGAGCGTCTCGTCGACGATGCTGCCGCTGAGCACCACGTCTGCGCCGTACGCGCGGGTGGCCTGGAACTTGGGGATGGCGACGCCGACGGGCATGAAGATCGTGGCGTGGATGCCGAGCTCTCGGGCGGCGAACGCCACGCCCTGCGCGTGGTTGCCCGCCGAGGCGGCGACGACGCCGCGTTCGCGCTCCTCGGCGGTCAACTTGGCGAGCCGGTTGTAGGCGCCGCGGATCTTGTACGACCCGGTGCGCTGCAGGTTCTCGCACTTGAGGAGGACCGGGGCGCCGAGCACATCAGTGAGATAGCGCGACGTCTCGATGGGCGTGGGCTCTGCGACGCGGCCCACGATCGCGCGCGCCGACTCGATCTCGTCGAGGCTGGGCCCTGCGAAAGGTGTGCGCGTCGTGTCAGTCAGCGTAGCCACGCGATCAGCCTACTCGCGCCCGTATTCCGGAAACCGAATGTGAACGGATTCCCGTCACACCCTCGGCTTGCGTACGGGTCGTGGCACCGTCTGCCAGAGCACGGTGGTCGGCTCGCTGTACGCGCCGGCCGGCTGCGAGCGCCAGACGCCGCTCGAGACGTAGTGCACCATCACGTTGAGCACCGCCGCGAACGGCACCGCGAAAAGGGCTCCCGGGATGCCGGCGAGGAGCGAACCGGCAGCGACCACCAGCACCACCGCGAGCGGGTGAACCTTGACGGCGGTGCCCATGATGAACGGCTGCAGCACGTGACCCTCGATCTGCTGCACGAGCAGCACGACGCCGAGCATGATGAGCGCGAACACCCAGCCCTTGAAGATGAGGGCGATGAGCACGGCGAGCGCGCCGGTGATCACCGCGCCGACGATCGGGATGAACGAGCCCAGGAACACGAGCACGGCGATCGGCGCCACGAGCGGCAGGCCGAGGATGAACGCCCCGAGTCCGATGCCGACCGCGTCGATCGAGGCCACGACGATCTGAACCTTGACGAAGTTGCGCAGGGTCGTCCAGCCTGCCTGACCGGCGCCGTCGACGGCCGGGCGTGCACGCCGCGGGAAGATCCGCACGATCCAGCCCCAGATGCTCTTGCCGTCGATCAGGATGAACAGGGTGCTGAATACCGTGAGCAGCAGACCGGTGAGCACGTGACCCAGGGTCGACCCGAGCGACAGAGCTCCCGAGATGAACACCTGGCTGTCCTGCTGCACGGAGTTCCAGATCGAGTCGAGGCCGCTGGTGATCTGCGCTTCGGTGAGACCGAGCGGGCCCGTGGTGAGCCACGAGCGGAACTGGTCATAGGCGGCGACCGACTGCGTGCTGAGCTCGTGGCTCTGCCGGGTGACCTGCCAGACGGCGAGGTAGAGGAGTCCGCCGACGACCACGAGAACGCTCACCATCGCCGCGACGATCGCCAGCCAGCGCGGCCACTTGTGCCGGTGCAGCAGGTCGACGAACGGGACGAGCAGGGCGGAGATCAGCACGGCGATCAGGAGCGGGATGATGATCAGTCGCAACTGGATGATGAGGAACACCACCACGGCGATGACCGCGCCGATCACCAGCAGCCGCCACGACCACGCCCCGGCGATGCGCATGCCCCGCGGCAGCGCCTCGTCGATCGGTTCGAGCACCTCGCCGGCGTCGCGTCGCCGCCGGTTCAGGAACCAGCCGCGGGCCGGCGCCCGGTTCTCTGCCGGGAGGGGCGGGGGAACCGGCTCAGTCGCATCCGTGTCTGCCATGCTCGCCAGTTTATGGGCGTGCTCGTTCGTCGCACCGGGGTTGACGGCGGTTGGGCAAGATGCTCAGTGCGCGCTCAGCCGGGAGCCGGACATGCGCGACCGCCCCGCACCTACCGTGCAGCAGGCGCCGGTGTGGCGGTCACCGGCGTCCCCGCCAGTTCGAGGTGCACCCGCGAACCGGCCTCTGGCGTCTCGTGCGCCGCGTGCTGCAGCGCGAGCTCCGTGCCGTCGTCCAGCTGCACCCGTGTGCGCCGCAGCGCGCCGAGGAAGCTCGTGGAGACGACCGTGGCCGGGATGCCGTCGGAGGCGAGCAGCACGTCCTCGGGACGCAGGTAGGCGAGCACCTCCCCGTCGGCGAGCCCGCTGTTCACCAGCGGCAGCCGACGGCCCAGGACCGTCAGCACTCCGGCCGACAAGTCCCCCGCCACCCGGTTGTTCAGCCCGACGAACTCGGCGACGAACGGCGTCGCCGGCCGGCGGTAGAGCTCCTCTGGTGTCCCGATCTGCTCGATGTCGCCCGCCCGCATCACCGCGACACGATCGGCGATGGCGAGCGCCTCCTCCTGGTCGTGGGTGACGAAGAACGTCGTGATGCCGAGCTCGCTCTGGATGCGCCGGATCTCCTCGCGCAGCTGCACGCGCACCTTGGCGTCGAGGGCGGAGAGCGGCTCGTCGAGCAGCAGCACGCGCGGCCGGGTGACCAGCGCGCGGGCGAGGGCGACACGCTGCTGCTGCCCGCCGCTGAGCTGGTGCGCGTACCGCTCGGCGTGCTGGCCGAGGCCGACCAGCTCGAGGGCCTCCAGCGCGCGTTCCCGTCGCACGGCCGTGGGCACCTTCCGCATCCGGAGCCCGAACTCGACGTTCGCGCCCGCTGTGAGGTGCGGGAACAGCGAGTACGACTGGAACACCATGCCGAGGTCGCGTCGGTTGGTCGGCTCGTCGGTCACGTCTACGCCGTCGATCAGGATGCTGCCGGCATCCACCCGCTCGAGCCCGGCGAGCGCGCGCAGAGCGGTGGTCTTGCCGCAGCCGCTCGGCCCGAGCAGGGCGATGAGCTCGCCCGGCGCAGCGGCGAGCTGGATGCCGTTCAGGCCGACTCCCCCGCCGAAGTCGCGCACTACGTCGCGCAGTTCGACGGTGGAGCCGAGGTCGGTGGCGCCGAGCGCCACGGATTCGGTCTGGGTCATGACGGTCGGCCTTTCGCCGGGCGCCGCCGTGCCGCGACGAGGCGGTCGACGACGACGAGGAGGAGGAATGCGAACACCAGCGCGAGCAGAGCGAAGATGACCGCGACGAACGGATCGGACTGCGACACCAGCAGCAGCGACGTCTGCAGGTTGACGCGGCTGAGCAGGGAGGCGATCGTGAACTCGCCGAGGACCACGGCGACCGACAGCACGCTCGCCGCCAGGATGCCGCGCCGGAGGTTGGGCACCAGGATGCGCGTGAGCACGCTGAACCAGCCGGCTCCGAGCGAGCGGCCGGCCTCGCTGAGGGTCATGATGTCGATCGCAGCGATGTTGCTCTGGATGGAGCGGTAGGCGTACGGGAGCACCGTGATGCCGTACGCGAACGCGAGCGTCCAGGTGCCGGAGCCGAAGATCTGCGTGACGACGGCGTACGTCGGGGCGAGGCCGACGACGAGCACGATCGCCGGGATCATGATCGGCAGCAGGCAGACCACTTCGAGCAGGCGGCGCAGCCGCGGCAGGCGCAGCTCGACGAGCACCATGGTCGGCAGCAGCACGAGCAGCACGATGAGCACCGTGACCAGTGCAAGCACGAGCGAGTTGCCGAGCCCCTGGTAGATGCGGTCGTACCGCGTCGTGGTGCCGCTGAAGACGAGGATCCAGCGGCTGAAATCGTAGACGCCGGGCTTCGCGGTGCGCAGGGTGAACTCGAGCATCGAGAACAGCGGGATGAGGAAGAACAGCCCGAAGACGGTCCAGATCACCGCACGGGTCACCGGTCCCGGCCCGAAGCGCAGCGTCTCGCGGCCGCGGCTCATCGCTGCCACCGCGCGGTGCGCGACACCAGGGCCGAGTAGCCGAGCATCACGACGATCATCACCACGAGCATCCCGAGCGCCATCGAGCCGGCGAGGTTCGCGCGGCCGAGCACGGTCTCGCTGATCAGCGCCTGGCGGATCTGCAGCGACACGATGTTGTTGGCCTGGCCGACCAGCGCGGCCGCGGTCGCGTACGACGAGAAGGCGTTCGCGAAGAGCAGCAGCAGGCTGCCGAGGAACGACGGCAGCAGCACCGGGATGCCTACCCGCCACCAGTAGGTCGTGCGCGATCCGCCCAGGGTCGCGTTGGCCTCGAGCCATTGCGGTTTGAGGCCCTCCAGGGCGGGCATGAACGTGATCACCATCAGCGGGATCTGGAAGTAGAGGTACGGCAGGATGAGGCCGGGGACGGTGTACAGCCAGACCCCGTTCTCGTAGATGTTGATGTGGAACTGGTTGCGCAGCAGCACGGTGACCAGTCCCTGGGCGCCGATGGTCGCGATGAACGCGAACGCCAGCATGACGCCGCCGAACTGCGCGAGCACGCTGCTGGCCGAGTCGACCAGCGAACGCGCGACGCCGCCCGGCCGTGAACGCAGCATGGCGAAGCAGAGCGCGGCACCGGCGATCGCCCCGACGACGGCGGTCACCGCCGAGAGGAAGAACGCGCCGAAGAACGATCCGGCGACCGCCGGTTCGGCGAGACCGGTGATGTTCGCCCAGGTGAGACGGCCGGTGCCGTCGAAGAACCCGCTCCCGACGGCGACCACCGTCGGGATGGCGAGGAACACGACCACGTAGAAGGCGAAGGGCGTGAGCCCGAGGATCGCGGGCATCCCGCGCCGGCGACGACGGGGAGCAGCGGCCGCGCGCGACAGCGAATGCCGCCGGGTGTCAGCCCCGGCGGCATTCGCGTCGATCGCCGGCGCGAGTGCGTCAGCTGAGGAGGTCACTAGCCGACCGCGTTGGCCCACTTGGCGTTCAGCAGGGTTCCGGCATCCGTCGCCTGCTTGTCCGTCATGACGGCCACCGTGTCGAGCTTGCCCGGGAACTCGGCCTCATCGAGCGTTCCGGCCTTCTCCATGGCGTCGACGCGGGCTGGGTAGGCGCCGCCCTTCAGCCACGCGTTCTGAGCGTCGTCGCTGTAGAGGTACTCCTCCCAGAGGCGTGCGGCGGCCGGGTGCGGCGCGTCCTTGTTGATCGCCTGGTTGTAGTAGCCGACGTACGCGGTGCCGGGGAGCACGACGTACTTCCAGTCGATGCCGCCGCCCTTGATCGTGTCGGAGGTCGAGTAGCCCTTCTGGTTGAACGACCAGTCGAGCAGCACCGGGGTCTCGCCCGAGGCGATGGTGTTCGGCTTGCCGTCGGCCGCGTTCCAGTTGCCCGCCTTCTTGAGCTTCGAGAACCAGTCGATGCCCGGAGTGAGGTCGTCGAGGGTCCCGCCGGCCTGCAGGTCGGCGTACGCCACGGCCCCGGCGGCGGCAGCGGCCTGCGTCGGGTTGCCGTTGAGCGCGACCGCGCCCTTGTACGCGGAGCCCAGCAGGTCGTCGAACGACGTCGGAGCGGTCTTGATCTTGTTGGCGTCGTAGCCGACCGACATCACCCCGTAGTAGCCGACCTTCCAGAGACCGGACGGCTCCTTCTGCTCGGCGGGGATGTCATCCCAGCCGGTGGGCTTGTACGGGGCGAAGTACTGGGTGTTCGCCAGCGCGACGGAGCTGCCGATGTCGAACGTGTCCGGAGCGGTGTCCTGGCCTTTGAGCTTCTTGGCCGCGTCGATCTCCTCCTGGCTGGACGCGCTGTCCTGGCTGGGGTTGATCGTGATCCCGTACTTCTTGGTGAAGCCGTCGAAGATCTGCTGGTAGTTCGCCCAGTCGCCGGGCGTGGCGATGATGTTGAGGGTGCCCTCCTTCTTCGCGGCCGCGACGAGCGCGTCCATCGAACCGAAGTCGGAGACGCTGGTGGCGGTTGCCGCGTCGGCGGACGAGGCGCCCGAGGAGTCTGCTGCGTTGGCGCCGCCCGAGCAGGCGGCCAGCGACAGGGCGACGACGGTGGCCGCAGCGGCCAGGCCGGCGACGCGTGTGCGCTTCATGGTCAAGGTTCCTCCAGTGTGGGGTGTCCCGGATGGTCGTCGCCCGATCGGTGGGCGGCTTCGGATTCCCGTCCGGGCCAACGCTCACGCTAAGCAGCGGCGGCGACCGCGACAGGAGCGACAGATGGACGCGAGGTGAACGCTCGCGGAACCGCTGTCCGAGGCTCACGCTAGGGTCGTCATCGTGGTTGAAAAGGTCTCTCCGGCGCTCGCACGGCGCATCGCGCTCGCCGCTCAGGGCTTCGGCCGCCCGCGTGCCGCCACGGTCGGCACCCGCCAGCTGAACGGGCTGATCGACCGCATCAATCTGCTGCAGATCGACTCCGTCAACGTCTTCGAGCGCAGCCACTATCTGCCGGCCTTCGCGCGGCTCGGCAGCTACGACAAGACCCTGCTCGACAACATCACCATGACGCCCCGAGCGCCGCACACCGAGTACTGGGCGCACGAGGCGGCGTTCATGCGGCGCGAGGACTGGCCGCTCTTCCAGTGGCGCATGGATGCCCAGCGGAAGCGGTACACGAAGCCGGGCACCTGGTTTCCGCAGAACCTCACGACGGTCGACTGGCTGCGCGCCGAGCTCGCCGCCAACGGCCCGCTGACGGCGGGCGAGATCGAGCACGATGCGAACACGCGCACCGGTCCGTGGTGGGGCTGGTCCGACGTGAAGCGGGCGCTGGAGCTCATGTTCATCTTCGGCGAGGTCGCGATCGCCGGCCGCACGCGCTTCCAGCGGCGGTACGCGTTGGTCGACGACGTGCTCCCGGCGAGCATCCTCCAGACGCGCATCGAGACCCCGGATGCGGTCCGCGAGCTGATCCGCCGATCGGCCGTCGCCCACGGCATCGGCACGGCGGGCGACCTGGGCGACTACTACCGCATCCAGCGCGCGCCGGCCCTGGCGGCCATCCGCGACCTCGAAGACGCGGGAGAGCTCATCCCGGTCACGGTGCCCGGCTGGGAGCGAGGCGGCCGGCCGGAGAAGGTGTGGCTGCACCGGGATGCGCGCCTCCCCCGGCGCATCGAGGCCACCGCGCTGCTCTCGCCGTTCGACCCCGTGGTCTGGTACCGGGATCGCGCCCTGCGCATGTTCGACTTCCACTACCGCATCGAGATCTACACCCCGGCCGAGAAGCGGATCTTCGGCTATTACACGCTGCCGCTGCTCATCGACGACCGCGTGGTCGGCCGTGTCGACCTGAAGAGCGACCGGCAGGCCGGCGTGCTCCGGGTGCAGTCGGCGTGGAGCGAGCCGGGCGCTCCGGCGGAGACGGTCGAGCGGCTGATCCCCGTGCTTCGGGAGGCCGCCGCCTGGCAGGGTCTCGGCGACGTGACGGTCGCCGACCGGGGCGATCTGGCACCGGCGCTGGCGCTCGCCCTCCGCTGAGCCTGACGGGCCCGGTGCGCCCGGAGTACGATCCGGAGCATGACTGATGAGATTCCTGAAGATCACTACACGGCCGTGCTCGTGAACCCCGACGGCTCGGTCTACACCGAGGTGGTGCAGAGCCTGGTCGACGGCAAGCCGGCCGACCCGATCCGCGATGTCACGACGGTCGGCGGCCAGAACGTCGAGAGCGTGTGGCGCCCCGACGGCGACCCGGTCGACGGGCGCGTGCCGTACCGCTATGTGGGGACGGGCGAACTGGAGGAATGAGCATCCGGCACCTGAGCGTGCCGTAGGACTCGAGGGAAGTGCCGTGCGCCTGGTGGCGCACGGCACTTCTGCGTCCGGGCCGAAAACCCTCGTACGGAGGCGCCGAAAATCACTCTTGCGCTCTCGCTATTCAGTGTTACTATCTAGTGGTAGTCAGCATCACTGAGTAGTTGAAAGGAGGGTTCCATGGCCAAGCAGATGACCGAGATGCTCAAGGGCACTCTCGAAGGCATCGTGCTCGCGATCCTGGCTTTGCAGCCGGCATACGGATACGAGATCACGGCGCGACTGCGCGAGCAGGGGTTCTCCGACATCGTCGAGGGAACCGTCTATGCGCTGCTGATCAGGATCGAGCAGCGCGGCCTCGTCGACGTCGCGAAGGTCCCGTCCGAGAAGGGCCCGCCGCGCAAGGTCTACTCGCTCAACGCAACAGGCAGCGAGTACCTCGAGGAGTTCTGGGGTTCCTGGAGCTTCCTCGCCGAGCGGATCGACCAGCTCCACCGCAACATCGAACACCCGCAGAGAGACGGAGAGTAATCATGGCAGGGAAATGGATCGAGACCCTCACCGGGTCGCTCGAGCAGAAGAAGCAGTACAAGCAGGACAAGGCGCGCATCGACGCGCTCCCCGAGCCCTACGGCGCCGCGGCGAAAGCCGTGCACCGGTACCTGATGTACTTCGGGGGCATCACCGACGGGGACACCCTCGTGACGATGTTCGGCGACCTGGCCGACCTGTGGGAGCGGGCGGCGGTCGACGGCACACCGGTGCGCGAGATCGTCGGCGACGACCCGGTCGAGTTCGCCGAGACATTCGCTCAGGCCTACCTGGGCACGCAGTGGATCGACAAGGAGCGCGCCCGCCTGAACAAGGCGATCGCCGACGCCGAGAAGGAGGAACGGAAATGACCACCGACGCCGCGATCCGGGTGCAGGGCATCCGGAAGTCGTTCAAAGACCTGCAGGTGCTGCAGGGTGTCGACTTCGAAGTCACGCCGGGGAGCATCTTCGCCCTGCTCGGTTCGAACGGAGCGGGCAAGACCACCCTGGTGCGCATCCTGTCGACGCTGCTCAAGGCGGATGACGGCACGGCCACCGTGCACGGCTTCGATGTCGCCGCCAAGCCCGGCGATGTGCGCGAGTCGATCAGTCTCACCGGTCAGTTCGCCGCCGTCGACGAGGTGCTCACCGGTCGCGAGAACTTGGTGCTCGTCGCCCGGCTGCGCCACCTGAAGAACCCCGGCGCGATCGCGGACGAGCTGCTCGCCCGCTTCTCGCTCACGGACGCGGGCAACCGCAAGGCGGCGACGTACTCGGGCGGCATGCGCCGCCGGCTCGACATCGCGATGAGCCTGATCGGCAACCCGCCGATCATCTTCCTCGACGAACCGACGACCGGCCTCGACCCGCAGGCGCGCATCGAGGTGTGGCAGACGGTCAAGAAACTCGCCGGCCAGGGCACGACGGTGCTGCTCACGACGCAGTACCTCGACGAGGCCGAGCAGCTCGCCGACCGCATCGCGATCCTGCACAAGGGCACGATCATCCAGAACGGCACCCTCAGCGAACTCAAGCAGCTCCTCCCGCCCGCTCAGGTGGAGTACGTCGAGAAGCAGCCCTCCCTCGAAGACGTCTTCCTCGCCCTCGTCGGCGAGACCGGCGAGACCGGCGGCTCCGAGACCCAGACCGATCCGACCGGCACCGACAGCGTGGACGCAGGCGCGGCCCCCGCACGAAAGGAATCATGATGACCACCCACGTCCTCGGCGACACCGGCGTGCTGACCGGCCGTTCGCTGCGACACATCCTCCGCAGTCCCGACACGATCATCACCACCGCGGTCACCCCGATCGCGCTGATGCTGCTGTTCGTCTACGTGCTCGGCGGCGCGATCAACACGGGAAGCAGCGAGTCGTACGTCAACTACCTGCTGCCGGGCATCCTGCTCATCACGATCGCGTCCGGCGTCGCGTACACCTCGTACCGGCTCTTCCTCGATCTGCAGGGCGGCATCTTCGAGCGCTTCCAGAGCATGCCGATCGCACGATCGAGCGTGCTCTGGGGTCACGTGCTCACCTCGCTCGTGGCGAACATCGTCTCTGTGGCGATCGTCATCGGCGTCGCGCTGATCATGGGGTTCCGCACCGGGGCATCCGTCGGCGCCTGGCTCGCGGTCGCCGGCATCCTGATCCTGTTCACCCTGGCCCTGACCTGGCTCGCCGTGATCGCCGGCCTCTCGGCGAAAACGGTGGACGGCGCGAGCGCCTTCAGCTACCCGCTGATCTTCCTGCCGTTCATCAGCTCGGCGTTCGTCCCCACCGACTCGATGCCGGGGCCGGTCGCCTGGTTCGCCGAGAACCAGCCGGTGACCTCGATCGTGAACACCATCCGCGCCCTGTTCGCCGAGCAGCCCGTCGGCAGCGACATCTGGGTCGCTCTCGCCTGGCTCGTCGGCATCCTGGTCATCGCGTACGCGTTCGCGATCGCGATCTACCGGCGCAAGATCAGCTGACCAGACCGGCACGACATCGCCCGCCTTCCCCAACAGGGAGGCGGGCGATGTTCGTCGTGCTCCGGCTGGTCGCCTAGAAGGTGCTGCCCATCTTCTCGAGGCGCTCGACGCGCTCCGGGATGGGCGGGTGCGTGCTGAACAGGCGGCTCATCAGGCTGGGCCGGAGCGGGTTGGCGATCCAGAGGTGCGCCATCGAGGTGTTCTGCTTGCGCATGGGACGACCGTAGGCCTCCAGCTTGAGCAGAGCGCTCGCCAGGGCATCCGGGTGGCGGGTGGTCATCGCGCCCGTCGCGTCGGCGAGGTACTCGCGCTGCCGAGAGACCGCCAGCTGCACCAGGGTCGCGACGAGCGGCGCGATGATCGCGGCGACGAGCCCGAACACGATGATGATCGGGTTTCCGCCGCCCCCACCACCGCTGTTGTTGTTGTCGCGTCCGCCGCCCATGCCGCCGAAGAAGGCCATGCGCAAGAAGATGTCGGCGATGAAGCCGATGGCGACGGTCAGCCCGAAGACGATCATCGACAGCCGGATGTCGTAGTTGCGCACGTGTCCCAGCTCGTGGGCCATCACGCCCTCGAGCTCGGCGTCGGTCATGATGTCGAGCAGGCCGGTCGTCGCGGCGACCGAGGCGTGCTGAGGGTCACGGCCGGTGGCGAACGCATTCGGCGCGGGGTCGTTCACGATGTAGACGGCCGGCATGGGGGTGCCCGTGGCGATCGACAGGTTCTCGACGACGTTCCACAGCCGGGGATTGTCGGCCTTCTGGATGGGGATCGCGCCGGCCATGCTCAGCGCCTGGCTGCTCGCCAGGAAGTACTGGAACACGGCGTAGAGAACCGCGATGACCAGCACGATGACGACGATCGCCGTGTTGTGGTAGATGTATGCCGCGAGCCAGCCGAGGCCGCCGATGATCAGCAGGAACAGCAGGATGGTGAAGACCGTATTGCGCTTGTTCCTGGCAATAGCCCTGTACATCGCCGCCCGCTAGAACTGGACGCGCGGCGGCTCGGCGATGGCCGCCAAGTCGTTGACCTCGAAGAAGCCGCGCTCGGAGAAGCCGAGGCGCTTCGCGAAGATGTTGTTCGGGAACACCTTGATCTTGGTGTTCAGCTCACGCACTCCGCCGTTGTAGAACCGGCGCGACGCCTGGATCTTGTCTTCGGTGTCGACCACGTCGGCCTGCAGACGCAGGAAGTTCTGGCTCGCCTGCAGCTGCGGGTACGCCTCCGCGACCGCGAAGATGCTCTTCAGCGCATTCTGCATGTGGCCCTCGGCCACGGACGCCTCGGCCGGCCCCTGAGCGGACAGCGTCTCGGCGCGCGCCTGGGTGACGGACTCGAAGACGCCCTTCTCGTGCGCCGCGTATCCCTTGACCGTCTCGATCAGGTTCGGGATGAGGTCGGCACGCCGCTTGAGCTGCACGGTGATGTCACTCCACGCCTCGTCGACACGCACGTTGAGCGTGACCAGCGAGTTGTAGGTGGCCCACAGGTAGATCCCGATGATCGCAACGATGACGACAACGATGATGACCGGGATGAGCCATTCCATTTTCGGGTACTCCTTGATGACAGGCGCGGATACTCGTGCGCGATCTTCATCCTAACCGCGGCCGGGAGTGCTCCCACTGCGTTCCCACCACTCTCAAAGCAACCACCGTGCGATCGGGCAGGCAGTACTCGGCGCATACGCTGCCGACCGTTCGCCCGGGTGCAGAATGGGCACGTGAGTGAGCTGGCGGAGCGACGCAAACGGGGCCGGCCGCGCAAGGAGGCGCGGAGCGGGGCGTCGGCGCGCGCGGCCATCCTGAAGGCCGCCGCCGAGGAGTTCGCGGAGCGCGGCTACGAGGCCGCCTCGCTGAGGGCCATCGCCCGCCGGGCGGGTGTCGACTCGGCCCTCGTGCACCACTACTTCGACGACAAGGCCGACCTCTTCACCGCGTCGCTCGAGGCACCGCTGCGCCCGGACCGCGCCCTGGAGGTCATCTTGGCCGGACCGCACGACGAGATCGGCGTCAGCATCGTGCGCTTTCTGCTCGAGCAGCTCGAGAACCCCAAGGCGCAGGCCCGGATGGTGGCGATCCTGCGCACCGCCCTCAGCAGCGGCCCGGGCAGCCGCATGCTCAGGGAGTTCCTCACCCGCGAGGTCTTCCTGCGGCTCGCGACGGCAGCCGGCGGCGACGACGACGCCCGGCTTCGCGCGAATCTCGCGGCCGCTCAACTCGTCGGCGTGATGATCACGCGCTTCGTGCTCAAGCTCGAGCCGATCGCGACCGCTCCCGCCGAGGACCTGGCACGCCGGGTCGGGCCGGTCATCCAGTGGCATCTGTTCGGGGATCCGTCGCAGCCGCTCGCCTGAGGAGGGTGCCGGGTGCATCCAGCCGCATCCGGCCGCATCCGGCCGCATCCCTTGACGCGCGGCGGCACACGGGCGAATAATTCATCACATGATGAATTCTGAGCGGGCCGCCGTCGAGATCGACGATCTCCGCGTGCGCCGGGGACGGACCACGGTGCTCGACGGGCTCACGCTCACCATCCCGCGCGGGCAGGTCGTCGGCCTGCTCGGGCCGAGCGGCTGCGGAAAGACGACGCTGATGCGCGCGATCGTCGGCGTGCAGAAGGTGGCGGGCGGCACGGTCGAGGTGCTCGGCGAGCCCGCCGGATCCGCCTCGCTGCGACATCGCGTCGGCTACGTCACACAGGCGGCGAGCGTGTACGACGACCTCACGGTCCGGCAGAACCTCTCCTACTTCCGACGGGTGCTCGGCTCCGGCGCCGACGACGTCGAACGCGCGATCGTCGCCACCGACCTCCAGGACAACGCCTCCCAGCTCGTGTCGACGCTCTCGGGCGGCCAGCGCAGTAGGGTGTCGCTCGCCGCGGCCCTCCTCGGCTCCCCCGACCTCCTGGTGCTCGACGAGCCCACCGTCGGGCTCGACCCCCTCCTGCGCGTCGAGCTCTGGTCGCTGTTCCACCGGCTCGCCGAGGGCGGCACGAGCCTCCTCATCTCCAGCCACGTGATGGACGAAGCCGCCCGCTGCGACCGGCTCCTCCTGATGCGCGACGGCGCGATGCTGGCGGACGAGACGCCGGAGGGCCTGCTCGCCCAGACCGGCGAGGCCGACGCCGAGGGCGCGTTCCTCGCGCTCATCCGCCGGCACCATCCGCGGCACGCCCTCGACACCGGCGACGAACCACGCGACGAATCGGGCGCCACCGACGGGGACGCGCGATGAACGCCACCCGCACCCTCGCCACCGCCGGCCGCGTGCTGAACCAGATCCGACACGACCCGCGCACGGTCCTGCTGCTGCTCGTCGTGCCGAGCCTGCTCATCGGCCTGGTCGCGTGGATCTTCACGGACACCGACACGTTCTCCGTCATCGGCCCGGCCATGCTGGCGCTGTTCCCCTTCATCGTGATGTTCCTGGTCACGAGCATCACCACCCTGCGCGAACGCCGCACCGGCACACTCGAGCGCCTGCTCTCGATGCCGCTCGGCCGGGCCGACTTCATCCTCGGCTACACGCTCGCCTTCGCGCTGCTGGCGATCGTGCAGACGCTCATCGCCGTCGCGTACGCGGTATGGGTCTGCGGGCTCGACATCAAGGGGAACATCTGGCTGCTCGTGGCCGTCGCACTGGCGGACGCCATCCTGGGCACGACCCTCGGCCTCTTCGTGAGCGCGTTCGCGCGCACCGAGTTCCAGGTCGTGCAGTTCATGCCGGCGCTGATCTTTCCGCAGATCCTGCTCGGCGGCATCTTCATCGCCCGCGACCAGCTCCCGGATGCCCTCCACATCATCAGCGACTGGCTTCCGCTCTCGCACGCCATCGATGCGCTCAACGCCGTCGCGAACGATACGCACGACGCGGCCTACGTCGGCGGCGAGCTGCTCATCATCGGCGCCTTCGCCCTCGCCGCCATCATCGGAGGTTCGCTGACCCTGCAGCGCCGCACCGCCTGACCACACGCAATCGAGTCCGAACTTGTTGCACCCCAGTACGGCGTGTCGCGAGCAACAACTTCGGACTCGATCGCAGTGGATGGGGCGGGCGCAGACGCACGGATGC
>NZ_BSEN01000001.1:99549-110898 GCF_027921845.1 Leifsonia poae
TTCTCCGAGTGCCCGACACCGGAGAAGTCGACGCCACGATCGTTCCACTGACGGCGTCCGTGGTCGGACGGACCCCGTCAGAGCTCGGCTACGGACAACCCCAATATCCCGATGGGGTCAGCACGAGCGTGGCGCCGGGGCACGGACCGCACCCCGAGTTGTCCGGGGGCGCGGACGACGCTCCCGGGACAGATCGCGGAGCAGGCGCGGCCGGAGCCGCCTGCACCGTCTGGTTGTGCGAGCCGCTGTCGGCGCTCGCGTACGACGCGGCGGCCTGGGCCTGCTGGTATTCGGCGGCCGCACGAGCGGCCGCTGCGGCAGCCGCTGCCGCCGCGAGACGCTTCTTCTCCGCCGCCTTGAATGCGGCGACCGAGTCGGTGACCGCCTTCTCCGCCTCTTTCAGGTGAACCACGGATGCGGTCACCAGGTACGCGGTCGAGGTCGCCGCCCGGGTCGATGTGGTGGCCATCGCCGTCGCGAGCGCACGGCGGCCGCTCTCCGCCGCCTGGCCGGCGCTCGAGGCGAGCACGGAGCGCGCCCGCGCGATCTCGGTCGAGGCTGCGGCGGCGACAGCCGTGCGACGGGTGTCGGCGGTGGTGACGCGGGCCGAGGCGAGCGACGCCCGGTGCGAGGCGACCAGCGTGGTGACGGCGGCCGCTCGGGCGGACTCACGCGCCTCGACGGCCGCGGTGGGGACGGCGCCCACCGTGGAGGCGACGACACCGGCGGCCACAGCGATGGCGACGACGGAGACGAGCAGGCGTCGCGGCGCGGTGGCGGACGGACGGGTGATGCGGTCGGACATCGGGGCCTCTCCTGAAGATGAATTATTCTCAATAACTCTCAGGTAACTCACAGCTAGCAGGGAGTGTTTCAGTGAACTGAGAAGCTGTCAAGATTCTCGTGAGTCACATTCGTCACATCCGTTTCAGCCCGTTTTCGCAAAAAGCCGAGAAATCCCCGGAATTACGCGGAAATCCGAGGACTCCTCAGCCGGCGCACAGAATGTCGTCGACACCCGGTTTGGGGACATCCGAAACGGGCGTTTTTCGGCGGACTCAGGCGCCGAGCACTCGCTGGAGGTAGGAGTTGGCGAAGAGGCGCTCGGGGTCGAGACGGTCACGAACGGCCACGAAGTCGTCGAACCGCGGGTAGGCGGAGCGCAGTGATTCGGCATCCCGGGTGTGCATCTTGCCCCAGTGCGGTCGCCCGCCGTGCGCCATCATGATCGCCTCGACGGCCCGGAAGTACTCGGCCGGGTCCTCGCGGTAATACCGGTGAACGGCGATGTAGCCGGTCTCGCGGCCGTGCGCCGTCGACAGCCAGTTGTCGTCGGCCGCTGCGGACCGCACCTCGACCGGGAACGAGATGCGCCAGCCCCGCTTCTCGATCAGCGCCTTCACCTCGGCGAGCGCCTCCGGCACCGATGCGCGCGGGATGGCGTACTCCATCTCGCGGAACCGCACCGAGCGGTTCGTCACGAAGACGCTCGGCGAGACATCCGTGAAGTCGCGGTTGCCGGTGAGTTTCTGGGCGAGCCGGCTGAACGGCGGGACGACCGCGGGAACGACCGTCCCGAGGGCGCACACGCCGCGATAGAGCCCGTTGGCGAGCAACTCGTCGTCGACCCAGCGGCCGAATGCGGGCAGCGGAGCGCGCGGTTCGGTGAGCGGGAGCCTGGTGTTCGTCTTGGTGAGCGCCGTCTCGGTGTGCGGGAACCAGTAGAACTCGAAATGGTCCTCGGTGGCCGAGCGCTCCAGGAACGAGTCGAGCGTCTGCTGCAGAGGCTCCGGCCGCTCGACAGCCTGCAGCAGGTACGCCGGCACGCACTGCACCGTGATGTCGACGATCACGCCGAGCGCGCCGAGACCGAGTCGTACGGCGGGCAGCAACTCGGCGTTCTCCGTCTCGCTGACCCGCACCAGTTCGCCGGCGCCGTTCACCAGCGTCAGGGCGACGATCTGGGTCGCGAGGCCGCCGAAGCCTCCTCCGGTGCCGTGGGTGCCCGTCGACGTCGCACCGGCGATCGTCTGCCGGTCGATGTCGCCCATGTTCTGGAGGGCCAGCCCGTACGGGCGCAGCAGGCGCGGCAACTGGTGGAGCCGGGTGCCGGCCGCGAGGGTCACCCGCCCGAGCTCCTCATCGACCGCGATCACGCCGCTGAGGTCGGTCAGGTCGAGTTGAACGCCGGGCGCCACGGCGATGCCCGTGAAGCTGTGGCCGGCGCCGACCGGCTTGACCCGCATCCCCTGCCGCGCGGCCGCGGAGACCGCGCGCTGCACCGCCTCCGCGGTCGCCGGTCGTTCGACCCGCGCCGGGCGCGCTGTCTCGGTCCTGCCCCAGTTGCGCCACACGGCCCCCGTCGCCGTCACAGGAAGACCTTGCCTTCGCCCCGGTAGCTCGGCACCGCGTCGACGACGGCCGCCCGCCCGTCGACGGTGTCGACGAGGTGGAAGACGTCGACGTGCTCGCTCAGCTCGCCCGACTTCGTGTGGCGCAGCCAGACCCGGTCGCCGACGCGCAGCACGCCCGCGGCCGCCCCGGTGAGCGGCGTCTGCACCTCGCCCGCCATCTCGCGCTCGACCATCGAGAGCCCGGTCGGCCAGGCGACCTGGGGCATCCGGTCGGCGCCGGGAGGACCGGAGGCGATCCAGCCGCCGCCGAGCAGCGTCGCGGTCTCCGGTGCGGGCCGGCGTACGACCGACAGCGCGAACGACGCCGCAGGCGCCGGGCGGAACGACTTGTAGGTGTCGAAGAGGTGACCGCCGAACAGGCCGCTGCCCGCGGCGATCTCCGTGACCGAGTCATCCGACGCCGTGAACTCGAGCGAGCCGGTGCCGCCGCCGTTCACGAACTCGAGGTCGGCGATCTCCCGAACGCTCGCCACCGCGTGCGCGCGGCGATCGGCGAGCTCGGCCTTCGAGTTCTTCTGCACCCAGCGCAGCGTCGCGCCCCAGGCAGGACGTCCGGGAGGATTGTCGCCCTGCCCGGCGATCTGCGCCTCGTAGCCCATCATCCCGACCAGCGCGAAGCCCGGTCGCTGCACGATCGCCTCCGCGACCGCGCGTACCGCCTCGGGCGCATAGAGAGGGGAACGCCAGACCCCGATGTGCCCGAGAACGGGGCTGTTCCACGAGGAGTCGAGCTCAAGACAGAGCCGGATGCGCTCGCGGGCATCCGGGGCCACGACGGCATCGATGAAGTCGAGCTGCGCCACGGAGTCGACCATCAGCGTCACCCGCGCCGCCAGTTCCGGCGAGGCGGCGAGCCGGGCGATCGCGCCGCGGTCGGCGGTCGGGTAACCCACCACCACGTCCTCGATCGGCGGATGCCCGTCGGAGCCCTCGGCGAGCCAGAGCGCCTCGGGCAGCGTGTAGGCGAGGACGCCGTGGTAGCCGGGGAGCGCGAGCACGGCATCCAGCACCGAGCGCACCCGCACCGACTTCGACGCGACCCTGATGGGCTTGCCGCCCGCTCGCCGCAGCATGTCGTGCGTGTTGTGACGCAACGCCGGCAGGTGGAGCACGGCGAGCGCCGGGTCGAGCCGGGCGGTCGCCGCCGAGAGCGACGGCCAGAACACGTCGGGCGTCGTCCAGGTGCGCTCGGCGGGGGCTGGTCGGGTGGAGAGATCGATGGGCACTAGCGCACTGCTTTCACTCGGGCGACCGCGAGAGCACCCGCGAACGCGAAGACACCGGACATGATGAAGAGACCCATGAAACCGCCCATCGCCGCGACCACTCCGGCGCCGATGAGCGGGGCGATCGCCTGGGGGACGGCGGTGGCGATGTTCATGATGCCGAGATCCTTTCCGCGGTTCTCCGGGTCGGGAAGGACCTGCGTGGCGAGGGCCTGGTCGACGGAGAGGAAGCATCCGTAGCCGAGGCCGAGCAGACCGGCGGCGACCATCGCCACCGACAGGTCGGGCACGAAGGCGAGCAGCAGGGCCGCGACGCCCTGAATGGCCGATGAGAGGAAGACGAACGCCTTGCGCCGGCCGATACGGTCGGACCAGCGCCCCATCACCAGCGAGGCGATGATCACGAAGACCATGTAGATCAGGATGAGCACCAGCAGGTCGTCTTCGGCGTGCGGGTCCTTCAGGCCGAACTGCAGGAAGTACAGCAGGAGGGTCGTGCCGAACGCGTTGCCGAAGTTGACGAGCACCCGGCTGAGCAGCGTCCAGCCGAAGTCCGGATGCTCGCGCGGGCTGATCCAGAGGCTCTCGACGATCGCGCCGAACGTCATCTTCTGCTTGAGCTCCGGCGGAAGCACCGCATCAGGAAGGAAGAGGAACGGCAGCACCAGCACCAGCAGCAGCACGGCCATCGCCGTGTATCCGAGGAAGGTGCCGACGAAGACGTAGGTCACCAGCGAGACGCCGAGGATGATTCCGATCGCCTGCGGCGCACTGAGCCAGCCGGAGACGTAGCCGCGCTGGTCGACGGGAACCTGGTCGCTGATCGTCGCGGTGAGGGCGGCCGTGAGGATGCAGAAACCGGTGAGGGCGAGCGACCAGAACACGCCGATGCCGACGATCGAGGTCTGGGCCCCGAGCAGCACCAGCGAGACGGCGAAGACGACGGCGCCGATCGCGATCCACGGGCGACGGCGCCCGAAGCGGCTCGTGGTGCGGTCGGACAGCGCGCCGGTCAGCGGGTAGGCCACGATCGCGCAGACGCCGGAGATCCCGGAGATGATGCCGAAGGCGACGACGTTGTCGACCCAGTACGTGGACTTGAGCTGCGCGGTCACCTGGTCGGGCAGCAGCTTCTGGATCGGCGCGAGCTGCGCCATCCAGATGCCGAGCCAAGCGATCGCGAAGAACGCGATCCAGCGCCCCGTGACCTTTCTGGTGGGTTCGGCGTACACCGCCGGGAGTGTGGTCTGGGTCATCGGGTCCTCGCGATCGGGTCAGCGGTGGGTGGTGCGAGATCGGGACGTGCGGGTGTTGCGAGCATCGCCACCGCGTCGGCGGCGAAATCCATGGTGGCGGTGGCGGTGCGGTCGTCGCGGGTCACTAGCCAGGCGATGGTGAGGCCGTCGGTCAGCACCACGAGCATCCGGGCGATCTCGGCGACCGGCCGGGTCCACGAGCATCCGGTGAGCGCGGCGGCGCTCGCGAGCGCGGACTCCGCGACGCTGAAATAGCGGTCGTACTGACGGCGGGCGAGCTGCTCGAAGCCCGGCTCGCGCAGGGCCCATTGGGTGAGCTCGAACATCGCCTTCTCGCGGTCAGGATCGGCGCGCACGCCGTCGAGGTAGTGCTCCAGGCCCGCGCGCACGGCGTCGCGCATGGTGACGCCGCCCTCGACAGGGGCGAGTGCCGGAGCGAAGGCCGACTCCTCACCGTCGACAACGGCGTTGATCAACTCGACCATGAGCTCGTCGCGCGAGGTGAAGGCGTAGTGGAAGCTCGCCAGCGACATCCCCGCCTCGGCGACGATCGCCCGCGTCGTCGCGGCGGCGACACCGTCGCGCGCCACAACCCGCACTGCCGCACGAACCAGTGCCGCACGGCGGTCGACGGCGGAGATGCGCGTCATTTCTCTCCTGCTCCGGAGCTTCGGGCGCCACATTGCGCGAGAAGTGGGACGGTTGACCCAGTTGTCAGTATGCCGTAAATCCGGCCCGCCGGTTTGACACGCGATGCCGGTGGCACCTGAAATGGGGTGGAATGGCGCAATCTCTGTCTCATGCACCACCAGTCCGGTCGAGGGGGTCGACCGGACTCATCGTGGGCTCTGTGCTCACCGTGCTGCTCAGTGCGGCGTTGCTGACAGCGCTCGTCCCCGCCGCGCACGCCGACGCCGTGCCATCATCAAGCCCGCCCGAGAGTGCGGCGTCTCCCGCCGACACCGCACCGAGCGACATCGCGACACCCACCGGCACCCCGACCCCGCCGGCTGAAGCCCCGACCATCGACGACCCGGGCAGCGACCTCGTCACCGCCCTCCCGCTGCGCGTGACCGGATCGGGAACGCCGGGCGACCGCCTGCAGATCTCCGGCGGCGCAGGCGGATCCGCCGGCTCCCGGTGCACCGTGACAGTCGCCGCCTCCGGACGCTGGGCCTGCGCGCTCGGCTCCCTCCCGGATGGCCCATCGGTCGTCATCCGCGCCACGTCGGTCCGCACCGGCCTCTCGTCGACGGCGAGGGTGGCGGCACTCTCCCCGCCCACCATCGACGGCGCTCCCGGCGGCCTCATCACCGGAGGTGGCGTGCACGGCACCGCGTATCCCGGAGCCGACGTGACCGTGCGGGCGAGCAACGGCGCCACCTGCCGATTCCCGGCCGATTCGAACGGGTCGTGGGGCTGCGTGCTCGGCGGCCTCGCCTCCGGCCACTACACCGTCACCGCCAGCCAGCGCGCGGACTTCTCTGCGCAGAGCTCCGCGGCGAGCGCCCGCGTGTCGATCACTGTCGACACCACGGCGCCCGGGCGACCGGCGATCACGTCGCCGCGTACCGGCGCGATCGCGAAGCCGGGTCAGGCGGTCACCTTCGCCGGACGCGGCGAGACCGGCGCGCACATCACGGTCTACGCCAGCGACGACGCGGGGAGCACGGTGGTCTGCACGGCCACCGTGGCGGCGGGGATCTGGCGCTGCCAGGGGACGCTGCGATCGGGCAGTTTCCTGATCTCGGCCCTGCAGCGGGATGCGGCCGGCAACGTGAGCCCGGGCAGCAACACCGTTCCTCTGCGTTTCGCCTCTCCGTCGCCGAGCCCGAGCGGCACGCCCCGATCGCCAGACTCGCCCTCCGCGGAACCGACCACTCCCCCATCATCGGCGGCGCCCGCCGTGCCCCCGGCACCGAGCCCGACCCCGTCGCCGTACGCCGGGGAGCATCTGCCGGGGATGCCCGATTGGATGCGAACACCGTTCACCACGGCGTCGGCGCCCGTCGTCACAGCGGAGGCCTTCCCCGGCTGGCTGCGCTCCCTGCTGCTTGCCGTCGCCGCGCTGCTCCTGCTCGCGCTGCCTGCGCGCCTGCTCGCAGGCACCATCGCTCGCACCCGCTCCGGCGAGCGCGAGCCGCGGCGCGCCGCCCTGTTCGGGCGCAACCGCAGCCGCGCCGAGCTTCGCGAAGCGGATGCGCGACTCGGGCCGGCCGGCTCGGCTGCCGCGGACGCGCCGGCCGCATCGGCGCTCCCCGCCCACAGCCGCTGGTCCATCCCCGCCGCGTTCGTCGCCGCGGCCGCGCTCGTGACCCTTTCGAGCCCGGTCGACGACGCCGCCGCCTACGTACGCGTCGTGTTGGCGATCGCGATCGCCCTCGTCGCTGTCAACGGTCTCTGGGTCGGCCTCGCGCGTTGGACCGCCCCGCACCTCGCCGGCGGCCATGCGCGCATCGTCTTCCAGCCGTATCAGCTGCTCATCGTCGGAGCCATGGCGATACTCTCCCGGGTGTTCGGCCTGCAGCCGGCACTGCTCTTCGGACTCATCCTGGGCGTGGTGCTCGCCGACGGGGCCAGCCGGGTCGCCCGCGGTCAGATCGCCTCCGTTCAGCTCGCCGGCCTCGCCGGCATCGGCGTGCTCGCCTGGCTGACCGTGGGCGTGCTCCCCCATCCGACGGGCGCGGTGTCGGCGTTCCTGCTCGAACTGGTGAACGCCATCTCCCTGCTCGCGATCGGGTCGGCCGCCGTCGCGCTCATCCCGGTCGGCGCCCTCGCCGGCCGCGCCGTCTTCCAATGGTCGCGGCTGCTCTGGCTCGGGCTCAGCCTGGTGGTCTACACGCTGCTGTTCGCACTGCTGCTCCCGGTCGCCTCGCTGGTGCAGTCGGGCGCGAACTGGCTCATGGTCACGCTGGCCGCCCTGGCCTTCGCGGCGCTGAGTCTGTGCGTGTGGCTGTGGGACCGCTTCGTCGAGCCGTCCCGGCAGTGAGACACCGGGCGTAGCCGCTCACGCCGCGTCGACGTAGAACCACGTGCCGCCTTCGCGGACGAAGCGCGACACCTCGTGCTGCATCCCCACGTCCGCGCCCTTGTAGTACGCCTCGAACTCGACGATCCCGTCGCGGTCGAACGGACCACCCTTCTCGGTGCGCACGATGTCGAGCCGATACCAGCGGAGACCGGGATCGAGCTCGAGCGACGTCGGTCTGGTCGAGGGGTGCCAGCTGCGCAGGAGGTAGGAGACGTCACCGAGGGCGAACGCGGAGAAGCGCGAACGCATCAGCCGCTCGGCGGTGGGAGCGTCCTGCTCACCACGATGGATCGGGCCGCAGCACTGGTCGTACGTCTCCCCGCTGAGGCACGGGCAGCGGACGGGCGTCGTGGATGCGGTGGTCACCCGTCGAGGCTACCCGGGCCGCCCCGGCGGCGGCATCCGGATGGCCGATCGTGCGCACATCGTCGCGCGACGCCGGTCGTCCCGAGGACCGTCGCCGCCGCGGCGATGAGCAGACGCCCCGTGGCGGAAGACCCGGTCGCGGCCACCGTCGGGGGGGGATCTCAGGGACCGCGGCCGGGTCGAGGACACCACACCAGATCGGGCGTCTCGATCATTGTGCGTCGCGGACGTGGGCGGGGGCTTTGCGAGCGCTGAGGGTTCTCTCACAGTGCGCGAGAACCCCGGTCTCACAGGTGGTTCGCGACCTCGCCGGCCTGCACGACGCAGAAGCGGTTCCCGTCCGGATCCTCGAGCACGATGTAGTCGGCATCGTCCGGATACTCCCAGTCGACCCGACGGGCACCGAGGCCGACGAGGCGCTCGACCTCGTCCTCCTGGTCGAAGGCGTAGAGATCGAGATGGTGGCGCTGATGATCGTGCGCCGTCGACGTGACCTGGCTGATCGCCAGCTGCGGACCGTGTCCTTCGCGCGGCACGAGGATCGCCCAGTCGACATCGGGCTCACGCAGCGTGCGGTAGTCGAGCGCCTCGGTCCAGAACCGGATGGCGCCCTGCACGTCGCGCACGCCCCACACGATGGAACCGATCCGGATCATGCGGACAGTATCCGCCTGGTCCGCCCGATCCGCCAGCGTGCCGAGGTGTACCGTGTCCCCATGGCTGGATATCTCATCGGATTCATTTGGCTCGTCATCGTCGTGGGCGGGGCGCTCGCGCTGGGCGCCATCGTCCAGCTGGTGAAGGCGCCGTACCGCAAGCGCTGACGCGCCAGGCAGCCACACGTCAGCGGCCGCGCCCTCGTCAGCGCAGTCCAGCCAGAAAAAGGTTGAGCACCCGGCGCAGGTCGTCGCGGCTGTAGCCGCTCTTGTTCGCCGCCCAGGCCAGCGAGCTGGCGAAGACGAACAGATCGTCGCTCTGCACCTCGTCGCGCACGGCGCCGGCACGCTGGGCGCGCTGCAGCAGCGATGCGGTCGCGGACTTCATCATGCTGCACGGCGCGGTCAGCGGTGACGACTCGTCGTTGACCGATTCGGCGACCGAGTCGGGAAGTCCGTCGTAGCTCGAGAGGTGACGAGCGAGATCGATCAGCCACTCGTTGAGGGCTTCGCCGGCATCCGGATGCTGCAGGAGCTCCTCCGCACGCTGGTCCAGGCCCTGCCGGCTCTCCACCAGCGCGGCGGCCAGTAGGCAGTCGCGGCTCGGGAAGTGCCGGTACAGCGTGCCCGCGCCGACACCGGCACGCTTGGCGATGTCGTCGAGCGACGTCTGCACGCCGTGCTCGCTGAACGCCGCGCACGCGACCTGCACGATCTTGTCGTAGTTGCGCTGCGCGTCCGCGCGCAGCGGCTTGGCCTGAGTGAGGGTCTCGCCGGCCACGTGGGCTTCCTTTCCGAACTGTTCACTTCGTCACCGTTGACAAAGCGGAGACAGTCTCCGTATTCTTGAACACTCAAGAGGAGAGTCTCTCCGTATAGCAGTCTACGTCCCCGAGAAACGGATGCGCCAGCATGACGACCACCGAACTCAGCCAGAACACATCGAACACACCGGCAGTATCCATCCGCCGAGGCCTCCGCGGCCCGGCCCTCGGCCTCATCGTCGTCTTCATCACGCAGCTCATGCTCGTGGTCGACGCCAGCATCGTGAACGTCGCGCTCCCCGACATCCAGAAGGAGCTGCATTTCTCCCCCACCGACCTCTCCTGGGTGGTCACCGCATACGCCCTGGCGTTCGGCGGCCTCATCCTGCTCAGCGGCAAGATCGGCTCGATCGTCGGAGCACGCCTCGCGCTGATCGTCGGCGTCGCCGTGTTCATCGTCGCGTCGGCGATGGGCGGCTTCGCCCCGACCCCGGAGGTGCTCGTGGCAGCGCGCGTGCTGCAGGGTGTGGGCGCCGCCATCGCAGCGCCGAGCACCCTCGTGCTGCTCGTCGAGAACACCACCGAGGGCCAGAACCGCGCCCGCGCCATGTCGCTGTTCGTGCTCGCCGCCGGGAGCGGCGGGGCGATCGGCCTGATCCTCGGCGGCTTCCTCACGACCAGCTTCGGCTGGGAG
Source organism: Leifsonia poae (assembly GCF_027921845.1). GTDB lineage: Bacteria > Actinomycetota > Actinomycetes > Actinomycetales > Microbacteriaceae > Leifsonia > Leifsonia poae. The sequence goes on from NZ_BSEN01000001.1 coordinate 109,957, forward strand.
TGGGTGATGTTCGTGAACGTGCCGATCGGCATCCTGATCATCGCGGGCGCCGCGCTGTTCCTGCGCGAGACGAAGCGGGTACCGGCGAAGCTGGATGTCGGCGGCGCCGCCGTCTCGACGATCGGCATGGTCGCGCTGGTCTACGCGTTCACCCGCGCGGCGAGCCACGGCTGGACCGATCCGCAGACGCTGATCTCCTTCGCCGTCGCGATCGTCGCGCTCGTCGGGCTGATCTTCATCGAGCGGCGCCACTCGAGCCCCGTCGTGCAGTTGCACTTCTTCTCAAGCATGCGCACGGCGACACCACTGCTCGGCATGCTCCTCGTGCCGGCCGGGATGTTCGGGTTCTTCTACTTCGCCGCCCTGTTCACCCAGCACGTGCTCGGCTTCGACCCGCTCGGCACCGGACTCGCGCTGCTGCCGTTCGTCGCAGCGATGCTCGTGACCAACGAGATCGCTCCCCGCTTCCTCCCCCGCATCGGCGAGAAGGTGGTCGGCGTCGCCGGCCTCAGCGGAATGGTGATCGGCCTCGTCTGGCTGGGCCAGATGAACGCCGCCAGCACGTTCTGGTCGGGAATCCTGGGCCCGGCGATCGTGCTCGGCATCAGTGCGGGCCTCACCTTCGCCCCGCTCACCTCGATCGCCATGGCTCAGGCGCCGAAGGACGAGGTGAGCGCCGCCTCCAGCCTCCTGCAGGGGATGCAGCAGCTCGGCGGCAGCATCGGCGTCGCGGTGCTGACCACCGTGTTCGTCGGGGTGACGGCCATCTCGGGCGAGGCTCGTGGCATCTCGACCAGCCTGCTGATCGGCGCGGCGTTCCCTGCGGCGGCCCTCGTGCTGTTCGCCATCTGGGGCCGGCGCATCCCCGCGACGGCCGGCGACGAGGAGGGCGCGGCCCCGGTCGTGCTGCACTGAGATCCGCATCCGGATTCGAGGGCCCGC
>NZ_BSEN01000001.1:110947-244004 GCF_027921845.1 Leifsonia poae
GCGTGTCGCGGGCCTTCGCGTGTCGCGGGCCTTCGCGTGTCGCGGGCCTTCGCGTGTCGCGGGCCTTCGCGTGTCGCTCGATAGCATTGAGCCCGGGCCCCCATAGCCCAACTGGCAGAGGCAGGCGACTTAAAATCGCCCGAGTGTGGGTTCGAATCCCACTGGGGGCACGTACGCGGATACCTCGCCGCTCACCGTCCCGCTCCCTCTTCGACGTCGAAAACGAGCGTCAGAGCGGCTGCTGGCGCTAATGTCTCAGCATGACCGATGCTCACCGGGGCGAAGCGCCGATCGCGACAACGACCGCCTCCGTGCGCCGTTGGCGACCGTTGGCCCTGCTGCTGATCGTCGGCGGCGCGATCGCCATGATCGTGGGCGGCCTCGTGGAGTCCGTCGCGAAGGCACCCGCCGACCGCGTAACCCTGTTCAACTCGGCCATCCCGACGCTTCCGGTCGGTGTCTACCGGCAGTACACCCAGGCCGCCGGCGGCGGCATCGAGCTCGCTGTGGCGCCTGACTACGCGGGTCTCTGGATCGGCGCGACCGTCGCCCTCCTCGGCGTCATCGCTCTGCTCGCCGGCGTCGTCGTCGCGTCCGCGAAGCGTCACACGGCCTGAGTACGGTCGCGGCGAGAGCGAAGAGGAGGTCGCGCGTGTACATCCTTTTGGTGCTGCTGCAGACGCTCGTGCTGCCCCTGGTCTCGGGCATCATCCACCTCGCGGTGGCGGGAGGGAGCCCTCTCGTCGTGCTCGGCCTGTGGTGGGCGTTCTGGGGTGTCGGGACGCGCCTCACCGTCGTCGGCATCAGCCAGCTCACCAACCCCGCGCGCACCACGAAAGGCATTCTCGGGATCGAGGATCACGCCGCCGAGCTGGTCGTCCACGAGCTCGCCTTCGCGAACCTCAGCATGGGGTTGGTGGGGCTGGTGGCTCCGTTCGTGCCCGGCTGGGGCATCCTGGGCGCGGTACCCGGGGCGATCTACCTCGGCATGGCCGGATTCCGGCACATCGCGAAGCAGGGCAAGAACACCGAAGAGACCGTGGCGACCTGGACCGACCTGCTGGTGTTCGTCATGGTCGCGCTCGGCGTCATCGGCGCACTGATCGCCTGACGGCGCCGGCCAGGGTCACCGCTCGAATCGCGCGAACTTCTCGATCGCATCCGGGGTCACCGGCGCGAACAGGTTGACGAGGTTGCCGTCCGGATCGCGCAGCAGCAGTGAGCGGTTCCCCCACGGCATCGTGGTCGGTGCGGCAACGAACTCGTCGACCCACGCCGCGAGCCGCGCGTACTCAGCATCGACATCGTCGACCAGGAACTCGATGATCGCCGAATGGTTGTCCGCCGGTCGCGCCGATCCGACGCCGAACAGCCCGACCGTCGCCGTGCTGCCGATGGCGAGCGTCGCCGACGGCGTGCGGACCTCGGCGAAGTGCTCGGTGAGGCGCGCGACCGTCGCGCCGATGAGGCGGGCGTAGAAGTCGGCGAGCCGGGTGACGTCGTCGGTGATGATGCGGAGCGATACGAGGTTCATGAGGGGATTCCGTTCCGCCGGGACCATCCCGGCAGTTCAGCCTCCCGCGTCTCCGCGACAGCCCCCTGTCGGTGTTTACACGCGATCCTGGCGCCGGTCAGGTCAACGACAGTTGCCGGAGGTCGCCGTACGGGATGTCCAGCTCGTCGGCGCTCAGTTCGCGCGGCTCCGGCACCTCCGCCGTCACGACGCTGGAGACGATCCGGTCGGTGCGGAACGCACGAACGCCCTCTCGCAGCCGGCACCAGGCCACGAGGTACCAGTCGTGCGTCTTGCCGATGTACCCGAGCGGCTCGATGTCCCGCATGGTGACCGCGCCGCCGGCATCCCGGTAGCGGATGCGCAGCACCCGGCCGGCCGACAGGGCGTCGGCGATCAGCGGCGGCACCGAAGCGGCCGTCGCACCGTCGCCGAGCAGGTGCACGCGTGCTGCGAGCTCACGGGCGGCCGAAGCGTCGCCACTCTGCATCGCCGCGACCAGCTTGCGGAGCGCTGTCTGCGCCGCCGCCTGGAACGGCGTGCCCGCCATCCGGTCGAGGGCGACCGCCATCGCCACCGCCTCGGTCGGCGTGAAGTTCACCGGAGGTAGCGTGCGCTCTCTGTCGAGGCAGTATCCGCCGGTGCGCCCGGGCTCCGCCCAGATCGGGGTGCCCGACTGCTGCAGCGCGCTGATGTCGCGCTCGACCGTTCGCACGCTGACCTCGAACCGCTCGGCGAGGCGCCGGGCGCTCAGCGGGCGGGGCGCCACCGCGCGCAGCTCCTCCACGAGCGCGTAGAGGCGATCCGTCCTGTTCACAATCCGACGATAAGCCATCCCTCCGACCGGATGGCCGGGGTCAGTCTCCGTCGCGACGCAGCGCGCTCTCGACGAGCACTGGCGGCGTGATCCGCAGCAGGGGGCCGTGACCGGGGAGCACGGTATCGGCGGACAGCTCCGCCAGCGCCGCCAACGACCGCTCGGCCAGCGCCGGGTCGCTATGCCACATCGGCGCGAGCAGTTGCGGCCCGAGCTCACGCGTGGTCGGATGCCCGGAGATCACGGCGTCTCCCGTGACCAGGGCACGTGCATCCGGCAGCAGGTACGCGGTGTGGCCCGGGGTGTGCCCGGGAACGAGCACCGGGAGCACCCGGTGCCCGGCGAGCCGCAGCGCGTCCGGCCCGGCCTCCGACGCCGGCAACCCGGCGGCCGACGCGACGCCGACGTCGCCGAGGCCGCCTGCGCGCACGGCATGCACGGTCCAGCGCGCGATCAGCGGCTTCCACAACACGGGCAGGATGTCGCCGACCCCGATCTGGTGCAGCTCCGTGCGCCGGATGTTCGGCAGTTCGTCCGTCGAGCCCAGCACGCGGGCTCCCGTGCGGTCGACGAGGGCTGCCGCCGACCCGATGTGGTCGCTGTGGCCGTGCGTCACGGCGATGGTCGTCAGGTCGTCGACGCGGCCGCCGGCACGCTGGATGGACTCGACGACGAGCGGCAGGTCCTTCGGATAGCCGGAGTCGATCAGCGCGACGTCGTCCACACCGATGAGCACGACCCAGTTCGAGGCGGGGCCCTCGACGAAATGCACCCCGGCCGCCACCTCGGACATCGATCGAAGAGTGTTCGTCACCGCTCCAGTCTGGCCGATCCGCGAGACTGCGGCGTCGGGGGCCCGGCGTAGTCTGCGGCGCATGAGCGACGAAGTCTCCCTCCAGCCGTGGACCGCCGACGATCTCCCCGTGCTGCAGCGCACGAACACCCCGCGGATGACAGCGTTCCTCGGCGGCCCGGAGACGGCCGAGAAGCTGGTCGAACGCAACGAGCGCTACCGGCACGGCTGGGAGACCGGCGACTCCGCGATGTTCACCATCCGCCTCGCAGGCGAACCGGATGCGGTGGGCACGATCGGCTACTGGCCGGCGACCTGGCACGACGGCGACGTTTACGAGACGGGCTGGGGTGTGACGGAGCCGTTCCAGGGTCGCGGCGTCGCCTCACGCGCGCTCGCCGCGGTACTGCGTCACGCGGCGGAGCACGGCGACCGCGCGCTCATCCTCGCGTTTCCGCGCGTCGACAACGCCGCCTCGAACGCGCTCTGCCGCTCCGCGGGCTTCGTGCACCACGGCGAAGAGGACTTCGAGTATCCGAAGGGCCACCCGATCCGCGTCAACGCCTGGGCGTACGACCTGCAGGCCGTGCGCTCGCCGTCGCGCGGGCTCGGGTGACCATCCGGATGTCAGGGCGTGCGCCCGCTCAGGACTGCAGCCACTCGAGCAGGTCGGCGTTGATCGTGTCGGCCTGCGTGGTCGGCATGCCGTGCGGGAACCCGGCGTAGGTCTTGAGCGTGCCGTTCTGCACCAGCTTCACCGAGAGCGCCCCGGAGTCGGCGTACGGCACGATCTGGTCGTCGTCGCCGTGCATCACCAGCACCGGCACCGAGATCTTCTTCAGGTCCTCCGTGAAGTCGGTCTGGGAGAACGCGACGATCCCGTCGTAGTGCGCCTTCGCGCCGCCCATCATCCCCTGGCGCCACCAGTTCTCGATGATGGCCTCCGACGATTCGGCGCCGGGACGGTTGAATCCGTAGAACGGGCCGGACGGCAGCGCCCGGTAGAACTCGGACCGGTTGTGCGCCAGCTGCGCCTGCAGGTCGTCGAACACGCTCTTGGGCAGTCCGCCCGGGTTGTTCTCGGTCTGCACCATGATCGGCGGGACCGAGCTGATCAGAACGGCGCGGGCCACCCGGTCTTCGCCGTAGGTGGCGATGTAGTGGGCGACCTCGCCGCCACCGGTCGAGTGGCCGACGTGGATGGCGTCCGTCAGGTCGAGGTGCTCGACCACGGCGCGCAGGTCCGCGGCGTAGTGGTCCATGTCGTGGCCGTCGCTGGTCTGCGTCGAGCGGCCGTGTCCACGCCGGTCGGCGGCCACAACGCGGTAGCCGTGGCTGAGGAAGAACAGCATCTGCGTGTCCCAGTCGTCGGCCGAGAGGGGCCAGCCGTGGCTGAACACGATCGGCTGACCGGTGCCCCAATCCTTGTAGAAGATCTCCGTGCCGTCAGCAGTCGTCACAGTACCCATGCTTCTCCTCCATGTCATAGCTCGTCGCCGGTCGGCGCCGCTTCCCACTCTGCCTCTCGTCGCTCAGCGACGCCATCCCCCGCAGGTTAACGAATGGCGACAGTCGGCTGGGTACGGGCTGTGGACGTGCTCAGCGAGCAAACCGCGCCAGCTCATCGGGCGCGATCAGCACCGACTGCCCGGCCGGATTCAGCACGACACCGTCGGTCCCGTCCTCGAGAGCGGCTCTGGCGATGTTCGAGAATCCCGTCGGATGCGCGTCGAACGGAGGCGCCCACGCCCACACCTCGGCCGGCGACGTGAAAGCGATCGCATAGGTCTCGCCGTTTTTGCCGTCGACCGTCGGCACTGAGATCCCGGTGATCGCTCCGGACTCGTCCCGCGCCTCCTGCGTCGCGATGAACACCGTGCGCGTGCGGCCGATGACGTCGAGGAGGTCGTCCCACGGCAACGTGCGGGTGACGAGTGCGGCCTTCAGCTCCTCGTTGAGCGCCGGCTCGTCGGTGAGGTGGCGACGGATCTCGTCGGCGTACGCGATGCACAGTCCGTCCGACCCGGGATCGATGGCGATGCCGTCGTACGGCTCCTCCGCTGCCTGAGCGAGCGTCGACGCCGCCGGCTGGGCGAACGAGAGGACTGCGGCGCCCTCGTGGTAGTCGGCGAGCCGCTCGTTGGAAGTGAACGCGAGCAGCAGCCGCCGGCCGTGCTCGTCGGTGCGGTAGCCGATGGCGAGCGTGTCGCCCTGCTGGAAGCCACGTGCGGGATCGGCGAGCGTCGAGCCTGTGCCGTCGAGCAGCAGCTCACCGGTGGCGCACTGCCGCAGCACGCCCGCGAAACGTCGCGCATCCTTCGCCGTGCTCCACGCCTGCAACGCGGCCTGCAGCGGCTCGTTGCGCACGAGCTTCTGCTCCGCCGGCGGCGCCGGTGGCTGGACAGTCTTCTTCCCCCTCGAGAACAGTCCCACGTCTCCCCCATCGTCCGTCGCGGTCGGTTGTTCTTGTCCCAGCATGTCATCCATCGCGCCCCTGCTCGAACCGGGGCGCCGGCCGGGTGTCGCGCACGCGCGCTGGGAACAGGTGTCTCAGCGGTCGACCGGCCAGCTCCCGGCCAGCCACGCGTCGAGATCGAGCACCTCGGGATCGAGCGAGCGCGTCATCTCGAAATCCGCCTGGTACGCGGGGAGCCGGGCGAACCACTCGAACATGCGCTTCGGATCGTCGGGTAATCCGTCCGTCGGGAGGGCGACGTACCGAGCAGGCAGGCCCGACCGGCGGGCGAAGGCCCCGGCGATCTCCGATCCGGTCTTCTCGTCACCGGCGATCTCGACGGCCCCGCCGACGAGCCGAGGTGCGAGCAGGAGATTCGCGGACACCCGTCCGACGTCGCGCACGGCGACCATCTGGATCGGGATGCCGTCCGGCACCGGCAGCCGCACCACGATCTCACCGTCCTCCGGCTGCGTGCCGAGCAGATTGTCCATGAAGAACACGGGGCGCACCACGGTGGCCGGGATGCCGAGGCTCTCGATCCTCTCCTCGACGCGCCGCTTGCTCTCGAAGTGCGGGATGTGGGTGTGACGCTCCGCTCCGCCGACCGAGCTGTAGACGAGGTAGCCGACCCCCGCCTCCGCCGCGGCCTCCGCGATGGCGACCCCGTGTCGCGTCTCCTTCTCGGGGCCGCCGTCCGCCATCGTGGCCATCGCGAAGACGCGGGAGGCGCCCGAGAAGGCGGCGGCGATGCTGCCGGCGTCATCCAGGTCCATTGCGGTGAGCTCGGCGCCGCCTGCGGCGAGGGCGAGCGCAGCGTCGGAGGAGACGTCACGCGTGAGCGCTCGCACCCGAGCACCGCTCGCAAGCAACTCCCGAGCCGTCGCCGAGCCCTGCTTCCCTGTCGCGCCCACCACTGCGACCACGTCGCCAGGCGCGTACTCGCCGGGCATCCCGCTGACAGCCATCCTGCATCTCCTCCGGCGCCTCCACACGGAAACGCCTCAGCGGCACACGGTACGCCTCTTGACGTGCGCGCCAAGCGTTCTAGCGTTGAGGGTGATCGCCACCCGCGATCGCAACCGTGGTCACCACGGCGTTCGCGCCGGAGATCACACCAAGGAGGTACCGCATGAGTACCGTGATCGGCGTCATCGTCTGTTTCGCTCTGTTCCTCGGCGGGCTGCTGCTGTTCGGCATCGCGACCACTCTTCCGGCCTGGCAGGCTGCGGTCTTCTTCGCGGGCATCGTGTGCGTCGCGCTCTCGATCGCGATCCCCGTGCACGTGCTGCCCAAGTTCGACTGAGCGGCGGCGGCCAGCACCCGTCAACGACGAAGGCCCGGCACGACGTGTGTCGTACCGGGCCTCCGCAGAGCGCTCTGCCTTACTTGGCGGGGACCTCGACGGTCTCCTTCTTGGCCGCAGTCTTGCGGGCCGGAGCCTTCTTGGGCGCCTCGACGGCCGGGGCCGACTCGACCGCAGGCGGCTTCGGACGCGACGCGAACTCCTCGAAGACCGCGCGCGGGGCCTGCACGGCGCTCAGCGAGACGATGTCGCGGCCGAGGAAGAAGCCACCGATCCAGTCGCCGACGACGCGCCACTTGCGCTCCCAACTCGGCATCGCGAGACCGTGGTAGCCGCGGTGCGCCCACCAGGCCGGGAGGCCCTTGATGGCCAGCTTGCCCGACTGGAAGACGCCGACGCCGACGCCGAGACCGGCGACCGCACCCAGGTTCTTGTGGAAGTACTGACGGGGCAGCTCGCCGCGGAGGTCCGCGATGATGTTCTTCGCGAGCAGCTTGCCCTGGCGAACGGCGTGCTGGGCGTTCGGTACGCAGTAGCCGCCGACGCCGCCGCCGGTCAGGTCGGGGACGGCCGAGACATCGCCGGCGCCCCAGGCGTCCTTGACGATCTCCTCGTCGGTACCGACGCGGAGGTCGGCGCGGACGCGCAGACGGCCGCGCTCCTCGATGGGGAGGTCGGTGTGACGGACGATCGTCGGGTTCGCCATGACACCGGCGGTCCAGACGATGAGGTCGGTCTCGAACGACTCGCCGGTCGAGAGCTCGATGACGCCGTCGACCGCGCTCGACAGCTGGGTGTCGAGGTGGATCTCCGCGCCGCGCTGGGCGAGGTTCTTGATCACCCAGTGGCTCGTCGGCAGCGAGACCTCGGGCATGATGCGGCCCATCGCCTCGATGAGGTGGAAGTGCGTGTCCTCGAAAGAGATCTCCGGGTAGTTCTTGAGCAGCGCGCTCGCGAACGAGCGGAGCTCGGCGAAGATCTCGATTCCGGCGAAGCCGCCGCCGACGACCACGAAGGTCAGCAGACGGTCGCGCTCGGGGCCGGCCGGCAGCTTGGCCGCCTTGTCGAAGTTGGTGAGGACCTTGTCGCGGATCGCCACCGCCTCTTCGATGGTCTTGAGGCCGAGGGCCTGGTCGGCGACGCCCGGGATCGGGAACGTGCGCGACACGGCGCCGGCGGTGACCACGACGATGTCGTACTCGAACTCGTACGACTCACCGACGAGAGGCTCGATGGTGGCGGTCTTCTTGGCGTGGTCGATGTAGGTGACCTTGGCCGAGATGATGTTCGTCTTGGTGAGGTGGCGACGGTGGGCGACGACCGCGTGACGCGGCTCGATCGACCCGGCTGCGACCTCAGGAAGGAACGGCTGGTAGGTCATGTACGGCAGCGGGTCAACCATGGTGACCTCTGCTTCACCCTTGCGCAGCTGCTTCTCGAGCTTCCACGCGGTGTAAAAACCGGCGTATCCGCCGCCGACGATCAGGATTTTGGGCACAGTGAACGGTCTCCTCAACACGAAAGTATGCGGTTAATCTACTCCTTGCTGGGCGTCCGCCTGAAATGCCGCCATGCGCCGACCCCGCCGAGGGCGGCGAGAGCGGTGAATCCGGCGATCAGGCTGAACGGCAGCCAGAAGGTGGTGAGGGCGCTCCATTGCGGCCAGAGAAGCTGATCCATCCGCACCGAACGCTCCGGTGCGAGCGATTGCGGGGTGCTGGTGGTGACCGGCGCACTGCCGGGGGCCGGGGTCGTCGGCGTCTCTGCGCGACGGTGGATCTTGATCCATTCCGAGAGGTCGCCCATCGGGTTCGCCGAGACGTGCGGCACCGTGGCGGTGACCGCGGCCTGGGCATCCAGCAGCCCGAAGCCGTAGATCGGGCTCGGCACCGGGCCGGGAACGGGCTTGGCTGTCTTGATGATCCGCTCGATCACGTCGGCCGCCTTGAGCTCCGGATGCGCGGCCCGCACGAGTGCGACGGCGCCGGACACGAGGGGCGCAGCGCCGCTCGTGCCCGCCCACTGCACGTACCCGCCGCCGGGGTTCGCCCCCACCAGCTGTTCGCTGGGCGCCGAGACTCCGATGGTGATGCCCTGGGACGACGCGTCGAAACTGGCCTTGCCCTGACGGTCGACGCCGGCCACCGTGAGCACGCCGGGGATCGTCGCCGGCGCGCCGACCTCGGTCGTGCCGCTGCCACGGTTGCCCGCCGCCGCGACGATCACCACGTCGTGCTGGAACGCGTACTCGAACGCGTCGTCCCACGAGGTCGGCCAATCGAGGGTGTTGCGCGTGAGCGACATGTTGATCACCTCGGCGCCGTTGTCGACGGCCCATCGCACGGCGTTGGCGATCTGGTCGTCGCTGCTGATCGATCCGGATGCCTCGCCGAGCGCCACCGAGGCGGTGAGGATCGACGCCCGGGGTGCGGCACCGAGCACGCCGCTGCCCGGTCCTGTGCCGCGTCCGGCGAGCAGCGAACCCACCCACGTGCCGTGGTTGGCCGCGTCGCCGTCGCCGAGCGGCTTCTGACCGTTCGCGGCGCCCACACCCGACACATCCGTGCCGCCGACGATCGCGCCCTTGAGGTCGGGCACGGTGCCGTCGACGCCCGTGTCGATCACCGCGACCTTCACACCGGCACCCTGCGTGGTCTTCCACGCCTGAGAGAATCCGTAGTCGTTCAGCCAGTACTCGAGGTCGCGCACCTGGTCGGCGTGCGCGACGGACGGCGCCAGCAGGGCGAGGACGATCCCTGCGACGAAAGCGGCTCCACCACGGCCGAGACGGTTCATCCGGCGGTGACGTCCACGCATTCGCAGACCTCGGGCGACCAGTCGGCGCGTTCCAGCGCCAGGTCGCCGATCGGGTTGACGCCGGGACCCGCCGCGAGAGCGTGAGCGCCGAGCGCGTGCAGGCACTTCACCCGCACGGGCATGCCGCCGGCCGAGATGCCGTGGATCTCCTCGACCAGCGCGATGCTCTCGCGGTCGGCGAGGTACGCCTCGTGAGCGGCCGCGTACTGCGAACGCACCGCGTCGTCGGTCTCGAGGAGCTCGTTGTACTCGTTCATCACCTGGGTCGCCTCGAGCTGCGAGAGCGCGGCCGTGGCGGCCGGGTGCGTCAGGTAGTAGAACGTCGGGAACGGCGTGCCGTCGTCGAGCCGCGGGGCGGTCGAGACGACCGTCGGGTTGCCGCAGACGCAGCGCGCGGCGATGCCGACGACGTTGCGCGCCGGGCGGCCCAGCTGCGCGGAGACGATGGCGATGTCCTCATCGGTCACAGGATCGAACGGTGGGGTGGTCATTGCTTGCCGCCAGGGGTCGGGGTGGGTGTCGGAGTGGGGGCCGGTGTTCCGGAGAGCTGAGCGGGGCTGGCCGTGCTGAGCCCTGCGCCCATGAACGAGCCGAACAGGGAGTCGAGCCAGTCGCTCTCGGTCTTCTGCAGCTTCGAGCTGACTGGAGCGTCCGGCTTTTTCGCCGCCGGCTTGCGGTCGTCGATCACGAGGTAGCTGACCTCACCGGGCATCACGTAGTAGAGCCGGTCGCGGGCCTGCGCACGGATGTAGCTGGGGTCGTTCCAGCGCGCCCGCTCGCTCTTGAGCGTGTTCACCTGCGCCGTCAGCTGGTCGACGGCCTGCTGCTGGTCCGCGATCTGCTGGCGCTGCTGCACGTAGCCCTGCAGCGTCGGCGCGAGAATCACGACGGCCAGGATGAGCAGCCCCATCATCACCAGCGAGAAACCCGAGAAGTGGATGCCCCGGAGCCATCTTCCGGTCTCCGTGGTGCTCTCCATCTTCACCGGTACGCGACGGGAGCGGGGCGTGGCCACGGAGCCTCCTGGGTGTGTCGCGGACGGGAGCGGTGCGGCCGGGTGGAGGCCACGATTCATGCTACGTCACGCACCCGGGAACCTCCGGGATGCCCCGCGCCCGCGTACGCGCACACTGTCCGTTCCCGTGCTCGACCGCCCGCCGTCGTTTGCCACTTGTGGTGGTCAACACGCCCGGATGACCACCACGAGTGGCAAATGACGGCCGGCGCCCGGTGGTCAAGGGCCGGCGCACGACGAAGGCCCCCGGACGAGCATCCGGGGGCCTTACGGGGTGGTGCGGTGGCGTTACGCCGTGAAGCGCGGGAACGCGCTGCGGCCGGCGTAGACGGCGGCCTCGCCCAGCTCCTCCTCGATGCGGAGCAGCTGGTTGTACTTGGCGACGCGCTCGGAGCGGGCCGGGGCACCGGTCTTGATCTGGCCGGCGTCGGTGGCGACGGCCAGGTCGGCGATGGTGGTGTCCTCGGTCTCGCCGGAGCGGTGCGAGAGCACGGCGGTCATGCCGTTGCGCTGCGCCAGCGACACGGCGTCGAGCGTCTCGGTCAGGGTGCCGATCTGGTTGACCTTGACCAGGATGCTGTTCGCGGCCTTTGCGGCGATGCCCTGAGCGAGGCGCTTGGGGTTCGTGACGAACAGGTCGTCTCCAACGAGCTGCAGCTTGGAGCCGAGCTCGGCGTTGAGGTGGGCCCAGCCCTCCCAGTCGTCCTCCGCCAGCGGGTCCTCGATCGAGACCAGCGGGTAGTTGGCGGCGAGGTCGGCGTAGTAGGCCGACATCTCGGCCGCGGTGCGGTCCTGGCCCTCGAAGCGGTACACGCCGTTCTCGAAGAACTCGGTCGATGCCACGTCGAGGCCGAGGGCGATGTCGGTTCCCACGGTGAAGCCGGCGTTCTGGATGGCCTCCGAGATGAAGTCGAGGGCAGCACGGTTGTTCTCGAGCTCGGGAGCGAAGCCGCCCTCGTCGCCGAGGCCGGTGCTCAGACCGCGCTGCTTGAGCAGCGACTTGAGCGAGTGGTAGGTCTCCACGCCCCAGCGGAGGGCCTCGGAGAACGTCTCGGCGCCGACCGGCAGCACCATGAACTCCTGGATGTCGACGCCGGTGTCGGCGTGCGCTCCACCGTTGATGATGTTCATCATCGGAACCGGGAGCGTGTGCGCGTTCGGGCCGCCGAGGTAGCGGAAGAGGGGCAGGTCGGCCGAGTCGGCCGCGGCCTTGGCGACGGCGAGGCTCACGCCGAGGATGGCGTTGGCGCCGAGGCGCTTCTTGTTGTCGGTGCCGTCGAGCTCGATCATGGCGGCGTCGACCAGACGCTGGTCGGCGGCCTCGAAGCCCTCGATGGCCGGGCCGATCTCGTCGAGCACGGCGTCGACGGCCTTCTGTACGCCCTTGCCCTGGTAGCGGTCCTTGTCGCCGTCGCGAAGCTCGTAGGCCTCGAACGCGCCGGTGGACGCACCGGACGGAACAGCGGCACGGCTGACCGTGCCGTCGTCGAGAAGTACCTCGACCTCGACGGTCGGGTTTCCGCGCGAGTCGAGAATCTCGCGTGCGCCTACAGCTTCGATTTGAGCCACAACTAACTCCTTGTGTTTCACATGTGGGGTGGGGTGGAAATCTGCGGTGATCCGCTGGTCAGTCTACTGATCAGTGGAGAGCCGCGTCGGACGGCCCGGTCGTCCACGACTCGAACCGCACCGTGAGACCAGGGCGGGTCGGGCCGCAGATGAGCGGGCCCGCCTCGACCTCTACGTGGGGGTCGAGCGGGGCGAGCCGCACGAGGCGGAAGGGCTCGTCGTCGACCCGCGCGCGGATGGTCACGGCGTCGCCTGCTCGGCTGGCCCGCACCGTGATCCGATGACCGGCCCACTCGGCGACGGGCGCGACCGACCAGTCCGACATCCTGTCGGTGACGACCGCACCGAGCTGGAGCGCCCCGTCGGCGTACTCGACGCCGGCCTTCGTCCACGTCTCGTCATCGACGCGCACGAAGATCCCGGCCTGATCGAACTCCCCGGTGAACGCGCCCGTGAAGGTGACCTCCATGGCGGTGCCGGCCGGCAACGGCGCGAGGAGCGCGTGCTCGGTGTCGTGCACGAACCCGTAGGCGGTCGTGCGCCACGCGTCGCTGCTCTCCCGCGCGGTCACGAGCAGGGCGTCGCCGTCGCTCTCGACGTTCTCGGGCTCGTTCGTCCAGTGGCCGTCCGACCAGTCGATGCGCGTCATCCGATGGCCTTCACGTCGAGCGAGGCGGCGTCGCCGGTCTCCGCCGTGACGAAGGCGAAGGAACCGAAGCCGGATGCACCGGCCCGATCGAGCAGCGCCTTGAGGTTCTTCGTGCGCTTCTCGAGGCGCACCCGGCGCCCGGATGCGATGAGCTCGCTCTTCACGGCCAGCAGCCGGTCGAGCGGCACAGCCGCGTCGTAGACGAGCACGATCGCATCCTCCGCGCCGCCGGTCGGCAGCTCGACGAGGTCGACGACGCGCTCGAAGCCGATCGAGAAGCCCGCCGCGGGGACCTCGCTGCCGAGGAAGCGTCCGATCATCCCGTCGTAGCGCCCGCCGCCGCCCACCGAGCTGCCGGAGCCGGGGTGGGCGATCTCGAAGATCGTGCCCGTGTAGTAGCCCATGCCGCGCACCAGCGTCGGGTCGAATCGCAGTGTCACACCGGAGGGAAGCGTGTCGAGCGCGTGCGCAAGACCCTCGAGGGCGGCGATCGCGTCGGTGTCGATGCCGTCGGGCAGGATCGAGGTGATCGCCTCGACGGTGAGCGCGACGCCGCCGTCGGCGAGGTGCGGCTCGAGCTGCTCCAGGATGCCGCCCAGCACGGCCGCCGAGTCGGCGCCGTCCGCGCTCAGTTCGCCGACGACCCCGGCCGCGCCGATCTTGTCGAGCTTGTCGATCGAGATGAGCACCTGCGGCCAGCGCGACGCTGCGAACCCGCAGTACTCGAGCAGTCCGTTCAGGATGCGGCGGTCGTTGATGCGGATCGTGCAGTCCTTCAGGCCCAGCGCATCCAGGGCGGCGGCGGTCGCCGTGATCAGCTCGACCTCGGCCAGCTGCGACGCTTCGCCGATGATGTCGATGTCGCACTGCACGAACTGGCGGTACCGGCCCTTCTGCGGCCGCTCCGCCCGCCACACCGGGGCGATCTGGATGGCCCGGAACACGGGAGGGAGCTCCGCGCGGTGCGTCGCGTAGAACCGCGCGAGCGGCACCGTGAGGTCGAAGCGCAGCCCCAGGTCGGTGAGGCTCAGGAGGTCGCCCGAGTCGATCGCGGCGGTGAGGTCGTCGGCATCCAGGCCGCGCTTGAGCACACTGAACGCGAGCTTCTCGTTGTCCCCGCCGAGCCCGGAGTGCAGGCGTGCGACGTCTTCGACGACCGGCGTCTCGATCTCGTCGAAGCCGTGCGCCGAGAAGGTGCGCCGGATCACGCCGAGGGCGTGCTCGCGTCGCGCTTTGTCGGCGGGGAGGAAGTCGCGCATACCGCGGGGCGGTGTGATCGGGGAAGCCATGGATCGATTCTTCCATGCACAACTACAGTGGGACGGATGGCTATCGAACCCTTCCGCGTCCACGTGCCCGATGAGGTGCTCGACGACCTGCGGGGTCGCCTGCAGCGCACCCGGTTCCTCCCCTCGATCGGCGCGGCGCCATGGTCGGGCGGCATCGATCCGGCCGTTCTCCGCTCGCTCGTCGACGACTGGGCGCACCTCGACTGGCGTGCGCACGAGGAGCGCCTCAACCAGTACGACCAGTTCCTCGCCGACGTGAACGGCCACCGCATGCACTTCGTGCGCATCCCCGCGGCAGGGTCGGCCGGGCAGCGTGTTCCGCTGCTGCTCCTGCACGGCTGGCCGAGCGCCTTCACTGAGTACCTCGCGCTCGGCGACCGCCTCGCCAACCCCGCCTCGTACGGTTCGGATGCACGGATCGCCTTCGACGTCGTCATCCCGTCGCTCCCCGGCTTCCTGTACTCCGAGCTGCCCGACCGGCCGCTCACCCGGCAGGCGATCGCGGACGACCTGCACGAGCTGATGTCGGGCGTGCTCGGCTACGACCGCTACGGCGCGTTCGGCGGCGACATCGGCGGCGGCGCGGCGACCTGGCTGGGCGTCGACCGGGCGGAGCATCTGCTGGGCATCCAGTTGCTGAACGCCCCGTTCCCCGCCGACGAGACCCCGCACTCCGATGACGAACGCGCCTACCTCGCCGCCCTCGAGGAGTACGACCGCGCCGACGGGGGCTACAGCGAGATCATGCTCAGCCGTCCGGACACGATCGCGGCCGCCCTCAACGACTCCCCCGCCGGGCTCCTCGCCTGGATCGTCGACAAGTGGCACGACTGGGTCGACGGCGATCTCGAACACGTGATCGCCCGCGAGCAGCTGCTCGTGCTCGCCACGCTCTACTGGGCGACGGAGTCCATCGGCACGTCCTTCCAGCAGTACTTCGACTATGAGCACAACCGGCCGAGGCCGCCGATCGTCGCGCCGGTCGGCGTCTACCTGAGCCGGGAGCCCGGATTCCGCGGCTTCCCGCGCTCGCTCGCCGAACGCGCGGCCGACGACCTGCGCGAATTCGTGGTGGCGGAGGCCGGCGGCCATTTCGCCGGCGCGGAGCATCCCGAGCCCACCGCGGACGCCATCCGGGGGTTCTTCGGCCGCCTGCTCAGATGAGCGGGATCGACCGTATCGGTTGGTCCGGCACGGTCGTAAACTAGGCGTGTTGCCACCCTGAAGGCCGGGTTCGCCTGGGCCTCGGTGGTGTCCCGCTGGACCTGGCATGAGTCGCATCCGCCCGACCGCGGCGCGGAATCGCTGCCAGACACAGGCCGACGGCGCGGTCGCATCACGCCAGGAGTGCGGTTTCTGCTCTCACCCGAATGGTGGAGAGGTACCCACCGAGTGGTCGCGTTGCCGGCCATCCCCTGTACTGAGCGGCCGCCGGGTCAGCCGAGCGTGTGGTGGCGCCCCAGCGGGACGACGAGCGGTGTGGCGGTCACCGGATCCGGCACGATCACCGACTCGACGCCGAACACGTCGCGTACGAGCTCCGCCGTCACCACGTCGCCCGGCTCGCCGGAGGCGACGATCGCTCCGGAGCGCATGGCGATCAGGTGGTCGGCGTAGCGCGCCGCCAGGTTTAGATCGTGCAGCACCATCACCACCGTGGCGCCGCGGGCGGCGTTGAGGTCGAGCAGCAGGTCGAGCACATCGATCTGGTGGCTGATGTCGAGGAAAGTCGTCGGCTCGTCGAGCAGCAGGATGCCCGTCTGCTGCGCCAGCGCCATCGCGATCCAGACCCGCTGGCGCTGGCCGCCCGAGAGCTCGTCGATGGCCCGGTCCGCCAGCTCGGTGACACCCGTCGACAGCATGGCCTCCGCGACCGCCCGATCGTCCTCCGCCGTCCAGCGCCGGAACCAGCCCTGGTGCGGGTAGCGTCCGCGACCGACCAGGTCGGCCACGGTGATCCCGTCGGGAGCCGTCGGCGTCTGAGGCAGCAGGCCGAGCCGGGTGGCGACCGTCTTGGTGGGCAGCGAGTGGATGTCGGCGCCGTCGAGCAGCACAGTTCCGGAGGCGGGGGTCAGCAGTCGCGACAGCCCGCGCAGCAGGGTGGACTTGCCACAGGCGTTCGGCCCCACGATCGCGGTCACCCGCCCTGGCGGGATGTCGAGGTCGAGCCCGTCGACCACCACCCGCCCCTCATAGGCGAGCGTCAGGTCGCGCGCAGCCAGTCGATGGGTCGTTGTCACGGTCAGCCTCCCCGGCCGATTCGGTTGGTCCTGGTCAGGAGCCACAGCAGGTACGGCGCGCCCACGATGCCGGTCACCACGCCGACCGGGAACACGACGCCCGGGATGGCGAACTGCGCGACGATGTCGGAGACGATCAGCACGAGCGCCCCCACGAGCGCCGACGAGACGAGCGCGAGCGATCCGCGCCCGACCAGGCGGCGCGCGATCGGCGCGGCGACGAAGGCCACGAACGCGATCGGCCCGGCGACCGACACAGCGACGGCGGCGAGCGCGACCGCCACGATCACGATCAGGACGCGGCTGCGCTCGGTGCGCACGCCGATCGCTGCGGCCGTGTCATCGCCGAGACCGAGCGCGGCGAGCGGGCGGCCGAGCAGCAGGGCGCACGGCACGAGCACAACCGCACTGCCGGCGAGCACGGCCAGCGCGGTCGGGTCCACGTTGTTGAGGCTGCCCGTGATCCAGACGAGCGCCTGCTGCACGTCTCGCAGGTCCGACGTGGTGAGCACGTACGAGACGAGGCCGCCGCACACGGCCGCGAACCCGATCCCGATCAGCACGAAGCGGGCGCCTCCGATGCCACCGCGCCAGGCCAGCAGGTAGATGAGCAGCGCGGCGATCAGCGTGCCGGCCACCACGATGCCGGAGAGCGCCAATCCGGTGAGGCCGAACCACACCAGGGCGAGCGCGCCGGTGGCACTCGCGCTCGATGTGATCCCGATGATGTCGGGACTCGCCAGCGGGTTGCGCAGCAGCGACTGGAACAGGGCGCCCGACAGCCCGAGGCATCCCCCGACCAGCACGGCGGCGATGAGCCGCGGCAGGCGCAGGTCGAGGATGACGAATTGCGTGAGGCGGTCGGCGCGGCCGACCAGTGCCGCCAGGATGTCAGCGGGTGCGACCGCGGCGGCGCCCAGGCTGAGCGAGACGGCGGCGACCACCAGGATGATCGCCGAGAGCACCACGGCCACCCGGACGCTCCGCGACGTGCGGGCACGGCGGTCGGAGGCCACGGCCGAGGAATCCACAGTGGCGGACGACGCCACCGGTGGGGCGGCGCTCACAGGCTCACCAGCTTGCGCCGTCGCACCAGCGCGATGAAGACGGGCGCCCCCACCAGCGCTGTCACCACGCCCACCTGCAGCTCACCCGGGTACGCGACCACCCGCCCGATCACGTCGCAGGCGATCAGCAGGGTGGGTGCGAAGACGGCGGAGAAGGCGAGCACCCAGCGGTAGTCGCCGCCCACCACGTAGCGCGCGACGTGCGGCACCACGAGGCCGACGAAGGCGATCGGGCCGACCGCCGCCGTGGCCGAGCCGCAGAGCAGCACGATCGCCACCGCGCACGCCGCCCTCGACAGGCCGACGCGCTGCCCGAGACCGCGGGCGACATCGTCGCCGAGCGCCAGCCCGTTGAGCGACCGCCCGAGTGCGAGCGCGACCACCGTGCCGAGCGCGATCGTCGGCAGCACCTGCCAGAGCACGTCGAAACCACGGCCGGCGAGCGAGCCGACCTGCCAGAAGCGCAGGGCGTCCAGGGAGACCTGACTGGTCAGGAGCACCGCCGTGATCAGCGATCCGAGGGCCGCCGACACCGCGGCTCCCGCGAGCGCGAGCTTGATCGGCGTCGCGCCCTCGCGCCCGACCGATGCGACCGCGTACACCACCACAGCCGCCAACCCGGCGCCGGCGAAGGCGAACCACACGTAGCCCGACGTGGTCGTGATCCCGAACACCGAGATCGCGACCACGACTGCCAGCGACGCGCCGAAGTTGACGCCCAGGATGCCGGGGTCGGCCAGCGGGTTGCGCGACAGCCCCTGCATGACGGTGCCGGCGAGGCCGAGCGCCAGCCCGGCGAACAGCCCGAGGAGCGTGCGCGAGAGTCGGCTGTCGACCACGATCAGCGAGAGCTCGTCGCTCTTGTCGTAGTGCAGCAGCGCGTTCAGCACGGCCGCAGGGTCGATCGCGCGCGAGCCCACCATCAGGCTCAGCACGCACACGACCAGCAGCGCGACGGCGGCGACGGCGAAGCCGATGAGCAGACGCCGACGGCGCCGGCGGAGAGGGGACGGACCCCTTCCCGCGCCGGCGCTCGTCGTCGTGATGCCCGCGGTCATCGACGGACTACTTGACCTTCTCTGCGGCGGCGGCCAGCTGCGGCACGTAGCGGTCGAGCATCCACGGGATGCTGAGCACGCTGGGCGCGCTCGACGCCATCACGAACGACTCGCCCACGATGGGAGCGAAGCGCCCCTCCTTGATGTTCGGCAGGGCCGCGACGAGCGGGTCGGCGGTGAACGCGTCGACGGAGGATTGCTTGTCGAAGTACATCACCAGCAGGTCGGCGTCGATCTTCGAGAGGTTCTCGTAGCTGAGCTGGAAGAAGAAGCTGCCGTCGCCCGCCTTGGTGTCGAGGGTCTTCAGGCTCGGCGAGTTGGTCAGGCCGAGGTCGTTGAGCAGCTGCACGCGGGTGTCGGTGGACCGGTAGACGTTGAGCACGCCGGGCTGGTTCGCCGCGCCGTACAGGAAGGTCTTGTCCTTCAGCACCGGGTACTTCGCTGCGAGGGAGGCGACCTTGTCCTGGGTCGCCTTCTTGAGCGCGGCGGCCTCCTTCGTCATCCCGAGCGCCTTGCCCACGATGTCGGTCTGGTCCTGCCAGCTCGTGCCCCAGGCCTGCTTGGGGTAGGCGACGACCGGGGCGATCTTGCTGAGGGTGTCGAAGTCGGTCTGGCTGAGGCCCGAGAGCGGCGCGAGGATCACGTCCGGCTTCGCCTTGACGAGCTCCTCGAAGGGCACCTGGTCGGTGTCGGCGCCGCTGAGCAGCTGCGGTGTCTTCGCGCCGAGCTTCTTCAGCTTCTCCGCATCCCACGGCAGCACACCGTTGCCGTCGCCGCCGTAGGTGAACTTGGGCATCGCGACCGGGACGACGCCCAGCGCGAGCGCCACGTCCTGCGCACCCCAGCCCCAGGTGGCGACCCGCTCGGGCGCCTTCTCGATCGTTGCGTCGCCCAGCGCGCTGGAGACGGTGACCGGGAACGCCCCGGAATCGCTGCTCGCAGTGCCGGCCGCAGAACCGGATCCCGCGCTGCAGCCGGTGAGCGCCAGGGCCGCCGAGGCGACGATGGCGGATGCGATCAGGGCGATGCGCGACCGGCGGTGGCGACCGCGGGCGACGGGCTCGAGCATGACTCTCCTTCGGGAGGACGAACAGGGGGTGTGGCCGGAATCGGCACGTTAGGCAAGCCTAACCTAACCCCTGGTCGCTGTCGACTCGGGCCGCGCTCAGTCCTCGACCGCCGCGATCCCGATGATCCCGGCGTCGGCCGCACCCGCCTCGTACTCGCGGATCTCGCCCTGCAGCTCGCGCAATGTCGAGCGCAGCGCGCGCTCCGCGTCCAGCCCCTGGGCCTTCGCGGAAGCGACGATCGCGAGCAGCAACGAGCCGAGCTCGTCCTCCGATTCGACCTGCACTCCCCCGGCCGCCCCGAGCTCGAGCAGACCCACCTTCTGCGCGCGGCCGAGGAGCTTGTCGGCCAGCGCCAGGGACGGCATCGCCTGGGGGATGCCGTCGAGAACGCTCGTGCGCGACGGCTTCTCCCGCCGCTTCAGGTCGTCCCAGAACTCGACGACGTCGTCGGCGGTCTCGGCCTTGCGGTCGCCGAAGACGTGCGGATGCCGGCCCACCATCTTCTGCGTCATGTGCTCGGCGACATCCTGGATGTCGAAGTCCTCACCCGGAGTGTGCGCGGCGATGTCCGAGTGGAAGAGCACCTGGTAGAGCACGTCGCCGAGCTCCTCGATCATGTCGTCGCGGTTGCCGGTCTCGATGGCCTCGATCAGTTCGTAGGTCTCTTCGAGGAGGTACTGCACCAGCGATTCGTGCGTCTGGTCGGCGTCCCACGGACAGCCGCCCGGACCGCGCAGCCGCTCCATGACCGCCACCAGCTCGTCGAGCTTTGTCGGCTGCGAACCCGCCTCTGCGGATGAGAAACTCAGGTCGGTCATCAGCCCTCCTCGTCAACACGTCCATCCTCTCACCGGCCGGGGCCTGCCCGGACTAGCCTGGCTGCATGGCAACCCGGATCGCTCGCATCACCATCTCCGTCGAAGACCTGGCCCGCGCCCTCGCCCTGTACCGGGACGTGATCGGGCTGGATCCCGTCTACGAGGTCGAGGGCCTCGCGATGCTGACCACCGACGCCGCAGCGCCGGCGGGGACCGCGACCGAGGTGCTGCTGCACCATCGCACGCCGAGCACCGGCGACTTCGCCGTCGCACCGAGCTTCGTCGTCGACGACGTCGACGCGGCGACGGGCGCCGCGGTCGAGACGGGTGCGACGGTCGTCGACGAGCCCGCCGACCAGGAGTGGGGCGAACGGCAGTCGGTGCTGCGCGACGCCGACGGCCACATCCTGTGCCTGGTGAGCCCGATTCGATAGACTCGCGTCCTGGTGTGCCGGGAAGTCTGGTCGGCGGGTGACGCGTCCGCGTCGCTCCTCCGAACGACCCATGCCCGGCGTCCTGCCAGCGGCGTGAGATGGGCGAGACCGTCATGAGCATCATCCGTTCCGAGCGCACCGCCGCCGGCCTCCTGCTGGGAGCCGCGGCGCTCGGCCTACTGCTGGCCAACACCCCGATCGGGCACGACCTGCTCGACGTGCAGCACACGTACCTCGGCTTCGGCGACACGAAGCTGAGCGTCGGCCACTGGATCAGCGACGGTCTGCTGGCGATCTTCTTCTTCATCGTCGCCGTCGAGCTCAAGCACGAGCTCGTGGCCGGCGAGCTCAACAGCGTGAAGAAGGCGATCCATCCGGCGATCGCGGCCGTCGGCGGCGTCATCGTGCCCGCCCTGGTCTATCTCGTCTTCGCCGCCGGCAGTGGTCTCGGCGACGGCTGGCCCATCCCGACCGCGACCGACATCGCCTTCGCGCTCGGGGTGCTGGCGGTGTTCGGCCGCGGCCTGCCGAACCGCCTGCGGGTGTTCCTGCTTGCCCTCGCGGTGCTCGACGACCTGATCGCCATCCTGATCATCGCGGTGTTCTTCACCACCGACCCGAACCTGCTCGAGCTCGCTCTCGCCGCCGTGACGGTCGCCGCCTTCGGCCTGCTCAGCCGGTTCCTGCGTGGCCGGATGCGCGTGCCGATCGGTGTGCTCATGGTGCTGCTCGCCCTGCTCAGCTGGTGGCTGGTCTGGGATTCGGGCGTGCACGCCACGATCGCGGGCGTCGCGCTCGGCCTCGTCATGGCCAGGCGTCCGGCCGGACACGTGACACACGTGCTCGAGCCGTGGTCGAACGGGCTGATCCTGCCGCTGTTCGCGTTCTCCGCGGCGCTCGTGGTGATCCCTCAGGTGTCGCCGTCGCAGCTGAGTCCGGCATTCTGGGGCATCCTCGTCGCGCTGCCCGTCGGCAAGCTGATCGGCATCACCCTCGGCGGCTGGCTGGGGTCGTTCACCCGACCGAAGGCCGAGCGGGGGCGCATCCCATTGTTCGGGCTGATCACGATCGCGGCGCTCGGCGGCATCGGGTTCACGGTGTCGCTGCTGATGAACGAGCTGGCGTTCGCGGGCAGCGACCTGGTGCGCAGCGAGGGCACGCTGGCCGTGCTGCTCGGATCGGGTGTCTCGATCGTGCTGTCGGGGGTGATGGTGTCGGCGCTGGCGCGGCGGTACCGGCGCGCGCATCCGGTCGCGACGCGGGTGCATTCGGCGGAGGGGCACTGAGCCGCAGCGCTGAGCCTTCGTGGGCTTGTCGCAACTCCGGAAGAACCGGCCGACACGCCGAGCGGATGCGCGTAACTCCGGAATTCTCAGCGATTCCGGCCCGCGATTCCGGAGTTACGAACGGTCGCGTCAGGCGGTCGCTTCGGCGGCCGGCTCCGCCTCGGCGGGCTCCGGCGCGGGGAAGATCGAACCCAGCAGCGACGACACCCAGCCGATCAGCGCGGAGTCGTCGAGCGCCTCGCCGTTCACGCGCGGCATCGGAACAGTGACCACCTTGGGAGCCGCGTGGTACTTGGCGCCCGGGTACATCCGCTGCAGGCGCACCTGCAGGGAATCCGGAAGGATCGCCGGAGACACCCGCAGGTTCGAGCCCATCGCGACCACCTCGCCCAGCCCCGCCCGCTGTGCGGCCAAGCGGAGGCGCGACACGGCGATCAGGTTCAGCACCGGCTCCGGCGGCTCGCCGTAGCGGTCGGTGAGCTCCTCGAGCACGGAGCCGATCTGGCCGGTCTTCGCGGCGGGCGAACTGGCGGTGGAGAGCTTCTGGTAGGCCTCGAGCCGTAGGCGTTCGCTGTCCACGTACTCCTCCGGGATGTGCGCGTCGACCGGAAGCTCCAGTCGCAGCTCGGTCTGCCCCTCCGCCACCTCGCCGCGGAACGTGCTGACCGCTTCGCCGATCATCCGCAGGTAGAGGTCGAATCCGACGCCGGCGATGTGGCCGGACTGCTCGCCGCCGAGCAGGTTGCCCGCCCCGCGGATCTCGAGGTCTTTGAGCGCCACCTGCATGCCGCTGCCCAGGTCGTTGTTGGCGGCGATGGTCGAGAGCCGGTCGTGCGCCGTCTCGCTCAGCGGCTTGTTCTCGTCCCAGAGGAAGTAGGCGTACGCGCGTTCGCGGCCACGGCCCACCCGGCCGCGCAGCTGGTGCAGCTGACTGAGACCGTACTTGTCCGCGCGGTCGATGATGATGGTGTTCGCGTTCGCGATGTCGAGCCCGGTCTCGATGATGGTCGTCGAGACCAGCACGTCGAACCGGCGCTCCCAGAAGTCGACGACGACCTGCTCGAGGGCGTGCTCGTTCATCCGGCCGTGCGCGACGCCGATGCGCGCCTCCGGCACCAGCTCGGCCAGCTTCGCCGCGGCGCTCGTGATGCTCCCGACCCGGTTGTGCACGAAGAACACCTGGCCCTCGCGCAGCAGTTCGCGCCGGATGGCGGCGGCGACCTGCTTGTCGGAGTACGGCCCGACGAAGGTGAGGATCGGGTGGCGCTCCTCCGGCGGCGTCGCCAGCGTCGACATCTCCCGGATGCCCGTGACGGCCATCTCGAGCGTGCGTGGGATGGGCGTGGCGCTCATCGCGAGGATGTCCACGTTGGTCTTGAGCTTCTTGAGGGCGTCCTTGTGCTCGACGCCGAAGCGCTGCTCCTCGTCGATGATGACGAGTCCCAGGTCTTTCAGGGTGATGCCGTCGGCCAGCAGCCGGTGCGTGCCGATCACGACATCCACCGTGCCGTCGGCCATGCCGCGCAACGTCTCGCGCGCCTCCTTGTCGGACTGGAAGCGGCTGAGGGCGCGCAGGTGCACCGGGAAGCCGGCGAAGCGCTCCTGGAACGTCTCGAAGTGCTGCTTGACGAGCAGCGTCGTCGGCACGAGCATCACGACCTGCTTGCCGTCCTGCACGGCCTTGAAGGCCGCGCGCACCGCGATCTCGGTCTTGCCGAAGCCGACGTCGCCCGAGATGAGCCTGTCCATCGGGATCGGCCGTTCCATGTCGGCTTTGACCTCGTCGATGGTCTGCAGCTGGTCGTGCGTCTCCGCGAACGGGAACGCCTCCTCCAGCTCGCGCTGCCAGGGGGTGTCCGGACCGAATGCGTGGCCCTTGCTCGCCATGCGTGCCGAGTAGAGCTTGACCAGCTCGACGGCGATGTCGCGCACCGCGCGGCGGGCGCGGCCCTTCGCCGCGGCCCAGTCGCTGCCGCCCATCTTGCTGAGCGGCGGCGCCTCGCCGCCGACGTAGCGGCTGAGCAGGTCGAGCTGATCCGTCGGCACGAACAGTTTGTCGCCCGGGTAGCCGCGCTTCGAGGGGGCATACTCGAGCACGAGGTACTCGCGCTTCGACTTCACCGCGTTGCGGCCGCCGCTGGAGACCTCGCGCTGCGTCATCTCGACGAACTTGCCGATGCCGTGCGTCTGGTGCACCACGAAGTCGCCCGCTTTCAGCGCGAGCGGGTCGACGACGTTCTTGCGGCGCGTCGCGAGCTTCTTGACCTGGCGGGAGTCGTAACCGATCGTGCGGCCGTAGAACTCCGCCTCGCTCAGCAGCGCGAGCTTGTCCTGCTCCACTTCGAATCCGTGCTCGACGGTGGCGCGCAGCAGGTATGCGACACCGGGCTCCGGATCGGCGGGGAACTCGTCGACCTGACGTGCGGGCAGCTCCGCCTCGGCCAGCACCTGCGCCGCGCGTTCGACGAGACCGGCGCCCTCGGCGACGATCGCGACCTTCCAGCCGTCGCGCAGTCGTGCGGCCACGTGCTCGATCGCGCCGTTCACGTTGCCCTGGAAGCTCGGCACCGCCTCGGCGGCGATCCGGATCTGCAGGTGCTCCTCGATCTCCCGCTCCTCCGGCAGGGTGTCGTCGATCTGGAAGCCGCTCATCGTCCACCAGGGGTGGTCGGGCGCCGGCTGTCCGGGAGCGCTGAACTTCGCGGAGTCGCGCAGCTTCTGAAGCGTGATGAAGTCGCCTGCCGCGAGGTCGATCGGCGCTGCTGCGCCGACCGTGGCCGCGCTCCAGGCCGCCGACAGGAACTCGCGGTTCGTCTCGGCGAGGCTCACCGCTCGGCTCGCGACGCGTTCCGGCGACAGCACGGCGATCGCTGCGCCGTCGGGGAGGTAGTGGGTCACCGGAACCAGCCGGTCGACGAGCGCCGGCGCGAGCGACTCCATGCCCTCGACGGGGATGCCCTCGCCGATCTTGGCGAGCATCCCGGACAGGCTCGGGAACTCGTGCTCCATCTCACGCGCGCGCTGCCGCACCGACTCGCTGAGCAGCAGCTCGCGGCTGGGCGGCATGGTCACCGACGGTATGGGCTCGGGCAGCGACCGCTGGTCCGCCACCGAGAACGCCCGGATCTGCTCGACCTCGTCGCCGAAGAAGTCGACACGGTAAGGGTGCTCGGCCGTGGGCGGGAACACGTCGAGGATTCCGCCGCGCACGGCGAACTCGCCGCGGCGGGTCACCATGTCGACGCGGGCGTAGGCGAGGTCGACGAGCTGATGCGCCAGGCCGCCGAGGTCGAAGCCGCGGCCGCCGGCGGTGAGCTCCACCGGGGAGTAGTCGATGAGGTTGTCGGCCAGGGGCTGCAACGCCGCGCGCACCGAGGCGACGACGACGATGGGGGTGCTCTGGTCGCCTTGAGCCCAGTCGGCGAGCCGGCGCAGGGCCAGCAGCCGCTTGCCGACGATCTCGGCGCTCGGGCTGAGACGCTCGTGCGGCAGCGTCTCCCAGGCCGGGAACTCGATGATCTCGGCGCCGGGGAGCACACAGCCCAGCGCGCCGCGGATGGACTCCGACTCGCGCCCCGTCGCCGTGATCACAAGGAGCGCCTGCGACGCCCCGGCCGCGGCGCGTCTCTGCAGCAAGCCGGCGATCAGCGGCGCGCGGAGCCCGTCGGTGAGCGAGAAGTCGGCATCGCGAGCGGCCGACGCGAGGGCGTCGTGGAACGTGGAGGCGCGCGAAAGCGCTGCGATCAAGCCCTGCAGTATCACTCGCCCAAGTCTACGGTTACCCGCCGACACCGCGAGGGCTGGCGGTCAGATCCAACCGTCGAGTGCGCGCATGAACCCGTCGAAGTCGTCGCGGGCGATCGTGTGACCGCTCCCGGCGACGACCCGCACCTCGAACCCGGCGGCGCGGAGGCGCTCGGCGAGCTCCGGCTTCACGAGCTGCGAGTTGTCGGCGAGCACCACGAGGGACGGCACGTGCATCGCCTCCGGCGCGCGCAGCGAGCCCGGCGTGATCAGCACCGGGATGACCGCGGGATCGAACGCCTTGAACGTCTCGACCTCGATCGCGACGTCCGCCGGGTCCCAGCGCGGGTTCTTCTTCGCGATCCGCACGGCCGACGCCCGGGTGAGGCTGCGCAGGAACGCCGGCGCGAGCATCCGCTGCCACCAGGTCAGCGCGGGGCCGGAGAAGGCGGGGTCCACGTAGATCGCACGCTCCGGCTGGAGGCGCTCGATCGCGAGACTCACGGTCAGACCGCCGAGCGAGTGGCCCATCACCAGCTCGGGACGCACCTGCACGGTATCCACCACATCCTGAGCGAAGAGCTCCGCGGTGTACTCCGCCGCGCGCGGGCTGTGACCGTGGCCGCGCAGGTCGACGGCGATCACGTGGTAGCCGCGCTCGGCCAGGGCCGGCCCGACCGTGCGCCAGTTGCGGGAATCCGACATCACCCCGTGCACGAGCACTGCGTAGCGGGCGCCGCTGCCCCACTCGCGCGTGTACAACTTCATGATCGGAACTGTACCGCCGCGCACCTGTGCGCCGGCCGCGCAAACCCGGACAGGGGGCTGGGCAGCCGGGATGAGCATCCGGTACGCTCGCGCTCGGCCCCGACCGGTGCCCGCAGCAGCGCCCGTCCACTGAGAGCAGATGATGCCGACTCCTCCACCGCACGGCGACGGACCGCAGTCGGTCGTCGCGTCGACGTCGACGCGCTCGCGCCGGCTGGGCCGGGTCGCCCTGATCGTCGCCCTCGTCGTACTGGTCGGCGCGACCGTCGCCGTCATCGTCGCACGGGTGAGCGGCAACCCGTTCGGCGCGTCGGTGTACACCTTCGGGGAGATCAGCGGAGTCGGGCATCCGGATGTCGCAGGCCTGTACAGCGCGATCGTCCTGCCATGGACGGTGTCGACCGTGATGGGATTCCTGCTCGCGATCTGGGCTCTGGTCCAGGGGATCGTCGCTGTCGCGAGCAGGCGCGGCCGTATGTACGGTGCCCTGGCGATCGCGGTCATCGTGATCGCTGTGATCGTCTTCATCACGGGGCTCGAAGCGGCGCGCGGCATGGAGATCCACCTCAAGGAACCGGCAACACGAGGTGCTCAGCCAACCCAAGCGATATAGCGGCCAAAACTTGACCGCTATCGGTCATACGGTGAAGCCATGGAAGCAAACTCTCTGCCTGGCAGCAACCGCTCAGCGCAAACCTGGGTCGTCACGCGCGACACCTCTGCGCTGCTCGACTTCGTGACCGAGACCTTCGGCGCCACGGAGATCGCGCGCGTTCCGACCGAGGACGGCGGCATCGGTCATGCCGAGTTCGTGATCGGCGACACCTGGCTGCTGGCCTTCGACGCGCAGCCCGACTGGCCGGCCACCCCCGCGATGCTGCGCGTCTTCGTCGACGACGCCACGGCGACGTTCGCGCGCGGCGTCGCGGCGGGCGCCGAGGTCATCACCGAGCTCGACGACGCCGCCTGGGGCGACCGGGGAGGCCGCCTCCGCGACCCGCTCGGCAACATCTGGTGGGTGATCCAGCACGTCGAAGACGTCTCACCCGAGGAGATGAACCGCCGGTTCTCCGAGCCCCGCTACGCGCGCTCCATGGAGCGAGCACAGCAGACCCTCGACACGGCGATGACCGGCAAGCGCACCGGCTGGTCCAGCGCCCCCGTCGTCGAGCGCGCCCCCGGCGGCGGGAGTTGAGGGGTGGCGAGCGGGGCGACGCGCGCGTCAGCGCGCCGTGTGGAAGCGCAGCTGCGCGGCGGTGAGCCCGTCCGAGGCGATCTGCTCGACCGCGTCGGCGGCATCCGCGAGCAGATTGGGCAGCGTCTTGCGCTCGTCGGTGCTGAAGCCCTTGAGCACGTGGTCGGCCGCGCCCTGCGATCCGGGCGGGCGCCCGACGCCGACCCGCACGCGGGTGAAGTCGCCTGTGCCGATGGCGGCGATCACGTCGCGCACACCGTTGTGGCCGCCGTGCCCACCGCCCGACTTGAGCTTGATGGTGTCGTACGGGATGTCGAGCTCATCGTGCACCACGATCAGGTGCGACGGCTCAAGAGAATAGAAGCGCAGCAGCTGCGCGACCGGGCCCCCGGACACGTTCATGAACGTGTTGGGCTTGGCCAGGATGAAACGCGGTCCGCCGGGGGTCAGGCGACCCTCCGCGACGGTCGCGTTGGTCTTGTGGGTCTTGAAGGTGAGACGGCCGCGCTCGGCGAGCTCGTCGAGCACCATCTGGCCCACGTTGTGACGCGTGGCGGCGTAGCCGGGCCCGGGGTTGCCGAGCCCGACTACGAGCCAGGGTGAATCCATCGAGGTGAAGCTCGGGGAGCCTACTCGGCGGCCGCTGCTTCGCCCTCGGCTGCCTCAGCCTCGGCGGCCTCGGTCGCAGCCTCTTCCTCGTCGCCACGCGCGGCGGCGGGAACGAGGACGTTGAGGATGAGCAGGTCGGGGTCTTCTGCCAGGGTGGCGCCCTTCGGAAGGGTGAAGTCCTTGGCGTGGAACTGCGTGCCCTCGGCGGCGTCGGTCACGTCGAGAACGATGTTCTCGGGGATGTGGGTCGCCTCGACCTCGAGACGGAGGGTCGGGACATCCAGAACCGCGATGGTGCCGGGGAAGGGCTCGCCCTGCACGTGCACGGGGACCTCGACGGCGACCTTCTCGCCGCTCTTGATGACGATGAGGTCGAGGTGCTCGATGATCTGGAGCACGGGGTCCTTCTGCACGTCCTTGACCAGGGTCAGCTGGCCCTTGCCCGCGATGTCGATGTTGAGCACGGCGTTCGCCTTGCGCAGCAGCAGGCCGACCTGGTGGGCGGGGACGGTGATGTGCACGGGCTCGGTGCCGTGGCCGTAGATGACGGCGGGGATCTTGCCGGCAGCGCGGATCTTGCGCGCCGCACCCTTGCCGAAGCTGTCGCGGACCTCCGCGACGACCTTGTTGGACTCGTCAGCCATGAGTAACTCCTTGCCGGCGGGGCCGGCTGTCGGGCGAGCAGTGCTCGCAGTGTCTGGTTGTGTGTCGACTCGAACGCATCGTTCAGATGAAAGACGTGTGAGGAAAGACTGCGTAGCCTGCTCCACCGCGTCGATAACGGATGTCGCCCGGAGTCCCGCGCGCATCCCTCGCCGAAGTTCAGTGTGCAAGTCTACCGGATGCGCAGGGCGCTCGCCGCCGCGGCCGTGATCTCCTCTTCCGAGCGGTCGATGCCGACCCGGATGCCGGGCTCATCCGGCGCGAGCGGCTCCAGCGTCGCGAGCTGCGAGTCCAGCAGGCTCGGCGGCATGAAGTGGCCCTCGCGCGCACCCATCCTGCCGCGCAGCAGCTCGGGCGAACCGTCGAGTTCGACGAACCGCGCCGTCGGCGCCTGGTCCAGGATGGCCGCCCGGTACACCCGGCGCAGCGCCGAGCAGGCGATGACCATTCCCGCGGGCCCGGAATCGGCGAGTGTGCGTCCGACGGCGGCCAGCCAGGGCCAGCGGTCCTCGTCGGTGAGCGGGATGCCCGCCGCCATCTTCGCGACGTTGGCCGGCGGATGCAGGGCGTCGCCGTCGATGAACTCGGCCCCGAGGGACTCCGCCAGCCGGTGTCCGATCGTGCTCTTCCCCGAGCCGGACACCCCCATCACCACCACGAGCGGACGCTCCACCGATCGCCCTCCGTCCGTCATCCGTGGTGCATTCGTCACCAGTCGTGCATGGAGCCGTCGAGAAGACGGTTCACCGGCAAGTATGCCGCCTGATACGGGAACGAGTTCGCCACGACCTCGTCGTAGTCGACGCCCAGCCCCGGCTCGTCGCCCGGGATGAGCATCCCGTCTTCGAAGCTGTAGGTGGTGCGGAAGACCTCGTGCGTGTCGGCCGAGTGCTTCATGTACTCCTGGATCCCGAAGTTCGGGATGGCGATGCCGAGGTGGATCGCGGCGGCGAGCCCGACCGGCGACACATCCGTCGGCCCGTGCACCCCCGACTTGATCTGGTAGACGGCCGCGTAGTCGAAGATGCGCCGGAGTCCGGTGATGCCACCGGCGTGCGTGACTGGGCTGCGAACGTAGTCGATCAGCTGCTCCTCGAACAGCTCGCGGTAGTCCCAGATCGTGTTGAACACCTCGCCGATCGCCAGCGGTGTGGTGGTGTGCTCGCGCACCCGGCGCAGCACGGCCTGGTTCTCGGCCGGCGTGACGTCTTCGAGCCAGAACAGGTCGTACGGTTCCAGCGACTTGCCGAGCTTGGCGGCCTGGATGGGCGTGAGCCGGTGGTGCGCGTCGTGCAGCAGCGGCAGCTCGGGGCCGAACTCGTTGCGCACCGCCTCGAACACGCGCGGCGCGTGCCGCAGGTAGGCGCGGGTGTCCCACTCCTCCTCGACGGGCACGGCGCTGCGCCGGGCCGGCTCGTGGTCGTACCGCGAGGTGGTGCCCCCAGCGCC
This sequence comes from Leifsonia poae, assembly GCF_027921845.1. GTDB lineage: Bacteria > Actinomycetota > Actinomycetes > Actinomycetales > Microbacteriaceae > Leifsonia > Leifsonia poae. Next base: position 141,572 of record NZ_BSEN01000001.1, read on the forward strand.
GGCAGCGGCGTTGGCCGACGAGGCGACGCCGTAGACCGAGCCGAGCCCCGGGATGCCCGTCTGCACGCGGATGGCACGGTAGCCCTGCTCCTGGTGGTCGCGGATCGAGTCGAACAGCTCGGGGAGCTCTGCGCCGCTCGCGTGGCCGTACACCAGGCAGCCGCGCCGGCTCTTGCCGCCGAGCAGCTGGTACAGGGGCAGCCCGGCCGACTTGGCCTTGATGTCCCACAGCGCCGTGTCGACGGCCGCGATCGAGGCCATCGTCACGGGACCGCGCCGCCAGTACGCACCGCGGTACAGGTACTGCCAGGTGTCCTCGATCCGGTGGGCGTCCCGGCCGATCAGGAGCGGGACGACGTGCTCGCTCAGGTAGGCGGCCACCGCCAGCTCGCGGCCGTTCAGCGTCGCGTCCCCCAGTCCGACGTAGCCGTCGTCGGTGGTGATGCGCAGCGTCACGAAGTTGCGGCCGGGGCTCGAGACCAGGACGTCGGCGGATGTGATTCGCATGTCAGTGTGCTCCTCGTAGTGATTCGGTCGTCAGAAAGGTCGTGGTGGCGCGGAGGGCGCCGAGTTGCTCGCGCACGAGATCGGGCAGGCTGCCGAGGTCGCCGCTCGGAGCGAGCTCGGCAACGGTCTCCGCCGCCAGCGCGGCGTCGTCGTCCGGATGCTGCCGGAGCCGCGCCGTCAGCGCCTCGGCCCCGGGATCGGCGGACCGGTCGCCGAGCAGGTGCAGGATCCACGCGGCGATCACGCCGGCCTGGGCGGCTCCCGGCTCCCGCCCGGCGTGCAGCCGGGAACGGGCAGGGTCGAGGATGCGCGGCCCGAGCTTCTGCGAACCGTCCGTGGCGATCTGCGCCAGCCGGTGTTCGATGCGCGCGTTCGTGAAGCGGTCACGCAGGGCGGCGAGCGCGGCATCGACCGCCGCGTCGTCGAACGGCAGCTCCGTCCGAGCCTCCTGCCACAGGGCTTCGAGCGCGGTCGAGCACTGCTCGTCGGCCATCGCCTCGGCGACCGTCGCGTGGCCGCGCAGCAGCCCGAGGTAGGCCAAGAGCGAGTGCCCGGCGTTGAGCAGCCACAGCTTGCGGCGCTCGAACGGCTCGACGTCGTCGACGAACTGCGCCCCGCCCGCCTCCCAGCCGGGTCGGCCGGCGGGGAACGCGCCGCTCAGCACCCACTCGCTGAACGGCTCGGTCACCACCGGCGCCGCGTCGTCGACGCCGGTGAGGCGGAGCACCGTCTCGCGGTCGGCGTCCGTGGTCGCCGGGGTGATGCGGTCGACCATGGTGGAGACGAACGAGATCTCGGCGTCGATCCAGGCGGCGAGCGCGGGGTCGAGCCGGCGGGCGAGCCCGCTCACGGCGTCGGAGGTCACGGCGCCGTTGTGGGGCAGGTTGTCGCAGCTGACGACCGCGAGCGGGCCGGCCCCGGCATTGCGCCGGGCGCGCAGCCCGTCGACGATCCTCCCGGGTGCGGTGAACGCGCCGGCGCCGGAGCGAAGTCGTTCGAGATCGGCGTCGAGGTCGCCGGACGGCGGCCGGTAGCCGGCCTCCGTCACGGTCAGCGTGAGCACGGCGACCGCCGGATCGGCCATGGCGCCCCGCCAGCGGTCGACGTCGCCGCCATCTGCCACCGACGTCACAGTCTGGATCACGCCGGCCAGGTCGCCGCCCGGGCCGCGCTCGACCAGCGTGTACACCGCATCCTGCGCGGAGAGCACCTCGGCGGCGCGCGGACTGCGGCCGGTGAAGGCGGCGATCCCCCACCCCTCGCCATCGGACGCGTCGTTCGCGCGCTGGGTGTACCAGGCCTGGTGCGCCCGGTGGAACGCACCGAGGCCGAGGTGCACCACCCGCACCGGATGGCGTTCCGTGCGCTGTGGCGACGTCATGTCGCGGTCACGCCGGCGAGGCTGCGCGAGCGCGCCTCCGACTCCCGCAGGTACGCGAGGTTGTCGCGGGTGCGCTCCTCGAGCGGAAGCTCCGTCGAGAAGTCCTCCGAGGTGACCCAGCCGTCGTAGCCGAAGGCGTGCAGTGCCGCGAAGTACGTGTCGACGTCGGCCTGACCGGCCCGCATCGTCGCCCACTCGTGCGACCAGCGCACCGTGCCGTCGGCCTCCGTCTCACCCGCGACCCAGCGGACGTTCTTGACGTGCACGTGCGCCAGATAGGGGCCGAGCAGCTGGAAGGCGGCCAGCGGCGCCTCCTGCCCCTCGATCACCAGGTTGCCCAGGTCGTGGATCACGCCGACGTGCTCGGGGTCGAGACCGTCGACCAGCCGGTACGCCGCCGAGGCGGATGGCGTGATCGTCTCGTGGTGCAGCTCGATCAGCGCCTTCACGCCGAGCTCGGCCGCGCGGGCGGCCGCACGGGCGATGTCGCGGCGCGTGGCGTCGAACAGCTCGCGGTAGTCGCCGGAGTCGCTGCGCGGCATGGCGACCCGCACCTGACGGGCGCCGAGCTCGGCCGTGGCGGCGAGCATCCGGTCGACGTTCGCGTGGTCATCGGCGCGGGCGTAGCCGCCGATGCCGGAGAACTCCAGGCCCGATTCCCGAGTGATCCTTGCGATCTCGGGAACGTCGCCCTCGAGGCCGTCGAGAGGCCAGGTCGCGCGGTTCCCCGCCCAGAAGCCGGGTTCCGGCGCATCCGCCTGGTCGGTGACGCGCCACTCGATGCCCTCCCAGCCCTGGGACGCGAGGATGCGTGCCGCCTCCTCCGGCGTCCAATCGGGGGTCGACGCGGTGAAGACCGAGAACTTCATGATGCTGCTCCTCTCGCGATCGATGCATCCGGTTCGACTGCGTCCGTTCCGACGGCGTCCGGTGCGACCGCATCCGGCGCAGCGCCCGTCCTGACCTCGACATCGTCGAGCGCGCCCGAGAGCACGTCGTCGAAGGCGACCGGGCGGCCGAGTGTCGCCGACAGGTACACGGCGCGTACGACGGCCAGGGACACGAAGGCGTCTTCGACCCGCACGCCGGGCGCGCGGCCGTCGAGGATCGCGGACACGATGTCGTCGTACTGACGCAGATGGCCGACGATGAACTGGTCGGGCCCGCGGTCGCCGCCGCGCAGCTCACCGGCCGGCACCAGCTCGGCGGCGCGGTTCACGACGCTCGCACCGCTCGGATCGAACGCGGCGGGGTCGGCGGCGCCGAAGTACTCGAGCTGGTCGTCGTCGATGATCGCCGAGCCGCGGTCGCCGTGCACGTGCAATCGCACCGAGAGCCCCGGATACGCGGCCGTCGTGGCGTGGATCACGGCGAGCGCGCCGGATTCGAACCGCACGGTGGCCACGGCGATGTCCTCCACCTCGACGCGCCCATGGGCGAGCAGAGCCGTCTGCGCGGAGATCTCGACCGGGCGGCCGAGGAACCAGACCAGCAGGTCGACCGTGTGCACGCCCTGGTTCATCACCGCGCCGCCGCCGTCGAGCTCCCACGTCCCCCGCCACTGGCCGGAGTCGTAGTAGTCCTGGCTGCGCCACCAGGCCACCGACGCGATGCCGCTGGTGAGGCGCCCGAAGGTGCCGTCGTGAGCGGCCTGCGCGACGACGACCGACGACGGGTCGAAACGGTGCTGGCTGATCACGGAGACCACGAGCCCGTTCGCCTCCGCCTCACGGGAGAGCTCCAGGATGCGCCGGGCCCGCGCCATGCTGACGTCGAGCGGCTTCTCGATGACCACGTGCTTCCCCGCGGCCAGGGCCTCCTCGGCCAGCTGGACGTGGAGCCCGCTCGGCGTGCAGATGACGACGACGTCCACCGGGCTCGCGGCGATCGCGGCCGGCAGCGTCTGGTACTCCGCCGGGCACTCGATGCCGAGCTCCGAGACGACCTGGTCGGCGAGCGCGCTCGCGGCGGCGGGCACGGCGTCCACCAGTGCCGTGATGGTGAGCGACGGGTTCCTGGCGATCGCCCGCGCGTGGTTGAGGCCGATGATGCCGCAGCCGACGATGGCGACGGCGAGCGGTGCGGACGGATCCGGTGTTGCCGATGTTGCTGGTGTTGCGGTGTCGCTCATCCGAGCTTCACTCCAATCTGGTCGGTGAGACGGCGGAGCGCACGGCCCGCACGGCCGAACGCCTCCGGTCCCGAGAAGCCGCCGAGGGCGTTGACGTCGGTGAGGTGCGGCTCGAGCGAGGCGAAGCCGGTGTAGCCGTCGTCGCGCAAGGCGGTGAGGGTCTCGAGCAGCTGCCCGTCCCCCTCGCCGGCGGGCGTCACCTCGCCGGTCGCGCGCAGCGCGTCCTTCACCTGCAGGTACTCCAGGTGCGGTCGCAGCAGCCCGTAGCCGTCATCGAACGGGCGCTCGACCCCGACCTGCACGAAGTTCGCGCTGTCCCAGGCGAGCCGCAGGTGGTCCGAGCCGACCGTCTCGACGATGTCGAGGCAGCGCTCGGGGGTGTCGCCGTAGATGTCCTTCTCGTTCTCGTGCAGCAGCACGACGTCCGCCGCTTCTGCAGCGTCGGCGAGGGCGCGCATCCGCACCATCACGTCGTCGCGGATGCTCTCCACCGGCACGCTCTCGCCCCGGTAGAACGAGAAGAGCCGGATGTACCGCGAGCCGAGCGCGCGGGCAGCGGCGATCGCCCGTCCGAGCCGCTCGACCTCGTGCTCGACCGGCAGCGAGACATCGACCTTGCCGATCGGCGACGCGATCGCCGACACCCCCATCGAGCGCTCGGTGAGCACCTGCCGGAGCCGCTCGAGCTGCGCCTGGTCGAGGTCGACGACGTTGACCCCCCAGGCGCTGCGCACCTCGATGTGCCGGGCGCCGAGCGCCTGCAGCACCGCCGCCTGCACGATCGGGTCGGCGTCGATCTCGTCGCCGAATCCCGACAGGGTCCATGCGGTCATGTCACTCACTTCACTCCTCCAGAAGTCAGGCCACCGACGAGGTAGCGCTGGAATACGAGGTACAGCGCGACGACCGGTACGGCGCAGATGAGGGACGCAGCCATCATCTGCCCGTAGAGCGGGATCGCGCCACCCTCTTGGGTCGCCCCGAACACCTGCAGCGCCACGGCGGCGGTGCGGGTCTCCGGGTTGGTCAGGACGGAGGCGAACAGCACGTCGTTCCAGCCGAGCAGGAACGCGAAGATGCCGGACACCACGATGCCGGGCCAGCTCAGCGGCATCACGATCTGGGTCAGGATGCGCCAGGACGACGCGCCGTCGATGCGCGCGGCCTCCTCGAGGGCTTTCGGCAGCCCCCGGAGGTAGGTGACCATCACCCAGGTCGAGAACGGCAGGGCGAACGTCAGGTAGGTGATGAACACCGCCCAGCGCGTGCCGATGATCTGCACACCGAGCAGGCTGGCCGTCGACGAGAACAGCACGAAGACGGGCAGCAGCATGAGGGTGCCGGGGATGGACTGCAGACCGAGCAGCCCGCGGAGGAAGGTCAGCCTGCCGCGGAACTCGTAGCGCACCAGCACATAGGCGGTGGCGACCGCGAGGAACGCACAGACGATCGCGACGCCGCCGCAGACGATCACCGAGTTCATCAGCCCGGTGCCGAGGTCGACGGTCGTCCACACCTTCAGGTAGTTGTCGAGGTTCAGCTCCGTCGGGAAGAACGCGCCCGAGGCGACCGCGGCATCCGAGTTCACGGATGAGAACAGCATGTAGACGACCGGGCCGAGCACGATGACGAGCAGCACGACGATGATCGTGACCAGCAGCGGGCGCGGCAGCAGCCGGGTGATGTCGGAGGAGGACGGCTTGACGGTGGTCATCGCTTCTCCTCCTCTCCTGAGTCGAGTTTCACGGCCCGCAGGTAGACGAACAGCGGGATCGCGATGAGGATCAGCGAGCAGATCGCCATCGCGGCGCTGAGGCCGAAGCGGAAGCTCTGGAAGCTGGTGACGTAGGTGAGCACCGGCAGCACGTCCACATCAGCGGGAGCCGGCACGCCGAACAGCACGAACGGCAGCGTGAAGGCGTTGATGTTGTGCAGGAACGCGATGATCAGCGCCAGCAGGATGGGTCCGCGCAGGTAGGGCAGGATCACGTAGCGCAGCTTGATCCACCACGTAGCGCCGTCGATCGCCGCCGCTTCGTGCACCTCGTGGTCGACGCCCTGGAGGCCGGCGAGCACCAGCAGGTAGAAGAACGGCCACGACGTCCAGATCTGCACGATGATCAGCGACCAGTAGCTGAGCGGGCCGTTGAGCCACAGACCGGGATGCGCGCCCAGCGCACCGAGTGTCGAGTCGACGACGCCGCCCGGCTGCAGCATGGTGCGCCAGAGTGTGCCGACCACGAAGGCCGGGAGCACGTACGGGATCAGGAAGAGCGACCGCACCAGTGCGCGTCCACGGAACCGGTTCTGGGTGGCGAGGGCGGCGGCCAGGCCGATCGGCATCGTGACGACGGCGGCGATGAGGGCGAAGGAGACGCTGATGCCGACGGAGCGCAGCAGCGACGACGACGTGACCGCCTCGACGTAGTTCTGAAGCCCGATGAACGGTGCCTGGAGCCAGCTCTGCAGGGTGTACTGGTCGAGGTCGAGCGTCGACATGAGCACCGCCACGAGCAGCGGCACCACGATGATCAGGAGCATCAGGATGCCGCCGGGCAGCAGCATCCAGAGCGGACGGCCCCTCTCGTGACCGCGTCTGCGGGCCCGGCGGCCGCCCGCGGGGGTGTTCCCCGCGGGCGAACCGCTCTGGTCGCCGGCCTCGCCCGTGAGCGCGGCCACTGTTGTCTGCGACATGGGTGCGACCGGCTACTTCGCCTTGTCCAGCGAGCCTTGGGCCGTGGCCTGCGCCGCCTTCAGCTTCGCGTCCAGGTCGGACGACGAGACCGAGCCGCCGGAGAGCGACGGGATGGACTGCACCACCACGTTCACGAGCGCCAGCTGCGTGTCGCCCCAGGCTCCCGAGAACGGGGTCCCGAACGCCTTGGTGCCGGCATCGACGATCGGGCCGAGCAGTTCGTTGCCCTGCTCGATCTGCTTCGCCGCGTCGGCGTTGGTCGGCAGGTCGCCGAACGTCTTGGTGTACTTCACCTGGTTCTCGGTGCTCGTGAGCATCTTCACCAGCGCGAACGCGAGGTCCTGGTTCTTGGAGTACTTGGCCACGACCATGTTGTCGCCCGAGATGATCGTCGCGGCGGCCTTGCCGTCGCTCGGCAGCGAGGTCTCCCCCGGCGGGATGGTCGGCATCACGGCGTAGGCGTACTTGCCCGCGACGCTGGACTTGTCGAGCGTGACCTGCGACGACGACGAGACCATCGGCAGGTAGGCGGCCTTGCCCGCGGCGAAGGCTGCGACGGCCTGCGCGTTCTTCCAGCCGATGGCGGCCGGGTCGACGACCTTGTCGTCGCTCATCCAGCCGAAGTACGTCTCGTAGGCCTTCTTGACGGCGTCGTCGTCGATCGTGGCCTTCTTGTCCTTCAGGTCGAGGATCGTGTTGCCCTGCTGCATCGCCATGGCCCAGATGAACTTCCACGGGTCGAAGCTGTCGGCGTAGGCGATGGCCATGCCGTGCACGCCGCCGCTGGTGAGCTTCTTCGCCTGCTCGGCGAGGCCGTCCCAGGTGTCGGCCGGCTTGTCGATGCCGGCGGCCTTGAGCAGGTCCTTGTTGTACGCCATGACGAACGGACGGCTGAGGAACGGGATGCCCACCTCGTTCTTCTCGTCGGGCCCGGAGATGCCGAGCGTCGCCGGGACGAACCGGTCGCGGCCGCCGATCTTCTTCCAGTCGTCGTCCGTGAGCTTCACGAACGCGCCGGTGGAGTACGCGGTGGGGGTGAACGTGGTGCCGAGGTCGTAGATGTCCGGGCCCTGGCCGCTGAGCACCGAGGTCTGGATCTTGGTGAGCTCGTCGTTGGCCGAGGCGAACGTCTCGAACTTCACCGTGGCGCCGGTCTCCTTCTGGAACTGAGCGGAGACATCCTTGAACCACTGCTGCTGTTCGGTGGGGTAGAGCGTGTTGGCGGCGATCATGACGTCGAGCGTCTTGCCTTTGCCGTCGAGACCTCCGGAACCGGAGTCGGAGTTGTTGCTGGAGGAGCAGCCGCTCAGGGCCAGGCCGATGACGGCGAGGCCGGCGACCGCGCCGAGCGCGATACGTGATCTCATTCGTGACTCTCCTTTGAGACAGGGACGTGAGTGTCCGTCACCCCCGTTGTGGTGCGACCGGAGACGACAGTGCAGGACTCTATGCAGAGTGGCAAGGTCAAGGCAACCGATTGCCAAAAATTGCCAACGTGTGCTGTGATGACTTCATGCAACCTCTCGCCGGAGCGGGGTCCGAGCGCCCCGCGACCCTCGCGGACGTCGCCGCCGCGACCGGTCTCGCCACCTCGACGGTGTCGCGCGCCCTCTCGAACCCCGGCCGGGTCAACGCCCTGACGCGCGAACGGATCGAGCTCGCCGCGCGCGAGCTGAACTACATCCCGAACGCGCAGGCACGCGCCCTCACCAGTGGCAGGACCCGGGCGATCGCCGTACTCGTCAGCGACGTGACGAACCCCTTCTACTTCGGCATCATCCGGGGCACCCAGCAGCAGCTCAAGGCCGCCGGCTACACGCAGATCCTGGTCGACACCGAGGAGTCGGACGAACTCGAAGACGGGATGCTGCACAAGCTGCGGCGTTCGTTCGACGGCGCGATCCTGGCCGCCTCCCGTCTCACCGACCGGCGGCTCACCGCCCTCGCGGCCGAGGTGCCGCTCGTCGCGATCAACCGCCAGACCCGCGGCGTGCCGAGCGTCTTCATCGACACCCCCAACGGGATCGAGCAGGCGATGGGCCACCTCGTCTCCCTCGGGCACACCGACATCGCCTACGTCAGCGGACCCGAGACGTCGTGGCCGAACGAGGGCCGCTGGCGCGCGATGGTCAAGGCCGCCCAACGCTACGACATCGAGGTGCGGCGACTCGGTCCGTTCGCTCCGCGCCAGTACGCGGGGGCGGCCGCCGCCGACGCGATCCTGCACGCCGGCGTCACCGCGTGCGTCGCGTTCAACGACCTCCTGGCCATCGGGATGCTCGCCCGGTTCCGCGAGCGGGGCGTCGATGTGCCGGGCGACGTGAGCATCGTCGGCTGCGACGACATCTTCGGCGCCGACTTCTGCAACCCGCCGCTCACCACCCTGACCGCCCCCATCGAGCAGGCGGGCCGCACCGCGGTCTCGATGCTCCTCACGCACCTCGACGGTGCACGGGTCGGCGTCCGCCAGACGGCGACCCTGCCGACGCATCTGACGGTGCGCGACTCCACCGGCCCCGCCCCGTCGTCCCCTCCCCAGAAAGGACGCGCATGACCGCGCTCGCACCGCATCCCGACCGCCTGTTCCCGGCCGATCCGGGGGAACGCGCCCTCGCCAGGCGGCTGCACTCCTCTGTCGCCGACGCCCCGATCTACTCCCCGCACGGACATGTGGACGCCCGGATGCTGCTCGACGACGAGCCGTTCCCCGACCCGGCCGCCCTGCTGATCACCCCCGACCACTATGTGACCAGGATGCTGCACGCGGTCGGCGTCCCCCTGGACGAACTCGGGCTCTCCCGGCCGGGAGCGGCCCCCACGGCATCCGGTCGCTCGATCTGGCGCCGGCTCTGCGAGAACTGGGACGCATTCCTCGGCACACCCGTGCGGTTCTGGTTCGAGTCCGAGTTCAGCGAGGTGTTCGGGCTGACCGAGCAGCCGTCTGCGGCGAACGCCGACGCCCTCTACGACCAGTTGGCGGAGACCCTGGCGCGGCCGGAGTTCCGCCCGAGGGCCCTGTTCGATCGCTTCCGCATCGCCGTGCTCGCGACCACCGACGATCCGGCCGACGACCTCGCGGCCCACCTGGCGCTCCGCGACGACCCCACGTTCACCGGACGTGTACTGCCGACCTTCCGCGCCGACCGGTACATGCACCCGGATGAGCCGACCTGGCGCGGCAGACTCTCCGCACTCGGCGAGAGCGCCGGGGTCGACACGTCGTCGTACGAGGGGCTGCTCGCCGCCCTGCGCGCCCGGCGGCAGGCCTTCATCGCCGCGGGCGGCACGGCGACCGACACGGGCGTCATCGACGCCGGCAGCGAACCGCTCACGACCGCCGAGGCCTCGCGTATCCACCGGGCGGCCCTCGACGGCTCCCTCACCGCCGCCGAAGCGGTCGCCTACCGACGGAACATGCTCTACCGGCTGGCCGAGATGGCGAGCGAAGACGGCCTCGTCATGCAGCTGCACCCCGGCGTCATCCGCAATCACCACCGGCCCACCTTCGACGCCTTCGGGCCGGACACCGGGCACGATCTGCCCGCGGTCGGCGCGTTCACCGCACCCCTGACTCCGATCCTCCGGGACTTCGGCACCGACCCGACGTTCCGGCTGGTGCTGTTCACGGTCGACGAGACGACCTTCTCACGCGAGATCGCACCGCTCGCCGGCTTCTATCCGTCGGTCTACGCCGGCGCTCCGTGGTGGTTCCTCGACACCCCCGCCGCGATCCTGCGCTACCGGCAGGCGATCACCGACAGCGCCGGCTTCACCAAGACCAGCGGGTTCATCGACGACACCCGGGCGTTCTGCTCGATCCCGGCCAGGCACGACATGTCCCGCCGGGTCGATGCCTCGTACCTGTCGTCGCTCGTCGTCTCCCACCAGCTCACCGAAGAGGATGCCTTCACGATCGCCGGGCGCCTGGTGTCCGACATCCCGCGCTCGACGTTCCGGCTGGGCTGACCGCGACCGGTGCGGATGGCCGTCCGCCCCGTAGCCTGCGCAACATTCGGGCGGCCGGTTCCGCCGCCGCACTACGCTGGAACAAAGCTCGTCGTTAAGGAGAGAACGTGCCTGAGAACGCCAGTGCAACAGCCAATATCGGTGTCGTGGGTCTGGCGGTGATGGGGTCGAACCTGGCCCGCAACCTCGCGTCACGCGAGGGCAACACCGTCGCCGTCTACAACCGCACCTACGCGCGCACCGAGGAGCTCATCACCGAGCATCCCGAGGCCGGGTTCGTCGCCTCCGAATCGATCGACGACTTCGTCGCCTCGCTGACGAAGCCCCGCACGGCGATCATCATGGTGCAGGCCGGCAAGGGCACGGATGCCGTCATCGAGCAGCTCGTCGAGCGGTTCGAGCCGGGCGACATCATCGTCGACGGCGGCAACGCGAACTTCCACGACACCATCGAACGCGAGAAGCGCATCGCGCCGACCGGCATCCACTTCGTCGGCACCGGCATCTCCGGCGGCGAGGAGGGCGCGCTGAAGGGCCCCTCGATCATGCCGGGCGGCTCGGAGGAGTCGTACGAGACCCTCGGCCCCATCCTCGAGTCGATCGCCGCCGTCGCGGAGGGCGAGCCGTGCGTCACGCACGTCGGCACCGACGGCGCAGGCCACTTCGTGAAGATGATCCACAACGGCATCGAATACGCCGACATGCAGCTCATCGCCGAGGCGTACGACCTGCTGCGCACCGTCGGCGGGCTCGAGCCGGCCGCGATCGCCGACGTCTTCACCGAATGGAACAAGGGCTACCTCGAGTCGTACCTGATCGAGATCACCGCCGAGGTGCTGCGTCAGGTCGACGCCGAGACGGGCAAGCCGTTCGTCGACATCGTGCTCGACCAGGCCGGGTCCAAGGGCACCGGCGTCTGGACCGTGCAGAACGCGCTCGACCTGGGCGTTCCCGTCGGCGGCATCGCCGAGGCCGTGTTCGCCCGAGCCGTCTCGTCCAAGCCCGCGCAGCGCGAGGCCGTGCAGAAGGTCGTCACGTCCCGTCCCGACGTGCAGAAGGTCGACTCGTCGTTCGCAGACGACGTCTCCAAGGCTCTCTATGCGTCCAAGGTCGTCGCGTACGCCCAGGGCTTCGACGCGATCATCGCCGGCGCCGAGAAGTACGGCTGGAACATCAACAAAGACAAGATCGCCAAGATCTGGCGCGGCGGCTGCATCATCCGCGCCCAGTTCCTCAACCGGATCGCCGACGCGTACGACGAGAACCCCGACATCGCCACGCTGCTCGAGGCCCCGTACTTCGCCGACGCGGTCGCAGAGGGAGAGGCGGCCTGGCGGCGTGTCGTCTCCACGGCTGCGCTCTCCGGCGTTCCGATCCCCGGCTTCGGTGCCGCCCTGTCGTACTACGACTCGCTCGCCGTCCCCCGCCTGCCTGCCGCCCTCGTGCAGGGACAGCGCGACTTCTTCGGCGCCCACACCTACAAGCGCGTGGACAAGGAAGGCACCTTCCACACCCTGTGGTCCGGCGACCGCACCGAGATCGAGACCGAAGGCTCGAGCCACTAGCGTGCGCGAGCCCGCCTGGCGCCAGGAAGGTGACGAGCCGGACTACCGGTTCTCGCTCGCGAACGAGCGCACCTTCCTGGCCTGGGTGCGCACCGCCCTCGCGCTGCTCGCCGGCGGCGTGGTGCTCGAGCAGTTCTCGGCGCACATCGGGCCGCACGTCGTCGTGGTGATCCTCGCCGTCGCGCTCGGCGTGCTCTCGGCCGTGCTCAGCGTGATCGCGTACGTGCGCTGGCGGGCCAACGAGATCGCCATGCGGCACGGGCGGCGTCTGCCGTCGACGGTCGCCATCCCGTTGCTGTCGGCGATCGTGCTGGCCGTCGCGGCCGTGATCGCGGTGCTGCTGGCGCTGCCATGACGACTCCGCCGGCCGACGCGGCGGACGCGTTCCCCGCTCGCGACCCCGGCCTGCAGGGCGAGCGCACGGCGCTGTCGTGGAGCAGGACGGCGCTGGTGATCGTGGTGAACGCGCTCCTGTCGCTGCGCAGCGGATTCGTCTCCGACCAGCCGGCGCTCATCGTCGTCGGCGTCATCCTGATCGGCGCCGCCATCGCGGCGGTGATCTACGGCAACCATCGTGGCCGTGCGCTCTCCGGCCACACGCGGCACCTGCCGACCGCCGCGCCTGCGCTCGCACTCGCGCTGGCCGCCGCGACCACGCTCCTGGCCTGCGCCGCCGGCATCGCCTCCGTGCTCGTTGCCCACTGAGCTCGTCGCCCACTGAGCTCGTCGCGCACTGAGCTCGCGGTTCTCGTGCGCGGGAACTTGCGCCCACGGCGGAACGCGCTGAGACTCGGAGCATGACCTTCGACGATCACCCGGAGCTCGCCGGCTACGAGCCGGTCGAGCGGCCCCTCCGCGGCCGCCGGATGATCATCGCCACGCGCGTCGTCGTGGTGCTCGGCCTCATCGCGCTCGTGGCGCCCGGGGTGCTGATCACGATCAGCTTCGCGAGCGCCACCGCCTCCAACACCTGCGCCGTGTACGTGCACCACTACGCACCGGATGCGCTGGACTCGTCGGCGCGCTTCGAACTGTTCGCGCCCGCCGGTCCCGGCTGGCAGTGCTACGCACTCAACACCGAGGGTGACGCCACCTTCGTGGCCCCGCTCGGCCTCATCCCGTCCACCCCGCGGCCGTTCCCCGCCGAGAACAGCGCCACATCCTGACGCGCGGGCAGGGTCAGGCGGACAGCGCGTCCCACGCGAACGACGCGAGCCAGTGCGACGACATGAACTCGGTCGTCACCACGGCGCCGAGACCGGCGTCGAGAAGCCGCGCGCTCGCTTCGCGCAGCATCGGCACGAGGTCGGCCGAGCCGGCGCCGCCGCTCTCCGCCAGCGCGTCCGCGATCCGCGCGAGTTGAGCCGCACGCGAGAGGTTCAGGCCGTGCAGGTGCACCTGGTACCCGTCGGTCTCGTCCACGACCCGCGCCGGCTGCAGTACGGTCGACTCCGGCGTGAGCCCCGGCAGGAACGCCGCGAACCAGCGGGCGAACGCGTCCGGCGCCAGCATCCGGCGCATCAGGTCGGCCTCGCTCAGGCCGGCCGAGAGGAAGTCCTGCCCGCTGCGCTCCCACTCGTGCGGCCATGCCGCATCGGCGGCGAACCAGCGTCGCGCCGCCTCCTCGCAGACGGCGGCCGCGCGTTGGCGGCCGGTCGCGCGGAACGCGTCCCGCAGCATCCCGAGCCCGAACGCGGTGTTCGTGTGCACCCCGTGGCGCACCGGCCAGTCCGTCACCGCCACCCACCGCGACACGAGGTCGCCCAGCGCGTCCAGCGCCGGGTCGAGCGCGGAGGCCCAGCGCCGCGCATCGGGATCGTCCGAGGTCGCGCAGGTGGCCGCGAGCCGGGCGAGCCACGCCCAGCCGTACGGCCGCTCCCAGCCCGGGTTCGCCCGCAGATAGGCGATCTCGACCGACAGGTTCTCCGGCGTCAGCGAGCGGTCGAGCGCGCTCCGCAGAGCGGCGTCGCGCTCATCGTCCAGCCCGGACCCGAGCAGCGAGACGCCCAGCCAGTGCATATGGACGCAGGAGTGCCAGTCGAACGACGTGGAGAAGGACGGATGCAGCTCACGCGGGGTCGTGCGAGCGTCCGCGTCGTCGAGGGCAGCGTGATGCGCAGCGTACGGGTACGGCCTCGAGAGGTTGTCGAGAACGATGTCGGCGTAGCCGGGGGCACGCGGAGCACGTCGGTCCTGCACGGTCTGACGGCCCTGGTCGGCGGGGCTAGGCCGCCCCGTCGAACATCGAGGTGACGGAGCCGTCGGTGAAGACCTGCTGGATGGCGTTGGCGAGCAGCGGAGCGATCGGGAGGATCGTCAGCTTCTCGAAGCGCTTGTGCTCCGGCAGCGGCAACGTGTCCGTCACGACGACGGAGTCGATGACGTCGCTCTGCAGCAACTCGACGGCCGGGTCGCTGAACACGGCGTGGGTGGCGGCGACGACGACGCCGATCGCCCCGTTGGCCTTGAGCGCCTCGGCGGCCTTCACAATGGTGCGGCCGGTGTCGATGAGGTCGTCGACCAGCAGGCAGACGCGTCCGCTCACGTCGCCGACGATCTCGTGCACCGAGACCTGGTTCGGGACCAGCGGGTCGCGGCGCTTGTGGATGATCGCGAGCGGCACACCGAGCTTGTCGCTCCAGTTGTCGGCGACGCGGACCCGGCCCATGTCGGGCGAGACCACCGTGAGGGTGCTCGCGTCGAGCTCCTTGCGCATGTGCTCGAGCAGCACCGGCATGGCGAACAGGTGGTCGACGGGACCGTCGAAGAAGCCCTGGATCTGCGCGGCGTGCAGGTCGACCGACATGATGCGGTCGGCTCCGGCCGCCTTGAAGAGGTCGGCGACGAGCCGGGCGGAGATCGGCTCGCGACCGCGGCCCTTCTTGTCCTGCCTGGCGTACGGATAGAACGGGGCCACCACCGTGATGCGCTTGGCGGACGCGCGCTTGAGGGCGTCGACCATGATCAGCTGCTCCATGAGCCACTCGTTGATCGGCGACGTGTGCGACTGGATGACGAAGGCATCCGAGCCGCGCACGCTCTCGTCGAAGCGGGCGTAGATCTCCCCGTTCGCGAAGGTGCGGGAATCGGTGGGGACGAGCTCGCTGCCCAGTTCGGAGGCGATGTGCTCGGCGAGTTCGGGATGCGCACGCCCCGAAATCAGAACTAGACGCTTCTGCCCGGTGGTGGTGATCCCTGACACTTACTCTCCGCTCTCTTCCGCAGCTTTGGCGGCGTCGGTGCCCGGACGCTTCTCGGCGACCCAACCTTCGATGTTGCGTTGCGGAGCCACCGTGAGCGCGAGCGCTCCCGCCGGGACGTCCTTGCGGACGATGGTTCCGGCGCCGGTGTACGCTCCGTCACCCATCCTAACCGGCGCGACGAACACGGTGTTCGTGCTCGCACGCACGTGCGAGCCGATCTGGGTGCGGTGCTTGTTCACGCCGTCGTAATTGGCGGTGATCACGCCCGCGCCGAGGTTCGACTTCTCGCCGACCTCGGCATCGCCGACGTAGTTGAAGTGCGCGAGCTTGGTACCGGATCCGATGGTGGCGTTCTTGGTCTCGACGAACGTGCCGATCTTGCCGTCGGAGCCGAGAACCGTTCCCGGCCGCAGGTAGGCGAACGGCCCGACGGTGGCACCGGCGCCGATGACGGACAGCGTCGCATCCGTTCGCTTCACCGTGGCGTTCGCGCCGACCTCGCAGTCGAGCAGCGTGGTGTCCGGGCCGACGACGGCGCCGGACTCGATCGCGGTCGCGCCGCGGATCTGCGTGCCGGGGAGGATGGTCACGTCGGGGGCGAGCTTCGCTTTGACGTCGATCCAGGTGGTCGCCGGGTCCTGGATGGTGACCCCGGCGAGCTGCCAGGTGCGCACCAGGAGGGCGTTGAGCTTGGCCGCCGCGTCGCTCAGCTGCGCGCGGTCGTTGATGCCCTCGACGAGCCAGGACTCCCCCACCGGGAGCGCGTCCACGTCGAAGCCCGCCTGCCGCAGCAGGCCGATCACGTCGGTGAGGTACTTCTCGCCCTGGGCGTTGTCCGTGGTCAGCGCGGCGAGCTGGTCGCGCAGCTGTGCGAGCCCGAAGAGGTAGATGCCGGCGTTGATCTCGCCGATCGCGCGCTCGTCCTCCGTCGCGTCCTTGTGCTCGACGATCCGGTCGAGATGCCCGTCTGCGGTGCGCACGATGCGCCCGTAGCCGGTCGCGTCGGCCGGGAACGACGACAGGATGGTCGCGGCCGCATCGCCGGCGCGGTGCCGCTCGATCAGCTCGCGGAGCGTGCCGGCGTCGAGGAGGGGCACGTCGCCGTTGACCACCAGCACGTCGCCGGAGAAGTCGGCCGGCAGCGCGGCGACGGCCAGTTCGACGGCGCGGCCGGTGCCGGGCACCTCGTCCTGGTCGACGATGACGCTCTCCGGCAGGTCGGCCGTGATGACCTCCGCCAGGCGCTCGCGCTCGTGACGCACCACCGAGACCACGTGAGCGGCGCCGAGCGACTTCGCCGTCGCCAGCACGTGGCCGACGATCGGCATCCCGCCCAGGGGGTGCAGCAGCTTGGGGGTGGTGGACTTCATCCGGGTGCCCTGTCCGGCGGCGAGCACGATGATGGCGAGGTTCTGGTCGGTCATGGTTCTCCCGGGATCGAAACAATGGTCCGCTCCGCCTCCAGGACTCGAACCTGGACCTAACAGCTCCAAAGGCTGTCGTGCTGCCATTACACCAAGGCGGACCGCGCACAGACGTGCATCCGGCGCACATGACAGTTTGCCAGACCGCGCTCCGAGGTCCCGACGATTCGGCGCCCGCGACGAAATAGCATGGGGGGATGCCTGACGCACGCGACGAGGTCGACCGCATCGTGGATTCGTGGTTGCGCGAGCGCCCCGACCTCGACTTCTCGCCGTTGCAGGTGCTCTCGCGCGTCGCGCGGCTCGCCCGCCACCTCGACCGCGCCCGCCGCACCGCCTTCGACCGCTCCGACCTGGAGTCGTGGGAGTTCGACGTGCTCGCGGCGCTGCGGCGTGCGGGCGCGCCCTATCAGCTGAGCCCGAAGGCGCTGCTGCAGCAGACGCTGGTCTCCAGCGGCACCATGACCAACCGCATCGACCGTCTCGTCTCGCGCGAGCTGGTCGAGCGGCGCACCGACCCGAACGACGGGCGGGGCATCCTGGTGCAGATGACGCCGCAGGGGCTCACGCGCGTCGACGCCGCCATCACCCGACTGGTCGACGCGGAGGACGAGCTGCTCGCCTCCCTCTCCCCCACCGACCAGGAGCGTCTCGCCGCGCTGCTGCGCAAGCTCTCGCTCGGCTTCGACGAGGAGTCGTAGCCGCGAACGCGAACGGCCGACGGCATCCGACGACCCCAAAGGGGGCTCACAGGTGACCGTTATCCCGCTCACATAAAATCGGCCGTGATGAGACTCTCCCGCCTGAAACGCCTACCGTCCCGGGTCAAGCGCGCTGCCCGCTACGAGATCCACGCGTACTGGCGCCGGCAGCCCGTCGTCCCCGGCTCGGTCTTCTACGAGTCGTTCTCGGGCAATGGCATGCTCGACAATCCCGAGGCCGTGTTCCGTGCGCTGCTGGCCGCGCCCGATCAGGCCCACCTCACGCACATCTGGGCGCTGTCCGACCTCAACCAGTACCGGGCGGCCGTCGACGAGTTCGCCGACGATCCTCGCGTCACCTTCGTGCGCTACGGCTCCTCCGCCTACTACCGGGCGCTCGCCACCAGCCAGTACCTGGTGAACAACGCCACCTTCCCCTCCGACTTCAGCAAGCGCGAGGGCCAGGTCTATCTGAACACCTGGCACGGCACCCCGCTCAAGCGGATGGGCTACGACATCGAAGACGGCGCCCTGGCCACGGCCAACATCATTCGCAACTTCGTCGCCGCCGACTACCTGCTGGCCGCGAACGCCTTCATGGCCGACCAGATGTACGAGACCGGCTACAAGCTGAGCGGCGTCTACCGCGGAACGCTCGTCGAGGAGGGCTACCCCCGCATCGACCGCCAGTTCCTCGACGACGCGGGGCGCGCCGAGGCGCGACGCCGGCTGACCGAGGCCGGCATCCCGCTGGGCGACCGCAAGATCATCTTGTACGCGCCCACCTGGAAGGGGGCGTCGTTCGGCCGGCCGACCGACGACATCGACGAGACGCTCGAGCACATCGCCGCCATCGAGGAGCGCATCGACACCAGCCGGTACGTCGTGCTCCTCAAGACGCACCAGACGGTCCACGCCCTCGCCTCGCGGCGCCCCGAACTCAAGCGGATGCTCGTGCCCAACGAGATCCCGACGAACGTCGTGCTCGGCATCACGGACGCTCTGATCACCGACTACTCGAGCATTTTCTTCGACTTCCTTCAGACCGGCCGGCCCATCCTGTTCTTCACGCCGGACCTCGCCGACTACGCCGGCACCCGCGGTCTCTATTTCGAGCCGGACGAGTGGCCCGGCCCGGTGCGGATGTCCGCCCGCGAGATCGGCGAAGACCTCGCTGCGATCGCCGAGAACGCGGACGCCGTGCCCGAGGAGGCGGCCGACCGCTACCGCGCGATGCAGCAGCGGTTCACCCCGTACGAAGACGGCCGGGCAGCCGAGCGCATCGTCGACATCGTGTTCCGCGGCGCCCGCGACGGCTACCGGCTCCGCACCGACCTCGCCCACGACGGCCGCACCTCGATCCTGCTGTACCTCGGCGGCATGCGCCCCAACGGCATCACCACCTCGGCGCTGAACCTGCTCAACAACGTCGACCACGATCGTTTCGACGTGTCGGCGTTCTTCTCGCAGAGCGCGTCGCGCGTGACGATCGCCAAACAGCAGCAGATCAACCCGAACGTGCGCCAGTTCCCGCGCGTCGGCGGCATGAACGGCGCCAAGCTGCGCCAGCTCGCACGGCACCTCGAATTCCGCCGCGGCCGCATCGCCGATCACGGCACGAACGCGACGCAGAACGAGCTATGGGACGACGAGTGGACGCGCTGCTTCGGAGACAGCCGGTTCGACTACGTCGTCGACTTCTCCGGCTACGGACCGTTCTGGGCTGCTCTGCTCCTGCACTCCCCCGACGCCGTGCGCTCGATCTGGCTGCACAACGATCTGGCCTCGGATGCCCATCGCGAGGTCGGCGGACAGAAGAAGATGCTGCACAGCCTCACCCAGATCTTCACGCTCTACCGGCAGTACGACCACCTCGTCTCGGTGTCGCCCACCCTGTCCGAGATCAACCGCGAGGGCCTGGCGGAGTACGCCGACCCCTCCGCGTTCGTCTCGGCGCTCAACACGGTCGACGCCGAGCACATCCTGGAAAACGCGCAGGCCGACCTGCACGAGCTGGCCTTCGACGAGGAGACCGGCGAGGTGCCCGAGTGGGCGCAGGCGCTGCTGGCCGACGACGACGTGACCACCTTCGTGTCGGTCGGGCGGCTCTCGCCCGAGAAGAACCAGGCGCGGCTCATCCGGGCGTTCGCCCGCGTGCACGCGACGCACCCGGCTACGCGTCTCGTGATCGTGGGCTCCGGTCCGCTGGCCGACGAACTCGAAGCCCTGGTTGACGAGCTCGGACTGCGCGGCTCGGTGTTCCTCACCGGCATGCAGCGCAACCCGCACGCGATCATGGCCCACGCCGACTGCTTCGTGCTGTCGAGCGACTACGAGGGCCAGCCGATGGTGATCCTGGAGGCGCTCGTGCTGGGCCTGCCCATCGTCACCGTCGAGTTCGCGTCGGCCAAGAACGCGCTGCCCGCCGGTTCAGGGCTCGTGGTCGCGCAGTCGGACGAGGGCGTGGCCGAGGGGCTCGAAGCGTTCCTGCGCGGCGATGTGCCGGCGAGCACGTTCGACTTCCAGGCCTACAACCGCAAGGCGGTCGAGCAGTTCTATCGGGCGATCGGCGCCGCGGCGGCCGAGACGGCGGGCACCGAGGCGGCCTGACGGCCTGCTCGTCGGGTGCGGGCTCGTCAGTGTGGGCTCGTCGGGCGCGGGCTCCTCAGTACGGGCTCGTCGGCCTCAGACCTCGAGGGTCATGTCGAGGTCGTTGCCGTGGTCGGGGTCGCCGCCGCGGACGAGCACGTAGCGGTGCCGCAACTCGGCCAGGTAGACCACCAGCGGACCGGCCGGCTGCAGGTCGTCGACGACCAGCTGCTTGTCACCGGGGAGCCGCGCATTGAGGGCCCGCAGCGCCGCCTCCACCTCGGGCGGCGCGGCTCGCCCGGCCTCGGCGTCGAAGTACGCCGCCTCGGCCCGGCCCACGGCGACCGTCGAGTCGAAGACCGTGATCGCGATCGCCGCTCGCTCGGCGATGTTGCGTGAATGCCGGCTGTCCGGTGACGACACCCAGCAGACCCGCTCCGTGCCGAACGCTGCGAAGAAGACCGGGGACACCCAGGGCCTTCCCGTCGTGTCCGACGTGCCGAGCACGAGATAGTGGTTCGTCTCGAGCAGACGTTCGATGGCTGTGCGGTCCTTGGCTGTGCGGTCCATCATGCGATTCCCTCCGTCGCCGATCGCGCGCTACGCGCAGCGTGCTACGCGCCTGGCGCCCCACACCGTACGCGCTAGGCGCGGTCTACGATCGCCGTCAGGTCGAGGTCGCGCGGCAGCTCACCGTAGAGGGATCCGCGTGCCGGTCCGAGACGTGCCTCGACGAAGCCCCTCCCCAGCGCCTCCGGGGCCGTCCGCAGCAGCAGCGAGGCCTGCAGCGCCACGGCCAGTCCGGCGACCAGGGAGCGCACCCGGCCGGCCGCTTCCGCCTCATCGACGCCGGCGACCTCGGCGAGGCGCGCCCGCATCCGGTCGTGATGCTCGTCGAACACGGGATGGCGGCCGCGCGCCGCCGACAGCTCAGCGTCGAGGGCCTCGACGCTCTGCGGCTCCCTGGTGATCGCGCGCAGGACGTCGAGCGCGATGACGTTGCCCGAGCCCTCCCAGATCGCCATCACCGGCTGCTCCCGGTAGCGCCGGGCCAGCGGGAACGCCTCCGTGTAGCCGTTGCCGCCCAGGCACTCCAGCGCCTCGTAGGCGTGCCCCGGTCCGCGTTTGCAGACCCAGTACTTCGTGACGGCCGTCGCCAGCCGGCGGAACGCGCGTTCGGCATCCGAGGCGTCGTCGTCGTGAGCGCGGGCGAGGCGGAGCGACACCGCGGTCGCCGCCTCGGACTCGAGGGCCAGGTCGGCGAGCACGGCCGTCATCGCCGGCTGGTCGATCAGCCGGGCGCCGAACGCGCGACGGTGACGCACGTGCCAGGCCGCCTCCGCGACCGACTGGCGCATCCCGGCGGCACTGCCGTAGATGCAGTCGAGTCGCGTGCGATTGACCATCTCGACGATCGTGCGCACCCCGCGGCCCTCCTCACCGAGCAGGTAGCCGACTGTTCCGTCGAACTCGATCTCGCTCGACGCGTTCGACCGGTTCCCCAGCTTGTCCTTGAGCCGCTGGATGGCGAACACGTTGCGCGTGCCGTCGTCGAGCACCCGCGGCACGACGAAGCAGCCCAGCCCCGCCGCGGTCTGGGCGAGCACCAGAAATGCGTCGGACATCGGCGCCGAGCAGAACCATTTGTGCCCCGTCAGCAGGTACCGGCCCTCCGACGCCGCGATCGCCCGCGTCGTGTTCGCGCGCACATCCGAGCCGCCCTGCTTCTCGGTCATCGCCATGCCGAACAGCGCCGAGGTCTTCTCCGGCCGCAGCCGCCCGTCGTACTCACGGCTGAGGAGGCGCGGCAGCCAGGCCGCCTCCAGCTCGGGCGTCGCAGCGAGCGCGGCCACCGCCGCGTGGCTCATCGAGATCGGGCAGGCGTGCCCCGGCTCGACCTGCGCGAACAGCATGAATGTCGCGGCGCGCGCGACGTTCGCTCCCGGCCCGGGCCGCTCCCAGGCGCTCGTGTGCGCCCCCGCCGCCACGGCCTCACCGAGGATGCGGTGATACGACGGGTCGTACTCGACCTCGTCGATCCGGTTGCCCCAGCGGTCGAACGCCCGCAGCTCGGGTTCGTGCACGGATGCCCGTTCGGCGTCCCGCTGGAAGGCAGCGCTGCCGACCAGTCTCCCCACGCCGCCAAGTCCGGGCACGGCCCAGCCGGCGTCGTAGCGCTCGATCCCCTCGACGAGCGGGATGTTCGCGGCGAACTCGTCGACGTCGACGCGTGCGGGCGGCTGATTGATCACGTCGTGGGTGCTCATGCCCCTCATCATCCAACGTTCCGCCGCCGTAGCGCGGTACCGGATGCGCGCCGTCGCGCGATGAGCGGCCTGCGATGTGCGCCCTGCGACGAGCGGCCCGCGACGCCTAGGCCTCCAGCCGCTCCGAGAGTTCGAGCCAGCGGGTCTCCAGCGTCGCGATCTCGTCGTCGAGGGCACGCAGCTGGTCGGTGATGGCGCCGATGCCCACATAGTCGCCCTGGTCGTGCTCGGCGAGGCGCTCGTGCACGGCGGCGACCTGATCGGCGAGCTTGCCGAGCCTCCTATCGATGGAGGAGACCTCCTTCTGGGCCGCGCGCAGTTCCGCGCCGCTCAGGCCGGGAACCGCAGCGGAACCCGTCGATCCGGATGCGGCGGAGCCGGTCGCGGCGAGCGCCGGCGCACCGCCGTCGGCCGACGACGCCTGGCCGCGACGCAGCTGCAGGTACTGGTCGACGCCGCCCGGCAGGTGGCGCAGCGCGGCGTCCATCACGGCGTACTGCTGATCCGTCACGCGCTCGATGAGGTACCGGTCGTGCGAGACGACGATGAGCGTGCCCGGCCAGGAGTCGAGCAGGTCTTCCATCGCCGCGAGCATGTCGGTGTCGAGGTCGTTGGTGGGCTCGTCGAGGATCAGCACGTTCGGCTCGTCGAGCAGGATGAGCAGCAGCTGCAGCCGCCGCTTCTGACCGCCGGAGAGGTCTTTGACGGGGGTGGAGAGCTGCGCGGTGGTGAATCCGAGGCGCTCGAGCATCTGCCCGGGCGTCATCTCCTTGCCGCCGGCGAGGTAGGTGGTGCGCTTGCCGGCGATGACCGCGCTCACGCGGTCGTTCTGCACATCGTCGAGCTCGGAGAGCTGCTGGGTGAGGCTCGCGATCTTCACCGTCTTGCCACGCTTGACGCGGCCGGCCGTCGGCTCGACGGCGCCGGAGATCAGGCCGAGCAGGGTGGACTTGCCCGCGCCGTTCACACCGAGGATGCCGGTGCGCTCACCCGGGGCGATCCGCCATTCGATGTCGCGCAGCACGGTCTTCTGGGTCGGTTCGCCCTCGCTGTCGACCGACGGGTAGACGACCGTCGCGTCGAGCAGGTCGACGACATCCTTGCCCAGGCGCGCCGTCGCCATCTGGTTGAGCTCGACCGCGTTGCGCGGCGGCGGCTCGTTCGCGATCAGGTCCGCCGCCGCGTCCATCCGGAACTTCGGCTTGGACGTGCGGGCGGGGGCTCCCCGGCGCAGCCAGGCGAGCTCCTTGCGCATCAGGTTCTGCCGCTTGTTCTCGATCACCGATGCCATGCGGTCGCGCTCGACCCGCTGCAGGATGTACGCCGCGTAGCCGCCCTCGAACGGCTCGATCAGCCGGTCGTGCACCTCCCAGGTCGCGGTCGAGACCTCGTCGAGGAACCACCGGTCGTGGGTGACGACCACGAGGCCGCCCCCGTTCGCCGGCCAGCGATTCTTCAGGTGCGTCGCCAGCCAGGCGACGCCCTCGATGTCGAGGTGGTTGGTGGGCTCGTCGAGGAACAGGATGTCGTGGTCCTGCACGAGGAGCGCGGCGAGCGCCACGCGACGGCGTTGGCCGCCGGACAGCTCGCCGACGGTCGCATCCCACCGGATGTCGGCCACCAGGCCGCCGAGCACGTCGCGAACCCGCGCATCGCCCGCCCAGACGTGCTCGTCGATACCGCCGACGATGGTCGCCCCCACGGTGAGCGCGGAGTCGAGCTCATCGCCCTGGTCGAGCATCCCGACACTCACGCCGCGACGGCGGGTGACGCGCCCGGAGTCCGGTTCGAGGCGTCCGGCGAGCAGCGAGAGCAGGGTCGACTTGCCGTCGCCGTTGCGGCCGACGATGCCGACGCGGTCACCCTCGTTGATGCCGACGGTCACGCTGTCGAAGATGACCCGGGTCGGGAATTCGAGATGCAGCGACTCAGCGCCGAGGAGGTGTGCCATGAGGGTCTCCAGCCTACCGGCGTCGCCTGGGCGCGACGCTCCCGCCGCCGCCCTCGCCGCCGCCCCGCCGATGCCCCCGGACGGGTGATCCCGGTGCGCCGCACGGTGTGCGAGGATCACAAGGATCGGTCCGTGTACGACCCGACATCGCCCGGCCGGTCAGGATGGGGAATCACCGTGACCGACGACGCCGCGAATCCGCCCTCGGCGCCCCTGTTCGGCCGTGACCGTGCTCGCGAGACCGTGCTCCTGGTGGCCCACCGCGCCCTCGGACAGGGCGGCGCGCTCCTGGTCACGGGCGAGGCCGGACTGGGCAAGACGGCACTGCTGGCCGACATCGCCGAACGCCTCGAAGGCTGGACGGTGCTGCGCGTGCACGCCGACTCGTTCGAGTCCGATCTCAGCTACTCGACCGTCGAGCGGCTCGTTCGCGGGCTCAACACGCTCAGCGGGACCAGGGTCTCCGTCCCGCGGCCCGATGACGAGCCGATCACGGTGGGACGCCTGCTGCTCGACGCGATCGATGCCGTACGCTCACCCGTCTGCGTCGTCGTCGACGATGCCCAGTGGGTCGACGAGGCCTCGGCCAGAGCACTCCGGTTCGTGGTGCGCCGGCTCGCCGAGCAGTCGTTCCTGTTCGCAGCGGCCTCCCGTCCTGTCGCGAACAGCGTCGTCTCGCTCTTCGACGATGTCGCGGCCACGACCGTCAACCACGCGCGCATCGAGCTGACGCCGCTCACGGTCGCCGACACGCAGGAACTCGCGGCCCACCTGCTGGGTCACGCCGTCTCCCGTCGCACCGCGACGCGCCTCACCGAAGCGACGCAGGGTTCGCCGCTGCTGCTCAGCGTGCTCCTCGGCCAACTGCGCGACACGTTCGCCGAGGCGCTGCATCCGGCCGGCTGGGACCTCCCGGTCTCCGCCATCACTCCGCTCTCCACGGCCGTTTCGGCTGCACTCGAGGGCGCGGACGTCTCCGTGCGCAATGCCGCCGAGTTCGTGGCGGTGCTGCGCGACCCGTTGCCCCTCCCCCTGTTCGGCACCGTCGCCGCGCGTCTCGGGACGCCGGTCGACGCCGAGGGCGCCGTGGCACGCGGTCTGGTGCGCTCCACCGAGCACGACGGCGTGGTCTGGGTCGAACCCGCCCACGCCATCCTGGCCGACGCCATCGCCGCCGACCTGCCGCTGCAGCGCCGGGTGGAGATCCACCGGGTGGCCGCCCAGGTGCTGTCGGGCCATCGCGCGCTCCGCCACCGGGTGGAGGCCGCCGACACGGCCGACCCGACGCTGGTGACCGAGCTCCTCGCCGCCGCCCTGCTCGCCGCCGACCGCGGCCAGGCCGACCAGGCGATGAGTTACGCCCGCTCCGCCGTGCACCTCGCCGCTCCGGGCGACGAGCACGAACGCGCGCTGCTCGAGATCGGTCTGCTCGCCATGCGCACCCGGATGCACGAGCGCATCTTCGATCTGACCCCGGCGATCGAGGCCCTGCCCGCCTCACCGACCCGCGATGCCGTGCTCATCGAGCTGCGCACCCTCACCGGCGACATCCCGGGCGCCCTCGCGCTCGCGCTGGCCATCGACGCAGCCCCCGCCACGACGCCGGATGAGCGTGCCATCCGGTCGCACGTCGCCGAGGCGATCCCCAAGATCCTGATGGCCACGCGCGACATGGCCGGAACGGTCGACTACCTCGAAGCCGGCCGCCACCACATCGCGGCCGCGCCGACCGACCGGTCCGAGATCTCCGACCCGGCCCTGCGCTGGCTCGCCCAGCCGTACGACGATCTGCTCCGCCTGCTCGGCTGGGGGCTCATCGCCGCCGGGCACATGCGCCGCGGGGACCTCATCGCGGCCCTGGTCGTCGAGCTGGATCAGCTGCTCGACGGCGAGGAGTCCCCCGCGGCCGCCGACGCACTGGTCACCCGCGCCCGCGTCTTCATCCTGTCCGGCGACATCGAGCGCGCCCGCGACGATCTCGCGCGGGCGGCGGGCCTCGTGCGCCGCTTCCCGTCGAGCTGGACGGCCGGCTTCGCCCGCACCATCTACGCCCACGTGCTCTTCCTCGTCGGGGAGTGGGACGAGTCCGTGACGCTCGCAGACGCCGCGGTGGCCCTCGCGCTCGACGAGACCGACCTGTCCGGCTGGCCGATCGCGCTCACCGCCTCGGCGCTCGTGCGCGCCGGCCGTGGCGAGGCGGCCGCAGTCGAAGAGCGGCTGAGCTCGGCCTCGCGGGCCCGCCTCGGCTTCGCCGGTTCGTACGACGGCGACATCCCGTTCATCGCCCGCGCCGAACTCGCGCGTGCTCTCGGCGATGCGGCGGCTCAGCTCGTCGCGACGGAGGCCGCGGAGGAGGTCGCGACTCCGGCCTCCACCCTCGGCTGGATGACCTACCGCGTCGACGCCCTCGCCGCCCTCGGCCGTGCCGGCGACGCACGGGCCGCCCTCGAGGCGTGCCGCGACCCGCGCCGGCTCTGGCGGCCGTTCTACGGCTCGTTGGGCTGGCTCGAGGGTCGCGTTCTCGAAGCCGAAGGGCGCCACGAGGAGGCCGTCGCGTCCTACCTCGGATCTCTGGAGGAACCGGGCTCCGCCCTGTTCCCGTTCCCGCACGCGGTGGCCGCGCTCGACGCCGGCCGCCTGTTGCTCACGCTCGGAACCGACCCGGAGCGGGCGCGCGCACTGCTCGAGACGGCGGCGGGCGCATTCCGCCGACTCGGTGCTCCCGCCTACCTCGCCCGCTGCACGCACCTGCTCGCCGAGCCGGCAGTGGCCGACCCCGGAGGGCCGGTCGCGGAGCGCCACGATCCGTTCGCGCCCCTCACCACGCGTGAGCGGCAGGTGGCGCACGCGCTCGCGGCGGGGATGACCAACAAGGAGATCGCCGAGCGGCTCTACGTGTCGGTCACGACGGTGAACTTCCACGTGCGCAACATCCTGGCGAAGCTGGAGCTGACCTCGCGCCGCGACCTGCGCAAGCTCAGTTCACCACGCGGCTCGCGGCGCACGACGTCGCCCCGGCCGCCGGACTTCCCGCATCCGTCGGGCGACCCTCGGCCGCATCCCGGCGGGCAGCACACCAGCCGTCCGCGCAAGGGCTGAGCGGGCCGGTTCGAACGGTGCCCGTCAACTGTTGACGGTTTTCCCGTCACGATTGGGAGCGTCTCCGCGGCGCTCGCTAGCGTGGAAACACCAGCCGGGATGCCCGTCCCGAACCGCATGGATACGCTTCCCTCGACGAATCGTCTCAACACCCGACATGCGCGCCGCGTTCGGGCATCTCCGGATGGCACGCCTCTCGGGACCCGCATCCCGTGCGCGTGCGGATCGCTCTAGTCGCCGATGATGCGAGCGCCGTGAACCGGCCCCGTCGCCCGAACGGCGGTGAGCCGGGACGCGCTGAGTGCGATCTGCAGGTCGAGGGCACTGTCGAGGTCGGCCGTCAGAAACGCGACGGTCGGCCCCGACCCCGACACGATCCCGGCCAGCGCCCCATTCATCTCGCCCAGCTCGAGCACCTCGCCGATCTCCGGCGCGAGGTGGATGGCGGGCGCCTGGAGGTCGTTCGTGAGCGACTCCGCGAGCATGTGCGGGTCGCCGGCGCGGAGCGCCTGGAGCACCGCGGTGTCGACGCTGGGCTTCACCTGGGCCGGCGCGATGTCGCGCAGGTGGCGTTCACGGTGACGGTCGAGTTCGGTGTACACGGTCGGCGTGCTGAGCTGGCTGTCGGGGAGGGCGAGCACCCATTGGAACTGCCCGATCGCGAGCGCGGGGCTCAGCCGGTCGCCGCGTCCGGTGCCGATCGCCGTGCCGCCGAGCAGTGCGAACGGCACATCGGCTCCGAGCCGGGCCGCGAGGGCGTGCAGGTCGTCCTTCGACGCCTCGGTGCCCCACAGCGCGTCGCAGGCCACGAGTGTCGCTGCGGCGTCGGCGGAGCCTCCGCCCATGCCGCCGGCGACGGGAACGTGCTTGTCGATCTCGAGCCGCACGCCGCCGGTGTAGCCCGTCTTGCGGGCGAGCATCCTCGCGGCCTTGATGGCGAGATTCGTGCCGTCTGTCGGCACGTCGGAGGTGTCGACC
Source organism: Leifsonia poae (assembly GCF_027921845.1). Lineage (GTDB taxonomy): Bacteria > Actinomycetota > Actinomycetes > Actinomycetales > Microbacteriaceae > Leifsonia > Leifsonia poae. The sequence continues at coordinate 170,029 of NZ_BSEN01000001.1, forward strand.
GACCCGGTGAACTCCACCGAGAAGTCGTCGGCCGGGTAGGCGCGCACGTCTTCGTAGAGCGAGACGGCCTGGTAGGCGGTGGCGACGTCGTGATACCCGTCGTCCATCACCGCGCCGACCCGCATGAACACGTTGATCTTGCCCGGTGCTCTGACGTGCACCATCTCAGCCGACGACGAGTTCATGCTTCCAACCTACAGGCGCTCGGCCGGTCGTCTACTCCACGCGCCTACGGCACTCGGGCGAGCGCGACGAAGTCGGCGATCCCGAGCTGTTCGCCGCGGTCCGTCGGCGCGAGACCGGCCGCTTCGAGCGCTGCGGATGCCGTGGCCGAGTCGCCGTAGACCGGTGCGAGCGCCTGCCGCAGCATCTTGCGCCGCTGCTGGAACGCCGCATCCACGAGCTCGAACGTTCGGCGGCGCAACGCCTCGTCGCCGGGCTGCTCGTCGTGCCGCTCGAACGCCACGAGCACCGAGTCGACGTTCGGCACCGGCCAGAACACCTGGCGGCTCACATTGCCGGCCGTGCGCCAGGTGCCGTACCAGGCGGCCTTCACGCTCGGGGCGCCGTAGACCTTGGAACCCGGGTCGGCCGCCACGCGGAAGCCGACCTCCGCCTGCACCATCACCACGCCCGACCGGATGCTATCGAAATGCTCGAGGAAGTGCAGCAGCACGGGCACCGACACGTTGTACGGGAGGTTCGCCACGAGTCGCGTCGGGGACTGCGGGAGCTCCTCGATCGTCATGGCGTCCTGGTGGATCACCGTGAGCGCGTCGGCGACATCGGGAGCGAGGGTGGAGACGGTCTTCGGCAGCTGCGCCGCCAGCCGTCGGTCGATCTCGACGGCGATCACGGTCGCGCCGACCTCGAGGAGACCGAGTGTGAGTGAGCCCAGGCCCGGTCCGACCTCGACGACCGTGTCGCCCGGCTGGACGCCCGCGACCCGCACGATGCGCCTGACCGTGTTGGCGTCGATGACGAAGTTCTGGCCGAGCTTCTTCGTTGGCGTGACGTCGAGCAGCTCGGCCAGATCGCGGATCTCGGCCGGCCCGAGCAGGCGGAGCTCGCTCACGCGAGAGGTCCGATCGCGGTCGCCGGGGGCGAGGCGACGGGTTCGGCGTCCCAGCGGCCGTAGACGAGCTCGGTGTTCGAGCTGATCTGCGCCGCGAGCGTCGATGCGTCGGTTCCCAGCGTGTCCGCCATCGCGCGCAGGGTGTGCGGGATCAGGTAGGGCGCGTTCGGGCGCCCGCGGAACGGCGTCGGCGTCAGGAACGGCGCATCCGTCTCCACCAGGATGAGCGCGCGCGGTGCGGCCTCGAGCGCGGCGCGAAGGTTTCCGGCGTTCTTGAACGTGACGTTGCCGGCGAACGACATGTACCAGCCGTTCTCGGCGCATACCTCGGCCAGCGCGACGTCGCCCGAGAAGCAGTGGAAGACGGTGCGCTCGGGTGCGCCGACCCGCTTGAGCGTCGCGACGACGTCGGCGTGGGCATCCCGATCGTGGATCTGCAGCGCGATGTCGTTCTGCTTCGCGATCTCGATGTGCGCTTCGAACGAGCGGAACTGCGCGTCGCGGCGCGGCCCCTCCTCCGTGCGGTAGAAGTCGAGGCCCGTCTCGCCGACGGCACGCACACGGGGGCGGGTCGCGAGCTCCGCGATGACCGCTAGTGCGTCGTCGAGCTCTCCGCGCTCCGCGTAGTCGGGGGCGTCATTGGGGTGGAGCGCGACGGCGGCGAGCATCCGGGGCTCGATCGCGGCCATCTCGGCCGACCAGCGCGACGTCTCGACGTCGTTGCCCACCTGCACCACGCCGCGCACGCCGACACTCGACGCGCGGTCGAGCTGCTCGCGGTAGTCGAGCGGGTCGGTGCCGTCGGAGATCTCGAGGTGGGTGTGGTTGTCGTACACGGGCACGACGAGCGCCTCCGGCAGCGGCGGATACTCCAGGTCACGTCCATCGGTGACGTGACGCTGCCGGATGAACGCCGGATCGGTCATGCGCCGGGCACCGCGTCCGCGTCGATCCGCGGGAACAGCGCCTCGAGCCCGTTCACCGTGGTGCCTGCCGGGAGCTGACCCCAGTCGCCCGCCGAGCGGATCGGCTGCTCGTCGAGCGCGCCCAGTTCGTCTTCCGCGCCGAGCGCCTGCCACAGCTTGAGCGTCGCCACCGGCACGACGGGCGAAAGCAGCACCGCCAGGGCGCGCAGGCCCTCCGACGCCGTGTACAGCACCGTGCTGAGGCGCTCACGCTGTGTCTCGTCCTTGGCGAGCGACCACGGCTCCTGGGCCGTGATGTAGCCGTTGAGCTCGTCGACGATCGTCCAGATCGCCGACAGCGCGTCGTGGATGGCGAGCTTCTCGATGGCCGCGTCCGCCGCCGCCGTCGCGTCGGTGATCGTGGCCTGCACCGCGAGGTCGGCCTCTTCGTAACGGCCGGCCGGCGGCACGACGCCCTCGAAGTATCGGGTGACCATCGCGATCACCCGCGACGCCAGGTTTCCGAAGCCGTTCGCGAGTTCCGCCTGGTAGCGCGCGGCCAGATCCTCCCAGCTGAACGAGCCGTCCTGACCGAAGCTGATGGCACGCATGAAGTAGTACCGGAAGGCGTCCGACCCGAACGTGTCGGTGATCTGCGTCGGCGCGATTCCGGTCAGTTTCGACTTGGACATCTTCTCGCCGCCGACGAGGAGCCAGCCGTGACCGAACACACGGTGCGGCACGTCGAGCCCGGCCGCAAGCAGCATCGCCGGCCAGATGACGGCGTGGAATCGCAGGATGTCTTTGCCCACGATGTGCGTCGCCGGCCACCGGCGCGCGAAGTTCTCGTCGTCCTGCCCGTAGCCGACCGCAGTGACGTAGTTCAGCAGCGCGTCGAACCAGACGTACACGACGTGCGACTCGTCCCACGGGACCTTGATGCCCCAGTCGAAGCTCGAGCGCGAGATCGACAGGTCGCTGAGCCCCTGCCGCACGAAGCTCACGACCTCGTTGCGCGCCGACTCGGGCTGCACGAATTCGGGGTTCTCCTCGTAGAGGGCGAGCAGCGCATCGGCGAACTGGCTCATGCGGAAGAAATAGTTCTTCTCCTGCAGGAGCTCGAGCGGCTTCGAGTGGATGGCGCAGACCTTCTGGCCCTCGTACTCCCCGGTGCCGTCGATGATCTCGCTCTGCGGCTTGAACTCCTCGCAGCCGACGCAATACAGGGCCTCGTACTCACCGGCATAGATGTAGCCGTCGTCGTACAGCTTCTGCAGAAAGCGCTGGACGTTCTGCTCGTGACGCACGTCGGTGGTGCGGATGAAGTCGTCGTTGGCGATGTCGATGGTCTTCAGGAGGGGCAGCCACTCCGTGCTCACCAGACGGTCGGCCCACTCCTTGGGCGTGGTGCCGTTGGCGGTGGCCGTCCGCAGGATCTTCTGCCCATGCTCGTCGGTGCCGGTGAGGAGCCAGGTGTCGTCGCCGGCCTGGCGGTGCCAGCGGGCGAGCACATCGGCGGCGACCTCGGTGTAGGCGTGCCCGATGTGCGGGACATCGTTCACGTAGAAGATCGGCGTGGTGATGTAGAACGAAGAGCCGTCGGACATGCTGTCTATCCTACGGGCGCGCAGGGGCGTGGTTCGGCGTGTTACCGCGGGTGTGGATCAGGGTCGGGTGGCCGGGGTTGTGGAGGCCGGTGGGGTGGTCGGCGCCTGGATGCTGTGGGGTGAACCCGCCTCCACAGGGCGGTGATATCCACTGTTGCCCACAGGCAAAATTGCTGATCAAGATTGATATTTGCGACTCAGAATGTCGGTGGCACCTGATTCGATGGACTCATGACCACGAACCCGGCCGCTTCATTACGCGAACTCGCGTTGCGCGAACTCGCGTCACGCGAACTCGCGTTGCGCGAACTCGCGTTGCGCGAACTCGCGTCGTGCATCACGCTGCTCGGCGAGCTCGTGGCGACCGCCGGCTCCGTTACGCCTCATCCGCTGCCACTTCCCCTCTCGCCCGACGAGTTGCTGAAGGCCGTGACCGACCTCGGCGATGCGCAGGCCGTGCTCGATGCGGTGAAAGTGGCCGTCGCGGGCGAGGTGGTCCGGCGTTCCGTAGTGCTCGACGACGACAATCCGGTGATGCACACCAGCCACGCCTCCCCCGCCACGCTGCTGGCCGAGCGCTGGCGACTGCCCCTCCCCGCGGCACGGCAGCTCTGCCGGGTGGCCGAGGGCGTCGCACCGAGGCAGAGCATCCTCGGCGAGGTCCTTCCGGCGCCGTTCCCGGTACTGGCGGCCGCGATCGCCGAGCCGCTGGCCATGCCGGCGGCAGCCGACCGGGAGTTGACGCCATTGCTGCTGCTGCTGGCGGCACCGTTGCAGGCACAGTGCGGGGCGTGAGCGTCCACCACGCGTCCGTCATCGTGCGCGAGCTGAACAAGGCGGCGCCGTCGTGCTCCGTCGACGCGATCGCGGAAGGCGAGCGGCTGCTCGTGGAGCACGCGCCCGACCTCTCCGTCGAAGAGACCCGCGTTCTCGCCGCACACGTGCGCGACCGCCTCGACGAAGACGGCATCGAGCCCCGCGAAGACCGCCAGCGACGCCGCCGCTCGCTCACGATCACCACGACCGCCGACGGCATGACCCACGTGGACTGGTACCTCGACCCCGAGTCTGCCGCCTCCGTGGTCACCGCGATCGACACGCTGGTCGGCGCGCAGCTCAGGCGTGTGCAGTTCGGCGACCCGGGAGCGGGCGGTGCACCCGGTGCTTCCGGTGCTTCCGGTGCATCGTTCGCCGCATCTTCGGTCGATGCGCTGGACGAGCTCACCGAGATCCCCGTTACTCGCAGCCTGGCGCAGATCCGCTCGGATGAGGCGACGGAGGTGTTCCGGCACCTGGCATCGTGCTCCTCGCCCGCCGCGGCCGGCCACCCGCCCGTGAGCATCATCGTGCGCATCGCACTCGACGCCCTCGTCTCCGGCCGCGGACGCGGGGAGATCGATGGCGTCGAGGCTCCCGTGAGCGCCGCCACCGTGCGACGCATGGCGGCTGATGCGAAGATCATCCCTGTCGTGCTCGGTGGAGCCGGCGAGGTCCTCGACCTCGGCCGATCGCGGCGGCTCTTCTCCCGCGCGCAGAGGCTCGCCCTCGCGGAGCGCGACGGAGGGTGCGCGTGGTCCGGATGCCCGCATCCGCCGTCGTACACCGAAGCGCACCACATCCGCTGGTGGGACGCCGACGCCGGACCGACAGACCTCGACAACGGGGTCCTGCTCTGCAGCCGCCACCATCATCGCGTCCACGACGACGGCTGGCAGATCGAGGTCAGGCGGAACGTGCCCTACTTCATCCCGCCCGAACACGTCGACCTGTCCCGTCGACCGCGCCGCGGCGGCCGGATCGCACTACCCGAGCGCGTTGCGTAACGGCTGCGTGGTCGGTTCCGCGCGGCGCGGGCGGAAGATATCGACGGGGTCAGGTCAGTCGAGCCGGGGCACGTCAGGGCAGTCGGGCCAGGGCACGTCAGGGCAGTCGGGCCAGGGCACGTCAGGGCAGTCGGGCCAGGGCACGTCAGGGCAGTCGGACCAGGGCACGTCAGGGCAGTCGGGCCAGGCCAAGCCCGGTGAGCTCAGTCATGCAGTCAGGCTGGGCCAGTTAGGCCGGCCAGTCAGTCCAGGCCAAGCCAGTCGGGCCAGCCAGGTCAGGTCAGCACACACGAGACAGCACAGCAGCAGCCGGCCCGCCCAGCGAGCCCGCGCAGCTCAGCGGCGGTCGAGTGCGGCCTGGTAGAGGTCCCGCTTGCCGAGACCGGTCGCCTCGGCGACTTCGCCGGCGGCGTCTTTGAGGCGTGTGCCATCGGCGACGAGGGCGAGTACCTGGGCGACGCCGGTGTCGAGGTCGACGACACGCTCGGGGGCACCACCGATCACGACGGCTATCTCGCCTCGCACTCCGTCGGCGGCCCAGGCGGCCAGTTCGGCGGCGGTTCCGCGCTTGACCTCTTCGAACATCTTGGTGAGCTCGCGGCAGACGACGACACGGCGATCGTCGCCGAGGGCTGCGGCGACGTCGAGCAGCGAGGCGGCGAGCCGGTTCGGCGATTCGAAGAAGACCATGGTGCGGCGTTCGCCGGAAAGGGCGCGGAGGGTACTCATCCGGTCGCCGTGCTTGCGCGGAAGGAACCCCTCGAAGGTGAACCGGTCGGTGGGCAGGCCGGAGACGGCGAGCGCGGTGATGACGGCGCTGGGGCCGGGGAGGGCGGTGACGCCGACGCCGGCGGCGGCAGCGGCCTCGACGAGGTGGAATCCCGGGTCAGAGACGGTGGGCATTCCGGCGTCAGAGAGCAGAACGACGTCCTGCTCGCGCGCGAGCTCGACGAGTTCACCGGCCTTGTCCCGCTCGTTGTGATCGTGCAGGGCGATGAGGCGCGGGCGGTTGGCGATCCCGAGGCCGGCGAGCAGACGCTGAGTGACACGGGTGTCTTCGGCGGCGACGACGGCGGCCTCGCCGAGCACCTCGATGAGCCGCAGGGAGGCGTCTTTGAGGTTGCCGATCGGGGTCGCGGCCAGGATGATCATGGTCCCCAGTCTCTCAGGCGCACGGTCGAGGCACAGCAGACCGGGGCCCGACGTTGAGGCGCTCCCATGGATCGGCCCCCTAGCATGATCTGGTGACTTCGACTCCCCCGCCCGGCACCGCCGACGCCTGGACTCCCGCCGGAGACGTCGCGACGAGCACGGCGAACCAGGCGGGCACAGCGAACCAGGCGGGCACAGCGAACCAGGCGAGCACGGCGAAGCACGTCCCGAGTCACGCAGCCGCCGAACCGACGGGAACGCGTCTCGACGACTGGTGGGCCAGGACCCTGCGGACGCCGCTGCGGATGAAGCTCTGGTACTGGGGCGCGCCGATCGCGGTGACGCTGCTGGCGGCGGTCCTGCGGCTCTGGAACCTCGGCAACCCGCACGCGCTGGTGTTCGACGAGACGTTCTACGTGAAAGATGCGTACTCGCTGATGCACCTCGGCTACGAGGGCAGCTGGCCCGACAAGGCCGACGCGCAGTTCGCCGCGGGGAACACGAACATCTTCACGTCCGATCCGTCGTTCGTGGCGCATCCGCCGCTGGGCAAGTGGATCATTTCGCTCGGGATGGCGGCGTTCGGCGCGGGCGACGCGTTCGCGTGGCGCATCAGTACGGCGGTCGTGGGCATCCTGGCGGTGCTGGTGGTGTTCCTGATCGCGCGCAAGCTCTTCCGCTCGACGATCGTGGCGACGATCGCGGGCTTCCTGATGGCGGTCGACGGGCACGCGATCGTGATGAGCCGGGTCGCGCTGCTCGACAACTCGGTGATGTTCCTGGCGCTGCTGGCGTTCGGTTGCATCCTGCTCGACCGGGAGTGGCATGCGACGCGGCTGGCCGCGTGGGTGGCCGACCGGCGTGCGGCCGGGGAGGATCCGGCGTGGGGGCCGGCGCTCTGGTGGCGTCCGTGGCTGATCGCGGCGGGCATCCTGACGGGCCTGTGCGCGGGCGTGAAGTGGAGCGGCTTCTACTTCCTGGCGTTCTTCGCGGTGTACACGGTCGTGGTCGACATCGTGGCGCGGCGCCGGGTGGGGCTCCCCTTCTACATCACGGGGGCGATTCTCAAGCAGGGTCCGGCGACGTTCGTCCTCATGGTCCCGGTCGCGTTCGTGAGCTACCTCGTGACGTGGACGGGCTGGATCGTGACGAAGGGCGGCTATTACCGCGACTGGGCGCAGGCGACGCACCTGCAGTGGAAGGGCGGCCTCAGCTGGGTGCCCCTCTGGATCCAGAACCTCTGGCACTACCAGACGGAGATGTACAACTACAGCATCAATCTGCACGTCTCCCACCCGTACCAGGCGAACCCTCTGACGTGGCTGTTCATGATCCGCCCGACGAGCATGTACTACGTCGGCTCGACGGCGGGAGAGAACGGATGCGCGGCCAATGCGTGCTCGGCGGCGATCACGTCGCTCGGCAACCCGCTGATCTGGTGGGCGGCCGCGTTGGCGCTCTTCTACCTGGTGTACCGCGTGATCCGGTACCGCGAGTGGCAGTTCGGGCTGATCCTGACCGGTGTGGCGGCGGGCTATCTGCCGTGGCTGCTCTACATCAACCGCACGATCTTCGAGTTCTACGCGATCGCGTTCGAGCCGTACCTGATCCTCGGGCTGGCGGGGGTGATCGGGATCATCATCGGCCGGCGGAGCGATCCGAGCTGGCGGCGCACCCGAGGACTCTGGGTCGTGGGGGTCTACCTGGTGTTCGTGGTGGCGGTGAGCGCGTTCTTCTGGCCGATCTGGACGGCTCAGCAGGTGCCGTTCTGGTTCTGGCAGCTCCACATGTGGCTGCCGAGCTGGGTCTGACGGGCGCGGCACAGCCCGGCCGCCCCTGAGGGCCCTGCCAGAGACCTCGCGATGGTCGGATGCTGGGTGTAGACCGTGGGGTATGACCGATGACACTCCCCTCGACCTCGTACCCCTGCCCGGCAGCGAGCGCCCGACCGCTCCCGGACTCCACGCGCAGTCGGCACTCGATCCCGGGGCGCCCGTCGAGGCGACGCTGATCCTGCGACGCCGTGCGGAGGTCCCGGATGACGCACTGACGTCGCCGATGTCGCGCGAGCAGTTCGCGACGCAGTACGGGGCGTCGCCGGAGGACGTCGCACTGGTGACGGACACGATGACGTCGCTGGGGGTGAATGTCGTCGAGGCCAACGCGGGCGAACGCCGCGTGCGGGTGTCGGGCGGGGCGGCGCTGATGGGCCGGGTGTTCGGCACGGACCTCGAACAGGCCACGAGCACGGATTCGCACGACAACGAGGTGACCCACCGGCACCGCACCGGCGGGCTGAGCATCCCGGCCTCCCTCGAGGGAGTGGTCACGGCCGTGCTGGGGCTCGACGACCGGCCGCAGGCCAGGGCACTGCTGCAGGTGGCACTGCCGCGCGCGGTGAGCACGAGCTACACCCCGCTCGAGCTGGGGGCGATCTACGCGTTCCCCAGCGGCACGGACGGCAGCGGGCAGACGATCGCGATCATCGAGCTCGGCGGCGGCTTCGCGCAGAGCGAGCTCGACACCTACTTCGCCGGTCTCGGGATCACGGGACCGACGGTGACGGCGGTCGGGGTGGACGGCGCCTCCAACCAGCCGGGCGCGGATCCCAACGGCGCGGACGGCGAGGTGCTGCTCGACATCGAGGTGGCGGGGGCTCTCGCGAACGGCGCCGACATCATGGTGTATTTTGCGCCCAACACCGACGCGGGCTTCGTCGACGCGGTGACGACGGCGGCTCACGCGTCGCCGACCCCGGCGGCGATCAGCATCAGCTGGGGTCAGAGCGAGGACGGCTGGACGGCGCAGGCGCGCACGGCCTTCGACGCCGCTCTGACGGATGCAGCCGCGCTCGGCGTCACGGTGACGGCGGCGGCCGGCGACGACGGAAGCTCCGACCGGGTGACCGACGGTGCCGTGCACGTGGACTTCCCGGCATCGTCGCCGCACGCGCTGGCCTGCGGCGGCACCCGGCTGACGGCGGACGCCTCCACGGGCGTGGTGCAGTCCGAGACGGTCTGGAACAACGGCAACGGCCGGGGCGCGACCGGCGGCGGCGTGAGCGCGGTCTTCCCGCAGCCGTCGTGGCAGGCGAACGTCGGGGTGCCGACGGGCGCGGCGGGCGCGGATGCGGGCGGGTCGGCCAACGGTCCGAGTGGTCGTGGCGTGCCGGACGTGTCGGCGGTGGCCGATCCGCAGACCGGGTACCGGGTACTCGTCGACGGCAAGGAGATGGTCATCGGCGGCACCAGTGCGGTCGCGCCGCTGTGGGCGGCGCTGGTCGCACGCCTCGTCCAATCGACGGGCAAACCGCTCGGGCTCGCGCAGCCGGTGCTGTACGACTCGATCGGCCGCGGCCAGGTCGCGCCGGGCTTCCGGGACATCACGAGCGGCGACAACGGGGCGTACCAGGCCGGCCCCGGATGGGATGCCTGCACGGGCCTGGGCGTCCCCGACGGAACGGCGCTGCTCGCGGCGCTGTGAGGGGTGCGCCGGCCTCCGCCCGTCACCCGGCAGAATGGATGGCGATGAACAGCGCCGCGCCGACCACCAGAACGCTCCCCTGGCTGCCGGGCGTCGCCGTCGCCGCACTCGCCGCCCTGGTCGCGTGGGGCATCCATTGGCTGGTGCCGACGGTGCCGCTGCTGACGGCGGCGGTGGTGCTCGGGATCGTGGTGGGCCAGCTGCCGTTCGCGCGTCCCGCGGTGACCGGCGTGCTGGCGCCGGGGCTGTCGACGGCGGCGAAGCGGCTGATGCGCCTCGGAGTGGTGCTGCTCGGGCTCAAGCTGAGTCTCGGTGACATCGCCGGTCTCGGCTGGGTGACGATCCTCACGACGGTCGCGATCGTGGTGGTCACCTTCGTGGGCACGATCGGACTCGGCCGGCTGTTCCGCCTGCCCGGGCATCAGCCGCTGCTGGTGGCGACGGGCTTCTCGATCTGCGGCGCCTCGGCGATCGGCGCGATGAGCGGCGTGGTGAAGTCCAAGGACGAGGAGACGGCGACGCCGGTCGCGCTGGTGACGCTCTGCGGCACGCTGGCGATCTTCGTGCTGCCGGTGCTCTGGCATCCGCTGGGGCTGACGTCATTGCAGTTCGGCCACTGGGTCGGCGCGGGGGTGCACGACGTCGGCCAGGTGGTCGCGACCGCACAGATCGCCGGATCGGCCGCGCTCGCGGTGGCCATCGTGGTCAAGCTGACCCGCGTGCTGATGCTGGCTCCGATGGTGGCGATCGCGTCGGTGGTCGAGCGTCGCCGTCACGTCGACCCCGACCCGGCGGCGAAGCGCCCCGCGATCGTTCCCCTGTTCGTGGCGGGGTTCATCGTGGCGGTGCTGGTGCGCTCCTTCGTGCCGCTGCCTGCCGTGGTGCTCGACGGGGCGGACGCCGCGCAGACGGCACTGCTCGCGATGGCGCTGTTCGGGCTCGGCACGGCGGTGCGGCTGCGCACGCTCCTGGGCACCGGCTGGCGCTCGCTCGCGGTCGGCCTGCTGTCGTGGGTGGTGATCGCGGCCCTCGCGCTCGGGGCCGTGCACCTGTCGAGCTAGTGCGCGTCGACGAGCTTGAGCCCGATCACGCAGCCGACGAGCCCCAGGATGAGCAGCACCTTGACGAGCGAGAACCCTTCGCCTCCGAACACCATGGCGTAGAGCACGGTGAGAGCCGCCCCGATGCCCACCCAGACGGCGTAGGCGGTGCCCGTGGAAATCCCGCGCATGGCGAAGGCGAGCCCAGCCATGGAGGCGAGCAGGGCGACTCCGAAGGTGACGGTCGGCCAGAGCTTGGTGAAGCCCTCCGACTTGCCGAGCGCGGTCGCCCAGACGGCCTCGAGGACACCGGAACCGATGAGCACGATCCAGGACAGCATGGTTCACTCCCATGGCCAGTCTTGTCGCGCTCCGGGTACTGAACCGTCGTCCGGGATCACCGTCGCGATGATCTAATACAAGTGTACCAGAGCCAGGAACGACGTCCCAGAACGCGGGGCGCGGACCGGTTGCGGCGTATTACGCGGACGGGTCCCGTGGCCCGGCTGCTCCGGTAGCGTGACCACATGGCTGATCGCGAATATGGCTTCCGCACGCGTGCGATTCACGCGGGCAACATCCCCGATCCGGTGACCGGGGCCCGCGCGCTCCCGATCTACCAGACGAGCGCGTTCGTGTTCGACGACACGGCGGATGCGGCGGCCCGGTTCGCCCTCCAGAAGTACGGCAACATCTACTCGCGGCTGGCCAACCCGACGGTCGCCTCGTTCGAGGAGCGGGTGGCCAGCCTCGAGGGCGGTCTCGGTGCCGTGGCGACGGCCAGCGGGCTGAGCGCGCAGTACATCACGTTCGCGTCGCTCGCCGGTGCCGGCGACCACATCGTGGCGTCGGCGAACCTCTACGGCGGTTCGATCACGCAGCTCGATGTGACCCTGCGGCGGTTCGGGGTGGACACCACGTTCATCCAGAGCGCAGACCCCGCCGACTATGCGGCGGCGATCACCGACAAGACCAAGCTCATCTTCGCGGAGACGATCGCGAACCCGTCCGGCGAGATCGCGGACATCGAGGGCCTCGCCGACGTCGCGCACGCGGCCGGCATCCCGTTGATCATCGACTCGACGATCGCGACGCCGTACCTCAACCGCCCGATCGAGTGGGGCGCCGACATCGTCATCCACTCGGCCACCAAGTTCCTCGGCGGCCACGGCACGACCCTCGGCGGCGTGGTCGTGGAGAGCGGCCGCTTCGACTGGCACACCGAGAAGTTCCCGCTCTTCGGGCAGCCGGTGCCGTCGTACGGCGGCCTGCAGTGGTCGGGCAACTTCGGCGAGTACGCGTTCCTCACCCGCCTGCGCGCGGAGCAGCTGCGCGACATCGGGCCGTCCCTCGCCCCGCACTCGGCATTCCTGCTCGCGCAGGGCGTCGAGACGCTGCCGTACCGCATCCAGGCGCACGTCGACAATGCGCGCACCGTCGCGGAATGGCTCGACGCCGACCCGCGGATCGAGTCGGTGTTCTGGGCCGGGCTCCCGGCGCATCCGCACCACGGCCGTGCGCAGAAGTACCTGCCGAAGGGGCCGGGCAGCGTCTTCAGCTTCGTGGTGAAGGGCGGCCGCGAGGTGGGCCAGGCCTTCATCGAGTCGGTGAACCTCGCCAGCCACCTGGCCAACATCGGCGACGCGAAGACGCTCGTCATCCACCCGGCGTCGACGACGCACGCCCAGCTGACCGAGCAGCAGCTCCTCGACGCGGGGGTGCTTCCCGGCGTCGTGAGGATTAGCGTTGGTATCGAGGACGTCGATGACATCATCTACGACCTCGACCAGGCCCTCGACGCCGCTGTGAAGGAGAACGCATGACGCTCACGGATTCTCCCGCCGGCTCCACGGCGGGAACCGAGGAAGTCCAGCTGGTCAACGGCCTGAGCTGCTCGCTGCCGGCCGACTCCCCCCTGGCGAAGCTGCTCAAGTCGCAGCGCACCTGGGTCGGCCCGGATGCGAAGGAGCGCCTGAAGATCCTGCGTGCGGCCAAATCCGTCGCCATCGTCGGCGCTTCGGCCAACCCCTCCCGCTCGAGCTACTTCGTCGGCACGTACCTGCAGCAGTCGAGCGACTACCGGGTGTACTTCGTGAACCCGAACGCCGACACGATCCTCGGGCAGAAGGCCTACCCCGACCTCGGCTCGCTGCCGGAGGTCCCCGACATCGTCGACGTCTTCCGCAAGGCGAGCGACATCCCCGCGGTGATCGACGAGGTCGTCGCCGCCGGCGCCCCGACGGTCTGGGTGCAGCTCGGCATCTGGAACCAGGAGGCGGCCGAGTACGGCGAGTCGAAAGGCCTCACGGTCGTGATGGACCGGTGCATCAAGATCGAGCACGCGCGCTTCCATGGCGGACTGCACCTGCTCGGCTTCGACACCGGTCAGATCACGGCGCGCAAGACGATCCGCTGACGCCCGCCCGGCTGACTCTCTGCGCCGCGCTCAGGCGCGGGCCACGATGTGGAACACGTGCCAGTGCTTGGGGCCCTCGAACGACATCCCGCGGCGGTCCTCCTCTGCCAGCTCCACGACATCCAGGCCAGTGAGCATCGCCTCGACGCCGGCGCGGTCGTGGAAGTTCATGCCCGGTCGGCCGTACCACTCGTCGTGGGGCCCGAAGAGCTGCCCCGCGAACACGGCGCCGGGGCGCAGGGCGTCGCGGATGTCGGCCCAGAGATAGGGGAAGTGCCCGGCGTCGCAGAACGGCAGGGCGAATCCGGCGTAGACGAAGTCGCTCTCGGGCAGGGCGCCGAGCGACTCGAAGGGGGCGCAACGCACCTCGACCCTGTCCGCGAGCTCGGCTCCGACGGTGGCGCCGACCCGTTTCTCGACCTCGGGGTCCGCATCGATGGCCACGACGTGCCAGCCGTTCTCGGCCAGGCGGAGCGTCTCGATCCCGTCGCCGCAGCCGAGGTCGATGGCATCCCCCGGGCGATCGCCCTGCCACGCCTCGAGTCCGCGGGTGAAGGTCGGACGCACGCCGCGGCCGCTCTGCGCGGTGTAGAAGTCGGACCAATCGAATACCATCGCGCTCCTCGCCGAGTCGGGTCGCCGGCCGCCGGCCGACAACGGATCAGCCCCGAGCCTACGCGCGCGCAGGCGGGTGTCGCCCGGGCTGGCTAAAATCGGCGAATGGCCTCCCCTCCCTCCCCTCGAGTCGCCGTGCTCGGCCCCGTGCTGGTCGAGAACCGCTCGGGCGAGCTCGTCGAGCCCGCGGGAGCGCTGGGGAAGAGCCTGATCGTCGCGCTGGTGCTCGCGCGCGGCTCCTTGTCGGTGACATCGCTGGTGGAGGACCTCTGGAACGACGCGCCGCCGCGGCAGGAGCGCGCGGCCCTGCAGACCCTCGTCTCGCGGGTGCGTACGGCGAGCGCCGACGGGCTCCTGGAATCGACCGCGAGCGGTTACGCCCTCGGCGTGGCCCCGGAGCACACGGACCTCGGTATCGCACGCGCCCACCTGGAGCGCGCTCGTCGGGCGGATGCGGCCGGCGACCCGGCGACGGCGCTCGACGAGGCGGGCCACGCCCTCGCCCTCTGGCGCGGCGAGCCGGGCGGCGAACTCGGATCGACACCCCTCGCCGACGAGCTCGGCCGCGCGGCCGCGGGGCTCCGCGACGAACTGCACCTCCTCCGCGCCCGGTCGCGCCGCCTGCTCGGAGACCCGGTCGCAGCGCTTCGCGACCTCGAACCGTTGATCGCCGCCGCTCCGCTCGACGAGCAGGTGCAGCTCGAACGGCTGCGCGCGCTCGACGCTGCCGGCCGCCGGAACGACGCCGTCGCGGTGTTCGCCGAGTTGAAGGCGGCGCTGATCGATCAGCTGGGCACCCGGCCGGGCGCCGAACTGGTGGCGTTCAATGCGCACCTCCTCACCGACGAGGAGCGCCCTCTGCCGGCACCCGCGCGGGTCAGGCTCGGGCTCCGGACCGCTCCGAACGCCCTGATCGGGCGCGAATACGATGTCGACGCCCTCGAAGACCTGGTCGCGACGTCGCCCCTGACCACCATCCTCGGAGCGGGCGGCCTCGGCAAGACGCGGCTCGCCCAGGAGATCGGCAACCGCGCGGTGCACACGCCCGCCGTGGTGTTCGTCGAACTGGCCAGCGTGCGCTCCGGCGACGACATCGCCCTCGCCTTCGCTTCCACTCTGGGCATCCGCGAGGCGCGCTCGCTCCGGGCGAGCGACCCCGGCTCGCAGCTCGACCTGCGCTCGCGCATCCTGGGCCTCCTGGCGGAGCGCGAGACCTTGCTCATCGTCGACAACTGCGAGCACATCGTGGATGCGGCGGCGGCCTGGGTGGCGGACATCCTGGAGTCGACGACCACGGTGCGGGTGCTGGCCACGAGCCGCGCACCGCTGGCGATCGGTGCCGAGCGCGTCTATCCGCTCGACTCGCTCGCCAGCACCGACGGCGACCTGGCCGGCGGCCCCGCGGTCGATCTCTTCATGGAACGGGCAAGGGCCGCGCGCCCCGGCGTCGTGCTGCCGCCCGACATCGTCGCGCGACTCTGCGACCGCCTCGACGGTCTGCCGCTGGCGATCGAGCTGGCGGCGGCCCGCACCCGCGCGATGTCGGTGGACGAGATCGAGCGGCGGCTGGGGAACCGCTTCGCGCTCCTCACCGGCGGCGAGCGCAACGCGCCCGAGCGGCACCGCACCCTGCTGGCCGTGATCGACTGGAGCTGGAATCTGCTGGGAGACTCCGAGCGGGCCCTGCTGCGCCGGCTCGCCCTGTTCCCCGACGGGTTCAGCGCGGAGGCGGCCGAGGCGGTCGCTGGCGATCGCGCCGACACCGTGCTCGACGACCTCGAAGCGCTCGTCAACCAGTCCCTCGTCGCGGTCGCGGAGGCCAGCGCGACGGGCATCCTGCGCTACCGGATGCTGGAGACCGTGCGCGAGTTCGGCGAACTCGAACTGCGCCAGGCCGACGAGCTCTCCCTCGTGCGCGAGGCGATGTACGGCTGGGCGACGGCCTTCTCGCGGCGGACACTCGGCGCCATGCACGGGGCGGCCCAGGTGCGCAACTTCAACCTGATCAACGCCGAGCAGGACAACCTGGTGACCATCCTGCGGCTGGCCATCGACGAGCGGCGCGGCGCCGACATCGCGGCGACCTTCTCCGCGCTCGCCTACTACTGGTCGCTGCGCAGCGCCCACAGCGAGGTGCTGTCCTTCGGCTCGGTGGTCGTCGAGGCGCTCACCGGATGGGTGCCGTCCGGCGTCGAACGCGACGATGCGGCCGCGAGCTACGCGATCATCGGAGGCACCTTCCTCTACCTGGACCTGCGCACGGCGGTGCGGGCGATCTCCCGGCTCAAGAAGATCACGCGCGAGGCACCGCTGGCCGATGCACGCCTCAACGCCATCACCCAGCTCGTGCAACTCGCCTCGCACCTCGACGAGGCGCTGGCTCTGCTCGAGGAGTTCCGGCGCTCGCCGGACCCGGCGCTCGCGGCGATGGGCGGGCTGATGCTCGCCCAGCTCGGGGAGAACTCGGGCGACCTCGACGAGTCGCTCGCGATCGCGGCGGAGGCCGACGAGAAGGCGACGATCGCGCAGGACACGTGGGCCATCGCCTCGGCCGCCCAGGCGCTCGCTCAGCTGCACAGCCAGCTCGCCCATCCAGAAGAGGCTTTGCGCTGGGCGGAGCGCTCGCAGGCGGGCCTGAGCCAGCTGCAGGCGGACGGCGATCTGCGCCAACTCGACTGGATCATCGCGATCAACGCGATCTCGGCGGGCGACCTCGCCCGCGGGCGGCGGCTCCTGGAGACGTACCTCGGCCGGGAGGACGATCCGACCGGGTTCGACTACGTCGACTACTACGGGATCGGCTATGCCGGGCTGGCAGAGATCGCCCTGGCCGAGGGTGACATCGACGAGGGGCTCCGCTACTACGACCAGGCCGTCGGGGTGTATGGGAAGGGCAACGTCACCACGAACCCGTGGATGACGATCCTGGGGGCGGCGCAGCTCGCGTCCCGGCTCCGGGCGCACGCCGACGGTCACGAACTCGATCGGGACGGTACGGACCGGCTCGCGCGCGAACTGCGCACGCGCATCCTCGTCTCGTACCGGCTGCGGCCGGTCTACATCGACAAGCCGGTGGTCGGCGCCGGGCTGCTGGGAGCGGCGTTCTGGATGCTCGACCCGCACACCGCCGCCGGGCGCGACGAGGAGTGGACGCGTCGCGGCGTCGAGCTGTTCGCCCTGGCCGACCGCGCGAACTCGCGGCAGGACATGCCGAGTCTCAACCGCGCCAGGCTGGGCGCCGTCATCCGGAACGCGGTCGGGGACGCCGCGGTCGACGCGGCCATCGCCGAGGCGCAGGCGCTCGACCGCAACGCGGCCGTGGTCCGCGGGCTGGCGGTGCTGCGCGACCTGCGCTTCTGAGCGCGGCGGGTACCGCTAGACCGTCGCGGCGTACCGCGCGAGGTACTGACCTGCCGACAGCACCTCGTGACGAAGACTGATCGCCTCGATGATCGGCCAGACCTGACCGTCGGGCAGATCCGGGATGACCACCTTGTGGCGTCCGGCGGCCGTGGTGGCGATCAGGGTCGCCAGCCCGGCGCGGCGCTGGAAGAAGCTGCGCCGAATGGTCCAGCCGATGATCCCCTCGGTGGCGAGCACGGCCCGGCGGCGGTTGAGGGAGCCACTCTGCGCGATCAGCCAGCCGGGGAGCAGCGCGTGCCCGAGCCCGCGCCACCGGTCCGCGGCGAGCAGGGCCGAGGCGGGCACGATCACGAGGAACGCCCACCACACGTACGGTCCGACGAAGCCGAGCAGCTGCGCAACCAGGGCCAGCGCGACGAGCACGCCCGCGAACGACGCGGCCCGCGTGTAGCGGCGCCGGTGCGCACGCGGGCCGTGCCCAACCAGCGGGACCTCGAGCGGAGCGCGGGTGTGGAGCACCTCGGCGGCGATCCGCACAGCCTCCTCGCGCGGCCCGGGAGGCGCGAGCAGCGCGACCCCGCCGCGCTGCCGGCCGAGTCCGGTCATGATCGCGTGCGCCGACGCGGCGCCGGCCACCCGGAGCGACAGCGGCTCGGAGACCTGCACGCCACGCAGCCGGGTCTCGTCGAGGGTGATCTGGCGGGCGCGGATCAGCCCGTGCCCGATGTGCAGGGTGTCCGGGCCGGACCGGTGGATGGAGAACCGGTGGTAGGCGAGCGCGTAGCGCACCATGGCCACGACCGAGGCGATGACGACGAGCCCTGCTGCGGCCCAGAGGGCGACGGTCAGCAGCGGGAGGCGCGTCACCCAGCCGATGCCCTGCTCGACGACGGGAAGCCGGGTGAGGATGCCGCCCTCGAAGAAGTTGAGCTGCAGCGCGGCGAAGGCGACGGCGACGATCGACGCGACGCCGCTGAGGGTGAGCGGGGCGTAGCGGACCCATCCGGGGCGCCAGCGGCTGAGGTTGGCGGGCTGCTCGGCGACGGGGGCTTCGGGACCCTCGAGGCCGGCTGCATCCGCGCGGGCGGTGAGCCGCAGCAGCTCGTCGCGCAGCGCCGGGACGTCGCGCACGGCGACCGCGTTGAGCTCGAGCTCGTCCTGCCCGTGCGAGGCGCCGGTGCCGACCTTCACGACGGCGAGGCCGAAGATGCGGTGCAGCAGGGTCGAGTCAACATCCACGCTGCGGATGCGGTCCCTCGGCGCCGAGAGGACGCGGCGGTTCAGCACCCCGCGCCGCACCTGCACGTGGGTGGGAGTGATGCGGTAGGTGGTGGTGAGGAAGCGGAGCACGCCGAACACGACGCCGAGGCCGGAGAGGACGTACGCCCACCAGGGCTCGCCACCGGCGGCGCCCGCGACGAGGGCGATGAGCAGCACCGGCAGGTACCGGATGAGCTCGCGCAGCGGGTGCACGAGCAGCATGCGCCCGTTGAGGCGGCGCCACGGCTCGGTCGAAGGGTCGGGCTCGGCGTCGGGCGCGGTGTCGGACGCGGTGTCGGGGGCAGGCGAGGGGTCGGGCGCCGGGTCGAGGTCGCTCACGTCGCATCCCCCTCGCTGTGCTGCGCGACCTCGGCCAGCACGGCGACGACCTCCCTGGCCACGTCGTCGTCGAGCGCGTGGATGGTCAGCGCTCCCGCCGACGACGCGGTGGTGATCGTCACCGACGTGAGCCCCATCAGCCGCATGAGGAAGCCGCGCCGCGAGTCCACGGTCTGCAGCCGGGCGATCGGGGCGACGCGAGTCTCCTGGGTGAACCAGCCGGAGCGCACGAAGATCGCGTCGTCCGTGATCTCCCAGCGATGCACGCGGTAGCGCCAGCGCGGCATCACGGCGACGTGCACGACGGCGGCGACGACCGTGAGCGCCAGCCCGGCGAGGTGGAGCGGCTGCGTCCAGGCGTCGGCCAGCAGCATCCAGAGCAGTTGGAGTGCGGCGAAGAAGGTCCAGCCGACCGCCGCGTCCCACGCCCAGAACCGCACGGCCCGTTCGCTGGGGCGACCGGAGGGCTCCTTGACCATGGCGGCGATGTCTCCGACGACGATGCTCATGAGAGGTCCTTCCTGGCTCCAGCGTGCGAGGTGCGGTTCCGGGTGGGTGGGATGCGGGCGCGTGGGATGCGGCTGGCGGGCTACGCCTTGCGCATGTAGGCGCGCACGGTGAGCGGCGCGAAGATCGCCACGATGACGGCCGCCCCGAGCAGGGCGTACCACGCGTCAGCGCCCCAGACGCCGTTGTTGGCGAGCTCGCGCACGGCGGTGACCAGGTGCGAGACCGGGTTGATGTTGACGAACCACTGCAGCCATCCGGGGAGCGAGTCGACCGGAACGTAGGCGTTGGAGAGGAAGGTCAGCGGGAAGAGCACCATGAACGAGATGCCCTGCACCGAACTCGCCGTTCGGGCGATGACGCCGAAGAAGGCGAAGATCCAGCTGATCGCCCACGATGACACGATCACCAGAAGCCCGGCGACGATGACGAATCCGAGTCCGGCGGCGGGGTGGTAGCCCATGACGAAGCCCACTGCGAAGGTGATCGTCGTCGCGATCGCGTAGCGGATGGTGTCGGCGAGCAGCGCGCCGGCGAGCGGCGCGATGCGGGCGATCGGCAGCGACTTGAAGCGATCGAACACACCCTTGTCCATGTCTTCGCGCAACTGCACACCGGTGACGACCGACGTCGTGATCACGGTCTGCACGAGGATGCCCGGGATGAGGCTGGGCAGATAGTTCTGCACGCCACCGGCCACGGCACCGCCGAAGAGGTAGGCGAACATCACCGTGAAGATGATCGGCTGCAGGGTCACGTCGAACAGCTGCTCGGGAGTGCGCTTGATCTTCAGCAGGCCGCGGTAGGCCATGGTCAGCGAGTTCGCGATGGACTGCGTGAGGCTGACGTGGTTCTTGAGTTTCCGCTCGGAGGGCGGGGTGATCACGCTGAGGGCGGTCATGCGTCGATCCTTTCTGCGTTGTCGGCGTCTGCGTCGTCGGCCGTCTCGGCGCCGGACTTCTCGTCTTCGACGCCGTGGCCGGTGAGAGTGAGGAAGACCTCGTCGAGGGTGGGCTTCTGCACCGACATCTCGGTGAGGTGGATGCCGGCCTCGCGGAAGGTCACGAACAGGTCGGTGACGGCATCCGGGTTGCGCATGGGCGCGGTGATCCGCGAGCCCTCGGGCGACACGATGGCCTCGACCCCGAGCACGGCGGCGACGGCCCGGCGGGCGTCCTCCATGTCGGAGGGGTCGGCCAGCCGCAGCTGCAGCGAGGAGTCGCCGACGGAGGCCTTGAGCTCGTCGGCGGTGCCCTCGGCGACGACGCGCCCGCTGTCGATGACGGCGATGCGGTCGGCGAGCTGGTCGGCCTCGTCGAGATACTGCGTCGTGAGCAGCACCGTCGAACCGGTGGAGACCAGCCGACGGATGGTGTCCCACATCTGGGCGCGCGTGCGCGGGTCGAGGCCCGTGGTCGGCTCGTCGAGGAAGATGAGGGGCGGCTGCGCGATGAGGCTCGCAGCGAGGTCGAGACGGCGGCGCATGCCGCCGGAGAACTTCGCGATCGGGCGGCTCGCCGCCTCGGTCAGGCCGAACTCCTCGAGCAGCTCGGCCGACTTGCGCTTGGCCTCCGCACGGCCGAGGCCGAGCAGCCGGGAGAAGATCACGAGGTTCTCGGTGGCCGAGAGGCGCTCGTCGACCGATGCGAACTGCGCGGTGACGCCGATGAGCTGTCGCACGACCTGCTGCTCTTTACGGATGTCGTGGCCGAAGATGGTGGCCGTGCCGCCGTCCGGGCGCAGCAGGGTGGCGAGCATGGAGATGGTGGTGGTCTTGCCGGCGCCGTTGGGGCCGAGCACGCCGTAGACGGTTCCGGCGCGGACGCTGAGGTCGACGCCGTCGACCGCGCGGTTGTCGCCGAAGACCTTGACGAGCCCGTGGGCTTCGACCGCCCATTCTGAGCTGGAGGTCATGGTGGTCCTTCCTGATGAAGTGATGATGGGATTCATGGTGCAGGGCGCCGCTTACACCGTGCTTGCACGGTGCTTGCACGGCGCTTACACGGCGCTTACACCCGGCTTACGTGTGCTTACGAGCGGCGAGCGGCGCAAACGCGCCGACGAGCAGTCGGGCAGGATGCGCGGGATCAGGCCGCGGCGGAGAGGATGGCCTGGCGGTCGATGCCGGCGAGGGCGAGGGCACGCGGCACGGTGCCGAGCTCGATCGCCAGCAATGCCTTGAGCAGATCGACGTCGGCCGTGCCGGAACCGAGACCGGCGCCATGGCCTGCGCGGCCGCCCGGACCCGGCCGGCGCGTGCGCGCGGACAGCCGGTGGGCGCTCACCAGGGCCTCTCGTGCGGAGGCGCCCCAGCGCGGACGTTGGAGGCGGGGAGCGGCGCGCAGGCGCTCATCCGGGATCGGTGCGACGCCGGCGGCCGCGAGTCCGGCCTCCCGTTCGGCACGGAGCGCGCGCTCGATGCCGGTGTGGTCGAGGCCGGCTGCGGCCAGCGCGTGAGCGGCCGGGCCGGCGACCTCGAGGGACAGCGCGAGCAGCAGGTGCTCGGCTTCGACGGTCGGTGCGCCGCGGCGCTGAGCCTCGGCGACCGCCTCGATGACGACGCCGCGCAGGGCGCGGGACAGCCGGGGGTCGTCGCGGCCCTCGATGCCGCCGGTGCGGGTGTTCTCAGCCATTGCGTCTCCTCAGTTCGATGCCGGCGCCTGCGACGCGCCGGAGGTGCTTCTTGTGGACGGCCTGCCGCGTGACGCCGAGAGCCTCGGCGATCTGCGGCCAGGACCAGCCGTCGCGCAGTGCGCGCTCGACCTCGGCGTCTTCGAGACGGTCGGCGAGCTCGCGCAGGGCGACGACGGACGCGAGGCCGTCTGCGGCCCCGCCGAGCGGCGGCGGTGATGTGGGAACCATGTAGGCAACCTAAGTTGCTTATTTCCATTTGTCAACCGAAGTTGCTTAACTCACAGTTTCCGCGCGCTGCCGTGCGGAGAGGTCTCTGCACCGGATCCGTGCGCGAATGCGCAGCCAGACGCAGGAATCGTGCACGACGGGCGACGTAAGCTGGAGGACGTGACAGCGTACGTCTCGGCCTTCGACCTCTTTTCGATCGGCATCGGCCCGTCGAGTTCGCACACCGTCGGACCCTTGCGGGCGGCCAAGGCGTTCGCCGACCGCCTCGCAGACGACGGGATGCTCGACCGCGTCACCCACGTCACCTGCACGCTCTACGGCTCCCTCGGATCGACGGGGATCGGCCACGGAACGCCCGACGCGATCATCGCGGGGCTCTCGGGACTCGCGGCGGAGACCTGCCGCCCCGACGACGTCCGGGGAGCATGGTCGGCGCTCGGCGACGACGCGACGCTGATGCTCGCCGGCCGGCATCCGGTACCGATCGCCAGGGACGACATCGCGTTCGAGCCGCGCACCCGCCTGCCCGGGCATCCGAACGCACTCACTCTCAGCGCGTGGGGCACAGCGCCGGACGGCTCAACGGCGGTGCTCCCCCTCCGCGAGGAGACCTACTATTCGATCGGCGGCGGCTTCATCCGGCGCGACGGCGAAGAGGCGGATCTCGCGGCCCGAGCCGAGCATCCTCTCCCCTACGACTCGTCGGAGCAACTGCTGCGGCTGTGCGCCGAGCTCGACATCCCGATCTGCGAGGTCGCCCGGCGCAACGAGGCCGCGATCCACGGCGCGGAGGCGACGCGTGAGCGCCTCGACCTGATCTGGTCGGCGATGGCCGAATGCGTCGCGAACGGCCTGGCCGGCGACGGGACGCTGCCGGGCGGGCTCGGGGTGAAGCGCCGTGCCGCGGCGATGCGCGAACACCTCGAGGCGGCCGAGCAGCAGCCGGGGCGCGATACGTCCATCGAGTGGCTGCACGCCTTCGCGCTGGCCGTCAACGAGGAGAACGCTTCGGGCGGACGCGTCGTGACGGCGCCGACCAACGGGGCGGCCGGCATCGTGCCGGCGGTGGCCCATTACTTCCTGCGGTTCGTGCCCGGGGCGTCGATCGAGGGCATCCGGCAGTATCTGCTGACCGCGACGGCGATCGGCTCGCTGTTCAAGGCGAACGCGTCGATCTCGGGTGCGGAGGGCGGCTGCCAGGCGGAGGTCGGCTCGGCGTGCGCCATGGCGGCCGGCGCGCTCTGCGCGGTGCTCGGCGGAACGCCGCAGCAGGTCGAGAACGCCGCGGAGATCGCGATGGAGCACCACCTCGGGCTGACCTGCGATCCGGTGGGCGGCCTCGTGCAGATCCCGTGCATCGAGCGCAACGCGATCGCGTCGTCGACCGCGGTGTCGGCTGCCAGGCTCGCGCTCCACGGCGACGGCTCGCACCTCGTGTCGCTCGACACGGTGATCGAGACGATGCGCCAGACCGGCCTCGACATGTCGACGAAGTACAAGGAGACGAGCGAGGGCGGTCTCGCGGTCAACGTCATCGAGTGCTGACCGGCATTACGGCGTGTGTCGCGCGCGGTTACGCCCTGTTGCGGCACTCGTAGGCGCGCACACGACCGCTGGTTAGCGTGGTCGCGTGAGCAGCGCATCCGACACCCTGACCGTCACCGGCCCCGAGACGCCGGTCGTCGGCCCGGACATCGACCGGCCCCTCGTCTCGACGCAGTGGCTCGCCGACCACCTCGGCTCCGACGGTCTCGTGGTGCTCGACGCGACGGTCGTGCCGACCACGCGTGCCGACGGCCGCACCGGCTACCTCAGCGGCCTCGACCGGTTCCTCGTGCAGGGGCACATCCCGGGCGCGGTGTTCGCCGACCTGCTGGACGTGTTCAGCGATCCGTCGGGAGCGTATCCCTTCACCCGCCCGGATGCGGCGGCCTTCGAGGCTGCCGCAGCGGCGGCCGGAATCGACAACGACACGACCGTGGTCGTCTACGACGCGGCGGTCGGCACCTGGGCGGCCCGCGTGTGGTGGCTGTTCCGGGCGTTCGGGTTCGACCGCGTCGCGGTGCTCGACGGCGGCTTCACGAAGTGGCACGCCGAGGAGCGCCCGACGGAGCGCGGCCACGTCGAGCCCAGGGCCGGCGCGACGTTCGTCGCGTCCGAGCGCCCGGAGTCGTGGGTGGAGAAGGACGTCGTGGCCGCGATCGTCGACGGCTCGGAACGCGCGACGCTGCTCTGCGCCGTCCCGCCGGCGGAGTTCACCGGAGAAGCCGGGCAGCGCCCCCGCCTCGGTCACATCCCGGGGAGCGTCAGCGCACCCGCCATCCGGCTGGTCGACCGCGAGACGAACGCGTTCCTTCCCCCGTCGGTACTGCGCACGACGTTCGCAGAGGTTCTGGCCTCCGACGATCGCATCGTCGCGTACTGTGCCGGCGGCATCGCGGCGGCCTCCGACGCGCTCGCGCTCGCGCTGCTCGGACGCACCGATGTGGCGGTCTACGACGGCTCGCTGAATGAGTGGGCGGCCGATCCTCACGCACCGCTGGCGACCCTCCCTGCCTGACGCCGCGCTGCTGTCTGAAACAACCCTGCATGAATGCAATTAATTGGTGACCGTCGCGCTGAGCGTGCTTATGCTCGCACTATGAACCTCACGGACATCCCCCTCACGACGATCGACGGCGCCCCCACCTCACTGGCCGCCTACGACGGCAAGGTCATCCTGATCGTCAATGTCGCCTCGCGGTGCGGTCTCGCTCCCCAGTACGAGAAGCTCGAGAAGCTGCAGGAGACGTACGGCGACCGCGGTTTCACCGTGATCGGCTTCCCGAGCAACCAGTTCCTGCAGGAGCTCGGCTCGACCGACGCGATCAAGGAATACTGCTCCACCACGTGGGGCGTCACGTTCCCGATGATGGACAAGGTGAAGGTCAACGGCAAGTCGGCCCATCCGCTCTACACCGAGCTCACGAAGACCCCGGATGCCGCGGGCAAGGCCGGCAAGGTCAAGTGGAACTTCGAGAAGTTCGTGATCACGCCCGATGGCGTCGTCCACCGCTTCCGTCCGACGGTCGAGCCGGACGCGCCGGAGATCGTCGGCCTGATCGAGGCGTCCCTGCCGGTCCACTGACACGGCAGGCCGGATGCTCAGGCGGGCCGCAGTCTCAGGCGCGCCGGAACCAGCGGCCGCCCACGCGTTCGGTGACGGCCCAGGCGCCGGTCTGAGCGAGCGAGCCGACACGCTCCACTGTGTGCTCGGCGACAGCGATCGCCTCGTCGACGGTGTCGGCGGTGTAGCGGACGGTGAGCCGCGCCTCCCTGCGCACGACGTCGACGCTGGACGCCTCGACGACGGTCAGGTCGGCCGCGGCGTCGGCGGCGGCCGGGAGCACGGCGTCCGGACGCACGCCGGGTCGCAGCGCTCCGATGGCGACGGTCACTCGGAACGATGGCACCGTTCGAGCCTACGCGAGGCGTGGGTGCAGGATTTCGTGCCGGCGGGGCGTACCCTCGTCACCACGGTGACGTCGGGCGCACCGGCCGGCATCGGGGCCGGCCGCGGAGCCGGCAGCAGGGGGCGATGATGCTGAGGGAAGACATGGTGGACGACGAGGGACTCGCGACGGCCGAGCTGGACGAACTGGCCGCGCTGCTGCAGGATCGCCGGGCGAAGGACCTCGGCGAGGCGGAGCACCTGGCCGAATCGCTGGGGGTCGTGCTGTCCGCCCGAGGGGAATCGGCGGACGACGAGCACGATCCGGAGGGTCCGACGCTGTCGTACGAGTGGAGCAGGCTGCAGGCGCTGCGCGGTGAGACCGCTGACGACATCGTGGCGGTGGATGCGGCGCTCGCGCGGATCGAGGAGGGGACCTACGGCCGCTGCATGCGCTGCGATCGCATGATCGGCGTCGAACGCCTGCGCGCGCGGCCCACCGCCGAGCTGTGCATCGCCTGCGCCATGACCGTCGACGGCTGAGCGGGCATCCACCCACAGATCAGCGCGCGACGCGAGCCGCCCGGTACACCGCCTCGGTGCGCGAGGTGGCGCCCACCTTCTTGAGGATGCTCGAGACGTGCACGCTGGCGGTCTTCGCGCTGATGTAGAGCCGCTCGCCGATCTGCTTGTTGCTCAGCCCTTGTTCGATGAGCGCGAGCACCTGCGCCTCGCGCTCGGTGAGCGCCGTGTCCGCGGTGCGCGCGCCGCTGTGACGTGTCAGGACGGCGCGCTCGCGCAGGTCGTCGACGGCGCGCACGATCAGTCCGAGGCCGAGCTCGTCCGCCCGGTCGCGCGCCGCCGAGGCCGCATCGACGGCGGCGACGCGATCGCCGTGCGCGGCGTACGACTCGGCGAGCCGCAGTCGCGCGTACGGGAGCAGATGCACGGGGGCGATGGACGTCGACACGGCCTCGACCGCCTCCTCCCAGGCACCGACGGTCGACGGCACCGGATGCGCCGGATCGGTCGGGAGCGCCGCCTGAACCTCGGCCAGCTCGGCACGGACGACCGGCCCCCAGGCGACGGCCGTCGGCCAGCCACCGAGGGTGCCGAGGATCTGCTCCAGCGCCTCGGCCTCGGCGGCGACGTCGATCGTCGGCTCCTCGGCGTCGGCAGGGCCGCGCATCCCCTGCTCGGCGGCGATACCGGCGAGCGCACGGGCGCCCACGGCGAGCAGCGGCAGATCGTACGACGGAACGGAGCGCCACGCGTCGGTCGTGATGATGCGTGCGTCGGCCCACGCGCGACGGGAGTCCCCGCGCGCGACGGCGACCTCGGCGGTCAGCCGGGCGAAGCCCAGGCGCGACTGCATCTCGATCTCGCTCTGCACGAGCATCCCGGGGCGCCAGCGACGCACGAGTTCATCCGCGCGCGACGCATCCCCGCGCCACAGGGTGAGCCAGAGCTTCATGCGCTGCAGATGCACTCGGAATCCGGGCGGAGGGTCGAGGGCGAGCGCGGGCTCGAGCACCGACTCGGCGCGGTCGAGCTCGCCGAGGGCGAGCAACGGCTCGACGGTGTTCGACGAGAGCATCACACCCGACGTCCGCTCGACCCCGCGGTCGCGCGCGAGGCGTGCGCCGGCCGTGGCGATCTCGACGGCGTCGTCGTACCGGCCCAGCAGATACATGGCGTCGGAGGCGTTCACCGAGTACCGCAGGAGCGGCCCGGTGTCGGATCCGGCGAGCCGACGGGCGGACTCCAGATCGGCGAGGCCCTGTTCGATCTCTCCGCCGTCGATGAGCGCGATGCCGCGGATCGTGTGCGCGATCGACTTGCGCGCGCCGGCATCGTCCCCGGCCTCGTCGATCGCGGAGGTGGCCATCGCGGCCGCCTCGAAGAACCGCGCCTCGATCATGAGCCGGCCGGCGGTCTCCGCGAGCAGCTGCGGCCGCAGCCGGTCGTCCGGGTCGACCGGCGCGATGTCGAGCGCCTCGCGCAGCGCCTCGACGGAACCCGGCCGGCTGATGTTGGCGAGGTACTGGGCCTTGTCGCGCAGCAGCCGCGCCCTGGTGCCGGGCGCAAGCGCATCCGGGTCGGCGAGGGCCGCGTTCACCAGCGCGAGCGCCCGCTCGCTGTCCCCGGCGTTCCGGAGCGCGGAGGCCGTGCGCGACAGCACCTCGACGCGCGGACGCCCGGCGAGCTGCTCCGCGTCGTCGACCTGATCCCAGAGCTCGAGCACGCGGTCGCCCATCGCCGCGGCGGTGCGGTAGGCGTACGACAGTCGTGCCTCCTCCATGGCCTCGAGCGTGGCGATGAACGCACGCCGCAGATCGTGGGCGGCCATCCAGTGGTAGCTCACCTGACTGGCGGAGCGGTCGCGCCCGTTGCCGTGTTCGAGCGCCTGCGCGTAGCGGGTGTGGAAGCGCGTGCGCTCTCCCGGCAGCAGATCGGCGTGGATCGCCTCGCGCACCAGCGCGTGCCGGAAGGTGTACTCGGTCGTGTCGGTGCTCAGCACGTTGGCGACGACGGCTTCGCGGGCGGCGGCGTCGAGATCGTCGGGCGATCCCTCGAAGACCGCCTCGAGCAGCTCGTGGTCGACACAGATGCCTCCGGCGGAGATGAGCCGCAGCACGCGCTGGGTCGGCTCGCTCAGCCGTTCGTAGCGCGCGAGCAGCAGCTCGCGCAGGGTCTCCGGCAGGTCTTCACCCGTGCCGAGGTGGTCGATCCCGACGAGCTCCTCGACGAAGAACGGGACGCCCTCGCTCAACTGGTACACCCGGTCGACGGTCTCGGAGTCGGGCACGCACCCGAGGATGAACTCGGCCTGCTCGGCGACCTGGGCGCGGTCGAGCCGGCGCAGCTCCCACCGGGTGACGCGCCGGGTGCGATCGAGCTCCGGCAGATACGAACGCAGGGGATGCCCGCGGAGCACCTCGTCGCTGCGGTAGCTGAGCAGCAGCAGGAGCTGCCCGCTGGCGATCATCCGGATCACGAAGCGCACGAGTTCGAGCGTCGCGGTGTCGGCCCAGTGGATGTCTTCGACGATCACGACGACCGGCCGAGCGGACGACACGTTCTCGAACAGCACCGTGATCAGCTCGTAGAGCCGCTCGACGCCGGTGCGCGGCGGGACGCCCTCGACCGCGCTCAGCTCGGGGAGGAGCACGGACAGCACCCCGGAACCGGGCCCGGCGGCCTCGAGCACGGCGTCGATCCCGATGGCGTCGACCAGCTGGCGGAGGATGCCGGTGAACGGTGCGTACGGCGCCCCGTCGGTGCCCAGGTCGACGCTCTTGCCCGTCAGGACGAGCGCGGAATCGGCGGCTTCTGCTCGGAACTCGTCGAGCAGCCGCGTTTTGCCGATGCCGGCCTCGCCGCCGATGACGACGGCACGCGGCTCCCCATCGGTCACGACCTGCAGCTCGTCGCGCAGCGCAGCGAGATCGGACTCCCGTCCGATCATCGAAGCGCTCGACGCCGGTGATCGCATGGCATCATCGTGCCACGGACCACCGACATCATGACCCTCGACGACGACCGGCTTCGCCACGGGCGAAACGGCGCTCACCGACCGGCCGGCTCCAGCTCCCGCACCGCGTTCGCGGAGCTCGCCGGTGCCGCCGGCCGGGCGGTCGCGGGCGCTGCCGCCGCGACCGCCGGAGCGACCGCCGGGGTGCGCCGTTCGGCCCGCCGAGCTGCGTTCCGCGCGTTCCGCCGAGCGTCGCGCTCCGAGCGGATCGTCCGCAGCAGCTCGCGCTCCCGTTCCCGCTCCGCGGTCTCGCGCGTGTCGATCCGGTGTGTGATGAATTCCCCTGCCAACAGCATCGTTCTCTCCCCTGCCCTGCCCTTTTCGGTACCCTCAGCCTGTTCTCTAAGGAGGGGCGGGGACATCGGGAAGATGCCCTATTTGCGCTCGGACAGCACCTCAGACGCGTCGGGCGACGGGCACCGGGCGGATGTTCTCGCCGGCACCGGGCGACAGGCGGACGGCCTCGACCACCGAGCCGACCGTGATGAGCCCGATCAGCACGAAGGCCACCCGGTACGCTCCCGCCGGGCCGCCGAGCCCGAGGAGCTGCGCCAGCGGACCGCCGAAGCGCAGGGCGACGGCGCCGACAGCGACGCCGAGACCGGCGGCGATCTGCTGAACGGTCGACGCCAGCGTGTTCGCACCGGTCATCTCGTCGCGGGGGACGTCGGCGAAGGCGATCGTGTTGTACGCGGTGAAGCCGGTCGAACGGGTCATTCCACTGAGGACGAGCAGCACCACGATCGCCGCGATCGGGGTCAGCGGCGCGATGAACGCCGCGGCGATCATGCTGAGGACCGCTCCCGCGGTGGAGACGATCAGTACCGTTCGGAAGCCCCAGCGTCGCAGCATCGGCGTCGTCGCCGGCTTGATCATCAGGTTGCCGACGAACAGGGTGAGCACGACGGCGCCCGCCTGCACGGGCGACCAGCCCAGCGCGTCCTGGAAGAACAACGGCAGCAGGAACGGCACGGCGGAGATCGTGAGACGGAACAGGGACCCGCCCGCGTGGGTCACGCGGAACGTCTCGATCCGGAACGCCCGGAGGTCGAGCAGCGGATGCGCGGCCCGGCCCAGGTGCCAGAGCGCCGCGGCCGTGAGCAGCGCACCCGCTGCACCCGAGACGATCGTCGCCGCGATGGGTGCCGACGGGTCGGCGAGCAGCGCGCCGAACACGACGATGCCGCCGACACCGGTGAACGTGAGCACGAAGCCGAGCACGTCCAGTGGCGCGCGCGAGGTCTCCGGCTCGACCGGGGTCAGCCGGAGGGCGGCGACGAACGCGACGACGCCCAGCGGGATGTTGAGCAGGAAGATCCACTGCCAGCTCGCGTACGTGACGAGCAGACCGCCGACCAGCGGGGCGACGACGGGTGCGGCGAGCGCCGGCCAGGTGAGCCACGCGATCGCGCGCACCAGATCCTTCTTCTCGGTGACCCGCAGCACGGCGAGCCGTCCGACCGGCACCATCATCGCTCCGCCTGCGCCCTGCAGGATGCGCATCGCCGTCAATTGGGCCAGGTCGCTGCTGGCGGCGCACAGCACGGAGGCGATCGTGAACACGGCGATCGCGCCCGCGAAGACCGTGCGCGCCCCGAGCCGCTGGGTCAGCCATCCGGAGATCGGGATGAGCACCGCGAGCGTGACCAGGTAGGCGGTGATCGCCAGGCCGACGGCGGCGGAGTCGATGCCGTAGGCACGGCCGATCGTCGGCGCCGCCGTCGCGAGGATGGTGCCGTCGAGGTTCTCCATGAAGAACGTGCCGGCGACCAGGAGCGTCAGGGCCAGCTGTCGGCGGCCGGTCACCCGCCCGTCACCGGCCGGAGGGGCTGTTCGCTCACCGGCCGCCCTCGGCCTTGCGGTGCCGCTGCTGAACGCCGGGCTCCCCGTAGGGGTAGTCGTCGGCGTCCGGCCGGCTCGCCTCGGTGAGCCGGTCGACCTGCTCATCGCTGAGGGAGACGTCCGCTGCTCCGAGGTTGTCGGTGAGCTGGTCGATGGTGCGGGCGCCCAAGATGACCGACGTCACCGCCGGCCTGTCGGCGAGCCAGGCGAGCGCCACCTGCGACGGCGATGCTCCGATCTCGGTCGCGATCTCGCCGACGGCGTCGATGATCTCCCAGACGCGCGGGTCGGCGTTGCGCTTCTCCCAGGCCTCCATGCCGCGCTTCGGATTCTCCCCGAGGCGGGTTGCGCCGGTCGGCGCCTGGTCGCGGGTGTACTTGCCGCTCAGCCAGCCGCCGGCGAGCGGAGACCAGGGCAGCAGGCCGATGCGGGCGTCGAGCGCTGCTGGCACGACCTCGTGCTCGATCCCGCGCACGAGGAGGTTGTACTGCGGCTGGAGCGTGACCGGCGGCGCCCAGCCGTGCGCCACGGCCACCTGCACCGCCTTGGTGAGCTGCCAGCCGAGGTAGTTCGAGAAGCCGTAGTACGAGATCTTGCCGCTGGTCACGGCGTCGTCGAGGAAGCGCAGGGTCTCCTCGATCGGGGTGAGGGCATCCCAGGCGTGCATCTGGTACAGGTCGATGTGCTCGACACCGAGCCGGGAGAGCGACGCATCGAGGGCGCGGCGCAGATGGGTGCGCGAGAGGCCGAGATCGTTGGGGCCGTCCCCCATCGGGAAGCGCCCCTTGGTGGCGATGACGACGTCGTCGCGGCGGCCGGGGTTGTCGGCGAGCCAGCGGCCGATGATCGTCTCGGATCCTCCGCTGCTGTACACGTCGGCGGTGTCGATGAACGTGCCGCCCGCGTCGAGATAGGTGTCGATGATGGTGTGGGAGGTCTTCTCGTCGGCTTCCGCGCCGAAGGTCATGGTGCCGAGTGCGTATTCCGAGACGATCGTCCCGCTGTTTCCGAGGGTTCGCAGTTCCATACTTCGACGCTAATCCTCGCCGGCGCATTTGCGAACCGTTTGCCATCATCGCTGCGGTCACCGCGACTCGTACGCTGGTGGGATGAGCGACACCGGAACGATCCGCCTCCTCATCGTGTCCGACACGCACGTGCCGAAGCGCGCGAGGGAGCTCCCGGCCCAGGTCTGGCGCGCGGTGGCTGCGGCCGATGTCGTGGTGCACGCGGGCGATTGGGTGGATCTGGCGACGCTCGACCTGCTGGAGGCCCGCGCGAAGCGCGTGGTCGGCGTCTACGGGAACAACGACGGGAGCGACCTGCGCGCACGCCTGCCCGAGGTCGCCGACGTCGAACTCGGCGGGGTGCGGCTGGCCGTCGTCCACGAGACCGGACCGGCCGCCGGCCGCGAGCAGCGGTGCGCGCTGAAGTTCCCCGACGCCGACGTTCTCGTGTTCGGTCACAGCCACATCCCCTGGGACACGACGGCCGCGAACGGACTCCGGCTGCTCAACCCCCGCTCCCCCACCGACCGCAGGAGGCAGCTGGAGTGCACCTACCTGACGGCGGTGATCGCCGACGGCGCGCTCGGCGACGTCGAGCTCGTCACGGTGCGGCGGGACGCTCCTCGTCCTCAGCGAGGCTGAGGAAGCCGTCGACCATCAGGGCCCGCACGACCGGCAGCAGTTCGGCGGAGAGCGCGGCTTCGTCGACCTCCAGCAGCTGGGCGATGGCGCCGATGATCGCGCCGACCGTCAGCTCGCCATCGCTCGCGCCGACCAGTGCGATCAGAGCGGTGTCGCCCTGTACTGCGCGCCCGAACCCGCCGCCCTGCCGCAGCAGCATCGCCGTCGGCGCCTCGTCGCCGGGCCAGGAGTGCCGCTCCTCGGTGACGTCGCCCGCCACCACGAGACGGGCGGCCGAGAGCGCGCGGTCGTCGAGCGCCGCCTGCAGGTCGTGGGCGCCGAGGGCAGCGCCGAGCGCGACCCCCAGCCCGGCCTCGTTGGCGCCGAGCGAGCCGTGCAGCCGCTCGAGACGGCGCAGCGTCGGCGCGCCGGAGAGCGGCCGTCGCAGCAGCACGTAGCCGAACCCGACCGCCTCCACGTCACGAGCGCTGAAATCGTCGAGCCACGCATCGTAGAGACGATCGAACTCGCCGGTTCCCGGCCGGGTGCCGCCGTCGCGGATCCAGGTCTCCGCGTACTGCGCGGCATCCTCGACGTCACGCTCGATCACCCAGGCATCGACGCCGACCGCGGAGGCGTCCAGCCAGCCGGACACGCGGTCGAGGCCGTCCCCTGCGCCCCGGTACTCCCAGTTCGCCAGCAGTTGCGCCACCCCACCCGGCTCGAGGTGCTCGGCCGCCGTGCGGATGACGGTCTCGACCAACGCGTCGCCCACCAGCCCGCCGTCCCGGTACTCGTACTCCGGAACGCCGTCGCCGCGCGGCGTGATCACGAACGGCGGGTTGGACACGATGTGGCCGAACGTCTCGCCCGCGACGGGTTCGAACAGGCTGCCGAGCCGGAACTCGATCGAGTCGATCCCGTTCAGCTCGGCGTTGAGCGCCGCCAGGTCGAGCGCGCGCTGCGAGATGTCGGTGGCGACCACCCGGCGGGCATGGCGCGACGCGTGCATGGCCTGGATCCCGCATCCGGTGCCGAGGTCGAGGGCACGCTCGACCGGGCGCTGCAGCATCAGCCCGCTCAGGGTGAGCGAGGCGCCCCCGACGCCGAGCACATGGTCGACCGGCAGGGCGTGGCCGAGCGCGAGCTCGCCGAGGTCGGAGACGATCCACCATTCGGCGGCGCCGCGCTCATCGACGAAGCTGTACGGGCGCAGGTCGACGGCGGGCTCGGCGTTCCCAGCGGTCAGGCGCACCAGCTCGAGCTGCTCGGCGCCGCGTGCCGTCAGCGAGGGCAGCGCCTCGGCCAGCGCGTCGGCGGGGACGGCGCGCCCGAGCACGAAGAGCTCGGCGAGCGTGGCCAATGCCGACGTCCCGCTCCGCGCGCGATGGGCGGCGAGCGCACGGAGCGCGGGGATGCGGTGGGCGCGGTGCAGGGCTTCGGCACCGGCGCTCCCCCACAGCGCGTCGAGCGCGCTCACGGTGAAGCCGGCGGCCTGCAGGTCGGAGCGGAGGGCGTTCACGAGGGGCGAGGTCACTGCCCCATTCAAACGCACCGCCCGCATCGGCGCCCAACCCGGCCGGTCGTGAAGAGCACAATGGAGCCATGATCAGAAGGCACGCGATCGTCACGGGGATGGTGCAGGGCGTCGGCTTCCGCTGGAGCGCGCGGGAGGAGGCGCACCGGCTCGGCGTCACGGGTTTCGCTCGCAACCGCGCGGACGGCTCGGTGGAGGTGGAGATCGAGGGCGAACAGGAACCGGTCGATCGGATGCTCGCCTGGCTCCGGCAGGGACCTCCCGGTTCCGAGGTGACGGGAGTCACCGTCGCGGAACTCCCACCCGACGGCGACGACGCGTTCCGCATCCGGGAGTCACAATAGGGGTATGACTCGTGCGACGCTGCTGACCATCACCCGTCCGACCTCCGCTCCCGGCTCCGCCGCCGAGGGCGACACCGGATCCGGTTTCGAGGCGGTCGACGCGGATGCCCCGCAGGTGCGGCTGATGGACCTCGGCCTGACCCGTGGAGACGGCGTCTTCGAGACGATCAGCGTCGTCGACGGCCACCCGCAGGCGCTCGACCCTCACCTGCAGCGTCTCGCCCACTCCGCGATGCTGCTCGACCTCGCCGAGCCCGACCTCGACGTCTGGCGCCGCGCCGTGCTGGCCGGCATCGAGACCCACCGCAGCAACGGCGGCGACGCGCGCGAGCTGTACGCCAAGCTCATCCTCACGCGCGGCGTCGAGGGCACGGGCCGCCCGAGCGGCTGGGTGTTCGTGGACACGGCCGAGGACTTCACGGCCGCGCGGCAGGGCATCCGGGTCGTCACCCTCGACCGCGGCTACCGGCACGACGTCGCCGAGACCTCGCCGTGGCTGCTGCAGGGCGCGAAGACGCTCTCCTACGCGGCCAACCGCGCTGGCTTGCGCGAGGCCGCCCGCCGCGGCGCCGACGATGTGATCTTCGTCAGCACCGACGGTTTCGCTCTGGAGGGCCCGACCTCGAACGTGATCGTGCGCAACGGGAACACGGTTCGCACGCCGCAGACCGACCAGGGCATCCTGGCGGGGACCACCCAGGCCAGCGTGTTCGCGTTCTTCGAGGAGCAGGGCTTCGACACGGTCTACGAGCGCATCCCGGCCGCAGAGCTGGCGACGGCCGACGAGCTGTGGCTCGTCTCGAGCGTGCGCCAGGCCGCTCCGGTCACCGACCTCGACGGAACGCCGTTCACCGTGGACGCCGAGCGCACCGCAGCGCTGAACGCGTTCCTGCTCGCCCGCACGAGCTGAGTCCGTCGCGCCGACACGCTCGCCCGTCACCTGCCCGGGGAATCGTCTCCTCAGGAAAGCCGTCGTAGGCTGTTCGCACGCCGTGGGGAGCGGCGGTCGGGACGACGACCCGAGATGTGCAGGAGGAGGACGGCCGTGGCGGATCAGGTGCCCACGAGTGTCGAAGTCCTGCGCCAGCAGGCCCGCGACGAGCTGTCCGCCATCATCGAGCACCGCTGCCGCGCCGGCGAGGACCCGTGGCAGTTCATCCCAGAACTCCCGAGCGTCGACGAGCAGGTGGTGATCGCCCTCCGCTCGGTCGCGATCGACATGTTCGACCTCGCCGACGAGCAGGCGCGGGCCCACCATCCCGCCGCCGGTCGTGCCCTGTTCGTGCGTTTCGAGTACGAGGTGCTGCGCCGCATCGCGCTCGAGCATCCGGAACTCAGCGAGGCGGTGTGGGGCATGCTCGACAAGGTCGAGCGCCGCTGAGGGAGCCGCGGCAGCCCGCCGTCAGCGGGGCGGCAGCAGTTGCCTGAGCGCGTCGAGCAGCGCCGGACGCCACACCCCGAAATCGTGGCCGCCGGGGTACTCCCGATAGGTGGCGTGGATCCCCGGCGTGCGGTCGGCGGCCTCGGCGAAGGCCCGCGCCTGGGTCGCGATCGCGAGGGCCGCCGGTGCGCCGGGATGCGGTGGTTCGGTCCCTCCCGCCGCGACCGCCACCCGCAGGTCGAGGTCGGCGGGATACGCGGCGAGCAGGGCGGGATACGCGAGCTCGCGATAGCGCGCGGGGTCGAACACCACCTGCCCGCTCCCGAACGCTCCGGCCTCCCGTGCGGACGATCCGGCCGGCGGCTCGGGCACGTACACGGCGGGACTGAGTGCCGCTACGCCTGAGAAGACGTCCGGATGCGCGAGACCGAGGCGCACGGCACCGTATCCGCCCATCGAGTAGCCGGCGACGATACGGTGCGCTCGATCGGCGATCGTCGGGAAGGTCCGGTCGACCTCGGCCACGAGGTCGAAGGCGATGGCGCTCTCGACGGAGCGGCCGGCGGTGTGCTGCGAGTCGACGTAATAGCTCGCGCGTGCGCTCCAGGGGGCGTCCGGCATGATCGCGATCAGCGGCAGGCGGGCCAGGTCGTCGAGCACGGGCTCCCACGAGGCGGCCGTGTCACCGCGGCCGTGGAGCAGATAGGCGACGGGCAGCGGTCCCTCGCCTTGCCCTCGCACCACGCGGTACCGCAGTCGCTCGCCGAGGGCGTCGCTCGCGAACGACCGGTTCGCGATCACGGGCGCCCGAGGATGGACCGCGCCCGGCCGAGCATCGCCGGGTCCACCATCTCGCCGGAGTCCAGCGTCGCGACGCCGCCGCGCTCGACCGCCTCGACCACGGCGGCGGCCCAGGCGAGCTCGTCCGCTGTCGGTGCGAAGACCGCCTCGATCACGGCGAGCTGGCTCGGATGCACGGCGGTGCGTCCCACCCACCCCAGCCGTCGCCCGCGCTCGGTGTCCGCGCGCAGACCGTCCAGATCGCGGATGTCCGGGTAGGCGGACAGCATCGGTGCGGGGAGCCCGGCCGCGCGGGCCGCGAACAGCAGCCGCACGCGGGCGTAGTCGATCACCGCGTCATCACGGCTTCCCAGCTCGCTGGCGAGATCGGACTCGCCGAGAGCGAGACGCGTGACAGCCGGATGCGCCGCGATCGCCGCTGCGTTCTCGACACCGCGCGCCGATTCGATCAGTGCCGTGATCGGACGCCCGCCGGTCAGCGCGGCGATGCGATCGAGCTCGGCGACGCCGTCGACCTTCGGCACCCGCAGCTCGATGGCGGCGCCGGTGGCGCGGAGTGCGGCGAGCTCGTCGTCGGCGCCCGGGTTGACCCGCACCTGCACGAGGGGCCGGGGCCCATCGTGCGCGCCCGCTGGTGCGACGCGCGCGCGGAGCCAGGACACGACGGCGTCGAGGGCGACGCCCTTCGCGCCCGGAGCGACGGCGTCTTCGAGGTCCAGGATCACGAGGTCGGCCCCGGTCGCGACCGCCTTATCGAACCGGTCCGGCCGGTCGCCGGGCACGTAGAGCCCGGTGACGACCCGGGCGCTCACACGACCCCCTTCGCCCGCAGAGCGTCGAGTTGGTCGCGGGTCACGCCCACCTCGGCCAGCACCTCGTCGGTGTCGCGCCCGTGCGGCCGCCCGGCCCAGCGGATCGCCCCGGGCGTCTCGGAGAGGCGGAACAGCACGTTCTGCATCCTGACCGGCCCGAGCTCGTCGTCGTCGACCGTCTGCACGGTGCCGATCGCCTGGTATTGCGGATCGGCCAGGATGCCGCGCACGTCGTACACCTGCGCGATCGCGGCCTGGGCACGCTCGAACTCGTCGACGACGATCTCGGTCGGGCGGGCGGCGATCCATGCCGAGACGGCGGCGTCGAGCTCATCGGCGTGTTCGGCGCGGGTGTGACCGGACGCGAACCACGGCTCGGCGATGAGCTCTGAGCGCCCGACGAGCGTCAGCACCCGTTCGGCGATCGACTGCGAACTCGTCGAGACGGCCACCCAGTCGCCGTCGGCCGTGCGGTAGACGTTGCGCGGGGCGTTGTTCACCGAGCGGTTCCCGGTGCGCGGCTGCACCGTTCCGAGCTGGTCGTACGCCGTGATCTGCCCGCCGAGCAGCATCAGGATCGGCTCGATGATCGCCAGGTCGATCACCTGGCCGTGACCGTCGCGTTCGGCGCCGCGCAGCGCCACCATGACCGCGTAGGCCGTCGAGAGGGCGGCGATTCCGTCGGCGAGACCGAACGGCGGCAGCGTCGGCGGGCCGTCCGGCTCGCCGGTCAGGGCCGCGAAGCCGCTCATCGCCTCGGCCAGGCTCCCGAAGCCGGGCCGGCCCGAGTATGGCCCGAACTGCCCGAACGCAGTGACGCGCGCGACCACCAGCCGCGGGTTGACCGCGTGCAGGGCATCCGGTCCCAGCCCCCAGCGCTCGAGCGTGCCGGGGCGGAAGTTCTCGATCAGCACGTCGGCATCGGCCACGAGACGCAGCAGCAGATCGGCGCCGTCGGGCGAGCCGAGGTCGATCGTCACGGTGCGCTTGTTGCGGCCGAGCGTCTTCCACCAGAGGTTCACGCCGTCTTTGGCCGGACCGTGGCCGCGCGCGGCGTCGGGGCGCGACGGATGCTCGACCTTGATCACGTCGGCGCCGAAGTCCCCGAGGAACGTCGCCGCCAGCGGACCGGCGAACAGCGTCGACACGTCGAGAACCCGGATGCCCTCCAGGGGTGCACTCATCGCTTCTCCTCCGCGTCTCCGTCTGCGGTGTCGTCCGCGCCGTCCCAGGCGAGCCGGAACCCGATGCTCGACGACCGTTCGACCCCGAGCCCTGCGAGCACCAGTTTCAGGCTGAACGACGGCTCGCGCAGATCGCCGTCGGTGTACCAGTCCGACCCGCTCGAGACGTGCTCGCTGCCACCCTTGAGCATGACGAACCGGGTGATGCCGTCGCTGTGCTCGCTCTCCGTCCAGTTCCAGACGGCGGGCGCCCGCCGTTCGAACCCGGCCTGCTCGGCGGCGAGCTGCCATTCGAACTCCGTCGGGAGCCGCGCGCCCGCCCATCCGGCATAGGCGCGCGCGTCGCCGAGCGAGATGCCTGTGACCGGAGCGTCGAGCTGCCCGTCGAGTGCCCCGACCAGGAAGCGCGCTTCGACCGTCGGGCGATATCCGGTCGAGCTGAGGAACGCAGCGAACTCGCCGGCGGACACCTCGCGGGCCGCGACGGCCACCCGTCCCTGGATCGCGACGGCGACGGTCTCCGCGCGGTCGTCGTGCAATCGCGGGGGCAGCGGTTTCCACTCCTCGACGTACGGGGCGCCCTCGTAGAAGCCCGTCTCGCGTCGCCGGAACGTGACCGTCACCTCGCGCTCGCCCGGCTCGACGATGAGCGCATCCGCCGGTGCCGACGCGGTCGCCGAGCGCCGAGGGACGACACGCACAGCCGTCTTCGCCGGGAACGTCGCGTCCGTCGACGGAGCGTCGGCCGCACCCTCGGCGAGCAGCGCGCTCAGCTGCGACGGAATCGTCGCACCGGGTGCCAGCTCGAGGATGCCGGTGACACCGCGGGCCGGGACCGTCACCGTGCGGACGTCGGAGAGCCCTGCGGTCACGTCGAATCGGCGGGATCCCGGCAGCGGATCGACCGCGACAGGGTCTCCTCTCCACGGGGCGGTCCCCCGGTTCACGATCGTCCAGAGCGTGACGCCGTCCCTCGCATACCGCGAGACGTATACACCGGCTCGGAGGGCCGACTCCGACGCTCCCTCGAGCGGTGACCACTGCCCCTCGACCAAGAGGTCGGTGAGCGCGCGCTGAACGCGCAGCATGCGACGAAGGGTCGACTTGTCGCGTTCGTTCCAGCCGACCCAGACCCCGAAGACGGTGTCCCAGACGAGCATCCCGGTGCCGTTCATCCACGCGGACTGCAGTTCATCGCTGTGGTCGCGGTTCCAGCGCCTGGTCGAGTGCATCATGTGGCGTCGTTCGTACCAGTGGGCGCGCATGACGCCGGGCGCGTCGGAGTCGGCGAACCACTGCGCCCAGCTCAGCTGGTGATCCTCGACCCTGGCGTTCGGCACACGGGACTCGCCCTCGAGCACCTGCGGCGGGTGTGCGTTCCTCAGCGCGTCGATCAGGCGCGAGTCGCCCTCCTTCATGGTGTCGAGGAAGACGCCGTCGACACCCAGGTCCTCGACCAGGGCCGCGAGTTCGGCCGCGTCATCACCGGCGGCGCGCCGTGTGCCGGTGTCCCACGGGTTGTAGTCGACGAACACGCGGACGCCGCGCGCGTGCAGGCGGGCGACCACGGCATCCAGGCCCGGGACGTCCCGATAGAAGTCGAACTGGTTGCGGTCGTCGATGCCGATCAGCGGGTACGCGTGCCAGAGCACGACGCCGTCGAGACCGCCGTGATCGGAGACGCTGTCGAGGAACGCGTCGACCGTGAACCGCTGGCGTTCATGGTCGAAGAGCCGCTCGTCCCACAGCCAGATCTGCGCGACGCTGTACGCCCGTCGCGCCCAGCCGGTCTCGTCGCGCTCGTAGGCGTCGCCGCTGTACGCGAGGCGTTCCCTGGCCTCGGTGCGCCACGTCGCGAGATCGGCGCGCCAGGCCGGCCAGTCGGCTGGATCGTCGGGGGCCGCGAAGATCTTCGCGATGTCTCCGACCGCCGGGTCGATCGCGCCTCCGACGGGGAGCACGGTGGGCAGGTCGATCGCGCGCGGCACCAGCGGATCGAAGTCGTTGGTGTTCTCCTCGTCCGGATCGAACGGAAGGGCCGGGTCCGGCCGAAGGGCCGGGTCGGGCCGGAAGGCCGGGTCAGCTGGTCGCGCGGAAATCGTGAATCTCCTCGAGTGTGGGAATGGAGGGGACGGCGCCCGGCCGCTGCACGGAGAGCGCGGCCGCGA
Source organism: Leifsonia poae (assembly GCF_027921845.1). GTDB lineage: Bacteria > Actinomycetota > Actinomycetes > Actinomycetales > Microbacteriaceae > Leifsonia > Leifsonia poae. Next base: position 211,138 of record NZ_BSEN01000001.1, read on the forward strand.
CAGTGGCGAACGCGGCGGCGTCGACGAGCCGGCCGAGATCGGGTCGCCCGCCGCCGCTGCGGTCGAGCTCGGCGACCAGTGCCCCGCAGAAGGTGTCGCCGGCGCCGGTGGTGTCGACGGCGTCGACCGGGTGGCCGGCGACGTGCGCCGGAGGCTCCCCGGGAACGCAGACGAGTGCGCCGCGGGAGCCGAGGGTGATGATCACGGCGAGCCCGAGGGAGCTCAGCACCTGGGCGAGCTCCTCCTCATCGGCGCGTCCGCGGAACGCACCGTGCGTGTCGGCGGCCAGCTGCGCCGCCTCGTGCTCGTTGACGATGAGCAGGTCGACCGTGCTGAGCAGCTCCGCCGGGAGCGGCCGGATGGGCGCGGCGTTCAGCACGACCGTCGCTCCGGCGGCGTGCCCGACGCGGGCGGCCCGTTCGACGGTCTCGAGCGGCGTCTCCAGCTGGAGCAGCAGCACATCCGCGCCGGCGATGAGGTCGCGCTCGACGTCGGTGAGGTCGACGAGCGTCCGGTTGGCGCCGGAGTCGACGACGATCGCGTTCTCGGCGCCGTCGTCGACGGTGATCACCGCGGTTCCGGTGGGCCGATCGCTGCGCCGCACGCGCAGGTCGACGCCGGCCTCGATGAGTCCGGCCTCGAGCCGGTCTCCCGCTGCGTCGTCGCCGATGGCGGCGATGAACGTCGCCTCGCCTCCGGCGCGGGCCACGGCGGTGACCTGATTGTTGCCCTTGCCTCCGGGAGCGGAGTCCGCGCCCGTCGCCAGGACGGTCTCACCGGGCGCGGGGATGCGCTCGACCCGATACACCAGGTCGAGATTGGCGCTTCCGACGACGACGACGCTCATCGCGTGGCCGCCGGTGCCGGAGCCAGCGCGACGGTGCGCGCCGCGAGGTCGGTGAAGCGCGCTCCCGCGAAGCCGGGCACGCTCGTGGCGAGGGTGTCGTGCAGAGGACGGGTCCACCTGCCGGGGAGGCCGCGCGCGCCGGTCAGGGCGCCCGTGATCGAGCCGACGGTCGCCCCGACCGAGTCGGTGTCCCACCCTCCGCTCACCGCGAGGGTGATCGAGCGTTCGAAGTCGCCGTCGCCGCGGGTCAGGGCGAAGGCCAGCAGCGCGGAGTTGCTGAGCGCGTGCACCCAGTGCAGCTTTCCGAACTCGGCGTGCAGCGCGTCGACGGCGGCCTCGTCGTCGAGGTCTCCGGCGCCCAGTTCGACACCACGCGCGATCGCGGCCGCGTAGCGACTTCCGGCGGGGACCACGGAGCATCCGGCGGCCACGACCTCCGAGACCGACGTCGCGACCACCGCGGCGGAGCAGGCGGCCGCCGCGAACATCGCGCCGTACAGGCCGCTGCGCCCGTGACTCAGCCGACCGTCGGTCCACGCGAGCCGTGCGGCCGCGACCGGGTCGCCCGGGTTCACCCAGCCGTAGACGTCGGTGCGGATCTGCGCGCCGATCCAGTCCCTGAACGGGTTCTGCACGGCTCCGGCCACGTCGGGCTCGTAGCCGTCGAGCAGGTTGCGGTAGGTGATGCGCTCGGCCGTGAAGACCCGGCCACCCGGCAGGTCGTCCAGCCAGGCCTGAGCGACGTCGTCGGTCGTGAAGCCGGTGCCGATCCGCTCGAGCAGCCCGAGCGCGATGAGCGGGAAGTTGAGGTCGTCGTCCTCCGGCATCCCGTCGATGTTCTCGACGAGGCTCGTCGGGCGGCTTCTGCGGTTCCACGGATAGCGGGCCGCGATGTCCGGATCGAGTCCGACCTCGGTGAAGTACGAGGCGATCGGCCAGTTGCCGGTGGAGCGTCCGATGGCCCGGATGCCCTCCAGCGAGATCTTCTCCACCGGCTTGCCGAGCAGACAGCCGGATGCGCGGCCCAGCCAGGCGCCGAGCACGCGATCGTCGAGGTCGGCGGGCTGCATTTCCGGTGCAGGCGCCGCCCACACCGCCGGCGCTGCCGCCAGGATCGCGTCGAGGTCATCGGGTTCTGCGGCCACCAGCGCAGCCGGAGCCGGCCGCTGGTCGATCTCTGCGAGGAGCTCGCGAGCCAGCGCGCGCAGCGGGTCGGGCGCCGGTTCGGGCGTCGCGCCGCTCACCGCTGCATCGGGCGTTCCGCCCGCGGCGACCCATCGCGAGCGCAGGTCGGCGACGTCACGGCCGTCGAACTCGGCGGCGACGAGAGCGTGCGGAAGGAGGTCCTCCGGCTGCGTCCAGCTCAGCCGGAGCATCTAGGCGACCTCGAGATCGGCGGCGAACGCCGAGCGCGACGCGGCGGTGCGGCTCGCCCGGTCGGCGTCGGCCGCCCAGACGTCCCGCGCGACCGAGGCGATCACGGAGCCGGTGGCGGTGATGTCCATGCGGCTGCCCTCGCTCACGCCGTCGACCCACTCGGCCGGCACGGCGTCGATGCCGTCGAGCGCACCGGCCAGCGATCCCGCCATCACGGCGATCGAGTCGGAGTCGCGGCCGTAGTTGATGGACCCGAGAACCGCCTCGCGGTAATCCCCCTGTGCGGCGACGAGCATGCCCAGAGCGATCGGCAGCTCCTCGATCGACTTGGTGCGGCTGGGGATGCGGGCATCCCGAGCGGGCTGGCGGTAGTTCGGCCCCACGGTGTCGAACGGCGTCACCGCCGCGCGGAGCACGCCGAGCCCGCCGCGCCAGTCGGAGATGCCCGAGGCCGCCTCGACGACAGCGTCGATCGCGTCACGCGTGCCGTCCTTGGCCAGCCGGAGCGCCGTGTCCACGACATCGGCGACGCTGGCGCCCGGGCGCATCGCCTCGGCGACGGCCGCGGCGTAGACACCGGCCGCCTCCCGGCCGTAGCTGGACTGGTGGGCGCCGGCGACGTCGATCGCCTCGGCGTACGCCGCCTCCGGTGCGCCGGCGTTGACGATCCCGATCGGCGCGACGTACATGGTCGCGCCGCAGTTGACGATGTTGCCGACACCGGCCTCGCGGGGGTCGATGTGACCGTAGTGCAGGCGCGCGACCAGCCACTTCTCCGCGAGGAAGATGCGGTGCAGAAGCAGGCCCTCCGACTCGAACTCGGGGATCCAGCGCTTGTCGCCGATCAGCAGCGGCACCAGGTGGTCGGCGATCGCGTAGGCGTCGAGGTGATCGCGCACCGTGTCGTAGACGTCGACGAGTGCCGTGGTCATCAGGGTGTCGTCGGTGACGTGCCCGTCGCCCTTGTGGTACGGCGCGATCGGGCGGGCGTTGCGCCAGTCTTCGAGGAACGGCGGGACGATGCCGGTGATGAAGCCGTCGTAGCGTTCCTGGATGGCGTCGGGCGTGTTGCCCTCCGCCGCTCCACCGAGCGCGTCGCCCACTGCCGCGCCCGCGAGCGCCCCCGTCGCCTTCGTGACCAGCGCGTCCATAACCTTCTCCTTTGTGTTTCTACTGTCTTATCGCTCGACGCCCGTACGGCTCCCGTCGGGTCCGAACTGTTGCGCCCGATCAGCCGATCCCGACGCAACAGGTCCGAAACTCGAAGACGGGGTCAGCCGAGCGCCTTCCAGCCGTCGGTGAGCTGCTTCTTGAGCTCGTCGAGGCTGATCGCGTTCGCCAGGTATTTCTGCAGGGCCGGCGTCGCGTACTGGTCCTTCCACTGCGGGTAGCCGGTGGCCGCCTGGAACGGTGCCGCCTTCAGCTCGTCGCCCGACTTCAGGATGGTGTCCCAGCCGTTCTTGCCTGCGGTGTCCTTCGCGACCTGCGTGCGCGCCGCAGCCGACGCCGGGATCAGCCAGTCGCCCTCTGCGAGCTTGGCCTGGTTCTCCGCGCCCATGAAGTAGTCGATGAACTTCGCAGCCTGTTCGACGTGCTTGCTCTGGGCCGAGACCGACATGGTCTGCGGGTTGGCCGCCTGGGCGGCGCCGTCCGACCCCGCCAGCGGCGGGAGCACGGTCCAGTTGAAGCCGGACGGAGCGGACTCGGTGATCTGCTGGGCCACGTAGTTGCCGCCGACGTACATGCCGTACTTCCCGCCGAAGAAGCCGGGGAGCACATCCGTGCCGCTCTGGGTCAGGGAGACCGGGTCGAGCGACTTGTCGGTGTAGGCCATGTCGTGGATGCGGTTCGGGACCTGCAGCTCGTCGTCGCCGACGTGGATGGTCGATTTGCCGTCCTTGTTGTCGAAGAACGTGCCGCCGAAGCCGAGCGCGAGGTTCATCACTGTCGCCGTCGGCTGCTTCATGCCCCAGCCGGTGCCGAAGTTCCCGCCCGAGGTGAGCTTCTTCGACAGGCTCTGGAAGTCATCCCAGCTCATCGACGACCCGGTGGGAGCGGTCGCGCCGGCCTTCTTCAGCGCGTCGGTGTTCGCGAACACGACGTACGACTGCAGCAGCGTCGGGGCGGCGACGATCTTGCCGTCGCCGGTGGTCACCGAGCTCCAGACGTCTTTCGAGACCTCCTTCTTGACGTCGTCGCTCAGATACTTGCTGAGGTCGGCGAGGTAGCCCTGGCCGGCGAACCCCATGATGTCGGCCGACTCGTCGTGGATGATGTCGGGAGCGGTGCCGCCCTGGAACTGCGTGACCAGCTGGTCGTGCACGTTGTCCCAGCTGCCCTGCTGGAGCTTCACCTGGATGTTCGGGTTCGCCTTGTTCCAGGAGTCGACGATGCTCTTCGTCGCGGCGACGGTGGTGTCCTGGTAGGCCAGCGACTGGAAGGTCAGCGTGACTTTGCCGCCGCTCGACGAGTCGGAACCCGACGACGAGCAGCCGGCGAGCGCGAGCGACGCGGCCACGATGCCGGCGAGCGCGATGCCCGTGCGGGCGAGGATCTTGTTGCGCATTGCTTTCTCTCTTTCGGATGGAGTGCGGAGGTGATGCAGAGGTGCGGTGATGCGGTGGTGGTGCGGTGCGCCTAGCCTTTGACGGCGCCGCTGAGCAGCCCGGAGGTCAGGCGTTTCTGGATGAGCAGGAAGAAGACCAGGCTCGGGATGGTCGCCAGCAGCGAAGCCGCGGCGAGCTGCCCCAGCTGCACCTGTCCTTCGGCGCCGACGAAGCGGGCGAGGGCGAGGGGCAGGGTCTGCAGGTTGGGGTCCTGGATCAGCACGAGGGCGAAGAAGAACTCGTTCCACGCGGAGATGAAGGTGAACAGGCTGGTGGCGACCAGGCCGGGCGCGAGCAAGGGCAGCACGATGGTGCGCAGCGTGCGGAAACGACTCGCGCCATCCATCGCGCCCGCCTCTTCGAGCTCGACCGGGATGCCGGCGACGTAGCCCTGCAGCATCCACAAGGCGAACGGCAGCGACCACACCGTGTAGACGAGCACCAGCCCGAAGAGGTTGTTGATCAGGCCGATGTTCTTGAGCACCAGGAACAGCGGGATGATGATCAGGATGAACGGGAACACCTGGCTCAGCAGGATCCAGCCGGTGGCGATCCCCCGCAGCTTGGTGCGGAAGCGGGCCAGCGCGTAGGCCGCCGGAAGCGAGATGGCCGTCACCAGGACCGTGGTGGAGACGGCGACGATCAGGCTGTTGCCTGCGGCCGTGAACAGGTTCGCCTTCTCGATCGCCTGCACGAAGTTGTCCCAGTTCAGGCTCGTCGGCAGGAACCCGGGGTTCGGCGACTGCAGTTCCTGCGGCGTCTTGAACGCCGTCGTGAGCAGGAACAGCAGCGGGAACGCGAGGAAGATCATGTAGGCGAACAGCGCGACGTACTGCAGCGGCCGGCCGATCAGGCGACCCCGCCGGATGGAGGCGCTGTGCGACTTCTCCGGCGAACCGGAGGGCGCGGACGACGATGTCGGGCGGTTCTCGAGGGTGGTCATGAGTTACGGCTCCTCATCTGGCCGCGCAGGTAGACGAACAGGAAGATCGCGATCACGATGACCATGACGTTGCCCATCGCCGCGGCGTAGCCGAAGTTGCCGTAGCGGAACGCCTCGTTGTAGGCGAAGAGCATCGGCAGCATCGTTGTCCCTCCCGGGCCGCCAGCGGTGAGCACGTAGACCAGTGCGAACGAGTTGAAGTTCCAGATCAGGTCGAGCGTCGTGATGGCGACGATGATGGGCCGCAGGGCGGGAAGCGTGACGTGCCAGAACCGCTTCCAGGCGCCGGCGCCGTCGATCGAGGCGGCCTCGTGCAGTTCGGCCGGCACGTTCTGCAGGCCGGCGAGCAGCGTGATCGTGGTCTGCGGCATCCCCGCCCAGACACCCACGATGATCACGACGGGCAGAGCGATGGAGGCGTTGCCGAGCCAGTTGATGTCGCTCGGCAGACCCACGGCGTGCAGCGACTGGTTGATCGGCCCGTAACTCGGGTTGAGCATCAGGCGCCACATGATGGCGATGATCACGGGCGGCATCGCCCACGGCACGAGGGCGAGGGTGCGGGCGAGCCAGCGCAGCCGAAGGTTCAGATTGAGGAGGAGCGCGAGGCCGAGCGAGGCGAGGAACTGCAGGATCGTCACGCTGAAGGCCCAGACGAGGCCGATGCCGAACGAGCTCCAGAACAGCTGGTTGCCGCTGAGCTTCACGTAGTTGTCGACGCCGTTGAAGTTCACCGGCAGGTTGAGCCCGGCACGGGCATCCGTGAAGCCGAGCAGGATGCCCTGGACCAGCGGGTAGACGCTGAACAGCACGACCGGGATCAACGCCGGGAGGACGAGCAGCCACGCGTCCTTCCCACCGCCGCCCGCGGGTCCTCCCCGGTTGCGCTTACGGCGCTTGGGCGTCTTGGCAGCATCGCCCGGAGCGATCACCACGGGTGCGGCCGTCGTCATACGGTCACCTCCGCCAGCACCGAGGACTCCCGGACCGACAGGGTCGGTTCGATCACCACCTGCTTCACGGGCGCACCGGGATCTGCGAGGCGCCGGATGAGCAGCTTCGCGGCTGCCTTCGCACGCTTTGCCGAACCGAGGTCGACGCTGGTGATCGAGGGATTGGCGAGCTCGGCGGCATCCGTGTCGTCCATGCCGACGACGGCCACGTCGTCGGGGACGCGGATCCCCCGGCTCGTGAGCTCTTTGAGGGTTGCGACGGCCAGCAGGTCGTTCGCGCAGACGATCGCGTCCGGCGACGACTGCGCGAGCAGACGCGCGGCCGCCTTGCGCCCTGCCTTGTAGGTGAAGTCCGAGGCCGTGACCTGCAGGTCGGCGGTGGTCGTGAGGCCGAATCGCTCGATGGAGGTCAGATATCCGCTGAGTCGAGCCGCACCGGGGACGGTGTCGACGGGGCCGTTGACGAACGCGATGTGCTTGCGGCCCTGCTCGACCAGGTGCTCGACGGCGAGCCCGATGCCGGCGACCGAGTCGGCCCGTACGTTGTCGAGTTCGACGCCGGCCGGCAGCGAACCGATGATCACGATCGGGAGCCGGCTCGACCGCAGTGCAGCGACCAGCGGCTCGGTGACGCGCAGCGGGCTGAGCAGGAGCCCGTCGGCGAAGCCTCGGTTGAGGCTCGAGAGCAGTTCGATCTGGTCCTGCGGATCGTTACCGGTCGACGAGAGCACGAGGCGGAACCCGGCCTTGGAGACGACGCGCGACACCTCGTGCATCATGGCGACGTAGACGGGGTTTCCGACGTCGGCGACGGCGAAGGCGATCTGGTCGGTCCGCCCGACTTTGAGCGAGCGTGCGGTGGCGTCGGGCACGTAGCCCAGGGCTTCCGCCGCTTCGCGCACCTTCTCGGTGAGCTGCGGCGAGGCCGGCAGCCCGTTCAGCACGCGGGAGACCGATGCGATCGATACTCCGGCGCGCTCGGCCACGAGGACGAGCGTCGACTTCCTGGTCTCGACCACTGGTGCTCCCTGCATCATCGAAGGTTCGTAAACGTTTACAAGAACGTTTACAGAGACGATAGCACATCGCAGATCGAGGGTGACGAACGGATCAGTGCAGAAGGCGGGGCTACGAGGCCGTTCGCCCGCGAGCGTCGGCGGCCGCGGCCGGCACGGCGTCGCGTTCCGGCTGCTCGACCTGGGCCCACAGCGCGTCGAGGGAGAGCCCGAGGACGGCGGCGATCGCGGCGATGGTCGGGAAGGCGGGGGTCGCCACCCTGCCCGTCTCGATCTTGCGGAGCGTCTCGGGCGAGATGCCGGCATCGAGCGCGGTGTGGAGCATCGAGCGCTCGCCCCTGGCCTGCCGCAGCAGGGCGCCGAGCCGTTCTCCGCGTTCGACGTCCGCGGGCGTGAGGGGCAACCTGACCATGGTTCCGATTGTAGTACCGGGATAGAAGTGCTGGGATAGTCTGACCGGTATAGTTATCGGTACCGTGAGATCCGGCAGGCGTGAGATCCATCAGAGAGGCACCACATGATCGAGATCCTGAACCCCGACGAACTGGCGCGAGCCCGCGAGACCGGGGCCCTGGTCGGCGGCATTCTGCGCTCGCTGAAGAGCCGCGTCACGGTCGGCACGAACCTCCTCGACATCGACGACTGGGCCGAGACGATGATCGTCGGCGCCGGAGCGCAGTCCTGTTACGTCGACTACGCGCCGTCGTTCGGGCGCGGTCCGTTCGGCCACCACATCTGCACGGCCGTCAACGATGCGGTGCTCCACGGGCTCCCGCACGACTACGCGCTCGCCGACGGCGATCTGCTGACCCTCGACCTCGCCGTCTCGCTGCACGGAGTCGCAGCGGACTCCGCCATCAGCTTCGTCGTGGGCGCATCGCAGCCCCCGGAGAGTGTCGCGCTGATCGGCGCGACCGAACGGGCGCTGAGCGCCGGCATCGCCGCGGCGGCCCCCGGAGCGCGCATCGGCGACATCTCCTCCGCCATCGGCTCCGTCCTGAGCGCGGCGGGGTACCCGATCAACCTCGAGTTCGGCGGACACGGGATCGGATCGACGATGCATCAGGACCCGCACGTCTCGAACAGCGGACGGCCGGGCCGAGGCTACCGGCTCCGCCCGGGCCTCCTCCTCGCCTTGGAGCCGTGGGTCATGGCCGACACCGACGAGCTCGTCACCGACGCGGACGGGTGGACGCTGCGAAGCGCGACCGGCTGCCGCACGGCCCACAGCGAGCACACGATCGCCATCACCGCCGGCGGCGCCGAGATCCTCACTCTGCCGAGCTAGCGAACGGCAGAGCTGGCGACCGGGCGGGCGTCAGCCCAGGGCGGCGGGCAGCGTCACGGGCAGACGGCAGACGAAGTCGTGGCACAGGTACGCCGTCGCCAGGCCGTCGCGCGTCGTCCGCGCCGCGAACAGCTCGAACCCGGCTGCAGCGAACGCCTCGGCCTGCGACTCGTCGACGACGGCGACCAGGCCGCTCGGCCGGCCGCGAACGGCGTCGACCATTCCGGAGGCGTCTCCCCCGCCGCCCGGCAGCACGACCACCAGCTGCTCCGGCTCCGCGGCGAGCGCCGACATGAGCTCGAGCGCGGCGCCGAACGCGCTCGGCGTCGCTCCGGCCGGCGCCGCCACGAGCCGCATGGCCTCGCGGGACGCCCGCTCGTAGCGGCGCTCGCCCGTCAGCAGGTAGAGCGTGTGCGCCGCCGCGGCCGCCGACGACAGACCAGACGGGTACGCCCCCTCCGACGGATCGACCCGGATGGCCATCCCGTTGCTCTGCAGCACCGGATCGCCGCCGCCCGGCACCTCGAACGGGCAGACCGTCTCACCGGCGGCGTCGAGGCACAGATCGATCAGATCGCGGGCGGCGGAGGCGAAGCCCACGTCACCGGTCACGAGTGCGAGTTCGAGCAGGCCGCCGGCGAAAGCGCCGTAGTCCTCGAGGGTCGCCGAGGCGTCGGAGGCCCGGTCGCCGAGGGAGGTGCGTACGAGCGTACCGTCGTCGCGGACGTGACGCTCGAGCAACAGCTCGGCCGCCTGCACGGCCGCCGCGATCCAGGCCGGTCGGTCCAGCGCGAAGCCGGCGCGCGCCAGTGCTCCGATCGCCAGGCCGTTCCAGCCGGTCAGCACCTTTCCGTCGATCGGCGGCGCCTCGAGGTTCGCGCGCTCCTGCGCCGTCGACCGGTAGTACGTCCCCTCGACCCTGGCGCCGTCGATCGTGCTCTCGGAGTCCTGCGCCGAGGCGAAGCCGCCCGTCGGACGCCGCAGCACGTCGAGGAGGAAGCCCGCCACGCCGTCCGCCGTGCGCTCGGCCCACTCGTCCGCCGTCAACTGCCAGGCCGTCGCGTAGTCGCGCAGCAGCAGGGCGTTGTCGTAGAGCATCCGCTCGTAGTGCGGGTCGCCCCAGTCTCGGCGAGTGGAGTACCGGAAGAATCCGCCGTCCAGGCCGTCGTGCAGCGGTGACGACGCCATCCGCTCGAGCGCGCGGAGTGCGACGCCGGTGCCCGCCGGGCGGGAGAGCAGAAAGCCGAGCACCGGGGCGACAGGGAACTTCGGTGCGGTGCCGAACCCGCCGTACTCGGCGTCCTCGGCGGCGGCGAGCACCGCGACGGCATCGTCCAGCTCGCGCTCGGCCGGCAGATCGGCGGCGGCGGTGGCGGCCTCCGAGGCCGCAGCGAGGGCGCCGACGACGGCGGCCGCGTTGGCGTCCACCTCGGCGCGACGGTTCTCCCAGGCGTCCCAGACCGCGTCGAGCACCTGCCGGAACGAGGCCCGTCCGGCGATCGGAAGCGGAGGGAAGTAGGTACCCGCGTAGAAGGCACGTCCGCGCGGCGTCGTGAACACAGTGAGCGGCCAGCCGAGATTTCCTGTGAACGCGCTCGCAGCCGACAGATAGCCCGCGTCGACATCCGGATGCTCTTCCCTGTCGACCTTCACGGCGACGAACCGCGCGTTCAGCTCGGCGGCCAGCACCGGGTCGCTGAAGCTCTCGCGGGCCATCACGTGGCACCAGTGGCAGGTCGCGTAGCCGACGGAGATCAGCACGGGGACATCCCGTCGCTCCGCCTCGGCGAAGGCCTCGGCCCCCCAGGGGAACCAGTCGACGGGGTTGTCCGCGTGCGAGCGCAGATACGGGCTGATCGCGTCCGCGAGCCGATTCGCCATGCGGCCACCATACGCGCCGCCGGTCGCGGGCGGCAGGCTGCGCGTTGGCCGGGAGCTTCGGCGCCATCCGCCGACCGAGCGTAAACTGGAGTCCGTACCCCGGACCCCGGTGCCAGACGCGCTGAGGGAGTCCGGATGCCACAGGAAACGACACGATCGGTCACGATCGGCAACGGGGGCGCGTCCCCCGATTCCTACTCCGCGCTCGCCGCCATGATCCGCACCTCCGGTCTGATGCGACGACGGTACGGCTACTACTGGACGAAGCTCATCCTCGTCCCCGTGGTCACCCTCGCGGCCATCGGCCTCTTCGTCCTCATCGGCGACAGCTGGTGGCAGCTGTTCACCGCGGCGCTGTTCGCCTTCGTCTTCACGCAGATCGCGTTCCTCGGACACGACGCTGCGCACCGTCAGATCTTCCGCTCCGGCCGTTGGAACGACTGGACGAGTCTCGTGGTCGGCGACCTCTTCGTCGGCATGAGCTACGGCTGGTGGCAGCACAAGCACACGCGCCACCACGCCAATCCGAACAGGGAGGGCGTCGACCCCGATATCGATCTGCCTGTGGTGGCCTTCACCCCCGCACAGGCACTCTCGAGGCGCCCTCCCCTCTTCCAATGGGTCATCGGCCACCAGGGCTGGTTCTTCTTCCCGATCCTGCTGCTGGAGGGACTCTCGCTGCACGCGTCGAGCGTGCGGCGCATGTTCCTCAGGGAACCGCTGCAGCGCCGGCCGGTGGAGATCGCTTTTCTCGCCGTGCGGATCTTCGGCTATCTGGCCCTGGTGTTCCTGGTGCTGTCACCGGACAAGGCGGCCGTCTTCCTCGCGGTCCAGCTCGGCCTGTTCGGGTTCTACATGGGCATCTCCTTCGCCCCGAACCACAAGGGGATGCCGCTGGTTCCGCACGATGCCAAGCTCGATTTCCTCAACCGCCAGGTGCTGATGAGCCGCAACATCCGGGGCAGCAGGATGCTCGACTTCATGATGGGCGGCCTCAACTACCAGATCGAGCACCACCTCTTCCCGTCGATGCCGCGCCCGCACCTGCGGCGCGCGGCGCCCGCCATCCGGGCGTTCTGCGACGAGCACGGCGTGCACTACACGGAGACGACCCTGATCGCGTCGTATGTGATCGTGACCCACTACATCAACCGGGTCGGGCTCGGCGAGAAGGACCCGTTCGACTGCCCCCTGCTCGAGCTGCGAGCCACTCCCGGCGCGATCATCCGCACCGGCGCCCGCTCGCCCGACTTTCCGGCCATCGTGCCGGCGATCCTGCCGCCGAGCGCGGCCGACGAGAGCTGAGGCGGTACATCATGGCGGTCATCATCATCCTCCTGGTCGTGTGGGCGGCCCTCGGCGTCGTCGGGTTCGCCTTCGACGGACTCCTCTGGCTCGGCATCATCGCGGCGATCCTGTTCATCGGAACGCTGGCGTTCGGCATCGCGCAGCGCGCGAACCACAGGACGCCCTGACGTCAGGCCCTCCGCCGCCCGGCAGCGCCGCCGGCGGCGGAGTCGTGCAGGTTCGCCGGTGTCGAGAGGCCGAGGTGCTCGCGCAGCGTGCGCCCCTCGTACTCGGTGCGGAACAGCCCGCGCCGCTGCAGCTCGGGCACGACCAGCCCCGTGAACGCGCTGAATTGACCGTTCAGGAACGGCGTGAGCACGTTGAAGCCGTCGACCGCGCCGGCCTCGAACCATTCCTGCAGGTGGTCGGCGACCTCGGCGCCGCTGCCGACGACCGCGGCCGCCGGCACGGCGTGGGTCGCGAGCAGCTGACGATAGGTCACCGGGCGCTCGCCCCCGAGGCGGCGCCCGGTTCGTCGTTCGACGAGCTCGAGCAGCCGCTGCCCGCCGTCGGCGAAGCGGCGCGCGACGCGCAGCGGCACGTCGTCGTCGAGATCGGGAGAGCCGAGCGGAACACCGACGACCGACGACAGCGCACGGATCGACCGGTTCGCCGGGAAGTCCGCGGACTGCGCGAGCGGAGAGCCGTCGTCGAGGGGCACCAACCGCAGGAGGTCGTCGAAAACCTCCTGCGCCTCACGCGTCGTCTCGGCGACGACAGGAAGGATCGGGGTGATCACCCGCGGGTCGTCCGTGCGGCCGTACGCCCGCGACTGCGCGATCAGCTCGGATCGGTAGGCCACCGCCTCCCGCAACGACGGCTGGGCGACCAGGGCCAGGTCGGCGAGCTCCGCCGCGAGTCGACGCGACCGCGACGAGCCTCCCGCGTGCACGATCGGCAGGTGGCCCTGCACAGGACGCGCGGCGTTGAGCGGTCCGGTCACGCTCACGAACTCTCCCTGCGCATCCGTGCGGTGCAGCTTCTCCGGGTCGATCAGCCGACCGGTGCGACGATCGCGCACGAACGCGTCGTCCTCCCAGCTGTCCCAGAGCAGCCGGAGCGCGCGCAGGTACTCGGTGGCCTCGTCGTAGCGCGGCTCGGCTCCCCCGGGCCCGCGTCCGTGGTTGCCCGCCGCCCGCGGGTCGGCGCCGGTGACGATGTTGATGCCGGCGCGACCACCGCTCAAGCGGTCGATCGAGGCGGTCTGGCGCGCAAGCGTGTACAGGTCGAAGTAGCCGCTGTTCGCGGTCGCGATCAGGCCGATCCGCTTGGTGACGCCGGCCAGGAACGCGATCGAGCTCATCGGATCGAGACGCGCGAGCAGATCGGGATCGCGGAACTCCAGATCGGGCCCGGTCGCCAGCCACTCGCCGAAGAAGAGGTAGTCGAGTTTCGCGGCCTCCGCCGCACGCGCCGTCGCGCGCAGCACGGCGGGATCGCCGAGCGGATTGCTGTGCGCGCCCGGATAGCGCCAGCCGGACGGGTAGGCGCCGAGTGCGCGGAACACCGCGCCGAGGATGAGCGTGCGCGCCATGCCTCAGGCGCTCGGCGCGATGCTCATCGGCCCAGGTACTTCGCGATCGAGTCGGCCTCGGCCACGTTGCTGCGGATCAGCGGGAGCGACCGGGCGACCGCCAGATCGATCCGCTCCTGCAGGTCGAGGCTCGTGACCGCACCGGCGGTGAAGTCGGAGTCGTTCGCGTAGACGCCGATCGGCAGGGTGAGCGCCTGGAAGAACCCGAACAGCGGCCGGAACTGGTGCTCGATGATGAGGGCGTGCCGGTCGGAGCCGCCGGTGGCGGCGAGCAGCACCGGGGTGTCCACGAGTGCGTACTGACCGACGAAGTCGAACAGGTGCTTGAACAGGCCGGTGAACGACGCGCGGTACACGGGGCTCGCCACGACGAGCAGGTCGGCGTTCTCGATGCGCTGCAGTTCGTCCTCCACCGAGGCCGGCAGCTCGTCGCGCCGCAGCGTGCCGGCGAAGTCGGGGCCGATCTCGTTGACCGCGATCAGGTGGGCGTCGATGGAGAGCTCGCGCCCGTACGACGCGAGGATCTCCCGCACGAGAGCCGTCGTCTTGGACGGCGTGTGGAGGCTGCCGGAGACGGCGACGACGCGCAACGGCCGACCGGCGGCGCCGGTGGACCCTTCGCCGCCGGTGGATACCGCACCGGTCGCGGAGACTGACGAGAGCTGGGACATGCGACGACGCTAGGCCTGTGCCGGGCAGCACGCCACCGTGCGCGTCACACTCCGCAACCAAGGCGACCCGCGCGTCACACACGCAGGGTCGGGCAGGCGTGCGGGCGGGTGTGCGTCAGTCCAGGGTCTCGACCGTTGGGATGAGGCTGTCGCCGAGCACCGCAGGCAGACCGGGCTGGAAGTCCCCCGACAGGTACAGGCGCACACCGCGCGATGCGCGGGACGGATCGGTCAGCTCCGAGATCTCGCGGAACGACTGCTGGAACCACGATTCACCGAGCAGGGCGCGCGCGAACGCGAGCGCCTCGACATCGGTGGGCGCGACCTCTGCCTCCTCGCGGTCGACCGCGCTCAGCCGCGTCGCGATGACCGTGATCGGCTGGCCATCGGTGGCGGCGACGCACACGCAGGAGAAGACGCACAGCACGCCATCCCGCACCGGCGAGAGCAGCGCCAGCGGCTCGGTGGTCTGCGGATGCTCGTCGGCGGTGGTCGCGTCGATCAGGCGGAACATGTGGTCGCGGAGCGCGTCGAACCGGTCGCCGTGCTCCACGAGGAGCGTCGTGGCCAGCTGGTCGATGTCGTCTCGCGATGCCATGGGCGCCTCTCCTCCGTCGTGCATTCGACGTTAGCGCCCCGCACCGATTACCGTAGAAGAATGGTTGCAAACGCAAATACTCCTGAACTCGAACTCAACAACGGCACCCTCATCCCCCAGCTGGGCTTCGGTGTCTTCAAGGTCGACCCGGCCGAGACCACGCGCATCGTCACCGACGCACTGGAGGTGGGCTACCGCCACATCGACACCGCCGCGATCTATGGCAACGAGACCGGCGTCGGCGAGGCGATCGCGTCGTCCGGCATCGCCCGCGACGAGCTCTTCGTCACCACGAAGCTCTGGAACGACCGCCAGACCGACGCGGAGGCCGCCTTCGATGAGTCGCTGACCAAGCTCGGCCTCGACTACGTCGACCTGTACCTCATCCACTGGCCGACGCCCGAGAAGGACACGTTCGTGCAGGCCTGGAAGTCGCTCGAGAAGATCGCGGCGACCGGCCGTGCCAAGGCCATCGGCGTCTCGAACTTCCTGGTGCCGCACCTCGAGAAGCTGCTCGCGAACACCGACGTCGTGCCCGCCGTCAACCAGATCGAGCTGCACCCCGCCCACCAGCAGCCGGAGGTGACCGCGTTCTCGCGCGAGCACGGCATCCAGATCGAGGCCTGGGGTCCGCTCGGCCAGGGCAAGTACCCGCTGTTCGACGCCCCCGAGGTCGCCGGCCCCGCCGCCGCCCACGGGAAGTCGCCCGCCCAGGTCGTCATCCGCTGGCACCTGCAGACCGGCAACATCGTGTTCCCGAAGTCGAACCGCCGCGAGCGGATGGCCGAGAACTTCGACGTCTTCGACTTCGAGCTCACGGCCGACGAGGTGGCCGCGATCACGTCGATGGAGCGCGAGGGACGCGTCAGCGCCCACCCCAACGAGGTCAACTAGCCCGTTAGGCTCGCGGTGTGCGCATCGTCTCGATCACCGGAAAGATCCTCTACGTCGTCGGCGTCTACGCCCTCCTGTTCGTCCTGAACATCTTCGTGTTCATGCGCTTGGTGAACCCGACGATCGACGTGGTCATCGTGGCGATCCTGAACATCGCGTACGTCGTGGTGGGGGTGCGCACCTTCCGCGGAGCCACGGAGAACCGTGAAGACCCGCGTGCCTGGTGGCGCGCGACCGCGCGGCCGGCAGCCGGTTTCTGGATCGGCGCCGGCCTCGCGGTGGGGTCGGGCATCTCGCTGCTCGGCGCCCTCGCGTCGAAGCCGGAGAACTCGTTCGTCCCTGCCGTCTCGTGCGTCGTCTACGGCGCGCTGGCGATCTTCTACCTGCACTCGTCGTACAAGCTCCGGATGCTCGACCAGCCCTGAGCGCGCGGGCCGCCGCGACCCGTCGGGAGGTGTTCGGAAGCCGGTCAGGCGCCGTCGACCGGCGCCGCCTCGAAGCGCGCCACCAGCTCCCGCTTGAGCACCTTGCCGCTCGGCCCCAGCGGCAGCGCCTCCAGGATCTCCACGCGCCGCGGGAACTTGTAGGCGGCGACATGCTCGCGCACGAACGCGACGAGATCCTCGCCCTCGGCGGTCGCCTCGGGCATGAGCGTGACCACGGCCATGATCTCCTGGCCGTGCGCGTCGTCCGCGACACCGAACACCGCGCACATCGCGACCGACGGGTGCGTCGACAGCACCTCCTCGACCTCGCGCGGGTACACGTTGTACCCGTTGCGCACGATCATGTCCTTCTTGCGGTCGACGATCGTGATGTAGTCGTCGGCGCTCTTCGTTCCGAGGTCGCCCGTGCGGAACCAGCCGTCGACCACGGCCTCGGCGTTGGCCGCCGGAAGGTTCAGGTAGCCCTTCATCAGGTTATGCCCGCGCACAACGATCTCGCCCAGTTCGCCGCGCGGCATCAGCTGGATGCGGTCGTCGATCTCGGCGTCGGCGATCTCCACGTCTACACCCCAGATGGGCGTGCCGACGGTGCCGACCCTGGTCGGCACCCCGCGGTGGTTGAACGAGGCGACCGGCGACGTCTCGGTCAGCCCGTAGCCCTCGTGCACGTCGATGCCGTAGACCTCTTTCATCCGCTCGATCACCGCGACCGGGATGGCGGCGCCGCCCGACATCCCGTACCGCAGCGGCGGCCGCTCCGGATTCGACTTGGCCGCCTCCAGCAGGGCGATGTACATGGTGGGCACGCCGGTCATGACCGTGCACGCATTGGCGTTGAGCAGGGCGAGCGCCGTCGCGCCGTCGAACTTCGGCACCAGCACGATCGTGGCCCCGACCCGGAACCCGAGGTTCATCACGCAGGTCTGGCCGAAGGTGTGGAACAGCGGCAGGCAGCCCAGGATGCGGTCGTCGGCCGTGACATCGAGGGCATCGGCCGCGAGCGTGTTCACCTGTTCGACGAGCGAGAAGTGGCAGCCCTCTGCACCCTTGGGCTTGCCGGTCGTTCCGCTCGTGTACAGGATCGTGGCCGTGTCGAACGGATCGCGCGGAACGTACGCGTCGATCGGCTGCGCGGCCGCGGCCTCGTCTTCGAGGCGGGCGAACGGCAGGGACGAGGTCAGCTCGTCCGGCACCAGCACCGAGACCGTCTCGAGGCCGGCCAGCGCCGCGCCCTTCGCGCCCTCCCCGAGCAGCGGCGCCGCGCAGATCAACAGCTTCGCTCCGCTGTCCCGAAGCACGTAGTCGATCTCCTCCGCCTTCAGCAACGCGTGCACCGGCACCACGATGCCGCCGAGGGCGAGCACGGCGTAGTACGCCCGCGGAAAGTCGGGGACGTTCGGCAGCAGCAGCGCGACGGGGTCGCCCTCGCCGAGCCCTCGCGCCCGTAGTGCGCCTGCGTAGCGCCTGGTCTGCTCCCAGAGCTCGCCGTAGCGGATCTGCTGCTCCCCGAAGATCAGCGCGACATTGTCGGGCATCCGGTGGGCGGTCTCTGCGAGGATGCTCGCGACCGACATCGTGGCGTAACCATGACTCATGGGGTGCTCCCTGTCTCCATCGACACTGTGCCCAGTCAACACCGCAACGCTGCGGGTTGACTGCAACCTACGGCACGGCGGTCCCCGAGGCAACGCCCCCGTACGCGCGCGTGACGGGCAGCGCGTCGTAGGATGGAAGGCTCATGTCTTCCGCCGTCTCCCCCGCCCGCCTCCACTTCCCGCCCGAGCTGCCGGTCAGCCAGAAGCGGGAGGACATCGCGCGCGCCATCCGGGAGAACCAGGTCGTGATCGTCGCCGGTGCGACCGGATCGGGCAAGACCACCC
This sequence comes from Leifsonia poae, assembly GCF_027921845.1. Taxonomy (GTDB): domain Bacteria; phylum Actinomycetota; class Actinomycetes; order Actinomycetales; family Microbacteriaceae; genus Leifsonia; species Leifsonia poae. The sequence continues at coordinate 229,419 of NZ_BSEN01000001.1, forward strand.
AGCTGCCCAAGATCGCGCTCGAACTCGGGCGCGAGAGCATCGGCCACACCCAGCCGCGGAGGCTCGCGGCGCGAACCATCGCCGAGCGCATCGCGGAGGAGCTCGGCGAGGACGTCGGCGGCCTCGTCGGCTATCAGGTGCGCTTCACCGACCGCGTCGGGGCGAACACCCGCATCAAGCTGATGACCGACGGCATCCTGCTCAACGAGATGCACCGCGACCGGATGCTGCGCAAGTACGACACGATCATCATCGACGAGGCCCACGAGCGCAGCCTCAACATCGACTTCCTCCTCGGCTACCTCAAGCAGCTGCTCCCGAAGCGGCCGGACCTCAAGCTCATCATCACCTCGGCGACCATCGACCCGCAGAGCTTCGCCGCCCATTTCGCCTCGGCCGACGGCACTCCGGCGCCGATCGTGGAGGTCTCCGGCCGCACGTTCCCCGTCGAGATCCGCTACCGCGCCCTCGTGGCCGACGCGCTGGAAGACGACGACGTCGACGACGAGCCCGAGTCGTCGCCCGGCGCCGACCGCGACTATCTGCAGGGCATCAACGACGCCCTCGACGAGCTCGCCCGCGAATCGCAGGGCGACGTGCTCGTCTTCCTGTCGGGCGAGAACGAGATCCGGGATGCCGCCGACGCCATCCGGGGCCGCAACCTGCCGGGCACGGAGGTGCTCCCGCTGTACGGCCGGCTGTCGAGCGCGGAGCAGCACCGGGTCTTCCAGCCGTCGACGATGCCGGGCATCCGGCGCCGGGTCGTGCTCGCCACGAACGTGGCTGAGACGAGCCTCACGGTTCCCGGCATCAAATACGTCATCGACGCCGGCACGGCGCGCATCTCGCGCTACAGCGTGCGGGCCAAGGTGCAGCGGCTGCCGATCGAGGCGATCTCGCAGGCGAGCGCGAACCAGCGGTCCGGCCGCTCCGGACGCACCAGCGATGGGATCGCCATCCGGCTGTACTCCGAGGAGGACTTCGAGAAGCGGCCGGAGTACACCGAGCCGGAGATCCTGCGCACCAACCTGGCGGCGGTCATCCTGCAGATGATCTCCCTCGGGCTCGGCGACATCGCCGCGTTCCCGTTCCTGACGCCGCCCGACTCGCGCGGCATCAAAGACGGCCTCGACCTCCTCAGCGAGCTGAACGCGATCACCCGCGGCGCCGACGGCGCGAACGCCCTGACGAAGATCGGCCGTCAGCTTGCCCAGCTCCCCATCGACCCGCGGTTCGCGCGCATGGTCGTCGAGTCGAAACGGCACGGCACGTCGCGCGAGGTGATGGCGATCGTGGCGGGGCTGACGATCCAGGATCCGCGCGAGCGTCCGGTCGAACGACGGGGGACGGCCGACGAGCTGCACGCGCGGTTCGCCGACCCGACCAGCGACTTCCTGACCCTGCTCAATCTGTGGAACTACCTCGAGGAGAAGCAGAAGGAGCTCTCGTCGAGTGCCTTCCGCCGCCTCTGCAAGAACGAGTTCCTCAATTTCCTGCGCGTGCGCGAGTGGCAGGACGTCTACCGGCAGCTGCGACAGCTGGCGAAGCCCCTGGGACTCACGATGGGCGAGGCCTCGGTGAATCCGGACGGCATCCACAAGTCGCTGCTGGCCGGGCTGCTCTCGCACATCGGCCTCAAGGATGCGACCGCCTCCGGCAACAAGGGCGGCGCCCGCGGGCGCGCCTCGGCGGAGTACCTCGGCGCGCGGCAGACCCGCTTCGTGATCTTCCCGGGCTCGACCCTCGCCAAGAAGCAGCCCGACGCGGTCATGAGCGCGGAGCTCGTGGAGACCAGCCGGCTGTTCGCCCGGATGAACGCGGCGATCGACCCCGCGTGGGCGGAGCCGATCGCCGGCGACCTCTGCAAACGCACCTACAGCGAGCCGCACTGGGAGAAGAAGCAGGGCGCCGTGGTCGCGTACGAACGCGTCACGCTCTACGGGGTGCCGATCATCCCGCGTCGCCGGGTGCAGTACGCGCGGATCGACCAGGAGCTCGCTCGCGAACTCTTCATCCGGCACGCCCTCGTCGAGGGGGAATGGGACTCGCCGCAGGCGTTCGACCGCGCCAACAAGAAGCTGCGCGCACGGTTGCGCGAACTCGAGGAGCGCACCCGCCGCCGCGACATCCTGAACGACGACGAGGCCGTGTTCGAGTTCTACGATCGCCGCATCCCTGCCGACGTCGTGTCGACCAGGAGCTTCGAGGGCTGGTGGCGGAAGGCCAAGAACGAGACGCCCGACCTGCTGACGATGACCGAGGAGGCCCTGCTCGACGCCGAGTCGGCCCCGGTCGACGACGACGCCTTCCCCCCGGTCTGGCGCCAGGGCGATCAGCAGCTGACGCTGCGCTACCGTTTCGAGCCGGGCGCCGAGGACGACGGCGTGACGGTGCAAGTGCCGCTGCCCCTCCTCGCCGGTCTGCTGCCCGACGGCTTCGACTGGCAGGTGCCCGGGCTGCGGCACGAGCTGGTGACGGCGATGATCAAGTCACTGCCGAAGGCGATCCGGCGTCTCGTCGTGCCCGCCGCCGACTGGGCGGCCCGGCTGCTCGGCGAGCTGCAGGGCACGGCCGGGATGCGCGCCCACACCGGTGAGCGACCGGCGGCGAGTCTCGCGGAGACACTGGCGGCGGTCATCAACCGGCTGACCAGCTCCCGGGTGACCGCGGACGACTTCGGCCTCGACCGCATCCCGGCGCACCTGCGCCCGACCTTCCAGGTGATCGGCGAGCGCGGCCGGCCGGTCGCCTCCGGCAAAGACCTCGGCGAGCTGCAGGAGCGGCTGCGGTCGCGCGCCCGCGACTCGGTGGCCCGCGTCGCGGAGGCCCGCACTCCGAACGCGATCGAGCGGGCGGGGATCACGACCTGGGACTTCGACGAGCTCCCTCGCCACCTGGACACCGAGCAGAAGGGCCCAGGCGGCTCGACCAACGTGATCCGCGCGTACCCGGCGCTCGTCGACGACGGCTCGAGCGCGAGCATCCGGTTGATGAGCACCCCGGCCGACCAGGCGGCTGCGATGCCGGGCGGCGTGCGCCGGCTGCTGCTCGCGTCGATCCCGTCGCCGGTCGCCTACGTGCAGCAGCACCTCACCTCGAACGAGAAGCTCACGCTCGCGGCCAGCCCGTACCCGAACACCAAGGCGCTGTTCGACGACGCCCTGATGGCCGTGATCGACAGCGTTCTGTACCGCATGAAGCCCGACGGCCAGCTGTTCATGCGGGCCGAGTTCGAGGCGGTGCGCGACCGCGTCTCCGGCATCGTGATGGACTCGATGTTCGAGACTGTCGCGCTCATCTCGCGCATCCTGACCGCGTCGCGCGCCGCCGAGAAGGCGATCGGCGGCGCGACCTCCCTGGTGTTCCTCTCCGCACTCAACGACGCCAAGGGCCAGCTTGCCGGGCTGGTGTACCCCGGCTTCGTGTCGGCGACCGGGCTCGAGCAGCTTCGGCACCTCCCCCGCTACCTGAACGGCATCACGCAGCGCATCGCCGCCCTGCCGGTGAACCCCGGGCGCGACCGTGCGTGGCAGAACCAGGTGGAGACGGCGATGGCGCTCTACACCGACGCCGGCGGCCGCATCCCGCTCGACCCGGCCGCACCCGAAGCGATCGTGCACGCGCGCTGGATGCTCGAGGAGTTCCGGATCAGCCTGTTCGCGCAGTCGCTGGGCACGGCCGAGACGGTCTCGCTGCAGCGCATCCGGAAGGTGCTCGGGGGCTAGGGACCGGACGCGGCGAGCACCCGGTCGATCTCGTCGTCATCCGGCTCGCCGTCGACGGCGAACAGGCGCACGGCCAGCTCCAGTTCCTCGCCGGGTCCGAGCGCGACCTCGCGCGCGAAGAACGGCGCGGGACCGAATCCGGGGTACTCCTCGGAGCGAACGAACCAGGTCGCGTCGTGGCGGGTGCCGAGCACGACGGTCGCCGCGCCGTCGGAGCGGGTGAGGGCCAGCCAGCGCGCGGTGGCGCCGAGCAGCTCGTCGGCGGCACGGGACGATGCCCGGTCCGTCCGCGCCCTGGCACCCCGGAAGGCGGGGGCAGCGCGGAGGAACAGCCCGCCGTAGCCGGCGCCCGTCCGACCGTGAGCGGCCGGGCTGCCAAGACGCAGCGGCGTCGACGCCCGCACACGGGAGCTCCAGTCCAGCGTCCAGCCGCCACCGGTCCCGACCTCGGCGACGGTCAACGACCGCTCCTCCACGGCGAGCACCCCGCCATCGGCACCGAGCCAGGTCACCCGGGAGGAGAGTCCGTCGCCGAGCGGGTTCACGGTCGCGTCGTCGGTGCGCTGCGAACCGTTGTCGCCCTTTTCGAGGTACCCACCGGCGGCACGATCCCAACTGCCCCCGCCCCACAGGTTGGACCCGTTCACCGTCGGGACGGCGAGCGAGAGCCCGTGATGCCAGCGATGGTCCTCGGGCCGGAAGTCCGTGATGGCGATGCCGCCGGCGGTCAGGAGCGGGTGAAGGTACGGACGCGGGGACTCGAGACCGGCAGTCTGCGGCCGGGAGACGTAGCGCCCGACGGTGTCCGCTCCGAGCCGGAGGTCGAAGCCTTCCGCTTGCTCGACGACGGTCAGCGCCACGGCAGTCCCGGCAGTTCGGAGAACAGCGACTGCGACTCCACGACCCGGTCGAGGGCGGACTCGACGCCCGCGAGCACCGGCCTGCGCTCCCCGCCCTCGCCGTTCCAGTCGACATGCTCGGACCCGACCAGGGCGACGGGCGCATCCGAGACCGTCTCGATCACGCGCACGAACCCGCCGGCGCCCGACAGTGGCGACAGCAGCTCCGCGACACCGCGACGTGCGGCGATGAGGTTCTCCAGCAGGTCGACCCGCGCGTACTGCCGTTCCGTTCCGGCGATGGAGAGCCGGTCGGTCGTGTAGGACAGCACGGCGTCTCCCTCGGTGCCGCGCACGATGACGACCGGTTCCTCCTCGCGGGGGCCGGCGAGCGTGAAGGCGCAGGTCAGTGTGCCGTCGAAGGTCAGCGCGCCGAGAGCCGACGGACGGATGCGCACGGCCGACGTGTCGTCCGCTTCAATGGGATTCACTCGCCGGAGGTCGGTCTCTATCCGGCCGATCGCCGCAGCCGACTCCCAGCCGGCGATGCGCAGCGAGGTCATGACCGCGTGGGCGAATGGGTTCGCCACCGCGCCGTCGGCGACGCGCTGACCGTCGAGTTGCCGACGGCCGGCCCACCGCGACCGCGTCCAGTATCCGGTGGAGCGGGTCCAAGAACCCCTGGCGCCGATCGCGACGGGGGTGCCGAGCGCGCCCGCGCCGATCTGGCGCTGGAGTTCGGTCAGTGCGAGCGATCCAAGGCTCTGGAAGCCGACCTGAACGAGGCCGCCCGTTGCTCGAACGGCGTCGTCCACGGCTGCGAGCGAGACGAGATCGGTCACCGGGGGCTTCTCGAGCAGCACGTCCGCCCCTGCGCGAAGCGCGGCGACGGCCAGTGACGCGTGGGTCTGCAGCGGCGTGGCGACGACCACGATGTCCACCGGCACGCGCCCGAGCAGCTCATCGATACTGCCGAGCCGGGGCGGCAGGCGGTCGTCGGCGATCCTGACGCCGTCGCGCACGACCGGTCCGGACTCCGGGTCGACGAGAGCGACCAGGCGCAGCAGCCCGCGATCCTGCAGTTCGAGGGCGTTCAGGATGTGCGCGGTGCCGTAACCGTGCACGCCGACCACCGCAACCCGCGGCTGGGCGACGGATCCGGCTGAAGCGGGAGGGGAATCGTGGTCGAGCCTGGTCACGCGGCGGCTCCGCTCGTCGCGTCCCGCTCGGTGCGCAGGCGCAGCCGGAAGCGTGCGGGCGCCTGCCCGCCGATCAGCAGCCGCACGCCCGGGGCGGCGTCCGTGCCGCCGAGATACGTGTAGTCCTCCCCGGGGACGTACCCGATCGGGTTGTCCACGGGGGTCAGTCCCTCCACCTCGATGACGATCGCGTCGCCGCCGGCACGGTAGCTCGCGGTGCGGCCGATGAGAACGTAGGCGCCGTCCGATGGACGGGGACCGGGTGCATCGAGCACGCCGCCCGGCCGGAAGGCGAGTTCGAGCGACCAGGCGAGCGGCGGTCCGCTCAGTTCGACCTCGAGGTCGACGCCGTCGGCTCGCGGATGCGCGACGACGCTCGTGGCGAGCACCACCTCGTCCACAGACCGCTCGCCGAACGACATCGACGCGGAGAACCGGCCCTCGTCGACGAGGTCGTACCCGCCATCCGGCCGCCTGGCCTCGATCGGGAGGGGTTCGTAGTAGCCGCCGACGAGGCGCTCGCGCAGGGCGATCCCGCCGTCCTCCTGGCGGTGGAGGCCATCGGCGCGGAACGGACCGAGCCCGAAGAACGACCGGGAGAGGCGCGCGGAGTCGAGGATGGCCGCACCCGCGAACACGCGGAGGAAGGTCGGGTCGACCGCCAGCCCCGAACGGATGCGGCGGTGCCTCGGGTAGTCCGAACCACCGAAGAGCACCAGTTCCGACCGGTCTCCGCGCCGCACCGCGAGGGAGGCGGAGGCGTGCACCACCAGCTCGTCGCGGCGCGGCGCGAGAGCCGCAGGCAGCTCCCCGCCGATGGCGGGCCGTAGGAGCAACTCGGCGAGGAGTCCCTGGTCATCGATGCCGTCGGAAGCGGCGCGGCCGGCAGCCCAGGCGAAGTCGCCGCGCCCGGTGTTCACGGCGAACTCGCGGAACGCCGCGACGTAGCGCGCGAGCGGGAAGTGCGTCCCCTGGTCCTGCCGGCGCGACGGCAGGGTCTCCACCGCGCCGTCCTGCCCGATCAGCGAAAGGGTGAGCTCCAGGTTGCGTTCGACGTCGGCGCGCAGCTCCGGGCGGTCCAGGATGTCCGCGACCGCCAGCAGCGACGGGATGCTCACGGCCGTGGCGTAGTTGGGACTGCGCTCCGAGAAGAAGCCGTCGCCGTCGATGTCGATTCCCTCAGCGAGCCATTCCTCCGCCCGGTCGACGAGCCGGCGGTCGGGGAAGGACCGGTGGATGCGCGCCAGTGCGGCCGTCAGCTCCCAGCGGTGGTTCGGCGTGTGCACGCCGCCGGCCAGCAGGGCCGGCGTCGCTCTGATGAGGATCTCGGCGAGACGCTCCCGCAGCCCGGCCGCCTCCGCCGGAGCCGCTCCGAGCAGGTGATGCACGTCGCAGACGTCGTTGATCGTGAACGCGCTGTCGGGCGGCGATTGCACATTGTCCCCGCCCTCGAAGAGTCCGGAGGCGGTCTGCAGCGCGGCCAGCCGCTCGACGAGGGCAGCCGTCCGGCCGAACACGTCGACGGGCGCACTTTCCGGTGCGGCGAGCGCCACGGACCCCAGCACCTTCGCCCGCCGCATCAGTTCGCGGTGGGCGAGCCCGTCGGTATCGGCCGCGGTCGTGGCGGCGACCTCCGCCGCCCCGCGCACGGCCGCCTCCCGCACGGACGTCACGAATTCGTCGTCCATCAGTCCTTCAATCCCGCGTTGATGTTGACGTTCATCACGTACTTCTGGAACACCAAGTACAGCAGAATGAGCGGCACGAGCGAGATCACCGAGGCTCCGAGCAGCACCGACCAGTTGATGTTCTGGGCGCCGACGATGCTCTGGATGCCGATCTGGAGCGTGAACTTGTTCGGGTCGTTGAGCACCAGCAACGGCCAGATGTAGTCGTTCCACCGCCACTGGAAGGAGAAGATCGCGAGCGTCAGCATGATCGGTCGTGAGATCGGCACCATGATCCGGAAGAAGATGGACAGCTCCCTGGCGCCGTCGATGCGCGCGGCCTCGACCAGCTCGTCAGGAACGGTGAGGAAGAAGGCACGGAACATCAGCACACCGGTGGCGGTGAGGATGGACGGGACGATGATGCCCGCGAGCGAGTTGTAGAGCCCGAGATCACGGACCACGAGGAAGGTCGGCGCGAGCATCACCTCCGTCGGGAGCATCGTCGTGGCCAGGATCGCGACGAAGAGGATCTTGAGCCAGCGGTTGTCGTACTTGGCGAGAGCGTACCCCGTGCAGCAGCTGGCGATCACCGTGAGGACGGTGGTCACGATGGCGACGATGAAGGTGTTGGCGAAGAACTGGTAGAAGTTGAAGCTGTTCCAGGCGTCGACGTAGCCCTGCACGGTCCAAGACTTCGGGAGCAGGGTCAGCGGGAAGGAGAACAGGTCCCCTGCCGGCTTGAACGAGCTGAGCACGAACCACAGCAGCGGGAAGCCGTACGCGGCGGCGAGGATCCACAGCAGCGTGGTCGAGGAGATCGCGCGGCCGGTCTCGCGCGGTCGCCCGTCGCGACGGCGGCGCCGTGGGGCGGGCTTCCCGGGAGCGGTCTCGACACGGGGGCTGAGGGTGTTCGCGGTCATCGGCGACGCTCCGTTCGGCGATTGACGGCCAACTGGACGATCGCGATGGCCATCAGGATGATCATGAGGACGAAGCTGGCCGCACTTGCGTAGCCGATCTGGCCCTGCTGGAAGCCGGTCTGGTAGATGTACTGCACCAGCAGGTTGTTGGACGTGCCCGGTCCCCCGTTGTTGAGCGACTGGAACAGCGCGTACTCCTTCATCGCGTTCAGCGTCGTGAGGAGGATCACGATGAACGACGTCGGCGCGATGCTCGGCAGCGTGATATTGCGGAAGAGCTGCCACGGACCCGCACCGTCGAGCGCCGCCGCCTCGTAGTAGGAGGCGGGAACGTTCTTGATCGCCGCGATGAACAGCAGCATCGAGAAGGCCGTCCCGCCCCAGGTGGCGGCGATCACCACGACGATCAGCGAGAGGTCGGCGTTCGACTGCCAGGGCACGGCCTTTCCGCCGAGCGACTCGATGATGAAGTTCACGAGCCCGAAGTTCTCGCCGAACAGCCACCGCCAGATCACGCCGCTCACGATGGGCGAGATGAGCCAGGGCACGAAGAAGATGACGCGGGCGACGAGCTTGCCCCGCGAGTAGGCGCTCACCATGAGGTTCGCGACCAGCAGCGAGAAGACGAAGCTGGTGGGCACGACGAGCAGCGTGAACACGATCGTGCGCACGAGGGCCGCGTAGAACGCCGAGTCCCCGAACAGCTGCTCATAGTTCGCGATCCCGATGAAGTCGAAGGAACCCACGCCGGTGTAGTCGGTGAACGAGTAGATGAGACCGATCACCGCCGGCCAGGCGAAGAACACCGCGAACAGCACGACGTTCACCGCAACGAGCACGAGCGGAGCGAACCAATAACGGTTCAGGCGCACCGGCCGGCCGCGGCCGGAGCGCGAGCCGACGGCTGGTCGCGCTCCGGAAGCGGTTGGTGCTGTGGAGCTGGTCACCGACATGGGTCCTTCCCTCCGCTACTTGCCGACCTGCTTGTTGTAGCCGTCGACGATGTTCTTCAGCGCCTGCTCCGATGTCTGCTGGCCGTTGATCGCCTTTCCGAGCTCCGTCACGGTCGGGTCGGTCGTCAGCGCCTTGCCGGAGAGGGCCCAGCCGGTCTGCGCCTGCAGGAAGTAGCCGGAGACGGGCTCGTAGAGGGCGATCTCGTCGTTGTAGAGGGAGAAAGCGTCGAGGGCGGCCTTGGAGGTGAAGTTGTACTTCACGTCGAGCCCGGTCTCCACCGGCAGGTAGCCGTTCGTCTCGGCGAGCTTCGTGTACTGGGCGGGTTCGTACATCCAGGTCAGGAAGTCCTTGGCCGCGGCACCCTTCGCGTCGCTGTTCTGGAAGCCGACCATCAGGCCTCCGGCGTTGACGTCCGCGGCCTGCACCGGCTGAGCCGGGGTCGGAACGCTGGCCCAGTCGAACGATGTGATGCTCTCGGCGAAGGCCGAGACCTGCCAGACGCCCGACCAGTACGCCGCGACCTGCCCGCTCTGGAAGAGCGCCGACGGGTCGGCGCCACTGGTCCAGACGGACTTCGGCATGGTGGTGTCGTCGTTCAGGCCGACGAAGTAGTCGACGGCCTTCTTCGTGGCGCTGTCCGCCGAGAACTTCCCGTCGGACCCGGCCTGCATGTACTTGCCGCCCATCTCGTACACCATCGCCCGCAGGCGGGACGGCGACGCGTCGTAGACGAGGGAGTACTTGGCTCCCGTGGCCTCGCGCACCTTGTCGGCCGCAGCGACGAAGTCCGTCCAGGTCCAAGTGTCCTTCGCAGACGTCGGGAAGGCGACCCCGGCCTTCTCCCACAGCGACTTGTTGATGAAGAGGCCGGTGGAGGTGACGTCGGACGGGATGGCGAGTGCCTTGCCGCTCGAGTCCTTCGCGACGTAGCTCTGGTTGATGTTGTTCGCCTTGTCGTCGGCGATCGAGCTGAGGTCGACGATCTTGTTCTTCCAGATCGGATCGATCGCGGGAACGTCGGCGATGTCGGGCAGGGCGTTGGCCTGCGCGGCGTTATGGAGCTTGGTCGAGTACCCCGAGTACGGGATGTTCACGACGTCGACCGAGGTCCCGGTCTTGGTCTTGTAGGCGGCGGCGAGCTGATCGAAGCCCTTCTGCTGGGCCGCGCTCGCGGAGATCCACAGCGTGAGCTTCTTGACGTCGTCTCCGGATCCGGAGGCCGAGCATCCTGCCAGAGCGAGTCCGGCGGCGGTGACGATGGCGGCGGCAGCCAGCAGCCGCCGTCGGTGGGTTCTTCCAAAGCGTGACGTGAGATTCATCGTTGAGTCCAAATCGTTCGAGAAGTGGCCGACGGCCGGCGGATGCGCAAACCGTTGCAGGCTTTTCTATCACTACGATAGAAAAGAAACAAGTAAAGCCCGTTGCGAGGAAGCCAGCGTTGACCGCGTGGCGCGCTTGGCGCAGGCGACGCGGGTGCGGGAAGATTCGATCAGAGCGATGCGAAAGGGGGCCGGATGAACGCGTCGGACGTCCCGCGCACGGCAACGACCCGCGATGTCACCGAGATCAACCGCACCGCCATCCTCGATCTGCTGCGCGCGGCGGGGCCGCTCTCGCGCCGCGACATCCGCGAGCGCACGGGGCTCGGCTCGGCCACGGTGGAGCGACTGACGCAGGCGATGATCGAAGGCGGGCACGTCGAGGTCGCCGGGCTCGACCGCTCCTCCCCCGGGCGGCCCTCCAGCCTTCTGCGCTACGTGTCGAGCCACCGCGCGATCGCCGCCGTCGACGTCACGGAGGCGAATGCCCGCGGCCGCATCGTCGACCTCGCCGGCATCGTGCTCTACGAGTCCAACCGGCCGTTCCACTTCGAGGGAGCGGATCCCGCGACGGCTCGTCTGGACGGCGTGCTCGACCTCGTCGACCACCTGATCCGTGAGGCGCCGGGCGTGCAGGCGCCGATCGTGGGCATCGGGATCGCCCTGCCCGGCATCACCGACGACGGCCAGGTCACGAAGGCGAGCGAACTGGAATGGCGTGACGTGCCGATCGCCGACATCCTGAGGGAGCGCACCGGGCTGCCCGTTCTCGCAGAGAACGACGCGAACGCCAGCGTTTACGGCGAATACCTCCGAGGCGCCGCGCGCGGAGAGCAGAGCGCCATCGCACTGGTGCTCGGCACCGGTATCGGAGCGGGCATCGCGAGCGAGGGCCGCATCCACCGCGGCTTCCGTTCGGCCGCCGGCGAGGTCGGCTACCTGCTCACCTCCACCGCCTCGTTCTCGCGGTACTTCACCGAGCACGGCGACGCGGAGAACGCCATCGCGAACGAGCTCGCCCCGTGGGTCGATCGCACGCGCCCTCACGTCGACAGGAGGATCGGTCCCGCCTTCCGCCGCATGATGGCCGCGGTCGAGTCCGGCGACGAGCAGGCGTCCCTCGCCCGGGACGACTTCTTCGACCACATCGCTCTCGTGTGCGCGGCGATCTCGGTCGTGCTCGCGCCGAGCGTCATCGTGCTCGCCGGGGCGTTCGCGCAGTACAGCGACCTCTCGGTCGAGCAGCTGAGCCGGAGGCTCGTCGGTCGAATCCCGTCCCCGCCGCGCCTGGCCGCCAGCACTCTGCGGTTCGACGCCGCCATCACCGGGATCGGCGAACTGGCGATCGAGCGGGCACGCGAGACGACCTACCTCGTCTGACGGGGCCCGGCCCCACCGCTGTGACCGCCGTCGGCTGCTAGACCGGCAGGTGGAAGCCTCCGTTGCTGTGCAGCAGCTGCCCGGTCATCCATCCGCCATCGGGCGAGAGCAGGAACGATACGAGGTCCGCGGTGTCGCGCGGCGTTCCCAGCCGGCCGAGCGCGGTCTCCGCACGCAGCGCCTCCGCCAGCTCCGGTGTCATCCAGCCCGTGTCGATGGGACCGGGGTTGATCAGATTGGCCGTGATTCCCAGCGGGGCGAGTTCGACGGCGGACGCCTGCACGATGCGGTCGAGGGCGCCCTTGCTCGCGCCGTACGGGAGGTTGTGCGCGGTGTGGTCGCTGGTGAGCGCGACGATGCGGCCGAGCGCCGCGCCTGCCGCACCGGCTGCGAACTGCTCGGCGAACGCCCGGATGAGCAGCCAGTTCGCGCGCGCGTTCACCGCGAAGTGCCGGTCGAAGCTCTCGACGGTCGTGTCCAGGATGCCGCTGTCGACCGATTCGGCATGACAGAGCACGAGCGCCCGCACCGGACCGAGCTCGTCGTTCACCGTGCGCAGCAGAGCGGCCGGCGCATCCGGCTGCTCGAAGTCGGCAGGAACGGCGAGGGCACGGGCTCCCGCCGCACGCAGCGCGGAGGCGAGCTCATCGTGCGAGGCGGTGTCCGGTCCCCACGGCATCCGGCTCTCGTAGCCGTCCCAGTACGAGAAGGCGATGTCCCAGCCGTCGTCGGCGAGCCCGTCGACGATCCCGGCAGCGATGCCGATGCGTCGGCCGACCCCGGTCACCAGGGCGATCGGTCGTTCTGCAGTCACCCGACCATCCTGGCAGTCGTCGCCGCCGGGAGCGAGTGCCCCCGGNNNNACGTCAGAGCACCTTCGAGAGGAACGCCTGCGTGCGCTGGTGCTGCGGGTTCGCGAGCACCTCGCGCGGGTCGCCGGACTCGACGACGACCCCGCCGTCCATGAAGACCAGTTCGTCCGCGACCTCGCGGGCGAAGCCCATCTCGTGCGTGACCACGATCATGGTCATGCCGGATGCCGCCAGCCCCTTCATCACGTCGAGCACCTCGCCGACGAGCTCCGGGTCGAGCGCGGAGGTGGGCTCGTCGAAGAGCATCAGCTTCGGGTCCATCGCGAGTGCCCGTGCGATGGCTACACGCTGCTGCTGACCGCCGGAGAGGTGCGCCGGGTAATGGTCGCCCTTGGTGCCGAGGCCGACGCGGGCGAGCAGCTCCTGCGCGCGCGCCGCCGCCTGCGACTTCGGGATGCCCTTGACGCGCATCGGCGCCTCCATGACGTTCTCGAGCGCGGTCATGTGCGGGAACAGGTTGAACCGCTGGAAGACCATGCCGATCTCGCGGCGCTGCTTGGATGCCTCCTTCGGCTTCAGCTCGTAGAGCTTGTCGCCGTGCTGCCGGTAGCCCACCAGCTGGCCGTCGACCGACAGCCGGCCCGCATCCACCCGCTCGAGGTGGTTGATGCAGCGCAGGAAGGTGGACTTGCCCGAGCCGCTTGGGCCGACGATGCAGAGCACCTCCCCCTGGTTGACGGAGAGCGAGATGCTCTTGAGCACCTCATTGGAGCCGAAGCTCTTCGAGACGCCGTCGGCGAGCACCATCGGAGTCGTGCTGGAGTCGGTCATCCTTTGCCTCCCAGGTCGTTGCCGTCGGGTGCGCCGGCGGCGGGCAGCGCACCGGTCGCGAGGGCCGCTTCGCCGCGGTCGGGCCGGCGTGCGTTGACGCCGCGCGAGAACCGCTTCTCGAGGAAGTACTGGCCCACCATCAGGATCGACGTGAACAGCAGGTACCAGATCGAGGCCACGATCAGCAGCGGGATCGGCGTGAAGGTCACCGCCGAGATGTCACGGGCGACGCCGTAGAGGTCGGTGGTGAGCGGGATGGCCGCCACCAGCGACGTGGTCTTCAGCATCGATATGACTTCGTTGCCGGTCGGCGGGATGATCACGCGCATCGCCTGCGGGATGACGATGCGGACCATCGTCTGGCCCCACGACATGCCGAGCGCGGTCGCCGCCTCCTCCTGGCCGGCATCGACCGAGAGCAGTCCGGCGCGCACGATCTCCGCCATGTAGGCCGCCTCGTTCAGCGCGAGGCCGATGACGGCGATGATGAACGCGTTCTGCATGAACCCGAGGTCGAACGACACTCCCCAGTCCGTCCACGGCACGCCGAGGAAGATCTTGGGGTAGATGAGCGAGAACAGGCCCCAGAAGACGAGCTGCACGTACACAGGCGTGCCACGGAAGATCCAGAGGTAGAGCCACGCGATCGACTTGACCACCGGGTTCGGCGAGAGCCGCATCACCGCGAGGCACAGACCGAGGATGACGCCGATGATCATCGAGTAGATCGTCAGTTGCAGGGTGACGAGCGCAGCAGCACTGATGCGCTTGTCGAAGATGTACTTGCCGACGTACTGCCAGCCGTACGCGTCACGCTGGGCGGCATCGATGACGAACCAGACGAGCAGCAGGAGGAGCACGACGGCGAAGAAGATGCGCCAGGGGTGGCGGAGCTTGATCGCCTTGATCGGCTCGGAGGGGGTGGTGCCGGGGGGGG
>NZ_BSEN01000001.1:244013-626377 GCF_027921845.1 Leifsonia poae
CCGGTCCTGGTTGCCCAGGGACATTGCGATCAGCCCTTCGACGCCGCGTTGACGTCGGCGGTCGTGACGGCGCCGTCGGCGACGCCCCACTTGTCGAGGATCTTCTTGTAGGTGCCGTCGTCGATCAGCGCCTGCACGGTCTTCTGGATGACCGGGGTCAGTGCCGAGCCCTTGGCGATCGGGATTCCGTACGGGGCGACCTCGAACGCCTTGCCGGCCTCCTGCAGCTTGCCCTGCGACTTGGAGATCGCGTAGAGGGTGACGGGCGAGTCGGCGCTGAGCGCGTCGGCCTTGCCGAGGATGACGGCGTTGGTGGCGTCGTCCTGCGCGTCGTAGCGCAGCACCTGGATGGCCGCCTTGCCGGCGTCGGTGCAGGCCTTCGACTTGGCGGGGACCTCGTCGGTGTCCTCGTAGGTGGTCGACTGCACGGCCACCTTGAGACCGCAGGCATTGTCCGGGTCGACCGTCTTGCCCTTGGCCGACGCCCACATGATGCCGGCGGTGTAGTAGTTGACGAAGTCGACCTGCTTCTCGCGGTCGGTCGTGTCGGTGAACGACGACATGCCGATGTCGTCCTTGCCGCCGGCGACGCTCGGGATGATGTTGTCGAACTTCGCGATGGCGAAGTTCGTCTTCAGGCCGAGCTTCGCGGCGATCGCGTTGGTCAGGTCGACCTCCCAGCCGACGGGCTTGCCGTTGTCGTCCTTGTACTCGTTCGGCGGGTAGGTGTCGTCCATGCCGATCGTGAGAGTGCCGGCCGACTTGATCTTGTCGGGCAGCTGCGAAGCCAGGCTGTCGTCTTTCTTCACGGTGTCGGCCGAGCTCGACGCCGAGCTGCTGCTGGACGGCGTTGAGTTGTCGACACAGCCGGTCAGCGCGAGCGCTGCAACGGCGACGAAGGCGGCCGCTGGGGCCAGATATCGGGTGCGCATTGTGGTGGAGTCCTTCTTCCGGGTGCAGGGATGCAGGAACGCAGTGAGTGGAGCATACCTCAGCCACCGCGCGGTACATTCACACTAATTCACGCGTGCAACGCCGTTTTTCGTAAAGATTTCCAGCAGATTTCGCAATTCATTGCACGGAATCCGTCGCCCGCGGGGTTTTCCGCATCTCAGACCGAAGTACGCGGCCGGTCTGCGCTGGGATGCCCCGGGCGGTTCGGGATATCGTCGGATGGTGAGCGTTCCCCCGACCGATTTCGCCGCCTCCGTCACCGTGCTCGTCACGAGTCAGGATGACCCGCTGGCCCGCCCGCTGGTGGAGGAGCTGTCGCGCGAATACGACGAGCGCTACGGCCTCAACGACGGCATCCCGTCGTCGGCCGAGCTCTCCCGGTACCCGGCCGAGGTCTTCAGCGCGGAACAGGGCGGCACGTTCATCCTGCTGCTCTCCGAGGGCGCGCCGGTCGCCGGCGGCGCCTTCATGCGGGAGGACGACGAGACGGTCGAGGTCAAGCGGGTCTGGACACACTCCGGCTTCCGCCGTCGCGGGCTCGCCCGCCGCGTGATGAGCGAGCTCGAAGACGAAGCGCGCCGCCGGGGCGTGAGGACTGTCGTGCTCACGACCGGCGCTCGGCAGCCGGAGGCCGTTGCCCTGTACCTCTCGCTCGGCTACACGCCGCGCTTCGATCTCGACGGCGACTGGGAAGCGGTCTCGTACCTGTCGTTCGACAAGGCGCTGTAGCGGCCGGTTCTCACCGGGGGTCGGCGAAGAGTGCGTCCGCTGCGCGGGTCACGAGCTCGCGCGCCGGAACGCCCGAGCCGATGACCTCATCGACGGCCGCGGCGAGGGGACCCGTTCCGTGCCCGGCCGGCACCGACCCGCCGGCATGCAGCAGATCGGACGCGTGCAGGGCCTCGATGGCGAGCACCTCACGCGTCAGCTCGAGGGATCGCTGCAGGGTCTGCAGGGCGAGCGGCGCCAGCGAGGCGTGGTCCTCGACGCCGGAGAGAGTCGTGCTGCCCAGCGTCACCGGAGCGGCGAGCTGGCGCAGCTCGGCGGCATCGGCCGCGGCTGCGTAGAGCACGAGACCGGGAACGCGGGTGCGGCCGTCGGCGCGGGCCGGGGCGAGTGCGAGGGAGAGCGCGGCGGAGCGACGCTCCGAGGCGGCGGCGACGTGCGCCAGTGCGACCCGCAGCGATTCGAAGTCGAGCGCCAGCGGGAGGGCCTGGAAGTTGCCGCCGGAGACGAGACGCCCGCTCGCGACATCCGCCACCGGGTTCTCCGACCGGGCCGCGAGCTCGACGACGAGCTCGTCGTGCAGCCGCCGCACGCTCTGCTGCAGGGCGCCGTGCAGCTGGGAGGCGGTGCGGAACGAGAGCGGATCCTGCACCGTCATGACCCGGTCGGCGGCGTACAGCGCGCTCCCGGAGAGGAGGCTCCGCACGGCTGCGGCGGAGGCCTGCTGTCCCTCGCCGCCGCGCGCATCGGCCACGAGCTCGCTGAAGGCTCCCGGATTGCCGGCCGGTCCCGCGGAGCCGACGGCCTCGAGCGACAGGGCGACGGCCCGGTCGGCGGCGAGGGTGAGCCTGTCCGCCTCGACGGCGGCCAGGGATCCCACGCCGACGCTGTACGCGTTCGCGCTCAGGGCGGCGAGCGCTTCGTGGGGCGCCAGGGCGAGCGGTGTGAGTCCGGCGGCGGCGAGCGCATCGGCGGCGGCGAGCTCGCCACCCTCCGCCTCCAGCACCGTGCCGTCGCCGGTCACCACGGCCGCGACCTCCGCGAGCGCCGTGAGGTCGGCGGCCCCGACGGAGCCGCGCTTCGGGATGAGCGGCACGACATCCGCGTTCAGGATGGCGGCGTAGGCCGCGGCCAGTTCGGGACGCACTCCGGCGCCGCCGCGGGTGAAGCCGACGAGCCGGGCCGCGACGACAGCGCGCGCCTCGCGACGGGAGAGCGGCTCGCCGACGCCCCCGCGATGGTTCCGGATCGTGCGCCGCTGGAACGCGTCGAACTCGGCGGGGTCGATGGCGGTGTCCCGCCCGGCCCCCAATCGCCGATTGAGGCCGTACACGGGCTCGCCCGCCTCGATCGCGCGGTCGACGACAGCACGGGATGCCGCCAGCAGGTCGAGCGCCGCCGGTGCCAGCACCACCCGGGCCCCGTCGGCGATCGCCACCACCTCCGACGGCTGGGGACGTGCCGTGCCGAGCACGACGTCCCTCGGCCCGGACATCAGAACTCCAGGAGGTTCTGGCGGAGCCCCGCTCCGCTGAACCCGGTGCGGATCAGCCCCCGCCGCCGCAACGCGGGCACGAGCGTGTCGAGCGTTCGGTGCACATTCGCCGGATGCACCTGCCCGGTGAACAGGAAGCCGTCGCCTCCGACCGCCTCCCCCAGCTCGCCGAGGTGATCGGCGATCTCGTCGGCCGTCCCGACGATCGCCAGGCCGTCTTTGCGCGCCCGCACCTGCAGGATCTCGCGCAGGGTCGATCCCTCCGGCGCCGACTTCACGAAGTTATCGAGGGTGCCCTGATTCGCATTCGTGGTCAGTTCGGGCAGCGGCGCGTCGAGATCGAACTGCTTGAAGTCGACGCCGCTCAGGTAGGAGATGGACTGCAGCTGCTCGTCGATCGCGCCCTGCGTGAGCTCGGCGCGGGCCGCCTTCACGGTGGCGGTCTCCTCGGCGTTCGCGGTGACGATGGGATTCACGACGAACAGCACCTTCACGTCATCCGGATTGCGGCCGTTGGCGAGCGCGACCTGGCGGATGGAGTCGCGGTACTCGCGCATCCGGTCGGCCGTCGATGCGAGGGCCAGGATGACGTCGGAGTTCTTGCCGGCGAAGTCGCGGCCGCGCCCGGAGGCTCCGGCCTGCACCATGACGGGCTCCTCCGCGGCCGGGGCGGTGTTGAGCGGCCCGCGGACGCGGAAGAACCGGCCGTCGTGGTCGATCGTCCGCACCTTGGTGAAGTCGGCGTAGACGCCGTTCGCGGTGTCCTCGATGATGGCGTCGTGGTCCCAGCTGCGCCAGAGCTGTCGCACGACATCCACCCACTCGTCGGCGCGGTCGTAGCGCAGATCGTGCTCCACCTGTTTGTCGAGTCCGTAGTTCTGGGCGGCGAGGTCGGAGCCGCTGGTGACGACGTTGAAGCCGAGCCGGCCGTTCGCGAAGTGCTGCAGGGTCGACAGCAGCCGCGCCGCGGTGAACGGCTCGTAGAAACTGGCGCTGAGGGTCGGCACGATGCCGAGGTCGGTGGTCGCGCCGAGCAGGTAGGGCACGAGCGGGAGGGGGTCGTGCTTCGGCACGAATCGCGCGGCGGCGAGGTTGACCTCGGCCGTTCCACCGTAGGTGTCCGGAACTGCGACGCCGTCTTCGATGATGAAGAGGTCGAAGCCGCTCGCCTCGAACTGGCGCGCGGCGTCCTGGTACACCTGCGGTTGCTTCCAGTCGTAGCCGATGCCGTAGCTGGGGTCGCCCCAGCCCTGCACGCCGAACCCGGCGCCGAGGAACCAACCGAAGTGGAGAAGACTCATGTGAACTCTCTGCGTTGTGCGTGCGGTGCTGTTGTGGCGTGCTGTGCGTGCTGTTGTGGTTCGCGCTGTGCGTGCGGCTCAGTCGCCGAGGCCGGCGTCGGCCAGCCACTGGGGATCATAGGCCTTGGTGAGGTAGTTGACACCGCCGTCGGGCGCGATGGCGACGACGACCGACCCGGGCGCGGCGTCGCGGGCGACCTGCAGGGCGACGGCGATCGCCAGCCCGGAGGAGGGACCGAGCAGCAGCGCCTCCTCGGCGGCGAGCCGGCGAACGGTGTTGTACACCTCCCGGTCGTCGACGGTGCGCACCGCGTCGAGGATCGCGCGG
This sequence comes from Leifsonia poae, assembly GCF_027921845.1. GTDB lineage: Bacteria > Actinomycetota > Actinomycetes > Actinomycetales > Microbacteriaceae > Leifsonia > Leifsonia poae. The sequence continues at coordinate 248,818 of NZ_BSEN01000001.1, forward strand.
TCGAAGGTCTCGGGCCAGTAATCCCGCGGCCACGCCGACCCGACGCCGTCCACGATGATGCGTCCGGCCGCGCCGTCGCCGTAGGTGGAGCCGACCGGATTCGCGCCGATCACCCGCACCTCGCCGGCGCTCACGTCCTTGAGGAAGCGCCCGGCGCCGCTGACGGTGCCGCCCGTTCCGATCGAGGCGACGAAGTGGGTCACGCGGCCGGCCGTCTGCCGCCAGATCTCCGGCCCGGTGCCCTGGTAGTGCGCATCCGGATTGGCGGTGTTCGCGAACTGCGACGAGCGCCACGATCCGGGCGTCTCGGCCGCGATGCGGTCGGCGACCGCGCGCGGGTTGGCAGGATCGCTCGGATCGGCCTCCCAGTCGGCCTCGACGAGACGGGCGCCGTAGGCGGCGAGCACGGTGCGCTTCTCGGCCGAGATGTCGGAGCTGTGCACGATGACGACGGGATGCCCGGTGAGGCGGCCGATCAGGGCGAGGCCGATGCCGGTGTTGCCGGAGGTCGCTTCCACGATGGTGCCGCCGGGGGCGAGCACGCCGGAGGCCTCGGCGGTGCGGATCATGTTCAAGGCGATGCGGTCCTTGGACGAGCCGCCCGGGTTGCGCCCCTCGAGCTTGACGAGCACGCGCGAGCCCAGGCCGGCCGTGAGCGCGTTCAGCTCGACGATCGGCGTATTGCCGACGAGGGCGGCGACCGAGTCGTACACCTCGTCGGTCGGGCCCACCTCGCCCGTGGGCACGCTCGGCGCTCCGGTCGGGCGCAGGTCGATTGCGGTCATGGATAGACGATAGGCGCGCCGCCCACGCCGCGTCTCACCTGTTGCCCACTATTACGCTGCGCCCGGGTGCCCAGGCGCCCAGGCAATGGGCGGGGCGGGGCGGGTGCGGTCAGGCGCCGGTGGCGACGGGGCGGGCAGGGTCGTTCGACCAGGCGGACCAGGAGCCCGGGTAGAGGGAGGCGCGGACGCCGGCCAGCTCGAGGGCGAGCACTTCGTGCGCGGCGGTCACGCCGGAGCCGCAGTAGACGCCGACGGTGGCGCCGGCCTCGATCCCGAGTGCGGCGAAGCGGTCGGCGAGCTGCTGCGGCGGCAGCATCCGGCCGTCCGGACCGAGGTTGGCGGTGGTGGGGGCGCTGACGGCCCCCGGGATGTGGCCGGCCTGCGGGTCCACGGGTTCGACCTCGCCGCGGAACCGCTCGGCGGCACGGGCATCGAGCAGGATCCCTTCGGCGGCGAGGGCTGCAGCCTCATCGGCGTCGATGGTCGGCGCCGCGCCGGGCGTCAGCGTCACGTGTCCGGGTTCGGCTGCACGGGGACCGGTCTCCAGCGCTCCTCCGGTCTCGCGCCAGGCCGTGAGTCCGCCGTCGAGCACCCGCACGTCGCCGAAGCCGGAGTAGCGCAGCAGCCACCAGAGGCGGGCGGCCGAGGTGCCGGAGACGTCGTCGTAGACCACGACGGCGTCGCCGTCGTTCAGCCCCCACGATCGCGCCGACGCCTGGAACGCGTCCGGCTCCGGCAGCGGATGCCGACCATCGGTGGGCGCTCCGTGTCCGGCGAGTTCGGTGTCGAGGTCGACGTATACCGCGGTGGGAATGTGGCCGCGCTCGAACTCGCCACGTCCGGGCGGGCCGCCGAGCTTCCAGCGCACATCGAGCACACGTGGCGGTGTCGGCGAATCGAGGGCGGTTGCGAGTTCGTGGGCGTCGATCAGCGGGGTCACGCATCCATCCTCGCAGTTCGGGCGCGCGCCCGGCAGTTGCCGCACGACGACGGCCCCGTCCGTCGCTCATCCGGGTGGATGGCGGCGGAACGGGGCCGTCGGTTCAGTGCTGCAGTCGGTCAGTGACCGGTGGACGCCTTCGCGTTCGACTCGTACGACGTGTTCGTCGACTCGAAGAAGTTCACGAGCTCGAGGGTGTCGTTGGCGGTCGCCATCCACTTGGCCGGGTTCGCGACCTTGTACTCGGGCTCGAAGCCGAGCTCCTCGAGGCGGCGGTCGGCCAGGTACTTCACGTACTGGTTGATGTAGTTCGCGTTCAGGCCGAGGATGCCACCGGGCAGGAGGTCGCGGTTGTACTGCTCCTCCATCTCGACGGCGTCGAGGATCATCTGGCGGATCTCGTCGGCGAACTCCGGCGTCTGCAGGTCAGGGTTCTCCTCCAGCACCGTGAGGATCAGGTTGATGCCGAACTTGAGGTGCAGCGACTCGTCGCGCACCACCCAGTCGATCAGCGAGCCGAAGTTGCGCAGCAGATTGCGCTGGCGGAACGACAGCGCCACCATGAAGCCCGAGTAGAACCAGATGCCCTCGAGGATCACGTTGTACGCGACGAGGTTGCGGATGAAGTCCTGCTTGCCCTCGGTCGTCGTGATGTCGAGCGTCTGCTCCGTCATCCGCTTGATGAACGTGACCTCGAACTCCTCCTTGCGGGCCATCGACGGAACGTCGACGTGGGAGTTGTAGGCCTGCTCGCGGTCGATCGGGAACGTCTCGAGGACGTACTCGAACGACATGCAGTGGTTCGCTTCCTCCCACATCTGCTTGGCGAGGTAGAGGTGCGCCTCGGCCGCCTGCAGATACGGGTAGACACCGAACGCGAGTGCCTTGTTCACCAGCAGTTCGTTCGGATTGAAGTAGCTCATCAGGAAGGTGATGGCGTGGCGCTCTTCGTCCGTCATCTTCTTGAAGTCGGCGATGTCTTCGCCGAGCTGGATCTCATTGGGGAACCACGTGTTCGCGACGGCCTGGTCGTACAGATCCATCGCCCACTTGTATGTGACCGGCTTCAGCAGCAGGCCCTCTTCGATTCCCGTTCCCAGAATCCCCATGGTGATTCGTTCTCCTGTTTCTTCAGTGCTGGTTCTGGTCTACTGGCACGACTCGCACTGCAGGTCGTCCATCGGGTCGATGGGCACGTAGTACTCCTCGATCTTCGCGGTGTTGCTCATTACTTCTCACCACCGTTCGAAAGTCCTCCGAAACCGAAGCCACGGCGTGCGGGGGCCGGAGCCTCCGTCTTCTCGGCGGCCGCGGGAGCGGGAGCAGCGGCGCCGACGGTGGCGAAGCCCTTGCGGGCACCCGAGATCTCCTCGGCCTTGTTGACCTTGACGGTCGACTGCTCGGCCTGGTGACGCGGCTTCATGTGCAGGTAGTACGTGGTCTTGACGCCACGCTCCCAGGCGGCGAAGTAGATGTCCATCATGTCGCCGATGTCGCGCGTCTCGAGGTACATGTTGCGGCTGATCGCCTGGTCGATCCACTTCTGGGCGCGGGCCGCGACCTCGAGGAACGCGTACGGCGAGAGCTGGAAGCTCGTCTTGTACGTGGCCTTGATGGCATCCGGGATCTCGGCGATGCCCTGGATGTCGCCCTGCGAGCGCAGGATCGACTCGCGGGTGGTCTCCCACAGGCCGTCGGCCTGCAGCGCCTCGACGAGGTTGCGGTTGACCTCGAGGAACTTGCCCGACGAGGTGGAGCGGCTGAAGATCTGCGAGAACTGCGGGTCGAAACCGGGCGTGGTGCCGGCGACGAGACCGATGGATGCGGTGGGCGCGATCGCCATCAGCGTCGCGTTGCGCATGCCGCCCTTGACCTTGGCGCGCAGAGCGTCCCAGTCGAGACGGGTGGTGCGGTTGACCTTGATCGGCACGCCGCGGTCCTGCTCGGTGAGCGCGATGGAGTCGAACGGCACGAGGCCCTGCGACCAGCGCGAGCCGTCGAAGTTCGGGTACGCCCCGCGCTCCTGGGCCAGGTCGGCGCTCTCGTCGATGGCGGCGTAGGAGACGTGCTCCATGATCTCGTCGATCAGGTCGTAGGCCTCTTCGCTCTCGTAGCTGAAGCCGAGCTTCTCGACGATGTCGGTGAAGCCCATGACGCCGAGACCGATCGCACGGTTCTGCTGGTTGGAGAAGTCGGCCTCGTCGACGCTCGAGATCGTGATGTCGATCAGGTTGTCGAGCTGGCGGACGGCGCTGCGGGCACTCTCCTCGATGCGTGCCCAGTCCATCTTTCCGTCGACGAGGTGACGCGACAGGTTGATGGAGGCCAGGTTGCAGACCGACACGTTGTCACGGTCCTGCGGGAGGGTGATCTCGGTGCAGAGGTTCGACAGGTGGATGGTTCCGGTGTTGTTGTTGAGGGCACGGTTGTTGATCGTGTCCTTCCAGGTCAGCCACGGGTGGCTGGTGGTCTGGAGGCTCATCAGGATGTCTTTGAACTGCGAGCGCGCGCTGATCTTCTTGAACATGCGCAGGCGGCCGGCCTCGGCCTCAGCCACGTAGAAGGCGTAGCGCTCGGAGAACGCCTGGCCGTAGAGCTCGTTGAGGTCGGCGACCTCCAGCGGGTCGAACAGGTACCAGTCCTGGTCGTTCTGCACGCGCTTCATGAACTCGTCGCTGATCCAGACCGCGGTGTTGGCGGTGCGGGTGCGGCGGTACGGGTCGCCGGAGTTCTGACGGAGGTCGAGGAACTCCGGGAAGTCCATGTGCCAGTTCTCCATGTAGAAGCACAGGGCGCCGAACTTCTTGCCGCCGCGGCTGACCGCGCGCAGCACCGAGTCGATCGTGTGCATGAAGGGGATCGGACCGGTCGACGTGGTGTTGTTGGAGCGAATGGGCGAGCCCTGGGCGCGCAGCTTGGTGACCGAGAGGCCGATGCCGCCGGTGCCCTTGGTGAGCCACATGACGTCGCGCACGCTCTTGGCGATGTGCTCGATGTCGTCCTGCATCTCCATGACGAAGCAGTTGGAGAGCTGCGGGTACGCGGTACCCGCGTTCACCAGCGTCGAGCCGGCGGCGAGGTACTCGAGCTTCGACATCTTGGTGTAGAACTCGAGGGCGTGCGTGGTGGGGTCGGCCTCGTTGAGCGACAGGCCCATGGCGATGCGCATCCAGAAGTACTGCGGCACCTCGAGGGTCTCGCCGTTGCGCGCCTTGATGCCGTAGCGGTTGTTGAGGGTCACGACACCGATGTACTTGAGCAGCTCGTCGCGCGACGGCTCGAGGGAGGCGGCGAGCCGGTCGAGGTCGAAGAGCTGCGTGAAGCGGGAGTCGAGGAGCGTCTCGGAGACGCCGCGCTCGATATAGCCGCGGAAGTGGCCGGCGTGCAGGGAGGCGAGCTCGTCGGCGCTCTCGTAGTCGCCGAGCACGCGCTTGTAGATCGTCTTGAGCAGGAGGCGCGCCGCCACGGTGTCGAACGCGGGGTCGTCCTTCACGTTCTGGAGGGCGACCTGGATGACGGCCTCGTCGAGCTGCTGGGTGGTGATGCCGTCGAACAGCGTCAGCTCGAGCTCGCTCGCGATCTGGGTGACCCAGGTGATGTTGTCGTCAAGACCCTCGGCGGCGTGCTCGATCGCCAGATTGATCTTGTTCGCGTCGTACGGCTCCCGCTCGCCGTTTCGCTTCACAACAGTGATTGCCACTTTCTCTCCCTCTCAACGTGCCGTTCTCGCTGAACGGCGATGCCTGCTTCGTCCGTCGTGCGGACAGCGGGCGCAGCCCGCGGAAAACCCCTTGTCGGCGCAGAAAACCGGGGGTGGAATGCCCACAGAATGGCCTTCGAGGACCCTCGCGGCTTTCGGCGTGTGACCACTATATAGCGGGGGTCCGACATTTCTCGAACCCTATATCTAGTGGGCGTGTCATCCACAGATGTGTATAACTTGTCCACTTTTCCACAGGGCACCGACGCCCTCCTCCGCCCCTTCCCGAGCGGGTCCCTACCGATAGACTGTGCATCCCGTGAGCTCCTATTCCAGCCTTCTGAAGACGCCAGGCGTCGCGCGGATCATCGCTGCCCAGCTCACGGCCCGCTTCCCGTTCGGCATGCTCTCGCTGGCGTTCCTGCTGCACATCGAGCACATCCATCACTCCTACGGCGCCGCCGGCCTCGTGCTCGGCGCGATGAGCATCGGGCAGGCCATCGCCGGTCCGATGACCAGCCGGCTGATGGGCGTCCTCGGGATGCGCACGGTCCTGTGGACGACTCTGGCGTTCTGCGCGGCCGCGGTCGCTGCAATCGGCCTGTTCGTGCTCCCCATCCCCTGGACGATGGCGATCGCTTTCTTCGCCGGGCTCAGCATGCCGCCCATCCAGCCCGCGGTGCGCACGATCTACCCCAAGATGGTCAACTCGCGGCAGCTCACGCCGCTGTTCTCGCTCGACGCGTCGGCGCAGGAGATCATCTGGATCGCCGGCCCGGTGGCCATCACGTTCGTCTCCACGCAGATCGGCACCGTGCAGGGCATCCTGATGTCGGTGGCCATCATGGTGCTCGGCGGCTTCTGGTTCATCGCGTCGCCGGAGGTCGGACGGGTGCGCATCCCGCGGAGCAAACGCCGGTTCGGCGTAGTCCTCGCCCGTCCGCCCGTGCTGCTCGCCACCGTCGTCGGCTTCCTGCTGATCGGCTCGTGCGCGGCCATCGAGGCGGGCGTCGTCGCGAACTTCGGCGAGGGGTCGCCGTTCGCGGGGATCGTGCTCGCGATCTGGTCGCTGGGTTCACTCATCGGCGGCCTCGCCTTCGGGCACGTGCCGATCGGTCCGTGGGCGACGGCGCGGCGCATGTTCATCGTGTTCGTGGGCGTCGTGATCTCGACGTTCATGCTCTGGTCGTGGTGGGGACTCTCGCTCACGCTGATCATCGCGGGCCTCGGCATCGCCCCCGCCCTCGCTGTGCTGTTCGCGATCGTGTCGGCGAGCGTGAAGTTCAGCGACACGGCCGAGGCGTACGGGTGGGTGGGCACCGGGCAGCTGATCGGCGCCGCACTGGGCTCCGCGCTCGCCGGGTTCCTCATCGACGGCAACGGCGCCATCGGCGCCTTCTGGGTCGCCGGCGCCTTCGCGCTGGTCGGCTTCATCGTGCCCGCCCTCGCCTGGCGCATCCACCCCGACCTGCGCGGCCGCGACGCGAGCCCCATCCCCGACACCGAGCCCGTCCCCGTCCAGCCCTCCTGATCTTCTTTTCGTTTCGTTGAGGGGTGGCAAATCGGCCTAAACACGCCGAGAGGCCACGTATTCGCCACCCCTCAACGCCGGCCCTGTGGATAACTTCAGCGCGAACCGAGCCGATTCGACAGGGTGGGTGGATGCCGCGACTCGTTCCGCTCCCCTCCGAATTCGCCGATCGACCGTTCTCGGTGTCCGAGGCGCGTGATCGCGGAATCGCGCATACCCGCCTCTCGTCCGACGATCTCGCCCGGCCATTCCACGGGGTGCGGCGGCCCGTGGTCGTCACGCGCAGCACTGACGATTTCGACGGGGGCGTGAATCCGCTTCTGCTCGAAACGTGCCGGGCCTACGCCGCGCTCGGCCGGCTCGATGCGTTCAGCCATTCGACCGCGGCCGAGCTGTTCGGCGTGCCGCTGCCCGCGCGACTCCGGTACCGCGACGGCGAACCCGTGCACGTGACTGTGGCCGGGGCTGCTCGCGGCCGGCAGGGTGCAGGCGTCATCGGCCACACCCGCAATCGACTCGACACGGTCGACCGCCACGGCGTGACGGCCATCGCGCCACCGCTCACCTGGCTGGACCTCGCGCCCAGGCTCAACCGCGAGGAGCTGGTGACAATGGCGGACGCAATGGTGTCGGGCATCCATCCGCTCTGCACGATCGACGAACTCACACGAATCGCTTCAACCCCGCGGGCGCGTGGGGTTCGAAAGGCACGGGAGGCTCTCGAGCTGGTTCGCGTCGGCGTCGAGTCTCCCCAGGAGACGGCCCTCCGGCTGGCGATCGTCGATGCGGCGCTTCCCGAGCCGAGCATTCAGTTCGCCATCCACGATTCGCAAGACGAATTCGTCGCTCGCGTCGACCTCGCCTATCCCGTGCACCGTATCGCGATCGAGTACGAAGGCGACCTGCATCGAAGCGATCGGTCGATCTGGCGCAAGGACATCACACGACATGATCGACTCGAGGACCTCGGGTGGCGGATGATCCGCGTGACCATCGACGACCTGGTCCCGTCGCCGGTAGCGCTGATCGGCCGTATCCGGCGTGCCCGGGCGGCCACTTTCACCCTCTGATCAGCGGCGGCCCTGCTCGTTGAGGGGTGTCGAATAGCGGGTCATCCGGCGTGTTTAGGCCGATTTGCCGCCCCTCAACGAAATGAAAACCGGGGGCCGGCTACCAGCGGGGGTGGATGGCGGCGCGCAGGCGGCGGTCGTAGATGTCGCGGACGCCGGAGAGGAAGGCATCGCCGAGCGGGGCGGCGGAGCCGGCGACGGCGTTGGCGCGCGCCTGCTCGACGGACCGGGCGCCCGGGATGACGGACGAGACGCCATCCTGCTGGGCGACCCAGGCGAGCGCGGCCTGAGCCGGAGTGAGGCCCTCGGGCACCAGGGCGGCGAACTCGCGGGCGGCGGCGACGCCCTCCTCGAAGTCGACGCCGGAGAACGTCTCGCCCACGTCGAACGCCTCACCGTGCCGGTTGTACGTGCGGTGGTCGTCGGGCGCGAAAGTCGTGTCGGCCCTGTACGTGCCCGTCAGCAGTCCCGATGCGAGAGGAACGCGGGCGATGATGCCGACGCCCGCCTCGCGCGCCGCGGGCAGCACTCGATCGATCGGCTTGAGCCGGAACGCGTTGAGGATGATCTGCACCGTGGCGGTCCCGGGCCGGGCGATGGCAGCGAGCGCCTCGTCGCACGTCTCGACACTGACCCCGTAGGCGGCGATCGCGCCGTCGGCGACCAGCGTGTCCAGCGCATCGTAGACCGCGTCGTTCGAGAAGACCGGCGTCGGCGGGCAGTGCAGCTGCACGAGATCGAGCGTGTCCACTCCGAGGTTGGCGCGCGAGCGGTCCGTCCACTCGCGGAACTTCGCCAGTGTGAAGTTCGCGGGGTCCTGCGCCTCGCGGCGGCCCATCTTCGTGGCGACGGTGAGCGGAGCATCCGGATGCGCGGACAGATACGTGCCGATGATCTGCTCGCTGCGTCCGTCGCCGTAGACGTCCGCCGTGTCGAAGAAGGTCACGCCGGAGGCGACCGCCGCGTCGAGGACGGCCAGTGCGTCCGCTTCGCTCACCTCGCCCCAGTCCGCGCCGAGCTGCCAGGTTCCGAGTCCGATGACGGAGACCTCGCGGCCGGTCCGTCCGAGTGTTCGCTGTTGCATACGGCGAGCGTAACCCGGATGGCGCGCGGGTCAGGCCGGCTGCGGGATGCGGTCGGCGGCGTCCTCAGTGGCCGCCGACGCGGGCAGCGACTCCTCGACCGCGGCCTCGACGACGACCTGGTTGCGGAAGTGGCCGGCGATCATCCCGACGACGCCCACGGCGCTCCACGCCAGCAGCACCAGCCAGGGGAACAGCGTGTCCGCATCCGGGAAATACGAGAGATCCCGCACGAGCGTGGCCGACGCCCCCGGAACGAACCACTGCCCGATCGCACCCCACGGCGCCACCATGAACTGCAGCGGCTGGGTCGCGGCCGACAGCGGGTTACCGACGAGCATCGTCAGCACGCCGCCGACGGCGATGCCGGCGCGGCCGATCAGCGCGTTCATCCCGACGATGAACGATGCCGTCGCGAACATCGCCAGCCCGACCGCGAGCGCGTTGATCCAGAAGTTCCCCTGGAGGATGCCGAACCAGCCCTGCATGATGCCGACGATCCCGAGTCCGCCGGCCACCGCGTAGGTCGTGACCGCGGCGAGGCGCCGCCAGCTGCCGGCCACCAGGATCGAGATCAGGATGCCGCCGAGCAGGCCGCCGAGCACGAGCGGGAACGACGCTGCCGTCAACCCGAGCCCGCGGGCGTCGGTGGAGGCGAGCGGGACCACATCCGTCACGGTCACCGTGATCGTCGGCGCCACGGTTCCCGCCGGCGCCCGACCGGCCGCGATCGCCTGCTGCACGGCGGCCGCCGCCTGCGCGTTGGCCTGCGTCTGCAGCTGACCGGCGATCTGGTCGAGGATCTGGCTGACCGCGACGCCGTTGGCCGACGCCGTGAGCACCTCCGGCTTCTCGCCCAGGATGATCGCACCGTAGACGTCGCGCGTCTTGATGAGGTCGACCGCGGCGGCCCTCGAGTCGACGCGGGTGACGTCGAACGCGCCGGAGGCCGCTTTGTCGAGGGATGCCTCGACGGCCGTCACCTGCGCGCTCGGGCCCGCGACAGCGATGGGCACGTCTTTGACGGTGGAGGTGATGGTCGGCCAGACGAAGGCCAGGAGGACCACGGCCACGATGGCGGCCGCCCCGACGGCGAGCGCGATCGCGCGGCCCCAGGGCGTGTGCGGGATGCGCGGGGTGCGCGGGTCTGACGTGGACACGATCGTGCCTCCTCAAAGAAAAAGAATGTTCGTTCTTTATTCTGAGTCCGCGATCGGATACTGTCAAGTCATGCCGAAAGTCTCCGACGCCCATCGGGAATCCCGTCGTCACGAGATCGCCCAGGCCGCCCTCCGCTGCTTCGCGCGCACCGGCTTCCAGGCGACGTCGATGGCCGACATCATCGCCGAATCGGGGCTGTCGGCCGGTGCCATCTACGGGCACTACAAGAGCAAAGACGAACTCGTGCAGCTCGCGATCTCCGAGGTGCTCGACGCGCGGTTCCTCGAGGTGGCCGAGGCCCGGCGGCACGACCCGATCCCGACCCCCGGCGAGATCATCGCCTTGCTGGTCCGCGGACTCCAGTCGCAGATCGGAGACCTCTCCCTGCTCGTGCAGGTCTGGGGCCAGGTCGCCCTCAATCCGGGGCTACGGTCGCTGACCGACTCGATCGGCGGGCGCGTGCGCGCGATGCTGGTCGACTACCTCACCGAATGGTACGAATCGTCGCTCACCCTCCCCCGCGGCGAAGCGGCGGACCTCGCCGAGCGGTATGCGGGGCTGTACGTGGGCGTCGTGCAGGGCTACGTGACCCAGTCGACCCTGTTCAGCGACTTCGACGCCGACGCCTACCTCGCCGCCGCAGCGAGCATCCGCCCGGCGTAGCCGCCGACCTCGGGGCCCTCCCTGGAGGGGCGCCTTTCATTGAGGCGCGGCGCACCTTTCGTTGAGGGGTGGCAAACGCAGCTTCCTTCGGCGTGTTTAGACGCATTCGCCACCCCTCAACGAAAAAGGGGCGGGGCGGGGCGGGGCAGGGCGGGGGCGGGGGCGGGCGGTCAGCCGCAGGCGGCGGCGACGACGCGCGCCATGCGCTTGCGGATGATGTGGTCGTTCGCCTCGACGCGGTGCATGGTCACGTGCCGCATCGCCTCGATCACCGCGAGACTCCCCGGCGCGATGAAGGCGTCGAGCGTTCCGTAGACCACCTGCACCGGGATGCGCGCCCGAGCGAGATCGCTCACCACCGTCTGCGACTCGATGCAGTTCTCGAGGGAGCGCACGAAGGGCGTCCAGTTCTTCTCGGTGATCTCGAACACGCCCTTGATCGGCAGCAGGCGGGCGAGCATCCCGGCATTGGCGATCGTGAACTCCTTGTGCCCGCGCAGGTACTCGTAGGCACGCAGGTAGGCACTCACCCGGTTGCGCACGCGGCGGTCGCCGATCTCGGCCGGCGTTCCGTAGATCGGCGGCCCGACGAGCACGAGCCGCGAGAGCGCACCCGGATGCTCGGCCGCATACCGAGCGACGATCAGGCTCCCGAGCGAGTGGCCGACCAGCACGAAAGGCTGCCGCAGGCGCAGCGACCGGATGGTCGCGTGGATCGCCGCCACGTGCTCCTCGAGCGTGTACGCGGCGTCCGCAGGCGCGGGCGAACGGCCGAATCCCAGGATGTCGATCGAGATCACGCGGTGGTTCGGTTCGAGCAGAGGCACGAGGTTCTGGAACGTCACCGACGAGGAGGCGATCCCGTGCACCAGCACGACGACCGGTCCGTCGCCCTCGTCACCCGCGATATGGAGGAGCGGTGCACGGCGGAACACCCGGTCGAGCGTGTTCCTGATCCGGCCCATGCGCCTATTCTCCCGAGTCCGCGCGCCGTCCGGACGCAGCGCGCGTTCCGGACGCAGCGCGCGTTCCTGACGCAGCGCGCGTTCCTGACGCGGCATGCGTTCCCGATCCGGCGCGCGACCCATCCGGCCACCACGACGGGGTGAGCCGCGACAGGACGCCGAGCAGTGCGTCCGCGTCTCGGGGGCGCGGCGTCGTGAGCCACACGTCGATGGCTCCGATGATCCCGTCGGCGAGGTACCGCCCGATCATCCGCCGTTCCGTCTCGTCGGCCGCCGGAACCGACACGCTGTGCTGCTCGAGCAGCAGGTCGATCGACCCCTGGAAGTGCTCGCTGAGCAGCGCGTGCAGGCTCGCCGAGCCCGGCTCCGGCTCCGACCCGAGACCGCGCCGGTAGATCGCGTCGTGGTCGTCGACATGGTGCAGCACCGCGCGTGTCACTCCGGTGATCGCGGCAGCGGCGTCGCCCGGCTCGACATCGACAAGGTACTGCGTGCGGAGTTCGTCGAGCTCGCCGCGCAGCGCCTGCTGCAGCAGCTCGACCGGAGAGGAGGCGTACACGTAGACCGTCGAGCGATGCACACCGGCCGTCTGTGCGAGCTTCGAGACCGTGACGTCGGTGACCGGGCCGGCCGTCGCGAGCTCCAGGATGGCCGCCCGCAGCCGGGTGATCGTCTTCTGTTGGCGCGCATCCATGTTTCGATCGTACAATCGAGTTATCCGACAAGTGTCGGATATCTGAAAGGAGATTTCCCATGGCTCAGTACGACGTCGCCGAACGGTCCGCGATCGTGACCGGAGGCGGCTCGGGCATCGGGCGCGCCGTCGCGCTCACCCTGGCGGCGAGCGGCGCATCCGTTCTCGTCACCGACCTCAACGAGAAGAACGCGAACGCCGTCGTCGCCGAGATCCAGGCCGCGGGCGGAACCGCGGCATCCCTCATCGGCGATGTGACCGACCCCGAGTTCGCCGTCGCGAGCGTCGCGCGCGCCAACGAGCTGGCCCCGCTGCGCATCGCGGTGAACAACGCCGGGATCGGCGGCGAGGCGGCGAAGGTCGGCGACTACTCGCTCGACAGCTGGCGGAAGGTCATCGAGATCAACCTCAACGCCGTCTTCTACTCGCTGCGCGCCCAGCTCGACGCGATCGCCGCGAACGGCGGCGGATCGATCGTCAACATGGCGTCGATCCTCGGCAGCGTCGGTTTCGCGAACTCGTCGGCCTACGTCACCGCCAAGCACGCCCTCCTCGGCCTCACGCAGAACGCCGCGCTCGAGTACGCCGACCAGAAGGTGCGCGTCACCGCCGTCGGTCCCGGCTTCATCCGCACCCCGCTGGTCGAGGCGAACATGTCCGCCGACGCCCTCGCCTTCCTCGAGGGCAAGCACGCGCTCGGTCGTCTGGGCGAGCCGGAAGAGGTCGCATCCCTCGTCGCCTTCCTCGCCTCCGATGCCGCCAGCTTCATCACCGGCAGCTACCACCTGGTCGACGGCGGCTACACCGCGCAGTAACGCGACGACCAGACAGCAGCGAACAGACAGCATCACCGACCGCAGCTGCGCCCGTGAGTCTCCCCAGCCGGCCTGCCCCGTGCGCATCGCACTGGCTAGGCTGGCGGGGTGACCGAGCACATCCCGCTCCTGACCGATGACCTGCTCGACCGCATCCGTTCGCGGGCGGCCGGGTACGACGCCGAGAACGCCTTCTTCCTCGAGGACTTCGAGGAGCTCACCCAGGCCGGCTACCTGAAGGCACTCGTGCCCGAGGAGCACGGCGGCCTCGGGCTCAGCCTGCAGCGGGTCGCCAGGGAGCAGGTCCGGCTCGCCGGTGCGGCCCCCGCCACCGCCCTCGCCGTGAACATGCACCTGGTCTGGACAGGCGTGGCCAAAGTGCTCCACGACCGCGGCGACGACTCCCTCGACTTCCTCCTGAGCGAGGCCGGCGCCGGCGAGGTGTTCGCTTTCGGCCTGAGCGAGGCCGGCAACGACCTCGTGCTGTTCGGCTCGACGACGGATGCGGTGCCGGAGCCCGACGGCTCGTACCGGTACTTCGGCACCAAGATCTTCACGTCGCTCTCCCCCGGATGGACGCGACTGGGCACCATGGGCCTCGACACGACGAGCGCCGACGCCCCCAAGATCGTCTATGGCTTCGTCGACCGCGACGCCGGCGGATTCACGATTAAGGAGGACTGGGACACGATCGGGATGCGCGCCAGCCAGTCGAATACCACCGTGCTCGACGGCGCCCTCTCCCCCGCCGACCGCATCGTGCGCCGGCTCGACCCCGGCCCCAATCCCGACTCCCTCGTCTTCGCCATCTTCGCGAACTTCGAGATCCTGCTCGCCGCGGTCTACACCGGGATCGGCGCGCGGGCTCTCGAGCTCGCGGTCGCGGCCGCCCACCGCCGCACGAGCCTCAAGAACGACGGCCGCAGCTACGCGAACGATCCGGACATCCGGTGGCGGGTCGCCGACGCCGCGATCGCTCAGGATGCGCTGCTGCCGCAGCTCGACGCGCTGGCCCACGACGTCGACGCCCTCGCGGATCACGGCGGCCAGTGGCTCCCGAAGCTCGTCGGCCTCAAGGTGCGCGCCACCGAGACGGCGCGCCAGGTCGTAGACCAGGCCATCCGGGTGTCCGGCGGCTCCACGTACTTCGCCGGCAACGAGCTCGGCCGCCTGTACCGCGACGTGCTCGCCGGGATCTTCCACCCGTCCGACGACGAGTCGGCGCATTCGACGGTCGCGAACGCCTGGCTGGGACCGATCGACGACTGAGACGATCGCGCGTGGCCGCACCGTCCGCACGCCTCGCGCGGCCCGCCCCAACCCCACGCAACGCCCAGCCCCACGCAACGCCCGAGACAGAGGAGTACGGATGATGCAGATCACGTCGGAGCAGTTCGCCGCACGTCTGGAGCAGGGGGCGGCGAACGCCCGCGCGGCCGGCTTCGACGGACTCCTGATCGCACCGGGGGCGGATCTCGCCTACTTCGCCGACTACCTGCCGGTCGCCACGACCGAGCGCATCACGCTGCTCGTCGTGCCCGCCGACGGCGAGCCGACCATGATCGTGCCCGCTCTCGAGCACGGCAGCGCCGCCGACACGCGTGCAGCCGGGGCCATCCGGTTCGTCGACTGGTCCGACGGCACCGACGAGTACGTGCCGACGGCTGCGCTGCTTGACCCTCAGGGCCGTTACGCGATCTCCGACGTGACCTGGGCGATGCACCTGCTCGGCTTGCAGCAGAAGCTGCCGGATGCCCGGTTCGAGTCGATCTCGCGCGCTCTGCCGATGCTGCGGGCGGTCAAGGGCGCCGACGAGATCGACCGGCTCGCGGCGGCGGGAGCAGCGGCCGACGCGACGTTCGAGGACATCCTGGGCGTGCGTTTCGCGGGACGCACGGAGAACGAGGTGGCGGCCGACCTCGACCGGCTGCTGCGCGAACACGGGCATCAGCAAGTCGACTTCACGGTCGTCGGCAGCGGGCCGAACGGCGCGAACCCGCATCACGAAGCGGGGGAACGCACCATCGAGCACGGCGACATGGTCGTGCTCGATTTCGGCGGTCTCCTCGACGGCTACGGCTCCGACACCACGCGCACCGTGCACGTCGGCGAGCCGACCGACGAGGAGCACGAGGTGTTCGACATCGTCAAGCGGGCGCAGCAGACCGCGTTCGAGGCGGTCGCGGTCGGCGTCGCCTGCCAGGAGATCGACCGCGCCGCGCGCGCCGTGATCACCGACGCCGGGTACGGCGAGTTCTTCATCCACCGCGTCGGGCACGGGATCGGGATGACCACGCACGAGCCGCCGTACATGGTCGAGGGCGAGGAGCAGCCGATCCAGGCCGGGATGTGCTTCTCGATCGAGCCGGGCATCTACCTGCCCGGCCGCTTCGGCGTGCGGATCGAAGACATCGTCGTCGCGGCCGCCGACGGTGCGCACCGGCTGAACAACACCAGCCACGAACTCCACATCGTGCGCTGATGACGACGCTTCGCGTGCTCTCGCCGGCCGACGAGCAGCGCAGGATCGCGCTGCGCCGCATGAAGGCGATCGCTGCCGCGCTGCTGGTCGTGATGGCGGTCGTCTTCGCCGTGTCGTTCGCCCTGCAGGGACGGTATCCCTGGCTCGGCTACGTGCGGGCCGCTGCTGAGGGCGGCATGGTCGGCGCGCTCGCCGACTGGTTCGCGGTCACGGCGTTGTTCCGGTACCCGCTCGGGCTGCGCATCCCGCACACCGCGATCATCCCGAACCGCAAGAACGAGATCGGGGCGAGCCTGGGCGAGTTCGTCGAGACGAACTTCCTCGCCGATGACGTGGTGACGGGCAAGCTGCGCTCGATCGACATCGCGGCGGGCGTCGG
Organism: Leifsonia poae; assembly: GCF_027921845.1. GTDB lineage: Bacteria > Actinomycetota > Actinomycetes > Actinomycetales > Microbacteriaceae > Leifsonia > Leifsonia poae. The sequence goes on from NZ_BSEN01000001.1 coordinate 265,085, forward strand.
GTCGTGGGTCGCGCGCCCGGCGAACGCGCGGCGGCTCGTGACGGAGGCGTCGACGGCGCTGACGGGGATCGCCTCGCTGCTCGACGATGACGACATGCGCGACGCGATCGAGGCGATCGCGCGCCGTCACCTGATCGACCCGGAATGGGGGCCGCCGATCGGGAGGCTTGGGGCGCGCATCCTGAGCTCGGGCGGCCATCACGAGGCTGTGGACCTCGCACTCGACCGCCTGGACGCGTGGCTGGCGGCGAACCCGGAGGCCTTCGGTGTCGCCGTCTCCGACCGGCTGCCGGGATGGGTGCCGTCGTTCGCCAAGCGGGTCGTGGACGACCGCGCCTATCACGAGGCCCGCACCTTCGTCGCGGCCGTGCGCTACGACCCGGATCACACCCTGCGCCGCGCGCTCGACGACTACCTGGGCGAGCTGGTCGAGCGGCTGCAGAACGATCCGGCGACCATCGCGAAGCTCGAGCAGGCCAAGGGCCGCGCGTTCGACGATCCGCGGGTGCGCGAGCTCGCCGAATCGGTCTGGCAGGGCGTGCGCACCGCGGCGCTCGGCGCGCTCGCCGACCCCGACAGCGAGCTGCGGAAGCGAGCGGAGGCAGCGCTGGTGGACGCCGGGAGCCGGCTCGCCTCCGACCCGGCGCTCGGCGCCAAGGTGAACGGCTGGGTCACGGATGCGGCCGCCCACCTGGTCAGCACGTACCGCCACGACATCGCGGGAGTGATCACGGACACCGTCACCTCCTGGGATGCGCGCGAGACCACGGAGAAGATCGAGCTGCAGGTGGGCAAGGACCTGCAGTTCATCCGGATCAACGGAACGGTGGTCGGCGCACTGGCCGGCCTGGCGATCTTCACGATCGCGACGGCGCTGATCCCGGCGTAACGAGCGGCGTCAGGAGCCCTCGGCGGCGCGCTCGAGGTAGGCCGCGATGCGTTCGAACGCCCCGCGCCAGACCGTGCCCTCGAAGAAGTCGCGCACCTCGGGCACAGGGAACCCCGACTGGACGACGGTCATCAGAGTCCCCTCGGCGTGCGGCTCGAAGGTGATGTCGATCTCGGTCGTCATCGCGTCGCTGCCGCCGGGGCCGTGACCGGTCGAGGTCGTCACGAGCCGGTGCGGGCGGTCGATCACCCGGAACGTCTGCGTCTCGACGAAGAGCTGGTCGCGACTCGGTCCCCAGACCGCGGTCTGCTGTCCCCCGACCCGCAGGTCGACGTCGATCTCGACGATGCCGGGCTCCTCGTCGAGGATGCTGAACCAGATCTTCTGCTTCTCCGCATCGGTGTACGCGTCGAAGACCTCGTCGGGCGTTGCGGGCAGCACCCGCGACATCCGGAGTTCGATCGGTGCGTCGGTCTCTGTCTGCTCTCTCATCGTTCCGTTCCTCTCTGAAGGGTGAAGTACGCGTCGAGGCCGTCGAGCCTGCGCTCCCACAACCGCTGGTAGAAGGTGATCCAGGCCAGGGCGTCGTCGAGCTTGTCGGCTCCGAGCCGGCAGGTGCGCGAGCGCCCGACCTTCTCGCTGACGACGAGGCCCGCCGTCTCGAGAACCTGAATGTGCTTCTTGAGGCCGGTGAGCGTCATCCCGAACGGCTCGGCCAGCTCGCCGATGGTCGCCGGCCCCTCGCCGAGACGTCGCAGGATGCTGCGGCGGGTGGCGTCGGACAGGGCGGCGAACGTCCGGTCGAGTTCTTCTTGCTGAACCATGTGGTTCACTATACGACACTGAACCGATTGGTTCAACGACGAATGTGCGAGAGGTGCCGAATGTCTCTCACGCGGGCGGTTTGAGCGACAATTCGCACCGCTCACGCAAAGCGGGGGCCGCGTGCGGCGGCGCTACGCGCGGCGGGGGATGCGGCGACGGCGCGCGATCGGCAGCGCGACGAGCCGCCAGCCGACGAGGAACACGCCGAGCACGACCGTCGCCACGACGATGAAGCTGGGCTCGACGCCCTGTCCGGCTGCGACGCGCAGCAGCATTCCTGCGGCCACGGTCATCAGCCAGATCGGGATGCCCGGCCAGAAGATCGCGAGCGGACGACGCCACGCGAACGTCACGAGCCAGCCGAAGAGCAGACCGACGAGGAACGGCCAGAGGGTGTCGATGATGCCGGCAGCGCTGGCCGCTTCACCGTGACTGCGGCGGCCGACCAGCACGAAGACGAGGACCAGAACGACGTCGATCGCGAACGCGACGAGTGCTGTCCTCCAGGTTTTCACGGGGTCGATGCTACGCGCGGCCACCCGTGCATTGGCTGTTAGCGCGGCTCCCCGACGGCACCCTCGAGCGCCCGTGTCCTGGCGTCCGAACTCACTAAACTGACGGAACGCCCGCCGAGCCCTGGAGCACCCGTGTCCACCTTCGACTTCCTCGCCCAGCCGTCGCTCCCCCGCCCCGACGTGACCGTGGACGACGCCGTTCGCATCGCCGCCGAGTTCTTCGGCCTGCGCGGCGAGATCGTCGAGCTCGGCAGCCAGCAGGACCGCAATTTCCGCATCGACACGGGCGCCGGACGTTTCGTGCTCAAGCTCGCGAACCCGGTGTTCTCGGCCGACGAACTGCACGCGCAGAACGCCGCTCTCGTCGCCCTGGCCGGCTCGGGCGTCCGCATCCCCGGCATCGTCCCCGCGCTCGACGGCAGCGACCTCGTGGCGGTCGACGTGCGCGGGCAGACGCTGCTCACCCGCGTGCTCCACTATCTCGACGGCGAGCCCCTCACCGGCGTCGCGGCGCCGTCCAGCGAGCAACTGCGCACGCTCGGCACGCTCGCCGGGCGCGTCGCCGCCGGACTCGCCGGGCTCGAACATCCCGGGCTCGAACGAACCACGCAGTGGGATGCGCGGATCGCGGGCGAGGTCGTCGACCTCCTCCTCGACCACGTCGCCTCACCGGCCCAGCGCAGGGTGATCCGCGCGGCGACCGACGACGCCCTCGCCCGGCTCGCGCCTCTGCGCGCGGTGCTGCGACGCCAGGCCGTGCACGGCGATGTGACGGACGACAACATCGTGCTCGGAACCGCCGCCGGCGACGGCCCCGGCGTGATCGATTTCGGCGACGTGGCGAACGGCTGGCTGGTCGGCGAGCTCGCCGCGACCGTCGCCTCGGCCCTGCACCACGTGCCGGATGCGCCGCTGTCCGTTCTCGACACGATCGAGGCGTTCGCCGCCGAGGCCCCGCTCGACGACGCCGACCTCGCCGCCCTCTGGCCGCTCGTGGTCCTCCGCGGCGCCGTCCTCGTCGTCAGTGGCGAGCAGCAGGTCGCCCTCGACGGCGACAACCTCTACGCGGACGAGAACCGCGCCCACGAGTGGCTCGCCTTCGACCTCGCACGGCGCCTCGACGCGGACGAGCTGGAGGCGCTCATCCGGTGGCGCCTCGCCGGGGTGCCGGCCGGTGCCGATGCGACAGCCGTCGGTGGCGGACGGATGGTCGCGCTCGACAGCTCCGCCGCACACCTCGCCGACCTCTCGGTGACGAGCCACGCGCTCGACGACGGCGCGTGGCTGCACCCCGACGCCGAGGCACAACTGCTCGACACGATCGCCGCGAGGGAGGGCCACGCGCTCACCCGGTTCGGTGAGCACCGCCTCAGCCGCGCGACCATCGACCGGTCGGCCGCGTCGGCGACACTCGCCCTCTCGGTCAGCCTCCGCGTTCCCGCCGGCGCCACGGTCTCCGCGCCGTTCGCCGGGCTCCTCGAGCGCTCCGGCGACGCGTGGGTGCTCCACGGCGACACGGCCGACCTCTGGCTCGACGGGCTCGAACGCCACGAGAGCGGTGTCACCAGCGTCGCCACCAGCGTTGCCGCCGGTGACCAGCTCGGCACGACGACGATGCTCACCGTGCAGCTCTCCCGCCTGCGAGGACACCGGCCGCCCGCGGTCGTCACCCCCGCCGCCCCGCCCGCGCTCTGGCGCGCGATCTCGCCCGACCCGTCCGCACTGTTCGGCGTCGAGCTCGCAGCACCTGACGACGATCCGGATGCCGTGCTCGCGCGCCGTGACGGCAGCTTCGCGCGGGTGCAGGAGCACTACTTCGAGCATCCGCCGCTCATCGAACGCGGCTGGCGCCATCACCTCGTCGACACGCGCGCGCAGTCGTACATCGACATGGTGAACAACGTCACCGCTGTCGGCCACGCTCACCCGCGCCTGGTGAACGCCGTGCGCGATCAGTGGGCGCTGCTGAACACGAACTCGCGCTTCCACTACGAAGAGCTGGCCTGCTTCAGCGAGCGCCTGGCCGCCCTCGCACCCGACCCGCTCGACACGGTGTTCCTCGTCAACAGCGGCAGCGAGGCGGTCGATCTCGCCCTGCGCCTGGCGCAGACGCACACCGGCGAGCGCACGATCCTGGCCGCCACCGAGGCCTACCACGGCTGGACGGTCGGCGCCGATGCGGTCTCCTCCTCCATCGGCGACAACCCGCGGGCGCTCGAGACGCGACCGGACTGGGTGCGGCTCGTGGCGTCGCCGCACACATTCCGCGGCCGCTACCGGGGCGCCTCGTCCGCCGCCGCCTACCTGGCCGACCTGGATGCCGACCTCGCCGCCCTCGACGCCGCCGGCATCCGGCCCGCCGGCTTCATCGCCGAGCCGGTCTTCGGCAACGCCGGCGGAGTGATGCTGCCCGACGGCTATCTGCACGGCGTCTACGAGCGCATCCGGGCGCGCGGCGGCGTCTGCATCGCCGACGAGGTGCAGGTCGGCTACGGTCGGCTCGGCCACTACTTCTGGGGTTCCGAGCAGCAGGGCGTCGTGCCCGACATCATCACCGTGGCGAAGGCGATGGGGAACGGGCATCCGCTCGGCGCCGTGATCACGACGCGGGCGATCGCGGACTCGTTCGCTGCCGAGGGGAGCTTCTTCTCCTCGGCCGGCGGGAGTCCGGTGTCGTCGACGGTGGGACTGACCGTGCTGGACATCATGCGCGACGAGCGACTGCAGCAGAACGCGGTCGCGGTGGGCGATCACCTCGCCGATCGCCTGCGCGAACTCGGCGACCGGCATCCGCTCATCGGGGCGGTGCACGGGCTCGGCCTGTACCTCGGCGTCGAACTGATGCGCGACCGCGAGACCCTCGAACCGGCGACGGCCGAGGCCGCGCTGATCTGCGACCGGATGCTCGCCGAAGGTGTCGTCGTGCAGCCGACCGGCGACCACAAGAACGTGCTGAAGATCAAGCCGCCGCTCGTACTGACCGAGCAGAGCGCCGACCGGTTCGCCGACGCCCTCGACCTGGTGCTGTCGACGCTCTGACTCCGGTCGGCATCGGGCCTCGCGGGTGTCGGCCGGTGCCGGTAGCGTCGGATCATGGACGTCACGACACCGCCCGAACCCTTCCGCATCGCCATCCCTGAGACCGAGCTGGTCGACCTCCGGTCGAGACTCTCGCGCACGAAGTATCCGCGGCAGACGCCGAGCGAGCCGTGGGGCGCCGGGGTCGACATCCCGTATCTGAGCGGGCTGATGACCTGGTGGCGCGAGGGGTACGACTGGCGCGCGGCCGAGGCGCGCCTCAACGAGGTGCCGCAGTTCATGGTCGAGATCGACGGGGAGCGCATCCATTACGCGCACCTGCGTGCGGAGCGACCCGCCACCGATGGCAGCGTCGTCCCGATCATCCTGAGCCACGGCTGGCCGTACTCGTTCATCGAAATGCTGCCGCTGGCCCGGCTGCTGAGTGCGGACGGCTTCGACGTCGTGGTCCCGTCGCTGCCGGGCTACGGGTTCTCCGAGCCGATGCACGAGCCGTTCACGTCCTCCGCTGTGGCGGTCCGGTGGCACACGCTCATGACGAAGGCACTCGGCTACGACCGCTACGCCACGTACGGCGAAGACGTCGGCGCCTGGATCAACGACCGCCTCGGCGCCGACTATCCGGATGCCGTGCTCGGGCTCTTCGCGACACACGCCGCGTTCCCGCCCGACGAGCGTCGTGAAAACCTGACCGAGGAGGAGACGGCGTTCATCGCCTGGCTCGACGCCAAGTGGAAACGAGCAAGCTCGTACGGCGCTCAGCAATCGACCCGTCCCGACACGCTGGCCGTCGGGCTGACCGACTCCCCCGCCGGCCTTGCGGCCTGGCTGCTCGAGAAGTTCCGCGAGTGGAGCGGCACGGACGACGTGGCCGACTACTGGACGCGCGACGAACTCCTCACCACGATCTCGCTCTACTGGTTCACTCAGACCATCGGCACGTCGTTCCGTGCCTACTTCGACGGTCGAGAGGAGACCCCCATGCCGCTCGTGCGCGTGCCGGTCGGCGTCTCCATCCAATACGGCGAGCGCGGCTTCCCGCGGCACTACGCCGAGCGCACGTACACCGACATCCGGTTCTGGAACGACCTGCCGACGGGCGGTCACTTCGCCGCCAAGCAGACGCCGGAACTCGTGGCCGCCGACATGCGCGCCTTCTTCTCCTCCCTCGGTTTGGGGGCGGCCCCGGCCACGGAATCGCGGCAGGAGCCGTCGACGGACTGATAGCTTCAGCGAGCCGGCCACGACGACACGTGCCGGCCCGTCGCACCGCGCAGGGGGTCCCGGCCGCGATGACGTACCCGAACCGCCGTGGAAGCGAGCCCATCTCGTGAAGAGAACCGTCCAGCTGCGAGCCGTCGCCCTGCCTGTCGTCGTCGCCCTCGGCATCGCCGGCGCGGTGCTTGTGGGAGCCCCGGCGAACGCCGCGACACCCGAGCCGACCTCCGTGCCGACGCCGAGCACCGCCGCCAGTGCTGCGCCGACCGCCGCGCCGGCCCCTGCATCGACCGCTACGCCCACCGCGAGGCCGAGCACCCCGACGGCGCACCCCGCCGTGTCGCCGGCGCCCTCCGACCTCATCGTCACCTCCCCGACGGACATGCAGGAGATCCACGGCACCGTCCGGGCGGTCAGCATCGTCGGCCGCGCACCCGTCGGCGCCACGATCACGGTCTCCAACTGGTCGGAGCACGCGCTCGCGCACGGCACGGCGGATGCCACGGGCTCCTTCTCGATCCCGCTCACCTTCGCTTCCACCGACTCCTACGACCAGTACCTGGTGGTCACCGGCACCTCGCACGGCAGGGAGCTGACCGAGCAGGACATCGAGGTGATCTTCGACGCCCCGGCGAGCGCGGTGCCCGTGCTCGCCACCCCCGCGACCGGCAGTACGGTCGATGGCACTCCTGCGCCGTTCGCCGACCCGAGCGCTCCGTTCACCATCACGGTGACCGGCACGGCGACCGCCGGCGATTCCGTCTTCGTGTCGGCCGAGTCCGCCGGCGCTCCGGACGATTCCTGGTTCAGCTGGTCCCAGATCGCCGAGACCGACTCGCACGGACGCTGGTCGACCGTCGTCTCGGTCGGAAGCGGTCGCTGGTCGATCACGGCGAGCGCGCAGCGCTACAACTCCGATGGCGAGCCGTTGACCGTCCAGTCGGATGAATCCGCTGCCGTCGTGGTGCTGATCGACGCGCCGGCGGGCTACCTCGCGCCGCCGGTCATCACGACGCCCGCCTATCCGTCGGATGAGAGCACCATAGCCACGCCCGCGACGACCCGCTTCCTGTCGGCGACCACGACCACCAGGGACTTCGAAGCGAAGGCCGGCGCACGACCGACGCGCGCCGGCGCCACTGTGCGGCACCACTCCGCTTCGCCCTTCGCCAGCGCGGACAGCAGCGCCGTCGCGAGCGGCGACTCCGGCTCCGACGAGACGGACTTCGTGTCGGAGCTCGACGACATCGTGCGCGAGCAGGGAATCCAGGTGTCGGCCGCGCCCGACCCGTCGATGCCGGGCAACCTCAGGATGACGGTCGCCGGCACCGGCACGCCGGGACAGGGCGTCCAGCTCTACCTGAACACCGCGTCGAAGGCGTTCCTCTACTTCGAGGGTCTCTACCCCGACTACTTCGGCGCCTTCGGTTACGACGCGGTGGGCGCGCCCGCGACCACGCCGCCGACCGACGACGGCAGCATCACGGTCGCCGCGAACGGCACCTGGACCACCACGGTCTCGGTTCCGGCCGGGCCGTACTTCATCACCGCCTTCGGGGTCGACCGCGCGTCGACGCCGTCCAGGATGTCGCTCGCCGCTGCCCCCGTCGCCGTCAACCTGACCGCGGCCGCCGTCGCTCCCGCCGGAGCCTCGAGCGGACCGGCGCAGCCGACACTCGCGGCGACCGGGCTCGATTCGAGCGCCACTGCGGCCGCCGCCGTCCTGCTCCTCGCGGGAGGCGCCGCCGCACTCGCGATCGGGGCGCGTCGCCGGCGCGCGGTGCGCTGAGGGAACGATCGCACGAACGGCCGTCCGAGGCGCTGAAGGTCAGTTCAGCGTCTCGGCGGCCGCCCGGGCCAGCGTCGCGGCCACCCGCGCGAGCGTCGACGACTCCAGCGACCACTGCTGCCAGTAAAGAGGTACGTCGATGGTGCCCGCGTCGTCGAGCGCCACGAGACGCCCCTCGGCGATGAGCGACGCGGCCTGCAGGTCGGGCAGCATCCCCCAGCCGAGACCGAGCACGGCGGCGCGCACGAACTCGGTGGACGCGGGCACGTAGTGCCGCGGCGGATGCTCGGCCACGCCTCGACCGGCGAGGTACCGGTCCTGCAGTACGTCCTTGCGGTCGAAGACGAGCAGCGGCGCGCGGCCCAGCGCTGCACCGTCGAACCCGGTCGACAGCCACCGCTCCACGAACTCCGGGCTGGCCGCCGGCCGGTACGTCATCTGCCCCAGCCGGCTCACCGTACAGCCCTGCACGGGCACCGGGTCCGACGTGATCGCGCCCATCGCGGTACCGTCGCGCAGGCGGTCGAGCGTGTGGTCCTGGTCGTCGAGCGTGATGTCGAAGCTCACGTCGGTCAGTGTCGCGAGCGCGGGGAGGACCCAGGTCGCGAGCGAGTCGGCGTTCACCACCAGCGGGATGCTCGGCCGTCCCCCGCCGCCCTCGGTGCTCAGCTCGTCCAGCACCTCGCTCTCGAGAAGCGCGACCTGGCGGGCGAGACGCAGCAGGACCCTCCCGGCGCCGGTGGTCTCGATCGGCTTGCTGCGCAGCACCAGCACGCGGCCGGCCTGCTGCTCGAGCGCCTTCATGCGCTGACTGACGGCCGACGGCGTGATGTGCAGAGCCTCGGCGGCGCGGTCGAAGGTGCCGTAGTCGACCACGGCCGTCAGGGTTCGGAGGAGCTCGGTGCTGACATCCATCAACAGCAATGCTAATGCTGCATGAAAAAGTTGAGCTTCCCTGAAGGTAATCTGCTCTCTACAGTCGATCAGGTGACCCCCGCCGCCATCCTCGCCACCTTCCTCACGGGAGTCGGGGCTGGAGCGTCGCTGATCGTGGCGATCGGGGCGCAGAACGCGTTCGTGCTGCGGCAGGGCCTGCGCCGGGAGCACGTGCTGCCGATCGTGCTCATCTGCATCGCGAGCGACGCGGTGCTCATCGCGGCCGGCGTCGCCGGGCTCGGGGCGCTGATCGCCGCGGCGCCCCTCGCGCTCGAGATCGTGCGCTGGGTCGGCTTCGCCTTCCTCGTGGTCTACGCCCTGTTCGCGGCGCGTCGCGCCCTGCGACCCGAAGAGCTGCACGCAGCGTCCGGCACGGCGTCGCTGTCGCTCGCCGCGGCAGTCGGCACCACGCTCGCGCTCACCTGGCTCAACCCGCACGTCTACCTCGACACCGTGCTGCTGCTCGGCTCCCTGTCGGCGTCGCACGGCGATCCGGGTCGGTGGGTGTTCGGCGCCGGCGCCGTGCTGGCGAGCATCCTGTGGTTCGGGCTGCTGGGCTTCGGCGCCCGCTTCCTCGCGCCGGTGTTCGCGCGTCCGGTGGCCTGGCGCATCCTGGACGGCGCGATCGCGGTGCTGATGCTCGTGCTCGCCGTGCTGCTCGTCGTCTAGGCGAGCAGCACGGGCGAGCAGCACAGCGGAGCGAGAGCCTACGCGCGGCCGGGTCGCCGCATCCGCACCAGCAACAGGATGACCCCGAGGCCGGCGAGCAGCAGCGCGACGGTGAGCGGAGCGGTGACCGAGCTGCCGGTCGCGGCCAGGCCGGCGGCCGAGCCGTTCGCGGCCGGATAGGTGCCGGGGTCGGCGGCGCCTGGGCCGAATGCCGGCGGCACGCTCGCCGCGGCGGTCACGGTAAGCGGTGCCGACCCCGTGACACCGGACGAGACTCCCTCGACGACCAGGGTGTGCGCACCCGGGGCGGTCGTGGACGGGATCGTCACGGTGGTCGCGATCGTTCCTGTCGAGGTCGCCGACAGCGCTGCCAGCTTCACCGGCGTCGAGTGCAGCCAGATCTCCACCGTCTCGCCGGCATCGAAGCCGCTCGCGCTCAGGTGCAGGGTCGAACCGGCGCTGATCGTTCCGAGCCCGAGGCTGACCGAGGCCGAGCCCGGCTCGCCACCGCCGGGCTCGCCACCGCCGGGCTCGCCACCGCCCGGGCCGGAGGCCACGGTGCAGTCGCTCGTGCCCGCGCGCAGGGCGTGCCCGTCGTCGTTCGTGTCGTCCGACCAGAACACCGGCTTCAGGCCGTTCACGCACTCGGCCTGCGGGGCCGTGACGAAGCCCTCGTTGTTGATGTTCGGCATCCCGGCCGGCCGTGCGAAGGCGTCGGCGACCGTGAAGGTCCCCGCGCCGGCGCCCGAGGCGGCGATCGTCAGCGTCTCGGTCTGGCCGCTGCACGTGTCGTCGCAGGCAGCCCACAGCGCCTGGCGCTCCTGGTCGAACTGCAGGTCCATCACGCCGGTCATCCCGCTCGAGATCGTCGCGACGCGGGTGAACGCGCCGGTGGATGCGGTGAGCGCGTACGCGTAGATCGAACCATTCGCCTCGAGTCCCGTGAAGAACAGGCCGTCGCCGTGCCCCGGATAGCTCGCCGGGTCGTAGGCCGTACCCGTGTGCTGGTCGGCGAACCCGTTCGTGGTGAGGTACGCATCCGGAACCCAGGCCACCGCCTCGAGACCGCTGTTGGGAGCGACCACCGGAAGGTCGGAGGTGAGGTTCCACTCCCCGGTCGCGGTGAGGCTCGCGCCGCTCTGGGTCGGGTCGAAGCGCAGCACCTCGGGGCGGCTCACGCCGTTGACGGCGTTGTTGCGCTCGGTCGAGACGTACACGCCCGCATCAGGGCCGGCCGACGTGATGGTCACACCCTCGGAGTCGGGGTCGCCGGCGCCGTCCGGATAGTGCAGCGCCTTGCCTGCGCCCCAGCCGTTCGCCGTATCGGGCGTCCAGACCGATCCGTTCCAGATCAGGCGGAAGAGCGTGCCCGGTCCGTTCTTGACCGCCCACAGCACACCGGGAGCGCTCGTGCCGGACGGCTCGTAGACGAGGCCGCTCATGTTGCCGCCGAGCACGTTCGCGTCGTCGGCCGTGGTGATCGAGGAGCCGCCGGGCCACGGTGCGAGCGAGACCTCACCCGGGCACGCGTTGGGGGCGCCCTTCGTCGGTGCGCTCGTCGTGGCGAACGATCCGGTCCCGTTCGGGCAGCGGCCGTAGGTGGTCGCGGCGTGCGCCGTCCAGCTGTAGGTGTCGATCAGGGTGTTGCCATCCGGGGCGAAGAGCCGTGCCGAGTCCGCGCTGCCCAGACCGAACGCCGACTCGACGTCCTCGGCGAGGTAGCCGCCGGCGGTGATCGTGGTGCCGGCCGGGATCGTGAAGGTGTGCGTGTCGTCGTTGTCGCGCAGGATGTAGCCCGAGAGGTCGACCGTCGCTGCACCATTGTTGATCAGTTCGATCCAGTCCCCCGGCGTCCCACCGTTCGACTCGACCTCGTTGATCCGTACCGGAACGCCGCAGTCGTTCGCAGCGCCCTTCGTCGACGACGTGGTGGTCGCGAAGGAACCCGTGCCGTCGGGGCACCGCCCGTACGTCGTCGCCGCGTGCTGCGTCCAGCTGTAGGAGTCGATCAGGGTGTGGCCGGCGTCGTACAACCGAGCGGAGTCGGGGGCGCCCAGGCCGAAGCCGAGCGTCGCCTCCTCGACGACGAAGTAGCCGCCGGCGGCGATCGTGGAACCGGCGGCGAACGGCACGGCGGTGTGGGTGTCGTCGTTGTCGAGCACCGACCAGCCGGTCAGGTCGACCGCCGAACTCCCGGTGTTCTTCAGCTCCACCCAGTCGCCGGGGGTGCCGCCGTTGGACTCGACCTCGTTGATGGTCACGCTCGTGGCCGGCGTCGGCGTTCCGCAGTCGTTCGCCGCGCCCTTGGTCGCATTCACGGTGTTGCCGAAGGCGCCGGATCCGTCGGGGCAGCGTCCGTAGGTCACCGCCGCGTGGGCGGTCCAGCTGTAGGTGTCGACCAGGGTCGTGCCGTCCGGTCCGAACAGGCGCGCAGAGTCGGCTGCACCGAGGCCGAACGCGCTCTCGACGTCAGCCGCGTAGAAGCCGCCGGCCGCGATCGTCGTGCCATCCGGGATCGTGAACGCGTGGGTGTCATCGTTGTCGCGCAGGATGTAGCCGGAGGCGTCGACCCTCGTGCTGCCGGTGTTCGTGAGCTCGATCCAGTCGCCCGGCGTTCCGCCGCTCGACTCGACCTCGTTGATCTTCAGCGCCGTCGAGACCGGGAGCGAGCAGTCGTTCGCGGCGCCCTTCGTCGACGAGCCGGTGGTGCGGAACGCGCCGGTGCCGTCGGGGCAGCGGCCGTATGTGGTCGCGGCGTGCGCGCTCCAGGCGTACGAGTCGATGAGGGTCGTGCCGTCGGGCGCGAACAGGCGCGCCTGGTCGGCGCCTCCCAGCCCGTACGACGACTCGACGTCGGCGGCGTAGTATCCGCCCGCGGCGACCACGGTGCCGTCCGGGATCACGAACGCGTCGGTGTCCATGTCGTCGCGCAGCACGTAGCCGCTCAGGTCGGCCGGCGTTCCCCCGGTGTTCTTCAGCTCGATCCAGTCACCGGGCGTTCCGCCGTTCGACTCGACCTCGTTGATCACGACCGAGGGCATGGCGGCCGAGGCCGGCGCGGCGGGAGCGGTCAGGGCGACGAGCGGCGCGATGACCGCCAGCGAGGTGACGAGAGTGGCGAGGATGCCGAGCCGATGAGTGCGCAACAGAACTCCTTCTGCGAATCGGGTGATGAGCTCGATCGCATCGGCGGGATGCTCGCGCAGGACGGAGGGCCGGCGGCGGTGCGGTCCTCTGCAGCTTGGAGGAGCCGCGCAAATGCTTGGTGAACGGCCCGGGAACGGCCTCTGAACGCGGCTGGTTCTTGACCGCCGCACGTTTCCCGGTATATAAATACTGCGTAGCTATTTATGGGGAATCCTTGGGGGGAACCACATGTCCATCAGGCAGAGCCTGCTCGCGATCCTCGATCAGGGCCCGTGCTACGGGTACCAGCTCCGCAGCGAATTCGAGCGGCGCACCGGCGCGACCTGGCCGCTCAACGTCGGCCAGATCTACAACACGCTCGACCGGCTCGAGCGTGACGGCCTGGTCGTCAAGACGGACTCCGATCCCGAGGGGCACGTCTATTACGCGATCACCGAGGCCGGCCGACGGGAGGTGTCGACGTGGCTGGCGTCCCCGGTCATACGGTCCGCGGCGACCCGGGACGAGCTCGCCATCAAGCTCGCGATCGCGGTCACGCTGCCCGGGGTGGATCTCGCGCAGGTCATCCAGGTTCAGCGTCGCGCCACGTTGCGTACACTGCAGGATCTGACCAAGGCCAAGAACGCGTCGGCCGACCCGGCCGACACCCAGGACCTGGCAGGGCTCCTCGTGCTCGACTCATTGATCTTCGCGGCCGAGGCGGAGATCCGGTGGCTCGATCACTCGGAGACCCGGCTGGCGCGCGCGATCTCCTCCGGCGTGGCCGGCGCGCTGCCGCTCAGCACGGACATCCCGAAGCGAGGCAGGCCCGTTCGGGAGGACGACGACCTCCGAGCGGGCGAGGGCTCCCGATGAGCCGCCAGTCGGAGCCCGACGAACTGCTCCGCCTCGACGGCGTCTCCATGCACTATGGCTCCGGGGAGGCCTCAGTCACCGCTCTCGCCGGCGTCGACCTCACCGTCGCCCGTGGCGAGCTCGTCGCGATCATGGGGGCTTCGGGCTCGGGTAAGTCGACCCTGCTGACGATCGCCGGCGGCCTGACGATACCCACGAGCGGCGAGGTCATCGTCGACGGCCAGTGGCTCTCCGACCTGTCCGCCGCCCGGCTCGCCGCGCTGCGACGCCGATCGCTCGGCTTCGTGTTCCAGGACTTCAATCTGATTCCGGCCCTCACCGCCCTCGAGAACGTGACGCTCCCGCTCGAGCTCGACGGGTGGAAGAGTCGAAAGGCGCGCACGGCCGGTCTGACCGCCCTGGCCGCCGTCGAACTCGAGGATCGCGCGGGGCACTTTCCCGACGACCTGTCCGGCGGTCAGCAGCAGCGGGTCGCGATCGCGCGCGCGGTGGTCGGGTCCCGTCGCCTCATCCTGGCGGACGAGCCCACCGGCGCCCTCGATTCGCACACCGGCGAGCTTGTGCTCCGGATGCTGCGCCGCCGGGTCGACGCCGGAGCCGGTGGCATCCTGGTCACGCACGACGCGCGCCACGCAGCGTGGGCCGATCGGATCGTCTTCCTGCGCGACGGCCGGATCGTCGACGAGAGCCGCGCCGACTCGGCCGACTCGCTCCTCACCGGCCGCGCGAGCGCATGAGCGCCCGCCGACGCTCCGGGCATCCGGATGGCGACGCGCGACCCCCGGGAGGACTGCTGAACCGCGCGCGGATCGCCCTGCGGATCGCGCGCAGATCGAGCCTGCGGGCCCGCGGGCGGAGCGCCCTGATCGTCGGTCTCATCACCATCCCGGTGGCGGGGATGGCGGTGCTCACCCTGGTGATGGCCAGCACCACGCCGACGACGGCTGAGTACCTCACAGTCCAACTCGGCCGCACGCAGGCCTCGGTGCAGGTCGTCGCTCCCCCCGATAGCGGCGTAATCCAGGATCCGCGCTCCACGGCCTGGACGAACACTCCGACAGACGACGCCCCCGAGTCGGGCGAGAGCCGGCGCATCGACGAGCTCGTGGCGCCCGGAACGCGGCTCATCCCGTTGCTCGGTGGCTCGGCGACAGTGCAGACGGCGTCGGGAATCGCTGCCGTACGCACGATGCTCGGCGAGACCTGGGACCCGGCGCTTGCGGGCCGGTACCGGCTCGCGGAAGGACACGCGCCACGGGCGGCCGGGGAGATCCTCGCCACCGTCGGAGGGCTCGAACGCCTCGGCATCCCGGTGGGCGGTTCCGTGCACCTGGTGGCTCCGGCGGATCGGGAGGCGACCGTCGTCGGCGTTCTCGACGACCTCGAACTGCCGTCGAGCGAACCGGTGCTGTTCGGCATGCCGACCTCGTTCGGTGCCGACACCGATCTTCTCGGCGACCCTCAGACCATCGCCTATCTGCCGGATGCGACGCTGTCGTGGGCGCAGGTGAAGGCTCTCAACGATCAGGGCGCCGTCGCCCTCTCGCGCGCCGTGCAGCTCCATCCGCCGCGCTCGACCGACTACGACGGCACGACCTTCGGCGACCGGGTCAACTACACGAGCACCCTGCTGATGGGCTCGATCATCATCGGCTTCGCGCTCCTCGAGGTGATGCTGCTCGCCGGCGCGGCATTCATGGTGGGCGCGCGCGCCCAGGAGCGCTCCCTTGCCACGCTGGCCAGTGTCGGAGGAGCGCGCGGCACCCTCATTGCCGTCATCTCGTCGGGCGGGCTCATCCTCGGAGCGATCGGCGGCGTGCTCGGCGTCGCGGTGGGGGTCGGCCTGGGAACGCTCTTCATGGCCGCGACCGGCGACGGCAGCGCCACCCGCTACTGGGGTTTCCACCTTCCGCTGGCCACGCTCGTGTGGATCGCCCTCGCGGCCGTGGCCGTCGGCTGGCTCGGTGCGCTGATCCCCGCCGTGCGGGCATCCAGGATCGACGTGGTCGCCGCACTGCGAGGAGCGCGGCGGCCGTCGAAGCCGAGCATCCGGCGCCCGATCGTGGGACTGGTGCTGCTCGCGCTGGGCGTGCTGCTGACCCTCGGTGGCGGTGCACTGTCGGTCGCGGTCTCGGCCGCGAACCGCTACGGCCCGGACCACCCGATCGTGTGGGCCATGACCGGGATGCTGATCGGTGGACCGATCCTCGCGGTCCTCGGGCTCGTGCTGTGCAGCGGGCTGCTCCTGCGGCTCATCGCCCGAGCGCTGAGTCGTGCCGGAGTGCCTGCCCGCCTCGCCTCGCGGGACGCGGCGCGCAATCCCAGCCGCAGCGTCCCTGCGCTCGCGGTGATCATGACCACCGTTTTCGTGGCGGTCTTCGCGATGACGATGATCGCCAGCGGCGAGGCGACCGCGGGCGCCCAGTACCAGTACCGACTGCTCCCGGGCCAGGTCGGGCTGTCGACGTCAGCGACCGATCCACAGACGGGCACGTCGAAGGCCGTGCCCGGTTCGGAACTGGCCGACGCGGCGCGCGCGTCGCTGGACGGCGCGAAGGTCCGAGTGCTCGCGAGCGTCGCCGATCCGACGTTTCTCAGCGGGGAGAGGACGACCGATCCGCACGCCCTTCTTCCCTCGCTCACCGTCCCCGCGGCCAACCAGTGCCCGGCGGACCTGAACTCTGTCAACTACGACGAGAGCATGACGTGGGGATCGTCGAACTCCGACGCGCCGGCCGCTGACTGGCGCTGCCAGAGCCAGGTGGTGCTGTACGGCGGCACCTGGAGCAACGCCGGCCGTCTGTGGGTGGGCGACGCGGACGACCTCTCCCTGATGCTCGGACGCGCCCCGGATGCTGCGTCACGCGCCACCCTCGAGAACGGTGGCGCCGTCTCCTTCTACCCGAACTACCTCGAGCACGGATCGGTCACGGTCTCCTGGTGGCCCGCAGACCACTGGGACAACGCGCAGCCGTTCGATGCCACGGCGCCCGCATCGCGCTCCGTGGCGCTGAAGGCGACGCTCGTCACGCCCGCGCATCCTCTGCCGTACGGCGCGCTCATCTCGCGCGCCACGGCCGATCGGCTCGGGCTGCAGTACACCGACGGACTGGTGCTCGCCGACCCGCGCACGGCGCCGACGCGAAACCAGCTGGATGCGCTGAACGCCCGGATCAGCGCGGTCACCGGCTTTCCGGACAGCTTTGCGAGTTACGTGGAGACCGGTCCGCCGCGCGCGGCCGGCGGCTTCGCCTGGGCGCTCGTCGGTCTCAGCGCGCTCGTGGCCATCGCCGCGGCGGCGATCGCGATCGGGCTCGCCCGGGCCGACGGCCGGCGTGACGAGAACACGTTGGCCGCCGTGGGGGCAAGCCCGCGGATCCGCCGCGGCTTCGGCTTCTGGCAGGCGGTCGTGCTCGCAGGGGTCGGGGCGGTGCTCGGCGCGCTCGTAGGTCTCGTACCCGCGCTCGCGCTGACCCTCCCGGGGTCCGCGACGCAGTTCAGTGCGCCGTGGCTGCAGATCGCCGTCGCCGCAACGGTGCTCCCCCTGGCGATCGCGTGCGCGAGCTGGCTCGCCCTCGGACGCCGCCCGACCGAACTGCGCCGCGCCGCCATCGAGTGACGCTGAACTCCCCCGGCCGCGCGTCGCCGGTGGTGCGCAAACGCGTCGCCGGCTCGCCCAGTGGTGCGTTACCGCACGATCGGCGGCCGCGCGCGGCAACAGAAAAGGCGGGCCGTGTGACACGGCCCGCCTTCCGGTGGTGGAGCTAAGGAGATTCGAACTCCTGACCTCTTCGATGCGAACGAAGCGCGCTACCAACTGCGCCATAGCCCCGGGAACTGCTTAGAAACGATATCACCCCCGCGGGCCGGATATCGAATCGACGATCAGCTCGCGGCGCGGCGGCGGCGGAGCACCGCATCGAGATCCATCGTGCCGTCGCCGAGACCGTCGACGAGGCCCATGGACGCGTACCGGCTCGGCACCGTGACGCCCGGCGCCGTGGCGATCGGCATCGACGGGCGTTCCGGCGCCACCGGGGCCGACGGGATGTTCGGCGCCACGTTCGGAGCGCTGACGGCCGGGCGAAGCGGGGTGGCCTCCGGTGCGAGTTCGGCGACCCGGCGGTCGATCTCGGCGCGTGCGGCGGAACGCCGCAGCTCGGTCGCGGCGTCGATGGAGGCCATGGCGCTCGCGGCGATGGTCCCGCGGGAGAGGTGGAGCGGCTTCGGAAGCGGCTGCGGGGTCCAGGTCTCCTGACGGCGGCGCTGCACCTGCGGCTGTGCCGCGTCCAGCTCGGCGTGGTCGTAGAGGCTCTGAGCGGTGGGAGCGGCGACCCGCGGGCGGGCCGCCTGCTCGACGGTCTGAGGGCGCGCGAGCCGGCCGAGCATCCCGAGCGAGCCCAGCGCGAGCACCGCGGAGGTGGCGAAGAGCGGCCAGGCGCCGGCGGTGACGAGCGCGGTGACGCCCGCGACGAGTCCGACGACGGACAGCACGAGCACCCCGGAGGTCAGGGCGCGGGCTCGGCGCAGGCGACGCCGGCGAAGCGGTGAGACGACGGGGGCGCCGGTCACGGTGGCGAGCGCACGGGCGCGTTCCGCTGCGGCGGCACGGGATGCCCGTTCCAGCGCGATCGCGGCACGGGCGGCACGCTCGGCCTCCTCGGCTGCGAGACGTTCCTCCTCGGCGATGAGCTGCTCGCGACGTGCGTGCGCCGCTGCGGTGGCACGGGCCTCGGCCAGCGTCTTCTGCTCGGAGCGCTTGAGGATGCGCTGCTGCTCGGCGACGGTGCGGGCCGTGGCCTCCATGCGCACCTCATCCGGCAGTTCGCTGGTCTCGGCGAGGATGCGGAGCGTCTGCTGCAGCCGGACGGCGTTGCGCTCGGTCGCGAGGTACTCCCGCCGTCGCGCCCACACAGGGATGAGGTAGGCCAGCCACAACGCAGCGGCGATGGCCACGACGACCCCGCCACCCATCACATCCCCAGTCATGCCTCTACGGTAGGGGGCAGCGCATCCGGTGCCCTCAGGCGCGCAGGTGTGTCACCGAACCTGCAGCCGAACCTGTCTGTTCACACAGACCGGCGACCGCGGCGCTAGCGGTCGCGAACGATCGGGATGGGCACCGCCGAGGCGGCGCGGTCCTCCGCCGGGATGGTCGCGACTTCCGTCGGCGCCTGGCCGTCGAGCCAGCGCCGGAGCACGCCCTGAGTCAGCTCCTCCGAGACGAGGCCGAAGCAGAAATGGTCGCGCCAGTCGCCGTTGATGTGGATGTACCGCCGGCGCAATCCCTCGTAGCGGAAGCCGAGCTTCTCGACCACGCGCAGGCTGGGGGCGTTCTCCGGCCGGATGCAGATCTCCATGCGGTGCAGACCGAGCTGGTAGAAGCAGTAGTCCGTCGCGAGGGCGACAGCCGTCGGCGTGATGTTGCGGCCGGCGAACTGCTCCGAGATCCAATAGCCGATGGTCGCCGACGACAGCGACCCGTACGAGATCGACGAGACGTTCAGCTGACCGGCCAGCTCGCCGTCGTACTCCACGACGAACGGCAGCCCGTGACCGGCGCGCGCATTCGCCTGGAGCGACCGGATGCTCGCCCGTGTGTCGAACGACATCGGCGCGTACGGGCTGGTCGCCTCCCACTGGCGCAGCCAGCTGCGGTTGTCGAGCAGGGAGCGCTCCAGGGCGCGCGCATCACGGAGCCGGATGGGACGGAGTCCCACCCGTCCCTCTCCCAGCGTGGGTACGACGATCGCCACGGACCTTCCTTTCGGCGTGCGCTGCTGCGTTCGCGCTGTTCTCGTAAGCGACGGCGACGGCCGCGCGCGCTAGTTGGACGATTCTGCCAGGGAATCGGCCGGCTCGGCGGGCATTTCCGCGACGATTTCGATCGGGTGATCTTCGAGACCGTCCGCGAACTCCTTGAGCCAGGGGCGCAGTTCCGGGCCGAGGTCGGAGCGGTCGACGGCCAGCTGCACGATCGCCTTGATGTAGTCGAGCCGGTCGCCCGTGTCGTAGCGGCGGCCGCGGAAGACGACGCCGTACACGCCACCGGTCCAGTCCGGCGCGGCGGCCATCGCCTGCAGAGCATCCGTCAGCTGGATCTCGCCGCCCTTGCCCGGCTCGGTGCGCTCCAGCACATCGAATACCTCGGGGCGCAGCACGTACCGGCCGATGATCGCGAGGTTCGACGGGGCGTGCTCCTTGTCGGGCTTCTCCACCATGCCCACGATCTTCACCACGTCGTCGTCGTCGGTCAGCTCGACCTTCGCGGCGCCGTAGAGGTGGATCGAGTCGGGGTCGACCTCGAGCAGGGCGACGACGCTGGCGTTCTTCTCCTGCTGGACTTCGAGCATCCGGCTCAGCAGCGGGTCGCGGCTGTCGATGATGTCATCGCCGAGGAGCACGGCGAACGGCTCGCGTCCGACGTGCATCTTCGCCCGGAGCACCGCGTGCCCGAGACCCTTCGGGTCGCCCTGACGCACGTAGTGCATGTCGGCGAGGTCGGTGGAGTAGTTGACCTTCTCCAGCCGATCGGTGTCGCCCTTCTTGACCAGGGACTCCTCGAGCTCGGTGGCCCGGTCGAAGTGGTTCTCCAGCGCGTTCTTGTTGCGCCCGGTCACCATCAGAACATCGTGCAGCCCAGCGGCGACCGCCTCCTCGACCACGTACTGGATCGCCGGCTTGTCCACCACCGGGAGCATCTCTTTCGGCATCGCCTTGGTGGCGGGGAGGAACCGTGTTCCCAGACCGGCCGCGGGAATGACTGCCTTCGTTACATGCTTTGCCATGCTGCTCAGGTTATCGGGAATTGCCGATGCCCCGCCCACCGTCGACCTCCCGGCGCGATCTCCTAGGATTGCGTCATGGACTCGGACACTGCCAGCCATCGCAAGCGCGCCCTGCGCGCCGAGATCCGCGAACGACGGCAGAACCTCACCGCCACCGAGCGGGCGGCGGCGACAGCCGGCATCACCCGCAACCTCGTCGACCTCACGACAGACCTCTCCGCCCGGTCGATCGCCTGCTACCTCTCCACCACGATCGAGCCCGACACGCGCCCGTTCCTCAACTGGGCGCACACCCAGGGCCTGCGGGTGCTGCTGCCGATCTCGCGCGACGACGGGCTCCTCGACTGGACCACGGGCGACGGCGAGACCGAGACGGAGGGCCTCTACGGGCTCCCGGAAGCCGTCGGCGAACTGCTCGGCCCGATCGCGATCAACGACGTCGACCTCATCATCGTGCCCGCCGCGTCCGTCGACGCGACCGGGATGCGGATGGGCTGGGGTCGCGGCTATTTCGACAAGACCCTCGGCAGCATGGAAAAATGTCCCCCGGTGTACGCCGTGCTGTTCGACGGTGAACTCGTCGACGAGGTACCGCGTGAGCGACACGATCAGCCGGTCGACGGCGCGGTCACTCCGACCAGGATCGCGCAGTTCACGTGAGTGCTGCCCCCGGCGCCGCCATCCGCACTCCCCACCCATCGGAAGCCTGACATGCCCACCTATTCCTACCGTTGCCGCGACTGCGGCACCGCCTTCGACATCCAGCAGGCGTTCACGGACGACGCGCTCACGGAGTGCCCGACCTGCGGCGGAAGCCTCCGCAAGGTGTTCGGCACGGTCGGCGTGACGTTCAACGGCTCGGGCTTCTACCGCACCGACTCGCGCGGCAAGAGCGGATCGGGCTCCGGATCGGGTTCGGGCTCCGGCTCCGGCTCCGGCTCCTCCGCTGCGCCCGCGGCCGCATCGACCACGAGTTCGACGCCGGCTGCGTCATCATCGTCTTCGTCGTCTTCGTCGTCCACCAACTCCACCTCGTCCAGCTCCAACTGATTCCGAAGGGACCGGCCATGCTCAAAGGGTTCAAGGAGTTCATCCTCCGCGGCAACGTCATCGATCTCGCCGTCGCCGTGGTCATCGGTGCCGCGTTCACCGCCGTGGTGAGTTCGATCGTCAACAACGTGTTCAACCCGCTGATCGGAGCGATCTTTCCTGCAGGGAGCCTTGACCAAGCGCTGATCTGGCACCTCGGAAACGCGCAGATCAAGTTCGGCGCCGTCGTCGGCTCGGTCATCCAGTTCCTGATCGTGGCCGTCGTCGTCTATTTCGTCTTCGTCTACCCGATCAATCTGGCGAAGAACCACGCGCAGAAGCTGCGCAACCAGGGTGTCATCGCGCCGGATGCCCCGGTCACCGAGCTCGATCTGCTCACCGAGATCCGCGACCTGTTGCAGACCCAGCGGCCCACCGAGCCCGCTCCGGGCTCGGGCAAGCACGCGGAGTAGCGCGGCGCGCGACCTAGCGCGGCGCGCGGCCTAGCGCGTCACCAGTGCGGTGGAACGTCCCGCCGGAGCTGCTCGTCGTTGCTGTCTCCGGGCTTGTCGCCCCACGCGCGGTCGGTGTCCTCAGCCGCCAGCACCGGCGAATCCGTCGACCCGCGCCGCGGCAGCGCCTGCGGAGTCGGGTCGGTGCCGGGCACGGCCGGCAACTGGGCGCGGCGATGCTTTCTGGCGGGCTTCTCGGTCACCGAAACAGCCTAGCCGCCGACGCGGATGCCCGGCCGCGCCAGTGCAAGGGCGTCAGGACGCGGTCGGGATGGTGATCGGCGCGGTCTGCGTGTTGGGGTCGACGACGCCGATCAGAGTCGCGATGCGCGAGGCAACGGCATCCGGATCGGCGAAGAGCTCGAAGCTGTGCACGCGCAGGTAGTGCCAGCCGAGGCGGCGCAGCACGTCGGGGCGCAGCCGCAGCGACTCGCGCAGGCTCCCCCGGTTCACGTCGTCGTCGGTCTCGACGGCGACCGCACGACCGGCGTGCGAGGCGACCAGGGCGAGCTTTCCGCGGTAGCCGACCTGCACGTCCAGTCCGCGACGTGCGAGACGGCGAGCGAGATCCTGCAGCATCGGCTCGGTGTCGTGGCTGAGATACTGCGGCACTGCGGCCTGAATGCGGTCGGCCTCGCCGAGCACCTGGGCGAGCGCGGCGATGCCGTGGCGCATCCGGGAGTCGTCGATGTCTTCCGGCTTGAAGCAGGAGACGATGTCCATCGATCGGCGCGCGCGGGTCATGCCGACCGCGAGGAGGCGTTCGCCGCCCGGCTCGGCCAGCGCTCCGAAGTTGGAGAGCAGGCGTCCGTGCGGCGTGCGTCCGTAGCCGATCGAGAAGATCACGCGGTCGCGGCTCTGCGCCACCGACTGCTCGAGCGTCACCACGGTGAACGGCTCGGCGCGGTCCTTCAGGATGAAGTCGGCCAGCTCCGTGCGCTTGGCGAATGCGGCGAGCACGGCCTGGTTCACCCGCACCGCGTGGCGCTCGCTCGCCGTGATGACCATGAGCGACTCGCGCGGCCGGGTGGAGGCGTGCTCCAGCACGAGCTCGACGACCTTGGAGACCTCGGCGTCGGTGCTCTCGACGGCGCCCGTGTCGCTGTCGGGCATTCCCTGACCGCCGGAGACGTAGTTGAGCGCGAGGCTGCCGTGACCGAGGTAGGTTCCTGCCCACGGGAGGGAGTCGATCTTCCCGCCGTAGAACCGGCGGTTGACCAGGTCGGCGAGATCCTCGCCGCCCGCCCGGTAGCTGCGGGTCAGGGTGTAGACGGGGAACAGCTCGGAGAGCTGGGCCAGCGCGGACGCGGCGTGTGCCGCATCCACGTCGATGTCCTCGACCGTCGTGCCGTATTCGTGCACGCCGATGTCGAAGCGCGAGGGAGTCTGAGTGACCGGGTCGCCGAACGCCACGATCTGGCGCGCGCGCCGGATGACGGGCACGTTCTCGGCGAGGGTGGACGCGCCCGCGTCGACGAGGAAGACCGCGTCGAACGAGAGATCGGCGCTGATCGACGAGATCTCGTACGGCGAGACGAGCCAGACCGGCGCGAGCGGACGGGCCAGGTGCGGCGCCTCCGCATTGAGCGTCTCGGCGCTCGTGCGATCACTCTTGAGGAGTCGCTTGAGCGCTGCCGCCTCGTCGGGCCAGTCGACGATGCCGATCTTCCAGGTCTCGGCGAGCATCCAGGCCAGCTGCTGACCTGTTGCGGAGGCGTGCGCCTCGTCGACGAGGCGGAAGTCGGCCTCGAGGCGGTCGAGCACGCTCGTGTTGGCGCTCAGCAGGGCGCGGTCCGAGGCGAGCAGCGTCTCGAGCACGGACTGCCACCAGGCGAGTTCGAGTTCGGCGCTGACCTGCGTCTCGGGAACGTGGCGCTGCGACAGATCCGCCAGGAGCGGGTCGAGCTTGCGCTCGCGCAGGTCGGTCAGCAGGGCGGTGCGCTCCTGCAGGTTCGCAAGCACCTCGGACTCGGCCGCGAGCCCGGCGATCTGCCGCTGCAGCTCGTCGATCGGCAGCATGGCCAGCGAGTTCTGGCTTCCGGTGCGGCGCAGCGGGATGTCGAGACGCGCGAGGTCTTCCGCCACGCGCTGGTAGGCCACCTGCACGTCGGCGATGCCGACCGGCACCTCCGGCACCACGCCGGCGGCGGCGAACCGCTGCCACAGGATGCGCTGCTGCTGGATGCGACGCAGGCTCTCGTTCAGGTCGGTGACGTGCACGCCGGGCCGCACGTACTCGAGGGCCAGTTTGCGCAGGCGACGCCGGTTCGCACCGGACATGTTCGGCGCTTCGCGGCGTGTCGAGGTCGCCGCGATCAGCTCCGCGAGGGAACGGTCGTAGACGGCCGGCAGGAACTTGTCGAGCGTCTCGCGCACGTCGAGCAGCAGACGCAGGTACACGCCGAGCTCCGCGATCGACTCGAATGGACGCATCCGGGTCTGGCCGATCAGGGTCGTGGCGCGTTCGATGAGGCGCGGCAGTTCGGCGCGATTGAGCTTCTTCGCCAGGTCGTGCGCGGCGTTGCCCTCCGCCGTGGTGGCGAACGAGGCGCCGTACCAGGGAGAGTCGTTCGGTCCGTAGCGGAACTCGCCGAGGCGCGCGGCCTTGATCAGGGCATCCGCTGCCGAAGCCCGGTCGTGGGCGATCAGTTCGATCGCGCTGCGGTCGAGCCGCGCCGTGGTCGACGGAGCGGTCGGCAGCAGCGACAGCCGGGAGAGTTCGGCGACGGCGTCCAGTACGGAGACACCGAGCACCGGATCGCGGCGAGTGAGCGCCGTGCGGTAGTCGAGGAGCACCTTGCGCAGGCGCACGAGGGCGTCGTCGACGTCGGTGACCCGGGGCTGGGCGGCCTTCTCGTTGCGGCCGATGGACTGGATGATGTCGCGCCGCAGACTGCGCGGCGTCACCGCGAGACCGGGGAGGCCGACCTGGGTGAGGCGGTGGGCGACGTCGTCGAGGCTGGAGCGCCGCGGACTCACGACGAGCACGCGCTTGTGCTGTCCGACGAGGGCGCCGATGGCGTTGACGATGGTCTGGGTGCCGCCGGTGCCGGGCAGCGTCTTGACGACGACCGAGTTGCCGGCCGCGATCTGCGCGACGACGTTCTCCTGCTCCTCGTCGGCGTCGAGCAGCAGCGAGTCCGTGGCGGGCGGACGTTCGTCCTGTCGCAGCGCCTGGACGGGGTTGAAGGCCCCTTCGACGGTGCGGCGGGCGGACGGGTTGCCGGCCAGCGCATCGAGCACAACGGTGTCGAGATCGGTGACCTCGGCGCTGAGCGCGGTCGCGACGTCGGCGAACGACGAGACGACGAGCCGCGGCTGCACGTTGAACCAGGGCAGATGCGAGGTCAGGCCGCGGAGGCGGTCGATGACCGGCTGCGGCTTGAAGACGCCGTTGGTGAGCGCGAGGGCGACGAAGGCGTCGGCGTCGAGGGTGATCTGGAACTGCTCGGCGAGGGCGCGCGCCAGCTCCGGATTCAGGAACGGCTGCCCCTTCAGCTTCAGTTCGAAGTCGCGGCCGTAGCGGCGGATCGCGAGCGGGCGCAGCAGGATGGGCGCCGTGAACTCGTCGCCGCCGTGACGCCACTGGGCGAGGCCGATCGCGAGGTGCACCGACTCGATGCCGCGCACGGAGCGCAACTCGATGCCCTTGGCCGTGATCGCGTTCGCGGCGGCGCGCGCGGTGCGCAGCGCCAGCTCGTCGCGGATCAGGCTGGAGAGCAGAGTGCTCTGACCCGTGATGAACTGCGGCAGCCCACCCGGATGCGTCGAGCTCAACTCGATCCGCGTACGCGGGCTGTCTTCGAAGTGCAGCAGAGGGGACGACCCTCCGAGCGCGCCGATCTCCGCCCGCCAGCCCTGCCAGACGGGTTCTGCGATATTGCCTGCGATGAGCCCGGGATCCCCCAGGCTCAGAGCGTGCGGTGACGTCGTGTTCTGGGGGTTCAGGGCGTCATCGTTCGGAATGTCCGACATCATGTCGTCATCCTCGTGTTTCTTCTCGAGTCGCCACACACGGCCACCCTACGTGCAGTCTCGGCCAAAGCCCTTGCAATCCGGGCGAGTTTCGCGCTAAAGGCGGATCGCGAGGTGCGGGCAGGGTCAGGTGCCGGGCGTCAGCGACGCGCCGGCCGCGTGCCGCCGGACCGGTACACGCCGCGTCGGCGCACCAGCAGGGCGAGCGGTACACCGACGACGTGGATCAACCGGGTGAACGGCCAGACGGCGAACAGCAGCACGGCCGACAGGATGTGCAGCTGGAACATCAGGGGAACGTCGGCCATCAGCGCGGGCTGCGGCTGAAGCGCGAGCAGGCTCCGCATCCAGGGAGCGACCGACCCGCGGTACTCGTAGCCGGCGCCGAACACCTGGAATTGGACGGTCGCCACCGTGCCGAAGACGAGCGTGGCGGAGAGCAGCGCGAACATGGCGACGTCCATCGCGGTCATGGGACGCCGCCGCGACGCGGACGCGGGGCGGGAGTGCGGGAGCGGGCGAGGCCGCGCCAGCAGGATCGCCAGTCCGGCGAGGGTGATCGCCGCCGCGCCCATCCCGAGCCAGGTCGCGACCGGATGGTAGATGCGCTCGTCGATCCCGATCGCGTCGAGCCAGGCGCTCGGGATGAGCATCCCGACCGCGTGCCCGGCGATGACCATCAGCACGCCGACGTGGAACAACGGCGAGCCGAGCCGGCGCAGGCGTCCGCCGTCGGCGGGTACCGGCCGCCGGGCTCCCGTGGATCGGATGCCGCGCAGTCTCCAGACGTGCCCGCCGACGAAGAACGCAGCGGCGACGTACGGCACAACGACCCAGACGATGAGCGGGAGCGCTGTCACGGCCTCGTGCCCGAGCCGTCACCGGTGCCGCAGCCGCATCCCGGGACGCCGAGGTCGCTCGCTTGCCCGCCGAACGCGGCCGGGATCACGTGCCGCGTCTCCCCCGTCGGATCGGCGAGGAGGCGGTACAACTCCTCGACGTCCGCCCCGGTCGTCCCTGCCCTCTCGGCGATGCTCTCGTCCGCCGGCTCGCCCAGCGCCACGCGCGCCCGGTACGACCGCATCGCGGCGAGGCGGCGAAGCGCGTGCGTCACGGGACCGGGATCGCCCGCCGTGAACAGCCCGGCGAGGTAGCCGACCGGGGCGCGGAGATCGTCGATGGCCGCGAGGAGCGTCTCCACGTCTTCGCCGTCGCCGCCGGAACCGGAGACGACGTCGACGATGGGCGACAGCGGCGGGATGTACCAGACCATCGGCAGGGTGCGGTATTCGGGATGGAACGGCAGAGCCACGCGATGCTCGCGGATCAGCGA
The DNA here is from genome assembly GCF_027921845.1 of Leifsonia poae. Classification (GTDB taxonomy): domain Bacteria; phylum Actinomycetota; class Actinomycetes; order Actinomycetales; family Microbacteriaceae; genus Leifsonia; species Leifsonia poae. Next base: position 292,604 of record NZ_BSEN01000001.1, read on the forward strand.
CCAGAGCGGAGTGAGCCCCGCAGCGTCGATCCACTCGTCGGGGATCTCCGCGGCGCGGGCTGCCGCGATCACGGCGGGATCCCGCGGGTCGAGGAAGAGCTCGCGCTGCGCGTCGAGGAGTTCGTGCTCGTGCTCGACGCGCGCGGCGTCGGCGACGCGATCCGCGTCGTAGAGCAGGACCCCGAGGTAGCGGATGCGGCCGACGCAGCTCTCGGAGCAGGCGGGCGGCAGTCCGAGCTCGATGCGCCCGGCGCAGAGGTCGCACTTCTGGGCCGTGCCGCTCGCCTGATCGAACGAGATCGCCGCGTACGGGCATGCGGTGACGCACCGTTGCCAGCCGCTGCAGGCCGCGGGATCGACGAGGACGATCCCGTCATCGTTCCTCTTATAGAGGGCGCCGGCCGGACACGCGGCGGCGCACGACGGATTGAGGCAGTGCTCGCACAGCCGGGGCAGGAAGAAGTGGAACGCGGACTCGAACTCCGCGGTGACGCGGCGGCTCATCCCGGCGAGCACCGGATCGCCGGCCGCGGCGTCGGCGCAGGCTTCGGCACGGGCATCGGCATGGGCATCGGCAACGGCATCCGGTTCCGCCGTCGCCGGGCGAACCGAACCGGAGAAGAGGGAGCCCAGCTTCTTCAGTCGGCCCCCGCCGTTGAGGATCAGCTTGCCCTGCCTGGTGCGCACCCAGCCGCCCGAGGGCTTCACCCGCTCGGCGGCGAGCACCTCACCGGAGCCGGATCTCGTCTCGACCGTGCTGAACGAGGGCTGGTCGAACCCGGCTCGGCTCGCCCGCTCTTCTCTGCAGGCGACGCTGCAGTGGTGGCAGCCGATGCACCTGTCGAGGTTGATCACCATCGCCAGCTGCGCCATCACCCTCATCGGCGGCACCCCTCGCGGTGCGGTCGGCGGGGTGGAGCGGGAGGCGAGATCGGGCGGGTAGGCAGGGTCACTTGAGGAGGCTACGCAGGCGTCGGGAGCCCACCACCGCGGGCATCCCGGTCTACGTGACCTGTGCGCCGACCTCCGTGTCGCGTGACCCGGCGTGCGTGCTCGTCGCCTCGCGCAGCAGTGCGAGGGCGAGCACTCCGCAGAGCAGATACACGGCCGCTTGGCCGTTGAGGATCGCGACGACGTCGATCTTCTCGACGAGCACACCGGCAACGAGGAGCCCGAGCCCCTGTGCCGCACCGGTGAACGTGGTGATGCTGGCGATGACGCGGCCCAGGGCATCCGGTGGTGTCACCCGCTGCACGATAGTGATCATGCCGGTGCCCGTCGCCACGGCCGGGATGCCCGCCGCGATGAACAGGCCGGCGTAGACCCAGACCAGCGTGGTCACCGGATACAGGTTCCATGTGATGGCGGAGATGACGGCGAAGACGATGTAGCCCCAGCCGACCAGGGCGCGCGGCGTGAAGCGCCGGATGAGCACCCCGGTGAGCAGGCCGCCCGCGACCCCGCCGATCGCCTGCACGCCGCGCAGCAGGCCGACCTCGGTGTCTCCGGCGCCCAGCTGCTGCACGACGTAGACGATGAAGAGCACGAGGAAGATCCCCTGCGCGAACTGACCGAGCGTGGTGATGGCGGTGACCGCGCCGAGCGGGCGGACGCGCCGGATCGTGCTCATGCCGTCGAGCCACTGCCGGAAGAAGTGGAGGCGTGGCAGCGGGGCGTCGTGCGGGTCGGTGGCGGCGCCCGCGGCGACGGCTGTGTCTGCAACGGCGTGCGGGGACGGTCGGCTGAGCGCGACCAGGCCGGCGCTCACGAGATACGTCGCCGCGTCGATCAGCACGACGCCGGGGAGGCCGACGAGTGCGAAGGTGAGACCGCCCAACGGCGAGCCGATCAGGCGCGAGAGGTTGTCGCTGACGGCCATCAGCGCGTTCCCCGACCCGAGCTGCTCCGCATCGACCAGCCGGGGCACGAGCGCCTGCTTGGCCGGGTTCACGATCGCGCCCAGGCAGGCCTCGATGGCGGCGATCGCGTAGACGATCCACATGCGATCGGCCGACGCCCAGAGCAGCGGGAGCAGGAAGGCGCCCTGCAGGAGGTTGGCGACGATCATCGTGCGCCGGTGGTCCCAGCGGTCGACGAGCACGCCGAGGAAGCTCCCGAGCACCAGCATCGGGATCAACTCGGCGAGGAAGACGGTAGAAGCGCCGAGCGCCGATCCTGTCGCGGCGAAGGCGAACAGCGGGAGGGCGATCATGAGCAGCCAGTCGCCGGTGTCGGAGACGAAGCTGCTCGCCCACACCAGGGCGAAGTCGCGCCGGAACAGCGGCGAGCGCGGGCGGGGCGGCTGCGGCTCGGTCGGCTGAGTCGGCTGGGTCGGCTCGCCAGCGGTGGCGTCGGTGGTCGGCTCGGTCATGATAGGCCCGCATCCGGGTGCCGGTACGCGTTGAGGTGGAGCGCCACCACGTCGCTGCCCTCGGGCGGATCTTCGCGCGTCAGACCGATGAAGGGCCGGATGAGCGCGTCGAGCTTCTCGCCGAGTTCACGCAGCTCATCCGGGGTCACGCGGAGCGCGTAGCCGGAGAGCATCGAGGCATCCCGCCACTCGGGCGGCAGCTCGGAACGCTGCGCGATCGCGCGCCGGGTGAGCTCGGCCTCGTCGTCGATCTGCTTCTCGATGAGGGCGCGCTCGACGGATTCCGCGCCGTACGCGAACCCGGGCTCCTCGCTGCGACCGAACTGCAGGCCGGTCGCCGTCGTGCGCCAGGGGCGTTCCCGGCCGTCCTCCGGATCCACGGACTCGACGAGGCCGTAGCGCGCCAGCGAGCGCAGGTGGTAGCTGCAGTTGGAGGCCGTGGAGCCGATCACCTCCGCGCACTGGCTCGCGGTCTGCGTGCCGAACGCCATGAGGTGATTGAGCAGGGCGAGCCGCAGTGGATGCGCCAGCGCCCGCAGCGCGCGGGCGTCGGTGATCTGCCGCCGCTCCTCGGGTCTGCCAGATGTGAAAGACATGTTTCACATTGTGGGCTGCCCTTTCTTTCACGTCAAGCCCGCTGCTAACCTCGAGCGCATGGGGACATGCATGATGAGGCTGCGCCGCGACTAGCGGCGAGCTGACCTCCCTTCTCTCGGCTCCGCCGCTCACCGGGTCCATTGCCGGTGCGCTTCGTGCTGCCCGGCTCCGACATCCATTTCTGCGGAGCATCCCTTGTCACGCCATGACCTCGGCCAGAACTTCCTCATCGACCGGTCGACCATCGACCGCATCTCCCACCTCGTCGACGCCACCGACGGCCCCATCATCGAGATCGGACCGGGCGACGGCGCCCTGACCCGGCCGCTGTCGCGCAGCGGACGCGCGCTCACCGCGATCGAGCTCGACCCCCGGCGCGCCGACGCACTGCGCCGCTCGACACCGCGCCACGTGCAGGTCGTCACCGGCGACTTCCTGCACTACCGCCTGCCCGCGCATCCCCACGTGCTCGTGGGCAACGTGCCGTTCCACGTGACGACCGCTCTGCTCCGGCGGATGCTCGCCGCTCCCGCGTGGCAGGATGCGGTGCTGCTCGTGCAGTGGGAGGTCGCGCGCCGTCGGGCCGGCGTCGGCGGCGCGACGCTGATGACGGCGAGCTGGTGGCCCTGGTACGACTTCCGGCTCGATCGACGGGTGCCGGCACGGGCGTTCCGCCCCATCCCGTCGGTGGACGGCGGTCTGCTCACCATCGCGCGACGGCCGGCGCCGCTCGTGCAGGATCGCGCCGGCTACCAGCGTTTCGCGGCGCAGGTCTTCACCGGAGCGGGCGGCGGACTCGCGCGTATCCTGGATCGCACGCGGCGTTTCGCGCCGGGCGAGGCCAAGGTCTGGATGCGCGGCGAGGGACTGCCACCGAGCGCCCTGCCCCGCGACCTCGACGCCCAGCAGTGGGCCCGGCTGTGGAGACGGGCCGGTGGGCGGTGACATTCTTTCGGCACGCGCGCTCACGATTCGTGGGTTCCGGGAATGGAGCGCCATCCGCCGCGTTGTTGTCAGGACCGCCTAGTTGTAGAGCACTAACGAAGTGAACGAGCCTGGAGACTGATGTCGACTCCCACCCGCGCCAGTGTCGGATTCCGGTCCGAACGCGGCCCCATCCTGATCGCGCTGATGCTGACCACGGGGCTGGTCGCCATCGACTCGACGATCCTGGCAACGGCCGTGCCGTCGATCGTGCAGGATCTCGGTGGGTTCGCGCAGTTCCCGTGGCTGTTCTCGGTGTATCTGCTGGCGCAGGCGGCCTCGGTGCCCGTGTACGCGAAACTCAGCGATATGGTGGGGCGCAAGCCGATCATCCTGATCGGGATCGGCCTGTTCCTGCTCGGATCGGTACTCTGCGGGTTCGCCTGGAGCATGCCGGCCCTGATCGCGTTCCGCGCCGTGCAGGGGCTCGGTGCCGGGGCCGTGCAGCCGATGGCGATCACGATCGCCGGCGACATCTACACGGTGGCCGAGCGCGCCAAGACGCAGGGCTACCTGGCATCGGTGTGGGCGATCTCCTCGGTCGTCGGGCCGACGCTCGGCGGCGTGTTCTCGCAGTTCGCGTCGTGGCGCTGGATTTTCTTCGTCAACGTCCCGCTCTGCATCCTGGCCGCCTGGATGCTGATGCGGACGTTCCACGAGAAGATCGAGAAGCGCCGCCACCGGGTCGACTACGCCGGCGCGACCCTGCTGACGCTCGGGATGAGCCTGCTCATCCTGGCGGTGCTGGAGGGCGGCCAGGCGTGGGCCTGGGACTCGCTCTGGAGCATCGGAGCGTTCGTGCTCGCGGCGCTGCTGCTGGTGGCGTTCGTGCTCGTCGAGCGGCGGGCGGCCGAGCCGGTTCTCCCGCTCTGGATGTTCTCGCGGCGCCTGCTCGTGACGACGACACTCATCTCGCTCGGAGTCGGCGCCATCCTGATCGGGCTCACCTCCTACGTGCCTACGTATCTCGAGGGGACGATCCACGTGGCGCCGCTGGTCTCCGGGCTCGCGGTCGCGGCCCTGACCCTCGGCTGGCCGATCGCCGCGTCGCTGTCCGGACGCTTCTACCTGCGCATCGGCTTCAGGAACACCGCTCTGCTCGGCACGACGATCGCCATCGTGGGCGCGCTGGCGCTGGCGATCACCTCCACGCATCCGAGTGTCGCGTTCGTGGCGATCAGCTGTTTCATCGTCGGACTCGGCATGGGTCTCATCGCCACCCCGACCCTGATCGCGGCGCAGTCGAGCGTCGGCTGGAGCGAGCGCGGCGTGGTCACCGGAACGAACCTCTTCGCCCGTTCGATCGGCAGCTCGGTCGGTGTCGCGGTGTTCGGCGCGATCGCTAACGCGATCATCGCCGAATCGGCCGGGGGCGAGCACGACCCCGCGACCGTGCAGGCGGCGTCGACGGCCGTGTTCGTGGCGGTCGCCGTGGTCGCCGTGCTGACGATCGCGGCCGGCTTCGCCATGCCGCGTGCCCGCGTCGAAGACGTCGAGCTCAGCCGTCAGGCGCCGTCGCCCACCGACTGACCCCTTGGCGCCCGTCCCGTTCGGGATCTTTCCGTTGAGGGGCGGCAATCGCACCCAAAATGGCGATTTTGGCTGCGTTTGCCGCCCCTCAACGTCAGCTGTTCGTCGGCGGTGCGTCCGCGGAGCCTGCGGTGTCGGCCCGGTGGTTCTTCGGCCGGCGTCGGCGACCGTGCTGCGGCTTGCCGGACTTCGGCTCGAAGAAGTAGAGGGCGAGCAGGGCGAGCGCTAGGAGCGCGGCGACGATGAGCCCGCGCACGGTCTGGAAGAACGCGGCCACGTAGCCGAACGCGGGCACCGTGAGGATGTGCTGTCCGACCGACTTCGTCACGATGGGCTCGGGATCTGCCGACGCGTTCGCATCCCCCTGCAGCGCGAGCGTTGTCGCCTCCTCCGGGCCGGGCGTGACCGAGATCACACGGTGCGTGACCGTGCCATCGCCGTTCGGCCGCGCGACGGTGACGATGTCGCCCACCTTCACCTCGGACGCCGGACGCTCGGCGGAGAGCAGCAGCGAGCCGGTCGGGATCGTGGGCTCCATCGACCCGGAGATCACGATCAACGGCGAGACCCGCATGAGTGCACCCGCGCCGATCAGCAGGATCGAGGCGACGCCGATCACCGCAGCGACGGTGAGCAGCACGGAGCGGATGAGTCGATAGGCGGAGATCATCGGGTCCTTCGGGGATCACGGCGCTTCGGGTGCGGGCCGCATCAACCCTGCCGGTCCCCGCTGGCCTCCGTGGTCGGTTCTCCGCGATCTACGGGGCGAATGCGCGGGGCTGCGCGTATCCCTACTCGCAGGCGGTCCCGTCGCCGTCGCGATCGAGATCGTAGATGTCGTTCCCGACGACCGTCACCGGCCCTCGCACGTACGCCGGACCGTTTCCGCTGCCGCCTGCGCAGTCGACATCGCTCGCGATCGGAACGCATCCGGAGTAGTTGGGATCGCATCCTCCACTCGGCGCGGAGGCGGGTGGTTCAGCGGCCGGCGGCGGGGCGGGCTGCTGGGTGCCGACGCTGGTCACTCGGTTCACAGGTGGCCGGGAGACGACATTCGCGGTCATCGTGCGTGCGATCTCGACGCCGTCGCGGAGCGTGACGCGGAATGTCTTGGTTCTGACGCCATTGACCCCCGCAGTCGTCACTGCGGACGTGCCCACTGCGGCATTCGGGTCATCGACCCTGACCTCGGCAAAGGCGACCGGTTCGTCCACGAGCACGAGCTTCGTCTCGATCACTGGAGTCGGCGTCGGAGTGGGAGTGGGTGTCGCCCGCGGCGAGGCGCTCGTCGTGGCCGCCTCGCGGGAGCTCTGCGAGGTGGATGCGTCGACGGCGACGACGGTGGGGCCCGTGTGCTGGGCCGCGTTCGCAATTGCTGAACTCGTCGCGATGAGCACAACGGCAGCCCCGCCTACGATCCAGCGCGATTTCACTGCCGACCAGCCCCGTTGCTGAGATTTCGTCATCTTAGCCTCCGCTGCCGAGTATGGAGCCCGTGGCACCCGTGGCGCAACGACCCCGAACAGGGCTCATGGCGACTCGAGTGAGTCAGCCCGATGCGAGCAGGGCCGCGATGCCCACCAATCAAATGGCCCCGGACGTCACGGTCTCCGCGAGGACCCGTGTCGCGACTCGATCTCGATCCATCGACAGATCACGTCCACAACGTAGGCACGCTCGCGGGGGCTCAGTTCATGCCCTTTCGCGATGCCGTGGTTGATCTGCAGGCAGGTGCGACAGCAGGTGGCGGTGGCGTGCTGAGCGCGGAAGACGGGGTGGCCGCCCCAGGGGGTCTGCTTGCCATCCTTGGCAGGAAATGCCGGGGCGAGCCTCGCATCGATGAATTCTCGGGCGTGCTGACGGATCGCGTCCATGCCGCGGGATGCAAGGTATTCGCGCTCGATGGGTCGGAGATGGAACTTGGCTCGGAAGGGTATCCGGCCGATCCGCTCCAGCCTGAGGTCTAGTTGGTCCTGATCCACTGTCGAGGAGGTTACCGATAGCCACCGACAACGGTCGGCTCCGCCATCACCGTGCGCAACGGACGTCCGCACGTCATCCGACGATGCTCTCGGCGGTGAGCGATGCCTCTTCGAGAGCTGTCGCCAGGTACGGGGCCGAGGCGCTGAGGGCCGCACCAGCGACCTCATGGGGCGTCCCCGCGGCGACGACCGTCCCGCCGCTCTCCCCCGCGCCGGGGCCGAGGTCGACGACATAGTCGGCGGTGGCGACGACCCGCATGTCGAGTTCGACCACGACCACCGTGTTTCCGGCATCCACCAGGCTCTGCAGGTGTTCTATGAGGCGGTCGGCGTCGGCGCAGTGGAGCCCGGAGGTCGGTTCGTCGAGCACGTACAGGGTGTCGGCGCGTTCGGCGCGCTGGAGCTCGGAGGCGAGCTTCACCCGTTGTGCCTCGCCGCCTGATAGTTCGGTAGCGGGCTGGCCCAGCCTCAGGTATCCGAGTCCGACGTCCACGAGCGCGGTCAGGGAGCGGATGATCTCGTTCTCGCCGCCGAAGAAGGCATGGGCCTCCTCCACGGACATCGCGAGTATCTCGGCGACGTTCCGGTCACGCCAGGTGATCTCGAGCGTGTCGTCCTTGTACCGGGTGCCATGGCATTCGGGGCAGACGGTGTAGACCGACGGCAGGAACAACAACTCGACCATGACGGCGCCCTCGCCTTCGCAGGTGGGGCAGCGGCCGCCGGCCACGTTGAAGGAGAACCGGCCGGGCCGGTATCCCCGCGACCGGGCCTCGGGAGTCTCTGCGAAACGGCGCCGGACATGGTCGAACAGGCCCGTGTAGGTGGCGACGTTGGAGCGCGGGGTGCGGCCGATGGGCTTCTGGTCGATGTTGACCACCCGACGGACGCCGGGAAGATCTCCCGAAACCGTGCCTTCGAGCACCTCGGGCCCGTCCGAGAGAAGCAGATCGTCGTTTTCTGGAGCGTCGTCGTTCAGGTTGACGGGTCGGCCGAGATGGTCCCCGAGCAGCGCGGGAAGCACTTGGCTCACCAGGCTGGACTTTCCCGACCCGGATACTCCGGTCACCGCGGTGAAGGCTCCGAGGGGGAAAGAGACCGACACGTTGCGCAGGTTGTTGCGCGTGATCTCTTCGAGCTTCACCCACCCTGTCGCCTCGCGCGGCGTCCGTGGAGCCAGCCCGCGTCGGCCGAACAGGTACCGTCTCGTCACCGACTCGTCCACGTCCGCGAGGCCATCCGGCGCTCCGCTGTAGATGACGTGACCACCCCGTTCACCGGCTCCGGGTCCGATGTCCACCAGCCAGTCCGCGTGCCGCATCACTTCGATCGAGTGCTCGACCACGAACAGGCTGTTGCCTCTCCTCTTCAGCCCCTCGAGGATGCCCAGGAGGGCGTTCACGTCCTGCGGGTGAAGGCCGGCCGACGGTTCGTCGAGCACGTACACGACGCCGAACAGCTCGGAGCTCAGCTGGGTGGCGAGCCGTAGCCGTTGCAGCTCACCTCCGGACAGCGTGGGTGTCGTGCGATGCAGGGACAGGTACCCCAGCCCGAGGTCGATGATGGGGCGCAGGCGCTCCAGCAGTTCGGCGGACAGGCGTACGGCCGCTGCGCGCTTCTCCACCGACTGGTTCGGGGTCCGGCGCACGTCCGGAGAGGCGGCGTGCGACGCTCCGCCCGCGGCGATCCTCTGCTGCGTCGCCTCGCGCCGCGCACCCTCATCGAGTGCCACCCCGGAGGTGGCGAGCTCCTCGCGGGCTGCGGCGACCAGCGCTGCGAGCCGGTCGGAGAGCTCGCGGAGCGGGAGTCGTGAGAACTCGGCGATGTCGAGCCCTTCGAACGTCACGGAGAGAGCCTCCGGCTTGAGGCGCTTCCCGTGGCACACCGGGCACACGGCGGAGGTGAGGTACTCCGCGACACGCCTCTTCATCGACGCGCTCTTGGTCGTCGCGAACGTGTCGAGCACGTAGCGACGGGCACCGACGAACGTTCCCTGATAGCTCGGCTCCATCCGGGCGGAGAGCGCTCTGCGCGTCTGCGCCGGCGTGAGCCCTGCGTACACCGGGACTGTTGGCCGTTCCTCGGTGAAGAGGATCCAGTCGCGGTCGTCGCGCGGCAGGTCGCGCCAGGGCGTGTCGACGTCGTAGCCCAGGGACACCAGGATGTCCCGCTGGTTCTGCCCGTGCCACGCCGTCGGCCAGGAGGCGATCGCCCGCTCCCGGATCGTGAGCGAGGGGTCCGGGACCATCTGCCGCTCGGTGACCGCGTACACGCGACCGATGCCATGGCATTCCGGGCAGGCGCCCTGCACCGTGTTGGCCGAGAAGTCCTCCGCGTAGAGCATCGGCTGACCGTCGGGGTAATCGCCCGCTCGCGAGTACAGCATCCGCACGAGACTGGACAGCGTCGTGATGCTGCCCACCGTCGAGCGTGCATTTCGCCCACCGCGCTGCTGCTGCAGCGCCACCGCCGGCGGCATACCGGTTATCGAGTCGACGTCGGGGACACCGGCCTGGTCGATCAGACGCCGGGCATACGGCGCGACGGACTCCAGATACCTGCGCTGCGACTCCGCGAAGAGCGTTCCGAACGCGAGGGACGACTTTCCCGACCCCGACACCCCGGTGAACACGACCATGGCATCGCGTGGGACAGTGAGGTCCACGTTCTGCAGGTTGTGCTCGCGAGCACCTCGCACCTGAACATCCGGCTGAATCGCCGCTGAGGCTTCGTTCGTCATGGTCTCGTGAACCCTTCTTCACCGCCGGATGAACCCGATCCCACCCATGATCCCCCCAGCGCATCGAAGCGGTAGGGGCGGGACTCAGGACCTTCGGGGGGTAGCGGCCTCAGGCGGCTCAAAGGATTCTGCCAATAACATCGTCGGTAAGAGTGTTCACCGTCGATGGGATGAAAGCCGCATGGCAACAGGTAGGGGCGCCTCCGGGCCGAATAAGCGCGACCGTCGAGAGGAAGCCCGCGAGCACGCTCGCCTGATGCGCGAAGAGGCCGCGAAGAAGTCGAAGCGCCGCAAAATCATCCTGCAGAGCTCGATCATCACCGGCGTCGTCGCCATCCTCGCGATCATCGGCATCGTGATCTACGCGAGCGTCTCGGCGAGCGGCAACGTCACCAACCCCAAGAACATGCTCAGCGGCGGCATCCTGCTGAACACCGCGAGCGAGGCCGTCACCACGCCCGCCATCGCCAAGGGCGACTCGGCGACGCCGACCACGCAGAAGCTCGACGGCAAGACGGCGCACATCACGATCTACCTCGACTACCAGTGCCCGTACTGCAACCAGTTCGAGACCACCAACTCCGACCAGATGAAGCAATGGATGGCGGACGGCCAGGCGACCCTCGAGATCCACCCGGTCGCGATCCTCGACTCGGCGAACAACAAGAAGTACTCGACCCGGGCCGCGGCCGCAGCATCCTGTGTCGCCAACTACGACCCGAACAAGTTCTTCGACGTCAACAGTGCATTGTTCGCCAACCAGCCGGATGAATCGACCGGCACGGGGCTCACGAACGCCGAGATCCTCAAGGTCTTCAAGGATGCGGGCGTCAGTTCGTCGGCGATCACGAAGTGCGTGAACGACCAGACGTTCTCGGCGTTCGTCACGAACCAGACCAAGGCGGTGGTCAGCGATCCGAAGATCGTCAACCCGAGCACCGGTCAGTTCGGAACGCCGACCGTCTTCGTCAACGGCCAGCGCTACTCGGGCGGCTTCACCGACGCGAACCAGTTCGCATCGTTCGTCGGCACGGCCGTTCAGACGGCCGGGACTGGCTCGACCTCCACCCCGACGCCGACTCCGACGCCGACCAAGTAGGCATCCAGCACGACATCGTCATCAGAAAGGCGGCCGGTCTCGTACCGGCCGCCTTCTGCGTCGGCGGCAGCGGGTGTAGCGTGCCAGCACAGCGCGAGCGCAGTCCTGACGAATGGAGCAGTGATGGCAGACCGCCTCCCCGACGACGGCACGTACGACGAAGACATCCCCGAGCTCGGTGACGCCGACGCGGGTGACACCGCCGGATGGGTCGACCCCGCCGACGGCGAAGTCGACTACGCCGCGAACGACCCCATCGCCGCGGCCGATTTCGCCGACGAACTCGTGACGAACGACGCGGCCGCCGGCGAGACGGTGCTCCCCGGGCCCGGCATCGGTCCCACCGGCGGGATGCCGCGCGAGGCCTCCCCCATCCTCGATGAGCACGACCCTCAGGAGGAGGTCGATGAGGGCGTGCTCACCGAGGAGGACGTGGAGGAAGAAGGGATCTGACGCGGGGTCGCCGCCGGCCTAGCGGTCGTCGCGCGCGCTATCGGCCCTGAACGCATCAAGCTCGGCGAGCGTCGGATAGGACGACTGCGCGCCCTCTTTCGTCGCGGCGAACGCGCCGACGGCGGCGGCGAAGCCGGCCGCGTCCGCGAGCCCGTCCCCAGCGGCGAGCCGCACGGCGAGCGCCCCCATGAAGGCGTCACCGCATCCCGTGGTGTCGACGGCCGTGACGGCGACCGCCGCCACCGTGCTCACCTCGTCGCCGTCGAACACCAGACTCCCCTCGGCGCCGCGGGTGATGACGGCCCGCCGGATGCCGTGGTTGGCGAAGGCGGCAGCGACCGCCCACGGGGTCGCCGATTCGACATCGACGGAGAGCAGCAGCGACGCCTCGTGCTCGTTGACGAGCAGCACGTCCGTCACGGCAAGCAGGTCGGCCGGCACGGCGGCGTAGGGCGAGAGGTTCAGCAGCACCGTCGCCCCGGCAGCGTGGGCGCGCCCGGCCGCAGCGGCGACGACGCCCAGGTCGATCTCGAGGCAGAGCCCGAGCACCGCGCGGTCCCTGAAGCTCTCGCTGCCCTCGATGTCGTCCACGGACAATTCGTCGTTCGCGCCCGGACTCACCACGATCGAATTCTCACCGTGCGCGTCGACCGTGATCATGGCCGTTCCCGTCGCCACACCGTCGACGACACGCACCTGCGAGACATCCGCCCCCGCATCCGTGAGGGATGCCAGGAGCAGTTCGCCGTGCGCGTCGCCGCCCACCGCGCCCAGCATCGTGACGTCGCCGCCGAGCAGCGCCGCTGCGGCCGCCTGGTTCGCCCCCTTGCCTCCCGGGAGGGTCGCGAGGGTCGAGCCGCGCACGGTCTCCCCCGGAGCCGGGAAGCGGTCGGTGCGCACGACCAGGTCGGCGTTCAGCGAGCCGACGATCAGGATTCCGTTCCGTGACATGGCACCAGCCTCTCAGGCTTCGGCCGAGGCCGGCTTGGGGATCAGGAACGAGATCGCCAGCGCGACCAGGGTGATCGCCGCGCCCACGAGCATCCCGGCGCTGTACCCGGTCGTCGACGATCCGGATGCGGGAGACAGCACGATCTGCACGGCCGGCAGGATCGCGAAGCTCAAACCGGCGCCGAGGTTGAACGCACCCGCGTTGAGGCCCGGCAGGAATCCGGGGTTGTCGCTCGGCGAGAGAACGATGCCGAGGCCGTTGAGCATGATGTTCACGATGCCCGCGTACGTGATGCCGATCAGCACGGTCGCCGCGATGAGCACCGGGAGCGAGTGCACGCCGACGAACGCCATGACCAGCGTGGCCACGATGGTGCCGGCGAGTCCGACCCTGAGCACGTTGCGGTAGCCGAGCGTCGGAGCGAGGCGTCCGGCGAACGGGCCGACGATCCAGCCGACGATCGCGTACGGCGTGAGGAAGGCGAGCGACGCGAGGTCGGGCTCCATCCCGAAGCCGGCGGCGCCGTTCTGGGCGAGCGATGTGACGAGTCCGTTGACTACGGCGAAGACGCCTGTCATGGTCAGCAGCGTGGTGAGCAGGAGCGCCCAGGTGCTGCGGCGGCGCAGGTACGCCGGCGGCACGAGCGGTTGCTTCAAGCGGTTCTCCACCTGCCAGAACACGAAGAACGCGACCAGGGCGACGACGATCCCGCCGACCACGATGACCCCGTTGGCCGCTCCGAGCTTGCCGGCTTCGTTGAGCGCGGTGAGCAAGGCGCCGATCGAGACGACGAGCGGGAGGACGCCCCACCAGTCCATCGTGGTGCCCTCGGACGGCTTCGACTCGACACCCCAGAGGAACACGAGTGCGACGGCGACGGCCGAGACGGCGGCGATGACCCAGAACACCGAGCGGAAGCCGAATGCGGTGGCGAGCCAGCCGCCGGCGATGGCGTCGATGCCGGCGATCCCGCCGTTCACCGCGGTGAGCAGGCCCATGGCCGCTCCGTACTTCTTCGGGTCGGAGATCTCGGCCCGCAGCATGAGCAGGCAGACCGGGACGACAGGCCCGGAGACACCCTGGATGGCGCGGCCGACGTAGAGCATCGGGAGGTTGACGGCGAGAGCCGAGACGATGCTTCCGAGGATCATGACGATGAGCATCCCGGCCAGGATGCGCTTGCGCCCGACGATGTCGCTGAGCCGCGGCAGGAAGAGGGAGAACAGCGCGGCCAGGGTGAAGAACATGGTCTGCGAGAGGCCGACGGAGGCGTCGTCGGTGTTCAGCTCGCGCGCGATGGTGACGAGCACCGGGCTCAGCATGCTGGCGTTCAGCTGGAAGGCGATGCAGGCGGCGAGGAGGGCGGCGGTCAGGGCGCCGAGGCGAACGGTGGAGCCGGGGGTGCGGCCGGTGCCTGGGGTGCGGCCGGAGCCGGGGGTGCGGCCCGTCTTGTTGCCGGTGGTGTCGACCGTGCTCATGCTGCGACCTCCCCGATGCGCTCGAGAGCGTCGACGACCAGCGCCCAGAAGCGCTCGTGGTCGAGCTCCGTGGCGGCCCAGGTGGTGCAGTCGTCGGGGGCGGGCGCGCGGAAGTCGGCGACGGTCATCCCGAGCGTGAGGGTGCCGGTGAGCTCGATGTCGATCGGCACCTTGACGGTGCGCACGATGGTCGGGTCGATCACGTAGGCGACGGCGCAGGGGTCGTGCACGGGCGGCGAGTCGAAGCCCTGGGACTGCTTGTAGGTCGCGCCGAAGAACTCGAGCAGCTCCAGTACGAAGCGCGCGGGTGCGGTATCGACCGCGGCGATGCGCTCGACGACAGCGGGGGTGGCGAGCGCCTGGTGCGTCAGGTCGAGGCCGACCATGACGACGGGCCAGCTCTCGGTGAAGACGATGTGGGCGGCCTCAGGGTCGATCTTGATGTTGAACTCGGCGACGGCGCTCCAGTTGCCGGTGTGGTAGCCGCCGCCCATCAGCACGACCTCTTTGACGCGCTCGGCGATGCGCGGCTCCTTGCGCACGGCGAGCGCGATGTTCGTCAGCCCGCCGGTGGGAACCAGAGTCACGGTCTTCGGCTCATTGGCCATGATCGTGTCGATGATCAGGTCGACGGCGTGGCGGTGGTCGAGTTCGAGGGTCGGCTCGGGGAGGACGGGGCCGTCCATCCCGGAATCGCCGTGGATGTCGGGGGCGTTCTCGATCGTGCGGACCAGCGGACGTGTGGCGCCGGCAGCGAACGGGACCCCCGTGATGCCCGCGATCTCGGCGACCGCGAGCGCGTTGCGCGTGACCTTCGGCAGGGTCTGGTTGCCCACCACGGTCGTGACCGCGAGGAGTTCGATGTCGGGGTTTCCGTGCGCGAGCAGCATCGCTATCGCGTCATCGTGCCCTGGATCGCAGTCGAGGATGATCTTCGTGCCCATGAGGCTCCACTTCGTCGGGGGTCGGCCTCGGATGCGGGCCGGCAGAGTTAAGCGCTTAATGCCTATCACGTCAAGCGCTTAACCCGAAATCGTCCGTCGTCCGCATCGACGCGTGATCGATTCCAGGATGATTCCCGTTGCTCGAGCCGCGAACCGGCGAACATCCGGGAATCGATGGCGCCCAGGGGGCCAGTAGCATCGGTACATGCCCCGCTCCCCTCGCGTGACCGCCGCTCAGGTGGCCGAGCGGGCGGGACTCTCGGTGGCGACCGTTTCCCTGGTGCTCAACGGGAAGACCGACGGACGCGTGTCGGCGGCGAACATCGATCGCGTGCACGCGGCGGTCGCCGAGCTCGGCTACGTGATCGACCGGGGTGCGAGCGCCCTGGCGCGCGGCCGCAGCGACCTGATCGTGCTCGTCGCACCCGACCTGTCGAACCCGTTCTTCGGTGCGGTGATCCGGGGCATCGAGGCGGAGCTGGGGGAACGCTTCCAACTGCTGCTCTCGGTGACGGCGAGCGGCGTGCAGCCGACCGCGGCCGATGTCGGGCGATTCGCGGGCCTGCGACCGGCCGGGCTGCTCGTGGACGCGCCGTCGGATGCGTTTCTCGCGGAACTCAGCGGCGACGAGCCGTTGGTGTTGCTGGATGCGCCGGACCCACGTGCGGCGGATGCTCGTGCGGCGGATGCCCGTGACGCGGATGCCCGCGCGTCGGATGCCCGCGATGGGGATGCCCGCGCGTCGGATGCACGTGATGCGGCGACCGGCATCGCGCCGGCGTACGACGCGGTCAACTACGACATGTCCAACGCCATCGACCAGCTCGTCGCGCACCTCGCCGCGCTCGGCCACAGCAGCATCGGCTACCTCGACAGCACCACCGGAACGACGACCTTCGACCTGCGGCGCGAGCAGCTCGTCGAGGCGGCGACCGCGCGCGGGCTGACGGTGAACGCACCGGATGCGGCCCGCAGCGTGATCGAGATGGGGGCAGCGGCGTCCGCATTCGCCGCCGCGTGGCCCACCCTGAACGCGGCGGGCGTGACGGCGGTGGTCTGCGCCACCGACACCCACGCCTACGGAGCCCTCGAGGCGGCGCGGTCCCTCGGGCTGTCCGTTCCAAGCGACCTGGCGATCACCGGGTTCGACGATCTGCCGTACTCGCGGGTCACGTCTCCGTCGCTGACGACGGTCCGGCTGCCGGGAGAGCCGCTCGGACGCGCCGCCGCCCGACGGCTGCTGGCGCAGATCGACGGCACGGATGCCGCATCCGGCGACCCCGCGCTCGTCGCGACGCTCGTGGTGCGCGGCTCCACCGACCCGGAGGCGTGAGCCCGGCTGATTCGCCGTGTCGGCGGCTGGTCCGTCATGTCGGCGGCTGCTTCGCCGTGTCGGCGGCTGACTTGTCGTGTTCGGCGGCCGGCTTGTCGTGTCGGCGGCTGACCCTAGGGTCGTGCCATGGATATCGTTCTCGTTCCCGGTTTCTGGCTCGGCGCATCTTCATGGGACGAGGTGACGCCGACGCTGGTCGAGGCCGGCCACCGCGTCCATCCCCTCACCCTCCCCGGACTCGAAGCGGTCGACGCCCCGCGCGCCGGCATCGGGCTCCGCGATCACATCGACGCCGTGGTGGCGGCGGTCGACGCGATCGATGGACCGGTCGCCCTCGTCGGCCACTCGGGCGGCGGAGCGATCATCCACGGCGCCATCGACGAGCGTCCCGACCGGGTGGTGCGCTCGATCTACGTGGACAGCGCTCCCCTCGGCGAAGGCGGCGTGATCAACGACGAGCTGCCCGTGGTCGGCGACGAGGTGCCGCTTCCCGCCTGGGAGGTGTTCGACGACGAAGACCTGGTCGACCTCGACGACGACCTGCGCGCCCAGTTCCGCGCCCGTGCCATCGCCGAGCCGCGCCGCGTGACGAGCGATCCCATCCACCTGCACGACGAGCGCCGCTACGACGTGCCGGCGACCGTGATCGCCTGCGAGTTCCCGACCGAGCAGCTGCGCGGCTGGCTCGACGCGGGCCTGCCCTTCGTCGCCGAGCTCTCCCGGATGCGCGACGTCGAGCTGGTCGACCTGCCGACCGGGCACTGGCCGCAGTTCACGAAGCCGGCCGAGCTCGGCGAGGCGATCCGCCGCGCCGTCGACCGCGCCTAGCGCGCCCCGCCCGCCGAGCGCGCCCCGCCCGCCCGCCGCGCGACCCATCCCGCCGAGGGGTGCCGAATGTCGCTCAAACACACCGTTTGAGCGACATTTCGCACCGTTCGACGCGCACGCCTGCGCGCCCTACGCGACGCGGGGCAACTCTCGCCAGACGCGCCGTCGACTTGCGCGAAAAGCGCGGTTCGACCCCCGGCGAACCGCACTTTTGCCGCAACTCGATCCCGCGCAGCCCCCGCGGTGGCCCCGCGGTGGCCCCGCGGTGGCCCCGCGGTGGCGAGAGGTGCCGAATGTCGCTCAAACGGGCCGTTTGAGCGACATATCGCACCCCTCGCGCGCACGTCTGCGCGCGCCTTTGCGCGACGCGGGGTAACTCTCGCCAGACGCGCCATCGACTTGCGCGAAAGGTGCGGTTCGACCCCCGGCGAACCGCCCTTTTGCCGCAACTCGACCCCGCGCAGCCCCCACGGTGGCCCCCGGCGCGGCGAGAGGTGCCGAATGTCGCTCAAACAGGCCGTTGAGCGACATATCGCACCGCTCGGCGAACGACTCCGCGCACGCAGGAATAAACACACCGCCCGTTTGTTGAACTTGAGTGTTCACGACTCAACTTTCAAGAAACAGGAGATTTCGTGCCCGAGAACTTCACTCCCGAAGGTAGCGAAAGCAGCGAAGGAAACTCGTTCGACGAGTTCCTCGCGCGCTACCTCGCGGGTGAGCGTGCGCGTGCCGCGCGCTCGATCGACATCAGCCGCTTCCTCAGCCGACGCACCCAGGAGATCCTGGGCGAGGCCGGCCGTTTCGCCCTGGAGCACGGCCACCGCGAGCTCGACGCGCTGCACATCCTGCGCGTCATGGTGAGCCAGGAGCCCGCCGCCGACGCGATGCGCCGGATCGGTGTCGACCCCGCCAAGGTGGCCATCGCCGCCGAGCAGCGCCTCCCGCAGGCGGGCGACGTCGTCGACGCCGACGCGGCGTCGATCACCCCGTCCGCGCAGCGTGCGCTCTTCCACGCCTACCAGGTCGCCCGGGCATCCGGTTCGACCTACATCGACCCCGAGCACCTCTTCTTCGCGCTCGTCATCGTTCAGGACACGCCCGCCGGGCAGGTCCTGCAGAACGCGGGCGTGACCGCTGACGCGCTCACCAGCGCCATGCGCGAGCCGGCGACCGTCGGCTCCGACGGCTCCCCCGTCGACGCCGAGAACGACGCGTCCGAGACCCCGATGCTCGACCAGTTCGGCACCGACCTCACCGAGCTCGCCCGCGACGGCAGGCTCGACCCCGTGATCGGCCGGCTCGACGAGATCGAGCAGACCATCGAGATCCTCTCCCGCCGCACCAAGAACAACCCCGTTCTGGTCGGCGAGGCGGGCGTCGGTAAGACGGCGATCGTCGAGGGTCTCGCGCAGGCCGTCGTCGACGGCGGTGTGCCCGAGCAGCTTCTCGGCAAGCGCGTCGTCTCGCTCGACCTGCCCGCCATGCTCGCCGGCACCCGGTACCGCGGCGACTTCGAAGAGCGGCTCACCAACCTGATGGACGAGATCGGCGCGCACCGCGACGAGCTCATCGTGTTCATCGACGAGCTGCACACCGTGGTCGGCGCCGGAGGGGCCGGCGAGGGCGGCGGTATGGACGCGGGGAACATCCTGAAGCCCCGCCTCGCTCGCGGCGAGCTGCACCTCGTGGGTGCCACCACGCTCAAGGAGTACCGCCGGATCGAGAAGGACCCCGCTCTCGAGCGCCGGTTCCAGCCGGTGACCGTCGGCGAGCCGAGCATCGAGGACGCCGTGCTGATCCTGTCGGGTCTGCGCGGAGCCTACGAGGAGCACCACGGCGTGCAGTACACGGATGACGCCATCCGGTCCGCCGTCGAGCTCTCCGCCCGCTACGTCTCCGACCGGTTCCTGCCCGACAAGGCCATAGACCTGATCGACCAGGCGGGTGCGCGACTGCGCCTCTCGCTGGGCAAGCGGGTCGACGCATCCGCTCTGATGGAGCGCCTCGCCGACCTGGAGGCGTCGAAGAACGCCGCGGTCGGCGCCGAGCACTACGAGGAGGCCTCGCGGCTCCGCGACGAGATCGAGTCGGTGCAGTCCGAACTCGAGTCGCTGACGGCGAAGCCCCGTCTGGATGCCGTGATCGGCGAGCCCGAGATCGCCGCGGTGATCTCGCGTGCGACCGGCATCCCGGTCAGCCGGATCGGCGAAGCCGACCGTGAGCGCCTCGCACGGCTCGAGTCCGAGCTGCACGAGCGTGTGATCGGCCAGGACGACGCGGTCGTCGCGGTCGCCAAGGCCGTACGCCGCAACCGCACCGGCCTCGGAGACGAGAGCCGCCCCGTGGGCAGCTTCCTGTTCCTGGGTCCGACCGGCGTCGGCAAGACCGAGCTGGCCAAGTCCCTCGCGTCATCGCTCTTCGGTGACGACAAGGCGATGCTGCGGTTCGACATGAGCGAGTTCGGCGAGCGCCACACGGTCGCCCGCCTGGTCGGCGCCCCTCCCGGATACGTCGGCTACGACGAGGCCGGACAGCTCACCGAGCGCGTGCGCCGCAACCCGTACTCGGTCGTGCTGTTCGACGAGATCGAGAAGGCCCACCCCGACGTCTTCAACCTGCTGCTGCAGGTGCTGGACGACGGACGCCTGACCGACGGTCAGGGTCGCACGGTCGACTTCCGCAACACGGTGATCATCATGACCTCCAACCTCGGTTCGGAGTTCCTGGCCTCCCGCAGCGGCGCACTCGGCTTCGTGCCGGTCGGCGCCTCGGGCGATGCCAGCGGGTTCGCCTCGGAGAAGGACCTGCGCGACCGCGTGATGGGCAAGCTGCGTGAGGCGATGCGTCCGGAGTTCCTCAACCGCATCGACGAGATCGTGCTGTTCCGCAAGCTCGACGCCTCGCAGCTGCGCGGCATCGTGCGCCTGCTCCTCACCGCGACAGCCAACCGGCTGCAGCAGCGCGACATCGACCTCGACATCACGGATGCCGCGGTCGAGTGGATCGCCGAGACGGGCTACGAGCCCGAGTACGGCGCCCGTCCGCTGCGTCGCGTGATCCAGCGCGAGATCGACGACCGCATCGCCGATCTGCTCGTCACCGGCGAGCTGACCGACGGCGGCACCGTGCACCTGGATGCCCGCGACGGCATCCTGCAGGTCACGGGCGGCGCGCTCGCGGAGCTGCCGTTCGCGGCCTGATCCGCGCGGTCTCACCAGCAACGCGCCCCCGCTCGAGAGGGCACTGAGCACCACCGATAGAGCGGCGGTCCGGACATCCCGGACCTCCGCTTCGTCGTCTCCGGATGCCCGCGGGGCCCGTCACGCCTCGACGGCGCCTGCGACGGCGATCACCGTCCGCTCCAGGAACGCCGCGATTTCCTCCGACACGAGATCGGTGTCGATCGCGCTCTCGACGAGAGCCTCCTCGGCGAACGCCACCCACGAGCGCAGCGCGATCCGGAGCATCACCGTGTCGGCGGCGCCCAGCTCGAGGAACACCGCGACCACCCGCTCCGCCTGCAGCTCGCGCGCCTGCTCGACGACCTCCCGCACCTCGAGGTCGCCGCTGGCCACACCGCGCACCAACGAGTAGAACGTGCCGCGGTGGTCGCGCACGAACTGCACGATGCGGTTAAGCGTGTCGCGCAGGCGGTCGAGCGGCGCGAGATCCGCGAGGGGCTCGGTGGCTCGCAGCATGCTGTCGCGGGCGGTGCGCACGACCTCGCGGTGCAGCCCCTGCTTCGACCCGAAGTAGTGGAAGAGCAGTCCGCGTGACACTCCTGCCTCGGCGGAGAGGCCCTCGATCGTGAGCTCGTCGAGGGGATGCTCGGCCAGCGCGGCCACCCCGAGCGCGACGAGCTGCGCCCGGCGTTCGTCGGGGGTCAAGCGGGTGCGCCGATCCTCCATGCAGCGAGCCTACCGGCGAGGTCGGGGGCGGGGCCGGGCCGGCGAGGCGGACGGGGCGGGACCGCGGGCATTCGCGCGACTACGACGGGGTCGACGGCCGCACAACTCCGGAACTCTGGGGCGAGGGGCGCCGAGCATCCGGAGTTGTGGGCTGCCGGCCGGCGTGGCGTTCCAGAGTTCCGGAGTTATGACGGCCCCTCCGAGCGCCGGCCGACCCCGCGCTATTGACATCTCGTCAATAACGCATAGTCTCCTGTGTGGGCTTTCGGCTTGTCACCCGGATGGGGGTGAGCCGCCCTCATTGTTCGAACGGTAGATCGAGGAGGATCTATGAAGTTCCGCAAGCTCACCGGCTCGCACGCTGGCCGCATCGTTCTCGCCGCCGTGCCCGTCGCGGTCGTTTCGACCGTGCTGATGGCCGGCGTCGCCAACGGTGCCGTGCCCGTGTCGTTCTCGGTGTCGGGCAGCCAGTTCCAGATCAGCGCCTCCCAGCTCGACGGCACCGGATTCTCGCAGTACGCCGGCGTCGCCCCCGACACCGCCGGCAAGAACCACCAGGTGGCGATCGCGAACATCGGCTCGGCCAAGCTCGCCGACCTCTGCCAGTCGGTGATCACCGACACCCCGATGGGCAAGGTCGGGATGCTGATCACGGCCGGAGGAGGCGGAGCCCCGGCGACGGCGACCGACCTGCAGATCGGCATGACCGACCTCAAGGGCGACGCGACGTTCAACAACATCCGGATCGGCGTCGACGCGTCCACGGTGAACACCAAGGCCAAGGGCAGCGCGGGCGACTTCGCCCAGGACGCCGACTCGGTCTCGATCAAGGGCGTGCAGCAGACCGCGTGGAGCACCCAAGCGTCGGTCTTCAACCTGACCGGGATGCACGTGCAGCTGACGGACGGATCCAAGGGATGCTTCTGACGGACGAGCCGCGGCGCAACGTGAAGCGAGGCGTGAACCGAGACGAGAAGGACCGGAACGTGCATCCGGGAGCGTGGGCGCGGTTCGCGGCCTGGCGACGCGGTCGACCGTTCGTCGGCGGACTGCTGACGGCACTCGGCGGCATCGAGATGTTCTTCTCGGGCCAGCTCGACATCGGCAAGATCCACGTGCAGCTCGGCATCGAGGGACTGCAGGCGACGATCATTCCGGTGCTGCTGGTTCTGCTGGGCATCCTGGCGGTGGCGATGCCGGTGCACCGCATCTTCTACGGCGTGATCGCGCTGGCCGTGGCGGTCTACTCGCTGATCGGCGTGAACCTCGGCGGCTTCTTCATCGGGATGCTGCTGTCGACGATCGGCGGGATCATGGTCGTGGCGTGGATGCCGAAGACGGTGGTGGCGGCTGAGCCTAAGACCACGTCCGCGCAGACGGAGACGGAGACGGAGACGGAGACGGAGACGGAGCCGGAGCCGGAACCCGAGCTGCAGCCCGACCGCGAGCCCGGGAGGGACCTCTGACCGCCCCCGGCCGCCGGCGCCGGGCGGCGGCAGCGCGCATCGGCGGCGCTGCGCTCATCGCCGTCGGCCTCTGCGGCCTCGGCGTCGCGGCCGTCCCCACGGCGGTCCCGGCCGACCTGTGCATCCCGCTCTTCATGTCGTGCGGCACACCGTCGCCCACGCCGACGCCCACTCCCACGCCGACCCACTCTGGACTCCCGCTGCCGATCGCCCCTGTCCCGACCATCCCCCTGCCGGGCGGCGGTTCCTCGACCGGCACGCCGACCCCCGGCGCCACCACCGCACCGACGGCTCCCCCGGTCGCACCGAAACCGGATGCCGGATCACCGACCTTCACGCTGCCCGCCGCCCAGCTCACCGGCAGCTCGATCTCGTTCGCGGGCATCCCGACCGTCAGCGTCGTGAAGGTCCCCCTCGCGAACGGTATGACGACGCCCGTGCTCAAACTCACGGCGGACGACATCGTGATCACCGACTTCCATCTCAACGTCCGCAAGGCGACAGGGCCGCAGCTGCTGACCGACGCCGGTCGCATGGAACTCCGCGGTCACGTCCAGGTCTACGTCGACTCGGTGACGGCCGTGCTCGGCGACGGCACGCCCCTCACCCTCGGCGCCGACACTCCCCCGCCCGACGGGAAGGTCCCCGCGGCGCTGCTGCGCGTGCATCTCGGACTCGTCGGCGTGACGGCCGACCAGATCACGCTGATCCCGTCGAACCAGGTGCTGACGGAGTAGCGGCACACCTAACCGCACACGTAGCCGCGCACCGCACCCGGCACTCGCTAAGGTTGGCCCGTGCCCGAGACCTCGCCCGCCTCCGTCGACCTCTCCGCCCTCTCGAGCCCGGTCTCGAAAGACGAGGCCGCGCAGTTCCGCAGCGCAGCGCGCGCATCCGGCGGCCGGTGGCCATCGCCCGGGATGCCGTTCATCGTGCTCATCGCGTGGATCCTCGCCGCGATCGTCGTGCTCGGCGTGCTGCTGCCGTCGCTCGCCGACGCGAATCCGGTCGGCGCCGTCGTCGCCCTGCTCGTGGCCGCCGCCATCGTCGTCGGGCTCATCACCGCCCGGATCGTCACCTCGCGACAGCGCTGGGCAACCTGGCTGCGGCTCGACCGTTTCGCCCGCGCCAACGGGATGGTCTTCACCGCTCAGGCCGACGCCCCCGCCTATCCGGGTTCGATCTTTCAGGTGGGCACGGAGCGCATCCTCCTGAACCGGCTCACGACGGCCGCGGGCAACCCGGGGCGCTTCACCGACCTGGCCACC
The DNA here is from genome assembly GCF_027921845.1 of Leifsonia poae. GTDB lineage: Bacteria > Actinomycetota > Actinomycetes > Actinomycetales > Microbacteriaceae > Leifsonia > Leifsonia poae. The sequence goes on from NZ_BSEN01000001.1 coordinate 316,540, forward strand.
TATCGCTACGTGACCGGGTCCGGAAAATCCCGCGAGGTGCACACCTGGGGCTACCTCGCCATCCGACTCGACCACACGCTCCCCCACATCGTGCTGGATGCGCGTAGCAACAATGGACTCTTCGGCGCGACGAACCTGCCTGCCGAGTTCTCCCGGTCGCAGAGGCTCTCGCTCGAAGGCGACTTCGACCGCTACTTCACGCTGTATTGCCCGAAGGACTACGAGCGCGACGCCCTCTACCTGCTCACTCCGGATCTGATGGCGCTGCTGATCGACGAGGCGCAGGACTTCGACGTCGAGATCGTCGACGACTGGATGTTCGTCTACTCCATGCAGGCACTTGAGCTGTCGTCCCCGGGCGTCGCGCGCCGGATGTTCCGCATCCTGTCGACCGTCGGGGCGAAGGCGACCGGCCGCGCGGAGCGGTACGGAGACGACCACGCCGGCTCCGTCGCCGGCGTGGTCGTCGCACCCGGCGGACGTCGACTTCGTCGCGCCTTTCCGGCGCTCGGGCTCGTGGTCGCTGCGGTCATCGCCCTGTGGTGGCTCGTGCCTCTGTTGTGGGGTCAAATGCAACCTTAGGGTTGCATGTGCTTCTGAATGGTGCAACTATGTGGTTGCAGCATTCAACCGAAAGGACCAGAATCATGACCGTGACCTCCAACGAACCCTCCGTCGTCGACGCCGGCGAATTCACCGTGCGCCGCACCATCGGAATCGCCGCGCCGCTCGAGAAGGTGTGGGCCGCCATCACCGAACCGGCGCTCATCTCCCAGTGGTTCCCGCAGCGGGCGACACTCGACGGCTCCGGCGCGGGCGCCACGGGCGTCTTCAGCTGGGACGACTACGGCGACGTGCCATTCGTGATCGAAGAGCTCGACGAGCCCCGGATGATCGCCTACCGCTGGGGCAACTCGGACCCGGCCGGCGCCGCGCAGGTCGACCGCGACCACTCCACCGTGTTCCGCTTCACCGTGGAGCCGCTCGACGACGGCGGCACCCGCCTGACGGTCGTCGAGACCGGCTTCGACACTCTGGCCGACCCCGCCGCCGGCATGGAGAGCAACCGCGGCGGCTGGAACTCCGAGCTGGACGAGCTGGTCGCCTACCTCGAGGGCGGCGCGTGACCTCGACCACCCTCGTTCCCGTGTTCGCGGCTCTCGGCGACGAGACCCGCTGGAGCATCCTGGTGGCTCTCGGCGAGGGCGACGCGTCCGCGTCCGCCCTCGCCGGGCGCCTCCCGGTGACCCGGCAGGCCATCGCCAAGCACCTCGCCGTCTTGGAGGCGGCGGGGCTGGTGGAGTCCGTGCGGGTCGGCCGCGAACTGCGGTACCGCGTGCTCGGCGCGCAGCTGGCGGAGACGGCACGCCGCCTCGACGAGATCGGCGCCGAATGGGACCGCCGCCTCGCGGCGATCAAGCGGATCGCCGAGGGCTTGTAGCCGCGCGCGGCTGGCCATCCTCGCGAGAGGTGCCGAATGTGCGCCATTCCACCCGAATGGCGCACATTCGGCACCTCTCGCGCGCTCGGGTTCAGGCGAGGTTGGCGAGGAGCTGGCCGACGGTGAAGTCGAAGCGCTCGTGGCCGGTGCCCGAGGTCAGCTCGGCAGCGTAGCGCCGCGTCTGCGGGAACCGGTCGGCGGGCAGCGCGGTGAAGCGGCGCACCACCTCGTCGCGCTCCTCGCGGGTGACGAACCAGGCGTCCTCCTCGTGCCCCCTCCGCTGCGAGACCAGCGAGAGTTCCAGCGCGTAGACGCCCACGTAGAGGAAGAGGGCGTCGATCGTCCATGCCGCCTCGTGCGGTTCGACGCCGCCCGCGATAAGGATGGCCAGCATCCCTTCGTTGATCCGCAGCACGTCGAGATTGGTCACGATCATGGACAGCGCCGCACGCGAGACGCCCGGGTACGCCAGGTACTGATCACGCAGTTGCGCGCAGACGTCGGCGATCTGCTCACGCCAGGTGTCGGAGTCCGGCTCGGGCAGCACCAGCTGGTTGCAGAGCCGGCCGATGATCAGCTCGTCGATGTCGGCCTTGTTGACCACGTGCGCGTAGAGCGAGGCCGGACCCGTATCGAGCAGAGCCGCGACGCTCCGCATGGTCAGAGCGTCGTAGCCCTGGGTGGCGACGATCTCGAGTGCGGCATCCGTGATGCGCTCGACGGTGATCGGCTGCTTGCGGGGCGCCTCCGCCACGGCGGCGTCGCCTGACGGGGCGTGGCGGGCGGCGCGGCGCTGTTTCGGATCGGCGGACATGGTGCTCAGTCTAGCTTGACACGAACGCTGTTCCAAGCGTATAACTGTGTTCGTACTCAACGAACAGTGTTCGTTCACGACTTCCGACATCGCCGCCCTCTGTATCTCGAAGCCCGGCGCGTGTCGCGCATCCACACGCCGACTTCCCCCCTCACCCTCCGGAAGGAGCGCCCATGAGCGCCCACCGTCACGACGACCTCCCCCAGTCCCCCCGTTCACCCCAGTCCACGCATTCGCCCCAGTCCGCTCGACCGCCGCAGCCCCGCCGCTCGCCGCAGTCCCTGCGCGAGGCGTGGCTGGCCCTGACCGGCCTGTCCGCCGTCTTCCTCTTCGAGATGCTGGACAACTCCATCCTGAACGTCGCCCTGCCGACGATCGGACGCGACCTGCACGCGTCGACCATCGCTCTGCAGTGGGTGACCGGCGCCTACGCCGTCGTGTTCGGCGGCCTGATGCTGGTCTTCGGCGCGATCGCCGACCGGTTCGGCCGCCGGCGGATCATGCTGCTCGGGCTGACGCTGCTCGGCATCGCTAGCCTGGCGACCGCCTTCGTCACGACCGCCGAGGAACTGATCATCGTGCGCGCCGCCATGGGTGTCGCCGCGGCGATGACCACCCCCGGATCCATGGCGCTGGCCTTCCGCCTCTTCGACACGGAGAGCCTGCGCGTGCGCGCACTGACCGTCATCACGACCGTCGGACTCGTCGGCCTCGCGATCGGCCCGACTGTCGGCGGCCTCGTGCTCGCGATCGCTCCGTGGCAGGTGCTGCTGCTCGTGAACGTTCCGGTCGCCATCCTGGCGATCATCGGCGTGCGTTTCGGCATCGCCGCGGACGACGCCGCCGACCTGCACCGTGATCCCGTGGATGTCGCGGGCGCCGTGCTGGGCACCGCGACGATCGTGCTCGCCCTCATCGCGCCGACGCTCTTCGTGAACGAGGGCGCCGGCTCGTGGGTGCCGTGGACCGTCACCGCGGCCGCCGTCGTCGCCGCGGTGCTCTTCGTGATCCGGGAGCGCACGGCACGCCATCCGCTGCTCGATCTCGCACTCATCGGCCGCCCGCTCGTCGCCAGCGGCCTGGCTTTCAAGGCCGCCGCCGGACTCGCGACCGCCGGCATGGGCTACCTGGTCACCCTGCAGTTGCAGCTCGCGTGGGGGTGGCCGCCCGCGCTGGCCGCGCTCGGGATGCTCCCCCAGGTCATCGTGCTCGTCGCCGCCGGCCCCTTCATCAACCCCTTCGTCGAACGCGTCGGCCTCGAGCGGTCCGCGTGGATCAGCGCGATCGCGGTCGTCGCCGGCCTCGCCGTCTACACGTTGCTCGGCGGCTCCGGCTACGTCTGGGTCGCACTCTCACTCGCGCTCGTGGCGGCCGGGATGCGCGTGGTCGGCGTCGTCGCCGGCGTCAACGTGCTCCGCGGCCTCCCCGAGAACCGCACCACTATCGGTGCCGCCCTGGTCGACACCGCGACCGAGGTCTCGTCGGGCGTCGGCCTCGCCGTGACGGGCACGATCCTCGCGGCCCTCTTCACCGGGGACATCGCCTCGGCGCACTGGAGCTCGCAGCAGGCGGCGGAGTTCCAGGCCGCTGTGACGATCGCCGGGGCGACGCTGACCGTCGTGGCCGGTGTGCTCGTCGGGTGGGCGATCGTACGATCGCGGAGGGCCGCAGCGCGCGCCGGATAGCCGCGTGCCCGACGGCGGGAAGCGCGTAGCATCCGGAGACGGAATCGATCGCCGACACATCGCTGTCGCAGTCGAGTACGGGCCGGATGCGAGGATGCTGTCATGCCGTCCTCCCAGTCACTGAGCGAGGCCGATCGCCGTCTGGTCGCGACGTGGGCGGCGGACTGCGCTGAGCGCGTCCTGGTCGTGTTCGAGACAGAGGCTCCGAACGACGATCGACCACGGGACGCCATCGCCCGCACGCGTGCGTTTGCCCGGGGCGAACTCGATGCTGCCGGTGAGATCCGGCGGCGCTTTGTCGCCGGCCGGGCCGCGCAAGCCGTGAGCTCTCCCGCTGCCGTGGCGGCTGCGCGAGCGGCCGCACAAGCCGCTGGCGTCGCTCACATGGGCGCGCACGCTCTCGGCGCGGCTGCGTACGCCGCGAAGGCCGCCGGCCTGGCCGCTCCCGACCAGTCCACCGCCGTCGCCGGCGAGATCGCCTGGCAACTCGACCACATGAGCCCTGAGGTGAGGGCCGCGCTTCGGCAGCTGCCCCCACTCGGTGAGGACTCGGCGGGGCCACTGGGCCCCGGACTGCTCACGTCGGGCGTCCTCGGCTCGACCATCCGCACGATTCAGGCAGCCGTCGCCGCCTCGTGATCTAGTCGGACGTCACGCGATCGTGATTGACCCCGGATCTCGGCCCCGAGTTCCCAGGGCGCACGTCATGCGGCGGCCAAGTGACCAGCAAGAAGGCCGAGATCGGGCCGAAGAAGAACGTCAGCACGAACCAGCTCCACGCGGACCGGTTTCGCGTTCTCGCATAGCCGCCCGCCAGGATCGCGACCGTCAACCAGAGCGCTGAGACCAAGGGCGTGATCGAAGAGTCCACCATTTTCCGTACGCTATCACCGGCGCGGCCCGTTCCGTCGACACCCACCACCTCCGGTGTCCGCGGTCCGTGCGACCATTCACTCGACGAGCGAGTGAGCGGAGGCGGGCATGCGGGGCGAGGCGACCGTGCTGCACGCCGACCTCGACGCGTTCTACGCCTCGGTCGAGCAGCGCGACGCACCCGCGCTGCGCGGCCGCCCGGTCATCGTCGGCGGCGGCGTGGTGCTGGCGGCGAGCTACGAGGCGAAGGCTCGGGGCGTGCGCACCGCGATGGGCGGCCGGCAGGCGCGCGACCTGTGCCCGGAGGCCGTTGTCGTCTCGCCGCGCATGGACGCGTATTCCACGGCGAGCAAGGACGTGTTCGCGATCTTCCGCGATACGACGCCGCTCGTGGAGGGGCTGTCGATCGACGAGGCGTTCCTCGAGGTCGGCGGGCTCCGGCGCATCGCGGGCACGCCCGAGCAGATCGCGATGCGCCTGCGGGAGCGAGTTCGGGCCGAGGTCGGTCTCGCCATCTCGGTCGGGATCGCGCGGACCAAGTTCCTCGCCAAGGTCGCGAGCGCGGTGAGCAAACCGGATGGGCTGCTCGTGGTCGAACCCGACCGGGAACAGGAGTTCCTGCTCCCGCTTCCGGTGGAAAGACTGTGGGGTGTCGGCGCCGTCACCGCGGAGAAGCTGCACCGGCTCGGCATCCGGTATGTCGGTCAGCTGGCGGAACTCGAAGAGGCGACGGCAGAACGGCTGCTCGGCAAGGCGACCGGCGCGCACCTGCACGCGCTGGCCCGGCTGCGGGATCCACGCCCGGTCGACACCACGAAGCGCCGCGGGTCCATCGGCTCCCAACGTGCGCTCGGAAGCCACCCGCGCACGGCCGAGGAGCTCGACCTCATCCTCACCCAGATCGTCGATCGGCTCGCCCGCCGGCTCCGCGACGGTGACCGCACCTGCCGCACCATCGTGCTGCGCCTCCGCTTCGGCGACTTCGCCAGAGCCACGCGGTCGCGCACGCTCGGCTTCCCGTCAGACAGGACCTCCGTGCTGCTCACGATCGCCCGAAGCCTCCTCGCTGCGGCCCTCCCCGAGGTCACGGAACGCGGCATCACGCTCATCGGCATCTCGCTGTCGCAGCTGGGACGGTCCGACAGTTTCCAGCCCGAGCTGCCGATCGACTGGGAGGACGGGGCGCGCCTCGACACGGTGCTCGACGCCGTCCGCGATCGCTTCGGTGCGACATCCGTCGCTCGCGCCGCCCAACTCGGTCGCGACCCCGGCTGGTCGACCCCGCTGCTGCCCGAACACGAATGACGCGAGCCCATCCGGCGGCGAACGGGGCTAGCGGCCCTGGCGCTTCTTGAACGGCTTCGGCTGCCCCTTCACAGCGGGGGCGCGACCCTTGCCCTTCGAGGCTTTCGCCTTGCCGCCGGCCGGCTTGACCGGCTTCTCGACCGTGACGGGTGTCGCGGCGATCTCGTCCCGCGCCGTGACAAGAAACAGTTCTCCCGCCTTGGTCAGACGAGTGGTGGGCTCGCGGATGACTAGTGGAGTCCCCACCTCGTCTTCGAGCTTCGAAATCGACGAGTAGAGCGAGGCGAGCGGGATGTTCAGAGCGCGTGCTGCACGTGGAAAGTGCAGCTCCTCGGCCACGGCGACGAACCGGACGAGCAGGGTGATGTTCATCCGCGGGACGTCCCGGTGCTGAACCAGTTCTTTGCCATCCCCCAAGACTAGGACGTCCACCGGCGGGCCCGGCCGGCTCAGTGCGTCCCAGCAGCCGACTAGCTCTGGCCTTCGCGTCGCCGTTTCGCGTCGGCCTGTTCCGCCTCGACCGCCCGGTGGATGTTGCCGTGGATGTGGTCCGCCCCGATCAGGTCGATCACACCATCGCGCTCGAGCACGGCGCGGGGCGACGGCTTCAACCGGGTGAGGCGGAGATTCACACCGGCATCGCGGGCGAGAGCCACGACATCCGTCAGCTTGGCCGCGCCCTGCGAGTCGATGAAGTTGATGCCCCCGCAGTCGATCACGATCCCGGTCAGTTCCGGGTTGGCGTGAATGACCTCCCGCAGATGGTCCTCCAGGGCATCGGCCGTGGCGAAGAAGAGGCCGCCGTCGAACCGGACCACTGCCACCCCGGGCACGATCTCGTCGCCGGGGAACGCGTCGACCTCGCGGAAGACCTGGGTGCCCCGCTCGCGACCGAGGGTCGGCATCTCCGGATGCGTGGCCACCGCGACCAGCCAGGCCAGCGACAGCCCGATCCCGATGATCACTCCGGCGAGCACGCCGAACACCAGTGTTGCGAGGAGGGCGACGATCGCGATCCAGAAGTCGACCTTCTTCACCCGGAAGAGCCGCCGCATCTCCGGAAGGTCCATCATCCCCATCACGACGGCCTCGATGATCAGCGCCCCGAGCACCGCCTTCGGCAGGTTCGAGAACAGTGGCGCCAGAAACAGCAGCGTGAGCAGCACCGTGACGCCCGAGGTCAGGGAGGCCACTCCGGTCTTCGCGCCGGAGCGGTCGTTCAACGAACTCGCGGACAGGCTGGTCGAGACGGGCATCCCTTTGAACAGCCCAGCGGCGATGTTGGCCAGCGACTGTGCGACCGACTCCTGGTTGATGTCGATCTGGTAGCGGTGCTTCGCCGCGAACGTGCGCGCATCGCCCGCGGTCTGCGAGAAGCCGATCATCACCAGCGCCACCGCGGCGAGCGCAACGGTTCCCGAGTGCTCCCACAGCTGCTGGAGATCCGGGACCTCCAGCGACGGCAGTCCGCGCGGCACGTCGCCCACCAGGGCCACGCCCTTGGTCCCGAGGTCGAACAGCGCCGCCGCGATCAGTCCACCCACCACGAGCACGAGCGCGCCCGGCACCCGTGGTGCGATCGCTCGGAGCCCGAAGACGACGACCAACGAGATCACGCCGACCAGCACCGTCGTCCCGTGCGCGTCGCCGAGGGTTCCGAACCAGGACCACAGTTCCTGGATGGGGTTGGCGCCGGTGGTCTTCGTGCCGGTGAGCTTGGGCAGTTCCCCGATCACGACATCGATCGCGGCACCGAAGAGGAAGCCGGTGACCACCGCACGCGACAGGAACTGCGCGATCCAGCCCATCTTGAACACGGCGAGAAGCAGAAACAGGATGCCCGACGCCAGCGTGATCCCGGCGACGAACGATGCGACATCCTGCTCGCCCGTGATGCCCGCCGCGAGCACGGCACTTGCGGCCACCGCCGCCAGGCCCGAACTCGGACCCATCGAGATCTGCCGCGAGGTTCCGAAGATCGCGTACGCCAGGGCGCCGGCGGCCGCCGCGTAGAGGCCGTTCTGCAGCGGAATGCCCGCGATCCCGGCGTACCCGAGGTTCTTCGGCACGATGAGGGCGGCGACGGTGACCCCGGCGATCAGGTCGCCGCGCAGCCACGAGCGGTCATAGTTGCGGAGCTGCCCGATGATCGGGACCCGAGCGAGTCCTCGCCGCTGCGCCTTGGCCATGGGCCAGTCTTGCGCAACGGCGGCGGTTGCGCCAGAGGTCGAACCCCGCATCAGGCGATGTCAGGCTGACGCCGACTCGTCGACGACGTCGTAGGTCACGTGCGTCGCCCGCGGAGAAACGATGACCTCCCGTTGCACCAGCGCGCTCCTCCCCCCGAGGGTGAAGAGCCGGGTGCCGGCCCCCACCAGCAACGGTGAGTAGTGGATGCGCAGCTCGTCCACCAGCCCGTCCGCGAGGCATTGATCCACGACGTTCGCGCCGCCCATGACGACGACGTCCTTGTCGCCGGCCGCCTCGCCCGCAACCCGGACGGCCTCGGCGACGCCGCCGGTGACGAACCGGAACCGCGAAGCGAGACGCACCTTCTCCGGCGGTTCGTGGGTGACGACGAAGCACGGAGGGGCGACCGACTGGTCTTGGTCGTAACCGTAGCCGACGTCGTCGTTCCAGCCATCCGGGCCGTCGACGACGTCGAAGAGCCGGCGGCCGAGAATGACAGCGCCCGTGCTCTCGTAGGAGCGGGCGAGCACCTCGTCGTCGATCGGCGATCGAGGCTCTTCGAGCACCCAGGCGTGGATGCCCTCCCCGTGGGTGCCGAGTCCGTTGGTGGGCCCGGCGTCGGGTCCCGTGACGTAGCCGTCGACCGAGATGGAAATGTCGGCGATCACTCTGCTCATGATGTTCCTCCTACCTGTCGTTCGTGTCAGCGCGCGTCAGTCGCGTCGCGCTCGTCAGTCGCGTCGTGCTCGTCAGTCGCAGAAGTGCGCGACAGGTACAGCACGGCGGGCCCGGTCGCGATCGGCGACGTGAATTCGACCACGCCAGCCGAGCCGTCCACCGTCAGTCCGTCCGCCGGCACGGTCTCGCGACGGTCGATTCCGAACCACTCCACCTCATAGGTACCCGGGGCGAGCTCGATCGTGAAGGCGTCGGCGGCACTGTCCGCCTGGAGCACGAGGTACTCGACGCCAGGGTTGACCAGTGCGAAGCCGTCCGAGCCGACATCCGTCACCGGCCGCATGTCGACCAGCCCGACCCGCTCCGCGAACCGGCGGGTGTCTCCCATCGCCCACCGTGCGGGCTCATACGCCTCGAACGGCGGCACGCCCGTGTCGGCCGGTTCCGCACCGGTCGGTTCGAGCCCCGCGATGAGCCCGTAGTCCATCAGGATCGGGTGGTGACCGCGCAGGAACGTCTTCCACGCCCAGAGCGCGTCGCCCTGCCCGGGCGCGTAGTGGTCGGTGTCGCTGATGACGACCTTCGTCCCGTCCGCGACGGGAGGGTCGACGTACCAGTGGGACGGCGGGGATCCCGGCGCCATCGGGTGTCCCCCGTCGGCGAAGATCTCGTCGTCGTAACCGGGCGAGATCCATTCGGCGCGACTTTCGAGCAGCGGATCATTGACCGCGGTCTGCACCGCGACGGGAAACTGCATCGTCATGCCGATCGGATGCGCCTCGTAGCCGTGCGCCTGCTCGTGCTGCTTGACCAGGTCGATCACCCGGTACTGCCAGTCGGTCGTGTCTCCCCAGCGCGGCGCCGTGTCCATGCCGAGGAATCCCGCGAACTCGTCGGTGACGGTTCCACCACCGGCGGACTCGTTGGCCACCTCCCACAGCACATTGGGGAGGTCGTGGAGCGAGTCGACGACCCTCCTGATGTACGCATCCTGAATCGACTGGATGCGCGGGTCGAGCGGCAGCACCTGCAGGTCGTCGATGGAGGCGGCCTCGATGCCGTTGACGTTGTTGTTCTTGTGGAACGGGTGCCCTTCGATGTGGTCCGGCGCGGGGCTGAGGTGGAGAGCCCAGCCGTCGAAGAGCATGACGCCGACGTAGATGCCGGCTTCGCCGGCCGCGACGACACGGTCGCGCAGCCGCTGGAAATAGGCGTCGTCGAGTCGGTCGAGGTCGAAGCGCGGCTTGCCGTCCTTCGCGACGCCCGCGCCGGTGCGCTGCCACGGCTGCGGGCTCATGTTCAGGTGATAGTTGCCACCGGCGGCTTGCGACAGGAACTGCTCCCACCGCCACAGGCGGATGAAGTTGTGGCCACGTCGCCGCAGGAATTCGAGGTAGGCGTCGTAGTCCATCCGCTCCGGTTCATCCGGTCCTTCGCGGCCCGGCCCCATGCCATCCTGCAGGTTGTTCCAGATGTGAGAACCGGTGAGGTAGACCGCGCGCCCGGCATCGGGTCCGGATGCGGGAGTGAAGTACCGCGGGTTCCGCTCTGAGACGACGAGTGGTCCCGTCGCCATCCGTGTGGTCGTCATGGTCGTCATGGTCGTCTGCTCCGTTCGTGCGATGAATCGCTCTGGAACGAGTCTCGTGAGAGCGGCCGGCGCGAACATCGGCCACCTGGCCGATCCTTGCGCGCGGGTGGCCGATGCGGCAATGGTGGGCGCCGGGCTCGCGTGGCAGTGTTGTCCCATGAACGCCAGCGACGATCACTCGATGCGCTCGCCGACGGCTCGGACGAACGTGCCCGGCGTTCCGCGGACACGTTTCGTCGGACGCACGCAGGAGCTCGAACTGGTGTCGGGACTGTTGGAGCGCAATCGCCTCGTGACCCTCACCGGACCGGGCGGCGCCGGCAAGACGCGGCTGGCCGTGGAGGTCGCGACGAGCGAGGCGTCGCGCGGTGCAGATGGCGCGTACTGGGTAGACCTGTCGACTCTGGCGGACGGCTCTCGGGTGGCCGAGGCGATCGCGCTCGCAGCGGGCGCCCCTGTGGTCGCGGACCAGCTCCGCGCGCTGAACGCTCACCTTGCCACGCGTGAGTGCCTGCTGTGCATCGACAATGCCGAGCACCTCCTCTCGGGCGTCGCGGATGCGGTGGCTGCGGTGCTGCAGGAGTGTCCCGAGGTGCACGTGCTTGTCACCAGCCGTGAACCGCTCGGGCTGGCGGGCGAGGTCGTGTCGGGAGTTCCTCCGCTCGCCGACGAGGATGCCGTCGAGTTGTTCGTCGATCGCGCCCGGCTTGCGCAGCCGGCATTCGCCCTGGACAGCGCCTCCGAGCCGGCGATCCGTTCCATCGCTGCGCATCTCGACGGCATCCCCCTCGCTCTCGAGCTCGCGGCTGCGTGGATGCGCACCCTTTCGCCGCAGCAGGTGGAGGCCGGGCTGGACGATCGCTTCGCCTTGCTGGTGCGGGGCCCGCGTGGTGCTCAGCGCCGGCAGCTCACGTTGGCGGGGTCGATCGACTGGAGCTACGCGCTGCTGGACGAGGCCGACCGTGCCGTGCTGCGTCGCCTCTCGGTGTTCGCCGGGTCGTTCGGTCTCGACGCCGCCCAGTATCTCTGCGCCGGTGGCGGTCTGACCGGGGCGGAGACCCTGCTGGCCATCGGGCGGCTGGTCGACAAGTCGCTGATCGTTGCCGAGCGGCGGGACGGTGACGTGCGCTACCGGCTCTTGGAGACCATCCGCGCCTATGCGACGGCGCGTGCCATCGAGGCGAAGGACCGCGGCCTCGCGTGTGCGCGTCAGCTTGCGTGGTGTCTCGATTACGTGCAGGCCGCTGAGCTCGATCGCGAGCAGGACACCGACCGGTGGCGCGCGGCGCTGGCAATCGAGTACGACAATCTCGTTTCTGCACTGGAGTTCGGGCTCGCCGCTGACGATCCGACCGAGGGCCGCCGGCTCGCGGCCCTGCTCGCCTGGTTCTGGCATTTCGACCACCGCGGACGCGAGGGCCTCACCGTTCTTCGGCGGGCGATCGAACGCGCCCCGGATGAGCGGTCGCTGCTGCAGGCGAGGCTGCTGACCGGCTTCGCCCTCGTCGCCGACACCGCCGGACCGCTCGACGTCGAGTACGACGCCGCTTCCCGCGCCCTGGCGCTGGCCGACGAGCTCGGCGACGACGAGCTGCGCGCGCTCTGCCTGAACCTGCTGGCCGTCGGAGCGTTCTACGTGGATTTCGATGCGGCCTGGCGCCTGTGCGAGCAGGCTCACGAGGCTGCCGCCTCCAGCGGAGACGTGTTCGTGCAAGGCGGATCGCGCGCCCTTCAGTCGATGATCCTGCACCTCCGCGACCGGCATCCCGAAGCCGAGTCGCTGGCGGACGCGGCCGTGCTGCAGGCGCTGCGCTTTCACCCCGGGATCCTCTCGACACTGCTCACGTACCAGGCGGATGGCGCGCTTGCGTGCGGTGACCCCGTCCGCGCGGAGGCGCTGGCCCAGGAGGCACTGCTCACCGCTGAGCCTCTCGGCGACTATCTGCGTCTCGGCTTCGCCCGCTCGGTGCTCGCGGAGATCATCGCCCTCCGCGGCGACCTGGCTCGTGCCGCAGAGGTGCTCGACCCGATCACGAGCCTGGCGGAGAAGGCCGACGTCTTCGTCCCAGGCCTCGATCACTCGGCGGCCTTGCTCGCTTCGCTCACCGGTGACTCGGCGTCGGCCATCCGGTGGCTGCAGCGCTCCGCGGACTCGACGGAGCGCGGCACTCCCACCTGGATCGCGGGGCGTGCGCTTCCCCGGCTCGGCGCGGCTCTCGCGGACGCGGGCCGAGTGGACGAAGCGGCGACCATCCTGGATAAGGCCGTCGAGGTGTGCCGCCAGTTGCAGCTCCCCGGCGCCCTCGCCGAGGCCCTGTTCGCTCAGGCCGAACTGGCCGCGCACGAAGCCGACGGCCTGGTCCGTGCCGCCGAACTCCACCATGAGGCGTTGACGATCCGCGTCGACCACGGCCTCGTCACCGCTCAGCTCGACAGCCTCGAAGCTCTGGCGAGCATCGGCTCGCGCATCAAAGCCACGCCGGATGGCGTCCGTCTGTTGCACGCGGCGCAATCCGCGCGGGAGCGGATCGGGATCGCTCGTTCAGCGGCGCAGCAAGCCGCGTACGACGAGACGGTTGCACGACTTCGTCCCGTCCTCGGCGACGAGGTTTTCGAGGATGCCGCCGCCGAAGGGGCGCTGCTCCCCCTCAATCAGGCCGTGGCCTCTGCGCGGCGGATGCGCGGACGACGCAGTCGCCCGGTCGACGGCTGGGCGAGCCTCACCCCGACAGAGCTGCAGGTCGCCGCCACGGTCGCCGAAGGACTCAGTAACCCCCAGATCTCCGCTCGACTCTTCATCAGCAGAGGGACCGTGAAGACGCACCTCTCGCACATCTTCGCCAAGCTCGGCGTGGCCAACCGTGCTGAGCTCGCGGCGGTGGCCGCGACGCGGTCTGCTGTGTAAGGGTCTCAGGCCGCATCCATTGAGCTTTCGCGACCTGGACCGAAAATCGTGCTCTCCGAGACGGGGCGGCGGAGACGATCGAGGCCGACCGCTCCGCCTTCGCCGCGTTACGAAGAGCGTCTTAGACGCGTCGGCTTCCCGTGAGCATCCGGACCAGGAACACGATCGCAGCAATGACGAGCAGGACGATCCCGACCCAGAGCAGGAAGTTCAGCGAGGAGACGAAGCCTCCGGTGAACAACAGGATGATGGCGATCACAGCAATGACGATCAGAAGAATATTCATCAGACGACCCTTTCTGGTAGATGAGCTGACTCCTCTACGCAACCACTCGGCAGGGTGGGTCGCCTCACCCCTAGGGGTGTAATGTGACCGCCATGTCCGCAGCCCTCGCAGCAACGACGAAGCCGTTTACGATCGCGCTCGTGGACGACTATGACGTCGTGCTCCTCGGCTTGGCGCGCATGTTCGACGGCTACGGCGACAGACTCGAGGTCGTAGAAATCGACGCGAACGCCCCGTTGGCCGAGTCGATCGACGTCGTCCTGTACGACGCCTTCGCTCAACCCGAGTCCGGTCATTCGCAGATCGGCGAACTCGTGAAGAACCCACGCGCACGCCATGTCGTGGTGTACACGTGGAACTTCCATCCCGAACTCATCGAGAGCGCCCGCACTCAAGGCGTCCACGGCTACCTTTCGAAGACCCTCCCGGCCGCGGAGCTGGTCGCGGCCCTCGAGGCGGTGCATTCAGGGGACATGGTGGTGAGCGAGTCACCCGCACGCGCTCGCAGCGTTCAAGGACTCGATTGGCCTGGCAGGCAGGAAGGGATCACCGATCGCGAGTCCGAAATCCTCGCACTGATCACGCAAGGCAAAAGCAATGCGGCGGTTGCCGAGCTCACCTATCTCAGCCCCAACACGGTCAAGTCGCACATCCGGAGCATCTATCGCAAAATCGGAGCCGACAGCCGCACCCAGGCGGTTCTTTGGGGAGTCGACCACGGCTTCACCCCGGATCATCGACGGATCGAGCGCTGGGTGGAGACCCACTGACGAATGCGTCGGCTCGGGCCCGTCCGCGGGCGCACTGGCGAGGGGCCGGCACAGCGAAAAGGGCGCAGCGGATGCTGCGCCCCTTTTCGTCCGGCAGACGTGGTTGCTGCGGTCAGCGGCTGATGTATCCGCCGTCGGTGTCGTGCTCCAGCGTGTAGTAGCGGGTGCTGCCGGTCTGCGCCGAGAGTGCCCATGAGCGCTCGAAGCGTCCGGCGGTCGAGCCGTACTCGACGACGATGCGGTCTGCGGCAGTGGGGAGCAGGGCCGTCCACTGACGCGGCGAGCCGAGTCCTTCGGCCTGGAGCACGACCTGCGGGCCGGCTGCCTGGGGTCGGTTGGCGAGTTCTGCCAGCTGCGCGGCGTCGAGTCGGGTCTCGCTGATGGTGCGTGTGGTGAGTTCGACGTTCATTGGAACCTCCAAATATAAATAAACGTTTAGTTGTATGGTAGATCATGTCCACGGAAGATGGAAGAGGGAGGGCCGGATCGATGGCTAGACGGTACGACCGGGACGAGAGCGTCCGCCTGCTGCTGGAAGCGAGCGCCCAGGAGTTCGCGCGCCACGGCGTCGGGGGCGCGCGCATCGATCGGATTGCCGACCGTGCCGACGTCAACAAGGCATCGATCTACTCCTACATCGGCAACAAAGACGACCTATTCCAGGCGGCCCTGCAGACCAAGCTCGGGCAGCTGGCCGACAGGGTGGCGATCCAATCGGACGACCTCGCCGCGTATGCCGGCGACCTGTTCGACTTCCTCACGGCGGAGCCGGTCGTGGCGTGGCTGTTCGAGCAGGAGGGGCTGCACTACGGCACCAAGGATGTCCCGGCCCTCGCTGAGCGGTCCGGCTACTTCCGATCGCGAGTCGCCGCGGTGCGAGACGCTCTCGGCGGAGATGGCGACGCCGAAGCGATCTACTTCTCCATCATCGCGATGTGCTACTGGTATGTGGCGGCGCCACAGCTGGTCCGGATGGTGTTCGGCGATGTCGCTCCCGAGGAGGCCAAGGGCCGCTACCGCACCCACGTCGTGGCGACGGCGAAGGACATGGTCACTCGGTGAGGTTTCGGTAGGCGGCCCGCGGGTCGTCGCAGGTGACGTCCACCAGGGCAAGCGCCATTACTACGTGGATTCGTCCTGCGAATGGTGCGTCCTTGGCGGCCGCTGGCGGTGCGCGTGGAGCCGTCGTGGCGTATCAGGTGGTCGCCGGTCGCCCGCATTGTCGCCCCGCAATCATCCGCACCCCTGGAGGGACTCGAAAACTGCGACTAGGCTTTAATGGGCTGGTCAGAGCCACAAAATCCGCGGAATCTCGGCGCTTTTGGATCTCATGGAATCACTGAGATCTCACCGGATGTCGCTCAAGTGTGGGCAAAATGTGGGCAAAAGGCGGGCCCTGGCTGCAGCGGTCAAAGCAGTTTCTCACCGCGCCTGCGAAGCGCGAAACTCACGACTACTCGAAGTAGTCCGCGTCGACCTCGACCACGGCAAAAGTTCTTTTGACTTGGACGCCAACCTGGTAGTGGATCATCAAATCGGCGAGCCGTATGCCGTCAATGAGCACCACTCGACTAGGTATTTGCTCAACATACTCGCGAGCTCCGGTACTAAATCCGCTTGTGGTGACAAACACGCCTTGTGTTGCACCTTTGGATGCCAGGGCACCTACGAAACCTTGCAGGTCTGGGCGGTGAACCATGTTGCCCGGCGCGTACCGCTTAGCCTGTATGTATACCCGACTCAGGCCGAGCGCGTCCTGATCGATGACTCCATCCACCCCACCATCGCCAGAGCGGCCAAGGCGGGTTACTCTGCTCTCCGCTCCCCCGTAGCCCATCGCTTTGAGCAAATCCACGACGGCTTGCTCGAAAAAGTCCGGATGCTGTTCATGTAGTCGACGAATGAGTTCAGCGGCGACGTCGTTCTCAAACTTCGAGATGCCAGCCTCGATCTGCTCGAGGGGATCCTCATCCTCGTCAATAGTCTGCTCCGCCCTCGGTATTCCGGCGATCCCCTTTCCTCGGGTTGGCACATATTGGAGAAAAGCCGGCACCTTCTTGAGGCGCGCCTCGGAGATACCCGAGGGGTTCTCCGCGAGGAGCTGCCGCCCATCCGCGACAATCTGAAATTGAGCCCTGGCCGGTTTGGTTATCACCTCGGCCCGAGTCAGGAACGAGAGTGCCCAGCCGACTCGATTCAGGGCACGACTATCGCCTGACCCCAGCTGTTCCAGCCTCTGCTCCTGTGTAACCCCGGCCTTATCTAGTACGGCTTCCTCAAGGTCCTTCTTCTTCCATATGTTGCCGTCGGAGAGAACCTCTAGAATTGGCACCAGAAAGCCGGGCCACCGCGGGATCGCGGAAACCGGAACAAAGGAGCTGGTTGTCACAACGGCTCGGGTCCTCCAAGGCATCAGCGTCGTCGGATCTGCTACGACAGGTGTAACCTACCGCGTCGGCGTGCCACTCGTCCACGCGTACCGTCGTACGGCGATTCAAGAAAGGCGTACGGCGATTCAAGATAGGCGAATGTGATGGCCCGAGGATGTCAAAGCTTTGCGAGTCGCGCGAGAGTCTTGCGATAGACGCGGATGAATTCGTCGACCTGGTCGAACTCAGACCCATAAAACGCGTTGGAGTCGTACCCGTGTTCTTCGGACAGCTCGAGGATCTGTCGCAGTTCCTTTAGCGACCCTTTTCCGATTTGCCTGCCGTCTCCGCCATACGCCAGCGAGTACTTCCTTTCTTGCAACGACGTCCGCGTCCCCAGGAATTTCTTTTCTTGAACGGTGACCTGGCGGCTGACCTGCATGCGGCCACCTCGGCTTGGTGTGGGTTGAATATCACAGCCGAGTGCGATGAGACGACGTTTCAGGGCGGGCCAGGTGATAACTCGCTCACCCTTGTCAATCGGACGAGCGCGTTCACGTATCCATTGCGCCATCTCAAACACCTCAATGTCGCTACGGTCGCCCATCACATTTGCGGGCGCCAGTTTGTGTTGGGCAACTCGCACGGTCCATCTGAATAGGTCCTTTTGGTCGCAGGTCAGGGTGTATCCGTTCATATCGAGTGCGGACAATATGGCGACCAGAGCGGTTCGCTTGTTCCCGTTATAAAACGGGTGATTGTGTATGAGCGAGTGCATGAGGGCCGCGCCCGACAGCTCAACCGTCGGATACTTCTTTATCTCGCCTAAGGCGATCTGCGGGCGGATGGCTGCACTCTCCAGCAGGTCGGGAAACCGTATCCCGGCCGGGGCAATTGGATCCGGCGAATCGAAGAAATCATCGGCGATCGCGTAGTGAATTTGCGCAATTTGCTCAGCGGTCAGGTATCTGAGCGACTTTCGATGACCGATTTCACGCCAAACGAATGTCGCCGGCGGTGGGGTAGTCGAGGCCGAGTCGCCTTTCGGTACCAACAGCGAGGTCGCGGGGCGGCCAGGTGTCGCTACGACTCGTTCAAATTTCCGAAGGGTTCCCTTTGGAACGCGACGAGCGCCTGGACTGATCGACACCCCTTCGGCCAGCAACCTGCCAGCCAGCTCCTCACGGTTCAGCCCGGAAAGCTGCATCCAGTATTCGAGCTTGAGCTTCTCCTTAGGTGCGGCGAGTGTAAGCGCCGTTTCCGCCTTCGAAAGATCTCGTGCGCGTATTTCGGAGTTCGGACCAGATGGGTACTCAAGGCCGGCATCCCACAGCGTAAGGAGTACATCATCGGATTCAAGACCGCTCCGCTTCGCGAGCGCTGCGACCGTTGAGGGGCGTCTACTCAATGGTGTTCCTCATTCAATGTGTTCGGGTGAGCCGAGATTACTAGTTTCCTCAGACATCGGCGTCCGACGCATCGCCGAAAGAGCGGGAATTCCGTCGCGCTCACTCTGTACTCCTTGAGGCGCGTTCCCGGGCGCGCTGCCGAGCTCTCCTTCCTCGAATTGCGCGAATTTGCGACGATCAAAGCGATAGTTTTGCCATCGAACATCGAAATACCTCGACCCCACACTCAACTCACACAGGCGGCCGAAGTAGATCACGGCGCTTCTTCACGTGTTCTAACGAGCGCGAGGAGCGTGGCGCGCCTTCGCGGCATATCCACACTCCGCTTCGCTCCTCGCCGGTGTTCCAGGGCACGGCGCTGCCGCACTATCCATTCTCCGATCGGTCCCGTGCCGAAGGGACAACCAATCCGAATGACAAGACAAAGGAGCAGCAGTGATGCAACCAGCGTCATTGACGGCAGCGCCTACGGCCAAAGTCGGCGAGCGAGACATCGGTTCAGCCCTCGGCCGGGAAGCCGCTTTTACCGTCGGCTCACAGCACTACCTCTTCGGTTCTCAATGGTCTGGCCACGTTGCCCGCAAAGAAACTCCACGCCCCGTATCACTGTCTTCGCAAGCATGGCGTTGCTTGTACCTGCACGTCCCACGTAGTCCGACCGTGACGGGAGCTAGCGACAGCGGTTCCGCCGCGCGCAGTCGCGGTCCCTTTGGTCGAAGCACGCTGCGCCAGACTCGTAATGTCAGTCCCTCCTGCCAAATTTGGTTCTGTAGACCTCAAGAGCTCCGTGAGACAGTCCATGGAAATGAAAGCCCGACCCCAGTTGAAATGCGAGACTATACAAATGGAAGTTAGGCGAAGGCTGACCATTGGAGACAACCTTCAATCACTCTCCACCGTTCCGGATTCGACAGTCGACCTCGTTTATATGGACCCTCCGTTCAACAGCGGGCGCGAGTACGACGCTCGACTTGGCGGATCCAACCGAGGAGCGGCTTTCACCGACGTCTGGGCATGGAACTCCTCCCACGAGAGTCGCCTTCGATCGCTAACAGCAGACGGTTCCAGTCAGTTCGCCTCGACCCTTCGCGCCATGGTCGAGATCGTTGGCCGGGGCGGTCGCGGTGCGTACACGCTAGAGATGGCGGCGCGACTCTTTCAGATCCACCGAGTGTTGCGCCCGACCGGCAGTATCTACGTGCATTGCGACCCGAGCGCGAGCCATCTTCTCCGGATGGTCATGGATGCCCTATTTGGAGCACAGAACTTCCGAAACGAAATTGTGTGGCAGCGAACCCACGCCCATAGCGGCTCGCGCCGGTTCGGCCCCGTGCACGACACGATTTTGTTCTACACAAAGTCCAACAAGTTCACATGGAATCAGGGCTTCGCTCCCTACTCACGAACCTACCTGGAGAAGCACTTCACTCATGAGGACGTAAACGGAAGATTTCAGCTGATTACCTGTACGGGCCCCGGTGACCGTACAGGCACGAGGGCTCACTATGAGTGGAAGGGCGTCCTTCCGCCCACTGGTCGCCACTGGGCCTGGAAGATCGAAAAGATGCGCGAACTCGAGGCGTCTGGCCTGCTCGTCCATTCGAAGACCGGCGTGCCCCGCCTGAAGCGATACGCCAATGAGGGATCTGGAGTAAGGCACCAGGACACGTGGTCAGATCTCCCATCACTCTCGGCTCACTCTTCTGAGCGCGTGGGCTATGACACGCAGAAACCCGTACACCTCCTCGAACGCATAATTAGCGCCAGTTCCAACCCTGGCGACGTAGTTCTCGATCCCTTCGTCGGAAGTGGAACCACTGCGGTCGCTGCTGAGCGACTTTCCCGCAGTTGGCACGTCATGGACCAAGGATTGGTTGCGGCAAGCCTTACGCTCTCTCGCGTGCGAGAGGAAAATCGAATGGCACACGTCGCTCTGTCGGGCCACCCTGAATCGCTGAACGAGCTGGAGAGAGTGAGAACCGCTGACCCGTCTGCCTTCGCAGCGTGGACGACCTCCGTATTGGCAGCACGACTTGACCGACGGACCACAGCCGGCACCGTTGCGCTTGGCCGTCGACGATGGAATCCAACCTTCCTGACGATCGTGCCGATGTCGACAGCGGCGAACTTGACAACCGACTTAGGGGAACTCACAGGCGGGCTACTAGTCGCTGGACCCGGCTACCAAAATCTCGCACACCAGTTCGCTCAACTCGGAACTTCGCGCCTGGACGTTGTCCCTGAAGCTGCACTCACATCCGTCTCGGTCGCGCGCACCGGGTTTGCCGATCACGATCTGCGGATCGCATAGGAGATTAGAATTGACGTTTGATCATGTCAGCGGGACCCTTAGTGATTTGGACCGCCTTGTCATCCACCATGTACCGCCCGGCGGAAACTGGAAGCACCTCCCTGTTGATTTCCCGTCTGCGCGAGTCCGACAGATTCGTGCCAGTGCAACTCGGGGTGAGGGGAGTAGAAGCACCTACTACGGTCGCTTGAGCTGGGAGAAGGCCGCGTACACCATCTCGACATACATCACGCGGCCTGGCAACGGATGCTTCATCCACCCCGAAGCGGATCGCTTGATCACGGTTCGTGAGGCCGCTCGCCTTCAGTCATTCCCGGATCATGTACGGTTTCACGGCACAACGAGGCAGCGGGCAATGCAAATCGGGAATGCTGTGCCGCCGCTTTTGGCATACCACCTGGGAACTGCGATAGCTCCCGGCACCGCAGTGGACTTATTCGCTGGTGCAGGCGGGCTGGGCTTGGGCCTCGAACTCGCGGGACATCAGGTCCTGCTTAGCGTTGACAACGATGCTCGAGCACTCGAGACTCTTCGCTCACACGCCGCAACCCACCACCGCGCAGAGCAGTTTGATCTTTCTGATCCAATTGAGTTTCGGAACATGCTCGATGCCGCAAGAATGGCCCTGGGCGGAAGAGAGCTCGGACTTCTTGCTGGAGGTCCACCATGTCAGGGCTTCTCGACGGCGGGACCTTGTCGCGTGGACGACCCCCGCAATCGGCTCGTGCTGTCCTTCTTGAAAGCAGTCGAGGAGCTTGGGCCGGAGAACGTGCTGTTCGAAAACGTCCCGGCACTTCGCTGGCGCGGAAAGCAATTCCTGGATGAACTCGTAGAGCGCTTAGCCGGCCTTGGCTACACGTCAGAAATTCGCATAATTCACGCTGAGGCATACGGCGTCCCGCAGCTCCGCCGGCGCTTAATTGTGATGGCCTCGAAGTCTGGATCCCCTCGATGGCCCGAGCCGACGCACCAGTTAATCAGGCCCTACTTTGAGGCCGATCAGCCCGGCCCTCTTGTGGAAAGCGATGTGCGCGTCACAGTACGGGATGCCATTGGCGATCTACCGTTGTTTGCCCGGGACGATCCGGACCAGTCAGTTCCGCTCGCGTCAGCCGCCAGCGACTACGCACGATGGCTCCGCGGTGAGCTGAGCATTGACCAGCTGCTACGCTCAACGGATCTTGTCGCGCACGGTGGGCAGTAGGCCCGAAAAATGGCAGCAGTCGTTTACTCTGCAGATGTTGATGATCTGCGTGTGGCCATCGAGAGAACGCAAGAGCGGATAGCCGGGCTGGCCGAGCCCCGACTCTACGCAACTGCTTTTGCTCTGGCGGTCCTGGTCCGCACCAATAAGGTGACGGCTTGGAGATCCTGGGATTCACCGCCTCCTCGCCGGGCACTCGACTTCGGTCGTCGTGAGCTCCAATGGGCAATGCAGCAACTGTTTGGCACGGAGCCTCACGCCCTTTTACACGGAGGGTCTAGCGCAAGCTTGCTTCTCACGCCCGGCTGTCGGGTGATGCTCGATCCCTTCTATGGATCGGCTAGCGAACTCACCCTGGTTAGCGACAAGCGCATCCCCGGCGCAGGGACCAGAAACACGCTTCGAATGGATATCAATGACGCCAGTTGGCTGTGGTCGCATCACGATGGTGTTCACGCGATCCGCACCGTCGAATACAACGCGGGCAACACGCTAAACCAGCAAAACGGATTGGGTTGTCGGCTTCCGGCGAGCGAAGTAACGGCCGAAACGTCGTATCCCGAAACGGAATACATGATATCGAGGATCGACTGCGTTCATCGCAAGGTGGGAACGGGTGACCCCACGTGCGCTCTCAATGGCCAGGTGTGCGGCGGGCTAGGCGCCGGTGGTGGCCGGAATCGCACGAAACCGAGACTACTGATTCCGCCCACGCCCTCTCAGGAAACCCGTATGTTGGTTCCCGGAGGCTTGGAGATTTTGCTGGACAAATCAACCGAGGGCGGCAGCCGAAAGCGGCCGATTGCCGCGGACTTGTCTCTGCTCGTTGCATGGTGCGCGTCGGACGGCATTGGACCTTTCGACTTCACCCGGTTGGTTGGACTATTAGGAGCGCCTGGATTGAGCTTGCTGACGGACAAAGATTGATTAGTGACGAGCTGGCAGGACTGCCACAAGCGTTCAGACAGCATTTGCTTGTAGCCGGCATAAAGTACGACGATCCAACACAGATCGACCTCTTGGCGTCGGCCCTCGGGAGTCAATTTTTACTCTTTGCGGGTCCGAGCGGAACCGGCAAATCGACGGCGGCGCGGATGATCTCATCGTTCTTCGTACCCGCGGATCGTCAGGCCATCGTCGACGTACGCCCCGGTTGGGTGTCGAGCGAGGACCTGGTGGGCCAGTACAGCAATTTCAGCGGCAGATACCTTTCCACACCAGCGCTGGCAAAGCTCGAGCTTCTCCACGGGACGAATAGTTCCCAATCACCCGTCGTGACGATGGAGGAAGCAAACCTCAGCGCGATGGAGGCCTACGCAGGACCGCTGATTTCGACCGCGAGTGCGACGTCTTGGCAGGAACTCGAGTGGGCACTGCATGACATCCCAGAAGTTAACTCGCCACCAACGAACTTGCGATTGCAACCTTGGCCTCGGTTCTTTGGGACCGTCAACATCGACTCCTCTGCCGCAGCCCCGGCGCCCAAGGTAACCGGACGCGCTTGCGTTGTACTCCTGGAGCCGCCATCGTTTGACGATCTCGCGCAATCTACCGATGCAATCACAAACACCACGTTCGTTAGCGATGCCCCAGGCGGCTTGGGATTTCTGGCCGATCCGCGTGCAGCGTGGGCCGCAAGGCTCACCGAAGGAAATCATCTAGATCTCGTCGATGCGATCGAGCCTTACGTGCTTGTACTCGCCGAGTCTGCCGGGCGCTCGGCGAACATTGTTAGCCCGAGGGATTTGCACCGCTGCTTGCTTTACATGGCTTGGTATACGGCGCTCGCCGTGGCAGCGTCCGAAAGTGACCTTAGTATTTCTACTGATCCTGCTTCGGCGGCCGAGAATGCTCTTCTGCATTTCGTCTTGCCCGGTTTGACTTCTGAGCAATTTCGCCTTGCCCTTCCTGCAATCCGAGACTCGGCCATCGCGGACGGCTACCTGCAGAATCGCCTAAATAGACTCACCGAAGGCAGCGACGGATTCTTCGGTGTTCCCCCTGACTTTTGGGCCAGTCTGTCTTGAATAGCCCGGCAACGAGCAATTCCACCCTGTCCGTCGTTAGGTTTCTGCGAGCTGATCTCGCTCTCGCCGAAGTTGAAGTGCCGGGTCAGCCCCTCGAGATTGACGTCCCGCCGAGCGTGAAGCTAGCGCGCACAGACCGCGGTTTCGACCTAATCGAAAGCACAGACCCTATGCTCGAGTGCTGCGGGCGACTTGCAATCCCGTGGGCGGGCCCCCGAGATTTTGGTGTGGCGTACCTCGACGTACCGCCGCCGGAACCATTCAGCCAATCGGCGATAACTGAGATGTGGGAGGCTCGCGGGCGGCTGGAGCTGAAGAAGCGACCGCCCACGAGCGGAGAAGCGGCGTGGGCGAATCTCGCGGCAGTGTCCGTCAAGGGGTTCTCATGGCCGGAACTCTCGAGCGCGGTCGACGCCGCGGTCGCACTTCTCGGTCACTGGCCGCAGTACGACCGGGTTGTCGCGGCCTGGGGACCAATGGAACGTGGGAATGGGCGGATCCTGAACGGCACGACGGAACGAGCACGGGCAGCACTTGCTAACGCGTCTACCAAGCCAAAACTCCCCGCGAAGGTTGCGCGAAGCCGCGGCGAAAAAGCAGATGAAAAACTTGCGGGCCTGTCCGCGATCTGTATTTTGGTCGCGGAGAAGATTGCAACTTTTGAGCCGTTTCAATCTAAGGCACCCTTATTGGCAGAACAGCTGGTCGGATTGTTTCGACGAGTGGCGGCAAAGAGCCGACCGCGCAGTCCGCGCGCTGATCCCCCGGCATCAACGTGGCCTCCACGAATGCGGCACGCGTATGCGTCGAGCGTACGACTACTAACAGAGTTTGAGGACTCGGGCGCGGGCGATCGTCATGCTCCGCTATCGGAACTGTGGGAGCTATACGAGGCCTGGGTTTCGGAACGAGTACTTGATGGACTGACGAACCGATTCGGCACACCCGTGCACGAAGTGAATTCTGCCAGTTGGATTTGGATGGCGGAGTCACGCAGAATCGCTGTCTATCTTCAACCGAGCATCCCAGGCGCAAGCGGCAAGCAGGGATTCCGAGCGCTTGGGGCGGTGCTCGAAGGTGTGATTGCTACTTCACGACCAGACATCTTGTTCGTTCGCGAATCAAATAGTGAAAGCGTTCTTAAAGTCATCGACGCAAAGAAGCGGAAGAAGACGATGATCCCCGACGATCTAACTGTGAACGCCTCAAAGTATCTGTGGAATATTCGCCACGCTTCGGCGTCAGAGGACTTCGCAATCGAGGAAGTTCTTCTCGTTTCCCCCCTAGGCGGCCCTGATGCGGCTCATGGCGAGGGACGCGCCCGGACGTTTGGCGCGAATCCGTCCGCGTCGCATGACCTGCCTCAGGAGCTGCTCGACCAGCTCCTGATGTAGTTCGACGCGATGTGGATCAGGGACCGGCGGCTCGGAGTTCCTGCAAGAGGTGCAATAGGACGCTCGAGGGCCCGGTAGATCTGGCGCAGGAATACTAAAGGCGGGGTCGTTCGGAATATCGACTGACCCAAGTACCGAAGCCAACAGGCCTCCACGTGAGCAAGGAATCCTGGTGACAGATACCCACGCCACTAGAACCGAGTCAACGGCCAAGGTACGTAGAGTTGCGCGAGCGACATCGAGAGGCAATGCACGCAGGCACTTAAGTGGAGGGGCTATCGGACGACGATGTCCAATGGCCCCGATTTAGCTCGGGTTTGACCGTTGGCGGAGCCGCCGCCGGCGCTGTGCTTGCCTGATTTTGGTGTCTTTCCGTCGCCCGATCGTAGCTCCCTCCCGGTGCTCCGTGCCGGGCTTTCGCGGCGTATCCTCCCCCGCTTCGCTCCCCCGGTACTCCACGGTCCCGGCACTACGCCCCTCGCACTCGCTCTCGATCACCCGCCGGAAAGGCACTCAAAACGATCGACCTTGGGAGTGAGTGAGATGCGGGTATTCATCATCGACACCAGCAACATGGATCCGGAACTGCAAGGCGGACTCATGGGAGTAGAGGGATCGTCGAACCCGACCGCAGGGGAAAAGCAGGCGTGCGTGGAAACCCTCAGCCACTACGTGACGGACGGGTGGGCGATCGCCGCCGACCCGCACACACCGATCGGCTGGCTAGCCGCGCTCACCGCGGAGACGGCGTGCGTCCCGTTCATCAACCTCACCCGACTCGCTCGGGAGGACCCAGCACCGCAAACTGCACACGTCTAACCGATCAAGCTCCGACCCGGCCGCGCGGCCGGGTCGTTGGCGTGTCCGCGCTGACGCGCGAAACGCACCCCCTGGTCACGGCGCAGCCGATTTCCGACCAATTCTGGATTTGCGCGTCAGAACCGCCTCGGGAACACAACGTGTAGGTATGAGGGCAATCCTTTTCGGGGACAACACACCAAGACTGCTGGTCGGCCGGGTCGCCAGCCGGCCACGTCGTGAGTCCGGGATGGAGCTATTTCCGGGAAAAGGTCCGATGCGCGCCTTCTGCGCGCCAAACCGACCCGCCAGCCGGAAGTACTAAGTGACGGGTGTTCTCGAGTAAAGGACAAGGCCGCCCAGTTTCGGGAGGTTCTGGACAAGGTTCGAGGGAGGCGAGTGCGGGTGCGAGGCGGAGTAGCGAGATGGAAGCGGGGACAGCAGTCCCACGGGGTCAAGCAAGCGGTCAACTACGCCTTCAGCGGCGTCTGTGACGCCGCCCTCACCGCCAAAACAGCCGACGGGGTCATCGCCGCCGCTGGCTACGCCGACGCCGTGATGACCCGGTACATCGTGGAGAACGGCGCCATCCGCGACGACCTGCTCACCCGTGACCAGCTCAAGGGCTGGGTGGACGGACTCGACCCACTCACCGGGGACCGCCGCGGACGGGACCTCGAGTCGCCGGTCGCCGACCTGATTTTGGATGCGACGATCAACGCACCAAAGTCGTTCTCGATCGCCGCCATGCTCGACCCCGACCTCGCGACCGCGTACGAAGACCTCCAAGACCGCCTCCGCGATCGGATCATCAAGCTCTGGCAGTCCGAGCTCAACGCCCGCCGCGGCCAAGGCGGCGCCTTCCGCGAGGATCTGGCCCGGATCGAAGTCGTCGAACTCCGACACGAACGATCCCGCTCACTGGACCCTCACAAGCACCGCCACCTCTGGCTCAACGTGAAGGTCCAAGGCGCCGACGGCAAATGGTCCAACGTCGACACTCGCGTCGCGTTGCGGTTCCAAAACGTGGTTAACGCCGAAGGGGACCTCGCCTCCCGCACCGACCCAGCCTGGATCAGTGCTCTCGCCGTCAAAGGCTTCACCCTCAACGAGGACGGGGAGATCACCCAGCTGCAGCACCTGGTGCGACCGCTATCGAAGCGGTCCGCGCAGATAGAGGCAAATAAGCTCATTCGCACCGCGTGGTGGAAACAGCAGCACCCCGGGCAGGAGCCCTCACATGAGGTGCTCAACCAGATCGACCGA
The DNA here is from genome assembly GCF_027921845.1 of Leifsonia poae. Taxonomy (GTDB): domain Bacteria; phylum Actinomycetota; class Actinomycetes; order Actinomycetales; family Microbacteriaceae; genus Leifsonia; species Leifsonia poae. The sequence continues at coordinate 343,856 of NZ_BSEN01000001.1, forward strand.
TGGGCCTGGGCCACCGGGCGACCCAACAAACCGGGTGACCTTGACGAAGACAACTGGGCCGAGCTAGTCCGCGAAGAACTCGCCGCCGCCGATCCCGCACTCCGCCTTGAGCGCTCACCCATCGACGCATCTTCGGCATCGATCGAAGATCTCGACATCGAGCTCCTCGCCGCCAAAGCGATCGTCGACGCCGATGCCCGATCAACCGGCACCGGCGGCCGGTTCAGCCTGATGGACGTCCGCGCCGGCGCACTCCGCGCTCTCGCTGCGAGCGGCGTCATCGCCGAGCGCACAGAACTCGCGACCATAGCCGAGCAGGTTATGGCTGCCTCCCGAGCGCTCACCGTGACATTACTCGACGAACCCGATGTTCAAGCACACGTCAAGTCCAGAATGGCCACCTCTACTGCAGCGCTGAAGGCCACGATTGCCAACCGGATCGAAGCGCTGTCCGCGCCCGGCATCGCGGCCCCCGTCGAGGAGATCACCGGGATTGCTCACGCGCTCGACCCCGAGCGAGTTCTGGACAACGATCAAACTGACGGCGCATCTGCCATCGCCGGGACTGCCTCCGTCGTCGCGATCACGGGAGCCGCAGGCGCCGGCAAGACCACCATGCTCAAGGTCGCCGTCTCCGCGCTGCGACGTCATGGGCGGAACATGATCATCGTCGCGCCCACGAAGAAGGCCGCCTCGGTCGCCGGGCGCGAAACCGGCACAGCCGCGTCGAGCCTCCACCAGCTCCTTCACGACTACGGCTGGCGATGGAGCACCGGCATCGCTGGCAACACGGAGTGGAAACTGCTCCAGCCCGGCGATACTGACCCCACGACCGGGCAGCACTATCAGGGCCCACGAACCCGGATCCGCCCCGGTGATCGGATCGTTGTCGACGAGGCCGGCATGCTCGACTTAGAAGCCGCCAACGCCCTCATCGAGATCATCCACCGCACCGGCGCCACCGTCGCCGTTGTCGGCGACGACTATCAGGCCCTACCCGTTGGGCACTCCGGCGCAATGGCTCTCTTCCGCCGGTCCGCGTTCGAGAAGATCGAGCTCACCGAGATCCACCGCTTCCGCGATCCTGAGTGGGCCCACATGTCCGCACGAATTCGATTCGCTAACGGTCCTACTGAGACTCAGAACCTCGCTGGAGAACTGGTCCGAGCTGGACACGTTCGCGTAGCCAATAGCGAAGTCGAGGCGCAACAGATGATGGTTAATGAATGGTTTGGCTCGTCTCGTCGAGGCGAGTCGATTGCGCTTGTAACCGCAACACATTCGGAAGCGCAGGCGATTTGCGACGCAATACAGGCTCGGAGAATCGCATCCGGCGACTTGGAGGTAGATCGCTCCGCGACCGGTCAATCGGGTCAGCGAGTTTTCGTCGGCGACGTGGTTCAGACACGACGAAACGACCGCGCCTCAGGAGTCGAGAACCGACAGGGGTGGGTCGTGCGCAATATCTCCGAGACGCACCTGACCCTAGTCTCGACCTCGGACTCATCGAACCTGCGGAGGGTCACGACAGAATACGCGAACTCACATTTGCACCTCGGCTACGCGTCGACCGTGTACGGCGTTCAGGGAGAAACTACGGACCGATCCGTCGTCGGCCCGGGTGTCGATGCGGCAGGTCTCTATGTAGGTCTCACTCGCGGTAGGACGAAAAACGAGGTCGTCGTTATTGCCGGCACGCCCCAGGGTGCCTCGTCGGAACTCGCTGCCACAATGCAGCGACAGGCGGCCGAGGAGACGCTCCAAAAGTCTCGTGCAGCGGCGCGTCAGGAGATGATCCGCGCAGCGCGAGCGGATTCGCTGCAGACGGTCGGGATAGACCAGGACATAGCGTCGTCGCTTTCGCGTTGACCTTCGGCCGAAGTCAGCCGTCAGCAAGGCCCGACTTCACTGCTTCGCGCCCTAGTTCGCTACGACCGGCGAGAGAACCGTCGCGCGCGTGATAGTTGAGCAAAGCCACACCGAGCGCATCGGCCCGTTGCTGAGCGACGGGCCGAACTCCGCCTTGTAGGAATATCAATGGGCTGCGTCCGTCGGATGCAGCAAGCGTTGCTGCGGTTTCGATCGGACCGACGTCGAGGTTGCCTCGACCGTTATCTACCCACGCCACGTAGCGCGCACTGAACAGATCGCAGAGACTTCTCGCCTGCCCGGTCGATGCGACGGTATCCCTCGCGCCGAGGTAGACCATCCACTCGCGACAGAGTTCAATTGCTTCTTCCGCCGAAACCCCGAAGGGCCGCGGCGACGGTTCATCAACTTCCACGAATCTCAGTCTCCACCTGGCTGCTGATACTAGCGACAGTGCCCCTAATGCAGGGCCGCCTAGCCTTGACCCGCTCTTCGAAGAAGCAAGAAGACCAATTCGAATAGGTAGACCTCGATGTGACGAAGAACATTGGCCACCACGACTACCCCAGAGGTCATCGACGTGGGTACCTCGAAGTCGCTCGATTCGAGAATCTCGTGCTCGAGTATGTCCTTGAGCACAGATCTCCTCCCATGCATTGCTCCACTGGTGAGTCTCCAGAAGGCCAGGATGGTGTACGGCTGACGACTACAGAAGTCCTGTGCGGCGCCTAGTCTCGACGAAATCGAAGGAGGGTTGAGACTTCGACCGGCGATGCCAGGACGCGCATCACGCTGCTGTTCGAGCATCAACAAAACGGGATCATCAGAGGGGAACTTCGAGGGCTGTCTCGCAAGCTCCTTCGATGCATGCGTGGAGTCGCGTCGTCCTTCGAGCGCCGTCTGGAGCGATCGAAGAACGCGAGCGTCGCGCGAAGGAGGTCCAATAAGCCAGAATCCTGTCCCGATCATCTCTAGAGCGTTTCTAAGCAGACCGAAATGTGCGAAGGCAGGCAGGATAGACGCGTCGTTGACAAGTGCGGATAGCGCCCCGACGTTATCGAACACGCCCTGGAGGTTGGTCTCGACCTGGGAGGACAGTGTTTCGTACGGTGTTGCGAAATCGTCACCCGCTAGCGCGGACGACGGGCTTACTCTGAACCTCCTCATAGTCGAGCGGAGCTCGTCGACCTTCCTGAAGCTCTCAAGGAGCATGGCGAATGCGCGAACCTCTTCAGACTCGAAGTCAGCCTCGTTGGCCGCTGCGACGGCAGTCATTCCGGGAGCCTAGCTGGCTGAACGTTACGGATGCTTCTTTGCGACCCTGTAGCGCCGCCCATCTTCAAGAATGCGGTGAGCGATCGTGTACGAAGGGCATCGAGCAACGCCAATTCATTATTTCCCCGCAGCACGGCGTGCCGACTCGCCGAGTACTCGACGAGTTGCGCCACAACTGCTGCCGAATCGGGGCCCTTGTTTGAGTAGTCGCCCATAAAGACCACTCGGCTCGCCTCGGACACCTCGGATTGTCCCCACAAACTTCGGAGCGCATCCACGTTGCCGTGAACGTCACCAACGAATGCGACTTGTCTGTTCACAGCAGAATCTTCTCCACTTCCTCGTAGTCCGAGCCACCCGATAGGCCCAGGGCCATGTACGCCATCGAAAGTACGTCGCTGGGCTTACCCCATTCATTGACCAGGGTCGCTTCCAAGGAGCCATGCGGGTTCTGGGGGAACGGTCCGATGATCGAGCCCAGTCGGCGCAGACAACTTTCCAGATCAACAACAGATGGCGAGTCGTCCTGGCGGGATGCAAGAAGTCCGGCAAGGTCCGGATCTTGATATCGAGTGGCCAACTCACGAACGGAGAAGCAAGGCTCGCCCGCCGCAATCGACTGGGCGTACAAGCAGCTACGCAACAAGTAGCGTGCCCGCCGCGAGATTCCTGGCAAGTACCTCGGAAGCCAGTGAAATTCGTAGTCGATGTTGGTCGACTCGGTCAATAAGCTGCGCCTGTCCCTGTTGAAACTAGATCGTTGTGGGTAGATCCGCGAGGGAGAGCTCTTCGGTCATCTCATTCAAGCCCGCGCAGGGGCCGAGACAGATGTCGCAACGGAGCATTCCATCGTGTGCGGCCTGACGGACATTCTCGTCATTGGCGGCCTCTTCAAGATCGATCGTCCATGCCACAAACCGGGCTTGCGGATATCGCGGCCGCGAGACCCGCGACACTTCATCGATGACCAGATTCCGCCCGTTCGACGACGCAATCAACATGTACTCCGCCCCCGGCGCGTGCTCGCATTGTCTGGCCCCGCATATGGTGCACGTTCCGTCACTGTCGACACTCGCGACCTTGGGATATGCGGCGCCCATCTGATGGTCGCAGTCTTCAACGAGGCGCCCGCAGATAGAACATTCGAAGTCGCCAATCAACGCCGCGGACATCCCCACTCTGCAGTGCGAAATACTCACCGGGCAGGTGCTCCAGAAGTCGTCATCTCGTAGCACGATCGGACATCCAAACAAACCTCGACGTACGAACCCTGTCTGATGTATTGCGCGATGTGCTTCGTCGGCGAGTTCATGGTCTTCCAGGAAGTTGAGCGCCGCAACAGCTAGAGCTTCCGCCTGACGAGCGTGACGTTCGATTGCATCCAGCAGTTCGGCATTGAGCCGTGAGTGGAAGGTCTCCCATTCGCGCCGCTTCTCATCCTGGACGCGATACCTCACCACGTCGTTCGACTCGATCAACGGCTCGTGCATAGTGGGGATGTCGCCGGCAATCTCACCGAGAAGGTCGATCACAGTCGCATACGCCGTACGTGAAGCCTCGAGAGCTCGGACACCGTTCGTTTCCAGAAACAGATCACGGTGAGGTCCTGCCGCTGGTGGGATCGGCCCCCACTCCATCACCTTGCCCTCTGTCATGAACCGAAACGGTCCACTCATGACTTTGCGTCTCCGCTAGACGAGCCGGACTGGAGCTCGCGGAGCGCGTCGATAACGTCCGCGGCCTCTCCCTCGGCCGTGATCGTGCGAGAGATGCCAGCGCTCTCGTCCAGTTCGACCACTGAGACCTTCAACGGCCGGCGCTGAGCTTGTTCAGCTGTCCACCCCTGACGATCGCGCATCAAGTCGATGAACTGTCCAACCGTGAATATCAACCATTCATTCGCCATCCCCAGCACAGCGAGGCCGAGAGCCCATTGGTCCGGATCGCCGCTGAACTCCTGCAGGTAACGCCGCGACCCTTCCGGCATCGAAAAGGTGACCGGCGCGCCCACTGCGCGAGCTGCCTTCGGCAGGAACCGAACCTGGTCCGTGTAACGCGGCACACCTTCCTCGGCCACGGACCGTCGGGTCGGAATGACGTAGACAACGCCCACCTCGGGATCTGCAGGCAGGGAACCGGGCGCAGGCGACCATTCGTTCTCCGTCACAATGACCGTCATGCTCAGAGCCTAGCCACCGTTTACGACAGTGGCCGATGATCGGCATTGTCCGGAGACCCTCCACACAGGATCTCGCTGCCTCGTTCGCGCGTGACGCCGCCCGGCGATACGAATGCGCGCCTCTTCACCGCGTTAGCGCAATGTCGCTAGGATGGCACACACCCAGCTTCCGGTTCGCCTACGATCAGGCCGTCGTGCCCTTCTCGGGGGCGAGCCCGCCACCCCCTCTGTCGGATAACCTCGGGCATCATGAACGATGGCACCCCCGGCATTCAGCGCGATATCGCGGACCGGGTGGATTTCGCGGGAATCAACGCGCTCTCTTCCCGGCCGGCCGGGTACGCCGTCGCACTGAAGTGCTTGCAAGTTCAAGCTGACGCGGAGGACGCAGACCCGTCCCTGCGAACGCACAAACGCGTATCTCTGCACCCCGATGCATGGTCCTGGTACCAAGGGGCACTCGGCGAGATCGAAGTAGGCGAGACGCTCGGCGGTTTGGGGCCGGAATGGTTCGTGAGGCATTCGGTGCCGATCGGAGCCGACACCAAAGATGTCGATCATCTGGTGATTGGACCCGGCGGTGTGTTCGCGATCAACACAAAGCATCACGCTGGAGCGTCGATCTGGGTCGGCGACTACGTACTCCGCGTGAACAATGCCAACACCCACCATCTCAAGGCGGCACAAGGCGACTCGTCCGATGTGAGCCGCCGCCTATCGGAGAAAGTTGGGTTCCCGGTGCCTGTGACGCCTGTCATCGCAGTTCTGAATTCTCGGGCCATCAAAGATGGGCGCGCTGCACCCAAGCGAACGGTGTCTGTCGTCGACGCCCGCAACCTCGTTGCCTGGTTAAGAGCTCAGCCGGCTCACCTGAGCCAGACCAAGATCGAACTGATCAAGCTGGCTGCAGAGGAACCCATGACATGGCACGTTGACCCCAGGGCGGCCGACACTCTACGCGTCATGCAGCGTTTCGAACGGCTCACCGCTCGCGTCGCAATTTCCGGTCCCGATCCTCAACGTGGCGCCGCGCCACTCAAGAAGCGGCGACCAACCCGACAGCCCACTGCGACAAGGGCAGCTCCCAAGCGGTCCGCTCTCCCCGAGATGGTGCGATTGTGGTCCGGCACAGCGTTAATCGTCATTGCGATCTTGATCTTTCGAGGGGTAGCCGATCAGCCCTGCCTCTCCCCTGCGTCCTGCATACTGCCTGCCGTGTATCTGGCGTGGAAGCCGCTGATAATGATTCTGGGCGTCGTCGTGGTAGGGCGAGCCGTCTTCCTCACCGCTCGCCAGCTTTTGGCTAGAGGCTCGGCGCCACAACGCAAGTGACCTCACCTGCCCACCAAGCGTCATACTGCGAAGCCGCCATCGTCGCACGAGCCGCGCAGAGGCCAACTTGGGTCCATCTGCCGACCCAAATCGGAACACATCACCGAACGGTATCGATTGGCGGCGTATGTGGCTCCAGCCTCCGGACCCACCGTGCGTGGCGACTTGCATTCGGCGAATTTCTAGGAGGTGGTGGGTGGGGAGGGAGTAGGCCCCCGTGGGGCAGGCTTGGAGGCCATGCAGAGTTCGGCATGGGTGACTGCGTGGCCTAGGTGCAGCTTTGCTTGCTCGAGCATCAGGGCGAGGGTGATGACGTTGACGGTGACGCGGGTGTGGTCCGGGGCATCTTCCCTGTCCATCGCGCCGGCGGCGAAATTGGAGTTGGAGTGCGCGATACCAGAGCAGGCTCGCCAGGCATCTACGCCTGTTAGGTTCTGCTTTCGGTTAGCAGGTATCTTCTCGTCGGCCGCGCGGATGACATCGGTCAGGCGCGGGAACTCTGAGTCGAGACCGAGGCTCTTAACGCCTGGCCTGGTCCCGGCGATATCGGTCAGAATGCGCCGTAGATCATCAGTGATGGCATCGGTCGGCGTGTCGTACTTCTTCGTGTACACGGCGACGCGGAGTCGGTTGTCCCACGTCAGACGAATCGAGCGCCGCACGCGGGCGTCAATCGTGCCGGGGGCCATCAGCCATGTGGCGAGTGCCGATGCTTCAATCGCCACCCGGATCAGGGAGTAGCCAGCCAGCGGACGCGGACCCTCATGCTTCATCCCCTGGGCGAGCATATGGAGATGGTCATGTGCGCTGTGAAGCAGGTGCACGATCTGAGACGACGGTGGGTCGATCCACTTTATGCGGTCATCGCCCGCCACCCTACTTCCATCCGTCGGGTATAGATTGCCAATGCGCTCCGCGATGTCGTCTGTCCACTCTGGAAGGCCTGCGAGGGACTCGACCGCGATCGCCTGCAGATGCGGATCCTTCAGCACTCGGTCGGAGTCGGCGAGGACACGCTCAGGATCGAAGCTCATTCCACGTTCGTATCACGAGGGAAGCCGAACCGGCGACTGGTGTGGCTTGTGCCGACTCGGGTTAGAACGGCGCTTTGGGTTCGGTACGAATACTTGTGGCAGTAGATGCGTTCGCTCACGTTTATGGTCTGAGCGATAGCGGCCACCTATGTCACGCCTGGGCATACTCAGGGTGGAGTTCGCCGAAGATCCGCCAGACGTCCGCCCAGCTCGTCGCCCGCTGCTCAGTCCCCGCGATGGCGAAGCCGGCGTCGTTGCGCTGCTGGGTCTCGTAGTCATCGGCGTGCGGGTAGCCGTCGCCGAGGACCGTGACATGGATGCCGTTGCCCAGGGTGAAGTGGCTGAGCGTCCCACCGAGCGGGTACCGCGCGAGGGGCTGGAACTCCAGCACCGCCGCGCGGCGGGCATGGGCGGGCGCAAGGCCGTGCCGCCACGAGGAGGGGCTGACGTCGTGCTGGGCGGGCAACCCGCAGTGCGAGCACGGTAGGGTGCGGACATGACAGCAGACTCGCAGCCCGACAAGTTGGACGCCGTGGACGAGCTCATCGGTGAGGTAAAGGCGAATCTGCCTCGCCGCCAGGGAACGACCGGCATCATCGTCGGCGACGAGCAGACCCAGCGAATCATCAAGGTCCTCGAGCTCCTTCGAGACGAGGTTCGAAGCCTCAAGACCACCCGTGACAACGGCGATGGAATCGATCCTGCGACCGGGAAGTACCACGTCGTCGACTAGACCGTCGCCTTCAACCCGCGTGGCTTCATCAGCAGCGGTTAAGCGATCTCGCTGAGTTTGTAGCCCCAGTCCCGCAGCTGTAGCAGGTAGGCCGGCGTCCCGGCATGCTGCCAGACCTTCCGGTCGAACTCATAGCCGCCCTCGATTGCGCCGAGCGCTGCTGCGAGGATGATCTGCGGGGCAGACTTGGGCGGCTCCGTGAAGTGCTTCTCGACCATGCCGCGCTGCGAGTAACGCACGAGCAGACCTTCCCGGCCACGTCGAACGCCACCAAGTGACGCTCGGACGTCGCTGCCAGCTAACTGTCCGGATGCGTCTCCACACTCTCCGCAGCCGGTTCGACCATGACCATGGGGGGGCTCGGCAGGAGCGGTTCGGGCCTCAGCTGCAGTCCGCTTCTCGCGGTTCTCCTTGACCGTCTATTAGTACTCGTTGATCGCCTGATTGCAGGACTTCCCGACGTGCTCAACACCGGGGCACGCGTCCTCCAGACGCCAGCCCAGGTAGTAACCCCCGGCGTCCGATGCTTCTCGCGCGGGATGTTCTTCGTCGGCTCTTCATCCACGTCTGCGACGGCCACGTCGGCGCACTACTACGCCGGATGCCTGGCGTTCCGCGTGCGCGGGTCCGCGAAGTCCGAGGTCTGCAATGTAATAGTGATGGGAGCTGACCGAATCGAGGGCGAAATGGGAAGCATCGACGCATATGAGTCGGCCAAGGGCCGCCGTTACCGGGTGCGCTGGCGCGATCCTGAGCATCAACAACGGGAGAAGCGCGGCTTCCGAACTAAGCGCGAAGCCGAACAGTATGCAGCAACCGTCGAAGTGGCCATGATGCGGGGCACCTACTTCGAACCTTCACAATCTCGGGTAACCGTGGGCGAGCTCGCCATAGACTGGCTCGCCAACAAGGAGCAAGCCCTCAAGCCGTCCAGCTTCTCTCCGATCCGGATCGCCTGGCGAGTTTACGTTGAACCTCGTTGGGCAGCCACACCGATTGGTGCGATTCGCCCATCTGCGGTGGAGAAGTGGATTCGCGAGGTCAGCCTAGGAAAGGCGGTCACCGTGCGAGTCCGCCCGGGAAACGGCGGCAAGCCGCGCTCCGCGGGGGTCGTTCTCCGAGCATTGGGCATCCTCGCCGGCATCCTCGACGTCGCGGTTCGAGACGGGCGGATTCCCTCGAATCCGGCACGCGGCGCGAGCAACTTACCACGCAAAGCCACCAAGAAGAGAAGACGCTATCTGACCAACGAGGAAGTCTTCCGCTTCGCTGGCCGCGCTCCAGACGACATGCGAAGCGTCCTCATCCTTACGCTCGCCTACACGGGCATCCGCTGGGGAGAGGCTGTCGCATTGACGGTAGGCGACATTAATCTCGAGCGAGGTCGACTGTCTATCCACCAGACCGCCACTGAAGTGGACGGGATAATTCACGTCGGACCCCCCAAGAGCTGGGAAGCAAGATCAGTACCCTTTCCGGCCTTCCTTGCTCCTCGGCTGAAAGCGCTGGCGAGCGGAAAGAAGCGCAGCGCCCTCCTGTTCCCTGCGCGTGCAGGCGGATATCTCGCCCGCCCCTCTACGGCCCAGAACGGACAATCGTGGTGGCTCACAGCGCTACGCGACGCCGAGCTCGAACACCTGACTCCGCACGATCTCAAGCACACTGCCGCCAGCCTCGCTGTGAGCGCTGGGGCCAACGTCAAAGCGCTGCAACGAATGCTCGGACACAAGTCAGCCGCAATGACTCTCGACACGTATGCTGACCTCTTTGAAGACGACCTCGGTTCAGTCGCCGAGCGACTCAACGAGCGAGTCCTCTCCGAGAGCGGCGGCGAACTTTGGATCCAACGGCAAGTGGTTCAGCTTGACCCGCAGTCATCTCATTGATGCTCTTAGAGTTTCATAGAGTTTTGGGCGATTTTGTGGGCAAATTGTGGGCAGATCGTTCATAACAAACGATATTTTATCGACGGAACTTGGGCCTGACCAGCACTTTTTGTTGCACCTCAAAGTGCCCCTGGAGGGACTCGAACCCCCAACCTTCTCCTTAGGACGGAGCAGCTCTTCCATTGAGCTACAGAGGCTGACCCGTCGAGTTTAGCGAATGACGCGCTGCCCACCGCTCGTGGGAGCGCCCGCCCGGGAACATTTGGGCCGAAAGTCGGGTCTGGGCGCGACGGAACCGACGTTTGGCCCAAATCGCGAGCCCGCGCGAACTACGCCGCCGGCTCCAGGAAGTCGTGCCATTCGGGGGCAGCGCCCTCGACGCCGCGCACGACCCACGACGCGTCGTGCGGCACCCGCGGAGTGACCCGCAGCGACCAGCCCATCTCGCCCGGCGTGCGGTCGCTCTTGATGTTGTTGCAGCGCAGGCAGCAGGCGACGAGGTTCTCCCAGCTGTCGGCGCCGCCGCGCGAGCGGGGCTGCACGTGGTCGATGGTGGTGGCGGTTTTGCCGCAGTAGGCGCAGCGGTGAGCATCCCGTCGCAGCACGCCGCGGCGGCTGACAGGAACAGCACGGCCGCGCGGGATGCGCACGTAGCGGGTCAGGAGGATCACCGACGGTCTCTCGTAGCTTTCGCAGATGCCCCACACCGGGTGGTCCTGGTCGATGGCCACGACGGTGGCCTTCTGATTCATGACGAGCACCAGGGCCCGTTTGAAGGACACCACGGCGAGTGGCTCGTAGCCGGCGTTGAGGACCAGTGTTCTCATCTCAGACCTTCCAGCAATCCGGGGAGGGACGGTGCGCTGGACACCCGCGGACGGGGCCAAAGAAAAAGGGCACTGTCCGTGAGGACAGCGCCCAGCGAAGCGGCGGCATGGTGGCGGCAGGCCACGCAATGGTGGCGGCAGGCCAGGAAGTCGTGCTGACGGAGGGCGAAATGGCCGCGCTCGAGCCTGGAGGCGGCGCTGAGCAGCTGTACCATCGGCACTCCCGGATCTCTCACGGTGTCAGGGCATCAGAGTAACGCAGAAACGGCGTACCACATATTCGTGGCACGCCGTTCCAGTGCTGTGTTGCGCAGAGTTCACTCGCTGTTGACTCAGATGCCCAATCGCACGATGTAGTAGTCGCTGGTCCAGATCGGGCGGATCGAGATGCTGCGGCCGGTGTCGGGGGCATCCATGATGTTGCCGTTGCCGGCGTAGAAGCCGTCGTGGCCGGGCATGATGACCAGGTCGCCGGGCTGGGCGTCGGCGATCGAGATGCGCTTGCCCATCGCCGCCTGACCGGAGACCGAGTGCGGCAGGTTGATGCCGAACTGGGCGTAGACGAACATCACGTAGCCCGAGCAGTCGAAGCCGGCAGGCGTCGAACCACCGAAGACGTACGGGGTGCCGATGTACTGCTGCGCCACCGAGAACACCTGCGGGAGGCTGAAGCTCGGGTACGGCGGGTTGGCGAGGAAGTCGGAGACGGACGGGCCGGAGTAGCTGGTCGCGTAGTTGGCGAGCGAGACGGCGGCCTGCTGGCGGGCGACCTCGGCGGCCTTGGCCGCCTCTTCCGCTGCCTTCTGGGCGTCGAGCTGCGACTGCGAGGTGGCGCTGCGGGCGTCACGCGAGACGGCGGCTGCGGCGACGGTCTGCGGAACGGCGACGCTCTGCGGCTGCGCCTTCTTCATCCCGTCGATGGCCGAGGTCTTGAACTGCGCGTCGTCGGCACCAGCGGGATTGAACGCGTAGGCGGGGATGGCCATGGTCGCGATGAGGCCGGCGGCCAGGGTCATGACGGCGACGTTGATGACGCCGCCCTTGACCTTCTTCTTGGTGGGCACCGGGCGGGTTGCGACTGCACCGGTCGCCGGACGGGTAGCGGCAGCGGCGACCGCGCTCTTCTTCGCGGCGGGGGTCGTCGCAACGGCGCCGGACGCACCCTGCTTCTCGCGCTCAGCACGAAGCGAGCGGCGGGAGACGATATCGGTGGGTCCGGTGGGGTTCGGGTTGTTCGAAGGGCTCTCTTCAGAACCGGGCGTACCTAATAGGGCCAAGGTGTAAACCTCCTGCGCTCCCACAGCACTAGGTAGCTGCCCCGTCCTGGATGCTTATAGCTTCGGCTTCGCGGATCAAGAGACGGGATATTGGGGGGTGGAGCGTCTTGACCCGGGTCCAGTGGCCGGCTTCTGGCCCTTCGGACTCGTTAGAGACTACGGGAGGTACCCCCGTTTGTCACATCCTTTTGAGGCTTTTTTAACAACTCGGTAACGGAATCTACGCGTCGGCGAAGATGTGCGCTGCGAGTTCGTTGGGCAGTTCGAGCCCGTTCTCGAAGCCGTCGATCTGCACGATCACGTACGAGCCAGCGGAAGCGAAAGTGCCGGTCGAGCCGGGAAAAACGCCCGCCTGCTTGAGCTGGAGGAGTAACTCGGGGTCGACCTGGGCCGGCTCGCCGAGCCGTCGGATCCTGGCAGTCGCCACCGAATCGCGGCCGTCGACCAGCTCGACGAGGTTCACGAGACCCTCTGTACTGGGGGTGGAGGCGGCCTCGCCCAGCTCCTGGAGCCCGGGGATCGGGTTGCCGTACGGCGACTCCGTCGGGTGGCCCAGCATGGTCAGCAGCTTGCGCTCGACCTGCTCGCTCATCACGTGCTCCCAGCGGCAGGCCTCTTCGTGCACGTACTCCCACTCGAGCTCGATCACGTCGCTCAGCAGGCGCTCCGCGAGACGGTGCTTGCGCATGACGTTCACGGCCTTGCGGCGGCCGTCGTCGGTGAGCTCGAGGTGGCGGTCGCCGGAGACGACGACGAGACCGTCGCGCTCCATCCGGCCGACCGTCTGCGACACCGTGGGGCCGGAGTGACCCAGACGCTCGGAGATGCGCGCACGCAGGGGGACGATGTTGTCCTCCTCCAGCTCCAGAATGGTGCGAAGGTACATCTCGGTCGTGTCGATCAGATCGGTCATGAACCCCTCCACGTGCTTGTGCGCAATGCGTCTGATAGAGCCTACTTGCTGGCGATGACAGCACGGCGCAGGCCCGCGGTGCGCAGCGCTCACCGGCCCTCGGTGATTGTCAACAGCCAATAGACTCTGGTTATGCCGGATGTGACGATTCCCACTGAACTGCTGCCCGCCGACGGTCGATTCGGATGCGGACCCTCCAAGGTCCGCCAGGAGCAGGTCGCGTATCTGGCCGGCGCCGGCGCGGAGATCCTCGGCACCTCCCACCGCCAGGCTCCGGTGAAGAACCTGGTCGGGCGCGTCCGCGAGGGCCTGGGCGAGCTGTTCCGCCTGCCCGACGGCTACGAGGTCGCGCTCGGCAACGGCGGCTCGACCGCGTTCTGGGATGCCGCAGCGTTCGGTCTGATCGAGAAGCGCAGCGAGAACCTGGTGTTCGGCGAGTTCGGCGGCAAGTTCGCCGCAGCGGCGAAGGCGCCGTGGCTCGACGCCCCGCACGTGATCGAGGCGCCCGGCGGTTCGCGCAGCGAGGTCGAGGTCGTCGACGGCGTCGACGTGTACGCCTGGCCGCACAACGAGACGTCGACCGGCGTGATGGCGCCCGTGCGCCGTGTGAACGGCGACGCCGGAGCGCTCACCGTGGTCGATGCCACCAGCGCGGCCGGAGGCATCGACATCGACGCGTCCCAGGCCGACGTCTACTACTTCGCACCGCAGAAGAACTTCGCCTCCGACGGCGGACTGTGGTTCGCCCTCTTCTCCCCCGCCGCCGTCGAGCGCGTCGAGCGGATCGCCGCGAGTGGCCGCTACATCCCGGAGTTCCTCAGCATCAAGAACGCGGTCGACAACTCGCGCCTGAACCAGACGCTCAACACCCCGGCCATCGCGACGCTGCTCATGCTCGAGAACCAGGTGCAGTGGATCAACGGCAACGGCGGCCTCGCCTGGGCGTCGAGCCGCACGGCGGAGTCGTCGAATGCGCTCTACACCTGGGCCGACAGCGTGGACTACGCAACGCCGTTCGTGACGAACCCGGAACACCGCTCGCAGGTCGTCGTCACGATCGACTTCGACGACGCGATCGACGCGGCGGCCATCGCCAAGACCCTCCGCGCCAACGGCATCGTCGACACGGAGCCGTACCGCAAGCTCGGCCGCAACCAGCTGCGCGTCGCGACGTTCACGGCCATCGAGCCGGATGACGTGCGCGCCCTGATCGCGTCGATCGAGTACGTGGTCGGGCAGCTGGGCTGACCGGAGCCATCATGCGCCTCTGGCTTCGCGACAGCGAGCGACGGCCCGACCCGGTACCCGTCGAGACGGATGACCGGCGGGCCGTGCTCGTCGGGCTAGGACTGTGGCTGGTCGCCCTCGTCGTCGTGCTCGTCTTTGGCCGCCAGCTCTCCGCTGCCGGAGACGGCTGGTGGTTCTGGACGGTCGTCATCGGACTCGTTCTCGGGCTCGTCGGCCTCGGCTACCTCACCGTCAAGCGGCGCTGAGTCGACCGACTCCGAGTCGAGCGACTCCGAGTCGTCGAGCGCGGCCGCCTCCTCCGCGGGGAGGTCGAGGTCGGCGTCGACATCCGTCTCCTCGTCGTACGAGGCATCCGCGCTGTCGATGTCGATCCCATCGATGTCGTCGAGGTGCAGGTCGTGCACATCGCTGTCGTCGTCGAGGTCGTCGTCGTCTTCACTGTCGTCGTCGAGGTCGTCGGACTCGTCGTCGAACGACTCGTCGTCCGACTCCTCGTCATCCGTCTCGTCGTCGTTCTCCATTTCGGCAGCGTGCAGGGCCTCCTGCGACGCCTGGTAGTCGGCGAGACGCTCGGACCACGGCACCCAGTCGGGCGCGAGCAGCGCACCGTCGCCGGGCATCAGCTCGACCTCGAGCACGCTCGGCTCCGACTCGTCGTCGATGCGCGAGATCGTGACCGTCCAGTTCCAGCCCGGATAGCCGGGCATCGTGCACGCGAACAGCAAGGAGAGCACGTGCTCGCCCTCGACCTGGTGGCCGAGCGGCGCACCGATGGTCGAAGCGGGCGTGGTCTCGAGCAGAGCGGTGCGGGCGCGGTCGACGGCGTCGAGCAGCACCTCGTCCGCGACGAGCGGAGCGGCAGGCTCAACGGCCTCGGCAGGCTCATCGGCCGCAGAGGCAGTCTCCACGCCCTCAGCAGGCGCAGACTCGATTTCGCCGGACTCCGCCGACTCGAACGGCAGCTCGGTGTCAGGCATCCAGATCATCCGCGACCCGCCGCAGCACAGCGGCGATCTTGGCGCCGTGAGCCTTGTCGGGGTACTTGCCGCGCTTCAGGTTGGCGCCGATGCCGTCGAGGAGCTTCACGAGGTCCTCGACGATGACCGCCATGTCGTCGGCCGACTTGCGGCTGAGCTTCACCAGGCTGGGCGGAGCGTCGAGCACGCGCACCGACAGCGCCTGCGCACCGCGCTTGCCGTCGGCGATGCCGAACTCCAGGCGGGTGCCCGCTTTCACAACCGTGCCGGCAGGCAGAGCCGAGGCGTGCAGGAAGACTTCCTGGCCGTCATCGGAGCTGATGAAGCCGAAACCCTTCTCGTCGTCGTAGAACTTGACCTTGCCGGTTGGCATGGGAACCTCATTTCACATGGGCGATCGAATGACCAACCTCAATTATCCTTGATTTCGTGACCCAACAGACCCCGCCCGCGGCAAGCCGCCTCCAGCGCATCCTCTCGTACATCGTTGCCGCGCTCGTCGCGGTGTCGCTCGCGTGCATCGCCGCCATCCTCATCGGCACCGCTCTCGGCGGTTTCGCCGCCCAGGGTTCGGGTGAGGGACTGTGGCCGACCGTGTTCCTTCTCCCCTATCTCGCGCTGCCGATCGCCTTCGTGCTGATCATCGTGCTCCTCATCGTCTCGGCGAGGAAGCGCAGCCAGGAGGCGAAGGCCGCGAAAGAGGCGGCAACCGGCAAAGGCAAGCGCTAGCACCGGCTGCCAGGCGTGACGCGGCGATGACGAACACGCTCGCGCTGGCAGCGCGTCTGCGCGGGATGCCCGACGACGCGCTCTCCGTCGCGCTCGCCTCCCGCACCTTCCGCCGTCAGGGCGTCACCGACTTCTTCGACCTCGCCGATGCGCTCCTCGACCGCGACTCGGTGCAGCGCGTACTCTCCGGGCTCGACCGCACCCTGCTCGCGACGCTCGTGGCGCTCGGCGAGATCCAGCAGCCCCTGTCGCCGGATGAGGTCGCCACCCGGCTCTCCACCGCCGCCGCGACGCCGGGGCTGAGCACCCCATCCGCTCGGGCGGCCCTCAGCGCCGTCGCCGACGCCCTGCTGGCGCATCCGGAGGGCGACGACCGGTTCGCCGTCTACGACGCCGTCTCCGAGCAGCTCGCGGCCTGGCCGGGCATCGGCCTTCCGTCGCCGGCGGCGCTCGTCGACACTCCACCACCGCCCGCCCTCGCGCCGGTCCCCGACACCGAACGGCGCTTCACCGACCGGCTGGCCGCCGAACGCGCCTTCGAGGCGGGGGCCTCGGTCTCCGAGCTGATCGCCGAGCTCGCCCGCGAGGGAGCGCGCGAGCTGCAGAAGGGCGGCCTCGCCCTCCCCGCGAGCAAGCGGATCGCCGGAGCGCTCGCCACCGACGTCTCCACCGTGCCGACCGTGCTCTCCGTCGCCGCCCGTGCCGGCCTGATCGCGATCGACGACGGAGTCTGGCTGCCGACCGACGCCGCGTCCACCTGGCAGCACGCCCCCAGCCTCGACCGCTGGCGCGCCCTGGCGACCGCCTGGCAGGATGCCCTCCCCGACGACCTGCGCGGCATCCTGGCCGACCGCTCCCGCGCAGCGTGGGGCGAGAGCCTGCGCGACTACGTGGCCTGGCTCTACCCGGCCGGTCGCGCGAACGCCCAGGAGCGCGTCACGGCGTATATGCGCGACGCGGAATGGCTCGGCATCACCGCGCACCAGGCGCCGAGCACGGCGGGCACCACCCTGGTCGAGCACGGGCCGGATGCGGCCGCGGCCGCGCTCCGCGACCTCTTCCCGGCCGAGGTCCACAGGGTCTACCTGCAGCACGACCTCACCGTCGTCTCCCCCGGACCGCTCGAGCCGGCGATCGATGCGCGCCTGCGCGGCATGGCCGACGTGGAGAGCCGGGCACTGGCATCCACGTTCCGGTTCTCAGCGGCGAGCGTGAACCGGGCCATCACCGCGGGCGAGACGGCGGAGAGCATCCGGTCGTTCTTGGCGGAGGTCTCGCTGACCGGTGTTCCGCAGCCCCTCGACTACCTGATCACGGACGCGACGGAGCGATACGGCCGCATCCGGGTGCGCGACGTCGACGAGCCGGGATCGCGCGCCCGGTCGGCCGTGGTGAGCGAGGACGCCGGCATCCTGCGCACCATCGAGGTCGACCAAGCGCTCAGCTCCCTCGGTCTCGTGAGAACCGCGCCGGACGTGCTGCAGAGCAGGTTCGCCCGCGACGTCGTCTTCTGGGCCCTCAGCGATGCGCGCTACCCCGTCGCCGCCGAAGACGCGCACGGCAACATCGTCGGCATCCGGCGGCACCGCCTCGCCCACCCGCGCCCGCACTCGGATGGCGTCCCCTACGCCGACCTCATCGCCCGCCTGCGCGCGGCGGAGGTCGACGAGGAGGGAAGCACCCACGAGCAGTGGCTCGCGCGGCAGCTCGATCTGGCGATCCGCGCGAAGCAGACCGTGATCGTCGAAGTGGCGCTGCCCGACGGCCGGCAGCTCGACTACGTGCTCGAGCCGACCGGTGTCGGCGGCGGCCGCCTGCGCGGACGGGATCGCGCGGCCGACATCGAGCGCACGCTCCCGCTGTCGAGTGTGCGGGGGATCCGGCCGGCCGAGCCTGGCGCCTGAGCCTGGCGCCCGAGCCCGGAGCCAGCGCCCGGCGCCTGAGCAGGGAGGACGCGTTGCGGGCGTAGACTCATCCGTTATGTCCGATGGCCCCCTGATCGTCCAAAGCGACCGCACCGTGCTCCTGGAGGTCGCGCATCCGGCGGCCGAGGACGCCCGCCACGATCTCGCCGTCTTCGCCGAGCTCGAGCGCGCTCCCGAGCACATCCACACCTACCGGATCACCCGGCTCGGCCTCTGGAACGCGCGGGCCGCCGGGCACTCCGCCGAGGACATGCTCGCGACCCTCGAGCGCTACTCGAAGTTTCCGATCCCGCAGACCGTCTCGGTCGACATGTCTGAGACCGTCGCCCGCTACGGCCGCCTGGTGATCGAGCGCGACGACGAGGGCGTGCTGCTGCTGCGCTCGGAGGATCTCGCGGTGCTCACCGAGGTCGCCGGCGCCAAGCGCATCTCTCCCCTGCTGCTGGAACGCCGCGACGACACCACGTTCGTCGTCGAGGCCTGGGCGCGGGGGCAGCTGAAGCAGGAGCTCGTGAAGCTCGGCTGGCCGGCCGAGGACCTCGCCGGCTACACCCCGGGGACGCCGCATCCGATCGACCTCGTCGAAGACGGCTGGGCCCTGCGCGACTACCAGCACAAGGCGGTCGACAACTTCTTCGACGGCGGCAGCGGTGTCGTCGTGCTCCCCTGTGGCGCGGGCAAGACCCTGGTCGGCGCCGGAGCGATGGCGACCGCGAAGACGACGACGCTCATCCTGGTGACGAACACGGTCTCGGCGCGGCAGTGGCGCGACGAGCTGCTGAAGCGCACCACGCTCACCGCCGAGGAGATCGGCGAGTACTCGGGCCAGGTCAAAGAGGTCAAGCCCGTCACGATCGCGACGTACCAGATCCTCACAGCCAAGCGGAAGGGCGAGTACGCGCACCTCGCCCTGCTCGACGCGATGGACTGGGGGCTCGTGGTCTACGACGAGGTGCACCTGCTCCCCGCACCGGTGTTCAAACTGACCGCCGAGCTGCAGGCCCGGCGCCGGCTGGGCCTCACGGCGACGCTCGTTCGCGAGGACGGCCGCGAGGGGGACGTGTTCAGCCTCATCGGTCCCAAGCGGTTCGACGCCCCGTGGAAGGAGATCGAGGCGCAGGGCTTCATCTCCCCCGCCGCCTGCTACGAGGTGCGCATCGACCTGCCGCAGTCGGAGCGGCTCTCCTACGCGGCGGCCGCCGACGACGAGCGTTACCGGCTGGCGGCGACCGCGCCGGCGAAGCTGGATGTCGTGCGGCAGCTGGTCGCGCGGCATGCCGGGGAGCGCATCCTGGTCATCGGGCAGTACCTCGACCAGATCGACGAGCTGGCGGAGGCGCTCGACGCACCAAAACTCACCGGAGCGACGCCGGTCGACGAGCGCGAGCGGCTGTACCAGGAGTTCCGCGAGGGCCGCACCACGGTGCTGGTGGTCAGCAAGGTGGCGAACTTCTCGGTGGACCTCCCCGAGGCCACCGTGGCGATCCAGGTCTCCGGATCGTTCGGGTCGCGTCAGGAGGAAGCCCAGCGCCTCGGACGCCTGCTGCGCCCGAAGGAGTCGGGCCTCTCGGCGAACTTCTACACACTGGTCTCGCGTGACACGGTCGACCAGGACTTCGCGCAGAACCGGCAGCGCTTCCTGGCGGAGCAGGGCTACAGCTACACGATCCTCGACGCCCACGCGCTGGCCGCCTGACCCGGGTGCCCGGTCGTGCGATAACGCACGACGGGCCCAGCCCGCGTCGCGCAACCGCACGACTGGCGGGAGGACGACTCGCGGGAGGAGGACTCTCGGGAGGAGAATCACCGCCGCTCGCGCGCGCAGACGCGGCCGCAGCAGCCTAGGCCGCGCGCAGCCGGGCGAGCGTCGTGCGCGCCTCGACCGACCCGCGGTCCTCCGCGAGCACGATGAGCGCCTTCCAGAGCGCCCAGCCCTTCGCCCGCGCCCAGGTCGCGTCGTCGAGTCCGACACCCCGACGGAACGCCGAACGACCGGCGCCCTCGAGCGAGGTCCACGCCAGCACCAGGTCGCAGGCAGGGTCGCCGACACCGGATGTTCCGAAATCGATCACCGCGCTCAACCGTCCATCCCGCATCAGCAGGTTGCCGACCGCAATGTCGCCGTGCAGCCACACCGGGTCGCCGCCCCAGAGCGAGTCGAGCGCGTCGGCCCACACGCCACGCGCCCAGTCCGCATCCGCGCCCGGCGCCGCCCCCGACCAGCCCTCCCGACCCAGGGCTGCGATCGCCCGCTCCGTCTCTTCGGCGTACACAGCAGGCGGGTCACCGCGGAAGAAGTTGTGCTCGCCCGGCGCTGGCCCGCCCCGGGCATCCGCACCGCGCAACGCGACGAGGAACCCGCCGACCGCCTCGCCGAATGCGACCGCATCCCCGAGTCCCGCCGACGCGGCGGGCTCGCCCGCGATCCAGCGGTACACCGACCACGGGAACGGATAGCCGTCACCGGGCTCCCCGACCGCCACCGGCGTCGGGATCGGCAGCGGCAGCACCGGCGCGAGCCGCGGCAGCCACGTCTGCTCCTTCGCCACCTGCTGCGCGTACCAGGGCCCCGTGGGCATCCGGATGCTCAGCTCGTCGCCGAGCCGGAACGTGCGGTTGTCCCAGCCGCTGAGGGCGACGGGGCGGATGGGCAGCTCGCGCCACGCCGGGAACTGCGCATCGACGAGGCGTCGGGCCAGCGCGAGGTCGATGGAGTCGCGGTCGAACGCCTTCCCCGAGCTCATTCCGCGCTCATCCCCGAGTTCATCCCGCGCTCATCGCCGCAGGTACCGGAGCAGCAGCGTATCCCCGGAGATCAGCGTGTGCGCCAGCCGCAGCCCGACGGGCACGATCGGCGACGCCCCCGTCGAGATTCGTGACGCGACGCCCGCCTCGAGCCGCGGGCTGATCGTCAGGCACAGCTCGTCGAGCACCCCGGTCGCGATCAGGTCGGCGAACAGATGCGGGCCGCCCTCGCAGTGGATGCGGCCTAGGCCACGTTCGTTCAGCACCCGCACGAGCACGTCGGGCTCCACCCGGTCGCGCCCGCACACGACGACATCCGCCACCTCGGCGAGCGCCTCGCGGGCATCCGGCCTCGACGACTCGGTGGTGAGGATGATCGGCCGGAGCGGCGCATCCGCGAAGATCGGGCTCGCCGGGTCGAGGTCGAGGGCGGCCGAGACGATCGCGAACACCGGATGCGGGGTCATGCCCGCCTCGGACCTGATGCGCTCCGACACCGCATCGACGCGCATCGCGCTGTAGCTCTCGGCGCGCACCGTGCCCGCGCCGACGACGACCACGTCGCAGAGCCGGCGCAGGATGGCGAAGACGCGCTTGTCCGCCTCGTCGGACAATCCGCCGGAGAGGCCCTGGTGCGTGGCCGCACCGTCGACGCTGGAGACGAAGTTCACGCGCACCCACGGGCCGTCGCCGGCGGACTCCGCGTAGAGGGCGGCGATCTCGTCGTCGCCGAGGCCGTCGACGGCGGGCAGCGGATGCACCTTCGTGATGCCGGGCTCAGTCATTCACATCTCCCATGTTGTGCCGCAGGTGGGCGGGTTCGCGCAGGCCGAGGATCGCCTCCGTCATCCTGGCCGCCGCGACCGAGGCCGCCACGTCGTGCATCCGGATGATCCTGGCCCCGTTCACGATCGACACCACGGCGGCCGCGAGCGATCCCTCGAGCCGTTCGGCGCGCGGGGCGTCGAGGGTCTCTCCGATGAAGTCCTTGTTCGAGACCGCCGCGAGGGTGGGGTACCCCAGGTCGGCGATCACGCTCAGCCGCCGCGTGAGTTCGAGCGAATGCAGCGTGTTCTTGTTGAGGTCGTGACCGGGGTCGACGATGAGCCGTTCCTCCGGGATGCCGGCGGCCAGCGCGCGCTCCACCCGGTCGGCGAGGAAGGCCGCGACCTCGGCCGCGATGTCCTCGTACTGCGGCCGTGGGTACGGGGTGCGCGGCCGGGCGAGGCTGTGGGTGAGCACGAGCGTCGCCTCGCTGTCGGCGACGACGGGCAGCAGGCCGGGGTCGCTCAGGCCCGTCGTGTCGTTGATCACGGTCGCACCGGCCCGGATGGCGCGTCGAGCCACCTCGGCGTGGAACGTGTCGACCGAGATCACCACATCGGAACCGGCACGCAGCTCGGCGATCACCGGCACCACGCGGTCGGCCTCCTCGTCCACCGGGATGGGAGCGCCCGGCGCGAACGGGGCCCCGCCGATGTCGACCCAGTCGGCGCCGCGCGCGACCGCCTCGAACGAGGCGGCCACGGCACGGTCGAGGGCAAAGGTGCTGCCCTGGTCGAAGAACGAGTCCGGAGTGCGGTTCACCACCGCCATCACGGCGACGCGACGCGAGAAGTCGAAGGTGCGGGCACCGATCGAGCGGATCGGCACGCGCAGCGGCGGCAGGTACATCGGATGCGCGTCGGCGGCGGGTGCGTTGGGGCCGGGCGCCCCGGCGGACGGCGAGCCCGAGCCCGGCGCCGAGACGGCGGACGAGCCGGGCGCGTCAGACGGCCGCAAGGTCGATGCTCTCGTCCGTCAGCCGCGCACGGTCGACGCGCTCACCGCTGCGGATCAGCCGCTGCACCTCCTCGTTCACGTCCCAGACGTTCACGTTCATCCCGGCGACCACGCGGTCGTCGCGCAGCCAGAACGCGATGAACTCGCGCGCCTCCCGGTCGCCGCGGTAGACGATCTCGGCGTCGGCCGCCAGCGGCCCGTAGCCCGAATACTCCATGCCCAGATCGTATTGGTCCGAATAGAAGTACGGGATGTCGTCGTACGAGGCGTGCTGTCCGAGGATGCTGCGGGCGGCGACCTTTCCACCGGCGATGGCGTTCGCCCAGTGTTCGTTGCGGAGGTGCTGCCCGATGGCCGGAAGGAACGGGTTCGCCACGTCGCCCACGGCGTACACGTCTTCCGCGCTGGCGTGCATTCCCGCGTCGACCAGGATGCCGTTGTTGAGGTCGAGTCCCGAGCGCTCGGCGACGAGCGTGTTCGGAGCCGCACCGGCGCCGACCACCACGATGTCGGCGGTGATCCGCTCGCCGTTGGAGACGACCACCTCGCGCGGCCCGTCGTCGTCCCCGCCGATGGCGACCACGGAGACGCCGTTGCGGAACTCCACGCCGTGATCGCGATGCAGCTGCTCGTAGACGCGCCCGAGCTCCGGACCGATCGCCGCAGCGAGCGGCACCGCGGCGTGCCCGAGCACCGTCACGTCGTTGCCGTAACCGCGGGCGGCCGCCGCGACCTCCATGCCGATCCAGCCGGAGCCGACGATCACCACCCGGCGGCCGCCGACCGAGAGCGCCGACCGCAGCCACTCGCTCTCGTCGATCGTGCGCAGCACGTACACGGCGCCGTGTCCGGCGCCCGGGACGTCGAGGTGGCGCGGACTGGCGCCGGTCGCGATCACCAGGCTGTCGAAGGTGAGCCGCGCTCCCCCGGAGACGAACAGCTCGTGCGCCGGGCCGTCGAACGACCCCGCCTCGGTCTCCGGCATGAACTCGACGTGGTGCTGCGCGTACCACTCGTCCGGATGCACGAACGCCTCCGAGCGGTCGGCATCGCCCTTCAGGTACTCCTTCGACAGCGGCGGCCGGATGTACGGATGATGCGCCTCGGAGCCGAGCAGCAGGATCCTGCCCTCGTACCCGCCCTCGCGCAGCTCGGTGGCGGTCGTCGCTCCGGCGAGACCCGCGCCGGCGATGACGACGGTGGGTGTGGGCATGGCGTCCTCCTTGGTGGGCTTCGCAGCGTCTCCTCTCAGCATCCACCGTTCACACGGGCGCCGCCAGCACTGTGTACTCAGCGCACACCGACGACTCACAGCTTGGATTCAGCCGACGCGCAGATAATATTTCCATGAACGCTGGCCCTCGCATTCTCATCGTCGACGACGAGCCCAACATCCGCGACCTCCTCACCACCAGCCTCCGCTTCGCCGGGTTCGCCGTGCGTGCGGTCGGCAACGGTGCTCAAGCGATCTCCGCGGTCCTCGAAGAGGAACCCGACCTGATCATCCTCGACGTCATGCTGCCCGACATGAACGGCTTCGGCGTCACCAAGCGCCTCCGCGGCGCCGGGTACACCGCGCCCATCCTGTTCCTCACGGCCAAAGACGACACCGAAGACAAGATCACCGGTCTCACGGTCGGCGGCGACGACTACGTCACCAAGCCGTTCAGCCTCGACGAGATCGTCGCCCGCATCAAGGCCATCCTGCGCCGCACGATGCAGGCCGACGAAGACGCCGTCATCCGCGCCGGCGAGCTCACCATGGACCAGGACACCCACGAGGTGTTCGTCGGCGACACGGCCATCGAGCTGAGCCCGACCGAGTTCAAGCTGCTGCGCTACCTGATGCTCAACCCCAACCGGGTGCTGAGCAAGGCGCAGATCCTCGACCACGTCTGGGAGTACGACTTCAACGGCGACGCCGGCATCGTGGAGTCCTACATCTCGTACCTGCGCCGCAAGGTCGATGCGCACTCGAGCGAGCCGCTCATCCAGACCAAGCGCGGTTTCGGCTACATGCTGAAGGCCGCGAAAGTCTGAGCGCCCACACCATGGCCACAGCTTGCCTTCGTAAACTGGCGGCCTGATGCACGCACGCCTTCTCGATCGCTGGAACGCGATCTCTCTCCGCACCAAGATCACGGGCGTGACCGTGCTGATGCTGACGCTCGGGCTGCTCGTCACGGGCATCGGCACCATGGCGATGCTGAAGCCCGTGCTGCTCAATCAGCTGGATGCTCAGCTCGGGGCCGCCTCGCAGCCGAACAACCTCAACGCGTACCTCGGCAGCAGCACGTCCGACAGCGACAAGATCGCGTCGGACGGCAGCTCGTCGAACTACTTCGCGGCCCTGTACGACGCCGACGGCAAGCTGGTGCGCTCGAACTGGTCGAACATCCCGGAGTCGCGCCGCCCGGCGATCCCCGAGAAGCTCTCCCTGGCGACGGGTAAGAGCTGGAGCCAGCAGGGCGCGGCGAACCTGCCGAGCAACGACGGGCACACGCTGTATCGCGCGCTGACCCAGACCGTGACGCTCGTGTCACCGGCCGGATCGCTGGGCACCGCGATCGTCGCGACCTCCACCGGCCAGATCGACACCGTGATGGCGAGCTTCCTCGCAATCTTCCTCGGGTTCGGCGTGATCGTCGTGATCGTCGGCGCCGGCCTCACCCGGATGCTCGTGACCACCACCTTCGCGCCGCTACGGGCCGTCGAGGAGACCGCCGCGTCCATCGCGGACGGCGACTTCAGCCAGCGCCTCGGCGGAGCCACGCCGAACACCGAGGTCGGCCGCCTCAACCGCTCGCTGAACACGATGCTGAACCGCATCGACCGCGCCTTCAACGACCGCGCCAAGACGATCGAGCAGATGCGCCGGTTCGTCGGCGACGCCAGCCACGAGCTGCGCACGCCCCTCGTCTCCGTGCGCGGCTACGCCGAGCTGTACCGGATGGGCGCGCTCCAGACGCCGGAGGACGTCGCGCAGGCGATGGACCGCATCGAGAAGGAGGCCATCCGCATGGGTGTCCTCGTCGAAGACCTGCTCGAGCTCGCGCGCCTCGACGAGACCAAGCCGCTAGACCTGCATCCGGTCGATCTCGTGCCGATCGCGCGCGACGCCGCGATGGATGCGATGGCCGGGTCCCCGGGCCGCGTCGTCACCGTGCTCACCCCGGATGCGGTGCTCTCCCCGCGGGTCCCGCTCGACGAGCCCGGCCTCGACACCGTGCCGATGGCGGTCCCCGATGCGGGCAAGCCGACCAACGCCACCGGGCCCATCGCCTTCGCCGGCGCCACGCTCGCGCGCTTCCGCGGCCGGCGACCACGCCGGGCGAGCACGGGAGCGACCATGCAGGTCGACACGGCCGAGCAGGTGCTCCTTCCCCAGGCTCCCGCCGCGGAGCCGGCGATCGTGATGGCGGAGGAGAACAAGATCCGCCAGGTCGTCACGAACCTCATGGGCAACGCGCTGCGCTTCACCGCCAACGACAGCCCCATCGAGATCGTGGTGCAGGTGAACCACCAGACCGACCGGGCGATCCTCGAGGTTCGCGACCACGGCGAGGGCATCCCGCCGCAGATCCGCGAGAAGATCTTCCAGCGCTTCTGGCGCGCCGACACGTCGCGCACGCGCGAGACGGGCGGCAGCGGCCTGGGGCTGGCGATCGTGTCGTCGATCATCGCCGCGCACAACGGCACCGTGGAGGTCGTGGAGACCGAGGGCGGCGGGGCGACCTTCCGCATCTCGCTGCCGCTCGCCGAGTCGCCCTCCTCGCCGCAGCCGCTGGCCGCGCCCGCCGCCTGACGCGCGCGGCCGGGTGGCCGCCCTGCCGCCCCCTGCCACCGCCTGCCACCCGCACAATTCCGGAACATCGGCCCTCAATCGCCCCCACCTTCCGGATGAACGCAGAACCGACCGGCGTGTCACCACCACCTTCCGGAGTTATGCACGAGGGCGTTCACAGCCCCGCAGAGGGTGGCGCCCGCACAACTCCGGAACAACGGCCCGCAATCGCCCCTGCTTCCGGATGGACGCGGAACCGACCGGCGTGTCACCTCCATCTTCCGGAGTTATGCACGAGGGCGTTCACAGCCCCGCAGAGGGTGGCGCCCGCACAACTCCGGAACAACGGCCCGCAATCGCCCCTGCTTCCGGATGAACGCGGAACCGACCGGCGTGTCACCTCCATCTTCCGGAGTTATGCAGACCGCAGGCTTCCCCGGCACGCAGCCCACAGCCTCCGGGCACAACGAAAGAGGGCGCCTCCCGAAGGAGACGCCCTCTCGCAGAGGTGCTGGGACTTAGAAGTCCATGCCACCAGTCGGGTCGCCGACCGGAGCCGGGTTCTTCTCCGGCTTGTCGGCGACGACGGCCTCGGTAGTGAGGAACAGTCCGGCGATCGACGCAGCGTTCTGCAGCGCCGAGCGGGTGACCTTCACCGGGTCGTTGATGCCCGAGGCGAGCATGTCCACGTACTCGCCGGTCGCGGCGTTGAGGCCGTGTCCGACGGGCAGGTTGCGGACCTTCTCGACCACGACGCCGGCCTCGAGGCCCGCGTTGATGGCGATCTGCTTGAGCGGAGCCTCGATGGCGACCTTGACGATGTTCGCACCGGTCGCCTCGTCGCCCGTGAGCTCGAGCTTCTCGAAAGCGGTCTTGCCGGCCTGGATGAGCGCGACGCCACCACCGGCGACGATGCCCTCTTCCACAGCGGCCTTGGCGTTGCGCACGGCGTCTTCGATGCGGTGCTTGCGCTCCTTGAGCTCGACCTCGGTCGCGGCGCCGGCCTTGATGACCGCAACACCGCCGGCGAGCTTCGCCAGGCGCTCCTGCAGCTTCTCACGGTCGTAGTCGCTGTCGGTGTTCTCGATCTCGTTGCGGATCTGGGCGACGCGGCCCGCGATCTGCTCGGGGTCTCCGCCGCCTTCGACGATGGTGGTCTCATCCTTGGTGATGGTGACCTTGCGGGCCGTACCGAGGAGGTCGAGGGTGACGTTCTCGAGCTTGAGACCGACCTCCTCCGAGATGACCTGACCGCCGGTGAGGATGGCGATGTCCTGCAGCTGCGCCTTGCGGCGGTCGCCGAAGCCGGGAGCCTTGACGGCGACCGACTTGAAGATGCCGCGGATCTTGTTGACGATCAGCGTGGCCAGAGCCTCGCCGTCGACGTCCTCGGCGATGATCAGGAGCTGCTTGTTCGCCTGGATCACCTTGTCGACGATCGGCAGAAGGTCCTTGATGTTGGAGATCTTCTGGTTGGCGATCAGGACGTACGGGTCCTCGAAGACCGCTTCCTGACGCTCCGGGTCGGTGACGAAGTACTGCGACAGGTAGCCCTTGTCGAAGCGCATGCCCTCGGTGAGCTCCAGCTCGGTGCCGAAGGTGTTCGACTCCTCGACGGTGACGACGCCCTCCTTGCCGACCTTGTCGATCGCCTCGGCGATGATCTCACCGATGACCGAGTCACCGGCCGAGATCGACGCGGTCGCGGCGATCTCTTCCTTGGTCTCGACCTCTTTCGCGTTGGCGATGAGCTCGGCGGTCACCGCGGCGACAGCCTTCTCGATGCCACGCTTGAGGGTGATCGGGTCGGCGCCGGCGGCCACGTTGCGGAGGCCCTCCTTGACGAGCGCCTGAGCGAGCACGGTAGCGGTGGTGGTTCCGTCGCCGGCGACGTCGTCGGTCTTCTTGGCGACCTCCTTGACGAGCTCCGCGCCGATCTTCTCGTACGGGTCGTCGAGCTCGATCTCCTTGGCGATGGAGACGCCGTCGTTCGTGATCGTGGGGGCGCCCCACTTCTTCTCGAGCACAACGTTGCGACCGCGCGGGCCGAGCGTCACCTTGACGGTGTCGGCCAGAATGTTCAGGCCGCGCTCGAGGCCGCGGCGCGCGTCCTCGTTGAAAGCAATGATCTTTGCCATGTTTGTTTCTCGTCCCTCCCGGACGTCTGCGAAAGATGCGAATGGTTAGCACTCGATCAGATGGAGTGCTAAAAGCGATTCTGGCACTCGGGGCTGTCGAGTGCAAGACGAGACGCCGCCGTTCGCAACGAGCGGAGCAACGAGCGAGCAGCGAGCGGAGCACCGCGCACGAAGAAGCGCCGGTCACGTGGGCCGGCGCTCCTCCTGTATTGGTCTAGCTGCGTGCTACGCCGGACGAACCGACTCGGCCTGCGGGCCTTTCTGCCCACTACCGACTTCGAACACGACCTGCTGGCCCTCTTCAAGGACCTTGTAGCCGCTCATGTCGATTGCGGAGTAGTGGACGAAGACGTCCTGTCCCCCATCGTCGACGGTGATGAATCCGTAGCCCTTCTCAGCGTTGAACCACTTCACGGTTCCGTTCGCCATGCATTACTCCCATTGCTGTGTTTCGAAGCGACGGCCCATCACCGCGCGTTGAATCCAGATACTAATGCTTTCGATCCAAGTAATCACCAGCATTTTCACGAATGAGGCACGAAATGACGCGAATTCGTTCGAAGTTAAACACGCCTGAAACATCTGGTCCGCGAGCGGCCGGATGCGACGGGGATCAGCCCTTGTAATCGCTGCCGACGACGACCGTGAGGTCGGCGCCCGTCTCCGCGTAGTCCTGCGTCTGGCCGATCTTCGCACCGGGCAGGCTCTTGGCAGCGCCGAGGGCGGCCGCCTGGTTCTTGGGGTCGGAGTAGTAGACCATCGTCTGCGTCAGGTCCGTCTCGCTGGCGTTGGCGCGAGCGCCGACCTTCCAGCCGGCTTTGGCGAGGGCATCGCCGACGGAGTTGGCCAGCCCGGCGGTCGCCGTTCCGTTCAGCACGTTGACGGTGAGCTTGGGGTCGACGATGGGAGTGATGGTCGGCGTCGGTGTCGGCGTGCGCGTTGCCGTCGCCGACTTCGACGTCGAACCGATGGCGCCGTTGAAGGAGTTGCCGCTGTCAACAAGTGACAGACCGAAGACGCCGAGGCCGACGAGCACGACGGTGGCGAGAGCCGCCCAGCCGACGCCGATCCAGCCACGGCCGCGCGCGCGGGGCGCCCGGTGGGCGCCGACGCGGTGCAGGTCTTCTGGGATCGTGTCGAAACGGTCCTTCGGGTACTTCTCAGCCATCGTGTCGGGGGTCCTCAGTCGTCGGACGCGAGCGTCCTGGTGCTCCGGGCGGCGATGCGAGCTTCGCGCACGCGGTGCAGCCTTTTGATGAGCATCGGGTCGTGTTGCAGGGCGGCCGGCGAGTCGATCAACGCCCCAAGCAGCTGATAGTACCGTGCCGCGGAAAGACCGAACTCCTCGCGGATCGCCTGTTCCTTGGCGCCGGCGTGACGCCACCACTGCCGCTCGAAAGCGAGGATCGAGGCATCGCGTTCGCTCAGTCCCGTGTCCGGATGCGCGGAGCGAGCCTGGTCGTCTGCCGCGTTCGCCACCTCACGCCCTTCCGTCGCGTACCGAGCTACTGCCATGTCGAGCCGCCATTCGCGGTTCATCCTATTTGCGCGATTCTGTGTGTTGCCCCAAGCCCGCGGCACGTCGCCTGGAAATCCCGTGGCAGGTCAGGCGGCGAATCAGGGAACAGGGACGACCCCGCCGCCGTTTAGTGTTGTGTCTGACGAAAGGACCCCGCCATGAACTACGACGTCACCAAGAGCAACGATGAGTGGCGCGAGGAGCTCAGCCCCGAGCAGTACGCGGTGCTCCGCGAGGCCGCGACGGAGCGTCCCTGGACCGGCGAGCTGCTCGACGAGAGCCGTGCCGGCCTCTACACCTGTGCCGCCTGCAACGCCGAGCTCTTCAAGTCCGGAACCAAGTTCGACTCCGGATGCGGCTGGCCGAGCTTCTACGAGTCGGTGCGGCCCGAGGCCGTACAGCTCATCGAGGACCGCAGCCTGGGCATGGTCCGCACCGAGGTCCGCTGCGCCGCCTGCGGCTCGCACCTCGGCCACGTCTTCGACGACGGCTTCGGCACCCCGACGGGCGACCGCTACTGCATGAACTCGATCTCGCTCAACTTCAGCCCGGCCGAGTGACCGTGGTCTCCCTCGTCGACGCCGTCTCGTCGCGGCGCTCCTATTCGCGCGTCACCGAAGCCGCCCCGTCGCACGAGGAACTGCTCCCTCTGATCGCCGCCGCCGGACGCGTCGCCGATCACAGCTCGATGCACCCGTGGCGCATCATCGAGCTCCGCGGCGACGCCCGTAAGCGTCTCGGCGCGGCGTTCGTCAAGGATGCCCGCGCGAACGGTTCCGACGCGGAGAAGCTCGCCTCCAAGCCGCTCCGCTCGTCTCTGCTTCTCGCCGTGGTCGCGGTGCGCACGAAGAGCGAGAAAGTGCCCGGCTGGGAGCAGGACGCCGTCGCCTCGGGCGTCGCGCACATCCTGAGCCTGTTGCTGCACGACGCGGGCTGGGGCGTGATCTGGCGCACCGGTCACCACACCCGCTCGAAGGCGGTGCACGCGATGCACGGCCTGAAGAAGAACGAGCGGCTGCTGGGCTGGCTCTACGTCGGCGGCATCCCGGACGGCTCGAAGGAAGGCTTCCGCAAGTCGATCGACCCGGAGCGCTACCTCACGACCCTCTCCTAGGGTCACTCTCCCGGGGACACGGCGCCCTACCCCTCGGTGGACGCCACCGGCCGCTTCCACCGGATGCTCGCGACCGCGACCGCGACGAGGGCCAGCAGCGTCCCCGCGACCGTCGACCAGGCCACCGGATGCGCGTCCGCCGGCGCCACCACGTCGAGCAGCAGCGCCGCCAGCAGCTGGCCGGCCACCGTGGCGAGGCCGAGCACCAGCACCCCGGTCACGCGCACCAGGAGCGCCGAGCCCCCGATGAAGATGCAGCCGATCGCGCCGCCGAGGTAGAGCCAGGGTGCGGTCGGCAGGGAGGTCGGCCATCCCACGATCGCCGAGTGCACCGCCATGAGCACGAGCAGCACGGCGGTCCCGACGAGGAAGTTGAGGAACGTCGCGGTCAGCGCGCTGCCGGACGAGACGCGCACGCGCCCGTTGACCGCCTGCTGCCAGCCGAGCCCGAGCCCCGCGATCAGCGGCAGCACGAGCATCCAGAGCGGGACCGAGCCGCTCAGCTGCGCCGAGACGGCCCAGGTGACGGCGATCAGGGCGAGGACGGCGCCGACCACCCTCGAAGCGGTGAGCAGGCGCTTGCCGCCGGGGCCGAGACCGATCCGGTCGAAGACGAGGCCGCTGACCGTCTGGCCGGCGACGATCGCCACCGTGAAGAGGGCCACGCCGAGCACGGCGGCCGTCAGTCCCTGCGAGAGCACCAGGAACGCACCGGCCGCGCCGCCGCAGACGTACCACCAGCGCAGTTCGCCGTCGCGGAGGGCTGTGCGCACGCGCCCCAGCCCGCGCCGGCCGGCCGGAGCGAACGCCAGCGCGATCACCAGGATGACCAGGCCGGAGCCGAAGGAGATCAGCGCGGCCGTGAAGCCGTCGCCGAGCTGCCGGCCGAGCTCGCCGTTGATGCGGGACTGCACCGCGACCAGGGCGCCGCACAGCACCAGGGCGACGATCGCGACCCAGACGGGAAGATGGGGCTTGGGCGGCGTGTTCACCACCCAAGCCTACGGGCCGCGGTCAGGGGGCCGGTGCCTCGCCGTCGGTCGGCTCCGGCTGGGGCAGCCAGTCGATGTTCTCCTCGGGTGCCACGAGCTTCTCGTCGCTCAGGTCGTGGTCGTCGTCGGTCTCGGAGGGCTTCTTGTCGGTCATGCGCCTCAGGGTACGCTCACGCCGGCGGCGCGTCGGCGAGCAACGCGAGGGGCGACTCGACGGCGTCGGCGACCTCGCGCAGCATCCCGGCTGCGACGCCGCCGTCGGTGACGCGGTGGTCGAAGACAAGGGACAGCTGGGCGATCCGGCGCGGCACGACAGCGCCGTCGACGACCCACGGACGCTCGATCATCCGGCCGATCCCGAGGATGGCGACCTCCGGGTGGTTGATGATCGCGGCGCTGCCGTCGACACCGAGGCTCCCGTAGTTGTTGATCGTGAACGTGGAGCCGGTGAGCTCGGCCGGGGCGAGCGATCCCTCCCGTGCCTGCCGGGTGAGGCGGTCGAAGGCGGCGTCGAGCTCGCGGATGGTCATCCGGTCTGCGCGGCGCACCACCGGAACGACCAGCCCGCGTGGCGAGTCGACGGCGAACCCGAGGTTGACGCCCTCGAAGGTCTCGAGCCCGTCGCCGGATGCGGTCACCCGGCCGGCGAGTTCTGGGCGCCTGGCGAGCGCGGCCAGCGTGAAGCGGGCGACGAACGACAGCAGCGACGGCGTGCGGTCCCCCAGCCGGATGCGCTTGCGCGCGTCCCACAGCTCGGTCGCGTCCACGTCGACCCACACGGTCGCCTCGGGGATCTCGGAGCGGCTGCGCGTCATGTTCGCGGCCACCGTGCGGCGGAACAGGCTGAACGGGGTCGTCGCCGCGATGGCGAGGCCGGTGCGCGAGTCGGCCGGAGCGCCGTCCGCAGGCGCGGAAGTGGGTGCGGAGGCGGGCTCGGTGCCCGGCATCGCCGGCTCGGCCTGGGTCGCGAACGCCTGCTCGACGTCGCGGCGGGTGACGACGCCGCCGTCGCCGGTGGGACGGATCGTCGACAGGTCGACGCCGTGCGTCCGTGCCAGGGTGCGCACGACGGGTGAGATGACGGGCACGATCCCGGTGACCGGCGCGGCCGCTGCGGCCGGCGCGGTCGCTGCGGCCGGCGCGGCCGGCGCGGCCGTGACCGTGGACGCGCGGCCCCGGCGGCGGCGCGCAGAATGCTGGATGTCCGACGTGCCGTAGCCGACGAGCACGTGACCGGAGCCCGAGCCGGCAGCGGCGGGCGCAGCCGCATCCGGTTCGCTGCTCTGGGCGGGAGCCGCCGCATCGTCGGCCGGCTCGCGCACCTCGATGAACGGCGCGCCGACATCCAGCGTGTCGCCCTCCTCGCCGTGCAGCTTCTCGATCACGCCGGCGTACGGCGACGGCACCTCCACGATCGACTTCGCGGTCTCGACCTCGGCGATCGGCTGGTCGATGCGCACGGTGTCGCCGATCGCGACGAGCCAGTGCACGAGCTCGGCCTCGGTGAGGCCCTCGCCGAGGTCGGGCAGCGCGAAGACGCGGGCGGTCATGCGTCTTCCCACTGCAGGTCGTCGACGGCGTCGAGGATCCGGTCGACTCCCGGCAGCGAGTACCGCTCGAGCTTCGGCGGCGCGGCCGGGATGTCGAAGCCGGTCACGCGTCGCACCGGCGCCTCAAGGTAGTGGAAGCAGCGTTCCGAGACGCGCGCCGCGATCTCCGACGCCATGCTGGCGAACCCGGGCGCCTCCGCCACGACGACCGCTCTGCCGGTCGCGCGCACGGCGTCGCACACGGTCTCGTCGTCGAACGGCACGAGACTGCGCAGGTCGATCACCTGCAGGCTGCGCCCCTCCTGCTCGGCGGCCTCGGCGGCGGCGAGCGCCACGGGCACCGACGGCCCGTAGGCGATCAGGGTGGCATCCGTGCCCTCGCGGGCGATCCGTGCGCGGCCGAGCTCGGGCAGCGGCGCGGTCACGTCGACGACGCCCGTCGACCAGTACAGCTTCTTCGGCTCGAGGAAGACGACCGGGTCGGGGAACGCGATCGCCGCCCTCAGCAGCCCGTAGGCGTCCTGCGGCGTCGCCGGGGACACGACCGTGAGCCCGGGCGTGTGCACGTAGTAGCCCTCCGAGGAGTCGGAGTGATGCTCGACGCCGCCGATGCCGCCCGCGTACGGGATGCGGATGACCATCGGCAGGCGAACGGAGCCACGGGTGCGGTTGCCCATCTTGGCCACGTGGTCGACGATCTGCTCGAACGCGGGATACGCGAAGGCGTCGAACTGCATCTCGACGACGGGGCGCATCCCGTTCATCGCCATGCCGACCGCCGTGCCGACGATGCCGGCCTCGGCGAGCGGGGTGTCGAAGCAGCGCTGCTCCCCGAACCGCGCGGTGAGGCCGTCGGTGATCCGGAAGACCCCGCCGAGCACGCCGACGTCCTCGCCGAAGACGAGCACCGACGCATCCTGCTCGAGCGCATCGGCGAGCGCGCGGTTGAGCGCCTGCGCCATGGTCATGGTGGTGGGCTGCGTCGCGGCGTCCTGCGACACGGCGTCCTGCGTCACGTTGGCATCGTGCATGAGCGTCATCGGGCGGCCTCCTCGGCGGCGAGCATGGCCGACTGCTCGCGCAGCTGCGGCGTGGGGGTGGCGTAGACGAATGCGAAGAGGTCGTCCGGATGCGGTACGGCGTCGGCGTTGATCGCCGCGCGCAGGTCGGTGGCGACCCGCTCGGCCTGGGCGTGGAAGGCGGCGTCGTCGCCCTCGCTCAACGCGCCCTGCGCCGTGAGCCAGGTTCGGAGGCGCACCAGCGGGTCGCGCTCGAGCCACGGCCGCACCTCTTCGTCGCTGCGGTAGCGGGTGGCGTCGTCGGCGTTGGTGTGGGACTGCATCCGGTAGGTGATGGCCTCGATCAGGGCCGGCCCTCCCCCGCCGTGCGCGTTCTCGACGGCCTCGCCGAGCACGGCGAGCAGAGCGGCGAGGTCGTTGCCGTCGACCTGGCGGCCGGGTATCCCGTAACCGATCGCTTTGTGCGCGATCGACGGGGCGGCCGTCTGCCTGCTCAGCGGCACCGAGATGGCGTAGCCGTTGTTCTGCACGAGGAAGACCACGGGAACGTGGAAGACGGCGGCGAAGTTGAGCGCCTCGTGAAAGTCGCCCTCGCTGGTCGCTCCGTCGCCGCAGAGGGCGACGACGACGGTGTCCTCACCCCGGAGTTTCGCGGCGTGAGCGAAACCGACGGCGTGCAGCAGCTGCGTGGCCAGGGGGGTGGCCTGCGGGGCGATTCGGTGCTCGCGCGGGTCGTAGCCGGAGTGCCAGTCCCCGCGCAGCAGCAGGAAGGCCTCGAACGGATCGACGCCCCGGGTGATCACGGCGACGGTGTCGCGGTAGGTCGGGAACAGCCAGTCCTCCGCGCCCAGCACCAGCGCGGCGGCGACCTGACAGGCCTCCTGGCCGTGCGACGACGGGTAGACGGCGAGCTTTCCCTGCCGCACCAGCGCGTTGGCCTGGTCGTTGATGCGGCGGCCGACCACGAGATGGCGATAGCCGTCGGTCAGACGCTCGACGGACGGGGTGGGGTACTGCTCGTCCGGGTGGGACGAGCCGTCCTGTTCGATGAGCCGCACGGGGGTGTCGCGCGGCAGCAGATCGTGGGCGTGCATCCGTTCTCCTTTGAAAGACGTCGCTCCCTCTCAGGATGACTTCGCTGGACCGCGTGCGCCATCTGTCGGCGGATATCGAGACGGATGCTGTCGTCGGGGCGATTTCGATGGCAGACTGTCTCGCATCGAACCCGATGGAGGGCCGCCGCATGGACGAAATCGACTCCCGCATCGTCGATGCCCTGCGCGCGGACGGGCGGGCGTCGATCACGGCGGTCGCCGATGCGGCGCACGTCTCCCGCGCGAACGCCTACACGAGGCTCGCGCGCCTGCTCGATGAGGGCGTGATCACCGGATTCACGGCCAAGGTCGACCCGGCGCGCTCCGGGCGCGGTTCCTCGGCCTACGTGACGATGCGCGTGGAGCAGTCGTCGTGGCACGAGCTGCGCGACCGGCTGCGGTCGATCCCCGAGGTGGAGCATTTCGCGCTCGTCGGCGGCGACTTCGACGTGATCCTGCTCGTGCGCGCCCGCGACAACGAAGACCTGCGACGCGTGGTGCTGGAGGAGCTCCCCGCCATCCCGTCGGTGCGCGACACGAAGACGTCGCTGATCTTCGAGGACCACGACACACGTTGAGTTGTGGCCGGGCGGCGCGTCTGCGAGGATTACTTGCTGAACGTTCGGTCGGTAAATACGATCGGCAGCGACGCCGCGAAAGCAGCGACAGCAGCGACAGCGCGAAGCAGTGAAGCAACGACGACGACGTCGGGAGAAGATGCGATGGCCGAGGCCTACCTGGTGGGCGGTGTCCGCACGGCCGTCGGCCGGTACGGCGGTGCGCTCTCCGGCATCCGGCCCGACGATCTGGCCGCCCTCGTCGTCGGCGAGGCCGTGCGTCGCGCGAACGTCGACCCCCTCCTGCTCGACGAGGTGATCCTCGGCGCCGCCAATCAGGCGGGCGAGGACAACCGCAACGTCGCCCGCATGGCCGCGCTGCTCGCCGGCCTGCCCGACTCCGTGCCCGGGGTGACCGTCAACCGGCTGTGCGCCTCCGGCCTGTCGGCCGTGACGATGGCCGCGCAGAGCATCCGGGCCGGCGATGCCGATCTGGTCGTCGCCGGCGGGGTCGAGTCGATGACCCGCGCTCCGTGGGTGCAGGCGAAGCCGGAGAAGGCGTTCGCGAAGCCGGGTGCGCAGTTCGACACCTCCATCGGCTGGCGCTTCACCAACCCCCGGATGCTCGCCCGCGACAAGGCCACGTACTCGATGCCGGAGACGGCGGAGGAGGTCGCCAGGCTCGATGGGATCAGCAGAGCGGATGCCGACGCCTTCGCCCTCGGGAGCCACCGGCGGGCCGCCGCCGCGACGGACGGCGGGCGCTTCGCCGACGAGATCGTCCCCGTGGCGACGAAGGGCGGCGGGTTCGGCGTCGACGAGGGCATCCGGCGGGACACCAGCCTGGAGGCGCTGGCAGCGCTGCGGCCCGTCGTCGCCGGCGGCGAAGTGGTGACGGCCGGCAACTCCTCCCCGCTCAACGACGGCGCCTCCGCCGTGCTGGTGGCCAGCGCCGCCGCGGTCAAGCGGTACGGCCTGACACCGCGCGCCCGTGTCGTGGTCGGCGCCAGCGTCGGGCTCGCGCCCGAGATCATGGGGCTCGGCCCGGTGCCCGCGACGCAGAAGGCACTCGGACGCACCGGCATCACCCTCGATGACATCGGCAGTATCGAACTGAACGAGGCGTTCGCGAGCCAGGCACTGGCGTGCATCCGGAGGCTGGGTCTCGTCGAGGAGCGCGTCAACGCCGACGGCGGTGCCATCGCGCTCGGGCACGCGCTCGGCTCGAGCGGGGCGCGCATCCTGGTCACGCTGCTGGGCCGGATGGAACGCGAGGACTCCCGCTACGGGCTCGCCACGATGTGCGTCGGGGTCGGCCAGGGCTCGGCGCTCATCCTGGAGCGGCCATGACGGCGCACGACGGCGGGCCGCTGCTGATCGAGGAGTTCCCCGACCGTGTCGTCGCCACGCTCAACCGGCCGGATGCCCGCAACGCGATCGACCAGCGCATGGTGGACGAGCTGCACGCGCTCTGCGCCGCGCTGGAGCGGGCGCCGCGCATCCTGATCATCACGGGCGCCGACGGCGTCTTCGCGTCGGGCGCGGACATCGCCGAGCTGAGGGAACGACGGGCGGCGGACGCCCGCCTCGGCATCAACGCGGCGATCTTCAGCCGGGTGACCGCGCTGCCCATGCCCGTGATCGCCGCCCTCGACGGCTACGCGCTCGGCGGGGGCGCCGAACTCGCCTACGCGGCCGACTTCCGCATCGCCACCCCGCGCCTGCGCATCGGCAACCCGGAGACGGGACTCGGGATCATCGCCGCGGCCGGAGCCCTGTGGCGGCTGCCCGAGCTGGTCGGCGAGCCGCTCGCCGCCGAGATCGTGCTGGCGGGACGCATCCTGAACGGCGAAGAGGCGCTCGCGGTGCGGCTCGTCACCGAGCTGCACGACCCCGCCGACCTGCTGCCGGCCGCGCACGCGCTCGCCGACCGGATCGCCGCCAACGATCCGCTGGCGACCCGGTACACGAAGGCGGTGCTGCACGCGGGCCGCGCCGAGCATCCGGCAGCCGAGCGGGAGGCGCAGGCCGTGCTGTTCGAGTCGCCGGAGAAGCAGCGACGGATGACCGACTTCCTCGAGAAACGGCGACGACGGTGAGCGCGGAGCAGACCGAGACGACGGGCGGCCACGCCGGTGCGGACGTACCGGCGATCGTCGGAGTGATCGGCGGCGGCCGGATGGGCGCCGGGATCGCGCACGCCTTTCTGATGGCGGGTTCCCGGGTGACCGTGCTCGAGCGGGACGAAGCCGCGGCGAGCGCCGCGCGCAGTCGCGTGCTGGCGACGGTGGCGGCGAGCGTGCAACGGGGCGCCCCTGAACCGCCGGCCGGCCGCCTCACCGTCACGACGGACGTAGCGGAGCTCGAGGACGCTCGCCTGGCGATCGAAGCCGTGCCGGAGGACCGCGGACTCAAGGTCGCGGCCCTGCGCCGCGTCGAACGCGTCGTCGCCGCCGACGCGGTACTGGCCACCAACACGTCGTCCATCTCGATCGACGAACTCGCGACCGGCATCGGCCGCCCCGGCGGGTTCGTCGGGATGCACTTCTTCAACCCGGTCCCCTCGTCGGCCCTGGTCGAGGTCGTGATCGGCTCGGCCACCTCCCCGGCGGTCGTGACCACCGCCGAGACATGGGTGCGGGCGCTCGGCAAGACGCCGGTGACCGTCACCGACTCCCCCGGGTTCGCCTCGTCACGCCTCGGCGTGCTCCTCGGCCTCGAGGCGATCCGGATGCTCGAGGAGGGCGTCGCGACCGCCGAGGACATCGACGCCGCGATGGTGCTCGGCTACAAGCATCCGGTCGGCCCGCTGATGCTGACGGACCTCGTCGGGCTCGACGTGCGGCTCGGCATCGCGGAGTACCTGAGCGAGCACCTCGGCGCCCGCTTCGAGCCGCCTGAGCTGCTGCGCCGGATGGTCGCCGACGGCGCCCTCGGACGCAAATCCGGCCGGGGGTTCTACGAGTGGGCGGGGACGACGCCTAGCGACCAGGAGCGTCGACGATGAGGTTGGTGATGCGCGCGGTGCAGAGGCGGTTGCCCTCGTCGTCGGTCACCACGATCTCGTGCGAGGCG
The DNA here is from genome assembly GCF_027921845.1 of Leifsonia poae. Taxonomy (GTDB): domain Bacteria; phylum Actinomycetota; class Actinomycetes; order Actinomycetales; family Microbacteriaceae; genus Leifsonia; species Leifsonia poae. The sequence goes on from NZ_BSEN01000001.1 coordinate 383,429, forward strand.
ATGGTGCGCCCGAGCCGGATGGCGGTGGCGACGCCGGTGACGGTGCCGCTGCGCACGGACCGGTGGTGCGTCGCGTTGATGTCGAGTCCCACCGCCGAGCGGCCCGGCCCGGCGTGGATCACCGCCGCCCAGGAGCCGAGCGCCTCGGCGAACGCGACGGACGCCCCGCCGTGCAGCAGGCCGAACGACTGGCGGTTGCCCTCGACCGGCATGGTCGCCACGACCCGTTCCGCCGACTGCTCCAGGATGCGGACGCCCATCTTCACGTCGAGCTCGCCGAGCTCGATCGTCCAGTCACCATCGGCCATGGGCACAGCATACCCAGCCGCTTTCGAGGAGGTCCCCCATGAGTGAGCCCGGCATCCTGCCCAGTTTCGTGAAGGGCGCGTGGTGGACGCCCGACGGCGCGGAGGCGGGAGCCGCGCTGGTGACGGACGCCTCGACCGGCGCCCCGATCGCCCGGGTGGGCACCGAGGGCATCGACCTCGCCGGCGCCCTCGACTACGCGCGGACCGTCGGTCAGCGGTCCCTCGGAGCCCTGACCTTCCACCAGCGCGCGGTGCTGCTGAAGCAGCTCGCGCAGGCGCTCACCGAGCGCAAGGCCGAGCTGTACGAGCTGTCGAGCCGTGCCGGGGCGACGAAGGCGGATTCCTGGGTCGACATCGACGGCGGTCTCGGCGTGCTCTTCACGTATTCGTCCAAGGGCCGGCGCGAACTGCCGAATGCGCAGGTGTACCTCGACGGCGCCGCCGAGACGCTCTCGAAGGACGGCTCCTTCCTCGGCCGGCACATCTTCACCCGACTGCCGGGCGTCGCGGTGCAGATCAATGCCTTCAACTTCCCGGTGTGGGGCGCGCTCGAGAAGTTCGCGCCGGCGTTCCTGGCGGGCATGCCCACGCTGGTCAAGCCGGCGACGCCGACCGCGTTCCTCGCCGAAGCGATGGTGCGCGTGATGCTCGAGAGCGGGCTGCTGCCCGAGGGCTCGCTGCAGCTGGTCTCCGGGCCGGTGCCCGGCCTGTTCGACCTGCTGCGGCTCGGCGACCTGGTCGCCTTCACGGGCTCGGCGTCGACGGCCGAGAAGCTGCGCGCGAACGACTCGGTGCAGACCGGCGGGGTGCGGTTCACCAGCGAGACCGACTCGATCAACGCCTCGGTACTCGGGCCGGATGCGGTGACGGGCACGCCGGAGTTCGACGCGTACGTGAAGCAGCTGGTCACCGAGCTGACCGCGAAGGCCGGGCAGAAGTGCACCGCCATCCGGCGCGCGATCGTGCCGGAGGCGCTGATCGGCGATCTGATCGCCGCCGTGCGCGCCCGCATCGAGGAGCGCGTGGTGATCGGCGACCCGCGCGCCGAGGGCGTGACGATGGGACCGCTGGTCTCAGCCGCCCAGCGCACCGAGGTGCTGCGCCAGGTCGGGCGGCTCGTCGAGGGCGGCGGCGAGCTCGTGCTCGGCGGCCTCGGTCAGCCGACGATCGTACGGGCCGACGGCTCCCGCGGGGCCGCCCCGGAGGGCGCGTTCGTCGAGCCGATCCTGCTGCACTTCCCCGACGCGACGGCCGAGGCGGTGCACACGGTCGAGGCGTTCGGGCCGGTGGCGAGCATCCTGGGCTACACGACGACGGCGGAGGCCGCGCGCCTGGTGGCGCTCGGCGGCGGTTCGCTGGTGACGAGCGTGGCGACGCACGACCCGGAGGTCGCGCGCGAGCTCGTCACGGGGATCGCGGCGTACAACGGCCGCGTGCTGCTGCTCGACCGCGACGACGCCAGGACCTCCACCGGACACGGCTCGCCGGTGCCGCACCTCGTGCACGGCGGGCCCGGGCGCGCCGGCGGCGGGGAGGAGCTCGGCGGCATCCGGGCCGTGCTGCACCACATGCAGCGCACCGCGATCCAGGGCACCCCCGACATGCTGACCGCGATCACCGGGGTGTGGCATCCGGGCGCTGCCGCCTCGGCCGAGGGGCCGCACCCGTTCCGGCGGTCGCTGGCGGAGCTGACGATCGGCGACCAGGTGCGGTCGGCATCGCGCGCGGTGACGCTCGACGACATCGAGACGTTCGCGGCGTTCACCGGCGACACGTTCTACGCGCACATGGACGAGGAGGCCGCGGCGGCCAATCCGTTCTTCCCCGGACGCGTTGCGCACGGATACCTGCTGGTGTCGTGGGCGGCCGGGCTGTTCGTGGATCCCGCTCCGGGGCCGGTGCTCGCCAACTACGGGCTCGAGAACCTGCGGTTCGTGACGCCCGTGTCGCCTGGCGACAGCATCCGGGTAGCGCTCACGGCCAAGCAGATCACGCCGCGCGAGACGGACGACTACGGCGAGGTGCGCTGGGACGCGCTGATCACGAACCAGCGCGACGAGACGGTCGCGACCTACGACGTGCTCACGCTCGTCGCCAAGCACTAGCTGTAGCTTTCGTTGAGGGGCGGCAAACGCAGCCAAAACCGCGGTTTTGGGTGCGTTTGCCGCCCCTCAACGGAAGCGGGTCAGGGGGTGCGGAGGCCTGTGAAGGCGATGGTGAGGAGGTCGTCGGCGAGCTGCTGGGGGGTCTCGGGGCCGTCGGGGCGGTACCACTCCACGATTGAGTTGATCATGCCGAACAGCAGGCGGGCCACGATGCCGGGGTCGACGTCGGCGCGCAGGGAACCCTCGTCGCGGGCCTGAACGACGAGCTCGGCGACGGCCCGGTCGAACGCACGCCGGCGGGCGAGCGCCGCCCGCTCGATCTCGGTGTTGCCGCGCACCCGCAGCAGCAGCGTGACGTAGGGCACCTTGTCCGTGAGCACCGCGACCGCGCCGCGCAGCACCGAGGCCAGCCGGTCGGCGGCGCTGCCGGTCGTCGCACCGGATGCCGCGAGCACGCCCTCGAGGTCGCCGAGGGCCTCGTCGAGCGCGAGCGCCAGCAGCTCGTCCTTCGACGACACGTGGTGGTAGATCGCCGACTTGGAGAGCCCGAGCCGTTCGGCGAGCATCCCGATCGAGGTGGCGTCGTAGCCGTACTCGTTGAAGGCCGTCACGGCGACCTCGAGGATGCCGCGCTGGTCGTAGCCGGGGCGGCCGCGGCGAAGTGCGGTCTCGGTCATCCGCCTAGTGTGGCATGCGCTCGACCCACTGGCATATACTAAACGAACGATCAGTCAGTAATTCGGGAGTGTCAATGACGACGACCCAGCAGGACACGGGGCAGCACGCAGAGCACGACGCACGCCTGGACGCCGAGGAGGCGGCCGGCCGGGAGCGATTCGACGACCTCATCGCCGCCGACTCGCGCGTCGAGCCCCGCGACTGGATGCCCGACGACTACCGCCGCACGCTCATCCGGCAGATGTCGCAGCATGCGAACTCCGAGATCATCGGCATGCAGCCGGAGGCGAACTGGATCACCCGCGCCCCGAGCCTCAAGCGCAAGGCCATCCTGATGGCCAAGGTGCAGGACGAGGCCGGGCACGGGCTGTACCTCTATTCCGCCACCCAGACCCTCGGGATCACGCGCGACGAGATGACCGAGCAGCTCATCGCCGGCAAGGCGCGCTACTCCTCGATCTTCAACTACCCCACGGTCAGCTGGGCCGACATGGGAGCGATCGGCTGGCTCGTCGACGGCGCCGCGATCTGCAACCAGGTCCCCCTGTGCCGGGCGTCGTATGCGCCGTACGGCCGCGCGATGGTGCGCATCTGTAAAGAGGAGTCGTTCCACCAGCGGCAGGGCTTCGAGATCCTGCTCTCGCTGATGCGCGGAACGACCGCCCAGCAGCAGCTGGCCCAGGATGCGGTGAACCGCTGGTACTGGCCGTCGCTGATGATGTTCGGCCCGCCCGACGACGACTCCCCCAACTCCGCCCGCTCGATGGCGTGGAAGATCAAGCGCTTCTCGAACGACGAGCTGCGCCAGCGCTTCGTCGGGATGCTCGTGCCGCAGGCCGAGGTGCTCGGCGTCACGCTCCCCGACCCCGACCTGCGCTGGAACGAGGAGCGCCAGGCGTACGACCTCGGACCGATCGACTGGACCGAGTTCAACGAGGTGCTCTCCGGGCGCGGTCCGTGCAACGCGCAGCGGATGCAGCGCCGGCGCGAGGCTCACGAGGACGGCCGCTGGGTGCGGGAGGCCGCGGCCGCCTACGCCGCGAAGCAATCCGGCCGAGTGGCGGCCGCCTGATGTCGGCCCCGGGGACCCCCGGCGACGCGCATCCCGAGACCTGGCCCCTCTGGGAGGTCTTCGTGCGGTCGAGCCGCGGACTCAGCCACGTGCACGTCGGCTCGCTGCACGCGCCCGACGAGACGATGGCCGTGCGCAACGCCCGCGACCTCTATACCCGGCGCAACGAGGGCGTCTCGATCTGGGTCGTGCCGTCCGACGCCATCACCGCCAGCGATCCGGATGCCAAGGGCGCCTTCTTCGAATCGCCCTCCGGCAAGAACTACCGGCACGCCACGTACTACACGGCCAGCGAAGGGGTGAAGCACTTGTGAGCGACGAGCACGGCCACGTCGAGGTCAGCACCGTGACGCTCGGCGCGGAGTACGCCGGCGACTTCGCCCCCGGCAGCGAGGTCGCGACACCGGATGTCGCGGAGTACGCCCTCTGGTTGGGCGACGACTCGCTAATCCTCGCGCAGCGACTCGGCGCGTGGATCTCGCGCGCCCCCGAGCTCGAAGAGGACGTCGCCCTCGCCAACATCGCCCTCGATCTGCTCGGGCACGCCCGCTCACTGTTGCGCTACGCGGGCACCGCCACCGGGCGCAGCGAAGACGACCTGGCGTACTGGCGCGACGAGCACGAGTTCCGGTCGGCGCACCTGTTCGAGCAGCCCAACGGCGACTTCGCGCACACCATCGTGCGGCAGTTCGGTGCGTCCCACTACCTGTTCGAGCTCTACCTCCGGCTGCGGGCCTCCACCGATCCGGTGCTCGCCGCCGTCGCCGCGAAGGCCGTCAAAGAGGTCGACTACCACCGCGACCACGCCGATCAGTGGATGCTGCGGCTGGCCCTCGGCACCGACGAGTCGCGTCGCCGCCTGCTCATCGCGCTCGACGACCTGTGGCCGACGGTGGCCGAGCTGTTCGAGGACGAGCCGCTGAACGACCGGCTCGAAGGTCTCGCACCGCGGCCGTCGACGCTGCGCGCCGCCTTCGACGATTCCATCGCGCCCGTGCTGCGCGAGTGCGAGCTGGAGACGCCATCGACGTTCGAGGCGTCCGGCGGGGGCCGTCGCGGGAACCATTCGGAGTACCTGGGCCCGCTGCTCGCGGAACTGCAGGTGCTCGCTCGGCAGCATCCGGGGGCGAGCTGGTGACCGGGGTCGCGCGCTGGAGCAGCCACAGCGCCGACGCGGTTCGCGCGTGGTCGGCCGCCGCCGCCGTCGTCGACCCGGAGGTGCCGGTGCTGACCATCGACGACCTCGGCATCCTGCGCGAGGTCACCGTCACCGACGACGGCGTGAACGTCGTCGTGACCCCCACCTACAGCGGGTGCCCGGCGATGGAGGCGATCCGCCAGGATCTGCAGCGCGCGCTCGGCGAGGCCGGCTTCGGCCCCGTGACGGTGCGCCTGGCGCTGACCCCGGCCTGGACGACCGACTGGATCAGCGACGCCGGCCGGGCCGCGCTCGAAGAGTTCGGGATCGCGCCGCCCAGCGGGGGCGCGCCGGTCATTGGCGCCGTCCGCGTGCGGATGGCCGTGAAGTGCCCGCACTGCCAGTCGCTCGACACCAGGGAGATCTCGCGGTTCGGCTCGACCTCGTGCAAGGCGCTCTACGAGTGCGCCGCATGCGGCGAGCCGTTCGACTACTTCAAGGCGTTCTGATGGCGCGCGCACGGTTCCACACGCTCGCCGTCGCCGAGGTGCGGCCGCTGACCGCGGCGAGCGTCGAGGTCACCTTCGCCGTCCCCGACGAACTGCGCGGTGCCTACGACTACCTGCCCGGCCAGCACGTCGCGCTCCGGGCGACCGTCGACGGTCACGAGCTGCGCCGCAGCTACTCGCTCTGCCGGCCGCCGACGCCGGGAAGCATCAGCGTGGCGATCAAGCGGGATCTCGGCGGCGCGTTCTCGACGTGGGCGACGTCGCAGCTGGCCGCCGGCGACCGGATCGACGTGATGAGCCCGCAGGGGACCTTCACCACCGACCTCGGCGCGCTCGACGGAAAGCACATCGTCGGCGTCGCGGCGGGCTCGGGTATCACGCCGCTGATGGCGCTGGCCCACAGCATCCTGGCCGCGTCGGACACCGCGCGATTCTCGCTCGTCTACACGAACCGCACCGCGATCGACGTGATGTTCCTCGATGAGCTCTCCGACCTGAAAGACCGCTACCCCGCGCAGCTCGCACTGCACCACGTGCTGTCGCGCGAGCAGCGCTCCGCTCCTCTCCTCTCGGGCCGCATCGACGAGGAACGGCTGCGCAGGCTGCTCGACGTGCTGATCCCACCTGCGACGGTCGACGAGTGGTTCCTCTGCGGGCCGTTCGAGCTCGTGCAGCTGTGCCGCGACGTGCTGGAGGAGCTCGGCGTCGAGCGGCCGCACATCCACTTCGAGCTGTTCACCACGGGCGAGCCCGGCCAGGTGACCGGCGACACCGGGCGTCCGGTGATCACCCACGAGGGCGACAAGACGGTCGAGATCGAGTTCTCGCTCGACGGCCAGACGTCGACGGTCACGACGCCGGTGGACGCGAACGAGTCCGTGCTGAACGCCGCGCTGCGCGTGCGGCCCGACGTGCCGTTCGCCTGCGCGGGCGGTGTCTGCGGCACCTGTCGTGCCCGGCTCGTCTCCGGCGACGTGCGGATGACCGAGAACTACGCGCTCGAGCCGGAGGAGCTGGAACGCGGCTACGTGCTCACCTGCCAATCGCATCCCGTCACCGACCGCGTGGTCGTGGACTACGACGTCTAGGAGCGCCCATGATCGACCTGCAGATCGCCGACGACATCGCCCGCGTGACCCTCGACGCGCCGGAAAAGCTCAACGCGCTCGACGCCGCGGCCCTCGGCGAGCTCGACGCCGCATATGCCGAGGCCGAGCGGGCGGGGGTACGTGCGCTCATCCTGCAGGGCACCGGCCGGGCGTTCTGCGCGGGCCGCGACATCGCCGGCGTCGACCCGGCGACCGACGACGTCTCCGGCTACCTCGACGGACTGGTGACGCCGTTGCTGCAGCGGATCAGTGCGTTCCCGGCTCCGACGTTCGCCGCCGCTCACGGTGCCTGCCTCGGCGTCGGACTCGGCCTGCTCCTGGCGACGGACGTGGTCTACGTGGCGGACACGGCCAAGATCGGCTCGCCGTTCGCCGCGCTGGGCGCGCTGCTCGACTCCGGCGGCCACTCGCTGTTCGTCTCGCGGCTCGGCAGCCACAAGACGCTCGACCTGATCTACACCGGCCGGCTCATGTCGGGCACCGAGGCGGTCGGCTCCGGCCTGTTCAGCCGGGTGCTGCCGGTGGCCGAGCTGCAGGATGCGGTGGATGCGGCGGCGAGGACGGCCGCGGCGGGCGCGACGCGCGCGTTCCTGGCGAGCAAGCAGCTGGTGCGCGCCATCCGCGACGAGCAGCTCGCGTTGTGGGATGCCGTGGCGGCGGAGAACGCGGCGCAGGCGGCGCTGCGCGACACGCTCGACTACCGGGAGGGCTTCGCGGCGTTCCAGCAGAAACGCGCGCCGCGGTTCGTCGGCGACTGACCGCCGATCCTGCTGCGGCGCGGCCACGTCCGCCGCAACTCCGGAAGATCGGGCCCGATGCGCCCCCGCCGTCCGGAGTTGTGCCCGCCACGGCGGCGCGTCGACCCGGAGTTCCGGAGTTATGCCTGCAGCCGGCCGCACCGGCTCGGGGCCGCCGCCAGCACGACGGTCCGACCAGCGCGGGCCGCCGGCATCAGAGCGCGGGCACCCGCACCGGCGCGCCCACGTGGCGCCGCATCCGGTACGCGACGATCAGCACCGCGATCACCGCAGCGACGAGCACGCACTGCTCGATCGCCGGCAACACGCCGAGCAGCAGCGCCTTCACCAGCCCGAGCCAGCAGTAGGTGAGAACGGCACCCGTCGCCAGCCCGAGCACGTCGAGGCGGAGCACCGCCGCCAGCACGGCGCCCGCGGCCAGCGGGAGCAGCAGCACGAGGCAGCCCAGCCACGGCGAGAAGTCGCGCGGCAGCCGGTCGGCCCCCACGAACAGACTGGTCGCGACGAGCCCGGTGAGCAGCGACCACCAGTACGGGCCGCGCCCACGCGGCCGCATCCGGGGCAGGCGCAGCGCGACGACGATCGCCGCCGCCGCGACCACCGCCGCGGTGAGGTACTGCCATGGCGTCCCCGCGAACCCGGGCCCGATCACCGTCGCGAACAGGATGGCCGTGCCGCCGACCACGTACAGGATGCACGCCACCACGATCCCCGGAACGCCCAGCCACCGCCCCTGCACCTGCGGCGCGACGACGCGGCGCCCGACGAGCGGACGCGGGAACAGCGCCTCTGCGATCGCGATCGGCGCGCCCATGCTCCAGATCACGTGCAGGGTCAGCACGAAGATCGTCCACGGCCCGCCGATCGCGAGGCCGGGGATGAACCCGTAGGCGAGCAGATGCTCACCGGCGAAGTCCGGGTTGAACAGGCTCTGGTCGACGAAGCCCTCCTCGATCACCCCGAAGGCGAACGCCAGCAGCAGGATGCTCGGCCAGCCGCGCCCGGTGCCGCGTGCGATCTCGCGGATGAGCACAGCGGCCGATCCGTAGAACGCCGTGTACAGCACCAGTTCGGCGATCTGCTGCCCGAGCGGGGCGGCGCCGGAGAGCCATTGGTCGCCGAGCAGGAACTCGGCCGTGATGGCGGAGAGGAGGGCCAGCGTGAGCGCGCGTCCGAGCGATTTCATGACGCCATGGTGGACCCGCGGGTCCACCGGTGACCAGCACCGCCGTCACGTTCTGTGCGTGACATCCGTCACGGGGGCGGGTAGAACTTCCGGTCTGCCTTTTGTCGAGCTTCCCTCGGCGAGACAATCTGTCCCAAGACGGCGCGCATGGGCTTCGAAAGTGTGCACGTCCCACGCGGCGCTTGCTGCACGGGTAAGGCGGCAGGCGCCGCGGTGTGCCCGCCCGCGCCCGCCCGTCCGCTCGCGCCGCTAGAGCACGCGCGCGCTCAGCAGGCGGTCGACGGCCGCCAGCGGGATCGGCAGCCACGCCGGGCGGTGGCGGGACTCGTAGGTGACCTCGTACACCGCCTTGTCCAGCTCGAACGCGTCGAGCAGGTGGGCGAAGTCGGTCACCACGCTGCCGGCGACCGAGGAGTAGCCGTCGAGATACGACGCGCGGGCGCGCACCGCCCACGCCGTCGCGTCGATCGGAGGCTCCCGGCGCGCGAGCGATCCGGCCACGTAGTCGAACGAACGCAGCATGCCGGCGACGTCCCGCAGGGTCGCATCCGGTAGAGCGCGCTCGGCGAGGGGCCGCAGCGGCTCGCCCTCGAAGTCGATGAACTGCCAGCCGCGCGCGCTCGAATGGAGCACCTGCCCGAGGTGCAGGTCGCCGTGGATGCGCTGCAGCAGCGGATGCGGCGAGTCGGCCGCGATCTCGTAGACGGCGGCGATGCCGGCCCGCGACTCCGCGATCGCCGGCACCTCGGTGCTCGCGATCGTCAATCGCTGGAACATCCCGTCGAGCGCGAGCGCAACGTCCTCGCGCACGGCCGGTTTGGTCGGCAGCACCCGGGCCAGCTGCACGTGCAGTTCGGCCGTGCCCGCGCCGAGCGCGAACGCGCGCTCCGCGAAGTCCTCAGCGTGCTCCGCCGCCGAGACGGCGAGCTCCCAGCCGTCCTCGGCCCCCGTCAAGAAGTCCTGGGCGAGAGCCAGCTCACCGGATGCCCGCCCGGGTCCGCCCGCTTCCGGCCAGCTGCCCGACACCCAGCCGCGCAGCGACGGCGTCCGCTGCGAGCCGCCCTCGGTCAACGCGGCGAGCGTGGAGACATCCGGGTTCGGGCCGTCCTGCACGACGCGGAAGACCTTGATCAGCACGAGTCCGCCGTCGTCGAGCTCGGCGACGATCGACGTGTTCGACTGCTCGCCGGTGAGCTTGCGCGACGACCGCACGACGACGGGGTCGCCGAGCCGATGTCCGCGCACCGACGCATCGGCGCTCTCGGCACGCCCGGCGCCGGCCATCATGGCCGCGAGCGCGGCGACGTAGGGTTCGTCGGCGGTGCCGTCGTAGAGATGGCGGCCTCCGGCCTCTCCGATCAGCGCGGCGGGGTCGCCGTCCCTGCTGCTTCTGGCCACGACGGGCACCTGGTAGACGCGGGGCGTGCGGGGGGCGTCATCGGCGAAGAAGTGCGTGAGCACACGGGCGCCGTCGCGCGAGGGCTCCATCTCCACGGAGGCGAGCAGCCGGAGGCGCGGTTCGACGCTCTTGGTCGAGTACCAGCGCTGGCGGCGCATCCATGACCCGATGAGCTCGGTGAGTTCGGTCATGTCTGCACCGTACGCCCCTGCCTGGGGAAACGCTTGGAGCCGCTCAGACAGTCCGTGTGGGATGACGCCCGGTGTCGTCGGCGCGAGGCGGAACCCGCTCAGCGCCGGCCGAGAACCACGCCGCGAGCGGCCATGAACGGAAGGGGATCGATCTGCAGACCGGCCACCCGCACTTCGAAATGCAGGTGGCAGCCGGTCGAGGCGCCTGTACTGCCGACGAGCGCGATGGGCTGGCCCGCCTTCACCACTTGGCCCACCGTGACGCCGATGCCCCCGTCGACGATGTGGCCGTACGCGGTCTGCACGCCATCGCCGTGATCGATGAGCACGAAGTTGCCGTACGAGCCGTTCGGGCCGGCCTCGACGACCGTCCCGGCGCTGGCGGCCACGATCGTGGTGCCGCACGACGCCCCGAGGTCGTCACCGGGGTGGAAGAGCGCGGTGCCCGCCGGCCGTGACGGACGCGGACCGAACACGTCGGTCAGCGGGGCGCGCACCGGAGCCACCCATCCCGTCGTGGTCGTCGGCGTGTTGACGAGGGAGCGGAACCCGGCGCCGGCCGCCTGCAGCACGGGGAGCGTGTCGAGCGCCTTGGTCGCCGCGGCCACATCCGCCTGCGCAGCAGTCACGGCCTGGCGTCGCCCGCCCAGGTCGATCGACGCGACCGTCCCGCTCGCGGCGCCCGCCTGATCGGTCAGGCTCGCTGCCCGCTTCGCATCCGCCGCAGCGGCCTTCAGCGCCGCCGTGCGCGAAGCGGTGAGTTTCTCGAACCGATCGACGGCACCGAGCTTGTCGAGCAGGTTGCCGCCCGTGGACAACGCGGCGCCGAGTGGTCCCTCGGTGAGCTGCCGCGAATCAGAGGAGCGGATGAGGGCCGTCGCGAACGCCGCAGAGGCCGCGGCCTTCTCGGACGCCGCCGCGGCACGGTCGGCGAGCTCCTTCGCCGCGGTCTCGGCCTGCTGCTGCTCCCGTTCGGCGGCGCGCGCCGCATCGTTGGCGGCGGTCAGCGCCTGCTGCGCGGCAGCCAGCGTGCTGGCGAGCTCGCTGGCACGTTGCACCTGTGTCGGGTCGACGAACACGCCGGTCGGCAGCTGCGGCGCGACCTCGAGCGCGACCGTGTCGACGGGGGCGGGAGCGGGCTTCGGCGTCGGCTTCGGGGCCGGTTTGTGCGTCGGCTTCGGGGTGGGCGTGGTCGTGGGAGTAGGTGTGGGCGTCGGGGTCGGCGTCTCGGTCGGGGTCGGCGTGGGTGTCGGCGTGGGCGTCGGAGTCGGCGTGGGCTCTTCCGAGGGCGTCGGTGTGGGCGTCGGCTCCTCCGAGGGAGCGGGCGACGGTGTCGGCGACGGCGTCACGGTCGGGGTCGGCGTCGGTGTCGGGGTCCCGGCGGCGAGAGCGCTCTGCTGGGTCCCGAGGGTCAGCCCCACGATCAGGAAGGCGACGGCACATGCCTGACCCACGCGGCGCGGGGTTCCGCGTCGTGAATCCATCCTGTGGCGTCCGAACGCGTTCCGCATGGTCACGCGAACCCCCCGGCTGGCGCCGTATGAGCCCGTCTCATGATGTTCTCACCGCGCCGGGGCCAGGACAAGAGCCGCGAACGAGGGTCGGATGCAGCTCACAGGGTCGACACGATACGGTGAACAGCTGTGACCGACACCACTGCCGACGCCCGCCCGCGCCGCTCTGCCAAGAGGACCTCCTGGAAGACGCTGCTGCGCGACGTCCTGGTCATCTTCGTCGTCGCCCTGCTGGCCAGCTTCCTGATCAAGACGTTCATCGCCCGGTCGTTCTACGTTCCGTCCGGTTCGATGCTGAACACGCTCCAGATCAACGACAGGATCATCGTCAACGAGCTGGAGCCGTCGGTCTTCCCGCTGCAGCGCGGCGACGTCGTCGTGTTCAAGGATCCGGGCGGCTGGCTGCCTCCCGTCGCCCCGAAACCGAGCAACCCCGTGGCCGACGCCGTCGGCGCTGTGCTCGACTTCGTGGGGCTCGGCGCCTCCGACAGCGACCAGCACCTGGTCAAGCGACTGATCGGTCTCCCGGGCGACAAGGTCAGCTGCTGCAACGCCCTCGGGCAGCTCAGTGTGAACGGCGTTCCGCTGAAGGAGCCGTACGTGCTGCTTCCCGCCGGCGTCGACTCGGTCTCTGAGAAGGAGTTCAGCGTCACGGTGCCGAAGGGCAGCGTGTGGGTGATGGGCGACAACCGGTACAACTCCGCAGACTCCCGCTATCACATGGACGATCCGGGCAAGGGCTTCGTCCCCCTGAGCGACGTCGTCGGGCGCGCGTTCGTCATCAGCTGGCCGGTGAGCCACTGGACGTGGCTGAGCAACTACCCGGACGTGTTCCGCGGAGTCGACCGCGACGAGTGACGCCCGCCGGCGCTAGTTCTCGGCGCGCCCGAGCCGCCAGTACCCCATGAACGCCACGCGTCCTCTGTCGATGCCGTTGCCGCTCACCAGCAGCCGCCGCAGCGTCTTCACCGTGCCGCATTCCCCCGCGATCCAGGCGTAGAAACCGCCGTTCACGTGCTCGGGCAGCTCCCACAGCGTCTCGAGGTCGATGTCGACCTCGGCGAGCTGCTGCGGACGGGCCGCTGCGGCGTCGGCGACGATGACCGGATGCTCGGCCACCCAACGCTCGACGGCCGGCACGAGCACGCTCCCGTTCGCACGGCCCGCGCGGTCGAGCCAGGTGATCTCGGCGTTGGCCGGAATCGCCGGGCTCAGCCGGTCCGACCCATCCGGCACCTCGATGAAGGCCCGGGCGCGCTGTCCCGCCGGCAACGTCTCGAGGATCGCCGCGATGGCAGGCGCCGCGGTCTCGTCGCCGACGAGGAGCAGGTCGGTCGCCGCGCCCGGCTGCCAGTCGATGCCCGAAGCGGAGTTGATGCTCCTGGCGTCCGGCCCGACGATCACGAGTTCGTCACCCGGCTGTGCCGCCAGCAGCCAGCGCGCCGCCGGTCCGCCGTCGCCGTGCGCGACGAAGTCGACCGTCAGCAGCCGCGCATCCGGATCGATCGCGCGCACCGTATAGGTGCGGATGGGGCTCCGCCGGTCGTCCGGGAGCCGGCGCCATCGGTCGTACCAGTCGCCCGCCGCGATTGACTCCTCATCGTCGGACGCCGACAGGCTCCCGTCGGGGGCCGGGAACATGAGCTTGATCCGCTGGTCGCGGCCGTCGGTGCCGAAGACGTCGAAGTCGGCCGACCAGAACGTCACGCGCGTGAAGTGGGGCGACAACGATTCGAGCGCGTGCACACGAGCCCGATAGGGACGGTACGACGGGCAGTCGATCTTCTCGATGGTCGTCGCGACGAGGCTCACGGGCGCACCTTCCGGGGAGTCGTTGGGGATCGTTGGGGATTCGGGGGATCCGACGCGGGTTCGTCGAGATCAGGTAAGGCAAGCCTAACCAAAGTCGCTCCGCGGCGCGAACCCTCGCCGCCGTAGCGCATCCGACGCGCGAGGCGCATGATGAACACGGCACGCCTACCCGAACACAGACCATCGATGAGGATCGTCATGAAGGACGCCGAGACCCCGACGAGCGCCGACGCCGAGAGCGTTCGCGCCCAATTCGACACCCTGGCCGCGATGGCAGGCGACCTGGCCGGACATTTCGCGCTCGAACCGCTGCTGGAGCGGATCCTGCGGCACACCCTCGAGCTGCTCGGCTGCGACAGCGGATCGATCTGCACGGTCGACGAGGCCGCGGGCACGTACCGCAAAGACGTTGATCTCGGGGTCGGCTGCCAGTCGGGGCAGACCTTCCCGCTCGACGAGGGCGTGACGGGCGAGGTCGTCCGCGCCAGGAGCTCCGTCATCTTCGACGAGTACGCGCAGGTACGCGGCGGCCACCTCGCCGGGCCCGACCGCGCGCGGCTGCACGGCACCCTCGGCGTCCCGATCCGCTGGAACGGGGCGATCATCGGCGCCTGCGTGCTGTTCAGCCGCGACCCGGCGCGGCGGTTCACCGACGACGACGCCGCCCTGCTCGAGCGATTCGCCGCCCATGCCGCGATCGCGATCACCAACGCCCGGCTGCACGCGGTGGCCGAGGAGCGGGCACGGGAGGCGGCGGTGATCGCGGAACGGGAGCGCGCCGTGCGCGACGTCCACGACACCGTCGGGCGCGGCATCGCCGATCTCCTCCTGCACGTGGACGAGGCCGACCGCCGGCTCGCCACCGGCCGCGACCCGCGCGACGCGATCGCCCGGGCGCGCACCGCGGCGCGCTCCGCCCTCCGCGAGACCCAGCGGACCGTGCTCGGGCTGGGCCCGGCGCTGCTCGACGGGCACTCGCTCGGCGAGGCGATCTCGCTCGAACTCGCGTGGGTCGAGTCGGCTGCGGCCCTCGAGACACGACTGGTGGTCGTCGGACAGCCGGGACCGCTCGCCGCCGAGACCGTGCGCCAGCTGTTCCGGATCGTGCAGGAGTGCCTCACCAACGTGGTCGAGCACGCTGCCGCGAAACACGTGCGCGTCGGCTTGGTCTACGGGGAATCCGATGTGACGGTGCTGGTCGAGGACGACGGCCGCGGCTTCGACGTGACCGGCCTGGCCAAAGCGCCCCGTCGGCCGCTGCGCGGGCTCGGTCTGCAGAACCTGGCGGCACGCGCGCAGCACCTCGGCGGAACAGTGAACATCGAATCGACTCCGAACTGGGGCACGCGCGTGCGGGCGGAGCTCCCGGTCTCGCCGCCGGCGCCCGACGAGGGGCCGCGACCGCGCTGGCGGGTTCTGGTCGTGCACGACAGCGCCCTCATCCGGTCGGGCCTGGTGCGGATGCTCGGGCTGGCCGAGCCGGACATCCAGGTCGTCGCCGAGGTGGCCGACGCCGAAGCGGCGGTGGAGGCCTATGACCTGCTGCACCCGAGCGTCGTGGTGGCCGACCTCGACCTGCCGCACATCGACGGCGTGCAGCTCACCGCGCATCTGCGCGCCGCCGACCCCGGCGCGGTCGTCGTGCTGCTGATCGGCTCGGTCGGCGACGACCGGCTGCGGGATGCGACCGCTGTCGGCGCCGCCGGTTTCCTCGAACCGCGCGCGGATGCGGCGGCGATCGCACGCACGGTGGTCGCGGCGGCGCGCGGCGACCTGCTGCTCAGCCCCGCCTTCCTCAGCCGGTACTCGGTCTCGCTCACCGGCGACGGCACCGAGCCGCTCACCGCCCGCGAACGCGAGGTGCGCGCGCTGGTGGAGCAGGGGATGCCCGACAAGCAGATCGCAGCACAGTTGCAGATCTCGGTGAAGACCGTCGAGAAGCACGTCGGCGCGGTGCTGCGCAAGACGGGTGCGCCGAATCGCACGGCGCTGGCCGGGCAGGCGGTGTCGCGGCGCTGACCGTGTGCGGGGATTCCCTACCGCCGGGATGGGGGAAGCTCCCGTGTCGGCCGATCCATTCGCCTGCATACGCTTGGCGAGGATCGAGGAGGTCGCCATGCCCGTCGTGTCGCTCAAGGAGATCGTGGACCGTGCGTTCCAGGAGCGCTACGGCGTGCCCGCGATCAACATCGTCAACGATCTGACCCTCGAGGCCGTTCTGGCCGGCGCCGTCGACGCGCAGTCGCCGGTGATCGTGCAGACCTCGGTCAAGACCGTCCAATCGATCGGATCCGACGTGCTGTTCGCGATGTGGACGGCGATGACCGCCGGTATCGAGGTGCCCGTCACCCTGCACCTCGACCACTGCCCCGATCGCGCCGTGATCACCGAGTGCCTGGAGCGCGGGTGGAACTCCGTGCTGTTCGACGCCTCGACGCTCACGGTCGAGGAGAACCAGCGTCAGACCGTCGAGGTCGTCGCCGAGGCCCGCCGCTACGGCGCGCACGTCGAGGGCGAGATCGAGGCCATCAAAGGCGTCGAAGACGGGATCGGCTCGGACACCGAACCCGCGCGCCAGAGCCTCGAGACCGCTGTGGAGTTCATCCGGACGACCGGGGTGGATGTGTTCGCGCCGTCCATCGGCAACGCGCACGGCGTGTACTCGAAGACCCCTGAGCTGGACTTCCAGCGGGTCACCGACATCGTCGAGGCCACCGGCGTGCCGATCGCCCTGCATGGGGGCAGCGGCATGACCGACGAGCAGTTCGCCGACCTGATCTCGCGCGGCTGCGCGAAGGTGAACATCTCCACCGCCCTCAAGATCGAGTTCATGACGTCGTCGCTCGCATTCCTGAAGGGCGCGGAGAGCGCCGACAAGTGGGATCCTCCGTCGCTGTTCCGCGATGTCCGCTCGCACATCGTCGACCTCACCACCAGTCTCGCCGGCACCTTCGGCAGCGCCGGGAAGGCGTGGTGACCGTGCCGACCCTCATCTTCGACTGCGACGGCGTGCTCGCCGACACCGAGCGGTACGGTCACCTGCCTGCCTTCAACCAGACCTTCGAGGAGCTCGGCCTGCCCGTTCGGTGGAGCGATGACGACTACCGGGAGAAGGTGCTCATCGGCGGCGGCAAGGAGCGGATGGCGAGCCTGCTGACGCCCGAGTTCGTGGCGGCGAACGGACTGCCGGAGGACGAGGACGGCCGGAGGGCGATGCTGGCGGACTGGCACAAACGCAAGACGACGATCTACACCGCGCTGGTCGCATCCGGTGCACTGCCGGGCCGGCCGGGCATCCGCCGGATCGTGGCCGAGGCCGACGCGTCGGGCTGGGGACTGGCCGTCGCGTCGACCTCGGCGGAACCATCGGTGCTGGCGGTGCTCGAGCACGTCGTCGGCAGCGAGCTCGCCGGGCGGTTCGCCGTGTTCGCCGGCGACATCGTGGCGCACAAGAAGCCGGCGCCCGACATCTACCTGCTCGCCCTCGATCAGCTGGATATCTCCGCGGACGACGGCGTCGTGATCGAGGACAGCGGCAACGGCGTGCGGGCCGCCGTCGGCGCCGGGCTGCGCACCGTCGTCACGGTCAGCGCGTACACCGCCGACGAGGACTTCACGGGAGCGTCGCTCGTCGTCTCCTCCCTCGGCGATCCGGATGAGCCCGCGCGCGTCATCGATGCGCCGGCAGGCGTTCGACCTGGGCCGCTCGTGACGCTCGACGATCTGGCCGCCGTGCTGGCGGCGCCGCGGCCATGACCCCCACCACCGCAACCGCCCGACAGCCAGAGGAGCACCGATGACGACCCAGAGCTTCAGCGACACCGAATTCGTGGTGCACACCATCGCCCAGACAGCCGTGGACAACGAGAAGTACTTCGGCGACCTCGACTCCGTGGTCGGCGACGGGGACTTCGGCTTCTCTCTGGCCCGAGGGTTCGAGATCGTGCTCGCCGACTGGGACGGCTACGATCGCGCCGACATCGGTACGTTCCTGCAGAAGATCGCCGTGACCATCACGAGCAGGATCGGCGGGACATCCGGCCCGATCTGGGGAACCGCGTTCCTGCGGGCCGCGACCGTGGCCAAGGGACGGGACGAGCTCAGCGGTGACGACGTCGTCACGATGCTCCGCTCGGCGATGGACGGCATCAAAGCGCGGGGAAGCGCCGAACTCGGCGACAAGACCCTGCTCGACGCGATCGCCCCCATGACCGACACCATCGAGGCACGGCTCGCCGACGGCGCCGGCTCCGAAGAGATCGTGACGGCGGCGGCGACCGCCGCCCGGACGGCAGCCGACGCGACGGTCGGGATGCAGGCACGGCGTGGACGCGCGTCCTACACCGGCGAGCGCAGCATCGGCTCGCCGGACCCGGGCGCCGTCGCCGTCGCCGTCATCCTCGAACAGCTCGCCGCCGACTGGCCGAGCCGCCCCGTCCAGCCGCAGTGACCCGATCCCGCACGACCGAACCCCAGAACACCCGAACCCCAGAACACCCCTCGATGTGGAGAGAAAAATGAAGAAGTTCGTCAACGACCCGCTGCAGTACGTCCCGGACATGCTGAAAGGCATCGCCCTCGCCAACCCGGACACGCTCCGCTACGTGCCCGAGTACAACCTGATCATGCGCTCGGACGCCCCGAATGACGGCAAGGTGTCGATCATCCAGGGCTCCGGCTCCGGCCACGAGCCCGCCCACGTGCTCACCGTCGGCAAGGGGATGCTCGACGGCGCCTGCCCGGGAGACGTGTTCGCCGCTCCCCCGATGGACTACGTCTACGAGACCACCAAGCTGCTCGCCTCCCCGAAGGGCGTGCTGCTGCTCGTCAACAACTACACCGGCGACAAGATGGCGTTCGACATGGCGCAGGAGATGAGTCTCGCCGACGGCGTGAACGTGAAGACCCTGTTCATCGACGATGACGTCTCGGTGCAGGACTCCACCTACACCGTCGGGCGCCGCGGCGTCGCCGGGAACTTCTTCGTGATGAAGGCCGTGGGTGCGGCCTCGGAGGCGGGCGCCGACCTCGACGAGGTGGTGAGGATCGGCGAGAAGGTCAACTCCGTCACCCGCACGATGGGCCTCGCCCTCACCGCCTGCACCCCGCCCGCGAAGGGCGCGCCCTTGTTCGAGCTCGGCGACGACGAGATCGAGATCGGCGTGGGCATCCACGGCGAGCCCGGGCGTCGCCGGGACACGATCAAGCCGTCCGACGCGCTGGTCGACGAACTGCTCGAACCGGTGCTCGCCGACCTGCCGTACGAGAGCGGCGACCGGGTCGCACTGATGATCAACGGCCTCGGCGGAACGCCGATCAGCGAGCTCTACATCGCGTACGGCCACGCACACGAGGTGCTGGCCTCCCGCGGAATCACCGTCGGGCGCAGCTACGTCGGCGAGTACTGCACCTCGCTCGACATGGCCGGAGCCTCGCTCACCCTGGTGCGCCTCGACGACGAGATCGAGCAGCTGCTCGCCGCCCCCGCCGAGATCGGGCTGCGCATCTTCTGAGTCCCGCGCGACGGGCCCGGGTGCGCCGCGTTCACGCCCGATAGGCGTGGCGCGCCCGGGCTCGTCCTTCCGGTGAGGCCATACGCTGATCCCGTGGACTCGAACTCTCCCCTGCGCGCACCCGGCGTGCGCGAGGTCGCCGCGGTGGCCGGCGTCTCCCGGCAGACCGTGTCTCGGGTGATGAACCATCACCCGAGCATCCGGGAGAGCACGCGGCTACGTGTGCTGGCCGCCATGGAGGAGCTCCAGTTCCGGCCCAACCGGGCGGCCAGGATGCTCTCGACCAGCCGCTCGAACACGATCGGCATCCTCGCGGCCTCGGCGTCGTCGATGTTCGGTCCGGCCAGCAGCGTCGACGCGGTCGAGAACGCCGCCCGCGAGGCCGGCTACTACGTGACGATCGCGCACGTCGCCGAGGTGACCCCGGCCGAGATCGAAGCCGCGCTCGACCACCTCGTGGCACAGGCGGTCGAGGGCATCGTCGTGGTCGCGCCCCAGGAACCGGTGCTGGAGGCGATGCGCTCCGTGCAGATCTCGGTTCCGTCGATCACGCTGCACGGCGCCCAGGAGCCGGGAGGCGACGGCGTCTTCGTCGACCAGGTCGCCGGCGCCCGTCTCGCGACGCGGCACCTGATCGAACTCGGGCACATCACCGTCGCCCACCTCTCCGGCCCGCGGGACTGGGCGGAGGCCACCGCGAGAGAGCGCGGCTTCCTGGCCGAGGCGGAGTTCTCCGGCGTGACCGGGATCGTGACCGGTCCGGGCGACTGGACGTCGCGGTCCGGCTACGAGGTGGGCCGTCGCCTGCTGCGCGATCCCGCCGTGACCGCCGTGTTCTCGTCGAACGACCAGATGGCCCTCGGCCTCCTTCACGCGGCGCGCGAGGGCGGCCGCCGGGTGCCGGACGACCTGAGCGTGGTGGGGTTCGACGACATCCCGGAGGCGGCGTATTTCGCCCCGCCACTGACCACCGTGCGCCAGGAGTTCGGAGAGCTGGGGCGGCGGTGCGTCGCGCGGCTGCTCGCGGCGATCGACGGCGAGCCGGCGTCGGGAGAGCCGGCCGTCTCCCCCGTGCTCGTCGTTCGGGAATCGACGGCGCGCCGCTCGGATTGACAGGCTGCCACGGAGGCGGCGATACTGGACGCGTACGAATGTGACCGGTCACAATGTGGTGAGGGAAAGACAACATGCCTGCAGACGACACCGCCGCGCGATATCGCGAGGCCATCATCGGCGGCCGCACGTCGCTCGGCATCGAGCTGGGTTCGACGCGCATCAAGGCGTGCCTGGTCGACGCGGACGACCCGTCGACAGTGCTGGCGGTCGGCGGCCACGAGTGGGAGAACGAGTTCGTCGACCGGGTGTGGACCTACTCTCTCGACGCCGTGTGGTCGGGCCTGCAGGCGGCGTACTCCGAGCTGATCGCCGACGTGGACGCACGCTACGGCGTGCGCCCGGAGACCTTCGGAGCCATCGGCGTCTCGGCGATGATGCACGGCTACCTGGCGTTCGACGCTCAGGACGAGCTGCTCGTGCCGTTCCGCACGTGGCGCAACACCAGCACCGGGCCCGCAGCGGCCGAGCTCACCGACCTGTTCGGCGTGAACATCCCGCTGCGCTGGTCGATCGCGCACCTCCACCAGGCCGTGATCGACTCCGAGCCGCACGTCGCACGGCTGAGCTTCCTCACCACACTGGCCGGCTACGTGCACTGGCGCCTCACCGGCAGACGTGTGCTGGGCGTCGGCGACGCCTCCGGCATGTTCCCGATCGACCCGCAGACCAAGAACTACGACGCCGACCTCGTGGCGCGCTACGACAGCCTCGTGGCGGAGCGTGCTCCGGGTCTCTCGCTCACCGCGGTGCTGCCCGAAGTGCTCGTCGCCGGCGAGGCCGCGGGAACGCTCACGCCCGAGGGCGCCGCCCTCCTCGACCCGAGCGGCACCCTGCGACCGGGCATCGTGCTCTGCCCGCCGGAAGGCGACGCCGGGACGGGAATGGTCGCGACCAGTTCCGTCGCACCGCGCACCGGCAACGTCAGCGCCGGCACGAGCATCTTCGCGATGGTCGTGCTCGAGCGTCCGCTCCAGCGCCTGCACCACGAACTCGACCTGGTCACGACGCCCGCCGGCGACCCCGTGGCGATGGTGCACTGCAACAACGGGGCGAGCGAGCTCGCGGCGTGGGTGGGACTGTTCAGCCGCTTCACCGCCGCCGCCGGGCTCGCCATCGACTCCGATGCCGTCTACGAGACGCTGTTCCACGAGGCCCTCGACGGCGACAGCGACGCCGGCGGCCTCCTGGCGTACAACTATCTGGCGGGTGAGCCCATCACCGGTCTCACCGAGGGCCGGCCGCTCGTCGTGCGCACACCGGAGAGCCGGTTCACGCTCGGCAACTTCATGCGCGCCCAGCTCTACGGCGTCTTCGGAACCCTCGCCCTCGGGATGCGCGCCCTCACCGAGGAGGGCGTCGCGCTCGACCGGATGTTCGCCCACGGCGGCATGTTCCGCACCGCCGGCGTCGCCCAGCGTTTCCTGGCCGGAGCGCTCGATGCCCCGGTCTCTGTCGCTCAGACCGCGTCGGAGGGCGGAGCCTGGGGCGTCGCGGTGCTCGCCGCCTACGTCGCGCCGCACCGCACCGGTGTCGCACTCGACGACTACCTGCGCCGGTGCGTGTTCGGCGGCTTCGAGTTCGAGACGACGACCCCGCATCCGGACGACGTCGCCGGCTTCGCCGCCTACCTCGAGCAGTACGGCGCCGGCCTGGCCATCGAGCAGGCCGCCGTCGCGGCCGTCTCCCCCGCGAGCCGAACCGAACCGACATCGGAAGGAAACACCCCGTGAACGACGCTCCCCCCAGCGCAGAGACAGCGGCCGTCGAGGCGGTGCGCGCACAGGTCAGCGCCCTGCACGCCGAGCTGACCCGCAACGGACTGGTCGTCTGGACCGGCGGCAACATCTCGGGGCGGGTCCCCGGCACCGACCTGTTCGTCATCAAGCCGAGCGGCGTCGACTACGACGACCTCGCCCCCGAGAACATGATCGTCTGCACGCTCGACGGCGCGGTCGTGCCCGGCTCCCCCGGGTCGGACCGCGCGCCGTCGAGCGACACCGCGGCCCACGCGTATGTCTACCGCAACATGCCGGAGGTCGGCGGCGTCGTGCACACCCACTCCACCTATGCCACCGCCTGGGCGGCTCGTGCGGAGCCCATCCCCTGCGTCATCACCGCCATGGCCGACGAGTTCGGCGGCGACATCCCGGTCGGCCCGTTCGCGATCATCGGCGACGACTCGATCGGCCGCGGGATCGTGGCCACCCTCTCCGGCCACCGCTCGCGGGCGGTCCTCATGCAGAACCACGGCGTGTTCACGATCGGCCGCGATGCGCGCGACGCGGTGAAGGCCGCCGTGATGACCGAGGACGTCGCCCGCACCGTGCACATCGCCCGCCAAGGCGGCCCGCTGGTCCCGATCCCGCAGGACGCCATCGACGCCCTCTTCCACCGCTATCAGAACGTCTACGGACAGAATCCAGAAGGAGCACTCAGCTGATGCCCCGTACCACCTCTCCCCTGGCATCCACCAGCCTCGACCACTACGAGGTCTGGTTCCTCACCGGCAGCCAGCACCTCTACGGTCCCGAGACGCTGGCGCAGGTCGCCGATCAGTCGCGCGCGATCGCCGAGCAGCTCGGCGCCGCCCCGGATGTCCCGGTGCGCGTGGTCTGGAAGCCGGTGCTCACCGACTCCGACGCCATCCGGCGCACCGCGCTCGAGGCGAACGCCGACGACTCCGTGATCGGCCTCATCGCGTGGATGCACACGTTCAGCCCGGCCAAGATGTGGATCTCCGGCCTCGACGCCCTGCAGAAGCCGCTGCTGCACTTCCACACGCAGGCGAACGTCGAGCTGCCCTGGGCCGAGATCGACTTCGACTTCATGAACCTCAACCAGGCCGCGCACGGCGACCGCGAGTTCGGCTACATCCAGACACGGCTCGGCGTCGCGCGCACGACGGTCGTCGGCCACGTCTCCGACCCGGCGGTCACCGCGCGGGTCGGCACCTGGATGCGCGCCGCAGCGGGCTGGGCGGCCACGCGGTCGCTCAAGCTCGCCCGCTTCGGCGACAACATGCGCTTCGTCGCCGTCACGGAGGGCGACAAGACCGAGGCCGAGCTGCGGTTCGGCGTGCAGGTGAACACCTGGGGGGTCAATGATCTGGCGGATGCCGTGGCGGCGGCCTCCGAGTCCGACATCGACGCCCTGGTGGCCGAGTACGAGGAGCTCTACGACGTCGTCCCCGAACTCCGCGCGGGCGGCGAGCGCCACAGCTCGCTGCGCGATGGCGCCGCGATCGAGCTGGGCCTGCGCTCCTTCCTCGAGGCCGGCGGCTTCGGCGCCTTCACCACCAGCTTCGAAGACCTCGGCGCGCTCAAGCAGCTCCCCGGGCTCGCGGTGCAGCGCCTGATGGCCGACGGCTACGGCTTCGGCGCTGAGGGCGACTGGAAGACGGCCATCCTGGTGCGGGCCGCCAACGTGATGGGTACCGGGCTCCCCGGCGGCGCGTCGCTGATGGAGGACTACACCTACGATCTGACCCCCGGCGACGAGCGCATCCTCGGAGCGCACATGCTCGAGGTCAGCCCGGCCCTCACGTCGGCGCGTCCGACGCTCGAGGTGCACCCGCTCGGCATCGGCGGCAAGGACGACCCGGTACGGCTGGTCTTCACGGCCGATCCCGGCCCCGGCGTCGTCGTCGCCCTCAGCGACATGCGGGACCGGTTCCGGCTCGTCGCGAACGTCGTCGAGGTGGTCGAGCCGACCGCTCCGCTGCCGAAGCTCCCCGTCGGCCGGGCCGTCTGGAAGCCGGAGCCCGACTTCCGCACGTCGGCCACCGCCTGGCTCGAAGCCGGCGCCGCGCACCACACCGTCATGTCGACCGCGGTCGGTCTCGAGGCGTTCGAGGACTACGCCCGGATGGCCGAGACGGAGCTCGTCGTGATCGACGACGCGACCGAGCTGCGCGCCTTCACGAACGAGCTGCGCTGGAACGCGGCCTACTACCGCCTGGCCCGCGGCATCTAACCACCGGCTTTCGTTGAGGGGCGGCGAACGCATCCAAAACCGCGGTTTTGGATGCGTTTGCCGCCCCTCAACGTCTGACCGGTCCCGGGTCGGGCCGGCTAGAAGTCGGTGTGGCCGAGGGAGGGCGCTTCGACGAAGGTGATCGTGGTCGAGGGCGACGCGTCGAGCTCGAGCACGATCAGCTCGTTGGCACCGGCGGCGACGACCGCGGCCGGGACGAACAGCGTGCGCTGGGGACCGCGGGTCCAGTACCGGCCGAGGTTGGAGCCGTTGATCCACACCACGCCCTTGCCCCAGGCCGACGTGTCGAGAAAGAGATCGGCGGCCTCGGCGAGGTCGAACGTGCCACGGGCGAAGACGGGGCCGGCGAGGCCGGGCTTCTCGAGCGGCGCGAACGCCTCGCGCACCGGTTCGAGGGACTCGAGGCCGACGGGAAGCACCGCCCACCGGCTGAGCTCCTCGCCGTCCAGGGTCGCCGGGCCGATCAGCCCTTTCGGCTCGCCGATCCGGGGCCCGTAGTCCACCCGGCCCTGGTCTTCGACCAGCAGGGTGAGCGTTCCGCGGCTGGGCGCGAGCGTGATGGCGTGATCGTGGTGGTCTCTGTCGAGCGTGCCGACGTGCGCGGTCCCCACGAGCACGTGCGCGCGGTCGCGCACCTCCCCGATCGAGAGCACCGCGGGCTCGGCGACGTCGATTTCCGTCTGGTAGATCGCGAACCCCGTGTAGTGGCCGAGCGCATCCATCGTCGGCAGGTCGTCGGTCCACGTCCACTCCCCCAGCCGGTCGGCCACGGAGAGCAGCGGCACGGCGTCCGTGAGCGGCGCGGTGAACGACGGCGCCGGCGTCGCGGCGGGCGGGACCTCATCCGGCAGATCGACGAACTTCGCGAGCACCTCGCGGAACGCCCAGTACTTGGCCGTGGGGTTCCCCGCCTCGTCCAGCGGGGCGTCGTAGTCGTAGCTGGTGACGATCGGCTGGTACACGCCCTTGTCGTTGGCCCCGTTGGTGAACCCGAAGTTGGTGCCGCCGTGGAACATGTACAGATTGACCGAGGCTCCGGCGTCGAGCAGGGCCTCGAGGTCGGCCGCCGTCTGGTCGAAGGGCGTCGTGTGGTGGTGGGCGCCCCAGTTGTCGAACCAGCCGTCCCAGAACTCCGAGCACATCAGCGGACCGGTCGGCTGATGGCGGCGAAGCGTCGCGAGGCGCTCGACCGAGCGCGAACCGAACGATGCCGTCTTGTGCAGGTCGGGGAGCGAGCCGTTCTCGAGCATGTCGTCCTGCGGCTGGTCGACGGTGGTGAGCGGCACCACGATGCCGGATGCGCGGGTGAGGTCGGTGAGGATGCGGAGATACTCCTTGTCGTCGCCGTAGGCGCCGTACTCGTTCTCCACCTGCACCAGGATGACCGGGCCGCCCTCCCCGAGTTGCAGCGGCGCGACGATCGCGAGCACGCGCTCGAGGTACGCACTGACGGCCGCGACGAACTTCGGCTCACTGCGCCGGACGCCCACCTCCGGGTCCGTGAACAGCCACGCGGGCAGTCCGCCGTTGTCCCACTCCGCGCAGATGTACGGGCCGGGGCGCACGATGGCGTACATGCCCTCGTCGGTGACAACGCGCAGGAAGCGGGCGAGATCCAGGCGACCCGACACATCCCACTCGCCCGGATGCGGTTCGTGCGCGTTCCACGGCACGTACGTCTCGATGGTGTTGAGTCCCATCAGGCGCGCCTTGCGGATGCGGTCCGCCCAGTCGTCGGGGTGGACGCGGAAGTAGTGGATGGCCCCCGACAGGATGCGGAAGGGCTCTCCGTCGAGAACGAAGTCGTCGCCGGCGATCTCGAACGTGGACATGCGGTGGATCTCCTCAGTGCTGATACTGCTGCCGCTGGTGATGGTGCTGATGCTGCTGCCTGGGTGCAGAGCGAACGTGGCCGGCCGGATCGGTTCCGGCCGGCCACGCCCACTGCACGGTTCTACTTGCTGGTGACTTTGAAGCCCTGCTGGTTTCCGTAGTCCACGAGCGACTTCTGCCACGCCGTCAGGCCGGCGTTGAGGTCGCTGTTCGAGGCGTACGCCTGCCCGACGGTGTCACCGTAGATGCTGTTGGCGTAAACCTGGAACGGCAGGTACTGGAAGCCGCTCGACACGTTCTTCGCACCGTCGACCAGCACCTCGTTGATCTTCTGGCCGCCGAAGTACTCGGGAGCGGTCGCGAGGAAGTCCTTGGAGTTCAGGTCGGCCGTGGTGGAGGGGAATCCGCCCGACGCCAGGAACACCTTGACAGAGCTCGAGCTGTTGTTCAGCCACTTGAGGAAGCCGGCCGCGAGCGCCGGGTTCTTGCTCTGCTTGAGCACGACCTGGCCGCCGCCGCCGTTCTCGGCGTTCGCCGCGGTGCCGTCATACGTGGGCATCGGGGCGACGCGCCAGGCGCCGGAGGCGTCCTTCACCGAGGACTCGAGCACGCCGGGCATCCAGGCGCCGGTCACGAGGGTCGCGATAGTGCCGTTGCCGAGCGCCTTGTACCAGTCGTCGCTCCAGCCCGGGATGGTCGACAGCAGCTTGCCCTCGACCAGCTGGTTCCAGGTGGACGTCCACTTCTTGGTGCCCTCGTCCTGCAGGTTGATCGACACGTTCGTGCCGTCGGACGAGAACGGGCGGCCGCCGGCCTGCCAGATCATGCTGGTCGTGAAGCCCGAGTCGCCGGAGTCGCTGGTGATGTACTTCGTCGGGTCGGCCGCGTGCAGCTTCTTCGCGTCGGCGACGTACTCGTCCCAGGTCTTCGGGACCGTCAGGCCGTACTTGTCGAACACCGTCTTGTTGTAGAACAGCGCCATGGGGCCCGAGTCCTGCGGAAGGCCGTAGAGGCCGCCGTTGATGTTGACCGAGTTCCACGGGCCGGTGCTGTAGTCCGACTTGAGCGAGTCGAAGCCGTACGACTTGAGGTCGACCAGGGCGTCGCCGAGCGCGAACTGCGGGATGGCGTAGTACTCGACCTGCGCGACGTCGGGTGCACCGGAGCCGGCCTTGATGGCGTTCTGCAGCTTGGTGTACTCGGTGGTGTTGGTGCCGGCGTTGACCAGATTGACCTTGACCTTCGGGTACTCCTTCTCGAACGCGGCGACCTGCGCCTCGGCCGACGGGGTCCACGACCAGTACGTGATCGTGCCGCCCTTTTTGAGGGCCGCCTCGATGTCGGAGGCGCTGCCGCTCGCGGTGGAGCCGCCGCCGCTGGAGCAGGCGACCAGGGTGGCGCCGAGCACGGCACTCGCGGCGATCGCGGTCGCGACCCTCCGCAGCACGCTCGCCGAGCGTGACTTGCTGTTCATGGTGTTCCTTTCACTTCTTCGGGATGAGGACGGGCAGGACGCCCAGGGAGGGAGGTGTGCAGATCGAGCAGTGTTCTCCCGTCACTGCTTGACGCTTCCGGCGCTCAACCCCGACTGCCAGTACCGCTGCAGGAAGAGGAAGGCGACGACGATCGGGACGATCGTCAGGAGGGACCCGGTGATGACCAGGTTGTAGATCGGCTGGGCGGAGACGCCGGTGGCCTGGGCGCTCCACTGGCTGAGGCCGACGGTGAGCGGGTACCACTGCGGGTCGCTCAGCATGATCAGCGGCAGGAAGTAGTTGTTCCAGGTCGCCACGATGGCGAACAGGAGCACGGTCACGATGCCGGGTGTGAGCAGCCGCAGCGAGATCGTGAAGAAGGTGCGGAACTCGCCGGCCCCGTCCATCCGCGCCGCCTCGAGGAGCTCGGTGGGAACGGCGTCGACCGTGTAGGTCCAGATGAGGTAGAGGCCGAACGGGCTGATCAGCGAGGGCAGGATGACCGCCCACGGGGTGTTGGTCAGGCCGACCTGGCTGAAGAGCAGGAAGGTCGGCACCGCGAGCGCCGTACCCGGCACCGCGACCGCTCCGAGCACCACGGCGAACACCGCGCGCTTGCCGGGGAACTTGTACTTCGCGAGCCCGTAGCCGGCGACCGTCGCCAACAGGGTGGCGCCGCCGGCGCCCACGATCACGTAGAGCAGCGTGTTGCCGAGCCACTTGACGAAGATGCCGTCGCGGTAGGTGAGGGTGTCGCCGATGTTCTTGAACAGCGAGAAGCCGTCGCCGAACCAGAGACCGAACGACGAGAACAGGCTCGGCTGGTCCTTGGTCGCGTTGATGATGAGCCAGGCGAGCGGAACGAGCGAGTAGATCACGAAGACGACCATGACGATCGTGAGCACGATCGACTTGCGCGCACGCGGGGCGCGACGGTTGCCGCGCGGCATCGAGGAGCGGTTCGCCCGGCGGGGCTTGTCGGCGCTCGGGGCGATGGGGGCGATGGTGGCCATCAGCGGTTCTCCTGTCTGGTGCCGCGGAGCTGGACGATGTAGGCGATGACCGCGGTGATCACACCCATGACGATCGCCACCGTGGCCGCGTAGTTGAACTGCTGGCCGGCGAACGACAGGTTGTAGGCGTACATGTTGGGTGTGAAGAAGCTGGTGATCGCGTTCGGTGCGAGCACCTTGAGCAGGTTGGGCTCGTTGAAGAGCTGGAAGCTGCCGATGATCGAGAAGATCGTGGCGATCACGATCGCACCGCGCAGAGCCGGGATCTTGATGCTGAACACGGTGCGGAAGGCGCCGGCTCCGTCGATCTCTGCCGCCTCGTAGAGCTCGGTGGGGATGGTGCGGAGGGCCGCGTAGAAGATGAGCATGTTGTAGCCCATGAACTCCCAGGTGACGATGTTGCCGATCGAGGCGAGGATCCAGCCGCCGCTGAGCGGTGCGAGGTGGGTGCCGAGCAGGTTGTTCACGCTGGCGGTCAGACCGAACTGGTCGCCGTAGATGAAGCCCCAGATGAGCGCGGCCACGACACCGGGAACGGCGTACGGCAGGAAGATCGCGATGCGGAAGAAGCCCGCGCCGTGCAGCCGTGCGCTGTCGATCGCGAGTGCCGCGCTGAGCGACAGGACCAGCATGATCGGCACCTGCACCACGAGGAAGACCGTGACACGGAGGAAGCCGTTCCAGAACTTCTCGTCGGTGAAGACCTGCACGTAGTTCTGCAGCCCGGCGAAGACGTTGCCGCCGATCAGCTGCTCGCGGAAGAAGCTGAGATAGATCGCGTAGACCACCGGCACGATGATCATCAGCACGAACACGATCATGAACGGGGCCACGAATGCCCAGCCGCGCCAATCGCGGCGTTCACGCCTGCGCTTGACCAGGGTGGGCGATGCCGTGGGGACGGACGTCGTTGTCATGGCAGCTTCCTTGTCGAACCTCGATGTTCACGTCAACATCGTTTCGGGTACCATAGCATGTTGACGTCAACATGACGCAACCCGAACGCGGATCTGCGAGAGTATGAAACCTGGCCCGCACAATGGAGAGAAGAGCCACCGGCATGACCGAACCCGTGATCGGCGCACCGTCGCCGCAGTCGGCGCGGGCGCGCCGCGGACCATCGCTGGCCGACGTCGCCGGACTCGCCGGGGTCTCCACCCAGACCGTCTCCCGGGTGGCCAACGGCCTCACCAACGTCGAGGCCGCCACGCGTGATCGGGTGCTCCGCTCGATGCAGGAGCTCGGCTACCGTCCCAACCGCGCCGCGCGTGCTCTGCGCTCCGGACACTTCCGCAGCCTCGGCGTGATCATGTTCACGCTCTCCTCCTACGGCAATATGCGCACGCTCGACGCCATCGCGGTCTCCGCGGCGACCGCCGGCTATTCGATCAACGTCGTGCCCGTCGAGAAGCCGACGCAGAAAGACGTCAGCGTCGCGTTCTCGCGACTGCTCGGGCTCGCCGTCGACGGCATCATCATCGTCATCGAGGCGCACATCATCGATCGAGCGGATGTGGAACTGCCGCCGGGACTCTCCGTGGTCGTCATCGACTCCACCGAGCGCAGCGACTACCCGCAGGTCGACACCGACCAGGCCCAGGGCGCGCGCCTCGCGACCGAGCATCTGCTCTCTCTCGGCCACTCGACTGTGTGGCACATCGCCGGGCCCGCCGACTCCTATTCGGCCACCCGCCGCGCGCAGACCTGGCGCTCCGTGCTGGAGGAGAACGGCCGCGTCGTGCCCGAGCTCATGCAGGGCGACTGGTCGACGACGGCCGGCTACGAGCACGGGCTGACGATCGCCGCGCGTCCGGAGATCACCGCCGTGTTCGCGGCGAACGATCAGATGGCGCTCGGCGTGCTGCGCGCCCTGCACGAGAACGGACGCCGCGTCCCCGAAGACGTGAGCGTCGTCGGCTTCGACGACATGGCCGAGTCGGACTCGTTCTGGCCGCCCCTGACGACCATCCACCAGGAGTTCGAGGCCACCGGACGTCGCGCCGTCGAGCTGCTCATCGCCGAGATCGAGTCGCACCCGGAGCCGGCAGCGCTCTCGAGCATGCCGACGCGCCTCGTCGTGCGCAGCAGCACGGGCCCCGCTCCCACTCTTAGCTAGTTGAGGGGCGGCTAAGGCAGCCAAAACGGCGGTTTTGGCTGCCTTCGCCGCCCCTCAACGAAACTAGAACGGAACGGAACGGAACGGAACGACGGAAACTGCTCAGCGCGTCAGCGCGACGGCCGTCCAGGAGACCGGCGGCAGCGTGACCGTGAGCACGCCGTCGGCGAGCGCGGCCGACTCGTTGGCCGTCAGTCCCACGCGGTTCTGGTCCTCGTGGGTGTTCTTCGCGTACACGTCGTCGTCGTGGAGCGAGACCGCCTCGGTGATCCGAGCCGCGTCGAAGCTCCGCGCATCCACCGTCACGGTGAGCGATTCGGTCTGGCTGCGGTTCACCAGGAAGACGGCGCTGCGGCCCGACTCCTCATCGAAGGTGGCGACCGAGTCGAGCAGCGAAGCGGTGCCGTAGACCTCGGTCTCGTACGTTCCTGCCGAGATCGACGGGCGAACCACGACGCCCTCCGCCAGCCGGCTGGTGACGGAGAACGGGAAGAACGTCGTCTGCCGCCAGGCGTCGCCGCCCGGCTCGGTCATGATCGGCGCGATGACGTTGACCAGCTGGGCGAGACTCGCCGAGGTCACGCGATCGCTGTTCTTGAGCAGCGTGATCAGCAGGTTGCCCAGCACCACGGCATCCGCCACCGAGTACACGTCCTCGAGCTGACGGGGGGCGAACCGCCACTCGTCGTTGACCTCGTCGGAGGCCTGGTGCTCGTCGAGGTACCAGATGTTCCACTCGTCGAACGAGAGGTTGATGGTCTTCTTGCTCTTCAGCTTGTGCTTCACGTGGTCGGCCGTCGCGACGACCGTCTCGATGAAGTACTGCATGTCGAGCGACGACGCGAGGTACGAGCCGAGGTCGCCCTTGCGCTCCTGGTAGTAGGCGTGGCAGCTGACGAAGTCGACGTTCTCGTAACTGTGCTCGAGCACCACGCGCTCCCACTCGCCGAAGGTCGGCATCCCGGAGCCCGACGATCCGCAGACCACGAGCTCCAGGTCTTTGTCGACCATCTTCATCGCGGAGGCGGTGCGCGCGGCGAGCTTTCCGTAGTCCTCTGCGTTCATGTGGCCCAGCTGCCAGGGGCCGTCCATCTCGTTGCCGAGGCACCACATCCGGATGTCGTACGGTTCCGTCGCGCCGTTGGCGATGCGCAGATCGCTGAGCGCGGTTCCCGACGGGTGGTTGGTGTACTCGAGCAGGTCCAAGGCCTCTGCGATGCCGCGCGTTCCGAGGTTGACGGCCATCATGAGCTCGGATCCGGTGAGCGCGCACCAGCGGGCGAACTCGTCGACGCCGACCTGGTTCGACTCGAGCGAGTGCCAGGCGAGATCGCGGCGCACCGGGCGGTCCTCGCGCGGGCCGATGCCGTCCTCCCACTTGTATCCCGAGACGAAGTTGCCGCCGGGGTAGCGGATGGTCGACGAGCCGAGCTCGCGCACGAGGTCGACCACGTCGCGGCGGAAACCGTCTTCGTCGGCCGTCGGGTGCCCTGGTTCGTAGATCCCGTCGTACACGCAGCGGCCGAGATGCTCGACGAACGAGCCGAAGAGCCGGCGGTTGACGGGAGCGACCACGGCACCGCGATCGAGGGCCACGGAGGCGTTTGGCATGGGTTCTGTTTCCTTACTTTCTGGGTGGGATCGATGGATCGGAGGAGCCGGCGGCTACTTGACGCTGCCGATGGAGAGGCCGCCCTGCCAGTAGCGCTGCAGGGTGAGGAAAGACACCACCAGCGGGATGATCGAGATGAGTGCTCCCGTGATCACGAGGTTCCACAAGGATTGTCCACCCGTGTTCACCTGAGCCTGTGCCTGCAATGCGCCGAGTCCGACCGTCACGGGGAACAGCTGCGGATTGGAGAACATCACCAGGGGCAGGAAGAAGTTGTTCCAGGTGCCGACGATCGACAGCAGCAGCACCGTGACGAGCGCGGGGCGCAGCAGCGGGAGCGCGACGGTCGCGAAGATGCGGATCTCCCCTGCGCCGTCCACCCTGGCCGCGTCGAGCATCTCGCTCGGGATCGCATCCTGCGCGTACACCTTCATCAGGTACACCGCGAAGGGGTTGAGCATCGACGGCAGGATGACGGCCCAGACGGTGTTCGTCAGATGCGCCCCGCTCATCAGCACGAAGAGCGGGATGACGAGTGCGGTCGCGGGCACCATCACGGAGCCCAGCACGATGGCGAAGAACGCGGTGCGCCCCCGGAACGCGTACTGCGCGAATCCGTAGCCGGCCAGCACCGAGATGACCGTGGCACCGATGCCGCCGGCGAGCGCGTACAGGAAGGAGTTGCCGAGCCAGCGCAGGTAGAGGCCGCCCGAGTAGCTGAAGAGCGACCCGATGTTCGAGAAGAGGTCGAAGTCGCCGGCGAACCACAGCGGGCTGGTCGAGCCGTCGAACAGGTTCTGCTGGCTCTTGGTGCTGGCGACGATGAGCCACCAGAACGGCAGGGCGAAATAGATGATGAAGGCGGCGAGGATCAGGTGGGGAACGAGACGCCGCCCCGTGCGGAGGTCGCGGGTGTGCCCCGGCTGTGCGCGTCGTCGCGTTCGCGCGGGTGCGGTTGCGGTTGTCATGACATGAATCCACTTCTCTTGCGGGTGGCGAACATGAAGATGTACGACCCGATGAAGACGACGAGACCGAGCGCGAACGAGATCGCCGACGCGTAGTTGAACTGGTGGTAGGAGAACGCCAGCGTGTACGCATAGATGTTCGGGGTGTAGCTGGCGGTGATCGAGCCGGACGCGAGGCCGCGGAGGATCTGCGGCTCCGTGAAGAATTGCAGCGTGCCGATCAGGGCGAACACGAGGATCAGCACCAGCGCCGACGAGATCATCGGGATCTTGATGCGCACGGCGGTCTGCCACGCATTCGCACCGTCGACGCGCGCCGCTTCGTAGATCGACGGATCGACGCCCTGCAACGCCGCGTACAGGATGATCATGTAGTAGCCGGCCCACTGCCAGGTGACGATGTTCACCAGGCTGCCGAAGATGTTGCCGTCGGAGAAGAAGTTCGGCGCGTCCAACCCGAACCAGCCGAAGATCTCGGCCGCCGGCCCGAAGCTCGGGCTGTAGAGGAAGCCCCACATCAGTGCGCCGATGACGGCCGGTACCGCATAGGGCACGAAGATCATCAGCCGCGAGAAGCGCGAGAACCGTGAAGCGAGCGAATCCAGGAGCAGGGCCGCGACGAGCGAGACCAGCATCTGGATCGGGATCAGCACCAGCGAGAAGCCGACGACGAGCCCGACACCCTGCAGGAACAGCGGGTCGCTGAACGCCTTCGCGTAGTTGTCGAACCACACCCACTGGTTGCCCGTCGCGACGGTCTTGTTCTGCATGCTGAGCACGAAGGCGTAGACCAGCGGGATGATGAGGAAGAGCGTGAGGAACACCGCGAACGGTGCGACGAAGTACCATCCCCAGCGGGCGCGCCGCGTTGCGACGGGATCACGCCGACGTCGGCGCGGTCGCGCGTCGACGAGCGAGGGAGCGAGGGCCGTATCGGCCATGGTCAATCCTTTCTGAGTGCCAGGGGTTGCCAGGGGCTGGTGCGCGGTGGGGCCGAGCGATCGCCCGGCCCCACCGCGCATCCGGTCACTGAGCGACGGTGTAGCCCTGGCCCTTGGCGTAGTCGACGACGGCCTTCTGATAGGTGTCGAGCGCCTCAGACGGCGACTTCTTGCCCTTGTTGGTCGCGTTGATCGCCTCGGTGAGCTTGTCGTACGCGAGGTTCTGGAACGGGCTGAACTGGAAGCCCTTGTAGTCCGTCGCCGCGGTGAGGAAGACATCCTTGTTGATCTCCTGGCCGCCGAAGAACGGGTACTGGAGATTCTGGAAGTAGTCCGACGTGAGGATCGGCTTCCACAGCGGGAACAGTGCCGCCTTCTCGATTCCGAGCTTCCACGCCGCTTCGGTGCCGAAGATGCCCATGGCGACCTCGGCTGCCGCTTTCTTGTCCTTGGCCTGGCTGCTCACGGCGAAGGCCGAACCGCCGATGTTGACCTGTGTCGCGGCCGCGCCCTTCCACTGCGGAAGCGGTGCTGCACGCCAGACCGCGTTCTTGTCGGCGCCGGTGAAGCCCTTGAGATAGCCGGGCAGCCACGCCGCCGCGATGACGCTGGCGTAGGTCCCGTCGACCAGGTGGGTGTTGTAGTCGGTGGTCGAGGCGTCCTCGGTTCCGACGAGCTTCTTCTGCACGAGGTCGTTCCAGTAGCTGAGCACCTTGTTGCTGGGCTCGTCGTTCAGCTTGACCGAGACATCGGTCTTGCTCGACACCGTGTACGGGGCGGAACCGGCCTGGGCGAACAGTGCCTGCTGGTACGAGCGGCCGTTGCCGGGGAAGTTGGTCAGCTTCGACGTCGAACCGGCGTCCTTGAGCTTCTGCGCCGCCGCGGCGTACTCCTCCCACGTCGTGGGAACGGCGATGCCGTACGTGTCGAGGATGTCCTGGCGGTACAGCATGCCGACGGGACCGCCGTCGACCGGGATCGCGTAGGCGGAGCCGTTGCTCGACTCGTCGGACCAGGCGCCCTCCGAGTAGTTGTCCTTGACCTTGTCGGCGCCGAGCTTGCTGAGGTTCTCGATCGCCCCCTGCGCGATGTAGCTCGGAACGACCTCCGTCTCGAGCATGACGACGTCGGGTGCACCGGAACCCGCCTCTGTGGCCGTCGAGAACTTCGTGTACTCGTCGTTGCCGGCGCCCGCGTTCGTCCAGCAGATCTGCACGTCGTCGTGGCTGTTGTTGAAGAGGTCGACGACCGGTTCGAACTCCGGGTACCAGGCCCACATGGTGACCTGGGTGGCGTCGGGATTGACGATCTTGTTCTGGCAACTGGATGCGTCACTGCCCGAGCATCCGGTCAGCCCGATGGCGACGGCTGCGAGCGCGACGCCCGCTGCGAGGAGCCGTTTCATTTCAGTTCCTTTCGCGGTGTGCAAGACACCTTTGTCTGCTTCGCTCCACGGTGGAGCCGACGTCTCCTGTACCGGTGGATGCCACCTGCTGACGCCGTTGTGTGCATGGGGTTGCTCGCCTGCGAGAGGCGATCTACAACGTTGTAGGTAAACGTTGTAGATACATCATGGCGAGTCGCCGCCGCCGATGTCAAGAATCGGCGCAGAACGAATACGTCAGCTCGCGCGGCCCATCGTCGACTCGCGGACGACGACCCGGAAGTCAGCCTCGTATTCGCGCGGTGGGCGCTCAGAGGCGGGGTCGGCTATGCGTTCCATCAGCACAGATACGGCCGTCCTGGCGATCTCCTCGCGCCCCGGATCGATCGTCGACAGCGACGGCAGGGAGTACCGCGTCTCGTCGATGTCGTCGAAGCCGATCACCGCGACGTCCTCGGGGATCCGGATGCCCGCTTCCTGCAGCACGCGCATCGCACCGAGCGCGATCGAGTCGTTGAACGCCACGAGACCGTCGAACTGCAGCCCGCGCGCGAGCGCCGCACGCATCGCCTCCGCACCGTCGGAGCGGTGCCAGTTGCCCACGTTGACGATCAGCGACTCGTCGAGGGGGCGGCCCGCCGCCTCGATCGCCTGCTTGTAGCCGGTCAGCCGGAGGCCGGCCGATCCGATGACCTCGTTCTCGTGGGCCCCGAAGGCCAGGATGCGGCGGCAGCCCAGCCCGATCAGGTGCTCGGTCGCCGCGCGCGATGCCTCGACGTTCTTCATCGTCACATGGTCGGCGGGTCCGTTGAAGATCCGCTCGCCGAGCATCACCAGGGGCGTGGGGATGTCGAGCAGGTGGGCGTCGTCCTGGCCGAGGGCGAGAACGCTGAACAGCACGCCGTCGACCATGCGCATCCGGGGACCGTGGAGCACCTCCAGCTCGCGCTCGCGCATCCCGCCGCTCTGCTGGATCATCACGACCAGATCGTGCTCGCCGGCCGCCCGCATGACCGCGTCGGCCAGCTCTGCGAAGTAGGCGTTCTTGAGGTCCGGGATGATCAGGCTGATCGCTCCCGTGCGCCCCGACCGCAGCCCCCTGGCCGAGAGGTTCGGCTGGTACCCGAGCTCGGCGATGGCCTCGAGCACCCGTGCGCGCGTGGATTCGCGGATGTGCGGGTAATCGTTGATGACGTTCGAAACCGTCTTGATCGACACCCCCGCCGCCCGCGCGACGTCGTGCAGCGTGACCGCCACGAGCCCTCCTCAGTTCAGTTGGAACCCTACAACGATGTACAAGCCTTTCCCGCGAGCACGACACGGCCAGAGCATCGCGCCGAGAGCTGCCGAAGAACGACGCGCGGCGCGCGTCCACGGCGGTGCGCCCGCGCGGGCGTAGGCTCCGCCGCATGGACGCC
Source organism: Leifsonia poae (assembly GCF_027921845.1). Lineage (GTDB taxonomy): Bacteria > Actinomycetota > Actinomycetes > Actinomycetales > Microbacteriaceae > Leifsonia > Leifsonia poae. The sequence continues at coordinate 420,590 of NZ_BSEN01000001.1, forward strand.
TCGCAGCGAACCATCGAAGCAGCCCTCTTCTACGAAGACGGCCAGACGCTGGACAGCGTCGTGGTCGTGCCCCTGATCGGCGGATGCCCGCCCGGCCAGATCAGGGTGGCCACCACGTTCGGCGGCGCGCTCGCGTACGACATCTACGAACTCGACGACGACACCGACGGCTCCCCCATGCCGTCGTACCCCTACATCGCCACGATCCCGCTGACGATCGACGATCTCGACTGAAAGGCTCCATGTCCCGCGCACTCGTGATCGTCGACATCCAGAACGACTACTTCCCCGGTGGCGCCTTCCCGCTCGTCGAGCCGGAGGCAGCGGCGGCCAACGCCGCGACCGTGCTCGACGCCTTCCGAGCGGCCGGCGACGCCGTGCTGCACATCCAGCACATCTGGGACGCGCCGGATGCGACGTTCATGCGCCCGGGCACCGCCGGCGTCGAGATCCACCCATCGGTCACGCCGCTCGCGGGCGAGACGATCATCCGGAAGGCCGAGCCGAATGCGTTCCTCGGCACGCCCCTCGAGTCCACGCTGCGCGGGGCGGGCATCGATGATGTCGTCGTGCTCGGCATGATGTCGAGCATGTGCGTCGACGCCACGGTGCGCGCCGCGTCCGATCTCGGTTTCTCCGTGACGGTCGTGCACGACGCCTGCGCGGCGCCCGACCTGGAATTCGGCGACACCGTCGTTTCCGGCGCAAGCGTGCACGCGGCCTTCATGGCCGCTCTCGCCGGCAGCTACGCCACCGCCGTCTCGGCATCCGAACTCGTCTCGGCGCACTGACCGACGACCAGCAATCCCTGTCCCGCACCCCGCCGATTCACCGATCGGCCTTGCAACTCGCGGGCGTTTGTCCACTTCCCGTTCAGAAACACCTGATGGGATGTCGCCATGAGCACGCAGGCGCAGGCCACGCGAATCGCGGAGTACCCCCGGCCCAGCCATTTCCTCCTCCACCTGAGCGACACCCACCTCATCACCGGGGACCGCCTGCTCTACGACAAGGTCGACGCGGACGCGCACCTCCGCCGGCTCTTCGAGGAGTTCGAGGAGGCGGGCGCCCGGCCCGACGCGATCGTCTTCACCGGGGACCTCGCCGACAAGGGCGATCCGGCCGCCTATGCGAAGCTCCGCAGCATCGTCGAGCCCGCCGCCGCCCGCATGGGCACCCAGGTCATCTGGGTGATGGGCAACCACGACAACCGCGCCGCCTTCCGTTCCGAACTGCTCGGGCTCGCCCCCTCGATGGCGCCCGTCGATCGCGTCACCGACGTCGCCGGCCTGCGTGTGATCACCCTCGACTCGACCGTCCCCGGCGCCCACCACGGCGAGGTCACGGAGGCCCAGCTCGACTGGCTCGCCGAAGAGCTCGCGAGCCCCGCGCCGCACGGCACCATCCTGGCCATGCACCACCCGCCCGTGCCGAGTGTGCTCGACCTGGCCGTCTCCGTCGAGCTGCGCGACCAGTGGTCGCTCGCCGAGGTGCTCGAGGGCTCGGATGTCCGCAGCATCATCGCCGGGCACCTGCACTACTCGACGAACGCGACCTTCGCGGGGATCCCGGTCTCCGTCGCCTCCGCGACCTGCTACACCCAGGATCTCAACGTCGCGGCCGGCGGCACCCGCGGCCGCGACGGCGCCCAGGCCTTCAATCTCGTGCACGTGTTCGGCTCGACCGTGCTGCACTCGGTCGTCCCGATCGGGCACTACCCGACCGTGAGCTACGTGACGCCGGAGGAGTCGGCCGGCCGGCTCGAACGCTCGGGCATCGTCATCCCGCCTGCGGCCGCGACGACGCATGCCGTCGAACCCGCGCTCGCCCTCGTGGACGACCCGGCGCTCGCGACGCTTGCGGCGACGCCCGCCTGAGCATCCGGCCGGACGTCACGCCAGAGCGGAGACCTCGGGTTCGGCCGCCCCGACCTCTGCCGGTTTCTCCCACGGCGCCGCGATCGGATAGTAGCGCTCGAGGAACTCCGTGACGACGGCCGTGCGCTCATCGGCCGACACCTCCGGGAAGCTCCCGTCGTTGAGACAGAACAGGTCGACGTCGCGCTTCTTGAGCATCCCCGGCAGCATCCCCAGCCCCGCACGCGATGTCGTGTCGACGTAGAGCACCTCTGCGCTGTCCTGCTGAACGGCGCGGCCGGTCATCAGCGCGTAGTAGTGGTACAGCGAGTTGGTGACCGAGATGTCGGTGCTCGCGCGGAACTGGCTGCGCTGCGTGCGTTCGAAGTCCTCCGGGAACGCCCGCTCCAGCTCGTACAGCACGCTCGTGCGCAACGGCGCCGCCGTGTGCTCGAGGTGACGCGTGATGACGCGGCCGAACCGCTCCCAGAGCAGGCGGCGGTTCACGCGGGCGGAGTTCTCGAACCCGCTGCGCGCCGGGTCGTTCTCCCCGAGCCCGATGCGGGTCTGCGCCTCGATGAACTTGGTGACGCCACCCGGCGAGAAGAACATGCTCGGCTGCACCGGCCGCCCGAAGAACATGTCGTCGTTCGAGTACAGGAAGTGCTCGCTGAGCCCCTCGATGTGGTGCAGTCGGCTCTCGATGGCGTGCGAATTGTGGGTCGGCAGCGCCTCGGGGTCGTCGAAGAACTCCTCGCTCCGCACGATGCGCACCGACGGATGCTCGTCGAGCCACGCCGGACGCGGCGAGTCCGTCATGATGAAGATCTGCCGGATCCAGGGGGCGAACAGGTAGATCGATCGCAGCGCGAACTTCAGCTCGTTGATCTGCCGGAACCGCGCCTCCGAGTCGTCGCCTTCGCCGACCACGTAGTTCTGCATCCGCTTCGCGCGTGCCCGCTGGAACTCGAGGTCCGTTCCGTCGACCCACGAGAACACGATGTCGATGTCGAAGCGCACGTCGGAGGCGTGCGGGTCGAACATCCCGCGCAGTGTGTTCCAGGTGCGGCCGTACAGGTCGACGGTCGCGCGCACGGCCTCCGCCTTCGGCAGCAGGCGCCGGGTGAGCGAGTTCTCCACCGGGCAGTCGATCACGTCGTCGCCGAATCGCCACAACTGCACCTCGATGCCGGTGGACGCGCCGTAGCTGAGTCCGCCGACCGGTTCGATCCGCGGGCGGTAGAGACGGAAGATGCGGGCCTTGCGCTTGGGCGACAGCGAACCCGAGCTCACCAGTACCGGCCGGGCGTCTTTGCCGTCGATCGTCTTGGAGTAGAGCGGTTCGTCGGCGCAGGCGTCGGCCAGGACCTCCGTGAGACGGCCCTTGAGGGACTGGTCGAGCGCGATGACCGGGCGCTCGTCGTTGCCGCGCACCAAGAGGAAGTCGATGCCGGCGGCGGTCAGCACGTCACCGATGAAGAGGAGGTCTTCGACGAGGGCCTGATGCGGCGTGAGCGTCGTATTGACCAGGCGGGCCACGCCCTTGCGCACCACGACGTCGGTTCGATTGTGCGTGGTCGGCCACGATCTCGAGACGGTCCCCGCTCCGCTCGACGGCCCGAATTCTCCGTCGGGTTCGGTTGTCGGCTCCAGCGAGAAATTGTGGGTCGCGGCGCTACCAGCGGTCATGTTCTCCGATCATTCGGCTCAGTCAGGACGGCCCGGTGCCGTCTCCAGAAGAATACGGCACTCATCTGCGTGTTCACCCTTCCAGCCAGGGCCCGAGCGGCCCGCTCACGCGCGGGCGTCGGCGACGTCACGCGCCTTGAGCACCCGGAAGGGCGACACCGGCCGGGTGCCGAGCACGATCTTGCCGCGGGCGTGCAGCTTCTCGAGGTCGTCGAACGCGCCACGGATGTCGTCCAGCGGATAGAAGCCGGAGATCAGCACCGTGATCGCGTGTTCGGCGGCGAGCGTCACGATGCGCGCGAGCTGGCGCGTCGACCGCTCGCGCGCCTCCGGATCGTCGTCGAGCGCGGCCAGTTCGCGCTGCCTCCGGTCTTCGCTCGACCGGTACCGCGCCGACGGGACGCCGAGCTCGTCGGCGAGCGCTCGGCCGTCCTGGCCGAAGTTGTCGATGAAGGCTGTCACGCCCCCGGGCGCGACGGCGCGGATGCGGTCGGCGATTCCCGGGCCGTACAGCACCGGCTTGATCCCGAGCTGGCGCAGGTAGTCGAAGTTGCGCTCGCCGCACGTGCCGATCACGGTCGCACCCGCGCGCTTCGCGAGCTGCGTCTCGATGCTGCCGACCCCGCCGGCGGCCGCCGAGACGACGAGCGTGTCTCCGACGCCGATCCGGAGCTCGTCGAGGGTGTCGAGGGCGCAGACGCCGGCCAGATACAGGCTGCCCGCGACCTCCCAGGCGAGCGCCTTCGGCTTGGCGACGAGGGCATCGGCGGCGACGAGCACGTGCGTCGCATGGGCTCCCGCCGACACGTGCCCGACGACGTCGGCGCCCGGCCGGAATCCCGCGACGCCCGGCCCGATCGCGACGACGATCCCGGCGAAGTCGCTGCCCTGCCGTCGCGGGAAGGGCGTGCGCACCTCGGGCTCGCGGCCGGCGCGGATGAACGCCTCGATGTGGTTGATCCCGGCGGCGATCACCTCGACGAGCACCTGCCCGTCCCCTGGCTCCGGCACCGGATGCTCGCGGAGTTCCAGCACCTCGACTCCACCGATTCGGTCGTACTCCACGACCCGGATGTTCTGCGGTTTCTTCATCGAGCTGCGCCTCCTAGGACGGCATATAACTAGCTTAGCTAGCAAATTCTCGAGGCGCTACGGGCGGGCCGCGATTCCCAGCCACCCCGCCGCGCGGCGGCCGGCAGACATCATCCTTTCCGGGTGATCGCAGATCGCTCAGCGGCCGCTACCGTGACGGGATGACAGAGGAACGCGAGCTGGACAAGCCTGCGGGCACGGTGCTGTCGGACCTGGTGCATGGCCGGATCCTGCACCTCCCGGTGAGCATCGATCAGTCCATCGAGGATTTCCACGATTCGTCCCAGGAATGGCGGCGGCTGTTCTCCGAGCTGCTGGGGACGTTCTTCCTCGTGCTCGTCGCCGCGGGCGGCGGGATGATGGGGCAAGCCTTTGCGAACACCATCACGCGCACCGATGCCGTCGTCGCTCCCGGACTGATGGTGTTCGCCATCATCCTGTTCATGGGCAAGGTCTCGGGCGCGCACCTCAACCCGGCGGTGAGCATCGCGTTCGCGCTGCGCGGCGACTTCCCCTGGGCGCGCGTGCCCGGCTACATCATCGTCCAGCTCGCCGGAGCCTCGCTCGCCGCCTGGTTCCTGACGGCGGTGCTCCCCGTCTCGGCGTCGGCCGGCTCGAACTACCCGGCGAAAGGCTACGCCGACGGCATCGCCTTCGTCATGGAGCTCGTGCTGACGTTCGGGCTGGTCAGCGTCATCCTGGGCACCGCCTCCGGAGCGCAGAACGTGGGCATCGTCGGCGCGTTCGGAGTAGGCGCGTACATCATCCTGGCCGGGCTGTGGGGCAGCCCGATCTCGGGGGCGTCGATGAACCCGGCCCGCACCTTCGGCCCCGACCTCGTCGCCGGGGACTTCACGGCGTACTGGGTGTACGTGGCCGGACCCATCGCCGGCGCCGTCGTCGCCGTCGGGGTCGCGTTCGTGCTGCGGGGGCGCGGCGGTGGGATCGCGGGCTCCGGCGCGGCGCAGGGCGCGATCAAGACGAGGGTGTCGTCACCCGACCAGCCGTGACGACAGGCCGGATGCGCGCGCCCGGCCGGTCACGCAGTACCGGTCAGTCCTTGGCGTCGATCAGGAACTGCACCGCTTTCGTCCAGTCGCTGTCGACCGTGGTCGGCGGGATGTCCTCCTCGCCCGGGAAGCGGCTGGCGAAGTGCACGCCGGGGTCGCCGTTCACCGGGTCCGCCAGGGTGACGAGACCGAAGTACCGCTCGTCGTTCTCCACGCGCCACGTCCCGCGCGCATCCGGCACCGGGACCAGGCGCACGGTGTAGCCGCCATAGGCGTATTCGTCGTCCGGGAATTCCACCGGCTCCTGGGTCTCTGCGCTCGCGTCGGTCATGGCTGCCTTCTGTCGGGTGCCGCGGCGGATCTGCGGCCTGACCCATCGAACAACTAGTTCACGGAACTAGCAAGTTCGGCACGCTCCCGTTGATTTCCGAGCCGGATGCGCGTACGTCAGGCGCCGGCGGGATCGAACGGTTTCGAGGCGAACACGTCGAGCCCGAGCGCATGGGAGAGGAAGCGCGCGGCGCGCTGGCCGCGCACGCTGTTCCCAGCCGGGTCGAGCCGCGGCGAGAACGTGCCGAGCCCGCCCTTGCCCGGCGCGACGGTGATGATGCCGCCCGAGACGCCGCTCTTGCCCGGCACCCCCACCTCGAACAGCCAGTCGCCCGAGAACTCGTAGAGCCCCGAGGTGGCCATCACCGCGAGGGTGTCCCGGCAGACCGCCGCGTCGATCACCTGCTCGCGGGTGACGGGGTTGGTCCCGCCGTTCGCGAGCGTCGCCGCCATCACAGCGAGGTCCTCCGTCGAGACGAGGAGCGAGCACTGCTTCGTGTACACGTCCGTTGTCTCGATCGGGTCGACGTCGATCCGCCCGTAGCTCTGCAGCAGCCGGGCGATGGCCATGTTGCGCTGATTCGTCGCGGCCTCCGACGCGTAGACCTCGTCGTCGAGCTCGAGCGGATGCCCCGCGAAGCGCGAGAGGCCGTCCTGGATGAACGTCCACTTCTCCGCGGCGGTCGCCCCCGGCGCGAGCCCCGTCGTCGTGATCGCGCCCGCGTTGACCAGCGGATTCCTCGGGTCGCCGTCGCTCAGCTCGATCGCCATCACCGAGTTGAACGGGAGACCCGTGTTGTTGACGCCGACCCGCCGCGAGACCTCCGCGTGTCCCAATGCATGGCAGACCAGCGCGAACACGAACACCTTGGAGATCGACTGGATCGAGAAGCGCAGTGCGGCGTCGCCCGTGCTGGCGGACTGCCCGCGGACCCCGCAGATGCTCAACCCGAACAGACCGGGGTCTGCCCGCCCCAGCGACGGGATGTAGTCGGCGACCGCCCCATCGTCGAGGTCGCGGTACCGATCGTGGGCCTCCTCGAGCAACGCCTTCACACGCTCGGGGCTGGGAAGACTTCCCGTCGATACGGCGGCGGGCTCAGCAGGGACCCCGTGCGCCTGATCGTCGGGAGTCGAGAAGTCGGGCAGCGCTGCCTGCCGCTCCGGATACGCCATCGTGGCCTCCGTCATCGTCGATAGTCCCGACCATAGGGATTCCCGGGGTGGGGCGCAATGGCTACGACGTACGCCGGGTCCGGCGTTCCAGCGCCGGCTGCTTCGCGAACTGACCGCTGAGCGCGAGCACCAGGATCACGAGGGCCATCACGATCCAGGTCACCCAGCCGAGCGGGTTCAGAGCGGACGCGGGTGCGGTCGACCCGGCGGCGGTGAGCAGCACGGCTGCGCCCGCTGCCGCGTTGTAGGCACCGTGCGCGAACACGGCCGGCCACACCGACCCCGACCGCAGTCGCAGCCAGCCGATCAGGATCCCGTAGAGCGTGCAGCCGCCGACCATCAGCGCGACGCCGAGCAGGTCCGGCTGACCGAAGTTGTAGCCGAGCAGGATGACCGGGCTGTGCCACAGCCCCCAGATCACTCCCGTGACCACCAGAGCGGGCCAGGTGCCGAGCGGACGCAGGCTGGGCAGCAGCCAGCCGCGCCAGCCGAGCTCCTCGCCCACGGTGACGAACCCGTTCACGATGGCACCGACCGGGATCGCGGCGAGTTGCACGAGCACGAGCACGCCGATCGGCAGCGGCAGCGATCCGGCCCCCTGCGCGGCGAGCTGCTCGTCGATCAGTGCCGCGAAGCCGGAGAAGTGCACCAGGTCGAGGCGCACGATCCCGAGTGCCGCCGCCAGGAACACCCCGGCGAAGACGAGCAGCACGCTGCCGAAGAGTCCGGCCAGGCTCAGACCGACCACGCGCCACACCGGGCGGAGCGGCCACAGCCCGAGGTACTCCGGAATGCGGTGCGGCCGGGGCTTCTGCACGAAGAACACGACGAGCAGCGCGGCGATCAGCGGCGTGAACATCATGACCGGCAACAGGATGCCCGCCAGCGGGTTCCGCAGCCCGCCGTTCATCCACAGGGGAAGGACAGCGAGCCAGGCCAGTCCGAACGAGATCACGACGAAGGCGGCGACCGCCGGCCACGGGACGCGCTGCGGTCGGTTGCTCGGTGCCGAGGCGGGCTGCGCGTCCGTTCGAGCGGACTCGCCCACCGTGGGCTCGTCCACCGTCGGCTCCTCGGCCGTCGGGCCGCCCACCGCCGGCTCGCCTCCCGCGTGCGCCATCCCGGTCATGAGCCCGAAGCCGCCGCTGCCGGGGTGAGCACGAACAGCCCGGCGATCGCGTGGTCGTCGCGCACGCTCACGCGGCCGACCATGTCCCCCGCTTCGAACTCCAGCGGAACCTCGACGACAGTGACGTCGGCCGTGCGCCGCGCTGTCGGTGCGGTACTTCGTTCGAACACGCCGACGGTGCCGATCAGCTGGGCCCAGACCGCCGCGAGGTCCTCCGCGGCGAGGGCCTCGGCCATTGTCGCGTCGAACCGATCGGTCACCGCGGACCAGCGCGCTGCCGCGAGGTCGGCGAAGACGGCGATCGCGATCTCCTCGGCGCCGTCGAGTGGGGTGGTGTTCATCGGTTCTCCTGTTCTGGGGTCGATGGGATGTCCGAAACGCTGGAATGCCGCCTGTCGCGAGACCCCGAGGATCTCCCCGATGCCCTGCCAGGTGACACCCGCTGCACGCGCGTCGTCGACGATCACCTGCAGCAGCGCATCCAGTTCGCTTGTGAGCGCGGACGCGCGTCTCACGCTCTCGAGCGCATGTTCGCGGTCCGGCGCGCGACCGACCCCGGCCGCTAGGGCTTGCGCCGACGCGAGAAACGCCGAGACCGCCACAGAACTCATCGTCATCTGTAAAGTATTGCTTGACAGATACCCTGTTTGTCAACCCCAGCTTGCGTCGCCGTCCGAACACCGCCCTGCCAGGATGGACGAATGGCTGGGGTGCTGATCCGGGAGTTGCACGACGACGAGGTGCGGGCAGCGGCGGAACTGCGCTTGCTCTGGGACCTCGAGAACGACGTGGAGCCCCCGATCTCCCGCGACGAGTTCCTGGACTCCGCCGAGCGCTGGTACCGCAGGAACGCGTCCAGCCATCACTGCACCGTCGTCGTGCGTGACGGCGCGATCGTCGGGATGGCGTGGCTGGCCGTCATCGCACGCGTTCCCACCCCGCGTTCGGTCGACCGGCTGTCGGCGGACGTGCAATCGGTCTACGTGATCCCGGCGGAGCGCAATGCGGGTATCGGCGGCCGGCTGCTCGCCGCGGTGCTCGATCGGGCATGGAGCCTCGGCGCCGAACGCGTGACCGTGCACTCGAGCGCGGAAGCCCTCACCGTGTACGAGCGTGCGGGCTTCGCGCCCAGCGAGCGCCTGCTGCAGCGATACCGGCCGTAGCGGCACGGCACAGCACGGCCCGGCCCGGCCCGGCACAGCCTGGCGCGCGGCGCGGCGCGGCGCGGGTCAGCTCAGCCGGCGCTCCTCGGCCTCCTCCTCGCGGCGCTTCTCCTCGTCGCGGCGCTCCTGCTCCTTCTGGATCTCTTCTTCACGCGGGGTCTTGTTCGTCATGGTGTCCTCCTCGCCCCATTGTGCTCCTCGACGGCTCTGGCGTCACTCGAGCCGCGCATGACCGAAAGAGGGTGAGGGGTTCTCCCCAGCGCCGCCGCGATCCCGTCTCGGATTGTGAGGGGTGCCCCGGATGCAGCCCCGCACCGTGCAGCGGAAGAGTCGGTCACGGCGGCGAGCGCATCCCGATCCGTCGCCCCCGAATCCCGAGGAGACGACCATGACCATCACCACCCCGCGTTCCGACGCGGGCCAGAGCGACGACCGCTCTGCCATCCGCCCCTTCAGCGTCTCGATCCCCCAGGCCGATCTCGACGACCTGCACCGCCGCGTACGGGAGACGCGCTGGCCCGACAAGGAGCTCGTCGACGACGCGTCGCAAGGCGTTCAGCTCCAGGTCGTGCAGCAGCTCGCAGAGCACTGGACGGACGCGCATGACTGGCGCGCGGTCGAAGCCCGCCTCAACGCACTCCCGCAGTTCGTCACCGAGATCGACGGGGTCGACATCCACTTCATCCACGTGCGGTCGCAGCACGAGAACGCGCTGCCGTTGATCGTCACCCACGGCTGGCCCGGGTCGATCATCGAGCAGCTGAAGATCGTCGGTCCGCTCACCGACCCGACGGCGTACGGCGCCAGCGCGGAGGACGCGTTCGACCTCGTCATTCCCTCGCTCCCGGGTCACGGCTTCTCCGGCATTCCGCGGGAGCTCGGCTGGGACCCCATCCGGATCGCCCGCGCCTGGAGCGAGCTGATGCAGCGTCTCGGCTACGACCGCTACGTCGCTCAGGGCGGGGACTGGGGCAACGCCGTCACGGAGCAGCTGGCGCTGCTGACGCCTCCCGGCCTGATCGGCATCCACACGAACATGGCGGCCACCGTGCCCGACGCCATCCAGGCGGCACTCGACAACCACGAACCGGCCCCGGCCGATCTCTCCGACGAGGAGCGCGGGGCGTGGGATCAACTGGAGTTCTTCTACGCGCACGGGCTCTCCTACGCCCAGGAGATGAGCAACCGGCCCCAGACGCTGTACGGGATCGCGGACTCGCCGGTGGGGCTCGCGGCGTGGATGCTCGACCACGACGCCCGCAGCTACGACCTGATCGCACGCGTCTTCGCCGGCGGGTCGGAGGGGCTGACGCGCGACGACATCCTCGACAACGTGACGCTCTACTGGCTCACCAACACGGCGGTCTCCTCCGCACGGCTGTACTGGGAGAGCAAGCTCCCCTTCTTCGCGCCGAAGGGTGTGACGCTCCCGGTCGGCGTCAGTGTGTTCCCCGACGAGATCTACGCGGCGCCGCGCAGCTGGGCGACGCAGGCGTACCCGAACCTGATCCACTTCAACCGGCTCGACCGCGGCGGCCACTTCGCGGCCTGGGAGCAGCCCGAGCTGTTCTCGCAGGAGCTGCGCGCCGCCTTCCGGTCACTGCGGTGAGCGGCCTGTTCCGTTCCATCGCGCATCGGCCGGCGGATGGCGGAAGAACGCTCCCCGATGAGGGGCGGCTCGCACCGTTCGACCGGGCGACCGGCTGGATCGGCTCCGCACCGCTGACACCGGAGGCGCTGCGCGGGCGGGTGGTGCTGGTCGACTTCTGGACGTACACCTGCGTCAACTGGCTGCGCACGCTGCCCTACCTCCGCGCGTGGAACGCGAAATACGCGGATGCCGGGCTGACCATCGTCGGCGTTCACACCCCGGAGTTCGGCTTCGAGCACGACGTGGCGAATGTCACGGCCCACGCACGCGCGCTCGGCGTCGAGTATCCGGTCGCCCTCGACGCCGACTACGGGGTGTGGGACGACTTCGCGAACCGCTACTGGCCGGCGCTCTACCTCGCCGATGCGGCGGGGCGCATCCGGTACCACCACTTCGGCGAGGGCGAGTACGCGATGACCGAGATGGTGATCCAGCAGTTGCTTGCCGACGCGGGTGCACCGGATACCGGACCCGACCTCGTCGCGGTCGAACCGCGCGGCTTGGAGGTCGCCGCCGACTGGTCGACGCTGCGTTCGCCCGAGTCGTATCTCGGGTACGGGCAGAGCAGCGGCTTCGTTTCGGAGGACGCCGACCTCTACGACCGCGCCCACGTGTACGCCGGGCACGAGCGGCTTCGGCTCAACGAGTGGGACCTCACCGGCGACTGGACCGTGTCACGGCACGCAGCCGTGGTGAACGAGGGCGGCGGCCGGATCTCGTTCGCGTTCCAGGCGCGCGACGTGAACCTGGTGGTCGCGCCGTCGGCCTCCGGCTCAGCGATCCCGGTGCGCGTGACCCTCGACGGGCGGCCTCCCGGCCGCGCGCACGGGACCGACGTCGATGACGACGGCCGCGGCGTGATCGACAGCCCGGGCACGTACCAGCTCATCCGCCAGCCGGATGCCGTCGCCGAGCGCGTGGTCGGGATCGAGTTCCCCGAAGCCGGGGCGGCGGCGTACTGCATGACCTTCGGCTGACGGGGCCCGAGCGGTTCACCCCACGCCGTGCCGGAGTGCGAAGGCGGTCGCCTCGCTGCGGCGTGCCACCCCGATCTTGCGGTACAGGCTCGTGATGTGGCGCTCGACCGTGCGGTCGCTCAGCCACATCACGCCGGCGATCTCTTTGTTGCTGAGGCCCTGCGCGAGGAGGCCGAGCACTTCGAGCTCCCGAGGTGTCAGGCGCAGCAGGGCGGTGCGCGCCGGGGCGCGTCCCGCCGGATCTCCGGGTGCCGCGGTGGCGACAGCGCCGGCCACGCGACCGGAGGGCCGCGATCCGGAGGCTGCATCGAGCTCGGCGACGAGCCGGGATGCCTCCCGGACCCGTCTCGCCATCGCGGCGAGCGATGGTTCCACGTCGTCCACCAGGGTGCGGAGCACCTCGTTCTGCCGCAGCAGCAGCTCCTCGGCCTCTGCCCGTGCGCCGTGCTCCGTGGCGAGCCGCCGAGCCGTGTGGATGGCGATCGCCGCCTGGCTCACGGCGACCCGCAGCAGGTGAGTCTCCATCTCGGTCGGGAATCCGTCCCGTCGGGCCGACACCGAAACGCGGGCGCTCTCCCAGGGAAGCGCGAGCCGCACGCTCACGACCGAGAGCACCCCTCGCGCCGGCAGCCGGACGACGCAGGTCGTGACGCCGGACGCCGGCACGTCGTCCTCGTCGAACGCGCCCACCAGCTCGGCCGGGGGCTGCTCCCCCGACGGGCGCCAGAGCTCGAGTGGATGCTCGGCCCTGGGGTCGTCGAAGCGCACGTACGCGCCCTCGAGACGCAGCATGCCGAACAGCACGCTCAGGAGGCCAGTGGCGATCTCCGGGGGTTCGTGATCCACCCACAATGCGGGCAGCGCGAGGAGCGCTCCCATCTCGCGCAGCCACCGCTGCGTGTCCGCCGCGGAGTCGTCGGGCGCGGCTCGGTCGGTCGCTCGGTCCGTGACCGCCTCCGGGGGCCCCGCGGCGGGCACGCGCTCGTCAACTGCCATGGTCGCCATCTCGATTCACGAGGTCGGGTCGTCCCGTGCGCAGAGCCCGCGGCCTGAGTCGATTCACCGACGAAACGCCGACCGGCTGAGGTGAAGCTCCGAGGTCTGCAGGTTAGCGCAGGGCGGTTGCCGCGCACAACGCTCGCGAGACGCCCGACGGGCCTGCATCCGGTGACCGCCCGCGCACCGTCGTCGTGCGGGAATGCGCGCATCCCGTCGGTGGTTCGTTCCTTCATGACACTCGCGGCGGTCACGGAGGACACGAGCCTCGAGCGCGCCCTCGCGACGCTCGAATGGCGCCTGCTCGAGGCGAGCCGCGTCGAGCTCCCCGAACTGCGGCAAACGACCCTTCCCGGCGGCACGATGCGCTTCCACTACGTGGTCACCGGATCGCTCGACCTGCGCACGCCGGGCGAGAGTCTGACCCTCCGAGCGGGCGACTTCGTGCTGCTCAGCGGAGTCGCGCCGCATGTGGTGACGGCCGCCGAACCGGCCGTCGTCGTCACCGGCGCCCTCCAATGCGCCGGATGCGACACCACCCGGCTGGTCGGCGTGCTGCCCGACGTGCTCGTCGCCTGCGGCTTCAGCACCCGCGATCCCGACATGGCCCAGCTCGTCGAGATCCTCGTGCGCGAGGTCGCCGGTAGCGACGGGCGGCCGGGGTCGAGCGTCATCGCCGATCGGTTCGCGACCCTCATCGCTTCGGCCGCCGTGCGGTCGTGGGCCGAGAACGGCGGTGCGCTCGAGTCGTGGCTCGTGGGGCAGCGCGACCCGCACATCGCGCGCGCGATCGAGGCGATGCGGGGTGACCCCGGCAATGCCTGGACCCTCGAGAGCCTCGCGCGGGTCGCCCGCTCCTCGCGGTCCGTCTTCGCCGGCCGGTTCCGTGAGCTCGTCGGCGAGTCGCCGACCCGCTATCTCACCGCCCTGCGGATGGAGCAGGCCGAGCGCCTCCTCCGGAGCGAACGCCTGACCATCGGCGAGGCAGCGCAACGTCTCGGCTACGGCTCCGACGCCGCGTTCAGCCGCGCCTTCCGCCGTCACGCCGGCGAGAGCCCGGCGACGTGGCGGCGCCGGGCCCTGCAGCCGAACCCCTAGTCCCCCGGAGCAGCGCTCTGCCGGCCGGCCCGATAGCGGCCGGGGGTGGTGCCGATGATGGCGGCGAAGGCCGCGATGAACGTGCTCGGATTGGCCCATCCGCAGGCGTGCGCGGTCTGCGTGGTGTCGTGACCCTCGGCCAGCAGCACGAGCGCGTGGTAGATGCGTAGCTGAGTGCGCCACTCGTAGAAGGTCATGCCGAGCTCGTCGTGCAGCAGCCGGCTGAGCGTGCGGGAACTCGCACCGATCGTGCGGCCGAGTTCGGCCAGCGACGCGTTGTCCGCCGGACGTTCGGACAGCAGCCGCGCCATCGCCTGCAGCCGGTCATCCTGCGGTTCGGGAAAGTGCAGCGGCTGCTCCTGCGCCTCCCAGAGCTCGTCCACGAGCACCCGGAGGAGGCGCGAGCCCGCGGCGCTGGGGTGCGCCGGGGCGGAGCGGTCGTCGTTCCCGGGCCCGGTCAGAGCGAGCAGGATCTCGCGCGCGATGCCGGAGGCGAGGAACACGGCGGGACGGTCGGGCAGGTGCCGCGCGAGTGCCGGCTCGAGGAACACGATCCGCATATCGGTGTCGCCGTGGGCCTCGTGCCGGTGGCTGTACCCGGCGGGGGTCCATGCCACCCGGTTCGCCGGGACGATCGACGTGCCGCGGTCGGTGTGAACCGCCAGCACGCCGGAGGCCGCGTAGACCAGGTGGCCGCGTTCGTGCGACTGCAGCGCGCTCACGCCGCCGGACGGCCACAGATGGCGTCCGCCCGACGGCCAGATGTGCGACGACTCCGGCTGTGCCGCGGGAGTTCGGCTGCTTCGGCTGCTTCGGCTGCTGAGGTTGCGTTGGCGGCGAGCGATCATGATGTGGCAGTTTATCGGTAGCACGCCAGCGGCCGATCTGATGGGCTGGATCCACGGATCGAAAGCAGGGAGAAACCGATGGAGACGTTCGTACTCATACCTGGTGCGTGGCATGGAGCCTGGGCCTTCGAGGGGGTCATCCCCCTGCTGGAGCGCGCCGGTCACGCCGTGCACGCGCTGACGCTGACCGGGCTGCGGCCGGATGACGACGAAACAACGGTCGCGACCGCCACCCTCGACACGCACGCCGACGACGTGCTGGCACTCCTGGATCGTGAGCACCTCACCGGGGTGACGCTGGTCGGCCACAGCTACGGCGGGATGGTCATCGCCGCCGCCGCCGACCGCGCGGGCGGTCGGGTGTCACGGCTGGTGCACCTCGACGCGTACGTGCCCAGCGACGGCGACTCGTGCTGGTCGTCGACCACCGAGGCGTACCGGCAGGCGTTCGCAGCCGGGGCTGCCGGCACCGGATACGCGGTGCGTCCGCCCGACCGTCCTGGCCGCGACCAACGCCGCCGCCCGCATCCCATCGCCTCGCTCCTGCAGGCGGTGCGGCTCACCG
The DNA here is from genome assembly GCF_027921845.1 of Leifsonia poae. GTDB lineage: Bacteria > Actinomycetota > Actinomycetes > Actinomycetales > Microbacteriaceae > Leifsonia > Leifsonia poae. The sequence continues at coordinate 436,170 of NZ_BSEN01000001.1, forward strand.
GCGCGGTCGGCCGGGTCCCCCGCCGCGAATTCGTGTACTGCTCCGGATGGGAGGGCACGCCCTTCACCGGCCTCCGGGCCCGACTCGCTGCGGATCCGGACTGGCGCGTCCACGACCTCCCGACCGCCCACGACGCCATGCGCGAGGCTCCGGGAGCGGTCGCCGACCTGTTGCTCGGGAGCTGACCGGGCGGGCGGGCGACCGCGGCGGCTACGCCTGCGCCGTGCCGGTCGCCGCGCTGTTCGCCGCGCCGTTCGCCTGGTCGGCCGCCGTTCGCACGCGGCCGCGGCTGACCGTGCCGAGCAGCACCCCGCCGAGCACCGCGGAGACCGCCCCGGAGACGAGCGTCGCCTCCACCCCCGCGCCGTCCACCAGCAGACCGCCGAGGGCGGCGCCGAGCGTGATCGCGGTCTGGAAGCCCGCCACCACCAGTCCGCCGGCTGCCTCCATCCGATCGGGCTCGACGCGGGCCGACCAGGTCTGCACCAGCGTGGGCACGCCGCCGAACGCGAAGCCCCAGAGCCCGACCGCGACGAACGCGAGCGGCACGATCCCGGGCAGGATCGCGAACGTCGCCACCGCCACCCCGAGGATGGCCGGCATCAGCACGAGCGCCAGCCTCAGCCGGCGATCGGCCAGGATTCCCGCCACGAGGTTGCCCACGAAACCGCCGGCCCCGTAGATCGCCAGCAGCAGGGCGAGTCCACCCGCCGTGAGGTCCGGGATCTCCGCCGAACCGAGCCGGATGTACGTGAAGCCGGCGAAGTGACCGCCCGCGAGAAGGATGACGGCGACCAGCCCCACGATCATCACCGGCGACCGGAGCGTGTCGACCAGCGACCGGAATCCCGCCTCCTTCGCCGCTGCCACCGGCGGTAGGCAGACGAACAGGATCACCGCGGCGACCAGCGCAACGATCGCCACCGACAGGAACACCGCGCGCCATCCCCACACCGCACCCAGGAAGGCGCCGAGCGGCACCGCGACGACCGTCGCCATCGAGACCCCGGTGTTCACGATCATCATCGCCCGTCCGAGGTGCGCCGCCGGCACCAGCCGTGCCGTCACGGCGAGCGCCATCGACCAGTACCCCGAGATCGCCACGCCCAGCAGCACCCGGGCCGCGAGGAGCATCCAGAACTCCGGAGCGACGGCCACGAGCAGGTTGGACACCGCGGCGAGCAGCGCCAGACCCACCATCAGGTAGCGCCGGTTCAGCCGAGGAAAGAGCAGTCCGACGCCGGGTCCGGCGACGATCCCGATGATCGCGGTCGCGGTCACCGCCTGCCCGGCCGTGCCGTCGGACACGCCGAGCTCGGCCGCGAGCGGCGAGAGCAGGCTCGCGGGCAGGAACTCGCTCGTGACGAGGGCGAAGATCCCGAACATGAGCGCGACGACGCCCAGCCAGGAGGAGCGTCGCGCAGGCGCGCTCTCGAGTGCGTGCAGGGAGGCGGTATCGACGGACATGACCTCAGCCTCGCGCACGCGCGACGCGTGCGCCTGACCGAGCGTCCCGCGCGCTTGATCGAGCGTCCTGGATGCGAGCGAAGCCTCGGCCTTTCGCGCGCCCGCGGAGCGCATGCCGCCGATCGCTAGCATTGGTCCGTGGAGTGGGGTTTCCTTTCGGCGCACGAACTCACGGCCGCCTTGCGTTCCGGCGAGGTGACGTCGGTGGAGCTGACCGACGACGCGATCTCCCGTATCGAGCGGGATGACCCAGCCATCAACGCGATCTGCGTGCCGGACTTCGACCGCGCACGTGCGGCCGCGCGCCGAGCCGACGAAGCGCTGGCCTGTGGCGAGGACCGACCGCTGCTCGGCCTCCCGGTGACGGTCAAAGAGTCGTACAACGTCACCGGCCTTCCGACGACCTGGGGGATGCCGCGCTTCGCCGACTATCAGCCGACCGAGGACGCGGTCGTGGTGTCGCGTCTGAAGGCAGCGGGCGCCGTCATTCTAGGCAAGACGAATGTGCCGTACATGCTGCAGGACTGGCAGAGCTTCAACGAGCTCTACGGCACCACCAACAACCCGTGGGATCTCGGCCGCACACCGGGCGGATCCTCCGGCGGCTCGGCGGCAGCGCTGGCGGCGGGATTCGGCGCGCTCTCGGTCGGCTCCGACCTCGCCGGCTCGCTACGCAACCCGGCCCACTTCTGCGGCGTCTACGCGCACAAGCCGACCTTCGGACTCGTCGCGACCCGTGGCATGGTGCCCCCGCCCGCCCCCGCACTCCCGGTCGAGGGGGACCTCGGCGTCTGCGGACCGATGGCCCGCACCGCCCGCGACCTCACCCTGCTGCTCGATGTGATGGCGGGACCGGACCCGCTCACGCTCGGCGTTGCCTACGACCTGAACCTGCCTCCCGCTCGCCACGAGAGACTCTCCGACTTCCGCGTTCTGGTTCTCGACGAGCATCCGCTCGTTGCGACCGGTTCCGCGGTGCGGGACGGGGTGAACCGGGTCGCTGCCGCGCTCGCGGACGCCGGAGCCCGCGTCGAGCGCCACAGCCTGCTCCTGCCCGATCTGGCCGAGGCCGCCACGCTCTACGCGCTGCTGATGTTCTCGAACACCGGAGCGCGCATCCCGCCCAGGGGATACGAGCAGCTGCGAACCCTCGCCGGCGGCCTCAGCGCTGAGGACACGAGCCTCAGTGCCGCCCGGGTCCGCGGCATGGTCCTCAGCCATCGCGACTTCATCGAGGCCGACAGCCGCCGGGAACTGCACCGCCAGGGCTGGCGACAGTTCTTCGCGGAGTTCGACGCCGTCGTCTGCCCGATCACGTCAACACCTGCGTTCCCGCACGACCACACTCCCGACCGCGGCGACAGGCAGATCCTCATCGACGGAGTCGAGCAGCCATACTCCGACCAGTCCGTGTGGGCGGGCCTCGCCACCATGGCCGGGCTGCCCGCCACCGCGATCCCTGCCGGCCGGTCCCCCGAAGGGCTGCCCGTCGGTGTGCAGCTCATCGGCCCCATGTTCGAGGACCGCACCACACTGCGGCTCGCGGAGCTGCTGGAGCAGACGATCGGCGGCTTCGAGCGGCCGCAGGTCGAGCGGCCTCAGTAGGAAGCGGGGTAGGCCGTCAGCTCGAGCCGAGCTGCGATCCGGCCCACGCGATTCCGGGTCGCGGGTCCTGCGAGGGAACCGGCTCGTCGAAGTGCGGGTTCTCCTTGCCGGGGAGACTCTGCTGGGCGATCGCGCGCCGGATGCGCGCCGCGAACACGATCGCGGTCACGCACGCCGCGAGCAGCAGCGCCCCCGCGCCCACCAACAGCCACCCGGCATCGTCACCGGCCACCACGAGCACGACCCCGAACGGCCCGGCCAGCCACGCGCCGACACCGGCGATCACGGCCAGCGTCACCAGCATCCCGACACGCCTCCTGATGCCGGCCACGCGCTCCAGCTCTGCCATGTGAACACTCATCACGACACCCCCTTTGCCGAAGGGTACAGCCAGCAGAGTCGTCGGCGGAAGCACCAACGGCGGGCTCCAGCGAAGTCGGCACGCTCGCTATTCAGGGGCCACGTGGCGCATCTGGCCGCGGTCGGGATTGACGCGTACGCGCACCGACTGGCACGATCGGATCCGGACCGCCGCCGTTTGTCATCCACGTCGGCGGCAGCATCGTGGACTGCGAGTTGGAGGGGCGCCCATGACCTCCCGAACAGCGGCCCGAGTCCGGTACGGCGCCGGTGTCCGTCGACGCTTCGTCGCAGCGTTGGCCAGTACCGTCCTTCTCGGCGCCTTGGCCGCCTGTGCACCGTCGCCATCAAGCGGAGCGGTGATGGTGAGCTTCTCCGACGTGCACTCCACCGCCACCAACGAATTCATCATCGCGCCAGCGCATCACAAGGCCATCCGGGTCACCCTGCGCGCCGGTTTCTACAGGACCTTCACCGTCCCGATGCACGTGAAGACCCGGATCACGATCGTCGACGGCTGCTCCACGGACTGGACGCCGACCGAGGACGAGCCCGAAATGCACGTCACCTTCAAAAACCCACGATTCGAGGGAGACACGCCCCGCTGCACCATCAGCGACGGCACGATCAACGCGCCCCCGGAGTGAGCGATGCGCCGGAGCGGCGGTCGCACAGAGAGCCGGCCACGGGACTCGAACCCGTAACCCCCGCTTTACAAGAGCGGTGCGCTACCAATTGCGCCAGGCCGGCCGGAGCGGGCGCGGCCCACTCGCGAGACCATCCTAGAGGACGGCCGGGGCCGCGACATCCGCGAAGACGCGCGCGGGACGGTGCCTACTTCTTCACCGTCGGCGTGGGCGTGGAGGTCTTTCCGGGGACGGGCGACGGCGTCGGTGTCGACGAGTACTGGTCGCCCTGCGCCTGCAGCACGAAGGCCTGGAAGTCGTCCGAGCTCTTCAGCGAGCCGGTGTACTGCTTGCCGTTCACGAGCACCAGCGGCGCCACCGTGAGCTGCTTCACCGACGAGTTGGGGATGGGCCCGGTGAGAGCCCGGTCGCTGGCCGAGGTCACCCAGTTCTTGTAGGTGCCGTCGTCGATGCAGCTGTCGATCGACGAGAGCGAGGTCGCTCCCGTGTCGGCGACGCGCTTCTTCAGCTGAGCGTCGGTCAGACCCGCGCTCCCCTCCTCCGGCTGCTTGACGAAGAGGGCGTTGTTGAACGCCCAGAAGCTGTCGGGCGCGTAGTTCGCCACGCACGCGGCGGCGTTGGCCGCCCGGAGCGAGTACTTGGTTCCGGCCGAGTGGCTCGTGAGGATGGCGATCGGGTGGAGCTCGACGGTCACCGCGCCGTTCTTGATCAGCGGCTCGAGCTGCTCGCCGTTCGTGCGCTGGAAGTCGCCGCAGAGGGCGCAGAGGTAGTCGGAGTACACCCGGATGCTCACGACACTGCCGCTGGGGTCGGGCGTCGACGCGATCGGCGACGCGTCGGCGGCCAGGGAGGGGGTCTGCTTCACCTTGAGGCCGGAGCCGATCACGACGCCGTCGCTCGCCATGTTGGCGGGGCCGGGCACCGACGGCCGGATGGCGGTCACGATGATCACCGCGACGACAGCGACGACGGCGAGCACGCCGACGACGATGCCGCCGGTCACGAAGACCCTGTTCCTGCGGTCTTTGCGCTGCTGCGTCGTGCGCAGCTGGAGAGCCTTCTCCCGCGCAGCTTCACGCCGTTCGTTCGCTGGGCGGCTGTCTTCGGGGCCGTCGGTCATGGATGTCACTCCGGGGGTCATTTCGTGGGCGCCGCGGGGGGAAGCGGCTCGGTGGTCGCGCACGGAGCTTCGTGCAGGCGCAACCGGACGATCGTATTTCGGCAGTCTGGGAATCACCCAGACGGTGGCTGAACGCCACCGGGCGGTTACCGAGCCGTGACCCGCGTACTGGTCACGGCGTCTTCGCCGATGACATACTATGGGGTCGTGGCACCGTCGCCCCAGGGCGACAGTTCCACCTACCCATTCACAACGGATCGTCCGGCACGTACCTGCCGGTGAAGGAGTAAGAAAAACAATGGCGTCAGTCACCTATGACAAGGCAACCCGTCTGTACCCGGGTTCCAACCGTCCCGCGGTCGATCAGCTCGACCTCGACATCGCAGATGGCGAGTTCCTCGTCCTCGTCGGCCCCTCCGGCTGCGGTAAGTCCACGTCGCTCCGCATGCTCGCCGGCCTCGAAGAGGTCAACGACGGCAACATCTTCATCGGCGAGCGCAACGTCACCGACGTCCCGCCGAAGGACCGCGACATCGCGATGGTCTTCCAGAACTACGCTCTCTACCCGCACATGACCGTCGCCGAGAACATGGGCTTCGCGCTCAAGATCGCCGGCGTCAACAAGGACGAGCGCGCCACCCGCGTTCTCGAGGCAGCCAAGCTCCTCGACCTCGAGCCGTACCTCGGCCGCAAGCCGAAGGCCCTCTCGGGTGGTCAGCGTCAGCGCGTCGCGATGGGCCGTGCGATCGTCCGCAGCCCTCAGGTGTTCCTCATGGACGAGCCGCTGTCGAACCTCGACGCCAAGCTCCGCGTCCAGACCCGCACCCAGATCGCGTCGCTGACGCGTCGTCTCGGTGTCACCACGGTCTACGTCACCCACGACCAGACCGAGGCGCTCACCATGGGCGACCGCATCGCGGTGCTCAAGGACGGCGTCCTGCAGCAGGTCGGCACCCCGCGCGACCTGTACGCGCAGCCGAACAACGTGTTCGTCGCCGGCTTCATCGGCAGCCCGGCCATGAACCTGTTCTCGGCCGACGTCACCGAGGGCGGCGTCAAGTTCGGCACCTCGATCGTCCCGATCGAGCGCGAGATCATCGCGAACGCCGGCCCGTCGGTCACCATCGGTGTCCGTCCGGAAGACGTCGTGGTCTCCGCCACCGAGAACACCGGGCTCAAGGTCACGGTCGACCTCGTCGAGGAGCTCGGCGCCGACGGCTACCTGTACGGCCACTCGGAGATCGACGGAAAGCGCACCGACATCGTCGGCCGCGTCGACGGTCGCATCCACCCGAACGCGGGCGACACGGTGTACATCACCCCGAAGCCGGGACACGTCCACGCGTTCCACGCCGAGTCCGGTGAGCGCCTCGGCGGTGCCGTCGTCGACTAAGGTCGCACATCCGTTCCATCACAGTGCCGCAGTCCTTCCGGGCTGCGGCACTGTGCTTCTCCCCGGCGGTTCTCCCGTTCATTCCGGCGGCCGCCGCATCCGATAGGTTTTCCTCATGGCCGGCTCCCTGAACATCACCGCGGCGACCGTCGATCCCGCCCTCCTCGACCTCCCCTGGAACATCCCGCTCGACGAGTGGTCGAACGAGCACATCGCGATCCTGCCCAAGGGCATCTCCCGCCACCTGGTGCGGTTCGCCAACATGTCCGGCTACGTCATCGCCATCAAAGAGACCACGGCCGAGATGGCCAAACGCGAGTACGAGATGCTGCGCACCCTGCAGCGGATGGACATCCCGTGCGTCGACCCCGTCGCGATCATCAACAACCGCGAAGACGAAGAGGGCACGCCGCTGAAGGCCGCCCTCGTCACGCGCCACCTCAAATTCTCGCTCCCTTATCGCGCGCTCTTCTCACAGACCCTGCGACCGGACACCGCGACCCGCCTCGTCGACGCGCTGGCCGTGCTGCTCGTCCGGCTGCACATCGTCGGCTTCTTCTGGGGCGACGTCTCGCTCTCGAACACGCTCTTCCGCCGCGACGCCGGTGCCTTCGCGGCCTACCTCGTGGATGCCGAGACGGGTCAGCTCTATGACGGCGGCCTCTCGAACGGCCAGCGCGAGAACGACCTCGAGATCGCCCGCGTCAACATCGCCGGCGAGCTGATGGACCTCGAGGCCGGCGGCCGCGTCGATGAGGCGCTCGACCCGATCAAGGTCTCGAACGGCATCGTCGCCGCCTATCGTTCGCTCTGGAAGGAGCTCACCGGCAGCGAGTCCTTCTCGTCGTCCGAGCGGTGGCGGATCAGCCAGCGCGTCGACCGGCTCAACGACCTGGGCTTCGACATCGAGGAACTGGCGATCAAGACCTCGGACCAGGGCACGACGGTGCGCATCCAGCCGAAGGTCGTGGACGCCGGTCACCACCAGCGTCGCCTCCTGCGTCTCACGGGGCTGGACACCGGCGAGAACCAGGCACGACGCCTGCTCAACGATCTCGACTCCTACTCGGCGACCCTCGGCAAGCAGGGTCTCGACGAAGAAGCCGCCGCCCACGAGTGGCTGATGCGCGTGTTCGAGCCGGTCGTGCGTGCCATCCCGACCGACCTCAAGGGAAAGCTCGAGCCGGCCGAGGTCTTCCACCAGCTGCTCGAGCACCGCTGGTTCATGTCGCAGGCCGAGGGTCGCGACGTGCCGCTCGCGGAGGCCCTCACCTCGTACATCAACGACATCCTGCGCCACCGTCGCGACGAGGCGACGGTGATCGAGCCCCCGACCGAGACCATCAGCATCCCGGTGCTCGCCTCGGAGCCGGGCACCGGCGCGACCGACGAAGACGACGACGACTGGCGCTCCAAGGTCTGACCCGTCGCCGGCGGGCGACAGGTCAGACGTTTCCCGCTACTTCTGCGCCGCCTCCGCGCGCAGTTTCGCGATCTCGTAGAGCGTAACGCTCGTGGCGATGCCGGCGTTCAGCGACTCGGTTGTCGCGGTGATCGGGATCGACACGATGGCGTCGCAGGTCTCGGTGACCAGGCGCGACAGGCCTTTGCCCTCGCTCCCGACGACGACCACCACGGGCCGGTCGGCGAACGAGAGCCCCGGCAGCGACACGTCGCCGCCGCCGTCGAGACCGAGCACGAAGACCCCGGCCTCCTTGAACGCCTTGAGCGTCTGCGTGAGGTTCGACGCCATCGCGACGGGGGTGCGAGCAGCCGCACCGGCGGAGGTCTTCCACGCCGATGCGGTCATGCCGACCGAGCGACGCTGCGGCACGATGACACCCTGACCGCCGAACGCGGCCGTCGACCGGATGATCGCCCCGAGGTTGCGCGGGTCGGTGATGCCGTCCAGCGCGACGAACAGCGGGGTCTGGCCGGATCGCAGGGTCTTCTCGAGCAGGTCGGTCGGGTGCGCGTACTCGTACGGCGGCACCTTCAGGGCCACGCCCTGGTGCACCGCGTCGCGGCCGGCGAGGCGGTCGAGTTCCGGCCGCATCACCTCGAGGATCGGGATGCCCTTGCCGGTCGCGATCGACAGGATCTCCTTGACCCGGTCGTCCGTCTCGATGCGCGCCGCTATGTAGAGGTTCGTGCTCGGGATGTTCGCGCGCAGGGCCTCGACCACCGAGTTGCGACCGGTCACGATCTCGCTCTCGTCGCCGCTCTTCGACCGACGGGCAGCACCCGACGCACCACGGGGAGCGGTGTCACCGCGGCCGCCGCGCTGCGACTGACCGGACTGGCCCGGCTTGCCCCGGCCGCCAGCCGCTGCGTAGCGCTCGCGCGCCGCCTTCGCCTTGCCGGCGGGGTGGTACGGGCGATCCTCGGCCTTCGGGGTCGGCTTCTTGCCTTCCAGCGCCTGACGGCCTTGACCGCCGGACCCGACCTGCGGGCCCTTCCTGCTCTTGCGCACCGCTCCGGCGCGGGGCTTTCCACCCGAGTTCTTCATTGTTCAATGCTCCAATGCGACCCCGTGGGGGTGTCTTCGATGGTGATTCCCGCGCTCGTCAGTTCGTCGCGGATACGGTCTGCTGCGGCGAAGTCGCGATTCGCCCTCGCGGCCTGCCGGTCGGCGAGGAGCCGATCGACCAATTGTGCCAGGGCGGCGTCGGCTGCGGACGATCCCGCCGAACTCCATTGCGGTGACAACGGATTGATGCCGAGGACCTCCGTCATCGCGAGCGCCTGCCCGCGTGCCGTGGCCGCAGCTTCCAAGTCTTCCGCATCCAGCGCCGCGTTTCCTGTGCGTACGGTGTCGTGCAGCACCGCGAGGGCCTGCGGGATGGCCAGATCGTCGTCCATCGCCTCGGCGAACGCGGCGGGCACGACCTCGACACCGCTCCCGGCGAACCGGGTCGACGCGAGGCGCCGGTCGACGCGCTCGAAGAATCCGGCGATCCGGTCGAGGGCCGCCTCGGCCTCGAGGAGCGAGCCGTCGTGGAAGTCGATCGTCGACCGGTAGTGCGCCGAGCCCAGGTAGTACCGCACCACGAGCGGCCGGGCGGCGCCGAGCAGGTCGGCGGCGTACACGGAGTTGCCGAGCGACTTGCTCATCTTCTGACCGTTGACGTTCACGAGTCCGTTGTGCACCCAGTAGCGCGCGAACGCGTCGCCGGCAGCCGTCGACTGGGCGATCTCGTTCTCGTGATGCGGGAAGCGCAGGTCGAGCCCGCCGCCGTGGATGTCGAACTCGGCGCCGAGATAACGGCGCGACATCGCGGAGCACTCGATGTGCCAGCCGGGACGACCGTCGCCCCAGGGCGACGGGAACGACGCGGACGCCGGCTCGTCGTTCTTGCGGCCCTTCCAGAGGGCGAAGTCGCGCGGGTCACGCTTGTCGCGTGGATCGGCGTCGGCCGCCGCTTCCATATTGTCGATGCTCTGACGCGTGAGTTCACCGTACGCCGGCCAGCTCTTCACGTCGAAGTACACGTCGCCGGAGCCGTCGGCGGCGGCATAGGCGTGCCCGCGGTCGATGAGGCGCGCGATGATCTCCTGCATCTGCGGGATGCTCGCGGTCGCGCGGGGCTCGTAGGTCGGCGGCTGCACGCCGAGTGCCGTGTACCCGGCCGTGAATTCGAGTTCGAACCGGTAGGCGAGGGCCCACCACTCCTCGGAGCCGCCCTCGGCCTGGGCGGCCGCGGCGTTCACGAGGATTTTGTCGTCGATGTCGGTGACGTTGCGCACGAGGGTGACGGCATAGCCGCGGTAGTTCAGCCAGCGCCTCAGCTGGTCGTAGACCAGTGCGGAACGCAGGTGCCCGATGTGCGGGGACGACTGCACGGTCGGGCCGCAGACGTAGATGCCTACTTCACCGTCGCGAATCGGGATGAAGTCGCGAAGGGCGCCGGCCTTCGTGTCGTAGAGTCGCACAGTCACGCCCAATAGCCTACGGGACCGCCACCCGCCGGTTACGGCGGGTCAGCCGCGGGGGCTCTGCAGCAGCAGGGCCGTCGCGATGGCCGTCACGCCTTCGCCGCGGCCGGTGAAGCCGAGGCCGTCCGTCGTCGTCGCGCTCACCGTCACCGGCGCGCCGAGTACACCGGAGAGCACCGCCTCCGCCTCCGCGCGACGCGGCGAGAACCGAGGACTGTTGCCGATCAGCTGCACGGAGACGTTCCCGATCCGGAACCCGGCCGACTCGACGAGCCGTCGTGTCTCGCTCAGGAAGACTTCTCCCCGCGCCCCGTCGAACTGCGGGTCGCTCGTGCCGAAGACGCCCCCGATGTCGCCGAGCGCGGCGGCCGAGAGCAGGGCGTCCGTGATCGCGTGCGCAACGGCATCCCCGTCGCTGTGGCCCGCGAGCCCCACCTCACCCGGCCAGTGCAGCCCGGCGAGCCAGAGCTCGGCGGAGGGGTCGAAGCCGTGCGTGTCGGTCCCCAGGCCGATGCGCGGCAGCGGGGTCGACGGCGCGTCGAGGAGTTCCTGCGCGCGCCGCAGGTCCCACGGGGTGGTGATCTTGAAGGCGAGGGCGTCGCCCGGTACCACCGACACCGGATGCCCGGCCGCAGCGACCAGCGCAGCGTCATCGGTCTCGTCGGAGGTCGCGGCGGCATACGCGGCGTCGAGGTCGGCGCGGGGGAAGGCCTGCGGGGTCTGCACGGCGGAGAGCACCGAGCGGTCAACCGTCTCGTGGATCTCGCCGTCGGAGCCGACGCGCTTGATCGTGTCGCTCACCGGCAGGCCGGGGATCACCCCGTGCCCGTGATGGTCGACGTCGCGCACCACCGCATCGAACAGCGACGACGGCGTGAGGGCGCGGGCCGCATCGTGCACGAGCACCACCTCGACGGTGGCGCTGAGCGCGGCGAGCCCCGCCGCGACGGAGCGCTGGCGGGTCGCACCGCCGGGCACGACCGTCACCGCAGCGCCGAACGACGCGTCGGCGAGACTGCGCGCCTCGGCGACCAGTTCGGCGGGCGCGACGACGATCACCTCGGGGCGCTCGCGCATACCGGCGACGGCATGCAGCGAGCGCTCGAGCAGCGTGGACCCGGCGAGGGTGACGAACGCCTTCGGAAGTTCCGCGCCGAGGCGCGTTCCATTACCGGCGGCGACGACCACCACCGCGACCCGGGCCACGGACGCGACGCCTAGGAGGCGAGAACCTCGTCGAGCAGGCTGGAGGCCTTCTCGTCGTCGGTCTTCTCGGCCAGGGCGAGCTCGGAGATGAGGATCTGACGTGCCTTGGCGAGCATGCGCTTCTCGCCGGCCGACAGGCCGCGGTCCTGATCACGACGCCAGAGGTCGCGGACGACCTCGGAGACCTTGATCACATCGCCGGAGGCGAGCTTCTCGAGGTTCGCCTTGTAGCGGCGCGACCAGTTGGTGGGCTCCTCGGTGAACGGAGCTCGCAGCACCTCGAACACGCGGTCGAGGCCCTCCTTGCCGATCACATCGCGAACGCCGACCAGGTCGACGTTCTCTGCAGGGACCTCGATCGTGAGGTCTCCCTGCGTCACATTGAGCTTGAGGTAGAGCTTCTCTTCACCCTTGATGATTCGTTTCTTGACTTCGGTGATCGTTGCGGCCCCGTGATGCGGGTAAACGACGGTTTCGCCAACCTCGAAAAGCATAGATTGATGTCCCTTCAGCAACTACTAGGATACCACACGAGGCACGTGCTAAGGTTCGCCCTCACGCGCCTGAGCGCCCGCACGCATACGGTAAACTCGAATCGCATTCCGCTTCTCTCACGGCCTTCTCATGGCCGGCGGAAACGATCTGGAGGGTCATCAGTGAAAGCTCGTGTCGTGGCATCCGTCGTCCTCGCTCTGGCGGTCGCCTTCGGAACCGCAGGTTGTGGTTTCATCGCCCCGCAGGCCACCACGAAGCACTACGACGCCAGCGACGGAGTGAGCGGCAACGTCGGCCAGATAGACGTGCGCAACGCCATCATCGTCACCGACACCAAGGGCGGCGACGTGGGCAACCTCGTCATGACCCTGGTCAACAACGACACCAAGAGCCACCGTGTGGCCGTCCAGGCCGGCGACTCCTCCGCTGCCTCCGTGTACGTCACCGTTCAGCCGGGCGAGGTCAAGCAGGTGGGCAGCAAGCCGGAGGCCGCCACCGGAAACGTCTTCCTCAGCAACTTCACCTCGATCCCGGGCAGCCTGTACCCGGTGTACTTTCAGTACGCCGACGAGACCGGCGTCCAGCTCAAGGTGCCCGTGCTCGACGGGCAGCTCCCCGAGTACAGCGCTCTCGTCCCCCCGGCGATCCTGCCCGCTCAGGGCTGAGCCCCACCGACAGCAGAAGGGCCGGTACCCCGTGGGGTACCGGCCCTTTCGCGTTCCGTGTCACTCCTACGGCGTTCCGAACGTCACGCGTTGAAGCGGTACCCCAGTCCACGTACCGTGACCAGCATGCTCGGGTCGGACGGGCTCGCCTCGATGCGCGAGCGGATGCGCTTGATGTGCACATCGAGCGTCTTGGTGTCGCCGAAGTAGTCGCTCCCCCACACCCGGTCGATGAGCTGACCGCGGGTCAGCACACGGCCGGCGTTGCGCAGCAGCAGCTCGAGCAGCTCGAATTCCTTGAGCGGCATGGAGATCTCGGCGCCGTTCACGGCCACCGTGTGGCGGTCGACGTCCATCTTGACTGTGCCGGCCTCGAGGACGCTGTCGTCCTCCATCTCCTCCGACTCCACCCGGCGCCGCATCACGGCCCGGATGCGCGCCAGCAGCTCGCGCGACGAGTACGGCTTGGTCACGTAGTCGTCGGCGCCGAGCTCGAGGCCGACCACGATGTCGACCTCGGAGTCCTTGGCCGTCAGCATGATGATCGGCACCGACGACCGGGTGCGGATCTCGCGGCACACCTCGGTTCCCGGGATGCCGGGGAGCATCAGGTCGAGCAGGATGAGGTCGGTGCCGCCCTTGTCGAACTCGGCGATGGCGGTCGGTCCGTCCTCGGCCACCGTCACTTCGAAGCCTTCGCGCTTGAGCAGGTAGGCGAGCGGTTCGCTGAGGGATGCCTCATCCTCGACGAGCAGGATCGATGTCACGTGGGTTCTCCTATCGGGGGACGAGCGACGCTGGATGCTTCGGGAAGCCGGATGGTGAAAGTCGACCCGCGGCCGGGCTGGGACCAGACGCGCACCTCGCCGCCGTGGTTCTGAACGGCGTGCTTGACGATCGCGAGACCGAGGCCGGTGCCTCCGGTGTGGCGCGAGCGCGCCTGGTCGACGCGGAAGAACCGCTCGAAGACGCGGTCGAGGTCGTCCTCGGGGATGCCCTCTCCCTGGTCGGTCACGGCGATCTCGACGACACCGTCGATGGTGCGCACGCCGATGCCGACACGCGAGTCGTCCGGCGAGTACTGGATGGCGTTCGATACGAGGTTGTGTACCGCGGTCACCAGCAGGGCCTCCTCGCCGATGACCTGGGCGGATTTGTCGCCCTTGACCGCCAGCTCGATGCCGCGGGCCTCCGCCGCCACCCGGTTCTGGTCGAGCGCGGCCGAGACCACCTTGTTCGCCGACACCCGCTCGGCGTTTGTGAAGGCGTCGGCCGCCTGCAGCCGGCTGAGTTCGATGATGTCCTGCGTGATCCGGGCCAGGCGGTGCGACTCCTCCGTGAGGCGGTGGGCGAACCGGCGCACCTGGTCGGGATCGTCGGACGCGTCGTCGAGCGCTTCGGCGAGCAGGCCGACCGCGCCGATCGGCGTCTTGAGCTCGTGGCTGATGTTCGCCACGAAGTCGCGGCGCACCGTCTCGAGCCGGAACGACTCCGTGCGGTCCTCGGCCAGCAGCAGCACGTACCGGGTCCCGAGCCGTGCCACGCGCACGCTCAGGTAGATGCTCGCGTCGCCGAACGGTCCGCGGGCGAGCTCGCAGTCCTCCGTGATCGGCTCCCCGTTGCGCCGCACCTGGTCGACGAGCTCGACGAGATGCGGATGCACGAGCGCGCCATTCCACACCAGACCGATCGAATGCGCTCCGGGCGACGCCTTGATGACATTGTTCGACGGGTCGAGCACGACGCCCGCGGACTCGAGCGCGTCGAGCACCTGATCCACGCCATCCGGCACTGTCGGACTCGCCACCTGAACGGCGTGGTCGCCCCGGCGCGCGGCGATGTGCAGCAGCCAGACGAATCCGGCGCCCACTGCGAGGCCGAGTGCCAGAGACAGCAGCACCAACCAGGCGGAGTCCATGAATCCAAGAGTACGCATCCCGAACGGGCGCGAACGACGCATCCCGCACCGAAGCCCGCAGTTTCGCGGGTACTTTAGACAGTGTTCAGGCGTACGGCACCGTTCGTTAACCTGACGAAGGGAACATGCTGAGCAGGGCCAGAAGGCCCCGCATTCTGCGTGCGCACGCACGCCAGGAAGGACCACACCCCATGCGCGAAGTATTCCAGCAGGAGCTGCGAGAAGTTCAGGATCGTCTGGTGGAGATCGCCGAACTCGTCGTCATCTCCATCCAGAATGCGACGCAGGCCTTCAACAAGTCCGACGTCAGCCTGGCCGAAGAGGTCATCGCGAACGACAACAAGATCGACGAGCTCACGGTTCTGCTCGACGAGCTCTCCATCCAGATCCTCGCGCGGCAGCAGCCTGTCGCCCGCGACCTCCGCATCGTCGTCAGCGCGCTGCGCATCAGCGCCTCGCTCGAGCGGATGGGCGACATGGCCGAGCACATCGCCCAGCTCGCGCGTTACCGCTTCCCGGACAAGGTCGTTCCGAAGAGCCTCCGCAGCACCTTCGCCGAGATGGGGCGTCTCGACGTGCTGATCGCGACCAAGCTCGCCGAGCTGCTGCGCACGCAGGACCTGGCCCTCGCCGACGAGATCCGCAACGAAGACGACGAGATCGACGAGCTGCACGTGAGCGTCTTCGACAAGGTGCTCGGCGAGACCTGGAAGGGCGAGGCCGTCGACACGGTCGACGCCACCCTGGCCTCCCGCTACCACGAGCGTTTCGCCGACCACGCGGTCTCGATCGCCAAGAAGGTCCAGTACCTCGGCACCGGGGACTGGGCGCCCGAACTCGCGTCCTGAGCGCCCGCCCCGGCGCCGCTCCTGCGGTTCCTGCCGCTCCCGCTGGTCCCGTCCCTCTTGTTACGCCGGCCGCACGTTGTGGTTGCCGGCGAACAGGTTCTCGGGGTCGTATTTCCGCTTGACCTCGACGAGCCGTCGGTAGGTCGCCGGCGGGTAGATCGCGTGCACATCCTCGTCGGTGGCCGAGCTGAGGAAGTTCGCGTAGGCGCCGTCGACCAGCGGAGTGAGCCTCGTCCAGGCCGCGTCGAAGCCCGCACGCGCCGCGTCGACGACCGGCGCCGGTCCCGCGATGGTCGTCACGACCATCAGTTCCGCCCGGCGATGGGCGTAGGCGGTCGCGTCCTCGGGCACACGTGACACGGCGCCGCCGAGACTGCGCACCGCGATGAAGGGCGACCCTGCCGTCGACCCGATGTCGACGAGGGTCCGCAGCACCTCGGGCACCGACTCCGGATCCGCGAACGCGCTCCGGGTGATGAACCGGATGCCAGGAGGCGGCGTCGCGCCCTCGACGAGTATCTCGGCGTATGGCTTCAGGGCGACATCGTCGGCGATCACCGTGCCGAGCCGGCGGATCGGGTCGAGCGCTTCTGCCGCGAGCTCCGGGTCGTCACCGTCGAACACGACGTGGATCGTCACCGGGGCATCCGCGCCGCCGGCGAAGGGATTGGCGAGATCCGCGGTCGACGTGAGCTCCTCCGGGGCCGTGCGGAGGTAGTCCGCCCAGCCCTGGAGCACGCCATCTGCTTCGGCGGCGGGGAAGGCGATCATGCCCGAGAACACCGCGGTCGTCAGATGCGCGGCGAACTCGAACGCGGTGACGATCCCGAGGTTTCCGCCGCCACCACGGAGCGCCCAGAACAGGTCGGCGTTCTCGTCGGCGCTCGCCCGCATGAGCTCGCCCGCTGCCGTGACCACCTCGGCGGCGACCACGTTGTCCAGGGCCAGTCCGTATCTTCTGACCTTCCAGCCGATGCCGCCCGACAGCGTCAGCCCGCCGACCCCGACGCTCCTCGTGTCGCCGGAGGAGATGGCGAGACCGAGCGGGGCGAGAGCGTCGGCGACCTGGCCCCAGGTCGCTCCTCCGCCGATCCGCACGACGTGACGCTCGCCGTCGACGACCTCCACGGCCGCGAGCCGGCCCAGGTCGATCACCACTCCGCCGTCGTTCGTGCCGAATCCCGCGAAGGCGTGGCCGCCGCCGCGCACCGACAGCGCGAGGCCGGTCTGCGCGGTGAAGCGCACGGCCGCCTGCACGTCGGCGACGCTCTCCGGCCGGAACACGTACGCCGGGCTTCCGGACGCCAGGACGGTGCGACGCGCCGACTCGTAGGCTGCCGCATCCGGTTCGATGATGTCGCCACCGAAGTCGCGACCGATGGTTTCGAGCACTGAGCTCATGGATGTCTCCTTCTGCTGACGGGATTTTCCGGGTCATCCATAGGACGCCGGGTGCCGCCGTGCTGTGACATCCGGCACCCTTTGCGCCTGTCGCGGACCGGTGAGCGCCGAGCGCCTGTCGCAGACTGCGTGTCACAAAACGGATGCGTTCGGCGTCTCATGAGTGACACAGTTGGAGAGTGAAGTGGGGTGGCACATGGCGGGGACGCCGTCGGAGCGTGGAAACGCAGTGCCTGCGTCGGAGCGCGGCGCGATGAACAGCGCGCCGGATGCGGCCCTCGACGCGTTCGTCGCCCATCGGAATCTGCTGTTCACGGTCGTCTACGAGATGCTCGGCTCCGCCGCCGACGCCGAAGACGTGCTGCAGGAGACCTGGCTGCGCTGGTCGGGAGTGGACCAGGACATCGTGGAGAACCAGCGCGCCTACCTGGTGCGGATCGCGACGCGCCTGGCGCTCACCCGCATCCGGGCCCTCGATCGCCGCAAGGAGCTGTATGTCGGGCCGTGGCTGCCCGAGCCGCTGCTCACGAGCCCGGACGTCGCCGACGACGTCGAGCTCGCCGAGAGCGTCTCGACGGCGATGCTGCTGGTGCTCGAGACGCTCACTCCGGCCGAGCGCGCCGTCTTCGTCCTGCGTGAGGTGTTCGACGTCGACTACGACGAGATCGCGCACGCCGTCGACAAGTCCCCCGCGGCTGTGCGCCAGATCGCGCATCGGGCTCGGGAGCACGTTGCGGCCCGGCGTCCGCGTGTGGCCGTGTCGGCCGCCGAGACGCGGGCGGTGCTCGACGCGTTCCAGCGGGCGGTCTCGGGCGGTGATGTGCAAGGGTTGTTCGACATCCTGGCGCCGGATGTCGTGCTGCTCGGCGACGGCGGCGGCGTCGTGCAGGCCAGCCTGGTGCCGATCGAGGGAGCCGACGCCGTGGTCACGCTGCTGACGCGGATCGGCGGCGCAGCGACGTCGGTGCGGGCGGTCGAGGTGAACGGCCGGCCGGCCCTCGTGCTCCGTTCAGGCGACGGGCTCGAGGGCGTGTTGACGGTGCGGATCGAGAACGGGCGCATCGCCGGCCTCTACACCGTGCGCAACCCGGAGAAGCTGTCGCACATGCAGAGAGAGACCGCCCTGCGCCGCTGACCGCTCACCGCCGCGCTGCGCTCGCCGCCGCGCTGCGCTCGCCCGACCCTGCTCAACGCCCCTGCTCAACGATCCCGCTCATCGAGTCGGGGAAAAGTCCCGCGTCTCCACCCGAGAACGTGATTAAGCCCCGACTCGATTCTGACCACCTTCGCCCAGCGCATCCGGTCGGGCCGGGCCGGATCGAGTCGGGGAAAAGTCCCGCGATTTCGGCCGGGAGCGTGATTAAGCCCCGACTCGATTCGGACCACCTTCACTCAACGCATCGGGTCGAGTCGAGTCGGGAAGAGTTCCGCGATTCGGGCCGTTCGTCAGGCGAGCGGTACGCGCGCGACGACGCGACGGGAGCCGCGCTCGCCCTCCGGCGCGCGGTCGACCAGCGCGAGGGCGCCGAGCACGAGCTGCGCTCCGGGATGCACGGCTGCGGCATCCGCCCCACCGGCCTCGCTCGCGGCATCCGCCCCACCGGCCTCGCTCGCCGCACCCGTCGCGCCCGATTGCTCTGCCGTGCCCGATTGCTCTGCCGTGCCCGACTCCGCCGCCGCGCCCGACTGCCCCGCCGAGCCCGACTCCGCCGCCGCGCCCGACTGCCCCGCCGCACCCGACTCCCACGCTGCACCCGACTCACCCGCCGCGCCGCCCGACTCACCCGCCGCACCACGCACCGCCGCCGCACGCCGCACCGTGATGTGCGGCTGGTACCCGTCGCGCACGTGCCGCACGTCGCCGATGCGCGCGCCGGACGCCTCCAGAGCGTCGACGAGCGCGACGTGTAGCGCCGCCAGCGCGTCCGACGGCTCGACCAGCAGCACGGGCACCGTGCGCCGGGATCCGAAGAGCTCCGGCTCCCCGACCCGCACCGCGATCGGGCGCGCCGGCGGGAACAGGGCGGCCACCGCATCCGCCGACAGCTCGGTCTCGAACGGCGGGACGACGGTCACATGCGGCGGCCAGTCCGAGGCCGGAAACACGTCGTCGCCGCGCTCCGAGAGGAACGCGACGACGACGAAGCTGTGATTCGTGGCTGCTGCCGCTACTTCTTGCCCTGCGCGGCGACGGCCGCGGCGCCGGCGGCAGCGGCCTCGGGGTCGAGGTACTCACCGGGGGCGATCGGCGCGAAGTCCTCACCGAGCCGGTAGACCAGCGGGATGCCCGTCGGGATGTTCAGCTCGGCGATGTCGTCGTCGGAGATGCCGTCGAGGTGCTTCACCAGGGCGCGCAGCGAGTTGCCGTGGGCGGTGACGAGCACCGTCTTGCCGGCCGCCAGGTCGCCCGTGATGTCGGACTCCCAGTAGGGGAGCATCCGCTCGATCACGTCTTTGAGGCACTCGGTGCGCGGCAGGTCGTCGCCCAGGCCCGCGTAGCGCGGGTCGTGCGCCTGCGACCACTCGCTGTCGTCGGAGAGCGGGGGCGGCGGCACGTCGAACGAGCGGCGCCACAGCTGGAACTGCTCGGGGCCGTACTTCTCGAGGGTCTCGGCCTTGTCCAGACCCTGGAGCGCACCGTAGTGGCGCTCGTTGAGCCGCCAGGAGCGCTTGACGTCGATCCACAACCGGTCGGCCACCTCGAGTGCGAGGTTCGCGGTCTGGATGGCGCGGGTGAGCACCGACGTGTACAGGATGTCGGGGTGCAGCCCCGACTCGGCGAGCAGTTCGCCCGCACGCTTCGCTTCGGCGACGCCCTGCTCGCTCAGGCGGACGTCGACCCAGCCGGTGAACAGGTTCTGCTGGTTCCACTCACTGTTGCCGTGGCGGAGGAGGATCAGTGTGTAAGGCGCGGACATGCCCTCTAATCTATCGGGGTTTGCGAGACTGTTCGTATGGCATCGGCAGGCGTGATCGGCACGGTGACCCGCGGCACCACGAACACCAATCGCCTGCGCCGGGTCGACCGCTGGATGGCGACTCTGCCGGTGCTCCGCCGCACGTCGGACCCGCTCGTGGTGGACCTCGGGTACGGCGCCAGCGGCGTCACCGCCCTCGAGCTGCACCAGCGTCTGGCGAAGGCACGACCGGATGTCGACGTGCTCGGACTCGAGATCGAACCGGGCCGCGTGCGCACAGCCCTCGACCAGCTGCGCGTCGTCAGGGAGGGTCGTACGGGGTTCTCCCCCGACGCCCGTATCGACTTCGCGCTGGGCGGCTTCGAGGTGCCCCTGCCCGACGGGCGTCGTGCTGCGATCATCCGGGCCTTCAATGTGTTGCGGCAGTACGACGAGGCCGAGGTCGCCCCGGCCTGGCGACGCCTCGTCACCCGCTTGCAGCCCGGCGACCCGCGCGCGCCCGCCGTGCTCGTCGACGGCACCTGCGACGAGATCGGGCGCATCGCGAGCTGGGTCGACGTGACGGCGGACGGCCCGAGGCACCTGACGATCTCGCTGCGGCTGGCAGAGCTCGAACTGCCCTCGGTGGTGGCCGAGCGGCTGCCGAAGATCCTCATCCATCGCAACATCCCCGGCGAGCCCGTGCACGAGTTGATGCGCGACCTCGACCGCCTGTGGCGCGTGCACTCCCCGCTCGCCGCCTACGGACCGACGCAGCGCTGGATCGCGGTCGCCCGTGGGATGCGCGACGCGGGCTGGCCGGTGCGCGCGAGCACCGCGCGCTGGCGCCTCGGCGAACTCACCGTCGACTGGGCCGCCGTCGCGCCGCGCGGCTTCGCCTGGTAGCCGCCCCGCTGCTCGAAACGAGGGGTCCCAACACGCCGCTCGGCTTTCACGCACGCGGCGTGTTGGGACCCCTCGTTTTGAGCGTGGAGGCGGGGAGGGTGCGCGGAGGCGGAAAGGGCGTGGGACGGGGTGCAGGTGCGGGGCCCGAGGTGCAGGCAGCGCAGGCAGCGCAGGCGCAGGTCAGCCGCGGGGCTGCCGCGTGACGGCGCCGATCCGCGGCAGGCGCGGCACATGGGCTTCGGCGCCCGCTTCCGGCGGCACCACGATCTCCTGCGCGGCGGCGACCGGCGTGCCCTCGGCGTCGACCGTGAGGGTGGCCGCAGCATCCGTCGACCGCTTCACCACGGCGAGCGCGATCGGACCGAGCTCGTAGTGGAGCGCGGTCGACGTCACCACGCCGACCTCACGCCCCTCGAGAGACACGACGGCGCCACGAACCGGATGCACGCCCTCCGACCCGTCGAGGTGCAGCATCACGAGACGCCGCGGCGGGTGTCCCAGATTGTGCACCTTCGCCACGGTCTCCTGGCCGCGGTAGCAGCCCTTCGTGAGGTGCACGGCCGTGCGCAGCCAGTCCAGCTCGTGCGGGATCGTCTTCTCGTCGACCTCGGTGGCGAACCGGGGGCGCCAGGCCGCGATCCGCAGCGCCTCGAGCGCCAGCAGTCCGGCAGCCGGGAACTCGCCCGACGTGACGCGCGTGACGATCGACGGCAGCGCATCCCGTGGCACCAGCCGCTCGCTGTACGACCAATCGGCGCCGGGATGCTCGCCCTGGGCGTACTGGTGGCCACCGGGTGTCACGGCATGCCAGGGGTCGTGCCAGATCAGCGGCACGCCGTTGGGCGCCGCGATGGGAAGGGCGGGATCGCCGAGGGTTCCGATGGTGGCGAGGTCCGCCGAGCGGTCGGCGAGCTCGACGCGGAGCATGAAGCGCATCCGGTCGAGCCAGGCGAGCAGTCCCTCCGCCTCGTCGCGCTCGACGAGCATCCAGAGGGTCTCGCCGTCGTCGACGAGCCGCACCGCGTACTCCAGCCGGCCGGTCACATCGAGCAGCAGGGTTTCCGACGACTCCCCCGGCTGGAGCCCGAGCAGGCTCTGGCTGGTGAGCGAGTTCAGCCAGCCGAGCCGGTCGGGGCCGGTGATCGTGAGCACGGAGCGGTCGGAGAGGTCGACGATCGCGCGCCCTTCGGCCAGTGCGCGCTGCTCGCCGAGCGGGTTGCCGTAGTGCGCGGGGATGCCGGCATCGTGACCCGAGCCGGCAGGAGCGCCGTCGGGTGTGTCGGCAGTGCTGGCGCTGGCGTGCATCCCGGCCGTGTCGACGGCACCGGGGAGGGAGAGGAACGGCGAAGCGGTGGAGTCCATCACTCGGCCTTGGCGAGCCGGGCGGACGCGTGCGTGCGCAGCTCCTGGCCGAGCGCGGCGATGTCCCAGGCCCAGAGCAGGTGGTTCTCGACGAGCCCGTAGAGGCGGGTGGCGGCCGTGTACTCCTTGGCGCCCGCGGTGCGGACCACGGCATCCGTCGCCAGATCGATGCGGGGGCCGGCCACCTGTCCCAGGTAGAGCTCGCTCACGCCATCCGGATGGATGATCGAGACGTCGATGTCGAAGCCGCCGTGCGAGTTGCGCAGCGCCTCGACCGACTGGGCCGTCGTGAACGGCTGGGCGCCGATTCCGGGGAGCATGGCCGGTCCGGCGTCCCCCTCGATGAGCGTGCGACTGAGGCGCCAGTACCCGGTCTCCGCCGCCAGCGGCGTGTGGTTCTCGTCGAGGACCCAGGACGTGGCCGAGTAGTTGAGGTAGGGCTGACCGTCGTGGCTGAAGCTGATGCGCTGACCGAACTCCAGTTCGGTGTGGGCCTCATCGACGGCGTAGTCGAGCACACCCGTGCCCTCCCACACCCCCAGCAACCAGGAGAGCGGGACCAGTTCGGCGGGAAGGTCGGTCGGGATCTCGATCATGGATCGTGACGCTCCTAGCGCTGACCCCGGAACAGGTTGTAGACGACCACCACGGAGACGCCCGCGATGGCGAGGGAGGCCAGACCCAGGAGTCCGACGAAGAAGAGTTCGAGGGCAACCAGCATGCTGACGAGTCTACCTACTGTGCGGAGTGCTTCGAATACTGCGACGCCTACTGCGACGCCGCGACGATCGCCAGGATGCCACCGGTCACCCCGAGAACGATGAAGGCCCCCGTCACACTCGCCGCCAGCCGGTCGACGAAGCCGTCCTTCTGCTGGGTGGCGAGCTGCGCCACCAGGGCGCCCAGCACGCAGGCCGCGAGCGCCAGCGAGAGCCAGGTCGCGTACTGATCGACGTGCGACACCGATGCGATGATCACGGCGAACACGAGGGAGAGGAGCCAGATGGCCCCGATGCTGCCGAAGCGCGCGCCACGGGACAGGCGAGGCTGGTCGCCGGATACGGGTGTCGTTTCGCTCACCCCTCCATTGTGCCCCGGATCGCATGCGGGAAAGCGGCGAATGCATTTCCGGTAGCATTGCCGCACAGCACGTTCAGGAGGCTTGAGTGGCGCAGTTGTTGATCCTCACCTCTGCGCCAGACGCGGAGGTGCTGCCGTCGCTCGCCCTGCTGAGCCATCGCACCCGCCAGATCCCCGCGGAGCCCGCAGCGCTCGTCAACGCCCCGAGCTGCGACCTGATCTTCGTGGATGCGCGTCGCGACCTCGCGAGCGCCAAATCCCTCTGCAAGATCCTCACGACCACCGGCATCACGGTGCCGCTGCTCCTCGTTCTCACCGAGGGCGGCCTCACCGCCGTCAGCGCCGACTGGGGCGTCAACGACGTCGTGCTCGAGACCGCGGGGCCGGCCGAGGTGGATGCGCGCATCCGGCTCGCGATCGGGCGGCAGACGCAGGAGCACTCGCAGACGAAGATCCAGGCATCCGGCGTCACCATCGACGAGGCCAGCTATTCGGCGAAGGCGCACGGCCGGCAGCTCGACCTCACCTTCAAGGAGTTCGAGCTCCTGCGCTTCTTCGCCACGCATCCGTCCCGGGTGTTCACCCGGGAGCAGCTGCTCAGCGAGGTGTGGGGCTACGACTACTTCGGCGGCACGCGCACCGTCGACGTGCATGTGCGGCGGTTGCGGGCGAAGCTCGGCGACCTCGAGTCGCTGATCGGTACGGTCCGCAACGTCGGCTACCGCTTCAACGTGTACGAAGAAGACAATGAGCGACTCCCTTCGCCTCTTCGTCCCTGACTTCGCCGATCCCGTTCAGCGCGCTGCGTTCTTCGACGTCGCAGCGGCCGCCATCGACGTCGACGGCTACGACCCGTTCAACGAGCAGTCCCGGCTCGACGTCGAATCGGGCCGCCGTTCGCCCGTGATCGTCAGGCTCTGGCCGGGCGACTCGGAGCTGCCCCTCGACCGGCCGGTCGGTGCCGCCATCCTCGGACGCGGCGAGCTCGACTTCGTCATCGATCCTCTGTTCCGCGGCAAGGGTTATGGAGAGCAGGCGCTCCGCGGTCTCCTCGCCACCGCCCGGGGCACCCTCAGCGCGTGGTCGCACGGCGACCATCCGGCGGCGAGGCGGCTGGCGGAACGGCACGGCTTCGTGCTGGACCGCACGCTGCTGCACCTCGTGGCACCGGTGCCAGGAGCGGCGGCGGGGTCGGGAGACGCGGCCGGGCCTGGCGACGCGGGGCCGGGCGCGGCGGGGCTGCACATCCCTCTCCTGCCCGCGGGGTTCACCCTCGAGCCGATGCGCGTCGGACCCGACGACGAGGAGTGGGTAGCCCTCAACGCGCGCATCTTCGACCAGCATCCGGAACAGGGGCGCCTCACACTCGGCGATCTGCACGCCCGCCAGGCGGAGCCCTGGTTCGACGCCGGCGATGTGCTCCTGCTGCGGGATGCGTCGGGTCGACTCGCCGGGTACGACTGGGTGAAGGTGGAGGCGCCGGGCGCTGGAGCGGATGCCGGGTCGGATGCCGGGTCGGATGGCGGGTCTCTCGAGGGTGAGATCTACGTGCTCGGCGTGGATGCGGCACTCGCCGGGCACGGACTCGGGCGTCACCTCTTGTATGCCGGACTGACGCGCCTCGCCGACCGGGGATGCACGACGGCCGGTCTCTACGTCGAGGCGGACAACGTGGCCGCGGTGCAGCTGTACCGTTCGGCCGGGTTCGTGGAGAAGACCGTCGACGTTCAGTATCGCCGCGCTGTCGACTCTGGTGAGGCGAAGTCCGGCTGGTGACGGGCTCGGTCGCGGCAACCTCGTATCGCACTCACTGGCAACACGCGCTGATGTCGCTCGTCACAGCGGCTGGCAGGGGCACCGGCACCCCCACCACGCGCGCCACCGGCACCTGCATCGGCATCGGAACCGGCACCGGCACCGGCACCGGCACCGGCACCGAGCGTCCTCCACAGGCTGGTCGACTCGATAGTTATCCACAGAAAATAACCTGGTCAGAGGCCTAAAATCTTCGAGTGAATGTCGGTGGTCCGTGGTTCGATGGAGTCATGTCCAGCAACCCGGTCTCCGCACTCGGCGCTCTCGTCGAGCAGATCGGCGACGCGACGCGGTTGCGCAGGGACGAACTGCTGAACGCGACGACGACGCTCGCCGACATGCAAGCGGTGCTGGATGCTCTCAAGGTCCGCGTCGCCGGAGAGCTGGTTCACCGATCCATGGAACTCGGTGACGGCAATCCGGTGACGGCCAGTGGGCACGGCAGCGCCGCCGCGCTGCTGGCGGAGCGGTGGCGCATCCCGATCGGTGCAGCACGTCAGCTGTGCCGGGTCGGGGACTCGACCCGCGGGCGACTGAGTCTCCTCGGGGAACGGCTGCCGGCCACATACCCGTTTCTCGCCGCCGCGCTCGACGCCCACGCGGACGCGATCGCCGACGCGGCTGCACACGACGCGGCTGCAGACGACGCGGCTACTGACGACGCGATGGCGTTGCCCAGCGAGTTCGAGCGCCTCGGCCGGGTCAGCGTCGATCAGGCGGCGGTGATCGTTCGCGAGCTCGATAAGGCGGCGCCGGGCTGCGACATCGACGCCCTCTCCGCGGGGGAACGACTTCTCGTCGAGCACGCGCCCGATCTGACCGTCGAAGAGGTGCGGGTTCTCGCCGGCCACGTGCGCGACCGGCTCGATGACGACGGCATCGAGCCCCGTGAGCAACTGCAGCACCGCCGGCGCTCACTCACGATCCGCACCACGCGCGAGGGCCTGACGCACATCGACTGGTACCTCGATCCGGAGTCCGCGGCCTACGTCGTCAGCGGCATCGACAGTCTCGTCGGCGCCCACCTGCGCACGGTCCGCTTCAGCGACACCGAGCCGGTCGGGGCGAACGGCAGCGGGGCCGACGGAATCGCCGAACCGCGCACGCTCGAACAGCTCCGGTCCGACGAGGCCACCGAGGTGTTCCGTCACATCGCGGGCTGCACGCAGCCGACGACGGCCGGGCGGCCGCCCGTCACGATCGTGGTGCGCATGAGCCTCGACGCGCTCACCAGCGGCGTCGGGCGAGGGGAGATCGACGGAGTCGAAGCTCCGCTGAGTGCATCCACCGTGCGGCGCATGGCCGCCGACGCGAACATCATCCCGGTCGTCCTCGGCGCAGAAGGCGATGTGCTCGATCTCGGTCGCGCACGACGGCTGTTCAGCCGCGCCCAGAAGCTCGCCCTGGCCGAACGCGACGGCGGGTGCGCCTGGGCCGGATGCCCGCATCCGCCCTCGTACACGGAAGCCCACCACATCCGCTGGTGGAACGCGCACGGCGGAACGACCGATCTCGACAACGGCGTCCTCCTGTGCAGCCGGCATCATCACCGCATCCACGACGACGAATGGCAGATCGAGGTGCGCGACCGCGTGCCCTACTTCATCCCGCCGCCCCACGTCGACCCGCGCCGCCGGGCACGACGAGGGGGACGCATCGCGCTCCCGGATCGCGTCGCCTCCTGACCACGCGGGGTGATCCTCCACGCATCCACACCCGAGCTGTCACGCCTGCGCGTCGGGCGTCGGGCGGCGGGCGCCCGGCGCCGGGGTCAGGCCCGACCCGCGCCCTCCGGCCACAAGGGCGACCATCGCACCCCGGGCAGCGCTCCCTGGCCACCCCTCGCCGGTGCCCGCGCGCACGCCGCCGCCCACGCCGCCACGCCCGGCCGGCACGCCGGGTTTCCCCACAGTTAACCTGGGGCGCTGCCCCTACCTCGCGCCGGGTGCAATGATGTTGGAATGGACGGCGAGAACACACTCCTTGACACGGGACTGAGCGGAAGCTTCGGCAGTGACTTCGACGACGACTTCGCGCCGTTCGTCTACGAACCCGACCCCACGCTTCCGGAGAACCGTTACCTCGACCGCGAGGTCAGCTGGCTGGCGTTCAACCAGCGGGTGCTGGAACTGGCGGAAGACCCGAGCCTCCCGGTGCTCGAGCGCGCGAACTTCCTCGCGATCTTCGCGACGAACCTCGACGAGTTCTTCATGGTGCGCGTCGCGGGCCTCAAGCGCCGCATCGCGACGGGATTGGCGGTGCCGACGAATGTGGGCCGCGCGCCGGTCGATGTACTGGCGGACATCTCGGAGAAGGCGCACGAGCTGCAGGCACGCCACGCGAAGGTGTACCGCGACCAGGTGCTCCCCGCCCTCGAGGAGGCCGGCATCACGGTGGCGGTCTGGTCCGAGCTGGACGAGGCGGACCGCGCACAGATGCGCGAGGTGTTCTCGCAGCAGATCTTCCCGGTGCTGATGCCCTTGGCGGTGGACCCGGCGCACCCGTTCCCCTACATCTCGGGCCTGTCGCTCAACCTCTCGGTGCGGGTGCGCAACTCCCGCACGGGCAAGGAGCAGTTCGCCCGCCTGAAGGTGCCGCAGATGCTGCCGCGGTTCGTCCGCATCGACCAGCGCGAGACGGTCGACCAGATGCGGTTCATCCCGCTCGAAGACCTCATCGCGAACCACCTCGGCGACCTGTTCCCGGGGATGGAGATCCTCGACCACCATGTGTTCCGCGTGACGCGCAACGAAGACGTGGAGGTCGACGAGGACGAGACGGAGAACCTGATCCAAGCGCTGGAGCGTGAGCTGCTGCGCCGCCGGTTCGGTCCGCCGATCCGCCTCGAGGTGACCGACGATATGGACGACGTGACGCTCGGTCTGCTGGTGCGCGAGCTCGATGTGACGGAGCAGGAGGTCTATCGCCTGCCGTCGCCGCTCGACCTGGGCGGCCTGTTCGACCTGGCGAAGATCGACCGGCCCGACCTGCACTACCCGAACCACGTGCCGACGACGGCGCCGCAGCTGATGCCGAGCGAGCCGAACGCGAAGCCGGATGTGTTCTCGGCGGTGGCCCGTCAGGACATCCTGCTCCACCACCCGTACGAGTCGTTCGCGACGAGTGTGCAGGCGTTCCTGGAGCAGGCGGCGGCGGACCCGCACGTGCTCGCGATCAAGCAGACGCTGTACCGCACGTCGGGCGACAGCCCGATCGTGGAAGCGCTGATCGACGCGGCGGAGTCTGGCAAGCAGGTGCTGGCGCTGGTGGAGATCAAGGCGCGCTTCGACGAGCAGAACAACATCTCGTGGGCGCGCAAGCTCGAGAAGGCGGGGGTGCACGTGGTCTACGGGCTCGTGGGCCTGAAGACGCACTGCAAGCTGGCGCTGGTGGTGCGCGAGGAGAAGGGCGTCCTCCGGCATTACAGCCACATCGGCACGGGAAACTACAATCCGAAGACGTCGCGCATCTACGAAGACCTGGGGCTGCTGACGGCGGACGACCAGGTGGGCAAAGACCTGACGCGTCTGTTCAACGAGCTCTCGGGCTACGCGATCGAGAAGAAGTTCAAGCGGCTGCTGGTCGCCCCGCTGCACCTGCGCAAGGGACTGCTCAAGCGCATCCAGACGGAGACGGCGAATGCGGCGGCGGGCAAGCCGTCGGGCATCCGGATCAAGCTGAACTCGATCGTGGACGAGGCGATCATCGACGCACTGTACCGGGCGAGCGAGGCGGGCGTGCCTGTCGACCTCTGGGTGCGCGGGATCTGCGGTCTGCGTCCTGGCGAGCCGGGACTGTCGTCGAACATCCGGGTGCGCTCGATCCTGGGCCGCTACCTGGAGCACTCGCGGATCTTCTCGTTCGTGAACGACGGCGACCCGCAGGTGTACATCGGCAGCGCGGACATGATGCACCGCAACCTCGACCGTCGCGTGGAGGCGCTGGTGCGGCTCACGGATCCGGATCACCTGCGCGAGCTCGACGCCCTGTTCGACCGCGCGTTCGACGAGCGCACGTCGGCGTGGACGCTCGAGTCCTCTGGGGTCTGGACGCGTCACCACCTCGACGAGAACGGCAAACCGCTCGACGACCTTCAGACGAAGCTGATCCAGCAGCTCGGCCACCGTCCCCGTTCGACCCGCACGGGAACCAGGCGGTGAGCTCGGCCATCTACGCCGCGGGCGCCGTGTGCTGGCGCATCGTGGACGACAAGGTCGTCGTTCTCGTGGTGCACCGCACGAAGTACGGCGACGTGACGATCCCCAAGGGAAAGGTCGATCCCGGAGAGACGCTGCCGCAGACGGCGGTGCGCGAGATCGAGGAGGAGACGGGCCTGTCGGTCGCCCTCGGCGTGCCGCTCGGGGTGTCGACGTATCCGCTCAGCAGTGGTCGCGACAAGATCGTGCACTACTGGGCGGCGGAGGTCAGCGACAAGGCGATCGCGCACTCGACGTTCGTGCCGAACGGTGAGATCGCGGCGATCGAATGGGTGACGGTGAAGAAGGCCAGGGGCTACCTGACCTACGAACGGGATGTGGAGATCCTCGACGAGTTCGCGCGCTTGCTGCGACAGGGGATCACGTCGACGTTCGCACTGATCGCACTGCGCCACGGCAAGGCGGTCCCGCGGGGCGACTGGAACGGCAGTGATGCGTCCCGGCCGCTGACGGACCGCGGGGTGAAGCAGGCGTTCAGCAATGTGCCGACGCTCCTGGCCTGGCAGCCGCGCCGCATCGTGACGAGCGACGCGGTGCGCTGCGTGGGCACGGTGGCGCCGATCGCGGCGGCGACGGGGATCAAGCCGCACAAGGATCACGGCATCAGTCAGGAAGCGTACGAGGAGGGGCAGGACACGGCGCGCGAGATCGTCGGCAAGCGCATCCGCTCCCGCAAGACGGCGGTGCTCTGCAGCCACGGCCCGGTGCTCCCCGAGATCATGCGCGAGATCGCGCTGGCGACGGGGACGATGCCCGGGGCGTACCTCAACGAGGCGGCCGACCTCGACACGGGCGGATTCTCGGTGGTGCACCTCTCGGTGACGAACCCGAGCTCGGGCATCATCTCGATCGAGACGTACTCGCCGATCGCCTGACGCCGGATGGCGGCCCGCGTCGGATGTCCGCCGCACGTGAGAGTCTGGACGGGTGCCTTCCGCCGACCCGTCCTGGAAAGACACGCTCGCCGGCCTCTCGCGCCCGGACCCTTCCGGGCCGCAGACGGGAGGCGGCCGCGTGGCGTTGCACTTCGACGTGCGGCAGCGCACCCGCAAGCCCAGTGAACGGTGGCAGCACTCGGCGCCGACGACGGTGACGGCGACGCCGGGCTCGACGGAGCCGCTCGTGCTCGCGGTCCGTCCGGCGGTGCTCGGGAGCTCCGGGCGCTGGACGACGTCGGGGATCGGCTGGGGGACGCTGCAGTTCCACGTGCACCGGCTGTCGATCGACCGACGCCAGACGGCGTGGTTCAGCCAGCTCGCCGCGCTCCGGCCGTCGACGCCTCCCGGCTACGCGCAGGACAGGGACCGCATCCTGCTCGACGACTACGAGAGCCCGCTGCTCTGGAACCTCCTCGCCGAGGCCGGCGCGGCCGGCGTCGAGCTCGTCACGAGCAAGGCGAACGGCATGGTGCGGGTCGCGGGCGACGGCTCGATCTCCCTCGACGCCACGCGCACGACGGATGGCGGCGTGCAGCTGTCGACGGCGGCGACGATCGACGGGCACGTGCATCCGGTCGATCGGGTGGGACGCATCGCGGACCACGGGCTGTACGCGGTCGAGTGGGAGGGATCGCCGTCGTCGCCGCCGTCGATCGTGCTCGCCCCGGTCGCCGGCGGGCTCACGATCGAGCAGCAGCGGCTCCTCGATCGGCGGTCCATCAGCATCCCGGCGGCCGGCGTCGCGGAGTTCTTCTCGGATGCCTACCCCCGGCTCCGGCAGACGGTGCGGATCGCGAGCCCGGATGGTTCGGTCGCGTTCCCGGCGATCGCTCCGCCCAGGCTGACCCTGGTCGTGCAGCACCGCGCGGGCCAGAGCGTCGAACTCAGCTGGGAGTGGGTCTACCGCACGGGCAGGTCGACCTCGCGTCGCCCGGTCGGGACGCCCGATGGGGCGGAGACCTTCCACGACGAGGTCGCCGAGGCCGAGGTGCTCGCGACGGCGGCGGCAGTGGTGCCTGGCCCGCTGGTGCCCGGCACGCCGGACACGCTCCGCGGTCTCGACGCGGCGGCGTTCACGGAGCACGTGCTGCCCGAGCTGGTGCGGCTGCGCGAACTCACGGTCGAGGAACGCGGCCACCGGCCGGACTACCGCGAACTCGACGGAGTGCCGGAGCTCACGATCACCGCGAAGGAGAGCGAGCGCACGGACTGGTTCGACCTCGGCGTGGTGGTGACGGTGGAGGGGCGGACGATTCCGTTCACTCCCCTGTTCCGCGCGCTCTCCCGCGGCGCGAAGAAGGTGCTGCTCGTCGACAACTCGTACCTCACGCTCGATCGCCCGGTCTTCCAGAGTCTGCGCGAGCTCATCGACGACGCGGCGACGTTCCCCGAATGGGAGACGGGCGAACTCCGGCTCAGCCGTTCTCAGGCCGCGGTGTGGAGCGAGTTCGAGGAGCTCGCCGACGAGACGGAGCAGGACCCGCGCTGGCGCACCGCGGTGGAGGGGCTGCTGGCGTTCGCCGCGCAGGATGGCTCCGGAACGCCCGAGGTGGTGCGCGCGGTACCGCTCCCGCCCGTGCAGGCGACGCTCCGTCCGTACCAGGAGACCGGCTACCGCTGGCTGCACTTCCTCTGGAGCCAGGGACTGGGCGGCATCCTCGCCGACGACATGGGGCTCGGCAAGACGCTGCAGACGCTGGCGCTGATCGCCCGCGCGAAGGAAGAGGCAGAAGCCGCGGGCACCGCACTCACGACCCCGTTCCTGGTCGTGGCACCCGCCTCCGTGGTGTCGAACTGGGTGAGCGAGGCGGCCCGCTTTGCTCCGCAGCTGTCCGTGGTGACGGTGTCGGGTCGCGAGAAGGCGGGGCGCACCCTCGCGACCGCAGCCGCCGGAGCCGACATGGTCGTCGTGTCGTACGCGGTGTTCCGGCTCGACTTCGACCGGTTCCGCGCCCTGCGCTGGTCCGGCCTGATCCTCGACGAGGCGCAGTTCGTCAAGAACCGCACGTCGCGCATCCATCGCTGCGCGCGCGACCTGGATGCCCCGTTCAAGCTCGCGATCACGGGGACGCCGCTCGAGAACGACCTGCTCGAGCTGTGGGCGCTGCTCGCGATCGTCGCGCCGGGGCTGCTCCCGCCGGTCCACCGGTTCGCACTGCACTACGCCCGGCCGATCGAGGCCGCCGACGAGGTGGCCGAACGACGCCTCGCGACGCTGCGGCGCCGCATCCGGCCGCTGATGCTGCGCCGCACCAAAGACGACGTCGCGCCCGAACTGCCCGAGAAGCAGGAGCAGACCCTGTCGGTCGAGCTCGCGCCCGCGCACCGGCGCCTCTACGACGCGTACCTGCAGCGGGAACGCCAGAAGATCCTCGACCTGGTCGACGATCTCGACCGCCAGCGGTTCAACGTGCTGCGCTCACTCACCCTGCTCCGGCGGCTCAGCCTCGATGCGTCGCTCATCGACACGGTCGACGACGAGGGGCGGCCCCACGGCGAGTTCGCGCACGTTCCGTCGAGCAAGATCGACGCCCTGCTCGAGCAGCTCGACGACGTGCTGGCCGAGGGACACCGGGCGCTGGTCTTCAGTCAGTTCACGACCTATCTCGCGAAGGTCTCGGAACGACTGACCGAGCACGGCATCGACCACGTGTACCTCGACGGCTCGACGCGTCGCCGCGCGGAGGTGATCGACGGCTTCCGGGATGGCGAGGCGCCCGTGTTCCTGATCAGCCTGCGCGCGGGCGGCTTCGGCCTCAACCTGGTCGAGGCCGACTACGTGTTCCTGCTCGATCCCTGGTGGAATCCGGCTGTGGAGAACCAGGCGGTCGACCGCGCGCACCGCATCGGCCAGACGAAGCGCGTGATGGTCTACCGGCTCGTGGCCGCAGGCACCATCGAAGAGAAGGTGATGGAGCTCAAGGCGAAGAAGTCCCGGCTGTTCGATGCGGTGCTCGACGACGGCGAGATGTTCGACGCGGCGTTGACGGCGGACGACATCCGGGAGCTGCTCGACGACGGGACCGCCAGGTTGCCGCGCGCACGGCCAAGGCCGCCGCGGGATCGCGAGGCCGCGGAGTCCGCGAATACCCTGAACGCCGGCACAGAAGGCACCCAAGAGCACACGTCTCGTTAACCTTCCGTTTACCAGTGCGGGGGACTCTGGTCAGACACCGGGAATAGCGTCACACGCGGGTCGCACCGACCCCGTCCTGTTGTTACTGATCCCCGGAAGGGACAACTGTGAAACTCAAGCGTCTTGGCGCTCCTCTGGCCATCCTGGCCGCTGCCGCCATCTCCCTCACGGCCTGTGCGTCGAACGAGGGCAGCACCCCGGCGACCACCTCGGCCGCCCCGTCGAACCTCTCTGGCACGTTGAACGGCATCGGCTCGTCCGCCCAGGGCACCGCGCAGACCACCTGGATCGCCGGCTTCCAGCAGGACAACCCCAAGGTCACCATCAACTACGACCCGCAGGGTTCCGGCGCCGGCCGCACCAGCTTCATCTCGGGTGCCGCCGACTACGCAGGCTCCGACGCCGCACTCAAGGACGCCGAGCTGGCCAGCACCTTCGCCGGCTGCGCCGCGGGCTCCAAGGGCATCGACCTCCCCGTCTACATCTCCCCGATCGCCGTCGCGTACAACGTCGACGGCCTGAAGGACCTCAAGCTCGACGCCGCGACCATCGCCGGCATCTTCTCGGGCGCCATCAAGACCTGGAACGACCCGAAGATCGCGGCTCTGAACTCCGGCGCCACGCTCCCCTCGGCGAACATCACGGTCGTGCACCGCTCCGACGACTCGGGCACCACGCAGAACTTCACCGACTACCTCGCGGCCAACGCCCCCGAGGTGTGGACGAAGCCGGCTGGGCAGACGTTCCCGTTCCAGGTCGGTGACGCCGCCAAGGGCACCTCGGGTGTCGCGGACGCCACGAAGAACGCCAAGAACTCGATCACCTACATCGACGAGTCCGGTTCGGCCGGCCTCAGCATCGCGCAGCTCAAGGTGGGCGACAACTTCGAGAAGATCAGCGCCGACGGTGCTGCCGCTGTCGTCGCTGCGTCGCCGATCGCCTCGGGCCGCGAGGCCAACGACCTGGCCATCCAGATCAACCGCAAGGACACCACCAAGGGTGCCTGGCCGCTGGTCCTGGTCAGCTACGTGATCGCGTGCCAGGAGTACAAGGACTCGGCCAAGGCCGACCTCGTCAAGGGCTACGTCGACTACATCGTGAGCGACGCCGCCCAGAAGGCCGCCGCCGAGCAGGCCGGTTCCGCGCCGCTGTCGAGCGACCTCGCGAGCAAGGTCAGCAAGGCCGTCGCCACCATCAAGTAGTTCCGTCGCCGCTCGGCCTGGGCTGATAATGAGCCCGGGCCGAGCGGTGCTCCCGCACCACCCAGCAGCGCCCCCGCATCACCCCACCCGAACCCGACGAGAGAAACAGGAATGACCGCCGGAACAGCAGGTGCCATCAAGCCGAAGGCGAAGATCCGCCTCGGCGATCGTGTGTTCTCCTCCAGCACCGTCGTAGCGGGATCCCTGATCCTGGCCGTGCTCGCGGCCGTCGCGATCTTCCTCGTCGTCCAGAGCCTTCCCGCGATCTTCGCGAAGCCGGGGACCCTCCCCAACGACGCGACCAACTTCTGGACCTTCGTCTGGCCGCTCGTGTTCGGCACGATCTGGGCGGCCCTGCTCGCCCTGATCATCGCGACGCCGCTCTCGATCGGCATCGCGCTCTTCATCTCGCACTACGCACCGAGGCGCGTCGCTCAGACCCTCGGCTACATCATCGACCTCCTCGCCGCGGTGCCCTCGGTCGTCTTCGGCCTCTGGGGCATCGCGACGCTCGCCACCTTCGTGCAGCCGTTCTACGTGTGGCTCGGCGAGAACCTCGGCTGGATCCCGCTCTTCGCGCCGCCCATCTCCGGCACCGGCCGCACCATCCTCACCGCCGCGATCGTGCTCGCCGTGATGGTCATCCCGATCATGACGGCCATCTGCCGCGAGGTCTTCCTGCAGACGCCGCGTCTCCACGAGGAGGCGGCCCTCGCCCTCGGTGCCACCCGCTGGGAGATGGTCAGGATGGCCGTGCTGCCGTTCGCCCGCTCGGGCATCATCTCGGCCATCATGCTCGGCCTCGGCCGCGCGCTCGGCGAGACCCTCGCGATCGCGATGGTGCTCTCCCCGGCGCTCATCGTGAAGTTCGCGGTGCTGCAGGCGCAGAGTCCGAACACGATCGCGGCCAACATCGCGCTCCAGTTCCCCGAGGCCACCGGCGTCTCCGTGAACGCGCTGATCGCATCCGGTCTGGTGCTGTTCGTGGTGACGCTGCTCATCAACACGCTGGCCCGGTACATCGTCAACCGCCGCAAGGCATTCTCTGGAGCGAACTGATGACCACTGCGACGCTCAACCGGCCGATGACGAACTCGCTCACGGCCGGCAAGCTCCCCCGCGGTTCGGCGTGGATGATGCTGGTCGGCTCTTGGATCGTCTTCGGCGCGATCTTCGCGATCCTCGCGGCCAGCGGTGCGACGAAGGACTTCAACATCGTCGGCGCGATCTTCTTCGGCACCGTGCTGTTCGACGTGGTGATCTACCTCACGTCGCTGCTCGTCGAGGGCTCGCGCAAGGCGAAGGACCGCCTGGTCACCTCCCTGGTGGCCACGGCGTTCATCATCGCGCTCCTCCCTCTCATCTCGCTCGGCTGGACGGTCATCGTCAGCGGCCTCGCCCGTTTCGACCTGCAGTTCTTCTCGGAGTCGATGCGAAACGTGATCGGCGATGGCGGCGGCGCGCTGCACGCGATCGTCGGCACCCTGCTGATCACGCTCATGGCGGCGCTGATCTCGGTGCCGATCGGTCTGCTCACGTCGATCTACCTGGTCGAGTACGGCCGCGGGATGCTCGCCCGGGGCATCACCTTCTTCGTCGACGTCATGACGGGCATCCCGTCGATCGTCGCCGGCCTCTTCGCCTACGCGCTGTTCGCCCTGTTCTTCGGACCGGGCGTGCGCAGCGGCTTCATGGGGTCGATCGCCCTCTCGGTGCTGATGATCCCCGTCGTCGTGCGCTCGAGCGAGGAGATCCTGCGGCTCGTGCCGAACGAGCTGCGCGAGGCGTCCTACGCACTCGGCGTGCCGAAGTGGCTCACGGTGCTCAAGATCGTGCTCCCGACCTCCCTCGCCGGTCTGACCACGGGCATCATGCTCTCGATCGCCCGCGTGATCGGCGAGACGGCCCCGCTGCTGATCGTCGCCGGCTTCACGACGAGCATGAACTACGACCTGTTCAACGACCGGATGATGACCCTTCCGGTGTTCGTGTACACGCAGTACACGCAGGCGGCCGGCCTGCACGCGCAGGCGTCCATCGACCGGGCCTGGACCGGCGCGCTCGCCCTGATCATCATCGTGATGCTGCTGAACCTCGTCGCCCGCATCATCGCCAAAGCCTTCGCCCCCAAGTACGGCCGCTGAGCCGTCACCGACCCGACCCAAGGAACCCACACGTGTCCAAGCGCATCGAAGTCAACGACCTGAACGTCTACTACAGCAGCTTCCTGGCCGTCGAGGGCGTCTCCCTCACCATCGAGCCCCGCACCGTCACGGCCTTCATCGGCCCGTCGGGCTGCGGCAAGTCGACCTTCCTCCGCACCCTCAACCGGATGCACGAGGTGATCCCCGGCGCCCGCGTCGACGGCGAGGTCATGATCGACGGCAACAACCTCTACGGCCCCGGCGTCGACCCGGTGCTGGTGCGTCGCCAGGTGGGCATGGTCTTCCAGCGCCCCAACCCGTTCCCGACCATGTCGATCCGCGACAACGTGCTCGCGGGCGTCAAGCTCAACAACCGCCGGATGTCGAAGTCCGAGGCGGACGAGCTGGTCGAGTCGTCGCTGCGCGGCGCCAACCTCTGGAACGAGGTGAAGGACCGCCTCGCCCTGCCGGGATCCGGCCTGTCGGGCGGCCAGCAGCAGCGTCTCTGCATCGCGCGTGCGATCGCGGTCTCCCCCGATGTGCTGCTGATGGACGAGCCCTGCTCGGCCCTCGACCCGATCTCGACCCTCGCGATCGAGGACCTGATCGAGGAGCTCAAGAACGACTACACGATCGTGATCGTGACCCACAACATGCAGCAGGCGTCGCGCGTCTCGGACCGCACCGCGTTCTTCAACATCGCGGGCACCGGCAAGCCCGGCAAGCTCATCGAGTACAACGACACCAACATGATCTTCTCGAACCCGAGCGTGCAGGCCACGGAAGACTACGTCTCCGGCCGCTTCGGCTGAACCTGCTCAGCGGGCCGGCTTCATACAATCGAGTCCGAACTTGTTGCACCGAAACTCGGCGTTTCGCTGCAACAAGTTCGGACTCGATTGCGTGTGGGGCGTTCAGGAGGCGATGGCGACGATCGGCTTGGTCGTCGGCTGCTTCGAGCCTCCGGCGGGCTCGACGGTGACGCCGACGGCGTCGCCGGCCGACATGGTGCCGGCGAGCACACGCCACGTGGCGCCGGCCTCGGAGGCGGTCATCGTTCCCGCCGGGGTCGCCGTGCCGTCGCGGATGTACCAGAGCTCGTAGGTCTTGTCGTTCGGAAGCGCGGGCAGGTCCTTCGCGACGAGCGCCGACTTGCCCAGTTCGCCCGACCACACGAGGGTGGCCGTTCCGCCGCCCTCGACCGGCGCAGTCGCGCGCTGGACGTCCGGTGCGGCGTTGATGCTGGCGAGGGCTGTTGCCTGCTGCACCTGGAACGAGTTGCCCGCTCCGATGCTGTTACCGAGGAACACGCCCCCGACGAAGAGCAGCACGGCGGCCGCCGCGGCGGAGACGATCGCGACCGGACGCGTGAACCAGCGCGCGCGGGCGCTGGCCTCGGCGCGCGTCTCTGTGCCTGTGCCGGTCTCTGTGCGCGTCTCTGTGCGTGTCTCTGCGCGCGTGTCAGTGAGAGGCGCGACGGATGGGGCCGCATCCGGGGTCTCGACGGCCGGCTGGGCCGCATCCGGGGTCGCGGGGAGTTGCGGGGTGGACGCGAGCTTGGCGAAGAGGTCCGCCTTGAGCGACGGCGGCGGGGCGACCGCATCGGCGGCGAGACCCAGCTGGGCCGCCACCGACTCGAACTCGAGAGCCTCGTCCGGCGTCTCGGCGCCGAGCTCGTAGCCCAGGCGCGCAGGGGTGTCCTGCCTGCCGTCGGTCATGGTGTCACCCCCAGTTCGTCTCGTAGCCGTATCATCGCATCGCGCAGCCGAGTTTTCGCTGTGCCGAGCGGGATCCCGAGGTGCTCGGCCACCTCGCTCTGACTGAGTCCGCCGTAGTACGCGAGCATCACGGCTTGGCGTTGGGCGTCCGACAGCTTGGCCATCGCCACCTCCACCCTTTCGTGCTCGACACGCACCTCGACGGTCTCCGCCACCTGGTCGTAGCCGACGGGGATGTCACGGATCCCGACGGCCGTATCCCGGTTCCTCGACGCCTGCGCGGCGCGGACCCGGTCGATCGCGCGGCGGTGGGCCATGGTCATGATCCACGTCAGCGCTCGACCTTTATTCGGATCGAACCGCGAAGCGGATTGCCAGATCTCGAGGAAGACCTCCTGGGCGACCTCCTCGGACTGCGACGGATCCACGAGAACCCGGCGGACGAGCCCGAGCACGCGCGGTGCGGTCTGGTCGTAGAGCTCGGAGAAGGCGGCCTGGTCTCCCGTGGCCGTGGAACGCAGGAGGTCGTCGAGAGTCACGGCTGCGGCGTCATCCACGTCGTTCCCGCTCTCTTCCGGCATAGTTCCAGCATCGCAGGTCCCCGCCGGCTCACGCGCGAACACCACGGCGTCGACAGTACCCTGACGATCCGGGAACGAGAAGCGCCGGGCCGCAGAACGCCTCTCGGCGCGAGGCCGCTCGGAGCGGCTAATTTTGGAGCCCGGGGTTACTGCGGCCCGGCACTGATCAAGTTTACCCGAGCATCCGGCCGGTGGTCACGGCGTGGCGTTCGCAGCGGGAGAACATCGCACGCGGTTCAGCCGGCCGGGGGTGTCAGCCGGGAGCGCTGGCCGAACCGGTCGGCGCACCTCAATGCGTGAAGGTCGACACGAGACCCTCGGTCGGCATCGGCGCCTCCAGACGGTCGAGGTACTCGACGGCGTCGCGGATGTCGAGCACGAGGGATTCGGCGAGGTTGCGACT
This sequence comes from Leifsonia poae, assembly GCF_027921845.1. Classification (GTDB taxonomy): domain Bacteria; phylum Actinomycetota; class Actinomycetes; order Actinomycetales; family Microbacteriaceae; genus Leifsonia; species Leifsonia poae. Next base: position 475,630 of record NZ_BSEN01000001.1, read on the forward strand.
GAGCCCGTTGCGCACGACGATGCGCTGCACCACGAGGCCGGCGAGATCGTCGGGCATGGGATAGGCCGGGATCAGCCAGCCCTTGAGCCGCAGCCGCTCGGAGAGGTGATAGAGGTTCCACTTGTCCGTGTAGCCCTTCCGCAGCTGCCACGCGAACACCGGGATGTCTCCCCCGTCGTTCCACAACTCGAACGCATCGATCTTCGCGATCTCGCCCGAAAGGTACAGCGCGACATCCTGACAGGCCTTCTGCACGCGGTAGTAGCCGTCCCAGCCCAGCCGGAGGAACAGGTAGTACTGCAGGAGCACCTGCGCACCGGGCCGCGAGAAGTTGAGCGCGAAGGTGGGCATGTGGCCGCCGAGGTAGGTGACGTCGAACACGAGGTCGGGGTCGAGGTCGGCGGCGGTGCGCCAGATGACCCAGCCCAGACCGGGATACACCAGCCCGTACTTGTGCGCCGAGGTGCTGATCGAGACGACCCGGTCGACGCGGAAGTCCCAGTGCAGCTCGGGCTGGAGGAAGGGGGCGATCATGCCGCCGGATGCTCCGTCGACGTGGATCTTGACATCCCAGCCGCTCTTCTCCTGGATGCGGTCGAGCGCTGCGGAGATCTCGGCGATGGGCTCGTACATGCCGGTGTAGGTGACGCCCATGATCCCGACGACGCCGATGGTGTTCTCGTCGACGTAGTTCTCGAGGTCGTGGCCGTCGAGGACCTTGTGCTCGAGGGAGATGGGGACGTAGCGGGCCTCGACATCCCAGTAGTTGCAGAACTTCTCCCAGCACACCTGCACGGCGCTGGAGAGGATCAGGTTGGGCTTGTCCGTCGGCTTGCCCTCCGCTCGGCGCGCCTTCTGCCACCGGCGCTTGAGCGAGAGACCGCCGAGCATGCACGCCTCGGACGAACCGATGGTCGAGGTGCCGAGGGCGTTCTCCGGGTCGGGCGCGTTCCAGAGACCTGCGAGCATCTTCCAGCAGCGCGTCTCGATGGCCGCCGTCTGCGGGTACTCGTCTTTGTCGATCATGTTCTTGTCGAGGGACTCGGCGTACAGCTTGGTCGCGTAGTCGTCCATCCATGTGCCCACGAAGGTCGCGAGGTTCAGGCGGGCGTTCCCGTCGAGCATCGACTCGTCGTGCACCACCTGGTACGCGGTCTCCGGGAGGGTCTCCCCCGGCGGCAGCGTGTTGAGCGGAAAGTCCGTGGACTCGCCCACGCGGGCGAAGAGCGGATTCAGCTGGTTGTGGTCGCCGATGCCGGTGAACGCGTGGACGGGCGTGCTGCTGGGGCGCGAAGAGGACGTGCCGGTCTGAGATTCGGGCGTGGTGGTCATGCCTCACACGCTAGGAACGGCCGCGGGCCACGGCGTCACCCCGGGAGGGTGATCTTGCGTGGGCGGGTGCGCTCGTGCGCGGCGGTGCGCGTGCGGGTGCGCGGGTGCGCCGTGCGCTGGCAGGTGCGCCCGGCCGGGTCAGTCGAGCGACTCGTGGCGCCACAGCCGCGCGCACGAGGTGAGCTCCTCGGCGGTGCGGGTGAAGCGGAGCGCACGTGTCGTCAGCTCGCTCGCACGTTCGGGAGCCGTCGCATCCTGATCGTCGGCGACGGATGCGCATCCGGCCGCCGTAACGCGGCAGAACGCGGCCGCCCGGTCGAGCGCGACGGCGAAGTCCCCCTCGAACAGTCCGCGAAGGATCCGGTCGGCGAGGTCGGTGATCTCGTCGGGGCCTGTCGGCGTCGATGCACCGGCCACCACGGGGTCGATGGTGGGGACGATCTCCGAACCGCGCTGGAAGAAGAAGGCGGTGCCGACCGGATCCTGCCGGATCAGCAACCGCAGCAGGTAGATGCGCCAGAGCGCCCCCGGAAGACTGCGTGCGTTGGACCGCGACCACAGCTCGGCGATGGCGTCGATGCCGTGGGCGTCGGTGAACTCGACGAGACGGTCGACGATCTGCGCATCCGGATCCGCGCGCACCCGGTTCAGCAGGGCGTGCGCCGTCTCGTGGGCGACCCGGCTGATCTGCGCCGGATCCTCGCCGCCCATGAAGGCCTCGAACATGCCGCTCGGGAACGTCGTCGGCTTGTGGAAGTGCTCCGTCATGGGCTCCATTCTCCGCCCGGTTGCGCCCCGAGCCGAAATCATTTCGCCGCACGCGGAACCCCCCACGGCGCGTTCGAAGGGCTCCGCGATTCACGCTAGATTAGAACCGTATGGGCCTGTAGCTCAGTTGGCAGAGCATCGGACTTTTAATCCGCGGGTCGTGGGTTCGAGCCCCACCGGGCCCACTTCACTTGTCTGTCCGCGGTTCCCCTGTCGATGAGCGCACTGGTCTGCCGGCGCGGAACGCCGCCACCGTCACGCCTGCGGTGAGGAGCACGCTGTATCCCCAGGCCGCGATGACGCACATCAGCTCGAACGAGCCTCCACGCCGGGGATTGCGCTCGCGGCGCCGATGGGTAGTGTTCGTCGGGAACCGGAACGCGACGATGGCGTCGGGCCGACGGCGGCGTGCCGACGATGCGCAGGGAGAGTGCGACATGAGCTCGATCGTGGTTCAGGAATTCATCACGCTCGACGGAGTCATCCAGGCCGGGGGCGGTCCGGATGAGGACCGCGAGGGCGGCTTCGAACTCGGCGGCTGGTCGATTGCGTACGACGAGGAGCACGACCCGTCCGGGGAGATCGGCGATTCGCTCGTGAAGGAGTGGGAGAGCCGCACGGAGGGGTTGCTGCTCGGACGCAAGACGTACGAGATCTGGGCCGGCGCCTGGGGCGTGTGGGACGAGAACGCTGACGGCGTGATGGGCGAGCTGACCCGCCGGTACAACCGCGTTCCGAAGTACGTGGCGTCGCGCACGCTCACGGAGGTTGGCTGGAAGAACACGCAGCTGCTGGGTCCGGATGTTCCGGAGGCGGTCCGGAAGCTGCGCGCGGAGCCGGGCGGGGAGATCCGGGTGTGGGGAAGCGCGGATCTGATCGCGACGCTGGCCGAGCACGATCTGGTCGACGAGTACCGACTGATGGTCTATCCGCTGGTGCTGGGCACGGGCAAGAAACTGTTCCGCGATGGTTTCCCGCGCACCCGTCTCGCGCTCGTGGAGAACCGCGCGCTCTCATCCGGGGTCGTGGTCAACGTCTATCGACGCGCGACGGACTGAGAAGCAGCCGGCTCGTCACCCGGCTCGGTGCGTCACCCGGGCTCAGTCGGGTCGCCGGGCCTAGGTGTACTCGCTCACTCGCTTCACGCGGGGCGCGCCCTCGAGCGCCTCTTCCCGCTCGGGACCCTCGTCGAGCACGAGGAGACCGGTGTTCGCGTTCGCGGTGTCGGTCAGTTTGGAGAGCCACTCGCGGCTCATGGCGGCGGGCCGGGGCCCGTCGAAGGTGAAGTGCAGCGGGATGGAGGCATCGAGCCAGATCGCGCTGCGGCCGTCGTCGAGGTCCTCCGGATGCTGCCACGTCATCGCGAAGCCCTCGCGTCGCCGCAACTTGGTGACGATCACGATCTGCAGGTGCGCGAGCAGACGGTCGGGAAACTCGATCGTCGCGCCGTCATAGGTCAGGGTGCCCATGTCCTCATCTCCTCTGTGGTCCGTGGGTCCGAGGGGATGGGGCTACGCCGCGAGCGAGGCTCGAGGCGACGTCCGGACAGATCCACCTACAGTGTGCGCGCTGACACTGTGAGAAGGGGCGTTTTTCCCAGAAATCTCTCGAACCAGGTTCCGCGGAGTTCAGCGGGCGAAGAGGCGCGCCCAGAAGCCGCGCCGGCGCTCGGGACGCGATTCGGGTTCACGGTCGGCCGGCACGAAGCCGACGATGCCGCAGCGCACGCAGTCGATGTAGTACTCGTGAACGGAGAGGTCGACGCCGACGTACGGGTTGCGGTGCAGGGTGGCTGCTCCCCCGCACTGCCGGCAGCGTGTGGTCGTGGGCGACGCATCCACGGTGGTGGTTCTCCCTCCGGGCGACGCGCAGGTTCTCGTCGCCTCTGGCAGGATACGCCGTGCCGACGGCGCAGCCCGGCAACCCGCAGCGCGACGGCGCAACCCGCAGCGCGACGGCGCACCCCGGAACCGTTGACACGAGGTTCGCGCATCCAGCACGCTGGTGCCACGCGGGGCATCCGGCCGATCGACGCCGGTGACGAGCGAGTGACGGGAAGGCACCCAGGATGAGCAGCTCACAACGTACGGCGATCGTGACCGGAGCGAGCAAGGGGATCGGGCTGGCGGTAGTGAAGCGACTGCTGGCCGACGGCTGCACGGTGATCGCGGGGGCGCGCTCGTCGACTCCGGAACTCGATGCGCTGATCGCGGACGACTCCCACGACCCTCACGACGCGGGCGGCGGGGTGGAGTTCGTCTCGGCGGACCTGTCCCAGCCGGGCGCGGCGGAGCGGCTGGTGGCGGCGGCGGGTGACCGGGTGGACATCCTGGTGAACAATGTGGGCGCGACGACGAGCCGGGTGGACGGCTTCCTGTCGATCACGGATGAGCAGTGGATGGCGTCGCTGAATCTCAACTTCCTGGCGGCGGTGCGGATGTGCCGGGCGGTGGTGCCCGGGATGCTCGCTGCAGGCTCCGGCGTGATCGTGAACGTGGCGTCGGTGAACGCGTTCCTGCCGGATCCGGGGGTGATGGACTACAGCGCGGCGAAAGGGGCTCTGCTGAACTTCGCGAAGGCGCTGTCGAAGGAGGTGGGACCGGCGGGCATCCGGGTCAATTCGGTGGACCCCGGGCCGGTGGCGACGGACCTGTGGCTTGGGAACGCTGGTGTGGCCCACACGGTGGGTGCGGCGAACGGGATCACGCCGGAGCAGGTGGCGGAGAATGCGCTCTCGTCGTCGGCGACGAAGCGGTTCACGCAGCCGAGCGAGGTGGCGGAGGTGGTGGCGTTCCTGGCGGACGAGCGCCTGCCGAACCTGACGGGGTCGGCGATCACGATCGACGGCGGACTCATCCCGACGCTCTGAGCAGATCAGGCCAGCCCGGGCGCGAGGTCGGCCAGGTACCGCGCGTAGCCGCCCTCGACGCGGCCGATGAGGCGGCTCGAGGTGAGCACAGGGGCGTCCTCGGACTCGGCGACGACGTGTCCGCCGGTACGCAGGCGACGCACGAGGTCGACGTCTTCGTCGGTCGCGGCGGCCAGGAAGCCGCCGACGCGGAGGTAGACGTCGCCGCGCACGCCGAGATTGGCGCCGTGTACGTGTCCGAGCGTGGAGCCGGGGCTGTGCGTCCGCAGCCACTCGGCGCGGCGCACGTCATCGAGCTCGCCGAGCACGGGGACGACGGCCCCGACGAAGGCGTCGGCGCCGGCCAGCGCTGCGTCGAGATGGGCACGGAGCCAGGATGCGGGAACGGTGCTGTCGGCGTCGGTGGCGGCGATCCAGACGGAGGCGGGATCGTCGTCGATCAGCCGCAGCCCGAGGGCGGCACCATGGCCGCGCGCTCGTCCGACGTCGGCGAAATCCTCGTCGACCACGACGACTTGCGGGAAACCGGCGGCAATGGAGGCGGAGTCGTCGGTGCAGCTGTCGAGCACGAGCACGATGGTCACGGTGACGGAGGGCACGGCGGCAGTCGGCACGACGGCGCAGGCGTCGATGATGGAGCCGAGGCAGGCGGCGAGGGTCTCCGCTTCGTCGCGCGCCGGCACGACGACGAGGATGTGTCGCAGCGAGGTGGTCATCGGGGAGTCCCTCCGTCTGCCTGGAATACCTCGAGCACGAACTCGGCGTCGCGGTGCTCGACGACGGAAGCGAGCCCTGCGAGCCCTGCGGCGGCCCGGAACACGGCATGCGCCTGCTCGCCGCGCTGGGCGAAATCATCGGCCGCGCCCAGCCAGTGGCAGAGCACGACGACCCCGCCGGGCGCGAGAGACTCCCGGCAGCGCTCGATGGTGGTCAGCCACTCGTCGTCGGCGAGGTAGTACGCGACCTCGGAGATGACGATGAGGTCGAAGACACCCGCGGGCCAGGCGGAGGGCACGTGCATCCGCTCGACCGAGACGCCCGGATGCGCCGCGAGCCGTCCCCGCGCGGTGGCGACGGCGGCGGCGGAACCATCGACGGCGACCACGGTGTCGCTCCGCTCGGCGAGCAGCAGGGTGGTCTCCCCGATGGAGCAGCCGAGCTCGAGCACGCGGCCGTACCGCTCGGCCGGAAGGGAGGCGAGCAGGAGAGAGCGTTTGCGTCGCTCGTACCAGCGGCTCCGCACGGCCCACGGGTCGTCGCTTCCGGCGTGCAGCCGCTCGAAGTGCGCGTCGCGTTCGCGCGCGGTCGGGTTCCGCTCCGGGCGGATGAGCACCTCGGGGCCGGTACGGACGATGTCGACGAACTCCTCGCTCAGCACTCCACCGGGATTGGCGGCCGACCGCAGCTGGGAGGGGAAGGCGTCGAGTGCGTCGTTTTTGCGGCGCCGCGCTTCGTCGGTCAGGGGGACGGCGAGCATCCGGGACCACGGGACGCCGTCGGGCTCGCCCCACTGCCAGAGCCAGATCGGGTAGAAGAGCACCTCTCGTGCGGCGAGTGCGGCGGAGGAGCCGACCTCGCGGCCGAGGGTGCGATGGTCGCCGTGGCGATCGGCCGGCCACGGCGCCAGCACGAGCACGCGATCGTCCGCATCGGCCAGAGCCCGGTCGATGCGGTCACGCAGGGCGGTCGCGTGGTGCTTGAGCGCGCCGTCGGGGAGATCCCAGGCTTCGACGGGCGATGCGAGGCCGAGCCGGCTCAGCGCGTCGGCCAGCTCGTCGGGCCGGCGGTCATCGCCGCTGGCGGTCGCCACGATGATGCGCACGGGAACGCCGTGCTCGGCGGCGTGGGCGAGCAGGCCGCCGACGCCGATGGTCTCGTCGTCGGGATGCGCGGAGAAGACGACCAGCTCGCTCACGGTGCCGACGTCGAACGGCGGCACGTCGCCCCAGCGCGGATCGGCCGCCCATTCGGCGGCGCCGGTGCGCGCGCGCACCGCATCGAACGTCACCATGCGGGTCCGGCCTCGCCGCGGAGGTGCTCGAACAGCGAGACGTCGTCCGGCCCGCGATGGTATTGCGAGACGTAGAGGTCGAGATCGGCGTACCGGCGCGCGATCGATTCGTCGAACGCGAGAGCCGCAGGGCCGAGGACGTCGCGGACGGCGCCGAGGACCTCGACGACGGTATCGGCGACCTGACCGCGCACGGTGTGCGCGAGCACGGCGGCGGCGTGCGGGTCCAGGCCTCCGGCGTCGATCACGTCGCCCGCGTGCGCCAGCTGGAGGCGCGCCCCCTCGAGGGCTCGGTGGAGCCGCCCGGCGGCCGCGGCCGCGAGCGGGCCCGCGCCATCCCGCCCGGCACGAGCCCGGAGCGCGGCGTACAACGGCAGGCAGCCGCCCCACCAGCAGGCGGCGACGCCGATCGCGCCCCAGCGGAAGCCGGGACGGGTGAGATACCAGCCGGCCTCGCCGACGGGCTCCGCCACGGCGCCACCGAACTCCAGCGGGCCGCTCTCGACCTCCGCCAGTCCCCGGGCGACCCACTCGACCGGTTCGGCGTGAACGCCCTGCTGCCGCAGGTCGACGCTGAACATACGCCTCTCCGCCGCGTCGGTGCGCGCCGTGATGAGGGCATCCGTCACCTGCGCGCCGAGCGAGCACCACGGCTTCACGCCGTCGAGCTGCCACCCGCCGGCGTCGCGCCGCTCGGTCGCCAGCAGGCCGGCACCGGGCGCCTCTGCTGCGAACACACCCCACGTGCGTCCGGCCGGCGGCGCATCGGCACCGCTCTCCCGGAGGATCGCGATGGCGTCGAGGTGTGGCTCGATCACGCGTGCTGCGGTCACGTCCGCCTCGGCGACGGCCGCGAGGAACCGGAAGCGCTCCGCGGTGCCGCCGGATGCCGGCTGCGGCCCCAGCGCGGCCGGATCCAGGACGCGCAGAGCGTCGAGCAGCGGCGCGACCCTCCCGCCGCACTGCTCGGCGGCGGCGAGGTACGCGCGCTGTTCGTTCGAGAAGGGCTGGGTCACCGGGCGGAGGGCGTCCGGTTCTCGGCGCTGACCATCCAGGCGTACTGCTCGAGGGTGGAGATGATCTCGTGCAGGATGTCGGCGGTGGTCGGGTCCTCTTCGTCGACGTCGTCGTGCACGTCGCGCATGGTGGCGACGGTGGCCTCGAGACGCTCGGTGATCAGGTCGACGACCTCGGCGGTGTCGACCTCGCCGTTCGGGTACTCGGGCAGGCTTGTCGTCTTCGCGACGGTCGCACTGCGGCCATCCGGTGTCGCGTGCAGTGCACGCAGCCGCTCGGCGACGACGTCGCTGAACTCACGCGCCGACTCGACGATCTCATCGAGCTGCAGGTGCAGGTCGCGGAAGTTCTTGCCGACCACGTTCCAGTGCGCCTGCTTGCCTTGCAGGTGGAGCTCGATGAGGTCGACGTGCACCCGCTGCATCGCCGCGGTGAGCTCGGCGGAGGCGACGAAGCCGTGCTCGGCGTGCTCGCGTCGCGTGGACGCGGCTCCGGCGGTGTGCGCCTTCGCGGTGGTGGCCCTGCTTCGCGCGGTCTTCGTCGCGGTCTTCGTGTCGGTGTTCGTGGCTGCCACGGTGGTCCTCTCGTCGTGGGCCGATCCTTGCGACCCGGCTCGTCAGCGACGGTAGGCCGTTCGGCGCACCCGGGGTACCGGGTTGCTTTTTCGACGATCAGTGCCAAGCGTCCCGACCGTAGAATGTGCGGATGACGGCTGCCTCGATCCTCGCGTTCGCCGGGCTGTGCGCGGTCCTCGCGCTGACCCCCGGCCCGGACACGTTCCTCATCCTGCGCTACAGCCTGGTGCGGATGCGCGCGGGCATCGCGGCGTCGATCGGCTCGGCGATCGGGTCGCTCATCTGGGCGGCGGCCGTGGCGTTCGGGCTGGCGGCGCTGCTGGAGCAGTCGGCGGAGGCGTACCGCATCATCAAGATCGTGGGCGGCCTCTACCTCGTCTACCTCGGGGTCAGCGCGTTCCTCGCCTCGCGTCGCGGAGCCGGTCGGCTCGAGCTCGAGCCGCCGCGCGTCCGCCTGCACTCGAGCCTGATCGCGGGCGCGGTGTCGACACTGCTCAACCCGAAGGTCGGCTTGTTCTTCCTCGCGGTGGCGCCGCAGTTCATCCCGCAGGACGGCGCGGCCATCGGAAACACGATGCTCCTCGGCGCCGTGGACGCGCTGGTCGCGCTGGTCTATCTGGCGGTGGTGTCGGTGCTCGCGTCGCGTGCGGTGGTGTGGCTGCGGCGGCCCCGGGTCACGAAGACGCTCGAGCGGGTGTCGGCGGGCATCCTGGCGGCTCTCGGCGTCGGGACGATCGCAACCAGCATCGAGTAACAGAACGCGCGCGTGCTCAGGCGGCCGCGCTCGCGCGCTCAGGCGGCGTCGGCGTGCGACTCGCGGCGCTGCAGCTCGGCGATCAGGGCACGGTACTGCGCAGGATCCATGCCGAAGGTGCGACGGATGGCCTCGTCTTTGACGGCGCGATCGGCCGTCTCGGGGTGCTCGGCTTCGAAGATCAGGAGGAGTCTCTCGCGCGGCGTCGGCATGCTCTCAGTCTGCGCCCGACCTCCGACATCCGCCGGTCAGCCGGCGACCAGCGCCCCGACGCTCAGCAGCGAGGCCGTCGGCACGGTGCAGGCGGTGTAGTCGGTCGTCTTGATGAACAGCGACGCAGTCGATCCCGGCGGGTAGACGCGGAAGCCGTCGGCGGTCTTGGGCTTGCATTCCTCCTCCGGGAGGTTTCCCGCCTGGGTGATCTTGAGGGGAGCCGACGCCTTTCCGCCCGGTGCGAGGGTCACGGTGGGATGCGGCGTGGAGCGGTCGAGCTCGGCGGACTTGCCGAGCTGAGTGCCGTTGCCGTCGCCCACGAAGGAGACACCCGGCCAGCCCTGCAGGTCGCAGGAGGACGAACCGTTGTTGGTGAGCACGATCGTGACGCCGATGCTGCCGGCTGCACCACCCGCGCCCGGGCCGATCGCGCCCGACAGGTCTGAGGTGGCGCACTGCCCGTCGATCGGGGTGGCCGTGCTCGTGCCGGTCGGTCGCGGCGTCGCGGTCGAGGTCGAGCTCGGCGACGACGAGTCCGACGCGGAGGGCGAGGGCGTCGTCGGCCCCGAGGTCGGTGACGAGCAGGCGGTCAACGCCAGGGCCATTGCCGCGGCGGCGATCAGGACGGACGCTCGGACGGGACGGGGAACGGTCATTCCCCCATCACATCACCCTCCGAAGGTGAATGAATAGGCTTGAACCCCGCGTGGCACGATAACCGTGACCGTACCGGTATGTGCACCGCTCGTTTTGAGCAGTCGGTACGAGTTCGGTGTCCCCGAGACGTCGAGCGTCTTGGTGACGCCGCCGATCGTGTACGAGACGGTTCCGCTGCCCGCCAGCACCATGCGCACTTCGCCGGCCGTGTAGTTCAGCCGTACCTTCGCATCCGCGGTGGTGGGCTGGATGTACTGGGTCGCCAGCGACCACGCGCCGTCGAGGGCGAACCGGTTGGCGCCCAGAGCCGCGGGGAAGGCGAACGAACCGGTCTGCGACGAGTACTTCTCGCTTCCGCCGAAGTTCACGACCTTGGTGGTGCCGAGGTAGCTCTCGGGCGTGGTGGCGCCGCTCTTCGGTGTGGTGTCGCGCACCTCGGTGGCGGCCGGCAGCGAGGCTCCCGGCTTCGCATCCTGCAGCAGCTCACGGATGAGCTTCTCGGTGGAGACGTAGTTGCCCTCACCGAACTGCACGTTGCGCACGACGCCCTTCGCGTCGATCAGGTAGTGGGCCGGCCAGTAACGGTTGCGGTAGTTGGTCCACGTGCTGAGATTGTTGTCGATCGCGACGGGATAGGTGATGCCGAAGCCCTTCGCGCCCGCCTCGACGTTCGCCGGCACCTTCTCGAAGGCGTACTCGGGGGCGTGGACGCCGATCACGTCGAGCCCTGCGGCCTTGTATGCCTTGTCCCACGCGACGACGTGCGGGATCGATCGCTGGCAGTTGATGCAGGAGTAGGCCCAGAAGTCCACGAGCACGACCTTGCCCTTCAGCTGCGAGAGCGCGATCGGCTTGTTCCCCGGTGTGTTGAACCACTGCTGGATGCCCGTGATGTCGGGTGCGGTGCCGCAGCTCTGCAGCGCATCCGCGTTGTTGGTGCACTTGGAGAGGTTCTTGTTCTGCGCGTTCACGATGCCGCCGAGGTTGAGGGCCTGCGAGACCTGATCGGAGTTGGAGAACTGGTCCTGCAGCGCGCTCGTGTAGTCGGGGACGAGCCGCTGCAGCGCCTGGGGGAGGTTGAAGAGCAGACCGACGGAGAGCGCCAGCATGAGCACGCCTCCGGTGATCCGGATGCCCTTCTGGTGCTTGCGGAACGACCTGACTCGCTCGGCGACCCGGCGCCCGGCGAGCGCGAAGATCAGCAGCGGGATGGCGGCGCCGAGCGCGAAGGTGACGGTGAGCACGACGGTCTCGATGCCGATCCTGCCGGTGGAGCCGGCGACCGTGATGGCGGCGAGCACCGGACCGGCGCAGGGCACGTAGACGGCGCCGAGTGCGATGCCGAGCACGAAGCCGCCGCGCTCGGTTCCGACGTTGCGCTGCGGGATCCAGGAGAAGGGCTTCTCGAGGTACTCCTCGAACTTCGGCACGATGAGCCCGACCCCGATCAGCACGAGCACGACGATGCCGGCGTAGCGCAGCACGTCCTGCGGGAGGTGCAACAGGGCGAGCAGCAGCGAGCCGATGAGGGTGAAGACGCTGAAGCTGACGACCAGCCCCAGGATGACGAGGTAGGGACGCCAGCGGGAGACGGTGGGCTCGGCCGGTGCGGGCGGCGCCTCGGTGCGGGTGGCGGTGGCGACCGCTCCCCCGCCCGACAGACCGGATGCACGCTCGGCGTCATCGGACGACCCAGCGCCCGCCGCCCGTTTCTCGGCGCGAGAGGTGCGCGCGCCCTGCACGCCGCCCGAGAAGAAGATCACCGGGAGGACCGGCAGGATGCACGGCGAGATGCCGGTGATGAGCCCACCGAGAAATCCGATGAGAGCGAGAGTGAGGTACACGTGATGACCTTCCGTCGGGGTGCCTGGGGTTCGGAACGGGAGGTGCGCGCGGATTGATTCGCACGATTCCCAATCCGATCGCCGGGCAGTGCCGAATGCCCTGATGTAAGCCGCCTCCCAGCCGCGGCTGATCCCATACGAAGGAGTAGTTCCATGCGAGTTCAGAAACGTCACATCATCGCCGTTCTGGGACTCGCCGCAGCGGCCACCCTCGGTCTCTCGGCGTGTTCCTCAGGGTCGAGCGGATCCGGTTCCTCCAGCAGCGGCGACTCGTCGATGACGACTCCGAGCGCCAGCGCGTCGACCATGGATCCGGCGGCCGACCTGGTCGGCAGCGGATGCGCGGCCTACGCGAAGGCCGTTCCGAGTGGCGCCGGCTCGGTCTCGGGCATGGCCCAGGACCCGGTGGCCGTCGCAGCGAGCAACAACCCGCTGCTGACCACGCTGGTCGCCTCGGTGTCCGGCAAGCTCAACCCGAAGGTCAACCTGGTCGACACGCTCAACGGCAGCGAGTTCACCGTCTTCGCCCCGGTCGACGACGCCTTCAAGAAGATCCCGGCGGCCACGATCGACTCGCTCAAGACCGATGCCGGCGCTGCGACGCTGACCAAGATCCTGACCTACCACGTGGTCCCCGGCCAGATCGCCCCTGACAAGATCGCCGGCACCCACAAGACCGTCGAGGGCGGCGAGGTCACCGTCAGCGGCACCGGAGACAACATGATGGTGAACAACGCCAAGGTGATCTGCGGCGGCGTCCACACGGCCAACGCCACGGTGTACCTCATCGACACCGTGCTGATGCCGCCGGCGATGTAGACCCCTCCGTCGCACGCGGTATCGCCGAGCGGCCCGTCCCCATCCCGGGCGGGCCGCTCGTGCGCGCGCCTGCCATGATGGACGGATGAGAGCCATCGCCGCCTGGGCCGTCCGCTTCTGGCCGATCGTGGTCCCGATCGTCGGGGTCGTGCTGCTCGTGGCGGTCTGGAACGTGAAGCTGGGTCCGTTCCTGATCGGCCTGGTCGCTGTCGTCCTCGCCGGAACCGTGCTGGCCGCGGTGCAGCATGCGGAGGTGGTGGCCCACAAGGTCGGCGAGCCGTTCGGCTCCCTCGTGCTCGCGGTCGCGGTCACGGTGATCGAGGTCGCGCTGATCGTCACGCTGATGACGAGCGGCAAGGACTCCGCCACGCTCGCCCGCGACACGGTGTTCTCGGCCGTGATGATCACGATGAACGGGATCGTGGGCCTCTCGCTCCTGCTCGGGGCCTCCCGGCGCGCGACGACGCACTTCAATGCGGAGGGCACGGGCGCCGCGTTGGCGACGGTCACGGCCCTCGCCACGCTCACCCTGGTGCTGCCGACCTTCACCGAGACCCCCGGACCGCAGTTCTCGCCCAGCCAGCTCGTGTTCGCGGCCATCGCATCCGTGGTTCTCTACGCGATGTTCGTGTTCACGCAGACCGTCGCGCACCGCGACTTCTTCCTCCCGGTGACCTCGAAGGGCAAGCCCATCGACGACGACAGCCACGCCGAGGCGCCGTCGTCCCGTACGGCGATGATCAGCCTCGGACTGCTCGTGGTCGCCCTCGTCGCCGTGGTCGGGCTGGCGAAGCTCGAGTCGCCGTCGATCGAGGCGGGTGTGGCGGCCATCGGCTTCCCGCAGTCCTTCGTCGGCGTCGTGATCGCCCTGCTCGTGCTGCTGCCGGAGGGCATTGCTGCGGCGAAGGCCGCGGCACGCAACCGGATGCAGACCAGCATGAACCTGGCGCTCGGCTCCGCGATGGCGAGCATCGGCCTGACCATCCCGTCGATCGCCATCGCGTCGATCTGGCTGACCGGGCCGCTGCACCTCGGCCTGGGCGCGAGCCAGATCGTGCTGCTGGTGCTCACCGTGATCGTCAGCGTGCTCACCATCGTCCCCGGCCGGGCGACGCGTCAGCAGGGCGGGGTGCACCTCGTGCTGTTCGCGGCGTTCATCTTCCTGTCGATCGTGCCGTAGCGATCGTGCCGTAGCGATCGTGCCGTAGCGATCGTGCCGTAGCGATCGTGCCGTAGCGATCGTGCCGCCGGCCGGCCAGCGCCGGCGCGACGCTACTCCTCGGCAGGGACCGCGCGCCGGAACACCAGCCACCCAGCGGTCGCCCCCGCGGCGAGCGCGGCGATCCCCCAGGCCAGGGCGGCACTGGTCGATATGGACACGACCACGAGCACGGCCACGCCGATCGCCGTGCCGAGCTGGGCTCCGGTGTTCAGGATGCCCGTCGCGACCCCCGCCAGCCGTGCCGGCACGGTCGTGCCGATCGTGGTGCCCGCCACCGACGCGACGCCGAGTCCGGCGCCCAGCACGACGGTGCCCGCGATCGCGCCGGCGACGGTTCCGGCGGACACCACGAGCACGAGGTCGCCCGCCCCGATCGCTGCCAGCCCCAGCGCACCCATCCGGTTCGGCTGAAGTCGCCGCGCGAGTGGCCTCGAGAGGGCCGCACCGACGGCGACGGCCACGCTCAGCCACACCAGCGAGAGCCCGGCCTGTAGTGGCGACAGCCCGAGAGCGTCCTGCAGCTCGAGCGTCACCAGCACCGAGGCCGAACTGGTGGCCGCCGTGTTGACGAACGAGACGAGCGTGCCGGCACGCAGGTTCGGCGAGCGCACTGCATCCGCCGGGATGAGCGGCGCACGCGCACGGCGCTGCCAGAGCACGAAGGCGGTGCCGATGACGACGGCGAGTCCGATCGCGGTCAGGCCGACGACCCGCGTGCCCTCCGCTTCGAGCAGGGTGGTGCCCACCACTAGCGACATCACCGCGAGGATGAGCAGCACCGCGCCCAGCACGTCGAACCGCTGCATCGCGGATCCCGTCGACAGCACGGGGATGAGCAGCAGGACGCCCGCGAACAGCAGCACGCCGATCGGCGCGTTGATCCAGAAGACGGCGCGCCAGTCCAGGAGCTGCGTCAGCAGCCCGCCGACCACGAAGCCGGCCGCGCCGGCCGCGGCGCCGGCCGCACTCCAAAGCGCGAGCGCCCCGGTTCGCCGCGGCCCCTCCGGCGCGGCGGCGAGGAGCAGCCGGAGCGCGCTCGGAACCGACAGGGCGGCGGCGGCGCCGAGCAGCGCCCTGGTCGCCACGACCGCGATCACCGACGACGAGAGCGCGCCGGCCGCGGAGACGACGGCGAACATGCCGATGCCGGTGAGCAGGATGCGCCGGTGCCCGAACCGGTCGCCGAGCAGCGAGGCGAGTACCAGCAGACCGCCGAAGAACATGGCGTACGACGCGATGATGAGCGAGGCGGACGCTTCGGTGCCGCCGACGCCCTTCCGGATCTCGGGAACCGCTGTCGTCGCGCTCGTCACCCCGAGCACGTCGACGAACTGTACGGCGCAGAGGAGCACGACGGCTCCGCGCCGTGCCGCGGAGGCGTTTTCGGCGGACACGCCCGGCACGCTACTCCCGACCTCCGACGGGGCTACCCTGTCGGGATGGGCGCCGCAGAGACCGCTTACACCAAGGATCCGCGCGTCGACGCGTACATCGACGCGCGACCGGATTGGCAGCGCGAGCTGCTCCAGCGGCTACGGGACATCATCCACGAAGCCGATCCGGGCATCGAGGAGACGATCAAGCGCACGGTGCAGCCCTACTTCGTGCTGGACGGCAACGTCTGCGCTTTTCTCGCGGCCAAGGACCACGTGAACCTCTTCGTCTACGACGGCGCGATCGTGCCCGACCCCGCCGGGCTCATCACGGCCGGCCACGACAACCAGACGGCTCGAACGATCGGCTTTCGCGAGGGCGACCGGATCGACCGGGATGCCCTGCTGGAGTTCCTGCGCCGGATCGTGGCGAACAATCGCGCCGGGGGCTGGCGCTCACTGAAGCAGGAGTAGCAAGCTGGGTCGCGGAGGTGGTCACGATGACTGAACGCGAGTCGATCGAGTATCCCGACGAGGCCGGGTATCCCGACGGGAGCGGTTTCCTCGACGAGGGGAGCGCATCGGGCGACGCACAGGCGCCGGCCCTCGACGATGTGGAGCGTTTCGCGATGTCCGACGAAGAGGACGACGAGGACGACCACGACATCGACCCGGGCGAGGCGTTCTGACGGTGGACTAGCTCGGGTGGGCTAGCCCCTGTCAGCTAACTCCGGCCGGCTGCGCCGGAGTCCACGGCGGCATCGAAGAGCTGTTCGGCGGCCATCCTGGCCGCGAGCGGCGTGCCTCCGCGGAGCGCTGCGCTGGCCGACGCCCCGTCGAAGAGCAGGGTGAGCTGCACGGCCAGCAGGTGCGGCGATGCCGCCCCGGCCTCCACGGCCTGCCGCTCGAAGAACTCGGTGAGTTCGCGCTTGAAGTGCTGCGCGACGAGCGCTGCGGGATGCTCGCGGTCGCGCAATTCGGTGGCGACGTTCACGAAGGGGCAGCCGAAGAAGTCGGACGCCTCGGCCGCCTCGTGCAGAGCGTCGTAGACGTGCAGCACGCGCTCGCGGGGCGTTCGCTCGTCGGTGGTGTCGAAGTAGGAGGCGACCACGCGCGGACCGTAGACGCGCAGCATCTCGGCGACGATCGCATCCTTGCTCTCGAAGTGCTGGTAGATCGAGCGCTTGGAGACCCCGGCGTCGTCGGCGAGGCGGTCGACGCCGACGACATGGATGCCGTCGCGCAGGAACAGCCGCGCCGCCGCCTCGAGCACGCGCTCACGCGGCTTGGGCTTGGGGTTGGGGGTTTCGGCGACGACGGTCATGGGTCGATTCTAGAATCGGGATTGCGAAAAGTAAACCGATCTGTGTATTGTCGGCTTCATCGAGTAAACCGATCGGTTTATTTTCGACACCGTTCACCGCATCCTCTGGAGGATTGTCATGACAGATCTCAATGGACAGGTCGCCCTGGTCACCGGCGCGAATCGCGGGCTGGGGGCGGAGTTCGTGTCCCAGTTGCTGGAGCGCGGCGCCTCGAAGGTCTACGCGGCCGTCCGCAGGCCGGAGAGCATCGTCTCGGACGATCCGCGCGTGGTCCCCCTCGCGCTGGACGTCACGGATGCCGACAGCATCGAGGCGGCAGCCGCGGCGGCCGGTGATGTCACAGTGCTCGTCAACAACGCCGGCATCGGCGTGAATCAGTCGCTCGTCTCGGGCGACCTCGCCGAGATCCACCGCGAGTTCGACACGAACTTCTGGGGACCGGTCTTGGTGACCCGCGCCTTCGCACCGGTGCTCGAACGCAACGGCGGCGGGGCGATCGTGAATATGCTCTCCGCGCTCAGCTGGCTGGCGCTCGGCTCGTACAGCGCCACGAAGGCGGCACTGTGGTCGGCGACCAACTCGGCGCGCGTCGAACTGGCGCCGAAGGGCATCCAGGTGGTCGGGGTGCACGTCGGCTGGGTCGACACCGAGATGGCCGCCAACGCCACGGGGGTGAAGGTGCCGCCGGCGCAGGTCGTCACCGAGACCTTCGACGTCGTCGAGGCCGGCGACGTCGAGGCCATCGTGGGCGAGACCGCGCAGGCCGTGAAGGCGGTGCTGAACCAGGACGTGCGGGTGCTCTACCCGCAGCTCGCACGCAGCTGAACGCGCGGCCGCGCGGGCAGCGAGGATCGGCTCGAGCGGTTTCAGTGGGGAACGACCTGCAGGGTCAGCCGCACGACCCTGCTGTGCGATTCGCCGTTGAACGTGGTGAAGTCGCCGCCGAGGAGAAGCGCGCCGTCCGCGTCCAGCGCGGCCGAATTGACGGAGCCGTCCGCGCCCGCGCCGGTGGTGAGGGAGGTGTCGGCACGGCCGTCCCGGTTCAGGAGCGCGAACCGGCCGGTCCCGTCGGCGCGGACGCCACCGAAGAAGATGTTGCCGTCGGCGTCCAGGGCGACGGTTCGCGTTGAATTGTCACCGCTGCCGATGAAGCGGGTGTGGACGGCGCCCGACGGGTGCAGGAGGACCAGCGATGCCGACTCTGTGCCGTCGAAAGTGGTGAAATCACCGCCGAGGACGACCATTCCGTCGGGGTCGATCGCGATGGTTCGCACGGTGCTGTCGGATCCGGTGCCGGTGTCGAAAGTGGTGTCGGTACGGCCATCCGGCTGCAACCTCACCGTGTTGCCGACTGCTGTTCGGTTGAAGGTGGTGAAGGTACCGGCGAGAAGGATCGTGCCGTCCACGCCGACAGCGACGTCCAGGATGACGCCGCCGGGAGCGCCGGTACCCGTGTTGGCGGTGAAGTCGTTGTCGATGCTGCCGTCCTGATCCAACCGCACCACCTTGTTCGCCGCCGAGGTGCCTTTGAACGCGGCGAAGGCACCGACGATGACGATTCTGCCGTCCGCGTCGACCGCGGCCCCATGCACGGTGCTGCTGGCGCCGATGCCGGTATCGAAGGTGGCGTCGATGCTGCCATCGGGGTTCAGCCGCACCACCCGGCCGACCGTTGTGCCGTTGAAGGCGGTGAAGTCGCCGCCGAGGATGATCCTGCCGTCAGCGTCGACAACGAGCGCCCGCACCGTGTCGTTGGCGCCGCTGCCCGTGTCGAAAGCGGTGTCGACGCTGCCGTCGGTGTTCAACCGCACCACGCGGCCGACCGTTGTGCCGTTGAAGGCGGTGAAGTCCCCGACGAGGAGGCTCCTCCCATCGGCGTCGACGGCGACGGCCTGCACGGAGCCGTCCGCGCCGGTGCCGGTGTCGACGGCCGGGTCGGGCGCGTAGATGGTGTCCACCCAATGCGAGAGCTCCTCGGAGCTCGACAGATAGCCATCGGATCGGTACGACGCACTCGTGGGATGCGCCTCGAGTAGGCCGGCACTCATCACCACCGCGACACTGACGACGAACGACGCCGTCAGCAGCAGAGCCGGACGAACACGGGGCTTACGCATGTATTGAGGCTCTTTCGGATCGGATCGGAGCGGTTCGGCTCAGGCGGCTTCAGTGGGGCACGGTCTGCAGTGTCAGACGCGCGACGTGGTTGGCTGGTATCTCGTTGGAGGTCGTGAAGAAGCCGCCGATGACGATTCGGCCCTCCGGGTCGAGCGCGACGGAGCGAATGTCCGAATTGGTGCCGGTACCGGCGCTGAAGGTCGGGTCAGTGCTCCCATCGGAATTCAGCCGGACGATGTGACCGGCCGGCGCGCCGTTGAAGGTCGTGAAGCTGCCGACGACGAGGATCGTGCCGTCGGCGTCCATAACGGCATCCCAGGACGATTCATCAGTACCGGCGCCCGTATCGAAGGCGGAGTCGGGGCTCCCGTCGGGATTCAACCGGACCAGGGCGCCGGAGCCGAGGGGGAAGATCTTGCCATCCGGGTCGAGGAACAGGCCGCTGAGACGGCCTCGATCGTCGGGGCTGAACCCGGTGTCGACGCTCCCGTCGAGGTTCAACCGGACCAGGTTGCCGGCGGGTACCCCGTTGAAGCCGGAGAACAGGCCGCCGAGGAGGATCCTGCCGTCTGCGTCGACGGCTGCGGCCGACACCAGATCCGTCGTGCCGGAGCTGACGCCGCTGCCGGCGATGAGCGTCGGGTCGACGCTGCCGTCGACGTTCAACCGGACCACACTCCGGGCTGGTCGGCCGTTGAAGCTGCTGAATTGACCACCGAGGACGATCTTGCCGTCCGGGGCGAGGGCCACAGAGCGAACACTTGCCGAGGTAAGGCCGTCGTTGGCGATGCCGGTGCCCGTGTCGAAGGTGGAGTCGACGCTGCCGTCCGGGTTCAACCGCACCACCCCGCCGGCCGCGGTGCCGTTGTAGGCGCGGAAAACGCCACCGACGAGGATCTTGCCGTCGGCATCGATGGCTACGTCGTACGGCGCACCTTGGAGACCAGTGCCGGTGTCGAAGGTGGGATCGGTGCTGCCGTCCGGGTTCAGCCGGACCACCTTGCCCGCTGCTGTGCCGTTGACGGCGTTGAACTCGCCGACGGCGAGGACCTTGCCGTCATCATCGACAGCAATCGAATAGACGACGCTGTTCGCCCCGGTGCTCGAGTCGAAGGCGGGATCGGGAGCGTAGACCGTTTCCTTCCAGTGCGAGTACTGCTCGGCGGTCGAGAGGTATCCGTCGGACGTGTACGCCGCTCTCGTACCGCGCGCCGCAAGCGGGCCGGCGTTCGTCACCACCGCGGCACTGACGACGAATGACGCCGTCAGCAGCACAGCCGGAAGACGAAGTGGGGTACGCATGGGGAGGGGGGTCCTTTCTGGCCGGGTCGCGGGCTTGAGATCGCGGGTTTCAGGAGGGTCGCGGGGTCGCGGTGAGGGCGACCTGCCAACAGACCGCGCCATCGTGGAGGTCCTCTGTAGTCGCGTTCAGTGGGTACTCGAGCGTGAAATCGAGGCGTGCGCGTTCGTTCGTGCTGCCGGACCAGGTGTCGCCCGGCTGCAGGAGCGCCCCCGCTCGGGGAGGCAGGGTGATGGTGGCGTGCGCGTCGGCGAGCGGCACCCGGTCGAGCACCTGCTGCCCGTCGATGGAGAGTGAGACGAGGTGCTGCCCGGACACGTCGATCCGGGAGGCGGAGACGGCCCCGCCGAGTAGTCGTACGGTGATCTCGCTCGTGCGCGTGCTGGAGTTGTTGAACACGGACACGCTCGCGTCGTAGGAGAACCCGGGTACGAGGGCGTGTTCGATCGGGAGTGTCGCCGTGGCCGGGTCGAGCACGATGGAGTCGGCGCCGAAGAGCCCGACGCCGTCGTACCGATCGGTGTCGACGGTGGGGCCTAGGGACACATTGCCGAGATCGGTGTAGGCGGCCGCGGTCGGAAGCAGTGCGGTGAGCGTGATCCCTGCGGTCAGGGTGGTCGCGATTGCCACACCCGCCCAGGTTTTCGGGGAGAGCTTCTTCATCGTCCTGCCTCCTCGGAGGTCGTGGGTGCGGTGTCGTTGCGGCGACGTCGTGCGCCGGCGGCGAGGAGGATCCCCGCGGCCGCCAGGCCCGCTCCGAGGCCGATCAGCCACAGCAGGTTCATACCCGTCGCCGCCAGGCCGTCATCCTCTTCCCCGGCCCCTGCCTGCCCGGGGCCTCGATCGTCGATCTCGGTCGAGACACGGAGGGTGACGGTCTGCGAGACGCCCTGGTAGGCGTTTCCCGCGGCGCGCGGCAGGGAGAGCTCCCCGCGCACCCGCGAGGGCACGCTGCCGTCGGCGGCCCGCAGGTCGTAGCCGGTTGCGCTGAGCTCGCGCAGCGGCGTCGGGGGCATCAGTGTCTCCCCTGTGTTCGCGTCGGTGAGGCGCAGCACGGGCTGCACCGCTTCGTCGGGCAGTACCAGAGCGGAGCCGAGCAGCACGCGCGCAGCGGACGCCTCGGAACCGCTCGAACCCTCGATCGGGACCTCCCATGTCGTGCTGTGCCCGGGGGCGGGGAACGTCACCTGCACGTCGTGACTCTCGGCAGCGTGCGCGGTCGATGGGGTGAGCAGTGTCCACGCCATCAGAAGGCAGGTCAGGGTGAGCGCTATGGCTGATCTCATGGCGTGACCGTTCCTGCGAGCTGGGCGACGAACATTCCGTCCCACGTCTCGCCGTCTGGTGGGACGGGAGCGTCCGCGTCGAGGAGGACGTCGACGGAGAACGTCGCCCTGTTCGAGTCGTCGCCGTTGACGATCATGGTGCGCTGCGCGGCGGGCAGAGCATTGAACGCGTCCATCGAGCGCCAGGGATCCGCCGCGGAGAATGCTCCGGAGGAATCCCTGAGGCGATACCGCAGCGCCGCCATGAGGCGGCTGTCCGATCCGGGAGTCGGATGAAGCGTGACGGTCACGGCGAGCGGATGCCCGGTGCCGTCGGCGTCGATCGCTGCGAGGGGGCTGGTGAAGGTCAGGGGTGTGATCGACGACCAGGGTGTGCCGGGCGGCGGCGTGGTGACGAATTCCGCCGCCTGGCTGAGTGTCGTCCCTGCCAGGTCGGCGAACGGGCTGCTGCCCAGCAGCCGCAGCTTCGCCGGGTTCTGGAGCTCGGCGAAGGTGCCGGTCGACTCGTGGGTCCACGCGCCGGCGGTGGAGCCGATCGCGAGGGCGAGGACGCAGCCGACGGCGAGGGACGCCCGGTACGTTCCCGTTCTCGGCAGGGTGGGCCGCCACGCGCGCATGCGCGTCGGGATGCGGGTCATCAGGCGTTCACTCCTTCGAAGCGGAAGCGGATGCCGGCTGCTGACCCGGTGTTGTCGGTCGCGGTGGCCGGGAGCGAGATCCGCACTCTGAGCACTTTGGACGCTCCCTCCGGCACGGATGCCGGCCACGAGTAGGAGAGGGGCGTCGTCCCCGCGGTCTGACGGTCGAGCAGAGTGTCGGACCCTTCGGTCACGGTGAACTGCAGACTGCCGAAGAGGTTCTGGGTGCCGGCGGCCACGCCGACGTCGTCGATGTGCAGGGAGAGCAGGCCGTCGAGCGGGCCGTCGTTCTTGACGGCGATACTGACCTCGATGGGGTCATCCGGGGTGATCACGCGGGGTCCGGAGTCCGCGTCGCCGAGGTCCAGGATGATCGGGTCGGCGCTGCCGGCGTGCCATTCGGCTGCCGTCGGCGTCCAGGTGTGGCCCTCGGCCGCCGCGGCGACGATGGCGAAACGGTTGTCCGTGCCGTTGAAATGAACGCTGACGTCTTCGTTCACGAAGACCGCGGCGCCGGTCAGGGCGGCCGCGAGGCCGAAGACGCCGAGGGCGGCCGCCAGACGGGTGGTGTGACTGCGCACAGGCACAGGGGTGTCCTCACGTTCAGGTTCGGGGTTGCTGCGTGATCGGAATGGCGGCGGCGGGTGCGCGGGCCGTGGGCCCGGCGCACCCACCACCGACGGCGGTCAGACCGCCTGCGATTGGGCGTCGATGACGGCGCGGATCTCGGCGGTCTTGCCCTGCATCTCGTTGCCGGCGGTCGATGGGAGGCTGACGGTGACCCCGAACTCGCCGTCGGCACCCGGGCTGAGGGTCGCCGTGCCGAGCGCCGCAGTTGCGGCGGCGAGGGCGGCGTCGCTGATCACCGTGCTCTGCACGCCGTCCTCGTCGGTGAAGGTGACGGTGAAGCGCAGCGCGTCGATGAGGGTGCTGTCGCCCGTGGGGTCCATGTTCACAATGCTCGCCCCGAGGAGGGCGTCGAAGTTGACGCTGTCGTTCTTGACCGGGATGTCGACCGAGACGCTGTCGCCGGGCACGAGCAGCTCCGCTCCAGCGAGGTTGTAGGTGATGCCGGCTGCGGTGTTCGCGGAGACCCAGTCGCTGTCGTCCACCGGCGTGATCGGGTTGCCGTCGGCGTCGGCGTCGGCGACGAGGAGAGCGAACGTCGAGTCCTCACCACCGATGATGCCGTCGGAGCCGGCGCCGAGGTTGATGTTCGCGACGTCGGTGAAGGCTGCGGCGGTCAGCAGACCGCCGACCGCGAGCACCGAGCACGCGCCGATGATGAGTCGCTTGCGGCCGGACTTCGTGGTGGTCGCGGTGTGTTCCGAGGGCATGCTTGGTCTCCAATGGTCTGAGGATTCGGTGCCCGATGCGCTGCTGTCATGCGCGCTGCTGGGTGGGGCGTCCTCATCCTCTGCGGGGACTCCAAGTGGCGTAGAAGCCCTAGCAATCCATGCGGTGCAACGCTTGCATGGTGCGCGTGCACGTAGGGGCTCCACGTGCGGCGAGGGAGCGCCTACGCGTGGGTCGGCGTGATCAGCCGACGCAGCTCACCGCGCGCCGGTCGCAGGGAGGAGACGGTGAGGCTAGACCGACTCGGTGTCCCCGGGCGGACGCGGCGCATCCGGTTCGGTGGGCGCGGCATGACGTCCGCGCGTCCGCGTCGGCGGGAGCAGGCGACCGTCGTGTAGTTCGAGCACGCGGTCGGCACGGGCCATGAGCAGCGGGTCGTGCGTCGTGACGACGGCGGCGACGCCGGTTCGGTGCACGAGGTCGACGAGCAGGTCCATCATGGCGGCGCCGGTGACACTGTCGAGCTGCCCGGTCGGCTCGTCGGCGAAGAGCACGCGGGGTCGGGCGGCGAGCGCCCGTGCGATGCCGACGCGCTGCTGCTGCCCGCCGGAGAGCTCGGTCGGGCGCTGCTTGGCGTGTCCGGCGAGACCGACGAGGTCGAGGAGTTCTGCGACCCGCGCATCCCGTTCGCCGGGCGGGGTTCCGAGGAGCCGGAGGGGCACCTCGATGTTCTCGGCAGCGGAGAGCACCGGTACGAGCCCGAACGCCTGGAAGACGAACCCCAGACGGGATCGCCGCACGTCGACGAGCTGGGCCTCGGATGCCGCGGTCAGCTCGATCTCCTCGAGCCACACCGTCCCTGCGGTCGGCCGGTCCAGGCCGCCGAGCACGTTGAGCAGGGTCGTCTTGCCCGAGCCGGAGCGCCCCTTGATCACCAGCAGCTCGCCCGGATGCACGACCAGCGACACCTCGGCGACGGCGGTGACCTCGCCGGCAGCGCTCTCGAAGACGCGGGTGACGCCCTCCGCGCGCAGGATGGGCTCCGGGGTGGCGTGCGCTGCGGCGTCGTGGGCTGCGGCGGCCTCCCCGGCTCGGCCCGCGTCCGTCTCAGCGAGCGTCATCGTGCTCCCCCTCGTCTTCGTGCGGCCAGACGCCGACGTGATCGCTTTCGAGCGCCAGGCGCACGCGGTCGCGCATCCGGAGGTTCGTGAGGTACTCCTGCGGCAGCTGCAGACGCCCGACGCGGTCGAGCACGGCGAACTCCTCGGCGACGGTGTGCTCGTCGCCGCTCTCGCTGATGCCGGTGCGGCGCAGCACTTCGGTCGAGGTGCGGCCGTCGCGGATCTGCACGGTGCGGGCGACGTGCTCCGACACGGCCGGGTCGTGGGTGACGATGAGGGTGGTCACGCCGAGTTCGCGGTTGACGCCGCGCATCGCCTCGAGCACTTCGGCGCTGGTGGCCTCGTCGAGTTCGCCGGTCGGCTCGTCGGCGAGCAGCACGTGGGGATCGTTCGCGAGGCCGACGGCGATGGCCGTGCGCTGCTGCTCGCCGCCCGACATCTCGCCCGGCCGGCGGTCGGCGCAGTGCGAGATCTCGAGGAGGTCGAGGAGTTCGAGCGACCGCGCCTCGCGGCCGGGGGTCCCGGCGAGCGACATCGTGAGCGCGATGTTCTCGCGGGCGGTGAGGTAGGGCAGCAGGTTGCGCGAGGTCTGCTGCCAGACGAAGCCGACGGTGTGCCTGCGGTAGGCGACGCGCTGCTTGGCGGTCAGCCCGAGCAGATCGCGCCCGGCGACCGAGGCCGCGCCGGCGGTCGGCTTGTCGAGACCGGAGAGGATGCCGAGCAGTGTCGACTTGCCCGATCCGGAGGCGCCGACGATCGCGACGAGCTCGCCGCTGCGCACCCGCAGATTGAGCCCCTGCAGCGCCTGCACCTCGACGCCCTCCGCGGTGAAGATCCGCACGAGGTCGGAGCAGACGATGCTCGCATCCGCATTCTGCTTCGTTTCCGTCACATCCGTCATTCTTCTCCTCCAGCTCGCAGCACGGCCGCTGGTGACCGGCGCCGGGCGCCCGCGAGGGCGATGAGTGTCGCCAGCGCCGTGACCAGGGCGAATGCCCCGGCCGCGACAGCGACGAGCACGGGGTCGATCACGATGTCCGGGGCGATCGGGCCACCGGTGAACCCGCTCAGGTCGACGGGCGCCAGCACGATCGGCGGCAGGGCGAGACCGACCAGGATGCCCGCGATCAGTCCGACCACGAGGATCGGTCCGAGCTCCCAGCCGACCAGACCGGCCGTCTGCCGGCTCGTGAATCCGATGGTGCGCAGCGTCGCGACGAGGCGGGTGCGCGAGGCGGTGTTCATCACCAGCGTGAGGAAGAGCGCACCGATGCACATGAGCGCGGCGAGCGCGATCGAGATGAGGGCGATGGTCTCGAGTCCGGAGACGAGCGGCGCCTGCCGCAGCGTCTTCTGCTCCTGGATGGCGTCTCCGATCTTCGCACCGTCGCCGGCGATCCGTTCGAGGGCCGCGTGCACCTTCGCGGCGTCGGCGCCGGGCGCGAGGGCGATGAGCACGGTGTTCGGCT
This sequence comes from Leifsonia poae, assembly GCF_027921845.1. Classification (GTDB taxonomy): domain Bacteria; phylum Actinomycetota; class Actinomycetes; order Actinomycetales; family Microbacteriaceae; genus Leifsonia; species Leifsonia poae. The sequence goes on from NZ_BSEN01000001.1 coordinate 501,637, forward strand.
TGCCGGTGACGCCGGCGTCGGCGGGCAGGGTGGTCTTGTCGATGATCGCCCATTCGGCGTCCCACAGGTAGACGCCAGGCTTGTAGTCGAACTCCGTCACGGCGAGGTGCACGTTCGTCTGGGCGTACAGGATGGCGCTGGTGATCGGGATCTGCGACGACCAGCCGCCGATCACCGCTCCGGTGCGACCGGGGATGACGGACGTGAGCGCCGTCGAGATGCGAGCGCGTTCGGGGAGGTCGGCCTCGACGACGGCCAACTGCTTCGGATCGACGAGGTAGCCGGAGAGGTCGCCGCCGATCGTTCCGGCCTGGATCTGCAGCCCGCCCGCCCACTCGACGACCGCGGTGTGGACGACCCCCGCGACCTTCTGGAGCTGCGCGACCTGCTGGTCGGTGAAGGTCGAGGCGGCGCTGACGCTCAGGTCGGCACCGACGCGGGCACGCGCGCCGTCTTCGATCCCGGCCCGCTCCGTCGACAGGATGCTCACCGAGAACACGGTGATGCTGACGCCGACGACCAGCGCGAAGACGGGCCAGAGCCCGCCGGCGCGGGATCGGACGGCGCTGGTCGAGCCGATGTATGCGACGGCGCCCGGCCGCCTGCGGAACGAGAGGGCGAGCCAGCCGAGCGGCACGGCGTAGATGCGCAGCACGACGAGACAGGCGGCGAGCGCGATCAGGATCGGCGTGACGGCGAGCAGCGGGTCGACACCGAGGCCGGCATCGCGCGGGGCGATGCCGCGCTGGAAGAGCGCGACGACCCCGAGCACGGCGAGTCCGACGACGATCAGCTCGACGACCCAGCCCCAACGCCGTCTGGCCGCCCGTTCGCCCCGGAGATCGTCGCGCGGTCCGAGTGAACCGGCCGCGACGGCGAGCACGAGCGGCGGCGTCAGCGCGCAGAGCACGGCCGCGACGATCGAGACGGTCACCGGGCCGCCGCGCGGGGTGAGGGCGAGCGCCGCGGCGAGCCCGAGGGCGGCCGCCGGTACGGAGACGACAGCGCCCTCCAGCGCGAGACCCCAGCGCAGCCGCCCGGGCGAGCCTCCGCGCGCCGCCATCAGGGCGAGGGCGTCGCGCCGCCGGCCGAGCACGAGACGCACGCCGAGCACGAGCACGGCGATCGCCACCCCGAGCGGTCCGGCCGCCAGGATGGCGAAGAGGGTGTTGGCCGGCTGCGCCTGCGTGAGGAACTCGTCGAGCGTCCGGTCGAGCGCCGTGCTGAACCGCAACGGCGTCACGACCGAGTCGATGCTCACGCTGGGCGCAGAGGCCAGGAAGTTGTTCAGGTCGCCCTTCACGGCGTCGATCCGGTCGACCGAGAAGGCGCTCGGACGCACGGGGAACCAGCCGGCGGTCATCGCCGAGCCGATGGTCGGTGCGATGGCCGGCCAGGAGCCGGGGTCGACCCAGGCGATGCCCTGGTACTCCTTGCCGCCGTCGCCGTGGTCCGCGAACAACCCGTGCGCGCGCTCGGTGTCGAGCGCCCAGAAGTCAGCGCCCGCGCTCTTCGGGTGCACGGTGCCGACGAGCTTCAGAGAGATCGGGTCCTCGCCGAGCGACGATCCGCGGCTCTCCCCCACCTTCCAGCCGAGTTCGCCGGCCGCGGCGGTGGAGAGCACCACTTCGATGACAGAGCCCTGCCGGATGGTCGGCGGGGCGGGCGCCGGCCACGCGCCCGTGTCGAGCACGGAGACGTCGCGCAGGCTGCCGTACGCCTCCAGGATGGCGCCGTACCGGCTGTTGCTCGCCGCGCCGGCCGGGGGCTCGATCCCGATGGTGTCGCTGCGGGCGGAGTAGTCGCCGGGCGCGGTCACGGCGCGCAGGTCCGGCTTCATCCCGTTCCGCACCGATCGCAGCGCTCCGGGCATCGCCTTCCAGGTGGCGGCGGCGCTCTGCGGCATGCCGGCGAGGTCTCCGCCGGTGACGACCAGCGTCACGAGGTCGCGGTTGACCGCCTGGGTCTGCCCGACCTGATACTGCAGGTCATCGGTGAGGAGCGTGCTGGCGAACCGGGGCCAGGCCGCCACCGCTGTGGTGGCGACGAGCACGACGACGCCGAGCAGGAGGAGGCCGCCGAGAAAGGCGCCCATCGCCCGCCGGGCCAGTCCGCCGCCGCTGATCGTCGAGGCCCCTGCGGTCATCGGGTCTCCTCCCGGTACGCGGTGTCGGCGACCTGTCGCCGCACCCGCGACCCGTAGAACCAGAGCACGAGGGCGATCGCGACGCCGACGGCGGCAAGAGCCGCGAGCAGCCCGACCACATCGACCTGCCCCTGCACGGCCAGGGTGCTGGGGGCGGTCACGACCGAGAGCCGTGCGAGGGCGTTCCCGGCCAGCAGGAACACGGCGACGCCGCCGGCGAGGCCGAACACCGCCGCAGCAGCGACGACGCCGATCACCTCGAGGCGCCGGCTCGCGGCCTGCTGACGACCGCTCATGCCCACGGCACGCAGCACGATCACCTCGCCGCGCCGGCGCTTGAGCAGGGCGGCGACCGCCGCACCGAGGGCGACGAGGGCCAGGGCGGCGCAGCCGGCGGTGCCCAGCCAGAGGCTCGCGATGGCGCTCGCCATGAAGCGCGCCACGAATGATCCGGATGCGGTGCTCACGACCGCGTCGGCGCCCGCCGCCCGCTGCACGGCCGCGGCCACCGCATCCGGCCGATCGGTGGCGAGCCACACGCTGCCGAGCCGGGGAGCGTTGGGAGAGGTGCGCAGCACTTGGTCGTCGAGCGCGCGCAGGTCGACGAGCACGGCGGTCTGCTCGTTCGTGCCGGGCACCGCAGCGACGACCGAGGCGACGGTGGCGTCCACGTCGACCCAGGTCCCCTCCACCGAGACGGACTCGCCGGCGGTGAGCGAGCTCGCGGCGGCCGCCGCCTGGGTGAAGACGGCCGGCACCTTCCCGCCGCCCGCGGGCATCAGCCGCACCGCGTTGTCCGCGCCGGGTGGTACGAGCGCGGCACGGTAGCCGATGCCGCCGGTGCCGCCGGTCAGCGGCTCGAGCGAGAACGGTGCGCCGAACGCCTTCGTCGCCGGTTGCCATTGCTGGGCATCCGGAATGGCGAGCGGGGTCGAGGTGCCGCCGGTGCGCGTCGCCAGCGACCGGATGCTCACCTCGGCCGCCGTCGCCGCCGCTCCGGTGTCGAGGTGGGTGTCCACCGCGACCAGGGTCCAGGGACCGCCGACCGGCAGGGCCGCGTGGAAGGTGCCGGGGGCACCGTCGCGCACGGATGTCGACGTGCTCATCGTGGTGGCCGCCGGCAACGGGATGAGCTCACCGGCCGCGTCGCTCACCCAGAAGGTGAGCTTCAGCATCGGGGGCGTCGCCGCCGGCGCTCCGGGCGTCGCCGGGACGACCACCCCGGCCTGAGCTGTCACCTCTGAAGCCCCGCGCGGGAGCGCGACCCCGCGCAGGCCGGCACCGGCCGTGAGCTGACGGGCGACCGTCGGGGCGTCGAACATGTAGGCGCCGACGCGGGTGAGCTCGGGGAGTCTCCGCGCGTCGACCGAGACCAGAGTGATGGTCCCCTGGCCGAAGTCCGCGTCCGTGGTGAGCGCCGGGGCCGCTGCGGACACGGACGGGTCCTTGGCAAGGCTCGCGGCGCCGGTCGCGTCGCCGGGTCCGCGGGTGCTGCCCTCGACCCCCAGCGCGACGCGGACGTCCGAGCCGTTGACGAGGCGCGAGGAGTCGTGCAGGAAGCCGCTCCAGGTGCCGACGTAGCCGGCCGAGAAGGTCGCGGCCCCGACGGTGAGCACGACGAGGGCGACGGGTGCGGCGAACAGGGCCAGGCCGCGTCCGACCTGACGGGCGGGCAGCACGGCCCCGACACCACGACCACGTGCGGCGACGGCCTCGACCGCGGCGGCCGCCGGCCCGAAGAGCAGCAGGCCGAGCATCGCGATCGCGCAGAGCACCGCGGCCGGGGCGATGACGCCGACGGGGTCGACGCGTCCGTCCGCGGCGACGGGCGACCCGAACGAAAGGAAGCGCCAGAGCGTGACCCCGGCGGCGACCACGGCCAGCACGGCCAGCCCGGCCGAGACGGCCGTGCGCCCGCGCCCGGCCTCCACCGCACCGGGTGCGCCGGTGGCGGAGCGTGCCGAGAGGCCCGTGATGAGCAGGGCGGCGGCCACCGCGACGATCACGACGACGAGCGGTGGCAGAGCGACCTCCAGCACGCCGGTGGGCCAGCCGCCGGGCGCGCCGACCTGGCCGAGCAGCACCGCCTGCGCGGCGACAGCGCCGAGCACGGCCCCGGCGAGCGCCACCACGGCCGACTCCACCGCTCCCACCCGCAGCAGATCCTCCACGGTCGCGCCCCGCGCCCGCAGCAGCCGCGTCTCGGTCAATCGCGAGCGCGCCAGCAGCTGGGCGAGCAGGATGAGCGCGATCGCCGAGCACACCGCCAGCACGGCGAGCGGCACGGGGACGACGGCGCTCAGCGCGCCGACGGACTGCTGCATGTCGGCGACGGTCGCCGCCGCCCCGCCGAGTCCGGCGAACGGCGAGCTCGCCGCGTTCGGCTTCTCGGTGAGGGTGTCGGCGATGTGCGTGAAGGCGGTGCGCAGAGCGGGCAGCTGCGCGGCGGTGGTGCGACGGGCGTCCGGGGTGACGACCCACTGCGCGGCGGGCGAGGTCGAGACCGTCGGGAGGATGTCCGGCGCAACGATCACGCGGCCATCGGTCCCGCCGGTGCCGGCGGTGATGCCGAGCCACGCGGAGGCGTCCGGATGCGTGGCGCGCCAGACGCCGGTGACCCGCAGGGTGACGGGTCCGTCGGCGCCGGCGACGGTGAGTGCGGAGCCGGGAGCCAGGTCGAGGGCGGCGGCGAGCTCGCGGTCGACGGCCACCTCGCCGGCCGCGGCCGGCCAGCTGCCGGCCGCGAGCGTCGCACGCGCTTCCACGGCGTCGTCGCCGGCCAGTGCCAGCACCGAGCGGCCGCTCGTGGTGAGCGCCGCGCTCGCGACGTACGCGGTGCGGTCGACCGTGACGGCCGTTCCCGCGAAGCTCTTCGCGATGGTCGCACGCACCACCGAGTCCTGCGCGTCGCCGTCCTCGGAGAGCGAGGCCTGCAGCGCGAGCGAGACGGCGGCGGCGGGACCGGCCTCGATGCTCTGCCGCACGGCGGCCGTCGGCGACCGCACGGCGAGGCCGACCATGACCGCGGCGAGGAAGGTGATCACCAGCACCGTGAGCGCTGTGGCCGCGAGAACGCCGGCCTGAGCGCGCGATCTGACGGGCCAGAACGGGCGCATCGTGTCGCTCGTCCGCCCCCCGTCACGCATCCACCCACCGTAGCGTGGCGGACCGCGAAATGCCGTCAGGCCGGGAAGTTCAGGTGTCGGATACCCCAGGAGACCGTCCACGACTCGCCGGGTGCGAGCCAGCGCAGGCCGCGCCCCGTGTTGAGCGCGTTGGCGGGCGCCGTCATGGGCTCGACGGCGAGCGCCACGTCCGACGCGGTCTCGGTCGCGAAGGTGCGCGAGGTGTACACCTGCACATAGCGGAACGCCTCGTCCCCCCAGACGACGATCCGCCGGCCGTCGGGAGCGGCGATGACGTGCTCGGCCCTGCCGCCCTCGTGCCCCTGCACCAGCGGGACGTCGGCGAAACCGTCGTCGAGCTGCAGGTCGGCCACCGGCCTCCCCGACCGCAGATCGAACCGGGTGCCCGCGACGGCGGACTCCCCCACCACGTTGAGGCGGTCGTCGACGTCGAGGTGGGTCTCGGCGGCGACCGTGACGGTCAGCTCCCCGGTCGGGACGCCGCCGATCTTGGGGTACGGATGCGCGCCCACCGCGACCGGAGCAGCATCCACGCCCTGATTGACGATCGTGTGCGTGACCGTGAGGCCGTCGGCGGTGAGCTGATGCCGAACGGTGGTGTCGAGCACGAAGGGATAGCCCAGCTCGGGCGCGATCGCCGCCGACTGCGTCACCGACGACGCGGTGTGCTCGACGAGCTCGTACGGCCGGTAGCGGAGCAGTCCGTGGATCGCGTTGCTGCGCGCCGGTTCGGTGAGCGCCAGCTGCCGCGTCGTGCCGTCGTGATCCCACGCGCCGTCTTTCACGCGATTGGGCCACGGGACGAGCACGATGCCGCAGCCCGACGGCGGCGTGGCGCTCTCGGGATACGGCTCCGTCAGGTCGGTATCGCCGTGGCGCAGGGAGCGCAGGCCCGCCGCCACCTGGGTGACGGTGGCGGTGAGAGGGCCGAGAGCGAGCGGATACTGGGTGCCGGTCGGTGCGCGCATGGCACCAGGGTATGCCCGAGGAGCCGCGAGCGGCGGGGCGATTCTCCCGCGCCTCCGCTCAGGCGGCGACGGTGACGTCGAGCCCGGCGCTGCGCAGCTCGGCGAGCACGGCGTCGTCGGCGGTCGACCCCGTGATGAGGCCGTCGACCTCGTCGATCGCGGCGATCCTGCCGAGGTGGGTGCGGCCCAGTTTCGACCCGTCGGCCACCACGACGGCCCTGGTCGCCGCGCCGACCATCACGCGCTTGAGGTCGGCCTCCGGCAGGTTGACGTTGGTGATGCCGCCGGTGGGGTGCACGGCGGTGCAGCCGATGTACGCCAGGTCGGCGTGCATCCGGTCGAGGAGGGTGGAGGCGAGCGGCTCCACCAGCGAGTGCTGGAGCGGGCGCAGGCTGCCCCCGGTCACGACCACCTGGAAGCGCGGGATGGCCTGCTCGAGCTCGAGCGCGATGGTGAGTCCATTGGTGATGACGGTGAGGTCGTCGAGGTCGGTGCGTTCGACGAGTGCGCGCGCGATGGCGGTGGTGGTCGTCCCGACGTCGAGGATGAGGCTGCTCCCCGATTCGACGGCGGCGGCCGCGTGCTGAGCGATGCGCCGCTTCTCCTCGGCGGACGACTCGAGCGACTCCTCGAAGCTCGGCTCGCGCATCCCGGTTCCGCGCAGCACCGCGCCGCCGTGCACACGCCGGATGCTCTGCAGCCGGTCGAGGTGATCGAGGTCGGTGCGCACCGTGACGTCGGAGACGTGGAACGCCTCACTCAGATCGCCGACCCGCATGAAGCCGTGCTCCCCGATCAGCTCGAGCATCCGCTCACGGCGGAGGGCGGCTGGCAGCGGTTCGCTCATGCAGCAATGCTCCGGCGCTTGCGTTTACTTGTCAATACGAAATCAGAACGCTAGATTTGCTTTCGAAACCGAAAGGGCGGCGATGCCTCAGATCACCAAGCGCGAACACCGGCTGGCCGACGGCCGCGAGCTCGTCTACTACGACGACGCCGACACGACCCTCTCCCCCGAGCGCGCCCCCGACCTGCGCGAGCCGGCACCGCGTCCCGCGACGGCGACGATGCGCCAGGATCCGCTGACCGGCGAATGGATCTCGATCGCCGCCTCCCGCCAGAACCGCGTCTTCCTGCCTCCGGCGGAACTCGACCCGCTCGCTCCGGCCACGCCGGGCAACCCGTCGGAGGTACCGAGCCTCTACGACGTCGCCGTGTTCGAGAACAAGTCTCCCTCGTTCGGACCGCTGCTCGACGACGAGAACGCGCCGAGCGGCCTCGACGACCTCGCCGAGGTCGGCCTCGGACGCACCCGCACCTCGGTCGGCCGCTGCGAGGTCGTCTGCTTCAGCCCGGCCACCACCGGATCGTTCGGCACGCTCACCCCTTCCCGCGCGCGCACCGTCATCGAGGCCTGGGCCGACCGCACCGCGGTGCTCTCGGCGCTGCCCGGCGTGCGTCAGGTCTTCCCGTTCGAGAACCGCGGCGAGGCGATCGGCGTCACGCTGCACCACCCGCACGGGCAGATCTACGCCTACCCCTACGTGACCCCGCGCACCACGGCGCTCATCCGGTCGCTCGACGCCTACGGACCCACGCTGTTCGCCGACATCCTCGAGCGGGAGCGGTCGTCCGAGCGCGTGATCCTGGCCGGTGAGCACTGGACCGCGTTCGTGCCGTTCGCCGCGCGCTGGCCGATCGAGGTGCACGTGCTGCCGCACCGCCACGTGGCCGACTTCACCGAGACCTCGAGCGCCGAGCGCGACGAACTCGCCACCCTCTACCTGCGGGTGCTGCGCGGGATCGACGCGCTGTACGACTCGCCGACCCCGTACATCGCCGCCTGGCATCAGGCGCCGGTGGGCGTGCGCCGCGACGAGATCCGGCTGATGCTGCAGATCACCTCGCCCCGGCGTGCAGCGGATAAGCTCAAATACCTCGCCGGCTCCGAGTCCGCGATGGGCGCCTGGATCGGCGACATCCCCCCGGAGCAGGCGGCCGACCGGCTGCGCGACGCGATCGCACGGGCCGATCGCGACACCCCCGTCGGCGAACTGCCGGCCGGCATCGCCGGTCTCGCACCCGCTTCCACCCCCACCGCTTCCTGAAGGGCCCCCTCGATGACCGACCTGCGCCAGGACACCCTCGCCGCTTTCGCCGAGATCTTCGGCCGCGACGCCGACGGCCTCTGGTCCGCGCCCGGGCGCGTCAACCTGATCGGCGAGCACACCGACTACAACGAGGGCTTCGTGCTCCCGTTCGCGATCAACCGCCGCACGGTCGCCGCGCTCGGCCTGCGTGACGACCGCATCGCGCGCGTCGGCAGCTCCTTCGCGGACGAGGTGGTGGAGATCGACCTCGACCGGATCGGCCCCGACACGCTCGGCGGCTGGTCGGGCTACCCGCTCGGCGTCGCCTGGGCGCTCGGCCAGTTCGGCGCCGACCTGAGCGCCGTGCCCGGCTTCGACATCCTGATCGACTCGAACGTGCCGGTCGGCGCCGGGCTGTCGTCGTCGGCCGCGATCGAGGGCGCGGTCGCCCTCGCGCTCAACGATGTGTGGCAGCTGGGCTTCGACCGCCGCACGCTCGCCGCGGTTGGCCAGCGCTCCGAGAACGTCGTCGTCGGCGCCCCCACCGGCATCATGGACCAGTCGGCGTCGCTGCTCGGCCAGCACGATTCCGCGGTGTTCCTCGACTGCCGCTCGCTCGAAGCGGAGATCATCCCGCTCGGGCTGGAAGAGGCCGGCCTCGAGATCGTGATCATCGACACCGGCGTTGAGCACGCGCACGCGACCGGCGGCTACGCCGAGCGCCGCGCCTCCTGCGAGGCCGGGGCGCGCGCCCTCGGCGTCGAATCGCTGCGCGACGTGTCCGTCGCCGACCTCGACCGGGCACGCGAGGTCCTCGACGACGTGACCTTCCGCCGCGTGCGGCACGTGGTCACCGAGAACCAGCGGGTGCTCGACACCGTGCGCACCCTGCGGGAGTCCGGCCCGACCGCGATCGGCGAGCTGCTCGACGCGTCGCACCGCTCGATGCGCGACGACTTCGAGATCTCCGTGCCCGAGCTCGACCTGGCGGTCGAGACCGCGCAGGCCAACGGCGCGATCGGCGCCCGGATGACCGGCGGCGGCTTCGGCGGCTCCGCCATCGCGCTCGTGCCGACCGACGCGGTGTCCCGGGTGTTCGTCGCACTCGACGGCGCCTTCGCCGAGCACGGCTTCGGTCAGCCGGAACTCTTCACCGTCACCCCGTCGGAGGGCGCGAAGCGCGAGAATTGACGGTATGACCGACGCGGAGTTCACCTGGCTCGACCCCGACACCGTCCAGATCCGCCAGCCGAAGACCTCCCACTGGGAGGCGCCGTTCCTGTTCCTGCTGTTCGGCCGCGACCGATCGCTCCTGCTCGACACGGGGGCGACGACCGACGAGGCGGTGTTCCCGCTGCGCCGCACGATCGACGAACTCACCCAGGACTGGCTGCGCCGCCATCCTGCGCGCTTCGTGCGGCCGTACCCCCTCGTCGTCGCGCACACGCATGCGCACCGCGACCACATCGCCGGTGACGCCCTGCTGGCCGATCGCCCGGCGACGACCGTCGTCGGAACCACCGCGGCCGAGGTGATCGGCTTTTTCGGATTCCGGTCGTGGCCGGCCGAGATCGTCGGCTTCGACCTGGGCGACCGGATGCTCGACCTGATCGGCGCGCCCGGCCACGAGCCGTCGGCGGTGGCGTTCTTCGACCGCGCGACGGGCATCCTGTTCACGGGCGACACGATCTGCCCCGGCAACCTCTACGTGCGCGATCGCCCCGACTTCGTGCGCACCATCGAGCGGCTGATCGCGTTCCGCGACGGGTCGGCGGTGCCGGTGCGCACGCTGCTCGGCGCGCACGTCGAGATGTCGAACGAGCCGGGCGTCGACTACCCCTCCGGCACGGTCGATCAGCCCGACGAGGCCCCGCTGGCGATGCCGCCGAGCATCCTCGACGAGGTGCGCGCCGCCCTCGACGAGCCGGGCGACCGGGTGGTGCGCGACCGCTTCATCGTCGTGCACGACGGGTGACCGCCGCGGCACGCACCCACTCGTAGACGACGAGCACCGGCTTCAGAGGCGCGAACTCGCCGGGCCGGTAGTCCCGCGCGCGGCGCAGTCGCGCAGCGACCTCCGGGGCCTGTTGCGCCAGGTACCGCCGTGCCCGCAGGGCGTGGAAGGTGTTCGACGCGATTTTGACCGAGGGCGCGGCACCGATGAGCGGCAGCGAGAACCGGATGTTCTCCCAGGTCGAGCGCGCCTGCTCCTCCAGCACGACCCGGTCGGCCGGCACACCGAGCACCGCGGCGGCGTACTCCGCCATGAGTGCGGCCTCGGACCGCTCCGTCCGCGTCGCGGCACCGGAGAACAGGAAGGTGGCCGTTCGCGGGTCGACCGACCGCACCGCGATCCTGGTGCGCCAGCGCTGCACGGCGTTGACCCGTCCGCTGCTGCTTGACGCGAAGCCGAGCACGAGCACGACCTCGCCCGGCTCGCGGATCGCCGGGTCGAGACGGCCGAGCGGCAGCGCCTGCACGGACGCGCGCCAGGTGAGCCACTCGCTCGCCGCCAGCACAGCGGACGCGCCGAGGGCGGCGCCGATGCCGACGGCGACGGCCCTGCGTGGCGTGGTTCTGTGGTGCCTGCCCATCCCCCCATTCGATCATGCGGGCGCACTCGGCGCAGACACGCGCCTTAGGCTGACGGGATGAGCATCCACACCCTTGCCGACGGGTCGGCGCCGACCGTCTCCGAAACCGCCTTCGTCGCCCCGGGAGCAGTACTGGCCGGACGCGTGCGGCTGGGCGAGCGGGCGAGCGTCTGGTACAACGCCGTGCTGCGCGCCGAGTCGGAGGACATCGTGGTCGGCGCACGCAGCAACATCCAGGACAACGTCTCGTGCCACGTCGACGCCGGCTTCCCCCTGACCGTCGGCGACGACGTGTCGGTGGGGCACAACGCGGTGCTGCACGGCTGCACGATCGAAGACAGCGTGCTGGTCGGGATGCACGCGACGGTGATGAATGGCGCGGTGGTCGGCGCCGGATCGCTGCTCGCCGCGGGCACCCTGGTGCTCGAGGGCGCGATCATCCCGCCCGGATCGCTGGTGGCGGGCGTGCCGGGAAAGGTGCGCCGCGAGTTGACCGACGAGGAGCGCGCGGGTGTGCTGCGCAACGCGGCCGCCTACCTGGAGATCACCGAGGCGCACCGGCCGCGCTGACCGGGACTAGACCTCCGAGGGCTCCACCGGCCCCGGCTCGCCGCCGGTGAGCCGCACCAGTTCGTCGAAGGTGGTCGGGAAGACCGTGTGCGCGTGCCCGGCGGCCGCCCAGACCTCCGGATAGCCGGCGAGCGCCACGTCCACGACCGTGCGGATCGGCGCCGGGTGGCCGACGGGCGCAACGCCGCCGATGGTCTGACCGGTCGCCGCCTTCACCGTCTCGGGGTCGGCCCGGCGGATGCGGCCGCCGAGGCGTTCGCCGAGGAACGCGGTGTCGACCCGGTGCGCGCCCGAGGTCATGACGAGCAGGGGCTCGTCGTCGAACGTGAACACCAGGGAGTTCGCGATCGCGCCCACCTCGATGCCGAGCTCGGCCGCCGCGGCTACCGCCGTCGGCGTGGCCGTCTCGAACCACCGGATGCGCGGCTCGACGCCGCCGTCGCGCAGCGCCTGCTCCACGCGCTGAACCGCGCGGTGCGTGCGCTCCCGTTCGGCCTGCTCGCTCTGCTCGCCCACGCCCTGCTCGCCCACGCTCTGCTCGCCCACGCCCGGCTCGCCCACGCTCTAGACCTCCAGCGAGCGCTCGGCCGACTCGACCACGTTCTGCAGCAGCAGCGCGCGGGTCATCGGGCCGACGCCGCCCGGGTTCGGCGAGATCCACGACGCGACCTCGGCCACGTCGGGCGCGACGTCGCCCGCGACCCGGCTCTTGCCGGTCTCCGGGTCTTCGATGCGGCTGACGCCGACGTCGAGCACGATCGCGCCCGGCTTGACGTTGTCGGCGGTGACCAGGCCGGCGACCCCCGCAGCGGCGACGATCACGTCGGCACGCCTCAGGTGGGCGTCCAGGTCGACGGTGCCGGTGTGGGTCAGGGTGACGGTGGCGTTGATCTCGCGGCGGGTGAGCAGCGAGCCGATCGAACGGCCGACGGTGACACCGCGGCCGACCACGACCACGTCCTTGCCCTTCAGGTCGATCCCGTGACGCAGCATGAGGTCGATGACACCGCGCGGGGTGCACGGCAGGGGCGTGGTGATCGGTCGGCTCACGTTCAGCATCAGGCGGCCGAGGTTGGTCGGGTGCAGCCCGTCGGCGTCCTTGGCGGGGTCGACGAGTTCGAGGATCGCGTCGGTGTCGATGTGCGGCGGCAGCGGCAGCTGCACGATGAAACCGGTGCAGTCGGGGTCGCTGTTGAGCTCTTCGACGACGGCCTCGAGCTCGGCCTGCGAGATGTCGGCGGGCAGGTCGCGGCGGATCGACGAGATGCCGACCTCGGCGCAGTCGCGGTGCTTGCCCGCGACGTACCACTGCGAACCGGGGTCGTCGCCGACGAGCACCGTGCCGAGCCCGGGCACGACACCGCGCTCACGCAGGGCGTCCACCCGCTCCTTCAGTTCGGCCTTGATCGCCGCTGCCGTCTTCTTGCCGTCCAGGATCTGTGCGGTCATGTCTCGGCGCCGTCTCAGATCGAGGAGGGGAGCTCGACCGGGAAGGCGTCCTGCCCCGACGGGGTGAGGCCGGGGTAGAGGGGGAACGCGGCCGTCAGCGCGCCGACGCGTGCGCGCAGGGCTCCGGTGTCGGCGCCCGGCTGCAGCGCGGCGGCGATGATTTCGGCGACCTCGGTGAACTGCACGTCGCCGAAGCCGCGGGTGGCGAGCGCCGGCGTTCCGATGCGCAGACCCGAGGTGACCATCGGCGGGCGCGGGTCGAACGGGACCGCGTTGCGGTTGACCGTGATGCCCACCTCGTGCAGCACGTCCTCCGCCTGCTGGCCGTCGAGCTGCGAGTGGCGCAGGTCGGCGAGCACCAGGTGCACGTCGGTGCCGCCGGTGAGCACGTCGACGCCGCCTGCGCGCGAGTCCTCCGCCGTCAGACGGTCGGCCAGGATCTGCGCGCCGCGGATGGTGCGCTCCTGACGGTCGCGGAACTCGTCGGTGGCGGCGAGCTTGAACGCGGTCGCCTTGGCGGCGATCACGTGCATCAGCGGGCCGCCCTGCTGGCCGGGGAAGACGTTGGAGTTGAGCTTCTTGGCCAGCTCCATGTCGCGCGCGACGATGAAGCCCGAGCGCGGGCCGCCGATCGTCTTGTGCACGGTGGAGCTCACCACGTCGGCGAACGGGACGGGCGACGGGTGCAGCCCAGCGGCGACGAGACCGGCGAAGTGCGCCATGTCGACCCAGAGCTTGGCGCCGACCTCGTCGGCGATCGCACGGAAGGCGGCGAAGTCGAGGTGACGCGGGTACGCGGACCAGCCCGCGATGATGACCTGCGGCTTGTGCTCGAGCGCCTTGTCGCGCACGACGTTCATGTCGACGAGGAAGGTCTCCGGGTCGACGCCGTAGGAGACGGCGTTGTAGAGCTTGCCGGAGAAGTTGAGCTTCATGCCGTGGGTGAGGTGACCGCCGTGGGCGAGTTCGAGACCCAGGATGGTGTCGCCCGGGGTGGCGATCGCGGAGAGGACCGCGGCGTTCGCGCTCGCACCGGAGTGGGGCTGGACGTTGGCGTACTCGGCGCCGAACAGGCTCTTGGCACGGTCGATCGCCAGCTGCTCGGCGATGTCGACGTACTCGCAGCCGCCGTAGTAGCGACGGCCGGGGTAGCCCTCGGCGTACTTGTTGGTGAGCACGCTGCCCACCGACTCCAGGATGGCGCGGGGGACGAAGTTCTCGGACGCGATCATCTCGAGGTAGTCGCGCTGGCGGCCCAGCTCGAGCTGCAGCACCTCGGCGATCTCGGGGTCGACCTCGGCGAGCGGGGCGGTGAACGTCGAAGGAAGTGTGTCAGTCAAAACCGGCTCCTTTTATGACAGGGGTGGACAGATAATCCGTATCGACCCAGGCGCGCGGCCGAATCCACCCGATCTGATCAAGGCTCCGTGTCGCTTCCCAATGGTGACCATTTGAGCGCCAGTCGCGACGATCGCAAGCATAGCAAAGCCCGAACGCGCTCTCGGGCCTTGCCCTTTAGTTAAGAGCCCTGCAATACTCGCTGATGGTCGTCCAGCGGGCGGGCAGCGTCGGCCTCTCTCACCAAAGCTCTTACCCAGCAGAAGGAGAACGCGTGCCCGCAGGCGAGCCGATCCCGGTCATCCCCCGTCCCGTTTCCGCCGAGTCCGTCGACGGCGCACCGTTCACACTCCGGCCGGGCGCCCGGGTCAGCGTCGCCGGCGCAGGAGCCGGAGAAGTGGCCGAGCTGCTGCTGGCCGAGCTCGCCTCCGACTGCCGCCGCGACCTCACGGTCGTGCACGAACCACCGGCCTTCGGCGACATCGCCATCGTGATCGCCGAGGACGAGGTGCCGGAGGACGCCCGTGCCGAGGGCTACAACCTGGCCGTCACGGCCGAGGGCGTCCGCATCGGTGCCGCGAGCGCCGCCGGGGCGTTCTGGGGCGTGCAGACGCTGCGCCAGCTGCTCCCGGTCGAGTGCGCCTCGGACCCGCTGACGATCGAGCCGGTGATCATCCGCGACCGGCCGCGTTACGCGTATCGCGGGGCGATGCTGGATGTCGCCCGCCACTTCTTCGCGCCGGCCGAGGTGCGCCGTTTCATCGACGCGATCGTGCTGCTCAAGATCAACCACCTGCACCTGCACCTCACCGACGACCAGGGCTGGCGCATCCAGATCGAGCGCTGGCCGAACCTGACCGCGCACGGCGGCTCGACCGGCAGCGACGGCAGCGCCGGCGGCTTCTATACGCAGGACGAGTTCCGCGAGCTCGTCGCCTACGCGGCGGCCCGCCACGTGACGATCGTTCCCGAGCTCGACATGCCGGGACACACGAACGCCGCCCTCGCCTCGTATCCCGAGCTCACTCCGTCGGGCGTCGCCCCGGCGCTCTACACCGGCTCCAAGGTCGGCTTCAGCACGCTGCAGGCCGACGACGTGCGCACGTGGGAGTTCATCGACGACGTGGTCGGCGAGGTCGCGGCGCTCACCCCCGGCCCCTATCTGCACATCGGCGGCGACGAGTGCCTGAGCACCTCCCCCGGTGAGTTCCTGCGGTTCATCGCCCGCGCGACGGCGATCGTCGCCGATCACGGCAAGACGCCGGCCGGCTGGCACGAGATGGGCAAGAGCGACGCGCTCCCCGACGGCACGATCGGCCAGTACTGGGACTTCCTGACGCCGCGGGAGAGCGCAGGCGACGAGACGCTCTCGTTCGTGCGCCAGGGCGGCTCGGTGATCATGTCGCCCGCCGACGTCTCCTACCTCGACATCGTGTACGAGGAGGGCGACCGCCTCGGGCAGGACTGGGCCGACGGCCCCACGAGCATCCGGCAGTCGTACGAGTGGGACCCGGCACGCATCGTGCCCGGGCTCGGCGACGCGCACATCCTCGGCGTGGAGGGTCCGGTCTGGACCGAGACGCTCGCCACGATCGACGACGTCGAGGAGATGGTGTTCCCGCGCCTCGCCGCGGTCGCCGAGGTGGCGTGGTCACCGGCGCCGGCCGACACGGCCGACGTGGAGAGCGTGCGGGACTTCGGGGACTTCGCACCGCGGCTGGCCGCACTGGGCGCGCACTGGGCGGCCGCGGGCACGAACTTCCGCCGGGTGCCGGAGATCGCCTGGCACGAGCACGCGTCCGTCTGACGCAGCCAGGCGCCGCGCTCAGGGGTAGCCGAGGAACCAGAGCAGGAAGATCGCGACCGGCTGCAGCGCGATCCCGGTGATCAGCACGGTCATCCTGGCGCGCCGGTTGTGCGTCAGCCCGCGGGCACCCGCCAGGGGATACAGCGGCATCAGCAGCCGGAACAGGCTCTCCTGCGGCAGGAACACGGCGAACAGGTAGAGCGCGTAGCTCGCCGCGAACGCCACCACCTCCGTGCCGAGTGCCCGGATGCTCGGCCGCCGCAGCAACCAGACGTAGCCGACGATCGCCGCGACCACCAGCACGGCGCCGATCACGCTGGCGTACCGCCAGGTGAACAGGAACCAGGGCGTCATCGGAACGAAAGCGACCCGGCCGACGAAACCTGTCCACCAGGAGAGCTCGGTCTGCAGGTAGGCGCCGGGGAAGCCGGTGACGGCGGACGCGATGAGCGGCCAGGCGAGGCCGGCAACGGCGGTCACGCCGGCGGTCACGATCATCGCCACCCGTTCGCGCCACCGGAAGGCCTCACCGCCACCCCGCTGCTGCACCAGGCGCACGATGAACAGGATGCCGATGGTCAGCGGAAGCGCCAGCTCCCCCGGCTTGGTGAACGCCGCAGCGACGCCCAGTGGGATGACCCACCAGTAGCGGCGCGACATGATCGCCCAGAGCGAGGCGAACAGCAGGAAGAAGAACATCGACTCGGCGTACGCCACCTGCAGGATGAACGAGAGCGGCCCGAAGCAGAAGAAGACGGCGGTCCACAGCCCGCTGGTGGCGCCGACGCGGGACGCGACGAGCCGGTAGAGCACGAGTGCGGCGGCGGCCCCGAAGAGCGTCGCCACGATCACCCCGGCCTGGTAGAACGCGAGCCCGGTGACGAACATGACGCCGCTGACGATCCACGGGAACAGCGGCAGGAACGCCCAGGCGTTCGGCACCACGTTGCCGGAGCCGTCGGTGGGGATCGACGACGGGTACCCCATCTCGGCGATCTGCCGGTAGAACGAGGCGTCCCACGAACCGGAGAAGGTGAAGAAGGTCGGGTCGGCGCGCGAGCTCGCGAAGCTCCAGTCGCCGGCGGACGCGGTGAGGAACAGCGTGAGCATCAGGGTGGTCGTGAAGACGCGCGACGCGAGGAAGATTCCGAGCACCACGATCCACCAGCGGTGCTGTCGTGCCCCGAAACGGATGGTCGAGGGCGCCAGCGCGATCCTGTCGATGAGCACGCCGCCCTGCTCCTCCACTCCGTGCGTTTCCAAACCCGCGCAGACTCCCGAAATCGAGTGCGCGCCCCCTCACGAGATGGTACGCCGGGTCGAGGGTCAACCCGCAATCGATCGGACCCGAAAACGTACAGGAACGGAGCGCCCGCATCGCGCCACACGGCGCGGGCGCTCCGTTCCGGCCTACTTGACGCTGCCCTGCGTGAGACCGCCGACCAGGCGCTTCTCGATCAGCATGAACAGCACCACGACCGGGATGACCGCGACGATCGACACGGCGAAGACGTACTGCCAGGCCGCGTCGTACTGACCGACGAACTTGGTCAGCGCGACCGACAGCGGCTGGTTGCCGTCGGTGGACAGGATCACCAGGCTCGCCGCGAACTCGTTCCACGACGCCACGAAGGTGTAGATGATCGCCGTGACGATGCCGGGCCAGACGAGCGGCAGCTGCACCCGGAACAGCACCGTCCACTTACCGGCGCCGTCGAGCTGGGCGGCCTCGTCGACCTCCTTCGGCACCCCCGCGAAGAAGTTGTGCATGATCCAGATCGCGAACGCCAGGTTGAACGCGGCGTTGATGAGGATCATCGCGAGCCAGGTGTCGTTGAGCCCCAGGGCCACCATCTCTTTGAAGAGTCCGGTCGCGAGCACCGTCGGCTGCAGCATCTGCGTCACGATCACCAGGAAGAGGAAGACCCCACGCCCCGGAAAGCGGAACCGCGCCGTGTAGTACGCAGCGGGAACGCAGACCAGCAGCACCAGCGCGGTGGCGAAGACCGAGATGACGATGGTCGAGATGAGGTTCTCGGGCAGCGGGGTCTCCGGCGTCGACCACATGGTGAGGTAGTTCTCGGGATGCCAGGTCTTCGGCAGGTAGCTGGGCGGCACCGCGAGGATGTCGTCCCGGCTCTTGAACGACCCGATCAGCATGATCAGGTAGGGCAGCACGAAGATCAGCGCGATGACCAGGCCTGCGACCATCCGGCCGGCGATGCGCCCGGTGAACCGGCCTTCCTGCTGCCGACGTCGCGCCGGCTTCACGGGGGTGTCAGCGCCGGCGAGCGCCACGGGGGCGGGGGCGGTCATGAGACCTCCTTCATCGGCTTGACGATCCACAGGTAGAGGGCGACGACCACCAGCACGATCAGGAAGTTGATCACGCTCAGTGCGCTCGACAGGTCGATGCGCTGCTCGTTCTGCAGGAGCTTGAACACGTAGGTCGTGGTCGTGTCCGCCTTGTAGCCGGGGATCGATCCGGTCATGAGCTTGAGGATCGGCAGCGAGTTGAACACGTTGATGATGTTGATCAGGCTGGCGAGGGCGATCGCGTTGCGGAGGTTCGGCAGCGTCACGCTGAAGTACGTGCGCGCCGGTCCCGCGCCGTCCACCTTGGCCGCCTCGAGCATGTCGCCCGGGATGCCGGCGAGACCCGCGAGCAGGGTGTAGGTCGAGAACGGCAGCGACACGAACACCGCGATGGCGATCGACGACAGGAACGCGGGCAGTGGCTCCTTGGTGAAGCCGAACGGCTCCGACAGGAGGTGCACATCGACGAGGAACTTGTTGATGATGCCGTAGAACGGGTCGAGACCGTAGACGAACACGGTCGTCGTCATGACGACGCTGGCCGCCCACGGGATCAGGATGGCCATCCGCACCCATTGCCGGCCGGGGAAGTTCTTGTTGAGGAACTGGGCGAGCGCGAGGGAGATGACGACCGTGATCACGACGACGGACACCACCCAGAACAGGGTGTTGAGCAGGATGCCGGGGAGCTCGGGGCGCGCGAGCACCGTGAGGTAGTTCTGGAACCCGACGGAGCCGTGGTCGACGCCGGCGACCGAGATCTTGCGGGTGGAGTTGAAGATCATGTAGCCGGCGGGGAACAGCACGACGCCGAAGATCAGGATGAGGGCGGGCAGGGTCCACGGAACCGCGTGCCACAGGTCGCCGGGTGTTCCGCCGGGCCGTGGCCGTCCGCTCGCCCCGCGACGGGGACGGCCGGTGGCCGCCCCCGTCGGGGTCTTCTCGATGGTGTCACTCATACTGTTGCGGTTACTTGCCGTCGGCCTTCGCCTGAATCGACTTCAGCAGGTCGGCCGGGTTCGCACCCTGGCCCAGCTGCCCGATCTGGCTCTGGATGGCGCCCTGCGCCGCAGCCCAGTCGGGGTTGGTCGACGGGTAGAACTTGGCGTCGGGGAGCAGGTCGAGGAACGGCTTGATGGTCTCGTCGGAGGCCATCGCGTCGGCACCGGTCTTGGTCGTGGGCAGGAAGCCCTCGGCGCCGACCCACTTGCTGTAGACGGGCGCGCTGTAGAAGTAGTCGAGGAACTTCTTGATCGAGGCCGTCTTGTCGGTCTTGTTCTTGAACGCCATCAGGTGGTCGGCGACGCCCAGGGTGAACGAGGAGCCGTCCTTGGTCGGGATCGGAGCGATGCCGTACTTCAGGCTCGGGTTCTTGTCCTTGATCTGGCCGACGATCGGCGGGAGGCCGATCTGCATGCCGATCTTGCCCTGGATGAAGACGTTCATCAGCGGCGTGCGGTTGGTCGAACCGGGGTTCGCCTCGGTGACGCCGGACGTGATGATCTTCTGCATCTCGGTGGCACCGGCGACGTTCTCCGGGCTGTCGATGGTCAGCGTCTTGGCGTCGCCGTAGCCACCGCCGGCACCGTAGAACCAGATGGCGGTCTCGGCCTGCGCCTCTTCGCTGCCGAGCGGCATGCCGTACCCGGTGGTGCCGGAGGCCTTCAGCTTCGCGGCGTCGGTCTCGAACTCCGCCCAGGTCTTGGGCGGCGCGCTGATGCCGGCCTTCGCGAACGCGTCCTTGTTGTAGAACAGGGCGCGCGCCGAGGCGATGAACGGAAGCCCGTACTGGGTGCCGTCGATGCTCGCGTTGTCCTTGAACGCGGTCTGGAAGTCGTCGAGCGTCTTCGCGGACACGACGTCCTTGGCCGGGTAGAGGAGGTCGTCGGCCGCGAAGCCGGCGAACGCGTCGATGTTCAGGATGTCGGGCTGCTTGCCCGCGGCGACCTTGGTCTTGATCACGTTGTTGATGTCGGTCCACGACTCGACATCGAGGTTCACCGTGATGCCGGAGTTCTTGGCCTCGAAGTCCTTGATGATCTGCTGCCACTCCGCCTTGGTGTTGTCGGAGTAGCTGGCGACCATGAGGTCGAGTGACTGGGAGCCGCCCGACGCGCTGCCGCCGGATCCGCCGCTGAAACCGCAGGACGCGAGCGTCATGGTGGCGGCCGTCGCGACTGCGACAGCGGCCCCCCACCGCAGAGACTTCTTCATTGACTTCCTCACTCTCGAATGGAACGAACCGTCGCTGAATGCGAAGTATCTCTGCGCGGCGGTGCGTCGGGGATGATGCTTTATGACTCATTTGTGCCGCAAATAAACATTTGCGTTCAATTGATGATCGATCATTGCGCGCTGGTGATCTCACGTCAAGGAACCGCGCAGACATCGTTACACGGCGTTTACACGGCCGTCCCCAGACGGACTCGAAGCGCCAAATAACGATTGAAGATGATTACTAGACAGACATATCGCTCATAAGCGATCATTGACACATCATTGGCGACAGACGACGAGGAGACGACGCTGTGACGCAAGCCACAAACCGCGGAGCGCACATGGAAGCGGAGCTCCGTTCGCAGCCGGAGACCTGGGCGCGCGCGGCCGAACTGCGCGCCGAGCAGAAGCTCCTCCCGGCCGCCGGGCAGCGCGTCGCGGTCGTCGGCTGCGGCACCTCGTGGTTCATGGCGCAGTCGTACGCCGCACTCCGCGAGACCGCGGGACTCGGTGTGACCGACGCGTTCGCCGCCTCCGAGACGCCTGGCGCGTCCGCGCCGTTCGACACCCGCGACTACGACGCGATCGTCGCGATCACCCGCTCCGGCACGACGACCGAGGTGCTCGAACTGCTCGACGGACTGCGGGCATCCGGCAACGCGGCTCGCACGATCGGCATCGTCGGCGATCCGGAGACGCCGCTGGTCGACCTCGTCGACGATGTCGTGAAGCTGCCCTTCGCCGACGAGACGTCGGTGGTGCAGACCCGGTTCGCGACGACGGCGCTCGCCTTCGTGCGCGCGTCGCTGGGCGACGACCTCGACGCCGCCATCCGCGACGCTGCTGCCGCGATCGACGAGACGCTCGACGACGCGCTGATCGGCGCCGACCAGTACACGTTCCTCGGCGCCGGCTGGACCGTCGGGCTCGCGCACGAGGCCGCGCTGAAGATGCGCGAGGCCTCGCAATCGTGGACCGAGTCCTACCCGGCCAAGGAGTACCGCCACGGCCCGATCGCCATCGCGGCCCCCGGCCGGGTGAGCTGGATGTTCGGCGACGCTCCCGAGGGACTGGCCGCCGACGTCGCGCTGACCGGCGCACGGTTCGAGAACGCTCCCGTCGACCCGCTGGCCGATCTCGTCCGCGCGCAGCGCGTCGCCCTCGCGCGGGCCCGCCGCTTCGAGCTCGACCCCGACCGTCCCCGCAACCTCACCCGATCTGTCATCCTGGCCTCGTGAACGCAGAGTCGCCAGCAGCGCCGCCCTCCCCCGGCCGCACCGGCAGCGCCCCCGGCCGCACCGGCACCGTTGACCTGGGCGCCGGCAGCGCCGTGCTCGCCTTCGACGTCGGCGGCACCGACATGAAGGCCGCTCTGATCGACGCCGGCGGCACGATCCTCGGGCTGGAGCGCATCCGGACCCCGCAGGACGGCGACCGCACCGCCGATCTCGTCGTCGACGCCGTCGTGAGGTCGTCCGCGCGGTTCCGCGCCGCGCATCCGGAGATCGAGCCGCGCGCCATCGGGCTGCTCGTACCCGGTCACGTCGACGACGAGGCGGGCATCGGCGTCTTCTCCGAGAACCTCAGCTGGCACGACTACCCGTTCCGCGACCGCGTCGCCGCGGCGGTCGGCCTGCCGGTCTCGTTCAGCCACGACGTGCGCGGCGCCGGCGAGGCCGAGCACCGCCTCGGCGCAGCGGCTCCGTTCCGCGACGTCGTCGTGATGGCGATCGGCACCGGGATCGCCGGCGCCATCTTCATCGGCGGCGTGCTGTACGCCGGCGGCGGCATGGCCGGCGAGATGGGGCACTCCCGCGTCGCCGACGGTCCCGAGTGCGCCTGCGGCGGCCGCGGCTGTCTCGAAGCGGTGGCCTCGGCCGCCGCCATCGCCCGGCGCTACACCGGGCGCACGGGCACGCCGGTCGCGGGTTCCAAAGAGGTGCTCGAGCGCGCGCAGGCGGGCGACGCTGACGCGCAGTTCATCTGGGAGAGCGCGCTGGATGCGCTGGCCCTCGACCTCTCGCACACGGTCGCGCTGCTCGCGCCGGAGGCCATCGTCATCGGCGGCGGCCTCTCGCAGGCGGGACCGGCCCTGTTCGAGCCGCTCGCCGAGCGACTGGATGCGCTTCTCACGTTCCAGCGCCGACCCCTGCTGCTGCCCGCGAGCATCGGCGAGGACGCCGGTGTGATCGGCGCCGCCTTGCGGGCACGAGATCTGGTCGACACCCTGACGCCGGTGGAGCAGCAACCCCGCGCGGGGCTGGAGGTGTCCGCGTGATCCTCACCGTGACGCCCAATCCGGCGATCGATCTCACCTACCGGGTGCCCATGCTCGACGTCGGCGAGTCGCATCGCGTCGCTCCCCCGGCGGTCCGTGCCGGCGGCAAGGGCCTCAATGTCGCGCGGGTGATCGCCCAGACCGGCGGCGCCTCCTTCGCTCTCACGACCGCGGGCGGACCGGCCGGCGTCCGGCTCGGAGACGACCTGCTCTCGGCGGGGCTGCCGCACGAGCTGGTCCCGGTCGCGAGCCCCACCCGCAGCAGTGTCGCGATCGTCGACGACGCCTCCGGGCTCACCACCATCTTCAACGAGACCGGCGCCGCGCTCACTGAGGCGGAGTGGATAGCGCTGCTGGACGCCGCCGAGCGCCTGGCCGTGCCCGCGAGCTGCCTGGTCGCATCGGGCAGCCTGCCGCCGGAAGCCCCGGGCGATCTCTACGCGCGATTGGCCGGGATCGCCGCGGCCCGCGGCATCCCGAGCATCATCGACGCCATCGGTCCGGCGCTTCTGCAGGCGGCGGAGGCCGGCGCGACCGTGCTGAAGCCGAACCGCCGCGAGCTCGCCGAGACGACGGGCGAGAGCGATCCCGTCGCGGGGGCGACGCGGCTCCTCGAGCTCGGAGCCCGACTCGTGATCGTCTCGTTGGGCGAAGACGGGATGATCGGTGTCGCGGCTGACGCGCCCGGCCGTCCCGTGCACGCCCGGCTGCCGCAGGCGCTCCGCGGCAACGCGACCGGCGCCGGTGACGCAGCCGTCGCCGCAGTCGCGTCGTGCCTCGCGGCCGGTGTCGGCGAACTGTCCGCCATCCTGTCGCTGGCCACCGCGTGGTCCGCCGCCGCCGTGCTCGCGCCGCTTGCCGGCGAGCTCGATCCGTCGTACTCAGCGCTCGAAGACGCGGTGCAGCTCTCCGGCTGAACGGCCGACCCGCCCGCGCGATCACCGCCAGCACCCACGACCCACGCTTCACGCCAACGCTTCACGACCCACCGCCCGACCCACCGCCCGACGAACCACCTGACGATCCGGAAAGCCGCCGATGCCTCTCGTACCCACCGCCGACCTGCTGAACGGCGCCGTCTCCCGGCGCACCGGGCTCGGCGCCTTCAACGTCATCCACCTCGAGACCGCGGAGGCGCTCGTCGCCGCCGCGGAGGACGCGGGCCTGCCCGTGATCCTGCAGATCTCGCAGAACTGCGTCGGCTACCACGGCGGACTGGAGCCGATCGCCCGCGCGACCCTGGCCGTCGCCGCGGGTTCACAGGCGCCGGTCGCCGTGCACCTCGACCACGCGGAAGACGAGGAGCTGACCCGCCAGGCGATCGACCTCGGCTTCGGCTCGGTGATGTTCGACGGCGCGAAGCTCCCCTACGAGCGGAACGTCGAGGCCACCGTGCGGGTCGTCGAGTACGCGCACGCCAACGACGTCGTCGTGGAGGCCGAGCTCGGCGAGATCGGCGGCAAGGACGGCGCGCACGCTCCCGGGGTGCGCACCGATCCGGATGAGGCGCGACGGTTCGTCGACGAGACGGGCGTCGACGCCCTCGCCGTCGCGGTCGGCAGCTCCCACGCCATGACAGAACGGACCGCCTCTCTCGACCTCGGCCTGATCGGGCGCCTGCACGCGGCTGTCCCCGTTCCCCTCGTGTTGCACGGCTCTTCCGGGGTCGCGGATGAGACGATCGTGTCGGCGATCCGTTCCGGGATCACCAAGGTCAACGTCTCCACCCATCTCAACGCCGCCTTCACGGCTGCCGTGCGGCGCACCCTGGCCGAGCATCCCGAGATGGTCGATTCGCGTCGCTACCTGCGCGAGGGACGCACCGCGGTGACGGCCGAGGCGGCACGCCTCCTCACGCTTTTCGCCGTGACGGAACCCGCGCCAGAAGGAGCCAGAAGCTGATGACGACGCCTGCCGAGCGCTGCGCGAGGCTCCACCGATGAACCGTGCCGAGCGTCTGAACGCCGTGCTCGACCTGCTGGCAGAGTCCGGGCAGGTCGACGTGGACGACCTCGTGCTCAAGCTCGACGTCTCTGCGGCCACCGCGCGACGCGACCTCGACGCCCTCGCGTCGCAGCAGCTGCTCACCCGCACGCGTGGCGGGGCCATCGGTCAGTCCGTTGCGTACGACCTGCCCATCCGGTACAAGAAGGAGCAGCACGCGCCGGAGAAGCTGCGGATCGCACTGGCGGCCAGCGCGCTCGTTCCGCGCGGCGCGGTCGTCGGCCTCTGCGGCGGCACGACGAGCACGGCCGTGGCGACGGTGCTCGGGTCGCGACCCGACCTGATGGAGCCGTCCCCGCATCCGAACCTCACGGTCGTCACCAATGCGATCAACATCGCCGCGCAGCTCGTGATGCGCCCACAGATCAAGACGGTCGTCACCGGGGGCGTCGTGCACGCCCGCTCGTACGAGCTGGTGGGGCCGTACAGCGACGTGGTGCTCGAGAAGATCACGATGGACATCGCATTCATCGGCGTGAACGGCATCGACCCGGTCGTCGGCGCCACCGTGCACGACGAAGGCGAGGCGAGCGTGAACTCGCTGATGGCCCGGCGCGCCACCCGCGCCGTGGTCGTCGCCGACTCCTCCAAGATCGGCCGCAAGGCCTTCGCGACGCTCGGCGGACCGAAGATCCTCACCACGCTCATCACCGACGACGGCATCACCGCCGAGCAACGCGCCGAGTTCGCCGACCACGGCGTCGAGGTGATCGTCGCGTAATGGGCACCGCTGACACAGGGCGTCCGGACTCCGGCGCGCACCCCGCCCCCGGTACGCATCCGGTCCCGGGAGCGCATCCTGTCACGGTCGTCCACTCGGCCAGGATCGTCACCGGCGGGCGCGTGCAGAACGACGGCTGGGTGCGGTTCGAGCACGGCCGCGTGGCCGCGACCGGGACGGGGAGCGGCTGGCGCGAAGGCGGCCTCGTGTCGTCGGAGGCAGGGGCGTCCGCCGACGTGGTGGATGCCGAGGGAGCCTGGCTCACCCCGGGCTTCATCGACATCCACAACCACGGCGGAGGCGGCGCCGCCTTCGACGACGGACCGGACGCCATCCGCACCGCCCTCGCGCTGCACCAGCAACACGGTACGACCCGGTTCGTGATCTCGCTCGTGACCGCTCCCGTCGACGCGCTCGCCGGGCGCGTGGCCGCCGTCGCCGACCTCGTCGAGACGGACGAGCGCATCCTCGGCTCGCACCTCGAGGGGCCGTTCCTCGACGTGGGTCACAAAGGCGCGCACGACCCGGCGCTGCTGCGCTCGGCGACGCCCGACGACATCGCTGTGCTCGTGGGGGCCGCCCGCGGGACCCTCCGCCAGATCACCCTCGCCCCCGAACTCCCGGGCGGGCTGGATGCGGTGCGAGCCTTCTCGTCGGCCGGCGTGGCCGTGGCGGTCGGACACACGGGCGCCGACTACGACCAGACGCTCGCGGCCTTCGACGCCGGCGCGAGCATCCTGACGCATGCCTTCAACGGCATGGACGGCATCCACCACCGCGCGCCGGGCCCGGTCGCGGCCGCCGCGCGCACCCACGGCGTGACGCTCGAGATCATCAACGACGGCATCCACGTGCATCCGGAGGTCGTGAGGATGACGTTCGCCTCGGCCCCCGGCCACGTCGCGCTGATCACGGATGCGATGGCCGCCGCGGGCTCAAGCGACGGCGACTACGTGCTCGGCTCGCTCGGCGTGACGGTCCGCGACGGCGTCGCCCGCCTCGCCGACGGCGGCTCGATCGCCGGATCGACCCTCACGCTCGACGACGCTCTCCGCCGCGCCGTGCGCGAGGTCGGTCTGCCCGTCGAGGACGCCGTGCTCGCCCTCACGGCCACGCCCGCGCGCGCGATCGGCCGCGGCCACGACCTCGGCGGCCTCGCCGCGGGCTACGCCGCCGACGCCGTGCTGCTCGACGCCGACTTCCACATCCGGCAGGTCTGGACGGCCGGAGCCCCCCTTCGTCCCACTCCGTTGAGGGGCGGCAAACGCGTCTAAACACGCCGACGGAGCCTGCGTTCGCCACCCCTCAACGATGCATGAGCGCGCCCAGCGCGCCCGGCGTGCCCGCCCGAGACTCCGTGGCGGTGCCTGGTTATCCACAGTCCGGCACCGATCCGGATTCGTGAACGGTCACTTGTTGTCGCTTGCCGGCCGGGATAGCCCTCCTACGCGACAACTACTGACCACTCACTCCGGGCTCAGCCGAGGTGAGGGCGCATAGGTGGGGGAGCTCGGTGCGGGCCGGGCTCAGGCGGCGAGGGCGCGCGCCCGCGTCATCCGGCCGATCACGAACACCAGTGCCAGCGAGACCACCAGCAGTCCGATGTAGAAGTACGGCAGCACCAGCAGGCCGCCGAGGTCGAAGATCACCGAGCCGAGCAGTGCTCCGCCGCCGATCCCGATGTTGAACGAGGTCGTGTAGAGCGCGCTGGCCGTGTCGCGGAACGCGGGGGAAGACGTGTGCAGCAGACGGGTCTGCAGCAGCGGCGGCAGGGCGCCGAAGGCGAGACCCCACAGCACGAACGCGCTGATGGCCAGGATGGGCACCGCCGCGAAGACGGCGAGCGCCGCGACGGCCAGTCCGGTCACCACGAGTGCCAGCACCAGCCCGAGCTGCGGACGCGGACCGAAGACCGATCCGGCGATCACGAGGCCGGCGGCCCCGGCGATGCCGTAGAAGAACAGCAGTCCGCCGACGCTCGCGGCGGGCACGCCCATCGCATCGGTGAGGAACGGCACCACGAACGTGTAGAAGGAGTAGTGGCCGATCATGGTGACGGCCGCCACCAGGCACACCATGATGACGGCGACGATGGTCGGGTCCTTCGGGCGGGCGACGCCGCGCTCGCGTTTGGGGTGCGCCTCGTCGTCGCGCTCGACCTTCGGCAGGAACTTCCACACGACGGCCGCGCCGACGAGCATGAGCACCGCCAGGAACACGAACGACAGCCGCCAGCCGAACAGGTGACCGGCGAAGGTGCCGAGCGGCACGCCGAAGACGAAGGCCAGCGTGCCGCCGCCGAGGGTGATCGAGACGGCGCGGCCGATCTGCTCCTTGGGCACGAGGTGCCCGGCGTAGGCGCCGACGATCGACCAGAACATGCCGTGCGCGATGCCGCCGATGATGCGCGAGACGACGACGAACGTGTAGTCGGGCGCGATCGCGGTGAGCAGGTTGCTGATCGCGAGCACCACGAGGATGCCGACGATCATCCCGTGCCGCGGCCACCGCCGGGTGAGGGCGGTCAGCGGCGTGCTGGTGATGACGACCGTGAAAGCGAAGACCGTCACCAGGAGGCCGATCTGCGCCTCGCTCACGCCGAGGGACGCGCTCATATCGGGCAGCAGCCCGGTGGGGATCATCTCGCTGGTGACAGAGAGGAAGACGGCCCCGGCGAGCGCGATGAGCCCGACCCAGGGGAATTTCTGTACGGTCTTGAGTGGCGACGTTGAAGTGGCAGACATGACGAAGCTGTCCAACGAACGGCGTTCCCCGCACGGTTCGGGTTCTCCACGAACGGCAGGTCGACTACGCGCTGATGTGCGCGCCCAGGGCCGCTCGAGAACCGGCGACCACGGAACAGTTTACCGGATGCCCGCGGTCGCGCGCTGGGAGTCCGTGATCTCGATCAGCGGGGCGTACAGCGCCATCGCGTCGAGGGCGCGCTGGTGGTCGGCGTCGCTGAGCCCCGCGCACGCATCGGCGGCGACCCTGACCCGGATGCCCGCATCCGCCGCGGCGAGCGCCGTCGACAGCACGCAGCAGTCGGTGGAGACGCCGGCCAGCACGATGTCGTCGCTCCCGTCGATGGCGTCCGCGAGCGCCGCGCCCCACTTGCCGAACGTCGTCTCGGTGACGACCCGCGGCCCGTGCCCGGCCTCGGCCTCGGCCTCGGCCAGCGCCGTACCGAACGGCTCGACGAGATCGTAGAGCGGATCATCCGGCGCCACGAGCGCGAACGGCCACTGCTCGTAGTACGGCACCCACGCACCGACCGGATGCTCGGGCGCGACGAACCGGGTGAAGACGACGCGCTCCCCGAACGCCGGGAGCATCCGCTCGATCGTCACCGCCGCCTCGGCGAAGCGCGGCGTGAACCAGTCGCTCGCCGGGTCGCCGAAGATCCGCTGCATGTCGATGACGACCAGCACCGGATCGGTCACCGCTCCTCCTGGCTGCGCACGGCCCTCGCCGAGAAGATCACGGTGCCGAGGTACCCCACCAGCAGCGCGACGAGCACGCCGAGGTTCGCGAACGCCCAGTCGCCCTCCTTGCCGCCGAGCCCGAACGGCGCGAGCAGGTAGCCCTGCCAGGCGAGCCACGGCGCATACGTGTTGGTGACCAGCCCCCAGCCCAGCACGGTGCCGAGCACGATGAGCCCGATCGGCAGCCAGCGCACGCTCCCGTACCGTCCGCGCGCGTCGTAGAGCTCCTTCTCGGCGTAGTCCCGCTTGCGCAGCTGGATGTCGGCGATGAAGATGCCGCACCACGCGGCGATCGGCACGCCGAGCGTGATGAGGAAGCCCTGGAAGGGGCCGAGGAAGTCACCGGCGAAGAACACGACGTAGATGGCGCCGGCCGTCATGATCACGCCGTCGATGCCCGCCGCGACGAACCGCGGCACGCGCACCCCGACGCTGAGCAGCGCCAGCCCCGAGGAGTAGATGTCGAGCACGGCGCCGCCGACCAGGCCGAGCACGGCGACGATCACGAACGGCACCAGGAACCAGGTGGGCAGCAGCGAGGCCAGTGCGCCGATCGGGTCGGCCGCGATGGCGGTGTTCAGCTCCTTCGACGAGCCCGCGAGCAGGATGCCGAAGATCAGCAGGATGACCGGAGCCAGCGACGACCCGAACGTGGTCCAGCCGACGACGCCGGAACTCCGCGTGGCCCGCGGGAGGTAGCGCGAGTAGTCGGCCGCCGCGTTCACCCAGCCCAGGCCGAAGCCGGTCAGCATGAACACGAACCCGCCGATGACGTGCGGCACATCGCCGGCCGGCAGCGCGGCGACGGCTCCGAGATCGATGTGGCCGAGCACGAGCACGATGTAGACGACGGTGAGCACGCCGGTGACGATCGTGATGATCATCTGCATCCGCATGATCAGGTGGAACCCGATGACGCCGCCGACGATGATGAGCGCGGCCACGACGATGAGCGCGACGACCTTGGTCGCGATGCCGCCCTCCCAGCCCAGCTGGGTGAAGACGGTCGCCGTCGCGAGCACGGCGAGCGCCGTGAGCACCGTCTCCCAG
This sequence comes from Leifsonia poae, assembly GCF_027921845.1. GTDB lineage: Bacteria > Actinomycetota > Actinomycetes > Actinomycetales > Microbacteriaceae > Leifsonia > Leifsonia poae. Next base: position 531,816 of record NZ_BSEN01000001.1, read on the forward strand.
CCCACGGTGAGCAGCCACGACAGCAGGGAGGGCACCCGGTTCCCGTTCACCCCGAAGGCCGCCCGGCTCAGCACCATCGTCGGCGCCGACCCGCGCTTGCCCGCGAGCGAGATGAACCCGCAGAGCAGGAACGAGATGACGATGCCGACGACACCGACGATCGTCGCCTGCCAGAAGGAGATGCCGAAGCCGAGCAGGAAGGAGCCGTACGCGAGGCCGAACACCGACACGTTCGCGCCGAACCACGGCCAGAACAGGTCACGCGCGCGACCCTTGCGCTCACTCTCGTGGATGGTGTTGAGACCGTTCAGCTCCACTCCGAGCGCCTGAGCGGGCGCGGGGGGCGCGTCGGGTCTGTCCTCGCCAAGGCTTGTCATGCACCGATCCAACTTCACCGCGCCCCTCCCCGTCAATGGCGGCGGATGGCACGCGAGCAGTACGACGAGGGCCTCGCCAAACCAAGGACGCGGATCCCGCTACCCTGAACGGGTGAACGACACCACCGCGAACGCTGCCGCCGAGGCCCAGCCCAACCACTGGGTGCTCACCTTCAGTTGTGCCGACAAGCCGGGCATCGTGCACGCCGTCAGCGGCGCGATCGTCGCGGCCCGCGGCAACATCACCGAGAGCCAGCAGTTCGCGAGCAGCGACACGGGCCGCTTCTTCATGCGCCTGCAGGTGGAGTCGGAGGCGACGCGCGACGAGTTCGAGCAGGCGCTCGCGCCCGTCGTCGCGAGGTTCGGGATGTCGCACAAGGTCGACAACGTCGGTCGCCCGCTGCGCACCCTGGTGCTCGCCTCCACCGCCGCCCACTGCCTCAACGACCTCCTGTTCCGTCAGCGCGCCGGGCAGCTGCCGGTCGAGCTGCCCCTCGTGCTCTCCAACCACGGGACCCTGCGCGACCTCGCCGGGTTCTACGGCGTGCCGTTCGAGTCGCACCCCGTCACGGATGCGGCGAGCAAGGCCGCCTTCGAGGCGCGCGTGCTCGAGGCGGTCGATGAGCACGACATCGAGCTCGTCGTACTGGCGCGCTACATGCAGATCCTCTCCCCCGAGCTCTGCGCGCGCCTCGCCGGGCGGGCGATCAACATCCACCACTCGTTCCTGCCTGGCTTCAAGGGCGCCAACCCGTATCGCCAGGCGCACGCCCGCGGCGTCAAGCTCATCGGGGCGACGGCGCACTTTGTGACGAGCGACCTCGATGAGGGTCCGATCATCGAGCAGAACGTCGTGCGCGTCGACCACTCGCGCAGCGTCTCCGAACTGGTCGCCATCGGCCAGGACGAGGAGAGCCGCACGCTCACCCAAGCGGTGAAGTGGTTCGCCGAGGACCGCGTGCTGCTCGACGGCGCGCGCACGATCATCTTCCGCTGAGACGGGCGAGACCGCACGGGGCCGCAGGTTCGAGCCCGCTTAGAATGGCCTGGTGACCGACGCACCGACCCCGCAGAGCGACATCCAGATCTCCCCGAACGACGTCATCCGGTTTCTGCTGGAGCTGTTCGCGATCTTCTCGCTGGGTTTCTGGGGCTTCGTGGCCTGGCCTCTCCCCTGGAACATCGTGGTCGGCATCGGCGCTCCGCTCATCGCGATCGTGCTCTGGGCCCTGTTCCGGTCGCCGAAGGCCGTGCTGCGCGTCGACCCGTTCGTCAAGGCGCTCGTCGAGATCGTGGTGATGCTGGCCGCCGCGTTCGCGTGGTGGGATCTCGGCCAGCCCGTGGTGGCGATCGTCTTCGCCGTCATCGCAACCGTGAGCGGCGTGATCAACGGACGCGCCGAATTCCGATGAAAGGCAGCATCGCATGACCGGACTCGTCGTCCACAGCGCCCGCAAGATCGACGCGGACGGGCTGGTCGACGACTACTGGTTCGTCGCCGACGGCGACACCATCAGAGCCACCGGATCCGGCACCGGCTGGCACGCGGCAGCGCAGGCGCCCGGCCGCGAGATCGTCGACGCGGGCGGCCATTGGCTGACGCCCGGGTTCATCGACCTGCACTGCCACGGCGGCGGCGGTCACCCGTTCGACGACGGTCCCGAGCAGATGCTGGAGGGTCTCGCGACCCATCGTGCGCACGGCACGACGCGATCGCTGGTCTCGCACGTCGCCAATCCGCTCGCCGCGCTCCGGGAGAGCCTGTCCATCGTCGCCGAGCTGACCGCGAACGACCCGCTGGTGCTCGGATCGCACCTCGAGGGGCCCTTCCTGGCCATCGAGCGACGGGGCGCGCACGACGCCGCCTTCCTCCGCGAGCCCGGCCCCGAGATGGTCGAGCAGCTGATCGGCGCCGCACGCGGCACGCTGCGGCTGGCGACCATCGCGCCGGAGCTCCCGAACGCGCTCGAGACGATCGGGGTGCTGATCGAGGCGGGCGCGGTCGTCGGCATCGGCCACACGGCCGCGGACTACGAGCAGGCGACCCGCGCGTTCGAGGTCGGCGCTCGGGTGCTCACCCACGCCTTCAACGCGATGAACGGCATCCACCACCGGGCGCCGGGGCCGATCGTCGCGGCGTTCGAGAACCCGGATGTGACGCTCGAGCTGATCCTGGACGGCCTGCACGTGCATCCGAAGGTCGCCAAACTGGCGTTCACGGCGGCTCCCGGCCGGGTCGCGCTCGTCACGGACGCGATGGCGGCCGCCGGCGCGACCGACGGCGACTACCGGCTCGGCTCGCTGAACGTGACGGTGCACGACGGGCTCGCGGTGCTCTCCGGCACGCAGACCATCGCCGGCTCGACCCTCACGCAGGATGTCGCGCTGCGCAACGCGGTCGAGCTCGTCGGTCTCGAGCCGGCCCGCGCGGTCGAGGCGCTCACGCTCACGCCCGCGCGGGTGCTCGGCGAGGATCACCGGCTCGGCCGGCTGCACGCGGGCTACGCGGCCGACGCCGTGATCCTCGACCACGAGTGGAACGTGCGACGCGTCTTCGCCAACGGCGAGCCCCTGGTCTGACCCGCCCGCCGATCTGACCCGCCCACCGCCCGCCGACGCTGTCGAGTCCGGGAGAAATCGCGCGCCCCGCCGGAGGGCGGACGATTTCTCCCGGACTCGATTACTGCGGCTAGAGCGTCTGCCAGGCGGGCTTGTTCGCGTAGGCGTAGCGGTAGTACTCGATGTTCTGCAGCCGGGAGGCAGCGGCCTCGTCGACGATCACCGTGACGTGCGGGTGCAGCTGGATGGCCGATCCCGGGTTGCTCGCCGACACGGGGCCCTCGACGGCGCCGGCGACGGCCTCCGCCTTGCCCTCGCCGAACGCGAGCAGCAGCAGGTGCTTCGCGCGCAGGATCGTGCCGAGCCCCTGCGTGATGCAGTGCATCGGCACGTCGGCCTCCGACGGGAAGAACCGCGCGTTGTCGCGGCGGGTCTGCTCGGTGAGCGTCTTGACGCGCGTCGCGGATGCGAACGACGAACCCGGCTCGTTGAAGCCGATGTGGCCGTCGGTGCCGATCCCGAGGATCTGCACGTCGACGCCGCCCGCCTCGGCGATCGCGCGCTCGTAGTCGGGCCCGGCGTGCTCGATGCCGTCGATCGCGCCGTTCGGCACGTGGATGAGCGACGGAGTGAGGCCGAGCGGCTCCACGACCTCGCGGGTGATCACCGAGCGGTACGACTCGGGGTGGTCGGCGGGCAGCCCGACGTACTCGTCGAGCGCGAACCCGCGCACGTGTGCGACATCGATGCCCGTCTCCGCGACCCGCGCGGTGAGCGCACGGTACAGTGCGAGCGGGGTCGAGCCGGTCGCGAGGCCGAGCACGGCATCCGGTCGGCTCGCGATGAGGTCGACGATGGACTGCGCGGCGAGTTCGCCCGCCTGCTTCTGGTCGGGTACGACGACGATCTCTGCCACTTAGCTCTCTCCCACGAGGGCCGCGCCGATGGCGGCGGCCGGTGAACCTTCCGGAATGAGGCGCACGCGCTCGGGAAGCGAGAGCGACGCCAGGAACGGCGACGCCTGCGCCCACTCGTCGAGCACCTCGTGGACATCGCACAGCAGCCGGTCCCCGAGATGGCTCAGGCCACCACCGATGACGACGGAATCGACATCGACGGTCAGCACGAGGACCCGCACCGCGGAGGCGATGCCCGCAGCCAGCCTAGCCTTGATGGCCCTCGCCTCGGGGTCGCCGTCGGCGGCTGCGGCGAACAGCGAGCGAACAGGAAGTGGATCGTCGGTGCGCCATTGGCGCGCGACCCCCGACCCGCTCGCGACCGTCTCGAGGCAGCCGCGCTGACCGCACGCGCAGATCACGCCGTTGGGGTCCACCGGGATGTGCCCGATCTCCCCGGCGATACCGTCGGCGCCGCGCCACAGCCGCCCGTCGACCACGATCCCGGCGGCGAGGCCGGTGCCGAGGTTGAGGTACGCCATCGTGCCGTCGAGGCCCATCAGGTGGTACGCGCCGACCGCTGCGGCCTTCACGTCGTTCTCGATGCGCACCCCGACGCCGAGGCGTCCGGCCAGCTCTCCGCCGAGCTCGAGACGCTCGAGGCCCAGGTTCACCGCGTGGGCGACGTGCCCGGAGGCGCTGTCGACCATGCCGGGGATGCCGATGCCGATCGACTGGAACCCGCTCGCGGGCAGCCCGGTGAGCTCGCCGATCCGCGCGACGGCGGCGACGGCCGTCTCGACGACGGCGATCGATCCGAAGCCCGTGGCCAGCCGGATGCGCTGGGACAGGCCGCCCGCATCGTCGATGGCCACCGCATCCGTCTTGGTGCCACCGATGTCGATCCCGAGCCTCACGAGCCGGATTCCAGGTACGCGAGCAGGGCGCGGCCGACCAGGCGGGAGGCACCGAAGGTGGCGACGTCGGCGTAGGCGCGGTCGTCGCTCGGCCAGCCCATGTCGACCACGAGCACACGGTCGCGCTCGGCGCGCAGCCGATCGATCGCCGCGCGGGCGAAGGCGTGCCGGTGGTTGTCCTTGCCGATCACGAGCACCGGCGACTTGGCCGCGAGCACGAGATCCGGATGGTCGCCCTCGGTGAACACGACGAGCGGGTTCTGCTCGAAGGCGCGCGCGACGGCGGACTCCGGGTCGGCAGCGGCCTCCGCGAACGGTCCCCACGGGGCGACGCCGACGGCGATGTTCGCCACGGTGTCGATGCGCACGATCGAGTACGGTCCGCGGTTGGCGGCGACCCACTCGGCCGCGTGCGGCGCGATGTCGAAGGTCGAGATGGCCGCGGCGATGTCGATCGGGTCGATGGCGCCGGCGAACGGATCGGCGGGAATCGGCTTCTGCGCGCTCTCTGCGTGCAGATCGGCGGCGAGTGCGAGCACGCGCTCGGCCGCCTGCGCGACCCGGGCGGCGCTCAGCCGGCCGTCGGCGATCGCGGCGACCACCGCATCCTCGATCTGCCCGAGCTGTTCGTCGGTGTTCTCGGTCCCGATGCAGAGCAGGTCGCAGCCGGCGGCGAGCGCCAGCACGGCGGCCGGCGGGATGCCCGTCTCGCCGCTCGCACCCTTCATGTCGAGCGCGTCGCTGACCACGACGCCGTCGAACCCGAGCTCACCGCGCAGGAGCCCCTCGATGATCGTGGGGCTGAAGGTGGCTGGACGCTCGGCGTCCAGCTGCGGCAGCAGGATGTGCGAGGTCATCACGCTGCGCGCGCCGGCCTCGATGACCGCGCGGAACGGACGGAGCTCGCGCTCCCGCAGGCGCTCGAGCGAGAGGTCGACCTCCGGCAGCACGAGGTGCGAGTCCTGCGCCGTGTCGCCGTGCCCGGGGAAGTGCTTGGCGCACACGGCGACGCCGGCGGACTGCAGCCCGCGCGTCCACGCGGCGCCCTGCTCGGCGACCACAGCCGGCGACGAGCCGAAGCTGCGCACGCCGATGACGGGGTTGTCCGGGTTCGAATTGATGTCGACATCCGGCGCGAAGTCGAGGTTGCAGCCGGCGCGACGCAGCTCCCAGCCGACGCGCTGCGCGACCGACTCGGTGTAAGCGGCGTCGCCACGGCGCCCGAGGACGGCGTTGCCGGGATACGGCGATCCTGTGCCGTAGTACAGGCGCGTGACGTCGCCGCCCTCCTCGTCGATCGCGACGATCGCATCCGGATTCGCGGCGTAGATCGCGTCGGTCAGCGCGCGCAGCTGGGTGAGCGAGGTGATGTTCGGACCGAACACGCACACCCCGCCCAGACCGTTGCGCAGGCGAACGGCGAGCCAGTCCGGCAGCGTCGTCCCCACGAAGCCCGGGAGCAGTGTCGCGGCCACCTGGCGGCGGAGATGCGCGAGCGGCGTGGTGCTGTCGGCGGCGGCGTGCTGCTCAGTGGCGGAGGTCTGGTCGGTGGCGGCGTGCTGGTCGGTGGCGGAGGGCCCGCTCACCCCTTGACCGCCCCGCTGACGAGCCCGCTGGTCATCCGGCCCTGCACGAACAGGAAGAAGATGATCACCGGAACGGCCACGAGCGTCGACGCGGCCATGACCTGGCCCCAGTCGGTCGCCCGCGAGGCGGACTGCTGGATGAAGCCGCGCAGCCACAGGGGCAGCGTCTGGCTCGAGTTCTCCTGCAGGATGACGAGCGCGACGGTGAACTCGTTCCACGCCTGGAGGAACGCGTAGACACCGGATGCGACGAGCCCGGGGGCCAGCAGCGGGAAGGTGATGCGCATGAACGCCTGCGTGCGGCTGAGACCGTCGACCATTGCGGCCTCTTCGAGGTCGGCCGGGATGCCGGCGACGAAACCGCGCAGCATCCAGATGGTGAACGGCACGACGGCGGCGATGTAGATGATGCTCACGCCGAGCACGGTGTTGAGCAGGTTGAGGCTGCCCATCAGCTTGTACTGGGCGATGAACAGGCCCTCGGCCGGCAGCATCTGGATGAGCAGCACGGCGAGCACGAACGACTTGCGGCCGCGGAACTTGAACCGGCTGATCGCGAGGGCCGCGAGGAACGCGAACACGATGCAGAACACCACGGTGACGATGGCGATGATGAGGCTCATGCCGAGCGCGGGGAAGAACGTGCCGCCGTTGATGACCGCGGCGAAGTTGTCCCACGAGCCGCCGAACGGCAGCCAGGTCGGGGTCGTGTTCTGCAGCACCACGTTGGGCAGCAGCGACGAGTTCACCATCCAGTAGACGGGGAACACCCAGATCAGCGAGATGACGACGCCGACGATGCCGAGGATCACGCGCGACGGCTTGATCTTCTGGCGGAGCTTGCGGGCGGGGGCGGGAGCGGCGGAATCGGCCGCCGACTCCACGCGGGTCGAGGTGACAGCACTCATGACTCGTCCTCCTTGAGCAGATTGCGCACGTAGAACCAGCTGATCGCGATGGTCAGGATGAGCACGAAGACCGAGACGGCGCTCGCCATCGCGAAGTCGCTGGAGCCGACGCCGAGCTGGTAGATGTAGGTGCCGAGCAGGTTGGTCTCGCTGGCGATGGAGCCCTTGTCCTGCAGCAGCTTGATCTGGGTGAAGACCCTCAGGTCCCAGATGATCTGCAGCAGCAGCACGATGCCGAGCACGGGCCGGATGATCGGCAGGATGATGTACCGCAGCCGCTGGAAGCCCTTGGCGCCGTCCATCTGCGCGGCCTCGAGCACCTCGCCCGAGACCTGCGTGAGGCCGGCGAACACCGAGAACGCCACGAACGGGACGCTCATCCAGACCACGATCACCATCGCGACGAAGAAGAACGAGAGCGGGTTCTGCAGCCAGTTGTGGTTCTGGAAGTCCAGGCCCCACGACGTCAGGGTGTAGTTGACGATGCCGCGGCGCCAGTCGAACAGCCAGTTCCACACCGTCATCGCGGCGACGACCGGCATCGCCCAGGCGAGGAGCATGGAGATCTGGATGATGATGCGCACGGCCTTGTTGACGGCGTTCATCAGGAGAGCGAGTCCGATGCCGATGACCACCGTGACGAACGCGGTGACGAGACAGAACGCGATCGAGCGGGCCACGACGACCCACATGTACGAGTCGGAGAACAGGGTGATGTAGTTCTCGAACCAGACGAAGGGGGCCGGCTGGCCGAACTGCTGGGCGAGCCCGAAGCTCTGCATCGAGGTGATGAGCTGCCACACGATGGGATAGCCCAGCGCGAGGATGAGGATGGCGACGGAGGGGATGAGCAGGGCGTACGGGGTGAACTGGAAGCGCTTCCTGCGCTGCGGCGTCGCCTGCGGGATGCGCGGCGCGGTGTTCACGGACGGGGTCTGCTGGGTGGTGGTCACGTCTGTCCTCCTTCCTGAAAGTCTGAGGGCAGGAGCAGGGGCGCGGAAGGTCGTTCCGCGCCCCCGACTGCCGGGTGTTACGGGTGGGTGCTACTTGTTCTTGACGTTCATCAAGGCGTTGAGCTTGGTGTTGTACTCCTGCGCCAGAGCCTTGAGGTCGGTCGAGTCCTTGATCTTGCTGAAGAACTCTTCCATCACGTTGCCCGCCTCGACAGCAGCCCAGCCGGGAGCGGCCGGGGTCAGCTTCGAGTTCGACGCCGACGCGATGAGCGCCTTCGCGAACTGGTCGTCGCCGAGCGAGGAGGTGTACTTGCTGTTCGCCGGGCCGAGGCCGTTCTTGCCGAGCATCTCCTGGTAGTCCTTCGAGAAGATGATCTTCAGGAGGGTCTTGGACAGGCCCGGGTTCTTGCTCTTGGCCGAGATGCCGATGTTGGAGCCACCGGCGAACACCGGAGCCGGCTTGCCGTCGTTGCCCGGGAGCGCGAACGTGCCGAAGGTGTCGTCGTTCCAGGTGCGGACGACCTTGCCGTCCTTGGTGGAGGCGTCACCGATCGACCAGTGCGCCCAGCCCGGAGCCATGATGGTCGCGGCCGAGAGCGACGTGTCCGACGTCTTCTTGCCGGCGGCGTCGAGGATCTGGTCGCTGTCGTTCAGGTAGATGTACTGGTTCGAGTCCTTGGCGTCGTTCGGAGCCTTGGACGCGTTCTTGTACAGGTCCTGCAGCTGCTGCAGACCCTTCAGGGAACCCTCGGAGTCGAGCGTGCCGACCCACTTGCCGTTCTCCTTCTTCGCGATGTCGCCACCGTTTGCGAAGATCCACGAGATGCCGTTGCGCCAGTCCTGGCCGCCGAGGTAGAAGCCCGAGAAGTCCTTGATGCCCTTCGGGTTCTTGGCGGTGATGGTCGCGACGTCGGTGTTGAACTGGTCGAGCGTGGTGGGTGCCTGCACGCCTGCGGCGCTCCAGACGTCCTTGCGGTAGAACGCGTAGCGCGAACCGAAGTAGTACGGAAGCGTGTAGTTCTTACCGTCCACCTTGCCGGCCTCGACGAAGGACGGCAGGAGGTCGGAACCGCCGAGGTCCTTGTACATGTCGGAGATGTCGAGGAACGCGCCGACGTTGGTGAAGGTCGGCGACTGGGTGTTGCCGATCTCGGTGACGTCGGGGGTGTTGTTCGCGTCCGGAAGCGACGTCGTCAGCTTGGTGACGATGTCTCCCCAGTCCTGCTGCTGGATGTTGAGGGTCGCGCCGGTCTCCTTCTTGAACTCCGTCTTGAGGTAGGCGCGCAACGGGTCAGGAGTGTCCGGGCCGACGAGCCAGAGGGTGACAGTCTTACCCTTGCCGTCCGTGCTGGGTGCGCTTGCGCCGCCTCCGGCGGAGCATCCGGCGAGCACGAGAGCGGAAGCCGTAGCCACAGCGGCGAGGCCGACGAGCTTTCTCTTCATTGCTGTTCCTTTCTTCGATGTCGATGTGTGCGATTGCCACACCGTTGGTGCTGGGGTCGATGATTCGATCTGGTTCGGGCGGTGCTGTGTTACGAGACCCCGAGTTGTCCGGAGAGGACGAGTACGGCCGCGCCGCGCAGAACGATGTCCTGCCCCTGCGTGGTCATCCGCAGCGTGAGATCGCCGTGGAATTCGGCCATCGTCCTGCTGCGGAGCGTTTGGATGGTCGCCTCGGCGAGCGCGCCATCGAGTAGTTCTGCCGGACCGCTCAGCACGATCTCCGAGAGATTGAGCGCTCCGACGACGGGGGCGAGGGCGATGCCGAGGCGCTGCCCTGCCTCCCGCAGGATGGGGGCGGCGTCCGAGCCGGCCGCTTCGGCCTCCCGGATGCGCTGCTGGAGCTGCGGCACGCTGAGCCAGTGCTCGAGCACCTGGTCGCGGTTGTATGTGGCCTCCAGCCCGAGGTCGGTGCCGACCATCACCTGGCCGATCTCGCCGGCGGCGAAGCGGCTGCCGTAGACGAGCGCGCCGGCGACGAGCAGCCCGGCGCCGACACCGTGGCCGACCGTGACGAGCATCATGTCGCCCGCAGCGTCGCCGTAGCCGTGCTCGGCGAGCACCGCGACGTTCGCGTCGTTGGCCACGACCACCGGATGCCCGGTGTGCGCCTGCAGCCGCTGCTGCAGTGCTTCGTCGACCCAGCCCAGGTTCGGGGCGGTCAGCACGGTTCCGGTCAGGTCGACGACACCGGGCGACCCGACGCCGATGCCGAGGATCGGCGCCGTGGTGAGGGTGAGCAGGCGATCGACGAGCTGAACGACCTTCGCGATCGCGTCGTCGCCGGTCGCACTCTCGAGCGGAACGTCCGCGCGCTCGAGGATGGTGCCGTCGAGGTCCATCACGGCGCCGCGGAAGGTGGCGTGCTCGCTCAGGTCGAGGCCGACGATCTGGTACGCGGTGCGGTTGATGTCGAGCAGCACGGCCGGCTTGCCAGGACGGGCCGGCTTGCCGGGGCGGGCGGACTCGCGCTGCCCGAGCTCGATGACGAGGCCCTCGGCGAGCAGTTCGGCGACGAGGTCGGAGATGGTGACGCGGGTCAGTCCCGTCTCACGGGCGATGTCGGCGCGGCTGCGCTCCCCCGAGCGGTACAGCGTCTGCAGCACGAGGGAGCGGTTGTGGCTGCGCGCGTGCTCGGGGAGGACCTTGACCATCGGGCGAAGCGCGCGGCCAGGGGCGAAGCCCGGAGTGGCGACGGGCGCGGTGGCGGGCGCGGTGGCAAAACCAGGAGCGGCGGCCGCTGCCGTGACGACGGGGACGCCGGGCACGACGCCGGGCACGGCGCCGGGCACGGGCCCGGTCGCTGTGCTGCGTTGCACATCCGATGTCGTCATGTTTGTTAGTAAAGCTTACGAACAAAATGAATGCAAGCCTTCGGCCGCCATTTCCCCACGCTTTACCGACTTGTAACATTCGCGCCGCTCGCGACCCACGCCCGAAACACGGGCGCGCCGGCGCGCTGCCCACCGATCGTGCGCAAACGCGCACCGCGCGACACGCGTCGTGCGATTGCGCACGACACGGGTCAGCGGCGGCACGCGTCAGCGGCGCTGCGCGTCAGCGGCGCAGCAGAGCTACGCGCACTCGGCCTGCACGGCCTGGAACTTGGCCGCGAGGGCCTCCGCCTTGCTCTTGACGGCGGTGACGTCGATCGACGTCGGGTCGCTGATCGCCTTGTCGATGTACGCGGCGTAGTCGTGGATCGCCGTGGCCGCCGACGAGGTGACCTTCTTCACGTCGACGTTGCCGACCTTCTGGTCGATGGACTGCACCGCGACGTCGACCTTCTTCAGCAGCGCGGCGGCCTTCGACGGGTCGTTCATCACCGAGGCGGCCTCGCCCTGCAGCTTCGCCACACTCGTGAAGCCGTTCGTGACGACGGCGCAGGCCTCCGCGTGGGTCTGCGAGGCGGGCGCCGATATCGAAGCCGATGCCGAAGCCGACGCGCTGGCGGACGGCGTGGGGGTCGAACTCGCCTTCGGGGCGGCGGCCGAGCATCCGGTCAGGGTGACGACCGTCGCGAGAACGGCGGCGGCGATCGAGAAGCGGGTTGCGTTCGTGGTCATCTCATCCTCATCTCGCGGCGCACGACGGCGACCGCGTTCGAAGCTCCCCCAGAGGCAGAGCGCATTCCACGAACCTAACCGACGACGGAGCGCAGGCCCAATCGCCGACGAACGCACGAAGGGCCCGGCGGGATGCTCCCACCGGGCCCTTCGACAGCGCGGACCGGGCTCAGCCCAGGCGTGCCTGCAGGTTGTCGCTCAGCGTCGCGAGGAACTCCTCGGTCGTCTGGTACGGCTGGTCCGGGCCGACCAGGAGCGCGAGGTCCTTGGTCATCTTGCCCGACTCGACCGTCTTGATGACGACGTCTTCGAGGGTGTGCGTGAAGTCGATCAGGTCCTGGTTGCCATCGAGCTTGCCGCGGTGCGCGAGGCCGCGCGTCCAGGCGTAGATCGAGGCGATCGGGTTGGTCGAGGTCGGCTTGCCCTGCTGGTGCTGACGGTAGTGGCGCGTGACGGTGCCGTGCGCGGCTTCCGCCTCGACGACCTTGCCGTCGGGCGTGGTCAGCACGCTGGTCATCAGGCCGAGCGAGCCGAAGCCCTGCGCGACGGTGTCGGACTGCACATCGCCGTCGTAGTTCTTGCACGCCCAGACGTAGCCGCCCTCCCACTTGAGGCTCGAGGCGACCATGTCGTCGATGAGGCGGTGCTCGTAGGTGAGGCCGGCGGCGTCGAACTTGTCCTTGTACTCGGTGTCGAACACCTCCTGGAACAGGTCCTTGAAGCGGCCGTCGTAGGCCTTGAGGATCGTGTTCTTGGTCGAGAGGTACACCGGGTACTGACGGTCGAGACCGTAGTTGAACGAGGCGCGCGCGAAGTCGCGGATCGACGCGTCCTGGTTGTACATGCCCATCGCGACGCCGGCGCCGGGGGCCTGGTAGACCTCGAACGTGCGGGCTTCGCTGCCGTCGGCCGGCTGGAAGCTCATGGTCAGCGTTCCCGGGCCGTCGAAGGTGAAGTCGGTGGCGCGGTACTGATCGCCGAAGGCGTGACGGCCGATGACGATCGGCTTGTTCCAGCCGGGCACCAGGCGCGGGATGTTCGAGATGATGATCGGCTCGCGGAAGACGACGCCGCCGAGGATGTTGCGGATGGTGCCATTGGGGCTGCGCCACATCTTCTTGAGGCCGAACTCCTCGACACGCGCCTCGTCGGGCGTGATGGTGGCGCACTTGACGCCGACACCGTGCTTCAGGATGGCGTTGGCAGCATCGACGGTGATCTGGTCGTCGGTCTCGTCGCGCTTCTGGATGCCGAGGTCGTAGTACTCGAGGTTCACGTCGAGGTACGGGTGGATGAGCGAATCTTTGATGGACTGCCAGATGATGCGGGTCATCTCGTCGCCGTCGAGTTCGACGACCGTGCCGTCAACCTTGATCTTTTCCAATGGATCTCCTCAAGTCTGTGCCATCTTTTGGCCGACAACAGCTTACCCGAGCCGACCAACTATCTTGACGTCGAGACAAATCTTCCCGGCATCCTCACGGCGCCTATGGATCCGCTGTCAGCGGACGATGTCCTCCTCCGGCCGACTATGCTTGCGCGTCGACCGCACGTTACCCTGTCGCTATGGCTGAGTTGAGACTTGAAGAGTTGAGCGCGTCGAACATCGTGGCGGCGAACGCTCTCAGCTTGAAACCGGGTCAGGAGCAGTTCGTGTCGCCGGTGTCGTACTCGGCCGCCGCCGTGGTCAGCAACCCGGCGACCTCCTGGCAGCGCGTCGTTCTCGACGGCGACATGGTCGTCGGATTCATCATGGGCAACTTCGACCCGGATGCCGAGCACGAGGAGTTCCGCTCCATCCTGTGGCGCATCAACGTCGACGCCGACGACCAGGGCCGCGGAGTCGGAACCTTCGCGGTGCGGGCGCTGGCGGACGAGGCGCGCCGTCGCGGTCTCAGCCGGCTCTTCGTCATCTGGGAGTCCGGCGAGCTCGGCCCCGAGCAGTTCTTCATCCGCAGCGGGTTCAACCCGGCGGGCGAGACGCAGTACGGCGAGACGATCGGTGCCCTCGAGCTCTGAGCCGGCTCCCGACGAGCCACCGTTCGTCGAACGCGTGCTCGCCGTGGTCGACAGCATCCCGCCCGGTCGCGTCATGACCTACGGCGACGTCGCGGCCGTCCTCGGCTCCCGCGCCGCCAGGATGGTCGGCCAGATCATGGCGTACTACGGGTCGGATGTGCCGTGGTGGCGCGTGGTGCGGGCGAGCGGGCATCCGGCGGCGAACCACGAGCACATCGCGTTGCAGCACTACCGCGCGGAGTCCACGCCGCTGCTCGGCGTCGGGTCGAGCGCCTACCGCGTCGACCTGCGGACGGCACGCTTCGATCCCGCCGACGAAGATCATCCGAACGACCGATGAACCGCACAGCTTGATGCGCTTGACTGAACGTCTACCGTTCTGTTGCTCTGGAGTGTCTGTGCACCGTTTTCGTCTCGTCGCCGCTGTCATCTCTGCGTCCGTCGTCACCATCGGCCTCTCCGGATGCTCCGTCGTGAGCGCGTTCGCCCCGCACGTGGACGCCGCCATCTTCGACACCGCGAAGGAGCTCACGCCCGGCGCGACCAAGGCCTTCGGCTCGCCGACCTTCATCCCGGCCGACGCCACGATCATCCGCGTCGACTACGACACGCAGAACACAGCCGCGATCCTCACCTACACCTCGAAGACGCACTTCGTGAAGGGCACCTGCGAGAAGCCGGCCGACATCCCGAAGCCGGCGGTGCAGGACAGCTGGTGGCCCACGGCGGGCGTTCCCGCGAAGGCCGTGAGCTGTCCAGGGGGATGGTCCGCCTTCACCATCGGCAACCAGGTGTACGCGGCGCGACCGGCGGCCTGAGGCACAGCCGGCAGCGGGTATCCTCAGCTATCCGGCCGCGACCGGCACCGGGATCGTCAGCTCGATGATCGTGCCGAGCCCGACCACCGACTGCACCTCGGCGTGACCGTCGACCGCCTCGACGCGGTCGCGGACACCTTCGAGCCCGCCGCCCGCCTCGATGCGGGCACCGCCGCGGCCGTCGTCCTTCACGATCACCGACACCGTTCCGCCGGTGCGTGTCACCGTGACGGCGCAGTTGCGCGCGGCCGCATGCTTCGCCGCGTTCGTGAGGCACTCGGCGACCGAGAAGTAGATCGTCTCCTCGATGACCTCGCTGAGCCGGTCGTCGCCGGTGTCGACGCTCACCTCGACCGAGAGGTGGCTGCGCAGCGCCAGCTCCTCGATGGCCGAGCGCAGGTCTCCGTCGGTGAGCACAGTCGGGTGGATGCCGCGGGCGAGCTCCCGCAGTTCGCGGAGCGCGTCGGCGAGCTGGTCGGACGCGCGCTCGAGGTCGGCGACCACCTCGTCGTTGCCGGCGGTCTGCGCCTTGGTCGCCGCGATCCGCAACCCGATCGCCAGCGACACCAGCTGCTGCTGCGAGCCGTCGTGCAGGTCGCGCTCGAGCCGGCGACGGGCCAGATAGCCCTCCTCGACGATGCGCAGGCGCGATTCCCTGACCTCCTGCAGCGTGCGCTCCAGGCGCTGCCGGAGCCGGTCGTTGTCCACCGAGAGGAGCAGCGCCGACGACACGGCGTCGAGCAGCCGGGCATCCTGGCTGAGGGCGACGTCGTGCTCGATGAGCGCGATCGGTCCCTGATCGGAGTCGATGGCGAGGGTCGAGCGGCCCGGCCGATCCCGCGACGCCCCGTCGGGCATCCGCTCGCCGTCGGAGGTCTCGTACCCCCTCAGCTGCTCGTCCCACCAGTACACGCGCAGGGAGTTGTCGTGCAGCGTGCGCGCCAGGCTCGTCTCCCAGAGCGCGCGGTCCACCTTGTCACGGGCCACGATGACGAGGTCGGCGACGCGTGAGCGCAGGCCGCGCGCGTAGAGCACTCCCCCGACGAACGCCGGCGGGATGAAGGCGATCGCGATGGGCGGGATGAACTGCAGCCAGCCGCTCTCCCAGCCGAAGGCGAAGCTCAGCGAGTCCTGCACCGTGCCGTAGCACCAGAGCAGGATGGCGAGCGGCATCACGAAAGCGACGCGGCGCGCGGGAAGGGTGCTGAGGAACCAGCGCATCGTCAGCCGCACCGCGACCGTGAGCATGAGCGCCAGCCCGACGGCGCGCCAGGCGACGCCGAGCCAGAAGTCGGCGTCGTCGCTCGGCAGCACCGCGTACACGTTGGT
Source organism: Leifsonia poae (assembly GCF_027921845.1). Lineage (GTDB taxonomy): Bacteria > Actinomycetota > Actinomycetes > Actinomycetales > Microbacteriaceae > Leifsonia > Leifsonia poae. Next base: position 547,744 of record NZ_BSEN01000001.1, read on the forward strand.
GGCGCAGTCGCACTGCACCGGCGAGGGCGACGAGAAGCACAGGATGCCGGCGAACCGCACGATGAAGGCGACGAAGACCGCGATCACCAGTCCTCGGTCGAAGCGTGCGACCAGTCGGCCGGTCGGGTACACCAGCACCAGGATGCCGACCAGCGGCGCCCACAGGTCGGTCACGCCCTCGACCAGCGGCCAGAGCCAGCCGTCCGGGCGGGTCACGGGGTACCACGCGCCCGCCGCCCAGAAGAACGAGGCGCCGACCATGAGCCAGCCGGGCACGGGACTGCGCACGATCCGCCAGGCGATGATCGCGCAGACCGCGTAGTCGAGCCCGACGACGATGAAGACGATGCCCCAGCCGATGCCCTGCGGCCGCGGCCCGTACTCGCCGGTGACGGCGCTGACGACCTGGGCGGCGACGTTCGAGGCGATCGCGATGATGACGGCGAGCGCGCGGACCGTGATGCGCGCGGCGTTCATCTCAGCTGTCCCGGCCGAGGAACCGCAGAACCGCCAGCACGCGCCGATGACCCTCGGAGGTGTCTTCGACGTCGAGCTTCGACATGATGTGCCCGATGTGCGACTCGACCGTGCGCAGGCTCAAGTGCAGGTCCGCCGCGATGCCCGCGTTCGATTTGCCCTCCGCCATCAGCCGCATCACGTCGCGCTCGCGCGCCGAGAGGGCGTCGAGCGAGGCCGCGGCCGTGCGCCCGCTGACGAGCAGCGCGACCACCTCCGGGTCCACCACGGAGCCGCCGGCCGCGACGCTGCGCACCGCGTTCACCAGCGTCCCGGCATCCGCGACCCGGTCTTTGAGCAGGTAGCCCGTTCCGCTGCCGGCGCTCATGGCCCGGATGGCATATGCCGCGGTCGTGTACATCGACAGCAGCAGCACCCCCACCGATGAACCGGATGCGCGCAGCTCCTCGAGTGCGCGCAGCCCTTCGTCCGTGTGGGTCGGCGGCATCTTGATGTCGAGCACGACCGCGTCGATGGCGGGATCCCCCGCTACCACCTGGAGCAGCTCCTCAGCCGTGTCGACGGAGGAGACGACCTCGACTCCACCGGCGCGCAGGATTTGGCCGATCCCCTCGCGCAACAGCACCGCGTCGTCGGCCACGGCGACTCTCAGTGCGCGAGATCCGTGCCCTGAGCCCGCTCCCACGCGCTCACCTTAGCAGGCTGCGTATCGCCTCGCCGCTCAGTTCCGCCTTGGCGATGAAGCCCTCCGCCCCGCTCTCCAGGATGCGGCGGCCGTAGTCCGCGGATGCCCGGCTGGAGGTGAGCACGACCGCGGCGCCGGTGGCGTGCACGTCGTTCACCAGGTCGAAGCCGTTGGCGTCGGGAAGGCCGACGTCGAGGAGCACGACGTCGGGTGCGAGGCGCCGGCTCAGCTCGATCCCCCCGCGGCCCGTGTCGGCGTCGCCGACGACGGTGAACCGTTCGAGCTTGAGGAGTTCGGTCGCCTGGGCGCGGAATCGTGCGTGGTCGTCGACGATCACAACACGGAGGCACATGCCGATAATCATGGCCCGGAACAGGTCCCCGCGTCATCCGTGCTACCACGCACCGAAGTATGGTGGCCCCCCGGATGCGGGGTTTCCGGCACGGGACCACCATGAGATCACACCGATCAGAACCCGAGGATGCCGGCCGGCCCGACGGCGGCATCCCCTGATCTGGGACAGCGAGGAGAAAGGCCCATGTTCACCGCAACCCGATCCGCACCGACGAGCGCCGTACCCGAGACGGCGTCTCGCACCGCGGAGGTGGACATGGTCCTCGCCTCGCTCGCACCGGTCGATCCCGACCTGGCCGACCTCGTGTCACGGCACGGCCTGCCGCTCGTGATCCTCGACATCGCGAGGGCGGTGCGTCAGTACCGCGCATTGCGGGAGGCCTTCCCCACGGTCGACGTGCACTACGACGTCAGCGCGCTCGCGCATCCGGCCCTGATCGAGGCGATCGCGGCCGACGGCGGCTACTTCGAGGTGGCGCACGACAGCGCACTCGCCGCGCTCACCGCGGCGCGCGCCGACCAGACCCGCGTGCTCCACGCCACGCCGGCGACCCATCCGCACGAGGTGCTCGCCGCCTACAACGCGGGCGTCCGCCGTTTCGTCGTCGACGGCCCGACCGACATCGAGAAGTTCGTCGGCTACCCCGACGATCTGCGCCTGCTCGTACGGCTCCGCCCGGAGGGGACGCCGCGCGGCGCCCACGCCCTCCCGCGTGGCGTTCGTGCCGAAGACGCCCTCCGCCTGGTGCGCTACTCGGCCAGCCTGGGCGTGCGGATCGCCGGATTCTCGCTCAGCGTGCCCGATGATGCCCTCACCGGTGACTACGTCGCCCAGATCGCCCGCTGCGCGGCGCTGATGGCCGACATCGAGACGACCACCGGCATCCGGTTCGACCTGCTCGATCTGGGCGACGCCTTCCCCGGGCGCGCGGCGCGCCGGCCGGGCGAACGGGGTGAACTGGCCCGCGCCATCCGGGCGCTCATCGCCCCGGCGACCTCGCACGTCGCGGTCACCGCCTCGGCCAGTCGCGCCGTCACCACGGAGTGCATCACCGTGATCGGCGGAACGGTCGAGCGCGACGTCGACCCGCTCGTCGCGAGCGACTGCATCGACGACGGCGCGGAGGTCGTCGTCATCGGCGCCGACGACGCGGACGGCTCGCCGGCGCGCTTCCCCTTCTTCCGCAGCTCCAGCGTGAGCAGGCATCGCGTCCTGCGCAGCGGAGCCCGCGGTGCACGACCCCGGTCATCGGCTGGCTGATCAACCCAACCCCTCAGCCCATCGAGAGCCGTGGCGGCGGGGAACACGAGGAGGCTTCCCTCGTGTCCCCCGCCGATTTCGCGTGTCCGGCCCTCGCCTTCGGCCTCGCCGTCGCCCTCGCTAGACCAGTGAGTCGCGCCAGGCCGCGTGAAGCTGCGAGAAGCGGCCGGTGCCGGCGATCAGGTCGCTCGGCGTGCCGTCCTCCACGATGGCTCCGTGCTCCATCACCAGCACCCGGTCGGCGATCGCGACCGTCGAGAGACGGTGCGCGATGATCACCGCGGTGCGGTCGGAGAGCAGCGTCTGCAGCGCCTCCTGAACCAGGCGCTCGCTCGGGATGTCGAGCGAACTGGTCGCCTCGTCCAGGATGAGCACCGCCGGGTCGGCGAGGAAGGCGCGTGCGAACGAGATCAGCTGACGCTGACCCGCCGAGACGCGTCCACCGCGCTTGTTCACGTCGGTGTCGTAGCCGTTCGGCAGACTCCGGATGAACTCGTCGGCGCCCACCGCGCCGGCGGCGGCCACGATCTCGTCACGCGTCGCATCCGGCTTGCCCAGTGCGATGTTGTCGGCGACCGACCCGCTGAACAGGTAGGCCTCCTGCGTGACCATGACGATCGCGCGGCGCAGGTCCTTCGGGTGCAGATCGCGCAGATCCACGCCGTCGAGCAGCACCGCCCCGTCGCTCGGGTCGTAGAACCGGGAGATCAGCTTGGCGAGCGTGGACTTGCCCGCACCCGTCGAGCCGACGAGAGCGACCGTCTGCCCCGACGGGATGTCGAGACTGAAGTTCGGCAGGATCACGCGGTCCTTCTTGTACGCGAACGTGACGTCGTCGAAGTGCACGTGCCCCGTCGAGTCCCACAGGTCCACCGGCTTCACGGGATCGGGAACCGTCGGCTCCTCCTCCAGAACGCCCGAGATCTTCTCGAGCGCCGCCGCGGCCGACTGGTAGGAGTTGTAGAACATCGCCATCTCCTCCATCGGGTCGAAGAACCGGCGCGTGTAGAGCAGCACGGCCAGCAGCACACCGATCTGGATCTGCCCGTCGGCCACCCGGAACCCGCCGATCAGCAGCACGACGCCGACGGTGAGGTTGCCGATCATCACCAGCCCGGGATCGAAGATCCCGAACAGCTGGATGACCTTCGCGTTCACGTCGCGGTAGTCCTCGACCAGACCGCCGAACTCCTTCTCGTTGCGCTTCTCCTTGCGGAACGCCTTGACGGCGCGGATGCCCGTCATCGTCTCGACGAACTGCACGATGAGCTTCGCCGACGCCACCCGCGAGATGCGGAACAGCACCTGCGAGCGCTTCTGGAACCAGCGCGTCAGGAAGTACAGCGGAACCAGCGAGCAGAACAGAACGACGCCGCTCACCCAGTCGAGCGAGAACAGCATGATCGCGATGAACAGCATGTACAGGAAGCCCTGCACGAGCTGGTTGATGCCCGAGTCCAGCAGCTCGCGGATCGAGTCCAGGTCGCTCGTCTGGCGCGAGATGATGCGGCCAGACGTGTACGACTCGTGGAACTCGAGGCTGAGCTTCTGGGTGTGCAGGAACACCCGCTTGCGCAGATCGATCAGGATGGCCTGGCTGATCCGCGCACTGAGCACCGTGTACCACGCGATGAGCACGGCACCGATGATGCCGGTGAACAGGTAGGCGGCACCGGCGAGCGCCAGCGGCATCCAGTCCTGCTTCATCAGCGCCGGCAGGCCGTTGTCGATCCCGAACGCGATGATCGCCGGACCGGCGACCTGGCCGGCCGTGCTGATCACGACGACCACCATCGTCAGGATGAGTCGCGTGCGCAGCGGCTGCAGCAGCGAACCGAGCAGACGCAGCGAACGCTGCCGGATCTGACGGCTCTCTTGTTTCGTGAAGTCGTTGCGTTCTTCGCCCTCGACTCCGATCACGGTTGCGGTACTCACAGGTTCACCTCCTGAAGGAGCTCTTCATTCTCTTCGTCCTCCAGGCTGGAGATGACGAAACGGTAGTGCTCGCTGGTGGCGAGCAGGTCGTGGTGCGTGCCGACGGCGGTGATGCGGCCGTCTTCCAGCAGCGCCACCCGGTCGGCGAGCATCACGGTCGACGGACGGTGGGCGACCACCAGTGCCGTCGTCGCGGCGAGCACGCGGCGGAGGGCCGCCTCGACCAGCGCCTCGGTGTCGACGTCCAGCGCCGACAGGGGGTCGTCGAGCACGAGGATCGAGGGGTTCGCAGCGACAGCGCGGGCGAGCGCCAGACGCTGACGCTGACCGCCCGACAGGCTGAGTCCCTCTTCACCCACCTTCGTGTCGACGCCGTCCGGCAGGTCGTAGACGAAGCCGGCCTGAGCGATCTCGAGCGCCTCGGTGAGCACGGCCTGCGCCTCGTCCGACGAGATGTCGAGGTCGTCGCGGCCGAGCAGCACGTTCTCACGCACCGACGCCGAGAACAGCGTGGCGTCCTCGAACGCCATCGCGATGCTCTTGCGCAGGTCGTACCTGGTCAGGTCGCGCACGTCGACGCCGTCGACCTTCACCGCGCCCCCGGTCACGTCGTACAGCCGGGTGGTGAGGGCGGTGAGCGTCGACTTGCCGCATCCCGTGAGACCGACCAGCGCCATCGTCTCTCCCGGCTTCACGGTCAGCGTGATGCCGTTCAGCAGGTCGGGGAAGCGCTCGGGCGAATCCTGGTACCGGTAGTGCACGTCGTCGAAGACCAGCTCGCCGCGCGGCTGCTCGATCTTCTTCGGGTGCTCGGGATCCGTGATCGTGTTGACCTCGTCCATGACCTCGAAGAACCGGTCGGCGGCCGTGCGCGTGTCGAAGGTCATCGACAGCAGGAAGCCGATCGACTCGACCGGGAAGCGCAGCACGGTGGCCGTCGCGAAGAACGCGACCAGCTCGCCGACCGAGAGCTCTCCGAGCGAGGCCAGCCAGACGCCGACGACGAGGCAGATGCCGAACGCGACGTCGGGGACGAGCAGCAGCCAGAGCCAGATGCCCGCGATCGCCTTCGCCTTCTCGATCTCCGTGCCGCGCAGCTCCTCCGCCTGCGACTCGAAGTTCTTGAGCGCGTGCTTGCCGCGGCCGAACGCCTTGAGCACCCGGATGCCGTGCACCGACTCCTCGACGGCGGTCGCCAGGTCACCGGCCTGGTCCTGGCTGCGGCGGGCGATCAGCGAGTACTTGCCCTCGAAGATGAACCCGTAGATCCACAGCGGGATCGAGCACACCAAGAAGATCGTGCCGAGCAGCCAGTTCCAGGCGATCAGGATGCCGAAGCCGACGACGATCGTCACGACGTTCACGACCAGCAGCACGATGCCGAACGAGATCCAGCGGCGGATCAGGTTGAGGTCGCTGACGGCGCGCGAGAGCAGCTGGCCGCTCGGCCAGCGGTCGTGGAAGGCGACAGGCAGGTCCTGCAGCTGCTCGTAGAGGCCGTTGCGCATCTTGGCCTCGACGTGGGTGCCCGGGGTGAGCACGAACCAGCGGCGGAGCGAGATGAACACGGCCTCGGCGGCACCGAGGCCGACGACCAGCAGCGCGGCCGGCCAGACGGCGGCCGAATCGCCGGTCGACAGCGGGCCGTCGACCAGCCAGCGGAGCACCTGCGGGATGCTCAGCGCGACCAGGCTCGCCAGGAGTGCGGCGACCATGCCCAGCAGGATGCGGGGCGCGGCGGACTTGGCGAAGGGAAGGATGCGCAGCAGTGTGCGCACTGTGCCGGCCTTCTTCTGCGGTTGTTTCGTTTCAGTGTGAGGCGGGTGCTGAGGAGTTTCAGCGACAGACATGTTGTATCCGTTTTCTTGTAGTGATTGCTTCGTGGGGTCGCTCGTGACCCCGATTGAGAGCGTGCTGAGAGGTCGCCAAAAAGAGCCGTTCCACCGGGTGGTGGACTCCGCGGACCGCCGATGGTCCGCGCGACGTGCCGGCGACGATCAGCCGGGAACTGCGTCCTGCCTGGGACCTACCAGGCGGGGGCTTGCTCCGGGGACGCCGGCACGGCGACGGCGACGAGTCCGAACCCGCTGATGGTTCGTGTGTTCTCTGTCGTTGTCATGGCGTCCTCCCTAGCCCGATGCGTTCACGTAAGTGCCGCCGAGGCAGCCCTACAGACTATGCCTGAAAGCAAGCTGGGCGCAAGAGAGATCTCAGAACGGGTTCGAAGAAGCTCGGGCCGGCCTCAGCGGATGCGGATCGAGAGGCAGGTGACGCATCCCTCGAGCTTCTCGAACTCCGAGATGTCGACCTGGATCACGCGGTAGCCGAGGTCTTCGATCAGCGCGGCGGACTGCGGAGCGGAGGACGACATCAGCACGGTGTCGGGGGCGAGCACGACGACAGCGGTGCCGTGGGCCTCCGGGACGGGCAGGAAGCGGTCGAAGATCGAGGAGTCGTCGACGAGCGGTTCGTAACCGATGACCGTTCCGTCCGGCAGGGCCGTGACCGCGGTCTTGAGGTGCAGCGCCTTGGTGACCGGCACGGCGATGACCGTGTAGCCGAGCGGTGCGACGAGCGTGCGCAGCTGGCGGATGCCCTCCGCGTTCGTGCGGCCGCCGCGGCCGACGTAGACCGTCGTGCCGACCTTCAGCACATCGCCTCCGTCGAGCGTGCCCGGCTCCTCGATGCGCTCGATGCGCAGGCCCTGCGACCGCAGTGCCGCCTCGGTGCCCGCCGTCTCCGGGCGGCGGCTCGCCGCTCCCGGCAGGGTGATGACAGCGGTGTCGCCGAAGACGACGGCCGTGTCCTCGACGAAGACCGAGTCCGCGAGCGTGTCGGCGCTGGCGACCTCGACGGTCTGCCAGCCGGCCTCCGAGAGGGCGGCGACGTACGCATCCCACTGGGCGTCGGCCAGCTCGGCGTCGATCTGCTCGCGCTCGATGTGCGTGGTGAGACCGTCGGCGAGGTTGGACGCCGGGATGCGCACCAGTGCGATGGTGCGGTCGGCGGCGAAGCGGTTGCGCGTGCCCTCGACGACGCGGAACAGCCACCGGCCGAACGTCGGTGTGAGAACGGCGATGGCCACCGCGTAGAGCATGTTGACGCCGAGCAGCGTGCCGAAGACGGCGCCGAGCAGCGCGCCGCCGAACGGCGAGCCGCCCGACGTCGCCGAGATCAGCGTGCTGGCCACGGGGGCCAGCACGCCGACCACGATGCCGGCGATGAGCGCCGTCCACCACCGGTCGAATGCGCCCAGGATCCCGGCGACGAAGAGGAGCAGCAGCGAGAAGACGCTCGCGAGCGAGAAGTAGTTGCTGACCGCCTGGTGGAGGGCGAACGAGGGCGCCGTCGTGCTCGCCAGATTGCCGATCGTGAAGACGACGATCATCGCGACATGCACGATGAGGGCGACGACGAAGGCAGTCAGAACAGAAGCGATGAGCCGGCGGCCCCACGAAGTGGTCATGGGAACCAACCCTAGCGGAGCGTTTCTATGCGTTCGCTGGTGCGTGCAGGCGCTCCAGAGCGACCTCTTCCGCCGCCTCCAGCGTGGTGATCCCCCGCTCCTGCGCGACGGCGAAGATCTCCGAGACCGTGTCGCCGATCTGCTCGACGCGCGCCGCCGTGGCATCCGCCGAGGGGTTCTCCTCGCTCATCATCGACAGGAAGATCACGCCTCCGGCGTTCACGACGAAGTCGGGCGCCCACAGGATGCCGCGGGCGGCGAGCCGCGCTGCGCCCGACCGGTGCGCGAGCTGGTTGTTCGCCGGGCCGACCACGGCTGCGACGCGCAGCTCGTCGATCACCCGGTCGGTGAGCACGCCGCCGACCCCGGCGGGCACGAACAGGTCGCCTTCGACGGCGTGAGCCTCCTCCGGCTCGACCCAGCGGGCGCCGAGCGCTTCGGCGAGAGTGCGCTTGGCGGGGTTCACGTCGGTCACCGTCAGCACCGCTCCTTCATGCGCGAGGCGCATCGCGATGATCGAGCCCACGTGGCCGAGACCGAGCACCGTCACCCGGCGTCCGGCGACCGCGCGGCTGCCGAACACCCGCTCGAGCGTCGAGAGCAGCCCCGCATACACGCCGGCGGCCGTGGCGTCGCTCGGCTCGCCGACCCCGCCGGCCGACGAGGGGAGGCCGCAGACGTGCAACGTGCGCGTGGCGACCAGCGCCATGTCCTCGGCGGAGGTGCCGACGTCTTCCGCGGTCATGTACGCGCCGCCGAGGCTCTCGACCGCGTCTCCCAGGTCGAGCATCGCGTCGTGCCGCTCCTCGGCGGTGAGCACCGTGCCGCGCGGAACGTAGACCACCGACTTGCCCCCGCCGCGCTGGAGTCCGGCGGCCGCGTTCTTGAGGGTCATCCCCTCGGCCAGACGCAGCGAGTCGTTCACCGCCTCCGCCCAGCTGTCGTACGTCCACACCCGGCAGCCGCCGAGAGCCGGCCCGAGCACCGTCGAGTGCACGGCGATGCTGATCGTCAGCCCGCTCCGCCTCCCCTTGACGACGTGCAGGGTCTCGTGCGGCAGATTCACTCCGGTCGTTGCGACCAGATCGACGGGCATGACAGACATCGGTGTCTCCTTGTGGGATCGTGACAGTAGTACGGAGGGCCTGTTGGGCCCCGACCATTTTGCCATTACTGGCATTACATGGGAACCGGGCGCCGACCCCCGTTCGGCCCCGTGCCGCCCCCTCCCGAACGGGGTTCACGGGGGTTGCGCGAATGGCATTTCTGCACCTCTGCATGTACGTTTTGACAGGGGGTCCACTAAAAAAACTGAAGGGGAGGCTGTGTCCCGTCGGCAGCGCGTGCTCATCGACGCCACAGCGATGCCCGCCAATCACGGCGGGGTCGCCCGCTACATCTACGGCGTCCTCGAGGGGTTCCCTCCCGAGTCGATCGACCTCTTCGTCGCCTGCCAGCCGGATGACGCACCGACCGTCGCGGCCGTCGTGCCCTGGGCGCACATCCTGAAGACCTCCCCGGCCCTGCGAGCACGGCCGTTGCGGATGCTGTGGGAGCAGTTCGTGCTCCCCCTGCGCGCCGTGCGCCATCGGATCGACGTCATCCATTCGCCGCACTACAGCTACCCGCTGCTCTGGGCCCGCCGCCGCGTCGTCACGCTGCACGACGCCACGTTCTTCAGTCACCCGCTGGTCCACACCAGCCTCAAGCGGCTGTACTTCCGCGGCTGGATCCGGCGTGCCTGGCGCAGCGCCGATGCCATCGTCACCCCGAGCGCCGCGACCGCGAGCGAGCTGAGCCGCTACCTGGGCGCGCCCCACGGCGTGGTGTCCGTCGCGCACCTCGGCGTGAACAGCTCGCGCTTCCACCCTCCGACACCGGATCAGCTCGACGATTTCCGGGCCGATCACGGCCTCGACGACACGCACGACTGGTTCGCCTTCCTCGGAACGATCGAGCCGAGGAAGAACGTCGGCTCGCTTCTCGATGCGTATGCCGCGATCCGTTCCGAGCTCGGCGAGAGCGCGCCCCGGCTGCTGATCGCCGGCGCTCGGGGCTGGGACGTCGAAGCCATCTCCCGGCTCGACGCGATGGGGGCGAACTCCGGCGTCTCATCGCTCGGCTACGTACCGGTGGACCACCTGGCCGCGCTCCTCGGCGGCGCCGTCGCAGTCGTCTACCCGAGCTTCGGCGAGGGATTCGGGCTGCCGGTCGTCGAGGCCATGTCGTGCGGGGCCACCGTCATCACCACCCGTCACCTCGCCATCCCCGAGGTCGGCGGCGACGCGGTGCTCTACACGGAGCCGGATGCGGCATCGCTGCGGGAGGCGATGCTGAACGTCCTCGACGACGATGCGATGCGAACCGACATGTCGGCGCGCGCGATCGTGAGGGCGACCAAGTTCGACTGGGCCGCGACGGCCCTGGCCCATCTGCGCGCGTACGAGAAGACGCCTTCCGACGCGGCGGCGGCCGTAGCCGGCTTCGAGGAATCGTGAAGTTCGCACGGATTCCCGGAATCCTCGGCGATCTCGTCCGGGCGAACATCGCCTTTCTCACCAATGAGAATCAGCGCGGACAGATGCGAGCGGCCATTCAGACGGGCGCGTTCGATCGTCGCACCGAAGCCCTGATCGACGGGGACGTCGCGGCCGCGCCGGCGGCGGCCTTCCCGTTCGCGCGACTCTCCAGCGGAAGCCTCGCCCTCACCGGCATCCGGGTCGCCTCGGGCGAGCCCGGCCGGCTCAACCTCGTGGTCGGCGAAGTGGAGCCGTCGAAGGTTTTCGCCGGCATCCACACCGCCCTCACCGCCGCCGCCGAACTGGCGACGAAGCTCGGGCTGCGGCTGCGGGTCGTCATGCTGGACGCGACGACGCCCGGCAACTCCGAGCGCGCAGTCGCCTCGTACCTCGCCGAGACGCTCGGCCTGAGCTCGGTCGACGTCGTGATGCGGGAGGGGATCCGCTCGCGCACCTACGGGTCGGACGACATCTGGCTCGCATCGCATTCGAAGACGGCGCACGCGATCCAGGTCGCCTGCGACACCGGAGTGATCGATCGCCGGCGGGTCGCCTACCTGATCCAGGACTACGAACCCGGATTCAGCGCCTGGTCCACCGAGTCGGTGCTCGCCCGCTCGACGTACCACGCGGGATTCCTGCCCGTGGTCAACTCCCTGCCGCTGTGGACGTACCTGCAACGCGCCGAGCAGCTGGAGCTCCCCCGGGAGCTCGTGTTCGCCCCGCGCTTCGAGGCCGCGAAACTGGAGGAGGCGGCCGCGGCGAGGAAGGCGCACCCCCGCGTCCGCGTGCTGTACTACGGCCGGCGATCCAAGCACCGCAACCTCTTCGCCCTCGGGCTCTCGGCTCTGCGGGCGACCGCTCTCGAACTCGGGGCATCGGATCCGAAGGTCGAATTCGTCTCCGCGGGTGAGCAGCACGACACGATCGATCTGGGTCACGGCGCCCGCCTCACCAGCCGCGGCCGGATCGCCTGGAACGACTACTTCAGTTTTCTCAGCACGGTCGACGTCGCTCTCTCGCTGCAGCTGAGTCCGCATCCGAGCCACCCGCCGTTCGACGCCGCCATCTCCGGCGCCCTCGCCGTCACCAACGACTTCGACGGAGTGCGCGCCGGACTGCATCCCCGCATCGCCGCCGTCGAACCGACGACGCGCGACCTGTCCGCGGCCATCACGAGCGCCGTCCGCGAAAGAGCGGGACGCGATCCGCTGCCGTACCTCCCGGTCGCTGAAGGCGCGCTAGGCGCCGACTGGGACGACGTGGTCGACACCGTCGCCGAGCGGCTCAGCACCGGTCACGGCGCCTGATCGACCGCTGCCTCGTACTCGTCCATCACCGACGCCGCGTCGCCGATCCGCACCACGCGGCCCTGGTCGATCCACGCGACGCTGTCGCACATCTCACGGATGTTGGCAGCCGAGTGCGAGACCATGATCACGGTGCGGCCGGAGTTCTTCAGATCGACGAACTTCTGCATGCTCTTCTTCCGGAACGCAGCGTCGCCGACGGCGAGGATCTCGTCCACCACCAGGATGTCGGGATTGACGTTGATCGCCACGGAGAAGCCCAGGCGCACGTACATACCGGATGAGTACGTCTTCACCGGCTGGTCGATGAACTTCTGAACTCCAGAGAACTCGACGATCTCATCGAAGCGCTTCGCGACCTCTTTTCGCGAGAGCCCCAGGATGGATGCGTTCAAGAAGATGTTCTCGCGCCCGCTGAGCTCCGGGTGGAAACCCGAGCCGAGTTCGAGCATGGAGGCCATCCTGCCTCTGACCTTGATCGAGCCCGAGTCGGGGAAGTAGATCTTCGCCAGGCACTTCAGCAACGTCGACTTGCCGGCACCGTTGCGGCCGACGAGTCCGAATGTCGACCCCTCCGGCACCTCGAACGAGACGCCGTTGAGGGCCCAGAAGTCTTCGTGGATGCTCCGGCGACCGCGCATCAGCGCCGTCTTGAGCGAATTGTTCCGTTCCTGGTACATGCGGAACTTGAGCGAGATGTCGTCGACGACGACAGCAGCACGGGTCACAGCAGCATGGCCAATCTCTTCTCGTTCCGCATGAAGATCACGAAGCCCAGCGCGAAGACGATGAGCGCCGAGAACACGCACCAGAGCGAATCCGACAGCTCCGGCCAGCGGTTGTCGTACATCAGGTTGCGGAAGGCGGTGATGAAGTGCTCGATGGGGTTGAGCTCGTACAGGTGGAGGATCCACGCGCCGTGCGACCGGGCAAGGGCCTCGACGACCGAGATGGGGTACAGGATCGGCGTGAGGTACATCATCAGTCGCAGGGCGATGGAGACGAAGTGCTCCGTGTCGCGGAAGTGCACGTTCAGGATGGCCAGCATCATTCCGATGCCGACGGAGAAGATGGCGAGAAGAGCCATCAGCACCAGGATCGCGGGGATCCAGAAGAGCGGCCACCCGCCGAACAGCAGGATGATCACGAGAAGGAGTCCCATCTCGTTGAGCCAGGTGAAGCCCGTCGATCCGACGACCGCGAAGGGAAGGTTCATCCGCGGGAAGTAGACCTTCTTGATGAGGTTCGCTCCGCCGGTGATGGACGACATCGAACCATGCACGACCTGATTGAAGAAGTTCCAGGGCAGCAGACCACACATCAGCCAGATCGGATAGGCGTCGATGCCGCTCGGATTTCCGGGAGGCGGGTTCGCTTTGAACAGCAATGAGAACACGAGCGTGTAGACGAGCATCGTCGCCAGCGGGTTGATGAGCGACCAGAGCTGGCCGAGGATCGTGCGGCGATACTTGCCTTTGACATCGCGCATGGTGAGGTTCGCGAGCAGCTCGCGCGTCCCATACAGCTCTTTGATGTAGGTAATCATCAGCACTTTCTGTGGTCGGCCCAATGATCGGCCGTGGACAACCTGCCAATTCTAGGAGACGCCAGCCGTGAGTTCGCCTTCAACGCCGCGACGGGGACCGTAGGATCGAAGACTGTGCTCGTCTACTTCGTGAATCATTCCACTGCGCCCGTCAATCTGGGTGGCGCCGAGCGGTCGATGATCGCACTGGTCGAAGACTGGTACGCGACCGACCCCGACTTCGAAGCAGTCTTCATCACCAAGGCGCCGCACGGCAAATTCGTCGCCGCCATCGAGGAGCGCGGCTGGAAGTACCGGTCGTTCCTCTACCGCGGCTGGACGATCCCCGCTCCGAACCCGCCCGTCAGCGAGATCACCTACTTCGCGAACGACGACTACCGCTCGACCCTCGAGATCATCGGGATGATGGAGAACCGCCGACCCGATCTCGTCGTCACCAACACGCTGGTCGCCCCGTGGGGCGCCTTCGCAGCCGCGACGCTCGGGATCCCGCACGCCTGGTTCATCCGCGAGTACGGAGACCTCGACCACGGACTCACCTTCCAGAACGGTCGCCGGGAGACGTTCGAAGACATCGGGATGCTCTCCCAGGCCGTCTTCACCAACTCCCTCGCTCTGCGGGCGCATGTCGGCCAGTACATCGACGAGTCGGCGATCGATGTGGTCTACCCGCGGGTCGACGTCGACGAGGTCACCCGACGGGCCGCAGCGGCGCCGGCCGTCGCCCCGTTCGGCGCCGATCCGGGGCTCGCCATCACGGTCGTGGGCCGTCTCGCGGACTCGAAGGGCCAGTGGAGGGTCATCGACGCCATCGGGGCTCTGGCCGCCAGGGGTGTCCGGGCCAGCGTGTGCCTCGTCGGCGGCCAGGAGCGGCCCGACTACGACGTTCAGCTGCTCGAGCGCGCGGCTCGCCTCGGAGTGGCCGACCGTGTCGTCATCGCCGGCGAGCAGGCGGAGCCGTTCCCGTTCATCGCAGCGGCCGACGTCTGCGTGACGCCGTCCGGCATCGAAGCATTCGGTCGCACGACGCTCGAATACATGGCGACCGGCAAGCCTGCGATCGCCTCGCGCGGAGGCGGAAGCGCCGAGCTCGTCGAGCCCGGAGTGACCGGTTACCTCTTCGAGCCGGACGACACGGCCGAGCTCGCCGACCGGCTGGAGCTGTACGCCAGGGACCGCGAGCTGATCGTCGCGCACGGAGAGGCGGGCCGGGCCCGGGCCGTCGAGCTCGTCTCGCACGAGTACAGCAATCAGGCCGCCATCGCCCGGCTCGTCGAGACGGCGACGGCGGAGCCCGCGCGCCTTCCCAACGTCGCCCGCTACTGGTTCTCGCTGCCGCCGACCTACTTCGCCTCGGCCGGGAGGGGACGGCGCATCACACTCGCCTTCATCCGCACGCGGCTCCCCGGACGCCTCAGGGCGGTCATCGCGCGGCCGGTCTCCGCCCTGCGACGGAGGCGATCGCGGTGACGCACCCGGTCACCATCGTCGTGCCGGTGTACGGCGACCTCGAGTCGTTGACCACGTGCGTGTCGTCCCTGATAGCGAACGTCGATCAGTCAGTCCACCGGGTGCTCCTCGTCAACGACAGCGGCCCGGAGGCCGACGCGATCGAGACGGCACTCCGCCGGCAGATCGACGGTCAACCGGCCTTCCGCTACGAACGCAACCCGTCCAATCTCGGGTTCGTCGGCAACTGCAACCGCGCCGTCCTCGAACTGGACGACACCGACAACGACATCCTGCTCCTCAACAGCGACACCCTGACCACGCCGGGCTTCGTCGAGGTGCTCTCGACGGTGCTCCACTCGTCAGACGAGAACGGCGCCGTGTGCCCGCGCAGCAACAACGCGACGGTGGCCAGCCTTCCGTTCGCCTTGCGCGATCCCTCCGTCGGGCGGCCCATGGAACGGACGGCCGCCGTGCACGCCGCGCTCGCCCCGCTCCTGCCCTCGCACACGTACTCGCCGGTCGCCATGGGGTTCTGCATCCTCATCAAGCGGGAGCTGATCCGCCGTTTCGGTCTCTTCGACGAGACCTTCGCACCGGGCTACGGCGAGGAGAACGACTTCTGCCTGCGCATCGGACGCCACGGGTACCGGTCGATGATCGCGCACGGCGCCGTCGTCTATCACCTGGGCGGGCGCAGTTTCCAGGGCGCCCGCCGCGAAGCACTGCGGTCGGCGCACGAGAAGATCATCGTGTCGCGCTATCCCGAGTACACCGAGGCGGTGCAGCGCTACATCTACATCGATCGCGACCCCGTCGACGTCTTCGCCGACGCCCTCGTTCCCGGCGACGAGGTGGCCCGGGTGCTCATCCCCGTCGTGGGCGACGGTCATGGGCACGCCACCGCCGACGAGACCGCACTGCTTCGCGCTGCGGGGCGCTGGTCGGGCCCGGTGCGCGTGACAGCGGTCGCCCCGGCCGCCATGCTCCGCGGGCTGGCGCGTGCGCATCCGTCCCTCGCCTGGCGCCGGGACGATCACGTCTCCGGGGTCTGGGACCTGGCTCTCCTCCCCGGCACCGAACCGGATGCGCGTCGCAGGGCCCTGCTCAATCGAACGTGCCTGCGCTGGGCCGCCGTCGGGACCACGGCTGTCGAGCACCTCACGGCGCGTTTCGACGAGGCGCCCGACGAGGCCGCGGTCGTCCTGCTCAGCCGGTGCGATGTCGACCTCGAGGCGCTCCGCCGTCGCTGGGCGCTCGAGACGAGCCGCCCGGACTACCTGGCCGACGCCGGGAGCCCGCGCGAGCCTCTGATGCGTCGCGCTCTGCGCCGCGCCGAGCGCATCGCACCGCGACCGGTCGGGTGGTCGAAGGCCGTGGTGCGACAGATCCTGGGCCGCACGGGCTAGCCGGCGTCCGCCTCGTCGGTCGACTTGTGCGTGTACGGCGTCCAGTTGAGCGCGCCGACGACCTCGTCGACACCGGCGAACCGCACTCCGGCCGCGAGCATCCGGCGCGCGAGGTTCCAGTCGCCCGGCTCATCGACCAGCCAGCTCTCCTGGTCGTACTCGAAGAACCGCAGGCTCCGGTGCACGAGGGCGCCCTGGAAGCTGAAGCCGCCGCGCTCCGGCGGGTAACTGAAGATGTGGGCCTCGGACCCGTCGACGAGATTCCGCTGTGTCAGAGCGCCGTAGGCGACCTCTGCGCGCGAATCCTTCGCGACGGCGAGCAGACGTTCGATGTGGTCGGGCTCGAACACGTCGTCTTCGTCCAATGGCGCGACCCACAGCCCCGTCGACCTCCGGATGCCCTCGTTCATCCCCGGCGAGCCGGCGACGAACCACCGGTGAGCGCGCCGCTCCGGATAGATCGAGCGGTGCGGGAACTCGACGTAGGTCACACGCGGGTCGCCGAGCTCGCGGATCGCCTCGGCCGTCTCGGGATTCGGCCCGTCGTTCACGATCACGATCTCGAGGTTGCCGTGCGTCTGCGCGAGCACCGACGGGAGCGAGATCGTCATGAGCTCGTGCGTCCGCTGGTAGGTCGCGATGCGCACACTGACCAACGGGTCCTTGGTTGTCCACGGCTTGTCGTAGCCGGATGCCGCGCGGGCGGCGGCCAGTCGTTCGGCGGCGGCCGGCGTCGCGTCCCTCGCCGACTTCGCGAGCAGCGTCGCCTTCGCCGCGGCCTCGTCCAGCGCAGCGGTCGTCGAAGACAGCGCGGTCAGTGCTTCCCCGGTCGCCGTCTCGAACGTCGCCGAGCGCGCCGCGAGGTCACGCACGCCCTCGTCGAGATGCCGATCGACGACGCGCAGCTCCCCCACGACCGTCGACTGGACCAGGTCGGTCAGCGCCTGGATCTGGGCTCGCAGCTCGCGCTGCTCGTCGATGATCTGCGCGACCTGGTCGCGGAGACGGGTCCGGCGCCCGTCGGAGCCGGCGGAGTTCGTTTCATTCACCACGGATCGACAATACCGGTCGCGCCGCCCAGCACCCTGGCGATCTCCTCGACGGTGCCCTCGTCGATCCCGGAGTGCACGGGCAGTGACAGGATGCGCTGCTCGACGTCCTCGGTGACCTCGAGCGGCCCACGGGGCACGTCGGCGAATCGAGGGTGCCGATGCAGCGACGGCGCGTAGTAGGTGCGGGCCTCGACCCCGATACCGGCGAGCGCTCCGACCAGTTCGTCGCGAGGGGCGCCGGCAGCGAGCACGACCGGCAGGAACGCGAGGCTGGAACGCTCGACGTTGGAGGGGAGGCTGTGCGCACCGAGCCGCGCCCGGTACCAGCCGAGCACCTCGCGCCGAGCCTCGACGATGCGATCGATTCGTTCGAGCTGGCGGACACCCAGTGCCGCGGCGAACTCCGAGAGCTTGCCGTTGAAGCCCATCCGCACCGACTCGCGCCCCCCGTCGAACCCGAAGTTGCTCGCCGATCGCAACCGCTCTCCGATGTCGGCGTCGCGGCTGGTCACCGCTCCGCCCTCACCGACGGCGAGCGGCTTCGTGGCGTGGAACGAGAAGACCTCGGCGTCTCCGCGTCCGCCGATCGGGGTGCCGTCCGGGTACTCCGACCCGAAGCCGGCGGCCGAGTCGATCACGAGCGGGAGCGCCGCCTCCGACGCCAGCCGTTCCCACTCGGACACCAACGGTGAACCGATGCCGAACGGATTCGCGAACAGGAGGCCGGCGACGGGGCCGTCGGCGATCGCTTCGCGCGCGCGTTCGGGATCGACGCCGAGCGAACCCGGCTCGATGTCGACGAAGACCGGCACGAAGTCCAGGAGTTCGATCGCCTGAACGGCGGCGGCGAAGGTGAACGAAGGCAGGATGACACGCCGGTTGCCGTCGCCGCGCCCCATCAGCGTGCCGATGGCCGCGATCAGCCCCGTGGTCGCGCTCGAGTACGTCGCCACTCCATCGACGCCGAGCCTTCGCCCGATGCCCGCACGGAACCGCTGCTCGAAGGGACCGAAATTGCTGAACCGGCCACTGGCCGTGATGGCGGCGTAGTCGGCCGCGACGTGCTCGGTCGGCGGGAACTCCGGACGGATGAGCGGATGACTAGAGCTCACGGGCCCACCCTTCGGCGATGCGCAGCGTTCGGGCGGGATTTCCGATCACGACAGCGTTCGGCTCCTCGACGTCCGCCACGACGACCGCTCCCGCTCCGACGATGACTCCGTCGGCGATCGCCACGTCGTTCTTGACGACGGCGCCGATACCGATGACCACCCCGGCTCCGAGGCGGCAGTGCCCGCCGATGCGCGCTCCGGGCCCGATGGTCGCGAAGTCGCCGACGACGACGTCGTGGGAGATGCTGGCACCGACGTTGACGATCACGTGGTGCCCGACCAGGACTGATGCCGTGAGCACGGCTCCGGGAGAAACGATCGAGCCGTCGCCGATGCCGACCGTCGGGCCGACGTAGGCGGCCGGAGAGACGTAGGCGCCGAAGCGATCGCCCGGCCACCGTGAGACGAGCTCCCGGCGCACGGCGGGGGCGCCGACGGCGGCGATCACCTCGCAGCCCCTCTGCTCGTCGCTGGGGGCGGTGACATCGATCGTGCGGCCGGCCGCGGAGAGATGCTGTGCGTCGACGGCGTAGAACGACACCGACTCGGCACCGACGTAGGCGGCGAGCTCGCTCGCCTGGCCTCCTGCTCCGAGGATGCCGATCGTGGTTGGCATGGTCACGATCCTACTGAGAGGCCGTTCGGCGCTGCCGGTCGAGGTACAGCTCGACGGCGGTGAAATGCGCCCAGCGGCGCTCCAGACGCTCGAGGAACGCCGCGAGGTCGGGTGCACCGGCTCGCACGACCGACTCGATCTCGTCCACGACGGCACCGCCGTCGGAGCCCGGACCGGGGAGCAGCTCCGGCACCGCTCCGCTGAGCGACGGACGCTCGCGGGACAGATCGCGGCGGCCCCCTCCGAGCTCGATCCACCAGTCGGCGAACGCGTGGAGCTCGTCGGCAGCGACCCGGCTCTCGCCGGCGCCGACCTCCCGGCTCCAGGCGATCGGAGCCGGATCGAGGACCGAGACGCCGACGGTACGAAGGTGCCGCCGGTTCGCCTCCACCAGTCGCTGCCCGTGCACGCCGTCGGCGATCACGACGCCCACGTCGAAGATCTCCACGGGGTCGGGGGTGGCGTTCACGATCCTGGCGCGCGACGGGTCGACTCCGAGCGCGACCGCGTCATCCGGATCGGCGACGATCTGCACGTCGAAGCGCTCCAGGAGCGGCTCGAGCAGTTGCGTGCGGATACGCGCGAGCGCCTCGAATCGCTGACCGGCCTGCGGCAGGGCATCGCTGAGCCCACGCAATTCGATCTCGGCCTTCGGCCGGCCGTCGCGCGGCACGATGACGTCGGCGAACCACTCCGCCGCTCGCACTCCGAAGTAGTTGTAGTAGCGAACCGCGCGGCGGTAGTACGGGTACTTGCTGTCGAGCAGCTTCTCGTGCGCGTCGCGGATCTCGTTGCGCCCGACGCTGACGAAGCTCTTGGAACCCTCGTGGAAGACGAGCGCGGTGTTCGCCATCACCGACAGGTAGCCCGCCTTGTTGATGCGCAGGCAGTAGTCGTTCTCTTCGCCGTATCCCGGAGCGAACTCCTGCGCGAACAGTCCGTACTTGCGGATCAGCTCGCGTCGCGTGAGAAAGCAGAACCCCATGGCGACGGGGACGACCGTCGAGGCGGGCAGGAATGGCGTGATGGTGTCGTAGACGGCCTGCGTGCGTTCGAAGGTGCGCGCCGACGCCGGATCGGCGAGGCGGTAGGGGATGCTCGCGATCGTCGCGCTGTTGCTGCGCGCCGTGACGACGCCGTGACGTTCATCGGCGTAGAGCACGGCCTCCATGGCGTCCACGAAGCCGTCGGTCGCCACGGTGTCGCTGTTGAGAAGGAGGATGTCCCTGTCGCTCTGATCGAGCTCCAGTGCCGCGCGATTGCACGTGCCGACGAAACCGAGGTTGTGCGGATTGCGGTGGTACTCGAAGCCGTCGAGCCCCTCGATCTCGCGGAGCATCGCCTCCTCGATGACGTCGGCATCGGGACCGACGTCGTTGACGAGCAGCACGTGGTGGCGCGAGAAGTCGACGGTGGACTTCAGCGATCGAACGCACTCGAGCAATGATTCGAGATCGCCGTAGATCGGTACGACGACGGTGACACCGGGGGTTGAACTCACAGACTGATCCTCCTGGCCGACACGACCTGTTCGAGGCACCGTGTCGGCGCCGAACGACCCCTCAGCCTACCTGAACGGCAAAGTCCGGCTAATGTCGTTCCGTGCGTGTTCTCGTCCTCTGTCATAGCCCCGCTTACGAAACACTCGGCGGCGCTGAAAAATCGGTCATTGCGATCGCCTCCCGCTGGCGTGAACTCGACCCCTCGGTCGAGTTCACTTTCGTCGTCCCCGCGACCGACGGGCTCCTCGCGCCGGCGCTGACCGCGCGCGGTTTCGCCGTCAAAGGCATCCCGTCCTTCCCCTGGGTGCTGCGCAAGGTCCCCGACGACGGAGAGCGGATCCTGCGCTACCAGCGGCAGAACGCGCGCGCCGTCGAGCGCCTCGTCGAACTGATCCAGCGCGAGAAGACCGACCTCGTCGTGACGAACTCGATCGTCAACCCCTGGGCCGCCGTCGCCGCATCCATGGCAGGGCTCCCCCACGCCTGGCTCGTGCGCGAGTTCGGCGACCTCGATCACGGCCTGCAATTCGAATTCGGGGTCGAATCGACGTGGCGCGACATCGCGTCCCTCTCCGATCTGGTGGTCGCCAACTCCGAAGCGGTCCGCGACCACATCGAGTCGTTCGCCCCCGGAACCGACGCCGCGATCTCCTACCCGCCCGTGGCACTCCTCGACACGGCGGCCGCCGACGAGCAGCCGGATCCTCACGCACCGACCCTCTCGATCGTCTGCGTCGGCACGCTCTCCGTCTCCAAGGGCCAGGCGACCGCCGTCGCCGCGGTCGCCCGTCTCGCGCAGGGCGGCGTCGACGCCGAGCTCACCCTGGTCGGCGCCGACTCCCCCGCCGGATATCGCGACGAGCTGCGCGCTCTCGCCGACCGCCTGGGCGTCGGCGACCGGGTGACGATCCTCCCCCCGACCGACGCCGTGCAGGAGATCATCCAACGAGCCCACATCGGTGTCACCCCCTCGGTCATGGAGGCCTTCGGACGTGTCACCCTCGAATACATGCTGCTCGGCAAGCCGGTGGTCGGCGCGCGCTCGGGAGGCACGGTCGAGCTGATCGATTCCGGTCGCTCCGGCTACCTGGTCACCCCCGGCAACGCCGACGACATGGCCGTCGCTCTCGCGGCGTACGCGCACGATCGCGACCTGATCGCCCGGCACGGCGCCAACGCACGAGAGCGTGCGGTCGCGTTCACCAGCGGCGATCGCACCCTGGACGCCCTGGTGGCCCGCCTGCAGGAGCTGGGCGCGACGAGACGCGGTGCGGCACCGACCCCGCGGCTCGTCGCCGCGACCATGGGCGAGGCTGGTCGCGCCCTCGACTGGGTGCGGCGCAGCATCGACAACCGAACCCAGACCGCGGAGTACCGCCTCGGCGCTCGGGTCGTCGGACCCGCGCGCCGCGCGCGGAACCTCGCGAAGCGTGCCAGACGCGGTGTCGACTCCGTGGTGTCGGCACGGCCGTCCGAGACGAAGCGCGCTCCGTCCGCGAGCCGGGGTCCCATCGACGTGACCCGCGCGGTCGGCGCCGGCGCAGCCAAGCAGAAGCGTGGCATCCGCACCGTGGCGAAGGACCAGGCTGTGGCCGTCGCGCTGGTACGGCGCGGGCTGGTCGACAAGGTCTTCTACGGCATCCAGGCCGGCAAGCGGTTCGCGACCGATCTCGACGCGGCCCGTCACTTCCTCTCGACGGGTGTGGCCGCCGGCCTCGCACCCTCGGCGCTGTTCGAACCGGAGTGGGCGGGAGCGATCTCCGGAAAACCCGCTCCGATCGTCGTGCGTTACGTCGCCGGCCACGGCGGCACGGATCTCGGGCGCGTGTGGACGAAGCCGATGCACGAGTCGTCCACCGAGCTCGTCCCCTCCACCACCGTCGCCCCGGACGTCCTCCTGGCCCCGCCCGTCGACGGCTCCGCCTTCACCGATCCGCGCAAGCTGTACGACCGTGTCGGACGCTTCGAGGCGTCCGAGCTGTCGCGGCAGCCCAGCTCGGCGGTCACCGGGATCCACTGGAACGAGCAGCTCGCCGCCAGTGCGCAGCGCTCCGACGACGTGGTGTCGATCCTGATGCTCACCTACAACGACTGGCGCCGCACCATCGTCGCGATCGACGCTGTGCTCGCAGCGCAGACCGATGTCGAGTTCGAGCTGGTGCTCGTCGACAACGGATCGAAGCCGCAGGTGCGCCGGATCCTCCGCGCGCTCTACGACGACGACCCGCGCGTCACGATCATCGTCTCCCCCATCAACCTGAACTTCGCCGGCGGCTGCAACCTGGCGTTCGTCCACTCGCGTGGATCGCGCATCGTCCTGCTCAACAACGACACCGAGGTCACGGACGGCTGGTTGGACGCGCTCGTCGCGCCGTTGGAGGACCCGGCGACAGTCGGTACCCAGTCGCTCCTGATCTACGCCCACGGCACCATCCAGACCGCCGGAACGGTGTTCGACGGCCCGACCGTTCTACCCAGGCACTTCCTGACCGATCACCCGATCGAGGACGCACTCGCACTCGACCCCGGGACCCTCGACGGCTTCTCCGCCGTCACGGCCGCCTGCCTCGCTCTGCGGGCACGCGACTTCGCCCAGGTGCAGGGCTTCGACGAGCTCTTCGCGAACGGCATGGAGGACGTCGATCTCTGCCTCCGCCTGCGCGAGGAGCTGGACGGCACGTTCCGTGTTGTCACCGACTCCCGGGTCGTCCACTACGAGAGCGTCAGCGAGGGCCGTGGCGCCCGCACGGTCCCGAACCGCGCGCGCTACTGGCAGCGCTGGGCCGGATCAATGCCCCCGTCGGACGCCTGGCGGTACGACGAGCTCGGTCTGGCCACCGTCTCCTTCGCGCCCCGCGGCAGGAAACCGGGCGAGATCGGTCTCACGCACGGCACGGAGCCCACGACGATCCGACTCACCGGTGACCGGGCGCAGCGGCTCCGCGTGGCGGTCCGTCGTCCCTACCTGTCCCTCAAAGACGGACGCACGCCCGTCCGCGGCCTCGTGGTGGATGCCGTCGTCGCAGCCGTGCAGGCGAGCGACGCGCACGTCATCGTGGACACGGCGTCGACGCGGTATCGCCGCTCCCGCGTGCTCGACGACGTCGTGGTGCACTTCGCCTTCGACGGCGAGCCGGACATCCAGCCGGGCATCCGGAACATCGTGATCGCCTCAGGCGACGACATCGATCGTCAATTCGTGCGCTTCGGAGATGTGATCATCCGACTTCCCGAGCCCGATGCCGACGGTGCGGACATCGTCTTCGAGCTGGACGCCGACGCCGAGCGCGAACTGCGCGCAGCGATCTCGTGACGCGGGTGGTCGAGGCCGGGGCGATCTCGCCCGCGACCCCGCGTTCGAAACGAACCTTCCCGGAGATCCAGGCCCTGCGGACGATCGCGGTCGGC
Organism: Leifsonia poae; assembly: GCF_027921845.1. GTDB lineage: Bacteria > Actinomycetota > Actinomycetes > Actinomycetales > Microbacteriaceae > Leifsonia > Leifsonia poae. The sequence continues at coordinate 571,845 of NZ_BSEN01000001.1, forward strand.
GGCGTCGTCCTCTACCATCTGTTCCCCGGCGTGCTGCGGGGCGGATACGCCGGAGTGGACGTCTTCTTCGTCATCTCGGGATTCCTGATCACGACGCACCTCCTCCGTGAGCTCGACGCCACCGGCCGTATCCGGTTCGGCGCGTTCTACGCCCGCCGGGCTCGGCGACTGCTGCCGGCCGCGTTCCTGGTGCTCCTGGTCACCGGTGTTCTGACGTTCGCCGTGCTGCCCGAACGCAACTGGTCCCAGGTGCTTCAGGAGATCGGCGCCTCCGCGGCGTACGTCGAGAACTGGCTCCTCGCGTCCGACTCGGTCGACTATCTCGCGCAGAGCGCGAACATCGCGAGCCCCGTTCAGCATTTCTGGTCGCTTTCCGTCGAGGAACAGTTCTACCTGGTCTGGCCGCTGCTCCTCGTGCTCGGATGGTGGATCGCGTCCAAGCTGCCGAGCCGGCGTCGGCTCGTCATCGTCGCCGCCCTGCTCTCGGTCGTCTTCGTCGGATCGTTCATCACGAGCGTCGTACTCACCACATCGAATCCCGGCCCGGCCTACTTCGCGACGACGACGCGCGCGTGGGAGTTCGCCGCAGGAGGTATCCTGGGCCTCTTCCTGCGGCGCACAGAGAGGTTCGACGGTGCACGCGCTCTGCTGTCGTGGCTCGGGCTCGCCGCGATCGCCGCGACCTTCCTCCTCTACACGGGAGCGACACCTTTCCCCGGCTTCACGGCTCTGCTTCCCGTCGCCGGCACCCTCGCCGTGATTGCGGCAGGCGATCCACGACGGCCGTGGTCCCCTCGCTTGGTGATGGGGTTGCGCCCGGTGCAATACACCGGCGACATCTCATACAGCCTGTATCTCTGGCATTGGCCCCTGGCGATCTTCGCGCTCTCCCTCCTCGGCGATGTGGGTCCGTTCGGCCATCTGCTCATCGGAGTGCTCGCGTTCGTGCTTGCTGCTCTGACCAAGCGTTACATCGAGGACCCGGCCCGCGTTGCGCCCTTCCTCGTCCGGCGAGCGCCACGAGTGACACTCCTTCTCACCGCCGGCGCGATGGTCGTCGTGCTGGTGACGACGCTCACCGGTGCCACCGCGATTCGATCGCGGATCGATGCGGAGGCTGCTGCTGGCCGCTCTGCGCTGGCGAGCGGAACGGCGTGCATGGGTGCCGGCTTCCTCGCCGACGCCGATTGCCGTGCCGACACGCTTCCCGCCGCACTCGTTCCCGGCGTCGACGGCGCACTCACGGATGACGTGAATACACCCGCGTGCTGGAGCAAGAACGGTGACTCGAGCGTGAAGGTGTGCTCGTACGGTCCCCGGGCGAATGCCGCGCTCTCCGTCGCGCTGGTCGGCGACTCTCACAGCAATCAGTACCTCGCCGCCGTAGAGCAACTCGCCGCCACAGAACGCTGGCGCGTCGATGTCTATGGAAAGACGGGGTGCGTCTGGACCGGCGCGACACAGGTCGAATCGCCCGACTGGGCGAAGAACTGCGAGGAGTGGAAGAGGTCGCTCAACGCCCGACTGGCCGCGTCGAAGCCGTACGACCTGGTGATCACGAGCTATTCGGCCACGAGCCTCATCGCTGCAGCGCCTGGCCGATCCCTCCGGTCCACCATCGTCGACGGCTTCGTCGATGCCTGGAAGCCCGTGGCTGACCGCGGAACGCGAATCGTCGCCATCAAGGACAACCCTCGACCGATCGACGGCTATCTGGACTGCATCGACCGGAACAAGCGTGACGCCGGGACCAAGTGCGCCCGAGGCGAGAAGCAGGCGCTGAACTACTTCGACGGTCAGCCGCAGGCGGTCCAAAGAGTTCCCGGGGCCTCCTTGGTCGACCTCACGCCGTACTTCTGCCAGAACGCGGTCTGCCCGCCCGTGATCGGCGACGTCATCGTCTACCGGGACGCGACCCACCTCACGTCGAGCTACACACGCACGCTCGCCCCGATGCTGCGCGAAGCGATCCTCGCGAAGACCGGCCTGAAAGAGAAGCCGGCCGCCTGAGAACAGGCGGCCGGCTTCCGGTCGAGGGCGACTCGCGGCGCTGATCGAGCGCGCGGCTCCGAGCGCGTGGCTCCGAGCACGTGGCTCCCAGCGCGCGGCTCAGTGGAAGAAGTGCCGCTCCCCCGTGAAGTACATCGTCACGCCGGCGGCCTGCGCCGCGGCGATGACCTCGTCGTCCCGGATGGACCCGCCCGGCTGCACGATGGCACGCACGCCGGCGGCGATCAGGATCTCGGGGCCGTCGGCGAAGGGGAAGAACGCGTCCGAGGCGGCGACGGATCCGGCGGCGCGGTCGCCCGCGCGCGCGACGGCGAGGTTGCACGAGTCGACGCGGTTGACCTGGCCCATGCCGACGCCGACGGATGCCCCGTCGTGTGCCAGCAGGATGGCGTTCGACTTGACCGCGCGGCAGGCCTTCCAGGCGAATTCGAGGTCGGAACGCGTCGCGGCGTCGGCCTCGTCGCCGGAGACGAGCGTCCAGCCCGCCGAGCTGAACTCGTCGAACCGGTCGGAGTCCTGCACGAGAACGCCGCCGGAAAGCTGACGGAACTCGGTGCGCGCCCGCGCATACCCCTCCGGCAGCTGCAGGATGCGCAGGTTCTTCTTGGTCTGCAGCAGGGCGAGCGCCTCTGGCTCGTACGCCGGCGCGATCAGGACCTCGGTGAAGATGCCCTTCACGGTCTCCGCCATCGCGAGCGTGACGGTGCGGTTCGCCGCGATGACGCCGCCGTAGGCCGAGACGGGGTCGCACTCGTGCGCCTTGCGATGGGCCACGGCGATGTCGTCCGCCACCGCGATGCCGCACGGGTTGGCGTGCTTGATGATGGCGACCGCGGGCTCGCTGAAGTCGTACGCGCTGCGCAGCGCGGCATCCGCGTCGACGAAGTTGTTGTACGACATCTCCTTGCCACCGAGCTGCGTGGCCTGCGCGATGCCGCGGCCGGCCGGGTCGACGTAGAGGGCGGCGGCCTGGTGGGAGTTCTCGCCGTAACGCAGGGTCTGCTTCAGCTCGGCCTGAACGGCGAAACGCTCGGGGAAGTCGGCGGTCGACGGGGCGTCGCCCGCGAACCAGGCCGCGACGGCGCCGTCGTAGGCGGCCGTGTGGGCGAAGGCTTCGGCGGCGAGCGCGCGGCGCTGCTCGAAGGTGGTGCCTCCCGCGGCGAGCGCCTCGAGGATCGACGGGTAGTGCGACGGCGACACGACGATCGCCACGTTCGCATGGTTCTTGGCCGACGCCCTCACCATCGCCGGGCCCCCGATGTCGATCTGCTCGACGACATCGTTGCCGACGGCGCCCGAGGCGACCGTCTCGACGAAGGGGTAGAGGTTCACGACGACCAGCTCGAACGGCTTGATCTCGAGGTCCTTCAACTGCGTCTCGTGCGACTCGAGCCGCAGATCGGCGAGCAGCCCCGAGTGGATGGCGGGGTGCAGGGTCTTCACACGGCCGTCGAGGGACTCGGGGAATCCGGTGACGCTGGCGACGTCGGTCACGGCGTACCCGGCGTCGCGGATGGTCGAGGCGGTGCTGCCGGTCGACACGATCTCCACACCGGCCCCGGCGAGCGCCTCGGCCAGGTCGAGCAGTCCGGACTTGTCACTGACCGAGATCAGTGCACGGCGGATGGGAACGATGTCGCGTTCGCGGTAGAGGCTGGAGTCGTGGCTGGGTCCACTCATACTCGTGCGAGCTCCTTGAGGTCGATGTGTCCGTTGGCGATGTCGAGCACGGCGTCGATGAGCAGCCGTCGCTCCACGGGTTTGATGCGCTCGTGCAGGGCGGCCTCGGTGTCGCCCGCGTGCACGGGGACGCGCTCCTGGCTGATGATCGGGCCGGCATCCACGCCGTTGTCGACCACGATGAGGCTGGCGCCGGTCTGCGTGGCACCCGCGGCCAGAGCATCCCGCACGCCGTGGGCGCCGGGGAACTCGGGCAGGTAGGCGGGGTGCGTGTTGATGAGGAACGGCGAGAACGCCTCCACCACGCGCCGCGGCACCAGGCGCATGAACCCCGACAGGATGACGAGGTCGGGCTGCCACTGCTGGATCTGCTCGAGCAGGGTGTCTCCCCACTCCTCGCGGTCGTCGAACGACGAGAACGGCACGGTGAACGACGGGATGCCGAACTCCTCGGCGTGAGCGAGGCCGTCGGCGTCGCGGTCGGCTCCGACGGCGACGACGCGGGCGGGGAACTCGGCGTCCTCGGAGGCCTCGAGGAGGGCACGCAGGTTCGACCCGCCGCCGGAGATCAGCACGACAATCGAGAGCACGCCCCCAGCCTACCGGGCGCCTCAGGCGGGTCAGACCAGCCGGAGACCCCACCGGGCGGGGGCGATCCGGAAGATCTGCCGGAAGAGCGCCGTGCCCGTGAGCACGCCGAGCGCGATGGCGACCAGGGACCCGATCAGGGCGGTGAGACTGGCCGCATCCAGGTTCGTCCCCGCCGCACTCTGGGTGAGTCCGATCAGGCCGGTCGCGCCGGGGACCAGCAGCCAGAAGGCAGGCAGGAAGCAGACGACGGCCGGCGGGGCTCCGGGGATGGACTGCACGAGGTAGGCGACGACGGTGAGCGCCAAGGCGCCGAAGAAGCCGCTGAATACGTTGCCGGCCAGGAAGGAGCCCAGCACCTGGCCGCCGTAGGCGACCAGGAGCACGAGCGTCAGGAAGTACAGGGAGCGGCGCGGTCCGCAGTAGTACAGGAAGACCCCGAGGGAGAAGAGCAGCACGCCGAGCCAGGGCTGCACGGCGCCGAGCGCAGGCTGGCTCGCGAAGAGCGCGACAGACGCGGGGACACCCGTGATGGTGAGGGCGGCGATGATCCCGAAGGCGAGGAAGAGCAGCTGCGCGATCCCCGAGACCAGGCGGCTCGAGCCCGCGACCATGTCACCGGCCGCGAGCTCCTGGATGCCCGTGGTCAGCACCGCACCGGGCAGCAGCGTGACCAGCGGCGGCACCAGCACCTGCAGGGGCTCCTGGATGAGGTGGGCCCCTGCTGCCGAGAACACGAGCAGCGCGAGCACGAATGCGGTCAGCACCGGCAGCAGGATGGCGGCGTAGGTGCCGGGCCGCACGACCAGCTTCGCGATCCCGACCAGCACACCGAGCACGAAGGCGTAGGCCATGCTGAGCGGATCGGCACCGAGCAGCACCAGTCCGACGCCGGCGGCGGCGAGGCCGTGTCCGAGCACCCGCAGCGTGGTGCCGAATCGCGGCTTGGCGGCGATGATCGCATCGATGGCCTCGATGCCCTGCGCGGCGGTGATCGTGCCGGCCGTCGCCTGGTCGACGACGGCGTAGATGTGCGACGCCCGGTCGAAGCGCACCTCGCCACCTGTCGGCTCGGCGACCTCGAACCGCGTCTCCTTCTCGTCCGGCATCCCGACGAAGATCAGCGTGGGGAAGACGATGAGGGCGGTCTTCGGCGAACCGAGCGCGATCGCCACCCAGGTGAGCGTGCGCTGGATGTCGGTGGCGGCGGTTCCCACCGAGAGGAGCGCACTGCCCAGCTTCACCAGGAACTCCTGGAGCTCCTCGGACGGGCTGTCGACCCGCGGCGTCGCCTCCAGCGACCGGGCATGGAAACGCACCCTCGGCAGACGGAACTGCGACCGCCACGCATTCACCGTCGCGACCGCCCTCCTGCCAGTAGACCGATGACCGCGGCGACGGCCACTTCACCGGCCGCGATCGCCCCGACGAGCCACGGGTTCGGCCCGACGTCATGGAGCCGGCCCGGCCCGAGTGACCCGGACGACCACCACGCGAGCAGCCCGAGCTCGATGCCCGCAACGATACCGATGGCGAGCGCGGTGAGGAAGAGGGTGGCGGTGCCGCGATGCGCGTTGGCGGACTCGATCCGCCAGCGCAGCAGTCCGGCGGCGAGGAAGCCGGCGACGATGGGCACGAGCACGCCGATCAGTCCGAATGAGAACCCGCCGGGCGGGATGACACCGAACAGCGGCAGCCCGGGGATCGGGCCCAGCTCGGTGCCGATCGGACTCACGGATGACCCGGTGCCGATCGCGAAGCCGGGTCCGATCATCCACGAGGCCAGCCAGATCACGAGATTCGGCAGCACCGACAGCTGGCCGATCGTGAGCGCGGCACCGCCGAGCCCGCCCGCCTGCAGCTGCTCGTAGAGGCCGATGACGGCGCCGAAGTTCACCACGATCAGGATGGCGAGGATGATGCCGGCCCCGGCGATGACCATCGCTGCCGCCGCCGTTCCTGCGCGCAGGGCGCCGGCCGCGATGTCCCTGACGACGAGCGGGATCGCATCGAGCCACCCTCGGATCAATCCGCCGGGTACGGGTCGACGTGGTGCGTCCGTCGCGTCCGCGGTGGCGCCCGTGTCCCGGATGCCGGCGCCGGGTGCGCCTGCTGCGCCGGCCGGCCCGGCCGCGGCGCCCACGGCCGGCTCCCGCCGCAGATGGGCGAACACCAGGCCGAGTCCGATCCCGATGGCGTAGACGAGGGGTGGCAGCAGGATGCCCTGCCAGGCGGACGGCATGACCGGAGCACTGCGCGCCGTGAAGGTGACGACGGCGGCCAGCAGCCCGACGGTGACGACGGCGCTGACCGCACCGGTCACGCGGTACGGCGTCTCGGAGGCGCGGAGGCCGGTGCGCACGCCGAGTCCGGTCGTGAGCGCCGCGAAACCGAGAGCGGCGATCGTGATGGTGAAGGGCGCGACGGCGCCGGGAAGTCCGAGGGCCGTGCCGAGCTGCGCGTTCAACGCGACGGTGAGGTCGACCCCGTGCCCGACGAGCCAGATGTCGGCCGACGCCCGCCAGAAGACGAACCAGTCGGCCGCGAGATGGTACTGCGCCGCCCAGAGGATGGTGAGCGGCACCAGACTGATGCCGAGCCCGATCGCGACGACGATGACCGCCTCCAGCGCGGCGAGCAGGGCGACGGTTGTTCGATTCATGACCGAACGGAGCCTACCTGCCCCCGCTACGGCCGGGGCCTCGACACTTCGCGCGCTCAGGGTACGGTGACGATCGGCGTCTCGTCGTCCGCCGTCTCCGGCACCGTGATCACGGGACGCTGGACGAGTTCGAGGATCACGATGACGATCGCCGCGATCACCAGGGTCCAGATGATGAGGCCCGGCGTGAGCGGTCGGACGAAGAGCACGACCGCCGCCGCGATGACCGCGATCGCCGCCCGCAGCAGCACCCGCTGCGCATAGAGCCACTCGCCCGTGCGCCCCGTCGAGATGCCGTGCCGCTCAGCCGCCTCGCGCACCCATGTCGTGCCGGCGCCGAAGAAGCCCCTGAGGCGCCGTGGCACCGCGAACGGGCCGGAGTACCAGGCCACCAGCGCCACCACGATCGCCAGCACGAGCACGGCGACGCCGGTATCGACCATCGCGGTGGTGACCGTCGAGAACACGGTTCTCGCGACATCCGACGGGAGGAGCGATGGGGACACCGAGGCGATGAAGACGAGGCGCCCGATGGCGATGCCCGCGACGATGACGACCATCCCGAGCGCCAGCGCGACCGCCGACCAGACCAGTGCGAGCGCCCGCCGCCGGGCGACGAGCACGCCCGCCGCGAGGAACAGGAGCGCCACCCACGGCAGCCAGGCACCCGCGCCGACGGCGAGCCCGTAGAAGAGCTGGATCGTCGGCAGCGAGGAGTTCTGCGCGACGGTGATGGTGCGATCGACGCTCGGTATCTGCGACGCGAACGTCATCCCCTGCTGCACGAGCAGTTGTTTCACGCGGTCGATGATCGGCCCGAGCTGAACGCCGACGGAGCCGTCGGAGCCGACCGCGATCGCCGCCTTGGGGTCGCCCTGCATCGTGGCGACGAACTGCGCGTGGCTCGCTCTCAGAGCCTGCTGCCACACTTCCGCGAACGCATCCGAGGCCACGAAGTTGCCGACCGTCGACTTCACCAGCGTGACGATGCCCTGCGCGGCCGGTCCCTTCAGCGCCTCGAGTGCCTTCGTCGCGACCGGACCGGTGCCGAGCGAGGTGATGCCGTCGATCACCTGCGAGGTGAGGGCCGGGATGTCGACGTTCTGCTGGATGACCTGGACCGCCTGGTCGGTCACGTAGGCCTGGACACCGGGATCATCGGCGAGCGGGGCGTAGGCGGCGACGAAGCTGTCGGTGTCGGTGAGCTGCACCTTGGCCCAGGACGCCGCGACGGCGACCGGGGCGAGAATGGCGCCGATGAGGATGAGCACGGTGGCCAGCAGCGTCCAGCCCCAGCCGCGTTTGCGGCGGGTGGCCACGACGTCTCCCCCGCCGGAGACGCCATCGCCTTCCAGCGGCGGGATCGGCATGGTTTGCGCGTTATCGAGCCGCTCGCGCAGTGCTGCGTTCTCGCCTTCGAGCCGCTCGATCTTCGCGAGCAGTTCCGAACTCGTCACCCGTGCCATGATCGACCCCGTTCCCTCGTTGTGCTCACTGTAGCGCTGAGGCGCTGTCCGGCAGGGAAACGAGTACGGGCCCCGTGGACGAATCCGCGGGGCCCGTGACTGTGGAGGACGTGATCAGAGCGCGGCGTACACCTCGCGCAGGAGGGAAGCCGTCTCGCTCGGCGTCTTGCCGACCTTGACACCGGCGGCCTCGAGGGCCTCCTTCTTCGCCTGTGCGGTACCGGCCGAGCCCGAGACGATCGCGCCGGCGTGGCCCATCGTCTTGCCCTCCGGCGCGGTGAAGCCGGCGACGTAGCCGACGACCGGCTTGGTCACGTTGGCCTTGATGAAGTCGGCTGCCCGCTCTTCCGCGTCGCCGCCGATCTCGCCGATCATCACGATCGCCTTGGTCTCCGGGTCGGCCTCGAACGCGGCGAGCGCGTCGATGTGCGTCGTGCCGATGATCGGGTCGCCGCCGATGCCGATGGCGGTCGAGAAGCCCAGGTCGCGCAGCTCGTACATCATCTGGTAGGTCAGCGTGCCCGACTTCGAGACGAGACCGATCGGGCCCTTGCCCGTGATGTTGGCCGGGGTGATGCCGACGAGCGACTCACCCGGGGTGATGATGCCGGGGCAGTTCGGACCGATGATGCGGGTCTTGTTGCCCTTCTCCTGCGCGTAGGCCCAGAACTCGGCCGAGTCCTGCACGGGCACGCCCTCGGTGATGATCACGAGCAGCGGGATCTCGGCGTCGATCGCCTCGATCACCGCATCCTTCGTGAACGCCGGGGGGACGAATGCGATCGACACGTCGGCGCCGGTCTTCTCGATGGCCTCGGCGACCGTGCCGAACACGGGCAGCTCGACGTCGCCGTGCGTGACGGTCGTGCCGGCCTTGCGCGCGTTCACGCCGCCGACGACCTGCGTGCCGGCCTTCAGCATGAGGGCGGTGTGCTTGGTGCCCTCACCGCCGGTGATGCCCTGCACGATGACCTTGGAATCCTTGTTGAGGAAGATAGACATTGTTCTTCTCGCGCCCTTACTTCGCAGCCAGTTCGGCGGCCTTGTCGGCGCCTTCGTCCATGGTGAGAGCCAGCGTCACCAGCGGGTGAGCTGCCTCGGTGAGGATGCGGCGACCCTCGTCGACGTTGTTGCCGTCGAGACGCACCACGAGCGGCTTGTTCGCCTCGTCGCCGAGGATCTCCAGCGCCTTGACGATGCCGTTCGCGACGGCATCGCAGGCGGTGATCCCTCCGAAGACGTTGACGAACACGCTCTTGACCTGCGGGTCGTTGAGGATCACGTCGAGCCCGGCCGCCATGACGGCTGCCGACGCTCCGCCGCCGATGTCGAGGAAGTTGGCGGGCTTGACGCCCTTGTGCTTCTCGCCGGCGTACGCGACCACGTCGAGGGTGCTCATGACCAGCCCCGCGCCGTTGCCGATGATGCCGACCTCGCCGTCGAGCTTCACGTAGTTGAGGTCGCTCGCCTTCGCCTTGGCCTCGAGCGGGTCTGCTGCTGCCGCGTCCTCGAGCGCCTCGTGGTTCGGGTGGCGGAAGCCGGCGTTCTCGTCGAGCGTGACCTTGCCGTCGAGGGCGATGATGTCGCCCTCCTCGGTGAGCACGAGCGGGTTGACCTCGACGAGCGTCGCGTCCTCGCCCTTGTACACGTCGTAGAGCTTCACGAAGACGTCGGCGACCTTCTCGACGAGCTCGTCGGGGAAGCCGGCGGCCTTCGCGATCTCCGTGGCCTTCGCGGTGTCGACACCGGTGATCGGGTCGACCTCGATACGGGCGAGCGCCTCGGGCTTCTCGACCGCGAGCTGCTCGATCTCCATGCCGCCCTCGACGCTCGTGAGCGACAGGTAGGAGCGGTTGGCCCGGTCCAGCAGCACCGAGAAGTAGAACTCCTTCGCGATGCGGGCGCCGCCGGCGACCATCACGCGACGGACGATGTGGCCCTTGATGTCGAGACCCAGGATGGCGCGAGCCGCCTCTTCCGCCTCGTCAGGGTTCTTGGCGACCTTGACGCCGCCGGCCTTGCCACGACCACCCACCTTGACCTGCGCCTTGACGACGACCACGCCGCCGAGCTTCTCGGCCGCTGCGCGCACCTCCTCGGGGGTGTCCGCGACGATGCCCGGAAGGACCGGGACCCCGTACTGCTCAAACAGGTCTCTGGCCTGATACTCGTATAGATCCACGGTTATCCAATCCGCTGGTGCCGCGCGCGCTCGTGACGTGCGCTTTGTGGTTTTCTGGGCGGTTTCCAACGCGATTTAGCTCGACGCCGAGATAAATTCGCCAGTGAGAACTCTAGCGCGTCCGGCTGAACGCCCGCGCAACGGCCGGGTGGCCGGGTGGCCGACGACCGGGTGTCCGGATGGGCCGACGCCTCCACATGCGCACCCCACCTCGAGGCTCTCCACAGTTAGCGGCCGCGCGGTCCGCAGGGCGTTCCGAACCGCGAGCGTTGAGCCATGACACATCGCCTCACCTCTGCCGCAACGACCTTCGCTCTGCTCGCCCTCCTCGTCTTCCTCTCGGTCGTCGCCCCCGCCGCGCGCGCCGACGCCCTCACAGCGAACGGCCACGGCCCCGGCTACTTCTCCAGCGACGGATGGTGGCTCGGAACCTACACGCTCGACGACGGCTCTCAGGGATTCTGTCTCAACGCCGGCCGCGAGAGCCCCGTCGGGTTCGGCGCCGACGTCGTCGAGGGTGAGACGCTCGGCTGGTTCACGCCCGAGAAGTCCGCCCAGCTCGCCTACATCTCGCGCAGCTGGGCGGGCACCTCCGACCGCACCACAGCCGCGGCCGGGCAGCTGGCCACGTGGATGATCGCGGGGCTCAATGGGAAGACGCCCGAGTCGTACGCCGCGCGAGCCGGCGCAGACGCTGCGAAGGTGCTGGCTCGCGCGAAGTCGATGATCACCGAGACGCAACGGCAGGCGTCTCGCGCCGTGAGGGCCACCACCACCGTCGAGCTCGCCGACGCCGCCGCGGGCCGGGCACGGGTGGAGCTCGTCGTCGACCGGCTGACCGGCACCGAGATGATCGCGCCACGGACGCACTCGGCGACGGTCGAGCTGGTGGGCGCGGTCTTCGACGACGGGACGACCTCGGCCACGGTGAGCAACGGCGTCGACCTGTCGATCACGCCGACCGGCACCGAGCAGACCGTCTCCGTCACCGCCGCCGCGGCTTTCGGGGAGCTCCCGTACGGCGACCGGCTTCGGGTGGCCGTCCCGCGGGGCGACGCGCAGTCCCTGCTGATCGCCGTGCCGGCGACCGCGAAGGCGTCGGCCGAGGCCGAGGTCACCGGCGTCTCGCCGCTGCCGTTCCAGCCCGTCGTCCGCACCGTCACGAGTGCGGCCGAGGCGACTCCCGGCGCTGCCGTCAGCGATCACCTGACCGTCGAGGTCGAGCAGGGAGACGGACTCCTCCCCACCTGGGGCGTCTGGTCCTCCGACGACGGCATGCAGCCCGTCGGGGCGATCGTCGAGAGCACCCTCCTCGGACCGTTCCCCGAGGAGATCGAGCCGGCGCCGACGGCCCCGGACGGTGCACCCGTCGTGTGCACCGTCGAACTGGCCATCTCCGGACCCGGGGAGTACGACACCGAGCCGTGCACCGTCAGCGAACCCGGCAACTACGTCTGGGTCGAGAGGATCGAACCGGAACGCACGCCGGCCGATCAGGGTGGTTCCCGTCTGCGAGCGTGGCAGTCGACGTTCGGCGTCGCCAGCGAGATCACACAGGTGGTCGCTCCCGCCGCTCCCGTAGCCCCCGAGGCCCCCGAAGTGCCGGCACCAGCACCGGCACCGGCCGTGGCAGCACTCGCGGCCACCGGAACCGACGTCCCCGTGCCGGTTGTGGCGGCTGCCGCGGCCTCCGTCATCGGCGGGAGCGCTGCTCTCGTCGTCGCGCTGAAGACTCGTCGTCGTTCGGCGCATCGAGCTGGTAAGCGCAGGTCGGCCTGATGACGGCAGCGTCTGCGATGGCGCCGGGTCTCCGATGGCGCCGGGTCTCCGTCGGTGCCGGTTCTCTGCGTCAGATCCCCGCCCGAATGCCCATGCCGTGTCGCTTCTTCGCAGAAACGCGCGGGAGGATGGCTGCGTGCCCATCACGTCGACCCGTCGAGATCTCACCGACGTCGCCGCCGAGGCCCTCAACCTCGTCGGCGGCGGCCGGGCCCTGCTGCTGCAGATCGCCCACCCCGCGGTCGGTCGCGGCGTCGTCGAGCACAGCGACTTCGCGACCCGCATCATGGACCGCCTGCACGCGACCATGACGTACGTCTACGCCTCGGTGTACGCGGACCCCGAAGAGCTGGCCACGATCCGGCGCGCGGTGAACCGCGCCCATGTTCCCGTCCAGGCTCCCGCTGGCACGGCCGGGCCGGCCTACAACGCCTTCGATCCGGAACTCCAGCTGTGGGTCGCGGCGACGCTCTACGAGACCATGATGACCATCTACGAGCGCGTCTTCCCGGCGCTCACCGATGACGAGGCCGACACGATCTACCGCGACTTCGCCGTGGTCGGAACCGGGCTGCAGCTGCCCGCCTCGCTGTGGCCGGCCGATCGTCGCGCGTTCGCCGCCTATTGGAACGAGACGCTCGCCCTGCTGCAGCCGACCGCGGAGACGACGCGGGTCGCGAGTCAGCTCCTGCAGCCGCGCGGGGTTCCCTGGTGGGTGCGCGCCCTCATGCCGCAGGGGCGGCTCGTGACCATCGGTCTCCTGCCGGACGGCGTGCGCGCGGGCTTCGGCCTGGCGTGGACCTCCCGCGACCAGCGACGTTTCGACGGCTGGATGCGCTGGGCTGCGCGGGTCTACCCGCGACTGCCCCGTTCCCTTCGGCATCGGCCCAAGGAGATCTACCTGAAGCGGCTGCGACGGATGACCGCCGACGACGCCGCGAGACGCGACCGCGCGACTCCCTAGCCGCAGGCGCGGTCCGGCCGCCGGGAGGCAGAACACGCTCCCCCCTCGACTCCCTGACTGCCGCCCGACTACGCAGCCACCCCGACCACGCAGCCACCCCGACCACGCAGCTACCCGGGCCACGCAGCTACCCGGCCGCCGGGGCTCCCCGCCGCCCAGATGACTCGACGAACCGACGCTCCACCCACCGGGCGGCGAGCACGAGCACGATGCCCACCCCCGCGCCGAGCACGGTCTCGAGCACCCGGTCGACGGCGAGCACGCTGAGGGGCACCGGACTCACCAGGTGCGACACCGACAGCGCCATCGGCGTGATGAACACCAGAGCGGAGCCGTAGTGCCGTCCGACCAGGATCTCCGCGAAGACCTGGCACACGACGATCACGGCGATCACGAACAGCGGAGGAGGCGACCAGAACAGCAGAAGCACCGTGACGCCCACGCCGACGACGGTTCCGACGATCCGGTGGACCGAACGGGAGATCGAGTGGGCCGACCTGGCGGGCGGGATGACGGCGACGAGGCTCACGATCGCCCAGTAGGCGTGGCCGAGGCCGAACAGCAGCGCAATTCCGCCGGCGATGAGCACACCGAGGAGGTTCTGGGCGATGGTGAGCCAGACGCGCAGGTCGCGAACGGCCCCGCGGTCGACGCTCGGGGCGCGGCGGAGCTCCTTGAAGAACAGCTCTCCGAACACGCCGCGATCGAGCCCGCGCGCACGTCGCAGCAGCCAGCCCGACATCGTCAGCAGCCACGAGAACACCGCGACCGACGCCGCGAGCAGCACGCGCGGCACGATGTCGGCCGCGGGGGTCGGCACCGCGGCGCAGACGAGCAGAGCGAACACGAAGAACAACGGCTGGGCGGGGATCAGTTGGAACGTCGCTGCGAGAAGCGTCCCGCCGGCGACGATCACGAGCAGCAGCGGAGCGAGCAGCCAGAGGGGCTCGCCGAGCGCGGCGACGAGGATCCCGAGCGTGATGCTGACCAGCAGCGCGACCGCACCGACCGACACGCTCCGGATGCGCAACCGGTACGGCTCGTTGCGGCCGTAGAGCGCCGTGAACGCACCGAAGGTCGCATAGGCGGTCAGGTCCAGCCGGCCTACGGCGAGCAGCACCAACAACGGGACACCCACCGCGAGCGCCGCACGCAGGCCCACTTCCACGCTGAGTCCCGAAGGCACCGAACGCCGTTCCGTCGGTCGCGCCCGCCCACCGTGCGACTCAGCGCCCGTTCCGCCGTCCGGCGCGGAGGCCATCACAGCTTTTCGATGGGGGCGATCTTGATGAGGAGCTTCTTCGCGCCCACCTTCTCGAACTGCACGTGTGCCACGCGCTTCGCGCCCTCGCCGGTCACCGCGGTGACCCGGCCGTCGCCGAAGTCGCTGTGCCGGATGCGGTCGCCCGCCACGAGCTCCAGGTCGCCGTTGTCGCGCACCTGCCCGGTGACCCGGTTCGGCCATTCCGCCTTCGGCCGGTCGGGCGCACGTCCGCCACCCGCGCCGTACCCGCCCGAGCCCGGACTATCGTTCCAGCGCGAGCCGGAGCCCGACGAACCGGAGCCCGACGAGCCGCTCCCGCTGCCGAGGCCCGGACGTCGCGCATTGAGCGCCCGCGACTGCGAACCGCCGCGGCCGTTCGCCGTGCCCGGGGACTGCTTCCAGTCGATCAGATCGGCGGGGATCTCCTGCAGGTACCGGCTGGGCATCGCCACCGCCGTCTCCCCGAACTGCGCCCTGGTCATCGCGAGCGACAGGAAGAGACGCTTCTTCGCCCGCGTGATGCCGACATAGAACAGACGCCGTTCCTCGGCCGGCCCGCCCGGCTCGTTCGCCGACATCCGGTGCGGCAGCAGGTCTTCCTCGATGCCCGTGAGGAACACCGCGTCGTACTCGAGCCCCTTCGCGGTGTGCAGGGTCATCAGCGAGACCGTTCCGCTCGAGTCGTCGATCTCGTCGGCGGCCGCGACCAGCGACACCTCGGTGAGGAAGTCGATCAGCCCGCCATCCGGATTGTTGCGCGCGAACTCGCGGGTCACCGCGACGAGCTCGTCGACGTTCTCGGCGCGCGCCTCGTCTTGCGGGTCGCGGCTGTTGCGGAGCGCGTCGAGGTACCCGCTCTCGTCGAGCAGGTAGGTGAGCACGTCGGCCACCGGCGATGCACCCGCCGGGTTGGCAGGGTCGACCATTTCCGTCGCCGTGTCGAGGAGACCGGCGAGCTGCAGGATCGCGGCCGTCACCTTCGGGCCGAGCCCGAGCGAGCCCGCGTCGCGCATCGCCTGGCGGAAGCTCACGCCGTTGTCGTCGGCGTAACTGCCCAGCTGGGTTTCGGTGGCAGGGCCGATGCCGCGCTTGGGCGTGTTCAGGATGCGCCGCAGTGCGAGGGCGTCGTCGGGATTCGCCACCGCCGTGAGGTAGGCCATCGCGTCTTTGATCTCGGCGCGCTCGTAGAACTTGGTGCCGCCCATGATGCGGTACGGCAGGGCCGAGCGGATGAAGATCTCCTCCAGCGCACGCGTCTGCGCGTTCGTGCGGTAGAAGACCGCGATCTCGCTGTAGGCCATGCCCGCCGCGTGGAGCTTCTCGATCTCGTCGGCTACGAACTGCGCCTCGTCGTGACCGGAGTACCCCGTGAACCCGATGATCTTGTCGCCGTCGCCGACCGCCGTCCACAGCTTCTTGTCTTTGCGGTCGAAGTTGTTGGCGATCACCGAGTTCGCGGCGCTCAGGATGTTCTGCGTCGACCGGTAGTTCTGCTCGAGCAGCACCACCTTCGCTCCCGGGAAGTCGCGCTCGAACTCGACGATGTTGCGGATGTCGGCGCCGCGGAACGCGTAGATCGACTGATCGGAGTCGCCGACGACGGTGAGCGAGGCGCCGGGGATGACGCCGAGGGGGTCGCGCATCCGGTCGACGTGGTGGCCCTGCGCCTCGAGCTCGTCGGCGATCGCAGGGGCGATCGGCATGGTCAGCTCGCGGATCAGCGAATACTGCGCGTGGTTCGTGTCCTGGTACTCGTCGACCAGGATGTGCCGGAACCGCCGCTGATAGAGCGCCGCGACCTTGGGGAACGCACGGAAGAGGAAGACGGTCTCCGCGATGAGGTCGTCGAAGTCGAAGGCATTCGCGCTGCGCAGCTGCCGGGTGTACTGCCGGAAGATCTCGAGGAACATGACCTCTTGCGGGTCGCTCAGATTGGCCGACCGGGCGTACGTCTCGATGTCGGTGAGCTCGTTCTTGAGCTTCGAGATGCGCGCGGCGGCGCCCGCGACCGTGAAGCCGAGGGTGTCGGCATCCAGCCCCTTGATGATGCGCTTGAGCAGGGCGCGCGTGTCGCCCGAGTCGTAGATCGTGAAGCTCTGCGTCTTGCCGATCGTCTCGGCCTCGCGACGCAGGATGCGCACACACGCCGAGTGGAAGGTCGAGATCCACATCCCCTGCGCCGTGTCGCCGACGAGAGCCTGCACGCGCTCGCGCATCTCCGCGGCCGCCTTGTTGGTGAACGTGATCGCGAGGATCTGGCTCGGCCACGCCTCGCGGCTCTGGAGCAGACCGGCGATGCGGCGCGTGAGCACGCTCGTCTTGCCCGACCCGGCGCCGGCGACGATCAGCAGCGCCGCGCCACGGTACTCGGCCGCCTCCCGCTGCTGCGGGTTGAGACCGGCGAAGAGCCGCTCGTGCGCGCTGTCGGAGCCGCCGTCGCCCGAGGGACCACCCTGCCGGCCGTCGAGAATGATGGGGGTGGCGGAGTTCGAGGTGTCGGGGTTGGAGAGGCTCGTCATGTCTCCATCGATTTTAGCCGCCACCACCGTCATCCGGGTTCCGCGCGCGGATCACCGGCGCCGTCCCGGCCGCGTCCGCGCTACCGGCCGTCGCGCACGGCCACCGCGAGGTCCGGATGATCGACGAAGACGCCGTCCACCCCGGAGTTGAGCACGATCGAGAACAACCGGCGCCAGTCGCCCCATTGGGCGTCGAGAGCCTCGGCCCGCCGAAACTCCGCCGGCAGCAGCCCGTTCTCCGGCCGCAGCGTCCAGCAGAACACCTCGAGCCCGGCGGAGTGCGCCGTGTCCACGAGATCCGACGTCACCGCGCCCACATCGTCGCCGTCGTCGAACAACGCCACCGCGACCGATCCGGAGGCCAGCACCTGCCCCGTCTCGACGCTGATCCCGTCGACGCGCTCGGCCGGTCCCGCTGCCGCGAGCGCATAGAGTCCGCGTGCCGTCAGGTCATCCGCGTACCCCGGAGCCGTCGACCCCAGCCGCGCCACCCGGTCGGCCGGCGCTCCCTCGTCTTCGAGCAGGTACACCCGCTTGCCCCGGAAGCCGCGGCCGTGCAGCCGGGTCAGCACGGTCTTCTCGAAGCTCTCCACCACCAGCCCGGGGTTGTCGAACCAGCCCGCCTCGCCCAACTCGCTCGCGAACAGCTCGTCGAGGGGCAGGCCGATCGACTCGAAGTACGTCGCGTGCTTGAGCTCGGCGACGATCCCGAGCAGTCGCGCCGCGTCGTCGCTCGCGCGCTCCACGATCGTGAACAGGTCGCTCAGTCGCAGCAGCGGGTACCGTCCGTCGAACGTCGAGCTCGCCTGCCGGATGCCTCCCAGCCGCTCCTTCGCCCGCAGCGTCGTCAGCTCCGCCCAGGTGAAATCCTCCGTGAACCACCCGGTGACCTCCGCCCCGTCGACCTCCTTGGTCGTGCGCTTCGCCGCGAACTCCGGATGCTCGGCGACATCCGTCGTGCCCGAGATCTCGTTCTCGTGCCGCAGCACGAGCACGCCGTCCTTCGACGCGACCAGGTCCGGCTCCACGGCGTCCGCCCCGAGAGCGAAGGCGAGCTCGTAGGCCGCCGCCGTGTGTTCGGGGCGGTACCCGCACGCGCCCCGATGACCGATGATCAGGGGGCCTGTATGCGCGCGCATGGAGCGATACTAGCCCGCGGTCGGGGGCTGGTCGCCCGCTCATCCGGGTGACAGAATCAACGCGTGTCCGTCCGGGAGCCCTCCGCAGCAGCCGGCTGGAGCGAGCCCGCGAGCCGCCTGGAGCTGCACTGGGGCGCATATCGGCCCCGGCTCCTCGCGGGGCTGGTGCTCATCATGGTCGGCACCGGCTGCATCCTGCTCACGTCCGCGTACAGCCTGCCGTTCCTGCTCGCCGGCTCCCTGATCCAGCCGGCAGGGTGGGCACTCCTGCCGTCGTGGATCGGGCGGCGCGTCGCCGTCGTCGTCCCGGTGCTCGGCTTCACCTGGCTCATGCTCGGCGGCGCCTCGTTCGCGTGGTGCTTCGCCGTACCGCTCGCCGCCTGGTTGCTCGTGCGACTGCGCCCGCTCCTGTCGTACGTCGTGCTCGTTCTGCCGATCGCGTCGAGCATCGTGCTCGCCCGCACCGTGACCGATTACTCGGTGAGCTGGGTCTCCATCCTGGTGAGCACCCTGGTGGTCATCGCGGGCGCCTGGCTGGCACGGTGGGTCGCTGTATTGGTCGATTCAAGGCAATCTGTCAGAACTCTCAGAAAACAAGCGGATAGATTGGACTGACCCACCCCGGACTTCCCGGACCCACAACGTGAGCAGAGGAACCCATGGCTACTTCGAACCCGGCCTTCTCGCAGACCCCGGCCTTCCAGAACTCCAGCGCAATGAACTCCACTGTGAGCGCTGAGCAGCTGCAGGAGCTGTACGCGTCGCCGTCGGCCACCGCTGCAGACACCGACCGCATGACGGTCGAAGACACCATCAAGAAGACCGGCATCAGCTTCGGCATCCTGGTCGTCGGTGCGCTCATCGGCTGGGTCGTGCCCGGTCTGTGGATCGCGGGTATGGTCGTCGGCCTCGTGCTGGCCTTCGTCAACATCTTCCACAACCGCAAGAAGCTCCCGTCCGCCGGCCTGACCCTCGCGTACGCCGGCGCTCAGGGCATCTTCATCGGCGGCATCTCGCGGTTCTACGAGGAGATCGCCAGCGGCGTCGTCGTGCAGGCGGTGCTCGGCACGGTCGTGGTCGTCGGCGTCACCCTCGCCCTGTTCGCGAGCGGCAAGATCCGCGCATCCGCCAAGGCCACCAAGATCTGGCTGATCGCCATGATCGGCTACGTAGTGTTCTCCCTCATCAACCTCGTGCTCATCTGGACCGGCGCCAACAGCGACCCGTGGGGGCTCAGCGGCTCGGTCAAGATCTTCGGCATCCCGCTCGGTCTCATCATCGGTGTCCTCGTCGTCATCATGTGCGCCTACTCGCTGGTGCTCGACTTCGACATGATCCAGCAGGGCGTCAAGAACCGCGCCCCGCGTGCTGTCGGCTGGGCGGGCGCTTTCGGCATCATGCTCACCGTGATCTGGCTGTACCTCGAACTGCTGCGCATCTTCGCCATCGCGCGAAACTAGCGACACGCGACCAGCGCGGCACAGCACAAACCTGCGAGCGACACCTCGCACGCGAAAGGGCCGGGACGACGATTCGTCCCGGCCCTTTCGTAGCCCCGGCCCTTTCGCATCCCGCACGCCCGCCGTGTCAGGCGCACAACTCCGGAACCTCCGGGCGACACGCCGCCCGAAACGCCACAACTCCGGAAGCCTGAAGCCTTTCGGCCCCGATCTTCCGGAGTTGTGACAGAGCGCCGTCGCCCGGCACTACGGGAGCGTCACTCCCACTCGATCGTTCCCGGCGGCTTCGACGTCACGTCGAGCACGACGCGGTTGACGCCGTCGACCTCGTTCGTGATGCGGTTGGAGATCTTGGCGAGCAGTTCGTACGGCAGACGAGTCCAGTCCGCGGTCATCGCGTCCTCGCTCGACACCGGGCGCAGCACGATCGGGTGCCCGTAGGTGCGGCCGTCGCCCTGAACGCCCACCGAGCGCACATCCGCCAGCAGCACGACCGGGCACTGCCAGATCTCGCCGTCGAGGCCGGCCTCGCTCAGCTCGGCGCGCACGATGGCGTCGGCGTCGCGGAGCAGCTCCAGGCGCTCGTGCGTCACCTCGCCGACGATCCGGATGCCCAGGCCGGGGCCGGGGAACGGCTGGCGTCCCACGATCGCCTCGGGCAGACCGAGCTCGCGGCCGATGGCACGCACCTCGTCCTTGAACAGGGTCCGCAGCGGCTCGACGAGCTCGAACTGCAGGTCTTCCGGAAGGCCGCCGACGTTGTGGTGGCTCTTGATGTTCGCGGTGCCCGTGCCCCCGCCCGACTCCACCACATCCGGGTAGAGGGTGCCCTGCACCAGGAAGCGGATCGGGTCGCCTTCGCTCGCGGCCTCGGTGATCAGGTCGGCCTGCGCCTGCTCGAAGGTGCGGATGAACTCGCGGCCGATGATCTTGCGCTTGGTCTCGGGGTCGCTCACGCCGGCGAGCGCGTCGAGGAACTGCTTCTCGGCGTCGATCGTGACGAGGCGAACGCCGGTGGCCTTCACGTAGTCCTCTTCGACCTGACGGCGCTCGTCCTTGCGGAGCAGTCCGTGGTCGACGAAGACGCAGACCAGCTGGTCGCCGACCGCCTTGTGCACCAGCGCGGCCGCCACGGCGGAGTCGACGCCGCCGGAGAGCGCGCAGATGACGCGACCCGAGCCGACCTGCGCCTGGATCGCCGCCACCTGGTCGGCGATCACGTTGCCGCTGTTCCAGTCGGCCGGGATGCCGGCGGCGCGGTGCAGGAAGTTCTCGAGCACGGCCTGGCCGTAGGCCGAGTGCTTCACCTCGGGGTGCCACTGCACGCCGTACAGCTTGCGCTCGTCGTTCGCGAACGCGGCGACGGGCGTCGAGTCGGTCGAGGCCAGCACCTCGAAGCCCTCCGGAGCACGGGACACGGAGTCGCCGTGGCTCATCCACGCGGTCTGCTCCTCGGGCTGGCCGTCGAGCAACACCCCCGACTCGCTGATCCGCACGGCGGTCGAGCCGTACTCGCGCGCTCCGGTGTGCGCGACCTCGCCGCCGAGGGCGGTCGCCATCACCTGGAAGCCGTAGCAGATGCCGAGCACGGGGACGCCGAGCTCGAAGATGCCCTCGTCGAGCTGCGGGGCGCCCTCTTCGTAGACGCTCGACGGTCCGCCGGAGAGCACGATGCCCGACGGCTTCTTGGCGGCGACCTCGGCGGCCGTGACGGTGTGCGGCACGATCTCCGAGTAGACGCTCGCCTCGCGGACGCGCCGCGCGATCAGCTGGGCGTACTGCGCGCCGAAGTCGACGACGAGAACAGGACCGGACGGGTTGGCCGCGTCGGCCCCTCCCAGGATCTCGGAGAAAACGGGGTCGGTGCTAATTTGATGCCTCCACGAGGGTCGCTTCTTCGGCCTCCCGGCCGGCCAGATAAGACTTCACCTGCTTGGTGATGCGTGCTTCGACGAAGAACGACAGGAACGGGACGACGCCGCCGAGGGCGATCGCCACGAACTTCGCGAAGTTCCAGCGCATCAGGCTCCACAGACGGAAGTCGGAGAAGAGGTACACGACGTACAGCCAGCCGTGCGCGATCAGGATGCCCGTGCTCAGGTCGAGACCGGTGGGGGCGACGGGCTCGTTCACGTCGACGAGCGCGAAGACGCCGTAGTTGCTGAACGCGAACAGCTGGTAGCCCATGCCGTACTTGATGATCATCTCGACGCACAGCAGCAGCAGCATGATGCCGGTGACGTAGGCGAAGACCTGGTAGAACCGGAGCGCCCCGCGGATCTTCGGGAAGTCTTCTGATTTGGGAGCGAGGGGCATGGACCTATTCTACTTTCTCGGCGGCAGCGGCCGATTCGCGCGCGAGCTGGCGTTCCTCGTCTTCGCGCTCCTTCGCGTCCTTCACCAGTCGGTACCAGAAGAAGACCGCGAAGCCGGCGAAGATGATCCACTCGGCCGCGTAGAAGATGTTGAGCCAGTTGAGCGTGCTCTCCTGGATGGGCGGCGGCGAATCGATCTTCACCAGCCCCTGCGGCGGGGTGCGCTCGACGACGTACGCCGAGTAGACGTCGACCCCGTCGACGCCGGTCCACAGGTTGTACAGCGCCGCCACCGACATGGTGCGCATCCGCGTCGGGTCGCTCTTATCGGCGGGCACCTCCGGCGCCTCCGTCGGCAGCAGCCGGCCCACGATCGTCTGCTGGCTCGGCTGCTCGTTCGCGAGCCGCGCCATGACCGACTCGGCCGCGGCCTTGTCGGCCGCCCAACCCCGGGCGACGGCTAGAGCGACCGGATGCCCGGATGCGGCATCGTCCACCGTCACGTGCGCGACCACCCACCATCCTGCCGTGCCCTTGTTGAGTCGGCCGTCGAGCAGCTGGTAGTCGCCAGGGACGAACGATCCGGTCACCGTCACCAGCTGGCCGGTCGCCTCGTCGGTGATCGGGCCGTCCGGCTTCGCCACGGAGGCGAGCGGGAGCACCGACTCGCTCGGCGCGTCGATGACCTTGCCCGACTCCACCGCCCGTTCCAGCTGCCACTGGCCGAGGGCCGCGAATCCGGCCGCCAGCGCGAGCGCCAGCAGCAGCGCGCCGATCCAGCGTGGGCGCAGCATCATCTGGAACAGCGTCGTCTCGCTGTCTCCGGTGGTCTCGCTAATGGTTCAGTCCCGCTTTCGGTCCCCGGTGGTGTCCTGCTGCTGCATGGCCTGCTCGACCACACGGTCGATGGCGCTCTTCGTGTCGTCGGACCGCGCGTCGGGATCGAGGTCGGCTGTCGCCGCCTCGACCAGCGCGATCTCCTCGTCGAGCATGGGGTCGCGCTTCGCAGCGCCCTTCGTGGGGCGCTTTCCGGATCGACCGGTCCGCAGAATCATCCCACCGATCTTCTCGGAGTTTGCTGCGAGCACCGGGCCGAGCACCGCCATGATCAGCACGTAGAGGCCCGCGAACGGCTGGATGCGCTCGTCGAGTCCGGCGCTGAGCGACAGCGTCGCGAGGATCAGCGCGAACTCGCCGCGGTTCTGCAGGATGACCGTGGTGTTGATGCCCGCTTGCACGCCGAGCCCGTTGATCCAGGCGACGAACTGCCCGGCGCCGATGTTGAGCACGATCGTGAGCAGCACGGCGAGCAGCACCGGCACCACGACCTGCGGGAACTGCGCCGGATTCAGCGCGAGGCCGAAGTTGAGGAAGAAGAAGGCCGCGAAGACGTCGCGCAGCGGGATCGCGATCTGCTCGATCTTCTTGTGGTACTTCGTCGCGCCGAGCACCAGACCGATGAGGAACGCCCCGATCGCGTCGGTCACGCCCAGCACCTCGCCGATGCCGGCGAACAACACGGCGAAGCCGAAGAACAGGATGGTGAAGAGCTCGTCGTCCTTGGTGCGGAAGAGCCGCGAGACGAACCGTCCTCCCCAGCGCGCGATGGTGAACATCACCACCAGGAAGGTGAAGGCGATCGCGAGCTTGGCGACGATCGGCCAGAAGTCCGTCTCGCCGCTGAGCACCACCGAGACGATCGCGAGGTAGATCGCGATGAAGATGTCCTCGACCACCGTGACGCCCAGGATCATCGGCGTCTCGGTGTTCGCCAGGCGTTTCAGCTCGATCAGCAGCTTGGTGACGATCGCGCTCGACGACGTGGCCGTCATGCCGGCGATGATCAGGGCCTCGCGGGTGCCCCAGCCGACCATGAAGCCGAAGATCAGGCCGACGCCCATGTTGACGACGATGTAGGAGCCGCCGGAGATGATCAGCTTGCCGAAGTTGCCGAAGAACTCGTCCTGGTCGAACTCGAGCCCCAGATTGAACAGGAGCAGGATCAGCCCGAAGATCGCGATCAGTTCGATGTAGTGCGATTCGAAGTTGAGCGGGAACCATCCGGTGTGGGGACTCGCGAGCAAGCCGACGAGCATGTAGATGGGTATCGCGGGGAGACCCACCAGCTTGCCGAGGCGCCCGAGCACGTAGGCCACGAGCAGGAGGACGCCGAGAACGATGAGGTCTTCGCCGAGATGCATTGCTTATCCCCCGGGCGGCGCGTCTGCGGTCACGCGAGCGGGAAGCTCGCCTGTGCGGAAGAAGGAGAACGCCTTCGCGACTTTCTCCGGGGAGCCGGCGACGACCAGCGTGTCGCCGGGGAAGACCTTGAAGTCGGGGGCCGGCGCGGGATTCGCGGAGTCACCGCGCACGACCGCGACGACCGTGAGGCCGACGAGGCCGCGATCGGCGGGTGCACCGAGGGGCTGGCCGGCGATGTAGTCGTCGTAGTCGACCGTGAACCAGTCGATGCTGAGACCGGGGATCTGGTCGAGAGCCGTGAGCGACTCGGTGATCTGCGTGCCGCCGAGCAGCTCGGCGAGGGTGTGCGCTTCGTCTTCGTTCAGGCGCAGCGACACCTTGGTCACGTCGGCGCCGTCTTCGTGATCGGAGAAGGTGATCAGGTCGCTGTGACCCGACCGGTGCGCGATGACACCGACCTTTCCACCGTCGTCGGTCACGAACGTATGCAGCACCCCGACTCCGGGTAGCTTGACCCGTCGAACGTCAACCATGTTCCGTCTCCAGAGGTTTTGGGGGCAGTACGTCAATCGTACCGGAGCCGCCTGAAGGCGGCTCCGGGGTTGGTGGTGTACGGACGGGCGGCGCCCCGCGTCACTCGGCGGCGGGCGCTCCGTCTCCGGCAGGCGCATCCGGGGCATCCGGGGCTGCAGGCGCATCCGGTGCAGCGGGCGCGGCCGGCGCTGCAGACGTCGCCGGCTTGCGCGTCGCCCTGGCCCGGTTCGACGCGCGGGCCGTCTTGGCCGCCTTCGCCGCCGCCGCATCGACGTCGACGATGTCGGGCGCCTCCAGCCGGATGCGGTCGGCCGACTCGTCGTCGGGCTGCAGCTGGCTCGCACGTTCGGCCGCGACGCGCTTGAGGTAGGTCTGCACCTCGCGGTCCTCCCTGCCCTTGTCCCAGCCGAGCACGCCGGCCATCAGACGAGCGGCGACCGGTGCGGCGGAGACCCCGCGGTCCCACGCCTCGATCGAGATGCGGGTGCGGCGGGCGAGTACGTCCTCGAGGTGCAGCGCGCCCTCGTTCGACGCCGCGTAGACCACCTCGGCCCCGACGTAGTCGTCGGCGCCCGGCAGAGGCTCGGCGAGCGACGGGTCGTCGCGGATCAGCTCCAGGATGTCTTCGGCCAGCGTGCCGTAACGGTTGAGGAGGTGCTCGATCCTCACCACGTGCAGGCCGCTCTCGTCGGCGATGCGGTTGCGGCGGTTCCAGGCGGCCTGGTACCCCTCGGCCCCGACCAGCGCGATCTCCTCCGTCGTGCTCTTGGCGATCTTGCCGTCGAGCGCGTCCA
Source organism: Leifsonia poae (assembly GCF_027921845.1). Lineage (GTDB taxonomy): Bacteria > Actinomycetota > Actinomycetes > Actinomycetales > Microbacteriaceae > Leifsonia > Leifsonia poae. Next base: position 597,403 of record NZ_BSEN01000001.1, read on the forward strand.
CGGCCGCGTCGATCGCGTCCTTCGCCATGATCCGGTAGGTGGTCCACTTGCCGCCCGCGATCACCACCAGGCCGGGCACCGAATGCGCGACGAGGTGCTCGCGGGAGAGCTTCGAGGTCTGCTCCGACTCACCGGCGAGCAGCGGGCGCAGGCCGGCGTAGACGCCTTCGACGTCCTCCCTGGTCAACGGGATGGCGAGCACCGAGTTCACGTGCGCGAGCAGATAGTCGATGTCCGCCGCCGTCGCCGCCGGGTGGGCCTTGTCGAGGTGCCAGTCGGTGTCCGTCGTGCCGATCAGCCAGTGACGGCCCCACGGGATGACGAAGAGCACGCTCTTCTCGGTGCGCAGCAGCAGGCCCATCTTCGACTGGAACCGGTCGCGCGGCACGACGAGGTGGATGCCTTTCGAGGCGCGCACCTTGAACTGGCCGCGTTCCCCCACCATCGCCTGCGTGTCGTCCGTCCAAACGCCGGTGGCGTTGACGACCTGCTTCGCGCGGATCTCGAACCGCTCGTCGGTCTCGAGGTCGTGCGCCTGCACGCCGACCACGCGCTGGCCGACCTTGATGAAGCCTTCCGCGCGCACTCGGCTCGCCACGTTCGCCCCGTAGTGCGCGGCCGTGCGCGCGAGGTTCGCCACGTACCGGGCGTCGTCGACCTGCGCGTCATAGTACGTGATGCCGCCGACCAGGGCGTCGCTCGCCAGGCTCGGGATCGAGCGCATCACCTGCCGCTTGGACAGGTGGCGGTGGTGCGGGACGCCCGGGGGACGCAGTCCGGTGTACGAGAAGATGTCGTAGAGCATCATGCCGGCGCCCACATAGGCACGCTCGATGACGCGCTTCTTGAGCGGGTAGAGGAACCGCACGGGCTTCACGAGGTGCGGCGCGATGCGCTGCAGCAGCAGCCCGCGTTCGATCAGGGCCTCACGCACCAGCCGGAAGTCGAGCTGCTCGAGGTAGCGGATGCCGCCGTGCACGAGCTTCGAGGACCGGCTCGAGGTGCCGGATGCGAAATCGCGCGCCTCGATGAGGCCGACCGAGAGCCCGCGGGTCACCGCATCGAGCGCGCTGCCCGTTCCGACGATGCCGCCGCCGACCACGAGGATGTCGAGCTCGGTGTCCTTCAGTGCCGCTATCGCGTCCGCACGTTCGGCCGGGCCGAGCCGTGACGTGGACGACACAGCCGGCTGTGAGGTGGATCTGGTCGTGACCATCGTTCTCTCCCTCTCGGCCGCCATCGGCCGATGTTCAGTGCGCGTTGTACGGCGCGACGACGACTTCGACGCGCTGGAACTCCTTCAGGTCGGAGTAGCCGGTGGTGGCCATCGAGCGACGCAGTGCGCCGACCAGGTTGGCCGTTCCCTCGGCGACGGGTGCCGGGCCGTAGAGGATCTCCTCGAGCGGGGCGACCTGGCCCACCTCGACCCGGTTGCCGCGGGGCAGCTGCGCGTGGTGCGCCTCCGCACCCCAGTGCCAGCCGCCGCCGGGGGCGTCGGTGGCGCGGGCGAGCGTGGAGCCGAGCATCACCGCGTCGGCGCCGCAGGCGATCGCCTTGACGATGTCGCCCGAGCTGCCGAGCCCGCCGTCCGCGATGACGTGCACGTAGCGGCCGCCGGACTCGTCCATGTAGTCGCGGCGTGCGCCGGCGACGTCGGCGACGGCCGTAGCCATCGGCGCGTGGATGCCGAGGGTCGAGCGCGTCGTGGAGGCGGCGCCACCGCCGAAGCCGACGAGGACCCCGGCCGCGCCGGTGCGCATCAGGTGCAGCGCGGCCGTGTAGGTGGCCGCCCCGCCGACGATGACCGGCACGTCGAGCTCGTAGATGAACTTCTTGAGGTTCAGGGGTTCGACGTTCTTCGACACGTGCTCGGCCGACACCGTCGTGCCGCGGATCACGAACAGGTCGACGCCCGCCGCCACCACGGTCTCGTACAGTTCCTGGGTGCGCTGCGGCGACAAGGCGCCGGCGACTGTGACGCCGGCCTCGCGGATCTCCGCGAGACGGCTCGTGACGAGTTCCGGCTTGATCGGCTCGGAGTAGATCTCCTGCATGCGCGAGGTCGCCTTGGCGGCCGGAAGCTGGCGGATCTCCGCGAGCAGCGGCTCCGGGTCCTCGTACCGCGTCCACACGCCCTCGAGGTCGAGAACGCCCAGACCGCCCAGCTGGCCCATCATGATCGCGGTGGTCGGCGAGACCACCGAGTCCATCGGGGCCGCGAGGAACGGGATGGAGAACTGGTACGCGTCGATCGACCACGAGACCGAGACATCCTCGGGGTCACGGGTGCGCCGGCTCGGCACCACCGCAATGTCGTCGAAGGCGTACACGCGGCGAGCGCGCTTGGCGCGCCCGATCTCAATCTCCATACTCACCCGTTCAGTCTATGGCGAGGGCGTCGAGGATGCGCCGTCGGGCGGAGCCGGGCAGAGTGGAACCATGACGATCGAAGCCGACTCCCTCGAGAAACTGCGCACCAGGACGAGCGAGAAGTGGCGCGCGTATCCGGATGACGTGCTCCCGCTGTTCGTCGCAGAGATGGACTATCCCCTGGCGGAACCCATCGCCGAGGCGCTGATCGCCGCCGTGCGCCGCTCCGACACCGGATACATCGGGCCCGACGACTCGGCCAAGCGGGCGTTCGCCGATTTCGCCAGGAACTCGTGGGGGTGGGACGTCGATCCCGCGCGTGTCACCACGACGACCGACGTCAGCTCGGTGATCGTCGAGTCGCTGCGACTGGTGATCGCCCCCGGCGACCGCGTCATCATCACCCCACCGGTCTATCCGCCCTTCTTCGGCATGGTGACCGAGGCGGGCGGCGTCGTCGAGGAGGTGCCGCTCTCGGTCGACCCGGCCTCGGGCTGGTCGCTCGACCTCGACGGCATCGAGCGCGCCTTCGCGTCGGGCGCCCGCGCCTTCCTGCTCTGCAACCCCCACAACCCGCTCGGGCTCGTGCACAGCGCCGGCGAACTGGCCGCGGTCGCCGAGCTGGCGGCCCGTTACGACGCCGTGGTCGTCAGCGACGAGGTGCACGCGCCGCTCACGCACTCCGACGCGACGTTCACCCCGTTCCTCTCCGTGTCGGACGCCGCGCGCGAGCACGGCATCGCCGCCCACTCCGCGAGCAAGGCGTGGAACCTCGCCGGCCTCAAGTGCGCGATGTTCGTCGCCGCGAGCGACCGGATGGCCGGCGTGCTCGCGACGCTGCCGTTCGAAGTCGAGGAGCGCACCAGCCTCTTCGGGAGGATCGCCACCGAAGCGGCGTACCGCGATTCGCGTGCGTGCCTGGGCGGGATGCTCGCCGCGGTGGAGGCGAATCGGGCGCTCCTCACCCAGTTGCTCACGCAGTACCTGCCCGAGGTACGCTACCGCGAGCCACGGGCGAGCTACCTGGCGTGGCTCGACTTCCGCCCGCTCGACTGGGGTGTCGAACCGGCAGGGCTGGCGCTCGACGAGGCGCGGGTCGCGCTCGTGCCCGGTCCCGACTTCGGGCGCGAGGGCGCCGGGTTCGCCCGGCTGAACTTCGCCTGCTCCCCGTCGGTGCTCACGGAGGCCGTGCTCCGGCTCGCCTCGGTGCGGCCCTGACCGGACCCGCCAGCCTGCCCGGATCTCCCGGGCCTCACCGCACCCGGGCCACCCTCGCCTCGTCCCACACCGGCTCATCCGACTCGTACACGCCCCCGTCGGCGCCGAACACCAGGTAGCGGTCGAACCCGCGCGCGAACCAGCGGTCGTGCGTCACGGCGATCACCGTGCCCTCGAACCCGCGCAGACCCTCCTCCAGCGCCTCGGCGGAGACGAGGTCGAGGTTGTCCGTCGGCTCGTCGAGCAGCAACAGCGTCGCGCCCGACAGCTCGAGCAGCAGGATCTGTAGCCGCGCCTGCTGGCCGCCCGAGAGCGACTCGAACGTCTGCTCGCTCGAGGCGGCGAGCCCGTAGCGGTCGAGCACCCGGCTGGCCGCGTCCCTGGGCATCCCCGAACGGAAGTCGTCGCCGCGGTGCAGGATCTCCAGCAGGGTGCGGCCCACCAGCTCCGGATGCTCGTGCGCCTGCGCGAACAGCCCCGGCACCACGCGCGCGCCGAGCTTCGCGACGCCCGAGTGCGCGACGGGAGGGCCCGACTGCTCCGCCGAGGCGAGGTGCCCGGCCGCCGGATCCGGATCGGTGCCGCCCGCGGCGAGGAGCCGAAGGAAGTGCGACTTGCCCGACCCGTTCGACCCGAGCACGGCCACCCGCTCGCCGAACCAGATCTCCGCACTGAATGCGCGCATCAGCCCGGTGAGTTCCAGATCGAAGCACTCGACGACGCGACGACCCGTCCGCGAACCGGTGAGGCGCATCGTCACCTCCTGCTCGCGCGGGCGCAGCTGCGGAGGACCGGCCTCCTCGAACTTCGCCAGTCGCGTCTGAGCGGCGCGGTACGCAGGTGCGACATCACTGTTGTACTTCGCCTTCTCCCACAGCCGCAGCACGAGGGCCTTCAGCTTCGCGTGCTCCTCGTCCCAGCGCCGGCGCAGCTCCTCGAGCCTGGCCATCCGGTCGTCGCGCGCCTGGTGGTAGCCGGCGAAGCCGCCGCCGTGGGTCCAGGTGGTGTTGCCGGCCGCGCCGAGTTCGAGTGTCACGATCCGGTCGGCGGCGTTCGCCAGCAGTTCCCGGTCGTGCGAGACCAGCAGCACGGTCTTCTGGGTCGCACGCAGCTGTTCCTCGAGCCAGCGCTTCGCCGGCACATCCAGATAGTTGTCCGGCTCGTCGAGCAGCAGCACCTGCTCCGGCCCTCGCAGCAACGCCTCGAGCACGAGACGCTTCTGCTCGCCTCCCGACAGCGACCGGAGGCCCCGGTACTGGGCGCGCTCGAACGGGATGCCGAGGGCGGCCATCGTGCAGTGGTCCCAGACGACCTCCTGCTCGTAGCCGCCCGCATCCGCGTAGTCGGCAAGGGCCGACGCGTAGCGGAGCTGGGTGTCGGTCTCGTCGCGCTCGATGATGGCCTCCTCGGCCGCAGTCAGCGCCTCCGCCGCCGCGCGCACGGCGCGCGGCGCGACCGACACGAGGAGGTCGCGCACCGTACGGTCGTCGCGCACATGCCCGACGAACTGGTCCATCACCCCGAGGCCGCCGTCGATCCCGATGCTGCCGGTGTCGGCCTTCAGCTCGCCCCGGATGATGCGCAGCAGCGTCGACTTGCCCGCCCCGTTCGCGCCGATGAGCGCCGATACGCTGCCCTCCCCCACGCGGAACGAGACGTCGTCGAGCAGCGGACGGCCGTCGGCGAGTGAATAGCCGATTCCGGCGACGTCGATGTATCCCACGGGAGTGCTTTCATTCGGTGCGAGCCCTGGTGCGGGGCGCCCGCGTCGAACGAGCCTTCCAGAATAGACGACCGCGCTCGTCCCGTCGACCCGCGGTCGCCCCGTCCGCAATTCCGGAACTCTCGCTCGACACCCCGTCGATTAACGCACAACTCCGGAAGCTCGCCGCGGTGAGGCGGGATCTTCCGGAGTTGTGGAGGTCAGGCGGGTCAGCGACGTGAGCCGCGGGTCAGCGGCGGTAGTTCGGCGCCTCGACCACCATCTGGATGTCGTGCGGGTGCGACTCCTTGAGTCCGGCCGCCGTGATGCGCACGAACTTGCCGCGCTCCTTGAGCTCGGCGATCGTGCGCGCACCCACGTAGAACATCGACTGCCGCAGGCCGCCGATCAGCTGGTAGGCGACGGCCGACAGCGGTCCGCGATACGGCACCTGTCCCTCGATGCCCTCGGCGATGAGCTGCTCGTCGCTCGGCACGTCCGCCTGGAAGTAGCGGTCGCGCGAGTACGAGGTCTTCTTGCCGCGCGTCTGCAGAGCGCCGAGCGATCCCATGCCGCGGTAGTTCTTGAACTGCTTGCCGTTGACGAACACGAGATCGCCGGGCGACTCGGCCGTTCCGGCGAGCAGCGAGCCGAGCATCACGGTGTCGGCGCCGGCGACGAGCGCCTTGGCGATGTCGCCGGAGTACTGCAGACCGCCGTCGGCGATGAGCGGCACACCGGCCGCACGGGCGGCGAGCGACGCCTCGTAGACGGCGGTGACCTGAGGCACGCCGACGCCCGCGACGACGCGCGTGGTGCAGATCGAGCCCGGTCCGACGCCGACCTTGATCGCGTCCGCGCCGGCGTCGATCAGAGCCTGTGCGCCGGCCCGCGTGGCCACATTGCCGCCGATGATGTCGACGTGCGCCGCGCGCGGCTCCGCCTTCAGCCGGCGGATGATGTCGAGCACGCCGGCGCTGTCGCCGTTGGCCGTATCGACGACGATCACGTCGACGCCCGCGTCGACGAGCGCCATCGCGCGCTCCCACGCGTCGCCGAAGAAGCCGATCGCCGCGCCCACCCGCAGGCGGCCCTCGTCGTCCTTGGTGGCGTTGGGGTACTTCTCGCTCTTGTCGAAGTCCTTGACCGTGATGAGACCGCTGAGCTTGCCGTCGGCGTCGACGAGCGGGAGCTTCTCGATCTTGTGCTGGGCGAAGATCGCCACAGCGGAGTCGGGATCGATGCCGACCGGAGCGGTGATCAGCGGCTGGCGGGTCATGACATCGCGCACATACGTGGTCGTGCGCTCGAACGGCGAGACGAAGCGCATGTCGCGGTTGGTGATGATGCCGACGAGGGTTCCATCGCCCTCGACCACCGGCAGGCCGCTCACACGGAACTGACCGCAGAGCTGGTCGACCTCTTCGACGGTTGCGTCGGGGGTGGTGGTGACGGGGTTGGTGATCATGCCCGACTCGGACCGCTTGACCTTGTCGACGTGCGCCGCCTGGTCTTCGATCGAGAGGTTGCGATGCAGGATGCCGATGCCGCCGTTGCGCGCCATGGCGATCGCCATGCGCGACTCGGTCACCGTGTCCATCGCGCTCGACAGCAGCGGGGACGCCACCGTGATGCGCTTGGTGAGCCGGGAGGACGTGTCCGCCTCGCTCGGGATGACGTCGGTGTGCCCGGGCAGGAGCATCACGTCGTCGTAGGTCAATCCGATGAAGCCGAACGGATCCGTCTGATCCATTTCACCCCTTAGAGCGTCGCGAGGAATGGGAGAATCCGCCCGCCACCAGCGCCACGGATACTCAATGCTAACGGCAGAACCCTGAGCGTTATTCCACGGTCGCGACGTCGAGGGCGGCGGTCCTGCGGTTCGAGCGCGCGGACGCGACGAGGTCGATCGCCAGGATGAGGAGGGCGAGCCAGACGATGCTGAACCCGACCCAGCGCTCGGGCGGCATCGCCTCGTGGAGCACCACCACGCCGACCAGGAACTGGATGAACGGGGCGAAGTACTGGATGAAGCCCATGTAGACCAGCGGGAGCCGGCGCGACGCCGCGGCGAAGAAGAGCAGCGGCACAGCGGTGATCACTCCCGCGCCCGCCATCGCGACGGTGTGCCAGACGCTGATCGTGCCGATCGTGATGCCGACGGTCGCCCCGACGACGACGAGCTGGACGATCGCGACCGGGGTGAGCCACAGCGTCTCGAGCGTGAGCCCGGACACCGCGTCGACCGACGGCCCGACGCGCTTCTTGATGAGGCCGTAGAGGCCGAACGAGAACGCGAGGATGAGAGCGATCCACGGGATGGAGCCGTACCCGACCGCCAGCACGACCACCGCGATGATGCTGATGCCCACCGCGACCCACTGGGCGACGCGCAGCTTCTCGCGCTGCACGATCACTCCGAGAAAGACCGTGACGATCGGGTTGATGAAGTAACCGAGGGCCGCCTCGACCACGTGGCCGGAGACCGTCGCGAGCACATACGTCTGCCAGTTCACGTAGATGAGGGCGCCGGCCACCCCCATGGTGAAGACGACGCGCTTGTTGGTGAGGAGCGTGGCGAAGGCCCGCCACTTGCGCGTGACGGTGAGCAGGATGGCGCAGAAGACGAGCGAGAAGAGAACGCGCCACGCCACGATCTCGAAGGCGCTGGCCGGCACCAGCGAGAGGAAGTAGATGGGCAGGATGCCCCACAGCACGTACGCCGAGATCGCATAGATCAGCCCGGATCGGCGATGCTCCGTCAACGGCTTGGCGACGGCGACGGCGACGGCTGGTTCTGTTTCGCTCGAGGACACCTGGTGATTCTACGCACAGACGACGAAGGCCCGGATGCCTGAGCATCCGGGCCTTCAGAGCCGATCGTCAGCGGACGATGACGGCCAGAACGTCGCGAGCCGAGAGGACGAGGTAGTCCTCTCCACCGAACTTGACCTCGGTTCCGCCGTACTTGGAGTAGATGACCTTGTCGCCGACGGCGACGTCGAGCGGAACGCGGTTGCCGTTGTCGTCGATACGGCCGGGGCCCACCGCCACGACCTCGCCCTCCTGGGGCTTCTCCTTGGCGGTGTCGGGGATGACAAGACCCGAAGCAGTGGTCTGCTCAGCCTCGACCTGCTTGATAACGATGCGATCCTCGAGCGGCTTGATGGAGACCGACACGGTTGACCTCTTTCTTGAACTAACACTGACGTGAAGACTGGAGTTAGCACACTCGCACGGAGAGTGCTAACACGAGTTTAGAGGGTTCATTAGCAGTCACGCAACGTGAGTGCCAAGAGGGTAGCGTGAAGCCATGGAACGGTCTGAGCTGGTCGAGCTGCTGTCGCCCGAGGGGCTGCGGCTGCTCGACTCCCTCCCCCCGTACCACTCGAAATCGGATGTGCTCGCGCTGGTCACCGAGCTGCGCAAGGCCGGGCATCCGCCGGGGCTCGTGGCGGCCGTGCTCACGCAGTCCAAGCTGCGCACGAAAGCCGCCGCCAAGTTCGGTCCCTTCGCCGACCGGATGCTCTTCACCGAGGCCGGCCTCGAGCAGGCGACGCGGCTTCCCGTCGCCGCCCGGCATGCCGGGCGCTTCGCGGCCGCCGGGCTCACCCGGGTCGCCGACCTCGGCTGCGGGATCGGCGGCGACGCCATGTCGCTCGCCGCGCTCGACCTCGAGGTGACCGCCGTCGAGGCCGACGAGGTCACCGCGGCCATCGCGAGCTACAACCTCGCCCCGTTCGACAACGCCACCGTCGAGCACGGGCTGGCCGAAGACGCAGACCTGCACGGGATCGACGGCGTCTTCCTCGATCCCGCCCGCCGCACCGCCGGCCACGGGCAGACCGCGCGACTCACCGACCCCGACGACTACTCCCCGTCGCTCGGCTTCGCCTTCGAGCTCGGAACCGGCCGGTCCGTCGGCGTGAAGCTCGGCCCCGGACTCGACCGCGACCTCATCCCGACGGGCGCCGAGGCGCAGTGGGTGTCGGTCGACGGCCAGCTGGTCGAGATGGGCCTCTGGTTCGGCGCGCTCGCCCGGTCGGGCATCCGTCGCGCCGCCCTCGTGCTGCACGGCGACGAGGCCAGCGAGCTGACGGCGCCGTCCGACAGCGAAGACGTCGAGGCCGGCCCGCTCGGCGGTTATCTCTACGAGCCCGACGGCGCCGTCATCCGGGCCCGCCTGATCGGCGACCTCGCGCGCTCGCTGAACGCCAGGATGCTCTCCGACGGCATCGCCTACCTCACGTCCGACGACGCCACCTCCACACCCTTCGCCACGGGATTCCGCGTGATCGAGACCCTCCCCTTCCAGGAGAAGGAGCTCAAGCGGGCGCTCCGGCAGCGCGGCATCGGCACCCTCGAGATCAAGAAGCGCGGGGTGGATGTCAACCCCGCCGCCCTGCGCAAGCGCCTGTCGCTCAGCGGGTCGGGCTCTGCCACCGTGGTGCTCACGCGCGTCGCGGGGCGGCACACCGCGCTCCTGGTGGAGCGGCTGCCCGCCTGAGCGGCCCCGGACACGCAGAACGGCCGGCCGACGCTGTGCGCCGACCGGCCGTTCGTGCCTCTGGTGAGGCCGGGCTCAGTACGTGTAGCTGCCGCGGTAGGTCGAGAACGCGATCAGGGCGATGATGATGACCGCCCACTCGACGATCGCGATCGCGATCCCCACGAAACCGGTGATGATGCCGGTGAGCCAGAATCCCTTCGCCGCCGGCTCCTTCTTGCGGCCGATGAATCCGAGGATCACGGCCGCGACGCCGAACGGGAAGCCGAGGCCGTACACCCAGGCGAGCACGACGCTCAGGATGCCGCCGACCATCGACAGGATGCTCAGCACGGGCGACTTCACCTGAGGGGCGTACGGCTGCGCGTAGCCAGGCGCCGGCTGCCCGTAGGCGGGCTGGCCGTACGGCTGCTGTGGCTGCTGGCCGTAGGCGGGAGCGCCGGGCTGACCGGGCTGACCGTACGGCTGCTGCGGCTGCTGACCGTAAGCGGGCTGTCCGTACGCAGGCTGACCGTACGGCGCCTGCTGACCGTAGCCCGGAGCGGGCGGGGCCGGCGGGACCGGCGGTGCGGCCGGAGCGGGTGCGCCCTCGACCGGGGCGGGAGCGGCAGCAGCGGCTGCCGCGTCGGAGACGGGAGGCGTGGGGGGAACCGCGCCGGTGGTGTCGTCCGTCGGGGCGGGCGGAACTGCGCCGTTTCCGGCTGCGGGGTCCGTCGGCTCCGCGGGCACGTTCGGGTCGGTCATGAGGCCAATCTCCTTCGAATTCTGAGAGGTTCCTGTATCGCAGCCATAGTGGCAGGCGCCCTCAGAGGTGTCAACGAGACCCGCGCGAGCGCTGTCATCCCAGGGTATTCCGGCCGGGCCGGTCTGGTCAGGCCGGGAGCCGGATTCGGCACCCTGGTACCACAGGGTTCAGACCGCGGGACGGCGGGACCGCTGGCGGCGCCCTGCGCGCATCCGACCGGAGCCCATCCGACCGGACCGCATCCGCTCAGCGCGTGACCTGGATCTCCGTGACCGGCAGCGTCGAATCGGCCGAGAAGCCGAGCGTGCTCGGCTCGTGCCCGGCCCGGATGAGCTGCGCGGCCAGCGCCGCGATCATCGCACCGTTGTCGGTGCAGAGCGAGAGCGCCGGGATGCGCAGCGCGACTCCGGCCGCCTCGGTGCGCTCGACCGCGACCTCCCGGATGCGCGCATTGGCGACCACGCCGCCGCCGAGCAGCAGGCGCGGCACGTCGTAGTCGCGACAGGCGGCGAGCGCCTTCGTGAGCAGCACGTCGACGACCGCCTCGCGGAAGCTCGCCGCGACATCGGCGACCGGCACCGGCTCGCCCGCATCCTGCCGCTGCTCCACCCAGCGGGCGACGGCCGTCTTGAGGCCGGAGAACGAGAAGTCGTACCGGTGCGCGTCCAGGTCTTTCGGCTTGGTGAGCCCACGCGGAAAACGGATGGCACGCGGATCGCCGCCCGCGGCGACCCGGTCGATCTGCGGTCCGCCCGGGTAGGGCAGCCCCAGCACGCGGGCGACCTTGTCGAAGGCCTCACCGGCGGCGTCGTCGATCGTCTCGCCGAGCAGTTCCACATCGGAGACCAGGTCGCGCACGAGCAGCAGCGAGGTGTGCCCGCCCGAGACGAGCAGGGCGATCGTCGGGAGCTCGACCGGATGCCCCGGCCCGCCGTGCGCGTCGAGGAGGTCGGCCCCGACGTGTCCGACGAGGTGGTTGACGGCGTAAATGGGCTTGCCGAGCGACACCGCGAGCGCCTTCGCCGCCCCGACGCCCACCATCAGGGCGCCGGACAGGCCCGGACCGCTCGTCACCGCCACCGCGTCGATGTCGGCCAGCTCGATGCCCGCGTCCGCCACGGCGGTGCGGAGCGTCGGCGTGAGCGCCTCGAGGTGCGCACGGGCCGCCACCTCGGGAACGACGCCGCCGTAGCGGGCGTGCTCCTCCATCGACGAGGCGATGGTGTTGGCGAGCAGGGTGTCTCCCCGCACGATCCCGATCCCGGTCTCGTCGCAGGAGGTCTCGATGCCGAGCACCAGCGGATTCTCGCGGTTCATGCGACGGTCGTCTCCGGGGTCGGGACGATGAGGCGCATCACGATCGCGTCCACGTCGTCGGGCTGGTAGTAGCGCGGTCGCACGCCGATCTCCTCGAAGCCGAGCGCCCGGTAGAGCGTCTGGGCCGCCGGATTGTCGGCGCGCACCTCGAGGAACACCTCACGGGCGCCGCGTTTGCGCGCCTCGCCGATCAGCGCCAGCATCAGTGCGCGGCCGAGGCCGTGGCGCCGAGCGGCGGGAGCGACGGCGATGGTCTGGATGTCTCCTTCGGCGGCTCCCGCAGGCGACAGCAGGCCCGCGTACCCGTCGATGCGCTCCGGATGCTCGGGCTCGAAGGCCACCAGGTAGTAGGTGTGCTCGCTACGGACCTCGGACAACATCGAGTGCTCCGACCAGGCGTCGGTCGTGAACGTCGAGCGCTCGAGCTCCATGATCGCCGCGACGTCGTCGGGCGTCGCGCGGCGCAGCTGCCAGGCGGTCACGCGCTCACCCGCTTGGGGCCGCTCGAGAGTGTGACGTCCGGCGAGCGCAGGTAGAGCGGCTCGTCGGCGGCGAAGGGCCGGCCGTTCGCGTACAGCAGTTCGGCGAGCATCCCGAGCGAGCCGGCCGACACGATGCGCGCATCGACGCGGGCTGGGTCCGGTTGCGTGGGGTCGGTCTCGGGGAGCCGATCGGGGCGGCTCAGGCCGGGGCCGTCGGAGCGGATCGGCAGACCCGCGTCGTCGACGCCGGTGTAGGTCGACCAGTACAGCTCGCGGCGTCGGGCGTCGGTCACGACGAGCAGCGGCCCCTCGTGTCCGGCCGCGTAGCGTTCGAATGCCACGGCGTCGTGGCTGACCACGGGGACGAGCGGCTTGCCCGCGCCGAAAGCGAACGCCTTGGCCGCGGCGATGCCGACGCGCAGGCCAGTGAACGGGCCGGGACCCATCCCGGCGACCACGCCGGAGAGCGCCGCGACGGCCACGCCGGACTCCCGCAGCACCGCCTCGATCAGCTCGCCGACGACCTCGGCGTGCCGCATCGTGTCGGGTTCCGTGCGTTCGGCGAGCACCCCGCCGTCCCGATCGACGACGGCGACACTCGTTCCTGCGGAGGTGTCGATCGCGAGAAGCATGATTCCAGCCTAGGCGAGCGGCGGCGACTGCCAGCGCGGGCCGTATCCGATGATGACGACGCGGCGCGGCTCGTCGGCGTCGAGTTCGTCGTCCGGGTCGGGATCCTCGGTGGGATCATCGTCGTCGGCCGCGGGCGACATCTCGGCGCCGGGAGCGCCGTGCGCTCCGGTCGGACGGACGATGTCGACCTCCAGCCACGACTCGGCGATGCCGTCGAGCATCCCGCTGCCCCATTCGACGACGACGATCGACCGGGCGAAGTCGATGTCGAGGTCGTCGAGCTCGAGCGCGCTGCTCAGCCGGTAGGCGTCGACGTGCACCAGCGGCGCTCCCCCGACCAGGCTCGGATGCGTGCGCGCCAGCACGAACGTCGGGCTCGTCACCGGTCCGCGAACCTGGAGCCCATCGCCGATCCCGCGGGTCAAGGTCGTCTTGCCCGCCCCCAGCGGACCGCTGAGCACGACCAGGTCTCCCGCCCGCAACACACCGGCGAGTTCGATGCCGAGCACGTGCATCCCGTCGGCGGTGGGTACGACGCGCTCGACGGGCGGCTGCAGCGTGCCCGTCATCGCCGCCCCACGTAGGTGCGGCGCACGCGGGCGCCGATCCTGGTCACGATCTCGTAGTTGATCGTGCCGGCCGCCTCCGCCCAGTCGTCGGCCGACGGCACGCCGGTCGCCGGATCGCCGAACAGCACGACCTCGTCGCCGACCTGCACATCGTGATCGCCGACGTCGACGACGAACTGGTCCATCGCGACGCGTCCGGCGATCCGGAAGGTACCGCCCGCGATCGACACCGATGCGCGGCCGGAGGCGTGCCGCGGGATGCCTTCGGCGTACCCGAGCGGCACGAGGGCGAGCGTCGTTTCCGAACTCGTCCGATACGTGTAGTCGTACGAGACGCCGGTTCCGCCCTGCACCCGGCGCACGGCGGCGACCCGCCCGCGCAGGGTCATCACCGGACGCAGGCCCAGATCGGCGCTCGACCGGCCGGCGAACGGGGAGAGCCCGTAGATTCCGATGCCGAGCCGTACGAGATTGAACCGGGCGTCCGGGAGGCTCAGCGCGGCGGCGGAGGCGGCGAGATGACGCAGCTCGGGCTCGAGCCCCGCAGCCGCGGCCACCCCGAGACCGCGCGTGTACGTGTCGATCGCCGCCGCGTCGTCGTCCGGCGACGCGTTCGAGACGTGGCTGAAGATGCCGCGCACCACGATGTCGCCGGATTTCTCGAGGGCACGGGCGCGCGCGAAGGTCGCCGCCCACTCCGGCTCGGAGATGCCGTTTCGGCTCAGCCCCGTCTCGAGCTTCAGCTGCACCAGCGCCTGACCGTGGAGACGCCCCGCCGCGACGAGTGCGCGCCGGGCGTCCGCGACCGCGTCGAGCTGCGCGATCGACGAGACCCCGATGTCGACGCCCGCCTCGATCGCCGGAGCGAAGTCCGCGTCCGGGTCGTGCAGCCACGCCAGCAGGGGCGCCTCGATCCCGGCATCCCGCAGTTGGACCGCCTCGGTCAGGTCGGCGACGCCCAGCCAATCGGCGCCCCCGGCCAGAGCAGCACGCGCGCACTCGACGGCGCCGTGGCCGTACGCGTTCGCCTTGACGACCGCCATCACGTGCTCCGTGCCGACCAGTTCGCGCAGGTGGGCCACGTTCGCGGTCAGCGCGCCGAGGTCGATCACGGCCTCGCGGAACGCGGCCTCCGGCTTCTCGGCCGGCGCCTGACGGGTGGCATCCCCCGGGGTCTGCGTGCCGTCAGCCACGACCGGCTCCCCCGTCGATCTCCGTCACGACGAACGCCATCGCGATGCCGGCGTCGTGCGTCATCGACACGTGGATCGACGTGATGCCGCGGTCGCGCACGACGCCCTCGACGACGTTGTGCAGCACGAAGCCCGGGTTGCGCTCCTCATCGGGGACGATCTCCATGTCGTGCCAGCGCACGCCCTCCGAGTCGCCGAGCGCCTTGATCAGCGCCTCCTTCGCCGCGAACCGCGCGGCGAGCGAGTGCACGGGCAGCGACCGCTCGGAGTCGGTGAACAGTCGCTCGCGCAGGCGCGGGGTGCGCTCGATCGCCCGTGTGAACCTCTGCAGGTCGACCACGTCGACCCCGATACCGGCGATCATGACTGACGTGCTTTCGGCTATTCGACCGTGACCGACTTGGCCAGGTTGCGCGGCTGGTCGACGTCGAGCCCCTTGGCGGAGGAGAGCTCCATCGCGAAGATCTGCAGCGGCACCACGGCCAGCAGCGGCTCGAACAGCGGCGCAGCGAGCGGGATGCGGATGACCTCGTCGGCGAACGGCAGCACAGCGGCGTCGCCGGCCTCGGCGATCGCGATCACGCGGGCGCCCCGAGCGCGGATCTCCTGGATGTTCGAGACGACCTTCTTGTGCATCTCGTCGGACCAGCGCGGGCTGGGGACGACGACGAACACGGGCTGGCCGGGCTCGATCAGCGCGATCGGACCGTGCTTGAGCTCGCCCGCGGCGAAACCCTCTGCATGGATGTACGCCAGCTCCTTGAGCTTGAGCGCGCCCTCGAGCGCGATCGGGTATCCGACGTGGCGACCGAGGAACAGCACCGAGCGGGTGTCGGACATCCACTTGGCCAGCTGGGCGATCGTCTCGTGCGACTCGAGCACCGTGGCGATCTTGTCGGGGACCGCGGCGAGCTCGGCGATCGCGTCGCGCTGCGCGACGGCACTGAGCGTTCCGCGCACCCGTGCGAGGTGCAGCCCGAAGAGGTAGAGGGCCGTGATCTGGGCCACGAACGCCTTCGTCGAGGCCACCGCGACCTCGGGACCGGCGTGCGTGTAGAGCGCTGCATCCGACTCGCGCGGGATCGTCGCACCCTGTGTGTTGCAGACCGAGATCGCCTTCGCGCCGGCCTCGCGGGCGTACTTGACCGCCATGAGCGTGTCCATGGTCTCGCCCGACTGGCTGATCGAGATCACCAGCGTGCGGTCGGTGATGACCGGCTCCCGGTACCGGAACTCGTGGCTGAGCTCGACGGAGACGGGAACGCGCGCCCACTTCTCGATGGCGTACGAGCCGACCATGCCGGCGTAGGCCGCGGTGCCGCAGGCGATGATCGTGATGCGGTCGATCTCGGCGAGCACTTCGTCTCCCAGGCCGTCGAGCTCGGGGATGTGCACCGCGCCGTCGACCAGGCGGCCGCGCAGCGTGTTGGCCACCGCATCCGGCTCCTCGGCGATCTCCTTCGCCATGAAGCTGGACCAGCCGCCCTTCTCGGCGGCCGAGGCGTCCCAGGCGACCTCGAACGGCTCGACCTCGACCGGTGCCCCGGCGAAGTCGGTGACCGTCACACTGTCGGGCGTGATCGTCACGATCTGGTCCTGGCCGATCGCCATCGCGTTGCGGGTGTGCTCGACGAACGCCGCGACGTCGGAGCCGAGGAAGTTCTCGCCCTCGCCGAGGCCGATCACGAGCGGGGAGTTGCGCCGTGCGCCGACGACCACGTGCGGGGCGTCCTGGTGCAGGGCGAGCAGCGTGAAGGCGCCCTCGAGGCGGGACACGACGCGGCGGAACGCCTCGTTGAGGTCTCCCGTGGTGCGGTACTCGCGGCCCAGCAGCGCCGCGGCGACCTCCGTGTCCGTCTCCGACTCGAAGGTGAAGCCGTCGGCCAGCAGCTCGTCTTTGAGCGTGGCGAAGTTCTCGATGATCCCGTTGTGGATGACCGCGAGCCGGCCATCGTCGCCGAGATGCGGATGCGCGTTCCGGTCGGTCGGGCCGCCGTGGGTCGCCCAGCGGGTGTGGCCGATGCCCGTCCCGCCGTTCGGGATCGGGTTGGCGTCGAGCTCGTCGACCAGCACGGACAGCTTGCCCGCCTTCTTGGCCGTGTTGAGCGCGCCATCCGGTGCGATCACAGCGATGCCGGCGGAGTCGTACCCGCGGTACTCCAAACGCTTCAGCCCACCGAGGAGCACCTCGAGGCTCTTATCCGTACCGACGTACCCGACGATTCCACACATGCACCCGATTTTAGCCTGGGCCCACACCCTAGACTTGTCGCCTATGGCGGTGAACGGCGCAGCACAAGGCGGATCCTCAGGTAATGGCGAGTCGTCACCGTTCGTCGAACTCGGGCGCGAGGACTGGGCAGAGCTCGCCCAGAGCACCCGGCTCCCGCTCAAAGAGACCGAGATCGTGCAGCTGCGCGGACTCGGAGACCCCCTCGACATGCGCGAGGTCGAACAGGTCTACCTGCCGCTCAGCCGGCTGCTGAACCTCTATGTCGGGGGCGCCAAGCAGCTGCACCGCGTCACCAGCGACTTCCTCGGCGAGCGGGCGGCCAGCACCCCGTTCGTCATCGGCGTCGCCGGCTCCGTCGCCGTCGGCAAGTCCACCATCGCGCGCCTGCTGCGGGAACTGCTCTCCCGCTGGGACGACACCCCGCGCGTCGAGCTCGTCACCACCGACGGCTTCCTCCTGCCGAACGCCGAACTGCAGCGCCGCGGCCTGATGGAACGCAAGGGCTTCCCCGAGTCGTACGACCGGCGCTCCCTGCTGCGCTTCGTCACCGCCGTCAAGAGCGGAGCGGCCGAGGTGCGTGCGCCGTTCTACTCGCACCTCAGCTATGACATCGTCCCCGACGCCGAGATCGTCGTGCGCCGGCCCGACGTGCTGATCGTCGAGGGCCTCAACGTGCTGCAGCCCGCCGGCGGCGGCAACCGGCTCGCCGTGAGCGATCTCTTCGACTTCAGCGTCTACGTGGATGCCCGCACCCGCGACATCGCCCGCTGGTACGAGGAGCGCTTCCTCAAGCTCCAGCGCGGCGCCTTCGCCAACCCCAAGTCGTACTTCCACCGGTACTCGGAGCTCACCGAGGAGCAGGCCAGGGAACGCGCCGCCGGCATCTGGACCAGCATCAACGAGCCCAACCTGACCCAGAACATCCGGCCGACGCGGTCCCGCGCCAAGCTCGTGCTGCGCAAAGACGCCGACCACACCGTGAGCTCCGTGCTGCTGCGCAAGCTGTGACGGGTTCACGCCAGCGCGTGTGCGGTTCTTGCGCCTGAGGTCGTTAGACCCCAGGTCGTCGAACTCTGGTCGGCCGAGCCCTGGTGCCGTAGGCATGAGGTATGCCCGCTTCGCGCTCCCGTGCCGCCGAACTGTTCGGCGCGCGCATCCGGGAGGCGCGGGTGGCCCTCGGGATGAGCCAGGAAGACATCGCCCACCTCGCCGACATGCACGTGACCAACTACGGTCGCGTCGAGCGCGGTGAGGCCAACTCGGAGCTGCACACCATCGTGCGGCTGGCGACGGCGCTCAACGTCGACCCGGGCACGCTCCTCGCCGGCCTCTACGGCAAGGACATGCTCCCCGGCCGCGCGCGGGCGTTCTCCGTCACGGACTTCCTCGCGGCGCAGAAGGCCGCGTCCGACGTCGCGCCGAAGAAGGACTGACAGGCCAGCCGCGCCGCAGGTCAGAGACCCAGGCGCTCCCTGACCACTTCGGCGAGCTCGTTCGCCAGCCGCTCGGCAGTGTGCTGGTCGGCGGCCTCCACCATCACGCGCACCAGCGGTTCCGTGCCCGACGGGCGCAGCAGAACGCGACCGGTGTCGCCCAGTGTCTCCGCCACGCGTCGCACCGCTGCCTGCAGGGGCTCGTCGGTGTGCACCGCATGGTGGTCGACGTTCTTGACGTTCACCATCACCTGCGGGTACACCGTCATCACCTGTGCCAGCTCCGCCAGCGACTTGTGCTGTCGGGCCATCTCGCTGAGGAGGTGGAGTCCCGTCAGGATCCCGTCGCCCGTCGTCGCGAACTCGCGCATGATCACGTGGCCGGACTGCTCGCCACCGAGCGAGAAGTCGTGCTCGTTCATCTCCTCGAGCACGTAACGGTCGCCGACCGCCGTCTCCACCATCCGGATGCCGTGGTCGCGCATCGCGAGTTTGAGACCGAGATTGCTCATCACCGTCGCGACCAGCGTGTTGTCGCGCAACTTGCCGCGTTCCGCCATCCCGAGAGCCAGGATCGCCATGATCTGGTCGCCGTCGACGATGTTGCCGTTCGCGTCGACCGCCAGGCAGCGGTCGGCGTCGCCGTCGTGGGCGATGCCCACATCCGCACCGTGCTCGAGCACGGCCTTGGCGAGGTTGTCGAGGTGGGTCGAGCCGACCCCGTCGTTGATGTTCATCCCGTCGGGGGCGTCACCGATGACCGTCACCCGCGCTCCCGCGTCGGTGAAGACCTCCGGGGAGACACCTGCCGCAGCACCGTGTGCGCAGTCGAGCACGACATGGATGCCGTCGAGGCGGTGCGGGAGGCTGCCGAGAAGATGGATGACGTAGCGGTCCTCCGCGTCGGCGAACCGCCGGATACGGCCGACCGCGGCACCCGTGGGCGCCAGCTTCTCGAGCGAGAGGTGCTCTTCGATGCGGTCCTCGACCACATCCGGAAGCTTCGTGCCGCCGCGGGCGAAGATCTTGATGCCGTTGTCGGGCGCCGGGTTGTGCGACGCCGAGACCATCACGCCGAAGTCGGCGTCGATGTCCGCGATCAGGAAGGCGGCCGCCGGCGTCGGGATGACGCCCGCGTCGAGCACATCGATGCCCGAGCTCGCCAGACCCGCCGCGACCGCGGCGGAAATGAACTCGCCCGAGACACGAGGGTCACGGGCGACGATCGCCACCGGACGCTTGCCGGCGGCACGCCGCGCCTCCGCGCTGCGGCCTTGCGTCAGTACAGCAGCAGCTGACTGAGCAAGACCGAGCGCGAGGTCGGCGGTGAGACTACCGTTCGCGAGTCCGCGGACTCCGTCGGTACCGAAGAGGCGTGGCATGAACCGAAGCCTAAGCGCTGGGGACGCTTAGCGCTTGGAGAACTGCGACGCCTTGCGGGCCTTCTTGAGACCGGCCTTCTTGCGCTCGATGACGCGCGCGTCACGAGTGAGGAAGCCCGCCTTCTTGAGCGTGGCACGGTTGTTCTCGCGGTCGATCTCGTTGAGGGCACGAGCGATCGCCAGGCGCAGCGCGCCGGCCTGGCCCGAGGGGCCGCCACCGGTGATGCGGGCGACCACGTCGTAGCCGCCGATGAGGTCGAGCACCTTGAACGGGTCGGTGATCAGCTGCTGGTGCAGCTTGTTCGGGAAGTAGTCGGCGAACTCACGGCCGTTGACCGTGATGGTGCCGGAGCCGGGGACCAGGCGCGCGCGGGCGATGGCCTGCTTGCGACGGCCGACGGCCGCGCCCGGAACGGTGAGGACGGGACGCGTGGCCGCGGGGGCCTCGCTCGCCGGGGTCTCGGTCGAGTAGGACTCGACGTTGTCGGCCTGAGCCGACTCGATGCTGTCTGCGATCTTCGCCACGATGGTGATAATCCTTTGTCTCTGAGTCTGAAGTGTCTGCTCGTCGCTTACTGAGCGACCTGGCCGAGGGTGTACGGCTTCGGCTGCTGGGCGGCGTGCGGGTGCTCGCTGCCCGTGTAGACCTTCAGCTTGCGGAGCTGAGCGCGGCCGATCGAGTTCTTGGGGAGCATGCCGCGGACGGCCTTCTCCACGGCGCGGATCGGGTTCTTCTCGAGGAGTTCCGCGTAGGTGACGGCCGAGAGACCACCCGGGTAACCCGAGTGACGGTAGGCCTTCTTCTGCGCCGCCTTGGCGCCGGTGAGGGCGACCTTGTCGGCGTTCACGATGATGACGTAGTCGCCGCTGTCCATGTGCGGGGCGAACGTCGCCTTGTGCTTTCCACGGAGGAGAGCGGCGGTGTGGCTGGCGAGACGGCCGAGCACGACATCAGTCGCGTCGATGACGACCCAGTCGCGCTGGATCTCGTCTGCCTTCGGGGTGTAAGTGCGCGTCACAGTAGTGGCTGCTTTCTGTATCGAACGGAGGTGTTCGTGAATCCCGCTCCATGACCGTTGTCGACTGGATCAGCCGGTAATCGATCCCTCGGAGGGCTCACGTTCGTGTGTCACGCCACCAGGGCGCGGACACCAAAGGTCAATACTAGCAGACCAGCCACCTGGAGGATTCCTCTGCGCCCTAGGGCTGAAACCCGCCGCAAACGGCAGCGCCGGCTCGCCCCGACCTCTAGCGTGATGGCCATGCACACGCTTCTGCTCCGCGGTCAGCGCTACCTCGAACCGGTCATCGCAATCATCTTCTTCGTGTTCTGGGCGCTCGCCGAGACCGGCACCCATCCGATCCTGCCAGGCCTCCTTCGCAGTGTGCTTCCGTGGTGGGCAGCGCTGCTCGGCGTCTCGATCGCCATCGCCGTGTGCCGCATCTGGCCCCTCGTCGCGATGGGCGTCTCCACCCTCGTCGTCGTCGGGCAACTCCTCTTCCCGTACTCCGCCGTGTTCACCCACACCGACTGGCCGATCTACCTCGGCTTCCTCATCGTCGTGCTCGGTGTCAGCGCCGCCGTCCGCGATCGCTGGCGACCCGTCTCCTTCGCCTTCGCCATCGGGATCGCCGTCTCCGTCGCCGGGCTGCTCGTCGGCTGGGGCCGGATGGACTGGTACGGACCCATCGCGGACACCTCGCGGGGCGCCACCTCCGACGTCGGCATGATCGTCGCCAACCGGATCACCATCTTCGCCATCGCGCTCATCCTGTCCATCGGCGCCTGGCTGCTCGGCTTCTTCGGTCGCGCGTGGCAGCAGAAGCTGCAGAACGACGCCCTCCTCGCTCAGACCACCGACGACCTGCGCGCAGCCGAGGTCGACCTGCTCGTCTCGCAGGAACGGGATCGGATCGCCCAGGACGTGCACGACATCATGGCCCACTCGCTCTCCGTCATCATCGCCCAGGCCGACGGCGCCCGCTTCGTCGCCCCCGCGCGTCCCGAGGCCGTCTCCGAGTCCCTCGAGAACATCGCAGCCTCCGCGCGGACCTCTCTCACCGAAGTGCGGATGCTCATCGAGACGCTCATCACCGACCCCGTCGGGCACTCCGCTCCCCGGATCGCCGAACTCGACGAGCTCGTCGACCGCATGCGCACCGCCGGGCTCGACGTCGCCCTCGAACAGTTCGGCGATCCCGAGCCGCTCACCTCCACCCAGGAGCTCGCCGTCTATCGCATCGTGCAGGAGAGCCTCACCAACGCCCTCAAACATGCCGGTCGCGAACCCGTCGCCCGTGTCGCCCTCGACTGGCGCGGCAACGGTCTCGCCATCACCGTCGCCTCGAACGGCGAACCCTCCTCCCGGAGCGAGCCGCTGACCACGAGCCGGGGGCTCTACGGGATGCGCGAGCGCGCTCGTCTCGCCGGCGGCTGGCTCACCTGCGGTCCCGTCGACGACACGCCTGGCGGGTACATCGTCACCGCCTTCATCCCGACCGATGCAGCGGTGGAGACCGCCGCGTGAGCGCCATCCGCGTGGCCATCGCCGACGACCAGGTGCTGTTCTGCTCCGGCATGCGGATGCTCGTCGAGTCCCAGCCCGACCTCGCCTTCGCCGGCGCTGCGCACACCGGCGACGACGCCGTCGACCTCGCCGGGCGGGAGCGCCCCGACGTCATCCTCATGGACATCCGGATGCCCGGCATCGACGGAATCGAGGCCACCGCACGGATCGTCGCCGCCGCCGAGTCCCCCGAGACCGCACCCAAGGTCATCGTCCTCACCACCTTTCAGCGGGACGAGGCCGTCGCCCGTGCCATCCGCGCCGGCGCCCACGGGTTCGTCATGAAGGACACCACACCGGAGTTCGTGCTCGCCGCCATCCGGACCGTGCATGCCGGGCATTCGGTGATCGCTCCGAGAGACATCGCCGCACTGCTGGCGCCGCAGGGCGGTGGGAAGGATCCGAGTACAGCCGACGGGCGGGGTGCGTGGGGACCGTCCGGCACCTATGGCGGCCTGCCCGCGGAGGACGTGCTCGAGCCGCTCTCCACGCGGGAGAAGGAGGTCTTCCTGCTCGCCGCCCGCGGACTCAGCAACGCCGAGGCCGGGCAGGTCGCTTTCATCAGCGAAGCGACCGTCAAGAGCCACATGCGTAGCATTCTCGCCAAGCTCGGTCTCGCTTCTCGCGTGCAGCTCGTCGCCTTCGCCTACGAGAACGGCCTGATGCGCTGACTGCTGCGCTGACTGGTGCACTGCCTGACGCGCTGCTGCTGTACTGCCTGACGCGCTGCTGCTGCACTGCCTGACGCACTGCTGCTGCACTTGCTGCTGCACCCGTGCTGCCGACGCCCAGCTGCCACTGTCGGCGCCCGTAGGCACGGCACTCCAGCAGCCTTGACAGTGCCTCTCCTCAGGCCGCATCGGGCAGGCGGACACGACCGCCTCTGCGGGGGCGTCGATACGGATCGACGGCGTCGGGCGGGATGAAGTAGGGCACACTCTCGCGCACCTGGATCTGCCAGCCGTCGTCGTGGACGCGATGGTGGTGCGTGCTGCAGAGCAGGATCCCGTTGTCCAGGTCGGTGCGGCCTCCGTGGGCGCTCCACCATTCGAGGTGGTGCGCTTCGGTGTAGCTCGGCGGGTGCGGACAGCCCATCCACGCGCATCCGCCGTCGCGTTCGGCCAGGGCGAGCTTCTGCGCCGTGGAGAAGAGACGACGCCCGCGACCGAGATCGAGCACCTCCGACGGCCCGCCGAGAACAGCGGGGATCAGCCGGGCGTCCGCAGCCATCCGTCGGACGGTGCCGGCGCTGACCGGGGTGGCGATCCCGTCGATCTCGCCCAGACCGACGCCGGCCTGGAGGTCGGCGAGGGCGATCCGCACGATCACCGTGACCGGCGGCGTCGTGCCGACGGCATCCGGAGCCGTGCGAGCCGAGCATCCGGCGACGTGACGGAAGATGTCCGTCGCGGCATCCGATCGCAGTTGCGGCAGTGAGCGCGTTTCGGCGGGGGCGGCATACTCGTCGACCCCTTCGGGCGCGGCGCACGCGTCGGCCCCTTCCGGAGTCGCGGCGGAGTCGCGGAATCGCACAGTGCGCAGTTCGTGGCCGACGAAGGCGTCGATCGCCGTCACCACGTAGGCCGCCGACTCGGGGTCGACGTACCAGTCGACGTGCGTGAGGCCGTCGGAGGTGGTGGAGATGGTCAGTGATCGACGCTGGCGCTGCCGGCGTTCACGTGGGAGCACGCCGTCTTGGTCCAGCCGGTCGCGCACCTGACCGGCGACAGTGCGCAACTCAGGAATCGTCAGGGTGGGAGCATGTTCGACGAGCAGCCGCTCCCCGTGGAGCACGTCGTCGAGTGCGCAGGCAGGTGCGGCCTTCGTGAGTTCGCGCACGATCACGACCGCCTGATCGACCGTGAGCGGCGCAGAGTCGCTGAGCGGCGCAGAGTCGCTGAGCGGCGCAGAATCACCGAAAATCACAGGATCGCCGGCGAGCACCCCCTCGAACGCTGCAGCGAGCGCCGGAAATCGCGCGGGCAGCGTTTCACCGGTCAGGCCGGTTCGCGATCGGATCGCCGCTCCGACCTCGCAGAATGCTCGCGCGGCGGGCACCGGCACGCCCCACCGTTCCGCCACGAGCGTCGCGGGTCGTGCGTGTCCAGCGCGCGAGACCGGATTGCTCGGCTCAGGCAACGCGGACCGCTCCACGATCTCGCCGACGACGCCGAGCTTGGCGGCGTCCAGCACGGCCTGCGCCTCCCCGAGTGCCGTGAGCGCACGCAGCAGCTCGTCGCACGACGACGCGGCGGGAGCATTCAGCGAGGCGAGTGCCCCTCTCAGCGCCGTGGCCGGTGTCGTCGTCATGTCTCCATCACATCACGGACCACCGACATCGGAGGACGGCAAATATGGCTTTGACCAGGGATTTTTCTGTGGATAACTTCTGGAAAGACTCACCTGTGGAGGACGCGCTCACATCTCCGCGAAAGCCGGCCCAGCCCAGCCCGGCCCAGCCCCGTCCCACCCCTACAGCGTCCGCAACGCCCGCGTCTGCTCCGCCCGGATGGCCAGCCCCACGTCATCCGGGTAGCCCACCTGCATCAGCGTCAGTCCGCGTGCGGGCATCACCTTGAACGCATTCGTGCGCGTCCGTCCGTCGCGCAGGGACACGAGCTCCTCCGCCGTCAGCTTGCCCTCGCCAACGCTCACGCACGCCCCCACCAGCGAGCGCACCATGCTGTGGCAGAACGCGTCGGCGCGCACGTCCGCCACGAGGACACCGTCGGGGTCGCGCCGCCAGCCGAAGCTCTGCAGCGTGCGGATCGTCGTCGCCCCCGCACGCGGTTTGCAGTAGCTGGCGAAGTCGTGCAGTCCGAGGAGGCCGAGCGCGGCGGCGTCCATCTCCTCGACGCCGAGCTCGACCGGCAACCAGGTGGTGCGGTGGCGCTGAAGCGGATCGCGCACGGCGACGATGTCCGCCACGCGGTACTCGTACCGTCGCCAGATGGCCGAGAAGCGCGCATCGAAGCCGTCGGGCGCCTGCGACGCCGCGGTCACGACGATGTCGGGGACCGGACCGAGGATGCCGTTGATCCGGCGCGCGAGGGTGGCGCCGGCATCCGTGACGGGCTGCTTGCCGCGCGGCCGGAGAAGGCTTTTGACCTGCTCGTCGGTCAGGTTGAGATGCGCCACCTGGCCGAGCGCGTGCACTCCGGCGTCCGTGCGACCGGCGACGACCAGCCCCGGAGCGGCGCCGTGCCGGCGGAAGATCGTCGCCAGCGCCGACTCGAGTTCACCCTGCACGGTGCGTTGCCCGGGCTGGCGGGCCCAGCCGTTCAGGTCCGTGCCCTGATACGCGATGTCGAGCCGGAATCGGGTCGTCGACGGATCGTTCGCAGGGCCCAGGTCGCTCACAGGACAATTCTAGGGATGTCCCGCGGCGCCCCCTGAACTGTCAGCCGACGTTGTTATCGTGGATGCTTCGTCGCGAGACCCAACCGCTATGACTTCTCCCACAACACCAGTCCTCACCATCACGACCAGTCCCGCCATCGGCCTCCCCCCGGAGGCCGCTTCTGCGACCCCGGCACCCACGGCGCCCGCGCCAAGCGCCCCGGCCACACAGCCAGCACGCAGCCGCCGCTACGCCGGGCTCGACGGCCTCCGCGCCCTCGCCGTCGCCGCCGTGCTGGTCTACCACCTGTTCCCCGGCGTGCTCCCTGGCGGCTTCATCGGCGTCGACGTGTTCTTCGTCATCAGCGGGTTCCTGATCACGAGCCTGCTGATGCGGGAACGCCGCGCGACCGGCCGCCTCGACCTCCGGCGGTTCTGGGTGCGCCGCGTGCGCCGCCTGCTTCCGGCGATCGTCGTGCTGGTCATCGTCTGCTCGAGCGCGGCGCTGGCGATCGGCGGCGACGTGCTCGTCGGTCTCGGGCGCCAGATCGTGGGTGCGGCGACGTTCAGCGCCAACTGGCTCTCGATCGCTGCCGACAGCAGCTACTTCAACCAGGATGCGCCGGAGCTCTTCCGCAATCTCTGGTCGCTCGCGGTCGAGGAACAGTTCTATCTGGTGTGGCCCCTGGTCATCCTGGGTCTCGCGCTGGTGCGGCCCTGGTGGGCGCGGCTCACCATCGTGTCGACGGTTGCCGTGGCTTCGGCCGTCGGGATGCTCGTGCTCTACCCGGCCGACGGCGACCCGACCCGCGTGTACTTCGGCTCCGACACCCACAGCTTCGGTCTCGCGATCGGGGCGGCACTCGCGATCCTCGTGACCCGGATGCGGCCCATCGACCTCGACGCCGGCGAGAGCGCGATGCAGGTGTTCTCCCGTCGCTGGCTGCCCCCGCTCGGCATCCTCTCGCTCGCGGGACTCGGCGTCGCCGCGTGGGGGATGCACGACGACGCGGCGTTCACCTACCAGGGCGGCCTCGTGCTGGTCAGCGTGCTCACGGCGATTGCGATCTGGGCCGCTGTGACGCCCGGCGGTCGCCTCGGCGGACGGCTCGACGCCGGCCCGCTCCGCTTCGTCGGCGTGCGCTCCTACGGGCTGTACCTCTGGCATTGGCCGGTCTTCGTGCTGGTCTGCGCCCTGGTGCCCGACGAGCACGATCCGGTGATGGCGCTGATCGTCGGCTTCGGTTCTCTCGCGATCGGCACGGCCGCCGCGCTGCTCTCGTACCGCTACGTCGAGCAGCCGATCCGCCGCCACGGACTGCTCGGGATCCTCCAGGCCGCCCGCAACCGGATGCGCGCCTCGTCGCCCGCGCGGGCCCGCGGAATCGCGACACTCGTCGTCGCCGCGCTCCTCACGATCGCCACCGTCGTCGCCGTCGTCGTCGCGCCATCGGCGACCGGCGCGCAGCAGTTCATCGAGAAGGGGAGCGCCTCACTGCAGCAGCCCGCTCCGGGTGCGGGCACGGCGACGCCTCCCGCCTCGAACCTGCGCATCCCGCCCGATCCTCATCCCGTGGCGACCGGGCCGGACATCTCGGCCTTCGGCGACTCGGTGATGCTGGCCTCGGCGCCCGCGCTGCAGGAGCGCTTCCCCGGCATCGCCATCGACGCGGTCGTGTCCCGCCAGATGAGCGCGGCGCCGGACCTGGTGCGCGCGGCACGGGAGGCCGGACGCCTCCGCCCGGTCGTGCTCGTCGGTCTGGGCACGAATGGCTCCATCTCCGCCGACACGCTGCAGCGCATCCAGGACGCGGCCGGACCCCGGCGGCAGGTCGTCTTCGTCAGCGTCCAAGCCCCGCGCTCCTGGACCGACGGCGTGAACGACACCCTCACGTCGTATGTCGACGCGCATCCGGGAGCGGCCGCCCTCGCGCCGTGGAAGGCGACGATCGCGCCGCACCTCGACCTGCTGGCCGACGACCAGATCCACCCGGGGATGAGCGGCGGCCGCCTCTACGCCGACGCTCTGCACTCTGCGCTGCAGAAGCTCGCCGAGTCGTCGACGGTGCGCGTCGTGAACCCCTGGGATCAGCAGGGACCCCGCCCGCAATAGCCGCCCGCAAATAGCCGCCCCGCGCGCAAATAGCCGCCCCGCCCACAATGGCCCGAGCCGCTCCGCTCAGTAGACGCGGGTGAGCGCCGTCTCCGAGTTGGTCGGCACGAAGCCCATGCGTGTGTAGAGGCCGAGCGCCCCGGTGGGGCTCTCGGAGTCGACGTCGAGCGTGACCCTCTCCCACCCCCTGGAAGCGCAGGCCGTCAGCACGCTCGACAGCAGCGCCGGAGCGATCCGGCGTCCGCGGTACGCGCGCGTCGTGCCGACCATGCCGAGATATGCGCCGGTGAACCCCTGGCTCGCCCAGTCGTCCTCGTTCACCTGGCAGAGCGCGAAGCCGACGACCTGTTCACCGCTCGGCGCCTCCGGATCGTCGGCGACGGCCAGGAACGAAACTCCGGCATCGAAGGTGCCGCCGAGCCAGGAATGCCACTGCTCCTCGCTCATGGGCTGACTCCCCCAGTGGTCGCGGAACGAGTCCGTGCGGGCCGCGTGTGCCGCAGCCGACCGCTCCTCGGTGAACGGCACGATGCGGATGCCTTCCGCCGGGTCGACGGCGTCGATGGGGGCGCTGAGGTCACGTTCGAGACCCGAGAAGTATCGCGCGATCTCGAAGCCGCCGCGCTGCAACAGGTGCTCGGTCTGCGGAGCGCGGGCATCCGCGTACGCCAAGATCCAGGCGGGGAGCCTCTTCGTCGAGGTCGCCAGCAGCTGCTCTGCGCGCGTGCGCTGCCAGGCCAGCAGTTCACGCCCGATGCCGCGCCCGCGGACGTCAGGATGCACGCCGCCCTCCAAGTAGGCGCGCACCAGCGTCTCCTGCAGGGGCGGCACAACGATCAGGGCGGCCGCCACCGCACGCCCGTCGGCCGTGATCCCGAGCAGGGAGTCCGTCTCGAGCTGCACGAACGTGAAGGCGAACTCGTCTTCGAGCTCCTCGCGCGTCGTGAGATAGTTCGGGTGGTCCACCGCGTCCATCGCCTGGAGCAGCTCGAGCACGGTGTCCAGATCATCCGGTGCGATCGGACGCCACTCTGCGATGAGCGGATGCGAGGGCCGGTGCAGCTCGGGGGCGGTCATCCGCTCGTTCACCGGTGGGAGGGACTGTGTGCTCTCGGCCATCCCCACAGCCTATTCACGCCGGCGCGCGGCTCCAACGACGAAGGCCCCGCATC
>NZ_BSEN01000001.1:626409-629156 GCF_027921845.1 Leifsonia poae
GCGGGGCCTTCGTGGACTGCTGAGCGTTACGCCTTCTCGGCCTCGGCCTCGGCGGTGGTCTCCTCCGACTCGGTGGCCTCGGCGTCAGCCGTGGTCTCCTCGACGACCTCGGCCTCTGCGGCGGCGGTCTCGGTCGAAGCCTCCTCGACGGGGGCCTCCTCGACCGGGGTCTCCTCGGCCGGAGCGGCCTTCGGAGCGGCGGTCTTGGACGACTTCGTCGACTTCACCTTCGGGGTGACCGGCTCGAGCACGAGCTCGATCTGAGCCATGGGGGCGTTGTCGCCCTTGCGGTAACCCAGCTTGGTGATGCGGGTGTAACCACCCTCGCGCTCGGCGACGAGCGGGGCGATCTCGGTGAACAGCTCGTGCACGACCGACTTGTCGTGGATGATGCTGAGCACACGACGGCGGGCGTGCAGGTCGCCGCGCTTGGCGAACGTGACGAGACGCTCGGCCAGCGGACGCAGGCGCTTCGCCTTGGTCTCCGTGGTCTTGATGCTCTTGTGGGTGAAGAGCGCAGCGGCCAGGTTGGCGAGCATCAGGCGCTCGTGCGCGGGACCGCCTCCGAGGCGGGGGCCCTTGGTGGGCTTAGGCATGATCGGTTATCTCCAGTGTTGAAAGTTGGTGTGTCAGTCGGAGTCGTCGGACGACGAAGCTCAGATGCTGGTCTCGTCTTCTTCGTACCCGCTGTAGAAGTGGGCGCCGTCGAAGCCGGGAACCGAGTCCTTGAGCGACAGACCCATCTCGGTCAGCTTGTCCTTGACCTCATCCACCGACTTCTGACCGAAGTTGCGGATGTTCATCAGCTGCGTCTCCGAGAGCGAGACGAGCTCGCTCACGGTGTTGATGCCCTCGCGCTTGAGGCAGTTGTACGAGCGCACCGAGAGGTCGAGGTCTTCGATCGGCATCGACAGCTCGGAGCTGAGAACGGCGTCGACCGGCGCGGGGCCGATCTCGATGCCCTCAGCGGCGGTGTTGAGCTCGCGGGCCAGGCCGAAGAGCTCGGTCAGCGTACGGCCGGCGGACGCGATGGCGTCGCGCGGGCTGATGGCCGGCTTGGTCTCGACGTCGACCACGAGGCGGTCGAAGTCGGTGCGCTCACCGGCACGGGTGGCCTCGACGCGGTAGGTGACCTTGAGGACGGGCGAGTAGATCGAGTCGATCGGGATCTGACCGGCCTCGCTGTACTCGTTGCGGTTCTGGGTCGCCGAGACGTAGCCGCGGCCGCGCTCGATGGTGAGCTCGACCTCGAACTTGGCCTTGTCGTTGAGCGTCGCGATGACGAGCTCCGGGTTGTGGATCTCGACACCGGCAGGAGCCGAGATGTCGGCGGCCGTGACCTGGCCGGCACCCGTCTTGCGCAGGTACGCGGTGATCGGCTCGTCGTGCTCGCTGGAGACGACGAGTCCCTTGATGTTCAGGATGATCTCGGTGACGTCTTCCTTCACACCGGGCACCGTGCTGAACTCGTGCAGCACACCGTCGATACGGATGCTCGTCACGGCAGCGCCGGGGATCGAGGAGAGGAGCGTGCGGCGAAGCGAGTTGCCGAGGGTGTAACCGAAGCCCGGCTCGAGGGGCTCGATCACGAACCGCGAGCGGAACTCGGAGATGTTCTCTTCGGCGAGCGTAGGACGCTGTGCAATGAGCACTGTTTAATTCCTTTCGGCTAAGTGTCCGCTATATGACACTTGCGTGATGTAGGTATTGAGTTATGTCGCGCGTGAGCGACGACGACCGGCACAGCCGACCGCCGTCGCTCGCGCGAAAGGAATACAGACTGCTTAGACGCGGCGACGCTTCGGCGGGCGGCAACCGTTGTGCGCCTGCGGGGTGACGTCGTTGATCGAACCGACCTCGAGGCCGGCGGCCTGCAGCGAGCGGATCGCCGTCTCGCGACCCGAGCCCGGGCCCTTGACGAAGACGTCGACCTTCTTCATGCCGTGCTCCTGCGCCTGACGCGCGGCCGACTCTGCGGCGAGCTGTGCGGCGAACGGGGTCGACTTGCGCGAACCCTTGAAGCCGACGCCACCCGAGGATGCCCAGCTGATGACCGCACCGGTGGTGTCGGTGATCGAGACGATGGTGTTGTTGAACGTCGACTTGATGTGGGCCTGGCCCACGGCGATGTTCTTCTTTTCTTTCTTGCGCGGCTTGCGAACGGCCGACTTGGGTGCTGCCATGATTTCTCCTGAATCCTAAAGGCGAGGCTGCTGGCTAAGGCCTAGCGAGCCTTCTTCTTGCCGGCCACGGTGCGCTTCGGTCCCTTGCGGGTACGAGCGTTGGTCTTGGTGCGCTGACCGCGGACCGGGAGGCCCTTGCGGTGGCGGATACCTTCGTAGCTGCCGATCTCGACCTTGCGGCGGATGTCGGCTGCCACCTCGCGGCGGAGGTCACCCTCGACCTTGAAGTTGCCTTCGATGTAGTCGCGGAGCGCGACGAGCTGGTCGTCGGTCAGATCTTTGACGCGGATGTCGCCGTCGATGCTGGTGTCGGCGAGGGTCTTCAGAGCCCGCGTGCGTCCGACGCCGTAGATGTACGTGAGTGCGACTTCCACGCGCTTTTCGCGCGGGATGTCGACGCCTGCTAGACGTGCCATTGTGGCTTTCTCCTGTGAGTGAGTGGAGGTCTGCAGCAACTCCGGTGCCCCGGCCTCCAACCGGGGGTGTCCCCCGCCGCGACAAGCGCTGCGGGATCTGGTGTTGCCTTCATTCGATATTCAGTTGTGCCGGCCGGCGGGACGGATC
>NZ_BSEN01000001.1:629182-675782 GCF_027921845.1 Leifsonia poae
CCGAACTGTGCCGGCCGGTCCTGCGTCAGCCCTGGCGCTGCTTGTGGCGCGGGTTCTCGCAGATGACCATGACCCGCCCGTTACGACGGATGACCTTGCACTTGTCGCAGATCTTCTTGACGGAAGGCTTGACCTTCATGTGTGTATACCTTTGTTCGCTGTCCTCGTACCTCGCCAGGGGCTACCCGGTGGCGTGGCCGTTACTTACAGCAGTCGTTACTTGTAGCGGTAGACGATCCGGCCGCGGGTCAGATCGTAGGGACTCAGCTCCACGATCACGCGGTCCTCCGGGAGGATACGGATGTAGTGCTGACGCATCTTGCCGGAGATGTGGGCAAGAACCTTGTGGCCGTTCGTCAGCTCAACGCGGAACATCGCGTTGGGCAGCGCTTCGACAACAGATCCTTCGATCTCGATGACACCGTCTTTTTTGGCCATAGCCTCACTGTCGCTAAAAGTATTGATTGCTGGTCGTGCGTTGATTGTGGTGAATGGCATGCAAAAAGCACGCCCAAGACACCAAGGATCAATCTTATGGGATTAACTGGCGTTTGGCTAATCCTTGTGTATGATCTGCGTTCGCCCTGCGCGAGCAGGTCACGCGAGAGGCGCCGGGACGATGCCGAACGGGGCGAGTCCTGCCGCTCCGCCGTCGGCGGCGGTGAGCACCCAGATGCCGTCTTTGTGCACCGCGACGCTGTGCTCCCAGTGCGCTGCGGCCGAGTGGTCCTCCGTGGCGACGGTCCAGCCGTCGTCCTTCACGTAGGTCTCGGCGTCGCCGAGCACCACCATCGGCTCGATCGCGACGACCAGACCGGGTTTGACTTCCGGACCCTTCGCGCGCACGCGGTAGTTGAAGACCGGCGGCTCCTCGTGCATCCGGCGCCCGATGCCGTGCCCGATGTAGTCGGTCAGGATGCCGTACTCCCCCTGCGAGAGGATGTGCTCTTCGATCGCCTCGCCCACCTCGTTGAGGTGGGAGGCGGATGCGAGCCGGGCGATGCCGTGCCACAGCGACGCCTCGGTCACGTCGGAGAGACGCTGCCGCTCGGCGACCACCTCCGGGCGGGTCGGATCGGGCAGCACGAAGGTCCGCGCCGCGTCGCCGTTCCAGCCGTCGAGCACGGCGCCGCTGTCGATCGAGACGACGTCACCGGGCTGCAGGATGCGCGCACCGGGGATGCCGTGCACCACCTCGTCGTTCACCGACGCGCAGATCGTGTGGTGGTATCCGTGCTCGAGCTTGAAGTTCGGCGTGCCGCCGGCGGCGATGATGGCCTGCTCGGCCAGGGCGTCCAGCTCCAGCGTCGAGACACCCGCCGCGATGCCGTTCTGCACGGCGTCGAGCGAGGCCGCGGTCGCCAGACCGGGCGCCACCATCAGCCGGAGCTGCGCGGGCGACTTGTAGATGGACCGCTTGAAGACCAACGGCCCTACGCCACCGACTCGTCGCGCTGGCCGACGGGCACGATGCCGCGCTCGGCCAGAGCCGCCTTGATGCGCTCGGCCACTTCGTCCATGTCGCCGAGGCCGTCGACCTCGACCAGGAGACCCCGGTCGCGGTAGACGTCGATCAGCGGCGAGGTCTCGCGTAGGTAGACCTGCTGGCGGTGCCGGATGGCGTCCTCCGAGTCGTCGGCGCGGCCCTGCTCCTGCGCTCGCTTCGTCAGGCGGGAGACGATCTCGTCCTGATCGGCGACAAGCTGGATGACGGCCTCGAGCTTCTGACCCTTGGAATCCAGCAGCTGGTCGAGGAAGTGCACCTGCTCGAGCGTGCGCGGGTAGCCGTCGAGGAGGAAGCCGTTCCGGGCGTCGTCCTGGAGCAGCCGGTTGGTGACGAGCTCGTTGGTGAGGCTGTCGGGCACGTAATCGCCGGAGTCGACGATGGCCTTGACCTGCTTGCCGAGCGGCGTCTCGTTCTTGATGTTCTCGCGGAAGATGTCACCGGTGGAGATGTCGGGGATCCCGTAGGCGGAGGTGATGCGGGACGCCTGCGTCCCCTTGCCTGCTCCAGGAGGTCCGACGATCAGCATCCGGGTCATCGCAGCAGCCCTTCGTAATGCCGCTGCTGGAGTTGCGAGTCGATCTGCTTGACCGTCTCGAGTCCGACACCGACGATGATCAGGATCGATGTGCCTCCGAACATGAAGTTCTGACTGGCCCCGATCGCCGCGAAGGCGATCAGAGGTATCAGCGCGATCAACCCCAGATAGATCGCTCCGGGGAGCGTCACGCGGGTCAGCACGTAGTCGAGGTACTCGGCGGTCGGGCGTCCGGCACGGATGCCCGGGATGAAGCCGCCGTACTTCTTCATGTTGTCTGCGACCTCTTCAGGGTTGAAGGTGATCGCGACGTAGAAGTAGGTGAAGCCCACGATGAGCAGGAAGTACAGGAGCATGTAGAGCGGGTGATCGCCCTTGGTGAGGTAGTTGGTGATCCAGGTCACCCAGGGAGCAGGGGCCTTGCCCGCTGCGGGCTGGTTGAACTGCGCGATCAGCGCCGGCAGGTACAGCAGCGACGACGCGAAGATCACCGGCACGACACCGGCCATGTTGACCTTGATCGGGATGTACGTGTTGTTGCCGCCGTAGGTGCGCCGGCCGACCATCCGTTTGGCGTATTGCACAGGGATGCGCCGTTGCGATTGCTCGACGAACACGACGGCCGCCACGATCAGCAATCCGATGGCGATCACCACGATGAGGGTCTCGACGTTCTGCGACTGCGCAATGGCCCAGAGCGAACTCGGGAACTGCGCGGCGATCGAGGTGAAGATGAGGAGCGACATGCCGTTGCCGATGCCGCGCTCGGTGACGAGCTCGCCCATCCACATGATGAGGCCGGTGCCGGCGGTCATGGTGATGACCATGAGCATGATGGCGTACCAGGAGTCGTCGGTGATGAGCTGCGTGCACTGCGAGACGGCGGTGGTGCCGAAGAGCGCGCCGCTGCGGGCGACGGTGATCAGCGTAGTGGACTGGAGCACACCGAGCGCGATCGTGAGGTAACGCGTGTACTGCGTGAGCTTGGCCTGACCAGCCTGACCCTCTTTGTAGAGGGTCTCGAAGCGCGGAATGACCACGCGCAGCAGCTGCACGATGATCGACGCGGTGATGTACGGCATGATGCCGAGCGCGAAGATCGAGAGTTTGAGGAGCGCGCCACCCGAGAACAGGTTGACGAGCGAGTAGAGACCGGACGTGTCCTGGTTCGCATTGAGGCAGGCCTGCACGTTGCCGAAGTCCACGAACGGAGCCGGGATGAACGACCCCAGCCGGAACAGGGCGATGATGCCCAGGGTGAAGGCGATCTTGCGGCGAAGATCTGGCGTGCGGAAGATCCGCGCGACGGCGCTAAACAAAGTGCGTCCTGCTTTCCTGTAAGGAGTCAGCCGGGTGACCAGATGATCTGGTCACCCGACTGCACTACTTTACGTAGGTCGCGCGGAACCGGCGGTTCCAGCGATCCCAGTGACTACTTGACGGAGCCACCCGCGGCGACGATCTTCTGCTCGGCGGAGCCGGAGACCTTGTCGACCGCAACGTTCAGCTTAACCGCAATGTCTCCATTGCCGAGAACCTTGACCTTCTCGTTCTTGCGAACGGCGCCCTTCGCGACGAGATCGGTGACGGTGACGTCACCACCCGACGGGTAGAGCTCGGCGAGCTTCTCCAGGTTCACGACCTGGTACTCGACGCGGAACGGGTTCTTGAAGCCGCGAAGCTTCGGAGCCCGCATGTGCATCGGCAGCTGGCCACCCTGGAAGCCGGGGCGGACGGAGTAGCGAGCCTTCGTACCCTTGGTACCACGGCCTGCCGTCTTACCCTTGGAACCCTCACCGC
The DNA here is from genome assembly GCF_027921845.1 of Leifsonia poae. GTDB lineage: Bacteria > Actinomycetota > Actinomycetes > Actinomycetales > Microbacteriaceae > Leifsonia > Leifsonia poae. The sequence continues at coordinate 633,025 of NZ_BSEN01000001.1, forward strand.
GTCCGACGCGGGTCCGGTCCTTCTTGGAACCGGCGGCGGGGCGCAGGTGGTGGACCTTGAGCACGTGCTCGCGGTTCTCCGTGACCTCGGCCTTCTTGGCGGGAGCCTTCGCTGCGGGCTTCTCAGCCTTGGCAGCGGTGGTCTCGCTCGTCGAAGCGGCAGCGGCCTTCGCCGGAGCCTTCTTGGCCGGAGCCTTCTTCTCGGCGGCCGGCTTGTCGGCAGCGGCCTTCGCCGGAGCCTTCTTGGCCGGAGCCTTCTTCTCGGCGGCCGGCTTAGCAGCAGCCTTGGTGGTTGCCTCTTTTTCGTCAGCCATTAGTCAATCTCCTCGACCTTCACCAGGTGAGCGACGGTGTTGACGTACCCGCGGTTCTGCGAGTTGTCCTCACGGACGACGACGTCACCGATGCGCTTCAGTCCCAGACTGCGAAGGGTGTCGCGCTGGTACTGCTTCTCACTTACTTTGGACTTGATCTGCGTGATCTTCAGACGAGCAGCCATCAGGCACCTGCCTTCGCGGTCGCGGCGGCCTCGGCCAGCGCTGCCTCGGTACGAAGCAGGCGCGCCGGGGCGACCTGGTCGTAGTCGAGACCACGGCGAGCTGCGACGGCACGGGGCTCCTCGAGCTGCTGCAGCGCCTCGACGGTCGCGTGCACGATGTTGATCGTGTTGGACGAGCCGAGCGACTTGCTGAGCACGTCGTGGATACCGGCGCACTCGAGCACGGCGCGCACGGGGCCACCGGCGATAACACCGGTACCGGCGGCGGCGGGGCGCAGAAGCACCACACCGGCGGCTGCCTCACCCTGCACGGGGTGCGGGATGGTGTTGCCGACGCGCGGGACGCGGAAGAAGTTCTTCTTCGCCTCCTCGACGCCCTTCGAGATCGCCAGCGGCACCTCACGGGCCTTGCCGTAGCCGACGCCGACCAGTCCGTTGCCGTCTCCGACGACCACCAGGGCGGTGAAGCTGAAGCGACGACCACCCTTGACGACCTTGGAGACACGGTTGATGGTCACAACGCGCTCGAGGAACTGGCTCTTGTCCTGATCGCGGCTGCCGCGATCACGGTTGGGGTTGCGCTCACGGCCACCGCGGCGAGCCTCGCGAGGCTCGTTCTGCGTGCTGGTCGTGGATGCGGCGGTTTCCACCGGCGCCTCTGCGGCCACGGTCTGCTCCTTGTTGTTCTGTTCGTCGCTCACAGGTTCAATCCACCCTCTCGAGCTCCTTCGGCGACAGCGGCGACGCGACCTGCGTACTTGCTGCCTCCACGGTCGAATACGACGGCCTCGATGCCCGCGCTCTTCGCACGCTCGGCGACGAGCTCGCCGACCTTGCGCGCCTTGGCGGTCTTGTCGCCGTCGAAGCTGCGGAGGTCCGCCTCCATGGTCGACGCAGACGCGAGGGTGTGACCCTGCGCGTCGTCGACGACCTGCACGAAGACGTGACGGGCCGAGCGGTTGACGACCAGACGCGGACGGACCGCGGTGCCCTCGACCTTCTTGCGAAGGCGGGCGTGACGGCGGTCACGCGCTGCGGACTTGCTCTTTCCTCTGGTTCCAAGAGCCATGGTTACTTACCAGCCTTTCCGGCCTTGCGGCGGACAACCTCGCCGGCGTAGCGCACACCCTTGCCCTTGTAGGGCTCGGGCTTGCGGATCTTACGGATGTTGGCGGCGACCTCACCGACGGCCTGCTTGTCGATTCCGCTGACGGTGAGCTTGTTGTTGCCCTCCACAGCGAACGTGATGCCCGCGGGCGGCTCGACGTTGACCGGGTGCGAGAAGCCGAGAGCGAACTCGACGCCCGCGCCCTTCTGCGCCACGCGGTAACCGGTGCCGACGATCTCGAGGCCCTTCGAGTAGCCCTCGGTGACGCCGATGATCTGGTTGTTGATCAGGGTGCGGGTCAGGCCGTGGAGCGAACGCGACGAGCGCTCGTCGTCGGGACGGGTGACGAGCACCTTGCCCTCGTCCAGCTTGACCTCGATGGGGTTGGCGACGGTGAGCGAGAGCTCACCCTTCGGACCCTTGACGGTGACGACCTGGCCGTCGATCTTCACATCGACTCCCGCAGGGACGTCGATGGGCAGTCTTCCAATACGCGACATGTCGAACTACCACACGTAGGCGAGGACTTCCCCACCCACGCCCTTCTTCTCAGCCTGCCGGTCGGTCAGAAGACCGGAGGAGGTGGACAGGATGGCGACGCCGAGCCCGCCGAGCACCGTAGGGAGCTCCGTGGACTTCGCGTAGACGCGGAGTCCGGGCTTCGAGACGCGCTTGATACCGGCGATGGAACGCTCGCGGTTCGGTCCGAACTTGAGGCTCAGGGTCAGAGTCTGACCAACGCGTGCATCGGAGACCTCCCAGCCGGCGATGTAACCTTCGGCCTTGAGGATGTCGGCGATGTGCGCCTTGAGCTTCGAGTGCGGCATCGACACGGTGTCGTGGTGCGCCGAGTTCGCGTTGCGCAGTCTGGTCAGCATGTCTGCGACCGGATCTGTCATTGTCATTACAGTTGTTTCCTTTGTTCACCAGGTTTCGTCCAGCCGTTACACGACTGACGACCTGTGGTGGAAGCGGGCCGGCCGGTTCGGCCGGCCCGACAGGGGGTGGGACTAGGCCGCGTCGTTCGAACGGAACGGGAAGCCGAGCTGCTTGAGCAGCGCGCGGCCCTCGTCGTCGTTCTTCGCGGTGGTCACCACAGTGATGTCCATACCGCGAACACGGTCGATCTTGTCCTGGTCGATCTCGTGGAACATCGACTGCTCCGTGAGACCGAAGGTGTAGTTGCCGGTGCCGTCGAACTGCTTGTCCGAGAGGCCGCGGAAGTCGCGGATACGGGGCAGCGCGAGCGAGAGCAGCCGGTCGAGGAACTCCCACATCCGGTCGCCGCGCAGCGTGACGTGTGCGCCGATCGGCTGACCCTCGCGCAGCTTGAACTGCGCGATGGACTTGCGGGCCTTCGTGACCTGCGGCTTCTGGCCGGTGATCTTGGTGAGGTCGGTGACCGCACCGTCCATGATCTTGCCGTCGCGAGCTGCCTCGCCGACACCCATGTTGACGACGATCTTCACGAGACCCGGCACCTGGTGCGGGTTGGTGAAGCCGAGGTCCTTGGTCAGCTGAGCCGAGATCTCGTTCTTGTACTTCTGCTTGAGTCGCGGCTGGATTTTGCCAGCAGCGGTTGCAGTGTCGGTCATTACAGGTCCTTACCTGACTTCTTGGCGTAGCGAACGCGGACCGTCTTGGAGACGCCGTCCTTCGTCACGGTCTCGCTGCGGAAGCCGACGCGGGTCGGCTTCTTGGTCTCGGGGTCGACGAGCGCCACGTTCGAAACGTGGATCGGAGCCTCGTGGGTCTCGATGCCACCGGTCTTCGTGCCGCGCTGCGTCTGTCCGACGCGCACGTGCTTGGTGACGAAGTTGACACCCTCCACGATCACGCGGTTCTTCTCGACCTGCACCTCGATGACGCGACCCTGCTTGCCACGGTCTCCGCCGCGAGCCTGGCTCGCGCCCGAGATCACCTGGACGAGGTCACCCTTCTTGATGTTCTTCGCCATGACTTAGATAACCTCCGGTGCCAGCGAGATGATCTTCATGAACTTCTTGTCGCGGAGCTCGCGACCGACCGGCCCGAAGATACGGGTACCACGGGGGTCGCCGTCGTTCTTCAAGATCACTGCAGCGTTCTCATCGAACTTGATGTACGAGCCGTCGGCACGACGGGTCTGCTTGACCACGCGCACGATGACGGCCTTGACGACGTCGCCCTTCTTGACGTTGCCGCCGGGGATCGCGTCCTTGACCGTGGCGACGATCGTGTCACCCAGGCCCGCGTAACGGCGACCGGAACCACCCAGAACACGGATGGTGAGCAGCTCCTTGGCGCCCGTGTTGTCGGCGACCTTGAGTCGGGATTCCTGCTGAATCACTTGGCCTTCTCCAGAATCTCAACCAGGCGCCACCGCTTGGAGGCGCTCAGCGGACGGGTCTCGTTGATGAGAACGAGGTCGCCGATGCCGGCGGAGTTGTTCTCATCGTGCGCCTTCACCTTGGAGGTGCGGCGGATGACCTTGCCGTACAGGGGGTGCTTCACGCGGTCCTCGACCTCGACGACGATGGTCTTGTCCATCTTGTCGCTGGTCACGTAACCGCGGCGGGCCTTGCGGTAACCGCGCGCGAGGGCCTCGTCGGCCGCCGACTCCGCGGCCGCGGCCTTGGTGGTCTCAGCCATTACTTGGCCTCCTCAGTCTCAGTCTCGGCCGCCTCGGCAGCCGGAGCCGCCTTCTTGGCCTTGGTCTTCTTCTCAGCCTTCGGAGCGATGTCGGCGGGGGCCGGGGTGGCCCGGATGCCGAGCTCGCGCTCACGGATGACTGTGTAGATACGAGCGATGTCGCGCTTGACCGCACGCAGGCGGCCGTGGCTCTCGAGCTGGCCGGTGGCCGACTGGAAGCGCAGGTTGAACAGCTCTTCCTTGGACTTCTTCAGCTCGTCGACGAGTCGCTCGTCTTCGAAAGTGTCGAGCTCAGCGGATGCGAGCTCCTTGGATCCGATCGCCATTACGCGTCGCCCTCCTCGCGCTTGATGATGCGTGCCTTGAGGGGCAGCTTGTGGATTGCACGGGTCATGGCCTCACGAGCGAGTTCCTCGTTGACGCCGGAGACCTCGAAGAGGACTCGACCCGGCTTGACGTTGGCGACCCACCACTCGGGGGAACCCTTACCGGAACCCATGCGGGTCTCGGCCGGCTTCTTCGTGAGCGGACGGTCGGGGTAGATGTTGATCCACACCTTTCCACCACGCTTGATGTGACGCGTCATCGCGATACGAGCGGACTCGATCTGACGGTTGGTCACGTACGCGGGGGTCAGTGCCTGGATACCGAACTCACCGAAGGAGACCTTGGTGCCACCAGTGGCCTGGCCGGAACGGCCGGGGTGGTGCTGCTTGCGGTGCTTGACTCTACGTGGGATCAACATGGTTATGCCTCAACTCCTGCTGCGGCCGGCGCGGTCTCGGCCGGGGCGCTGTTGCGCCCGCCGCGACGCGGACGGTCGTTACGCTCGGGGCGGGTGGACTTGGTGTTCGCCTGCTCGCGAGCGAGTTCCTTGTTCGTGATGTCGCCCTTGTAGATCCACACCTTGACACCGATGCGACCGAAGGTCGTCTTGGCCTCGTAGAAGCCGTAGTCGATGTTCGCGCGGAGCGTGTGCAGCGGCACACGACCCTCGCGGTAGAACTCCGAGCGGCTCATCTCGGCGCCACCGAGGCGGCCCGAAACCTGGATGCGGACACCCTTGGCGCCGGCGCGCTGAGCACCCTGCAGGCCCTTGCGCATCGCGCGGCGGAAGGCCACACGTGCGGAGAGCTGCTCGGCGATGCCCTGAGCGACGAGCTGAGCGTCGGCCTCGGGGTTCTTCACCTCGAGGATGTTCAGCTGGATCTGCTTGCCGGTGAGCTTCTCGAGGTCGGAGCGGATGCGCTCGGCCTCGGCGCCACGACGACCGATCACGATGCCCGGACGGGCGGTGTGGATGTCGACGCGGACACGGTCACGGGTGCGCTCGATCTCGATGCGCGAGACACCCGCGCGGTCGAGCGACGTCTGCAGCAGACGACGGATCTTGACGTCCTCAGCGAGGTAGTCGCTGTAACGCTGACCCTTCTTGGTGCTGTCGGAGAACCAGCGCGACACGTGGTCGGTGGTGATTCCCAGACGGAAGCCGTATGGATTGACTTTCTGACCCATTACTTGCTCGCCTTCTTCGTAGCCTTGGCAGCATCCGCCTCGTCCGGCGTCGCGAGGACGACCGTGATGTGGCTGGTGCGCTTGTTGATGCGGAAGGCCCGACCCTGTGCGCGCGGCTGGAAACGCTTGAGGGTCGTGCCCTCATCGACGAATGCGCTGCTCACGTACAGGTCCTGCTCGTCCAGATAGGTGTTCGAGGCGTCGGCCTTGACTCGCGCGTTGGCGATCGCCGAGGCGACGAGCTTGTACACCGGCTCGCTCGCACCCTGCGGGGCGAACTTCAGGATGGCCAGGGCCTCCTGTGCCTGCTTGCCGCGAATCAGGTTGACGACGCGACGAGCCTTCTGGGGGGTCACGCGGATGTGACGCACGCGTGCGATCGACTCCACCATTTCTCTCCTCCTTACGTCACCGCGTTAGCGGCGACGACCCTTCTTGTCGTCCTTCACGTGTCCACGGAAGGTGCGGGTGGGGGCAAACTCGCCGAGCTTGTGCCCAACCATGGTCTCGGTGACGAACACCGGGATGTGCTTGCGACCGTCGTGCACCGCGATGGTGTGACCCAGCATGGCCGGGACGATCATCGAGCGGCGCGACCAGGTCTTGATCACGTTCTTGCTGTTGGCCTCGTTCGCCGTGACGACCTTGCGAAGCAGGTGGTCGTCGACGAAGGGGCCCTTTTTGAGACTGCGTGGCATCTTCTACTCCTACTTACGCTTCTTGCCGGCGGTACGGCGACGAACGATGAGCTTGTCGCTTTCCTTGTTGGGGTGGCGGGTGCGGCCTTCTTTCTGGCCCCACGGGCTGACCGGGTGGCGACCACCGGAGGTCTTGCCCTCACCACCACCGTGCGGGTGGTCGATCGGGTTCATGGCGACACCACGCACGGTCGGGCGGACGCCCTTCCAGCGCATGCGGCCGGCCTTGCCCCAGTTGATGTTCGACTGCTCGGCGTTGCCGACCTCGCCGATCGTGGCGCGGCAGCGGGCGTCGACGTTGCGGATCTCGCCCGACGGCAGACGGAGCTGCGCGTAGGGGCCGTCCTTGGCGACGAGACGCACCGAGGCACCGGCGGAGCGGGCCATCTTGGCGCCGCCGCCCGGCTTCAGCTCGATCGCGTGGATCACGGTACCGGTGGGGATGTTGCGCAGCGGCAGGTTGTTGCCCGGCTTGATGTCCGCGCCGGCACCCGACTCGACGATGTCGCCCTGCGCCAGCTTGTTCGGGGCCAGGATGTAGCGCTTGGTGCCGTCCACGTAGTGGAGCAGCGCGATGCGCGCCGTGCGGTTGGGGTCGTACTCGATGTGAGCGACCTTGGCGTTCACGCCGTCTTTGTCATTGCGACGGAAGTCGATGACGCGGTACTGGCGCTTGTGGCCACCACCGATGTGACGGGTCGTGATGCGGCCCTGGTTGTTGCGGCCACCGGTCTTGGAGAGCGGGCGGAGCAGCGACTTCTCAGGCGTCGATCGGGTGATCTCGGCGAAATCGGCAACGCTCGAACCGCGACGACCGGGGGTCGTGGGCTTGTACTTACGAATAGCCATGTCTGTTTTCCTCTAGATCCCGGCCTTAGCCAACTGCCGTGAAGATGTCGATGGAACCGGACTTCAGCGTGACGATCGCACGCTTGGTGTCCTTGCGCTTTCCGGTACCGAACTTGGTACGACGGGTCTTGCCCTGACGGTTCAGGGTGTTGATCGAAGCGACCTCGACCTTGAAGATCTTCTCGATGGCGAGCTTGATCTCGGTCTTGTTCGAACGCGGGTCGACGAGGAAGGTGTACTTGCCCTCGTCGATGAGGCCGTAGCTCTTCTCAGAGACGACCGGAGCGATGATGACGTCGCGCGGGTCCTTGTTGACGGCCATTACGCGTTCACCTCTTCCTTCTTGGTCTTCGCAGCGATGAAGGCCTCGAGGGCGCCCTTGGTGAAGACGATGTCGTCGCTCACCAGAACGTCGTAGGCGTTCAGCTGGTCGTGGTGCAGCACGTGCACGGTGGGGATGTTGCGGACGCTCAGGGCGCTCACGGCGTCGTCGCGCTCGAGCACGATGAGAACGTGCTTCGAGGTGGCGACTCCGGAGAGGTACTCCACGACGGCCTTGGTCGACGGGGTCTCACCGAGGGCGAGCGACTCCACAGCGTGCAGACGGCTTCCGCGGGCGCGGTCGCTGAGTGCACCGAGCAGAGCAGCGGCGATCATCTTCTTGGGGGTGCGCTGCGCGTAGCTGCGGGGCACCGGTCCGTGGACGATGCCACCGCCGGTCATCTGAGGGGCGCGGATCGAGCCCTGACGAGCGCGACCGGTTCCCTTCTGCTTGAACGGCTTGCGGCCGGCGCCGGAGACCTCACCACGACGCTTGGTCTTGTGGGTGCCCTGGCGTGCAGCGGCGAGCTGTGCCACGACGACCTGGTGGATCAGCGGGATGTTGGTCTGGACGTCGAACAGGTCGGCGGGAAGCTCGACAGAGCCGGCCTTCTTGCCCTTGACATCGAGGACGTCAATTGAGGTAGCCATACGACTAGGCCCCCTTCACTGCGTTGCGGACGAAAACGATGCGGCCACGCGCGCCGGGAACGGCGCCCTTGACCAGCAGGAGGCCCTTCTCGGCGTCGACGGCCTGAACCTTGAGGTTCAGAACGGTCACGCGCTCGCCACCCATGCGACCAGCCATGCGCATGCCCTTGAAGACACGGCTCGGGGTCGAGGAGGCGCCGATGGAGCCCGGCTTGCGGTGGTTGCGGTGCGAACCGTGCGAGGAGGAGACACCCTTGAAGTTGTGGCGCTTCATGACACCGGCGAAGCCCTTGCCCTTCGACGTTCCGACGACGTCGACCAGCTGGCCGGCTTCGAAGATCGCGTCGACGGTCAGCTCCTGGCCGGCCGCGTAGTCGGCGGCGTCAGCGGTGCGGACCTCGGTGAGGTGGCGACGGGGGGTGACACCGGCCTTGTCGAAGTGACCGGCCGACGGCTTGTTGACCTTGCGCGGGTCGATCTGGCCGTAGGCGATCTGCACGGCGTTGTAGCCGTCGACCTCGGGGGTGCGGACCTGGGTGACCACGTTCGGGGTGATCTCGATGACAGTGACGGGGATGAGCTTGTTGTTCTCGTCCCACACCTGCGTCATGCCGAGCTTCTTGCCGAGCAGGCCCTTGGAAATCTTGGTCTCGATAGCAGACATGATCCCCCCTAGAGCTTGATCTCGATGTTGACGTCGGCGGGCAGGTCGAGACGCATGAGCGAGTCGACGGCCTTGGGCGTCGGGTCGATGATGTCGATGAGGCGCTTGTGCGTGCGCATCTCGAAGTGCTCGCGGCTGTCCTTGTACTTGTGGGGCGAACGGATGACGCACACCACGTTCTTCTCGGTCGGAAGCGGCACGGGGCCGACAACGGTCGCGCCCGCACGGGTCACGGTGTCGACGATCTTGCGCGCCGAGGTGTCGATGACCTCGTGGTCGTACGACTTAAGCCGAATGCGGATCTTCTGTCCCGCCATGTCTGACTCACTCTCTTGTTATGGCGTCGTACGAGACGCGGTCCCGTGAGGAACCGTTCTCGCATTGGACGCGGATGCGACGAACGCTGTGTTACGCCACTGTTCTTCTGTCAACTCACCGACCCCCGCGCCCGGGCGTGTCGCCCGGATCGGAGACATGGATGACCCATGTTCCCTGAGGTTGTCGATTAAGCTTTGTTCTGCTACCCGCGGCCTAACCATCTGCCGCCGGTCGAATAACGACCTCGCGGTGGGCTATGCACTGCCTGGCAGTGATCCGTTCGGAGCACACGTGAGTGCACTCGTTCCGGAATGTTGAACTAGACAAGTTTGCCAGACTCTCGGCTTTGCTGCAACCCGGGCGTGTCGCGCCCGCTGGCAAGGTGCCGGGAGTATTGTCCCGCGCTCGCCTCGCACTCGCCCCGCGCTCCCGGTGCGGGGCGCGGAAACGAAGGAGCGGGACCGGCTTTCACTGCCGATCCCGCTCGAGTGACGCCTCGCGCCGTCACTCCCTTCTGATGCCAACTGGTCCGCTTACGCGGCTCCCGAACTTTCCGCCCGAGGCCCTGTGTGCGGGTCGGCCTGGTTTGCGAGGCTGTGGGTATCCATACGCGCTCCTTTCGTCGGCGGTCCGTTCGGTACGAACGGTCCATTCATTGTGCGTCCGGATGAACGGGAGGTAAACCCCCTAGCTCGCTTCACCGCGGCGGCGGCGCATCCAGAGCATGAACGCAGCGCCCAGTGCGATCAGCGCGAGCCCGGCGATCGTCGGCAGAGGCAGGTCGCTGCCGGTGGCGGCGAGGCCGGTCGGAGTGCCGGTCGTCGTCACCGTCGTCGGCGGCGTGGACGTCGTCGGCGTGCAGTGGGTGGAGGCCGGCGGGTACGCCACCGTCTCGGCCGAGGTCGGGTTGATCCTCACCTCGACGATCGCGTCGTTGCGCAGGTTGTAGAACGGCGCGGCGGGATCGAGCACCCAGGTGCCGTCACCCAGCTGCCGCCATCCGGGCCAGCCGTTGCCGCGCCCGTTGGCGTCGACACTGGCACCGGGCCACAGCTGCGTTCCGCTGATGGTCTGCCCGTTCATCCAGCCGGCCGGCAGCGCCACGTAGTCGACCTGCTGCGCACCGTCGGCGAGCAGTGCGGCCTGATCACCGGCCGGGATGCTCGGGTCACGGTTGGCGTAGCCGTCGCTCGTCCACCAGATCAGCGCGATCGTCGGGGCCGAGGTGAGGTTGAACGGGGTCAGCGAGTACGAGACGACCGGTGCATCGTTCACACAGAGCGACTGAGTGCTGACGGCGATCGCCTTCACCTTCGTGGTGTCGTGCGAGCAGTTGTCCGAGGTGTCGGAGTCGTGCTCGGTGCTGGTCACGCACGCCGAGTTGTCGATGTCCGGGTACGGTGAGTCGATCCCCGGCCGGCTGAGCGTTCCGACGGTCGCGTTGAAGTGCAACTCGGCGGAGTCGCCGGCGGCCAGCGTTCCCGAATAGGTCGCCGTGAGGACGCCGCCGGAGACGGAGGCCGTCCAGCCGGCGGGTCCGCTGAACGATCCCGCGACGTAGGTGACGCCCTGCGGGAGCGGGTCGCTCACGGTCACGCCGGTGGCCGCATCCGGACCGCTGTTGGCCACGGTGAGCTGGTAGTCGATCGGGTCGCCCTTGCCGGAGTCGACGACACCGCCCTGGCCGCCATCGGCGGTCGAGTGGGTCTTGACGATGGAGAGGTTCACGACGGGGACGCGGTGGGTCGTCTCACAGCTCGGCGGTCCCTGGGGCTGGGGCCCCGTCGACGGCGTCGGGCAGGATCCGCCCGGCCCGGGAGCCACGACGTTGTCGATGATGATGCCCGAGGCGTCGGGGTCGACGACCACGCTGAACGAGACGGACTTCGTCTCCCCCGGCGCGAGCGACGGCACGTGCCAGGTGGCGTTCTGGCCGGCGAGGCTCAGTGCGACGGGCAGCGCGCCGGAAAGGGTCGCGTGATCCAGCACGTTGCCCATCGCGTCGACGGCCGTGGCCGCGGCGACCGTGGCATCCGAGTCGTTGCGCGCGGTGAGCGTGTAGGTGATGGTCTGGCCCGGCTGAACGACGGACCCGCTCGCGGGATCGGCGGTCTTGGTCAGGATCCAGTGCGGAGTCGGATGGTCGGTCGTGCAGCTGCCGTAGCAGCTGCCGCCCGGCGGGACCGTCAGCACGTTGACCAGGTGCACACCGTAAGCGCCCTGGTTCACCCGTGCCGAGTAGGTGAGGGTGACCGGCCCGGTGAACGTGGTGATCGTCCAGCTGAGGGTCGTGCCCGTGATGGTGGCGGTTCCCTGGCTGGCGACGGGCACGCCGACCAGTGCCGCGTTGTTCAGCAGCTCGGACATGTCATCGGTGAGCGTGATGGAGGCCGGCATCTCTCCGGCGCTGTAGTTCAGCGTCAGGGTGTAGTCGATCACCTGGCCGGGGACCACCGTGGAGCCCGACACGGGATCGCTCGACTTCGAGACGGTCCACGTCGCCGGCACCTTCTTGTTGATGACGGTGCAGGTGACGTTCTGGCTCGCGGCACTGACCGTGAAGCCGAGCGCGCCCGCGTTCGTGACCCCGCTGTAGCCGTACACACAGGTCGCGTTCTTGCCGCCTTGCTGCACGAGCTCATAGCCGGGCTGCTGCGTCTCCGTGATCGTGATGGGGACGCTCGACTGCCCTTCGGGGAGCGTCAGCGAGAAGACAACGGCGCCGGTCGCGTCGTCGGTGGTGAGCGTCTGCGGGCTCGTCGGGAGTCCGGCGCTCTGCGCGGTGAACGCCCAGCCGGCGGGGGTCGCGTCGATGAGCGCCCCGGATGCGTCCTGGATGTACTTCTTGACCGTGACGGTCGTGGTGACCGCCGCGAGTGCCTTCGCCGTCGGAGCCGCCGATCGGGCGGACGGCGTCGCGGTCGACGGGGCCTTCGGAGGCGTCGAGGGCGTGGAGCTGTCGGGAGAGGCTTCGGGCGCCGATGCCGGCCCAGGGTCGGGCGAGGTCGCCGGCGCAGGGTCCGGAGCCGTCACCGGAGCAGGATCAGGCGCGGGCGCCGGAGCAGGCGCGGGCGCGGGTGCGGGATCCGGCGCTGGAGCCGGATCGGGGGCGGGCGCGGGGGCCGGATCGGGCGCAGGATCCGCAGCGGGTGCGGGATCGGCCGCGGGCGCAGCAGGTGCCGTTGCCGCGGGCTGATCGGCGGCCGGAGCATCGTCGGCGTAGGCCGGGGCGGTGAAGCCGGTGATCGCGAGCGCCAGAACGATGGCCGGCGCGACGATGCGTGCGGCCCAGGTTCCGGCGACGGTGAACGGGGACCTCATGCGGTCGGGTTCACGTGATTCGGACGAGACGGAGTGGTGCGTGTTACGTCGCATGGTCGAGACCCCCTTGGCAAGCGCGACAAACCTCGGATCGGGTTTTGAGGTTTTCTCAGCTTACGGGAAGCGACCCTGCGTTGTCTTCTCTTATCGAGAATTGCTCACTTGTGCATAGGCCCCAGAACGGGGGCGTCACGGCATGCAGAAAGGGGCCGGGCCCGAAGGCCCGACCCCTTTCTGTCTCAGCAGTCGAAGACTACTTGATGATCTTCGTGACGGTACCAGCGCCCACGGTGCGGCCACCCTCACGGATGGCGAAGCCGAGGCCCTCTTCCATGGCGATCGGCTGGATCAGCGCGACGGTCATGTCGGTGGTGTCGCCGGGCATGACCATCTCGGTGCCCTCGGGCAGCGTGATGACGCCGGTGACGTCGGTGGTACGGAAGTAGAACTGCGGACGGTAGTTCGCGTAGAACGGGTTGTGACGTCCACCCTCGTCCTTCGAGAGGATGTAGGCAGTGCCCTCGAAGTCGGTGTGCGGCGTGACCGAACCCGGCTTGACGACGACCTGACCGCGCTCGACGTCCTCACGCTTGGTTCCACGGAGGAGCAGACCACAGTTCTCGCCGGCCCATGCCTCGTCGAGCTGCTTGTGGAACATCTCGATACCGGTGACCGTGGTCTTCTGCGTCGGGCGGATGCCGACGATCTCGACCTCGGAGTTGATGGCGAGGGTTCCACGCTCGGCGCGGCCGGTGACGACGGTTCCACGACCGGTGATCGTGAAGACGTCCTCGATCGGCATCAGGAACGGCTTGTCCTTGTCGCGCACGGGGTCGGGGATGGAGTTGTCGACGGCGTCCATGAGCTCGACGATCGACTCGACCCACTTCTCGTCGCCCTCGAGAGCCTTGAGGCCCGAGACGCGAACGACGGGGGCGTTGTCGCCATCGAAGTTCTGGCTGGAGAGCAGCTCGCGGACCTCGAGCTCGACGAGCTCCAGGATCTCCTCGTCGTCCACCATGTCGGACTTGTTCAGCGCGACGAGCAGGTACGGAACGCCGACCTGCTTGGCGAGCAGAACGTGCTCACGGGTCTGAGCCATCGGGCCGTCGGTGGCGGCGACCACGAGGATCGCGCCGTCCATCTGAGCGGCACCGGTGATCATGTTCTTGATGTAGTCGGCGTGCCCAGGGGCGTCAACGTGCGCGTAGTGGCGCTTCGGGGTCTCGTACTCGACGTGCGAGATGTTGATCGTGATACCACGCTGACGCTCTTCCGGAGCCGAGTCGATCGACGCGAAGTCGCGCTGAACGTTGGTCGCCGACGGGTACTTGTCAGCAAGCACCTTGGAGATCGCCGCGGTGAGCGTCGTCTTGCCGTGGTCGACGTGACCGATGGTTCCGATGTTGACGTGCGGCTTAGTCCGCTCGAACTTGGCCTTAGCCACTGGGTCCTCCTCAGGACTCTCGTGTAGAAACCCCGGCCGATGGTTTTCGGCCGGCAACTCTACGGGATTGTTTACCTATGTTACTTGGTCGATCCGGGATACCGGAACGCTGGCGAACCAGCGGACCGGCATCCCCAATCTGTCAGGGGCTCTGCTACTACTCGCCCTTGTTCTTCTGGACGATCTCGTCGGCGACTGCCTTCGGGACCTCCGCGTAGCTGTCGAAGGTCATCGAGTAGACCGCGCGGCCCGAGGTCTTCGACCGCAGGTCACCGATGTATCCGAACATCTCCGAAAGCGGAACGTTCGCGCGGATCACCTTGACCCCGCTCGCGTCCTCCATCGACTGGATCTGGCCTCGACGTGAGTTGAGGTCACCGATCACATCGCCCATGTACTCCTCGGGCGTGCGAACCTCGACCGCCATGAGCGGCTCGAGGAGCACAGGGTTCGCCTTGCGAGCAGCCTCTTTGTAGGCCATCGAGCCGGCGATCTTGAACGCCATCTCCGAGGAGTCGACGTCGTGCGAGGCACCATCGACGAGGGTCGCCTTGACGCCCACCGTCGGGAAGCCGGCGAGAACGCCGACCTGCATGGCGTCCTGGATACCGTGGTCGACCGACGGGATGTACTCGCGCGGGACGCGGCCACCGGTCACGCCGTTGACGAACTCGTAGCTCGTCTCGGGGGTGACGTCCATCGGCTCGATCGTGATCTGGATCTTCGCGAACTGGCCCGAACCACCGGTCTGCTTCTTGTGCGTGTAGTCGTACTTCTCGACGGCGCGGCGGATCGTCTCGCGGTAGGCCACCTGGGGCTTGCCGACGTTCGCCTCGACGTTGAACTCGCGCTTCATGCGGTCGACCAGGATGTCGAGGTGGAGCTCGCCCATTCCCTTGATGACCGTCTGACCGGTCTCCTGGTTCTGCTCGGTGCGGAACGTCGGGTCTTCCTCGGCGAGCTTCTGGATCGCGGTGCCCAGCTTCTCCTGGTCGGCCTTGGTCTTCGGCTCGATCGCGACCTCGATCACGGGCTCCGGGAACGTCATCGACTCGAGGACGACCTGGTTGTCCGGGTCGCTCAGGGTGTCACCGGTGGTGGTGTCCTTGAGGCCGATCACGGCGTAGATGTTGCCCGCGGTCAGGAAGTCGACCGGGTTCTCCTTGTTGGCGTGCATCTGGAAGATCTTTCCGATGCGCTCCTTCTTGCCCTTCGTCGAGTTCACGACGCCGGCGCCGCTGTCGACACGGCCGGAGTACACGCGCACGTAGGTCAGGCGACCGAAGAACGGGTGCACGGCGACCTTGAAGGCCAGAGCCGAGAACGGCTCGGTCGCGTCGGCGTGACGCAGGATGACCTTCTCTTCGTCGCGCGGGTCGTGCGCCTCGATGGCGGGCACGTCGAGCGGCGACGGGAGGAAGTCGATCACAGCGTCGAGCATCGGCTGGACGCCACGGTTCTTGAAGGCGGAGCCGCAGAGGACCGGGTAGATCTCGCTGTTGATGGTGAGCTTGCGGATCGCGCCCTTGATCTCGGCGACGGTCAGCTCCTCGCCACCGAAGAACTTCTCGAGCAGTGCGTCGTCGGTCTCGGCGACGGTCTCGAGGAGAGCCTGACGGTACTCCTCGGCCTTCTCGACCAGGTCGGCGGGGATCTCCTCGATGGCGTACTTCGCACCCATCTGAACGTCACCCTTGGCGTCACCACGCCACGTGAGGGCACGCATCTCGATGAGGTCGACGACACCCTCGAAGTTCGACTCCGAGCCGATCGGCAGCTGCAGCACGAGCGGCTTGGCGCCCAGGCGGCTGACGATGGTGTCGACCGTGTAGTAGAAGTCGGCGCCGAGCTTGTCCATCTTGTTGACGAAGCAGATGCGCGGGACGTTGTACTTGTCGGCCTGACGCCAGACGGTCTCGGACTGGGGCTCGACGCCCTCCTTGCCGTCGAAGACGGCGACGGCGCCGTCGAGGACGCGGAGCGAACGCTCCACCTCGACGGTGAAGTCCACGTGGCCCGGGGTGTCGATGATGTTGATCTGGTTCTTGTTCCAGAAGCAGGTCACGGCCGCGGACGTGATGGTGATGCCGCGCTCCTTCTCCTGCTCCATCCAGTCGGTCGTCGAGGCTCCGTCGTGGGTCTCGCCGATCTTGTGGTTGACGCCCGTGTAGAACAGGATGCGCTCGGTCGTAGTGGTCTTGCCGGCATCGATGTGGGCCATGATGCCGATGTTGCGGACCTTATGCAGGTCGGTGAGCACGTCCTGTGCCACAGGGTTCCTCCGAAAAGTAGAAGTTGAGCGGGTTCCGCCGGGTGCTGGCCCCCATGGGGTACAACACCCGGCGGACAGAAATCATTACCAGCGGTAGTGCGCGAATGCCTTGTTCGACTCGGCCATCTTGTGCGTGTCTTCACGACGCTTGACGGCGGCGCCGAGACCGTTGGACGCGTCCAGGATCTCGTTGGTGAGACGCTCGGTCATGGTCTTCTCGCGGCGACCCTTGGCGTAGCTGGTGAGCCAGCGCAGCGCCAGGGTGTTGGCACGGTGAGGCTTGACCTCGACGGGCACCTGGTAGGTCGAACCACCGACGCGGCGGCTGCGGACCTCGAGGGTCGGGCGCACGTTGTCGAGCGCCTTCTTGAGGGTGGCCACAGCATCCTGGCCGTTCTTCGCGGCGACGCCTTCGAGCGCGTCGTAGACGATGCGCTCGGCAAGGCCCTTCTTGCCGTCGAGGAGGATCTTGTTGACGAGCTGGCTGACGATCGGTGCGCCGTAGACGGGGTCTGCGACGACGGGGCGCTTAGGAGCCGGTCCCTTGCGAGGCATTACTTCTTCTCCATCTTCGCGCCGTAACGGCTGCGAGCCTGCTTGCGGTTCTTGACGGCCTGGGTGTCGAGAGCGCCACGGACGATCTTGTAGCGCACGCCGGGGAGGTCCTTCACACGACCGCCGCGCACGAGCACCATCGAGTGCTCCTGCAGGTTGTGGCCCTCACCGGGGATGTAGGCCGTGACCTCGGTACCGTTCGAGAGCTTGACACGGGCCACCTTGCGCAGAGCCGAGTTCGGCTTCTTGGGCGTGGTGGTGTAGACGCGGGTGCAAACACCGCGCTGCTGGGGGTTGGACTTCAGGGCGGGCGCCTTGGTCTTTGTGACCTTGGGGCTGCGGCCCTTCCGAACCAACTGCTGAATGGTTGGCACTGACTTCTCCTTTTATGGACTGCACGGTGACAGGTGTTGCTGACCCGAGCCAGATCACGCCCTCGCGGGCACAAGTGGGATTCTCGGGGAATCGACGATCGGTCGGAATGGTTCGTAGTGATCGTCGATATGCCGTGGGGGCGCGGAACTACCGTGCGGTTGTTCCGGCCCATTCGGATGAGTACGTGCCTGCCCACTCGCAACCGCCCATTTCTGGGCAGCGAACGAGCGCGCGACAAAGCGCACACCCGATAAATCTTAGCTCACTGCGGGGTGACGGTCAAACGGATGCAGGCCGCACCGGCGCGGCGCGTGGCACCACCGCGCCGTTCGGGAGTATGGGCTGTGCGCCGCGCACCCCGCGGGCACCGATCAACCCTGCTGATCCTGTGAATCTGCGAAATAGGGCGTGAAGACCGCCTTCGATCCGTCGAACGTGATGACGCCCTGGAAGCCGAAGGTGATCACCTCACTGGTGCCAGAACCCGTGGCGCCGTCGGAGGAGCGTGTCAGCGTCGCGGTCGCTTCGACGCGTCCGTCTTCGCCGCTCGCCGCCGGCCAGCCGCCCGCTTTCGTGTACTGCGGAGCGATCGAGGTGTACGGACGGTGGTCGAGGTGCCACTGCAGATCACTGAGGTCGATCCCGTCGTCGGGAACGACACCGAACGGGCAGTCGGCGGGGGCGGCGTCGTGCGATGCGAGACATGCATCCAGCCAGTCGTCGACCGCCTTCTCCGCCCGCGCCTCGCCGTCCGGGGTGAGGTGCGCGGCGAACGTCGCCGGCTTGTGGTCCCGGCCGGGCGGCGCCGAGGAGGCGTCGGCGTTCCAGACGTCGAACTCCGCGCTCGCCGATTTCACCATCACCGGGTAGCTGCCGGGGAACGCCCGCAGAGTCACCGCGACACCGAGCGGAGTGCTCACCGGCGTGGCGCCCCCGACCGTGTAGGTGATGCCACGCGGGCCCGAGACGCTGACGCCGACGACATCCGGATGGACGCCGACCAGCCGCCACAGGGGAAGGAAGGGCAGTCCGCCGGCGCGCTCCACGGTGAAGGCCTGCTCGTACGGGCCGTCGCTGCGGCGGATGGTCGCCGTGATCGTGGCGCTGTCGCCATGCGTGACGGTGCGGGAGAGCGAGAAGGAGGCGATGCGATCGGTCGCCTTGGCGAGCACGGCATCGGTGAGGAGGACGTCGGATGCGTTCGTGCTGATGCCGGCCAGCCGGAGGGCGTCTTCGGCGTGGGCGTGCTCGAGGTCGGACAGGTAGCTGCCGACGAGGGTCTTCGGCAGGTTCTGGTACGCGGACACGGTGACGATACCGAGGGCGACGGCCCCGGCCGTGACCAGAACCGCTGCGGCGCCGACGAGCCACCAGAGCAGGCCGGAGCGGGATCGCCTCGCGGTGGCCGTCGGCGCGCTCGGAATCGTCTCGCTCATCGGCTCCCCCTCGTCACAACGTTGTCGAGTGTAGCGACCGGACGCGGCGGAGCGCGGGCCCCTTTTCAGGTGCCCGCGCTCCGGGAAGTCGGAGCCGTCGGCGGCTCCGGTGCCGTCGGAGGACTAGCCGCCGATGCCCTTGGCCAGCTCGCTGTCGACGTTCTGCAGCGCGTCGGCCGCCTTGGTGAGGAACTGCGACATCCCGTCGAGGCCGTTCACGGCCTCCGTGGTGCCCTTGGTGAACTGCTCGTACGAGCTGTGGAACGCGCCAGAGGCCTGGTCGGTGACGAAGCCACCGTTCACGAGGCCGTTCACCAGGTTCTGGAGCTCGTGGAGCTTCGCGGTGATGTCGTCCTTGCCCGATGTCAGGCGGTTGGCGGCATCGGTCATCTCGCCGTACGTGACGTTCATGTTTGCCATGACGTTCAATCCCTTCGTGTTCTGAACGGCCAACCCCTCGGGCCGACCAGCTACCGGTAACCTATCGGCGCCCGGTGCCAGGGTGGAATGGGGAGGACTCCCCATGTCGCGCATCCGGTCTTTGACTAGCCTGGTCACCATGCCTTCGTACTCACCGATGAAGCCGAACCCGCAATCGTCGGCCGGCCAGGCGAAACGTTCCCGTGCTCAGCGCTACGAGACACCGCCCTCGGCCACGGCCAGGGCGCTCCGCCCCGTCGGGTACCTCCTGATCGGGCTGGTGTGGACGATCATCGGCGCCGTGACCCTCTCGCTGCCGGCGCTGCTCACCGTCGGCCTGGCGTCCAACGACTCCTTCACGACCAAGGACTTCGTGCAGAACGGCGACATCTTCGTGCTCATCCTTGCCGGCCTCTTCGCCGTCGTCGTGCTCGTGCCCCTGCTCGGCTACGCGTTCATCGCGCTCCCCCTTGCATCCGTGCCGCTCGCGGTGCTCGCGTTCACCTACCTCGTGCGGTCGCTGCGGCCGTCGTACGCCTCGGAGCGCTTGTCGGCGACCGGATGGACCCGCGAGGCGATCGGCCCGATCACGGTCTACCCGACCGCGATGTCGCTGCTGCCGCTGCGCGTGACGCCGTGGACGCGGTTCTGGACCCAGCTGATGTTCCTCGGCTGGATCCCCGGCAAGGACCTGCTGCTGGCGGCCATCCCGTACGGCCTCGTGTCGTTCCTGGTGCCGGGGTGGCTGCTCTGGCCGGTCAGTCCGGCGGCGGCCGTGGTGTGGAGCATCGTCTCGCTGGCCCTCGTGGTCGCGACCGTCGTGCTCGTCGTGCGCGCCGCCCGCGTGCGGTTCAACGGAGCTCGGCGGGGCGTTCCAGTGGCGGCCGGAAGCTGATCGAGTCGACGATCGCGTCGAAGAGCTCGAGGTAGAGCTCGGGCTCCACCGCCATCGGGGCGTTCACCCGCACGTGGATGACGCACGATTCGTCGGGCGCGGCGAACCGGTAGTCGGCCAGCAGCTCGGGAGCGCTCTGCTCCTCGTACCTGGTCTGCCGCACGCTGGAGGCACGGCGTGCCGGCCCGAACGACAGGTCGAGCGGATCGCCGGCGGGGAACGCCGCCGCCAGCCGCTCCTGCACCGAGCCGGATGAACCATCCGGCCACTTCTCGCGCCCCATCACGATCGACGCCGGGAACGGCACTCCGGGAAGGATCTCCATCGAGAGGGCGAGCGCGAAGGCATCGCTATCGATGGCGAGGGCGACCAGCTTGTCGAGCTCGTCGCGCACGGTCCGGCGCGTCCGCGCCAGGCGGTCGGCACGACCGACCCGTTCGGTCACGAGGCGTGCGACGCGGCGGCGGGCCGCCTCCTCGTCGTGCAAGGGGATGGTCGCCCAGGTTCCGGGGAAGACGATCGCCAGCTCGCTGTCGAGGGCGGTGAGCCTGGCATCCGTCATCGGGCGTCTCCCAGCGTGACGACCAGGCTGTCGGCGATGGCCTGGGTCTCGGCGACCATGTCGTCGAAGCCGCCGATGAACGCCGAACGGAACTCCATCTGGAAGGCCTGCGCCGCCCCGACCGGGAAGATCACGAAGACGACGCGCTGCTCGAGCACGGCGTCGTCGGCGTCGGGCTCCGCGAGGGCGGTCAGGTGGGTGAAGCCGACGAGCTCACCGGCCGGATGCGCGGAACGCCACGACTGGTATCCGCGCACCTCGTACCCGGGCTCGCGGTGCCCGGCCTGCGCATCCGTCGCCGCCAGAAAGCTCTCGGGCGAGTCGTCGGCCTCGAGCTCGAGCAGTTCGAACGTCTGGTAGGCGCTCAGCACCCCGGCCTCCGGCACCGGGAGGTAGACGCGGGCGCGCGTGCCGCCGCTCGCATCCTGCCCGTACAGCACCTGCTGCAGCACGGTGAGCTGCTCGACGACGCCGGGTGCCAGGTCGCCGCCACCGAGCTCGGCGGCCAGGGCCGTCGGCCACTCCTCCGCCCCCTCCTCGCCGAGCAGCACGACGTCGTACCAGCCGTCGGGGGTCTCGAACGAGAAGTCGACGATGTCGCGCGGACGCAGGGAGGTCGGGTTCGACATGCGTGGAGCTCCTAGCTGTTGTGACTCACGTACGTGGGAGTGTATTTGTCTGCGTTGGCCACGGCGAACTTCGTGAGGTCGAGAGTCGGCACCTTCGGGAGGTCGGTGTGGTTGCCACCGTCGAACTTGTTCACGATGTCGTCGATCCTGGCCGGCACGCTCACCAGGTCCGCCCCCTTGTTCCACAGGGACTGCCCCTGCTGGAAGCCCGCGACGACGGTGAGCGGGTTGAGCTCGCGCTTGCCGACGTCGTGGGAGATGGCGCTGACCACGTTCTTGTCGACGCCGAGCAGCGTGCGCACGGCCTTCATCTTGTCGGCGCCGTCGGTGAAGAGCGCCTTGTACGCCTCGCGCTGCCCCGCGGCGGATTCGCCCGCCGCCTGCCAGATCTTGGCGGGGTTCACGTCGTTCAGCGGCTTCTCGAACAGCTTCTTGGTCGCCGACTTCATGAGGCGCTTGCCCATCTGCATCTTGAGCATCGCGTTCGGCGAGGTGTGAACGCCGCCGACCATCCGGGGCACTCGTGCGAGTCCCTTGATCTTGGCCGCCTTGCCGAGGAACGTGAAGATCCGGCCGCCGAACAGGCTCAGCGCGACGCCGACGGCCGCGCCCAGGATGCCCAGGAAGCTGCCCTCGCCGTTCGCGAACTTGACCACCGCATCGATCAGCTTGATGACCGACGCGACGAGCGCGATCACCAGCAGCACCTGGCCGAGGATCGGCACCCAGGAGAGGAAGATCGCGAGCACGCCGGCGATGTCGCCGATGGTCGAGATCACGTCCATCACCTTGTCCCAGAACCCGGGGTTCTTGAGGCCGTTGTTGTGGTGGTCGACCACGTCGACGATCGCGGTGACGGCTTTCTCCGCGGCGCGGTTCTTCTTGTCCCGCGCGTCGTACCAGGCCTGGTGTGCGCTCTTCAGCGCGGCGTCGGCCGAGTGCGCGGCGTGATCGGCCTTCGAGGCGTCGGCCTTCGCGGTGGCGACGTCGTCGCCCTTCGCGGTGCCGACGGCGGTGTGGGCGGTCGAGGCGGCCGTGCTCGCCGCATCCGCCTCGCTCTGCTTGTCGTTGATGAGGGTGATGGCCTTGTCGGCGTCGTCCTTCGCGTCGCGCAGTTCCGACGCGTAGGTCTTCAGCGCCGCCGCAGTCTTGGAGTAGCGGTCGTGGGCCTTGGTGATGTCCTCGGCGACATCCTTGGACATCTCCTGCAGCTTCGACACGGCCTGCGACGTCATCCCGTCGAGGTCGTGGATCTTGTTGAGCTCCTTGGTGGAGCGCTGGATCGCCTCGGCGATGGACGCGTAGTGGGCCGCCTTCGCCTCGAGCACCGCCGGGTCGCCCGTGAGGGGCGCGAACTCCCTGTCGCTCATTTGCCTTCCACCGCCTTGGCGAGGTCGCCGTCGACCTTGACGAAGTTGTCGGCTACGGCGGCGATCGTCTTCTGCACGTTCTCCACGTTCTCGGTCATGCTCTTGCGCTTCTCGTTCCACTTGTGGGCGAACTCGCGCACATGGCTCGCCAGGTCGTCGTGACCGGTGGCGTCGGCGACCGAGTCGCTGAAATCGTCGGCGTTGTGGAACTCGCGCACGACGGCGTCGAGGTCATCCCGCAGCTGCACGAGCTCCGCGAGGTTGAGCTTCAGATCGGCCACACCGGTCCCCTTCCTAGGATGTCTGCCTCCGCCACGCTACCCAACGGTGCCGCGACGGGCGATGGGGAGGGGTCCCCATCGGCTCTCTGCCGGGCAGTCGGTATCGTTTCACCGTGCGACTCAAACTCACGCTGTCCCGCGCGTCCGGCCCCGGGGACGACATCGTCGTCACCGCCGACGCCGCCGCGAGCATCTCGGAGGTCGCCTCGACGATCCGCCGCCTCGATCCGCGAACAGAAGCGATGACGACGGATGCGCGCGCGCTCACGTTGCGCGCGGCACTGCCCGGACAGGCCGAGCCGCTCGTGCTCCCGCCCGACGCCCCGATCGGCGAGGCCTGGATCGGCAGCGGCGCCACCGTGAGCCTCGCCGATGCCGGCGTCTACTACGCACCGAACGATCTCGCGGACGCGCCCGTGGTGGCGACGCTCGCGGTCGTGAGTGGTCCGGATGCCGGGCGCGAGTTCCCGCTGCGTCGCGGCACCACCGTGCTCGGGCGCGACGAGCAGAGCCACATCGTGCTGCACGACCCGCTCGTGTCGAAGAAGCACGTGCGCTTCGAGGCGGCGGACGGCGTCGAGGTGGTCGATCTGGGGTCGGCGAACGGAGTGGTCGTCGACGGCGGGATCGTCTCGCGGTTCACCATCCGGCGTGGCGAGACCCTGCTGATCGGCGACTCCGAGGTGCGGATCACCGTGCTCGGGCTCACCGATGTTCCGGCGGCGGCCCCGAAGGCCGGACCGATCTTCTTCAACCGGTCGCCGCGCGTGGAGCAGCGGTACGCCGGCCAGACGTTCCAGGCGCCGGAGGTGCCGGCCGAGAAGGAGGACCCGCCCTTCCCGCTCCTGGCGATGCTCACCCCCCTGCTGCTCGGTGGGGCGCTGTTCTTCGTCACGCACAATGCGTCGTCGCTGCTGTTCATCCTGCTCTCGCCGGTGATGCTGATCGGCAACTACGTCACCGGCCGGACGCGAGCGAAACGCCAGCTGAAGAAGGCGATCGCGGTGTTCGACAAGCGCCTCGACGCCCTCGCGGAGAAGCTCGAGTCGGAGCGCGCCCGCGAGATCGAGCTGCGCCGCGCCGAGTCGCCGACGACCGCCGCCGCGCTGGCAGACGCCGTGCAGCGCGGTCCGCTGCTCTGGACGAGACGGCCGGAGCACTGGTCATTCCTCAACGTGCAGCTCGGGATCGGATCGATGCGTTCGCGCAACACCATCGCTGCCGTCGACCGGGGTGAGATGCTCGTGGAGTTCCAGGAGCGACTCGACGCGGTCATCCGGGAGCACGAACGCGTCGACGGCGTTCCCGTGCTGGACAACCTGTACGAGTCGGGCGCCCTCGGCATCGCGGGACCGGACGAGCTCGCGGCCGGGTCGTTGAACGCCACGCTCGTGCAGCTCACCGCCCTGCACTCCCCCGCCGAGCTCGTCGTCGCGTCCCTGGTGTCGCCGCGCTGGTCGCGCGAGCTGGAGTGGCTCAAGTGGCTGCCGCACACGTCGTCGCCGCACAGCCCGCTCGGCGGCAGCCATCTCGCCGACAGCGCCTCGAGCGCCGCGACCGTGCTCAGCGCGCTCGAAGGCGTGATCGAGGCCAGGCTCGCCGAGGCCAAGGGGGCTCGACGACGCGGCGCGATGGAGCAGGAGCGCGCCGCCCTCGAGCGCGGCGCGGACGTCGGCCGCTCGGAGACTGTCGACGGCACCCCCTCGCCGATCCCGGCCATCGTCGTGGTCATCTCCGACGACGTCTCCGTGGACCGCGCACGGCTCGTGCAGCTGGCCGAGGTCGCCGCCGACGCCGGCGTCTTCCCGGTCTGGCTCAGCAACGACACCGCCTCGCTGCCCGCGGTCTGCCGCACCTATCTGGCGCACGACGATCGCGCCGACCGGGCGACCGTCGGCTTCGTGCGCGTCGGCGAGACAATCTCGGATGTCGTCACCGAGCCGGTGCAGGCGGCTGTCGCCCTCGACTTCGCCAAGCGCATGGCCCCCGTGATCGACGCGGGCGCGCTCGTCGCCGACTCCAGCGACCTCCCGCGCTCGATCTCGCTCGTGAGCCTGCTCGGTCACGAGCTGGTCGAGTCGTCGAACTCGGTGGTGGACCGCTGGCGGCAGAACGCCTCGATCCACGACCGGACTCCGGGCATCCGGCCCGTCAAGCGCCGCGCGGGAACGCTGCGGGCGATCATCGGCTCCGGCGGTGTCGACGCCATGCACCTCGACCTGCGCACGCAGGGCCCCCACGCGCTGGTCGGCGGAACGACCGGCGCGGGCAAGAGCGAGTTCCTGCAGGCGTGGGTGCTCGGGATGGCCGCCGAATACAGCTCCGACCGCGTGACCTTCCTCTTCGTCGACTACAAGGGCGGCTCGGCCTTCGCCGACTGCGTGACGCTTCCGCACTGCGTCGGCCTCGTGACGGATCTCAGCCCGCACCTGGTGCGCCGCGCGCTCACCAGCCTCCGCGCCGAACTGCACTACCGTGAGCACCTGCTCAACCGCAAGAAGGCCAAAGACCTGCTCGAGCTCGAGAAGCGCGGCGACCCCGAGTGCCCGCCCGCCCTGGTGCTGGTGATCGACGAATTCGCCGCCCTCGTCGGCGAGGTGCCGGAGTTCGTCGACGGCGTCGTCGACATCGCCCAGCGCGGCCGCTCGCTGGGCATCCACCTGATCATGGCGACGCAGCGACCGGCCGGCGTGATCAAGGACAACCTGCGCGCGAACACCAACCTGCGCATCGCGCTCCGGATGGCGGACGAGTCGGACAGCCAGGACGTCGTCGGCGTGAGCGACGCAGCGCACTTCGATCCGGGCATCCCCGGGCGCGGCATGGCCAAGACCGGTCCAGGGCGGCTCACGCAGTTCCAGTCGGCATACGCCGGTGGCTGGACCGCGCGGGAGCCGGAACGCGCGGGCGTCGAGGTGGCCGAACTGCGCTTCGGCGGCGAGATCCGCTGGGACGAACCCGGTGGCGTCGTCGACGAGGAGCGCGACCTCGGGCCGACCGACCAGCAGCGTCTCGTGACGTCGATCATCCACGCCCAGGCCGCGGCGCACATCCCGGGCCCGCGGCGACCGTGGCTCGACGAGCTCGCGGCGGTCTACGACCTGGGTCTGCTGCGACAGCGCACCGACGCGGAACTGCTCATCGGCGTGAGTGATGTGCCCGACCGCCAGCAGCAGGTGCCGGTGTACTTCTCGCCCGACGTCGACGGCAACATCGCGATCTACGGCACGGGCGGCTCCGGCAAGTCCGCCGCTCTGCGCACGCTCGCCTCGGCGGCGGCGATCACCCCGCGCGGCGGCCCGGTGCGCGTCTACGGCCTCGACTTCGGCGCCGGCAGCCTCCGGATGCTCGAGGCGATGCCGCACGTCGGATCGATCATCCCGGGCGATGACGCCGAGCGCATCATCCGCCTGTTCCGGATGCTCAAGACCGAGCTCGACGATCGAGGACCGCGCTTCGCCGAGGCCAACGCCTCGAGCATCACGGAGTACCGCCGCCTCGCCGGACGCCCGGACGAGCCGCGCATCCTGCTGCTCATCGACGGCTTCCCGAACTTCCGCGAGGACTTCGAGATCCCCGCCGGCCGCTCGATCTGGTACGACGTCTTCAAGGACGTGCTGAGCGACGGGCGGCAGCTGGGCATCCACGTGGCGCTCACCGGCGACCGCGCCGGCGCGGTGCCCACCTCGATCGGCTCGATGGTGCAGCGCAAGGTGGTGCTGCGGCTCGCGGACGATGGCTACGGGATGCTCGACGTGCCGAGCGACATCCTGGGTCCGTCGTCGCCTCCCGGACGCGCGATCGTCGGCGGCTACGAGACGCAGATCGCGATCCTCGGCGGCAGCACGTCGGTCTCCGACCAGTCCGCGGCGACCACCCGCCTGGCCGAGGCGATGGTGCGGGCCGGGGTGCCCTCTGCTCCGCCCATCGGCGCGCTGCCGAAGGAACTGCAATTCTCGGGGCTGCCGACGTCGCACGACGGCGCGCCCGTGCTCGGCGTGAGCGACCTCGACCTCGGCCCGTTCGGCTTCGAACCGTCGGGCACGCTGCTCGTCGCCGGCCCTCCCGCGAGCGGCCGCACCAGCACGCTGGCGGCGCTGGCCGCATCCGTCACCCGCTTCGATCCCGAGACGCGCCTCTACTACATGGGCAACGCGCGTTCACCGCTCGCGTCGGCGGCGCACTGGACGGACACGGCGACGACACCGGACGAGGCGGCTGCGCTCGCCCGTGACCTCGCGGCGGCGGTCGCCGACCCGGACACCGAAGGACGGATCGCGGTGTTCGTCGAGAGCATCGGCGACTTCCTGCAGACGCCGGCGGACTCGCCGATCGTCGAGTTGGTGCGCGCCGTCCGCCGCAGCGATCACCTGCTGGTGGCCGAGGCGGAGACCAGTGCGTGGGGTTCGTCGTGGCCGCTGCTCGGCGAGGTCAAGAACGGTCGCCGCGGACTGCTGCTGCAGCCGGACTCGGTGGAGGGCGACCTGCTGCTGAAGACGCCGCTGCCGCGGCTGAACCGGGCGGAGTTCCCGCCGGGGCGCGGGATGTACATCGCGAAGGGGAAGTTCGCGCGGGTGCAGGTGCCGCTGGTCGGGTGAGGGTTGTGCGGGGGCGCTCGTGGGTGGGGAGCTCGCGGGTGCCAGCGCGCGCGGGTGGCGGCGCCCGCGGGTGGCAGTGCTCGCGGGTGGCAGTGCTCGCGGGTGGCAGTTATCCACAGGATCCAGGCATGCACGAGCATGAGCTGTCACTAATTGTCGCGTGAGACCCCGGAATCCGGGTCTGCGCGACAATTAGTGCCGACTCACGGAGCCGGAGAGCCAGAGAGCCGGAGAGCCAGAGAGCCGGAGAGCCGGAGCTACTCGTCGTCGTCGCTCTCCCACGGCCAGCGGGGCCGGCCGCGCTGGCGGAAGCGTCCGACGAGCACGAGCTGGTAGAGCAGGGTCACGAGGAACGCGGCGATGCCTACCGTGATCGCGTACCAGCTGCCGAGCTGAGCGAACGTGAACAGGAAGTAGTGGAACGGCTGCGATGGGTCGCCGGCCGCCCCCGCAATGCCACCCGCCGCGGCGTAGACGAAGTAGGCCGCCAATCCGACGCCGAGGGCGACCCCCGGCATGACCCGCTGATTGTCCGCGGGAACCCGCAGGCCCAGGGAGAGCAGGAACGCGAACACGGTCAGCGTCGCCGCGCCGGTCATCACCGGACCGACGAGGGTTCCGACGTCGGGGTCGGCGATCACTTCGGTGTTGGTGGCGAGCGAGATCAGGCCGAAGGCCGCGACCACGATCGCGAGGTAGAGGAACGCCGCAAAGGCCGCGACGACCGCCGCATACGCACGCTCGTCACGCATGGCCGGCACTCCTCGTGCGTCGTTCTCGAGAGATCAGTACCCGGTCTGCGCGGGAGCGGGCGTCGCGTAAGCCGAGACCGCCTGGTTCTGGGCGTCGGCGAGCTGCTGGTCGTAGTCGGCCTGCGCCTCGGCGTTGCGCACCTTGAGCTTGCGGCCGCGGGCGGCGAGCCACGCGCCGGTCCACACCGAGACCTCGCGGGCGATCACACCGGCGAGCACGGCGAACGGGTTGACCCACAGGCGGCTCAGCAGAATGCCCGCCTCGTTCTGGGTGAGCTTGCCGGGGTTCGCGTCGAGGAAGACCGCACCGATGTAAGAGAGGTACACCAGCACGGCTACGAACAGACCGCCCAGGATGTACGCCCACCAGCGTGCTCGGTTCAGGATCTGGATCAGCACCACCATCGCGACGAAGAACACCACGACGGGCACCCAGCCCGCATACGACCGGACGAACAGGTTCAGGTTGTCGACGAAGGCGGTCCCCGGCGTCAGGATGTTGCCGACGATGACGACCGCGGCAGCCCACAGGGCGAGGAACACGACCGTGCCGACGAGCGCGATCAGGATGCCCACGCCGCGGTTGCTCTTCTTCTTGGGCGGCTCGGGGCGCTGCACGTAGATAGGAGTGACCGGCTGCGGCTGCTGCGCATAGGCGGCCGTGGGCGCGGCCGTCGCCTCGCCGGCGTACGGCGCGGTCGCTGCTGCGGCGCCTGCCGTGGCGGCGCCGCCTGCGGTCGCGGCTTCTGCGGCGACGATCACGGGGGTGGCGGACTCGGCAGGAGACGCCGTGTCGATGGTCGCGGTGCCGGCTGCGGCTGCAGGAGCAGTCTCGACATCCGGGATGTCTGCGGTGTTCGAGCGCGCAACGGCGGCGGCGACGTCGTCGTCGGACGTGACGACCGGCTCCGGCTCGACGGGCGCCGGGGCGGCGGTCTTCGCTTTGGCGGCCTTGGCCGGCGTCGCCGGAACCTCTGCAACGGGGGTCTCGGGGTGGTTCACGTGGCCGCGGGCGGCGACGGGCTTGGACGGCGGGTTGGCGACATCCGGATCGGTGTCGTGCGGCTCGCCGGCGCTGCCGGCCTCGGGCGCAGCGGATGCCGCAGGTGAGGCGGGCGCGGCCGCGGCGGACTCGGCGGGAGCCGTTGCGGGCGCGACCTGACCGGTCGCCGAGTCGGTCTGCGCGGCGGCGTCGCCCGAACGTGCGTCCGGTTTCTCCGGCGTCGTGTTGCTCATGTGCCACTCCTCGATCGGCCCGCGGTGGGCTCCGTCAGTGGTGCCCACTGTAGCAACGAGGTGCACGAAGTCCAGGGAGGGCGGACGGCGAGGGGTGGAGGCGGGTGAGGGGCGTTATTTCTTGGTGGCTGTGACCTCCGTCGCGGCCTTCGGCTGGTCGAGGACGTAGATGAGACCGCTCACGGTGCCGTCGAATCCGGGGCTCGTGGTCGACGGAGCCGACGAGAAGCCGGTGACCAGGAACAGCCGCTGACCGGTCTGCGTGCCGTGGAGGAACGCCAGGATGTTCTCGTATGGTCCGTTCACCGACACGGTGATGGGTACCGCGGCGAAATTGGCCGGGGTGATCAGCGCGCTGATAACGGGAGGCACACCTGCGTTCGCCGCGGCCACGGGAGCGGTCGGCGCGACCGACGGAGCTGGGGTCGGCGTCGCGGACGGGGAGGCCGTTGGAGCCGGGGCGGCCGCGGCAGGCGGTGTGACGGTCTTGTACGCCTGCGCGTCGGCGGCGGTCCAGTTCGTGATGGTCAACCCGTTCTGGGCGGCGATCGCGTACAGCTCGTCGACGAAGGCCGGGATGGACTGATCAGCCGGAACCGACTTCTGCAACGCCGTGAGCTTGTCCTGAAGCGCAGGCAGGTTCTTGTAGTCCTTCTTCAGCTGCTCCAGCGCGGCGGCGCTCTGCGCGTTCGTCGTCTGGATCGTCGCGGTCTGCGCGTCGGCGGCCGATGCCGCGTCGAGCTGCGGCTGCACGGCGACCACCCAGCCGAGAGCGACCACGACGACCATGAGGAGCGCTGCTCCGATGGCCCAGAGGCGTGTCTTGTCCATCGCTACTTTCCCTTCGGCTGGAAGCGCTTGTCGAAAGCCGCGTCGTTGATGTGCATCGTGATGTTCACGGTGTACTGGTTCGTCGTCTTGTCGAGCGTGATCGTGCCGGGGGTCGCATCCGCGTATCCGGGGAGCTTGGCGAGCGCGCGCAGCCACTCGGGGACCTGCGGGATGTTCGGGCTCGACGCAGTGAACGTGAGGGTCGCTACACGGGCAGGCTGCAGAGGCACGGTCGCCTGCGCGTAGATGGCCATCGGCGTGGACGAGTCGACCGTCACCTTCTGCATCGAGACGTCACCCGGGAGCGTCCCCTGAACGCGGCCGAGGTAGGCCTTCCAGTCGATCTCCGTCGACGCGCCCACCTGCTGCGCCGCCTGCGCGACCGCCACCTGTCCCTGAACCTGGCGGACCTCTACGAAGTCCTGCTGCTGTGCGAGGAGCGTGGCCGTCTCTGACTGCGCCAGGAGCATGCGGGCCTGGGCCGCCACGTTGAACGCGAAGGCGGCCCCGGCCGCAAGCACCATGACGATCACCGTGGCCAGCACGCCGTATCCCAGACCGCGCCGGAGCCGCTTGGCTTTGCGACCCGCACGGACCTCGAGCGGGAGCAGGTCGACACGGGGGGCGCCGCCGACGACGAGGGCGTCCCGCGTCGGGGCCTTCTGTTTAGAGGATCGACTTTCGCCGGCGGCCTTCGCCTTCTTGACCGTCTTGTCTTTGGACGAGCCCGTGGACGTCGTAGCGTCGGGCGCCACCTCGGGTTGTTCGGCGTCGGCAGGACGCCGCAGTGTGATGCTCATGCTGCACTCCCTAATGCCAGCCCGAGGGCGACAGCCAGTCGTGATCTGTTGTGTCGGAGCAGGTCCGCGTTGAGAGAGCGGGAGAGGGCGATCGCCCGGAAAGGATCACCGAGTGCGACGGGGAGGCGGGTCATCTCGCTGAGTGCCTCGGTCAATCCGGGAAGCTGCGCACCGCCGCCGGTCACGACCAACTCGCGCACCGGTATTGACGGGTGGGTGTTCACGAAGTAGCTGACCGTGTTGCGCAGGCTTGTCAGAAGCTCACTCGCGACACGGTAGATGATCTCCACAGCGCGGTGCTCCTCGATCGTCGTCACCTGCTTGGCCAGGCCGATCGTCGCCTTGAGTCGCTCCGCCTCTCCGAGGTCGATCTCCAGCTCCGACACCAGTGCCTGGGTCAGGTCCGCCCCGCCGGTCGGGATGATACGGACGAACTGCGGCACGCCGTTGAGCGCGATCACGACGCTCGTCGTGTTGGCGCCGATCTCGATCAAGGCGACGCAACCGCCCGCTGCCGACCGCCCCAGGAGGACTCGGGTGAGGGCGAAGGGGATGAGGTCGACGTCCACCGTTGTGAGGCCGGCGAGCTGTGTCGCCTTCACATTGCCGAGGACAGCATCCTTCACGGCTGCGACCAAGAGGCCGTTGACGACGGGTCCGGTGTCACTCATCGACTCGGAGACGGGATAGAAATCCAGAAGGGCCTCCGCCACGGGTACCGGCAGCATGTCCTGCACCTGGAACGGCAGGCTCTCCCGGATGCGCGTCTGCGACATCTTCGGCACGGTGAGGTCTCGTGCGAGGACCCGCTGGTTCCCCATCCCAAGCACGACGTTCTTGCTCTTGAAGCCGCCCTGGCCCCAGAGCGTCTTGAGGGCGGCAGCCACCGTATTCGGCTCGAGGACCTCCCCGCGACTGACCGCGCCATCCGGGAGCAGCACCTCGTGGTGACGCATCAGGGTCGGTTTCGGCTTACCCGGGTCGGCGACCTCGACCGCACGGATGGATGCGCTCCCGATGTCGATCCCGACAACACTCGATCCCATGTGTTCCTCCTTGTTCCTTTACCGCTAAGCCAGTCCGATGAGCGCGAGGTAGTCATTCCACAGCGCTTGCCCAAAGAAGATTCCGATCCATGCCCCGGCGAGCATCCACGGGCCGAAAGGAATGCCCGAGCCCCGGCGCGCGCGACGCAAGGCAAGGAGAGCTATGCCGAAGACGCCGCCGAGGACGAAGGCGGAGAATGCCCCGATTGCCAGTGGGCCCCAGCCCAAATAGCCGAGGTACATTCCGATCACGCCGGCGAGCTTGACGTCGCCGAAACCCATCCCCCCGGGGCGCACCATCGCGAGCGTGAAGTAGAGAATGAAGAGAGCGGCCAGCCCGATTCCGGCCCCGATCGGACCGCCCAGATCGCCGGTCAGCACGGCGGACGCGATGATGAAGCCGCCGCCCACGAGGTACGCAGGAAGCACGATCCGATTGGGAAGCGTGCGCGTGTCGAGATCGATGGCAGCGAGGGCGACACTGATCGCCGCGAGATAGAGGAATGCGACGAACTCGACCAGCTCGCCGATAAGCGCCGCAACGCCTGGCTGTGTTCCTAGCAGCGGCAGGAACCGAAGGGCGACCAGAACAAAAAACACCCCCGTGATCGCCTCGACGATGGGATAGCGCGCGCTGATGGGTCCGTGGCAGTCGCGGCAGCGACCGCGGAGCACCAGCCACGACAGCACGGGGATGTTGTCAAAGGGCCGGATCTCCGAGCCGCAGTCCGGGCACGCGCTCGGCGGAGCGACGACGGAGAGTCCTGCCGGCACCCGGTACGCGACCACGTTGAGGAACGAACCGATCGCGAGACCGAGCGCGCCGCCGACGGTGAGGAATGCGGCGAGCCAAAACCCGCCCTGCTCGATGCTCATCATCCGGCCGGGCTCCCATCTGGCTTGAACGCCTTGGGAACCTCGACAAGGGTGCTGATGCCGTAGGTCGTCGACACGGGTGAGAGGAACTTCGGCGGGGCCGTGTACTTGAAGCGCGAATCGTAGTTGTAGTTCTTCGTGTACCCCTGGCCGCTCGACTTCCCGACGGTGCCGCGGAACTCCTGCGCGATGGCGCCGTAGATGTTCAGGCTGCCGCGCCCGCTCGTCGGTCCGAGATCGTAGTTCTGCACCATGAAGGTGTGCCCGACCGACAGGATAGCCGCGTAGATCGTGCGGTCCTTCGCGAGCAGGGGCGTACCGCCGTTCATCGGGTTCCATACCCACACGGCGTTGTTGCCGACCAGCCCGAGCATGTCCTTCGTCTTGTCCTGATAGAGGAGGTCTCCGGTGATGTAGACGTAGTTCTGGGCTGCAATGGTGAGCTGCCCGTGCAGGGTTCCCTGCACGTACACGTCACCAGCCCGGCATCCGTAGTGCGATGGGGTCGCCGACGGCACCGTCTCAGTCGACATCGGGAAGCGCGTCGTGTCGATCTGGAAGCCCGTCTTGCTCGAGGTGTTCAGGCAGGTGAAGTTCGCCGGCCATGTTCCGACGGCGGTCGCATTCGGGTCGCCGGAACTCGGTACGTCCTGCACGTAGATCAGGTTCTGGGGGATGACGTCGATGGTCGCACCGGTCTTCGAGCCCAGCCCGTTGGCGACGTTTCCCGGCGTGCCGCACATCGGCGCCGCGATCCCGTCGCTCGGCGGGTCCCCCTTGACCTGGGTCTTGATGCTGAACGGCGACTTGACATTCATCTTGCCGTCGCCCGTGAAGGTGATCACGGTCGGACCGGTGTAGAGGCAACCCGGGCGCTTGACCGAGTCGAGGTCGGTGCGGGTCTCGGACTTCATTTGAAGGTTCGTCTGCGGCATCCCCCACGTGGAGTCGACTGTCGGCGGCCCGTACGTCGCACTCCAGGTCGGATTGCTGCAGCCGCTCACCTTCTTGTAGTACGGCGATTTGGTGTTCGACGTGGTGACGGCACCATTGAACGTCGAACCACAGATCAGGAGGGTGTCGTTCGAATGGAGGGGCCCATTGATCACGTCATTGGGGCCGAACTGAATCTCCGTGCAGTCGGAATCGTGGGTATTCGTGGAGTACGTCCAGGCGTAATTCGGCTTGCCCGTCGAAGAGTTGCAGTCGAGGTCCGACTGCGTCGGGTCCTGCACCTCGAAGTCGGTGAAGTACAGGAAGTCGATGAAACCCTGCTGACGGACGTTGACCACTAGCGATCGGACTTCCTTCCCCACCATCCCCGTCGAGCGGAGCTTGATGACGCCGGTCGCCGAGTACTGCGAGTTGTCGACTTCATAGCGGAAGAATGACCGTGACTGCACCCCGGGGCTGCCGGAAGGAACATTCGCCCATGACCCGTCGGCACCGAACGCCGGGTTGGTCGTCGGGGGCAGCCCGCCGGTGCTCGTGGAGCTGAAAGACGATGCCGGATTGCGATACTGCACGTACGTCGTGTCGTTAGCCAGCCGGCTCTTGTAGTCCTCGACCCCGGCGTACGCGGCCGACATCGCCGCATTCCAGTCATCCTGGGTGCGGGAGTTGATCGCACCGCTGGACGAGAACGCCGCTGCCGTGGCGACGAGCATCACGAGCACCGTGCCGAATATGACGACGGTGATGAGTGCCATGCCGTCGTCTCGGCCGCGGCGGATCGCCCGAATAGACCATTCGATGCGCTTCGTCATGAGAGGGTCCTGTTCAGTCCGAGATTCGGCAGCCCGACCGTGTTCTGCAGCGTCACGGTATGGGCCGTGTCCGTGAGGCTGGACTGCACGGTCAGCGTGACCTGAACGGAGGCGATCGTGGCTCGGGTCGCCGCGCTCGTGATCTCCCCGGTTGCCAACGTCGCGGACGACATCGCGATGGGCGTGTTCGTCGCGTCCAGGTAGGTGAAGGTCCAGGGCTTCCCGGTTGCTCGTGAGGCGATCGCACCGGCCAGGATCCTGGTCGATTGCGGTGTGGTCGTCTCGGCGGGGAACGACCAATAGCCGTTGCCGAGGTTGGTCGCCGGCCACACGCTCTCGGTGAACCGCCGCGTGCCCGATTCGATTCGGAGCCGAACCATGATGGGTTTCTGGGCCGTGCCGGTCAGGTTGACGAACGCATAGAAGAGCACCGACTCGTTGCGCGCGTAAACGAATGCCGGGTCGTTGGGCGGAGGCGTGCCGACTCCGCTGCCCTGGATCGGGTTGTCGGTTCCGGCGCGGAGCATCCTTGCGGCTTCGTTCATGACGTTGGTCGCCGACCGGGTGTTCTGGTTGGTGTTCTGCGCGACCCCGAGGGCGTTGACCGTGCTGACGTAGAGGTTGGCGATCAGCGTGATCACGATGCCGAAGACGAACATCGCAACGATCCACTCGACCAGGCTGATGCCGGATTCATCGCTACGCAGGCGTCGTTGCCAGGTGTGCCGCATCACGGGACCACCACTCTCGGGTCAAGGGTGACGACGCCGAGGAGGCCGATCTTGGTTCCCGTCGTACCGCTTGGGACCGTGAGGCTCGCGGACGGGACGAGGGTAGTCGGGTTGGCGCTGGTTCCCCAGGCGAGCGTCCAGGAACCGTACGGCAACGCAACGGTCAGCGTGTTTCCCTTCGACTTTCCGAGAAGCGTGGTGAAGGCGAGGGACTGCGGCTTGCCCGAACATCCCGGGTCTCCCGGCACCGCGGAGAGTGCGCTCGTCGCGACCAGGTAGAGGTTTCCGGTCGTGCCGTTGGTGTTGGTGACCGTCACCGAGCCCATCGGGAACCGTGGAACCGTGACCGACGCGCCCGCGGCGAAGCTCGGGACGGCGGCGGGCGCCGGTGCCCTCAGGGTGTGCCCCTGAGCATCGGTCGTGTCGGGCCATTGACCGGGGTCGGGAGAGACGCAGCCGGCGTTGCTCGATGTCTTGGCGACGAACGCACCGGGAAACGCGTCGTACTCGGTGGACGGGAATAGCTTCACAGAGCCGGGCGTGGTGGCCGCTGTGTTGTAAACGCCGTTCGAGCTGGTGAACGTGTCGATCAGATTGTTGGGGATCTGCACTCCACCACTGGGATAGGACATGCCGATCGTTCCCGCTTCGTCGTAGGTGAACCCTGCAGACGTGCTCGTACCCGCTTTGACGGTCACGGTGCGAGAAGGAGCGGTGTTCTGCTGCGGATCGATGTATCCCGCCCTGGTCACGCTCACCGTGTAGCTACCCGGCGGAACCTTGAGGACGTAGCTGCACCCGGCGACGTCGGTCGCCGTCGGGGTGGAGCCGGGGTTCGGCGAGATCGACACGGAGACGCCTGAGACGGGAGACCCCGTAGCCGATTTGGTCGAGACGAGAATCGTGCCGAGAGTATCGATACTGATCTTGGAGGAGGGGGCGAACAACGTGTCCGCGACCACCGGGGCCCCGATCATCTTTGGCCACGTGATCGAGACGTGGATGCGCTTGTAGAGCAAGGAGCTCGGTGCAGAGGCATTGCAGTCGACGTCGCTCCCCGAGTTGTAGACCCAGCTGACGTCGCGCTCGATCGAATAGGTCGTGCCCGTTCCGCTCGGAACCTGCACCGTCTTCGGAGCGTTGTCAAGAGTGGACTGCAGGGCGAAGATGTCGGCCGCTGAACGGTCGAGGTCGATCTCCTGCGCAGCGAGATTGGTCGCGACGGCGCGGGATCGGGAGTCGTTGGTGAGGCTGAACGCCGAAAGCAGCGAGTAGGCGACGCCGACGGAGATGATGGCGAAGATCATCATGGCGACGATCACCTCGATGAGGCTGACGCCGGCAGATTCGTCGCGCGCTAGTCGGGCGACGCGGAGGGTGGCACGGAGAGCTTTCATAGTTCACCTCCCCTGGTCGGGTTGGGATGGTGGCGGAGCGGGGGGTACTTCTACTGCAGAAACGGGGCGTCGCCTGCGCGACGCCCCGTTCCACGGTGACTATGGAGTGACTGTGCAGGCAGCCTTCGTGACCCCTGCAGTGTCGGTGATCGAGAACTTCGTCGCCCCCGAGCTCTTGCTCACTCCGTCGATGCAGAAGCCGGTCGCAGTCGCATGCGGGGTGAGCGACGCCGTGTTGTCGCTGAAGGTCGCCCCGTACTTGGACTGGTCAGCGGTGGGAGCCGCCGTCGTGGGAACGACCGTGGTCGCGTCGGTGTAAGCCTTGCCGGGGTTGTCGTTCATCCAGGCGATGACGGCAGTCTTCGCGTTGGTGAGGTCGGACTTCGTGGCGGAGTCCTTCGCGTTGTCCTGGATGCCCAGGTACACCGGGATGGCGATGGCGGCGAGGATGCCGATGATGATGACCACGACGAGGAGCTCGATGAGCGTGAAGCCCTTTTCGTTCTCTTCGAGCAGGCCCTTGCGGCGGGCGTTCAGTTTGCCCATGAGTCGGAAGTACATTGCGGTGTCCATTCGGTCGGGAATGCGGGTCCGGATGGGGCGAGTCCCGTCCGTTGGCTTGATGGTATTTGGCAGAAAACTCCCGGCAGAATCCCACGAAAGGGGGGAATATCACTCAGTTTTCACCCCAGTAAGGGGGAGAAAACGGTGAGGTGGCTCCCAGTTGGGGGGTCTTATTTGACTAGGCTGGAGATTTGGAAGATCGGCATGTAGAGCGCGATGACCATGCCGCCGATCACGACGCCGAGGAACGCGATCATGAGCGGCTCGATCATCGCCGTGAGTTGCTCCGTCGCAGACTCCACCTCTTGGTCGTAGAAGTCCGCGATCTTGTCGAGCATGATCTCCAGCGAGCCGGAGTCCTCGCCCACTGCGATCATCTGCGTGACCATGGCGGGGAATACTGGCTGCTCCGACAGCGGGCCGGCGATCGACTCGCCTTGCCGCACGGAGTCCGCGACTTTCACGAGCGCACTCTCGATCACCCAGTTGCCGCTGGTCTCCCCCACGATCTTCAGGGCCTGCAGAATGGGAACGCCGGCACCGATCATATTGGAGAAGTTGCGACTGAAACGGGCCACCGCGATCTTCTTCAGCAGAGGTCCGAAGACCGGCAGCTTCAGCTTGATGGGATCAACCCGCATTCGCACTTTCTCGGTGTTCTTGTTCTTCGACCACCAGACGCCGCCGACGATCCCGCCCACGATCAACACGGGCGCGATCCACACCATGGCGTGCGAGAGCTCGACGAGCACCATGGTGGGCAGAGGGAGCTGTCCCCCGAGGCCTTTGAACATGTTCTCGAACACGGGCACGATGAACAGCAGCATGGCGATGACGGCGACGAGCGACATGATCAGCACGATGACGGGGTAGGTCAGCGCCGACTTGATGGTGCCGCGGAGCTTGACCTCCTTCTCGAAGTTCGTCGCGATGGCCTCGAGCGAGCTGTCGAGGAAGCCGCCCGTCTCTCCGGCGCGCACCATGTTGATCATGAGCGGCGGGAATACCTCTGCGTGCTTGCGGAGCGAGTCTGAGATCGAAACGCCCGTCTCGACATCGTCGCGAACGCTGCCCATGATCGTCGCGAGCTTCTTGTTCTCGGTCTGCTCGGCGATGATGTTCAGGGTCCGAAGCAGCGAAAGGCCTGAACCGATCATCGTGGCCATCTGGCGGCTCATGATCGCGAGGTCCTTGAGCTTGACGCCGGTTCCGAATCCGATGTTGATCTCGCGACTCAGGCCCGTCCCCTCGGCCGCCTCCACGATCGACACGGGCGACAGCCCCATCGTCCGCAACCGCGACGCGACGGCGGACTCGCTCGGCGCATCCACCCGGCCTTTGACGATCTTGCCTGCGGCGTCGCGTCCCTTGTACGCGTAAGCGGTTGCACCTGCCACGGGTTACCTCACCGTCCCTGAGTAGGTGTCTCCGAAGTCCGGACCGGCGGTCGCGAATGCCCGCGCTGAGGCCTCTGTCGGCGACTCCACGCGCTGGATCAGCCGGTGGATGCCCTCGACGTCGTGTGCCTTCTCGAGGGCCGCCTTGCGGGTGATGGTGCCGTTGTTGACCAGGTCGGCGAGGTGCTGGTCCATGGTGTGCATCCCGGAGTCGCGGCCGGCCTGCATCATGGAGGCGATCTGGTAGGTCTTGCCCTCGCGGATGAGGTTGGCGATGGCGGGTGTCATCATGAGCACCTCGGTGGCGACGACACGGCCGCGGCCGTTCGCACGTTTGACGAGGGTCTGGCAGACGACGCCCTGCAGGGTGCCGGCGAGCTGGGCGCGCACCTGGTCCTGCTGGTGCGGCGGGAAGACGTCGATGACACGGTCGATGGTCTGCGCGGCATCCTGGGTGTGCAGGGTGGCGAAGACGAGGTGGCCGGTCTCGGCGGCGGTGAGGGCCACCGAGATGGTCTCGAGGTCGCGGAGCTCACCGATCAGGATGACGTCGGGGTCCTGCCGCAGCACGTGCTTGAGCGCGTTGTTGAAGCTGTGGGTGTCGTGGCCGACCTCGCGCTGGTTGACGATCGCCTTCTTGTGCACGTGCATGAACTCGATCGGGTCCTCGACCGTCACGATGTGGTCGGCGCGCGTGCTGTTGACGAGGTCGACCATCGCAGCGAGGGTTGTGGACTTGCCCGAACCGGTCGGTCCCGTCACGAGCACGAGCCCACGCGGAAGCTGCGAGAAGCCGCCGACGCTCTCCGGAACGCCCAACTCCTTGAGCTGCTTGATCTC
Organism: Leifsonia poae; assembly: GCF_027921845.1. Lineage (GTDB taxonomy): Bacteria > Actinomycetota > Actinomycetes > Actinomycetales > Microbacteriaceae > Leifsonia > Leifsonia poae. Next base: position 672,675 of record NZ_BSEN01000001.1, read on the forward strand.
GGTCGGGATGAGACGGAACGCGGCACCGACGGCGCCGCGCTGCTGGTAGAAGTTCACACGGAAGCGGGCGTTGGCCGAGATGGTGAAGGCGAAGTCGAGCTCGAGCTCGCGCTTGAAGATCTCGGCCTGGCGCTCGCTCAGCAGACTGGTGAGCGCCTTCATGGTGCGGTCGTTGTTCCAGGGCTCGGTGCTGGCTGCGGGGCGCAGGCCGCCATCGACGCGGATGGTCGGGGGTGCGCCGACGGTGATGTGGAGGTCGGAGGCCCGCTGGTACACGACTTCGTGCAGGGCGGCGACGAGTTCCTTGTCCGCGCGTTCGAGGGCCTCGCGCTCGGCGGCGGTCAGACGTTCGTCGATCGGCTCGGGGGCGCGCGGGGCCGGCGTGGTCTCGGTGAGTGTCTCCGGAGCGACCTCGGCGGCGCGGCGACCCTCGGGCACCAGGCGCTGCACGGGCGCGGTCTGCCCGGCGTGCTCGGGGTGCGCGGGCTGAGCCGTCTGCTCGTGCGAGGTGAGGGACCAGGATCCGGTGGGCGGATCGAACGAGGCGGCCGGCGGCAGCGGTGCGGTGAACGCCGGCGGGGCGATGTCGGCGGCGATCGGCGCGGTGGTCGGGGGCGGGAAGGCCGCCGGAGCGCTCGGCGCGGAGACGGCGGGTTCGGGCGTGACCGGCGCGGAGGCCGGCGGAGCGAACGAGGTGACCGGAGCCGAGGTCGGCGCAGGGAATGCCGGAGCCGCCGCGGGCACAGGGAGCGGAAGCGTCGGCGGCACGACGGAGGACGCAGGCGGAACCGACGCGGACGCTGCCAGCGGCGCAGCCGACACGGGCGGCGCGGCCGACACCGGCGGCGCAGCCGACACCGGCGGCACCGCCGACACGGGCGGAGCCGGCGGCGTCAGCCCCAGCATCGCGTCGAACGACGGCTGCGAGCCCACCGCGGAATCCGGGAGCGGCACCGGCGTGCCCGGATGCCAGCCGTCGGCATCCTGACCGGGCGGTGTCACCGGAATCTCGTAGATCGGCTGGCTCATGCGGTCTCCCCACTCGGAATCGTTCACTACGCGACCACCCTCAAGATCTCTTCGACGCTCGTCAGCCCGAGCTTGGCTTTCTCCCAGCCGTCCTCGCGCAGGGTGAGCATCCCCTGCTCGCGCGCGGCGCGGCCGATCTCGGCACTGGATGCGCGGGCGACGGCGAGACGCTCGATGTCCTCGCTCACCGCCATGACCTCGTGCACCGCGATGCGTCCGCGGTAGCCCGTGTTCGAGCAGGTGGCGCAGCCGACCGGCGCGTACACGACCGGCGGAACCTCACCTGCCGAGACGCCGAAGCGGAGCGCGTGCAGGTCCTCCGCCGAGTACTGCGCCGGCTGCTTGCAGCGGTCGCACAGGCGGCGCGCGAGGCGCTGGGCGACGACGCAGTCCAGAGCCGAGCCGACGAGGAACGGTTCGATGTCCATCTCGGTGAGGCGGGTGATGGCGCTCGGCGCGTCGTTGGTGTGCAGCGTGGAGAGCACGAGGTGGCCGGTCAGCGATGCCTCGATGGCGATCTGCGCGGTCTCGTGGTCGCGGATCTCACCGAGCAGCACGACATCCGGGTCGCTTCGCAGGATGGAGCGCAGCGCGCTCGCGAAGGTGAGGCCGGCCTTGGGGTTCACCTGCACCTGGTTGATGCCGGGCATCCGATACTCCACCGGGTCTTCGACGGTGATGACGTTGATCTCGGGACGGGCGACCGCGTTCAGCGTCGTGTACAGGGTCGTGGACTTGCCGGAACCCGTCGGACCGGTGACCAGGATCATCCCGTACGGCTTGGAGTACGACGTGCGGTAGGTCTCGAAGTTGCGCTCGAGGAGGTTGAGGTCGCGCAGCGTCATCCCGGTGTTGGTGTTGTCCAGGATTCGCATGACGACCTTCTCGCCCCACACGGTCGGGAGGGTTGCGACGCGGAGGTCGATCTGGCGGCCGCCGTGCACGACGGACATGCGGCCGTCCTGCGGCTTGCGACGCTCGGCGATGTCGATGTCGCTCATGATCTTGAGCCGCGAGATCACGCCGTTCTGGATGCTCTTCGGCGCGCTCTGCATGGCGTGCAGCACGCCGTCGATGCGGTACCGCACCCGCACGTCGTGCTCGGCGGGCTCGATGTGGATGTCGGAGGCGTGGTCCTGGATCGCCTGACTCACCAGCAGGTTGACGAAGCGCACGATGGGCGCGTCGTCCTCCGAGGCGTCCCCGATGCTCATCGAGGAATCGTCGGCGGGGGCGTTCTCCTCCTCGAGCGTGGTCGTGAGGTCGCTGAGTTCGTCGTCGGCGCGGATGTACCGGTCGATGGCGGCCAGGAGGTCGGCGCTGTCGGCGAGAGCGGGCGAGACGCGCATCCGGGCGGCGGCGCGCACGTCGTCGACGGCGAACACGTTGCCGGGGTCGGACATCGCCAGGATGAGCGTTCCGTCGGTGATCGCGATGGGGAGCACGTTGTGGCGGCGGCAGATGGCGCCGGGCACGAGGGCGACGGCGGTGCGGTCGACGGGGTAGTCGACGAGCTCGACGAAGGGCATGCCGGCCTGGGCGGCGCGGGCCTTGGCGAGCTGGAGTTCGCTGATCGCGCCGCGCGCGAGCAGATCGGTCACGGCGGCCTCGTCGGCCGCGGGCTCGCTGGTGACCGAGTCGAGGTACTCGATCGGCAGATGGCCGTGGAGAATGAGGATCTCCGTCATGGACGCCACGGTTGCCTCCTTGTTCAAGGACGCTGCCGAGGTGATTCGGGTTCCACGGCAGAGTGCGGCGATAAGGAGTGCGGTGCACTCGGTGCTTCGGTCGGGTGAAGCGTTGTCACACTATTCGCACGGGTCACGGGCACAACAGCCCCGCGTGCGGGTGCCACGCTCACGGGGGCCACCGTGTACCCCTTCTCGCGAGGGGTGCGAAATGTCTCTCAAACGGCCCGGATGAGCGACCGTACGCACCTCTCGCGCGGGGGCGTTCGACGAGTTGCGTCAGATGTGCGGTGCGGGAGGCCGGGGACCGCACTCTTCGCGAAAGTCGATCGGGCGGGAGCGCACGGCGGGCGCGCGGCGCGGCGACGCGGCGCGCGCGGCGCGGCGCGCG
>NZ_BSEN01000002.1:0-84716 GCF_027921845.1 Leifsonia poae
GACCGCACCGCCTCGGCCGATTCCGGGCGCACGACGTCGGCGAGGGCGACCGGGTCGGCGTATGGCACGGGGCCGCGCAGCGAGCCGGCCCAGGCGCGCGCGAGGGCCGCCACCGCGCGCCCCGTCTCCTCCTCGCTGTACGTGATCGGGATGCGCAGAAAGCGCTCGAAGGCGCCGTCCAGGCCGAAGCGCGGGCCGGCGGCCAGCAGCAGCCCGTGGTTGCGCGCGCCGAGGGCGAGCGCGGAACTGACCGGGGCGCCGATCCCGACCCACGCCGCGAGGCCGCCGTGCAGGTCGGGCACGATCCAGTCGGGGAACGTCTCGGCGAGCATCCGGCGCACGGTGTCCCTGCCGGAACGCAGCTGGACGCGCCGCTCCTCCATGATCGCGGGGAAGTCCGGCAGCATCCGGGCGACGACGAGCTGCTCGATCATGGGCGTTCCGAGGTCGGTCGACGGCTTGGCGGCGATCAGCTTGCGCACCACGGAGCGGTCGGCCCGGATCCAGCCGATCCGGAGGCCGCCCCAGAGGCTCTTGGAGGCGGAGCCGATCAGCAGCAGCGGCGCGTCGCCCGCCCGTCGCGTGCGGAACGACGCGATCGATGGGAACTCGCCCATCCGGTCGATATCGAGGTCGCCGGTCGTCTCGTCACCGACCACGATCGTGCCCTGCGCGGCGGCCGCGGCGACCACCCGCGCGCGTGTCTCCGGCGACATGGATGCACCGGTCGGGTTGTGGAAGTCGGGGATCAGGTAGGCGAGGGCCGGGTTGGCGCGCTGGATGGTCTGCTCGATCGCCTCGATGTCCCAGCCGTCCGCCTCGCCCGAACCACCCGCGGCTCCCGAACCGACAACCGGATGCGGCCCCGCCGGCCCCGCCGGCCCCGCCGGCCCCGCCGGCCCCGCCGACCCCGGCGGCGTCACCGTGATCGGCACCAGCCGCGCCCCGGCGAGCCGCAGGGACTCTGTCGCGTGCGGGTAGGTCGGCATCTCGATGAGCGCCCGGTCGCCGCGCCCGAGGAAGGTGCGCGCGATCAGCGCGATCGCCTGCTGCGCACCGACCGTCACCAGGATCTCCTCCGGATCGGTCGGCAATCCGCGGGACCGGTACCGCTCCGCGATCGCCTCGCGCAGGTGCGGAAGCCCCACGGGGTCGTAGCCCGAGCTCGGCAGGAAGTGTGGCAGCTCCTCCGCCGCGGCGCGGGCGGCGGCGGGCAGCGCGGTCGCCGCGGGGAGCGCCGCCTTGGTGAAGTCGAGCATCCCGTCGCCGCCGATCGGCGCGCCCTGCACGAGCACCGGTCCCGGCAGCCTGGTCACGCTGCCCGAGCCCCGGATGCTGTCGACGAACCCGGCGTCGCGCAGCTCGCGATACGCGGCGGTGACCGTGGTGCGGCTCAGCTCGAGGCGGCCGGCGAGGTCCCGCTCGGCAGGCAGGCGGGTGTCGATCGGCACGCGTCCGTCGAGCACGAGCAACCGGATGCGGTCGGCCAGCGCCTGGTAGTGCGCACCGTTTCCGCGCCATTCGCCGAGCAGGGTCTCCAGGGAGCGGGCGGTGAGCTGGGCATCCGGCATAAGGCCACCTTAAGCTAATTGGCATCTTGATCAAAGGCCAATTCTGAAATTGGATAGGAGAGTGAATCCCGCACTCCTCCTCACCCGCCGCGTCGTGCAGCTTCTGCTCGGACTGTTCCTCTACGGAATCGCGATCGCGATGATGGTGCGCGCCGGCATCGGCGTCTCCCCGTGGGACGTGCTCGCACAGGGGCTGTCGATCAAGACCGGGTGGGCGTTCGGGCTGATCACGAACGTCGTGGGGCTGGTCGTGCTGCTGTTCTGGATCCCGCTGCGCCAGCGCCCCGGGCTCGGCACCGTGCTGAACGTGCTGCTCGTCGGCCCGTCCGCGCAACTCGGGCTGTGGCTCATCCCGCAGCAGAGCGAGCTCTGGGCCGAGGTGCTGCTCTTCACCGGCGGGCTGCTGCTGCTCGCCGTCGCCACCGGGCTCTACATCGGGCCGCGCATGGGGCCCGGCCCGCGTGACGGGTTGATGACCGGCCTGCACGCCCGAACCGGATGGCCGATCTGGGCGGTTCGCACCGGCATCGAGGTGACCGTGCTGATCGTCGGCTGGTTCCTCGGCGGCAACGTCGGCGTCGGCACGCTCGCCTTCGCACTCCTGGTCGGGCCGCTCTGCAGCCTGACCCTCCCCTTCTTCGCGATCCGGCTCCCGCATGACGCTGCAACGGATGCGGCGGAGCGCGAACTCGAGGGCACGGCCGAGCAGTCGGCGGCTCTCGACGAGCAGGATGCCGAGCGCTTCGACGTGCGCGACGGCATCCTGCTCGAATCCGACTCCGGGTCCCGGATGCGCGCCGACAGCGCCGCGCGCGGCAACGTCATCCGCGAGCACCAGCCCGACCGCGGGCCGGCCGAGCGCCGCGCGCGTTCGGAACGCGACGGCGACACCGTCTCCCCGCGCCGGGCGGCGGCCACCGTCGCCGCGTACTGGCTCGACGACCGCCTCACCCGCCGCGCGAGCCGCGTGCGCCGCGCCGGCGCCTGAGCGCCGCGCCGCGCGAAGCCTCACGCACAGCGCCAACGCAATCGAGTCCGAAGTTGTTCACACGAATCGCGCGATTTCGACGCAACAACTTCGGACTCGATTGCGGTTGGGGTCGGCGGGCGGGCTCGGCTGAGCGCGCGCAACCCTAGAGGTTGCGGTCCGCGTAGACGCGGAGCGCGTCGCGGACGAACTCCGCACCGGCCTGGCCGCCGTAGTTCGCGCCGAAGCGCGGATCGGCGACGTACATCTCGCCGAGGCCGACGAGGTAGCCCTTGGTGGGGCCGTTCGCGTCGCTTCCCGGGGTGCTTGGAATGGCCGCGAGCCAGTCGAAGTGCCGCTGGGCGAGCGCCTGGGCGGCCTCGCCGTCGGGTGCCGCACCGCTGGTCGCCGCGGCGATCCAGTCGGCCGCGAGCCGCTTCTGCAGCTCCTGCCATTCCTTCTTCTCCGCCGGTGACTTGCTGCGCCACCACGCGTCCGAGCGCGCGTATGCCTCCTTGCCCCAGCGCTCCTCGACCTCATCCTTGTACTGGGTGTGGTCGAAGCCGTCGAGCATGTCTTCTGCCATGATCTCTTCACCTCCCTCCATGGCGTGGATGGTCGATTCGACCGACGCGATCTGCCGCGCCAGCCGCTCCCGCTCGTCACGCAACCACGTGAGGTGGTTACGCAGCGCGGGAGCCGCATCCGTCTGGTTCTCGAGGACCTCGGCGACGGCCGGGAGGCCGAGCCCGAGGTCGCGGAGCAGCAGGATGCGCTGCAAGCGCACGAGAGCGCCCCGGTCGTAGTACCGGTAGCCGTTGGCGCCGATGCGACTGGGCGGGAGCAGGCCGATGTCATCGTAGTGACGCAGCGTCCTGCTCGTCGTTCCGGCCAGCCGTGCGATGTCCTGGATGGACCAGTCCATCGTCGCCTCCTCTCTCGTGGTCGTGATTCCCACGGTAGAGGTTGACGCTACGTCAAGGTCAAGCGCGGCGCGAGCCCCGCTCAGCGCGCCGTCCAGCCTCCGTCGATCGCGAGCGTCTGCCCCGTGATCAGCGAGGCCGCCGGCGAGCACAGGAACGCCACCGCACCCGAGACCTCGCGCGGGACGCCGATGCGATGCAGCGCGGCGATCCGCTCGATCGTGTCGGCCTTGAACGCCGGATCGGAGAGCGCCTCGCTGGTGCCGTCCGTCTCGATGAACGTCGGCGCGACCGCGTTGACCCGGATGCCGTACTCGCCCCACTCGACGGCGAGGCAGCGCGTCATGTGCACGAGCGCCGCCTTGCTGATGCAGTACGACGCCTCGTCGGGGAGCGCCACCAGGCCGGCCTGCGACGCAATGTTCACGATGGCGCCGCCGCCGGACTCGCGCATCAGCCGCGCCGCGGCCTGCGAGAGGAAGAACGGCGCTCGGGTGTTCAGGGCCCACACGCGATCGAAGTGCTCCTCGGTGACGTCGATCGCCGGCTCGCTGATGCCGCCGCCCGCATTGTTCACGAGGATGTCGAGCCGCCCGAACGCCGCGGCGGCCTCCCGGATGGCGTGGATGCTGCCGTCGAGGTCGAGCACGTCCATCCGGAGTGCCAGCACGCGCACCCCGAACGCCTCGAGCTCGGCGACCAGGCCGCCGTCGTTGTCGGTGTCGCGCATCCCGAGAGCGACGTCGGCGCCCGCCCGGGCGAGCTCGACGGCGATCGCACGTCCCAGCCCGCGGGTTGCACCCGTTACGAGGGAGGTCGATCCGGCGAGGCTGAACGGCGACTCCGCCCGTGCCTCGCGTTCGTGGACGGTATCGGTCGTCATCAGCTGCTCCCTCGCGATGTCCGGATGGCGTGCACTCAGCGCTTGGCGCGCGCCGGAACCTTCTTCGTCTCCGTCGGCGGCTTCTCACCGGGCATCGGCGAGCCGCCGGTGCCCGACGGCGACGCCGGGGTCTGGCCTGCGTTCACCGGCGTTCCGGTGACCACCGGGATGACCGCGGGACCCGTCGCCGACCCGGCACCACGTGCACCGTGACCGTGCGTGTGACCCGTCGTCTTCGACGCCGGCTCGAGCGGTCGGCGCGCGACCGGCCGCACCGGCTCGCCGCGGCGGTCCTGACCAGGCAGTGGGCGGGAACGCCGGCCGTAGATGAGCGACGACGAGTCGAGCAGCCAGGGCACGAGCGCGACGGTCACGCCGTGGCACAGCATCAGCTGCTGACGGATGCGGTGGGCGCGGTGATTGTGCAGCAGCGACTCCCACCAGTGGCCGACGATGTACTGCGGCAGGTACACCGTGACGACCTCGGAGCCGTGCTCCTCGCGGCGGTGCTTCAGGTACTTGATCAGCGGGATGCCGAAGTCGCGGTACGGCGACTCGATGATCGTCAGCGGCACATGGATGTTCTGCTCGATCCACTGCTTCTGCAAGTGCTCGGTCGACTCGTCGTCGATGGACACGTGGACGGCCTCGATGGAGTCGTGCCTGGCCGCGATCGCATAGTCGAGCGCCTTCAGCGCCGGCTTCTGCATCTTGCCGACGAGCACGATGGCGTGGTCGCCGCGGCTGCCGAAGGTGGTGACCGGGTCGACCTCGATCTCCTTCTCCACGTCGCGGTAGTAGCGGTTCACGCCGAGCATGAGCAGCCACAGGATCGGCATGAAGATGAACACCAGGTAGGCGCCGTGGGTGAACTTGGTGATCGTCACGACGATCAGCACGACCGCGGTGAGGAACGCGCCGAAGGCGTTGATGCAGAGGCTGCGCACGATGCTCGAGCGCTCGCCCGACGGCACATTTCCGGATCGCAGCAGGCTGATCCAGTGCTTGACCATGCCGGACTGGCCCAGCGTGAACGACACGAACACGCCGATGATGTAGAGCTGGATGAGCTGGGTCAGGTTCGCGCGGTACACGAGCAGCAGCACGGTGGCGGCGAGCGCCAGCACGATCATCCCGTTCGAGTAGACGAGGCGGTCGCCGCGCGTGTTCAGGGACTTGGGCGCGTACGAGTCGCGTGCCAGCACGGAGCCGAGCAGCGGGAATCCGTTGAAGGCCGTGTTGGCCGCGAGGAGCAGCACGACCGCGGTCGCCGCCTGCACCACGAAGAACAGGATCGAGTTGTTGCCGAAGGTCGCGGCGGCGATCTGCGCGATCAGGCTGCGCTGCGGCGACGTGGCGCACTCGGCCCAGCCCTGCAGGTCGCACGGGTTCTCGGCGTAGTGCACGCCGCTGATGAGGGCGACCGCCGTGAGGCCGGCGAACAGCACGATCGCGATGCCGCCCATCAGGCCCAGCGTCTTGCGCGCGTTCTTGACCTTGGGGGTGCGGAAGGCCGGCACGCCGTTGGCGACCGCTTCGACGCCGGTCAGCGCACTACAGCCGCTCGAGAAGGCACGCAGCAGCAACAGGATCATCGCCGCCTGCCCGAGGTTCGCCGCGTTCACGCTGTACTGCGCCGACTCGGCGACCGGCGCGTCCCCGAACGCGGTGCGGATCAGCGCGGTGACGATCATCAGGAAGATCGAACCGATGAAGAGATAGGTCGGGATGGCGAACGCCTTGCTCGACTCGCGCACGCCGCGCAGATTGACCGCGGCGATCACGATGACGAAGAGCACGGCGAGCTCGACGCGCCAGTCGCCGAGGAAGGGGAGCGCGGAGATGATGTTGTCGACACCGGACGCGACCGACACGGCCACGGTCAGCACGTAGTCGACCAGCAGAGCGGAGGCGACGACGAGGCCGGCCTTCTCGCCGAGGTTCTTGTGGGCGACCTCGTAGTCGCCACCGCCGGAGGGGTACGCCTTCACCAGCTGCCGGTAAGAGAGGACCACCGTCACCAGCAGTACGACGACCGCCGCGGCCACCCAGGGCGCGAAGGTCAGGAACGCGAGCCCGCCGAGCAGCAGGATCATCAGCAGTTCCTGCGGCGCGTACGCCACAGACGAAAGTGCGTCGCTGGCGAAAATGGGTAGGGCGAGGTGCTTCGGGAGTAGCTGTCCTTCGAGTTTTTCACTCGGAAGCGGGTCGCCGATCAACCACCGCTTCGGGGATCTCCCCTCATTTGTCACGAGGGTCGAGACTACTCGCTGCCAATCCACTGTCAAGTCGGCGCGTCGCCCTCCCCGAACGTTGCAGCTCTGTAATAGATAGGAGCCGATGTCGCGCGCCGCGTCCTGGCGCGGTGCACAGCGCAAGCGCGCCCGACCCTGAGAGTCGGACGCGCTTTTGCCGTATGTTGCTGAGACCCCGTTCTGGGGGCGCTTTTCGGTGCCTCACCAGCGTTTCAGTGATCGTCAGCGGTTGTTCAGCGCCTCCAGGATGCTCGTGCGCACCCGGGCCAGTTCGAACTTGAGCTGCGGCACCACGTCGGCGGGCAGCGACCCCCTGGCAGCCTGCGACCGGATGTCGGTGCGGAGCTGCTGGCGGAAGTCGTTGAGCACCGCCTCGGCCTCGCGCATCGACGCCGTCGCCGCCTGACGGGTGTCGCGGAACTCCTGCCGGAACTCCTGGTGGGCGTCGCCGCTGACACCTCCGCCGCGCCGCGCCTCGCGTGCGGCCGACGCCAGGTCGGCCTTCAGGCTGCGCATGGCCTCGTTCACGCCGGCCCGCACCTCGTCGGCCAGACGGCGCACCGAGTCGGTGACCTCGTCTTCGATCGCGTCGAGTTCGTGTTCACGATCCGCGAGCTCGGCACGGCCGGCGTCGGTGATGGCGTAAACGGTCTTGCGCCCCTCCGTCGCCTTGGTGACGAGGCCCTCCTCCTCGAGCTTGGCCAGCCTCGGATAGATGGTGCCGGCGCTCGGACTGTACGTTCCGCCGAAGCGGTCGCTCAGCGCCTGGATCAGCTCGTACCCGTGCTTCGGCGACTCGGCGAGCAGGCTCAGCAGGTAGAGACGGAGGCTGCCGTGGGCGAAGACCGGGGTCATGCCGACGCTCCCTGGCCGTCGTCGTTCTGCGCTCTCGCGCCCTGGGCGGCGGAGGCGGCCGCGCTGCTGCGCAGCACGGAGACGCCGCCGGAGACGGAGTTGACGTTCACGTCGGCCCACGATCCGTCGAGGGAGCCGGCCGTGCCGGTGTAGGTGCGGCCGGGCATCCAGTTGATGAAGACGTTGTCGAGCTGGATCTTGCCGGAGACGGTGTTCACGTGGAAGCGGGCGCCGACGGCGTCGGGCATCCGGATGGTCACGTCGCCCGAGACGGTGTTCGTCGAGATGGAGTCGGGCGTTCCGCTGATGTCGACCAGCACGTCCGCCGACACCCCGTCGACGCTGAACCGAGGGATGTCCCCGGTGGCGATGACGTCGCCGGAGACCGTGTGCGCCGAGATCCGGCCGGTGTGGTTGCGCACCGAGAGCTCGCCGCTGACGCTGTTGAGCTCGAGGTCGCCGGTGAGTCCATCGACCACGAGGTCGCCCGAGACCGTGCTCAGCTTGGCGTTGGTATGAAGGCCGGAGACGAGGGCGTCCGCGGAGACGATGCCGAACTTGAGGGCGACGTCGCGCGGCACGAGCACGCTGACATCGGCCTTGGCGTTGCTGCGCATCGACTTGAAGACCTCGATGAAGTTGTCCCAGCGGAGCTGCGGGTGGTCGATCTCGAGCCGGTCGCCCTCGACGGTGATCTTGAGGTCACGCCCGGAGACCGAGTGGACTTCGATGCGCGCGCCGGGCTCGTCATGCCCGATGATGTCGATCTGACCGCCGATGAATCCGACCTTGAGCTGGCGTACCAGCTCGACGTCGATGATCTTGCTGTCGCCCGGCTCGATCAGCCATTTGTCCTGTGCCATTGTTGTGCTCCTGGTTGCCTGTTGCGGTGCCGCGCTGGGCGACCCTCGATGATTCGATTTCGGTGATTCGCGATATATCGCGTTGTTGACAAGGTCACGATATATCGCGTATGCCGGGCATGCAACCCCCACACGCCCATCCCGCCCCTTTTTCAGGGTCGCCTCAGGGTTCCCCCCGACCACCGGCCCCGGCCCGCCCCGTCGGTCGCTTCCGTTGAGGGGTGGCGAATGCGTCTAAACACGCCGGAGGAGCCCCGATTTGCCACCCCTCAACGAAATGAGGATGCGCGGCGGTCAGCGAAACGGGATGCGCGGCGTGGCGCTAGCGACGCTAGCGGGACTAGCGGCGGCCGCGGGGGCGCTGCAGCCAGGGCTGCAGCATCCGGGTGACGAAGGGGAGCAGCAGGTAGGTCATCGTCGGCGTCAGGCACAGCGTGGTGATCAGCACCGTCGCCAGCGGCCAGAGCTGGTGCCAGCCCGGGACCAGGTACACCGTGAGGTAGGTGAACGCCAGCGACAGCGGGAAGAAGCCGAGCCAGATCGTGACGGCCTGCTTCCAGCGGGGCGGCGGAGCAGCCACGCCCGGCTGGGGAGCGTCGAACCATCCCTCGATGCCCGTGCGGCGTTCGACGCGGGCGACCTCGACGAGTTCGCGGCCGTCGTAGAGCCAGCCGGCGCGATCCTCGGAGGCCTCCCAGGCCTCGAGCGTTGCGGCATCGGCGAAGCGGTAGAGCATGTGCCACTCGTCGGAGTCGTGGCGGGCCCGCACCCAGCCGGAGCCGAGGAAGCCGTCGTAGCTGTTGGCGAGGTTGACGCCCGCCTGAACCCAGTGCGTGACTTCGGGCAGGCGCGACTCATCGACGCGACGGGTGATGGATACGGTGACGGGGAGGCGGTGCGCTCGTGGCGCGTCCTCGAGAGTCTCTTGTGGAGGCATGCATCAATTGTCGCCGATCGGGATTACCGGCAGATTTCGCGGGGCGGGCGACCGTCAGCGGGCCGCCGCGATCACCGACGGACCTTCGCGCACGACCAGCCGCGGCGCAACCAGACGGTGGCGGGGATCGGTCACCTCGGTGCCCGGCCTCACGCGGCCGCCATGCGCGCCCGTGAGCAGCTCGAGCACACCGGCCGCCACCTCGTCGAGCGGCTGCTCGACGCTCGAGAATCCGATGGACGCCGCAACTGGTGTGTTGTCGTAGCCGACGACCGGGATGCGCCCTCCCGCGGCCATCAGCGCACCGAGCGCCAGCGAGTCGCTCACGCACACCACGGCGTCGACCGTGCCGGCGGCCTTCTCGAGGCGGCGCATCGCGTCCGCTCCGTCGTTCACGCCGTCTTCGGCCGCCACCTCGAGGGTGCGCAGCCCCGCGTCGCCGAGACCGCTGCCCTCCCGCATGGCTTCGAGCCAGCCGCGGCGGCGGTCATCACCCGTGCCCGACCCGGTCGGCCAGCCGATGAAGCCGACCCGTCGTGCGCCGGTCGTCAGCAGATGCGTCGTCGCCTCCCGCAGGCCGTGGCATCCGTCGACGTCGACCCAGAGGTGCTCCGGGTCGGCCATGTCGTCGATCCCCCATGGACGTCCGAACGTGACGAACGACTGCCCGTGCTCGATCAGCCACTCCGTACGCGGGTCGCCGTGGAACGTGGACGTCAGCACGAAGGCGTCCACGTCGGCGCCCTCGCTGAGGCGCTGGAACTGCGCGATCTCGTCTTCGGGTCCTGTGGCCGTGAAGAGGAGCATCCGGAGGTTCTTGCGGTCGGCCTGCTCGGTGAGCGCGTGCAGGAACCGGTCGAGGATGCTGCCCGAGATGCCGTCGGTGGTGATCGGATCGAGCCGGATGCCGATGGTCGAGCTCTTCTGCGTGCGCAGCCGGCGGGCCGAGGCGTGCGGGCGGTAGCCGAGGTGCGTGATGGCGTGCTGCACGCGCTCACGGGTCTCCGGCCGCACCACATCGGGCGCGTTGAGTACGTTGGAGACGGTCTGCCGTGAGACGCCGGCGGCGTCGGCGACATCGCTGATCGTCGGCTGGGCTCCCATGCGCCTCCCTCCGCGGTTTCCGCCCATCGTCCGGGCCATCCTGCACCGCTCGCGCTCCGGCGGGCGGCTTTGATCGTTCAAAGCTGAGTAGAACGATACATCCGGCACCGCTTGACACCTTCCGAAAAGCGTGACTATGGTGGCAGCGCCCCAATTTGATCGTTCAAAAGCACCGTAGCACTGGCTGATTTGATCGATCAAACCCCGTACCGCGACCAGAGGAGGTCTGATGCACGCCACGCGCGCAGCGTCCCTCCCCGCCCGGTCCTCCGCCCCCGAGAGCAGCCCGTCCCCCCGGCTCCTCGGCGGCACCGGCACCCCCCGCGGCAGCGGCACGCCCACCGGCACCGGCACGCCCTCCGGCAGCGGCACCCCCACCGGCAGCGGCACGCCCACCGGCAACGGCAGCGCCCTCCCGACCTCGTCGACCCACCCCCTCGTGCGCCCGCTCACCCGGCGCACTCACACCAAGGAGAGAACAACAATGCAACGAAGCACCCATCGCTGGTTCGCGGGAGGCGCCGTCGCCGTCGCCGCTGCGCTCGCCCTCACCGCCTGCGGCTCCGGATTCAGCGGAAGCAGCAGCGACTCCACCGGCAAGCTCACCTCGTCGAGCAAGGCCCTCACGGTCATGATCGGCTCCAGCGGCGATGCCGAGACCGCGGCGGTCAAGTCGGCCGTCTCCGACTGGGCGTCGAGCTCGGGCACCAAGGCGTCCGTCGTCGCCGCCAGCGACCTCAACCAGCAGCTCTCCCAGGGGTTCGCAGCGAAGAAGCCCGCCGACGTCTTCTACCTGTCGACGGATGCGCTGGCCGGCTACGCGTCCAACGGCTCGCTGCTCGCGTACGGTGACCAGCTCACCAACAAAGACGACTTCTACCCCAGCCTCGTGAAGTCCTTCACGTACGACGGCAAGTTCTATTGCGCGCCCAAGGACTTCTCGACGCTGCAGCTCGTCGTGAACACCGACCTGTGGAAGGCCGCCGGGCTCACCGACGCCGACTACCCCAAGACCTGGGCCGACCTCGAGTCCGTCTCGAAGAAGCTCACCACCGCCAAGACCGTCGGTCTCGGCATCTCGGGTGAGTACGCCCGCATCGGCTCGTTCATGACCCAGGCCGGCGGCAACCTGATGAACGACGACAGCACCAAGGCCACGGCGAACAGCGACGCCAACGTGCAGGCGCTCACCGAGGTCAAGAAGATGCTCAACGACGGCGACCTCAAGTACGCCAAGGACCTCGGCGCCGGATGGGGTGGCGAGGCATTCGGCAAGGGTCTGGCCGCGATGACCATCGAGGGCAACTGGATCACCGGTGCCATGCAGGCGGACTACCCCAACATCAAGTACAAGGTCGTCGAGCTCCCCAAGGGCCCGGCCGGCAACGGCACGCTGCAGTTCACCAACTGCTGGGGTATCGCAGCAGACAGCCCCAACCAGGCCGCCGCGCTCAAGCTGGTCGAGAAGCTGACCAGCAAAGACGACCAGCTCGCCTTCTCGAAGGCGTTCGGCCCGATGCCGTCGATCAAGTCGGCTGCTGACGACTGGAAGTCGGCCAACCCGGCGCTCGTCCCGTTCCTGACCGCCGCCGACTACGCCAAGGGCGTGCCGACCGCGAAGGGCTCGGCCGACGTCGTGACCGACCTCAACAGCAAGCTCGAGACGTTGAAGACGGGTGACCCGAAGGCGATCCTGGACACGACGCAGAAGAACCTCGAAGCGCTCCTCAAGTAAGGAACGGTCACCGCAACCATGTCGAAAACCACGAGTCGGTCTCGTCGCTCCGGAATCCGGCGCGGCGAGGCCGCCTCGGGGTGGTTGTTCACCGCCCCGGTCATCATCCTGCTCGGCGTCTTCCTCCTCATCCCCGTGCTCATGGCGCTCTGGGTGAGCTTCTCCGACTGGGGCGGCCGGGGCAGCCCCTTCTCCTCCGACGTCGACTTCGTCGGGCTGAAGAACTACCAGACCCTCCTCGCCGGCGGCGGGCTCGCCGAGCAGGACTTCGGCTTGTCGCTGAAGAACAACGCCTGGTACGTCGTGCTGGTCGTCCCGATCCAGACCGCGGTCGCCCTCGGCCTCGCCGTCATGGTGAACCGCGCGATCCTCCGCGGACGCGGCTTCTTCCGCACCGCCTTCTACTTCCCGTCGGTCACGAGCTCGGTCGCCATCACGGTGCTCTGGCTGTTCCTGTTCGGCGCGACCGGCGCCGTCAACGAGGTGCTCTCCTGGTTGGGCATCAACGGCCCCAACTGGTTCAACGACCCCGACGGCATCTTCCACAACTTCCTCGAGATCTTCGGGGTGACCTCCGGGCCGGCTGCACTGACGCAGAACACCTTCCTCGGGGTCTCGTGGTGGGACTGGCTGGGCGGCCCGTCCGTCGCGATGAGCGCCTTCGTGCTGCTGGCCGTCTTCACCACCGGCGGAACCTTCATGCTGCTCTTCATCGCCGCCCTGCAGAACCTCGGCGGCGACATCACCGAGGCAGCGATGATGGATGGCGCCAACGGCTGGCAGCGCTTCTGGCGCATCACGCTTCCGCAGCTGCGCCCGACCCTCTTCACGGTGCTGACACTCGGTCTCATCGGCTGCTGGCAGGTGTTCGACCAGATCTACACGGGCACCAAGGGCGCACCGAGCAAAACGACCCTCACGCCGGCCTACCTGTCGTACACGACGGCCTTCACGAATCAGGAGTGGGGCCAGGGCGCCGCGATCGCGTTCATCCTGTTCGTGATCATCGTGGTCTTCACGCTCTTCCAGCGCTGGGCGCTGCGTGAGCGCCCGGTGTCCAAGCGCCGGATGCGCCGCTACGGCATCCCGACCGACGGCGGCTCCCGTGGTGGCCGCGGCGGCGACGGTCCGGGAATGAAGGTCGCTGCAGGCGTCGCCACCGAACAGGCACTCAACGGACGAGGGACGATCGGATGACCATCGCAGCCAAGCCGGCGGATGCCCGCACCACGAGCGACCCGGCCCTGACCTACCGCGGCGGCCCGCAGAAGCGCCAGCGCTCCACCGGCACGGTGGTGGCGACGTCGATCACCTACGCGATCCTCATCGTCATCGCGATCGTCTACATCATGCCGTTCCTGATCCAGATCGCGACCTCCTTCAAGACCGACGCGGATGCGACGGCGAACCCGGTCTCGCTCATCCCGCAGACCTGGACCACCGCCGCGTACACCAAGCTGTTCCTGAACTCGGACTTCCCGACCTGGTTCAAGAACTCCGTCATCGTGACCATCGTCGTCACACTCGGCCGCGTGTTCTTCAACTCCCTCGCCGGTTACGCCCTCGCGCGCCTCCACTTCCGCGGGCGCGGCGTCATCTTCGCCGCCCTGGTCGCCGTGATGTCGGTGCCGATGGTGACCCTGCTCATCCCGAAGTTCCTGGTGATCAACCAGCTCGGCATCTACGACTCCTACGCCGGCATGATCATCCCGTTGCTCACGGATGCGGCGGGGGTCTTCATCATGAAGAACTTCTTCGAGTCGATCCCGCCCAGTGTCGAGGAGCAGGCGCGCATCGACGGCGCCGGCACCTTCCGCGTGTTCTGGTCGATCGTGCTGCCGATGGCGCGCCCGGCCCTCATCACCATCGTGATCCTGTCGTTCCAGGGTTCGTGGAACGAGCTGGCGCACTTCATCATCTCGACGCAGGATCCGGCCCTCACCACCCTGACCAAGGGCGTCGCCGGTCTCGCGAGCGGGCAGCTCAGCCAGGGGAACCAGTACCCGATCAAGCTGGCCGCGGCCGCGATCATGACGATCCCGGTGGCCGTGCTCTTCTTCATCTTCCAGCGCCGCATCATGAACTCGAGCGAGGGGGCGGTGAAGGAGTGACTGCCGCACGACCGACCATCGTGGCCACCTGCGGCGGCCTGAATCCGGGCTCCTGGACCGACGCCGTCTACGGTCCGCTCCTGCTGCACGCGATCGAGCTGGCGCGCGTCGAAGGGCGTGCTCCCCGTGTGGCGCACCTCAACACCGCCGGCGGCGACCAGCGCTCGATCGAAGGCACGGAGCTCGAAGCCGCGCGTGCGGCCGGCGTGGACGCGTCGCACATCCGGTTCTTCCCGCACCCGAACATCGAGCACCTGCGCGAGCATGTGCTGAGTCAGGACGTGATCTGGGTGAGCGGCGGCAGCCTGGTGAACCTCCTCGCCGTCTGGCGCGCGCACGGTCTCGACGCGATCCTCGCGGAGGCGTGGCGCGCGGGCGTCGTGCTGGCCGGAGGCTCCGCCGGCGCGCTCTGCTGGCACAGCGGCGGCACGACCGCATCGTTCGGCCCGCAGATCAGTGCCGTCGCCGACGGGCTGCGATTGCTGCCCGGCTCGCTGGGCGTGCACTACGACTCCGACCCGAACCGCCGCATCGCACATCAGGCCGCCATCGCCGCGGGCACCATCCCCTCGGGCTACGCGCTCGACGAAGGCGTCGGGCTCGTCTACGAAGACGCGAGCCTCGTCGATGTCGTGGCCGAGCGCGCCGGACAGTACGCCTGGCGCGTCGACGCGGCCGACGGCGTCGTCGACGAGACGCGGGTCACGCCCCGCCTCCTGGCCGACGCAGTCCCTTCCCCATCCCCCACCGACCAGCCCAGCTATCAGGAGGCGTGAACGCCACGATGACCACCCCGCTCCAACCCCTGCTCCACGACAGCGTGGTGGTGCTCACGGCTCCCAGCCAGGCCTGGTCGACGGCTGACGGAACCGTCGACGGACACGGCATCCACGGGTTCTACCACTCGGACCTGCGCGTGCTCGACGGCATCGAGCTGACCGTCGGCGGCAGGCGCACCGAGCACATCGCCACCGCGACGCCGGATGCCGCCACCGCGGTCTTCACGTCGCTCGCGCGGGCGATCGACGACGCCTCCGCCGACCCGCGCGTGCGCATCGACCGCCGCCGCGAGGTGCGCGCCGGCCGGATCACCGAGACCATTGTGCTGCGCAACGCGCTGGGCACCGCCGTCCGCACCCAGGTCGGGATCGCGCTCCGCGCCGACTTCACGCCGATGCAATCCGTCAAGGCGGGACTCACCGGCAGCGAGCATCCGGTGCGCGCCGTCGCCGGGCCGGATGGCGTCACCTTCACGTCGGGCGCGGTGACCGCCACGCTCACGGCCTCCGACGCCGGGGTGACCGTCGGCGACGCGGATGCGACGGTGAGCTGGTCCGTCGAGGTGGCAGCGCATTCGTCTGCGACCCTCGTCTGGCAGCTCGAGGTCGACGACCCGTCGGCGGTCGTCGCCGGCGCCGCGCCATCGCCGGCCTGGAAAGCGGTCAGCGCCTCCACGGGCGACTCCCGCCTGGCGGCCTGGCTGCAGCAGGCGCTCGGCGACCTGCAGGGTCTCCGGATGTCGACCACCCAGCGGCCCGATGACGTCTTCCTCGCCGCCGGAGCCCCCTGGTTCTTCACCCTCTTCGGCCGCGACTCCATCTGGGCGGCCCGGATGCTGCTGCCGCTCGGCACCGACATCGCTGTGTCGACTCTGCGCATCCTGGCCGCGCTGCAGGGCACGAAGGTCGTGAACGAGACAGCCGAGCAGCCCGGCAAGATCATGCACGAGCTGCGACCGGCGGCCCTCACGATCCCCGGCGAGGGCGTGGTGCTTCCCCCGCTTTACTACGGCACGGTCGACGCGACCGCGCTGTGGGTCGTGCTGCTGCACGACGCGTGGAAGTGGGGCATGCCCGCGTCCGAGGTCGAGTCCATGCTGCCGAATCTCGAAGCAGCCCTCGCCTGGATGCGCGACTACGGCGACAGCGACGGCGACGGCTTCCTCGAATACGTCGACACGACGGGGCACGGCCTGGCGAACCAGGGCTGGAAGGACTCGGGCGACTCGATCCAGTGGCGCGACGGCACGCTCGCGGACGGCCCGATCGCGCTCTGCGAGGTGCAGGCGTACGCCTACGAGGCCGCTGTCGGCGGCGCGGCGCTGCTCGAGGCGTTCGGTCGCCCGGGAGCCGACGAGTGGCGCGCATGGGCCGCCGGCATGAAGGAGCGGTTCGCGGCGTCGTTCTGGATCGCCGACCCGGCCGGCCCGTATCCGGCGATCGCCCTCGACGCCTCGAAGCGCAAGGTCGACACGGTCACCAGCAACCTCGGGCACCTGCTCGGAACGGGCATCCTGGACGATGAGCACGCGGCGCTGGTCGCGCAGCGCCTGGTCTCGCCGCAGCTCGACTCCGGCTACGGTCTGCGCACGATGTCCAGCGACTCCGCCGGATTCTGGCCGCTCAGCTACCACGGCGGCTCGGTCTGGGCGCACGACACGGCGATCGCGATCACCGGGCTGGCGCGGGACGGGTTCGGCGCGGAGGCCGAGCAACTGGCCGACGGGCTGCTGCGCGCGGCCGAGGGCTTCCACTACCGCATGCCGGAGCTGCACTCGGGTGATTCGACGTCGGACACGGCGTCGCCCATCCCGTACCCTGCCGCGTGCCGACCGCAGGCCTGGTCGGCCGCGGCGGCGGTCGCGGTGCTCACGGCGCGCCTGGGTCTCGTCGGCGATGCGCAAGCAGGCACACTGACGGTCGACCCCATCCCCGGCGTCGGCACAATCGAGGTCGAGGGGCTGCGGTTCGGCGGCGAGGTCGTGAACCTCGCTGTCGACGAGGACGGCGTGGTCACGCGCAGCTGAACCGGGTTCGTCGTATGTGGCGGCTCCGGGATTCCGGGGTGGCGGAGCGCGACGGACAGGCGGATGCTGGGGCGATGTTCGAGGGATTCGAGGT
Source organism: Leifsonia poae (assembly GCF_027921845.1). Classification (GTDB taxonomy): domain Bacteria; phylum Actinomycetota; class Actinomycetes; order Actinomycetales; family Microbacteriaceae; genus Leifsonia; species Leifsonia poae. The sequence continues at coordinate 17,105 of NZ_BSEN01000002.1, forward strand.
CGCCGACATCGACGTGGGGGACGCGGTCATCCACGTGCGGCACGCGGGCGACGGCCCGCCCGTGCTGCTGCTGCACGGGCATCCGCGTACGGGTTCGACCTGGCACCGCGTCGCTCCCGCCCTCGTCGAGCAGGGTTACTCCGTCGTCGTCCCCGACCTCCGCGGTTACGGCGCCTCCCTCGGGCCCGAGCCGACGCCCGACCACACGGCCTACTCCAAGCGCGCGATGGCCGGCGACCTGCGCACGCTGATGCACCGGCTCGGCCACGAGCGGTTCGCCGTCGTCGGGCACGACCGCGGCAGCTACGTGGCCCTGCGGCTCGCGCTCGACCATCCGGAGTCACTGGAGCGGGTCGCGCTGCTCGACTGCCTGCCGATCGTCGAGCACCTCGAGCGCATCACGCCGGAGTTCGCGACTGCCTGGTGGCACTGGTTCTTCTTCGCCCAGCCCGCGACGCCGGAGCGCGTCATCCTGGCGGATCCCGACAGCTGGTACCACGGTGATCCCGACCGGATGGGGCAGGAGAACTACGACGAGTGGCGGGCGGCCGTCAACAGACCCCAGGTCGTGCGCGCCATGCTCGAGGACTATCGCGCGGGACTCACGGTCGACCGCGCCGCCGAGGAGGCCGACCGTGCCGCGGGCAGGAAGGTCGAGGCACCGCTGCTGGTGCTGTGGTCGCTCGACGACGACCTGGAGGACCTGTTCGGCGACCCGCTCCCGATCTGGCGCGACTGGGCGACGGATGTGCGCGGACGCGGCATCCGGTCGGGTCACCACATGGCAGAGGACGCCCCGGCCGAGCTCACGGATGCGCTGGTGGCGTTCCTGCGCGAGTGATCAAGCGACGACGAACGGCGCCGGACGGCGCCGGACGGCGCTAGAGCTGCGCCATGATCTGGCGGGCGATCACGCGGCCCGCGCGATTCGCGCCGATCGTGCTGGCCTGCGGGCCATACCCGGCCAGGAATATCCGCGGGTCCTGCCACGAGGCGCCGGAGGCGACCGTCAGCCCTCCGGACTTCTCGCGCAGCCTGAGCGGTGCGAGGTGGCGCAGCTCGGGGCGGAAGCCCGTCGCCCAGATGATCGCGTCGGCCTCGGTGAACGAGCCGTCGGGCCAGCGCACGCCGTCCTCCTCGATCGCCGTGAACATCGGCCGTTCCACCAGCACCCCGCGCTCGATGCCGGCCGCGATGCGCCGGGTCTTCGGTACGCCGGTGCCGCTGACGATCGACGGGAGCGCCGCTCCGGCGCGAGCCGCCGCATCCTGCGCCGCCACCGCGGCGACACCGCCCTCGATCGTGAGCTCCGACTCGTCTTTGAACTCGACCGGACGCCGCGCGGCCCAGGTGACGCGCGCGGCGACGTTCTCGAGTTCGAGGAGGAAGCCGATCGCAGAGGTGCCACCGCCGACCACGACGACCGACTGCCCGGCGAACTCCTCGGCGGAGAGATAGGAGGAGGTATGCACATGCCTGCCCCTGAATGTGTTCATCCCCGGGTAGTACGGCACGAACGGGGCGCCCCAGGTGCCGGTCGCGTTGACGACCATCCGGGCCCCCGTCTCGCCGCGGGTGTGCTCCACGATCAGGTCGGCCCCGCGGTCGAAGATGCTCGTGACGGTGACGGGGCGCTGCACGTCGAGGCCGAAGTGTTCTTCATACCGCCGGTAGTATCCGGCCACGATGTCGCGCGCGGGCAGCGAGCGATCGGCCGTCTCGAAGCTCAAGCCGAGCTCGGACATTCCCGGAAGATCATTCACGTGGTGGGCGCTGCCGAGCTTGAGGGCGTCCCAGCGATGCTGCCAGGCGCCACCCGTCGACGGACCCCTGTCGTAGATGATGAAATCGGCGCCGGGAGTGAGTTCGAACCGCCGCAGGTAGTACGCGACAGCGAGGCCCGCCTGGCCTGCTCCGACGATCACCACCTGGGTGTCGGTCCTCGTCGTGGTCACGCGCTCATCCCATCACTTCTCGCTGTGCGTGAACCCGGGGTTCCCCAGGCACCACATGCTAAACTAGCCCCTAGTTTTCATTGTTCCTGTTCGGATTCCCGGGTGGCTCATTGCCCACCCGGCCTGGCACCGTAAGGGGGTCACGCATGGGGCGCGGCCGTCAAAAGGCAAAGCACACCAAAATCGCGCGCGAGCTGAAGTCGTTCAGCCCAGATGTGAACTACGACGCGCTCGAACGGGAGCTCACCGGACATTCTCATCACGACGACCAGTACGCTGCGTGGGCCGACTACGAGCCCGAGGGCTATAAAGGCGACACGTACGAAGACGAAGACCAGCCGAAGCGCGCGTAGCGCTCGCTGATCACAGCCAGCCTTTCTCTGCGGCGACCCCCGCCGCCTCCGAGCGATTGCGCGCGCCCGTCTTGCCGATCGCGCTCGAGAGGTGGTTGCGCACCGTCCCCTCGCTGAGGTGCAGCGAGTGCGCGATATCGGTGATCGTCCCTCCGCGCCCGGCGACCACGAGGACCTCCGTCTCGCGCGGAGTGAGCGGGGAGCTGCCCGAGGCGAGCGACTCCGCCGCGAGCGTCGGATCCACGACGCGCAGCCCCGCGGCGACCCTCCGCACGGCGTCGGCCAGCCGGTCCGACGGCGTGTCCTTGACCACGAATCCGGATGCTCCCGCCTCCATCGCCCGTCGCAGGTAGCCCGGCCGGCCGAACGTCGTGACGATGAGCGATCGGCACGACGGCACCGCCGCGCGCAGAGCGGCCGCCGCCTGGATGCCGTCGAGTCCCGGCATCTCCACGTCGAGCAGCGCGACATCCGCGGCCGAGGCGCGGGCGGCATCCACCACGTCGTCGCCCCGGCCGACCTGCGCGACCACCTCGAGGTCCGGCTCCAGGTCGAGCAGCGCAGCGAGCGCGCCGCGCACCAGCGCCTGATCGTCGGCCAGCAGCAGCCGGATGGTCTCCGTCACGCCTTTCCCTTCCGTACGGTCAGCCGAACGCCCCCGCGATCGCTCGGCCCCACCAGCACGCGCGCGCCCACCTCGCGGGCACGCGCCGTCAGTCCGTCGAGCCCGCTGCCGGAGACGGCGGCCACGAGCGGCGCCCGCTCTGCTCCGACGGCGCCGACCGCGGCCATCCCGTGCCCGTCGTCGTCGATCTCGAGGCTGTCGGCGGTCACCGTGACCCAGCAGTTGCGCGCCCCCGAATGCCGGATGACGTTGGTCACCCCTTCGCGGAGCACCCAGCCGAACAGCTCGCGCAGCCCCTGGTCGACGGAGTCACCGTTGCGGGGCAGGTGGGCGGCGATGTCGGCGGCGGCGAGCCCGGCCTGCGCCGCCGCGAGCTCGGTCGAGAGGCTCATCTCGCGGTAGCCGGCCACCGCGCCGCGCAGATCGGCGAGCGCCGCACGGGAGAGACGCTCGATGTCCGCGAGCTCCGCCTCCGCGCGCGCTGGGTCGATGGGCACCAGCCGCCCGGCGAGCTCCGACTTGACCGTCACCACCGTCAGTGAGTGCCCCAGCACGTCATGCATGTCGCGGGAGAACCGGGCGCGCTCCTCGACGACCGCCAGCCTGGCCACTTCGACCTGCGCGGCGCGCAGCTCCCGCACGGTCGACAACTGCCGGTTGAGGCCGAACATCATCGAGGCGACCGAGAAGGTCACGATCGCCGAAAAGGCGGCGGAATCGCTGAATCCGGTGACGATCCCATAGGCGATCGGGGGCAGCACCAGCACCAGCGTCGCCACGGCCATCAGGGCGAACTCGTCGAAGACGGCGCCCGCGGCAACGGCCACCAGTGCCGAGAGCCAGAACGCAGTGCTCCCCATCAGGAAGAAGAACACCAGCGATCCGGCCCAGAGCAGCACGACGGCCAGGATGCGCGTGCGCCGGGGTGCGCCCCAGCACAGCGGCGCCATCACGATGAACGCCGCGTAGAACACGAGCAGCAGCACACTGGTGACGATCTTCATGGCCGGCGAAACCGCTGAACTCCACACCGCGATGAACGTCAGCACCTGGTACAGCAGGCCGAACGACGCTCCGATGTACCATCCTCTGGCCTGCGGGTTGAGAATCCTCGCGCGGGCGGTCTCCCAGCGGCTCTCCAGAACCGAGGGCCGCCGAGGCTGCTCGGTGGCGACCACATCCATGGCTTCAACTGTAGACCGCCGGGCGGAGGCGGACGGGGCGCGCATCGGTGGCGATCCGGTCAGCTGCGGGCCGCATCCCGGCGGTAGCGCCACACGATGAACAGCCCGAGCACGAGCGTCCAGCCGAGCAGCACCACGGCCGGGGTGAGGATGTCGCCACTCACGTGCGCGCCCATCTGCCCGATGCGGTTCAGCCAGTACGACGGCACCACCTGCGCCACGTCCGCCACCCAGGCCGGGAAGATCTGCAGCGGGATCCAGAGTCCGCCGAGCACCGCCATCCCCATGAACACCGCCATGAAGAGCGGCTGGGCGTACTCCGGCTTGGCAAACTGACCGATCAGGATGCCGATCAACGCGAACGGGATGACACCGCACCACAGCCCGAGGCCGGCCATCAGCCAGTTCATGAACGGCAGGTCCGAGTGGTAAAGGATGCCAGAGACGCTGAAGATCACCAGGATCGACACCAGCCCCATCAGCATGGCGGTGATGAGCTTCGACAGCAGGTAGCCGGTCCCGCTCAGCGGGGTGATGCGCAGCTGACGATTCCAGCCGATCGACCGTTCGGTGACGATGTTGAAGGCCTGCGAGAGCGCCGCCATCATCCCGCCGTAGCCGGCCACCTGGATGGTCGTGACGACGATCCACGGCAGCTTGGTCACGCTGTCGAACTGCCCGTTGCCACCGAAGGTGCCGCCGAATGCGAACAGCATCACGAGGGGGACGGCGAGCGTGAAGATCATCGCTCTGGCGTTCTTGATCTGGCGCAGGGACTCGAGTCCGAGGTAGGCGATGCTCATCGCGTGGCTCCGTTCGCAAGGGTGGTCTCCGGGACCGCGGTGGTCGCGGGGGCCGGGGTGTCGTCGGCGGCGGCGGCGAGTGCCGCCGTCTGGTCGTCCGAGGTCGCCAGAGCGGCGGATCCCTCGGTGAGCGCGAGGAACGCGTCGTCCATGGTGTGGGCGGTCACCTCGATGTCGTGGATGTCGTCGTGCGTCGCGAGCAGCGACCGGAGGGTGGCATCCGAATCGTCGCTGACGATCGTGAACTGGTCGCCGCGGTGATCGAGGGAACGCACCCCCGGCAGCCGCAGCAGGGACTCCTCGACGGCAGCCGACCAGGCGAACTCGGCGCTCGCCCGGATGCGGCGCCCCGAGACGACGGCTTTGACCTCGTTCGGGGTGCCGTCGGCGACGATCCGCCCCTTGCTGAGCATCACGATCCGGTCGGCGTAGGCGTCGGCCTCGTCGAGGTAGTGCGTGGCGAACACCACGGTGCGCCCCTCGTCGGTGAACTCCCGCATCGACTGCCAGAACGTGCGGCGGGCCTCCACGTCCATCGCGGCGGTCGGCTCGTCGAGGAAGAGCAGGTCGGGGTTGGAGACCACGGCGACCGCGAAGCGGGCCCGCTGCATCTGGCCGCCCGAGAGCTTGCTCACCTTCTGGCGCGCGATCTCGGTGCAGCGCGCGCGCTCGAGCGCCTCGGCGACGCTCAGCGGATGCCGGTGTGCCGAGGCGACGAGCGCGACGGACTGCGCGACGGTCAGAGTGGGCAACAGGGCGCCGCCCTGGAGCATCGCCCCCACCCGTCCGGCCTCGATGGCGGAACGCGGCTGCTCCCCGAAGAGCGCGGCGGTGCCGGCCGTCGGATGCGCGAGCCCGAGCGCAAGGTCGATGGTCGTGGACTTGCCGGCGCCGTTGGGGCCGAGCAGGGCGACGACCTCGCCGGGCTGGATGGTGAGGCTCACCCCGTTGACGGCCTGCAGCGAGCCGAAGGACTTCCGCAGGTCGGTGAGCTGGATGGCAGGTGTCTGATTCACCTTCTCAGCGTGCCCGGATGCGCCGCCCGGCACTCAGAGCGTCCGTCAGGTTTCCGGGGTGACATTTGTCATGGCCGGGCCGCCTGGGAGGATCGTGCCTTTTCGCACGACGCGCCCGGTGGGTCGTGCGAATGCGCACGGTTCGAACGGTGGCGCTAGGTCGCGGCGTTGCGCGAGCCGCCGAACCGCACGAGGCCGACGACGCCGAGGATGCCGCCCGCCGTGAGCAGCGCGGCACCGAGCATCAGGATGAAGTCGTTGCCGACGTTCGCGGCCGGCGCGCTGCCCGTCGGGTCGGCTGCCGGCAGCACGGAGTCGTGGCCCGTTCCCGAACCGCCGACGGATGCGCCCGGAAGGGTCGCCGACGGCGCGGTCGCAGCGGCGACGCCGGGGAGCGACACCGTCGCGCCCGCCGTCGCCACGTCCGTCGTCGCCCGCTGCAGCAGTACGAAGAACGAAGCAGCCGGTGCTCCGGCGGGGCGCGTCGCCAGGGGGACGGTGACGGTCGCGGAGCGCTGCCCGTCCGCCAGCGTCGCGGTCACGCGGGTCGCCGTATACTCCTTTCCGGCGCGAGCCGTCCCGTCTGCGGTGACGACGTCGACGGAGGCGGTGCCGGCGGCGCTCGCCCGGTTCACGGTGATCGTCGCGCGACGTGCATCCGAAGCGACCGGCGCAGCCGAGACCGACAATGGGCCCGCCGCCCCGGTCACGGTGAGGTCGCCGGCGGCGTGCGATGGACGCAGGTCAGAGCCCGCGGGCGGCACGAACGTCGCCTCGATGGTGTGGTTTCCAGCCGTCGGCGCAGCGAGCTCGGTGCGCGTGATCCCCTGCTCGTCGACCTCCACCTCGACCGCACGGCCGGCATCGACACGGAACTCGACGTGTCCGGTCGATGGTGCGCTCAGCTGCATCCGGGAGACCGCGGCCGTCACGCTGACGAGCCCGCCGGGGGCGACCGTCGACGGTGCTGACAGGGCGACGGTGGTGACCGTCGAGCACGCGGGCGCCGAGCCGTCGAGGAGTGCGCTCGCGCCGCCGAGCTGCCAGGTCGCGGGCGGCGCTCCCGCGTCCAGCGTCAGTGACCACACGCCGTGATGCTCGCCGGGGGCGAAGGTCTCCGGCTGGCCGCGGTCGGCGACGCCCGGCACGAGCGCGTTCGTGGTTCCGCCGGCGGTCAGCTTCACGGGCGAGGTGGCTGTGCTGCGGTAGCCGAGGATCAGCGTCCGTGCGGTGAACGGGTCACCACCGGTGCCGCCCGCGCCGTCGATCGCGGCGTCGGCGCGGCAGTCGACGAAGGGCGTCACCGGCGGGGCGGAGGTCGGCGACGCGCTCGGAGTGGTCACGGGCGCGGTAGTCGCGGGAGCTGGCGAAGATGCGGACGACGAGGACGGCGAGCTCGGCATGGCCGCCGCAGCGACCGCCTGACCGAGGATCGACACGCCGGACACGGCGAGGACGATGCTCGCACCGGCGATCCCGAAGGCCGCGCGGAGGCTGGCGTTCGGACGTGTCACAGCGGCAACTCTAGCCGCTGGGGGCCGACGGGCGCGTCTACCCGTTAGGGTGACGCGCCGCGCGGCCCGCGCTGGTCAGAAGGAGCCGCCTCCGCCGTCGCCGCCACCGCCTCCGTCGCCGCCGAAGAAGCCGCCGCCGCCGATGTCGCCGCCGCCACCGAAGCCGCCGGAGAAGAAACCGCCACCACCGGCGTCTCCGCCGCTGGCGTCACCTCCGCCACCGCCGCCACCCCAGTCGCCGCCACCGCCGCCGCCGAAGAAGCCGCCACCACCGCCACCGCCCCGCAGCACGGAGTCGATCAGGATGCCGCCGAGCACGGCTCCGAAGATGCCGCTGCCGTTGCCACCACCGCCGCGGCCGTAGCCGCCACGGCCGCCGAACATTCCGCCCGCGCCAGACGAGAACCCGTTCACGTCCGAGTCGGCGAGCTGGATGGCCTCGGCCGCGAGCTGGTCGGCGCGCTGGGCATTCGGGAGAGCAGCGCCCGGATCGCTCGTCGCGGTGGACTGCGCGAGCGCCAGCAGGCGCGACGCCTCGGCGAGACGCGTCCGCGCCTCCGCGCCGACGGCGCCCCTGCGAGCCGCGATGAAGTCGGTGGCGGCCGCGATGCGGCTCTGAGCCGAGGCGAGCGTCTGCCCCAGGGAGGCGGCCGCGCGCTGGTCCTGCGCCTGCTTCGTGCGCACCGCGTTCAGCACGCCGTCGATCTCCCGATTGGCGAGTTCGAGCTTCTGCAGCAGTTCCCGCGGATTCACCTGCGGACCGCTCAAGCGGGACTGCACATCGGTGACGGCACTCTGAGCGGTGCCCTGCGCGGTCATGATGGCACCGCTCGGGTCGCCCGCCGCCGCGAGCGCCCTGGCATCCGCGATGTCGCGCTGCAGGTCGGCGACGAGTTCGTCCACCCGGGCGCGCGCCGCCGCCAGATCGGTGCCGACGCGGTCGACCGCGTCGAGAAGGAGCCCGGACTGACTGATCGCCGCTTCGGCCGCGCGCACGCTCACCGCGGCCTGGCTCGTGGAACCGGCCGCGGCCTTCGCCTCCGCGTCGGCGAGCGCCGTCTCCGCGAACGTCAGCCGCTCCTCGGCCTGGGTCGCGTTGTCGCGCACGGTGGCCAGAGGAGCATCCGAATAGTCGGAGGTGAGGCGCGCCAGCGTCGTGCGGGTCTGGTCGAGGCGCACCCGCACGGCGGCGATTCCCGAACGCAGCGCTGAGACCCGGCCGGGGATGTCGGCGGCCAGCGATCGCAGCTCGGCGAACGCCGCGGCCTGCTCGTCGAGGAGCTTGCTCGCCTCCGCCGACCCGTGGATGATCGCGCTGTTCCAGTCCCGGCGCTCCTGGTCGGTGTCGGGAACGGCGTCGTCGAGCTTCTGCTTGAGGCCGAAGGCGTCCTTCAGCTTCGCCTTGGCCGCCTCGAGAGCCACGGCGAACGGCCGGGCGGCCTCCTCACCGTATTGGGCGACCGCGAAGTCGAGTTCCTGAGCACTCGACTGCAGCGCGTCATCCGTGCGGACGAGCGCGCTGCCCGCGCGGCGCTCGAGCTCGTCGAGCGGGAGCGTCTGCAGCTCGTCGACCGGCGGCGGTGGCGGGGCCGCTGCACGCGCCGCCTCGGCCTCGGCCTTCCGTCGCCGCCCCGCGCGCACGAAGACCAGCACGATCACCCCGACGATGACGAGCAGGATGACGACCAGTGCGATCCCGAGACCGGTGAGGAACCCTGACGATCCGGACGATCCGTCCCCGGCCGTCCCTCCGGTGCCGGAGCCCCCGGAACCGTTGTCGCTCCCACCGCCGTTCGACGTAAGGGCGTCGCTGATGCCGGATGCCGCAGCGACGCCGGCCCCGGCCCAGTCGTCGGCCTTCAGCTTCGGCTCGATCTGGTTCTTCTCGATGCTCGTCAGCTGTGCGTTGTCGAGCGGTCCCGCGGTGTCACCCGAGAAGTAGTAGTACCGGCTCTCGATCGCGACGGAGAGCAGGTAGTCGTTCGACGTCAGGTGGTTCTGCTCCGCGGTGGTGAGCGCCCAGGAACGGGCATCCGATGGCGAGGTGAACGTGTCGACGTAGACGACGTACAGGTTGACGCCGTGCTGGTCGGCCAGAGCCTTCGCAGCGTTCTCGACCGCGGACGTGTCGCCCTTCAGTGCGCCCGCGTCGTCGACGACATGCGTCGATCCAAAGGTTACCGGCGACTGCGCGTACGCGGCAGTCGCTCCCCCGATGGCCGTGATGGCCAGGCCCGCCGCAATGACCCCCGCGACGATCGCCTTTCGTATGTGCATCGTTCCGCCACCCTCAGCTGGTCCGTCAGGCTCTCATTGTAAGGAGCGCGACAGGCTGGATGAGGGAGAGGAGGTCAGTTCACAGAGAGCGGCAGCAGTTCCCGGCCGGCGTCAGGAGGCGTACGACCCGATGAGCCGCACGGCGCCGCCGTCGACCCCCTTCGCGCCCTGCTCGAACCCGGCGAGGTCGCGGGACGACAGCGAGACCGTGCCGACGCTCCATGCGGGGATTCCGTCGGCGGCGATGGCCGCGATCACGCCGGCGGCCGCTTCGGGAGCGACGACGGCGAACATCCCGATGCCGAGGTTCCAGGTCCCCTCGCTCGACTCGAGCGTCGAACCGGCCAGGTCGCTCAGAACCCGGAACACCGGGCTCGGCGACCAGGAGCCGCGATCGACCTCGACCCACGAGCCGACCGGGAGCACGCGCGCGAGGTTGGCTGCGATGCCGCCACCGGTCACGTGGCTGAGGGAGTGGATGGCGCCGCCGAGCGACGGATCGCCGAGCACATTGAGCAGGGGGGTCGTGTAGAGGCGGGTCGGCTCGAGCAGCGTCTCGCCCACCTGGCCGCCGAAGTCGTCGAGCCGGTCGGTGAACGCGATGTCGTTCTTCGCCAGGATGTGGCGCACGAGCGAGAACCCGTTCGAGTGCAGGCCCGAGGAGGCGAGGGCGATGACGACGTCTCCGTCGCGCACGCGGTCGGCGCCGAGCACCGCATCCGCTTCGACGGCTCCGACGGCCGCACCGGCCACGTCGTAGTCGTCGGGACCGAGGAGCCCGGGGTGCTCGGCGGTCTCGCCGCCGACGAGCGCCGTGCCGGTCGCCTCGCACGCACGGGCGATGCCGGCGACGATGTCGGCGATGCGGTTGGGGACGACCTTGCCGCACGCGATGTAGTCGGTCATGAACAGGGGCTTGGCGCCCACCACGACGATGTCGTCGACGACCATCCCGACCAGGTCCTGGCCGATCGTGTCGTGCTTGTCGATGGCCTGGGCGATCGCGACCTTGGTGCCGACGCCGTCGGTGCTGGTGGCGAGCAGCGGGCGCTCGAAGGACTTCAGGAACGAGACGTCGAACAGGCCGGCGAATCCACCGACCCCGCCGAGCACCTCGGCGCCGTGGGTGCGGGAGACGGCCGATTTCATCAGCTCGACGGCGAGGTCGCCGGCAGCCGTGTCGACACCGGCCTCGGCATAGGAGGCGGAGGAGGATGCGTGCTGTTCGGTCACCGGTTAAGAGTACCGGGCGCGGCGAGCGCGCTACTCCGCGCGGCCTGCGTCCCCGAAGCCGGCCTGACCCTGCACCAGCACTTCGAACTCCGAATCCGGCCCTGGGTCGCATCCGTCGGCCGCGGCGACACCCTCGGCCGGCGATTCCGCGCCACCCGGGCGCTCGAGCAGATTCTTGCCCAGGTGATGCGCATCCGGCAGCTCGATCGGGTACACGCCGGTGAAGCACGCCGTGCACAGACGCTCGCGCGGCTGCTCGGTCGAGACGATCATGCCCTCTTCGGAGAGGTAGCCGAGGCTGTCGGCGCCGATCGACTGGCGCACCTCGTCGACGCCGAGTCCGGTGGCGATGAGCTCGGCGCGCGAGGCGAAGTCGATGCCGTAGAAGCACGGCCACGTGATGGGCGGGCTCGAGATCCGCACGTGCACCTCGGCGGCGCCGGCCTCACGCAGCATCGACACGAGCGCGCGCTGGGTGTTGCCGCGCACGATCGAGTCGTCGACCACGATGAGGCGCTTGCCCTTGATGACCTCTTTCAGCGGGTTCAGCTTGAGCTTGATTCCGCGCTGGCGGATGGTCTGCGACGGCTGGATGAACGTGCGGCCGACATAGGAGTTCTTGACGAGACCCTGACCGAACGGGATGCCGGAGGCCTGCGCGTAGCCGATGGCCGCCGGGGTTCCGGATTCGGGGGTCGGGATGACGAGGTCGGCTTCCACCGGGTGCTCGCCGGCCAGCTGACGCCCCATCTCGACGCGGGCCTCGTACACGCCGCGGCCCGCGATGGTGGTGTCGGGACGGGCGAGGTAGACGTACTCGAAGACGCAGCCGGCGCGCTTCTCCGGAGCGAACTTCTGGCTGCGGAGGCCGTTCTCATCGATCGCGATCAGCTCGCCGGGCTCGACCTCGCGCACGAAGCTGGCGCCGACGATGTCGAGCGCTGCGGTCTCCGATGCGACGACCCAGCCGCGCTCGAGCCGGCCGAGTACCAGCGGACGCACGCCCTGCGGATCCCGGGCGGCGTAGAGGGTGTGCTCGTCCATGTAGACGAGGCAGTATGCGCCGCGCAGCCGGGGCAGCACCTCGAGCGACGTCGCTTCGAGGGTGTGGTCGAGATCGCCGGTGAGCAGCGCGGTGACGACGGCCGTGTCGGTGGTGTTGCCGCGCGAGAGCTCGCCGTCGAGCTCGGGATAGCGCTCGTGCACGAGCTGCATGAGCTCGGCCGTGTTGGTCAGGTTGCCGTTGTGGCCGAGGGCGACGGTGCCGCTCGACGTGCGGCCGAGAGTGGGCTGCGCGTTCTGCCAGCTGGAGGCGCCGGTGGTGGAGTAGCGCGTGTGCCCGACGGCGATGTGGCCGGGCAGGGAGTTGAGCGCGTTCTCGTTGAAGACCTGCGAGACGAGACCCATGTCTTTGTAGATGAGGATCTTCGAGCCGTCGCTGGTGGCGATGCCCGCGGACTCCTGGCCGCGGTGCTGCAGCGCGTAGAGCCCGAAGTAGCTGAGCTTGGCGACCTCTTCGCCGGGAGCCCAGACGCCGAAGACACCACAGGCATCCTGTGGCCCCTTCTCGCCCGGAAGTAGATCGTGACTGAGAAGACCGTCGCCTCCGGACAAACCGGAACCCCCTTTATTCGGGAAGATTATTCCTCGATGGATTTGCGGGTATCGGATGCTCCGTCGATCTCGGAAGGATCACCGTCTGCGACGGCCTCCTCCGGATCCTCGGGATGCACCGTCAGTCTATCGGCCGTGACGGTGCGCGCTCGGCGCGTCGTCGAACGGTCGACGAGCAGGGCGACGACCGCCCCGATCGTCACTCCCACGGCCACCCCGATCGCCAGCAGGAAGCCGAAGACGGCGCCGCGGTCGTAGGTGGGGTTCTCCGGGAAGGCGAACGTGAGGATGAGGGCGACGATCGCGAACAGGATGGCGCCGGCCAGCATGAAGCGGAAGTACCGCGGCGACCGCTGCACGACCACCGAGCTCTCGGTGACCGTTGCGTTCTCGTCGGGGTTGTCGCTCATGGAGTCCATTGTCCCTTAATCAAGCTGTGAGCGATCCCGCGGGCCGCAGGTCAGGCGCGACCTCGGGCCAGGAGGGACCGCGGGTCCGGAGGGACCGCGGGTCAGGAGAGGCCGCCGACGCGCAGCGGGAGCAGTCCCTCGAGATCGGCGCGCTGGCCCGACGCGTGCACGGCGCCTCCCGCCATCGCCTCCCGCCAGGTCAGGCCGCCGGTCGCGAGGCCGAGCCAGGTCGCCGCATCCATCTCGACGACGTTGGGCGGGGTGCCGCGCGTGTGCCGCGGGCCCGGGATGCACTGCACGGCGCCGAACGGTGGCACGCGCACCTCGACCGTGTTGCCCGGGGCACGCTCGGCCAGCAGCTGCAGCAGATAGCGCACGGCCATCGCGGTGGTATTGCGGTCGGCCCCGCCGGCGAGCGCCCCCCGCACGGCCGGCTCGCCCTCGGCATCCTGAATCTTCGCCTTGGCCATCTCCACATTCTGGCATCGGCTGCCGTTCTCCACCGGTTCTGGGACGAGCGGGACCGACACCGGGCGGTCCTCTAGCATTGGTCGCGTGAAGATTCTGGTGCTGGGTTCGGGCGCGCGTGAGCACGCCATCATCACGTCGCTGCTGAGCGAAGAGGTTCAGCACGAGATCGTGGCCGCGCCGGGCAACGCCGGAATCGCGCGCGACGTCGCGGTCGAGACCGATCTCGACCCGCTGAACGGCGAGGCGGTCACCGCGTACGCCATCGAGAACGGCATCGAGCTGGTCGTCATCGGGCCGGAGGCACCGCTGGTCGCCGGCGTCGCCGACCCGCTGCGCACCCGCGGCATACCGGTGTTCGGCCCCGGCAAGGTCGCCGCCCAGCTCGAGGGCTCCAAGACGTTCGCCAAGCGCGTGATGGACGCCGCCGGCGTTCCGACCGGCCGCGCCGTCCGCGCGGCGACGCTGGTCGAGGCCGAGGAGGCGCTCGACACCTTCGGCGCCCCCTACGTCGTGAAGGCCGACGGCCTCGCCGCCGGCAAGGGTGTGCTCGTCACAGAAGACCGCGAGGCCGCCGTCGAGCACGCCACCCACTGGCTCTCGCACGGGCACGTGCTCGTCGAGGAGTTCCTCGACGGCCAGGAGGTCTCGCTCTTCCTAGTGAGCGACGGGCACAACGTGCTCCCCCTCGCGCCTGCGCAGGATTACAAGCGCCTGCTCGACGGCGACGCGGGCCCCAACACCGGCGGCATGGGCGCATACTCCCCGCTCCCCTGGCTGCCCGAGACCTTCATCGACGAGGTGATCGACACGATCGCGCTGCCGACCGTACGGCAGCTCGCCAAAGAGCAGAACCCGTTCATCGGGCTGCTCTACTGCGGCCTCATCCTGACGAGCCGGGGCATCCGGGTCATCGAGTTCAACGCCCGCTTCGGCGACCCCGAGACGCAGGTCGTGCTCCCGCGGCTCGTCACCCCGCTCTCCGAACTGCTCTTCGGCGCCGCGACCGGCGCTCTCGCGGGCGTCAAGCGCCCCGAGTTCGCCCTCGATGTCGCCGTCACGGTCGTGCTCGCGAGCGAGGGCTACCCGGAGGCACCGGAGACCGGCCGCCCGATCGTGGGGCTCGAGGCGGCCGAGGCCGTTCCCGAGGTCACCATCGCGCACGCCGCGACCGCGCTCGACGAGCAGACGGGGGCGCTACTCGCCACCGGCGGCCGCGTGCTCAGTGTCGTCGCCCGCGGAACGACCTTCGCCGAGGCGCGGTCCCGCGCCTACCAGGCGGTCGACGCGATCGAGCTCGAGGGCGCTCAGTACCGCACCGACATCGCGGCGCGCGTCGCCGACTGAGGCGCGCCTCCGTCGCCCGGCGCACCCGGCCGAGTGGGGCGTGCCGCCTACGCCTGGCGCATGGCTCGATCGGCCGGATCAGCCAGGATGAGCCGGGATCAGCCGAGCAGCCGCTCCACGAACGCATTGCGGAAGCGGCCATCCGGATCGTACGCGTGCACGAGATCGCGGAACTCCGCCAGCCTCGGATACAGGCCGGGCACCACGTGGTCGCGGTCGAGATAGAGCTTGCCCCAGTGCGGGCGGGCGCCGAGCGGCAGCAGCGCCCCTTCGAGCGCGGGCAGCACCGCCTCGACGGCCGGCTGGTCGCGGAACCACGTGAAGTGCAGGCCGACCGCATCCGTTCCCTGGGCGGACGACAACCACAGCTCGTCCGCCGCCACCGTGCGGATCTCGCTGATCTGCAGCACCGGAGCGATGAGCGGAGCGAGACGACGGACAGCCTCGATCGCTTCGACCGCGCGCGCCCGCGGCACCAGGTACTCCGACTGGATCTCCTCGCCGTTCGAGGGCGTGAATTCGAACCGGAAGTGCGGCAGGCGTTCGTTCCACGGGCCGGCGACACCGAGCTGCTCGGTGGTGTTGCGGACATCCATCGTCGGGATCATGTGCCGTGGAGCGGTCAGCGCCCTCGCACCGAAGAAGTCGTCGCCGATCGTGCTCGAGACGTCCGCGCGCTCTTTGAGCCACGCGAGACCGACCGTCGGCTCGTCCCAGGTGGTGAAGAGCGAGACGCTGTACGCCGCAGAGGTGACGTCGTCGAAGCGGCCGGTCACGGCATCCCACGGGAGGTTCTCGAACAGGCGCTGAGACGCATCGAACGTCGGCACGATGTCGAGCGTGACTTCGACCACCACGCCGAGCGCACCGAGCGAGACGACGGCTCCGTCGAACCCGGCGTCGCCGCGGGCGATGTCGACGAGTTCGCTGTCGGCACGGAGGATGCGCAGCGCGCGAACGGCGGTGGCGAGGTTGCCGTTGCGGTCGCCCGAACCGTGCGTCGCCGTTGCGATCGCACCGGCGACCGAGATGTGCGGAAGGGACGCGAGGTTGTGCAGGGCCCAGCCCGACTCCTGCAGTTGCCGGGCGAGGTCGCCGTAGCGGGTGCCACCGCCGACGGTCACCGTGCGGGCATCCGCGTCGATCTGCACGGTGGACGGGAGGGACGCCGTGCTCACGAGCAGCCGGTCGTCGTCCGCGAGGTCGTTAAAGGAGTGGCGGCTGCCGAGGGCGCGGACGGAAGGCGAGCCGGCGATCAGCTCCCGCAGCTCATCGATCGACGACGGCTGCGCGATACGCGCCGCGCGGTACTCGTAGTTGCCTGCCCAGTTGCGCTCGCCCACCGCGGTCTCCTTCGAACCTGTGCTGCCTGCCGAGGCGCCGGGACCGTCGTCACCGAGCATCCGGATCGCCTCTCGTCTGACAAGTCTCGCAGATGATGTGAACGTGCACATAGCCGTGCTGCCGGATGTCTCGCAGTGCGTCGGGCCGGCGGCCCGGATGCTCGCGACGGGTGCCCGCACACCCCCGCCACCTCTCTATACGGTGCGTGATGCCGCTGATAGCGTGGCGCGTGCGGCATCGTGGCCGCATGGGGAGAGGGGGGCCCAGATGACCGATTTCGAGTACGGTCCGGCCGAATTCATCGTGGCGCAGTTCGCGGGAGACCGGCCGTCGCCCGGGGTCGTCCAGGCGATCCTCGACCTGGTGGATACGGGCACGGTGCGCCTGCTCGATCTGCTGTTCGTGTCCCGTGCGCCGAGCGGAGAAGTGCAGGTCTCCGAGTTCGAAGACGTCGGCGACGAGTTCGGCTTCGCGAGCATCACGCTCGAGGCCAGCGGTCTCGCCGGCGCCGAAGACGTCGACGACATCACCGAACTCATCGAACCCGGAACCTCCGGCGCCATCCTGGTGCTCGAGCACATCTGGGCAAAGGACCTCGCCAACCGTTTCTTCGCGGCCGGCGGCAGCGTCGTGCACGCCGAGCGCATTCCCGCTCCGGTCGTCAACGCCGTGCTTGCCGAAGCCGCCGACTGAATCAGCCCACCCACCACCGGCGCCGAGGCCCGTCAATCGGGGCCCAGGCCCGTCAACTCGAGGAGCACACTATGCCGTTCATCCGCCGGTTCGGCCGTCCGGGACTTCTCGGGCTCGCCGCGCGCACCGCCGTCGTCGCCGGAACCGCCACTGCGGTCAGCGGTGGGATGCGAGCCCACCAGCAGCAGAAGGCCGAGGAGCAGTACGAGGCCGAGCAGTACCAGGCTCAGCAGCAGCAGGCGCAGATGCAGGCGGCCGCCCAGCAGGCAGCCGCTCAGCAGGCAGCGTTCCCGCAGGTGCCCGCGGCCGCGCCCGCACCGTCACCCGCTGCAGCCGGGAGCGGCTCGGATCTCATGGCGCAGATCGAGCAGCTGGCCGCCCTGCATGCGCAGGGCATCCTGACCGACGCCGAGTTCAGCGCCGCGAAGACGAAGCTTCTGGCCTGAGTCCCTCCGCCGCCTCGCGGTAGCCGGGATGCCCGTCCGGGCCGATCGTCGCACCCCCGGCGAGTTTGGCGAGCAGCCGCGACAGCACGACGCTCTCGTCCTGGTCGAGAGGCGCGAGCACCTCCGCCTGATGCGCCTCCGCGATCACGCGCAGCCGGCCGAGTAGTTCGGTGCCTGCCGCCGTGAGCTGCAACTGGTAGTTGCGACGATCGTGCGGGCTGCGTGAGCGCTCGACGAATCCTCGCCGTTCGAGCTCATCGACCAGCGCGACGAGGCGGCTCGGCACCGTTCCGAGTCTGGTCGCGAGCTCGCGCTGGCTGATGCCGGGGTCACGGCCCAGCACCCGGATGGCGCCCGCGTCGCGAGGCGTCAGCCCCAGCTCGGCGACCCGCTGCGCGAAGCGATCGGCTGCGTCGGCGCCGAGCTGCGTGAGCAGAAAGGCGGTGCGCGGGCTGGGCCGATCGGGTCGGGAGGCGCTGGCGTCGGTCACGGGTCCAGAATACCCGTTGCGAAGAATGATTACAATGTGTAATCATTACTTCCATGAACGCTATGACATCCTCCGGCGTCACGCCCGAAAAGACTCGGCGGCGCTCGGGCGGCCCTCACCTGGGAGCCCTCGCCATCGTCACCGCCGGCCTCGTCGCCCTCGGGCTGATCCTCGGCGTCGTCCTCTCCGGCGGCACCGGTTTCGTCTCGCCCTTCGCGGGAAGCGAGGCGGTCGCCGCCTACGCTCAGAGCGACTGGCTGAGCATCCGGATCAGCGCCATGATCCAATTCGGCTCGGCCGTGCCGCTCGGCATCCTCGCCGCCACCGCGTGGGCCCGCCTGCAGCGCCTGGGGGTCCGTGTCCCCGGCCCCGGCATCGGATTCTTCGGCGGCATCACCGCCTCGCTGCTGCTCATGGTCTCGGCATTCGCGAGCTACGTGCTCAGCCGGCCGGAAGTCAGCTCCGACCCCTCGGTCGCGCTGGCATTGTCGTTCCTGGCGTTCGTGACGGGCGGTGTCGGCTACGCCACGGGACTCGGGCTCCTGCTCGCCGGAATCGCGGTGCCGTCGCTGATCCTGCACCTGCTGCCGCGCTGGCTGAGCTGGACGGGGCTCGTCATCGCCGCGCTCGCCGAGCTCAGCTTCCTGTCGCTCGCGATCGAGCCGCTGCAGTTCCTGCTCCCGATCGGACGCTTCGGCGGACTGCTCTGGCTGATCGCCGCCGGCTTCCTGCTGCCCACCGATCGCCGCGAGGTCCGGGATCGCGACGGCGCACCGAACGCGAGTGTCGCGCAGGCAGGCGACCCCTCATGAACGGCAGCGCCGTCGTGCTCGGCGGCGCCCTCGTCCTCGGCGCCAACGGGCTGATCGGCAACGCGATCTGCCGGCTGCTGGGCGCCGACGGGCTCACCCTGATCCCCGCCGGCCGCGATACCGCCGCTCTCGAACGGCTAGCCGATGACCTCCGCGCAGCGGGCATCCGATGCCCCGAGGTGCTGACCGTCGACGCGACTGACGACGACGCCGTCGAGCACGCGGTCGCGCGTGCCGCCGGCATCGCCGACCTCACCGTCGCCGTCAACAACATCGGCCGCGGTCACCGACCGTCCCCGTTGACGGCGATGGCGTTCGACGAGTTCGACGCCGTGGTGGCCGTGACGTTCCGGGCCGTCGCCGTCGCATTGCGGGCCGAGCTCCGGGCGATGACGGAGGTCGACGGACCCCGCGCGATCGTGAACGTCGCGTCGAGTGCCGGCACCAGCGGGGCGCCCGGCATGTCGGCGTACGCGGCGGCCAAGCATGCGGTCATCGGGCTGACCAGAACGGCGGCCATCGACGAGGCGCGCCACGGCATCCGGGTCAACGCGGTCGCTCCCGGCCCGATCGAGTCCGGCCCGATCATGGCGCAGGATGCGGCGGTGCGCGAGCAGGTCGGCCAATACATGCCGATGGGCCGGATGGGCCGCGCCGACGAGGTCGCCGAGGCCGTGCGGTGGATGGCCTCGCCCGCGTCGTCGTACGTGACGGGGACGGTGCTGGCGGTCGACGGAGGCAAGGCCGCCTGAGCGCCTGCCCGTACGATGGACGCGTGACTACCTCTCCCGCTCTGCCCGACTGGTCGCACGTGTACTCCGGCAAGGTGCGCGACCTCTACGTGCCGTCCTCCGCCACCGGGCTGGACGACACCGACGCCGTGCTCGTGGTGGCGAGCGACCGGGTGAGCGCGTTCGACCATGTGCTCGAGCCGGGCATCCCGGCCAAGGGCGAGTTGCTGACCACCCTCAGCCTCTGGTGGTTCGACCAGCTGACCGAGGTGCCGAACCACCTGATCCCGGATCACCGTCTCGTCGGCGACCGCGTGGTCGAAGACATCCCGGATGCCGTGGCCGGCCGCTCGATGCTGGTGAAGCCGCTCGACATGTTCCCGATCGAGTGCGTGGTGCGCGGCTACCTCACCGGCAGCGGCTGGGCCGAGTACCAGCAGACCCAGAGCGTGTGCGGGGTCGCGCTTCCTGCCGGGCTGCAGAACGGCGACCGTCTGCCGGAGGCGATCTACACGCCGGCGTGGAAGGCACCGCTCGGCGAGCACGACGAGAACATCAGTTTCGAGCGCACGGTCGAGCTCGTCGGCGCCGACGTCGCCGAGGAACTCCGCCGACTGTCGCTGCTGGTCTACGAGCGCGGCGCGGCCATCGCCGAGAAGCATGGCGTGATCATCGCCGACACCAAGTTCGAGTTCGGCGCCGACCGCTCGTCGGGCGAGATCACACTGGCCGACGAGGTGCTGACGAGCGATTCGAGCCGCTACTGGGATGCGCGGGTCCACGCCACGGCCACGAGCCCGGGCGAGCGGATGGCCAGCTTCGACAAGCAGATCGTCCGCGACTGGCTGGCGGCCAACTGGGACAAGACGGGGACCCCGCCCGCGCTGCCGGCCGACATCGTCGAGCGCACGGCCGCCCGCTACCGGGAGCTGCTGGAGCGCCTGACCGGCGACTGAAGCGCGCCGGGGGCGTCGGGAGTCACGCCGACCGCCGCCGCCCTGGCATCCAGGCGCCCGCCGATCGCCCGGAGCGCCGCGAGGATCGTCACCAGATCCACCAGCTCCTGGATGATCGCCCCTGCCGTGGCCGGGATCACGCCGAACGCCGCGATCACCATCAGCACGACCGACACGCCGATGCCCAGCCAGATGCTCTGCAGCGCGATCCGCACCGTGTCACGCCCGAACTCGACGGCCTTCGCCGTGCGAGCGATGTCATCCACCAGGATCACGGCGTCCGCCGACTCGCTCGCGGCCGTCGCGCCCTTCGCTCCCATCGCGATTCCGACATCCGCCGCCGCCAGCACCGGAGCGTCGTTGACCCCGTCGCCGACCATGATCACCGGCCGTTCCGTGATCGCGGCCACCTCCGCGACCTTGTCGGCGGGAAGGCATTCGGCTCGCACGCGCCCGATGCCCAGTTCGGCGGCGATGTGCTCGGCCGTCTCGTGCGCGTCGCCGGTCAGCATCATGGTCCGGGTGACGCCGAGTGATCCGAGGCGATCGAGGGTCGCCTTCGCGTTGGCGCGCAGGTGGTCGCTAGCGAGCACCGCTCCCGCGTAGCGCCCGTTCATGGCCACGTAGATCGCGAGTTCTCCGGGTGCGATGGCGGTTCTGCGGGCATCCGGCGCGTGCTCGGCGACGAACGCGAACTTGCCCACCACCACGTCGCTGCCGCCGAAGTGCGCGACCACGCCGTTGGTCGCCGCCTCCTCCGCCGAGTCGGCCTCGTGCAGGGTGAGCCCGCGTTCCCGGGCCGCCGCGATCATCGATGCGGCCAGTACGTGCGACGAGTACTGCTCGGCGCTGGCGACCGCGACCAGCAGCTGCTCGGGACTGAGCGGCTTGACCGGCCGCAGCTCGGTCAGGGCGGGGGCGCCGTAGGTCAGGGTTCCCGTTTTGTCGAACACCGCCGTCTTGGCGCGGGCGAGCTGCTCGAGCACGCCGCCGCTCTTCACGATGATCCCGTTGCGGGCGGCTCGGCTCATGCCGCCGATGAACGCGACCGGCGCGGCGATCAGCAGCGGGCACGGCGTCGCGAGAACGAGAACCTCCGCGAACCGAACGGGGTCGCCGCTCAGCCACCAGGCGAGAGCACCGAGCGCGAGGGAGAAGACGGTGAAGGGGACCGCATACCGGTCGGCCAGTCGCACGACCGGGGCCTTGCTCTGCGCGGCATGCTCGACAAGGACGACGATCTGCTGGAACTGACTGTCGCCCGCGGTCTTCGTGGCGCGGATCTCGACGGCCTGGCGCCCGTTCACGGCACCGCTCAGCAGGACGTCGCCTACGACGCGCTCCACCGGAACGCTCTCCCCCGTGATGGACGACTCGTCGAGTGTCGTCTCGGGCGAGAGCAGCGTGCCGTCCACGGGGACGATCTCCGACGGCCGCACCAGCAGCACGTCGCCCGTCTTGACCTCGCCGATCGGGATGTCGCGGTAGCCGCCGCCGACCGCGTGATGTGCGACCTGCGGGGAGCGCGTGAGCAGCGCATCCAGCTCGCGTTTCGCCCGCTGGTTCGCGTAGTCCTCGAGCGCTTCTCCGCCGGTCAGCATCAGGACGACCAGCAGGGCCGCCACGTATTCGCCGACGAGAACCGTGGCGACGATCGCGGTCACGGCCAGGATGTCGAGGCCGAACTCGCGATGCAGCATCGCCCTGACCATGCCGACCGCCTGCCAGGCCGCGACGGCGAGGGCGTACGCGCTGAAGGTCCACTGCACGAGCCAGCCCACCCCGCTGAGCGCGAGCACGATGCCGAGCAGTCCCACCAGGATGGTCAGCGTGACCATCCAGTAGCGGCGGGCGAGACCGAGGATGCGGGTCATCCGGCCAGTCTTACGGATGCCGCCGCGGTAGCAACGGGGCGCGCCGCTCCCTCCGCTGACGGCCGCCCACATCGAGTCCGGGAAGAATCACGCTGAACGGGTCGAAATCGGTACTTCTCCCGGACTCGATTCGACCAGCAGGTAGGGTGCGGCTATGCGCACGAGCGAGACCCCGGATGCCCGCCGACGGCACATCGGAGAAGCGGTGTGGCGCATCATCCGGCGTGACGGCATCTCGGCGGTCAGCACCCGCGCGGTCGCGGCCGAGGCCGACATGGCGCTCGGCTCACTGCGCCACTATTTTCCGCGCCAGTCCGACGTGCTGGCGTTCGCGATGCAGCTCGTGGTCGATCGCACCGCGCGCCGCATCGAGCACCTCACCGCGACCGCGCGTGACGGTGCACCGGATGCGCAACTCGTGCTCGAGCAGTACCTGCCGCTCGACGACGAGCGCCGGGAGGAGATGGAGGTGTGGCTCGCGTTCGTCGGGGCCACCCTCGCCGATGAAGAGCTGGAGCCCGCAAAACGAGCGTGGGACGACGGGATGCTCGCCGTCGTTCGGCAGGTGGTCGCTTCCGTCTCGCGTCCCGGCACGTCGAGCGCCGCGCTCGATCTCGCCGCCGACCGGCTCCGCGCGCTGATCGATGGGCTCGCCGCCCACCTCGTCGGCAGGCATCCGGCACTCGACGGCGGGCGCGCCCGCGCGATCGTCGCCGACGAACTCGCGCGGCTCGGCGCTAGCCGGTGAACGGCTTCGAGCAGGTGACCTGACCGGCGGTCTGGCCGTGCACATCCGACGGGAGCTCGACAGACTGCGCTTGCGTCGCCGGGGGCTGTGTCGCTGGCGGCTGCGTCGCCGGGGGCTGCGTCGCTGGCGGCTGCGTGGCCGGGGGCTGCGTCGCCGGGGGCTGCGTTGCCGGGGAGTCGGGCGCGGTCTCGGATCCGACGCCGGTGTCGCCGGTCAACGCGATCGGCTTGTCGGCGGCGAGCGCCGTCATCAGGGTCTCCGCCGCATCCTCGGTCGGCTCGACGCCGCCGCCGCCCTTCACGTAATGGTTCGGATACTGCACGAAGACGACCTTGTTCAGGTCGATGTTGCGCAGGGCCGCGGCGATCGAGACGATCGTCGTGAGATTGCTGAGGCTCTCGGAGAGCTTGATGTTCTTCACCGCAGCGCGCGCCAACCCGTAGACCTTCACCGGATTGGTCAGCGTGTCCGAACTCTTGATCGTGCGCACCAGCGACGACAGGAACACCTGCTGGTTGCTGATCCGGCCGAGGTCCGACCCGTCGCCGACACCGTGCCGCGTGCGGAGGAACGCCAGCGCCTGCGCGCCCTGCAACGTGTTCTGACCGGCTTTGATGTTCAGGCCCGTCATGTCGTCCGAGATGTCGCCCCCGGCGCAGACGGGCACGCCGCCCACCGCGTTCGACATCTCGATGACGCCGTCGAACTCGATCACCCCGGCATACGGGATGGTCAGACCGGTCAGCTTCTCGACCGTGAGGACGGTGCACGCGAGCCCGCCGTAGCTGAGCGTGTTGTTGATCTTCTGCCGGCTCATCGCGCTGTAGCTTCCTTTGCCGTCCTCAGTCGGGCAGGACGGGATGGGCACGAACATGTCGCGCGGGAAGCTGACGACGGTCGCGTTCTTGTGGTCCGCGGAGACATGCAAGAGCATCGTCACGTCGTTGAGCACTTCGCCGCGCGAGCCGTAGGCCTTGTTGCCTCCGCCACTGTCGCTGCCGGCGAGCAGCACGTTGAACCCGCCGCTGATCGCACCGACCTCCGGAATCGGGGGGATGACGTTTCCCTTGGCGTCCACGAGCTTGACGGCCGGCTTCACGCTGGAGGTGACGTTCCACAAGGCGTAGGCGGAGAGCGAGACGCTGGAGACGACCGCTACGGCGGCGAGGGATCCGATGATCGAGAGCACGAACGGCAGAGCGCGTCGCTTCCGCAGCCGGCCATGCCGTGCGATTCCTGGGGCGCCGGTGTTCCGCGGGCGCACGTCGGCCAGCGCGCGCTCGTCCGTCAACGCACCCTCGTCGGGAGACCCACCCTTGTCGGGAGACGCGGTGCCGCCCATCGTCGGACGGTCCCCGGACGTCACGCGTCCCTCAGGCGTCGATCCTGCTTCCACCACTCCCCCTCCATCACGGGTTTCCGGCTGCGTCAGACGCCAGCCAGATCACAGTAGCGGCACCGGCCTCTTCCGCACCGTCATGGGGGCGCATCCGGTTCGCGTGTCCGGGTCGCGCATCCGAAATATATGCGTTCGCATGGGCGTTGGTGAAGGTATGACCGAGCTCCTCCCCGCCGACTCCGCCATGGGCGCCGTGACCTTGCGCGTCGCCGACCTCGACGGGATGACCGCGTACTACCGCGATGCCGTGACCCTCGATGTGCTGGCCCAGGCCGGCGGCAGCACGATCCTCGGCCGCGGTTCGACGCCGGTGGTGATCCTCGAGCACGCGCCAGAACTGCGTCATGCAGCGCCGCACGAGGCGGGTCTGTTCCACACCGCGGTGCTCTTCGATTCCGAGGAGGCGCTCGCGGCAGCGGTGTATTCGGTGGCGACGCGAGCACCGGGCACGTTCACCGGCAGCGCCGACCACCTGGTGAGCAAAGCGTTCTACTTCACCGACCCCGAAGGCAACGGCGTCGAGCTCTACTGGGATCGCGACCGCACGACGTGGAGCTGGACGCACGGCCAGGTCGAGATGGGCACGCTGTACCTCGACCCGAACGACTTCCTGCGCGAGCACCTCACCGATCGTGGCGCCGCGCTGGCGACGGCGGGCGCTCCCGGCGGCGGTTCGCCCTTCGGCTCGGCCGTGGTCGGGCACGTGCACCTCTCCGTCGGCGATGTCGCATCCGCCCGCGAGTTCTACGTGGACCGGCTCGGGTTCGCAACGACGGCCGCGCTCGGCGACCAGGCGCTGTTTGTGAGCGCCGGCGGCTACCACCACCACATGGCGATGAACACCTGGAACAGCCGCGGCGCCGGCCGCCGGCAGCTCGCCCTGGGTCTCGGCCAGGTGGAGATCCACGTCCCGCAGGCGGACGATCTCGGCGAGCTCAGCGAGCGGATGCGGCACTACGGCATCGAGGCGCGCGACGACGGCCGCTCGGTCACCTTCGACGACCCGTGGGCGAACGTCGTGCGCGCCGTGGTCGCGACCTCCTGACCGCAGGCCCCTAAGTCGCATCGACTCGGCGCGTGCGGGTGTGCGTGCGTGCGGGAACGACGGAAGCCCCGGCCGAGTCGGCCGGGGCTTCCGTGGTCAAGGCGTGACGTCGGCGCTAGTCGGTTGCCGTCGTCGGGGCAGGAGCGGCGTGCAGCCCGTGCGGCGGCTCCTGGTCGGGAGCGAGGTCGGTGACGGGGGGAACGTCGGCGGCGTGCGAGCCGTGCGGCACCGCATCCACCGGCACCGGAGCCGCATGCGAACCGTGCGTCGCCGCAGCGGTCCCGGCCTCGGTCGCGACCGACTCGACCGGCGCACCAGCGCCCACCGGCACGGGCTCCGACCCGGCGACCGGCGCACCGGCTCCGGCAGGAGCATCCTGCGCCTTCGCTGCGTTCGGACCCCACGCGGGCGGCTTCGGCTTCTGCCAGAACGCCACGATGATCGCGCCGAGGAAGGCGACGGCCGCCGGCAGGAGCAGCGATTCCGACATCGCCTGCGTGAAGCCCGCATGCAGGAACTCGGGCAGCTCGGTACCGCCGACGACGGACCCCGCACTACCGGATGCGCCACCGGGCGCCTTGGGCAGGTCGACCGCGAGGCGGCCCGAGATGAGGGCCGCGATCGACGCCGAACCGAGCACCGCACCGACCTGGCGCGTCGTGTTGAACACGCCGGAGCCGGCCCCGGCCTGGTTGATCGGAAGGTTGCGCGTGGCTGTCGTCGAAATCGGACCCCACACTCCGGACATCGCGATGCCGAGCAGGGCGCTCGGAGCGAGCAGCCACCAGATCGACACATCCGGGGTCAGGAGACGCGAGAACCAGAACAGCGCGACGGCGAAGAGCACGAGGCCCGTCGTCGCGAAGTAGCGCGGGTTCACCCGGTCGATCATCTTTCCGACGAACGGAGCGAGCACGCCGGAGAACACGGCGGTCGGAGCGAGCATCAGCGCCGACTCGGTCGGGGTGAGGCCGCGGACCGTCTGGAAGTAGAACACCAGGGGCAGCGACATGCAGGTCACGGCGAAGCCGACCGTGGTGATGGCACCGTTCGACAGGGAGAAGTTGCGGTCGCGGAAGAGCTTCAGCGGAAGCAGCGGCTCCTTCTTGTTGTAGGCCTGCCAGACGACGAACCCGATGAGCACGACGATGCCGGAGATGATGAGTCCCCAGACGGTGATCGGCCCGGCGATGACGCCCCAGTCGTACGTGCTTCCCTCCTGGATGCCGAACACCAGCAGGAACATGCCGACGGCGCTCAGCACGACGCCGAGGATGTCGAAGCTGTGCGAGTGCGTCGGGAGCTTCGGCACGAGACGCATCGCGAGCACGAACGCCACGATTCCGACGGGCACGTTGATGAAGAAGATCCACTCCCAGCCGAGGGCATCGACGAGCACGCCGCCGAGCAGCGGGCCGACCAGCGTCGCGACACCGGCGACGGCACCCCAAAGGCCCATGGCCGCACCGCGGCGGTCGGGCGGGAAGATGCGGGTGATGACCGCCATCGTCTGCGGCGTCATGAGCGCGGCGCCGAGACCCTGCACGACGCGGGCTGCGATGAGCATCCCGATGCCGCCGCCCGGCAGCACGCCGGAGAATCCGCACCAGGCAGAAGCGATCGTGAAGATCACGAGACCGATGAGGTAGAGGTTCTTCGGGCCGAAGCGGTCACCGAGGCGTCCGGTGATCAGCAGCGGAACGGCGTAGGCGAGGAGATAGGCGCTCGTCACCCAGATGACGGCGTTGTAGTCGGTGCCGAGATCCAGGCCCTTCATGATCGCGGGGTTCGCGACCGACACGATGGTCGTGTCGATGAGGATCATGAAGAACCCGATGACCAGGGCCCAGAGGGCCGGCCACGGCTTCAGTTCTTTTTGCATGTGTGTTGTCTCTCTCAGTGGGGCTTCTCCTCGGACCAGGACAGTACGCCTGATTCGAGGTCGTCGATGAGGGCCTCCAGCCAGGTCAGTTCGACCTCGCGGATGGCCCGGATGTATTGGGCGTTGATCCAGTACTTGCGCGGCAGTCGCCTCGCCTCGAGATCCTGGATGCCCTTCTCGATGAGGTCGCGGTCGGCCTGCAGATGGGCGACGCGGGTGCGCAGCAGCTGCACGACCGTCTCGATCGGCAGGTTGTGCGCCTCGCCGAGTCCGAGCGGGAACTCGGGGTACTCGTTGATCGGAGTGCCGAGGATGCCGGCGACCCGCTCGCTCAGCGCCAGGCTCCCCTGTTCGGTGATCTCGTAGGTGGTGCGCTCCGGGCGGTTGCCCTCGCGCTCGGTGCTGATCGCCCGGACCAGCTCCTGCCCGGCGAGCCGGTCGACCGTGTGATAGAGCGAACCCGGGCGCACCTTGACCCAGCGGTCCTCCGAACGCTGGATCAGCGTCTGGTACATCTCGTACGGGTGCATCGCGCGTTCGGCGAGCAGCGCGAGCGCGGCGACGCCGAGGGGCGTGAGAGACGTAGCGGGAGGCATGCGGAGGGGAGTCCTTTTTCGAGGAGGGAGAGGAGCACGGGGCGACGGCGGCCGGCGGCTGGCGGGAGCTGAACTGCTCCCGCTTGATTATTCCACATGGAATATACGGCGCGGACTAGTTCGTTGTCAACCCTCCGACCTGCTTGTTTCCGAGCCTGCCACCCGCCACCGACACCCGTGCCGGCCGCCGCCGGCCGCCCGCCGTCCGCCGGCCGCCATCGAGTTGCGTCAGATGTGCGGTCGGGCGGGTGCGCATCCGCACATTCGACGCAAGTCGCCGCCCGCAGGCGGCGCGGGGGCGGGCGCGGGGCGGCGGCGGCCGGCGACGCCGGGCGACGGCGCGACGGGTCAGCGGCGGCTGCGCCCCAGTTCGGCGAGCTGCTCGGTGAAGAGGCGGGCGCCGCCCTGCGCCGGATGCCGGATCGCCTGCGCAGCGACACCCTCCGCCGCGAGCGCACCCTGCGCCTTGCGCCCCACCGCGACCACGGTCTCGATGCCGAGCGCTCGCACGAGCTCCAGCGCGACCGCCGTGCCCGCGCGGACTTCCGGCGGGCGCGGCGTGCGGTTGGTGAGGGCATCGCCGGCGACGAACGGATGATGCGGGTAGATCGGCCAGGTGACGGGGAGCGGCCCCTCCCACGACGCGAGCGCCGCCCAGACGACACGGCTCGACGCCTCCCACGGAGCCTGCGGGTGCTCCGGCAGCTCCAGCGGACCGATCGCGCGCGTGGCCGGGCCGTCGGGCGCTGCCTCGCGTGCCGACACGAACGGGACGCCGGTGACCGTCATCCCGCGCCAGCCCGGCGCCTCGCCCAGCAGCATGATCGACGCACTGCGCCCGACGCCGTCGAGGTAGCGCCGCAGGTTCCGCGCGCGCATCCGGCCGGCGTCGTCGTCGGCGTACAGGAACTCGGCATCCGACGGCGCGGGCACGGTGGCGAGGCGCGCGAAGAACTCGTCCAACGTGTCGTCCGCCGTGTCACCCACACTCCCAGCATCCCCCACGACCGGATGCCGCCGCCATCGAGTCCGGGAGAAATCATGCTCGCGAGTCGGTAGACCTGATTTCTACCGGACTCGACGCCGGCCGCCCGGACGGACGGACGAGCGGAGAAGCGGCGTCAGCGCGGGCGCAGCGCGACGCGGGGCGAGGCGCCGGTCGAGGCTGCGGCGAGCGCGGCATCCACCTCGGAGAGCGGGAAGGTCTGCCCGACCTGCTCAGCGAACGGATAGCGCGTCCCGCTCTGAGCGAGGAAGCGCACCGCCTGCTCCAGGTGCCGCGGCGCATAGTTGTGCACGCCGCGCACGGTCAGCAGCCGGCGCACCAGCTGGTCCGGATCCACCAGGAGCTCGGGACCGGGAGAGACCGACCCGACGAGCACCAGCACCCCGCCCACGTCGATCGCCGACAACAGCGTGCTCCTCGCGCTCGCGGTGCCCGACAACTCGAGTGCGACGGTCGGAACCGCGCCCCTGCCGCCGGCGCGCACGATCGCGGCGGCCAGCCCGAGAGCGGAGTCCAGGGCGACCCGCGGGTCCGAGACGGCGGCCGCCCCGAACGTGAGCGCCGCATCACGCCGTGCCGGATCGGGGTCGCTCACGACGACGCGCGCCCCGGAGTCCGTGGCCATCGCGACGGCCGTGAGACCGAGCATCCCGGCGCCGGCGATGAGCACGACGGCCCCGTCGAGCGGCGTGATCGCGGATGCGGCTTCGAGCGCGGCCGCGACGGTGGCGGTCGCGCAGGAGGCCGGGGCGAGCACCGCGGCGGCCAGGTCGTCGGGCGCGGGCACCATCGGTGTTCCCGCGAGGATGTGCGCGTGGGTGGCGAAGCCGCCGGAGAGCTCCCAGCCGCGGCGCATCCGCTCGTGCCCGTACTTCTGCAGGTTGGCGCACTTCTGCGGGAGACCTCGGCGGCAGCGGGTGCAGCGGCCGCACGGCACCGCGACCGACCACACGATGCGCTCCCCGAGGGAGATCCGGTGTCCGTCGGTGGAGGTCGCCCCGCCTCGCCCGAGCGCCACGACACGGCCGACCTGCTCGTGCCCGAGCACGAGAGGAGCGGGCGCCTCACGATCACCGGCCACCGTGTGCAGGTCCGACCCGCAGATCGTCGCCAGCTCGATCTCGACCAGGGCATCGCCCGGTGAGAGCCGCACTCCCGGCACGGCGACTGCCTCGTGGCGGTGACCGGCGCCCGGCCACACCATCGCAGTAGCGGATGGGTACACGCTGACCCCTTTGCCGCGCGCCGGAGGCTCGACGATGCGCGGCGTAACCGCCCTGACGGTCACCGGAGGACGTTCACTGGGGGCGCCTGGTGCGCCTGGTGCGCCTGGTACGCGTCGTGCGTCTGGTGCTCGTCGTGCGCCTCGGGCGCCTGGTGCGCCTCGAAGCCGAGCAGCTCGGGAAGGTCCGCGACACTCGGGATGACGGCATCGGCCCCGGCGGCGAACAGAGTGTCCTCGTCGTCGGCGCCGGTGAGCACCCCGACCACGAGCCCGGCGCCGGCCGCGATCCCGGCCACGATGTCGTTCGCGGTGTCACCCACGACGACCATGCCTTCGACGCTGCTCGCGCCCGTGCGCAGCAGCGCCGTGAGCGGCAGATCGGGGTACGGCCGACCGCGCCCCGCCTCGGCCGGAGTCAGCGACACATCCGCCAGATCCTGCCAGCCGAGCTCGTCGAGCACTGCGTCGTGGGTCGACCGCGAGAACTCACTGGTGAACGCGACGCGCACGCCGCTCTCCTTCAGACGGTGGATCAGATCTTCCGCGCCCTGGACGGGACGCAGCCCGATCTCCGCGGCCAGCGCGGCGTAGGCACCCTCGAACTCCGCGTTGGCGTGCTGCGCCTGCTCGTCATCGCGTGCGACCGAGCGGAAGACCGCCAGGGTCGGCTGTCCCGCCGTCTCGCGCAGGTAGTCGAGCGCGTCGGCTCGAGCATCCGGGGTCTCGCCGATCCCCGCTGCGGCGAGTGCCAGCTCGAACGCCCCGTTCAGCACGTCGTCGTCGATCACGGTCGTGCCGGCCAGGCCGAACACGACGAGTTCGAGGTCGACGTCCAGCTCGTCGGCTTCTTCCTCGTCGTCGTCCCAGTCGTCGTCATCGGCGTCGTCAGCCCGCCGGTCGTCGAGGTCGTCGGCGTCGAGATCGCCGAATTCGTCGAGCGGGACGTCATCGTCGAACGTCGCCGCATCGTCGAACTCGGAAGTGATCAGTCCATCGCGCGTCGTCATGGTGCTGCCTTTCTGAGCGGGAGGCATCGTCCCCTGCCGATGCTCTGCCGCAAACGTTGCCTGTGACGTTAGAAGCGCGGTCGGTCCGTAGCAGCAACGCCGGGTTACGCGCAGGTGAACGGCGCACGGCATCCCGCTCCGGGCTCAGGGCAGTTCGCTCGGCTCAGGTCTCGGCGGCGAGCGATGCGACGATCCGGTCGAGCCCCCATCGCCAGGCCGATTCGACGTCGCCGCCGAGTCCGAACAGCCCGCCGAGCTCCATCGTGATGAACCCGTTCGCCCAGGCCGTCACGAGGCGCGCCCCGTCCAGAGCGTGATCGGGGCCGGTCAGCGCCGCGACGGCGTCGAGGAGCGGGGCGACACTGCGCACCACCGCCGCCTGCTCCGGCCGGGGCGCGCCGTGTGCCGCGAACACGAGTCCGAAGCCGACGGGATGCTCGTGCGCGAACCTCCGCAGGGCGTCCGCCTGCTCCGCGAGACGACGGGTGGGATCGGCGTGTTCATCCAGCGCCTCGAGGCGGGCGGTGAGGTCGCCCAGGGTCGCCGCGACGACGAGCGCCAACAGCTCGCGCCGGTCGCGGACCCGCTTGTACAGCGACGGCGCACGCACGCCGACCCGTTCCGCGACGGCCTGCATGGTGAGGCCGTCCGGGCCGGCGCGCTCGACGAGCTCACGGCCCGCAGCGACGATCGCAGCGCGCGACGTCTTGTCCGGAGTCGGCATCTTGCATCTCCTCTCGATAGCTAACTATCATAGCCATCATGGAACTCGCACCCGGCCTCCACCGCATCGGCACTGACATCGTCGCGATCCATCTCGTCGTGACCGACGAGGGGATGACTCTCATCGACACCGGACTGCCCGGGCATTACGGCGACCTGAAGAAGGAACTCGCCACTCTGGGCCGCCCGCTCTCCGACATCAAGGGGATCGTCCTGACGCACGGGGACAGCGATCACACCGGCTTCGCCGAGCGGCTCCGTGCTGAGCTCGGCATCCCGGTCTATGTCGGTGCCGGCGACGCGGCGCGGGCGATGGGCGAGAAACCGCCGTCGCCGCCGAAGGACCCCCGCCGGCTGGGACCCATGCTCGGCTTCTTCGCGTACGCGATCAGCAAGGGCGGGGTGCGGATGCCTGCGGTGAAGGAGGTCGTGCCGGTCGACGACGGCGAGGTCCTCGCCTTGCCCGGCGCTCCCGTGATCATCGGGATGCCCGGCCACTCGCCCGGCAGCGTGGCGATCCACGTGCCCGCGGTGCGCGCAGTGTTCGTCGGCGACGAGCTCACGACGCGAAGCGTGCTGACCGGCGAGACAGGACCGCAGCCGGCGCCCTTCACCGACGATCAGGCCGCATCCTCCGCTTCGCTCGAGCGGCTGGCCGGACTCGACGTCGACTTCGTGGTCCCGGGTCACGGACCGGTGTGGACCCAGGGTGCGCCCGCACTCGTCGCCGCGTACCGCGAGGCCGAGAAGCGGCGCTAGGGGCCGATCCCTGCCCGCACCCGCGTCACGTGCTCGACTCCGCGCCTGGGCGCGAATTGTGCCTGTTGCAGTTTTGTGACGATCGACGCAGAATTGCAACATGACCGCCGATGACAACACGCGCGCGTTCGATCCCGACATCGTCACCGACTTCCGTGAGCGGATGTCGTACGGTTCGTACCTCGACCTCCCCACCCTGCTGAGCGCTCAGAAGCCCGTGAGCGTCCCCGAGCATCACGACGAGCTGCTGTTCATCATCCAGCACCAGACGACCGAGCTCTGGCTCAAGCTCGTGCTGCACGAACTGGAGTCGGCGCGCGACCTGCTCCGCGCCGACGAACTGGCCCCGGCACTCAAGCGGATCGCACGGGTCAAGCACATTCAGAAGACGCTGACCGAGCAGTGGTCGGTGCTCGCCACGCTCACACCGACCGAGTACGCCGAGTTCCGCGGCTTCCTCGGCAACTCGTCCGGCTTCCAGTCGTACCAGTACCGGGCCGTCGAGTTCGTGCTCGGCAACAAGAACCGCCGCATGCTGAGCGTGTTCGAGAGCGATCCGGTCGCCCAGGCGCTCCTCGCCCAGCTGCTCGAGGCGCCGAGCATCTACGACGAGTTCCTCCGTTACCTCGATCGGGCCGGCTTCGACATCCCGCCGAGCGTGCTCGACCGCGACGTGACCGAGGCGTACACGTTCCACCCCGAGCTCGTCCCCGTCTTCCGCGACATCTACGAGAACGCCGCCGACCACTGGGCCGAGTACGAGGCATGCGAGGAACTCGTCGACCTGGAGGACAACTTCCAGCTCTGGCGGTTCCGGCACCTCAAGACGGTGCAGCGCACGATCGGCATGAAGACGGGCACGGGCGGATCGACCGGCGTCTCGTTCTTGCAGAAGGCGCTCGAGCTCACGTTCTTCCCCGAGCTGTTCGCCGTGCGAACGGAGATCGGCGCGCCACGATGACGGACGCGACCGCCGACGGCCGCACCATCGGCGTCGACGCAGCGTGGGACGGCGACGGCTTCCGTGGCCGCACCGTCTTCACGATCAGCGGCGGCATGCTCCAGCTCGCCGAAGCGGATCCGGCCGACACTACCGACCCGGCCGGCCCTGCTCGGCGCGCCGATCACGAACTCGGCGGCGCTCTCATCCCGCACCTGACCGACCACCACACGCATCTCGGACTCACCGATCCCGCCGTGATGTTCGCCAACGGCATCACCGACGCCGTCGACCTCGGCTGGATCCCCGAGGTCGCCGCAGTGTGGCTCGACGCCGGTCCCGGGCATCCGGCCGTCGCGATCGCCGGGGCGCTGCTCACCGCTCCCGGCGGGTATCCGGTCAATGCCGGCTGGGGACCTCCCGGGTCGTCGGCCGAGCTGAGGAACGCGGATGATGCGGTGGCTGCGGTTCGTGAACAGGTCATGTGGGGAGCCTCGCGGATCAAGGTCACGCTCAACACCCAGTCGGGACCAACCGTGGACGACGCGACCCTCGCCGCGATTGTAGAGGAGGCTCACGCGCACGGCCTCCCGGTGACCGTCCATGCGCAGGGCGATGGGCAGACCGCTCGTGCGATCGCCGCCGGCGCCGACCAGCTGGCCCACACCCCGTTCACCGAGCGGGTCGACGACACGATCATCCGGCGATGCGTCGACGCCGGCGTGAGCTGGGTCTCGACCCTCGACATCCACGGCTGGGGACGGCCAACCACCGAACTCGCGACCGCGATCGAGAACCTGCGCCGTTTCGCCGACGCGGGCGGACGCATCCTGTACGGCACGGACCTCGGTAACGGTCCGCTTGCGACCGGAGTGAACGCGCGCGAGCTCGCCGATCTCGCCGCCGCCGGCCTCGACGGCACCGCTCTCGTACGCACCATCGCCGGGCCCGATCCGCTCACTCGCGCACCGTTCGGGCCCCGCTTCGCCTGGCTGCCCACCACCCCGCCCGCCGACGAGGCCGACCTGCCCGCCTGGCTGGCCACCGCCCGCGGCGCCACCGCCTCGACGATCACCACCATCCCCGGAGGAGACGCATGACCGACCGCACCGACCCCACCGACCTCGCCGACCTCACGGACCATCTGGCCGCCGCCCGCGCCGCCGACGCCTCCGACCCGCTCGCCGGCTACCGCACGCGTTTCGCCGGCATCGACGACGGCTCAAGCGACGTCGTCGCGTACCTCGACGGCAACTCCCTCGGCCGTCCGACCCGGGCGAGTATCGACCGCATCCAGCGCTTCCTCGTCGAGGGCTGGGGGAACCGGCTCATCCGGGGATGGGACGAGGAGTGGATGGAGCTGCCGTTCACGATCGGCGACGCGATCGCCGACACCGTGCTCGGCGCCGCACACGGCCAGACCTTCATCGGCGACTCGACGACCGTGCTCCTCTACAAGCTGGCACGCGCGGCCGTCGACGCCCGCCCGGGCCGCACCGAGATCGTCGTCGACACCGACAACTTCCCCACCGACCGCTACGTCCTCGACGGCATCGCGCGCGAGCGCGGCCTGACCCTGCGCTGGATCCAGGCCGACACCGAAGCCGGCGTCACGCCCGAGCAGGTCGCCGAGGTGGTGGGCCCGGAGACCGCGCTCGTCGTGCTGAGCCACGTCGCGTACCGCTCCGGTTTCCTCGCCGACGTGCCCGCGATCACGCGCATCGCCCACGACGCGGGCGCGCTCGTGCTCTGGGATCTCTGCCATTCCGTCGGCTCCGTCCCTCTCGAACTCGACGCGTGGGGCGTGGACGTCGCGGTCGGCTGCACCTACAAGTACCTCAACGGCGGGCCTGGCTCGCCCGCCTTCGGCTACGTGCGCGCTGACCTGCAGGGCGAGCTGACGCAGCCGATCCAGGGCTGGATGAGCGCCGCCGACGTGTTCCTGATGGGTCCCGAGTTCCAGCCGGCCACGGGCGCCCGCCGCTACCTCAGCGGCACCCCCGCGATCGTCGGGATGCTCGCGATGCAGGACACGGTCGCGATGATCGCCGAGTGCGGGATGGATGCCGTGCGCGCCAAGTCCATCGCGCTCACCGAGTTCGCCATCGCCCTCACCGACGACTGGCTGCGTCCCCTGGGCGTCACGGTCGCGAGCCCGCGGGATGCGGAGCGTCGCGGCGGCCACGTGACCGTGAACCATCCGGCGATGCGCGAGGTGACCGCGCTGTTGTGGGAGCGCGACGTCATCCCCGACTTCCGCGACCCGAACGGCCTGCGCATCGGTCTCTCACCGCTGAGCACGAGCTTCGAGGAGACGTATCTGGGCGTGGCCGCGATCCGCGACGCCCTCGGCGACCTCACGAATGAGTGAGCGACCGCACGAATGCGACCTCACGAATGAGTGAGGGCCGCGAAGACCTCGAGGCGCGCACCGGCAGCTCGACCGCGCTGCTGCGCACCGTCGTCGGGAGCGTTCTGCGTCCGCTCGGCGGCTGGATGACCGCATCCGGTGCCGTCGCCCTGCTCGACGCCCTCGACGTGCCGGCCAGCACGGCGCGCTCAAGCCTCACCCGGCTGTGCGCCCGCGGGGTGCTCGTGCGCGAGCCGCGCGGAGCGGTCGCCGGGTACGCGCTCGACCCGGCCGCGGTCCCGATGCTCGAGCGCGGCGACCGCCGGATCTTCGACACCCGGCCCTCCGGCGACGACGGCTGGTGCCTCCTCTCGTTCTCGATCCCGGAGCACCGCCGCGACCAGCGCCATCAGCTGCGCCGCCGGCTCGCCGCCCTGGGCTGCGGCACCGTGGCCGACGGACTCTGGATCGCCCCGCAACACCTCGAGTCTGAGATCGACCGGATGCTCACCGAGCTCGCTCTGCAGCAGGAGTGCGTGCTCTTCGCCGACGCCCGCGCACGCGGTCCGCTCGGCAGCGGTCTGGCGCTCTGGTACGACCTCGACCGCATCCGGGCCGCCCACGAGACGTTCCTGGAACGCTTCGCCTCGGCCGCGCATCCGGTCGACGATCCGGCCGCGTTCGCCCAGTGGATGCGCGTGCTCGACGAGTGGCGGGTGATCCCGTACCTCGACCCCGGGCTTCCGGCGGCCGCCCTCCCCGACGACTGGCCCGCCGCCGCCAGTGCCGCCCGCTTCGCCGAGCTGCGCGCCGCCCTGGAGCCGCGGGCGCTGGCCTACGCGAGGCGCGTCGCGCTCTGACCCCGCACGGCGTCGCCGCGGCAGCCGCATCGGCCCACTCACCGGACAACGGTCTGGAGCGCACGTGACTCCGATCGCAAGGGCAATCCAGCCACCCACGATGTAGTGGCTCTGCGCTCACCAATACGCTGACGCCATGAGCGCCCGGCCGACAATGAACGTCTACGTCGACGGCTTCAATCTGTACAACGGTCTCCTCAGGGGCAGCGACCA
The DNA here is from genome assembly GCF_027921845.1 of Leifsonia poae. GTDB lineage: Bacteria > Actinomycetota > Actinomycetes > Actinomycetales > Microbacteriaceae > Leifsonia > Leifsonia poae. The sequence continues at coordinate 54,003 of NZ_BSEN01000002.1, forward strand.
CCGTTGGCTGGATCTCGTCGCCCTGTTCGACAATCTGTTTCCGTCTTTCGACGTCTGTCGTGTTCGATACTTCACTGCGAATCTGAAGGGAAAGGCCAGCCCCCATGATCCCGGGGTGGTCACTCGCCAGCAAACATACCTGCGAGCACTTGCCACGCTCGATCGACTCGAGATTCATCGCGGCCACTTCGAGGTTCGAGCCACGCGTTACCGACGCCGACATCGAGGCGACGACGAACCGGAGATGGTTGACGTGTGGCGCCCGGAGGAGAAGGGCTCCGATGTCAATCTCGCCCAGAGCCACTTGCCGAATCCGGTATCGGCTGGCCGCATACCCTTGTTCCGACCGGCGGAGTGGCTCCCGGACCTCGATAGAGCGCTCGTCCGGAAACGAAAATAGGGCCTCCGGAGAGGCCCTAGACCTGGCGACGATGCACCAAGCGGTGTATGTCGATTTTCGCATTTCGCTTGGTGACTGTCAACGCACAGCACCCCGACGGCGCGCCTCCAGCTCTCCGGTAGAATCAGTGCATCCCCGACCCCTGTGAAGGTGAGTGAACGTTGCCAACGATCGTTGTCGAAGTCATGCCGAAGGCCGAGCTGCTCGATCCCCAGGGGAAGGCCGTCGCCGGCGCCCTCGCCCGCACCGGTCACACCCAGTTCAGCGGAGTCCGTCTCGGCAAGCGCTTCGAGCTGACCGTCGACGGGCCGATCGACGACGCCGTTCGCGCGACCGTCGAGCAGATCGCCGCCGACATCCTCTCGAACTCCGTGATCGAAGACGTCGTCGGCATCCACTATCCCGCCGAGGTGCAGGCCTGATGCGCGTCGGCGTCGTCACCTTCCCCGGCTCGCTCGACGACCGCGACGCCCTCCGCGCCATCCGCCTCGCGGGCGCAGAAGCCGTCGCCCTCTGGCACGGCGAGCACGACCTCCAGGGTGTCGACGCCCTCGTCCTCCCCGGGGGCTTCAGCTATGGCGACTACCTGCGCGCCGGGGCCATCGCCAGCCTCTCCCCGATCATGACCGAGGTCATCGACGCGGCCGGCAAGGGCATGCCCGTGCTCGGCATCTGCAACGGATTCCAGATGCTCGCCGAGGCCCACCTCGTCTCGGGCGGTCTGATCCGCAACGACCACGGCAACTTCATCCGCCGCGACCAGGCGCTGCGCGTCGAGAACACCGACACCCCCTGGACCAGCGGCTTCGAGCAGGGCCAGGAGATCGTGATCCCGCTCAAGAACGGCGAGGGCGGCTTCATCGCCTCCGCCGACGAGCTCGCACGCCTCGAGGGCGAGGGCCTGGTGGCGTTCCGCTACGAGGGCGTCAACCCGAACGGCTCGCTCAACGACATCGCCGGTGTGCGCAACGATCGCGGCAACGTGGTGGGCCTCATGCCGCACCCCGAGCACGCGGTCGAACCGGGCTTCGGCCCCGACACCGCCGCCGCGATGCGCTCGGGCACCGACGGCCTCACGTTCTTCAGCTCGGTGCTGCAGGCGACGGTTCTCGCGGCGTAGCAGTCGGTGGCCGCGTTCGTCCAGCGACCGTCGGTTCAGAACTCCGGAACACCCGGCCCCACGGGCGCCATCCTTCGGAACCATGCGCCCTCGCGCGGCGTGTCGAAAGCAGGTTCCGGATGAACGACCAGGGTCGACCCGGATGAACAAGCAGCGCCGCCCAGACGAGCAACCAGCGCCGTCCCAGACGAACAAGCAGTGCCTCCCACCCGGAGAAGGTGCGCCAGCTTCGCCGGTAGAATGAAGACCTCCCCCGGCATCCGAAAACCCTTGGAGAGTGCCAGCGTGACCGAAGCCCCCACCACCTCGCCCGCGCACGTCGTCGACACCGTCGCCAACGCAGCGGCCACGCCCGAGCGGGAGCAGCCGTACGCGGCGCTCGGTCTCAAAGACGACGAGTACGCGAGCATCCGCGAGATCCTGGGCCGCCGCCCGACCAGCGGCGAGCTGGCGATGTACTCGGTGATGTGGTCGGAGCACTGCTCCTACAAGTCGTCGAAGATGTACCTGCGCCAGTTCGGCCAGAAGGTCACCCCAGCCATGAAGAAGAACCTCATGGTCGGCATGGGCGAGAACGCCGGCGTCGTGGACGTCGGCGAGGGCTGGGCGGTGACCTTCAAGGTCGAGTCGCACAACCACCCCTCCTACATCGAGCCGTTCCAGGGTGCTGCGACCGGCGTCGGCGGCATCGTGCGCGACATCATCTCGATGGGCGCCCGCCCCGTCGCCGTGATGGACCAGCTGCGCTTCGGCGCCATCGACAACCCCGACACCGCCCGCGTCGTGCACGGCGTCGTGTCCGGCATCTCGTTCTACGGCAACTGCCTCGGCCTGCCGAACATCGGCGGCGAGACCTACTTCGACCCGATCTACCAGGGCAACCCGCTGGTCAACGCCCTCTCGGTCGGCGTCCTCCGCCACGAAGACCTGCACCTCGCGAACGCCTCCGGCCTCGGCAACAAGGTCGTGCTGTTCGGTGCGCGCACCGGCGGCGACGGCATCGGCGGCGCGAGCATCCTGGCGTCCGACACGTTCTCGGCCGGCGGGCCCACGAAGCGTCCTGCCGTGCAGGTCGGCGACCCGTTCGCCGAGAAGGTGCTCATCGAGTGCTGCCTCGAGCTGTTCCGCGACAAGCTGGTCGAGGGCATCCAGGACCTCGGCGCCGCCGGCATCTCCTGCGCGACATCCGAGCTCGCCTCCAACGGCGACGGCGGCATGTTCATCGAGCTCGAGAAGGTGCTGCTGCGCGATCCCACTCTCACGGCCGAGGAGATCCTCATGTCGGAGAGCCAGGAGCGCATGATGGCGGTCGTGAAGCCCGAGCTTCTCGACGCCTTCCTCGCGGTGACCGCCAAGTGGGATGTCGAGACCAGCGTTCTCGGCGAGGTCACCGACACCGGACGCCTCGTCATCAACTGGCACGGTGAAGAGATCGTCAACGTCGAGCCGCGCACGGTCGCGGTCGACGGCCCCGTCTACGAGCGCCCCGTGGCCTACCCGGCCTGGATCGACGCGCTGCAGGCCGACAGCGCCTCCCGCCTGGCTCGCCCCACCTCGGGCGACGAGCTGCGCGAGCAGTTCCTCGCACTGCTCGGCAGCGCCAACCTGGCCGACAAGGGCTGGATCACCGACCAGTACGACTACTTCGTCGGCGGCAACACGGCCCTCGCGTTCCCGGATGACGCCGGCATGATCCGCGTCGACGAGGAGAGTGGCCTCGGCTTCGCCATCGCCACCGACGCCAACGGCCGCTACTGCCAGCTCGACCCCAAGCAGGGCGCCAAGCTCGCCCTGGCCGAGGCGTACCGCAACGTCGCCGCGTCTGGCGCCGTGCCGGCCGCGGTCACCGACTGCCTCAACTTCGGCAGCCCGGAGAACCCCGAGGTCATGTGGCAGTTCTCGCAGGCGGTCGAGGGACTCTCGGATGCCTGCCTCGAGCTCGAGATCCCGGTCACGGGCGGCAACGTCTCGTTCTACAACCAGACCGGTTCGACTCCGATCTTCCCGACCCCCGTCGTCGGTGTGCTGGGCGTCATCGACGATGTCGCGCGGCGCATCCCGAGCGGGTGGCAGGACGAGGGCGACAACATCTACCTGCTCGGCATCACACGCGAGGAGCTCGACGGCTCGGCCTGGGCCGGAACGGTCCACGGCCACCTCGGCGGGCGTCCCCCGGCGGTCGACCTCGACCGCGAGCGGGCACTCGGCGAGCTGCTGCGCGCCGCCTCGCTGGAGAGCCTCGTCGGCTCGGCCCACGACCTCTCCGACGGCGGCCTCGCGCAGGCCCTGGCCGAGAGCGTGATGCGCTTCGGCGTCGGCGCGCGCGTCTGGCTCACCGAGATCATGGACCGCGACGGAGTGGACGCGGCGACCGCCCTGTTCAGCGAGTCGACCGGGCGCGTGCTCGTGTCTGTGCCGCGCGAAGACGACGTCAAGTTCCGCGGGCTGTGCGAGGGACGCGACTTCCCCGTGCTGCGCATCGGCGTCACCGACGCCGAGGTGGGCACCCAGCCGGTGCTCGAGGTGCAGGACTTCTTCACGGTCGGCCTCGAGGAGCTGCGCGGGACGCACCGTTCGACGCTCCCCGAGCACTTCGGGCCGGTCGTCGCGTAGCGGCGGTTCCGCTCCCTATCGCTCGCGAGAGGCGGCATCCACCGCACTCGCCGGCACCGGCGCCGCCGCCGCGCGTCGCGTCAGCAGCCGCACCCGCTGCTGCGTGAGCAGGATGCCCAGCAGCACGACGACGGCGCCGACGGGCTCGTTCCAGCTGAGCGTCTCGTGCAGCACGAGGATGCCGAGCGCCACGCCGACCACGGGCGTCACGTACGTCACCCCTGAGGTCGCGGTCGGCCCCCAGGCGCGCAGCACGTTCATGTTCCAGATGTAGACCACGCCCGTGCCGAGAGCCCCCAGCGCCAGCAGGCTGAGCAGCACCGGCCAGCTGAACGTTATCGGGCCCACGGCGATGACGGGCGTGAGCACCAGCATGATGACGGCGGCGATGCCGATGTTCATCACGGCGGTCGACGTCGCCGAGATCTGACGGTGGCTGATGAACCGGCGGATGTACCCGAAGCTGAAGCCGTAGCAGGTGACCGCGCCGAGGCAGGCGAGCTGGCCCCACAGGCTGCCGGTGAGTGCCGCGACCTGCCAGGGACCGACGACCACCACGACACCGACGACGCCGATGAGCACGCCGAGCACCTGGTCGCGGTTGAGCTTCTCGACCCGGAACGCGAGCGTGACCAGGATGGCTGTGGTGATCGGCGTGACCGCGTTGTAGATGCTCGCGAGGCTCGACGAGACGTACTGCTCCGCCCACGCGAAGAGCAGGTACGGGATGACGTAGTAGGTGACCGCGACCACCGTGAAGTGCAGCCAGACGATCGGCTCGCGCGGGAGCCTGCTGCGCGTGATCAGGGCGATGATGCCGAGGGTGATCGCACCGAACACCAGACGGGCCCACACCACCTGCCCGGGGCCGACCCCTTCGAGGCCCACCTTCATGAACAGGAAGCTGGCTCCCCAGATGAGACCCATGGCGATGAACTGCAGTGCGACCTTCACGTATCGACGGTAGTGCCAGCCGCGGACATCCGCACGCGGGTTTCGGACGCCGTGTTCCGCGCAGGCGGTATCGTGGCTGAAGACGGCGAGGGGTTTCGGGGATGGTTCTGTTGTCGGTAGGGATCTGGGCGCTGGTCGTCATCTGCCTGGTGCTGGCACTCACCGGGCTCGTGCCGGTGATCGCGAACTTCATCGTGTTCGCCGTGATCCCGTTCCACGCCTTCATCAACCACTACGGCAAGGCCAAGCCCTACCTGCCCCGGGTGGCGATCGTCGTTCCCGCCTGGAACGAGGGCGCCGTGATCGGCGCGTCCATCGACCGCCTGATGAAGCTCGACTATCCGCTCGGGGCGCTCCGCATCTTCGTGGTCGACGACGCCAGCACCGATTCCACGCCCGACGTCGTCCGCGAGAAGGCGGAACGGTATCCGGGCAACGTCTTCCTGCTGCGCCGCGAGAAGGGCGGAGAGGGCAAGGCGCACACGCTCAACCACGGCATCCGCGAGATCCTCAAAGACGAGTGGATGGAGGCGCTCCTGATCATGGACGCCGACGTCATCTACCTGCCCACCTCCCTGCGCCGGATGACGCGCCACCTGGCGGACCCCGAGGTCGGCGCCGTCTCCGCGTACATCCGCGAGGGCAGCCAGGACCGCAACTACCTGACGAAGTTCATCGGCGTCGAGTACGTGCTGTCGCAGCCCGCGTCGCGTCGCGCCCAGAACGTGCTGGGCGCTCAGGCGTGCCTCGCCGGCGGAGCCCAGCTGCACACCCGCGAGAACCTCGTCGCGATCGGCGGTCAGATCGACACGTCGTCGCTGGCGGAGGACACGATCACGACGTTCGAGACACAGCTGCGCGGCCGGCGTGTGGTGTTCGAGCCGCACGCCGAGGTGCTGGCAGAAGAGCCGCGAGCGATCGACGGACTCTGGAAGCAGCGGCTGCGCTGGGCACGCGGCAACGCCACCGTGACCTCGCGCTACCGCAACGTGTGGTTCCGGCCGTCGCGCACGCACCACCTCGGCGGCGTCATGTTCGGGCTCGAGTGGTTCAGCCTCTGGCTGCTGCCGGTCATCATGGTCGTGTCATCCATCGGTCTGATCGGCCTGCTGTTCCTGCAGAGCGAGTTCGCGACGACCGTCTTCCGCATCCTGTGGATCTCGGCGGCGCTGGCGTACATCTTCGTGCTGATCCTCGGCTCGCTCACCGACACCCGCACCAGCAGACGGGCGATCGGTCATATCCTGCTGTTCCCGGGGATCATCAACATGCTCGTGATGCTCACAGCGCTGTTCCCGCCGCTCATGCTGGTGTGGCTGCCCGGGCTGTTCGGTGTGACCCTGAACGAGACGGCGCTCTTCGTGCTCACCCTGTGCATCTACATCTGGGTGCCGATCTCGATGGTGTTCGCGTGGCTCGCCCGCAAGGTCGAGGTGACGAGGGCGGGCCGCTGGCTGGCGCCCACCCTCGTCTACCTGGCCGGCTACGGGTCACTGCTGTGCGCGATCACGTTCGACTCCTACGTCAAGGAGCTCCGCGGTGCCGAGGCGCGGTGGGACAAGACCGAGAAGATCGGTCGCGTCGCCACCAACCAGACCTAGGCCGCGTTCGCGACGACCTCGAACCCGGCCGTCAGCAACACCGCGTCACGCGAGGAGGGACCGACGAGCAGTTCGAAGGCACCGGGCTCCACCCGGCGGGTTCCCGCGGCGTCCACGATCGAGAAGTCCTGCACGGGGAGCTCGAAGCGAGCCCGAGCCGTCTCACCCGGTTGCAGATCGACCTGACGGTAGGCCTTCAGCTCCTTGTCCGTCCAGCTGACGCTCGTCACCGTGTCCCGCACATAGACCTGGACGGTCTCGCGCGCGGGGCGTGCGCCGGTGTTGCTCACCGTGACCTCGGCCACGAGGTGCTCGTGAGCGCCCAGTTCGGTGTGCGCGAGGGTCAAATCGGCGTACTCCACGCTCGTGTACGACAGTCCCTCGCCGAACCCCCACGCAGGAGCCTGGGTGAGGTCGGCGTACCGGTCGCCGTGCTGTCCGCGGATCTGGTTGTAGTACGTCGGCTGCTGGCCGACGTGCCGGGCGAAGGAGATCGGCAGGCGGCCGGAGGGCTCGGTGCGACCGGCGACGATCTCAGCAATCGCCTGACCGCCCAGCATTCCCGGGTTCGCTGCCCAGATCACGGCGGCGGCGTTCGCGACCGACGGCGGCAGCACGAGCGGCTTCGAGGCGAGGAGCACCACGACGACGGGTTTGCCGGTCGCGATCATCGCGTCGAGCAGCGCGATCTGGCCGCCGATCAGTTCGAGTGTCGCGGTGGAGCGGCCCTCGCCGACGAGCTCGATCCGGTCGCCGACCACGGCGACCACCACGTCGGACGCCTCGGCAGCCGCGACGGCCTCGTCGATCAGCACGGGGTCCGGGTCGCACGGCACCACGACGGCGGGTCGCGGTTGCCCGTCGGGGAACGTCTTGCCGTGCGGGTCGTCTTCAAGCGTCAGGATGTCGGCGCCCCTGGCGTGCAGGACGCTCCAGCCGTCGATCGCCTGCAGACCGTCGAGCACGGTGGTGATCATCTCGCGCGGCTGGCCGTCGAGCCATCCGGCCTGGCCGGATCCGCCCGCCCAGTCGCCGAGCTGGGTCTGCGCGTCGTCGGCGAGCGGGCCGACGAGCGCGACACGGAGGGGCGCGGATGGGAGCGGCAGCGTCCCGTCGTTCTCCAGCAGCACGATCGAACGCCGCGCGATCTCGAGGTTCAGCTCGGCGTGCGCCGCGTTGCCGACCACGGCGTCGAGGTCGGCCGAGGGGAGGCGGGGATTCTCGAACAGTCCGAGGTCGAACTTCAGCGTCAGAATCCGGGCGACGGCGGCGTCGAAGGCGTCCTCGGCGAGCATCCCCTGTGCGACGGCCTCGAGCGCGCCCTCGTAGAACATCGGCGTGGTCATGACCATGTCGTTGCCGGCCTTCACCGCGGCAGCGGCAGCGTGCGCGTAGTCGGGCTGGATCTTCTGCTCCCAGACCATGCGGCCCACGTTGTCCCAGTCGGTGATCAGCGTCCCGGTGTATCCCCACTCCCCGCGCAGCACCTCGCTGAGCAGCCAGTCGTTGATCGTGATCGGCACGCCGTCGGTGCTCTGATAGCCGAGCATGAAGGTACGGCATCCTTCACGCGCCACCCGCTCGAACGGCGGCAGGAACCAGCTCCGCAGCTTGCGCCGTGAGATGTCGGCCTCGCTCGCGTCGCGGCCGCCCTGCGTCTCCGAGTACCCGGCGAAGTGCTTGGCCGTTGCGAGGATCGCCGTCGGATCGTCGAGCCCGTTCCCCTGGTAGCCACGCACCATGGCGCTCGCGAGCTCGCCGATGAGGAAGGGGTCCTCGCCGAAGGTCTCGCTGACGCGTCCCCAGCGGAGGTCCCTGGCGATGCACAGCACGGGTGAGAAGGTCCAGTGCACACCGGTCACGGCGACCTCTTCTGCGGTCGCGCGCGCGACCCGCGCGATCAGCTCCGCATCCCATGACGCGGCCATTCCGAGCTGGGTGGGGTAGATCGTGGCTCCCGGCCAGAACGAGTGCCCGTGGATGCAGTCCTCGCCGACGAGGAGGGGGATCCGCAGGCGGGTCTCGGCCGTGAGCCGATTCGCCTCCAGGATCCGCTCCGGGGAGGTGTGCAGGATGGAGCCGACGTGCCGACGCAGAACGTGGTCGCGCAGGTCGTCGCGCGCGTCGAGCTGCAGCATCTGCCCGACCTTCTCCTCCACGCTCATGCGTGCGAGGAGATCGGCGACACGTTCGGCTGTCGTCAGCGCCGGGTCCTGGTACGGAGGGGTTCCAGATGCCAGAACCGGGGAGGCTGATGGCAGGGTCGAGGTCATTCGGTCGTGCTCTCCACTGTTCTTCCGACCGGAGCGGCCGTGGGGGTATCGGTGCGCACCTGGGTGACGGCGGCGTTGAGGTTGATGCCCTTGCGCTTCATCGCACGGGCCCGCTCTCCGGCCGAGCGCAGTCGGGGGTTGACGTATTCGTCGATGCCGAAGTTGATCAGCGACAGCGCCACACCGAGCAGGGCGATGCACAGGCCGGCGGGAACGTACCACCACCAGTAATCCGGGAACGCGTTGTTCTGCTGCGCCCAGAACAGGATGGTCCCCCAGTTCAGGTTCGACACCGGGATGACGCCGATGAACGCGAGGGTCGTCAGACCCAGGACCGCGGCCGTCATGGTGCCGACGAAACTCGACGCGATGATCGCCAGGAGGTTCGGGAGCATCTCGACCAGGATGATGCGGTGCAACGGTTCACCGTTGGCGCGCGCGGCCTGGATGAAGTCGCGGTTGCGCAGCGACATGGTCTGCGCCCGCAGCACGCGCGCTCCCCACGCCCATCCGGTCAGACCGAGCACGGCGGCAATGAGCCACAGGGGCGGGTCCTCGAACTGCGAGGCGACGATGATCATCAGCGGCAGTCCGGGGATGACGAGGAACACGTTCGAGAAGGCCGACAGCGATTCGCTCTTCCAGCCACGCAGGTAGCCGGCGGTCACACCGATGATGATCGCGACCACCGTGGCCATGATCGTCGCGAGGAACCCGACGACGAGCACGCCGCGCGTTCCGTAGACGAGCTGGCTGAAGACGTCCTGGCCGATATGGGTCGTGCCCAGGAGATGCTCCCACGACGGCGGCTGAAGCGTCTCGTCGAGATTCTGCGCGTTCGGGTCGTACGGAGCGATCCAGGGCGCGAAGATCGCGACGAGCACGAACACGCCCATGATGATCAGCCCGGCTGCGGACTTGGGGTTGCTGAACATCGCGAGCGAGGCTCGCAGCTGCGACCAGAAGGTGTTCTTCGTGGGCCGTTGGCGGCCTGCGACGGCGAAGGCCAGGGTCTCGGGGGCGCCGACGCCTGCGGGCTGCGCGAGCGTCGTCTCCTGGGCGGGGGTTGTCATGGTCAAGCCTCCGTCTGACGGGTGCGGGGGTCGAGGATGGCGTAGGCGATGTCCGCGAGGATGTTCGCCACCAGCACAGCCAGGACCAGGACGAGGAAGATTCCCTGCATCAGCGCGTAGTCCTTCGCGCTGGTGGCGTTGAGCAGCAGCAGGCCGATGCCGGGGTAGGAGAAGACCATCTCCATCACGATCGTGCCGCTGACGATGAAGCCGATGGCGAGGGCGAAGCTCTGGATCTGCGGGAGCACCGCGTTGCGGGCGGCGTAACGCCAGAGCACGCGGCGATCCGGCATGCCCTTGGCCTGCGCGACGGTGATGTAGTCCTCGTCGAGCACGGTGAGCATCATGTTGCGCATGCCGAGCACCCAGCCGCCGACCGAGACGATCACGATGGTGATCATCGGGAGCGCGGCATGCGAGATCACCTGGGAGATGAAGTCCGCGTTCCATCCCGGTTCCACGCCCAGCTCGTAGGCGTGCCCGGCGGGGAACCAGCCGAGCGTCGTCGAGAAGACCGCGATCAGGATGAGCCCGACCCAGAAGTACGGGACGGTGCCGAGGAACGTCGTCACGGGGACGAACACGTCCAGCCGGCCGCCGCGCTTCCATCCGATCACCGCGCCCAGGCTGGTGCCGATCAGGAAGGAGATCACCGTCGCGAAGCCGACGAGCCCGAGGGTCCACGGCAGGGCCGAGGCGATCGCATCGCCCACCGGCGCCATGCCGGTGGAGATCGAGACACCGAGATTGCCGTGGAAGAGCATGTTCCAGTAGTCGAGGTACTGCTGCCAGAGGGGCACCGACGTGTCCAGGCCGAACATCAGCCGGAGCGCCTTCTCCGCATCCGGGGTCAGCTGGCCCTGGCTTCGTGCCATGTACGACGAGACTGCATCGCCCTTCATCATGCGCGGCAGGAAGAAGTTGATCGTGATCGCCGCCCACAGGGTGAACGCATAGAAGCCCACTCGTCCGCCGATGAATCGCCAGGGGACACGCTTGCCACGGCGCTCGGTCTTCGTGGCCATCGTCCCGACGAGGGTCGGGTCGATGGTCGTGGGAGCTTCGGCGCTCACAGTGCACCTCCTGAGGTCAGCGGGGCCATCGCACCGAAGTGCTTCTCGGGATCGGGGGACGCAGCGCGGAGCTCGCGGGTGTACGGGTCCTGCGGCCGGAGGATGACATCGTCCGCGGGTCCGTGCTCGACGATCCTGCCCTGATTGAGCACGATGATCTCGTCGCTGAAATGCCGCGCGGTCGCCAGGTCGTGGGTGATGTAGAGCACGCCGAGCCCTTCTTGGCTCTGCAACTCGGCGAGCAGGTTCAGCACTCCGAGACGGATCGACACGTCGAGCATCGACACGGGCTCGTCGGCGACCAGCAGCGCGGGGCGCGATGCCAGCGCACGCGCGATGGCCACGCGCTGACGCTGACCGCCGGAGAGCTCGTGCGGACGCCGGTCGATCACGGCATCCGCGTCCAGCTGCACCCGGTGCAGCAGACGCCGCACCTCGTCATCGACCTCCTTGCGCGGAACGACATCATCCAGACGCAAGGGGCGCTCGATGTGGTGGCGGATCGAGTGCGAGGGGTTCAGCGACGCGAACGGGTCCTGGAAGACCATCCGGAGCTGCTGGCGATACTTCCTCAGCCGCTTCCCGGACCGGGGGATCGGGGTGCCGTCGAGCAGCACCTCACCGCTGGTGGGGGTCTCGAGCTGCGTGAGGATCTTCGCGATGGTCGACTTGCCGCTGCCCGACTGGCCGACCAATCCGATGGTCTGTCGCGGGCCGAGGGTGAAGCTGACGTCGTCCAGGGCCTTGAGCTGCCCCGCACCGCGCACGTTGTAGATCTTGGTGACGTTCTTGAATTCGAGCGTGGTCATCGCACGACCACCCCTCTCTCGCCGGTGAGGCGTGGAAACGACCGGAGCAGCTTGCGCGTGTACTCGTGCTGCGGGTTCGTCCAGATCTGATCCGCGTCGGCCAGCTCGACGATCTCGCCTTCGCGCATGATCGCGATGCGGTCGCTGATCTCCAGCAGCAGGGGGAGGTCGTGGGTGATGAAGACGACGGAGAAGCCGAAGTCGTGGCGGAGCTGGGAGATCTGCTTCAGGATCTCGCGCTGCACGAGCACATCGAGGGCGGTCGTCGGCTCGTCCATGACCATCAGTTGCGGACGGAGCGCGAGGGCCATGGCGATCATGACCCGCTGGCGCATGCCGCCCGAGAGCTCGTGGGGGAAGGAACGCCGGCGCTGGGCGCCCACCTTCACGATCTCCAGGAGGTCGTTCACCTCGGCGCGACGCTGCGCACGGCTCATCTCCGGGCGATGCACCAGGAACACGTCTTCGAGCTGCGAGCCGATGGTGGCCACCGGGTTGAGAGCGTTCATCGCCCCCTGGAAGACCATGGAGACCTTGTCCCAGCGGAAGCGGCGCATCTCCTCCGCGTCGAGGGCGTTGATGTCGATGTCGTCGCCGCCTTCGTCGTGGAAGACGACGTTGCCGCTGCTGATGACGGCCGGCGGCTTGAGGAGGCGCTGCACTCCGTAGGCGAGTGTGGTCTTGCCGCATCCGCTCTCGCCGGCGAGACCGACGATTTCGCCGCGCTTGATGTCGATGGTGACGTTCTTGACCGCCTCGACGGGCGGATCCACGTCGTACACGACCGAGAAGTCGCGCACGGAAAGAAGGGAGTCTGTCATGGGGAAGTCGCTTTCACGCGGTCCGCGGACCGTCCGGGGCGGACGAGGGCCGAGAGCCCTCGCCCACCCCGGACGCGCAGGTTACTTACTTACCAGCCGGCTTCAGGTTCATGATGACCTGAACCGCCGAGGGCTGCGTCGGGTCAGCCGTCGCGTACTGGTTGCTCTCGCTGGGCCATCCCGTGAACTTGCGGGTGTCGTACTCGGCCAGCTGCGGGTGGGTACCGATCGGGATCGCCGGGACGTCCTCCACGAAGATCTTCTGCAGCTTGTTCAGCGCAGCGGTGCGGGAGTCGTCGTCGGAGGCCTGTGCGTACTCCTTGAGCAGGGCGGTCGCCTCGGGGTTCTTGTAGCGTCCGAAGTTGTCCGAGACCTTGCCGCCGGCAGCCTGATCGATGTAGCTGCTGTTCATGACGTCGTCGTAGATGTGCCACGGGTTCGAGCCGGAGCCGGTCCAGTGCAGAACGGCATCGAAGTTGCCGGAGGCGACGTTGGCGAACCAGGTGTCGGCGTCGGGCGTTGCGACCTTCGCGTCGGCGCCGAGCGTGGTCTTGATCTGCGTCGCGACCAGCTGGATGCCGGTGACGTAGTCGTTCCAGCCCTGCGGGTCCTGCAGGGTGAAGGAGACCGGCTTGCCGGACGGGTCGATGAGAGCGCCGCTCTTCCAGGTGTAGCCCGCGTCGGTCAGAACCTTCTTGGCGCCGTCGACGTCGATCTTGAAGGTCTGGTCCTTGTACTCGGGAGCGATGTACTGGTCACCGGTCGGCTGGGGGATGCCGGTCACGTTGGTCAGTTCCGGTCCGGCGTTGCTGCGCGCCTTCTCGGCGTGCGCCTTGCGGTCGATGACCATGTTGACGGCCTTGCGGAACGCGACGTCGTTGAACGGAGCCTTCGTCGTGTTGACCACGATCATGTCCGGGCTCAAAACGTTGGCACCCCAGAAGACGTTGTGCTTCGGGTCCTTGTCCACATAGTTCTTCTGGTAGTCGGTGATGAAGATCTGCGCCCAGTCGGTCTCGCCGCTCTGGAGAGCGCGGAGCAGGCCGGTGTTGTCGTTGTACTCGAGGTACTTCAGCTCGGCCACGGGAGCCTTGCCGCCCCAGTAGTCGCTGCGTGCCTTCAGCACGACGCCCTGCGACGAGAAGGTCTTGATCGTGTACGGACCGGTGCCGATCGCGTCCTTCACGGCGTCCTTGGTCGGGTCTGCGATGCCCTTCCACTGGTGCTCGGGAACGATGGCGACCTGCAGCACGTCACCCTGCTTGACGAACTTCGACTCGCTGAAGTTCAGCACGACGTTGTCGCCGTCCTTCTTGACCTCGGTCAGCTTGAGGCCGCCCAGGTCGAGAGCCGGGGTGTTCTTGATCAGGTTGTACGTGAACACGATGTCGTCCGCGGTGAAGGGCTTGCCGTCGTTCCACTTGACGTTCGCGCGCGGGGTGACCGTCAGCTGCGTGTAGTCGGAGTTCCACGTGACCTTCGAGGCGAGCCACGGGGTGGTCTCGTTCTTGCCGACCGGGTTCACGATCGCGAGGGGCTCGTAGATCATCCGGTCGTAGCCGAGCGACATGCCGGAGCCGGTGGTGATGAACGGGTTGTTGATCTGCGTCGCGAGGATGGCCGCGCCGTCCGGCTTGGCGACGGTGAGCGAGCCGGTGCTCGCAGCAGTCGTACCGGATGAACCGTTCGATGAGCAGCCGGTGAGCGCAAGTGCGCTGATGGCGGCGATCGCGGACACCGTGATTAACGTTTTCCTAAGCCTCATTGCTTCTCCTTCGTGGCGGACACATTCGTTGTGCCCTGTGGTGCGGGATGTGGCTGACGATAACTTGCTTACTGGTCAGAAAGCAAGTTGGATCGAGGTTACTGAGTGGTAAGCTCGCCCGCAAGCGGCACGAAATAGAGGACGGCACGCATGGTCACGACCGGGGACAGCACCACTCCTCGCCCGGAGACCCAGCGCAAGCGCAAGAAGATCCTCAGGGCGGCGATCGAGACGTTCGGCGCCAAGGGGTCGGCCAACGGCACGCTCACCGACATCGCCGATCAGGTCGGGATGACGCACGCCGGCGTGCTGCACCACTTCGGCTCCAAGCAGAATCTGCTCCTCGAAGTGCTCGAGTTCCGCGACCAGGACGACGTCGCGCACCTGGCCGACCGTCACATCCCGGGCGGTCCCGCGCTGTTCGCGCACCTCGTCGACACCGCGCTGCGCAACGCCCAGCGACCCGGCATCGTGCAGGTCTACACCGTGCTCTCCTCGGAGGCGGTGACCGAGGACCACCCCGCGAAGGCCTACTTCCACGATCGCTACAGCACGCTCCGCCTCGAGATCGACGCGGCGTTCCGCGAACTGTGCGCGCAGGAGAACGTGAGCGACCCCGACACGATCGACAAAGCAGCGGCGTCAATCCTCGCGGTCATGGACGGACTGCAGTTGCAGTGGCTGCTCGACCCGACGGCGATTGATCTGGCGAAGGCGAGCGAGTTCGCCATCGAGGCGATCGTGAACGGTGTCCTGCATCCACCGCCGGCGGTGTCGTCGTACGTGCACCCGACGCGATCCGAGCAGGACGAGCCGCCGCCCGCCGCCGAGCCAGAGACCGAGGCCGAGACCGAGCCGGAGGCGTGACGCGGACTAGTCGACGATGGTGATCTTCACCGGCATGTTGCCCCGGGTGGCGTTCGAGTACGGGCACACGTGGTGGGCGGCGTCGGCGAGTTGCTCCGCCTGCTCCCGGCCGAGACGCGGGGCGTAGACGTCGAGCTCGACCGCGAGCGCGAACCCGCCCTCTCCGTTCGGACCGATGCCGACGCTCGCCGACACCGCGGCATCCGAGGTGTCGACCTTCTCGCTACGACCCACGGCGTGCATCGCGCTCAGGAAGCACGCAGCGTAGCCCGCGGCGAACAGCTGCTCGGGGTTGGTGCCTGCACCGGATCCGCCGAGCTCAACGGGCGGGCGGGTGTCGAAGTCGATCAGATCGTCTTCGCTGCGGACGTGTCCGTCCCGTCCCCCACCAGTGGCGTGCGCGATTGCGGTGTAAGCGATGTCCATACACTCAGCCCATACCAGCGATCTGGGCGGCACCTGGGAGGGTGCGGGACCGGTCGGGTGTATGGGCCGGATGCCCGTGCGCGGCGCTCGGTCAGCGGCGGTCGCGTCGCGCTGTCAGCGCCGTTCGCCGACCCTGAACGCCTGGCCCGAGTACTCCTCGAGCAGCGTCCAGAGGCGCTCCCCGACCCGCGGGCTCCGGGTGGTCGGGGTGGCGTGCGTCACGACAGGCTCCCCCTTCGTCACGAAACGCGGCCCGTAGTACTGGCCGCCCACCGCATCCGGATCGATCGCCGCCCGCACTGCCGACCACGCCCCGTGGTCCTTCCCCTGCGTCCACGCCGCCTGCAGGTTGTCCGCGAAGCGCTTGGCCCGCGACGGCTGGTTCACCCCGCGGATGCCGGGGGTGCGCCCCGACGTCGAGTAGCCCGGATGCGCGACCAGGCTGGCCACCGCCGATCCGGATGCGCGGAGCCGCCGGTCGAGCTCGAAGCCGAACGCCTGCACGGCGATCTTGGACTGGGCGTACGCGGTCCACGAGTTGTACGAGGACTCGAGCTGCAGGTCGTCCAGCGGGAAGCGGGAGAGGAGCGTGGCGAGCGAGCCGAGCGAGACGACGCGCGCCCCGTTCGAGCGCTCGAGCAGGGGCAGGGTGAGTGCGGCGAGCTGGAAGTGCCCGATCACGTTGGTGGAGAGCACGAGCTCGTTGCCGTCGGCGTCCGTCGCGCGTTCGGCGGGCGGATGCACGATGCCGGCGTTGAGCATCAGCACGTCGAGACGGTCGCGCTCGAGGAGGGATGCTGCCGCTGCCGCGACCGAGCCCCGGTCGGACACGTCGATCGGGGTCGCCTCGACGCTCGCGCCGGGCACGCGCCGCCGGATCGCCGAGACGGCGGCCTCGGCGCGCTCCGGATTTCGGCAGCCCAGGATGACGTGGGCGCCGGCGCGCGCGAGCTGTTCGCTGGCGAAGAAGCCGATCCCCGCGTTGGCGCCCGTGACCATGACGGTCGTGCCGACGGCGTGCGGGAGAGCGTGCGGGTCCCAGCTCACTTGGTGCTCTCGGTGGCGATCCGCTCGTGGTGGTGGATGACCTCGGCGATGATGAAGTTCAGGAACTTCTCCGCGAAGGCCGGGTCGAGGTGGCTCTCTTCGGCCAGGGCGCGGAGCCGCTGGATCTGCTCGCGCTCGCGTTCGGGGTCGGCGGCCGGGAGGCCGTGCACGGCCTTCAGGGTGCCCACCTGCTGCGTGAACTTGAAGCGCTCGGCGAGCATGTGCACGAGCGCGGCGTCGATGTTGTCGATGCTCTGGCGGATGCTGTGGAGCTGCGCGATCGTCGCGGCCTCGTCTTCGTTCTGACCCATGCGTCGAGCCTATCCGGCGCCCTTGCGCGTTGCGGCGCGTTTCGCCGCTGGACGTGCGGGAGGCCCGGTGCGGTGTGGCCCGGCCCGGCCCGGCCGGGCCCGGTGCGGCTCGGTGAGTGGTCACCAACTGTCGCTCAGAGGTCGAATTCGCCGGTTCAGACGACAGTTGGTGACCACTCACCTGCAGCCGCCGACGAACAACCCATGGGCCGCACCGCTTCAGAGGCTCGGCGCCTGCTCCGCGAGCACCCGCGACAGCACCGGACGCGTCGCCAGCAGCCCGAGCCAGACCAGGAGGATGCCCGCCGCCAGGCAGGCCGCGATCATCACCAGCGTCGCCGGAGCGGTGAGCAGCGCCACGCCCGTCAGCGGGAAGACCACGATCGCTGCGGTGACGGCCGATCCGACGGTCGTGATGCGCAGCGGCGACAGCACGGCACGCGACCGGGCCGCGTTCATGGTCTGCTCGGGCATCCCGAGTCTGTCGAGGCTCACGTAGAGCGCACGGCGATCGAGCAGGGCCGAGGCCTGATTGACGCCGACGGAACACGCCACCATCAGGAACGACGCGACCACCGTGATGATCACGCCCGTGCGGATGTCCGCGTAGAGCAGCACGGTGTCGTGGTCGGCTCTGTCGCCCATCACCCCGAGCAGGGCGACGCCGACTCCGGCGAACACAGCCATGAAGCTCGTCATCGCGACGCCCGCGACCTGCCGCCAGGCGGCCTTCGGCGACTCCAGGATGCTGCGGGCCGCGAGCAGGCGCGTCACGGTCTTCGCCCGCTTGGCCTGGCCGGATGCCGCGAGTCGCAGCACCCACGGTCCCATCAGGTTGAGCACCGCGACCGTCCCTCCGAAGCCCACGGCGAGCACGAGGAGGACGATCCCGAACCCGGCGGCCAGTTGCAGCAGACTCATCGCCGCGAAGGTGACCGCGATCACCGCGATGCCGACGACGATGCGCACCCAGTGCATCCGGGGCGCGGTCTGGCGGGTGCGCACACCGAGCGGGGAGACGATGACGCCGCGCAGCCCCACGACCGCACTGACAGCGGCGAGCGCACCGATGGCGACGACAGCTCCCGCGATGACGATCGGGGGCAGCAGAACCGCGTCAGCGCCGAGGGGCTCGCCACGGAACGGGATGAGGCCGACCAGCGGCACGCACGCCAGATACACCACGACACCGGCGAGCGCGCCTGCCAGCGCGAGCACGGTCGACTCGATGACCGTGAGCGCGGTGACCATGCCGGGAGTCGCGCCGAGGAGCCGGAGGCTCGCGAGGCGGTCGTCGCGACGCCGGGCCGACAGCCGCGCGGCGGACCCGCCGAGGGCGACGAGCGGCACGATCAGCAGCGCGAGCGCGACGACGGCGAGCAGTTGGTACAGGAAGGCGGTCTCGCCGGTCCAGGAGAAGAAGGCGCGTCCTCCGCCCGAGACGATGAGCAGCAGCGCACTGACGACCGTGAACGCGATCAGCGGGAGCGCGACAGTGCTGCGGTCGGCGGCGCTGCGGCGGGTGAGGAGCCAGGCGATGCGGAGAGTGGTCACGCCGTCACCGCCTCGTCGACGATGCGGCCGTCGGCGAGCTGGAGCACGCGCGAGCAGCGGGCGGCGACGTCCTCGTCGTGCGTGACGACGATCAGCGACTTGCCGCGGCCGGTGGTGGAGGCGATGAGCGCATCCATCACCTCGGCGGAGGTGCGCGAGTCGAGCGCCCCGGTCGGCTCGTCGGCGAACACGACGGATGCTCCCGTCACCTGCGCCCGGGCGATCGCGACGCGCTGCGCCTGGCCGCCCGAGAGCTGCCCGAGGCGCCGGGCCTCGAAGCCGGCGAGACCCAGCGCGGCGAGCCAGGACGCCGCACTCTGCTCGGCGGCCTGTCGCGTGGCTCCGCCGAGCATCAGCGGCAGCGCCACGTTCTCGACGGCCGTCAGTTCGGGCAGCAGGAACCCCTGCTGGAAGACGAAGCCGAACGCCTCGCGCCGCAGCCGAGAGCGCTCCTTCTCGCCGAGGCCGGTGACGTCGACGACGCCGTGCGGTGTCGCGAGCGAGACGCGCCCCGCATCCGGCCGGATGATACCCGCGAGACAGTGCAGCAGGGTGGTCTTGCCCGAGCCGGAGGCGCCCATGATGGCGACGGACTCGCCGGCTGCGACGCGGAAGTCGACGCCCGCGAGCGCGGTGGCGGCACCGTACGACTTGAGCAGGCCGGTGGCGGCGAGGACGGCGGGCTGCGGCGCGGCGGCGGGCAGCGGCGCAACGGCGGCGGGCTGCGGCGCGACGGGCTGCGCGTCGCGGCCGGCGGGATGTCCCGCAGCAGCGGCGGCGAGCTGGGCGGAGGAGGACTGCGGAGAGGTCATCCCCCCATGCTTCCGGCGGGGCTACCGGCGCGCATCGGCCGTGCGCTCGATCCTGGCGGGCCGCGTCTCATCCCAGCGACGTAGTCCGCGGTACCACGGGGCGGTCGACGTCGAGTTGCGGCAGATGTCGGGTTGCGGCGGTGCCGGACCCGACATTCGACGCAAGTCGACGCGAGCCGACGGGGAGAGGCGGCGCGAGCACTGGCGGGATGTCGGGGGACGCTGCGATACTCGCGGTGATCGCACGATGGAAACGATTGGATGACACCATGACCGAGGTACCAACACCCGTCGATCCGCCCCAGCTCTACCGCAGCCCTGCGTTCGCGCAGGGGATGATCGTTCCCGCCGGCCCGACGCTGTTCGTCGGCGGCCAGAACGGCACCGACAGCGAGGGCGCCCTGCTCGACGGACTCCACGCGCAGACCGAGCAAGCGCTGCGCAACCTGCTCGCCGTGCTCGCCGAGGCGGGGGCCGGCCCCGAGCACGTCGCCAAACTGTCGATCTACCTCGCGACGGGGATCGATCCGACCGACGCCTACGCCGCCACAGGCGCCGTCTGGGGCGACCATCGCACGGCTGTCACCGTTCTCGCCGTCACTCCGGCGCGTCCGGGTGCGCTCGTCGAGATCGACGCCGTCGCCATGGCGCCCGCCGCGTCGTAGCTCCACCGACGTGGCCTCTGCGCGCCTGCCGCAGAGCAGTGAACCGACCTGGTCACGATCCTCCGCGCCCTCGCGGCCCGCCGACCCGCCCGATACGGTGGACGGGTGACTCAGACCCACGAGAACCAGCCGCACCTGACCCAGCCCGTCGATGAGCAGTCCGCCCGCGCCCTGTCGGAGAAGGGCCTCCGCCTCGCTCTCGTCGACACCACCGACGACGCCGCCTTCGACGAGTGGCTGCACGCGGACTCCCGCGGCTTCCTCGGCGGACGCGACAGCGCCGAGGCCCTCACGGAGTCGCGCGAGCTCTTGCGCGACCGTCGCACCACGGCGGTCTACGACGACGTCATCCCGTCGTCGGCCTCACCCGTCGGCACCGTCAACTCCTGGGTGGCGCCGCTCACCGTCCCCGGGGGAGCGACCGTTCCCGCGTGGGCCATCAGCTCGGTGACGGTCGCCCCGACGCACCGTCGCCGCGGCGTCGCGACCGCCCTCCTCGGCAGCGAGCTGCGGGTCGCCCATGCGCTCGGCGTCCCGGTCGCCATCCTGACCGTGTCGGAGTCCGTGATCTACGGCCGCTGGGGCTTCGGCCCGGCCACCTTCGCCACCGAGTGGCGCGTCGACACCAAGCGCGTCCGCTGGACGGGACCGGCCACGGTCGGCCGGCTCTCCTTCACCGACCCCGCTGACTACCGCGAAGACGGCAACGCCGTGCTCGACCGGGTCATGGCCGGCCGCGCCGGAGAGATCGCGATGACCCCGTACCTCGCCGAGCGCCTCATGGGGCCCAGGAAGGGAATGCCGGAGGCCGAGAAGTACCGGCTCGTGCGCTACGACTCCCCCGCGGGCGAGCCGGAGGGCTTCGTGAGCTACCTCGCGAAAGACACCGACGACTTCACGAAGCACACCATCGAGGTCAATTACCTCGCCGCGGCGACGGACGAGGCACTGACCGCGCTGTGGCGGTTCCTGCTCGAGCTCGACCTGGTGGCGCAGGTGCATGTGACCACGCGCGGCCTGGACGAGCCGCTCCCGTACCTGGTCTCCGACATCCGGGGCGCTCGGGTGACGGGGGTCGAAGACCACCTCTGGGTGCGCATCCTGGATGTCCCCGCGGCGCTGACCACCCGCCGCTACGAGCACGACGGGGAGCTCGTTCTCGACGTCGCCGACGATCTCGGCTTCACCGGCGGCCGCTACCGCCTGACCGTCTCGGGCGGCCAGGCGACCGTCGAGACCACCACCGACGATCCGGATGTCTCACTGACCGTCAACGCGCTGGGCAGCGTCTACCTCGGGCACGACGCCGCACGCGGTCTCTCCGTCGCCGGAAAGGTCACCGGCGACGCGGCCGCCCTCGACCGCCTCTTCCGCACCGCGACGCCGCCGCGCCTCAGCACCTGGTTCTAGCGGCGGCGGCGCTCAGCCGATCAGGTCGTGGCGCACCACGATCTCGTCGCGGGCCGGCCCGACGCCGATCGCCGAGATGCGCGCACCCGAGAGCTTCTCGAGCGCCAGCACGTAGTCCTGTGCGTTCGCGGGCAGGTCCTCGAACGTGCGGGCGCCGCTGATGTCCTCCTGCCAGCCGGGGAACTCCTCGTAGATCGGCGTCGCGTGGTGGAAGTCGCTCTGCGACGCCGGAACCTCGTCGTGACGCACGCCGTCGACGTCGTACGCGACGCAGACCGGGATGCGGTCGATGCCGGTGAGGGTGTCCAGCTTCGTGAGCACGAAGTCGGTGACGCCGTTGATGCGGGCGGAGTAGCGGGCGATCGGGGCGTCGTACCAGCCGGTGCGGCGGGGACGGCCCGTGGTCGTGCCGAATTCGAAGCCGCGCTCGCGCAGGAACTCGCCCCACTCGTCGAACAGCTCGGTCGGGAACGGACCGGCGCCGACGCGCGTCGTGTACGCCTTGACGATCGCGATCACGCGGTCGATGCGGTTCGGGCCGATGCCCGATCCGGTCGCCGCACCGCCCGAGGTGGAGTTCGAGGACGTGACGAACGGGTACGTGCCGTGGTCGACATCCAGCATGGTGGCCTGGCCGCCCTCGAACAGCACGAACTTGCCGTCTTCGAGCGCCTCGTGCAGCAGCAGTGAGCTGTCGACCACCATCGGGCGCAGGCGCTCGGCGTAGCTGAGCAGGTCTTCGACCACCTCGTCCACCGAGATCGCGCGGCGGTTGTAGACCTTGACGAGCAGGTGGTTCTTCTGGTCGAGCGCACCCTCGACCTTCTGGCGCAGTATGTTCTCATCGAAGAGGTCCTGGATCCGGATGCCCACCCGGTTGATCTTGTCGGCGTAGGTCGGGCCGATGCCGCGGCCGGTGGTGCCGATCTGCCGCTTGCCGAGGAAGCGCTCCGTCACCTTGTCGATCGTGCGGTGGTACTGCGTGATCACGTGCGCGTTCGAGCTGACCTTGAGTCGGGACACGTCGACGCCGCGGGCGATCAGGCCGTCGAGCTCCTCGAACAGCACCTCGATGTCGACGACGACGCCGTTGGCGATCACCGGGGTGACGCCCTCGGTCAGGATGCCGGACGGCAGCAGGTGCAGCGCGTACTTCTCGTCACCGACCACGACCGTGTGCCCGGCGTTGTTACCACCGTTGAACTTGACGACGTAGTCGATGCGGCTGCCGAGGAGGTCGGTCGCTTTGCCTTTGCCTTCGTCGCCCCACTGGGCTCCGATGATCACGATCGCGGGCACTGTTGAGTCCTCTCGATGGGATGGAGCGCGCCGGAGCAGCCGTCAGCCGGCCTGGCAACCGTCGCACTCGATCCTATCGCGGCAGGTTTTCGAGACACGTTCCCGGGCCCCTCGGACCATCGCCGACACCATCCGATTATCTTGCACAATCGTGTGCAAGATAGTACGATGGATGCCGTGCCCACCACTCCATCCACCCGCGCTCCACGGCGCGACGCCACCGAGAATCGCGAGGCCATCCTCGCCGCAGCGGCCGCCGCGCTGAACGAAGACATCGACGCCTCGCTCGAGACGATCGCTGCGCGTGCCGGCCTCAGCCGCCGCGCGCTCTACGGGCACTTCGCCAACCGCGAAGACCTGCTCGTCGACGTGTTCACACGGGGCGCAGCACGCCTCGCCGCGCTGCTCGAGCCCGTCGCGCATCAGGATGCCCGAGTCGAGATCGCCCTCTACGGCGCCACCCTCTGGGCCGAGGTCGAGCATGTGCGCGTCAGCGCCGCCCTCGCCGTGCGCGGTCCGTACCGCGAGCGCGTCGGCGCGGCCCTCGACCCCGCTCGCGAGCGACTCAACGCGACCGTCGAGCGCGGAACGGCCGCGGGCACGATCCGCACCGACCTCGACGTGGACACGGTGTCGCGGCTCATCGAGAACGCCGCGATCTCGGTGCTCGACGAGGCGACCCGCACGGGGCTCTCGCGCGAGGCCGGCCACCGACTGGTGATGCTCGCCGGACTGAGTGCCGCCGGTCTCAGCTGGCGTGAATCCGACGCCCTCATCGCCGACACCCCCGAACTCGCTTTCAGCTAAGGACCCCCGCATGAAGATCGTGCTCGACCGGGTCGCCAAGGGCGCCCGCAACGCAGCGCTCCCGCCGACCTCGGCCTCGTTCCAGACCGGTGAGGTCACACTGGCACGCGCGGAGACGGAACAGCGCCCCACGGTGCTCGGCCTCATCGCATCCGGCCGGATGCGCCCCGACGCCGGCACCGTGACGATCGACGGCTCCGCCGATTACTCGGCCATGCGCAAGCGCATCGCTCTCATCGACGCCCCGGATGTCTGCGAGCCCGCGCCCGACGTCACCGTGGCCGGCATCGTGGCAGAGGAACTGATGTTCGCCGGACGGGCGTCCAATCCGATCGCCGTGAACCGCGCCCTCAACGAGCTCGGCGTCTCGGAGTTCGCGCGCTATGCCATCGGCACCATCCCGCCGACGGTGCGCATCCGACTGCTCGCCGAGCTCGCGCTCATGCGCGACGGCGTCGAGGGCCTCGTGATCACCTCACCCGATCGCCACGGCGGCGACCCGAACGAGTGGTGGGAGCTGGCCAGGCGCCTGGCGGCCCGCGACATCGCCATCCTGATCGTCGCAGGCGATGCGTCGGCGGCGGCCATCGCCGCCTCGTCGCTGGTCGCCCGGCTCGACGACGCTACCACGCCGCGCACCCTCGCAGCCCGCGTCGAACCGGCCGCCGACGAGGCCGCCGAGGCCGCCGAGGCCGACGACGCGGACCGCGCCGCCGCCGACACCTTCGACGAAGACCCCGGCCGCGACGACACCGACGAACTGCCCGACCTGATCGTCGCCCCCGCACACTCCGGCGCCACGCTCGCCGACATCGCACTCACCGAATCAGAGCTGCACGCAACGGCTCTCGCAGAGGACCCCGAATGAAGATCCCCCAGATGATCGCGGCGGAGTTCCGCCGTCTCACTTCCAGCCCGATGTCGATCGTCGCGCTCATCGCGCTGATCGCCGTGCCGGTGCTCTACGGCGGGCTCTACCTCTGGGCCAACCAGAACCCGTACGCGAACCTCGACCAGATCCCCGCGGCGATCGTCGTCGACGACACCGGAACGACGGTCGACGGCAAGACGACGAACTACGGCGACGAGGTCGCCCAGGAGCTCATCCGCGACGGCTCGTTCGACTGGCACCGGGTCTCGACCGACTCGGCGGCGAGCGGTGTCGACGACTCGAAGTACGACTTCAGCATCACGTTCCCCGCCGACTTCTCCGAGGCGCTCGCCTCGGCATCCGGATCGTCGCCGCGCCAGGCCAAGGTCACCCTCACGACGAACGACACGAACAGCTACCTCGCGTCGACCATCGGAACGCAGGCCGCCGAGAAGATCCGCACGTCGATCGTGAAGAAGGTCAACCAGCAGGCGGCGGAGCAGTTCCTGCTCGGCCTCGCGGAGATCCGCGGAAAGCTCGTCACCGCCGTCGACGGTGCGGACAAGCTCGTCGACGGCAGCGCGACCGCGCAGTCGGGTTCCGCGACCCTCGCAAGCGGCAACGCGCAGCTCGCGTCCGGCAGCGCCCAGCTCGCCACCGGTACGTCGCAGCTGGCCACAGGCTCGCAGCAGCTGGCCGACGGCAACGCGCAGCTCGCGGCGGGGGCGGGCCAGCTCTCGTCGGGGGCGCAGCAGGTGGCGTCGGGTGCGCAGCAGGTGGCGACCGGGAACCAGCAGCTGGCCGACGCGGCCGACGGCGCCGGCGCCACCGCTCAGCAACTCGCGGACCTCGCCGCGAGTCAGGAGGCGACCGTTCTGCAGAAGCTGACCGACGCCGGGGCGACGCCCGACCAGCTCGCCGCGGCGAAGTCGCTCTTCGATAAGGCGCAGGCGGGGAACAGCCAGGTCCAGACCCTCGTCGGCAAGGTCGACCAGCTCTCGGACGGCGCGAACCAGGTCTCCGCCGGTGCGTCGCAGCTGGCCTCGGGCAGCGCCACGCTGGCGTCGAAGTCCCAGGAGGCCGCCAGCGGTGCCGCGACCCTCGCGTCGAAGACCAAGGAGGCCGCTGCCGGGGCGTCGAAGCTCGCCACCGGCGCCGCGACGGCTTCAACCGGCGCAGCCCAGCTCCGCGACGGCCTCACCACGCTGCATGCCGGAACCCAGCAGCTGAGCGACGGGCTGAAGGACGGCGTCGCACAGATCCCCGACAACTCCCCCGAACTGCAGAAGAAGCAGGCGAGCACCATCGCCGACCCGGTGAACCTGAAGAACGACTCGATCACCTCGGCCGGAACCTACGGCGCCGGCCTCGCACCGTTCTTCGTCGCCCTCGCGGCCTGGATCGGCATCTACGCCCTGTTCCTCATCGTCAAGCCGGTGTCGCGACGCGCGATCACCGCCCTGCACTCCCCGCTCAAGATCACCCTCGCGGGCTGGCTCACCCCCGGCCTGCTCGGTGCGGTGCAGATGATCGGCCTCTTCTCGATCGTCGCCTGGGCGCTGCAGTTCAGCATCCAGAACCCGCTCGGGATGTTCGGGATGATGACGCTCGCGTCGCTGACGTTCGCCGCGATCATCCTGGCCCTGAACGTGTGGCTGGGCAGCGTGGGGCAGTTCCTCGGCCTGGTGCTGATGGTGCTGCAGCTCGTGACGGCCGGTGGTACCTTCCCCTGGCAGACGCTGCCCGGGCCGCTCGCCGCCCTGCACCACGTGCTGCCGATGTCGTACGCGGTGGACGGCATCCGGCAGCTGATGTACGGAGGCAACCCGGCCACGGCCTGGGCGGATGCCGGCGTGCTCGCCCTGTGGCTGCTCATCGCGCTGCTGTTCTCGGCGATCGGCGTGACCCGGATGACGCACTTCCGCACCCTGCGCGACCTGCGCCCGAGCCTGATCGGCTAATCACCGCCCTCCCTCGCCTCTTAATTCCGGAACCCCGGGCCGAATCCGGCTCGGGGTTCCGGAGTTATACGCGATTTCCGGGTGTCCATGCCCGGTCTTCCGGAGTTGCGAACCCGGCCCCGCGAACCCGTGACGGATGCTGCGAGTAGGGTGTCGGGCGTGAGCGAATCGTTGCGCATCCTGCATCTCAGCGACACCCACCTGTATGGCGACGGGCGGCTGCACTACGGCGTGGTCGACACCCTCGCCGCCCTCGACCGCGTGCTCGCGCGGGCGGCCTCCCTCGCGTCGGTCGACGTCATCGTCGCATCCGGCGATCTCTCCGACGACGGCAGCATCGAGTCGTACCGCCTGCTCTCCGAGCGACTCGAGCCGTGGGCCGCCGAGCGCGGGGCCGACCTCGTCTACGCGATGGGCAATCACGACCTCGTCGGCAACTTCGAGGGTGTTCTGGGCGGCGCCGAACGCTCGATCACCGTCGACGGCGTGCGCATCATCACCGTCGACAGCACCGTCCCCGGCACCGCTTACGGGATGGTCGACGGCGAGCGTCTGCGCCGGCTGTCCGACGAGCTCGCCGAGCCCGCACCGCGCGGAACCGTCGTCGTGCTGCACCACCCGCCCGTCCCGCCGACGACCGGCCTGTTCGAGCGTCTGCAGTTCGTCGACCCGGCGCCGTTCCTCGAGGTCTGCGCCGCCGCGGACGTGCGGCTGATCCTGGCCGGGCACTACCACCACGCGCTGATCACGAGCGCCGGTCCGTCGAGGATCCCCGTCGTGGTCGCGCCCGCCGTCGCCAACACCACCGACGTGCTCTCGCCGGCCGGGCACGAGCGCGCCGTTCGCGGCTCCGGCTTCGCGCTCGTGCAGGTCCCCGCGGCCGGGCCGATCCGCGCCCACATCGTCACGGCGCCGGCGGCCGACGACGGTCACACGGTCTACGACCTCGACGAGGACGCGATCGAGCGCATCGCCGACGAGTCCGGCTGGCCCGGGCACGCCGGATGACCCCTGATGCCGCCGGCTCACGGGATGCCGCCGGGTCACCGGAGCTGGCCGGCTCACCGGGTGCGGCGCCGGCCGGGTACTCCGGCACCCCGCTCTGGAAGAAGCTCGGCCTCAAGCCGGGAACGCGGGCGCAGGTGCTGCACGCTGACGCCGGCTGGAGCATCCCGCTCGACGGCGGCCCCGGCGCGATCGACTGGCTGGCGCCGTCGGCAGAGGAGCCGGCCGACCTCATCCTCGCCTTCTATCGCGAGGCCGCCGACTTCGTCGACGAGCTCGACGCGCTCGGCGCGCGCATTCGCCCGTCCGGGATGCTCTGGGTCGCCTGGCCGCGCAAGGCGGCGGGGCACGCGAGCGACATCGACGAGAACCTGATCCGCAACACCGCCCTCGAGCGTGGCCTCGTCGATGTCAAGGTGGCCGCAGCCGACACGGACTGGTCGGCACTCAAGCTCGTCTGGCGGGTGACGAACCGCTAGCCGACGTGCCGGGCTAGCGCCAGGACACGTGCTGCATGATCCAGGCGTGCATCGCCACCGCGGCGGCCGCCGACGCATTGATCGATCGCGTCGACCCGAACTGCGAGATCTCGACCACGGCATCCGCGGCCTCGATGGCGGCATCGGAGAGGCCGGGACCCTCCTGACCGAACAGCAGCACGCAGTCGCGCGGGAACGCGTACGTCTCGATGATGACCGATCCGGGGACGTTGTCGATCGCGATGATCGGAAGGCCGGCATCCCGTGCCCACGCGACGAACCCGGCGACGTCGTCGTGGTGCCGGACGTGCTGATAGCGGTCGGTGACCATCGCGCCGCGCTTGTTCCAGCGACGGCGCCCGATGATGTGCACAGTGTCGGCGGCGAACGCGTTCGCGCTGCGCACGATCGACCCGATGTTCATGTCGTGCTGCCAGTTCTCGATGGCCACGTGGAACGGATGCCGGTGCTCATCGAGGTCTGCGACGATCGCCTCCATGCGCCAGTACCGGTACCGGTCGATGACGTTGCGGGTGTCGCCGTGCTTCAGCAGCTCGATGTCGTAGTGCGGATCGTCCGGCCATTCGCCCAGCCAGGGTCCGACGCCGTTCGTGGTGAGTTCGGGTGTCGCAGCCGGGGCGGGATCGGGTTCGGTGTCCACGACTTCAGCGTAACGGCAGGGCCCCGCGCACCCCGGCTACGTTCAGCATCCCGGCACACGCAGGGAACCCTCCCGAAACCCCGCGGCAACAGCCCACCCCATAAGCTGTACCCGTTGAAAGGGGTTTGCGTGGCGCGACGCGACGAGATCGAATGCTGGCTGACCGACATGGACGGCGTGCTCGTCCATGAGAACAAAGCGCTCCCGGGTGCCACCGAGCTGATCCAGCAGTGGCGCGACCAGGGCACGCCGTTCCTCGTGCTCACCAACAACTCGATCTTCACGCCCCGCGACCTCGCCGCGCGGCTGCGCGCATCCGGTCTGGATGTTCCGGAGGAGTCGATCTGGACCTCGGCGCTCGCCACCGCCGACTTCCTCAAGTCGCAGATGCCCGGCGGCAGCGCGTTCGTGATCGGCGAGGCCGGCATGACCACCGCGCTGCACGAGGCGGGCTTCATCATGACCGACACCGATCCCGACTACGTGGTGGTCGGTGAGACGCGCAGCTACTCGTTCGACGCGATCACCAAGGCGATCCGCCTGATCGGCAAGGGTGCGCGTTTCATCGCCACGAATCCGGATGCCACGGGCCCGAGCGCCGAGGGACCGCTGCCGGCGACCGGCGCGATCACCGCGATGATCAGCAAGGCGACCGGCATGGAGCCGTACGTGGTCGGCAAGCCGAACCCGATGATGTTCCGCTCGGCCATGAACCGCATCGGCGCGCACTCGGAGAACACCGCGATGATCGGCGACCGGATGGACACCGACATCGTCGCGGGCATCGAGGCGGGCCTGCACACCATCCTCGTGCTCACCGGCATCAGCGATCAGAGCGAGATCGAGCGCTACCCGTTCCGGCCCGACGAGATCCTCTCGGGCGTCAGCGAGCTGATCGTCAAGGAGCCGGTCGAGTCCGACCTCTGAGTCGACGCGGGTCAGCCCGTCGGGCCGGGGCCGGCCACCGATGATGTCATCGGCTCACCGCCGGCACGACTGACGAAGCAGTAGTACGAGCGCTGCCCGGCCTTCCACTGCTCCGCGGTCGCCGGGAACGTGCCCTGGATCTGCAGATTGGGATACGCGGCCGCCGCGTTCAGATCGAGGATTCCCGGCTTCGTGCAGAGCGCGTTGATCTGCGCCGCGAGGGCGTCCGCACCGGGATACGCCGCCGCCGGATCCGCCGAGAGGATGTTCGTGTAGATCATCTGACCGGCGTGCGGGGTCGCGCAGTCCACGACCGTGAACGTCTCGGCCCAGGGTGTCGAGTAGGGCTGGATGCACTCGCCGCCGCCGAGCGTGTTCCAGGCACGGACGCCGGCGGGTTGCGGACCGGCGGGCTTCGGCTGCACGGTCGGTGTCGGGGTGGGCGTCGGCGTCGGCGTGCGGGATGGCGTCGGTTTCGTCGTCGCGGAGGCGACGGGTGCCGCGGCCGGACCGGCGAAGAGCGTCGGCAGCCGGGTTCCCAGAGCGAACAGGCCGATCAGCACGAGTACGATCGCGAGCCCGCCCGCGACGTAGAGCAGGAGGCGGTTGGTGCGCGCGTTGCCGGCCGCGCCGGCCCCGCCGTCAGAGCCGCTCGCCCCGCCGGTCCCTCCCCCGGTCCCTCCGGGTTGCGCCGGAGTCGGGAGTGCGGTCGTCGACTGCGCCGCTCCGCCCGCCGCTGAGCTCGACGACGGGATCACGGTGGTGGCCGCGGTCGGGGCGAGCTCGGGGAAGAGGATCGAGTCGGCGGCCGGTCGCGAACCGGTGACCGGCTCGCTGGCGTCGGCCAGGCTCTCGGCGTCGAGCTGCTGCGTCGCGGGGGACGGCAGCGCGCCCATGAGGAGAGTGGCGTCTTCGAGCGGAGGGACGGCGCCGGTCTGCGGCGCATTCGCAGGAGCGTCCGGTCCGGCGCCCGCAGGCTCGGACGGCGTCTCGGCCGGCTGGTCGCGGGTGGCAACGTTGTCGGGGTCCGGATCGCCGGTGCGCGCGCTCAGCAGCGCCGCGATCTCTCGGGTGTCGAGTTTGGTGGTCGGGGTGTCGGCGGCCGAAGCG
>NZ_BSEN01000002.1:84739-105168 GCF_027921845.1 Leifsonia poae
TCGCCGACGACCGCGGGCTCGGTGAGCGCGTCGGCGTCGACGGGAGGCAGAACCGGGGGTGCCACGAGCGGGACGACGGGAGGCGTCGCGATGGGGGGAACGAGAGACGAGGTGGCGGGCTCCGCGACCGGCGGGGTCGTCGGCAGCGGCGGCGTGGGCGGGAGCGAGGCCGCACCGTCGTTCCCGGGAACCGGGGCGACACCGAACGCGGCCGTCGCCGCTCCCGCGGCATCCGCTGATGGCGCTCCGGAGCCGTACGGCGGAGCGCCGAACGGCGCGGGGAGTCCGTCGCGTGCGCCCGCGTCATCGCCGGCCGGCGCGGGTGCGCTCGGTGCGGCCGTGCCGGGGAGCGGGATGATGCCCGTGGTGTCGCCGATGACGGAACGGCTTGTGGGCTTCGCCTGATCGTCGGTATCGTCGTCGGCTGCATCGAAGAAGCCGAGAAGAGCCGCGAGGCCGTGCCCCTCCGACGTGTCGCCGCCCTCCGCATCCGGGTCGGCCGGCGCGGTCGGCTCCGAAGGCGCCGCTGCCTCTGAGGGTTGAACCGGCGTGGACGCGGTGGTGGGGGTCGGTATGGGTTCGAACGGGTTCGCGCGGGTCGTCGATGCCACGGGCGCAGCGGCGGCCGCCGGTGGCGGCGCGGCGGGCGCGGGCGGCGTCGCGGGCGTCGGTGGCGTCGCGGGCGTCGGTGGGATGGCGTCGACCGGACGGGTGAAGAAGATGGACTCCTCCGGTGTGCGCGGCGGAACGATCGGTGCCGGAGTGGGCGGCGTGCGCGCGTCGAACGGTTCGGGAACGGGCTGGGCGGCCGGAGGCTCCGGCGTCGCGGGCAGGTCGGCTGCCGGCGGGAAGACCGGGGGCGTCAGAACGAAGGGAGCCTCGGGGGTCACGGATCGCGGCTCGGCCACCGGCACGGGTGGTGTGGTCGGCTCAGGCTGTGCGGTCGGCGTGGTCGGGGCGGGCTCTGCAGCCGGCGCGGGCGGCCCAGCCTGCGCGGCCGGTCCGGATTCCGACGCCGCAGCCACAGGCGTGGACGCGGGTGCCGACGGCGAGGTGGGCGTCGCCGGTGCGAACGGGTTCCAGGACGACGGGGTGGGAGCCGCAGGCTCGCCGTCGACGTCCCATTCCGAAGGCGTGTCGTCGCCCGAAGCGTCGGCGTCCGAGCCGGGCTCGTCCGCCGGCGCGATCAGGCTCCAGGTCGGCGGCTCCGGCATCCGAAGCGCCTCGAAGAAGCTCGGCGTCTGGGTCGGCGTCGGCGACGCGGCCGGAGGAGTCGCGGGCGGGGCCTCGGGTGCGCCCGCAGGCGGCGCCGACGTCGATGGCGCCTCAGGGGCGTCGGGAACCGCATCCGGAGTGCGCGTTCCCGCCGCGGCGACGTCAGTGGCGAACAGGCCGCCGAGCGCGGCATGCGCCCCGTGTCCCTCGCTCGCGTCGTCAGCCGGGGCACCGGCCGTCTCCGTGTCTTCCGGCTCGCTGACGAGAGGATCGGATCCGACGCCCGGCGTCAGGTTCCAGACGAACGCCGTCGACTGTTCCGCCGGTTCACCGGCAGGTGCGGTGGCCGGGGCATCCGGAGGGGTGACCGGCGCGACAGGCGTCTCATCGGCGACCACCGGCGCGCGCGCCGACTCGGGCTCGACAGGCGACTGAACCGGCAGCTCGATCGTGGGCTCCGGCGTCGCGAACTGCGGATCGAACGCCGCAACCGGAGGCGCGGCTGGTTCAGGCTCAGTCGGGCCGGTGCCGGTGCCGGAGTCGGCGTCGGCGTCCGCATCGGCCGACGTCGCGTCGTCGGGACCGCTCGAACCCGTGAGCCGACCGCCGCTCAGCTGCTGCAGCAGCCACTCCGAGCTGCCGAACTCGGGCTCCGCCGACGCGGAGCCGTTGCCGGCCTCGCCCTCGCCGTCGTCCGGGTCGCGGTCGTCGACCACTAGGCGAGCCCCAGATCCTCGAGGCCGATGGCGGCGTAGTAGGGGTATCCGGCGGACTCGATGACCTCGCGCGCGCCCGTGTCGCGATCGACGACCACGGCGACGGCGGCGATCTCGGCCCCGACCTTCTTCAGCGCTTCGATGGCCTTCAGCGGCGATCCGCCGGTGGTCGAGGTGTCTTCGAGCACGATGACGCGCTTGCCCGCGAGGTCGGGTCCCTCGACCTGCTTGCCGCGGCCGTGGTCCTTGGGCTCCTTGCGCACGACGAAGGCGTCGTACGAGAGGCCACGAGCCGCGCCCTGGTGCAGGATGGCGGCGGCCACGGGGTCTGCGCCCATCGTCATGCCGCCGACGGCGACGACATCCGGCACCTCGGCGATCAGGTCGATCATGATCTGACCGATGAGCGGCGCCACGCGGTGGTCGAGGCTCACCTTGCGCAGGTCGACGTAGTAGGTGGCCTTCTTGCCGCTGGTGAGCGTGAAGTCGCCGTGGAAGACGGCCTCGGCCGAGATGTAGTCGATGAGCTGCTGTCGTGCGTCGGTCACGTCCCCGATTCTAGAGGGGAAGGCCGGTCGTCCGCCTCCTTCACAAAACAGCCGATGGGTGAATCCCCCACAGGCTCGGCCGCCCGTTCCGACGGCGTCGGTAGCGGCCGATACGATCGGGATATGCGCGTTGCGACCTGGAATGTGAACTCGATCCGCACCCGAGTGGGCCGGGTCGTCGACTGGATGGTGCGCGAAGACGTCGACGTGCTCGCCATGCAGGAGATCAAGTGCAAGCCCGAGCAGTTCCCGACGCAGCTGTTCGAAGACGCGGGCTACGAGGTCGCGCTCCACGGTCTCAATCAGTGGAACGGCGTCGCGATCGCCAGCCGTCTCCCGATCGAAGACGTCGAGATCGGCTTCCCCGACATGCCCGGCTTCCTCAAGGGTGAAGAGGGTCCCGACCTGCCGAAGGAGGCGCGCGCGATCGGCGCGACGGTCGACGGCATCCGCATCTGGAGCCTCTACGTGCCCAACGGGCGCGCACTGGACGACCCGCACTACCACTACAAGCTCGACTGGCTCGCGACGCTCGCGGCCGACACGCAGCGCTGGCTCGCAGAGAAGCCCGACCTGCCCCTCGCCCTGATGGGCGACTTCAACGTCGCGCCGCTCGATTCGGATGTCGGCGACCCGAGCCTGATCCCCGGGGTGTCCACGCACATCTCGCCGCCGGAGCGCGCCGCGTTCAGCGCCTTCGAGACCGCCGGCCTGACTGATGTCGTCCGCCCGCTCGTGCCCGTCGGCTACACCTACTGGGACTACAAGCAGCTGCGCTTCCCGCGCAACGAGGGCCTGCGCATCGACTTCATCCTGGGCTCGAAGGCCTTCGCCGATCTGGTGACCGGCGCGAGCATCCACCGCAACGAGCGCAAGGGCGAAGCGCCCAGCGACCACGTGCCCGTGCTGGTCGACCTCGAGATTGCAGCGCACGACGAAGACGACGACGATCGTCCGATGATCTTCGGCTGACCACCGGTCACCGAGGGGCCCGCTCGCAGGGTCGTGCCGACCCGTACAACTTTCATTACGTCAGGTTTCGCCGCGCTGGGCAGCAGTGGAGTGCGATCGGTAGCGTCGCAGCTAGACAGCCCTCCCTACCCGTCGCGACCACGAGCGAGCCCATGCCGTCCACCCCATCCGCCATTCCCGTCGAGTTCGTCGACGTCGGGCGCGCCTTCGTGGTCGAGACGGCGAAGCGCAAGCGCGGCAGCGCCCAGGCGGCGAGCGCAGTCAGCACGAGCGCATCCGACACCGCGAGCGCCCCCGACGGGCGACGGGTCGTTCTCCGTGACGTCTCGCTGACGATCGGAGCCGGTGAGGTCGTCGCGATCCTCGGCCCGAGCGGATGCGGAAAGTCCACGCTGCTGCGGATCGCGGGCGGCCTCGACGCACCGACCACCGGCACGACCCTCATCGATGGAACAGCCGTCGCCGGTATCGACGGGCGCTGCGCCGTCGGGTTCCAGGAACCGCGGCTCCTGCCCTGGCGGTCCCTCTCCGACAACGTCGCGCTCGGCCTCCCGCGCGGCATCGACCGACGCGCCGGCGCCGATCGGGTGGCCCAGCTGCTCGACCTCGTCGGACTGTCGGCCTCCGCCGCCCTCCGTCCCCGTGAGGTCTCCGGAGGCATGGCTCAACGCGCCTCGCTGGCCCGCGCCCTGGCGCGCAACCCCGGCGTGCTGCTGCTCGACGAGCCGTTCGGCGCTCTGGACGCCCTGACTCGGCTCAAGATGCAGGACCTGCTGCTCGACGTCCACGCCGCCGCACCGACCACCATCCTGCTCGTCACGCACGACGTCGACGAAGCACTCCAACTCGCCGACCGCATCATCCTGCTGGGCGCCGACGACGGAGAACCGGGTGCGACCATCCGGCGCGTCCTCACCGTGCCCGGATCACGTCCGCGAGATCGCGGCTCCGCGGAACTCGCGGAGCTCCGAGCTGAACTCCTCGACCTGCTGGGTGTGGACCGCCACGGTCACGCCCGCGACGTTCCGGCCGCCGCGCCGATCCCGGCCTTCCCGTACTGACCCACAGCAGTACGTATCCACAGCAGTACTGGCCCACAGCAGTACCGATCCACAGCCGCACCGATCGACCACACAGCATCCCTAGAGAGGCACCATGCGTAAACCCACCATCATCACTGCCGTCGCCGCGGTCGCCGCCGCCGCGACCCTGCTGCTCTCCGGCTGCGTCGCCGGCGAGAACGCCAGCGCCGAGGCGGCCAAGAGCACCTCCGGCGTCACGCAGGGCGGAACCCTGAACATCGACTTCGCCACCTACAACCCGCTGAGCCTCGTCATCAAGAAGGAGGGCTGGCTCGAGAAGGCGCTGAAGAAGCAGAACATCACCGTCAACTGGGTGCAGTCGGCGGGCTCGAACAAGGCCAACGAGGCCCTCCGCGCCGGCGCGATCGATGTGGGGTCCACGGCCGGCTCGGCCGCCCTGCTCGCACGCGCCAACGGCTCGACGATCAAGACGATCGACATCTTCTCGCAGCCGGAGTGGTCGGCCATCGTGGTCGGTCCGAAGTCCACGATCACGTCGGTGAAAGACCTCAAGGGCAAGCAGATCGCGGCCACGAAGGGCACGGACCCGTACTTCTTCCTGCTTCAGGCGCTCGAGGCCAACGGGCTCTCGGCGAAGGACGTGACGATCCAGAACCTGCAGCACGCGGATGGCTGGGCCGCCCTGCAGAACAACTCCGTCGACGCGTGGAGCGGACTCGACCCGATCATGGCGAACGCCGAGAAGTCGGGTGCGAAGCTCATCTACCGCAACGTCGCCTTCAACACCTACGGCTTCCTCAATGCCACGGAGTCCTTCCTGGCATCGAAGCCGGATGTCGCGCAGACGGTCGTCAACACGTACGAGTACGCCCGTGCCTGGGCGCTCAAGCACCCGGATGAGACGGCCTCGATCCTCGCGGACGTCGCCGGCATCGACCCCGCGGTCGCCACGAAGGTGATCACTGAGCGCACCAACCTCGACGTGTCCCCGATTCCGGGCGACGCGCAGCTGAAGGTCCTGAAGAAAGTCGGCCCGATCTTCGTCCAGTCCGACGACGTGCGCTCGCAGGCCGACATCGACAAGGCGCTCTCGTCGCTCCTGGAGCCCAGCTTCGTGAAGTCGGCCGACCCGAGCGCGATCGGGGGCTAGTTCCCGCATGAGCTATCAGAACGCACCGGAGGGCGACGGACCCATCGTGACGGCCTCGCTGGGCGGCACGTCCGTCGCGGGCGGCCGTGGTCGGTCCGCGTCGGACCGGCGCCCCGTGGCCGGGACAGGGGCGGACGCGCGCGTCCCGTTCCTCTCCCGGCGCTCGGTGCGGATCGTCGGCGGCTTCGTGTTGCCGGTGATCATCCTGGCGGCGTGGCAGATCGCCTCGACCTCCGGTGCGTTCAGCTCGGCCCTGCTCCCCTCTCCCGCGATGGTCGTCGACGCGGCGATCGACCTCGCCCAGCGCGGGGTGCTCGGCCTCTTCATCGCCATCTCGACGCAGCGCGTGCTCATCGGTTTCGCCTTCGGGGCCGGCCTCGGGCTGATCTTCGGCGCGCTCGTCGGGCTGTCGCGGTTCGCCGACATCCTCTTCAGCTCGACGCTCGGGGCGATCCGCGCCGTTCCGTCGCTCGCCTGGGTGCCCCTGCTGCTGATCTGGTTCAAGATCGGCGAAGAGTCGAAGATCATCCTGATCGCGATCGGTGCGTTCTTCCCCGTCTACACGATCGTGGCGGCCGCCCTGAAGAACGTGGACCGGCACCTCGTCGAAGCCGGCCGGGCGTTCGGGCTCAACGGGGTGAGGCTGTTCACGACCGTGCAGCTGCCCTTCGTGCTCCCGTCCGTGATCTCGGGGCTGCGCCTCGCCCTCGCCCAGTCCTGGCTGTTCCTCGTCGCGGCCGAGCTGCTCGGCGCGTCGATGGGGCTCGGGTTCCTGCTCAGTGATTCGTCGAACAACGGGCGCACCGACCGGCTGTTCCTCGCGATCATCCTTCTCGCGATCATCGGCAAGCTGACCGACTCGATCGTCGGCCTCTTCGAGCGCTGGTCGGCACGCCGCTGGGGCTGACGGCTACCGGGGGCTGACGGCTACCGGTCGCGGGGCGCCGGCGCATCCGCATCGACGCGCGGCGGAGCATCACGATCGTTGCGGCGCGGAGTGAACGCGCGAGCGATCGCCCACAGCACCACTCCGATCGCCAGCAGCACGAGAGCGATTCCGTACTGACCCACCGGGCGGCCCGACGTCCACGGGAACACCAGGTAGAGGCAGGAGATCGCGCCGATGATCGGCAGCGGCCGCGCCGTGCGGAAGTGCTTGTGATCCACCGGCTTGCGGCGCAGCACCAGCACGGTGACGTTCACCACGGCGAACACGGCCAGGAGCAGCAGGGAGGTCGTTCCGCCCAGCAGCGCGACCACCGAGCCTTCAGGGTCGAGCGACACGTAGACGATGAGGCCGACGGCGAGCGCGCTGGTGAACACGATCGCTGCCCACGGCGTGCGCCGCTTCGGCTGCACCTTCGACAGGAAGCTGGGCAGCACCCTCTGCTTGCTCATCCCGTAGAGCAGGCGGCTCGCCATCATCATGTTGATGAGGGCCGTGTTGGCGACGGCGAACATCGAGATGAACGGCAGGAGGTCGGCGATCGGGAAGTCGGGCGCCGCCGCCTGCACCGCGTCGACCAGCGGCGTCTCGCTGCCGGCGAGCTTTCCGATCGGCACGAGCGCGACCACGCAGATGGAGACCAGCACGTAGACCACCGCCGTGATGCCGAGGCCGGTGAGCATGATGCGCGGGAAGATCTTCGTCGGGTTCTTCGTCTCCTCCGCCATGTTCACGGAGTCCTCGAAGCCCACCATGGCGAAGAACGCGAGAGAGGTCGCGGTGCTGACGGCGAGCACCAGGCCCTTGTCTTCTGGGGTCTCGAACGCCACCACCCGCGAGAGGTCGGCGTTGCCTCCGGCGATCGCCCACAGCCCGATCATGATGACCAGCAGCAGTCCCGAGAGCTCGACGAGCGTCAGCACCACGTTGAGCCAGACGCTCTCCGTCACGCCGCGCAGGTTCACCAGCATGATGAGCACGATGAACGCGACGGCGATCAGCAGGGTGACCGTGTTGTCGGCGGGCAGCGCGAATCCCACGGTGAGGTTCACGGCGAAGGCCCTCGATGCGGTCGCCGCCGAGGTGATGCCCGACATCATCACGATGAAGCACACGATGAACGTGAAGAAGTGGATGCCGAACGCCTTGTGCGTGTAGAGCGCGGCGCCGGCGGCCTGCGGGTACTTCGTCACGAGCTCGAGGTACGACAGAGCCGTGACGGTCGCGACCGCGAACGCCAGGATAAAGGGCAGCCACGCCGCTCCGCCGACCTCGGCGGCGACCTGTCCGGTCAGCGCGTAGATGCCGGTGCCGAGGATGTCGCCGACGATGAACAGCAGCAGCAGTCCCGGTCCGAGCGCCCGCTTGAGTTCGGGCTGCTCGCCGTCGGCCGTCTTGATGACCTGAGTCCAGGATGGATTGCTCACGATGGGCCCCCAACGCGTCGATGAGTTCGATTGAGGAGCTACTTTATGTGAAAGTTCTCAGAAATGGCACTCGAATGGGGCACGGCGCGTCGCGTGCGGTCGGCTCGGCCGCGACTCCGGAACGTTCAGACGGCACGCCGCCAGCAGCCGTACAACTCCGGATGCTCGGCGCGAGCTGGGCTCGAACGTCCGGAATTACGCCCGGAAGCCGGCCGGAAGCCGGGCGTCACGCGCGCGGCGGTCGGCCGGTGAAGCCCTCCATCGAGGAGTAGACGCCGAAGACACGACCGGCCACGGCATCCCAGGCGCGGGTCGGGAGCACGCCCTTCAGCGTGCGGGCGAGCCCGACCGACCACGGGAGCATCAGGAGCGGGCGACCGGCCAGCATCGCGCGCCAGACCTTGTCGACCACGTACTCCGGCGTGAGCACGGGCGTGAGCAGCGGGCCGCGCGCGCCCTCGAACATCCCGGTCGAGATGTAGCTCGGGGCGACCGTCGTGACCCGGACGTGCTCGAAACCCTGCTGCACCAGTTCGAGCCGCAGGCTGTCGCTCCAGCCGATCAACGCCCACTTCGAGGCGGCGTAGACGCTCATCCGGGGGTTGGAGACCGTGCCCGCGGCCGACGCGATGTTGACCACGCGCGCCTCTCGGGCGCTCTCGATCATGCCGGGCAGGAACTCGCGGGTGATGTACATCGGAGCGAGTGCGTTGACCTGCATGGTCGGACGGGTGTCTTCGCCGTTGTCGTGCTCCCAGAAGTACTTGCCGCGCACGATGCCCGCGTTGTTGATGAGCACGTCGATGCCGCCGAGCTCGCGGCGCACCAGCTGCGCACTCTGGGCGATGGCGCCGAGCTCGGTGAGGTCGAGGACGTAGGGGTGCACGGTGGTCGCCGGACGCCCGGCGGCGGAACTCGGCGAGCGGTCGGGCGCGCCCCACGCCGTTGCCTCGCGGTCGGTCATCACCACGGTGCGCAGCCGTGCGACGACCTCGTCGAGCGCGGCCTCGTCGCGGTCCCAGAGCACGACGGCCCGCGCGCCCTCGCGCACCGCGCGCTCGGCGTAGAGCGCACCCATGCCCGATGCTGCGCCCGTGATCAGCACTCGTGCGCCCCGCACCGTTCTCGTCATGACCCCATCATCGCAATCCTGGC
The DNA here is from genome assembly GCF_027921845.1 of Leifsonia poae. Taxonomy (GTDB): domain Bacteria; phylum Actinomycetota; class Actinomycetes; order Actinomycetales; family Microbacteriaceae; genus Leifsonia; species Leifsonia poae. Next base: position 93,912 of record NZ_BSEN01000002.1, read on the forward strand.
TGAACGCCGCTCCATCGGATCATCCGGCCGCTCATCGCCGCGACCGGTAGTCGGCCCGCTGCTCCGGCGTGAGGTGCTCGGTGGCGTAGCTCAGCATCGTGCGGGGCATCCGGGCGGCGTTGGCGTCGAGGAACCAGAGCAGCGCGCCGATGTCGACCCTCTTGCCGACTTCGCGCAGCATCCAGCCGACCGCCTTGTGCATGAGGTCTTCGCGATCGTCCAGCAGCAGTTCCGCCAGTTCGAGCGTCGTGGTCGCGTCGCCGTGCTTGATGAAGGCGAAGGTCGACAGCACGGCGACGCGGCGCTCCCAGAGCACGTCGCTCTCGGCCAGCTCGAACAGCACCGTGCGCGGCCTGTCGACCAGATGCTCGCCGAGCACGAACTCGGCCGAGCCGTCGACGAGGTCCCAGTTGTTCACGCGTCCCCGGCGCACCGCCCGCAGATAGAAGTCGGCGATGCGATCGAGCTGCGCCGGGTCGTGCGTGCGCGGGCGGCTCGCGACCTCGTACAGCCGGTTCAGGATGATGAGGCCCGCGAGCCGGTGCTCGTGCACCTCGCTGTCGAGCAGCTTCTCGACCTCGCCGAGGCCGAGAGCCGAGAATTGCTTGGCGACCGCCCTGGTCTGGGGAACGCGCACGCCGATGAACACGTCGCCCTCGCCGTACTGTCCCGGTCCCGTCTTGAAGAACCGCTGCAGGAAGACGGCGTCGTCGGCGTCCGCGACCTCTGCGAGTGCGGCCTCGACCGCGGCGGCCGTCGCTGGACTGGTCATGGCCAGAGCCTAGCGGCCGGGCGAGCCGCGGTGGCAGGCGATTCCGCGCATCATCCGACCTCTCAACGGCGAAAATCGGCGCGAACCCGGCTCGTCACGCACGGATCGAACAGTACGGGCAAGAAAACATCCAGACCTTCTGGATAGGCTCGAAGCGAGTGCGCCTGCACTCGGTCCACACCGTGCCGCACAGCGGCCAGCCCAGCGACGGGAGGTTCGTCATGTCTCAGTTCGTTTCCCAGTTCCGTACGGATGCAATTGTCGGAGAACCCGAGGTCGTCGAGGACGCCCGCTCCGTTCGCTCGCTCGCCGCGCATCCGGCCTGGCTGCGTCTCAAAGAGGCGGCGGTCGCTCTGCAGCCGACACAGCTGAAGGACGGCTCGATCCCCGAGGAGTCCGACAAGGCCGCGGCGGCCGGCCACGTCGACGACATCGTCGCGGCCATCGGCGAGCTGGCACCGTACTTCCCGCACGACGCGGCGTATCTCGACGCGCTCGCGGCCGACTTCCGGCGCTGGTCGGGCGAGGGATTCGGCGTGCCCGACTTCCTGGACTCGCTCACGGCGTTCCAGCCGCAGCAGCACCGCGTCGACGGGCTCGGACACCTCGTGGTCTTCCCGATGTACACCCAGAACGGCAGCACCGACCGACTCGTCGAAGCGGTGCTCGTGGAGGTCATCTGGCCCGAGTTCGTGGGTGAGCTCGAGGCGGGCGAGTACGGCAACAAGCTGTTCGTGCCCATCCGGTTCGTCGATTTCACGCCCGGCTACGACACGAACTCGGCTGTGCTGTTCCCCGAGACCGTGGCGATGCGCGAGATCCCGACGTTCACCTGGGGCGCGATCTTCCAGGACCGCGAGGCGGCACGCTACCGTCGCGTGGTGCGGGCGGCGGCCGAGATCACGAAGCTCGAACTGCCGGCCGACGCCGCGGGCATGCTCGACGATCAGAAGCTCACAGAAGAGACCTTCGTGATGTGGGATCTGATCCACGATCGCAGCCACATGCGCGGTGACCTGCCGTTCGACCCGTTCATGATCAAGCAGCGGATGCCGTTCTTCCTGTACTCACTGGAGGAGCTGCGCTGCGATCTGACCGCGTTCCGCGAGTCGGTGCGGCTCGAGCGCGAGCTCTCGGCCCTTCCCGAGTCGGAGCTCTCGCCCGCGCAGCGCGAGATCCTGGAGCACGCGCACCTCGTGCAGTACGCCGTGATCTTCGACCGGATCTTCCGGTTCGCGATCACCGGCAGCCGCGTGCGCAACTACGACGGACTCGGCGGCCAGCTGCTGTTCGCGTGGATGCACCAGCACAATGTGCTGCACTGGACGGACACCAAGCTCGCCATCGACTGGGCAGACGTCCCGGATGTCGTGGTCGCGCTGAGCGATCAGATCAACGAGCTCTACTGGCGTTCGATCGACCGGCCGAAGGTCGCGCACTGGCTCGCCGCGTACGAGATGCTCACGCGCACCCTCACGCCGAACCCCGCGTCGAACTGGGCCCGTGGACTGCCGGACGAGACGCTCGCCGGTGTGCCGAAGGGCTACACCGACGCCGTGCTCGACGACGAGTTCCCGCTCTCGATGTTCTACGAGGCGCTCAACAAGAAGATGGCCTCGGTCATCGAGTCGACGGCCGGCATCACCGGCGAGTCCGACGCGTCCGAGACCTCGGCGCGGGCCGCAGGGACCGCGGCGGCGTGAGCGAGGATTCCGTGCCTGCGACCCGGGTGGAGACATCCGGGTCGCAGGGCTCCCTCGCGGGACGGATCGTGCTGATCGCCGGCGCGACGAGCGCCAGCGGCGAGGCCGTTGCCCGTGCCCTCGTCGCGCGCGGGGCCACCGTGCTCGCCGTCGGCACCAGCCGGGAGCGCCTCGATTCGCTGGCGGAGGCCGTGCCCGGCGTCGATGTTCGCGTCTGCGACCTCGCCGACCACTCGGCGGTGACCGAGCTCGCCATGCGCATCCACGTGAAGTTCGCCCGCATCGACGGCCTCGTGCACCTGGTGGGCGGCTGGCGCGGCGGTGGCGGGATCACGGGCCAGTCGGACGACGACTGGGCCTTCCTCGAGCGGTCGTTCGCGACGCTCCGCAACACCAGCCGGGTGTTCTACGACGACCTCGTCGCGTCGCCCGCCGGACGCCTCGCGGTCGTCTCGTCGACCGCGGTCGACCGCCCGTACCCGGGCGGTGCGAACTACGCGGCAGCGAAGGCGGCGGCGGATGCGTGGACGCGCGCGATCTCGAAGGGCTTCGCCGCAGACGCACCGGATGCGGCAGCGGCGATCTTCGTCGTGAAGTCCCTGGCCGGGCTCGAAGACGAACTCGCCTCCCGGGTCGCTGCGTTGTGGGACGAAGCGCCCTCCACCATCAACGGCGTCCGCCAGTTGCTCACAGCCTCGGAGGGCGGCACGAACCAGCCCACCGATCCTGCGAGGATAGAACGGTGACGCTACAACTCCACGACCTCTCGCTCCGCGGTTTCGCCTCCGACAACTACGCCGGAGTCCATCCCGAGATCCTCGACGCCATCGCCGCTGCGAACGAGGGCCACCAGATCGCCTACGGCGAAGACGTCTACACCGCCAGGTTGCACGACGTGTTCGCGGAGCACTTCGGCGACGGCGTGCAGGTGTTCCCGGTCTTCAACGGCACGGGCGCAAACGTCGTCGGCCTCCAGTCGATGATCCCCCGCTGGGGCGCCGTCGTCTGCGCGAAGACCGCGCACATCAACACCGACGAGGCGGGCGCGCCCGAGCGCGTCGCCGGCATCAAGCTCCTGCAGGTCGAGACCCCCGACGGCAAGCTCACGCCCGAGCTGATCGACCGCGAGGCGTGGGGCTGGGGCGACGAGCACCGAGCACAGCCGCTCGTCGTGTCGATCACCCAGACGACCGAGCTCGGCACGGCCTACAGCGTCGCCGAGGTGAAGGCCATCGCCGACCACGTGCACGCACTCGGAATGAAGCTGCACATGGACGGCGCCCGCATCGCCAACGCCGCAGCCACCCTCGGCGTGCCGCTGCGCGCCTTCACCACCGACGCGGGCGTGGACGTGCTCAGCTTCGGCGGCACGAAGAACGGCATGCTCTACGGCGAGGCCATCGTGGTGCTGAATCCCGCCGCCGCCGAAGGGCTCATCTACCTGCGCAAGCTCAACATGCAGCTGGCGTCGAAGATGCGCTTTATCTCGGCGCAGCTCATCGCGCTCCTCACCGACGACCTGTGGCTGCGATCGGCGACGCACGCGAACGCGATGGCGACGCGCCTGCGCACCGCGCTCGAGGCCGGTATCGCCGACGGCACCATCGAGGGTGTCGGCTTCAGCCAGGCGACGCAGGCAAATGGGGTGTTCGCCACATTGCCCGCCGGCATCGCCGACCGCCTTCGCGAGCACTTCCGGTTCTACGACTGGGACGCGGCGCGCAACGAGGTGCGGTGGATGTGCTCGTTCGACACGACCGAGCACGACATCGACGCGTTCGTGGCCGCGCTCGTACTGGAGCTCGGAATCGCGCGGGACGCCGCCTCCTGAGGGCGGCGCTCGGGCACCTCATAAACGGGCTCGGAGAGGCGAACGCACGAACTTGCGTCATCCCGTCGACTTAGCGACGCGATCAGAGCAAGCGTCCCCACTCGGGGGCCAAAAATGACACTCCTACTGGGGTACAAATCGTGTCCTCATTTTGACCCACACGGGCCCCGAATTGGGTAGAGTTCAAGTGCCGGCTGAGGAACCCGAATAATCCTCCAGCGGTAACCCCGAAGTATGCCGGGCCCGTGAACAAACCCTAGTGTTCACGTGCCCGGCATCGGCGTTTAAGGCTCGGGCCGCCGGTGGTGCGTTATCGCACGACCGGCGCCGCCCGTGTCGCGGTTGCGCACGACTGGGAGTCCTCGGGCGCGGCCCAGTAGGCGTACGACGATGCAGGGGCGAAGCCGAGCTCCGCGTACAGCCGGAGGGCGGCGGTGTTGGCGGCCGTCACCTGCAGCCACAGGTTCGGGATGGCGCGCTCCCGCGCCTGGGCGGCGAGCTCGACGATCAGGCGACGTGCGAATCCGCGGCGGCGCGCATCCGGACTCGTCGCAACCGCGAACAGCCCACCCCAGTCGCCGACGAGTGCCAGACGAGCGACCGCCACCGTCGCGGACGCGGATGCGGGAGCGGCGATCGAAGCGGGAGCGGCGAGCGACGCGGGTGCCGACAGCGACGCGTACAGGCCAGGACCGCCGGCGAGGATGCGCGCCGCCACCTCCCGCTCGGCGTCGCCGCCGCGCCCGTCGACCGACCACCACACGTCCATCCACGCCCGGTCGGGAGTATCGGCGATCGTGACCATCCCCTCGTCCGACGAATCCCGCGCCATCCCGCGCTCTGCGACGGCGCCGCTCCCGGCGACCAGGATGCGCGTCGGCGAATGCTCCTCGTAGCCGCGGCGGCGCAATTCGTCGGCGACGCGAGGGTCTGTGGCGGGGCTCAGCTGGAACCGCGTGCGCAGCCCGCGCTCGGCGTACGCCGCTTCCGCCGCGTCGACGGCCTCGCGCACATCCGGCACCACCCCGCTCGGCAGCACCGAGTTCGCACGATCGGTGACGCCACCGGAGAAGCGGAACGACCAGTCGTGCCAGCTCGCGCGCCCGAGCGCCGGCCAGCCCCGGTCGGCGAGCGCGTCGAGCAGCCCGGGCTCGACAGCGGTCGGAGGAACAGCAGCAGTGGCAGACGGTGTGGAATCGGTCATCGTCTCACCGTAGCGAGAGGTCAGTCGCGATGACTCACGACGTTGATCACGGTCCCGTCCGGTGCTCGCACGAAGAACCGTGTCACACCCCATTCCTCGGTGGTGAGGGGGTGGACGATCTCGTAACCGCGCTCTCGCGCCTCGTCGTAGGCGCCGCGCACGTCATCCGTGTGCACGGAGATGACCGAGTCCTCCGGCGCCGTGGCGTCGCCCGTCACCAGCTGGACCTTGGCCGCCGCCGCATCCGGTGAGACATAGCGGGCGACCCAGCCCAGACTGAACTCCTCCGTTCGCAAGCCGAGATAGTCGGTGTAGAAGGCCTTCGCCGAGTCGAGGTCGTCGACCTTCAGGTTCGCGATGATGCTGGTGGCGTGCATTCCGTTCTCCTCACTGACTGCGGTGCGGCTGCCTGCGGTGCGACTGGCTGCGGTGCGACTGACGGTGGTGCGCAGCAGCCGATGGTCAGGGTACGCGCCACCGCCCCTGCCCCGACGCCTCCGTCTTGACTCCGTCGGCGACGCGCGTACCGTCAGTGGGCGCCGACGGTCTACGGCCGACGTGCGATGAAGGGACTGAGGATGAGCGAGACGCTGACCGACTCCGAAGTGGCGGGACTGAGCGCGAAGACCGTCGCACATGTCGTGCACTACCGCCGCAAGACCTACGTGACGCGGCCGTCCGAGGGCTACGCGCTCCTCAAGCGAGTGCGCACCCTGCTCAAAGACGGAACGACCGACCTCGTTCCGCTGGTGCACCGCGACGGTTTCGTGTGGCTGGCCATCGGCCCGGGCATCCCGATCGCGGTCGACGAGATCGAGACGGATGCCGGGCACAGCGAGAAGCACACGCTGAAGCGCCTCGGCCTGGAGGAGTGACCCCGAGGCCGAGGCGCTTGCCGTGACAGCCCGTCAGACCAGGGCCGCCGCCGGCACCAGTTCGCGAGACGGAACGGACGGCGTCGCCGGCTTGCCCGGCTTGGGCGCGACCGACGGCGTCGCCGCGGGCTCGTCCACCGGCGCGGTCGGCGCGTCGTTCTTGGCCGACTCGGCGACGAAGTCCTTGAGCCACGGCATCAGCTCAGGACCGAGGTCCGTTCGATCCGCGGCGAGCTGGACGATCGCCTTGATGTAGTCGAGGCGGTCTCCGGTGTCGTAGCGGCGGCCGCGGAAGATCACGCCGTGCACGCCACCGGTCCAGTCGGGCGCCGAGGCGAGGCCCTGGAGCGCATCCGTCAGCTGGATCTCGCCACCCTTGCCCGGCTCCGTCTTCTCGAGGATGTCGAAGATCTCCGGGCGCAACACGTAGCGGCCGATGACCGCGAGGTTCGACGGCGCGCTCGCGCGGTCCGGCTTCTCGACGAGCCCCGTGATCCGCACCACGTCGTCTTCGTCCGTCTCGACGACGGCGGCAGCACCGTAGAGGTGGATCTGACTCGGGTCGACCTCGAGCAGGGCGACCACCGTCGTGTTGCGCTCGTGCTGCACCTCGAGCATCCGGCTGAGCAGCGGGTCGCGCGCGTCGATGATGTCGTCGCCGAGCAGCACCGCGAACGGCTCGTGCCCGATGTGCATCTTGGCCCGGAGCACGGCGTGGCCGAGACCCTTCGGGTCGCCCTGCCGCACGTAGTGCATGTCGGCGAGCGTCGTGGACTGCTTGACCTTCTCGAGGCGGTCGGTGTCGCCCTTCTTCTCGAGCGTGTCCTCGAGCTCGGTGGCCCGGTCGAAGTGGTTCTCGAGCGCGTTCTTGTTGCGCCCCGTCACGAGCAGAACATCGTGGAGTCCCGAGTTGACCGCTTCCTCCACCACGTACTGGATGGCCGGCTTGTCGACGACGGGCAGCATCTCCTTGGGCATCGCCTTGGTGGCGGGGAGGAAGCGGGTCCCCAGGCCGGCCGCCGGGATGACGGCCTTGGTCACATAACTGGTCATGGTGATGTCCTTTTCGGTTCAGCGGGCGGTGGCGAGCGCGGCCAGGTCGGCGTCGAGCGGTGCGACCTCGGGCACGCGGCCCATCGAGAGCACCTTCCAGCCGGCGGCGCTCCACGCCACCGCGTCGAGGCAGTTACGGGCATCGATCATCGTGCGGGTGTGCACGAGGTTTCCGAGGGTCACCGGATCGGCGTCCACGAACTCCTGCCACTCTGTGAGCACGACCGTCACGTCCGCGCCGGAGACGGCCTCGCCCATCGAGTCGGCGTAGCCGAGCGTGGGGAACATGCGCTGCGCGGTTGAGCGCGCCTGCGGGTCGTAGACGACGACCTGCGCGCCACGGAGGTGCAGGGCCGCCGCCACGTTGAGCGCCGGCGAGTCGCGCACGTCGTCGGTGTGCGGCTTGAAGGCAGCGCCCAGCACACCGATCCGGCGGTTGAGCACGGAACCACCGCACGCCTCGAGCGCCAGGTCGATCACGCGCTGGCGTCGGCCCATGTTGATCTCGTCCACCTGCTGCAGCAGTCCGACCGCCGCGTACGCGCCGAGTTCGCCCGAGCGGTGCATGAGCGCCCGGATGTCCTTCGGCAGGCATCCGCCGCCGAAGCCGAGGCCCGCGTTGAGGAACTGGCGCCCGATGCGCACGTCGTGACCCAGCGCGTCCGCCAGCAGCGAGACGTCGGCGCCGGCGGCGTCGCAGATCTCGGAGATGGCGTTGATGAACGAGATCTTGGTGGCGAGGAACGCGTTCGCGCTCACCTTCACGAGCTCGGCGGTGGGCAGGTCGGCGACCAGCACGGGGGTGCCAGCGGCGATCGGCGTCGCGTAGACCTGCCGCAGCAGCGCCTCGGAGCGGTCGGTGGTGCCGCCGAAGACGAGGCGGTCGGGGGCGAGCGTGTCGTCGACCGCCTTGCCTTCGCGGAGGAACTCGGGGTTCCAGACCAGCTCGGCCTGGATGCCCTCGGGCAGCACCTCGGCGACGATCGCCCGCAGCCGGGCCGCGGTTCCCACCGGAACCGTCGACTTGCCCACGATCAGGCCGTCGTGCGTCATGTTGGACGCGACCGAGCGCGCCGCGCCCTCGACATAGCTGAGGTTCGCCGCGAAGCTCCCCGACTGCTGCGGGGTGCCGACGCAGATGAAGTGCACGTCGGCGAAGGCGGCCGCCTCGGCGATGTCGGTGGTGAACCGCAGCCGACCGGATGCCACGTGCTTGGTGATCAGCTCGGGAAGCCCGGGCTCGAAGAACGGGGCGCGTCCTTCGCGGAGCTCCTCGACCTTGCGGGGGTCGGTGTCGACGCCGATGACCTCGAACCCGAGCTCGGCCATCGCCGCCGCGTGGGTGGCTCCGAGGTATCCGGTGCCGATCACGCTGATGCGCGGGGCGGGCTGTTCTGACTTCTTCATGATGGTCTGTCCTTTCACTTGGCCGGTGTGAGCGTGAAATGGTCTTCCGGGCGGGTGAGGCCCTCGATGAACGCCGACAACGAGTCGGCGCGGGAATCGATGCGCCAGTCGTTCGTGGCGCGCACGCCCTCGACATAACTGGTCACCGCGAGGTTGAACCAGGAGAACCCGACGATGTCGCTGTTCTCCGGTTTGGAGAGGCCGTCGAAGAACGACGAGATCCACGCCGCCTTGTGTCCGCCGGTCTCCGAGGCGCCGATCTCAGACAGCATGATCGGCTTCTTCGCGATCGCCCGAAGCTCCTTCAGGCTCTCGCCGTACGTGTAGTCGAAGGTGTAGTCGTTATCGGCCTTGTACGGCGGCCGGAGGTAACCCGAGAGCCCGACCCAGTCGACGTACTGGTCGCCGGGGTAGAGGCCGGCGAGGTAGCCGTCTGCCTTGTGCGTGGCGGGCAGGTTGTTCACGATGTTCGGCGACCACACCCACATCACGAGCGAGTTGGCGCCCTCCGACTGGAAGATGTCGTGCACGTGGCGCCACATCTTCACGTAGTCGCCGACGTTGTTGCCGTTGACCGAGTTGCCCTTGCCGTCGGTCTCGACCCACGGGTACCAGTTGCTGTTCATCTCGTGGTCGAGCCGGATGGCCAACGGGAGCCCCGTCGCGACGATGTCCTTCGCGTACTGGTGCAGATAGGCGTCGAACGAGCCGCCGATGATCTTGGGCAGCGAGTACTCCGGGGCGTCGACAGTGTCGTTTCCGGCACTGATCGGCCGCGACTCCCAGGTCATCATCGGGAGCCGGCCCTGCTGCCAGGCGCGGGTGACGGCGTTCGCACGGAAGGTCTCATCCCAGCCGCTGAAGTAGCCGACCACGTTGGGCGTGACACCGATCTTCGCGGAGGTCGCGTCGAAGGTCGCCCAGTTGAACGGCGCCTGCTCGGTGTACATCCCGAAGTAGCGGTTGGCCGGCTGCAGCAGCGCGGCCTTGGACGGTGCCGTGATCGGTGCCGGCTGCGAACCGGTTCCACCGGTGCCGCCGGATCCTCCGCTGCCGGTGCCGCCGGATCCTCCGGTGCCACCGCCGCTCGAGCCTGCTCCCGTACCGGCCGCGCCTGTGGTGCCCGCTGCCGTGCCGACCGCGGTCGCTGCCCTCACCTGGGCCTTGGCAGCCGCGAGGGCGTTCTCGGCGACGAGCGTTCGCTGCTGCGCCTGAGCGAGCTTCTTGGCGGTCGCCGCCTGAGCAGCCACGACCTTGCTCTGCAGCTTCTTCAGCTCGATCTTCTGCGAGGCGATCGTGGTGCTCGCTGAACCGAGCGCCTCCTTGAGCGTGGCATTCTGCGCGGCCATGGGGTTGACGACGTCGACAGCGGCGGTGACCGCCTGACGCACCTGGCTGCCCGGGGACGACCAGACGAAGTACGAGATGCCGCCGAGCACGGTGGCGAGGACGAGGAAGGCGGCCGTTGTGGCCTGTGAGCGCGATTTGCTCTGCGCCCACCAGGAGAACGAACTGTTAGACAAGGAAGAAGGCCTCCAGGGTCAGGATCGCGATACCGATCAGGTACGGGATGGCGGCCAGCGGGTTGAGCCGGCGCCGCTCGGGCTTGGTCGTGGTCTTGTTCGCGGGCTTGGTAGCGGCCGCCGCCTTCACCTCGGCGCGGGTCGCCAGTGCGGTCGCCGTCGTGACGCCGCCCACGGCATCCGGAAACGCGGGACCGGTCGAACTGGCGGTCGTCGCGTCGCCGGCGGTGTCTGCCGCAGTGGTGTCGGGGATGGCGTCGTCGGCGGTGATTTCGGCGGGTCCGCCGGCGTAGGCGCCGGCGCGGGTGCCCCACCCGGAGGCGTGTGCCATCCGGAAGAAGCCGAGGAGCCGGATCGGCATCAGGAAGAAGGTCGAGACGATGATGAACACCGGCAGCCGGAAGAAGTCGGAGGGTTTCTCCGACAGGTGCCGGATCTGCCGGATCGACATGCTGATCACCGACGACGCCACCATCAACGCGATCACCGCGAGGATCCCCGCCTGCACCCCGTACTCGGCCAGGAAGCCTTGGTAGAAGTTGTAACCCTGCCCGGTGAACGCCCGATACACCCACCCGCCCAGCACCCCCGCCAACACGAACGGCAGGATGATGTCGGTCAGGAAGAAGAACGCCAACAGGGGCGCATGGCCCAACATCCAGGGCAGCATCCGCAACGTGTTGTACTGCGACCCGCGCGCCCACCGCAACTGCTGCTTGAACAGCTTCTTCACCTTCAACGGCGCATCCGTGAACACCAACGACGTGTGCTGGTAGACGGTGCGGTAACCCTCTTTCAACGTCAGGTTCGTCAACGTCCGATCATCCGACACCTCCAGGAACACGCCCAAGAACTTCTCCGTCATGAACTTGTCCATCACCCGCATCAG
>NZ_BSEN01000003.1:0-56355 GCF_027921845.1 Leifsonia poae
CGCGCGGCGCGGCGCGCGTCAGCGGCGGCGGATGTCGGCTCGGCGGCTGGCGAGGTAGACGAGCACGCCGGCGACGACGGCGCCGCCCATCGTGGTGAGCCAGTACGGCAGCGTGACCGCGGCGTGCCCGGTGGCGGCCTGCACGACGCCGGCGACGAAGCTCAGCACGGCGACGACGAGCAGCACGGCGGCGACACCGACCATCGCGCGGCCGGCGGTGTCGGTGTATTCGAGAAGCTGTCGCCACATGCTCCCATTGTCGCATCGCACGGCTGAGCATCCGGCCAGCGCGCACCCGGCCAGCGCGGACCCGGCCAGCAACACCCCGCCGCACAACGAGAACGGCCCCCGATGCCGAAGCACCGGGGGCCGTTCGTCGTACGAAAGCTACGAACGCTTAGTTGTAGGTTCCGGGGGTGTAGTCATCCGAGCTGAAGCTGTCGAAGTCGACGAAGCTCAGGTCGTTCTCGCTGAAGGCCGAGTCGTCGGCGAAGATGCGGTTCGGGTAACGCTCCGCCTTCGCCTCCTCGGTGGCCTCGACCGTGACGTTGCGGTAGCGAGCCAGACCGGTACCGGCCGGGATCAGCTTTCCGATGATCACGTTCTCCTTCAGACCGATCAGCGGGTCGGACTTGCCCTCCATGGCCGCCTGCGTCAGAACGCGGGTGGTCTCCTGGAAGGACGCGGCCGACAGCCACGACTCGGTTGCGAGCGACGCCTTGGTGATACCCATGACCTCCTGGCGAGCAGACGCAGTCTTCTTGCCGGCGGTCAGAGCAGCACGGTTGAGCTCGTTGTACTTCGACCGGTCGACCAGCTCACCGGGCAACAGGTCGGTGTCGCCGTGCTCGACGACGGTGACCTTGCGCAGCATCTGCCGCACGATGACCTCGATGTGCTTGTCGTGGATCGGAACACCCTGCGAGCGGTAGACGCCCTGCACACCACCGACGAGGTGCTTCTGCACCTCACGGACACCCTTGACACGAAGAACTTCCTTCGGGTCGACGGCGCCGACGATGATCTGCTGGCCGAGCTCGACGTGCTGACCGTCCTCGACGAGGAGGGTCGAGCGCTTGAGCACCGGGTAGGCGTGCGGCTCGTCGCCGCTGTCCGGGGTCAGGATGACCTTGCGGCTGCGCTCCGTGTCCTCGATGGTGATGCGTCCGGCAGCCTCGGCGATCGGGGACGCACCCTTGGGGGTACGGGCCTCGAACAGCTCCTGCACGCGGGGAAGACCCTGCGTGATGTCGTCTGCGGATGCGGAACCACCGGTGTGGAACGTACGCATGGTCAGCTGGGTTCCGGGCTCACCGATCGACTGGGCCGCGATGATGCCGACGGCCTCGCCGATGTCGACGAGCTTGCCGGTGGCGAGCGAGCGGCCGTAGCAGGCAGCACACACACCGACGGCCGACTCGCAGGTCAGCACCGAGCGCACCTTGATGTCGGTGACGCCGGCAGCGACCAGGCGGTCGATGAGCACGTCTCCGACGTCGTCTCCGGCCTTGGCCACGACGGTGCCCTCGGGGGACACGGCGTCGGCGGCCAGGGTACGGGCGAACACCGAGTTCTCGACGTTGGCGTCGCGCACGAGCACGCCGTCAGCACCGGGAGCGGCGATCGGGAGGTCGAGACCCTTCGTGGTGCCGCAGTCGTCCTCACGGATGATGACGTCCTGCGAGACATCCACCAGACGACGGGTCAGGTAACCCGAGTCGGCGGTACGGAGGGCCGTGTCGGCCAGACCCTTACGGGCACCGTGCGTCGCGATGAAGTACTCCGCCACCGACAGACCCTCGCGGTACGAGGAGATGATCGGGCGCGGGATGATCTCACCCTTCGGGTTGTTCACCAGACCACGCATACCGGCGATGTTGCGCACCTGCAGCCAGTTACCACGGGCGCCCGACGTGACCATGCGGTTGATGGTGTTGTCGGCCGGGAAGTTGGCACGCATGGCCTCGGCGACCTCGTTGGTCGCTTCGGTCCAGATCTTCACCAGTTCCTGACGACGCTCGAGGTCGGTCGTGAGACCCTTCTCGAACTCGGCGGTGACCTTGGCGGCCTTCTTCTCGTAGCCGGCCACGATCTGCGGCTTGTTCGGCGGGGTGAGGATGTCGCTCAGCGACACCGTCACACCGGAACGGGTGGCCCAGTAGAAACCGGCGTCCTTGATGCGGTCCAGCGCAGCCGCGACCTCGACCTTCGGGTAACGCTCGGCGAGAGCGTTCACGATGCCCGAGATCACGCCCTTGTCGGCGACCTCCTCGACGTACGGGTAGTCCGCCGGAAGCGTCTCGTTGAAGAGCGCGCGACCGAGGGTCGTCTCGACGATGGCGGTGATGCCTTCGACGCCGGTGTCAGCGGCGTCCGACGGAACGTAGTCGTTCAGACGGATCTTGACCTTGGCGTTGAGGTGCAGCGAACCCTGGTCCTTGGCGAGGATCGCCTCGGAGACCGACGAGAACGCACGTCCCTCGCCCTCGGCGCCTTCACGCACGGTGGTGAGGTGGTGCAGACCGATGATCATGTCCTGCGAGGGCAGGGTGACCGGACGGCCGTCCGACGGCTTCAGGATGTTGTTCGATGCGAGCATCAGGATGCGGGCCTCGGCCTGGGCCTCGACCGACAGCGGCAGGTGCACAGCCATCTGGTCACCGTCGAAGTCCGCGTTGAACGCGGCGCAGACGAGCGGGTGCAGCTGGATGGCCTTGCCCTCGACGAGCTGAGGCTCGAAGGCCTGGATGCCCAGGCGGTGCAGGGTCGGTGCGCGGTTCAGCAGAACGGGGCGCTCGCGGATGATCTCCTCGAGCACGTCCCAGACCTGCGGACGCGAACGCTCCACCATGCGCTTGGCGGCCTTGATGTTCTGCGCGTGGCTCAGGTCGATCAGGCGCTTGATCACGAACGGCTTGAACAGCTCCAGCGCCATCTGCTTGGGCAGACCGCACTGGTGCAGCTTCAGCTGCGGACCGACGATGATGACCGAACGGCCCGAGTAGTCCACGCGCTTTCCGAGCAGGTTCTGGCGGAAACGACCCTGCTTACCCTTCAGCATGTCGCTGAGGGACTTGAGGGCGCGGTTGCCGGTACCCGTCACGGGGCGTCCGCGGCGGCCGTTGTCGAACAGTGCGTCGACGGCCTCCTGCAGCATGCGCTTCTCGTTGTTCACGATGATCTCGGGAGCCCCGAGGTCGAGCAGGCGGCGCAGACGGTTGTTGCGGTTGATCACGCGGCGGTACAGGTCGTTCAGGTCGCTGGTCGCGAACCGGCCACCGTCGAGCTGCACCATCGGGCGAAGCTCCGGCGGGATGACCGGGACGACATCCAGCACCATTGCGGCCGGCGAGTTGCCGGTGGCGAGGAAGGAGGAGACCACGCGCAGACGCTTGATCGCGCGGATCTTCTTCTGACCCTTGCCGTTCGCGATCTGGTCGCGGAGCAGCTCGGCCTCGGCGGCCAGGTCGAACGAGAGCAGGCGACGCTTGATCGCCTCGGCGCCCATGTAGGCCTCGAAGTACAGGCCGAACCGGTCGACGAGCTCGTTGAAGTCCGCGTCCTCGGGCTTGAGGTCGCCGACCTTGAGGGTGCGGAACGACTCCCACACACGCTCGAGACGAGCGATGTCCTCGTCGTACGACTTGCGGATCTGGCCCATTTCCTTCTCGGCCGTGTCCTTGACGCGACGCTTCTGGTCGGCCTTGGCGCCTTCTTCCTCGAGCGCGGCGAGATCGGTCTCGAGACGCTGGAGGCGGTCGGCGATGCGGCTGTCGCGCTGGTCGGACAGGGTCTTGATCTCGAGGCGGAGCTCGTTCTCAAGTCCGGGCAGGTCGGCGTGACGGCCTTCCTCGTCGACCTCGATCACCATGTAGGCGGCGAAGTAGATGACCTTCTCGAGGTCCTTCGGCGCCATGTCGAGCAGGTAGCCGAGACGGCTGGGGACACCCTTGAAGTACCAGATGTGCGTCACCGGAGCGGCGAGCTCGATGTGGCCCATGCGCTCGCGGCGCACGGAGGACTTGGTGACCTCCACGCCACAGCGCTCACAGACGATGCCCTTGAAGCGGACACGCTTGTACTTGCCGCACGAGCACTCCCAGTCACGGCTCGGCCCGAAGATCTGCTCACCGAACAGACCATCCTTCTCGGGCTTCAGCGTGCGGTAGTTGATCGTCTCGGGCTTCTTGACCTCACCGTAGGACCAGCGACGGATGTCGTCAGCGGTGGCCAGGCCAATACGCAGCTCATCAAAAGTTGTTGCGTCGAGCAATTTTCCTTCTTTCCTGGAAAAAGTTTCGTCAGTAATGGTCTGGCTCAGATCTCGTCGATCGACGAGGACTCGAAGCGCGAGGAAATGTTGATGCCGAGCTCTTCGGCGGCACGGAACGCTTCATCGTCCGCGTCGCGCAGGCTGACCGCCTGGCCGTCGGCCGAGAGGACCTCGACGTTCAGGCAGAGCGACTGCATTTCCTTGATGAGCACCTTGAAGGACTCCGGGATGCCCGGCTCCTGGATGTTCTCACCCTTGACGATGGCCTCGTACACCTTGACGCGGCCGAGGATGTCATCCGACTTGATGGTCAGGAGCTCCTGCAGCGCGTACGCGGCACCGTAGGCCTCGAGGGCCCACACCTCCATCTCACCGAACCGCTGTCCACCGAACTGCGCCTTACCACCGAGCGGCTGCTGGGTGATCATCGAGTACGGACCGGTCGAACGGGCGTGGATCTTGTCGTCGACCAGGTGGTGCAGCTTCAGGATGTACATGTAACCGACCGATACGGGATCGGGGTACGGCTCACCGGAACGGCCGTCGAACAGCTGGGTCTTACCGGAGGATCCGATGAGACGGTCGCCGTCGCGCGTCACGTTCGTGGAGTCGAGCAGGCCCTCGATCTCGGCCTCGGCAGCACCGTCGAACACCGGGGTCGCAACCTTGGTGTTCGGGGCGGCGCTGTGCGCGGCCTCGGGAAGACGGGCGGCCCACTTGGGCTTGCCCTTGACCTCCCAGCCCTGCTTGGCGATCCATCCGAGGTGGATCTCGAGCACCTGGCCGAAGTTCATTCGTCCGGGGACACCCAGCGGGTTGAGGATGACGTCGACCGGCGTGCCGTCGGCGAGGAAGGGCATGTCTTCGACCGGGAGGATCTTGGAGATGACACCCTTGTTGCCGTGGCGGCCGGCGAGCTTGTCGCCCGCGGTGATCTTGCGCTTCTGGGCGATGTAGACCACGACGCGCTGGTTGACGCCCGAGCCGAGCTCGTCGTCGCCGTCCTGCGAGTCGAAGACCTTGACACCGATGATCGTGCCCTCTTCACCGTGAGGAACCTTGAGCGAGGTGTCGCGCACCTCACGGCTCTTCTCGTTGAAGATCGCGCGGAGCAGGCGCTCCTCGGCCGAGAGCTCGGTCTCGCCCTTCGGCGTGACCTTTCCGACCAGGATGTCGCCGGGACGGACCTCGGCACCGATCCGGATGATGCCGCGCTCGTCGAGGTCGGCCAGGAGGTCCGGGCTGACGTTCGGCAGATCGCGGGTGATCTCTTCCTTACCGAGCTTGGTGTCGCGGGCGTCGACCTCGTACTCCTCGATGTGGATCGAGGAGAGGGTGTCGTCCTTCACCAGGTTCTGGCTCAGGATGATCGCGTCCTCGTAGTTGTGACCCTCCCACGGCATGAATGCCACGAGCAGGTTCTTTCCGAGTGCGAGCTCGCCGTTCTCGGTCGCGGGGCCATCGGCGATGACCTCTCCGGTCTCGATCCGGTCACCCTCGCTGACGATCACGCGGTGGTTGTACGACGTGCCCTGGTTGGAGCGGTCGAACTTGCGCAGGTAGTAGGTCTTCGTGCCGCCCTCGTCGAGCTGGATGGTGACGGCGTCAGCCGACACCTCCGAGACCACACCGGCCTTGTCGTTGATGAGCACGTCGCCGGCGTCGATGGCTGCGTAGCCCTCCATACCGGTTCCGACCAGCGGGCTCTCGCTGCGGACGAGCGGCACCGCCTGGCGCTGCATGTTCGCACCCATGAGGGCGCGGTTCGCGTCGTCGTGCTCGAGGAACGGGATCAGCGACGTCGCGACCGACACCATCTGGCGCGGGGAGACATCCATGTAGCCGATCTCGTCGGCGGGGATCAGGTCGACCTCGCCACCCTTCTGACGAGCCAGGACGCGGTCTTCTGCGAAGTGGTTGTCAGCGGTCAGCGGAGCGTTGGCCTGGGCGACGATGAAGTCGTCCTCTTCGCTGGCGGTCAGGTAGTCGATCGTCTCAGTGACCTTGCCCTTGACGACACGACGGTACGGGGTCTCGATGAAACCGAACGAGTTGATCCGCGCGAACGATGCGAGCGAACCGATCAGGCCGATGTTCGGGCCTTCCGGGGTCTCGATCGGGCACATGCGGCCGTAGTGCGACGGGTGGACGTCACGGACCTCGACACCGGCGCGCTCACGGCTCAGACCACCGGGGCCGAGGGCCGAGAGGCGGCGCTTGTGGGTCAGACCCGCGAGCGGGTTGTTCTGGTCCATGAACTGCGAGAGCTGGCTCGTTCCGAAGAACTCCTTGATCGCGGCGACGACGGGGCGCACGTTGATCAGGGTCTGCGGCGTGATGGCCTCGATGTCCTGCGTGGTCATGCGCTCGCGGACGACGCGCTCCATGCGGGACAGACCGGTGCGGACCTGGTTCTGGATGAGCTCGCCGACCGCGCGGATGCGACGGTTGCCGAAGTGGTCGATGTCGTCGACGTCGAGACGGATCTCGACAGCCTTGCCATCGCGCACACCCGAGAAGGTGGTCTGGTTGTCGTGCAGCGAGACGAGGTACTTGATCGTGGCGATGATGTCGCTCACGGTCAGCACCGAGTCGCTCAGCGGAGCGTCGATCCCGAGCTTGCGGTTGATCTTGTAACGACCGACCTTCGCCAGGTCGTAGCGCTTCGGGTTGAAGTAGAAGTTGTCGAGGAGCGCACGCGCGGCCTCGGCAGCGACCTGCTCGCCCGGACGCAGCTTGCGGTAGATGTCCTTGAGCGCCTCTTCCTTCGTGAGGATGGCGTCCTTCTCGAGGGTGAGCTCGATCGACTGGAAGCCCTTGAACTCGGAGAGGATCTCCTCGCTCGTCAGACCGAGTGCCTTGAGGAACACGGTGACGGACTGCTTGCGCTTGCGGTCGATGCGAACGCCGACCTGGTCGCGCTTGTCGATCTCGAACTCGAGCCAGGCACCGCGGCTCGGGATGATGCGAGCCGAGTAGATGTCCTTGTCCGACGTCTTCTCGGGCGTGCGCTCGAAGTAGACGCCTGGGCTGCGGACGAGCTGCGACACCACGACACGCTCGGTGCCGTTGATGACGAAGGTGCCCTTCTCGGTCATGAGGGGGAAGTCGCCCATGAAGACGGTCTGCGTCTTGATCTCACCGGTGAGGTGATTCATGAACTCGGCCTCGACGTAGAGAGGAGCGGAGTAGGTCTTGCCCTTCTCCTTGCACTCGTCGATCGAGTACTTCTTCTCTTCGAGGAACGGGTTGGTGAACGAGAGCTGCATCGTCTCGCCGAGGTCTTCGATCGGGGAGATCTCTTCGAAGATCTCCTCGAGACCGGTGTTGCTGGGCAGATCCTGTCGGCCCTGCTCTTCGGCCTCGGCGACGCGAGCCTTCCACGCGTCGTTACCGACGAGCCAGTCGAAGCTCTCGGTCTGCAGTGCGAGCAGATCGGGAACGGTGAGGGTGTCTGTGATCTTTGCGAACGAGAGACGGGATGCGTTCCGTCCGTTCTTGGGTGTCTTGTCGTTATTGGTTGCGTTGCGCGCAGCAGCCAAGGAAATAACCTCCGTGGGCCCCGTCGGGCCTCAGTTACTGTCGGTCAGAGTGAGTAGTTTGTGAACGAGAACTCCCAGGGATGTCTTCGGCGCCTATCTGACTCCTTCTGGAGCCCAGGCGCGCACATCCGAATAGCAGAGCCGACCGCAATATGAAGGCAGATGTTCGTCAGGGAGCGCAAAGAACAACTATATGTCAAATAGACGCGCCGTGTCCAGTCTTTTCTTGACCATGCGCGCCGACTCCTGTATAACCCCACCCATTCCCCCGCTATTCCCAGCCTGCTGAGCCGGCTTCAGCGCCGCCGGGAAGGTGCGACTCCGCCCTCGAGACGCAGGCGCTGCAGGGAGTCGACGGTGGCGATGATGGCGTCCTCGCGCGTGCGCGGCGTCCAGCCGAGCATCCGGTGCGCCTTCTCTGCGCTCGCCCGGCGCACCGCGCCGATGTCGGGGAGCGCATCCCGCACCGAACGGCTGAACGGCGCGAGGGTCTTCAGCACCCAGTCGGGCATCTCCTTCGTCGTGATCCGCGCGCCCGCGGTGCCCAGATGACCCCGGATGAGCAGGGCGGCCTCCTGCGCACCGATCACGTCGCCCGCGATCGCCAGGAACCGTTCGCCCAACGCCTCGGGACGGATCATCGCCAGCAGGTGCAGGGCGGCGACGTCGCGCACGTCGACGACGCCGAAGCTGACCCTCGGGAGCCGCGGCAGACGCCCCTCCATGATCGCCTTGACGAGCTGCACCGAGGTCGAGTAGTCGCTGCCGAGCGCCGGGCCGAGGATGCCCACCGGGTTCACCGTCGCGAGTTCGAGGGCCGCGCCGTCCCGCACCCCGCCTTCGGCGGCGATGAAGTCCCACGCCGCGCGCTCAGCGATCGTCTTCGACTTCGGGTACGCACTGACGTGGACTCCGCTGTCGAGCTCGGTCCAGTCCTCCTCGGTGAACGGGCGGTCGGTCGGCTGGTGCCCGTAGCCGATCGCGGCGAACGACGACGTCTGCACGACGCGCTTCACCCCGGCATCCCTCGCCGCCCGGAGCACGCGCATCGCCCCGTCGCGAGCCGGGGCGATGAGGTCGTTCTCGTCCTTCGGCTGGGTGGCCGGGAACGGTGACGCCACGTGCAGCACGTACTCGCAGCCGTCGACGGCCGCCGCCCAGCCGTCGTCGGAGATCAGATCCGCCACGGCGAATGTGAGGGCGTCGCCCGCGTCGTCGATCCCGCCTCTGGCCAGCTGGGCGCGCACATCGGCGGCCCGGCCGGGGGTCCGGATGGTCGTGCGGACCTCGTATCCGGCGTTCAGCAGGGCGAGCACGCAGTGCGCACCCACGAAACCGGACCCGCCTGTCACCAGTACCTGTGCAGTCATGTCCTGATCCTCCCCCGGTGTCGCGGCATCCGGTACCTCTTCGGGCCTTTCGCGGGCAGCTCTCGGCGGTTGGACACGGGCGGTGCGGCGTCGCAATTCCGGAAGTCTCGGGCAACACGCCGGGGCGCGCTCAGGAGCGCACGAGGGCGATCGCCTGCGCGCGGTCGCGCACGGCCAGCTTGGCGAAGAGGGAGTTGATGTGCGTCTTGACCGTCGCGACGCTGACGAAGAGGGCCGCCGCGATCTCCCCGTTGCTCAGGCCGTCGGCGACCAGCGCGAGCACGTCCGCCTCGCGCCGGGTGAGCTGCGGGAAGCGTGCGACCAGCGCATCGGCCGGCGACGCGTCGCGGGCCGATGCGGAGCCGGCTGCAGCGGTGAGTGAGTTGACGAGCAGGGCGCCGACCTCCGGCGCGAAGGTCGACTGGCCGCGGGCGACCGCGCGCACGGCCGCTGCCAGCTCCGCGCGTCCGGCGTCTTTCGTGAGGTATCCCTTCGCGCCGGCGCGCAGCGCCCCCAGGATCGACTCGTCGTCGGCGAAGGTCGTGAGCACCAGGATGGCCGTGCCCGGCACCTCGCGCACGATGCGCTCCGTCGCGGCGACGCCGTCGAGCACGGGCATCCGGAGATCCATCAGCACGACATCCGGATGCTCGCGCACGGCGGCCGCCACCGCCTGCGCACCATCGGCCGCCTCGCCGACGACCTCCACATAGGGGAGCAGGGAGAGCACGGTCACGAGACCGTCGCGGATGATCGCCTGGTCGTCGGCGACCACGACCCGGATGGCGGGCTCGGCGTCCACGCCACCCGCGCCCGCTCCCGGCATGCTTCCGCCCGCGCTCATCGCAGCACCGCTTCGGCCGTGACGACGAATCGGTCGCCCTCGACCCCGGCAGCGGCGGAACCGCCGAGCGGAAGAGCGGCGAAGCGTTCGCGCATCCCGTCGATGCCGTGGTGGCCACCGGACGCGGCGAGCGCCGTGCGCCCGTGCTCGGTCAGCGGATTGGAGACGGTGAGACGCACGCGCCCATTCTGCCCGGCCGCCGGCCACTCGATCGAGATCCGCACCGGCTCGCCCGGGGCGTGCTTGCGCGCATTGCTCAGCGCCTCCTGTACTGCGCGCTGCAGCGCCGCCGCCTGGGCGGCCGTCAACCGCACCGGCTCCCCCGCCGTCGTCAGGTCCACCGAAACGCCCAGCGAACGATGCGCCGCGAGCAGGTCGGCCACCGAGGTCTGGAACGCGTCCGGCTCCACCGGGCCCTCCTCACCGGCCGGGTCCCGGAGCGCCGCGACCGCACGACGCGCCTCGCTCAGCCCGGTGGCCGCGAGCGCGCGCGCATCCGAGACCCGCGTCGTCGCCGCCTCCACATCGCGCGCCTCGAGCAGCGCCTCCACGGCATCCAGCTGGATCACCAGGCCGCCGAGACTGTGCGCGAGCACATCGTGCAGGTCGCGCGCGATGGCGATGCGCGATGCCTCCTCACGCATCGCGAGGTCACGCTCGCGCAGGAGTGCCATTTGCTGCTCGCTCTGCCGGAACTGCCGCCGGCTCAGGCCGGCGAAGGTGGCGAGCAGAACGCCGCCCATCATGGCGAGCACCGCGACGACCGGCGTGCCGAACGGGACGGCGCCGACGGCGATCAGCGCGATCGTCACCAGTGAGAGCCCGAACCCGATCGACGCCGGCACCGCGACCGTCGCCATCACCGCGAGCACGCCGACGGCTGCCGGCACCACCGCGACGCCGTTGGTGGGCGCGGAGACGAGCCCGCCCAGCACCGCGGAGAGGATGCTGAGGGCGACGCTGACCGTGCCGTAGCCGAACAGCACGGCGATGCCGCGCGCGATCCATGCACCGGTCGAGACGAGCGCGACCGCGAGCACCCAGGTCGGTCGGCCGGTCGTGTCGTTCACGATGAGCGACCAGCTGACGACGACGCCGCCGACCAGGTTCAGCGCGAAGGCCAACCAGCTCGGCGACGTCGAAGTGTTCACACGTCCATCATGCTGTGACAGCGGCGTGCCGATCGAGTCGTGCGGCGAAGACCACGGTGCGGGCGGCGCGGTTGGCGGCCAGCATCAGCAGGATGACGCCGGTCGAGGCGGCGAGGTGCGACCCGGCCATCCCGGCCAGCACGTCGATCCCGACACGCACCGCGACGACGACGATCCACAGCACGAGACCCCACGCGCCGGTGCGCGATTCGTACAGAGCGAGGTCGCGCCGGTCGCGTCCGTCGCGCCCGAGCTGCACGGGCTCCGGCAGCCGGCGGAAGTGCGCGATCGAGCCCATCCACGCGCCGATCCCCAGCGAGATGACCAGTTCGACCACCAGCACGCCCAGGTCGAGGGCGGTGAGCGCGGCCGGCTTGACCGTCTGCACGAGCATGACGACCCCGACCAGCCCCATGATGGCGGGCACCCGCCACATCCGGCTCACGGCCACCGGGCGCCAGGTCATCTGGCGGAAGCCGATCCAGCTGATCAGCACCAGGATCAGGAGCGCGTTGCCGATCGTCTGCAGTGTCATGGGAGTGAAGCCTTTCGAAGTCGAGTGCCGGATTCCCGGCCTCTTCGAGTCTCGCGACAGCGCGTCGGCGGCGGCACCACCCACGGGTGGAGCGGCGGGTGGAGACTAGGCTGACGTCGTGGCAGCAGAGAATCCGTCGGTCGTCCTGAAGGAGAGCGGATACCGCGCCGTGATCGAGCCGGATCGCTTCGTGCCCGGCTCCTTCCAGTTGGTGGTCGACGGCACCCCGCAGTCGCACGTGAATCTCGACGACCCGTCGCAGCTGTTCTTCGAGTACATCCAGCGCATGGGCAACGTGATCGACCTCATCGGGGAGCCCGGTCAGCCGATTACTGCCGTGCATCTCGGGGCCGGCGCACTCACCCTGCCGCGGTACATCGCGTACACCCGGCCCGGATCGCGCCAGCAGGTCGTCGAACTCGAGAGCAATCTCGTCGACCTCGTGCGCGAGCACCTCCCTCTTCCCCGCTACGCCCAGGTGCGCGTGCGGCACGGCGACGCCCGCGAGGTGGTCGGCAAACTGCCCGGCGGCTTGCGCGGCTCGGTCGACCTGCTGGTGATCGACATCTTCAGCGGAGCCCGCACCCCCGCGCACGTCACAAGCGTCGAGTTCTACCGCTCGGCGGTGTCGCTGCTGGCCCCCGACGGCATCGTGCTGGTCAACGTGGCCGACGGCCCTCCGTTGTCTTTCGCCCGGAGCCAGGTCGCCACGCTCGGCGCGGTCGTCGAGAACGTCGCCGCCCTCGCGGAGACCCAGGTGCTCAAGGGGCGTCGGTTCGGCAACGTGGTGCTGGTCGGCTCGAATGCGTCGTTGCCACTCGACTGGCTGCCGCGCCTGCTGGCGAGCGGTCCGCATCCGGCCAAGGCGGTCGCCGGCGCAGAGCTCACGGCGTTCGCGGCGGGTGCTCCGATCGTGACGGATGCGACGAGCGTGCCGTCTCCTCCGCCCGCGCGCAGCATCTTCCAGTCCGGAACACGCCGCGACTAGCCCGTCGCAATCGAGTCCGGGAGAAATCAGGTTCGGTTCGTGCCGGACGACGATTTCGCCCGGACTCGCGTTCAGGCGTGGCGGAACGCCAGGCGCTGACCCGGGCGGAGCTGGGCGAACGCGTCGAGTGAGGCGTCAGCCACGACGGCGATCACGGGATACCCGCCCGTCACCGGATGGTCGGCGAGCAGCACGGTCGGGCGCCCGTCGGGCGAGACCTGCACCGCGCCGGCGACCATCGGCTCGCTCGGCAGTTCGCTGAGCACCGCGCGCTCGAGCACCGGCGACGGATGCGGCTCCGATCCTGCACGGTGGGCGGCGGCCCGCACCGGATCGAGGCGCGCCCCGATCCGATTGCTCTCGGCGCTCACCTCCCACTCCCTGTCATAGAACGCGTCGATCGCCGATGGCAGGAACCAGTCGGCCCGCGGCCCGCGATGCGCGCGGACCTCCACGACCCCGTCGGCGGGGAGCGCCACCGGCACGAAGTCGAGCAGTGGCACCGCCTGCGCCGGATGCTCCCCCACCGCGAGCACGTCGCCGGCAGTCAGCGGGGCCGGCCCGAGAGCCGAGAGCACGTCGCGCGAGCGCGACCCGAGCACCGGATGCACGTCGACGCCGCCCCGCACGGTCAGGTAGCTGCGCACGCCGGCCGTCGGCCGCCCGATCCGCAGCGTCGCTCCGGCCTCCGCGTGCACCGCGTCGTGCGGATCGACCGGTCGCCCGTCCAGGTCGAGCGACACCACGGCACCCGTGACGGCGAACCACGCCGGCTCCTCGAAGCGCACGGTGGCGCCGCCCAGCAGGAACTCGATGCCCGCGCATCCCTCGTCGTTGCCGAGCAGGCGATTGCCGAGCCGCAGGGCGGCGCGATCGAGCGCTCCGGATGCGCTCACGCCGATGGCGGCGAGGCCGGGCCGCCCCAGATCCTCGATCAGGGCGAGCGGTCCCGGCTCCACGATGCGCAGGCTCACGACGACTCCCTGAAGCGCACGACCGTCCCGGGGTTGAGCAGGGCTGGACTCTGCGGCGGGCGCGCGTCCTCGTTCCACAGCACGGCGTCCGTCGTGCCGATCAGCTGCCAGCCGCCCGGACTCGATCGCGGGTAGACACCGCTGAACTCTCCGGCGAGCGCGACCGAACCCGCGGGAACGCTCGTGCGCGGTGTCGCCCGCCGAGGCACGACGAGTCCGCCGTGGTCGGCGCCGGCGCTCCCCTGGTCGACGACGAGATAGGCGAACCCCGGCGCGAACCCGCAGAAGGCGACCCGCCAGAGCGTGCGGGTGTGGCGGGCGACGACCTCGGCGACGGAGACGCCCAGGAGCTCGGCCACCGCGGGGAGATCGTCGCCGTCGTACCGCACCGGGAGCTCGACGGTCTCCACGGAATCACCGTGCGACGCCTCCCCCTGTTCCGCCGCCGAGAGCCAGCCGTGCGCGACGCTCACGGGGAGCACGGCCGGATCGACGCTGACGCCGATGGTGCGCGCGGCAGGAACCAGGTCGACCACGCCTGGCGGGCGCGTCCGCTCCAGCTCGCTGTAGAGGTCGAGCACGGCAGTCAGGCTGTCCAGTTCGACGAGCAGCGTGTGGTCCCCGTTCGGCAGGATGCGCCTCGCCGGCGCCATCAGAACGCCTCCACCCGCACGCCCGCCGTCTCGAGCGCGGCACGGACCGCGGCAGCCATCGCCACGGCGCCCGGGGTGTCCCCGTGGACGCAGAGCGAGTCCACCTCGACCGCGATCTCGGTACCGTCGGCTGCGGTCACACGGCCCTCCGTCGCCAGCCGCACGGCGCGTTGTGCGATGGCGTCGTCGCCGCTCAGCACCGCCCCGGGCGTGCCGCGCTGAACGAGCGTGCCGTCGGCGAGATACCCGCGGTCGACGAACGCTTCGCGCACGAATCGGATGCCCGCACTCGTGGCAGCGTCGTCGACGGCCGACCCCGCGAGCCCCAGCAGGGCGAGGCCCCCGTCGAACGCGGCGACCGCCCGCACGACCGCTTCGGCCTGCGCAGGATCGGTGACGATCCGGTTGTAGAGCGCGCCATGCGGTTTGACGTACGTGACGGGCGCACCGGCGACGCGGGCGACGCCGGCGAGCGCGGCCAGCTGATAGAGCACGTCGCCGTACAGCTCTTCCGCCGGCACGTCCATGGCGCGGCGGCCGAACCCGGCGAGATCCCGGTACGAGACGTGGGCGCCGACCGCCACCCCGTTCTCGGCGGCGATCCGGCAGGTGCCGAGCATCGTCACCGGGTCGCCGGCGTGGAATCCGCAGGCGACGTTGGCGCTGGTGACGAGACGGAGCATCGCCGCGTCGTCGCCCATCGTCCAGGCGCCGAACGACTCCCCGAGGTCGCTGTTGAGGTCGATGGTGCGGTCCACCCCTCCATTGTGCCGAAGTTGTACTGATCGAAGTTGCGCGGAACGGTTTGCGCGATCAGCCCTCGGAAATGTCGTTGTACCGCTGGAGCATCCGGGCGAACGCCTCGATCTCGTCGGCCGACCAGCCGGCGAACCGCTCGGTGAGAGCGGTCAGCAGGGTCTCCGACGAGGTGCGGATGGACGCCTCTCCCGCCGGTGTGAGCCGCAGCGCCTGCCCCCGTGCTCGGCCCGACTCCGCGTCCGCCGACGTGATGAGGCCGAATTCGGCGAGCGCTCCGAGCTGACGGGAGACGGTCGAACGATTGTGCTGGAAGTGCGACGCGATGTCGATGGCGCGGCATCCGGGGTTGGCGGCGATGTACGACAGCAGGGACTGGTCGACGAACGACAGCGCCTCGTTCTCACGGCGGACGCGCGCGGTGCCCCGCCGGGCGATCGTGGTGAGTTCCTCCTGCACCGTGGCGATCGAGGAGGCGCGGTCGTGGCCGGTCATGAGCACAGCCTATCGACCGACTGGTTGCATTGTGCAACAATGTATGTTGCATTGCGCAACTCGCGCGCCTTCCCCCACTCGCTCTCAGATAGGACCCGCATGTCCGCACATCGCGTCGCCCCCCTGCTCCCACCGGTGCAGCGTCCTCGATTCTGGCCGCCCGCGACCCTGTGGAAGCATCTCGGCTCCCACCTGCTGATCCCGCTCATCCTCGGAGCCGGGATGGCGCTCGCCTACCTCGGGGCGTTCCACCAGCCGGCGCCGCACGACCTCCCGGTCGCGATCGTGGGCGAGGGGCCGGCCGCGCAGGTGTTTGCGCAGACCATGAACGACAAGGCGTCGACCGAGCTCGACGTCACCACGGTCAGCACGGCCGCGAAGGCGCGCGACCTCGTTGAGCACCAGAAGCTCGCGGCGGCCTATGAGGTGGACGGCGGACACGCGACGATCATCGTGTCGACGGCCTCGTCGGAGACCGTCGCGTCCGCTGCCCAGAAGATCTTCCTTCCCATCGCCTACGAGCAGAAGCTGCCCGTGACGGTCGATGACGTGCGGCCGACCGGCGTGCACGACAGCACCGGTCAGGGACTGTTCTTCCTGATGGTGGCCCTCACGGTCGGCTCCTACGCCGCCGCGATCGCCATCGCCGCGGTCGCGGGCAAGCTCGGGATCGGCTGGCGCGTCGCGATCTCCGCAGCCACCGGACTCGTCATCGCAGGCATCGGCGCCGTCGTCGCGGGCCCCATCTTCCAGGTGCTGAACGGCAACGAGTGGAGCATCTGGCTGCTCGCCTCGCTCTACTCGTTCGGCATCATCACGATCGGCGTCGGGCTGCATCCGGTTCTCGGGCGGTGGACGACGCCGACGCTGACGATCCTCTTCGTCATGCTGAACATCACCAGCTGCGGCGGCATCTTCCCGCAGACCATGCAGCCGGCGTTCTTCGCCGGGCTCAACACGTTCTGGAACGGCGCGGCCTGGCTGGATGCAGCCCGTTCGCTCACGTACTTCCCGGGCCAGGTCTTCGGATTCGACGGGCTGCGCCTCGCGCTCTGGGCGACGGCGGGCGTCGGGCTCATCGCGGTCACGCACCTGCTCAGCGTCCGTCGGCGCCGAATCGCCGACGAGAGCATTGCGGTCACGCGCGAAGAAGAGGAGTCGGTGGTCGCTGCGTAGCCGAATGCAGGCGGCCGGTCGGACGGCGTGCGGGCCGGCCGCTTCTCAGTCAGCTGCAGTTCTAGTCGGCCGCCGCCCGGGCGCGGTGCGCCCGCACCTTGGCCCGATTGCCGCAGCGCTGCATCGAGCACCAGCGTCGGTTGCCGCTGCGAGAGGTGTCGAGGTATACCAGGCGGCAGTCGTCCGCCGAGCACTCCCGGATACGGCCGCCCGCCTCGGCCCCGAAGAGCCGCACGGCGTCGCGGGCGACGGTTCCGAGCGCCTGATGCGGCCGCGCGTTGCTGCGCCCGGCCTGACGCCCGCCCCCGGCGAGCACCGGCGGGATGTCGGGCATCGCAGCGAAGAGGTTGACGATGTCGATGTCGTCGGGTGCGAGACCGTCGCCGTCGCTCGCCTGGCGGGCCAGCCGCCCGATGGAGGAGCGCAGCGTGCCGGCATCCGTGAACTCGCGCTCGCCGGCGGTCGGAGCCACCTCGGGGAATCGATCGGTCAGCCAGTCGTTCAAACCGGCGGCGTCGCGTACGGTCTCCCGCTGCTCCCCTGGATGGTCGGGGCCGCCGGTGTACGCGAAGTCGAGGGCCAGCGATCCCGAGTCGAACCACCAACGCTGGCCGTCGCTCGAATCCATCCATTGACCGGTACCGCGGGGCAGGATCGATTCTGTAGCCATCTAACCAACATATTCGGTTACGCGATCGCGGCAGTAATCGGCCGGCCAGGCGTCGGACCAGGCGTCAGGCGGTGGCGTCAGGCGGTGGCGTACTCCAGGTGCACGACGCCGTTCTCGTAGACGTCGGACGCCGCGAGCGCGAGCTTCGTCGTCACTCCGTCCGTTCCCAGCAGCCGTTCCCCCGTGCCGCGCACGACCGGATACACGAACAGGTGCAGCGCATCGACGAGCCCGTCGGCGAGGAGCGCCCGCACGAGCGATCCGCTGCCGCTGATGTAGACGGCACCCTCGACGCTGTCCTTCAGGGCGCGGATGGCCCCGGGATCGTATGCGCCGAGCGAGCGGGAGTTGCGCCAGACGGTCGCGCAGTCCCCATCGCTCAGTGACGAGCTCACGACCCACTTCTCGGTGTCGTTGAAGAACGGCGCGCCCGGGTCTTCGTCGGCCGTGCGGCCCGACCATGCCGGCGCGAACATCTCGAACGTGCGCCGGCCGAGCAGGATGGCGTCCGCCCCACCCGTGATCGCCGCGAGCGCCTCGCCCATCCTCGGGTCGAACCCGAACTCGAACGTCCAGCTCGGGTCTTCGTACACGCCGTCGAGCGCGACGAACTCGTGCACTGCGATCGTCCCCATCACCGGCTCCTCTCCTGTTGTCGGTGTCATCGAAAGGCGTCCCATCATCGTGGTCGAACTCTGCGTGGTCGTCAATCGACCAGCGGCCCGCCGCCCCATTGCCACGGTCCAGCCTTCGTGCGAACATGAGCGATACTCACACCCGGCGACCTCCCCCA
Organism: Leifsonia poae; assembly: GCF_027921845.1. GTDB lineage: Bacteria > Actinomycetota > Actinomycetes > Actinomycetales > Microbacteriaceae > Leifsonia > Leifsonia poae. Next base: position 18,221 of record NZ_BSEN01000003.1, read on the forward strand.
CTTCGAATATCGAAAGGATCACTCATGACCGATGCATCCGCCTCGTCACCGACCGTTGTGCTCGTCCACGGAGCATTCGCCGACGCGGGAAGTTGGGCCGCCCTCAGCGAACTGCTCCTCGCGGCCGGTGTGCGCGTCCTCGCTCCCGCCAACCCGCTGCGTGGAATCGCCAGCGACGCGGCGTACACCGCCAGTGTGTTCGCACAGATCGACGGGCCCGTCCTCGCCGTCGGACACTCGTACGGGGGCGCGGTGATCTCGAATGCTGCAACGCATGCCAGCAACGTGGTCGGCCTGGTCTTCGTCGCCGCCTTCGCCCCGGACGAGAACGAGGTTCTCGGCGAGGTCGAAGGGACCTCTCGCGACAGCGTGCTGGGGCCGGCACTGCTTCAGCGCACGTTCCCCACCGGCTCGGGCGCCGAGACCGCCGTCGAGCTCTACGTGAATCCCGAGTCGTTCCATCAGGTGTTCGCGGGCGACCTGCCCGAGGCGCAATCCGCCGTGCTCGCGGCATCCCAGCGGCCGGTGGCTGCGTCGGCTTTCGACGAGAAGTCCGGTACCCCCGCGTGGAAGACGTTGCCGTCGTGGGCCGTGGTCGCCACCGGCGACACAGCGGCAGGCGCCGACGTGATCCTGTCCATGGCAAAGCGGGCCAACGCGACAATCACCGAGCTGGAGGGGTCGCACGTCATCATGATCTCGCAGCCGCGAGCCGTCGCCGACGTCATCCTCACGGCGCTCAAGGCGGTCTCGCAGTGACGCAGCAACCGCCCGGATCCGAGACGCCGGACGACGCCCTCGCCAGCAAGCTCAAACGGACAGAACTGCAGCGCCAGGAGTCCTCGGTTCCGGGGCGGGAGATCGTCCAAGTGCTCACCGAGATCCCCGCGGGCGTGGAATCCGGGTGGCACACACACCCCGGCGAGGAGGTCGGCTACATCCTCGAAGGAACCGTCGAGATGAAGATCGCCGGGCGCGCATCGTTGACGTTGCACGCCGGCGACCCGTTCCTCATGCCCCCGGGCACGCCGCACAACGCACTCGACCTGGGACCCGGAACCGGCCGGATGCTCTCGACCTACTTCGTCGAGACCGGACGGCCGCTGGCCTCGTTCGTGGACATCACGTAGGACGACGGCCACGATGGCGTCGCGAGCCTGTCGCGCGACCATCTGGGCATAATAGGCGGATGACCGCTACGCGCCCCGACCCTGCGCTCCCCCTCGACGGCGCCACCGTGCGCCTGCGGGCCCTCACCTTCGCGGATCTCCCGGATCTCTTCGACGCGATCGGGCATCCGGAGGTCTTCGCCGGAGGCTGGGGTGGCGGGCCTGCAGCCTACCGCGACACCTACGAGGAGTGGCGCTCGTTCATCGTGGACTATCTGCAGTGGGATGCGGGCAACGTCTACGTGATCTGCCTGCGCGACCAGGGGGACAGGATCGTCGGTACCTCGACGCTCGGAGACTTCGACCTCGCGAACGAGTCGGCGCACATCGGCTGGACCGCCTACGCGCCCGAGGTCTGGGGCACGCGCGTCAACGCCGAGACCAAGCTCCTGATGCTCGGGGCCGCGTTCGACAACGGCTTCGAGCGGGTCAAGCTCCAGGCCGACGTGCTGAACGCCCGCTCCCGCGCCGCGATCGAACGGCTGGGCGCGAAGCCGGAGGGAGTGCTCCGGCACACCCAGCGCCGAGCCGACGGCACGTGGCGCGACACGGCGGTGTTCTCTGTGCTGCGCGAGGAGTGGCCGGAAGTTCGCGCCGGGCTCGAGTCACGACTGGCGAAGCCGCCGGTCGACGCCTAAGCGGGCCCTAGACGCGGCGGGCCGTCGAGCTCGCTGGCGGCGGAGGCGGCCATGCGCCGCTGCGCCGGCGAGACCTCGCGGTGCTGCCAGGAGATGAGGTTCGCCGCGTCGAACCGGCGTGAGCACGCACCGCAGGCGAGCGCGCGCGCCGGCTTGCGGTAGCGGTAGTGCGTGTGGCCGCTGGGGCAGGTGCCGACCCAGGGCGCCAGGTCGTCCGCGATCGCGCCGCCGTGCAGGCGCTTGCCCTCGTAACCGAGATCCAGCGCGATGGTCCGCCAGCGGGGACCGTGACCGGCGCGGGATCCGGCGAGCGCATGCGCAACCTCGTGCAGCAGGATCTGATGGATCTCGTCGTCGTCGTAACGCGAGGCGAGGTACCGGGAGACCGTGATGCGCTTCGCGGTGTAGTTGCAGAGTCCGGCGCGGGTCTTGGCGTTGTCGAAGTCGAACGACCACACCTGCGTGTCCAGATGCAGCGCGATCAGGGCGTTCGCCCAGCGCCGCACCCGATCGAGTTCGGCCATCAGCGCTCTCCCCGTGTGCGGGGCATCGTCGCGGCCGGTTCCATCATGTCCCGCATCCTACGCGGTGACACCGACCCCGTTCCAGGGCCGAGCCGCCGTGATCCGCCCGGATCAGCGGGCATCGTCCCCGGCATCCGGCTTCTTCGCCGCCGAGTTCTCGTCGACGAACGACTGCACGACGGCGACGGCGATGAGGGAGCTCTCGATCTCGGTGGGCGATGCACCCAGCTTCTCGCGCAGGAAGACGGCGGCGGTGACGTCGGCGAGCGCGTTCTCGTAGTCTTTCGCGTCGAAGTAGGCCTTGCCGCGGTTCTGCGCCGCAAAGGCCTCGAGAGCGGTCCACTCGTGCGCGCGGGACTCGTCGACGCATCCGGTGAGCTCGGTGATCGCCTCATCGAGCTTGCCCTGGAACTGCAGCACCTGCGCCCGGCGCACCCGAGCGCCGAGAAGCTGCTCGCGATCGCCCGTGAAGCGCGCCTGTCGCACCGCCTCGTTCGCCACATCCATCGCCTCGTCGAGGCGGTTCAGCAACCGGAGCAGCACCGCCTTCTCATTGAGCGCGCTGAGGCTCCGCAGGCTTCCGAGTTCGTCGAGACGGAGACCGGCGGCGCGGAGGTCGACGCGTTCGCGAAGAGTGGACGGATCGTAGCCGAGAATGATGCTCAGGGTTCTGCTCCAGGTCGGTGGTACCCCACCAGACTAGCCCGGCTGGCTGAGCGACTGCGCCGGTACCAGGGGAATCTTGAGGAGCTTGTCATCGCCGTCGCGCGGGCTTCCGCGGCCATCCGTGTTGTTCGTGAGCATCCACAGGTCGTTGCCGTGCACCACGACGTCGCGCAGCCGCCCGAAGTCGCCGTCGAAGAACGCCTTGACGGTCACCGGAGCGTGTCCTGCCGTCGGCCAGATCGTCCAGAGCCGCTCGCCGCCGAGCCCGGCCATGAAGATGGTGTCCCCCGCGATGGCCAGACCGCTCGGGCTCGCCTCGTCGGTCGGCCACTGGTAGACGGGATCCTTGTACTTGGGATCCTTGCCGATGCCCTCGACGTTCGGCCAGCCGTAGTTGGAACCGGCCGTGATGATGTTGAGCTCGTCCCAGGTGTTCTGCCCGAACTCGCTCGCCCACATGGTGCCGTACGCGTCCCAGCCGATCCCCTGCGGGTTGCGATGCCCGTACGACCACACGGGCGAGCCGGGGAAGGGGTTGTCGGCGGGCACGCCGCCATCCGGGGTCAGGCGCAGGATCTTGCCGCCGAGCGACGTGAGGTCTTGGGCGTTCGAACCGTTGGAGGCGTCGCCCGCGGTGACGTAGAGCATCCCGTCGGGCCCGAAGGCGATCCGGCCGCCGTCGTGATTCGACGCCTTCGGGATGCCCGTGATCACGTTGACCGGCGCGCCGATCGCATAGCTGCCCGGAACGCCGGTGAGGGGCAGCTTCACGACGCGGTTGTCGTCGTCGGTGGTCTCGTAGGCGTACAGGAAGGGCGGCGCGGAGACCTTCTGGACGGCGAGGCCCAGCAGGCCGCCCTCGCCGTCGTGCTCGACGCCCGGCACGGTGCCGGCCGTGCGCAGTTCGCCCTGCGGCATCCGTTCGATGATGGTGCCGTCGTCCCGCTGACTGATCAGGGTGGAGCCGCTCGCGAGCGGCACGATCGACCAGGGTGCATCCAGGCCGCTGGCGAGTGTCGTCGTGTGGCCGCTCGGCTGCCACGGGATGGCGGGGACCGCGGTCGATGTGCTCGACGGGGTCGGGCGCGGGGTGGGGGTGACGGTGCGCGTCGCGGTGGGCTTCGGCGATGGCTGCGTGCATCCCGTCAGCGTGATCGCAGCGGCGAGCACACCCACCAGAATCACCGCAGCCGTCCTGACCCCTCGATGCCCTCGGCTCATGGCGCCGCCTCCCTCTCCGACTGCGCTTCGTGCTGGTCATCGTAATGCTGCGCGGTGCGAAGACGTACAGGTCGGGATGCCCGAACGCGCGAGCGCCCCTCCGGATCATCCGGGAGGGGCGCTTGCGCAAAGAGCCTCCGACCCGTCTATGGACGGATCGGAGGCCGGGTCGATGACCCTCTACTCGACGACCTGCACGTCCTTCCAGAACGCGACGTAGTTGCTGTAGTCCTTGCCGACCCGCTCGAACGAGCTGGGGTACGGCGTGGGATAGCTCCACGCGCGGTCCTGCAGCAGGGCGCCGCCGTCTTTCACGGAGAAGTACTGGCACTCGCCCTTCCACGGACACGTGTACGGGGTGTCGCTCTTCTCGAGCAGGTCGGCGTTGACGCTGGCCGGCGGAAAGTACCAGTTGCCTTCGATGCGGATGAGCTCCGACTCCGGGGCTTCGGCGATGACGGTGTCGTTCAGAACAGCTTTCATGGGTGAACCTCCTGCATTCGGCAACACGGGAGGTGCACCGATCATTCCAGTGCTGAGGGCGCTCGCAGAATCGTCACAGACGACTCGGTGTCGAGGCGACCGAGCGCGGCGAGCTCCGGGGTGGTCCGCCCGGCGGCGATGTGCTCCTGCCCCGATACGGACGCCGTGAGCAGGTGCGCGACGGCGCCCCGCAGGCCCGTGAACGACGCGCACGCTGCCGCCGCCTCCGGAGACGCGTAGTCGATGCCGGCAGCGGCGAGGGCGTCGATGATCGCGCCGGCGGCGAGCTGGTCTTCGACGGCGAAGCGCGGGGAATCGGATGCGCTGGTCGCGCCGGATGCGCCGGATGCGCTGGTCGCGCCGGATGCGCTGGTCGCGCCCGCTGCGACGATCGAGATGAAGGCGCGACGGCCGAGCCGCACCTGCTCGTCGAGGATCCACTGCGCGACGGCGGTCGCGGTGGTGAAGCCGCCTGCGACGACGGCGGCCGATGAACTGATGCCCCGCGTCGCGCGCGGATCGATCCCGGTCTCGGCGCCGGTGCCGGTGCCGGTGACGGTGACGGTGACGGGAGGGAGCACATCCACCCAGACGACGACGTCGGCATCGGCTGCGGTCGCGACCGCGCCATCCGTACCCCAGTCGAAGCGCACCTGGTACTTCGCCTGCGTGTGCGCGGCGGGCACGGACAGCGCTGCGGCGTTCGGATTCGGGGTCGGTTGCAGCGTCGGTTCTGGGCTGGGCTCTGCGGCGTGTCTAGGGGTGGCTGGCTGGGTCACCGGGCCATCGTAGCCCGAGCGGAGCGGCCGCCGCGGTGCGTTTCGTCGGGTGACGGACGACGCATCTGGCGGCGGATCAGCTCGAAATCGTGGCGCGAGATCTCGATCACGCCACGGCGCAGCTGGTAGCCCCAGTTCGGATTGTCCCTCGTGAAATCGAGCACAGGGAGCAGCGGACGGATCGGCGCCGAGACGGCCTCGTGCTCCCACTCGACCCGGCGACGCCAGGGTCGGAAGTCCCCGGCGGGACCGCGCATCGTCGGACCCTGCGTGAGCTGGTACACGTCATCATCCGCGATGCGGCCGATGGCGGTGAACTCCTTGAGCGGATCGCCATCGGGATACGCGGTCTTCGGCGAGTAGTACACGAAGCCGTCGGCCGGCCGCATCTGCTCCAGTGGTGCCTTGGCGCCGTGGTTCACCTGAGCGATGCCCGCGGCGACACCGCGCAGCACGTGATCCTGCTGCACCACTCCCAGCCAGTACCGGATCGCCATGCTCCAGTTGTAGCGCATGCCTCCGTCACAGCCGCCTCCACAGCGTCGTGCCGCGGCGATCCGTCCACAATCCGTCCGGCGACCTCGACGGTCACGGCCGCCGCGGCCAGACTGGTCACTGACGAACGGAGCCGCCGGATCGACGCCGATCGGCCGCCCGTGTCGAAAACGGCGATTCCCGTTCGACGTGTAGGCAGAGGGCGGTTCGGTCCTCGCCACCACAAGGAGACGATCACGATGAAGTACATGCTCATTCTCAACGCTGACGAGCAGACCGAGAACGCACCAGGAGCTCCCTCCGATGATGAACTCGCGCGGATGGGTGCGTACAACGACGAGCTCATCAAAGCCGGCGTCCTGCTCGCCGGCGAGGGACTGCACCCGAGCTCCGAGGGAGCGCGGATCTCCTACGAGGGAGACGAGCGCGCCGTCACCGACGGCCCGTTCGCCGAGACCAAAGAACTGATCGCCGGCTTCTGGATCATCCAGGCGGCGACGAAGGAGGAGGCCCTCGAGTGGGCTCGCCGCATCCCGCTGACGAGCGGTCGCGTGGAGGTGCGGCGGGTGTTCGATGTCTCGGAGTTCGATCAGGAGAACGAATACATCAAGAAGGAAGTGGCGTGGCGCGAGCAGCACGGCGAAGCACGCACGGCCTGAATGAGCAGCGGCGGAGAGGCTGACGGCGCTGCCGGCGGCGCGGGAGACGGGGCGAGCGGCGGCGCGGGAGACGGGGCGGCCGGCGGCGGCACGGACAGTGCCGGCACGGTATCCAGTGCGAGGCTCGAGGAGACACGGCGCACGGTCGACGCCGTGTGGCGCATCGAGTCGGGCAAGCTGATCGCCGTGCTGGCCCGCCTGGTCGGCGACGTCGGCGTGGCCGAAGAGCTTGCGCAGGATTCGCTGGTCGCGGCGCTCGAGCAATGGCCGCGCACCGGGGTCCCCCGCAACGCCGGCGCGTGGCTGACGGCGGTGGCGAAACGGCGCGCGATCGACGGCTGGCGACGACAGGAGCGGCTCGGCGATCGGTACGCCCAGCTCGCGCACGACCTCGAAACAGAGCTCGGCGCCGACGACCCGGCCCGGGCCGTCGAGGAGACGATCGACGACGACCTGCTCCGCCTCGTCTTCATCTCGTGCCACCCCGTGCTCACGAAGCCCTCGCGGGTGGCCCTCACGCTCAAACTGCTCGGCGGGCTCACCACCGAGGAGATCGCCAGGGCGTTCCTCGCCCCGGTCTCCGCCATCGCCCAGCGCATCGTGCGAGCGAAGCGCACCCTCACAGCCGCCCGGGTTCCCTTCGAGGTCCCCGACCGCTCCGAGTTCCCCGCTCGGCTGAGCTCGGTTCTCGAAGTCGTCTACCTCATCTTCAACGAGGGCTACTCCGCCACGGCCGGCGACGACTGGATGCGACCCGCGCTCTGCTGGGAGGCGCTCCGCCTCGGCCGTGTGCTCGCCGAGCTCACGCCGCGCGAGCCGGAGGTGCACGGGCTCGTCGCTCTGATGGAGTTCCAGGCCTCGCGACTGGGCGCCCGCACGACGGCGAGCGGCGAACCGGTCCTCCTGCAAGACCAAGACCGATCGCGCTGGGACCGCATCCTCATCCAGCGCGGCGTCGCCGCGCTGGCGCGGTCCGAGAAGCTCGCGCGCGGCCGCGGACCATACGCGCTGCAGGCGGCCATCGCGGCCTGCCATGCCACAGCGCCGACGGCCGACGCGACCGACTGGGAAGAGATCGTCGCCCTCTACAGCGCCCTGGCCGAACTGAATCCGTCCGCCGTCATCGAGCTCAATCGCGCCGTCGCGCTCTCGATGGCATACGGCCCGCAGGCGGCACTCGACGTCGTCGACCGGCTCGTCATCGACGGCGCCCTGGCGGAGTACCACCTGCTGCCGAGCGTGCGCGCCGATCTGCTGCTGCGGCTGGGGCGCAACACCGAAGCGCGTCACGAGTTCGAGCAGGCCGCAGCGCTCACCTCCAACCAGCGCGAGCGCACGCTCCTGCTCGAGCGCGCTGCCGCCTGCTGACGCGCTACCGCCGACGCCGCGCTGCGAATCGTCGCCGGATCCGCGCCGTCGTAGCCGGAATGCGGGAGACTGAGGCCATGCGCGTGCTGCTCAAGTTCGTTCTGGATTGCGATCCCGACGCAGCGTGGCGTGCGCTCCAGAGCCCGACCGCATTCCGCGAGGTCGCGCTCCCCTGGCTCGACTTCCGCTCCACGGAGACCGAAGGGTTCCCCACGGTCTGGAACGACGACGACCACTCGGTGCGGCTGCGCGCCTTCGGCGCTGTCACCGTCGGAACCCAGGCGATCCGGCTCAGTCGAATGAGCGCGCGAGATCCCGAGGTGCGCATCCTGCGCGACAGCGGCGGTGGAACCGGCGGACTGCTCGCCGCCATCCCGCACCTCGACCACCGGATGGCCATCGCACCCGATCCCGCCGGTCCTGATTCGGAGGGGCGCGTCCGCACGCTGTACCGCGACCAGCTGATCGTGCGTGCGGGCGCACTCACCCCGGTCGCCTGGTACACCCTCTGGGCGTTCTGGCAGTGGCGCGGCCTGCGCCTGCGCCAGCTCGCGCCGACCTGGGCCTACGACCCACCACCAGCAGACACCGACGATGACGACGGTGCCGACGAACGCGGAGCCGCGCAGCCGGGCACCGCACCTGAGGAGGACCGATGACCACCGACGCAGAGATCGGCGCCCCGGCGATGGCCGCCCGCGGCATCACCGCGCTGCACACCGCCGACTGGCGGCGACGGGTGTTCGGCCTGTACGCGTCGGTGCGCAGGCTGGCCGCGACGGACCCCGCCGCCGCCCACACGCACTGGATCTCGTGCCGCAACGACCTGTTCGCCGCGCATCCGGCCACGCCGCTGCTGCCCGAGGATCGGGACGACTTCACCGGCCTCCCGGTCGTCCCGTACGACCCCGACTGGCGCTTCGAGGTGCCGATCGTGCCCGCGGCAGAGCCTCGGCGGATGGACGTGGAGACGGGGACCGACGGCGTCGTTCCGTTCGAACTGCTCGGCACGGTGCGGATCCCCCTCACCGGAACCCTGGACGTCTGGCGTCTCACGTCGTACGGCGGCGGCATCTTCGTTCCCGTGAAGGATGCGCTGGCCGGCAGACCGGGCGGAACCTACGGTGGCGGTCGCTACCTGATCGACACCGTCAAGGGCGCGGACCTGGGGCTGGACACCTCGGACGACGAGGCAACGCTGGTGCTCGACTTCAACTTCGCCTACAACCCGAGTTGCGCGTACGACCCCGCGTGGGCGTGCCCGCTCGCGCAGGCGGGAAACACATTGCCGGTCGAGGTGCCGGTCGGCGAGCGCTATGCGTCGGAGCGCTGAGGCCGGCCGACCCGCTAGTCGCGCACCCGCCGCGCCGCCCGCACCCGCCCGCCCGCCCGCGCCGGCCGCCGCCGCGCACAACTCCGGAACTTCGGTGCGACACACCGACCCCACCGGCACAACTCCGGAACTTCCCGCCCCAACCGGGTCGACCATCCGGAGTTACAACCGCCGCGGGGCAGCCTCGCGAACCGGACGTGCAGAGTCCGCCGCGCAATTCCGGAACTTCCGTGTGACACGCCGCCCGCACCCGCACAACTCCGGAACACCCGGGCTGATCCGGGCCGACCTTCCGGAGTTACGAGACCGACCGCGGCAGACCCGGGGCCGGCCGCAGCAGACCCGGGGCGGCCGCGCGCGTCAGCGCGACACGAGCGTGAGGCGCTGCGTCGGCCGCGTCATGGCGACGTACAGCGAGGCCGCGCCCCGCGGCGACTCCGCGACCAGCGCATCCGGATCGGCGAGCACGACCGCGTCGAACTCGAGACCCTTCGCCTCGTAGCCGGTGAGCACCGCGATCGGCCGCGTGAGGCCGGCCGCACCGCGCGCGGCCTGGCCGCCGAACCGCCGCTCGACGGCAGCGCCCACCGCTGCAACGGATGCCGTCGGCACGATCACCGCGACCGTTCCCGTGGCGTCGATCTCGCGGTCAACGGCGATCGCCTCCGCCACCGCCTCGCCGAGCCCCGAGCCGTTGGCCGCCACCCGCCGGATGGGCCAGTCGCCCTCGCGCACCGCGCGCGTCGGCGTGATCGGAAGGCCGGCCTCCTCGGCCAGCCGCTCCGCCTCGCGCGTGATCTGCGCCGGCGTGCGGTAGTTGACCGTGAGCTCCTCGAGACGCCAGGCGTCCTTGAACGAGGGGGTGAGCGCGCTCTGCCAGCTCGTCGCGCCGGATGCCGAGGCGACCTGGGCGATGTCGCCCACGATGGTGAACGATTTCATCGGGCAGCGCCGCACCAGCAGTCGCCACTGCATCGCGGAGAGCTCCTGCGCCTCGTCGACGACCACGTGACCGTACGTCCAGGTGCGGTCGGCCGCCGCGCGTTCGGCCGTCGTCCCGTGGTCGACGCGCTCGGCGAAGCCGTTCGCGAGCTGTTCGGCGCTCACCAGCCCCTCGACGCCCATGTTCCGGATGGCCGCCTTGGCATTCTCGAGGTCGCGCTTGCGCTGGCGGTCCCGCTCGCGTGCTCCCGCATCCGGTTTGCCGGGGAAGGCGCCGAGCAGCTCGGCGGCCTCGTCGAGGAGCGGCACATCGCTCACCGTGAACGGCGCCGAACGCTCGCGGGCGAGGGCCGCGCGCTGGGCGGCGGTCCAGCGCGGTGTCAGCTCTGCGAGCCAGGACGGCCGTGCGTACAGGTCCTGGATGAACTTCTCGGGGGTGAGCGGCAGCCACGCCGTGTTGAGGAGCACCCGCACGTCGTACGAGGTGCGCAGATCCTCGCGGAGCACTTTTAGGTCGGCCTCGTCGACGGTCGAGCCGCTCGCGCGCAGCTGCGCGGCCAGCTTGTCGGTGAGCTCGCCCAGCGCCTGCTTGACGAACGAGACCCTGGCGAGGTTGTGCGGCTTGCCGCTGCGCTGCGCTCGGGCGATCGCGCGGCCGATGAGCTCGGGCTCGACGACGAGGTGTTCCCCGTTGATCTCGACGGTCTGCGCCTCGGTCGGCACCTTCTGCCGGGAGCGGACCGCGCGCGAAAGCAGCCGGACCATCTGGGCCGATCCCTTGAGTCGCGCCGCCTCGGGCTCGTCGTCGCCGACGGCCTCGACACCGGGGTACAGCTCGCCCAGCGTCGACATCACGACGCCGGTCTCGCCGAGCGACGGCAGAACGGCCTCGATGTACCGCAGGAAGGCCGTCGACGGACCGACCACGAGCACGCCCGAGCTGCTCAGCCGCTGCCGGTTCGCGTACAAGAGGTACGCCGCGCGGTGGAGTGCGACCGCTGTCTTGCCGGTGCCGGGGCCGCCCTGCACGACGAGTGCGCCGCGCAGATCGGAGCGGATGATGCGGTCCTGTTCCGCCTGGATGGTGGCGACGATGTCGTGCATCCGGCCCGTGCGCTGCGCGGTGAGCGCCGCGAGCAGGGCGCCCTCGCCCTGCACGACCTCGCCGCCCGTCGCGGTGCCGTCGAGCAGTGCCTCGTCGAAGACTTCGTCGTCGATACGGCTGACCTCGCGGCCCGTCATCGTCAGGTGACGGCGTGCGCGCACGCCCATCCGTTCGTTCGCGGTCGCCTGGTAGAAGGCGCTGGCCTGCTGGGCGCGCCAGTCCACCAGCAGGGACCGCTGGTCGTCGTCGCGCAGCCCGACACGGCCGATGTACCGGTGCGCGGTGCCGTCTTCCGTCGGCTTCTCGAGGAGGAGACGACCGAAGACGAGCCGCGAGTCCACGTCACGGAGCTGCACCAGCTGGTCCTCGTACAGGCGCGCGAACGCGTCGCGCTCACTGCGCGCCTGATGGTTGCTTCCCACGCTCTCCCGCCGCACGCGATCGAGCCGGTCCTCGGTCTGGGAGCGCAATTCGTCGAGGCGTTCGTAGAGGGCGGCGACGACGGCGCGCTCGCGTTCGAGTTCCGATTCCTGCACGCAAACCACCCTCTCGATATCGGGCCGACAGTCTACTTCCTCCAGCCTGAAAGAGGCTTGGAGCCCGATCCTGTAGAGTGGTATCACTTGCGAGTCCCCGATGGACTCCCTGCGTCGCAGAACGCACCACGCGCCGCGCCGGGCAACCGCCCCGCGAGCGTCAACTCTTTCTACGGCGAACGATCGTGCCGCACGGCACCTTCGCCATTCATCTCCACGACCGCAGCGCCCGAACGAGGGCGACGGATGCGTGGGATCCTGATGCCGGAAAGGCACCACCTTTGTCTGAACCCACTTTCTCCTCCCTCGGCGTGCCCGCGCCGCTCGTCGCCGTGCTCACGGCCGACGGCAAGACCGAGCCGTTCCCGATCCAGGCCGACACCCTGCCCGACACACTCGCCGGGCGCGACGTGCTCGGCCGCGGCAAGACCGGATCCGGTAAGACGATCGCCTTCGCACTGCCGATGGTCGCGCGTCTCGGCGGCAAGCTCGCCGGCGGACGTCGCCGGGCCGGCCGCCCGCTCGGCCTGGTGCTCGCTCCGACCCGCGAGCTCGCCACCCAGATCTCGGCCGTGCTCCAGCCGCTCGCCGACGCGTACGGACTGAAGTCGACCACCATCTTCGGCGGCGTCTCGCAGCAGCGTCAGGTCGCCGCGCTCAGGGACGGCGTCGACATCGTCGTCGCTTGCCCCGGCCGCCTCGAAGACCTGATGAAGCAGGGCTTCGTCACCCTCGACGCTGTCGAGATCACCGTGCTCGACGAGGCGGACCACATGGCCGACCTGGGGTTCCTGCCCGTCGTCACGCGCATCCTCGACAAGACGCCGAACAGCGGCCAGCGCCTCCTGTTCTCCGCGACGCTGGACAACGGTGTCGACAAGATCGTCAAGCGCTTCCTCCACAACGAGGTGCTGCACTCCGTCGACGAGGCGACGAGCCACGTCGACGCGATGACGCACCACGTCTTCGAGGTCGGCACCGCCGAGGCCAAGAAGGATCTCGTCGAGAAGCTCGCGTCCGGCCTCGGCCGCCGCATCCTGTTCACCCGCACCAAGCACCACGCCAAGAAGCTCGCGAAGCAGCTGACGGCGTCGGGCATCCCGTCCGTCGACCTGCACGGCAACCTCTCGCAGGTGGCGCGTGACCGCAACCTCGCGGCCTTCGGCGCCGGCGATGTGCGCGTCCTGGTGGCGACGGATGTCGCGGCCCGCGGTGTGCACGTCGACAACGTGGAGCTCGTCGTGCACGTCGACCCGCCCATGGAGCACAAGGCGTACCTGCACCGTTCCGGTCGCACGGCCCGCGCCGGCAGCTCGGGCGATGTGGTGACGGTCATGATGACGTCCCAGAAGTCCGACGTGAAGACGCTGCTGCGCAAGGCCGCGATCGACGCTCAGCCGCAGGTTGTCGACGCCTCGTCGGCTGCCGTGGTGAAGCTGGTCGGCGAGGTCGCCGCGTACGTGAAGCCGGTCGCCCGCGAGGCGGTCCAGCAGAGCGGTGGCGGACAGTCGCAGGGCGCCAACGCGCGCCGCAAGCGCGCCGGCCGCGTCGACGGTGCGAGCGCCGGCGGCGGTCGCGGAGGCCGCGGTGCCGGCAACGGCGGTGGTCGCGATGGCGGCGCAGCCCGTGACGGCGCTCGCGCCGACTCGGCTGCCGGTCGTCCGCGTCGCGACCGTTCCGGTCGTCCGGCGACGGGTCGTGGCGGCGCTGCTGGCGGTGGCGCTGCTCACGGCAACGGAACCGGCTCGCAGGGCCACGGTGCCCCCGCGCAGAGCGGTTCGGGCGCGCAGCGCTCGGGCGGTCAGCGCTCGGGCGGCGCCGGCAACGGCGGCAACGGCGGCGGGATGCGCGTCGGCAGCCTGGTCGGCGGCAGCACCAAGCGCGGCAACGGCTCGCGCCGCGCCCGCGGCTAGTCGGTCGCAACGATTTACGTGAAAAGTGCGGTTCAGCTCAGCTGAACCGCACTTTTCGCATGAGTGGGCGACGGCATGTGCGGCGGGCGCCTCAGAAGCCGAGCAGTCGTAGCGAGATCGAAAGGGTGTCTGCCGAGGCCTGGAGCAGCCGCCGCTCGTTCGTCGAATAGGGCACGCCGGCCAGCGGGAACGCGCCGGCCGCGCTGACGATGCTCGGCACCGAGATGGCCACGTCGCTGATCCCGTGGTACTCGTCGAGCACGGTGCTCACCGGCATGATCGCGTGCTCGTCGTTCAGCACGGCCTCGACAAGACGCGCGCCGGTGAGGCCGATCGCGTAGTTCGTCGCGCCCTTACCCTCGATCACCGTGTAGGCGGCGTCGCGCACATCGTCGGCGATCCAGTCCAGCTCGCGCTCGGTGAGCGGTGAGTCGCCCCGCCAGTTCAGGAGAGGAACGGAACCGACCGTCGCGGACGACCACAGCGGGAACTCGGTGTCGCCGTGCTCGCCGACGATGGACGCGTGCACGCTCGAGGTCGACACCCCGAGCCGCCGCCCGAGCTCCCAGCGCAGCCGCGAGGTGTCCAGCGCGGTGCCGGAGGCGAACACGCGGTTGACCGGGAGGCCGGTGATGCGCTGCGCGACGACAGTGAGCACGTCGCAGGGGTTCGTGACGAGGATGTACGTGGCATCCGGTGCCTGCTCGAGCAGCTGCGGAAGCAGCGTCCTGAGGATCTCGACGTTGGTTGCGGCGAGGTCGAGGCGCGTCTGTCCCGGCTCCTGCTTCGCGCCGGCCGTGATCACGACGACGTCGGAGCCGGCCGCGACCGCCACGTCGTCGCCGCCGATGATCTCGCTGGAGCCGGTGAACTGCGTGCCGTGCGCGAGGTCGAGGACCTCGGCGTTGACCTTTCTTGTCTGGATGTCGTACAACGCGATCGTGCGAGCGGACTGCCGGATCAGGGCGGCGTAGGCCGTACTGGAACCGACGCTGCCGGCGCCGACCACCGTGAGCTTCGAGTGGGCGTTCTCGGTCATGATCAACCTCTCATCGGAATGGACGACGTCTGCGCGACATCCGGAGAGAGGGGATCGGGCGCGGCCGCTTCGCCGATTCCGGGTGAGCAGCGTCGCGGTCGGCACGATCGCGGCCGCCCCGCCGAGTGAGTCGCCACGCCGGGGCCGCACGCGATCGGCCGTCTCCACCATCCCGCGCGACGGATGGTCGAGCATCCGATACCGCGGGAATCAGGGGGCAGCGCACCGCGGACCCGAGGTCAACCGGGCTGTCTACGCGCGCCGGGCGTGCGACTCAGAGGCGCACGACTACCAGATCGTTCGGCTCAACCGCGCCCGACCGTGCTCTCGCGCACGACAAGCGCCGGCTCCAGGGTCACCGTCTGGTGCAGATGGACCTCGGCGGGTTCGCTGATCTCCCGTTTGAGGAGCTCGACGCCGATCGTTCCCATCTCGCGTCCGCGCATCGTGACCGAGGTGAGCGGCACGGCGCCGCCCCAGGCGGCCGAGTTGTGGTCGCATCCCATGACGGCGACGTCTTCTGGTACCCGGAGGCGCGCCGCGGTGAATTCGCTGATGATCGCCATGGCGAGCAGATCCGTGACGGCGAGGATGGCGTCCGGACGCTCGGACTCGGGCTGCTCGACGAGCCTTTTGCCGACGATCGCGCCGCTGGGAGGATTGAGGTCGACCGTGTCGATCTCGATCAGCTCGACGGCGCCGTCGGCCTCTGCGACGGCACGGCGAGCACCCGCGCGGCGCAGGGCCACCGGCTGCAGGTGGTGCAGACCACCCACGAAGGCGATGCGTTTGCGCCCGAGACCGATCAGATGGCGGGCGGCGATGTAGCCGGCACGTTCGTTGTCGATGAGCACAGTGCAGAACTGATCGGTGTCCGACTCGTAATTGAGCATGACGATCGAACTGCCGCGTTGCCTCAACTTGACGATGCTCTCATGCGGCGTGTGCATCGGTGCGAGCAAGACGCCGGCGACGCGCGCGGCCGACAGGAAGTCCAGGTGCGACGCCTCGAGCTCGAGGTCGTTGTCACTGTCCGCGAGCTGCAGGTCGTATCCCAGACCCCGCGCGGCACGCTGGGCGCCGCGGGCCAGGTCGACGAACAGCGAGTTCATCAGGTCGACGACGACGAGCCCGACCGTCTTGGTGGAGCCCGAGGCCAGCGCGCTCGCCGCCCCGTTCGGGGTGAAGCCCAACTCCGCGATCGCACGCACGACGCGCTCCCTGGTAGCCGGGGCGACCTTGTCGGGGTGGTTCAGTGCGTTCGAAACGGTTCCGGCCGACACACCGGCCCTGGCGGCCACATCCTCCAACTTGACGCGCGCCTGCCGTGCGTCGGTGGAGCGATCGAGTGCCATGGATGGAACTCTACTTCCTACGACGTCACAGATCCTCGGGCGCCACAGCGCGCGCGTCCGGCGATGGGACGTGTGTTGAAGCGCTTTAGCCAACCGACCCAAGATAGCGCCCCAAGCCCAGGGATTCAATCCTTGTTTTACCCGCGGATGGGGGTCTAGCCTCGGCAACGCCACGATTAAAGCGTTTCAACTGATGACGCCCGTGGCGCACGCCCGTCGTCGGGTCGGGCGAACTCAATGGAGAGGTAGTCAAGATGATCGCGAACCAACATCGGCGTCGAGTGCTCCGGCTGGTCGCACCAGCCGCTGCGCTCGGAGCCCTGGTGGCGGGCCTGCTCGTCACGCCCGCCATCGCAACGCCGTCGGCCACCAGTGCTCGGGTGCCCGCCGGTTGCCCCTGGATGGACACCCACGAATCGTCCACGAAGCGCGCGAACCAGCTTCTCGCCGCGAGCACCCTCGGTCAGAAGCTGCGCTGGCTCGACGAGCAGGCCGCCAACACCCCTGCGCAAACCACCTTCGGCAGCGTCACGTATCCCGCCCAGGTGCCGTGCACGCCGACCGTCGTCTACGCGGACGGTCCCGATCTGGTTCGCGGGCCAGCGGGAGTGACCGTGTTCCCCGCGCAGCTCTCGCTCGCCTCGTCGTTCAACACCGACCTGGCCTACACCAAGGGCAAGACACAGGCGGACGAGGCCTTCCGCTCGGGAAAGAACGGACTGCTCGCACCGGGGCTCGCCAGCGGCCGCGTTCCGCTCGCCGGCCGCACGACCGACTATCTCGGTGAGGACTCGCTGCTGACCGGCACGCTGGCCGGGGCGCTGACCAACGGCATCCAGAAGGGCAATCCCAGCGAGCCGGTGATGGCCGTGCTGAAGCACTACGTGGCCAACGAGCAGGAGCTGGATCGCCAGACGAGTTCGTCGAACATCGACGGTCGCACGCTGCGCGAGGTCTACAACCTGCCGTTCCAGATCGCGGTCGCGGAAGGCTCGCCGAGCGGGGTGATGTGCTCGTACAACCAGGTCAACGGCGTGTACGCGTGCGAGAACCCCATCCTCAACAACCTCCTGAAGTCGGCCGCCGGTTTCGACGGCTATGTGGTCTCCGACTTCGGTGCCGTGCACTCGACCGCGCCCTCGCTCAACGCGGGGCTGGACCAGGAGCTCAACGCTCCGAAGTTCTACAACCCGACCAACATCGGCGCCGCGATCGACAGCGGAGCCGTGACCGTGGCCCAGATCGACAAGGCCGCGTTCCGGGTGGTGCACGCGTACATCGAGGCGGGGCTCTTCGACCACCCGCTCCCCTCCACGCCGTCCACGTCGTCGTCGACGGATGCCCACAAGGCGGTCGCGCGGCAGGTGGCGGAACAGGGATCGGTGCTGCTGCAGAACACTGACAGCATCCTGCCGCTGAAGAAGTCGGTGAAGACGATCGCGATCATCGGCCCGACCGCCTCGGCGACACCGACGAACGGAGTGAGCGCGGCGACGGTGTGCGCCATGCACAACTTCGGACCGGCCGTGGCCTGCCCGAACGTGGTGGCGCCGCTCGACGCGATCACAGCACGCGCTGCCAGCGTGGGAGCCACGGTGACGTTCAACAACGGCGCCGACCCGGCTGCCGCTGCGGCGGCCGCGAAAGCCGCCGACGTGGCGATCGTGTTCGGCTACACCACGCAAGGCGAAGGCGCCGACCGCGCCGACCTGTCTCTGGACGGGAACGGTGACGCCCTGATCTCGGCCGTCGCCGCAGCGAACGCGAACACGGTGGCGGTGCTCGAGACGGGTACGGCGACGGCGATGCCGTGGCTCGGCCAGGTCAAGGGCGTCGTCGAGGCCTGGTACCCGGGCGAACAGCAGGGCAACGCTCTCGCGCGGCTCCTCTACGGCGACGTGAACTTCTCGGGTCACCTCCCGATGACGTTCCCGAAGTCGCTCGCGGACACCCCGACCAGCACGCCTGCGCAGTATCCGGGGCTCGTCAACGGTTCGCCGACACGGCCTGCCACCGACAGAACGACGATCCGCCAGGTCGCCTACAGCGAAGGGCTGGCCGTCGGCTACAAGTGGTATCAGAGCAAGAACATCGAACCGCTGTTCCCGTTCGGATTCGGCCTCTCGTACACGGGCTTCAGCTTCAGCAAGCTGCAGATCACACCCGCTGTTCAGAACAACCCGGATCGTAAGATCACGGTGAGCTTCACGGTGAAGAACACCGGCACGAAGGCCGGCTCGACCCCGGCGCAGGTGTACCTGACTCTGCCGAGCAGCACGGGCGAGCCGGGACAGCGACTGGTCGGATTCGACTCGGTGACCCTGTCACCGGGGGCGTCCAAGAAGGTGAGCGTCGTGATCGATCCGTCGGCGGCGAACGAGCCGCTCTCGTACTGGAACACAACCAGTCACGCGTGGGAGACGGCACCGGGAACCTACGGCGTGCACGTGGGCGATTCGTCGACAGCCTCCCTGTCGGCGAGCTTCACGGTGGCCGGCTAGCAGCATCATCCCTGCGAACGAGGCGGATGCATCGCTCGCCCGATTCGCAGGGCGGACGGCTCGGAGAGGCTTGACGGGTACCCGAAAGGACCCGTCGTGCCCCTCCGAGCCTTTTCCGCTGCCCGCACCGCAGCAGCCCTCCTTCTCGTCCTCACCGCAGCAGCCCTCACCGGATGCTCGGCTTCCGCGGCCGGACAGACCGCAGCACCACCCGTCGAGCACGTGTCGAGCGCCGACCAGCTCGGGCCCGACGATGGCTACATCCCCGACGGCGAGAGCGTGGCGCTCACCGACGACGTGCCGGCGGTGACCCGGCTCGTTCCCCGGCTGCGCTCCGCGCTCGATCGCGCCGCCGCATCCGCCGCCCACCGCGACGTGACGTTCACCATCGCCGACGGCTGGCGCAGTGAGCGCTACCAGCAATACCTCTTCGACCGCGCCGTCGTGAAGTACGGCAGCACGAGCGAGGCGGAACGCTGGGTGAAGCCCGGCGACCAGTCGAAGCACGTCCGCGGCGAAGCCGTCGACATCGCGACCGCTGACGCGATGGACTGGCTGAACCGCTTCGGCGCCGAGTACGGCCTCTGCCAGATCTACGCCAACGAGGCCTGGCACTTCGAGCTCGCCGCCGACGCCGACGGAAACTGCCCGGCACAGCTCACCGACGGCAGCGCCGGCTGACGCACGGCGCGCGTCAGGAACGTGCGAACAACCCGGCCAGCTCCGCTTCGGTCGCCTGCGCCGCCGTGCCGCCGCCACCGCGCACCGACAGCGATCCCGCCGCCGCGGCCCAGCGCAGCCGCTCGTCCTCGGTCGCCACCTCGCGCACCAGCGCCGCCAGGTATCCGGCGTCGAAGCTGTCGCCGGCGCCGGTCGTGTCGACGACGTCCACCACCAGACCGGATGCCCGCCCGACGGCCTCACCGCGCTCGAAGGCGATCCCGCCCTCTGCGCCGGCCTTCACGACGACCCGGCAGCCGAGCGCGGAGAGCCGGGCTCCCGCGTCCTCGAAGGACCCAGTGCCGACCTGGCCCGCGACCGCCCCGACCGCACCGACCGCTGCACCGACCGCCAGAGCCTCCTCGGCGTTGGGCAGGAAGACGCTCACCAGCGGCAGCACCTCGTCGAGCCCGGTCCACGCCTCGGCCGGGTCCCAGTTCGTGTCGAGGCTGATCGTCACCCCGCGGGCACGGAGCCAGCCGAAAAGCTCCGCCATCCGCGACGCAAGTGACGGCTGCAGGAAGTACGAGGCGACGTGCACGTGACGCGGAGCCAACCGCTCGACGGCGTCGCGCACGGCGTCGACGGTCAGGCTCGGGATCGTTCCCGGCAGGGTGAGGATCGCGCGGTCGTGCGGCTCGGAGAGGATCACCGACAGGCCGGTCGGCATGCCGTCCGAGACGGTGACCGCTGATGTGTCCACTCCCCGCTCATCGAGGCGGTCGAGCACGAAGCGGCCGAACTGGTCGGCGCCCACGACCGCGGCGAGCGCCGTGCGCACTCCGAGCCGGGCGAGCCCACACGCCACGATCGCCGCGCTGCCACCGAGCAGCAGGTCCGCCCCGTCGAGCAGCTGCTCCACCTGGCCGAACCGGGGAACGGTGTCGCCGGTCAGCAGCAGGTCGGGGTTCGCGTCCCCGACCACCAGCACCTCGATCCCGCTCATCCCTTGAGGCCGGAGAAGGTCATGGTCGCGATGAACTGCCGCTGCGCGAAGAGGAAGAACAGGATGAGCGGCAGCGTCGCGATGACGTTGCCCGCCATAATCAGGCTCCAGTCCGTCTGGTGCGCACCCTGGAAGTTCGCGATGCCGAGCTGCAGCGTGAACGACTGCTGGTTGTTGATCGCGATGAGCGGCCAGACGAGGTCGTTCCAGGCGCCCAGCAGCGTGAAGATCGCGAGCGTCGCCAGGGCCGGCCGCGCCAGCGGCAGCACGATGCGGAAGAAGATCTGCCACCGGTTGCAGCCGTCGATCGCCCCGGCCTCTTCGAGCTCCGCCGGCAGCGACAGGAAGAACTGCCGCATCAGGAAGATCCCGAAGGCCGTCGCCAGCCACGGCACGATCGCCGCTCCGAGCCCGTTGAGCAGCCCGAGGGTCGCGAACAGGATGTAGGTGGGGATCATCAGCAGCTGGGTGGGGATCATGATGGTCGCCAGGATCATCAGGAACCCGAAGTTGCGGCCGGCGAACTTCAACCGGGCGAAGCCGTATCCGGCCAGCGAGCACAGCACCAGGTTCGAGATGATCGCGGTTCCGGAGACGAGCACAGTGTTGCCCAGCCAGAGCAGGATGTCGGTCGTGCCGAACAGCTTCACGTAGCCGTCGATCGTGAAGTGCGACGGGATGAACGGGGGCGGGAACGCGACCAGTTCCTTCGCCGGCGAGAACGACGCGAGCGCCATCTGCACGAAGGGCACGAGGAACAGGATCGCGATCGGGAACAGCACGAAGTGCCAGCCGCTCAGCTTCCGCTTGCGGTGACCGGGCTCGGCGCCGACGCGGGCGGCCACCTCGAGGGACGACGACGAGACCTCGTCGAATACCGTGGTCATCAGAACGCCTCCGAACCCTTACGCCGCGAGTAGAGCACGACGAAGATGGTGATGAGCAGGGTCGCGGCGAACAGCACATAGGCCGCCGCCGAGCCGTAGCCGAACTGCAGCGAGCGGAACGCCTTCTCGTACAGGAAGTACACGATCGTCTTGGTCGCATCCAGCGGGCCGCCGCGGGTCGTCGTGTAGACGAGGTCGAAGAGCTGGATCGCCTGGATGGTCTGCCAGATCGTCACGAACACGGTCACGGGCGCGAGCTGCGGCCAGACGATGCGCCAGAACGTCTGCCACGGGTTCGCGCCGTCGATCCTGGCGGCCTCGATCAGGTCGGACGGCACATCCTGAAGGGCGGCCAGATAGATCACGGTCGTGAAGGCCGCCGATCCCCACAGCGACATGATCGCGATCACCAGCATCGCCTGATGCGGGTCGTCGAGCCAGCCCTGCTGCGGCAGGTGCAGCACGCGCAGCACGTTGTTCACGAGCCCGAACTGCGGGCTGAACAGGTAGGTCGAGAGGATGCCCGTCGACGCCGCCGACGCGACGAACGGCACGAAGATCGCGGTGCGGTAGAACCCCATCCACCGGATGCGCCGGTTCAGCGCCACCGCGAGGAAGAGCCCGAGCAGCACGGAGGCCGGCACGAACAGCACGGTGTAGCCGAGTGTGTTCCGCACCGCGTTCCAGAAGTCGGCGTCGGTCACCAGCGCCGCGTAGTTGGCGCCTCCGACGAACGTGGGCTGGCTGAAGCCGTCCCAGGTCTGCAACGACAGGATGAACGCCCACACCGCCGGGAAGATCGACAGACCCAGGATGATGACGGTCGCCGGAGCGACGAACCCCCATCCGGTCAGTGCCGACTTCAGCCCCTGCCGGCGCCGGACGCGACGCGCGCGCGTCGCATCCGGTGCCGTGTCGTGCCCGACCGTGGGGGCGGCGGTGTCTGCCATCAGGATGTTCCCGCCCACGCCTACTTGCTCATCTGGGAGTCGGCGGCCGACGCGGCCTTGTCGAGGGCGGCCTGGGGCTCGCCCTGGCCCTGGAGCACCGACGAGATGGCCTTGCCGATCTCGACGGAGAGCGCTGCGTAGCCCTTCGTGGTCGGTCGCGTCTCCTTGACGTTCTGCGAGTTGGCGACGAAGACGTCGTAGCCGGGGTAGGCGGCGGATTCCTTCTTGACCGCGTCGGAGGTCGCCTCCGACGAACGCAGCGGGAGGTTGCCGACGGCGACGTTGAAGCGCTCGTCCTGCTCCGCCGAGGTCAGCCACTGGGCGAACTGGGTGGTCCAGTATGCACGGTTGGCGTCCTTGTGGTCGAACAGCGCCCAGATGTCGGGCCCGGAGACCGTCTGGTGGTCGCCGTCCGTGCCGGGGAGCTGGACGACGCCGTACTTGGTGCCGCCGATCTTCAGGTCGGAGAGCTGCCACGGGCCGGAGGTGATCATGCCGATGCGGTTGCTGACGAACAGCTGGCCGAACTTCGTGTCCGTCTGGTCGAGGTAGACGCTCTTGTCGTCGACGGCCATGGACCGGAGGAAGCTCAGGGCGTCATCGCCGGCCGGGGAGGCGAACTCCGCCTTGGTGCCGTCGCTCGACAGGATCTTGCCGCCGTTCTGCCACAGGTGCGGCCAGAACTGCCAGGTCGTCTCCTCGCTGCCGGAGACCGAGTAGCCGTAGCCGTAGATGTGGTTGGCCGAATCGGTGAGCTTCTTGGCCGCAGCGCGGAAGTCGTCCCAGGTCCAGTCCTTGGTCGGATACGCGAGGCCCGCCTTGTCGAACAGGGTCTTGTTGTAGAGGAGGCCGATGTTGTCGACGACCGCCGGGAACCCGATGACCTTCTTGCCCGTCGGCTGCGCCGTTCCGCGCGCCGCCGCGGTGAACTCATCCCACTTCACAGCGGGCTTCTTCACGTCGCTCGAGATATCGAGCGTGCGGCCGGATGCTTCGAGCTGGCCCGCCCAGGAACCGAACGCGTACGACATGTCCGGGTACTGGTTGCCCGCGAAGCCGGCAGAGAGCTTCTGCAGCAGCTGATCGGTCGACGAGGCGCCGGGCGACAGGTCGACGGTGACGTTGGGATGCGCCTTCTCGAACTCCTTCGCGAGGCCCTCGATCGCGGTCTGAGCGGCGTCGACCTGGCCCGACCACACCTCGATCTTGACCTTGGCTTTGGTGTCGAGGGTCGTCGAGCCCTGCGAGCCGCTGCAGCCTGCGAGGGCGACAGCGACGCTGGCGACGGCGATCAGGCCGGTGAGGCGGATAGCTCGCCTGGCCTTCGTGCTGGTGCGGAGCGGGAATGACATCTTCGGTTCCTCTCTCGGTGCTGTGAAGGCTCGGGGTCAGCTGAGGACGATCGAGCGGGTGAGGTTGCGCGGGGAGTCGGGATCGAGTCCGCGCAGTTCTGCGATGGCGACGGCCAGACGCTGCGCATCCGCCAGCTCGACGAGGGGGTCGCCGACGCCCGAGACGACCGTCGCCCCTGTCGACTCGATGTCGGCGACGAGGCTGCGCTCGACGCGCCCGATGATCCAGACGAGCGAACGGCTGTCGGCGACGGCGAGCGGGCCGTGGCGGTAGTCGAGCAGCGGGTACGACTCGGCCCAGGCCTGAGCGGCCTCGCGGATCTTCAGTGCCGCCTCCTGTGCGAGACCGTAGGTCCAGCCGCTTCCGAGGTAGACGAAGTGCGAGAACGCGGCGACGTCGATGTCGAGCGGGCGACCGAGCGCCTTCTCCGCCTCGTCGGGGAGCGCGCTGACGTCTTCTCCGAAGGCGGCACGCGCCAGCAGGAGGAACGTGGTGGGGAAGCGCGTCTGCACGACCGATTCCTCGTCGGCGAAGTCGAGCAGGAGCACGTCGTCGGCACGGTCGGCCAGCGGCGAATCGGCGACACCCGTCACCACGATCGTGCGCACGCCCGCCGGAACGCGGTCGAGCGCGTCGATCGCCTCGGTCGTCGTGCCGGAACGGCTGAGGACGATCACAGCGTCGTAGTTGCGCCAGGGCCAGGGCTCGGAGGCGTAGGCGGCATCGGTCTCACCGAAACCGGCGGACTCCCGCAGGGCGGCGAACGACTCGGCGACGAAGGCCGAGGTGCCGCAGCCGAGCACGAGGATCCGGGAGCCCGGCAGGGTGAGCAGCGCGGTGGCACGCTCAGAGTGGCCGGCGAGGGCCTCCCGCCAGATCGCAGGCTGACTGGTGATTTCGCGGGAGGTCAATGTCACGAGTGGGTACTCCTGTGGGTCGGTCCATGAGGCGCGCTGCTCTGCGCATTGGACTTATCATTGGCGCACAATGAGCGTTTGACAACGAAAATGTCCAGATCGCTCACTCTAGGTGATCGTTTGTTACAGAGAGGTTTCGGATGCCCCACCCCGACTGGTCCCGACTCGCGGAACTCCGCCTGGCCGATTGGGCGCCGCGCAGTCAGCTGCGCGCCGCGCAGAGCGCCGTCGACCGACCCGCTTCGCCCGTCGTCGACGTGCACAATCATCTCGGCCGCTGGCTCAACGACGGCGAATGGCTGATCGACGACGTGCCGGCCCTGGTGGCGATGATGGACGACTGCGGTGTCGAGACCATCGTGAACCTCGACGGCCTGTGGGACGACGAGGTCACGGCCAACGTCGAACGCTACGACCGCGCGCATCCCGGCCGGTTCGTCACGTTCTGCCAGCTCGACTGGGCGCGGCTCGCCGAGCCGGATGGCGTCGGCGCCCTCCGCGCATCGCTCGACGACAGCGTCGCCAGGGGCGCACGCGGTGTCAAGGTGTGGAAGAGCCTCGGGCTCATGGTGCGCGACGCCGACGGAGCCCTGATCTCCCCCGACGACGACCGCGTCATCGAGGTGCTGCGTCACGCCGGGGAGCTCGGGTTGCCGGTGCTGATCCACACCGCCGACCCGATCGCTTTCTTCGAGCCCGCCGACCGCCACAACGAGCGCCTCGACGAGCTCGCCGAGGTGCCGGACTGGTGGTTCGGCGACCGGGAACGCCATCCGTCGTTCGACGCCCTGCTCGACGCCCATGCGGCGCTGGTGCTCGCCTGCCCGGGAACGACCTTCATCGGCGCGCACGCCGGATGCGCCGCCGAAGACCTCGACCGGGTCGCGAAGCTGCTCGACGTGGCCCCGAACTACACGATCGACACGGCCGGCCGCATGGCCGAGCTCGGACGCCAGCCGCGCCGCTTCGCCCGGCTGGTGGCCGAGCATCCGGAGCAGGTGCTGTTCGGCACGGACATCTACCCGGCGAGCGCCGAGCAGTACCGGCTGCACTACCGGTTCTTCGAGACGGCCGACGAGGGCTTCTCGTACGACACGGAGAGCGAGATCCCCGGACAGGGACGGTGGGCGGTGTCGGCGCTCGCGCTCGATCCCGCGCTGCTCACGGGGGTGTACGCCGCGAACGCCCGCCGCGTGCTCGGGCTCTAGGCCGGGGCACACGGCGGGCGTCAGACGTCGGTGCCGGGCACCGGTCGTCAGCGGACGGCGTTCTCCAGCGTGCCGCCGAGAGCGACAGGGAGCAGCGCTGCGTGAGCGGCGGTGAGCTCGTCGCAGAGGTCCCAGATCTGCTGCGGCGTCAGCGTCGAGCTCGCGTTCGGGTCGGTCAGCACGGCCTGCCGCACGCGGGCGGGGTCGCCCGTCCTGGCCGCCTCGACGGCGAGCTCGGCGACCGACAGGTACGTGCGGTTGAGCGCGGCGCCCTGGCTCGGGATCGCCCCGAAGACCTCGGGATGCACACCCGACGCATCCACCGTCGCGGGGACCTCGACGACCGCGCCCTCCGGCAGGTTCGAGATCAGGCCGTGATTGACGACGTTCGCGTGGATGGTGCGCGGCGTGCCGGTGAGGATCGAGTGGATGACCTGGGGTGCGTACTCCGCCGCTCCCTCCTCGAGCTCCAGCGCCTCGCCTGCCGCGAGGGCGACCTTGGCGTGCTCGAACTCGGCTACGTTCTCCTCCGAGATGCCGATGTACTCCAGCGGACGCAGCCGGTACTTCTCGATCTGCTCGTCGGAGCGCAGGAACCACGAGAGGTACTCGGCGGAGTGCTCGCTGGTCTCGGTCGGGTAGAAGCCGATGCGGGAGAAGATCTCGACGCGAACGCGTCGCTGCAGCTCCGGGTCGTTGCGGATCGCCTCGCGTAGTCGCGGATACAGGTCCTCTCCGTCGCGGGACCACTCGACGAGCCACGACTGGTGGTTCACGCCGGCCGCTCGGTAGTGCGTTCCTTCGACCGGAACGCCGATCAGCGCGCACAGGTCGTGCACGGTCCAGTAGACGCTGTGGCACAGGCCGACGGTCTTGATCTGCGGCGCCACCTGCGACATCCACCACACGTTCATCGCCATCGGGTTGGTGTAGTTGAGGAACCACGCGTCGGGGCAGAGCTCGAGCATGTCGGCCGCGATGCCGGAGAGCACGGGGAAGGTGCGCAGCGCGCGGAACACGCCGCCGACGCCCGTGGTGTCGCCGATCGTCTGGCGGAGCCCTGCTGCGGCAGGGACCTCGAGGTCGACCCTGGTCGCGTCGATGCCGCCGACCTGGATCATGTTGATCACGAAGTCGGCGCCGGCCAGCGCGTCGCGCCGGTCGAGTGCGGTCACGATCTCAGCGGTGCGGCCGAAGCGCGCCGCCACCTGCTCGGCCGTGCCGCGGGCGACCTCGAGTCGCTCGGCGTTGATGTCGTGCAGGACGATGCGCAGCGGGGGCAGGTCGTCGAAGCGGAAGAGGTCGGCGAGCAGCTGGCGGGTGAACACGACGCTTCCCGCGCCGACGAAAACAATCTGAGGCATGGAGCGATCATGCGATAGTGTGTCGATTCCGCGCAACAGAATGAGCGAATCGCAGATAAAGTGATCATATCGACTGATCGATTTGCGGTTACTGGGGATGAAAGGACGTCGCATGGTCGCCACGGCCACCGAAACGCTGATCGCTCGTGTCACCTCCGGCCGTCGCGCCCAGCGCATGGTCGAGATCCTCGATCTCATCTCGGAGCACGGCTCGATCAGCCTCGCCGACCTCTCGGCACGACTCGGGATCTCGGCGGCCACCGCACGGCGCGACCTCTCCGACCTCGCCGACCAGAACCTGATCCTGCGCACGCACGGCGGGGCATCCGCTGTCGACCGAGGCCGTGAGATCCCGGTCGCCCTGCGGGACACCCGCTTCCAGGACGCCAAGCGCGCCATCGCCCGCGCGATGGTCGAACGCCTGCCCGCCGAGCGCTACGTCGTCGCGCTGAGCGGCGGCACCACCACGGCCAGCGTCGCCCGCGAGCTCGCTCACCACCACGACATCGCCGTCGTCACCAACTCGCTGTCGATCGCCGGCCTGCTCTCCGGTTACGCCGGAGTGCGCGTCGTGATGACCGGCGGATTCCTGCGCCCGCAGTCCCTCGAACTCGTCGGCGCCCTGGCCGAGAGCACCTTCAACGCCGTCAACGTCGGCACGGCCATCCTGGGCGCTGACGGCATCAGCGCCGCGGCCGGCGTCACCACGCACGACGAGACCGAGGCGCGCACGAACCATGCGATGGTCGCGAAGGCGCAGCGCACGGTCGTCGTGGCCGACGGCTCCAAGGTCGGACGCGTCGCCCTGGCCCAGAACGCGGGGATCGACCAGGTGGCGATGCTCATCACCGACAGCTCGGCCGACCCGGACGAGCTCGACCGCCTGCGCGCGGTCGGCGTCGAGGTCGTCGTGGCCGACGCGCCGGCGTCCGCCTGACGGCCGGACGGCGTGACGGCCTGACCGCCTGCCGGCCTGAACACGGAGNGGCGCACCGGTCGGTGCGCCGCCTCCTTTGTTCGTGCGCCGGGGTCAGCGGAGAGCGGGCTCCAGCGCGCGGTCGCGCGTGGGCTCCTCGGCGCGCGTGGGCTCGAGCTCGAGCGCGACCTCGCTCTCGGCGAAGGGCGACTCGGGCGTGGTGACGATCTCCTCGGCGGCCGACGTGCGGCGCGGACGCGCGATCAGCATCGCCACTCCGGTGACGATCACGGCCCCGAACGCCAGCAGACCCGCAGTGAGGAAGCCCTCGGTGTAGCCGGACTCCGCCGGGAGCCCGCTGGGCTCGGTCGCGCCGGTGACCATGGCGGTCATCAGGGCCGCCCCGATGGCGGAACCGATCGTGCGGAGGTTGGCGTTCATCCCGGTCGCGATGCCCGTCTGGGTGGGCGGAACGCTCTGGACGACGACGCTCGTGATCGCGGCATAGACGAGGCCGAGGCCGATCCCGAACACGCCGGCGGCGACGGTCACCTGCACCAGGGTCGCGTGGAACAGCGCCATCGAGATGCTCGAGAGCCCCATCACCGCGGCCGCGTAGACGATCTGACTGCGGAACCCGAGCCAGCGCGACAACGGCCCACTGGCGAATCCGGTCACCGCCATCGTCACGAGCATCGGCAGCAGCAGCAGACCCGACTCGGAGACGGAGGCCCCCAGACCGTATCCACTCGCCGTGGGCGTCTGAACGAACCGCGGGAAGAACGCGAACACCGCGAACATCGCGGCGCCGACGAACACAGCCGCGGCGTTCATCGACCACACGGCGGGCAGACGCATCATGCGCATGTCGACGAG
This sequence comes from Leifsonia poae, assembly GCF_027921845.1. Lineage (GTDB taxonomy): Bacteria > Actinomycetota > Actinomycetes > Actinomycetales > Microbacteriaceae > Leifsonia > Leifsonia poae. The sequence continues at coordinate 47,084 of NZ_BSEN01000003.1, forward strand.
AGGACTGTGCGAGCGGAGCTCCACGATCACCCACGCGGCGAGCAGCAGCACGGCCAGGACGAACAGCCCGATCACGCCCGGCGATCCCCATCCCCACTGGTTGCCGGTGCTCAGCGGGAGCAGCAGGGCGACGAGCCAGCTGGAGAGCAGCACGGCCGACCACGGGTTGATGCCGCCGGGAGCGCGGGTGCGCGACTCGGGGATGAAGATGCGGGCCAGGATGGCGCCGGTGACGGTGAAGACGACAGGCACGAGGAACAGCCCTCGCCAGCCGAGCACGTCGGCGAGCGGTCCCGCGAGTACGGTGCCGATGCCGCTGCCGATCGCGATGATGGATGCGAGCGCGCCGATGGCGGAGGCGAGGCGGTTCGACGGGAGCTCGTCGCGAGCGATCCCGAACGCGAGCGGGAACATCGCCCCGCCCAGGCCCTGGATGATGCGGGCGCCGATCAGGCTGCCGATCGTGGGCGAGAAGGCGGCGATGACGCTGCCGATGGCGACGGCGGCGAGCGCGAGGATCAGGATGCGGCGCTTGCCGACCATGTCACCGACCCGGCCGAGCAGCGGGGTGGCGACGGCGGCCGAGATCAGCCAGGCGGTCATGGTCCAGGTGGCGCCGGCGGTGGTGGTGCCGAGGTCGGACTGGATCACCGGGAGCACCGGGACGACGAGAGATTGCAGAGTGGCGAAGGAGCCGACACTCAACGCCAGGATGGCGAAGGTGAGGCCGGGACGGGATCGAGACATGTGAGGTATCCGTTCCTCGAAAAAAGGGTGTTCACCGACGGAATGTCGGCTAGAATGGAGGGAGGCTCCGATCGGAGGTTGCCTCCGCTTACTAGATCAGCGTAGCGGAGGGTGCCTCCGGTAATCAAGTTTTTCGTGGAGGTTTTTTTGGGCACCGCCGAACAGACGAGCGCCGGCACCGAGACCGGTACCGTCGCCGGTACCGTCGCCACTGCAACGGTCACGCGTCCGCAGCGGGCGGATGCGCGTCGCAACTTCGACGCGCTCCTCGCCGCCGCGCGCGACGGGTTCGCCGCGAACGGCACCAGCGCCTCCCTGGAGGAGATCGCCCGCCAGGCGGGGGTCGGCATCGGCACGCTCTACCGCAACTTCCCTACGCGCGACGCCCTCGTCGAGGCGGTCTACGTCGACGAAGTCGAATCGGTAGTGCGCGCGGCATCCGAGGCGGCATCCCTGGAGCCGTGGGACGCGTTCGACACCTGGCTGCACCGCTTCATCACCTACGTCGGCACCAAGAAGGCGCTCGTCGACGGCCTCAACAAGGACTCACCCGTTCTGCTCACCTGCCGCACGTCGCTGTACTCGGCCGGGGAACCGCTGCTCAAGCGCGCGCAGGCCGCCGGGGTCGTGCGCGAGGACACGGAGATCGGCGACGTGGTGCGGATGATCTCGGGCATCGCGAGCGTCGCATTCGACGACGACGCACAGCGCGACCGCGTGATCGACCTGGCGGTCGACGGCCTGCGCCCGGTGCGGCGCTAGGCGCTGCGCGCCGCCGCCCGCTGCGCTCTGCGCTCTGCGCACAACTCCGGAACTCCATCCCGACACGCCGCCGACTCCCGCATAACTCCGGAACTCACGGGCGGATAGGCCTCAACCTTCCGGAGTTGTCATCCCGCCCGACGACCATCCCCGCTCCGCGACCCCGGGAGCCGCAGTCGGCCCGACGGCCATCCCCGCTCCGCGACCCCGGAGCCGCAGTCGGCCCGACGGCCATCCCCGCTCCGCGACCCCGGGAGCCGCAGTCGACCTGACGGCCATCCCCGTTCCACAATTCCGGAACTCCGTCCCGACACGCCGCCTTCGCCTGCATAGCTCCGGAACTCCGGCGCGGACAGACCTCAACACTCCGGAGTTGTGATTCCGCCCGACGGCCATGCCCGTTCCGTAATTCCGGAACCCTTGTCCGACACGCCACGCGCCCCCGCATAACTCCGGAACCCCGGCGCGGACAGGCTCCAACCTTCCGGAGTTGCGGTTCGGGCTGACGACCATCCCCGCTCCGTTGTAGCCGTCAAGCCGGAGTTCTGATCCGCCCGACGACCATCCCGCCCCGTAACTCCGGAACTCCGTCCCGACACACCGCGCGCTCCCGCATAACTCCGGAACTCCAGCGCGGATGGGCCTCCGACGTCCGGAGTTATGCGAGCCGGGCGGCAGACGCGCAGCCGGGCGCGGCAGACGCGCGCGGACGCGCGGACGCGAGCGCGCGCAGACGCGAGCGCGCTCAGACGATGCGGCCGACCGAAGCGAGCGCCGACTTGAGCAGCACGCCGCGTCCGCCCTCCATCTCTTCGGAGATGCTGGGTGACACGGCCTCTTCCGGCAGCATCCAGGTGAGTTCGAGTGCGTCCTGTCGGGGCTCGCAGGTGCCGGTGACCGGCACGACGTAAGCGAGTGAGACAGCATGCTGCCGATCGTCCGTGAACGGGGTGACGCCCGGCATGGGGAAGTACTCGGCGACCGAGAAGGGCACCGGGCTGGCGGGCAGCTGCGGGAACGCCATCGGCCCGAGGTCCTTCTCGAGGTGCCGGAAAAGCGCCTCGCGCAGCGTCTCGCCGTACATCACGCGGCCGGAGACGAGCGTTCGCGTCATCTCGCCGACGGCGTTGGCGCGCAGCAGCACTCCGACCTCGGTGACCTGGCCGAGCCCGTCGACCCGCACCGGCACGGCCTCCACGTACAGCAGAGGCAGCCGGCGGCGTACCTCTTCGAGCTCGATGTCGCTCAGCCAGGCGGGCCCCGGCTGCGGGCCGTCGGGCAGCGGGTCGGGAGTGGGGTCCGGGGTGCGCACGCTCATGCACTGATCCTACGGAACGTCCGGCGCCAGGGGTGCGTGCATCCGGAACTGTGGAAAACCTGGTGAAGAGACTGAATGTGAGGGACGGCGGACGACGAGGCGAGAGAATGGAGCCTTCGCTCGCCGTCAGCCAGGAGTCCGCGTGTCCCTCCCCTCGCCCGACCTCACCATCGACCGCGACGCCGTGCTCTGGTCCGCCTCGGAACGCGACCGCGCCGGCCGGCCACTGCTGGTGCTGATGCACGGGTACGCCTCCGACGAGGCCGACCTCTTCGGGATCTCCGCATACCTGCCGCTCGAGCCGGTCATCGCATCCGTTCGGGCGCCGATCCCCGAGGGGCCGGGCTTCGCCTGGTTCTCGCGGTTCACGAATGTGCCCGGCGATCCGATGGCCTCCAACGCCGACGCTGCCGCCCGCGCGGTGCTCGACTGGCTCGACGAGCAGCCGCCCACGCCGACGGGCCTTCTCGGATTCTCACAGGGCGGCGCGATGGCGCTGCAACTGCTGCGGCTCGCACCGGAACGCTTCGACTACGCGGTGCAGCTGTCGGGATTCGCCGTGCAGGGAGAGCAGCCGGGGGATGCGGCACTCGCCGAGCGACGCACTCCGGTGTTCTGGGGGCGCGGAACGCTGGACGAGGTGATCGGCGCGGCGGCGGTGGCGCGCACGGCCGAGTGGCTCCCGGACCACGCCGCACTGGATGCCCGCATCTACGAGGGCATGGGGCATGCGATATCGTCCCGCGAGCTGGCCGACATCTCGGCCTTCATCCGCGCTCAGCTCCCCCGCTGACCGGATGCCCGACCTTTCGCCGCGCACCCGCAGCCGCCCTCGCGAGTGTCGGTGGTCGGGGGGAGGATAGAAGGATGAGCGACGTGCTCGACCGGTTCTCCCCTGCGACCCGTGAGTGGTTCAGCGGGGCCTTCGCCGCGCCGACGCCCGCTCAGGTCGGGGCCTGGGACGCCATCTCCCGCGGCCGCCACGCGCTGGTCATCGCGCCGACCGGCTCCGGCAAGACTCTCGCGTCGTTCCTGTGGGCGATCGATCGTCTCGCGGCCCGCGTCAAGCAGCCGGATGAGGCGCCGGGGACGCGCGTGCTCTACATCTCGCCGCTGAAGGCGCTCGGCGTCGACGTCGAACGCAACCTGCGCGCCCCGCTCGTCGGTGTGACCCAGACCGCGAAGCGCCTCGGCGCCGAGCCGCCCCACGTCACGGTCGGCGTGCGCTCCGGCGACACCCCGTCCGCCGACCGCCGCGCCCTGGTGAAGACTCCGCCCGACATCCTGATCACGACGCCGGAGTCGCTGTTCCTGATGCTGACGTCGGCCGCGCGCGAGACCCTGGCGACCGTCGAGACCGTGATCGTCGACGAGGTGCACGCCGTCGCCGCCACCAAGCGGGGCGCCCACCTCGCCCTCTCGCTCGAGCGGCTGGATGCGATGCTCCCGCAGCCCGCGCAGCGCATCGGACTCTCCGCCACCGTGCGGCCCCCGGAGGAGGTGGCGCGCTTCCTCGGCGGGCGGTCGCCCGTCGAGGTCGTCTCGCCGCCGTCCGGCAAGCGGTTCGACCTGCGGGTCGTGGTGCCCGTGGAAGACATGAGCGAGCTCGGCACCTCGACCTTCGCGAGCGGCAACGACGACGGGTCGCCGCCTCAGGCGGGATCGATCTGGCCGCACGTCGAGGAGGCGATCGTCGATCGCGTGCTCGAGCACCGGTCGTCCATCGTGTTCGCGAACTCGCGCCGCCTGGCCGAACGCCTCACCGCGCGCTTCAACGAGATCTACGAGGAGCGCATCCTCGGCGGCGACTCGTTCGTCCCCCGCGACGACGACGGCAGCCCCTTCGAGCACGACACGACGGACGGTCCCGCCGGCGCGCAAGGAACGCCGGCAGCGCACGGAGCACAAGCAGCAACGCGGCCCGCCCAGAAGCGCGCCCCCGCCGAGATGCTCGGCGCCTCCGGCCAGACCCGCGGCTCCCGCGAGGCGATCACGGACGACCCGGATTCTCTCGTGCTGGCCAGGGCCCACCACGGCTCGGTGAGCAAGGAGCAGCGGGCGCTCATCGAAGACGACCTCAAGTCGGGCCGGCTGCGCTGCGTCGTCGCCACGTCGAGCCTCGAACTCGGCATCGACATGGGCGCGGTCGACCTGGTCGTTCAGGTCGAGGCACCACCGTCGGTCGCGAGCGGGCTGCAGCGCGTCGGTCGCGCCGGCCATCAGGTGGGCGAGGTCTCCCGCGGCATCGTGTTCCCCAAGCACCGGGCGGACCTCATCCACTCGGCGGTCGCGAGCGAGCGGATGACCTCCGGCATGATCGAGACGCTGCGCGTGCCGACGAATCCGCTCGACATCCTGGCCCAGCAGACGGTCGCCGCCACCGCGCTCGAGCCGATCGACGCCGACGACTGGTTCGACACGGTGCGCCGGAGCGCGCCGTTCGCCACCCTCCCGCGCAGCGCCTACGACGCCACCCTCGACCTGCTCGCCGGCCGCTACCCCTCCGACGAGTTCGCCGAGCTGCGTCCGCGCGTCGTGTGGGATCGCGACACGGGCACCATCACCGGACGCCCGGGGGCGCAACGCCTGGCGGTCACGAGTGGCGGCACGATTCCCGACCGCGGGATGTTCGGCGTCTACATGGTCGGCGAGAAGGCGAGCAGGGTCGGCGAGCTCGACGAGGAGATGGTGTACGAGTCGCGGGTCGGCGATGTCTTCGCCCTCGGCTCGACCAGCTGGCGCATCCAGGAGATCACCCACGACCGCGTGCTCGTGACGCCCGCGTTCGGCGAGCCGGGACGCCTGCCGTTCTGGAAGGGCGATGGGCTGGGCCGCCCCGCCGAACTCGGCCGTGCGGTCGGCGCGTTCATCCGCGAGGTGAGCTCCGCCTCCGAGACGGATGCCGAACTGCGCTGCGTCGAGGCCGGCCTCGACCAGTGGGCGACCGGCAACCTCCTGGCCTTCCTTGCCGAGCAGCGCACGGCGACGGGGCATGTCCCGACCGACCGCACGCTCGTCGTCGAACGGTTCCGCGACGAGCTCGGCGACTGGCGCGTGGTGTTGCATTCCCCGTTCGGCATGCAGGTGCATTCGCCGTGGGCGCTGGCGGTTCAGGCGCGCGTGCGCGAGAAGTACGGCATCGACGGCGGAGCGATGGCGGCCGACGACGGCATCATCGTGCGCATCCCCGACACGGAGTCGCAGCCGCCGGGAGCCGAGCTGTTCGTGTTCGACCCGAACGAACTCGACGCTCTCGTCACCGACGAGGTCGGCGGGTCGGCGCTCTTCGCCGCGCGATTCCGCGAGTGCGCCGCCCGCGCCCTGCTGCTGCCCAAGTACAACCCGGGCAAGCGCTCGCCCCTCTGGCAGCAGCGCCAGAAGGCCTCGCAACTGCTGGATGTCGCGCGCAAGTATCCGAGCTTCCCGATCATCCTCGAGACGGTGCGCGAGTGCCTGCAAGACGTGTACGACCTGCCCGCGCTCGACGAGGTGACCCAGCAGATCGCACAGCGGCGCATCCGGCTCGTCGAGGCGAGCACCGAGATGGCGTCACCGTTCGCGCGGTCGCTGCTGTTCGGATATGTCGCTGCGTTCATGTACGAGGGCGACAGTCCTCTCGCCGAACGACGCGCGGCCGCACTCTCGCTCGACGCGGGACTGCTGGCCGAGCTGCTCGGACGCGCCGAGCTGCGCGAGCTGCTCGACCCGGTCGTCATCGAGCGCGTCGAGCTCGAACTCCAGCGCCTGGCGCCCGAGCGCCGGGTGCGGGGCATCGAGGGCGCCGCCGATCTGCTCCGGATGCTCGGGCCGCTGAGCGTCGACGAGGTCGCCGAGCGCCTGCAGGGAGCCACGGAGGACGAGCACGCCACCGCAGCCACAGCCGCGGTCCACCTCAGCGAACTGGTCGACACCAAGCGCGCCCTGCTCGTCACGATCGCGGGCCACGAACGCTATGCCGCCATCGAAGACGCCGCACGACTCCGCGACGCTCTCGGCGTCCCCCTCCCGATCGGTGTGCCGGTGGCCTTCATCGAGCCGGTGGACGACCCGCTCGGCGACCTGGTCAGCCGGTACGCGCGCACCCACGGCCCCTTCGTCACGGCCGACGTCGCCGAGCGGTTCGGGCTCGGCGCCGCGGTCGCCAACGATGCTCTCCGCCGCCTCTCGCACGATCGCCGCGTGGTCGAGGGCGAGTTCCGCCCGCACGCCCACGGCTCCGAATGGTGCGACGCCGAGGTGCTGCGGCGCCTGCGCCGCATGTCGCTCGCCGCCCTCCGCCACGAGGTCGAGCCCGTCGACACCGTCACCTTCGGGCGCTTCCTCCCCGACTGGCAGCACATCGGCGGCACGCTGCGCGGGGTGGATGCGGTCGCCTCGGTCATCGAGCAGCTCTCCGGCACGCGCATCCCCGCCTCCGCATGGGAGTCGCTGGTGCTCCCGAGCCGCGTGAACGATTACAGCCCGGCCATGCTCGACGAGCTGACCGCCACCGGCGAGGTCATCTGGGCGGGCGACGGATCGTTGCCCGGCAACGACGGCTGGGTCAGTCTGCATCTGGCCGAGTCCGCTCCGCTGACTCTCGCGCCGCCGCTCGACGTCGAGACCGACGACCTTCAGCTGCAGGTGCTCGCCGCGCTCAGCCGCGGTGGCGGCTACTTCTTCCGCCAGCTCTCCGACACGCTCGGAGCCGACGCCGGCTCGCCGGTCGACGACACCGCCCTCGTGACGGCGCTCTGGGATCTGGTCTGGGCCGGGCTCATCACGAACGACACCCTGGCCCCGCTCCGCACGCTCACCGGGTCGTCCGCCGCCCACAAGCGGCCCAAGCAGCCGACGCGCGCCCGGATGTACCGTGGCCGCGCCGCCGCCCGCTCGGCGATGGTGACACGGATGGGGCCGCCGACGGTGGCCGGGCGCTGGTCGCTTCTGCCGACCCGTGACCTCGACTCCACGGTGCGGGCGCACGCCACCGCCGAGACCCTGCTCGACCGCTACGGCGTCGTGACCCGCGGGTCGGTGATGAACGAGGGAGTTCCCGGCGGATTCGCCCTCGCGTACAAGGTGCTCAGCGGGTTCGAGGAGACCGGACGCGCCCGACGGGGGTACTTCATCGAGACGCTCGGTGCCGCGCAGTTCGCCACCGGCCCGACCGTCGACCGCCTGCGGTCGTTCGTCGCCGACCACACGCAGGAACCGGATCACGCGGCGATCGCGCTGGCGGCGACCGATCCGGCGAATCCGTACGGAGCCGCCCTGCCGTGGCCCGCTGTCCCCGGCGAGACGGGCACCGGGCACCGACCGGGCCGGAAGGCAGGGGCACTGGTCGTGCTGGTCGACGGCGCGCTCGCGCTCTACGTGGAGCGCGGGGGCAAGAGCATGCTCTGCTTCGTCGACCAGTCCGAGGCATCCGGGACCTCGGGAAACGCCGGGTCGGCCGGGTCCACCGGATCTCCGACCACCCTCGACCTGGAGGCGGCCGCCCGTGCGCTTGCGCGGCTGATCACCGACGGACGCGTCGACAAGCTCGCGGTCGAGACGGTCAACGGTGAGTTCGTGCTCGGCTCGCCGCTCGGCGACGCCCTCGCGCAGGCCGGCTTCCTCGCGACGCCCCGCGGGCTGAGGCTGCGCTGATGCCGGAGGGCGACACCGTCTACCAGTCCGCGCGCCGTCTCGACACGGCGCTGGCCGGCAAGGTGCTCACCGAGACGGACTTCCGCGTGCCCGCGTTCGCCACCGTCGACCTGGCCGGACGCACGGTCGACGAGGTGGTCAGCCGGGGCAAGCACCTGCTCGCGCGGGTCGGCGACATGACGATCCACAGCCATCTCAAGATGGAGGGCTCGTGGGAGCTCTACCGCCCCGGGGCGCACTGGCGGCATCCGGCGCATCAGGCTCGCGTGATCCTGCGCACCGAGGACACGACGGCGGTCGGCTTCCAGCTGGGGCTGCTCGAGGTGATCTCGCGCGACCGCGAGGAGGAGGCGGTCGGCTACCTCGGGCCGGACCTGCTCGGGGCCGACTGGGACGCCGGCGAGGCCGTACGGCGGCTCGCCGAGCATCCGGATGCGCCGATCGCGGTCGCCCTGCTCGACCAGCGCAACCTCGCGGGGCTGGGGAACGAGTACGTCAACGAGCTGTGCTTCCTGCGCGGGATGCTGCCGACCCGGCCCGTGCGCGACGCGGACCTCGCCGCGGCGGTGCGACTCGGGCACCGGATGATCGTGGCCAATCGCGACCGCACGGTGCGCGTGACCACCGGGGACACCCGGCGCGGTCGCACCAGCTGGGTCTACGGGCGCGAGGGCGAGCTGTGCCTGCGCTGCGGCACGCGCATCCAGCGGTCGGAGCTGGGGCGCAACGAACTCGAACTGCGCGTCAGCTACTACTGCCCGCACTGCCAGACGTAGGCGCACCGGCGGAGACGACGATGGCCGCCCCGGAACGG
>NZ_BSEN01000003.1:56374-163656 GCF_027921845.1 Leifsonia poae
TGCGGCACAGGCTGCGTTACGCCGCCTGCTGCATTACGCCGCCTGCTGCGTTACGCCGCCTGCTGCTCGTCGGCGTCCGCGTTGCGGACCGTGGCGAGGGCGGTCGACCAGGACTCGACCTGGTCGAAGAGGGGCGTGAGCGCCGCCTCCTGCTGCGCGGTGGCCTTGAGCGACCAGTTCTCGAAGTCGTGTGCGAGGCTCAGGCCGACGTGGGCGCTGACCGTCGCTACCTGCAGCTGCGAGAGCACCAGCCGCAGGTGCTCGACGGCGCGGGCGCCACCGAACACTCCGTAGCTGACGAAGCCGGCCGCCTTGTTGTACCACTCGGCCCCGACGTAGTCGATCGCGTTCTTGAGCGCGCCCGACGTGCTGTGGTTGTACTCCGGGGTCACGAAGATGTAGCCGTCGAACTCGTCGATCTTGGCGGCCCAGGCCTTGGTGTGGTCGTTGGCGTACTGCCCCATCGCGGCGGGCATGGCCTCGTCGAGGTGCGGGAGGTTCCAGTCGAGCAGGTCGACGAGCTCGTACTCGACACCCTCGCGCTGTGCGGCGTGCTCGAGCACCCAGCGGGCCACGGCTTCGCCGTTGCGTCCCGGGCGGGTGCTTCCGATGATGATGGCGATCTTCGTCATGTGAGAGACCTTTCGTTGCGTGTGACGGATTGATGACGTGTCACCAACATCGAACCCGGGATGCGCGCAGTTCATTCCCGCCCGCTCGACCGGTCGTCGCGGCGTCCCGCGATTCCGGGCTGTCCTCTCGACTTCGAGCCACCTGCCGCCCGATTCCAGCCCGCCGCCTGCCCGCACACCGCGCCGTCGCCCGCACAACTCCGGAAGAACCCAGGCCGCGATGCACCATCTTCCGGAGTTAGGCGAGGCCCGGCGGCGTGTCGCCTCAGAGTTCCGGAGTTATGCGCAGGAGTCACCTCGCCGCCCCGGCCGCCGCCCGCACAACTCCGGAAGAACGGGGGCGGATGCCCTCCGCCTTCCGGAGTTAGGCACGGCCCGGCGGCGTGTCGCCTCAGAGTTCCGGAATTATGCGCAGGAGTCACCTCGCCGCCCCGGCCGCCGCCCGCACAACTCCGGAAGAACGGGGGCGGATGCCCTCCGCCTTCCGGAGTTGTGCCCGGAGCGGCGGCGTGTCGCCTCGGCGTTCCGGAATTGCGCGCGGAGCCAGCCGACCGTAGACACTCGGGACGGGCATCCGGAATTGCGCGGGGAGCCAGACGGCCGCAGACGCTCGGGACGGGCATCCGGATTCGCGGAACGGTAGGCTCTCTGCGCATCGGCAGGAGGACCCATGGCACGCAGACGCGACGAGCACGACGACACGCAGCTGCCTGACGACGCCACCGACGACCAACGCCGCGAGGCCGGCGACCGCCTCCGCGAACGCATCTACGCCACCTTCACCGCCCTCGCCGTGCTGATGGCGCTGAACAGCCACAGCGAGAGCCTCGAACCGCTCAACGTGCTCTACACCCTGCTCATCTCCGTCGGCGGCGTGCTGCTCGCCGGGCTGACGTCCGACCTGGTCGCGCACATGATCGTGCACAACAAGCTGCCGACGGTCGCGGAGTTCCGTCACATGCTGGCCGTCGCATCCCGTGCCCTCGGCGTTCTCGCGGTGCCGGCGATCATGCTGCTGCTCGCCTTCTTCGACGTTGTGACTGCTCGCACCGCAGTCACCGTGTCCCTCGTCTCCCTCATCGTCTCGCTCGCCGTCATCGCCCAGATCGCGGTGAAGCGCACGAACCTCAGCACCGTCAAGCGGCTGATCGTGCTCGTCGTGATCGTCGCGCTCGGCGTCGCCGTGGTGGCACTGGAGTCGCTGGCCCACCACTGACAACGAGGACGCCGTCCGCCGCAGGCACGTCGTCGGCAGGTCGCAGCCGGTCGCCGGCGGCCCGGAGGCGCAGCCACGTCGGCGCGCGCCCGCATGGCCGTGACGCGTGCAAGGATGACGTATGCCGAGCGCACGAACGAAGCCCGACCCGCGAAAGCTGACGGCAGAAGAGGACGACCTCTTCAGCAGCTTCTACCGGATGCGCCGCGGCTTCGACCGAGCACTGGATGCCCAGCTGCAGCGCGACGCCGGGGTCTCGATCTCCGAGCTGGAAGTGCTGATGGCGCTGGTCCGCTCCCCCGGTCGCCGGCTGCGCGTGCGCGAGCTCTCGGAGATCACGGGCTGGGAGAAGAGCCGCATCTCGCACCAGGTGACCCGGATGGTCGCCCGCGGCTTCGTCGAACGTCAGGAGTGCGCGGAAGACCTCCGCGCCAGCTACGTGCATCTCACCGGAGAGGGCCGCCGCGTCGTGGTCCGCGTGCTCCCCGAGCACACCGCCACCATCCGGCGCCTGCTGTTCGACGCGCTCACTCCGGAGCAGCAGGAGGAGTTCCGCGAGATCTCCCACCGCATGAACGAGGCGATCGCGGCGGAGCCGGAGGCGTAGCGATGACTCGCACGAACCACCGCGTCGCCGTGCTCGTGCTCGACGGCGCGAAGCCGCTCGATGTCGGCATCCCGGCGCAGGTGTTCTCGAACCGGCCGAGCATGCCGTACGAGGTGCGGGTGTGCGGCGCCGCGCCCGGGCTGGTCACGGGCGGCGACGGCCTCTCGTACCACGTGGCCGACGGCCTCGAAGCGCTCGAGCAGGCCGACACGATCTTCATCCCGGGCTACCGCGAGCCGGCCACGACCGAGCCGGCGGCATCCGTCGTCGCCGCGCTCCAGGACGCCCATGCACGGGGCGCTCGGCTCGCGGCGATCTCGACGGGAGCGTTCGCGCTGGCAGCGGCCGGGCTGCTCGACGGCAAGCGTGCGACGACGCACTGGCACTACACGAAGGCGCTCGAGCGGCGGTATCCGGGCATCCGGGTGGATGAGAACGTGCTGTTCGTCGACGAGGGCGACGTGCTGACGTCGGCCGGGGCGGCATCCGGGATCGATCTGTGCCTGCACCTGGTGCGGCGCGACCACGGCATCGCACTCTCCAACCACGTGGCGCGCCGGCTCGTGGCGGCGCCGTACCGGAGCGGCGGGCAGGCGCAGTACGTTCCCCGGAGCGTTCCCGAGCCGCTCGGCGACCTGTTCGCGACCACGCGCGAGTGGGCGCTCGAGCACCTCGGGGAGCCGCTCACGCTCGAGGCGCTCGCACGCAATGCGAAGGTGTCGGCACGGACGTTCTCGCGCCGGTTCGTGGAGGACACCGGCTACACGCCGATGCAGTGGGTGCTGCGGGCGCGGGTCGACCTCGCGCGGGAGCTGCTCGAACGATCGGACCTCGGCGTGGAGCAGATCGCGGCCCGCGTCGGACTCGGCAGCGGGGCGAACCTGCGCCTGCACTTCCAGCGGATCCTAGGCACGTCTCCCACGGAGTACCGGCACACCTTCTCGGCGTGAGGGTGGTGGGAGTGCCCGGGCGCGCTCGGGCGTGCTCGGGCGTGCTCGGGCGTGCTCGGCGATCTGACCTGAGCACGGGAGTCGCACGCGGGGTGCCGGGCGGTGAGTGGTCACTCGTTGTCGCTCGGAGACCGGATTAGGCCCCTCTCGCGACAACAAGTGACCACTCACCGCGAGCGACCCGCGCGTCCCTGTGGAAAACTCGCACTCCGGCACACGAGCGGGGCGCCTGCGCGCCCGTGGCGAGATCCTCGCGCCGCCTGGCGATCAGCGCGGCGAGAATCTTGCGCACACTGTCATCCAAGCCACTGTCGTCTCGGCCGAGCAGCGCACAGCATGGGGACCGGAACGAAAGGAACCCCTATGACCCGCATCGCCATCAACGGCTTCGGCCGCATCGGCCGCAACACCCTCCGCGCCCTGCTCGAGCGCGACAGCGACCTCGAGGTCGTCGCCGTCAACGACCTGACCGCGCCCGAGACCCTCGCCCACCTGCTGAAGTACGACAGCACCCTCGGCCGCCTCGGCCGCCCCGTCGAGGTCGACGGAGCGGACCTCGTGGTCGACGGCCGCCGCATCCGGGTTCTCGCCGAGCGCGACCCTGCCGACCTGCCGTGGGCCGAGCTGGGCGTCGAGCTCGTTCTCGAGTCCACCGGCCGCTTCACCTCCGCTGAGGCCGCGCGTGCGCACCTCCGGGCCGGTGCCAAGCGGGTGCTCGTGAGCGCGCCCTCCGACGGCGCCGACGTGACCCTCGCCTACGGCGTGAACACCGACGCCTACGACCCGGCCACGCACGTCATCGTCTCGAACGCGTCGTGCACCACCAACGCGCTGGCCCCGCTCGCCTCCGTACTGGATGACCTGGCCGGCATCGAGCACGGCTTCATGACCACAGTCCACGCCTACACGCAGGAGCAGAACCTGCAGGACGGCCCGCACCGCGACCTGCGCCGTTCCCGCGCGGCCGGCGTGAACATCGTGCCGACCACGACCGGAGCGGCGAAGGCCATCGGGCTGGTGCTGCCGAACCTCGACGGCAAGCTATCGGGCGACTCGATCCGCGTGCCGGTGCCGGTGGGATCGATCGTCGAGCTGAACACCACGGTCTCACGCGAGGTGACCCTCGACGAGGTTCTCGCCGCCTACCGTGCCGCCGCGGACGGGCCGCTCGCGGGCGTGCTCGAGTACGCCGACGAGCCGTTGGTCTCCAGCGACATCACCGGCGAGCCGGCGTCGTCGATCTTCGACTCGGCGCTCACCCGTGTGAGCGGGAAGCACGTGAAGGTGGTCGCCTGGTACGACAACGAGTGGGGCTTCTCGAACCGCGTCGTCGACACGCTCGAACTGCTCGCGCGCGGCTGACCAGCGGCTCGCCCGCGGCGGACCAGCTGACCGGCGGCTCGTCCGCGGCGGACGCGCTGCTGACCGGCGGCTCGCCCACGCCCGCAACGGCGGCGCGGTCGGCTCAGTTGATGCAGACTGTGTCGCTGTAGTTGGACGCGGGAGAGCTGGGCGTCGCGCTCGGCGCTGAACCAGAACCGGAACCGGAACCGGACCCGCCGGACCCACCGGACCCGCCGGACCCGGACCCGCCGCCGGTCGAACCGCCCGCGCTCGGCGCCTTCGGCATGACGCCGTCGTCGCCGAGCACCACGGTCACTGTCTTCACGGAGGCGTCCTGCTGAGCGGTCGCACCAGGCAGGTACGCGGCGACGACCTTGGCCTGCGCCTCCTGCCCGCTCGGGTACTGGATCACCGTCGTCGCTCGGTCGTTCGCGTCACCGGGCGCGCCGGTGGTGAAGCCCGCCGCCTTGAGCGTGGCGGTCGCCGTTCCGGCCGCGCCGTCCGCCGAGCCGCCGTTGAGCACCGTCACCGCGGTGTCCGCCGGCTTGGCGGCGGTGGCCTTCTCGTAGGCGCTCGGTTCGCCGACGACCTTCTGGATGAAGGCCGGCATCGCGGCGGTGTCCACCTCGACGATCGACAGGTCGCTGCCGTCGACGGTGATGGTCGGAGTGCCCGAGATCGGGATGGTCGCCGACTGGATCTTGCCGCCGGTGAGCCCCTGCATCTGCGCCGCGAGCGAGAGGAAGTTGAGACCGGGGTCGGTCTCGAGCGAGCTGCTCACCGCATCCAGCGTCGTCGACAGTTTGGCGGGATTGAGCAGCGTTCCGGCGGAGAGGAACTTGTGCGCCTCCACCGAGAGGAAGTACTGCTGGCGCACGACGCGGTCGAGGTCGCCGCGCGGCAGGCCGTGCCGCTGGCGCACGAAGGCCAGCGCCTGGTGGGCGTCGAGCGTCGAGATGCCCGCCGGGAACTTCGCGGTCGAGTACGGGTCGTCCACGGCCTGATTGAGGCAGACCTTGATGGGCCCGAGCGCCTTGGCGATGTCGTAGAAGCCGAGCAGCGAGACGCGCACCCAGTGGTCGATCGTCAAGCCCGTGAGGTTCTGGACGGTCTGCACGAGCAGTCGGGCGCCGCCGAAGTCGTCGCCGCTCGCGCCTCCGCCGAGCGCGAAGGCCGAGTTGAGCTTGTTCATGCCGTGACCGGGAACGTCGACCCACGAGTCGCGCGGCAGCGAGATGAGCGTCGCCGAGCGACCGTCCGCCGGGATGTGCAGCACCATCATCGTGTCGGTGTTCGTGCCGCCGCCGTCCGCAGTCGTCCCGAGCTGGTTCAGCTCCGCCTGCGACGCGTTGTCGGGGCGGTGGTCGTCGCCGACGAGCAGGATGTTCTGGGCCTGGCCGTCGACGTCGTTGGCCGGCTTGTCCGACGAGGAGATCGCATCCACGTGCTTCACGCCGTTGATGAACCGGAAGTAGTTGTAGGTTGCGTAGCCGCCGACGACGACGAGCAGGATGGCGAGACCGAGCGCGGTCCAGCCGATGATGCGCTTGGTGCGGCTGCGTCGTTTGCGCGGCTTGCGCCCCCGAGGAGCGCCGGACCCCTGGCCACCGGATCCCGAACCACCCGAACCGCCGGATCCCGAGCCGCCGGACCCCGAGCCACCCGACCCCGACCCTCCGCCGCCGAACGGCGCACCGGGACCGGCCGGCGGTCGACCCCCCGCCGAAGAGCCGGCAGGGCGCGTCGCACGCACGGGCCGGCGCGGGTCGACCGGCGGAACCTGACCGAAGATCTCGGTGGCGGGTTCGCGATCGTCGCGGGGCTCGTCGGGTAGCGGATAATTCGGGCGTCGCACACCGAAACGCTAGAGGGCACTCGCTGCGAAAGGGCTGGCGACCGCGGCGTTTCCCGACGAATCGTCAGCGTGCTCCCAGCCGTGATCAGTCGAACAACCTCCGGAACACGTTCGTGTCTGCGAGGTCTATCAACTCGTCGCCGCGGCCGGACATGATCGTGCGCAGCGCGTAGAGCGTGAAGCCCTTGACCTGCTCCGCGGTGATCGCCGGCGGGATCGACAGCTCCTGACGCGCGGTCACGACATCGACGAGGGCGGGCCCGTCGTGCTGGAAGGCGGCGCGCAACGCGCCCTCGAGGTCGTCCGGCTTCTCGACCCGCTGGCCGTAGATGCCGATGGCGTTGGCGACGTCCGCGAAGTTCGGATTGTCGAGCCCCGTGCCGAAGTTCACGAAGCCGGCCGCCTTCATCTCCACCTCGACGAAGTTGAGCGACGAGTTGTTGTAGACGACGATCTTCACCGGCAGCTTCATCTGGCGCAGCGTCAGCAGCTCCCCCATCAGCATCGCGAGGCCGCCGTCTCCGGCGAGCGCGATCACCTGCCGACCGGGGAAGGCCGACTGCGCTCCGATCGCGTGCGGCAGCGCGTTGGCCATTGTTCCGTGCGAGAAGGAGCCGATCAGGCGCCTGCGCCCGTTCATCTCCAGATACCGCGACGCCCACACGACCGGCGAACCGACATCCGGGATGAACACCGCGTCATCCGTTGCCAGCTCGCTCACCAGCCGCGCCACATACTGCGGGTGGATCGGTGTGCGGTTGCGGTCGTTCACCGCGAGGTCGTCCAGGCTCTTGCGCGCCTTCGCGTAGTGCGCCGTCGACGAGTCGAGATGCTTGGTCTCGGTGCGGTCCTTCAGCAGCGGCAGCAGCGCCTCGATGGTGTCGCGCACGCTGCCGACGAGCCCGAGGTCGACGGGGGTGCGCCGCCCCAGGTTCTCGCCCCGGATGTCGACCTGGATGATCTTCGCCTTCGACGGGTAGAACTGCTGATAGGGGAAGTCCGTGCCGAGCATGAGCAGCGCGTCGCAGCTCTCCATCGCCCGATAGCCGGACGAGAAGCCGAGCAGTCCGGTCATCCCGACGTCGTAGGGGTTGTCGTATTCGATGAACTCCTTGCCGCGCAGCGCGTGAACGACGGGCGCCTTCAGCTTCTCGGCGATCGAGACCAGCTGCTCGTGGGCCCCCTCCGTGCCCGCCCCGCCGAGGATAGTGACCTTGCGGGCCGAGTTGAGCAGATCGGCAGCGGCCTTCAGTTCAGGATCGGTCGGCCGGGTGACGCGCGGCGAGAAGGTGATCGGCGCGGACTTGCGACGGCCGACGCTCTCTTTCAGGAACACTTCGCCGGGGATGACGACCACGGCGACCCCGCGGCGTTCGACCGCGGTGCGCATGGCGATCTCGAGCACGCGCGGCAGCTGCTCCGGGATGCTCACCAGTTCGGTGTACACGCTGCACTCGCGGAACAGATCCTGCGGGTGCGTCTCCTGGAAGTAGGTGCTCCCGATCTCGGGCCCGGGGATCTGCGCGGCGATCGCCAGCACGGGCACCCGGCTGCGGTTCGCGTCGTAGAGCCCGTTGATGAGGTGCAGGTTGCCCGGCCCGCAGCTTCCGGCGCAGACGGCGAGCTCCCCGGTCAGCGCCGCTTCGGCCGCCGCCGCGAAGGCCGCGGCCTCCTCGTGCCGCACGTGCTGCCAGGCGATCGTCCCCGCGCGCCGCAGCGCATCGGTGAAGCCGTTGAGCGAATCGCCTGGAAGCCCGTAGACCCGCTTCACCCCCGCATCCCGGATGATCTCGACGATGGTGTCTGCGACGGTCGGCATAGGACCCCTCCTTAGCATTGGTCGTACGCAATGAACATACGCCCGGCCCCCGCGCGGCGTCAGGGGTATTGCCGCGGCCCGCACATCCGTTCACAATCGCCCCATGACGAACCGTATTGATTACTTCGAGATCGGGACTCCCGCGCCGGAAGCGACGAAGACCTTCTACTCCGGGCTGTTCGGCTGGGAGATCGGGCCGCCGTCGGAGGCGCACTACAGCATGGTCGACGGCGGCGCCGGCGGCCTCTGGGACACGACAGCGATGGGCGGCGGCTCGTGGGCGATCTTCTACGTGCACGTCGACGACGTCGCCGACGCCGTGGCGCGGGCGGAGGAACTCGGCGCCACGATCGCACTGCCGGTCATCGACAACGGCGACATCACCTTCGCGCACCTGGTCGACCCGCTCGGCAACCGCTTCGCGGTGTGGCGCCCGAACAACACCGACTGACCGGACGCCCGGCGAGCCGAAGCACGCCCGTTCCGCGCGAGGGGACGACTGGACTGTCCACTGGAACGATCCATTACGGTGTGTGTAACCGGTCACGGTCTTCGTGTTCCGGCCTGCATCGCCAACGTCCCCCGTAGTTCCGCCGGCCCCACCGCAGGAGTCTTCTCGCATGGTCAAACAGGCGCGCGCTCGAGCGACGCGAGACGCCATCATCCGGGGCGCCGCCGAGGTCTTCGAGCGCAACGGATACGGCATCGCGTCGATCAGCGACATCGCGTCGGCCGCAGCCGTCACCAAGGGCGCCCTGTACTTCCACTTCCAATCGAAGGACGACCTGGCGCACGCCGTGATCGCGCGCCAGCACGAGCTCGCTTTCAGCGCGGGTGCTCTCGTGCTCGAGCAGGGCCGGCCCGCGCTCGAGTCGATGGTGTTGCTGTGCGCGGGCCTCGGCCGCCAGCTCGTCACCGATCCGGTGGTGCAGGCGGGGATCCGGCTGACCACCGAGGTGTCGAATTTCGAACGCCCGGTCGCAGACCCCTATGAAGACTGGCTGAACACGTTCGAGGAGCTGGCGCGGCGCGCGATCGAGGAGGGCGACATCGCGCCGACCGTCGACCCGGCGATGCTCGCGCACTTCATCATCCCGGCGTACACCGGCATTCAGCTCGTGTCCGCGACGCTCGCCGATCGCACCGATCTCCTGCAGCGCATCCGGGAACTGTGGATCGTGCTGCTGCCCGGAATCGTACCGGCCGATCGTCTCGACGCTCTGCGACGACTTCCCGAGCTGATCCCCACCTCGGCCTGAGCGCCCACGGACCGTCACACCCCCAATTTGTGACGGTCGACGTGGACACCGGACCGTGGATATCAGACTAGTGCACGCAACCGGACGAACGGTATGTTTACACACCGTTCCCCCAGCTGTCCGCCGACGAGCCGAATGCTGAGCATCCTCTGGTCCTCGCCGTGTCGCACGCGGCCCGTCGCTACACTGACCCCGGAGGATCACCGCGGGGGGCGCGGTTCCTCCGCCGGGGAGGAACGACATGGCACGGACGCGCATCGACAAACGGGTGACGATGAGACTCGTCTACATCGATTTCTGGTCGAGCCTCAAGCTGTCGTTCCTCGTCTCGCTCTGCGTCGCCGCCGTCACGATCCTGGTCGCGCTGCTCGGCTGGAGCGTCCTCGACAAGACCGGCATCATCACCTCGGCGCGGGTGCTCTTCACCGACATCGGCGGAGACCGCGCCACGGACCTCTTCGCGGGCCTGACGTTTCAGGGTGTGCTGAGCTTCACCCTCGTCGTCGCACTGCTGGAGCTCATCGTCGTCACAGCCCTGGGGGCGGTGTTCGCCGCGCTGTTCAACCTCGCCTCGCGGGTGACGGGCGGCGCCAGAGTGAAGTTCGCCAACAAGGACTGAACCACGACCCGTCAACGCGTGACGCGGTGGCGTTCGAGCCCTTCGACGAGCAGTGTCACGCCGAAGGTGAACGACTCCGCCTGCTCGCCGCCGGCATCCAGAGCATCGGGCACCGCGCCGTCGGGTAGCACGCCCAGGCTGTCGTACTGCAACCGCTGCTGTTCGTGCGAGACGTGGCCGAGCACGAAATGCGCGAGCGCGGTCGCGGCGCGACGGCTCGTCTCGGCGTCGAAGCCACCGGACTCGATCGCCGCCGTCAACCGCTCGCCCGGGCCGGATGCGCCGAGTCCGAGGGCGAGTGTGCTCGAGACGACCTCGGCGCCGTCGCGATAGGCGAGGAGGCCGTCGCGCAGACTCTCCGCCTCGGAACGCGTACGAGCCGCCCAGTCCCGCTCGCCGGCCTGCGAGGCGACACGCGGGGCGTCACGCCGGGCGTCACGCGGGGCGACGATCCGGTCGGCGAGTTCGGCGAGAAGCGACTGCTTGTTCGGGAAGTGCCAGTAGAGCGCGCTCGGCTGCACGTCGAGCGCGGCCGCCAGCCGGCGCATCGTCAGGTCGGGGAGCCCGTACTCATCGAGGATGCGCAGGGCCGTCTCGGCCACATCGTCGCGGGAGTGCCGCCCGCTTCTGCCTGCGCTTTCGTTCGCTGCCACACGCCCACTATAGTGAACGCTGTTCAGGTGAACAGTGTTCAGGTGAACAACGTTCAGGAATCACCGGAGAAACAGGAGCCCGATGAACAGCCGCTTCCGCATCGACGCCACCGACATCGCGCGCATCGCGGTGTTCGCCGCCATCGTCGCCGTCCTCGGCCTCGGCGGTGGGTTCACCGTGCTCGGCGCCGTGCCGATCACCGCTCAGACGCTCGGCGTGATGCTGGCCGGGGCCGTGCTCGGGCCGTGGCGCGGTGCCCTGTCGATGCTGGTCTTCCTCGCCCTGGTCGCACTCGGCCTCCCCCTGCTGTCCGGCGGCCGTGGCGGCATCGGCGTGTTCGCGGGGCCGTCGGCCGGCTACCTCGTGGGATGGGTGGTCGGCGCCTTCGTGATCGGTGCGATCGTCCACGCGCGCGGTCGTCGCCTCACCTGGGTGCGCACCAGCATCGGCGTGCTCGTCGGGGGCATCCTCACCATCTACGTGTTCGGCATCCCCGTGCAGGCGTTCGTGACCCGCCTCCCCCTCGCGGAGACCGCGCTGCAGAGCACCGTCTTCCTGCCGGGCGATCTGATCAAGGCGGTCATCGCGGCCGCGATCACGATGACGCTCGCCCGGGCCTACCCGCGCGCCTTCCGCTCGGCCGCTGCCCGGACGGCGGCGCTGCCGGCGTCCGCGGCCCCGGCATCCGCGAACTCGGCATCCGCGAACTCGACGAGCGACTCCGTCGCCGACGCGCCCGATCACGCGGCGGACGGATCGCACACCCGGTGACGGCGCGCATCCGACCCGGCGAGATCGTCCCGCTGAGGGGCGACGCGGCGACGGTCATCGCACCGGCTCTCGCCGTGCACGACCAGGGCGGCATCCCGCTGATCGGCGACGTCCGCCGGCCCCGCGAGCAGTGGGCGCGCGTCGAGGAGCTGGCCGCCCGCGCCGGCGCTCGGCCGGGTCTGGGCTGGGCCGCACTCACCTCCGGCACGACAGGGACGCCGCGCATCGTCCTGCGCACCGCCGATTCGTGGGCATCGTCCTTCGCTGCGATCGACGCGCTGCTCGGCCGTCGGCCGGATGACGTGCTCTTCCTCCCCGCACCGCCCGCGTCGTCGATGACGCTGTTCTCGATCGCGCATGCGCACGCCAAAGCGCTGGGCGTCGTGCTCGGAGGCGGAGGCGCGGTCACGCCGGGGCCTGCACGCGACGCGACGCTCTTCCACGGCACTCCGGGAGCGCTGCTGTCGATGATCGAAGCGATCGAGTCCGGGTCGCCCTCGCGCCTCCGTTCGGCCCTCGTCGGCGGAAGCGACCTCGCTGCGTCGACCCGCGAGCGTGCCGAGCGCCTCGGCATCCGGGTCGTCGCGTACTACGGTGCCGCCGAGCTCTCCTTCGTCGCCGTCGACCAGGGCGACGGGCTCCGGCCGTTCCCCGGCGTCGAGGTGCAGGTACGCGATGACGTGCTCTGGGTGCGCTCGCCCTACGTCGCGGCCGGCTATCTCACCGACGGGCCGCAGACCGACGGCTCGGAGACCGACGGTCCGGTGACCGACGGACCCTTCCGCACCGACGATGACGGCTGGTGCACCGTCGGCGACCGCGCGGCGCTCGACGGCGACAGGATCACCCTGCGCGGACGCCGCGACGACGCCATCCTCACGGCGTCGGCGACCGTGATCCCCGGGGAGGTGGAGGCGGCCATCCGCTCTCTCCCGTGGGTCGGCGACGCTGTGGTGTTCGGGATGCCGAACGCGACGATCGGATCGCTGGTCGCCGCGGTCGTCGAGCCCGCCGCCGGTCGCGCGGTCCCCGCCCTGAGCACGGTGCGTGCACAGGCCGACGCGGTGCTCAGTCACACGCACCGGCCGCGCCGCTGGTTCGGGATGAGCGAACTCCCGCGCACCGCGTCGGGGAAGCCCGCCAGGGCGGCGATCGTCGCCCGGGTGCTGGCGGGGGAGGTGACGCCCCTTGGCGAGCTCGACCGCTGATCCCGTGATCGTCGCCGCGCGCCGCACGCCGATCGGCACGCGTGGACGAAGCCTGCGCTCCGTCACGGTGGAACAGCTGGCGGCGCCCGTCATCCGGGCCCTCGTCGACGACGGCGCCGACGCGCTCGGCGGGCGCCGGCCGGTCGCCGATGTCGTACTCGGCAACTGCATGGGTCCCGGAGGCAATCCCGCGCGGGTCGCCGCGCTCGCGGCGGGGCTCGGCTCGGGCGTGCCAGGGATGACCGTCGACCGTCAATGCGGCAGCGGCCTGGCCGCCATCGTGGAGGCCGCGACCGCGGTCCGGGCCGGCGACGAGCGGATGCGCGTCGCAGGCGGTGTCGAGAGCGCCTCGACGGCCCCCGTGCGCTCCATCGACGGCGTCGCCTACGAGCGCGCTCCGTTCGCGCCGCAGGGAACGCCGGATCCCGACATGACGCTGGCCGCCGACGACCTCGCCCGGGCGTTCGGGCTGAGCCGCGAGCGTCAGGACGCCTACACCGCACGTAGCCACCGCCGCGCGCGGGTGGCGGTGGACCGCGGCGCCTTCGACGAGGAGCTCGTTCCGCTCGCGGCACTCGCCGTCGACGATGCGATCACGGCCGTCGGCGCCAACCCGGCCGACGGCGCGAACGACACGGCGAGCATCGCCGTCGAACGCCTGCTCCCCCGCTTCCCTCCGCTGTTCGACGGCGGCAGCGTGACGGCCGGCAATTCCTGCCGCGTCAACGACGGGGCAGCCGCGGCGCTCATCGTTCCCGGGCGCGTCCGTGGGGACGCGCCCGGCCTCGCCCTGCGAGCCCACGCGACGGTCGGCTGCGACCCCGCCCTCCCCGGGCTCGGAGCCGCGCCCGCGATCGCCGCCGCACTCGATCGCTCGGGCCACCGGCTCGCCGACGTCGCCGCGTTCGAGATCGTCGAGGCGTTCGCCGCCCAACTGCTCGCCGTGCTGACCGAGCTCGGCCTCCCCGATACGGATGCCCGGGTCTGCGCCGACGGCGGAGCGCTCGCACTCGGGCATCCGTGGGGCGCGAGCGGTGCGGTCAGTGTCGTCAGACTCTTCTCGCGGCTGGTGCGCGCCGGCGCCCCTGCCGGCACGGTGGGCGTCGCCGCCGCGTCGATCGGCGGCGGGATGGGCGTCGCCGCGGTGTTCGAGGTGGTGCGATGACCGCCATCGAGCTGCGCGACGTGACCGTACGACTGGGCGACCGGGTCGCCCTCGACCGGGTGAGCCTCAGCCTCGATCACCGGCGGATCGCCGTGATCGGCGCCAACGGATCGGGCAAGTCGACCTTCGCCCGCCTCCTCGGCGGGCTGGTCACCGCGGAGTCCGGATCGGCCTCGGTGCTGGGGATCGATCCCGCGCACCGGTCGACGGAGCTCCGCCGCCGGGTCGGCTTCGTCTTCAGCAACCCCGACGCCCAGATCATCATGCCGACGGTCGCCGAGGACGTGGCGTTCTCGCTCCGGGGCGAACGCCTGCCCAAGGCGGAATCCGTCGCCCGGGTCGCCGCAGCCTTGGAGCGATTCGGGCTCGGAGCACTGGCCGACCAGGCCGCGCACGACCTCTCCGGCGGCCAGAAGCAACTGCTCGCGCTGTGCGCCGCCCTCATCCGGGAGCCGTCGCTGGTCATCGCCGACGAGCCGACCGCCTATCTCGACGCGCGCAACAGCCGCCAGATCGCCGATCACTTGCTGTCGGATGCGGGCCACGACCTCGTGCTCGTCACGCACGACCTCCGGATGGCCGGGCGCTGCGACGTCGCCGTGCTCTTCGACGCGGGCAGGGTGGTGGCCTCCGGGCAGCCGGATGCGGTGATCGAACGCTACGAGGCACTGCTGTCATGCTGACCCTCTACCGCCCGGGAACCGGCTGGCTGCATCGCGCACCCGCCGGTCCGAAGGCAGCCGTGCTGCTCGTGCTGGTGGTCGCGGTGACGCTGCTCCCGTCGACCCTGGCCGCGGCCTCCGTCGCCGCGCTGGTCACGACGGCGAGCTACCTGATCGGGGGGCTCGGCTGGCGCGTGCTCGGCCGGCAGGTGGTCTCCGTGCGCTGGGTGATCGTGATCACGCTCGGCGCTCAGCTCGTCTTCCTGACGCCGGAGGTGGCCGTGGCGAACAGCACGCGCGTGCTCGCCGCCATCCTGATCGCGGGCCTGCTGGTGCTGACGACCCGGGTCGCCGACCTGCTCGACGCCGTCGAACGCGGGCTGCGGCCGTTCGAGCGCATCGGGGTCGACGCCGAACGGGTCGCGCTGGTGCTCGCCGTCTCGATCACGACGATCCCCGTGCTGGTGCGGCTCGCCGCCGGCGTGCGGGAGGCGCAGAAGGCGCGAGGCGTGCGCGTCGGTGTCGCCGGCTTCGTGATCCCGTTCCTGGTCGTCTCCCTCAAGCACGCCGACGAGCTGGGCGAAGCCCTGACCGCTCGCGGCGTGCGCTGAACGGCGTGCGCTGAACGGGATACGGTGAACGGGATGCTCATCCACGGCCCCACGATCGACGACCAGACCCGCTGCGTGCACTACGGCGGGCCGCTCGACGTCATCGCGATCAAGTTCCGCTGCTGCGGCGACTACTACCCGTGCCACCTCTGCCACGCCGAGACGGCAGGGCATCCGGCCGAGCAGTGGCACCTCGACGAACGCGGCGAGCGGGCCGTGATCTGCGGCGTGTGCGACACCGAACTGACCATCGACGAGTACCTCGCCGTCGACGCCTGCCCGGCATGCGCCGCCGACTTCAACCCCGGCTGCCGGCTGCACACGCACCTCTACTTCGAGACCGCCTGACCGGAGCCCCCGGGGCCGGCCGCAGCCGTCGTCCAGACCCCGATGGGATAATGTGCGGATGGTCTCCGGCTCCGAGCATCCGCGCGTCACGCACTTCAACGACTGCGCCTTCGTGGGCCGCGCACTCGTCGGCGCGGCCGCGCGCGCCGGGCTGACGTGGAAGTACGTCGGCCCGGAAGCGGTCCGTCCCGCTGCCGGCTTCCGCGGCGGGTCGCACCTGCCGGGTGAGCTCCCCTACATCCTGCGTCACGAACGCGTCGCCCTGACGAGCGACGTGGTTCATGTGCACTACGCGACGTCTGTTCCGCTCCTCCAGAAGCCGTACATCCCGAAGCGCCCCTACGTGCTGCACCTGCACGGCACCGACATCCGGCGCCAGTGGAAGGCGCCGGAGACGCACGACCTCATCCAGCGGGCGATCGATGGCGCGAGCGCGGTCTACTACCCGAATCTCGACACCGCCGAGGCGGCGACGACCGCGCGGCCGGATGCCGTCCACATGCCGATCATCGTCGACACGGGCATCCTGCCCGCCTGGAGGCCGTCTTCGGAGTCCGGCAGCCCGACGGTGTTGTTCGTGTCGCGGTGGGATGACTCCAAGGGCGTCGAGAATCAGCTCGCGGTCGCGCACGCCCTCCGGGCCGCTCTGCCGCAGGATGCCCGCCTGCTCGGTCTCGACTGGGGCCCGGGAGCACCGGCCGCCGCCGAGGCCGGTGTCGAGCTGGTCCCGCGCCGTTCGCACGATCGCTTCCTCGACCTCATCGCCGGGGCCGATGTGGCCGTCGCGCAGTCGTCGGGAGTCCTGGCGACGAGCGAGCTGGAGGCGATGGCGATCGGTCCGGCGGTGCTGGTCCCGGTCCCGTCGATCGCTGACGACGGCGACCCGGCACCGGTGCTGACGGGAACGGTGGACGAGGTGGTCGAGCAGACAATGGACGTGCTCCGTGATCCACGTGCGGCGTCCGTCGCCCTCGGCGGTCGTGCCTGGGTCGAGAAGAAGCACACCGGCGACCGCTGGGTCGCCGAGCTCGAGCGCGTGTATCGCGCGGCCGCTACGCGCTGACCCGGCGCGTACCGGCAGCACCCGGCGGACGCCGAGCCGGCCCATGGGAGAATTCTCCTGTGACCGCGCGCCCCTCCCTCCTGATCCTGTCGTTCTCGCCGATCCGTTCGGATCCACGCGTCCTCAAGCAGGTCCAGCTCTTCACGCCGCACTACGACGTGACCACCTGCGGCTACGGCGATGCCCCCGACGGCGTCGTCGAGCACATCGAGATCCCGCGCGAGGCGCGCGCCTGGGTCGACGACAAGGTCGGAATCGCCACCCGGCAGTACAAGCGCGCGTACTGGAACACGCAGGCGGTGAAGGATGCCGTCCCCAAGCTCGCCGGCCGCTCGTTCGACGGCGTGCTGGCCAACGACCTGAACGCCGTGCCCCTCGCGCTCTCGCTCGATGCGAAACACGGCGTGCACGGCGATCTCCACGAGTTCGCGCCGAAGGAGAAGGACGACGACCTCACCTGGCGGCTCACGGTCGCGCCCTACATGCGCTGGCTCTGCCGCACGTACCTCCCGCGGCTGCGTTCGATTACGACCGTGGCGCGCGGCATCGCCGACCGATACGAGTCCGACTACGGAGTGAAGGTCGGCGTGGTGACCAACGCGGCGCCGTACGCCGATCGCACCCCGCAGGAGGTGCATGCACCGATCCGTCTCATCCACTCTGCCGCCGGCCAGCGCTACCGCAAGCTCGAGAACTTCATCGAGCTGATGAAGGACGCACCGTCCAACGTGACGCTCGACATGATCGTCATGCCCAACGAGCCGGACTACGTCGCCGAGTTGAAAGAGCAGGGCCGCGGCGTTCCCGGGCTCACCTTCCGCGATCCCGTGCCGTACGACAGGCTGGTCGAGACACTGGCGGAGTACGACGTCTCGATGACGTTCCTGCCGCCCACCAACTTCAATCTCGCGCATGCGCTGCCCAACAAGTTCTTCGAGGCCGTGCAGGCGCGTCTCGGCCTGATCATCGGGCCGTCGCCGGAGATGGCGTCCATCCTCGGCGAGTACGGACTCGGCGAGGTCGTGCCCGACTTCAGCGTCGCGTCGCTGCGCACGGTCGTCGCTCAGCTGACGCCGGAGAAGGTCGCCGGGTGGAAGCAGGCAGCGGATCGCGCGGCCAAGGACCTCTCGGCCGAGGAGCAGCAGAGCGAGTGGGTGCGCGCCATCGCCGAACTGTTCGCGGCGCCGGCCACTGCCACCGGAACGGCCTGACGCGTCGCAGCGCCCGTCACCGGGACGGGCGGACCAGGGCCGATGCGATCATGAAGCGCGGCGGCCCCTCGACCGCCAGCATGCCGCGGATGCCACGCGTGACCAGGGTCGCCGGATGCCCGAACCGGCGTCGGGCGCGCAACGTCGCGGCGAGCACCGAGACATCGGCGTGCCCGTCCGCAATGGCATCGAGAGCCCGGCGGTCCGCGACCGAGAAGGGGCGCTCGAAGCCGGGGGCTTCTCGTTCGAGCCGCTGGACGAGGTCGGCCGCGAACGTCTGATCATCGCCGTCCCACTCGCCGGAGGCGATGCGCGCGAGCACGGCCGCGAACACGTGGATGCGCACGATCTTGATCGCCAGCGCCCCGCGCGAGGCGAGCGGCAGGGCCGAGAACCACGGGTCGGCGAGCAGCTCGTCGACGAAGGCGAACTCGGCCCGCAGGGGCCGGGACGTCATGCTCACGCGGGTCTCCGCGTCCGCGCCCACAACGTAGGCCGGAGCCCCGCCGGCGTACCGCACGACACCGCCGAACCAGAGCTTGGCGCTGAAACTCTGGTCTTCGCCGGTACGCAGCCCGGCGGGGAACCGCAGACCGAGGCGCTGCACGGCCTCCGTCCGGATCAGCCCGAGCGGAGCGGTGCGGTAGGCGAGACGGTCCTTCACCGCGTCCAGGTCCCCTCGACGGAACGGCCTCTTCGGCGGCGTGCGCACGGTTGCGCCGTTCGCGTGCTTCTGCGGCGGGATCACCGCATCCGCTCGGCCGCCGTCGGTGTGCTTCTCCCACGCGGCGAGCGCACCCGGCTCGAGCACGTCGTCCGATCCCATGATGGCGACGTAGGGCGCGGTCGCGGCGGCGATGCCGGCCGTGAACGGACCGGCAGCGCTCGGGATGCCGTCGCGGAGCTCGAGGAAGCGCACGTCTCGCGCTAGCTCTTCCGGCACGACCGCCCGGATCTCCGCCTGATCGATGTTGTGGCACACGACCGTGATGCGCAGCTCGGCGCCGTCACGCACGTCGAGTCCCGATTCGGTCAGCGAGCGGATGGCCCGGGCGACCGGTCGTCGCGCGTCGTGCACGGCGATGACCGCATCGATGCGAGGTGTCGTCACCACGACGCTCCGGCGTTCAGTCGATCATGCCGGCGAGCTCGGCCTGCCGGGCGAAATCGGGAACGGCCGCGACGAGTTCGTCGAACGTGCCACTGGCCGCGACGCGACCGTCGGCCATGTAGTAGATCTGATCGGCGTGCCGGATGGTGGAGAGCCGGTGCGCCACGAGGATGACGGTCACCTTGCCGTGCAGTTCGCGGATGGCTGTCGCCACGGCCGCTTCTGTCGCACTGTCGAGCGCACTGGTCGCCTCGTCCATCACCAGGACGAACGGGTCGGCGTACAGCGCCCTGGCGATGCCGAGGCGCTGGCGCTGGCCGCCGGAGAGGGCGAGCCCGCGCTCGCCGATCGGGCCGTCGAGCCCGCCGGCGCGCGACTCGATGGTCTCCCACAGCTGCGCCTGCTCCAGCGAGGCCTTCGCACGGTCGCGGTCGACGTCCTGCGACCAGGTGAGCGCGACGTTCTGCCCCACTGTCGCGTCGAACAGGGAGACATCCTGAGGCACGTAGCCGACCCGGGAGTGCCACGCCGACGCGACGTGGCGCAGCGGGGTCCCGTCGATCGCGATGGTGCCCGACGTGGGATCGACGAGGCCGAGGATCAGGTCGACCAGGGTGGATTTGCCGGCGCCCGACGAACCGACGAACGCGACGGTGGAACCGAACGGGATGGTCAGCGACACATTGTCGAGGGCGAGGGGTGCATCGGCCGAATAGCGGAAG
Organism: Leifsonia poae; assembly: GCF_027921845.1. Lineage (GTDB taxonomy): Bacteria > Actinomycetota > Actinomycetes > Actinomycetales > Microbacteriaceae > Leifsonia > Leifsonia poae. The sequence goes on from NZ_BSEN01000003.1 coordinate 76,202, forward strand.
CTGACGTCGTCGAGCACCAGCGTTGTCGGATGCTCGGGCAGGTGCCCGGAATCGAGACCGTTCTGCGCCGCCTTGCCCTGAGCCTCCATGACGCGGATGTCGTCGATCACGTTGCGAGCGTGGGGCAGGTTGGCGGACGTGCCGGCCACGACGGCCTGGAATCGGGTGATCGACGGCGCCATGCGGAAACCGGCGAGGCTGAAGATCGAGACCGCCGTCACGGCAGCGGTCATGCTGCCGCCGCCGGTGAGGAAGCCGACCACGCCCACCAGCACGAAGCCGCCGATGAGGGCCGTCTCGAGGATGTAGCGCGGCACGTTGTTGAGGAACTGGATGTTCGCACGAGCGCGCGACGTGCGCACGCGGTTGGCGTGCACCACCTCCTGCACCTCGGCCGACTTGTTGCGCAGGGTCACCTCTTTGAGCGCCCCGATCACCTCGGTGAGCAGACGGGAGACCGTGTAGGAGTAGTCGCGGTTGACGCGCCCGGCGATCTGCGACTGGCGCGAGATCCAGAAGTAGAGCACGAGACCGACGAGCCCGAGGTAGACGAGCGCGGTGATCGCGATCGCGGGCTGCGAGATCATCAGCACCAGCAGCACGACGACGAAGGTCGCTGCCTCGCCGATCAGCGAGAACGCGGGGAGCAGAACGCCCGCGATGGTGTTCGCGATCCCCCAGTCGGCGAGCCGGACGACATCGGAGGAGTTGCGCTTGAGTCGCTCGACCCAGGGAGCCGCCAGGTACGCGGCCAGCAGGCGGTCGCCGATCTCCAGTTCGTACGAGGCGAAGCGACGGGTCGCCGAGAACTGCAGCAGCGAGGCGAGCACGCCCTTGAGGATGACGACGAAACAGATCAGGACGAGCAGCCAGATCAGGCTCGACGTCGAGATGGTGCCGACGACCGGGAGGGTCAGCGGCTGATTGGAGATGAGCGGCGTCATCACCACGGCCAGCAGGCCCAGCGAGAAGGCGTCGAGCACCGAGAGCAGTCCGAGCAGCCACGAGTACATCTTCAGGTAGCGGCGGCCGGACGGCGGGAGAAGCGGGAGCAGGTCGCGCAGCGTGCGAATCAGAGCCTTCACGACGCGCGTCGCCTGTCCGGAGCCGCGCTGCCGTCCAACTCGATGATCAAAGGTCGTCTGTGCACCAGAACAAACTACACACTCCGCCTGAGCGAGCGCCCACCGGAACCGACGCCCACGGCCGGGTGGGCGGGCTACGGGGCTCAGCCACGGGGGCAGCTGCCGCCGACGACCTCCGCCCGCGGAAACGTCCAGCCGCCCTCGAGCACGGCGCGATGCGGGCGGTACATCCGCACCACGTAGTTCCAGCCTGGTGTGATCGGCAGCTGGTTGGGGGCGTCGCCGGGCTCACCGCCGAACTGCACCGTGATCGTGCCGTCGTCGTTGCGTACCGCGGTGAGGTTGTTGATCGAGTACGCGTGCTGCTCGTTGCGCTCGAAGTAGCCGTCCGCGTTGTAGACGCTGATCGACCAGAAGCCGTGCACCGGCACGTCCCCCACCGTCAGCCGGTACGGAGTGCTGCCGTCGGCCTGCTCAGGGAACACGGACATGTAGCGTGCGTCCCGCGGCGGATTCCCTCCCCAGCCGCCGGCCGTCCCGATCAGGTGCCGGAGCGGGTTCACCTCGACCCTCGTGCCGAACGACGCACCCGGTAGATAAGCGAGCGCTGGACTCATCCGACGAAGGGTGTCGCGCACGATGCCGAGCGAGGCCTGATCCCAGTTCGGCGCCTCCAGGGGCGCGCCGACGACGGGGGTATCGATCCGGATGGCGTCCTGCAGCGCGTGCACGGCGGCGACGTCGTCGGCGTTCTCCGGGTCGACGAGCGTGCGCACAACGATGCCCGCGTATCGCGTTCCGATGAGTTCGCGCGTGAAGGTGTGCGGTCCGGCGCCGTAGACGCACCCGGTGGTGTAGTGGTCCTGGCTGACGGGCATCAGCGACAGGAAGCGTCCGTCCGAGTCCGGCAGGTGCACGGTGACCGGACCCGCCTCCACGTCGACCACTCCCGACGAGTAGAGCGTGTCGCGGTTCATCCGCACGACGGACTGCTCCTCCACCCGCGTCGGCACGCGTGCGTGGTGCAGCACCCCCACCCCCGACCGCCCTGCGGCCTTGCGGAAGTACGTGTCGCTCTCGGCCCGGACGAAGTTGTCGACCGTGACCGCCACGGACGTCTCCGACCCCGTGCTCATGCGATGACTGTAGACCCGGGCGGGCATCCAGGGCCAGAGTGGGTGCAGGGGGATCAGCGCGGGCGGGCGAGAGGATCCAGCCATGAAGATCGCCATCATCGGCACCGGACGGGTCGGCCGCACCCTCTCCGCCGGATTCGCGACGGCCGGCCACGAGGTCGTGCTCGGCTCGCGCGATCCGGACGACCGCGGCGACGCGCCCGCGCCCATCCTGCCGGCCGCGGACGCCGTGGACGGCGCCGACATCGTGGTCGACGCGATCCCCGGCAACGTCGCCGTGCCGAACCTCCGCGAGCTGGGCAGGTCCGCCCTCGACGGCACGATCCTGATCGATGTCGGCAACGCCCTCGACGAGCGCTACGGCCTGGTGTATCCGAACGCGAGCCTCGGTGCAGCCCTCCAGGCGGAGTTCCGGCACACCCGGGTCGTGAAGACACTGAACACCGTGAGTGCGCCCCTGATGACGCGGCCGAAGGACCTGCCGCCCACCACCGTCTTCCTCTCGGGCGACGACGCCGAGGCGAAGGCGATCGTGGGCGGCCTGCTCGGCGACCTCGGCTGGAGCGCCGAGAACCGCATCGACCTGGGCGGCATCGACACCGCCCATGGACCGGAGCTCTACGTCTTCCTCTCGATGGAGATCATGCGCGCGGTCGGAACGCCGCTGTACGGGATCTCCGTGGTGAGCGGCCCGCGTCCGGTGACCTGACCGCGCGCTGCGCCTGCGCATCGGCTCAGATCCAGGTGCCGAACCGGCGGATGTACCGGGTCTTGAGCAGCTGGGTGAGCAGGCAGTAGGCGGCGAGCGTCGCGAGCAGCCAGGGGAAGTAGGTCCACGGCAGCGCGACGAGCCCGAGCCCGGCGCCCCAGCCGGTGAACGGAAGCACGAGGCCGAACACGCAGACCGCTCCGGTGGCCAGCAGCACCGGCAGACTCGCCCGCGACTGGAGGAACGGGAGGCGCCGGGTGCGCAGCATGTGCACGACGAGCGTCTGCGAGATGATCGATTCGATGAACCAGCCCGACTGGAACAGTGCGGCATGCTCGGGGCTGTTCGCCGCGAACACGATCCACATCAGCGCATAGGTCGTGAGGTCGAAGATCGACGAGATCGGCCCGATCCGGATCATGAAGCTCGAGAGGCTCTTCGACTCCCACCGGCGCGGGTCCTTCAGCTCGTCCTCGTCCACGTCGTCCCACGGAAGGGTGAGCATCGACAGGTCGTAGGCGAGGTTCTGCACCAGCACGACCAGCGGGATCATCGGGATGAACGGGAGCAGGGCACTGGCGATGAGCACCGAGAACATGTTGCCGAAGTTCGACGACGCGGTCATCGAGATGTACTTCATGGTGTTCACGAAGGTTCGGCGGCCCTCGACCACTCCGCCCTCGAGCACGGTGAGGTCCTTCTCGAGCAGGATGATGTCGGCGGACTCCTTGGCGATGTCCACCGCGGTGTCCACGGAGATGCCCACGTCGGCGACCCGGAGCGCCGGAGCGTCGTTGATGCCGTCGCCGAGGAAGCCGACCGTGTGGCCGTTGGCCCGCATCGCTTCGACGATGCGGGCCTTCTGGGTGGGATTCACCTTGGCGAAGACCGCGGTCTCGTCGGCGAGCGCGCCCAGCTCATCGAGCGTCAGGTCGTCGAGCTCGCTGCCGAGCACGATGCGGCCGGCATCGATGCCCACCTCACGGCACACCGTCGCCGCGACCTGCGTGTTGTCCCCGGTGATCACCTTTACCGCGATGCCGTGCCCGCGCAGGCTGGCGATCGCGGCGCCGGCCGACGCTTTGGGCGGGTCGAGGAAGGCGAGGAAGCCCACCAGCGTCATGCGCTCCTCGTGCCCGCGGGTGTACTCGTAGCGCTCTTCGTCCTCGTCGGGGACGACCGAGCGGATCGCAACGGCGAGCACGCGCATCCCGAGCTCGTTCTGCTCGGCGACGAGCGCGTCGAGAGCGGCCAGGCGGTCCTCCGTGAGGTCGAGTTCCTTGCCGTCCGCGAGTTCCGAGGTGCACTGCGCGAGCACTTCTTCGACGGCGCCCTTGGTGATGATGAGGTGGGAGAAGCCGTCGTCGACGACCACGGACATCCGCCGCCGCTCGAAGTCGAAGGGCATCTCGTCGACCAGCGTGTACTCCCGGCGCACGCGGTCGAGCTCGTGCGGGCCGGCGGCGGCCACGATCGCCGTGTCGAGCAGGTTGCGCAGCCCGGTCTGGAAGTGCGCGTTCGCCGTGGCGTAGCCGAGCGTCGTCTCGCTCGAGCGTCCGGCGACGTCGAGGTGCCGCTCGAGCGCGATCCGGTCTTCGGTGAGCGTGCCGGTCTTGTCGGTGGCGAGCACATCCATCGCGCCCAGGTTCTGGATGCTGTTGAGCCGCTTGACGATCACCTTGCGCGTTGCCAGGTACTTCGCGCCCTTCGCGAGGTTGGCCGTGACGATCAGCGGGAGCATCTCCGGGGTCAGGCCCACCGCGGTCGTAACTCCGAAGAGGAAGGCGCTGGTCCAGTCCTTGGTGAGCCCGTTGATGACGAACACCACCGGGACCATCACCAGCATGAACCGGATGAGCGTGAAGCTCACCTTTTTGATGCCGACGTCGAAGGCGGTCTCCGGCCGGGCGCCGACGATGGCCGACGACATGCTGCCGAAGTAGCTGAGACGGCCCGTGGCGACGACGACAGCGGTCCCGGAGCCCGACACGACCGAGGTGCCGAAGAACCCGAGGTTCGGTGCGTCGAGCAGCTCGGACGCGTTCACGTCGGGGACCGCGTCGATCGACTTCTCGGCCGGAAGCGATTCACCCGTCAGCATCCCCTGGTTCACCTGCAGGTCTTTCGCGCAGACGAAGCGCACGTCGGCCGGCACCATGTCGCCCGCGGCGAGCTCGACGATGTCACCACGAACCACCTCGTCGATCGGGTGCTCGCGGGTGACCGAGGTCCCGTCGACCCGGCGCGTGACCGCGACCGTCGTGCGAACGAGCGCCGTGAGCTGCTCGGCCGCCCTCGACGAGCGGTACTCCTGCCAGAAGCGCAGGGTGGCGCTCACCAGCACCATGACGCCCACGGTGACGACACCCGTGACGTCGGGGCCGTCCTCCGGATCGGCGAACACCACGTCGGTGATCACCATCACCACCACGAGGAACAGCAGGATCAGGATGAACGGGTTCACGAAGGCGCGGAGGAACTGCACGATCGCCGGCGCCGGCCTGTCGTGGGCGACCTCGTTCCTCCCGTAGCGGGCACGACGGGTCTGCACGGAGTGCTCGTCCAGCCCGGTGAGCGCGGTCGACATCGCGGCGATGGCCGCCGCGGGCGGCATGGTCGCAGACTCGACGAGCAGCGTCGATGGCGTCAGCCGGTCGGAATCGGTCCGGAAGGTACGGAAGGTACGGAAGGTACGCATGAGATGTCCCGTTCGTTCGGGCGCGACGACCACCCCGCCGGTGGGCCGGCGAGGAGAGTGCGCGTCGCGACAGGTGAAGGTGTTCTGCAGCGCTGGACGAACGGAGTCCGCCACTTCCACGTAAGAGCTTCGACACTGCACGACGTGTCCCACCATCGAACGGGCGGGAAGCCACTTTGGGTGACCCCTTAATCCGGGGAGACCTGTCCTAACCTTGGGCGTCTCTCGACGTCGTCAGATCAGTGGCCTGTGTTCGTGCAGGAGCCTCGCCTAACGAAGTGCTGCATCCCGACGCTAACAACGCGTGGTGGGCGCAGGCCGGTGCGCGACGAGCACGTAGCCGCGAGCCACGAATCTAAGTGTGGCGGCAGCGCGCGTAGTGCGTGCGAGAATGCTGCGGTGCGAGCAGGCGAATTGGATGTCGTGAGCGGTCCCGAGCTGGAGTACCGCGCGGCCGTCCCGACGCTCGGCATCCGTGAGACCGTCCCGTTCCGCACGATGCTCTCCAACCGGGACCGCCTGCTCGCGGAACTGATCGCCTGGCTCGACGAGAACGGTGTCGAGCCGACGGGCCCCTTCTTCCTCCGCCTCCACGTGGTGAATATGGCCGATCAGATGCAGATCGAGGTCGGTGTCGCGGGTAAGTCAGACGACACGGACGATCGGGTCCAGGCCGGGGCGATCCCGGCCGGCAGTTATGCCGTGCTGGCCTACCGCGCGAAGTCCATGGCGGCGAACCGCCTCCTGCACGCCTGGATTCAGGAGCAGGGCCTCGAACTGGACACGAAGCCGCACCCCGGTGGGGAAGCCTTCGCCTCCCGCTGCGAGATCTACCTGACGGACCCCCGCACGGAACCGCGCAAGACGCGCTGGGTCGTCGAACTCGCGTTCCTCACTCGCTCGTAGCCACCTAGCCGTGCGCGATGGACGAGGCTAGCATTCAGCCACAGAGCGAAACGGACATCCCCATGACCGACAGCACGCCATCGACCCCAGCCCCCACCGTCACCGTCGGAACCGCCGAGCCGACCGGTGCGGCGAACGATGTCGTCACCCCCGTACCCCCGCCCCTCGTCCCGGTCGCCTCTGCTCCGGTGGTCACCTTGTCGGCCGCCGCCGTTCCGGTCGCCCCGCACGCCGTGACCAATGTCTACGTGACGACCTCGCCGGTGGTGCCGCAACCCCTCGCGCCCCTCCCCCGCAAGCACGCACGTGTCGCCTACGCGCTGATGCTGCCCTCCTTCATCGGGATGTGCGGCCTGCAGCACTTCTACCTGGGCAAGGTCGGGCAGGGCGTGCTCTGGCTCTTCACGTTCGGACTGTTCGGGTTCGGCACCGTGCTCGACGCGTTCACCCTCAACTCGCAGACCAAGACGATCAACGCGCGGCGCGCCCTCGGCATCCGCTGACGGCGCGTCACGCGGTCACGCCGGCCGAGGGATCACTGGCGCTCGCGCTTTCGCTCTCGCGCAGGGCGGCCTCCACCGCCTTCTTGACGCGCTCGTCCTCGCGCGCCGCACTGCGCCGACGCCGTGCGCGCAACAGGAACACCGTGCCGACCACAGCCGCGGCGACGAGCAGCACGAGCACCAGCAACGCCCACGGGATGGCGACCGTACTGCCGCTCGACCGCACACCGTCCAACCCGGGAGTCACCCCCGACACGGCGGGCAGCTGCGGGTTCAGCGTCGTCGTCGCGGACAGCCAGAACGCCGGGACGACGCCGGAGACCGGCACCGAAACGGTCCACGATTCGCCCGGCAGCAGCTCGGGCACGGGGGCCACCCCCTCCACCTCCACCGGGAACCAGCCGAACGGCCCGGTCAGTGCGACGGTCTGACCGGCGGCCAGCCGCACGTTCCCCGTGTTGCGCACCGTGTACGCGATGGTCGCCGCTCCGGTGCCGAAGGGGTTGAACGTGCCCGTGTAGTCGACGTGCAGCTTCTCGACGGCCACGCTCGGGGCCAGCGCACCGCCGACCCGCACGTGCATCCGGATGCCGAGGCGACGATCGACGCTGATGCCGTTCTCCTGCGACGTGTGAGGCAGCGAAGTGAGGATGCCGCCGGCGTAGTCGCCGGGCGTCGCCGTGGCTGGGACGGTGACGGTGAACGGCACCTGGACCGTCTTTCCGGCAGCGACGGTGAGCGTCCCGCCGCGAAGCGCCGTCCAAGCGCCGACGGCCACCGACTTCTTGTCGGGCGTGAGCAGGTCCAGCTGTCCGCTGGAGGTGGTGAAGCCGTCGGCCGCGTAGACCTCGAGCTTCAGCGGCGCCGCGTCATGGTTGCTGATGACCAGGGCATCGCTCACGATCGCGCCGGGCTTGATCGTGTACGCGAAGTTCTGACGGTCGGTGCCGTTGGCGTTCGACGCCGTTCTGACTCCCCAGGTGACATCGTCGGCGGCCGAGGCCGTGCCCGCCGGGCCGGCAGCGATGAGACCAGCGGAGAGGAGGAGTGCGGCGAGTGCAGCGGGGAGGAGCCGGGTGGCGGCCGATACGAAGCGGGAGGTACGAGCGTTCATGAGTCCTCGAAGGAAGAGGGGCGGAAGATCAGCTGAAGAGGGTTGGTGATCGGAGTGGGCGCAGGATCGCGCCCACTCCGACCGGTGGAGCGGATGACTAGCTCAGTGCGGTGAGCGTGAGCGTCGCCTGGTACGTGCCGTCGGTGACGTCGACCGGGAGGTTCAGGTCGAGCGCGGCGCCGAGCTTGGCCGAGCCGCGGGCGTGACCGTTGGCCGCGTCGCCGAGCGTGGACGAGACGGAGAGACCGTCGCCACCCGAGAACCCGGACTGCACCCGGTCACCGGCGACGGCGTCGCCGCCGGCCTCGGTCACCGCGGGCGTCCAGCCGAGGTACTTGCCCGAGAACGACTTCGCACCCGAAGTGAAGTCGCCGACCTGCGCAGAGACGGACCACTGCGGGCCCGACGCGCGGGTGTCGGTGACGCGGATCGGGTTGATCGAGCCGACCGCGGCGTAGTGGTCGCCGGCTTCGACGGCCTTGCCGAGGTCGACGAGACCGTTGGTGCCGTCGATGTTCCAGACGAACTCGCCCGGAGCAGCCTCGGGAACCGTGACCTGCAGCGCCTGCGAGTTCGTGTCCGGCTTCGCCTCGCGGGTCAGGGTGACCTGGTCGACGATGCTGTTCACGGGCTTGTCGGTGCCGTTCGCCTGGCTGCGCAGCGTCTTGATCGTGATCGCGTTGCCGGTGATGTCGACCGCGCTGTAGTTGCGCACCTTCTCCTGGTTCTGCACCGAGAGCCACCAGAAGCCCTTGTTCTGCAGGTCGTAGTACTTGGAGCCCGACGACGAGTTCGCGGTCACGTACAGCACTCCGCCCGGACCGGCGACGACCGAGTCCGCACCGGCGGCCTCATCCGGATTCGCCTTCTCACCGTTGTGGATGAGGTAGCTGCGCGCGTAGCTGTGGTCGTGACCCTGCAGCACGAGGTCGATCCCGAGGTTCGAGATCGCGGTCGGCAGGGTGCTGCGGCGATCGAGCACGTCCGCGTCCGTGGCGTGCGGACCGGGCGAGTAGATCGAGTGGTGGAAGGCGAGGACCTTCCACTTGGCCTCGTCGCCGTGCTCGGCGACGACCTGGTTCATCCAGGCGATGTGCGACGCGTCGCGGCTGTTCGAGTTGATGTCGAGGAACAGCACATCCTTGTAGATGAACCAGTAGTCACCGCCGGAGCCGGTTCCCGTGCCCGCGCCAGCGGTGCGGTCGACGTTCGGAGTGTTGAAGTGCTGCTCGTACGCCTTGGAGCCCACGTCGTGGTTTCCGTTGGTCGCGACGAACGGGATCTGGCGCAGGGCATCCGACGCCAGGAAGGCCTCGTACTGCGGCTCGCTGGTCGCCGTCTCCACCTGGTCACCGGCCGAGAACAGCAGCTCGGCGTTCGGGTAGGCCGAGGTCGCGACGTTCAGCGTGTCCACCCATCCGGCCGAGTCGTTCGCCACGTTGCCCGACGAACCGATCTGCGGGTCGCCGAAGAACAGGAAGTTGAAGTCGCCGCTGAACTTCTGCGTGCGGAACGAGTAGGTCGCCGACCAGTCGCCGACGCTGCCGACGCGGTAGACGTAGGCTGTGGCCTCCTTCAGCCCCGTGACGGTGGCGAAGCGGTTGTACTCGTTGCTGGTGGTGAGGCCGCCGGTCGCCGAGATGGTCTTGGCCTGCTCGGGGAAGGCCCCGTCGACCACATCGGAGGCCAGAGCGACCTGCACGACCTGAGCCGTGTCGGTCGCCGAATACCAGGAGAAGTTGCGCTGCGACTCGGTCGCACCGACGCCGAGCACGATGTCGGTCTGGTTGGTGGACGCGGCGAAGGCGGCCGGTGCGGAGAGCAGGCTTGCGCCGAGGGCGACCGTCAAGCAGACGGCAGCCGCGGCGAGCCGGGGTGTTTTCCGGCGATGCGCAGGCGTTGCGGCCTGCGGTGCGTCGTGAAGCGACATGGGTGATCCAGTGCCTTTCATAGTGGAGGGATCCGCGGGTTCGCGGGGTGCACGCCTCACGGTGGCGGGGGTCGGTGAATCCTGTATGAATTCACAGAGTTCAGAGGGTGTCCGTCGAGAGAACCACTCGAACGGGGGGGGTCCGCCCCTCCGCCTGGCGGCTACTCGATCCCGAGCACGCGCTGCACGAACCACACCAGGGCGATCACGGTGACGGCGGCCGCGACGGCGATCCCGACCCACAGCCCGGTGCGCGGTGCGCGGCGGCGCAGCACGATGAGCAGCGGGAAGACGACCGCGATGATCCCGAGCTGCACAGCCTCGATCCCCACGTTGAACACGAGCAGCGACCAGAGCAGCGTCCACGACCACGCCTCGTCGATGCCGAGGGCGCTCGCGAAGCCCAGCCCGTGCACGAGGCCGAACAGGAAGACGACAGCAAGGCGGAGCCAGTCGGCCTTGTCCATCCCCCGCGACGGCGCGAGGTCGGCGACGGTCGGGATGCCGGACGACCGTCGCTTCCAGACGCCCCATAGGTACCAGGCGGCGACTACGGCGATGGAGAGCGCGATGATCGGCTCCACGATCGCCGCCGGCACCGTGACGACTCCGAGCGCGGCGAGCAGGAACGTCACCGAGTGCGCCACGGTGAAGGTCGTCGCGGCGAGTACGACGTCGCGGAGCCGCCGCGATCCGATGATCAGGGCGAGCAGGAACAGGATGTGGTCGATACCGCTCAGCAGGTGCTCGGCGCCGAGCAGGAAGAACTCGCCGAAGCGCTCGCCGGCACTCTGCCCGGTGGAGAACGACGGATGCTGGGCATCCAGCGCCGCACTGCCCGACCGGCCGTCGAGGTCGTACGTCACGATCGTCTTGGTGTCTTTGACGTAGTCCTCCGCATCGGGGAACAGCGCGCTCGCGATCTCGTGGGCTGCGTGACCACCGGATGCCGCAGCGCAGGTGAACTCGAGGGTCAGTTGCGCGTAGGGCACGCCGTCGCGCTGGTGCACGGGGATGTCTCCGACCTGCCGGGGACGGCAGGCGGACCCCTCGGCCGCAACGGTGAAACGCTCGGTGACGTACGCCGTCACCGTGGCGGCGTGGGCGTTCATCGCCGTCGCCTCCTCGCCCGTCTCGAACAGCCTGGTGCCGTCGTCGAACAGCGCCTGGTCGTGCTGCTTCTCGGCCGCCGAGACGACGAGCAGGTCGTATTCGAGCTCGAGGTGCGTACGCACGGTGCCGTCGGTGGGAGCGGTGATGTCGGCGTAGACCGTCGAGCTGAAACCGTGCGCCTGCGCCGCAGCGGCCGGCAGCAGGATCCCGATGGCGGTGGCGATGGCGGCGATGATCAGGGCGACGGTTGTGCGAGGCTCCCGCACGAAGGGGCGGCGCGGCCGCTGCAGGGCGCGGCGCGGCCGCTGGTTCGTATGACTCACCCGCACACGGTGTCCGAGCCGGGTTAACGCGATGCGGCGCGCGCGCGAACGTGAGGAAACGTACAGAAACGCAGTAGTCCCGCGGATGCTCGCCGAGCCGGAGTGTTCGCCTGTCGTTCATCTGCACGGAAGCCCGGCGACATCGCCGTGCCGCGACGCTGCGGCACGGTCGGAGAACCACATCCATCCCCGGCCACCGAGAGATCCATCCCGTGACCCGCACGCCCGCCTCGTCCTTCCTCTCGTCCGCGCTCACCGTCGCCGCCGCGGGAGCGCTCGTCGCCGCGATGGCCGGATGCGTCGCCACGGCTCCGGAACCTGCTTCGTCCTCGACGGCGCAGGGCGGCATCCGACCGCTCGGCGACGGATTCCTCGGCAGCGTCACGACACCGACGCCCGAGGCCACGGTGAATCCGGAACCCGGTTCGTGGGCGGGGGTCGTGCCGCCCGCAGGCTACCGCGTCGCACTCATCACGGCCGGTGCGGACGCGGCCACGACGACGCTGGCGACCGCGGTCACGACCTGGGCCGAGCGCGAGAGCGTCGCGCTGACCGTGCTGACGGCCTCGACGGATGACGAGGTGGAGCAGCGCATCGACGAGGCCGTGGGGATGGCGCCCGACCTGGTCGTCGGAGCCGGCTCCCGCATCGTCGACGTCTTCACGCTGCTCACCGGGCAGCACCTTCAGCAGCAGTTCCTGATCATCGGAGCCGAGCTCCCGGAACCCACCGGGAACACGACCGCGGTCGTGTGGAAGGGCGCGAGCTTCCGCGGCACCGGGCTGAGCACCGCCGACGAACTGGATCCGGATGCCGTCACTCCGGCTCGCGCCCGTGACGCGATCACCGCTGGGGTCGCGAGCGTGCTGCACGACTTGACCGGGATCGTGCTGCGCCTGCCGTCCTGACCGGATGGCTCGTCGACGAGGGCCTCAGCCTTCGCGGCGCGACCTCCACAGGAGCCAGATGAAGTACGGAGCCCCGATCACCGCCGTGACGAGGCCGACCGGGATCTGCGCGGGAGCGATGACCGTGCGACCGATGGTGTCGGCGACGCAGACCAGGAACGCACCGAGCAGTGCGGCCACCGGCAGCACGCGCACATGGCGCTGCCCGACGAGGGCGCGCGCGGCATGCGGCGCGACGAGACCCACGAAGCCGATCACCCCGACGGCCGCGACGGCCGCCGCGGTGAGCACGACGGCGATGCTCAGGAGCCCGAGGCGGGTCGACCCCAGGCGGATGCCGAGCAGCCGGGGTGTGTCGGCATCCAGACCGATCACGTCGAGCCGTCGTCGCATCGTCACGAGGATCGGCAGCGTCACCGCGAGCGCGACCAGCACGGGGAGCACCTGCGGGAACGTGCGGCCGTAGGTCGAGCCCGACAGCCACACCAGCGCCTTCGCCCCGTTGTACGGATCGGTGAGCACGATCAGCAGGCTCACCAGTGCGGATGCGCCCGCCGAGACACCGACGCCGATCAGCACCAGCCGGTTCTGCTCGAGCCCGCGGCGCGCGGCCAGCCCGAAGACGAGCGCCGCCGCGAGCGCGGCCCCGGCCAGCGAAGCGCCGCCCACCAGCCAGAAGCTCGCCAGGGGAACGGCCGTCAGGATTCCGACCGCCCCGACGCCGGCACCGCCGACGACGCCGAGGATGCCCGGCTCGGCGAGCGGGTTGCGCGAGACCGCCTGCACGACGGTTCCCGCGACGGCGAGCGCGGCGCCGGCCAGCAGCGCCGCCACGACCCGCGGCATCCGGGAGTCGAGCACGAACGTGACGATGCGCCCGGCGTTGCCGGTCACCCAGTTCGCCACGTCGCCCAGCAGCAGCCGGGCATCCCCGAGCAGCACGGCCGCGATCGTCGCGACGATCACTCCCACGACGGCGACGATCAGGGTGATCACGAAGGCCCGCCGGCTGCGCACCCGGGCGAACGCGGTCGACGAGCTCGTCGACCCGGAGTCGCGCGAACGATAGGCGAGCACCACCAGCACGACGGCGCCGACGACGGTCGTCACGATCCCGGTCGGCACGGCCACGCCGGCCTGAGCACCGAACACCGCGCGCAGGAGCACGTCGGCGCCGAGCACGACGAGCACGCCGGCGACAGCGGACGCGGGGATGAACGCCCGATGCCGCAGCAGGCCGGGCACCCTCGCACCGAGGAGCCGGACGATCGCCGGCGCGCAGAGACCCACGAACCCGATCGGACCGGCGATGGTGACCGCCACCGCCGCGAGGAGCACAGCGAGGACGACGGCGATGCTGCGCGTGCCCCGCGGGCTCACTCCCACGACCGCCGCACCGTCATCGCCGAGCGCGAGGATGTCGAGCCGTCGGCCGAGCACCAGCAGCCCGATCAGCGCGAGCAGGGCGACGGGCGCGAGCTGGTTGACCGCCTGCATCCCGATCTGCGCCAGCGAGCCGTTGCCCCACGCGAAGAGCCCGGTCGTCTCCTGGGCTCGCAACAGGATGAGCATCCCGCTGAGCCCGCTGAACGCGAGGGTCAGAGCCGACCCGGCCAGCACCAGCCGGATCGGACCCGACCCTGCGCGGGACAACCCGAGCACGATCCCGGCCGCGATCAGCCCGCCGATGAACGCCGTCGCTCCCGCCGGAAGCGCGGGCAGGCTGATGCCGAAGGCGGCCACGGCGACCACCGCGAGATAGGCTCCCGCGTTCACCGCGAGCGTGTCCGGCGACGCCAGGACGTTGCGCGAGACCGACTGCAACGCCGCGCCGGATGCCCCCAGGGCGCACCCGACCACCAACCCCGCGACCAACCGGGGCAGGCGCGAGTCGATGAGCACCGCATCCGCCTGGCTCGTGCCGGAGCCGGTGATCGCCCGCCAGACCGCGCCGAGGTCGACGGAGGCGGTGCCCTGGCTGACGTGCACGAGGGCGAGAACGGCCACACCCAACAGCGCGAGCACGGCGAGCACGAGCATCCGCCCGCCGGCGCCACCCCGGCGACCGCCATCAGACGGACGGGACGCGCGGGACTCGGCGTCCCGGTCGGACGGCGCCGGAGACGGCTCGGGCGCGCGCTGCAGGGTGGGGGTGCTCACGATCAGTCGGTCAGGGCACCGACGACTGCGTCGATGTACTGCTCCATCGCCGCCGTGCTGCCGAACATCCAGATGCCGTCGGGCAGCCGGTAAGTGTGACCGGCCTTCACGAAGGGCAGCGACTTCCACACGGCGTTGTCCTTCAGCGCGCCCGCGAACGGGTCATCGCCGTCGGTCGAGTTCGCGATGTAGGCGAAGCGGGCGTCGCCCAGCTTGGTGAGTCCCTCCACGTCGGTCGATGCCAGGCCGTAGGCCTTGTCGCCGGTGAGCGACCAGGGGTCGGTGAGACCGAGTTCGGCGTTGATGTCGGCGAGCAGGGAGCCGGTCACGTACGGGCGCACGGAGACCTGGTTGTCGGTGACCCAGCCGTCGGCGAAGGCGAGCTCGGTTCCGGCAAGACCGGCCGCGGCGAGCTTCTTCTTGCCGTCGGCCATCGCCGAACGGAAGCCGGCGATCTCGGTCTTGGCCGCGCTCTGCGTTCCCGTCGCCTCGGCGATGAGGTTCACGTTGTCGATCATCTGGTCGATCTGCCGGCTCGCGTCCGCCGAGCGCACGACGATCACCGGCGCGATCTTCGACAGCTGGTCGATCGCGGAATCCGACAGATCCGTGGTGCCGACGATCAGATCCGGGTCCAGTGCCGCAACGGTGTCGACGCTCGGCTCGCCGCGCGTGCCGATGTCTTTGACCTCGCCCTTCAGCGGGGCCGCGGTGTCCCAGGCGGTGTAGCCCTTGACGTCGGCGACACCGACCGGCTGCACACCGAGCGTGACCAGCGTCTCCACGACGTTCCACTCCGTTCCGACGACGCGTTTCGCCGGGCCGTCGAGCTCGACCTTCTCGCCGCGGGAATCCGTGACGGTGAGCGAACCGCGGGTGGCGGCGTCCGCGGCGGGCGTCTCGGTGGTTCCGCAACCGGCGAGGGCGACCACGGCCGTTGCGGCGAGCGCGACGGTGATGGTGTTCCTCAGGGTGCGGGGGCGGGTCGCCTGGGGGCGGGTCGTCTCGGCTCTGGTCGTCTTGGGGCTGGTCGTCATGAGTGTGCGGGGGTCCTTTCGGTTCTGAGGTGATGCGTTCCGACCGCGCGGGTGCGCGGGATGCCGGTCTCTGGGTTCGCATCGACGTCGATGCGGATGCCGTAGGTCGAGCTGAGCCGCTCGGCGTCGTAGACGCCGGAGGGCGTGCCCGCCGCGATGACCCGCCCCTCCGAGAGGAGCACGACACGGTCGGCGACGGCGGCCGCCTGATCCAGGTCGTGCAGCACGACGCCGACGGTGACGCCGTGCGTATCCGCGAGGTCGCGGATGAGGTCGAGGATCTCCACCTGGTACCGCAGGTCGAGGTAGGTGGTCGGCTCGTCGAGCAGCAGCACGTCGGTGTCCTGGGCCAGGCAGCACGCTAGCCAGACCCGCTGCAGCTGCCCGCCGGAGAGACTCTCGACGCCGCGATCGGCGAACTCCTCCACCCCGGTCACGGCGAGCGCGTGGGCGATCACCCGCGCACCCTCGGGGTCGGTGCCCCGGAACCGCCGACGGTACGGATGCCGGCCGAACCCGACCACGTCGCGCACGCTCAGCCCGGACGGTGTCGGACGGCTCTGCGCGAGGAGGGTGATCCTGCGCGCGAAATCACTGCGCGACAGGGCGAGCGCGTCGGCCTGTTCGCCGGGCTCGGACGAGACGTGCACGCTTCCCGAGCGGGCCCGGTGCAACCGTGCGATCGCCCGGAGGAGCGTCGATTTGCCGCTGCCGTTCGGGCCGATCAGGGCCGTGACCCGGCCACGCGGCAGCCCGAGCTCGGCGTCGTGGACCACGTCGGTCCCGTCGTACGCGACGGTCATCCCGCGAGCGTGCAGCCCGAGGTCTGCGTCAGCCAGGGGGGTGGTTTCGTGAAGGGTCACAAGTCAGTACCTTAGGGAAGCCTTACCTAACTTTGCAACTACGATGGAGTCGCGCATCGAGCAGGAATCGAGAAGCAGGAGGCCCGGGCGCAGACCTACCGTGAAGTCATGACATCAATCGAATCCGTCACTCTCGACGTCGCAGACACCAGCGCCGCTGAGCGCTTCTTCACCGCCGCCTTCGGGCTCGACTCCCGGGTGCAGGTGCGCGCCTTGGAGGCCCCCACCTCGGGATTCCGGGGCTACTCCCTCTCGCTCATCGTGTCGCAGCCGTCGACCGTGAACGCGCTCTTCGACTCCGCCGTCGCGGCGGGCGCCACGGTGGTGAAGCCCGTCTCGAAATCGATGTGGGGCCACGGCGGGGTCGCCCAAGCGCCGGACGGCTCGATCTGGAAGGTGGCGACCTCGGCCAAGAAGGACACCGGCCCTGCGACGCGCCAGATCGACCAGGTCGTGCTGCTCCTCGCGGCCGGCGACGTCTCGGCGACCAAGCAGTTCTACGTCGGCCACGGCCTCGCCGTCGGCAAGAGCTTCGGCACGTACGTCGAGTTCGACATGCCCACCAGCCCCGTGCGACTCGGCCTCTACTCCCGCAAGGCGCTCGCGAAGGATGCCGGCGTGCCGCCGGAGGGATCGGGATCGCACCGGATCGCGATCAACAGCACCGCGGCGCCGTTCACCGATCCCGATGGCTTCGCCTGGGAGCCGGTGTCGACGTCGGCTCGCGCCTGAGCCGTCGGCCCGGGGACTGTTCGTGGCTCCCGGGTTAGAAGTCTTCGCGCCCCTCGGCGTCGATGTCGAGCGCCTTCTGGTCGGCCGCCCACGCTTCGAGCACCAGCTGCAGCTGTCGCAGCAGCCACTCCGCCTCGAGCGCCTCGGCCTCGAGAGCGGCGAGCCTGCGCATCCGCTCGCCAGAGGTTCCCGTGAGATCGTCCATCACTCCTCCTTCGTCGTGACCGAGTCTGCTCCCGCGAGCCTGCTCGCACAACGCCTCCCACCCCGCCAGTGCTGTGCGTCGCATCGACTCTGCACTGAGGCGACTCAGTGGGGCGGCGTGGTGAGGGTCTTCTCGAGGAGCGCGCGGAGTCGGCGCCGCTCGGTGGGGGTGAGCGCGTCGGTCACGGGCGACAGTGCCGCGGCGACCCGTACCTCGACCTCGTCGGCGAGCGCGAGGCCGGCGGCACTGAGGTACACCTCGACGGCCCGGCGATCGGTCTCGCTGGGCGCGCGCTCGACCAGCCCGCGCTTCTCCGCGCGGTCGACGAGACCGGTCATGGTCGACTTCTCGAGCCCGAGATAATCGGCGAGCCCGGCCATCCTGAGCCGTCGATCGCGGAGGATCGCGAGCACGCGCAGCTGGGTGAGCGAGAGGTCGTACTCGGCGCTGATCCGGCTCAGCACGGCCACCGTCTCGAAGGCCGACCGGGCGAGGGCGTCGACGAGGCCGTTGCGTTCCTCGGTGCGGAGATCGTCGATCGGCTGTGTGTTCGTCACGCCTCGATCCTATTTGACATGGTACGTATCGCAAACTATTTTTAGTTCGTATCACGAACTAAAAATGATCAGGAGGAGAACGATGCGCGCAGCGGTCGTCTCACACTTCGGCACGGCCCCGGCCGCCGAGGAGTGCCCCGATCCGTCCGCCCACAGCGACGACGAACTGGTGGTCGACGTCATCGCCGCCGGCCTCCACCCTCGCGTGCGGTCCCAGGCGGACGGATCGCATTACACGAGCACGGGCGCCCTCCCCCTGGTGCCCGGCATCGACGGCGTCGGGCGCGACCGGCACGGCGCCCTCCGCTACTTCATCCTCCCGGACACGACGCTGGGTTCCATGGCGCAGAAGACGGTCATCGATGTGCGGCGCAGCATCGTGCTCCCGCCGAACAGCGACCCGATCGCGGTGGCGGCCGCCATGAACCCGGCGATGTCGTCGTGGCTCGCGCTGCGGCAGCGCATCCGGTTCGAGCCCGGGCAGAGCGTGCTCATCCTCGGCGCCACCGGCAACGCCGGCCGGCTCGCCGTGCAGGTCGCCGCGCACCTGGGAGCGGGCGAGATCATCGCCGCCGGGCGTGACGCCGACCGCCTGGCGATGCTGCCCGCGCTGGGAGCGACGGCCACCGTCCGTCTCGACGGGCGCGCCGACGAGGTGGCGCGCCGGCTCGGCGAGACCGCCGCCGACGTGGATCTCGTGCTCGACTATCTCTGGGGCGAGCCGACGGCGGCCGCGATGGTCGCGGTCGTCTCGGATCGCACGGACCGCGGCCGACCGCTCAGCTGGATCGAGATCGGTTCGGTGGCCGGCGCGACGGCGTCGATCCCGTCGGCCGCACTGCGCGCGGCACGCCTGCAGATCGTCGGCAGCGGCCAGGGGTCGGTCAGCACACGCGAGATCCTCGCGGAGCTGCCCGCCCTGGCCGACGCCATCACCGACGGCGCCTTCACGATCGATGCCGTCGCCGTCCCCCTCGAGCACGTCGCTGAGGTGTGGGCGGATGACGCGCGCGCCGCACAGCGCGTCGTGCTCACCCCGTAGCCGGCGAGCGGAGTCAGGTGAGAGTCAGGGCGTGACGAACAGGCCCGCCTCGGCATCCCGGCTCGACTGCTTCTTGAGGATGAAGTGCTGCTTCTTCCCGGTCGCCGTGTACGGCAGCTCGCCGACGAAGGCGTAACGACGGGGACGCTTGTAGTCCGCGAGCGAGACGCTCGCCCGGCAGTGCGCGTCGAGTGTCGCGGCCGCAGCGGCGGCATCCGCGAGCCGGCCCTCCCGCGGCTGCACATACGCGACCACGACCTCGCCCCACTCGTCGTCGGGCAGGCCGACCACGATGCTGTCGGCGACATCGGGATGCCCGGCCAGCACCTCCTCCACCTGCACCGGATGCACGTTCTCTCCGCCTGAGATGATCATGTCGTCTTTGCGGCCGATGATCGTCACGACCTCGTTCGCATCCCAGCTCGCGAGGTCGCCCGGGTACATCCACGCGCCCCGGAACTTGCGGGCCTGTTCCTCAGGGTTGTGCATGTAGGCGTAGCCGCTCTTGACGGTGCGCATGATGACCTCGCCGATCTCGTGGCCGTCTTTCTTGGCCAGGTCGCCCGGCTCCGCGATCCGGTCGTCACCGTAGACCGTGACGACTGCAACGTCGTCGTCGAGGCAGGCACGGCCCGCGGCGCCCGCCGCATCCGGCAGATCCTCCGGACGCAGGTAGGTGTTCCAGAACGCCTCGGTGGTGCCGTAGCCGTTGGCGATGCGCGGCGTGAGCACGCGCTGGTAGCGCAGGGCGGCGGAGCGGTCGAGCGGTGCGCCCATCGTGACGATGCCGTGCAGGCTGCTGAGGTCGCGGGGCTCCGCCTCCTGCGCATCCGCGAGGCGCTCGAGGTTCGTCGGGGCGCCGATCACGTAGGTGAGGCCGTAGTCCTGCACACTGTCGAGCACGATGGCGGCGTCGAACCGTGGCAGTGCGACGACCTCGGCCCCGACGTAGAAGGCCGTGTTCGGTCCGGCGCAGTAGTTGCCGCCCCGGTGGAACCACGGCGACATGTTCATCGTCTTGTCGGTGGGCGCGAGGGGGAAGTGCATGATCACGTCGTGCGCGGTGAGCACCTCGTTGAGGCTCGTCAGCGGCACGGCCTTGGGCATCCCGGTGGTGCCGCTCGTGTAGAGCCGGGACGTCTCGTCCCAGACCGACGCTCCCTCGGGCGCGCGGAACGACGGGGCATCCGGCACCAGCAGGTCGTCGAACCGCACGGCACCCTCGAGGAGCGGGCCGTCGCCGACGGCGGCGAGCACGGCGGGGCGGTGATCGGCGAGCTCGAGCGCGGTGGCGACATCGTCGCTCGCTGCCGCGTCGTACACGAAGACGGCCGGGCGAGAGTCGTCGAGGATGTGGGCGGTCTCGCCCGGCGCCAGGCGGAAGTTCATCGGTGAACTCACGGCCCGCAGCCCCTGCGCCGCCACATAGAGGAAGGCGAACTCAGGGGTGTTCATCAACTGGTAGGCCACGATGTCGCCGACGCCGACCCCGCGAGCGGAGAGACCGGCCACCAGTCCGCCGGTCACCCGCCCGAGTTCCGCGTAGGTCCAGCTGCGGCCGGTCGGCGGATCGGTGATCGCGGTCCGCGCTGCATAGCGGTGGGTGTTGCGCTCGACCGCTGACGCATAGGTGAAGTGCTGCTCGAACACGGAACGCAGGGTGCTCGGGTCGTACTCGGTGTTCGGCTGGGGGGTGCCGCCGTCAGGAGCGGTGCGGGTGTTCGGGTCGGTGCTGGTCATGTCTTTCCTGGAGGGTCGGGCAGGGTTCAGGCGTCCAGTGGGCGTCGACTCGCTTTCGGATCGGTGGGGTCGCTCTGGCGGAACTCGGACCAGAACGGGGGCGCGACGACGGTGAGACCGCCGTCGACGACGAGGGTGTGGCCGGTGATGTAGCCGGCGTTCGCGGACGCGAGGAACCGCACGGCTTCGGCGATGTCGTCGACCGTGCCGAGCCGGCCGAGCGGGATGCGCGACGTCATCACGTCGAGGTCGGGCACGTCGTCGTGACCGTAGAAGTAGTGCAGCGAGTCCGTGTCGATGAGGCCGCCGTTGACCGCGTTCACCGTAATGCCGGCAGGGCCGAGCTCGGCGGCGAGATGGCGCACCCATGACTCGACGGCGGCCTTGTCGGAGCCGATCGCTCCGTACAGCGGGAAGGCGCGATGGCTGCCGTAGCTGGTGACCGCGATGATGCGGCCTCCTGAGGCGGGGCGCGCACTCTCGACGGCGCGCATCCGCTGCGCGGCGCGCTGGGCGAGCAGCACGAACGAGCGCACGTTGGTCGACCACGAGCGCTCCAGGTTGCGCGCGCTGAGGTCTGCGAGCGGCCGGAAGACGGATGCCGCCGCACTCGCCACCAGGATGTCGATGCGCTCGCCCGCCGGGAACTCGTCGTCGAACATCCGGTCGATGTCGTCGTCGCTCTCGAGCTCGAGCCGGTGGGCGCGCGCCGATCCACCGGATGCGGCGACGGCGTCGACCACGGCCTGGGCCGCGTCCGCCTCCCGCCGGTAGGTGAAGACGACATCGACACCATCCGCGGCGAGCACCTCGACGATGCGGCGGCCGATGCCGCGCGACCCGCCGGTCACCAGCGCACGTCGCCGACGCGCGGCCGATTGCGTGGTCGCCTGGTCTGGGCCGGATCCCGATTCGTTCGTCGCTGCTCCTGTGCGTCTACTCGATGCCGTCCGTCAGTCTAGACCCGGCGGAGGGTGCCTCCGCAACGGCCGTCCCGACGCCGACGGCGAGGGGCCCCGAATCGTCGTTCCCGGGGCGCGGGAGCGACGTTTCGGGGCACCTCAGCGGCAGCGGCGTCCGCCCGCGTCAGCGGGTGAGCGAGGCGACCGCGAGCTTCGTGGCCGCGGCGAGCAGCGCGTTGTCCGGGGTCGCGTCGGGAGTGTCCTTTCTGGTCAGCACCGCGACGACGATTGGAGCGCGGTGCGCCGGATAGACCACCGCGATGTCGTCGCGCACGCCGTACTCGCCCGTTCCGGTCTTGTCGGCGACCGGCCACGCGGGATCCACGCCCGCTCGGATCGTGTCGTCGCCCGTCGTGTTGTCGAGCATGGTGTTGCGCAGGAGCATCCGGTCGCTCGTCTCGAGCACGCCGCCCAGCAGCACCGAGCGGAGATCGGCAGCGAACTGCGCAGGGGTGGTCGTGTCGCGCCGGTCTCCCGGTAGCGCCTCGTTGAGGTCGGGCTCGATGCGATCGACGTCGGTCACGCGATCGCCGATGCCGCGCAACCAGTTCTCGACCGCCTGCGGTCCCCCGAGCCGCGCGACGAGCAGGTTCGCGGCCGTGTTGTCGCTGAAGCGGAGCATCGCATCGAGCAGCTCCCGCACCGTCATCCCGGTGTCGACGAAGCGGCTCGTGATCGGGGCGTACTCGAGCAGGTCCGCACGTGTGTAGTGCACCACGGTTTCGAGATCCGCGGTCGACGAGCGCTGCAGAGTGGCGGCCGCGATGAACGTCTTGTTCGAGGAGGCGAAGGGGAACCGCTCCCCCGAGCGGTAGCCGACGGTGCGGCCCGAGCCGGTGTCGATCGCGAGGATGCCGAGGTGCGCGTCGTGCGTGCGCTCGAGCGACGCGAAGGCGCGCGTCAGGGCCGCCCCTGTCGTCGACGCGACCGGCGCCGCGGCCGTCGAGCTCGCCGCCGTCGACGTCGCCGCCGCGGATCCGGATGGCGAGACGCCCGGCGCCGCGAACAGCGGCGCACTGGAGAACACGGCGGCGGCACCGAGGGTGACCGCGACCGCACTGGCGAGGAATCGTGTCTGAATCTGCATGAGCTCCACCCTCACCCGCGACCATCCATCCCGTCGAAGACCGGAACGCTCCAATCGATGCCCGTTCAGCATCGGACTAGGCTGCTCGAGTGGACATGATCGCAGCCTGTCGCGTGCTCGTAGCGATCGAGGAACGGGGAACCGTCACCCGCGCGGCCGCGGCTCTGGATGTCGCACAGTCCGTCGCGAGCCGGCGCATCCTCGCCCTCGAACAGCACTTCGGCGGTCCCCTGCTGGAGCGGACCGGACGCCGCGCGGTGCTCACGCCGTTCGGGCGCGACCTCGTGCCCTCCGCGCGCCGCCTGGTGCGACTCGCCGATGAACTCGACCTCGACGCCGCACGTGCGCGGCTGCGGCCGGTGACGATCGCCGTGCCGGAGACCTGTTCCACCCGCGACCTCGCCGTCGCCGACGCCGCCGGCCGCGCCGCCGGTCTCCGCCTGGAATTCCGACGACTGCCTCCGCTGCGCCGCACTGAACTCGCCGAGACGCTCGGCGTGCGCGTCGCCATCGCCGACGTTCCTCCGGCCGAAGCGCTCTGGGTCGTCGAGCTCGGCGCGGCCTCGCGGCGCCCCCTCCACCGGGCACTCCGGCTCGAAGGACTCCGCGCCGTGCGGTCAGGGAGCACGCGCCGCGACGAGGACGCGGGATCGCGCCTGCGGATCTGCCCGGAGGACGACCTGCCGCACGTGCGTGACATCCTGACGCGCGCGGGGTTCGCCGCCGGTCTCGCGCCCGGGCAGCTCCCCGTCGACACCTCGCTGACGGCCGCCCTCGCCGGCGTGCTCGCCGACGGCGATCTGCTGCTCTGCACGCAGGCGGAGGCGGAGGATCTGGGGCTGCACTGGCGGCCGTTCACCGGCCTCGCCCTCGCCCGCGGGTTCGCGCTCATCGGCGACAGCGAGCACGACGTGCGCACCGTTCAGGATGCCGTCGCGGACGAGCTCGCCGCCGCGCTCGGCGCGGTCCCGGGTCCGGCGCTCGAGCCGACGCAGCCGACGGAGCCGACGGAGCCGACTGACCAGGAGGAGGCCCCGGATGCGTGACGAACGGCTGCTCGGCGACGTGCGCGCCGAGCTCGCGCGCGCCGGACTGCGCGCCTCGCTCGTCGTCAGGGACCTCGACGACGGCAGGGAGGTCTCACTCGACGGCGACATCCCGATCCCGGCGGCGTCCCTGGCAAAGGTCCCGTTGGCGCTGGCGGTGCTCGACCGCATCGCCGACGGACGGCTCGACGGCGCGATGCCCGTGACGCTGCCTCCGGGGGATCCCGCCGAGATCACTCCCGGCACCGGCCGCTTCCGGCATCCGTCGACGATCGCGGTCGACGACCTGGTGTCCCTCACCCTGACGATCAGTGACAACGGCGCCGCCGACGCGCTCCTGCAGCTCGTGCCCGCCGCGGAGGTCATGGCCGACCTCGACAGGCTCGGCATCCGCGGGATCGTGGTGCGGCATCCGTTCGCGGACCTCAGCGACACGCCCCTCGAACGATTCGCGCCGGACGAAGCGCACCTCGCCCACACCCTCGCCATCCGCGGGAGCACACCGGCGCACGGCCATCCCGTGCGCCAGCTCGATGTGGCACGCACGAACACGACGACCGCCACCGGGTTCGCTGACCTACTGGAGGCGGTGTGGCGCGAGCGCGGCGTCCGGCGCGTGGTCGCGGAACGGCTGCGCGGGCTCCTGCACGCCAACGTCATCCGCCACCGGCTCGCCCCCGACTTCGCGACGGATGATGCGCGCTGGGCCTCGAAGACAGGCACCCTGCTCAATCTCCGCCACGAGGCCGGCGTCGTCGAGCACGCCGACGGGTCGCGGTTCGCCGTGGTCGCTCTCAGCGCATCGTCGGTCGCGGCGACGGCGCAGCCCGCCGCGGAAGCCGCGCTCGGCGCCGCTGCGCGCGAGCTGCACCGCCACCTGCGCGGGTGAGGGGACGGACGCAGGTCCGGCGTCGCCGAGTCGATCTCACTGCAGGAGCTGCCATGGACGAGATCGCGGCGGCGACGATCAACATCAGCGCGGGCACCCTGCCCGACTAGCGCGGCCTGCGGACCGGAGACGAGGACGCGCCCAGCAGACCGCGCCGAAAGCCCTCGGCGACCGCAGCGGCCCTGTCCCCGACGCCGAGCTTGCCGTAGACACTGAGGAGATGCGTCTTCACCGTCGCCTCGCTCAGGTGCAGCCGCGCGCCCGCCTCGCGGTTCGTCGCGCCGTCCGCCACCAGTCCGAGCACCTGGAGCTCGCGCGGGCTGAGCAGGCTCGCCTCCGGCGTGCGCACCCGGTCGACCAGGCGCGACGCGACGGACGGCGAGAGAGACGCGTGGCCCGCCGCGGCCGCGTGCACCGCCCGCACCAGCTCGTCGCGCGACGCGTCCTTGAGCAGATAGCCGGTCGCACCGGCCTCGATGGCGGGCAGCACGTCGGCGTCCGCGTCGTAGGTGGTCAGGACGACCACGCGGCTCGGGATCCCGAGCCGCACGAGCTCCCGGATCGCCGTGACGCCGTCGGTCCCCGGCATCCGGAGATCCATGAGCACGACATCCGGCTGCAGTGCACGCGCGAGGCCCACCGCCTCCGCACCGTCGGACGCCTCGCCGACGACCTCGATGCCGGGGTCGGACGACACCATGCCCACGATGCCGTCACGGACCACCGGATGATCGTCGGCGACCAGCAGACGCACGGCGGTCATCCGGGCACCTCGACCCGGACGGCCGTGCCGCGGCCCGGGCTCGACTCGATGACGAGCTGACCGGCGACGGCCGTGATCCGCTCGCGCATGGCGATCAGTCCGTAGCCGCCCTCGGGGCCGTCGGTGCGCTCTGCAGCGGGATCGAAACCGCGACCGTCGTCACGCACCTCGAGCCGCGCGCCGCGGGCGTCGTGCCAGAGGCTCAGGGTGACCTGATGCGCACCGGCATGGCGCTCGACGTTGGCGAGAGCTTCCTGGGCCGTTCGCAGCAGGGTGACCTCGGCCTCCGTCGGGAGGGCGCCGGCCGCGTCGGCGGTGTGCACCTCGACCGGGATGCCTGTGCGCTCCGACCAGCGACGGGCGGTCGTCGCGATCGCCTCCGGGAGCCCGGCCGTGTCGAGCACGGCGGGGCGCAACGCCTGCACCGAGCGCCGCGCCTCCCTGAGTCCGTCCCGGGCCAGCGCGAGCGCAGAGTCGGTGTGACGAGCGCGGGCGGTCTCATCCGGTGCGTGCTCGGCGGCCTGGAGCTGCGTCACGATGCCCGCGAAGCCCTGCGCGAGCGTGTCGTGGATCTCGCGCGCGAGCCGCGCACGTTCCGCCTCCGTCGACGCGCGTTCCTGCTGCTGTCGCGCCACCCGGAGGCCCCAGGAGAGGCCGCACATGATGATGACGTTGATCAGCACCACGATCGTCCTCCCGGCGATGCCGGCCGGGTCGACGCCGAGGCTGGACGCCTGCGCGAGACCGGCGACGACGGCCGTGGCGGCGACCGCGACGAGCTCCCACGGCCAGGAGACGAGCGAGTAGGCCATCGAGAAGGTCCCGATCGTGAGGAACGCGAACCAGCTGTCGAGCTGCACGAGAGCGAGGTTGATCACGATGACGCCGGTCATCAGCACGGCGACGGTGGCGGGCCGGCCGTTCCAGGGCATCCGGAGGTCACGGAAGACGAGGACCCACAGGGCGTATGCGGCACAGAGCGTCAACTCGGGCACGAGTCGTGCCCAGTCCCCCCAGCCCACCCCGAGCGCGAAGGCGGCCAGCATCCCCGCCATCAGGTAGGGCACGACCGTGAGCACGGCCCGCCAGCGCGGATCGACCATACGCCGACCCTACGCGTCCTTCGGGAAGTGGGCGCGGATGCGGGGCAGGTTGGCCAGGATCGCCACCGGCAGCACGAGCGCGCCGCAGACGGCCTGCTCGATGCGCACCCAGTCGGGCAGGAAACCGGGGATCGACACGATGACGACGACCGCGATCACGACCACGGGGCTGATGATCCGGAGGCGGGTCAAGGAGTCGCGCGACCCTCGCGCGGCGCTCACCGCGATCAGCACCAGGACGACCGAGCTGGCGAGCACGAGGGAGCACCGGATCCAGATCGCGATGGCGACGGATGCGCCCGTCGCGTTCTGCACGATGAGCACGGCCTCCATGGCGAGACTGACCAGCAGGAAGGCGGTCAGCAGCACCAGGATCGGCCGGAAGGCGGCACGGCGCGCGGCATCGGCGGCGACGGAACGGGCGTGTGCGGGAGCGGATGTCTCTGTCATGCCTCCAGCGTCTCGAATGGGACCCGGCGCCGGATCGACCGTTCGGCCGGACTCCGTCACCGAACGGTGGAGTGGTGCCGGCACCCGTCCCGCGCAGAAGACGAGGCGGCGAGGGCTACCTCCGAGGCCGCCGTTGCGGCAGACTCGCACCGCAGGAGGACACGATGAGCGCGACGACCGACTTCTCAGCCCGGCTCAGGTCCGAGCTCCATCACCGGATCCGGCGGATGTCCGGCCGCGATCCGACGGAGCGCGGCAGATCGGTCACGCCGCTGGAGCTGCTCTACGACCTCACCTACGTGGTCGCGTTCGCCGCCGCATCCGATCAGCTCGCGGAGCAGCTCGCACGCGGCGACGTGTGGCGGGCGATCGGCGCGTTCGTGTTCGCGGTGTGGGCCGTGAGCTGGGCCTGGTTCAATTTCACCTGGTTCACCTCGGCGTACGGAACGGACGACGTCGTGTTCCGGCTCGCGACGATCGTGCAGATGATCGGCGTCATCGTGCTCACGTACGGACTTCCGGTGAGCTTCGAGTCGGCCGCCCATGGCGGGAGCCCGAACAACCTGCTGCTGGTGATCGGCTACATCATCATGCGGATCCCGCTCATCGCGCTCTGGGCGTCGGCCGCCGTGCAGGATCCACGTCATCGCAAGAGCTCTCTGGCCTACGTCTGGATCATCTCGATCGCGCAGGTGGGCTGGCTCCTCACCGCGATCCTGCCGCTGCCGACCGTGCCGACGGTGATCGCGCTGGTCGTGCTCGCGCTGGCCGAGATGACCGCACCGATCGCGGCGGCGCGACGGTTCGGCCACGCCCCCTGGAACGCCGGTCACATCGCCGAGCGGTTCGGGCTGCTGACCCTGATCACGATCGGCGAGGTCATCGCGGGCACCACGGCGGCGGTCGGCGCGCTCATCCAAGCGAAGGACTGGTCGCCCGAGGCGGTGATGATCGCGGCCTCCGGGCTCGTGATCGCCGCCGCGGTCTGGTGGACGTACTTCCTCGTGCCCTCGCGCACGGTGCTCGAGGAGCGTCCGGAGAGGCTGTTCGCGTGGCGCAACGCGCATTTTCCGCTGTTCGGCTCCATCGCTGCCATCGGCGCCGGTCTGCACCTGACGACGATCGCAGTTCAGCACGGCGGCGTCTCGCTGTTCGGGATCGCCCTGTCACTGACCGTTCCTCTGGCGATCACAGTCGTGCTCATCTTCCTGATCTGGTCGGTGCTGATGCGCTCGTTCGACCTGACGACGCACCTGCCCCTGCTGCTGGCGACACTCGCGCCGCTCTGCGCCGCGGTCGTCGTCGGACTGCTCGTGAATCCCGGCGAGCCGCTGGACCTCTCGCAACCGGGCGCCCTCACGGCGTTGAGCACCGTGATCGGTCTGGCGGCGCTGGGCGCCGTGGTCGAAGTCGTCGGGCACGAGCTCGTCGGCTACGAGCACACCCTGCGCGCCTGGGAGCGCTCGACGACCTGATACGACGGCGCACTGACCTGGTGAGCCGCCGCGGCGGCCGTGTCTGTGTGAAGCTGGGACGGCAGCCCGGATTCCACAGCCCGGATTCCACAGCGAGGGAGAGCCATGTCCGCCAGAACGTCGATCGTCATCGGCACCGGCGTCGCCGGTGCCGCCACCGCCTTCGGGCTGGCGCGGCGCGGCGTGACCGTCACCATGGTCGAGGCCGAGTTCGACGGCCGCGCGACGGCGGCCGGCGCCGGCATCATCCAGCCGTGGAGCTCGTCGGTCGACGGCGAGTTCTACCGGCTCTACGCGGCGGGCGCCGACTACTACGACGAGCTCATCCGGCGGCTGGCGGAGACCGGTGTTCACGACATCGGCTACCGACGCGCGGGCGCACTGGTGGTCAACCGGGACAGCGGAGTGCTGGACGACGTCGAAGCCCGCGTCGCCGCGCGCGCGGCCGATGCACCGGCGATGGGGACCGTCTCGCGCATCTCCGGCGAGCGCGCACGTGAACTCTTCCCGCCGCTGGGCCCCGATTTCGAGGCACTCCACATTGCCGGCGGTGCACGCGTCGACGGCCGCGCGCTCCGCGCAGGACTGCTCGCCGCGTCGCAATCGCTGGGCGCCGTCGTGGTGCCGGGCACCGCATCCCTCGTCTCGGCGCCACGGGGAGGCTGGGCCGTCGCGGTCGGAGATCGCGTCCTCGAAGCCGACTCGATCGTGGTCGCGGCCGGGGCGTGGACCGACCGCGTCATCGAGCCGCTCGGGCTGCGCATCGCGGTGGAGCCGCAGCGCGGGCAGATCACGCACCTGCGCGTCGGGACGGCGGACACCCGGTCCTGGCCCTCCGTCCATCCGGTCGCCAGCCACTACCTGGTGGCGTTCGACGACTCGCGCGTCGTCGTCGGCGCCACGCGCGAGACCGGCTCCGGATTCGACCCGCGCGTGACGGCGGACGGCCAACGGCAGATCCTCGAGAACGCCCTCTCGGTGGCGCCGGGCCTCGCGGACGCGACGCTCATCGAGACCCGGGTCGGACTGCGACCGCTCCCCAAGGGCGAGCTGCCCATCGTGGGTGCCCTCGAGGGTTTCGACGGGCTCTATGTCAACGCGGGCTTCGGCGCCGCGGGCCTGACCATGGGCCCCTTGGTCGGAGACCGGCTCGCGGCCGTCATCGACGGGGAGACCCCGCCACCGGCGGCCGGGCTGCTCGCGCCGGTCGCGGCGCACCGGTAGCCGCGGGCACGAGGGTCGGGGGCCCGCGATCCGCGGGCTAGACCACCAGCGACCGGATCGCCGTGGCGGCGGCGCCGCGTGCCCAGTCCTCGAAGGTGTGGGGGCGCACGACGATACGGCACCGGTCGGCCGACGCGAACACGTGCTCGGCATACGACCGGCGCAGCGGTTCCTCGATCAGATCGAAGTTCACCACGCCCTCACCGCCGATTATGACGAGTTCCGGACCGACCATGTTGACAAGGCTGGCGATGGCCGCACCGATCACGGTGCCCGCCTCGGCGAATGCCTGAGCGGCGACCGGGTCGCCGTCCCTGGCGAGCTCGACCGCCTCTTCGATGGAGACCTCACGCCCGAGGCCGGCCGATACGGTTGCCACGATCGCGGCCGTTGCAGCGACGGCCTCCACGCAGCCTCGGCGTCCGCAGGCGCAGATGCGGTCGGGCGAGGTCAGGGGCAGGTGGCCGATCTCTCCCGCGACCCCGTACGCACCCTCGACGACCTCACCATTCAGATGCAGGCCGCTTCCGATCCCGCGCCCGATCGTGACGATCGCGAAGGAGCTCGTACCCAGACCGACACCGAACCAGTGCTCGCCGATCGTGAGCGCCCGAACGTCGTTCTCGACCACGATGCGCTGCCCGAGCCGTTCGGCCAGCGCATCGCCGAGCTCGACGCCGCGCCAGTCCATCAGCGCGGAGTCGCGAACGACTCCCGACTCCATGTCCACGTCGCCGGACACAGCGACGCCGATGCACGCCAGACGCGACCTGAGTCCTCCGAGGCCGCTTCGAAGACGCCCGCAGATCTCCACAATGGCATCGATGACGGCCGCCGGGTCGTGCGAGGTCAGCCGCAGACGGTCGGAGGTGATGATGCGGGTGGTGAGGTCGGTGGCGACGCCGATGATCTCGTCGGCGTTCACCTTGACCCCCAGCGCCACCACGGCGTCGGGGACGACGGCGACCGGACTGACGGGTCTCCCCGGGAGCCCGGTGAGCGTCGGGTCGAGAGAGTCGTTGAGGAGACCGGCGGCGACGAGCGGCGTCACCGCCTTCGTCACGGCGGCCTGCGAGAGCCCCGTCAGTCGGGCGACGTCGATCCTGCTGATGGGGCTGCGGGTGAGGATCGTAGTGAACACGCGCGTGGCCGCGTCCGACGACGATCCGAGCAGCGCCGTCCGCGTCCGCGTCTCATCGTTCATGGTGCGCTCTCTCTGATCGGAATGAGGTCGGCGGGCGAGGGCGCACCCTCGCCCGCCGGTCTCGATCTGCTACTTCTTGGCGAGGATCTCTTTCGACTTCTCCTGCGCCGCCTTCAGGAAGGACGAATCGCCCTCCCCACTGAAGAATGCCTCAAACATCGGCTGCAGCGTGTCAACCAGCTCCTGTCCGTTCGCGGTCGGGGGCGCCGGGTACAGCTCGTCGTTCTTCAGCGCGTCGACGAAACTGGAGATGTCCACCCCATCGGCCTTCTGGGCGTCGACGGTCGACTGGAGGGCTGCCGCGATCGACGGCAGGAAGGTCGCGGTCTTGCCCGCGACAGTCTGGCATCCGACGGTGCCCATGTACGAGACCCACTTCCAGGTCTGGTCGACGTGCTTGGTTCCCACGAAGATGTTGTTGGCGTTGGAGTTGCTGATCATCCCGCGACCATCCGGGCCCTTCACCGTCGGCGCGATCCCGACCTTCAGGCCGGGCACCTTCGTGAGGGTCGTGGCGTTCCACGTCCCGTCCTGCGCCATCGCGACCTGTCCGGCGCCCATCTGCTCCGAGGAGGAGACGGTGAACTGGCCGAACTTCGGCATCAGGCCGCGGTCGCCGAGGGTGCGCACGTAGTCGAGGGTCTTCGCGAGGCGAGGGTCGTCGAAGGGCAGCTCCTTCGGCCACGCCTTGACGTCGCCGCCGAGCTTCCAGCCCAGGGTCGTGACGAACGGGTTCCAGGAGGTCTGGCCGTTGAAGTCCCCGGCGGCGAGCGTTCCGATGCCGTAGGTCTTGACCTTGGTCTTATCGAATCCGGCCTCGTCGCCGCGCTTGCCGTTCTTGTCGACGGTCAGGTGGGCGACGATCTTGTCGAACGTGCCGCCGTCGTCGGGATTCCAGGTCATGTTCTTGATGTCATCGTCGGTGTAGCCGGCGGCCTTGACCATGTCCTCGTTGAAGAAGATCGCCGCGCCCGCCCAGTCGAGCGGGATGCCGTACTGCTTGCCGTCGGTGTACTTCCAGGAGTCCACGCCGATGTTGAACGTGCTCAGGTCGAAGTCCGTCTTCTTGATCAGATCGTCGAGCGGCATGATCTGCTTCTGACCCGCGTACTGGCCGAGCAGGGGAACGCTGTTCTGAAACGCGTCCGGCGCGGTGCCCGAGACGAACCCGGCGGTGAGCTTGGTGAAGTAGTCGTTGACGTTGTACTGCGAGATCTTGACGTTGATGTTCGGGTTCTCCTTCTCGAACCCGGGGATGCAGAGCTTGTAGTTGGCCGCCTGGTGATCGTCCCAGGTCCACCAGTTGACGGTGACCTTCTCGCTCGAGGCGTTGTCGGACGAGCACGCCGCGAGGCCGACGGCCGAGAGTCCGGCCGCTGCCAGGCCTGCGATGATGCGGAGCTTTTTCATGAGTTCCTCACTGTGATTGCCCGGGCGCCTTCGTCGGTGCCGGGGGTGGATTGTTGTGGTGGGTTCGTGACGATGGCCTGTCTCCCTGCGGGGATCCGGACGTCGAAGTCTGCGCCGCCGTATCGCACGCGCACCTCACGCGGTGTCGTGTGCGGGTTGTGCAGCACGGCCTCGCCGAGGCGGCCGTCGGACCAGGTGATGTCGACAGCGATGGCGCCCCGGGCGTGGAGGCCCGTGACGTGGCCGCCCGGCCAGGCCGTCGGGAGGGCGGGGAGGAGGTGGATGCGCCCCTCGTGGCTCTGCAGCAGAAGCTCGGCGATGGCGGCGGGGAAACCGAGGTTGCCGTCGATCTGGAACGGAGGGTGGGTGCTGAACAGATTGGGGAGCAGCCCGCCCCATTCGGAGCCGTCGACCGGTCCGTGACGGCGG
Organism: Leifsonia poae; assembly: GCF_027921845.1. Classification (GTDB taxonomy): domain Bacteria; phylum Actinomycetota; class Actinomycetes; order Actinomycetales; family Microbacteriaceae; genus Leifsonia; species Leifsonia poae. Next base: position 109,005 of record NZ_BSEN01000003.1, read on the forward strand.
GCATCGCCGTCGTACGGCGTGAGCGCCTGCTGCAGCAGATCCGCGGCGATGTCGCCGTCACCGAGTCGGGCGCGCAGCGCGATCTTCCACGCCCACGACCATCCCATCGCCCCCGGCCCACGGGCGTCGAGGAAGCGACGGGCGGCCTCTGCGAGCTCCGGGGTGGCGTCGGGGGTGATGAGGTCGAGCGGGTGCAGGCCGATCAGCGGCGAGAGGTGCCGGTGACCCGGCTCGTAGTCGTCGACGTCGGCCGACCATTCGCGAAGCCGGCCGTCGCTGCCGACCCCGGGTGCGGGGATGGTCGCAAGGGCCGAGATGATCTCTCCGCGGAGCGGGTCGCCGGCGTCGACGGTGTCGATCGCCTTCAGTGCACGCTGGAGGAGCGCGCCGATCAGTTCGAGGTCCATCGTGGCGGTGAGTCCGAGAGCCCGGGCGCGGCCGTCCTCATCGCGATACATGTTCTCCGGCGAGGTGGACGGCGCCACGTAGGCGGTGCCGTCCGGCCCGACCTGGAGCCAGTCGAGGCAGAACTCGGTCGCCCCGCGCAGCAACGGCCAGATCCGGTCGCGCAGGAGAGCGGTGTCACTGGTGAACTCGTACTGGTCCCACAGGGAGTGGGAGAGCCAGACGCCTCCCATCATCCAGATCGCCCAGCTCGGCGCTCCGTGGCCCATGCCGACCGGCAGGCTCCATCCCCACAGATCGCTGTTGTGGTGCGCGACCCAGCCGCGCGAACCGTAAAGCTCGCGTGCGACGTCGCGGCCAGTGCACGCGATGCGCTCGACGAGAGCGAGGAGCGGCTCCGCCTGGGACGAGAGGCCGAGCGGGCCCGTCGCCCAGTAGTTCATCTGAGCGTTGATGTTGATCGTGTAGTTCGACGACCACGCCGGTCGCAGCTCGCCGTTCCAGATGCCCTGGAGGTTCGCGGCCGGGCCCCCTGCGTGCGACGAGGACGTCAGCAGGTAGCGGCCGTACTCGGCGGCGATCGTGGCCCGCAATGCGTCGTCGGCACCGCGCAGGATGTCGGCGTCCACATCCCAGCGGCCCTCTCGCCGGCCACCGATCGCGAACCGCGCCGCCGCAGGACGACGCAGCGAGGCGTCGTCGACGACCGGGGACGCACTCTCGGCGAGCGCATCGAGCGCGCCGAGCGCCCGACCCCGTGCGCGGTTCCGGATCGTCTCGTGGGAGACGCTCCGCCACTCGTCGTCCGCGCCGGCCCACCACGACTCAGCGCGGGTCGACGACGAGAGGGCGATCAGCAGCTTGCTGGCATTCCGGATCGTCAGACCGGAGTCGTCCGCCACCGTCGTGCCATCGCTCCGCACCGCCAGAGCGGCGGATGCGAAGCCGTCGTAGGTCCCGTCCCCCGGATCCGCGTAGCGCAGCGCCGGGACGACGGACGGTTCGTGAAGCGGCGCCCCGTCGATGGGGACGGCGATGTCGAGTGCCAAAGTCGCGTCCGCGACCTGCCGCCCGAGCTCCCGCAGAGGTGTCGACAGGCGCACCTGCACCTCAGCGATCGGAACGTCGCTGTCGATGGCGATGATCAGCGTGCGGTCGACGATCCTGGATACCCGCGTGACACGCGCTCCGCCGACGCTGAGCTGCTCCTCGACCACCGCGCGGTCGATATCCAGTACCCGCGCCGGCTCCCCGGCGGCCGGCACGGCGCCATCGATTCCGACGAAGAGATCGACGAACGGCAGGAACTCCTGCGAGTAGCGCCCTTCGAACGCCATCAGCAGCGCCTCGGCACGGTCGAGGTCTCCTGTCGCGAGTGCATCGCGCACCGCCTGCAGACGCTCTGGCCCGGCTCCTTCAGCCAACACGCGCCGCAGCTCGTCGGCGGGGGTGTCCGGTGCTCCCGACCACACCGTGGCGTCGTTCACCTGGTAACGGCCGCCTGCGCCGCCGAACACCATGGCGCCGAGCAGTCCGTCGCCGATGGGGACGGCTTCCTCCCAGTGCTCCGCCGGGTCGCGCCACGCGAGCTGAAGGGTGTCGATAGTCATTTCAGCCCCGAGAATCCGATCGAGTTCACGATGCGCTTGCCGAACACCATGAAGAGGATGAGCATCGGCAGCGCCGCAACAAGGGTGGCGGCCATCAGACCTGCCCAGTCGGGCTGTGTCTGCGGCGACGACTGCTTGAACACGGCAAGGCCGAGGGTCAGCGGCTGCACCGTGGAATCGGTGGTGACCAGCAGCGGCCAGAAGTAGTCGTTCCAGATCCCGATGAATCCCAGGATCGAGAGGGTGATGATCGGTCCGCTGGTCATCGGCAGCGTCAGCCGGAACAGCACGCGGAGCTTGCCGGCACCGTCGATCAGCGCGGCCTCCTCGATCTCCGTCGAGAGTCCGAGCATGAACTGACGCAGGAAGAAGATGTTGAAAGCGGAGAAGAGAGCACCGGGCAGGATCATCCCGGCGAAGGTGTTGAGCAGCCCGAGCTCCTTGATGAGCACGAAGTTCGGGAGCAGGGTCAGGATGCCGGGGACCATGAGGGCAGCGAGGAACACCGAGAACACGACCTCGCGGCCCCGCCATTCGAGGCGGGAGAACGCATACGCGGCGATCAGGGAGAAGAACACGATCAGCGCGGTCGAGATCGTCGCGTAGATGATCGAGTTCACCAGATAGTGGAGGATCTGCACTGTCGCACCGGAACCGCCTTGCGCGATCGACTCCTGCGAGTCCTCGAGACCGAGAACGCGCAGGAACGGTCCGAAGGTGAAACCGACGGGCAGGGGTGACGACGGGTTGGCGATCATCGCGTAATTGTTCGACAGGGCCGAACGGAGCATCCAGTAGAACGGGAAGATCGTGATGAGCACGATCACGATCAGGTAGATCCACGCGACGGAGCGGCCGGCGGTGATCGTGCGGTGCCGGCGACGCGGCGCGCGGGCCGCGACGGTGGGGGCAGGGGCGGCAGGGGCGGTGGTTGTTGCGGTCATCAGGCGTTGTCCGATTCGCTCGCGCGCAGCAGTCGCATCTGCACGAAGGTGATCACGATGAGGATGGCGAAGAGGGCCAGTGACATCGCGGACGCGTATCCGAAGTCGAACTGGCCGAAGGCCTTCTGGTAGATGTACATCTGCAGCACGTTGGAGGCGTGAGCGGGTCCGCCCTTGGTCGCGACCGAGACGATGTCGAAGACCTGGAACGCACCGATCACATTGAGCACCACCACGAGGGCCAGGATCGGCCGGAGGAGCGGCAGCGTGAGACGGAAGAACATCTTCGGCTCGCTGGCCCCGTCGATCCTGCCCGCCTCGTAGATCGACGGCGGGATGGTCTGCATCCCGGCGAAGATGATGATCGAGGTGTAGCCCATGTTCTTCCACACATGGATCAGCGCCAGTGACGGGATCGCCCACTCGCGGGAGGTGAGGAAGCGGATACCGTCACCGCCGATGGCCTGCACGAGCTGGTTGACGATGCCGAGCTGGGCGTCGAGCATCCATGACCACACCGTCGCGGCGACGACACCGGAGATGAGGAACGGGAGGATGATCAGACCTCGCAGGACGGTGGAGTTGGTCACCCGGTGCAGCACGGCGGCCGTGAGGATCGACACGACGAGGGTGAGCGCCACGGCGATGAGCACGAAGTAGATCGTGATCCCGAGCGATTGCCAGAACGTGTCGTCGTGGAACAGATCGATGAAGTTCTGCACGCCGATCCACGTCGGAGCGCTCAGCAGCCGGTAGTCCGTGAAGCTCAGGTAGATGCCGCGGAGCGTGGGGTAGAGCGCGAAGACGAGGAAGCCGATCATCGCCGGAGCGATCAGGATCCAGGCCAGTCGGGCGTCTCCGCGGTGAGAGGGCGCTGACGCGTTCACCGAACGACGCGGGCGTCGCCGTGACGCGCCTGTCGTCGTCGTCTCGATTGCGGTTGGGACGTTGGAGATCGTCATTGGTCTTCCTTCTCAGGGGTTGCAAGACACACAGTAGGCATGGTTAATTGACACTGTCAAGTAACTCCATCCGCTAGGAGCACCTTCATGGTCGACGGCTACGGCGCCGTTCTCTCACTGCGCGCAGCAGGCACGTCCTTCGTCATCGACACGGCGGGACGCGTGCCGCGGGTGCTGCACTGGGGGGCGGACATCGGCCCCCTCGACGAGGTCGCCGCGGCCGCTCTACGGGATACAGCGGGCCCCGCCGTGCTGAACAATTCGCCCGACATCCCCCGGGCGTTCAGCCTGTGGCCCACCGAGTTCGAAGGGTGGGCGGGCACCCCGGCCCAGGAGGGCCACGCCGCCGGTTCGGCGACGACACCGCGGCCGCGCACGGTGGCCGTACGCCATCGCCAGGACGGCCGGGCCGGCGAGGACGGCGGTGTGATCGAGATCGACCTGGTCGACGACATCACGGCGCTGCGTTCGACCATGTCGCTCGCACTCGACCGGTTCGGCGTGCTCGCCGTCGACGTGTCCCTGGTGCGGGACACGTCCCTCTCCCCGCACGCGACCGCCATCGCGTACACCCTCGACGCGCTCCGCGTGCTCCTCCCGCTCCCCGAACGGGCCGTCGACATCCTCGACTTCACCGGCAAGTGGTGCCGCGAGCGCGCCCCTCAGCGTGGGCCGGTGTTCTTCGGAAGCCACGTGCGCCGGGCCCGGCGCGGGAAGCCGGGCCACGACGCTCCGTTCCTCGTCGTGGCCGGCACGGAGGACCTCGGCTTCGGCCGGGGCGAGGCCTGGGCGACGCACCTCGCATGGAGCGGCGACGCCGAGTACGTCGTCGAGAAGCTGACCGAGGGCGCCGGTACGTTCTCCTCCGTCCTCGGAGTCGGCGAGGGCCTTCGGCCCGGGGAGATGGCGCTCGAGGACGGCGACCGCTACGCCGCGCCGACGGCCCTGTTCGTCTGGTCGGGCGACGGCCTCGACGGGATCGCGGCGCGGCTGCACCAACGCTTGCGTGCGCGTCCGACACACCCGTCCTCTCCCCGCCCCCTGACGCTGAACTCGTGGGAGGCCGTCTACTTCGACCACGACCTGGAGCGGCTGACCTCGCTCGTCGAGCGGGCCTCCCGCGTGGGTGTGGAGCGCATCGTGCTCGACGACGGGTGGTTCCACGGCCGCCGCGACGCGAATGCCGGGCTCGGCGACTGGTTCGTCGACCGGTCCATCTGGCCCGACGGCCTCTCGCCGCTGGTCGAGGTCGTCCGCTCCCACGACATGGAGTTCGGCATCTGGTTCGAGCCGGAGATGATCAGCCTCGACTCGGACCTCGCCAGGGCCCACCCGGAGTGGGTGCTCGGGCCTCAGCACGCGCTCGGCGCGACCGCACGGGATCAGTACGTTCTCGACCTGACCCGCCCCGACGCGTACGCCCACGTGCTCGAGCAGATCAGCGCGATCGTCGGGGAGTACGACGTCGACTACATCAAGTGGGACCACAACCGCGACCTCTCCGAGCCGGTGAGCGGGCGCGCGGGAATCGACCGCCCGGTCGTCCACGAGCAGACGCTCGCGCTGTACCGGATGCTGGACACCCTGCGCGCGCGGCATCCGGGCCTCGAGATCGAGACATGCTCCGGGGGCGGAGGGCGCGTCGATCTGGGGATCCTCGACCGCACCGACCGCGTCTGGGCGTCGGACTGCAACGACCCGGTGGAACGTCTGCAGATCGAGCGCTGGACCAGGATGCTCGTGCCTCCGGAACTCATCGGCTCACACCTCGGGGCGGAGCGCTCGCACACGACCTCCCGTCACACCGACCTTGCGTTCCGGCTGATCGTCGCGCTCACGGCCCATGCGGGCATCGAGTGGGACCTGCAGGAGGCCGACGACGGCCAGCTCGCGCAGATCGCGCGCTGGGGGGCCGCCTATCGCGAGCTGCGCGGGCTGATGCACACCGGTCGCGTCGTGAACGCCGACCTCGCCGACGAGGCGACGGTTCTCACCGGCATCGTCGGCGCCGATGGGAGCAGGTCGATCTTCACGTGGGCACGGCTCGCCACCTCGGCCCCCGGGCAGTCCGGGCGGGTGCGCTTCCCCGGTCTCGACGCAGCGTCGCAGTACGCCGTGCGGATCCGTGACGACTTCGGGCCCGCCAGCCGCCACCAGAGCGCCGATCCCGCGTGGATCGTCGCGGCTACTCGGGCCGACGGCGTCATTCTTCCCGGAGCGGTGCTCGCCATGGCCGGCGTCCCGATGCCCACCCTCAACCCGCAGCAGGCGATGCTGTTCGACCTCGTGCGGGTGCCCTGATGCGCTCGCACGCCGCCGGACCGGCCCGCTCCTCAGACGGCCCACCGCACTAACCGCTCCGGCGCACCGACGCGCCAGGGGCTCTTCAGAGAGGAAGATCGCATGACACGCCATACACGCACGCGAGGTGGTCTCACAGCCATGGTCGCGGCGATCGCGGCACTGGGGCTCGCTGTCGCCGCAGCCGCCCCGGCGGGCGCGACGCCGATGGATCGCGCCACGCCGTCCCCGACCAGCACGGTGACCCGACCGCCAGCCGTTGCTCCTGCTCCCGATTCCTGGGCGATGACGCCCTATATGGGTTGGAGCAGCTACAGCATGCAGGTCTACAGCGGGAATCCGAAGTGGATCACCGCCGACCAGATCGTCGCTCAGTCCGACGCGATGCACGCCAAGCTGCAGAAGGCCGGCTACGACTACATCAACGTCGACTCCGGCTGGACCGACCACGTCGACGCCAACGGGCGGCCGGCTCCGAGCGACGCGCTCTACCCGCAGGGCCTGAAGGCGGTCATCGATCACGTCCACGCGAACGGGCAGAAGTTCGGGCTCTACCTCATCCCGGGCATCTCACCGGATGTCTACAACAAGGCCTACCCGATCGAGGGCGCGCCCGGCTGCACCACGAAGAGCATCGTGAAGCAGCCGTTGCAGCAAGCCGATTACTGGAAGATCGGCTACCGCATCGACTTCGGCAACCCGTGCGCGCAGAAGTACGTCGACTCGGTCGTCGACCAGCTCGCCGCGTGGGGCGTGAACTTCCTCAAGTTTGACAGCGTGACCCCGGGCTCGGGTGTCAGCGACCTCTCTCTCGACGCGCGCGACGACGTCGCCGCCTGGTCGAAGGCCCTCAAGAAGCACGGAATTTGGTTCGAGCTGTCGTGGGCGCTCGACATCAACTACGCCGACACGTGGAAGCAGTACGCGAACGGCTGGCGCGTCGAATGGGACGTCGAGTGCTACTGCGCCGGTGTGGCGCTGACCCAGTGGGACAACATCGCGCGACTCTTCCCACGGGCGGCGGACTGGTGGCGCTATGCCGGCCCCGGCGGCTGGAACGATTTCGATTCGCTCGACGTCGGCAACGGCAGCATGGACGGACTCACCCGCGACGAGCGACGCACCGCGACCACGCTGTGGGCGATCTCGGCGGCTCCGATGTACGTCGGCAACGATCTGACCAAGCTGGATCAGTTCGGCGTCGACCTGCTCACCAACCGCGAGGTCGTCGCGGTCAACCAGGCGGGGACGCCGGCACAGCCGGTCTCCACATCGACCGACAAGCAGGTCTGGTACGCACCGAACGCCGACGGCAGCTACACGGTCGCGCTGTTCAACCTCGGCCGCACCGACGCGGACATCACGGCGAACTGGTCCGATCTCGGACTGAATGGCGCGGCGACCGTCCGCGACCTGTGGGCGGGCAAGGACCTCGGACGCTTCGACGCGCAGTTCACGGGCCGTTCGATCCCGATCCATGGCGTCCGCCTGCTCAGGGTGACCCCGCAGAAGAACTCGACGGTCGCGCTCAACGATGACGCGCAACGCGTGACGTACTCCGGAACGTGGAAGCGCAACGGTGGTCTCGAGGATCCGGCGACGGCTCAGCCGCTGCAGGTGGCGGTGGGCGATTCGTCGACCGGTCCGGTTCCGACGCCGCCCGCCTCTGGCCGTGTCGTCGCTGTGAACGACGGCGATGCCGGCATCTCCTACAGCGGCGGGTGGGGTCAGAGCGGCGGCCGCGGTTTCGGCGACTACAAAGACGACGTGCATTACGCCGAGACCGATGGCTCGTCGTTCCAGTACACCTTCTCGGGGACGGGCATCGACTACGTGACCGAGCTGGACGAGTCGCAGGGCGATGTGGACGTGTATCTCGACGGCCAGTTGCAGAAGACGGTGAGCACGGGTCGCGACGCGGGTCAGCCACGTCTCGTGCAGCAGGCGGTGTGGAGTGTCAGCGGACTGTCGAACGGCTCGCACACGCTGCGCGTCGTGAAGAAGTCGGGTGGTTACATGTTGCTGGACAAGCTCGATGTGACGCTGGCGAGCCTGCTGAAGCCGGACACCGCCGTGTTCGACAAGGCGAAGCCCGCCGATGTGTCGGTCGGCCTCCTGCGCGACGGCGGCGAGCTCGCCGGCATCACCCGCGACGGCACGGCGCTGAAGCGGGGCACCGACTACGTCGTGTCCGGCTCCACCGTGACGATCCGCGCGGGGTATCTCGCCGGGCTGGCTGCGGGAACCGCGTCGCTCAGCTTCGCTTTCGGTGGCGACGCGCATGACGACGTCCACGCGACGACGAAGAACGGCGACTCGGTCAGCCTCACCTTCCGCGGCACCGGCATCTCCTGGATCGGCCCGACCGCGCCCGATCAGGGCACGGCCGGCGTCTCGCTGGATGGCAAGCTGGTGAAGTCCGTGAACGTGCACTCGGATGCGCGCCGCACGGGCCAGACCCTGTTCAGCGTGGACGGGCTGCGCGACGGAGAGCACCGCATCACTGTCACGAAGGCGTCGGGAGACGTTCTCCGGCACGACCTGTTCCAGTACACCGTGAAGAAGTAGCCGAGGAGTTCCATGTCCCATCGCACCCGATTCGTCTTCGTCGGCGACTCGATCACCGACTGCGGCCGCGATCGGGGCGACTCCGCGTCGCTCGGCGATGGCTACGTCCGCATCCTCGCGGACGCCATCGCCGAGCGCGCTGGAGGGGCGGACGTGCGCAACGTCGGCGTCTCCGGCGATCGAGCGATCGACCTGGAGGCCCGCTGGGCGACCGACGTCGTGGCCGCCCACCCGGACGTGCTCACCGTCTACGTCGGAGTCAACGACATGTGGCGCCGCTTCGACAGCGACGACCCCACGTCGCCCGAGGCCTTCCAGGCGACCCTGCTCCGACTCCTCGACACCCTGCCTGCTCCCCTGCCCCGCCTCCTGATCATTGAGCCCTTCTTCCTGCCGTCCACGCCCGCACACCGCGAGTGGATCGACGACCTCGACGGCAAGCGCGCGGTGCTCCGCCGAGTTGCCGACCAGTACGGGGCGACGTTCGTTCCGCTGCACGACCGCCTGACCGCCGCTGCGGCCGAGAGCGGCATCGCCGCCATCGCCCCGGACGGCGTGCACCCGAGCCCCGCCGGCCACGCCCTGATCGCCGAAGCGTGGCTGGAGGCGTTCGGAGCGACCGATCCGGATGCGCGGGCGTCCTGACCGATGAACCCGCTGCACCCCGAGGCCCCGGTGGGTCACGAACCCCTGCCGACACCGGACGACTATCGGGACTTCTGGGCGGCCGCGATGGAGGATGCACGCCGGTTCCCGCTCGCGACCGGCATCGAACCGATCGACACGAGGCTGACGATGATCGACGTGTTCGACGTCACCTTCCGGGGCTCGAACGGCCGGGCGGTGAGCGGTTGGCTGAGGCTACCGCGCCACCGCCCCGGCCCCCTCCCTGCCGTCGTTCACGCGAACGGCTACGGTGCCGGCAGGCTGGCGCCGATCGACGACCTCACCTGGTCGGCGGCCGGCTTCGCTCACCTCGTGGTGAACACCCACGGTCAGGGCGGCGGCAGCGCCGGGCACCTGCTCGAGAGCATCGACGACGCTGAGAACTCCTACTACCGAGGGGTCTTCGTGGATGTCGCACGGGCCGTCGACGCCGTCCGCGGCCTGGCCGAGGTCGACCCATCGCGCGTGGCGATGATCGGCAACAGCCAGGGCGGAGGCATCGCCCTGGGCGTCGGAGCCCTCGTGCCGGACCTCGTCGCCGTCCTCGCCCAGGCCCCCTTCCTGACGGACGCACCCGAGGCCGTTCGGCGCGCGGCGCAGGGGCCCTGGACCGAGCTGCGCGGCTACCTCCGCGAGCATCCCGACCGCGCCACCGCCGTCGCGCGCACGCTCTCCTACGTCGACGGGGTCACCTCCGCCCGCCACGCGACGGCGCCGGGCTGGATGTCGGCGGGCCTCGACGACGACATCTGCCCTCCGCAGACCACCCGCGCGGCGGCCGCGGCGTACGCGGCACCGCTCGTTTTCCGCGAATGGCCGGATGCCGGCCACGAGGCCGGCGGCGCCGCCGACCGGGAGGCAGCCCTCGCGGTGCTCACGCAGCGCTTCGCCTAGAAGATCAGCACGCCCGCGAGATAGCTGACCCCGAGCGTCCCGACGCCGACCGTGAGCGACCGCCCGATCGTGCGGAGAACCGTCGTGCGCCCGCTGCGCGCGCTCACGATCGAGGTCAGGATCAGCGAGACGATCACGGCGAGCAGCACCGCCCACGCCTCGAGCCGTCCCGGCACCAGGATCGTGATCAGCAGCGGGACCAGCGCGCCCAGCACGAAAGCGACACCCGCGGTGACCCCCGACCAGATCGGCGCCGCCCTCGACATCACCTCGCGGATGCCGTGCTCGGTCTCGAGCTGCGCGCCCAGCGCATCCGCCGCCGTCAGCTGTTCGGCCACCTGACGTGCGAGCTCGGCTGTCAGCCCTTTTCGCTCGTAGTACCCGGCCAGTTCGACGACCTCATCCTCCGGACTGAGCGCGAGCTGCGCGGCCTCCTCCCGCGCGACCCTGAGCTGGGCCTCACGCTCGGCGGCCTCCTCCGACCACTTCGCGCCGCCCAGGCTGAGTCCGCCGGCCACGGTCGCCACGATCGCGGCTGTCAGGAGTGTCGCGTCGTTCGCCCCGGCCCCCGCGAAACCCTCGAGCACACCGGCCGTCGCGATGATGCCGTCGTTGGCGTCCACGGTCCACGAACGCAGGGATGCCGCATCCGTCACTGCATCGCGGAACCGGATGAGCAGGCTGGCCATGCGCCATGTTCTCACGACCGTGCGCTGCGAACGTCCGCTCAGCCCGGGGCGGACGCCGATTCAGCGCGGCGACCGGAGCCCGGTCGGCAGCGCGTAGTCGGGAACGCTGTCATCGGTGGCGAACATGTCGGTCATCTTCATCATCGCGGCGAAGGCGAGCCGATTCGAGAACGTGAAGTCCCGCATCCGGATGCGCGCCCGCGACGGCGGAGCGAGGAACGGTCCCGCGTTGCCGGACCGCGCGATCTTCGTCGGCTTCAGCATGCGCCGGTTGTAACCGGCGAAGGCGGCCCGATGGTCGCCGCCTGCGGCCGCGAGCTCTCCGGCGAGGATGTACGCGCCGACCAGGGCGAGCCCGGTGCCGAACCCGCCCAGGGTGTTGGCGTACCCGGCGTCGCCCACGAGGGCGACGCGTCCGGAGGTGAACGCGGTCATCGTGGTCCTCGCCAGCGCGTCGAGGTAGAACTCGTCGCTGGCGAGCGCGGCGGTGAGAAGCTCGGGCACCCGCCAGCCGGCATGCTCGAACCCGCGGGCGAGAAAACGCTTCTGGGAGTCGACGTCGTGGCGGTCGTAATCGCCGTTCTTCGCTGCGAACACGAACAACTGCGGTGCCTTCGAGCCTCCGAGAATCGCCAGCCGGCCCGGCTCGTTGTAGGCGTACCCGACCTGCCGTCCGCTCGGCAGCACCATCTCGAGGTCGCTCGGCACGGTGGCGCCCGCCACCGCGTAGTAGTGGCCGAGCGGCTTCACGAACTCCACCTCCGGCCCGAACGCCAGGCGGCGCACGCCCGAGTGCACGCCGTCCGCCCCGAGCACGAGATCGAAGGTCTCCGACGCGCGATCCACGAACGACGCCTCGACTCCGCGACCGGTATCGGTCAACTCCGTGATGCGGTCGCCGAAGACGTAGTCGCACGCCGCAGCGCTGTGCTTGTGCAGGATGCCGGCCAGATCGCCTCGCAGGATCTCGATGTCGCCGCCGATGAACTCGCCGGGCATCACGGCTCTGACCCTGTCTTCGTCGTCGACGATGCGCAGATCGGTCTTGGGTGTCTGCGCGGCGACGATGTCGTCCCAGATCCCCATGCGCTCCAAGACCAAGCGGTGAGTGCGCCCCTTGAAGTCGACGGCCTGGCCGCCTGGCCTCAGCGAGGGCGCCTGCTCGACGACGGTCACGTCGTATCCGAGCCTGCTCAGCCAGAGTGCCGCGGCCGGTCCGGCGATGCTCGCACCGGAGATGAGTACCTTCTTCGACGTCATGAGACGCCCCTTCCTTCGTAATTGCGTCCGATGGACACAAATTAGCGTATGGTAGACACAGTTTCAAGTCCCTGCGTCGAAAGGAGCCTTCGGTGGCTGCCAACCGGACACTTCTCTGGCCCACCGAGCGCAGCACGAAGCGCGGACCGAAACCGAAGATGACCCTGGAGCGCATCGTCGACGCCGCGATCGGTGTCGCCGACAGCGACGGCCTTGCCGCCGTCTCCATGCAACGGGTCGCGGACGAGCTGGGCGCGACCAAGATGTCGCTGTACCGCTACGTGCCGGGAAAATCCGACCTGACCGCCTTGATGCTGGACACGAAGATGGGCCCCGCCCCCGTGCCGCCTGCGCGTGCGACAGCGCCTGCGAACACGGAGTGGCGCGAAGGCCTCGCCGCCTGGACGGTGGAGCTGCACCGTCGGCTCGCAGACGCACCATGGGCACTGGAACTGTCCGTCGGCGCCCGCGTGATCGGGCCGAACGAGCTGTCGTGGATGGAGCTCGGCCTCACCGCCCTTTCCGGCACGCCACTGAACGGCGCCGAGCAGCTGGATGTGCTCGCCTTGCTCAGCGGGCACGTGCGCAGCATCGTCCAGCAGCAGACCGCGAACGGCGAGACGGAACGAGCGACCGCGCTCCTAATGTCCTCGATCATCGATGAGCATGCCGCGCGCTTCCCGCACGTGGCGAAGGCATTCGACAGCGCGTCCTCCGCAGGCGACCGCGACAATGCACTGGCGTTCGGAACCGACCGCATCCTCGACGGGATCCAGACCCTCATCGATGTCCGCACCGCCTCGTCGAGGCCGTGATCGACGCAGAGCCGGATGACTCCCGATCGCCCGCCTGACGAGGCCTTTCGATGGCGGTCGGTGCGCGCCTAGAGTTGGTCGTGCACGGGAAGAAGCAAACCCACTTTCGGGAGAGGAACGCTCCGTGAACAGAAGAGAGCGACGCGAGCAGGAAGCCACAGCGGAGGCGCACGCGCAGGCCGAAGCGGCGACGGCAGCGACCGAGACGGACGACACGTCCATCGACGCAGACGAGTCCCTCGAGTCCGAGGAAGAACCGGACTAGAGCCCGAGCGTCGTCAGTCGACGTCCGTGGCCCGCAATCCGGCGAGCAGCAATCGCACCATCCGCTCAGCCTGGCCCGGATTCTCACCGGATGGTCCGCCACCGTGGCAGAGGTTGGCGACCGCGCCGAGGAACTCGGTCGCCTCGACATCCTGAACGATGTCCCCGGATTCGGTCGCCGCAGCGAGCAGGCGCTGGAGCGTGGGCGCGAGACGCGTCGCGAAGTACTCGGCGAGCGGCTCGTACGCCGCGTCACCCGAGTGCAGCGCAGCGGCGAGACCGCGCTTCGTCGCGACGAACTGCATGTAGCGCATGATCCAGTGGTCGAGCGCCTCGCCGGGAGGATACGTGGCCTCGATCTCGGTCGCAGCGTCGACGCAGGCGTCGATCTCGCGTCGGAACACCGCCGAGATGAGATCGGACCGGAGCGGGTAGTGCCGGTAGAGCGTGCCGACCCCGACGCCGGCACGCTCAGCGATCGATCGAACGGGGGCGTCCACGCCGGCCTCGGCGAACACCGCCTTCGCGGCCTCCAGCAGGGCGTCGGCGTTGTGTCGCGCGTCCGCACGCATCGGGCGCTGTCGGTGATCCGCCACGATTCCGGCGGTACTCGCTGCGGTTGGCACGCACCATCTCCTTGCATCCGGAACGCTGTTCCGTATAGAGTCGGGAACTAAGCGGAACGCCGCTCCGGTAACTCGCCGGTGCACCCCAACTCATCCGGAGTGATGTTCCACTTCGCTCGATCCTAGGTCACTCCCGTGACCGTGTCACGGTGACAATCACAAGGAGCAGACACCATGCAATACCGCACACTCGGCCGCACCGGCATCCAGGTGACCCCGTACGCTCTCGGCGCGATGATGCTCGGATCGCTGGGAAACCCCGACCGGCAGCAGGGAATCGCCATCATCCATCGGGCCCTCGACGCGGGCATCAACTTCGTCGACACCGCCGACCGGTACGGGGACTCCGAGGAGGTCGTCGGCGAAGCACTCAAGGGTCGTCGCGACGAGGTCGTTCTGGCCACGAAGTTCTGGGGACCCGTCGACGACGACATCAACCATCGCGGCGCATCCCGTCGCTGGATCATGGAGGCGGTCGAGCGTTCGCTCCGCCGCCTGCAGACGGACCACATCGACCTCTATCAACTGCACCGGCCCGACCCGGAGACCGACATCGACGAGACCCTCTCCGCGCTCACCGATCTCGTTCGCCAGGGCAAAGTCCGCGCGATCGGCTCGTCGTCGATGCGGGGGTCGGAGATCGTCGAGGCGCAGTGGATGTCCGAGCGCCGAGGGTTCGAGCGGTTCCGCACCGAGCAGCCGAACTACTCGATCCTCGACCGCGAGATCGAGCGCGAGATCCTCCCCGTGGCCGAACGCTACGGGATGGGCACGCTCGTCTACAGCCCGCTCGCGGGCGGCACCCTGACCGGGCGATACCGGGCGGGCGCGGACAACGACAACTTCCGCTCCGCGAGAACCGGGATGCGCCACTTCCGGGATGAGCGCCGACTGGCGGTCGTCGAGGAACTCATCGCGCTTTCCGACGAAGTCGGCGTGAAGCTGACGCACCTCGCCATGGCGTTCGTCATCGCTCACCCGGGCGTCACCTCCGCGATCGCCGGCCCGCGCACGATGGAGCAGCTGGAGGACACCCTCGCCGGAGTCGACGTCGCGCTCTCGGACGAGGTGCTCGACCGCATCGACGCGATCGTGCCGCCCGGCGAGAGCATCGGCGCGATGGACATGGTCTACCGCGGCCCCGAGGTCGGCGACCCGAGCGCGCGCCGGCGGCCGGAGACGCAGCGTTCGGCCGCGTAGCCGCACGCTTTCTCCGCTATAGTGAGGCACTCTCACTTGAGCGAACCCGTGTCCGGGGGTGGCGATGTCGTTACCTGGTTATGTCTGGCCTGCTGTTCGCGCCGAATCCGTCCGAGCCACTGTTCGGGACCGCGGCAGGCGCATCGCGACGCTGCTGTGTTTCGCGATGCTCGCGGCCGCCAGCCTGCTGACGATCGCCGGCCTCGACCAGCTGATCGGGCAGGCGATCGGCAAGGATCGGCAGAGTCACCCCCTCTCCGGCGTCATCGGCCTCGGCGCGGCGACGAACGTCTCGTCGTGGGCTCAGTGGTACACCAGCGGCCGGGCCGACGCCGTCGGCTGGTGGATATTGTTCTCGGTCGCCGCGGATGCCCTGTTCGTGGTCGCCTACGCGGTGATCCTGCTGCGGTTGGTCGCTCGAGCCACTCCGCCGGCGCCCTCCGACATGGTCGCGGGACACTCCTGGACGAACGTCAGCAGACTCTTCCTCCAGCTGCTGATCCTGTTGGAGGCGATCGAGGCCGTCGTTCTGATCGTGGGGGCGATGACGCTTCTCTCCAGCGCCGGCTCGGCCACTCAGCCACCCTCTTTGGCGCTCATCGGGACGATCGAGGCCGCTGTGGCAACCGGCAAATGGATCGCCTTCGGTCTGCTCGTGATCGCGGTGCTGAGGAACCCCGGAACGCGCGGTGTGCTCTGGCGGGTGACTCGGAACATGTCCCAAGCGGTCTGGGTGCATCGGCTGTCGGCTGTGCTGGTACTCGCGCTGGTCGTGCTGGCGTGCATCCCGTCGGACGGCGTGCTCGATCAACTGCCAGACGTGCAACGCCAGTGGCTCGACGACCTCCCCTGGGGCGCTGTGCACTACGCAGGGATCGCCGCGGCGACGTTGGGACTCGCGGCGGTCGGGCTCTTCCTCCTCGGACGACAGCGTTCGCGCTGCAGCTACGATTTCCGCGTCCGCCAGTACCCGGAATCGGCGAAGCTGCCGGCTGAGCGCCAGTGGATCTGGTGGTCGATCCCCGTTGTCGCGTGGCTCGTCCTGGCTGTGTGGACGCTGCTCGCGTCGCTTATCGCGGGGGCCACGTGGCCCGCGATCATGACGCAGTTCGACTCCGCAGCCGCGCTGTTCCTCGGGATCCCGATCGCGGTGATCGTGGTCTCCGCGCTGCTCGAGCGGCGACGTCCCCCGGTGATGATCGACGTCGAACCGGATCCCGACCGGGCTGTCTACGCGTGGCTTTTCGGCGACGTCCTGGCTGTGCTCGTGCTCTGCGTCGGCGGGCTCGGCCTCGTGCGATCGTTTGCCGGGCCGACGTTCCTGAGCCCGTCCGGATGGGCGATCGGCATCTTCGTGCTCGGGTTCGTCAGCGCCGTACTGTGGCCGCTCGTCGTCGTCGGGCTCACGGGCTACGCGCGTCCCGCACCCGACGCCGGATGGCTGCGGATCACGTCCGCTCCTGCGCGCGCTCTCGGTTGGATCAACCGATGGGCCGATCCGACCGCCACGCCGACACCGGCGCGATCGGCCCGGAACCGTCGAGGCCTCTTCGCGCTGATCTGTGCAGGCGTCGCGGTGATCGCGCTGGCGCTCGTGTTCCCGGCCGACTTCGCCGCTGCGCTCGGAGGAGTCGGTGTCACGGTCGCCCTGATCACCGCCTGGGGTGTGATCCTGGGAGCCTTCACGGTGGCATTGCAGGACTACCAGGTGCTGGCGGTCTTCCGGGGCCTCCGCCTGAAAGCCGCGCCCATCCTGACCCTCGCGATCGCACTCCCACTCGTTTTCACCATTACCGGAGCATCGGTCTGGGGCGGCGACGCGACCGCGCACGCGATCCGGATCGGGCACGACTCGACCGGTCCGGCCTCGACGCCGCCCGCATCCCGAGACATGGTCGACGCACTGCGCGGTCGAATCGACGCGGCGCGGTGCTACCTGACCCTGCCGGACGGCACGGTCGTGAAACCCGTGATCATCGTGGCTGCCGAGGGCGGTGGCATCCGTGCTGCGTACTTCACCGTGAAGGCGCTGCAGAAGCTGGGGAGCGCAGGCTGCCTTGCCCAGTCCGTCGCGCTCTCCAGCGGCGTCTCCGGAGGCTCTCTCGGTCTGGCATTGACGAAGACGTCGGGCGGAGACGCACTCGCGAAGGTCCGCGCCGTGTCGGCGCAGAGCGTCGTCGCCAGCGGAGTGACGGGTCTCCTCGCAGGTGACCTCGTCGCCGGCAACCTCGGGATGCACGTCCCCTCCGTCATGGACGGCCGCATCGGCTGGCGGGATCGCGCCTCCCTCATCGAGCAGGGCTGGATCGACGCAGCACCGGGACTGGGGCGGCAGTTCGACGTCACGCCGACCGATACGACCGGATACACTCTGTTCAATTCGACCGACGCACGCTCGAAATGCCGGGTGATCATCGGGCAGCTGGCAACCGGCGCCGCACAACTGTCGGGGAGCGACTCGTCACCGGTCACGTGCTCCCGACCGGGCGTGCAGCCGGCCGAGACCGCGGACCTTGCGACGATCAGCGGCCAACAGTGTCCGGCCTCGCTGGATTGGGCGGGCGCAGCGATGCTGTCCGCTCGATTCCCCATCATCACCCCGGCCGGCCGACTGCCGAGCGGAAGCGCGTGCTCGGAGGGGAAGACCGTCGAGCTCATCGACGGGGGCTACGCAGAAGGTTCGGCACTCGGCACCGTCGCCGATCTCGCACCGACGATCACGACGGCGGTCCGCGAATACAATCTGTCGCGGCACGGCGCGGAACCGTTCGCGTTGCCGCTCCTCCTCTTCCTGCGGAACTCCAGCGGGTTCGACCTGCAAGCGAAAGAAGCGGGTGTCGTCGCCGAACCTCTCGTGCCGCTCGAAGGTAGGGATGCGGCGAGCGCGCAGTCCGACCACCGAGCGCTCATCCAGAGGATCATCGCCAACTTCCAGCGCGCGTGTCCGGCACACTCGGAGGCGTGCGCGACGCAGACGGAGGGGTTCGCCGACGAATACGGCTCAAACGCGATCGTCGTCTCCCCCTTCACCCGGCCGACCATCGCTGCCCCGCTCGGCTGGGCTCTGTCCAGTTACAGCGTGAACAGCCTCAGCCGAGCCATCGACGACGCGGCGAAAAGCGATTCCGGCTCGGGATACGCGCAACTCTCCGACGTGACCGGGCTGCCGACGAGCAGCTCCCCACCGGCGCAATGACGACCAGCGCCGACGACGGTCGAGGGTCAGGGATGCAGTGAGTACGCGAGCACCACTGCGCCGTTGCCGATCTCGGTCACGCCGGTCAGGGTCATGGGGCTCGCGGTGATCCCGGCCAGGAGCGAGTCACCGGATCCCGCGACGAACGGCGAGATGCTCAGATGCAATTCGTCCAGCAGGCCGGCCTCCATGAGGGCCCTGCTGAACGAGCCGTTTCCGTACTTGACCAGTGTTCCGTCGCCGGACTCCTTGAGCCGGGCGACGGCCTCGACGGCGTCGCCCTCGAGCACCTCGGCATTCCAGCTGGTCTCGGTCAGAGTGGTGGAGGCGACGTACTTCGGCAGGGCGTTGAGCGTGTCGGCGAGGTCGCCGGACATCGCGGGCCACGACCCGGCGAAGGTGTCGTAGGTCACTCGGCCGAGCACGAGACCTGTCGCCTGCTCCAGCAGCCGGAGCTGGTAGTCGAAATGGTTCGCGTTCGGGGCGACCTGCAGTTGCGCGGCCCACCAGCTGTCCCCGGCATACCGGCCGTCGATCGAGAGATGGTCGAATTCGATGAGTTTTCGCATGCCCTCAGCTAACCAACGCGACGGTCGCGGCGTCTTGTACCGAACCGAATCCGGGTCAGAACGCCAGGAACGGGATGTCGGTCCTCAACTCGCCCGGCGTGTGACCGGTGGCCGCCCTCATCGCGCGGGTGAGGTCCGGTTGATCGTAGTAGCCACCGGCGGCGACCGCGTCGGCGATCGACGAACCGGCGGCGAGGAGCTTCGCGGCCAGCTGTCCTCGTTCGATGCCCAGAAGCCTGCGGTGGGATACTCCGACGGCCCGACGGAACCGGAGCTGCGCGGTCCGCTCCGACATCCCGCGGGGTCGCTCGCCGTGACGGATGTCCTCGACGGCGGGATCGACGGTCAGAAGCCCGGCTCGCACGAGCCTGCCGACGAACACGTCGACATTCTGCGGTGTCGGCATCTCCCAGTCACGGTCATCCAGCACGACCCGGCCGCCGGAACGCGTGGGCAGCAGAGCGTCGTTGAGGTCGGCCAGAGCCGCTGGCGCGAACAGCGGCAGGTAGGCGCCGAGCTGCAGCTCCACTCCGAAGAACTCCCAGTCCTCCGGGCACGTCAGCTGCGTGGCCTTCGTCTCCGGCCCGCGCACGTGAACGGTGACGCTGTGACGATGCCGCGCGAACGCGATCATCGAAGACCCTTTGGCCACCGACGTGAAAGGGGTCGGGGCGTCGCAGGTGGCGGACCACACACGCTGCACCAGCGGAAGCTCACCCGCAATGGTGTCGAAGGTCATCCCCACAGGCGGGAGCTTACTCGCGACGGTCGCCGAAGCACCGTGTCCCGGGGTTTCCGCTGATCGGCGCATCCATCGTTTCTCTTGAACAATCGGCCGTGGACCCCCAAACTGGTCGCATTGGTCTTCGATGGCGCACCGATACGGCGGGGGGCCGGAATGCGAATGAGACGGAGTGGTCGCAGGGTCGCGACGGGCATGCGCGTCATCGCCGCGACGCTCGGGACGGCGGCAGTGCTCGCCGCTGCCGTTCTGCTTCCGGTCGCGACGCCGGCGCTCGCCGCCTCGCCGCCCGACACCGTCGACACGGGCGACCCGCCCCCACCCGCCGATCCCACCCTTCCCAGCGGCCTCGACGCACCGGCGCAGACGCCCGACGAATCCATCGTGGAGATGCCGCCCGCCGCCGTGCCGAATGCGAACACCCTCGCGATCGCCTGGGTCGGCACCCCTGCTCAACGTCCAGCCACCCGCACGCTCACACTGCAGGCCGCACTCAACGCTGCACCGGTCGGCGGAACCGTCTCGTTCGATCCGGGTGATTATGCCTTCACCGGCGCACTCCTGGTCCCGAACTCGGTGACCATCGACTCCAGCGCGCAGTCGATGCTCTATGCCCGGTTCACCATCAATGGCGGCGGCCTGTCGCTGGCCGACGACGTCACGATCGGCGCCGCCAACACGGGAGCGATCATCACCGTCTCCGTATCCGGCGCGGTGCTCACGAACATCACCATCCGCAATCCCACCCCTGTGCTCCGCCCGACGGGCGTCCAGCTCGGTGCGGCCGTCACCGGCGTGAAGATCAACGGCCTCGACATGAACGGCGCCGGCGAGGCGTCCTCCTACGGCGTGAACTTGACCACCGGGTCGGCGACCATCACCGATGCCAGCATCGTGGGCGTCGCCACCGGCATCATCGCGACCGCTGCCTCCACTGCGAGCGGCATCGCGATCAGCGGCGGAGCCATCACCGCGGCCACCTCCGGCGTCTCACTCGGAAGCGCCGGTGCGCCGACGATCACCGGGCTCGAGGTGACGGGCGGCACGGGAACCGGCATCGACCTCGCACAGTCGAGCGGCGCCGTCGTCACCGGAGCGACCGTGCACGGCTTCACCCGGGGCATCGCCACCGCCACCACGAACTCCGGCGCCGGGCCGGTGATCAGCGACGCGGTCATCGACGGCACCAGCCGGGAAGGGATCGCGCTGGGCGTGACGACCGGCCCCCGAGTGACGGGTGCGCGCATCACGGGAACCGGCGCCAACCAGTCGACCGGCATCGTCACCCTGCTGTCGACGGGGGTGACGATCGACCATCCGGTCATCGACCAGGTGATGTACGGGATCACCGTCAGCGCGGCGAACACCGGCGCAGGACCCACCATCACCGCACCGACGATCACGGCGTTCTCGGGTATCACCCTCGGCTCCACGCAAGGCGCGACCGTCACGGGCGCCGTTCTCGACAGCGGCAGCGCGACGGGTGGGACCGGCATCAACGTCGTCAACTCCGGTCACGTCACCATCACCACCGAGACTGCCACGGGTTTCCTCTACGCGATCGCCTCCCAGTCCACCGTCGACCCGACCTCGGAGCGCGTGGACATCGCCATCTCCGACATCACGGTGACAGGGCCGCCGGATGCCTCGCACGGCGTCTACCTGCTCGGCGCAGAGAACGCGACCATCACCGACGTCACCGCCGACATCACCGGCTCGGCCCTCGTCATCCACCAGTCCGTCGGCGTGCAGGCGACCGATATCACCGTGCACGGTCACGAGGGAATCACCCCGACGACCGGCGCCGCCATCCTGCGCGCCTACGCGTCGCAGAACGTCGACGTCGATCGCGCCTCGATCGACGCCGGGTCGTACGGTTTCTTCTACTCGGCCACGGACGGGTCGACCGTGACGAACGCCAGCGTGGCGAACCTGGTCGAGTACGGCATCTACGGTCGAAGCGCCGCGAACATCGACGTCAGCGCGACGACGTTCACCGACAACTCGGCTGTGGGTCTCTTCGTCGTGACGACGCCCGCCAATGGGATCAGTCACGACATCGACGTGCACGGCACCACTATGACGGGCAACGACGACGGCATCCTGGTGCTGCAGGGCACGACGGCGGTGACCATCTCCGACAACACCATCAGCGGGCAGCCGAACGCCGTCACCGCCGGGCCGGCTCACGACCTGGTCGTCACGGACAACACGATCGACCAGGTCGGCGGCGACGGACTCGCGGCGATCACGGTCGCGCCCCTCTGGGAGGACGGAGCGCTCGCCGGCTCCTACTCGTCGTCGGGGATCCGCGTGAGCGGGAACACTTTCACCGGCGGCGGGACGTGGATCCGCGTGGGAACGATCGACGACACCTCCGACGAGGCGACGAGGCGCACACTGCGCGACCCGGCACTCGTCACAGGGAACACGTTCCCGGCAGCGTCGACGGCCATCCGCACGTATCCGAATGCGGTCGTCGGCGACGACAGCGCCCCCGTGGCCAGGGTGGCGGCGGACGTCGTGCCCCTCGTCGCGGCCGCCGATGGACCGGTCGCGGTCGACGCCCGCGACTACGCCACTCCGAACGACTGGGGCGCGCCGTGCAAGGCGACCGGCTACCTCGACGACGCCCTGTACTACGACGGTGGTGGCGCCGAAGTCCGTGAACTCACCACCGCACCCGTTCTCTACCCGATGAACTGCATCGAGTTGTCGCTCACCGAAGTCCTCGACGCGCCGGACGCGGTGCGCCACGACGGCGACCTCGTCACCTGGACGCTGACGCCGCACAACGACGGCCCCCGCTCCGCACCCGCCGGATGGACGATCACCCAACTACTGCCGAGCGGCGTCGAACTCGTCTCGATGACGGGCGACGGCTACACCGTCGACGGCACGACGGCCACGTCCGACACCGCACTGGGGGCCGAGTCCGACGGTACTGCGTTGACCGTGACGGTCCGCGTCGTGTCCGCGCCGTCCGGTGAGTCGACGATGCACGACGTCGCCTACGTGGCCCCGGCCGCGAACACGGACCTCGACGGCGACGGCTTCGTCGACGCCATCTCTGAACCGGTCAGTCCGCTGGTCGTCCCGACCCTCGCCACCGACACGGACGCGTCGCCGACGGACAACGACGCGCAGGGCGTCTGGACGACCGTCGGAGGATCGCCTCCGCTCCCCGAGCCTCCCGGTGGTGGTGGCGGCGGGCTGCCGGGCACTGATCTGCCGGGCACGGACCTGCCGGGCACCGGCTCCGATCTGATGCCCGCCGTGACCGTCGCGGCAGCACTCCTCTTCCTCGGCGTAGGAGCTGCGGCGGTGGAACGCCTGCGACGTCGCCGACACTCCTGACGGTGTTGCCGGGCCAGCCCGGGAGCCGGCTCAGACGATATTCGCGTCGGTTCGGCCACGGAGGCGGCGCGCTGCGTGCGCTGAGAGCAGGCGCGGCGCCTGTGAGACGATGACGACGCCGATGATCACAACCACGCCGCCGAGCAGTTGGCTGAGGGCGGGCAGCTCTCCGAGCCAGACCCAGGCGATCAGCACCGCAACCGGAGACACGAGGTAGAGGAGTGACGTCGACGTCGCCACGGGCATCCGGGCGACCGCATACGCCCACAGCACGAACCCCGCCGCCGAGGGCAGCAATCCGAGATAGAGCGCTGCCAACCACGGCCCGGCACCCGCGCCGAGCAGGCTGTCACCGTCGAAGGGCACGAGCGGCAGCGTCATAATGGTGCCTGCCGTCATCGCGTAGCAGGCGACCTCGATGCTGGAGTAGCGCTTCAACAGCGGACGCTGCAGCGGGTGGTAGATGCCCTGCGCCACCATCGCGGCCACCACGATCCACACCGCGTTGGACAACGAGACGCCGGACCCGGCCAGACAGACGAACGCGACTCCGCCGAGTGCGACGATGCTGCCGACGACCGTCAGCCAGGAGACGCGCTCGGCGAAGAGGATGCGCGCGACGGCGACCGAGACGAGAGGCGCGGCGGCGACGATGATGCTCGCTGTTCCGGCGGGAACGTACAGCTCGCCCCAATTCAGCAGCAATTGGTAGGCGGCCATGCCGAAGAATCCGCACGCCGCGATCCAGCCGAGGTCGCGGAGCTTCGGCAGACGCGCTCCGACGATCAGGGCCACGAGGATCAGCGCGACCGTCGCGACCGCGAGACGAACGAACGAGAGCCCGTTCACCCCCAGTGCGGGAGCCGCGACGCGGATCGCCGGAAACGCCGATGCCCAGAGCACGACGACGGCAAGTCCGGAAATCAGGGCCTTGTTGACTCTCATGACTCGATCGTGACAAGCTGGTTGAATAAGCACAATTGACGAGTTGTTTCGCTATACCTAATCAACGCTTATTGGAGCTGATCAATGATCGATGTGCGCAAGCTCAGGCTCCTCGCCGCTCTGGAGCGGCTCGGCACGATCGCCTCCGTCGCCGAAGAGCTTCACCTGAGCGCACCCGGCGTCTCCATGCAGCTCACGGCACTGGAGAAGGAACTCGGCCTCCGTCTCACGCGGCGCCAGGGACGCGGAGTGGTGCTCACCGCCGCAGGCAGAACGCTGGCGGCGCACGGCCACGACATCCTCGACCGGCTCTCCCTCGCCGAACTCGAACTCGAATCCCTTCGAAGCGGAAGCATCGGCCAGTACACGCTGACCGCCTTCCCGTCGGCCGCGCGAACCATCGTGGCCGACGCGTGCCGCCGGATCCTGCCCGATGCGGACCCTGCCATCGACCTGCGCATCACCACGTCCGAACCCGACGACGCGCTCAGTGCGCTTGCCTCGGGCACGGCCGATCTCGCGGTCATCCACTCCTACTCGAACGTTCCGCGGGACATCCCGAACGGACTGTCGTCGCGCCCTCTCGGAACGGAACCCGTCTGGCTGGCGATCCCGGCGTCGCGCCCCGGCGAAACGGCGAGCGGGATGGTCGACCTCGCAGACTTCGCGGACAGCCGGTGGATCGCGCCGACCGACGACGTGACCTGCTACACCATGATGGAGCGGGCGTGCGGACTGGCCGGCTTCCGCCCTCGCATCGTCGCGGAATCGATGGACTTCGCCGTGCAACTCGAGCTCGTCGCGGCCGGAACCGGCGTCGCGTTGGTTCCTTCACTGGCCATCGCGCAGCTTCCGGCCGGCGTCGACCTGCGCGAGCTGACGTCGCCGGTGAAGCGGAGCATCCACCTGGCCGCCCGCCAGCCCGACTTCGCCGACCCGGGAATCCAGAACCTCGCGGCCGTCCTCACCGAAGCCGCCTCCTCACGGCTCGCCACGACGCAGCCTCTCGCGTCCTAGAGCTCGGTCTCGAGCTGACCGTTCGCGTACCTGCTGCTCACTCTGCGGGTCCCTCGTCGAGCACACGGGGCGCGGGGAGCCGTTTCGTCCACCGGTCGTCGATCCTGCCGACGTGCCAGATGGTGAGTGCGAGCGTCCACGTGGTGATGAAGATGGCGACGATGATGAAGCCGACATAGTTGAGGTCGAGACGGCTGACCCAGCCGATCGGCCCCGTGGTGATGTCGAGCTTATCGGCCACGACCGAGATGATCTCTTGGCCGCCGATGAGGAGCGCGACTGCGACGGATAACGCGGTGATGGTGATGTTGTAGTAGACCTTGCGGACCGGGGTGGAGAACGCCCAGCCGTAGGCGAAATTCATGAGGTAGCCGTCGACGGTGTCGAGCAGGCACATGCCGGCGGTGAACAGGACGGGCAGCGTGAGGATCGCGTACCAGGGCAGCGCGAACGCGGCGGCGCCGCCTGCGAGGACGAGCAGGGAGACCTCGGTCGCTGTGTCGAAGCCGAGCCCGAAGAGCAGGCCGATCGGGTACAGCTGCCACGGCCGCTTGACCGATCGGGTCAGCGGCCCGAGCATCCGGCTGATGATGCCGCGCCGGTCGAGCTGACGTTGGAGTTCCGTCTCGTCGTAGTTCCCCGTCCTCATCCGGCGGAACACGCCCACGACCTGCTTGAGTACGAGCAGATTGACGACGCCGAGCAGGAGCAAGAACACGCCGGAGACGGATGCTCCGATGAGCCCGGTCGTCTGCTGGAGGGCCGATTTGTCGCTGATGACTTGTGGCGCCAGGGTGCGCACTCCGAAGGCGAGCAGTGCGCACAGGCCGAAGACGACGCTGGAGTGGCCGACCGAGAACCAGAAGCCCACGGAGACAGGGCGCTGGCCGTCGGCGATGAGTTTGCGGGTCGTGTTATCGATGGCGGCTATGTGGTCGGCGTCGAAGGCGTGGCGCAAGCCGAGCGTGTACGCGGTGATGCCGAGTCCGACGCCGAAGACCTGGGTCGGGCCGCCGACGTGGTAGCCGGCCGGCGCGACGATCCCGAGCAGAGTCCCCCAGCCGATGATGTGAAGAGCCACGATGAACGTGCCCATCGCGATCAGAGACGTCCACTTGCCGGAGACCCGGTCGTGCCCGTTCTGCATAGGTCGCTGTCCATTCGTCATGGCGGCGATCGCTCGGAAACGAGCCGGATCCGGTGTTGCGTTGTGCCCGAATCACTCTCCGTTGCGTACGTCGTCGTGTAGGTATCGTCTCAGTCGCATCCCTCGGCGTCGAGGCCCGATGGGATCACCCCGCTCGAGGAAAAGATCATCCTCGATTCCATTGCAAGTTCTCCAACGGGCTGTAAGACTGACCGCGGATCGACGACAAACTCGTGATTCCACCCCCGGGGAGGGCCCATGGCTGCATCGGAGACAGAGAGTACTCGACCAGGTGTGATGGTCGGACCGACGAGCGAGTTCAGCTTGTTCTTCCGTGTGAAACCGGGTGATGGCGAAGCGTTGCGCGCGGCGTTGCGCGACCTCCAGAACACACCCGGGTATCGCCCCGGCGACTACGGAATGGCCATATCCACCATTCACGAGGCCCGCTTCGTGCTGTTCGACGATGACAGGCAGCTGGCGTTCATCACCAGTTTCGATGGACCGTGGGACGCCTACATGGAGGACTTCTTCACCTCCGGACCGACCCTCGCTCTCTTCGACCTGATCTTCCAGCACGCCGAAGGGTACGAGGGTCTCCCCGACCTCGCGTCGGTGAAGTCGTTCATTCTCGGCGCGCAGCAGAGCGCGGCCGCGTACGCCAGAAACTATCCCGGAACGGTGAAGGAGATCCGGAAGGCGCAGCGCGTCAACGCCGCCTTCGAGAAGGTGCTCGATCATCCGGATGCGGCGGAGGCGCTGCGGCACCCCGCCCTGCAGCCGCTGCTCGACGAAGCCGCAGGCTGATCGAATCTCCGGAGGACACCGATGTCGGATCACATCTCAGGCCCGCGTGCGTTGTCCGAGCCCATCGCGGACATCACGGACTTCTTCGCCTTCCCGAGTCCGGAACGGCCGGGTCACCTCGTGCTCGTCATGAACACCCTTCCGTTCGCGCAGCCGTCCAACACGCTGTCCGACGGCCTCATCTACCGGTTCCGGGTACGTCCACTCACGGAGGACCGCACGAGCAGCGCCGCCCCGTTTGCACCCGGCGGGCGCGAGTTCGTGTTCGACTGCGTATTCTCAGCGCCCGGGCACCACGGCTCGGGTGACGACGCCGGGCAGCAGGGGTTCTGCACGACACCGAGCGGCGAAACCGTCGAGTTCCGGGTGAACGACGATCACGCCGAGTCGGCCCACGGGGTCCGGGTCTTCGCCGGTCACCGCTGGGATCCGTTCTTCATGGACGCTCCGGCCGCGTTGAAGACCATCGCAACGGGAGAACTCGCGTTCACCGACCCCGGCACGATCTTCCTCGACGGCAAGAGCGTGCTGAGCCTGGTGCTCGAAGTCGACATAGCCCTCCTGGAGGGCGCGCAGCTGATCGGCGTCGTAGCCGAGACGCTGACCCGCGGAACCTTCAACGTACGCATCGAACGCGTCGGGCGCCCCGAGGTCAAGAACATGATGCTCGCACCGAAAGAGCACGATCCAGTGAACCGCGATCTGGAGATCCGAGACCTCTACAACATGGAGGACGCCTTCCACCTCGGTGAGTCGTATCCCGGGGCGTATCGGGCACGCTTGAACGCGAACCTGGCGTACTGGGACGGCATCGACGGCACGGTCGATTGGGAGACGAACACCAACGGCGACCATCCGCTCACCGATCTCGTGCTCGCCGACTACCTCGTGCTCGACCTGACGAAGCCGTACGCCGAGACGGGATCGTTCCTGGAGATCGAACTGGCGGCGATGCGCGGTGAAGCGCACGAGACCTGCGGTGGGCGCGCGCTCAACGACGATGTGATGGATACGATCTTCACCCAGCTCGTCAACGCCGGCAACGGGCCGGTCATCCGTGACGGCGTCGATGCACCGACCAGGCCGGCGACCCGTACGTTCCCCTACCTGGCGGAACCCGATCCCAACCCGCCGTCGGCTCCCGCGCACCACCACTGATCATGGAACCGCAGACGGGCGGTAACACCGGCGAGGCCGAGGTCCGACTCGAGCTCGACGATATTCAGAGCGGCGCGCTGCACGAGCGTCCGTCGCCCTACGTCGGCAGTCACCTCTTGCTGCGCATCGACGATCGCGAGGAGGGGCGCGCCTTCGTGCGGCGGCTCCTCCCGCTGGTCGACTCCGGACGGCCCGATCTGGTTCCGGCGCAGGGCGCCTGGATCACGGTGGCGTTCACCTACAACGGCCTCGAAGCACTCGGCGTTCCACAGGACTCCCTCGACAGTTTCGCACCGGAGTTCCGCGAGGGGATGGCCGCCCGCGCAGAGCAGCTCGGCGACGTCGGCGAAAGCGGCCCGGCCAACTGGGAGTGGCCCCTCGGCACCGATGACGTGCACATTGCGATCGCCGCCCTGTCACCGGATGCCGAACGACTCGCGGTGGTGCTGGAACGGGCCCACAAGGTCTTCGACGAGTCGCCCGGCGTCGAACTCATCTGGCAGCAGGACTGCTATCAACTGCCGACCGGGAGGACCTCGTTCGGCTTCAAGGACGGAATCGGCCAGCCGCCGATCGAAGGAACGGGGGTCGCCCCGACCAACCACCACGAGCGACCGCTGAAGGCCGGCGAGATCGTTCTCGGCTATCCCGACGAGACCGGCGACCTGCCGCCGATGCCGACACCGGACATCCTGGGGCGCAACGGGACGTACGTGGTCTTCCGTAAGCTCCACACCCGGGTGGCGGCCTACCGCACCTACCTGCGAGAAAAGGCCAAGAACCGCGAAGACGAGGCGCTCCTCGGGGCCAAGATGGTCGGACGCTGGCAGAGCGGTGCACCCCTTGCGGTCTCACCCGACCACGACGACGCCGCCTTGGGCGCAGACCGGCATCACAACAACGACTTCTCGTACGGCGACGATCCACGCGGTTTCAAGTGCCCTGTCGGCGCCCACGCGCGACGAGCGAATCCGCGCGACGCACTCGACGGCGAGGGAAGCGTGGATGTGCGGCTTCACCGCATGATCCGCCGGGGCACCAGCTACGGCCCGATGCTGCCCGAAGGCGTGCTCGACGACGACGGGGTCGACCGCGGCATCATGTTCGTGTTCGCCGGCGCGCACCTGAAGCGACAGTTCGAGTTCGTCAAGACGCAGTGGCTCAACGACGGCATCTTCATCGGTGCCCCGGCCGAGAAGGACCCGCTTGTCGGATCCGCCGACGGCACCGGAGTTCTCACCATCCCCGAACGACCCATCCGGCGACGCCTGACCGCGTTGCCGCCGTTCGTGGTGACCAGGGGCGGCGAGTACTGCTTCGCACCCGGCCTGCGCGCGCTTCGCTGGCTCGCGGACCTCGACACCTGACCACAGCTCAGACCACCGTTAGCGCGCCCAGGGGGCAGAGATGACCGATTCACCGGCAACCGACCGTTGGGATTCGCTGGATTTCGGGCCGCCTGCCGCCGGCGGCGACGAGCCTAGGGAGTCGGTCGTCGTCGATCACGCGGCCGACGGCCGCGTGGCCGTGATCACCCTGAACCGGCCCCACGCCGACAACGCCATCACGACCGAGATGGGCGCGCGCCTGACCGAGATCCTGGAGGACATCGCGGTCACGCCGTCGATTCGGGTCGCCGTGCTGACCGGCGCGGGCGACCGGGCGTTCTCGGTCGGCAGCGACCTCCGCCAGCGCAATGCCATGACCAAGGAGCAATGGCTGCGGCAGCGCCAGGACTTCGATCGCACCCTGTACACGCTCCGTCAGCTGCGCAAGCCGATCATCGCCGCCGTCAACGGCATCGCGTACGGCGGCGGGTCGGAGATCGCGCAGAGCACGGACTTCATCATCGCGTCGGACAACGCCACCTTCGGCCAGCCGGAGGCGATGATCGGCCTCTCTGCAGGCGGGGGCTCACCGGTGTTCCTCCCCCGGCTGCTCTCCCCCGGCCGGGCGCTTCAGATGCTGATGACCGGCGACCCGA
Organism: Leifsonia poae; assembly: GCF_027921845.1. Classification (GTDB taxonomy): domain Bacteria; phylum Actinomycetota; class Actinomycetes; order Actinomycetales; family Microbacteriaceae; genus Leifsonia; species Leifsonia poae. The sequence continues at coordinate 139,131 of NZ_BSEN01000003.1, forward strand.
TCACTGCGCAAGAGGCCTACCGGCTCGGGATGGTCAACGAGCTCCACGCGCCGGGCGAGGTGCTCGACGCCGCGGTGCGGATAGCGACGAAGATCGCCAGCAACTCCCCCACCGCCGTGCAAGCCGTCAAGCGGGCAGTGCGTCTCGGCGACGGCGAGCCGATCGAACAGGCGATCGCCGTCATGATGGAGGCCCATTGGCGCTCCGCCGTGCACCCCGATCGCAGCGAAGGCATCGGCGCCTTCAACGACGGCCGCGATCCGTCATTCCGCGACGCCGACTACTGACACCGACCTATTGACGCCGATCTACTGACACCGACGAGGAGACCCACCGTGGCCGAAACAGACGAACTCGAACAATCCCGTGCCGCACTCCAGATGATCAACCCGGCACCATACAACGCCGAAGCGCCCCCGGAGGCGCTGGTCGGTGACATCACGCCCACCGACTTCCACTACGTGCGGAGCAACTTCGCCGTGCCCACCCACGACGGCACCTTCACGATCGGGGGCGCGGTCGAGAACCCGATCTCGCTCACCCTCGACGACCTTCGATCCATGCCCGCCATCGAGCGCTCCGTCACGCTCGAATGCGCGGGCAACGGCCGCCTCGCGATGCGACCGCTCCCGACCGGAGAGCCGTGGGGCGATTACGCCGTGTCCACCGCACGATGGACCGGCGCCCGCCTCTCCGACGTGCTCGCCATGGCCCGACCGAACGACGACGGCGTCGAAGTGCGCTTCGAAGGCGCAGACCACGGCCCGTACCACCTCCATCCCGTCCTTCCCAACGTCGACGGTGGAGACCTCACCTTCGTCAGAAGCCTCCCGCTCGCACTCGCTGCCGACCCGGCCACAGAGATCCTGATCGCGTACGAGATGAACGGCGAACCACTCCGCCCCGATCACGGCGCCCCGTTCCGAGTGATCGTGCCCCACTGGTTCGCCGTGGCCTCGGTCAAGTGGCTGCACCGCATCGACGTGCTCACCGAGCCGTACGCCGGCGAGTTCCAGACCGGACACTACATCTACGAGTGGCCCGACCGGCCCCACGAGCCGGTGACTGTCATGCGCGTGCGTGCGCGCATCACCGACCCGGAATCCGGATCCGTGTTGGCCGCCGGACCGCACACTGTGCGCGGCAAGGCCTGGTCAGGCAGCGGCCCGATCACCAACGTCGAGGTGAGCCTCACCGGTGAGGGCGACTGGTTGCCGGCGACGGTCGAACCCCCGAAGGGCCCGTACCAGTGGCAGGACTGGACATTCGAATGGGTGCCGCCGAACGACGGCAGACACACGCTGCGCGCGCGTGCGACCGATGCCGCCGGAAACGTGCAGCCCGAGGTACCGCCCTGGAACCGCCTCGGCTACGGGAACAACTCGGTCGAGGTCATCTTCGTCGACGTCGAATGACGCGTCCCGTTCTGGGCCGACCTGGGTTCGAACGGCCTGTCTGCTACCTGGCACCGCGGGATGTTCGTCCGGTCACCGTTCGACGACCGAGAACACGGGTGCGGTGTAGTCGCCGTTCTGGATGGCTTCGCTCGGCCCGTAGAGACGCAGGATGAGGTAGGAGTCCTTCTCGGGGACCGGATGGAAGTGCGGGTCGTCGACGTGGGCGTCGACGTCCGCGCTGAGGAGGATCGAGTACGTTCCGTCGTCGTCGGGGGTGAGCGTGCGGTCGCCGCGGCTGCGCCGGTTGATGCTGTTGTGCGCCATCAGCCGGTTGTCGTCGCCGTAGGCCGTGAACGACCAGAACTCCGACACATCCGGTGCCGCGAACCTGGTCCGGTACTCGCGTCCACCCGCGCCGTTGATCGGCTGCCCGTCCGCGTCCGTCTCGATCTTGACGTACACCGACTCGACCGGCGGGAGCCCCAACTGGCCGAGCAGCGTCCCGATGTCGAAGACGTCGCGGGTGCGTGCTGCAGCTCCTCACGGGTGCCGAGGGCGCCCTTCGAGCTCGTCACCGTCGGCGCCAAAGCCGTCAGCTGCCGCATCCCCAGCTCCTCACCGCGGGCAGCAGTTTCGAGCTGCTCATCGGTGAAGTCGGTGCGGCCGGGCTCGACGCCGACGGCGGCGATCGGTTCCAGCCACTCGGCGTCCGCCTGGGCCATGGAGCCGTCGGCGAGGAGGACGTTCACCCGCTCCAGCCACGTCGTCGTGGCGGGATCCGGGAAGTCCCTGACGGCCGGCGCCGGCTCCGGCTCGCCGAGGTACTCGGACAGGGTCTGGAGCACCCATCGGTCCTGCAAGTCGCGCGCGACATCGAGGTCGTCCCCACCGGTCGTCATGATCCGCCCCATCACCTTGATGAGGTTCGAGTCCGACCGGACGACGTCGTCGATCCCCTCCGGCACCTCGCCCGCCCAGTCGCGGGCGGCGAACAGGAACCGCCCACCCTTCGACCCTCGGGTGCGCGAGCCGATCATCGCCGTCGTGTAGTGCCCCATGTCCATCGTGTGCAGGATCCAGTACCGATCGCTGTCGACGTCGGGCACCGTCACCACCACCGGCTTCGCGGCGACGTCGAACCAGCCTTGCAGGTGCAGGGTGTCGTTGTTGATCGTGGGATGAGCCGTGTAGGTGTCGTCGGCGAGATCCCGGAGCTTCTGGAACTCGTTCAACAGCACCCCCGGTTCGATCGTCGTCTCGTAAAGGAACCCGTGGGCCTTGTCCATCGAGTGCCCGTACAGGTACGCCTCCCGCGCCGTCTCATCCGAGATGCCCATGCGCTACTCCCCCTCATCACCACTTCATCGCCGAAAGCTTCGTGGCCATTCCAGCATCATCCGAGTACGCGCATCTAGGGAGCTCAGGAGAATGCTCAGGGTGCAGGAACCGATGGGCTACTGTTCGCGCAAATGCCGCTCGGCCTCGCGAGCACCCGGCGGCCCCAGGACCAGCCCGTGGAAGGACGTTCGGCGATGAAGTACTCGAATCTTGGGCCCACCGGCGTGTCGCTGGCGTGGCCCCTCTCCCGACCCGTCGTCATCCTCTTATGCGGGTTGCCTGGTTCCGGCAAGACGACCTTCGCTCGCCGACGCGAGCGAGAGACGGGCGCGATCCGCTTCAGCACCGACGAGTGGATGGCCGACCTGGGTCTCGACTACTTCGACGCGCTGCGCGACAACGTTCAGAACCGCCTGGACCGTCTCTGGGCACAACTGGTCGAACGCGGGCTGAGCGTCATCCTCGAAGACGGAACGTGGCAACGCGAAGAGCGCGATGAGCTCCGCCACATCGCCGAGCGGCTCGGCGCCGGCACCGAGCTGCACTACTTCGATGTCCCGTTCGACGAGCTCTGGCGTCGCCTCGAAACCCGAAACGCCAATCCGCCCTACGGCACTGTTCCGATCACGCGGGAACTACTCGAGGATTCCCGGCTACGGCTCCAACGGCCCGATCAGGCTGAGTTCTCGCTCTTCGACCGGTTCGTCGTGCATCATTGAGGGCGCTCGGCGGCCGCCGAGATCCCTCACGACTTCGCGGCGAAACCGATGTAGTCGAGAGCGAGGCGGAGCGTTTGATCACGTGGGCGCGTGCTGTCCACCACTAGGCGATCATCCACCTCTGACCCGCTCCACCTGGTCCCATGTGGGCGGAACAAAATCCGGAAGCTGCTCGAACCTCAAGCGGCTGTTCGGCTTCTTCTCGACCACCCCCGCACCCTAGCCGCTTCGATCCGGACAGCAGGCTCCCGTTATACGGGACGCGTCGAGCGCTGCGTGATGTCACACCCGGCTCTCCGGATCCGTCCCAGGTGATGCAGGTTGCATTAATCCGAACGGGAGAGAGACATGACGGGCACGGAACAACTGGCGGGCAAGACAGCAATCGTGACGGGCGCGAGCCGAGGGATCGGCTTGGCGATCGTACGCGCACTGGCGGACGCGGGCGCACGAGTGGTCGGCTCCGCCCGAACGGCGACCCGGGAACTCGCCGACCGTGCCTCGGTCGTCGTCACCGCCGATCTCACCACCCCCGATGGCCCGGCGGAACTCGTGCAGACGGCGCTGGAACGTGTGGGAGACATCGACATCCTGGTCAATTGCGCGGGCGGAGGGAGCCCCGACGACCTCCGCGACTTCTTCGGCTACGACGACGAGATCTGGCGCAAGACCTTCGAGCTGAACCTGTACGCAGCGGTCCGCACCTGTCGGGCAGCGATCCCCAGTCTGATCCGCCGCGGGGGCGTGATCGTGAACATCTCGTCCGTCGGCGCCCATCTGCCCCAGACAGGCCCGGCGCCGTACGGCGCCGCCAAGGCCGCGCTCACCGCGTACAGCAAGGCCCTGGCCGAGGAGGTGGCGCGCGACGGGGTGCGCGTGGTCACCATCACCCCGGGCCTGACCCGTACCCCCATGTGGACCTCAGCCGACGGGATGGGCGCCCAGCTCGCCGCCGCCCAGGGGATCACGCTCCCCGAGCTCCTCGACGCGCTTCCCGGGAACGCCGGCAGCAGCACAGGACGGTTCGTCGAACCCGAGGAAGTGGGGGCGCTGACCGCATTTCTCGTCTCCACGGCAGCGCCCAGCATGACCGGTCAGGAATACATCATCGACGGAGGCGCGATCAAGACCGTATGAACGCTTTGTCGCCGCCTCGGTGCGGTCTATCGTGGGCGGCGGTTCCGCGCGTCGGTCGGGAGGACGAGGATGAAGCTGCTGCTCACGTCGGGCGGCGTCACGAACGCTAGCATTCGCGACGCGCTGATCGGGATGCTCGGCAAGCCGATCGCCGACAGCAACGCCCTCTTCATCCCCACCGCGCAATGGGGGCAGCCCGCGTGCGACCCGCAGAGCGTCTGGAGGTCGACCGCAGACCGGTGGGGTGACGATCCGGGCCTGGTCGGTCTGGGTTGGAAGTCGGTCGGGGTGCTCGAGCTGACGGCGCTGCCGAGCCTCGCCGAGGAGCGCTGGATGCCGTGGGTGCGCGGGACCGACGTGCTGCTGGTCGATGGCGGCGAGGCGAGATACCTCTACACCTGGATGCAGCAGTCGGGCCTGGCCGCGCTGCTGCCCGAGCTCCCGGACACCGTCTGGGTGGGCGTGAGTGCAGGCAGCATGGTGATGACTCCGCGTGTCGGCGAAGAGTTCCTGGACTGGCAACCGGATGGCCCCGACGAGGTGCTCGGCGTCACCGATTTCTCGATCTTCCCGCACCTGGACTACCCCGGATGGCCGAGCAACACGCTCGATGCCGCACGGCGCTGGTCTGAGCGCATCCCGGGGCGGTCGTACGCGATCGACGACCAGACTGCGATCTCCGTCGTCGGTGACCGCGTCGAGGTGATCAGCGAAGGACACTGGGAACAGTTCGACCACTGAACGCTGCTGCGGTTGGGGCCCGCCGACGGGCGAAGGACTGACGCTCTGCCGCGACGTGCCAAACGGCGTGTTTGCGCGACGAGCCGTTACACGCTGGCGGCCTGACGCCGGTTCAACCACCACTGCATAACCCGGAGGTCGTCGCGGCCAAATCGGCCGGCAGGGAGTGCGGCCCGGATCCGCGCATCGTCGAACAAACGGGAGGGCCGGATGTCTTTGGGCGGTTCGGGAGCGAATGGTGCCGGTTCGCTGACGCCTTCTGCGAGCATGTGCGCTTGCGCTTTGGCGACGAGCGGCACGACCATCGTCCATTCGGTGAGTTGCGCGAGCGCTCGGATGGCCCAGACCGGAGCGGGAAAAAAGATCGGCATACGCCCGGCGACGCGGGCGATCCGTCGCACCGCTTCGCCGAGCGTGATTTCCTCGGCTCCCATGACCGCGACAGTCGAGTCGGGGATGCGACCCTCAAGAGCTGCGACTAGGACATCAATAGCGTCTTCGACAGGAATCGGCCGTACGGTTCGCTCGCGAAAGCCCACAGTCGCGAACATGGGCAGCGTGCGTACTGCTCGGGTCACATGGTTGATCATGTGGTCGCCGGCACCGTAGATCATCCCAGACTTGAGGATCGTGTGGTCGAGGCCGGAACGACGCACGAGTTCTTCTGCGGCCCACTTCGATTCGTGATAGCCCGACCCGCAATTCGGTCGCGCGCGCAGGAAACTGACCATGACGATCCTCTTCACGCCTGCTCGACGCGCGGCCTCGATGACGGCGCGTGTGCCCTCTACGTGAACGTGCTCGAATGTCTGGTCGCCGATCTCGCGGTTGATCCCCGCACAGTGCGCGATTACATCGCATCCGGTGAAGGCCTGGGCCAGCGCGTCGACGTCGTCGATCGCAACGCCGGTGCGACGAGAGATGATCACGGTGTCCGCCGGATCCAACCGCTCGGCGAGGTGACGACCGACGAACCCGGTACCGCCAGTTATGGCTACACGCATGACCTTGCTCCTTCGCTTATTAGCAATGAAGCTAAACTCTATATAGCAATAGTGCTATATTGCAAGCATGACAGACACCGCGAGTGACATCTTCGCCGCTCTCGCACATCCCACGCGGCGACAGATCCTGCAGGACCTCAAAGACGGTGAGCTCCCCGCTGGTGAGATCGCTGCGCGGTTCAACGCGACCGGACCCACGATCTCCCGGCACTTGAGTGTGTTGCGTCAGGCTGGCCTCGTCACAGAAAGACGTGACGCAAACCGGATTCTGTACTCGCTCGTCAGCGACCGACTCGCCTTGTCCGTCGGCGACTTCCTTTCGACTGTGTGTCCGGAACAGATCGTGATGCGCGAGGTTCGGAAACGCGGTAGCGGCCGGGCGAACACCAAGACCGCTGAAGCCTGAGCAAGTCCCCCTGACCTCAATCATCACTCCCCGGTCGACGTGGCGCAGCCCGTACCCCAAGGGATGCAACTCAGCTTCACCATCGCCGCAGCCGCACTCCTGATCGCGGCTCGCATCAGCCTGCGCATCCGCACACCGCAGCACAGCTGACACAGACCAACCCGCAAAACGCGGCCGATCACCGGCTCCTTCGTCGAAAAGGACCTCCCTCAGCATGACCCTGAAACCGTGGTGCCGAACCGACGACGCGGTAGCGTGATTGTCCGGTGCTGACGACGGGAGCAGCAGCATTTGAATGGGACGCGCGCAGATCCGGGAGGGGTCGCAACTGAGCGGCCCGTCGTCATCCTCCTCTGCGGGCTGCCCGGTTCCGGCAAGACGACCTTCGCTCGCCGACTCGAGCGAGAGACGGGCGCGATCCGCTTCAGCACCGACGAGTGGATGGCCGACCTGGGTCTCGACTACTTCGACACACTGCGCGACAACGTTCAGAACCGCCTGGACCGTCTCTGGGCACAACTGGTCGAACGCGGACTGAGCGTCATCCTCGAAGACGGGACGTGGCAACGCGACGAACGCGATGAGATCCGCCACATCGCCGAGCGGCTCGGCGCCGGCACCGAACTGCACTACTTCGACGTCCCGTTCGACAAGCTCTGGCGTCGCCTCGAAACCCGCAACGCCAATCCGCCCTACGGCACTGTTCCGATCACGCGGGAAGTACTCGAGGATTCCCGGCTGCGGTTCCAACGACCCGATCAGGCCGAGTTCTCGCTCTTCGACCAGTTTGTCGTGCACCACTGAGGGCGTTTGACGGCCGGCCCGAGCTCGCCATCTAGGGTTTCCGGCAGCCTGACGATCGCATGGGTTGCTGTCAGTCCGCGATGTCGAACACGGCTACGCGTGACGAGTTCCGTTGCAGGGCCTCGGCTAGGGGAATGTGGCTCGGGTGGGTCAGGTACACGTCGCGCGAAAGCGCATCTGCGAAGACGATGACCAGCCCGTAGTCGTACCCGGCCTCGAGGTTCTCCGGACTCATACTCGGGCCGTCGACGACACTGCGGATACCCTGAATGCTGCTTTGCAGCGATTGAGTGTACGTACGGATCCAGTCGAGCTCGGCTGGATCCACCTGCTCGTTCCACTGCACCAGTACAACGTGGGTGACGGTCACACCTGGTCCTCTCATCCGGCTGACTGAGGACGCTCGAGTCCCCTTCAGTCTGGTGAGCCATGTTAGCGGCCCGCGTGACGCATCGGCTGGCCGTGCTGCGACCCACGATTGCGGGGGTTGGGTCGATCGAATCGTGCCTTTAGCCTGTGACCAGGGCGCAAGGGGGAAGCATGCGACGGCTGCGGCGATCGGCTGGCCTCGTTGCGGCCTGCGTGGCACTCGCCGCGCTGACCGCGTGTTCGGCCGGGCCACAGATCGAACGCGAGCGGCGCGGCAACCTCAACTCTGCGATCAGAGAGTTCGACCCGGAGTCGATCTCGACGATGTCCTGCAACGTGGCGGGCGGATCGATCGAGTTTCAGAGAGGATTCACTCGGCTCATCGTCTTCAATGGCGCGGATTCCTGGGATGTTGTCGTCGATCGTTTCAGCAAGCTCAGCTACGAGGGACCGGTGAACCCGCCTGGCCTGTCGCTCGCACGGAAGGACGGCATCATCGTCGACGGCCGGCGCATTGACGCGCCCGACGATCAGCCGGATCTCGTTCCGTGGCTCATTGCGAAAGGCTGCACGATTCCTGCCGAGGGCGCTGTCATGCTGAGCTTTGAAGAACGCGCTGTTCCTATCGGCGGCAACTAGCGCGGGGACGTTCCACGGACTCCTCGAACTGGCGATTGAATGGGCGACGCTCGACACCCTTTCAGTGCGAATGCTGATGGTGCATCACGCGTGACGCGTCGCCTCTACGTGTTGCGATCCACGTTAAATCAGCGGTCCCGCGGGTGGCACCAGCGCGGACTTCTCAGCGGGCAGGATCGGCGGCACGGAGGGCGGCGATCACGTGGTCGACCCGGGAGCGGATCTCTTCCTCATCCGGCATACCGAAATGGAACGCTAGGCGGTGGTAGATGGGGCCGTAAAAGAGGTCCAAGGCAACGCCGAGGTCGGCGTGCGCGGGCAGATCACCCGCGTGTTGAGCGCGGCGCAATCGTTCCTCGAATCCCTCGATCCGTGGGCGCATCTGATCGCGCAGGGCTTGTGCAAGTGCGGGCTCGCGCTGGGCCTCTGCGATGACCGCGGCGAGGGGGGATGTCTCCTGCGGGGTGAGCATTGCGACGACGGAGTTGAGCTGTGCGCACATGTCGCGGGCCAGGTCTCCGGTGTCTTCGTACGTCACGAGCGTTGTCGCCGAGTCGGCCACGGCGTCCAAGAGCACAGCGCCCTTCGACGGCCACCAGCGGTAAATGGTCTTCTTGCTGACACCGGCGCGCTCAGCGATCGCCTCAATGGTGAGCTGAGCGAAACCGTTGTCGCGGCACACGGCCAACGCGGCATCGAGCACCGCAAGGCGCGCGCGTTCGCTCCGCCGGGCCGGATCAGGTGTACTCGCCATCTTCGCAATCTACACGCTACGTGTCGTGTTGCGTCTCCAAGACCTGAACTGCTACCTTGCAACAACACGACACGTTCCGTGTCGTCTGCTCGATTGCAACGACTCGTGCGCGAGGAACTCACAGGAGGATCAGCAATGAGATTGGCGACATTGAAGGGCGCCTCGGTGTCCGACCCATCGCAGGCGACGCGCCCGCACGACGAGTACGTGATTCGCAAGCTTCGGCTGAGCCCGGATCACCGCGCGGCAGTCGACGCGGTTGAGCGCTACCTCGTCCACCGAGGGGCGTTCACTGATGCCGGGCACCTCGAGCGACTCCTGAACGACCTCGTCGACCTCTTCGAGCAGAGTGCGTGGAACAACGTTCCGATCCGGGAGATCGTAGGCGAGGATCCCGTCGAATTCGCCGAGCAACTTCTCGCCAATTACGCCGACGGGCAGTCGATCGCAGAGCAGCGAAACAGGCTGACTGCGACCATCGACGAGATCATTGCCGGGGTCGTGGTCCGATCGCGACACGACCTCCGTAACCCGGATGCCCTGCCTTAGGTCCGTCGACTGAGCCAGCCCACAGCAAAGGGCGAGCTCACTTTCTCGCGCTGTGCGGCCCGCGAGGTGAAGCCTCTTCGGTATATTGACACCAACCTTCGCTGTCTATCTCGTCAGTTCAGGAGTGGAAAATGTCTGAATCAGTTTCCGATGCCACAGTTTCGCCCCAGCCGGTCGCGCCGGTCGCACCCTCGTTGTTCTCCCGGCTCGCCGCAGAAGTGGCGGGCACCTTCGTCTTGGTCTTCGGAGTGGTCGGCACGGCGCTTTACGCAGCCGGCTTCGCCGACGGCGACGGCGGCCTCAACGTCGGTTTCTTGGGGGTCGCACTTGCGCTCGGATTGAGTGTCGTCGTCGGCGCTTACGCGTTCGGCCCGGTGTCGGGTGGACATTTCAACCCGGCGGTGACGCTCGGTCTGGCCGTTGGCGGACGGTTCGCGTGGCGCGACGTGATCGGTTACATTCTTGCCCAGATCGTCGGCGGGGCCCTGGCGACGACCCTGCTGGTCGCGATCGCCGCCGGAGGTCCGGATGGGTTCCTCGACAAGGCGATGAGCGGCGGGTTCGCTTCTACCGGCTGGGGGGAGCTTTCGCCGGGCGGCTTCCCGCTGTTGTCCGCGCTGTTGGTCGAGATCATCACCACGGCCGTTTTCGTCTACGTGATCCTCGGCGTGACGAGCACCCGCGCCGCTGACGGATTCGCGCCGCTCGCCATCGGTTTGACTCTGACCATGCTCGCCCTGATCGCGATTCCCGTGTCCAACGCGTCGTTCAATCCGGCGCGCTCGATCGCGACCGCAATCTATGGCGGTCCGACCGCACTCGCTCAAGTATGGCTGTCGATTGTGGCGCCGATCGTCGGGGCATTGATCGCCGGCTCCACGTTCAAGCTCCTGTTCGATCGCTCGCGTCCTCAGCGGGATCTATCCTCCGCCGCACGGTAGGGAGCGCATCATCTGGCCACAGGAACGGTCGCTCCCCCAGCGGGAGAGCGACCATTCCTGTCAGCTGACGCGGCAAGCTCCGCTAGAGCGACACGCTCAGGCGGTCCAGGTTCACGTAGTTACTACTCCCGGCTGCGGCGTCGAAGCGGATGCTCACGGCGTTCGAGCCCGCGGCGAGCGTGACAGGCACGGTCACCTCCGACCAGGTACCCCAGCCTCCCGTTGACGGGAAGGTGACCGTCGCGACCTGGCCGCCTGCGACTGTCACGGCGCGGGTCGCGTCACCGGCTCCCGCAGCGTAGCGAAGCGTGAGCGTGTGCGCCCCTGCGGTCGCGACGTTGAGGTGGAACGTCACCGAGGAGCCGTCGGCGATCCAGCCCGCGACATAGCCGCGTCCGCTGAAGCCCGCGTTCGAGCTCTCGTTCCCGACTCCCGACTGGTCGACGTTCTCCGCCTCGTAGACCCCCGATCCTTCGACGATCGCCGACGAGCCGTCCGGGACCGCCTGCTGGGCGATGGCCGCCGTCGCTCCCGCGGCGAGGCTCTGCACGGCGGCTGTTCCGAGCGCGGGAGTCGGCGCCGTCCAGTCGCCGCCGCCGATGCCGGACGCGTTCACGTGCTGCACGGCCTGAGAGGCGTTCGCCGTGAGGACAGACTCGTACTCCGTCTGCCCGGCCTCGTCGATGAGGGCCCGGATGTTTCGGGTCAGGATCGCCTTGAACCCGGCCGTGTCGTCCGAGCCCTCGTTGCGGAAGGTACCGGAATCGGTGAGGTTGGCGATCGCCCAGTCGACCGCCGCTGTCGCCTTGCTCAGGTATGCGGCGTCGTGGGTGACGAGATACATCTGGAGCGCGGCACCGGCATAGTCGCCCTGGTTGTACGTCCAGTCGTAGTCGGTGTACGTCCCCGTGCCCGACACGTGGTCGCGGAGGTGCCCGTTGCGGTCGAAGTTCGTGTCCAGCCAGGTGAACAGCCGGTTAGCGGTGTCGAGGTAGCTCTGCGTGCCCGTCGCCGCGTAGAGCCGCAGCGCCGTATAGATCGCCGTCCCGTTCGTGGCGACGTTCTTCTCATTCTTCGACCCGTCGCCGACGTCGACGTTCTTCCACCAGATGCCGCCGCCGTATTTCGTGTCCTCGTAGCCGGAGACATACGAGAACAACGTCTCGGCCTCGGTGAGGTAACGGCTCTCGCCGGTGAGCTCGTAGGCGCGGATGCTTCCCCGTGCCCACCATCCGATGTCGTCGTTCCAGTCGTTGTCGGTCGGGGTCGGATACGCGGCCTGGAACCCGTCGAAGACGTCGTCGATCATCGCGCGGGATGCGGAGTCGTGGGTCCGCTCGTAGCGGTCCATCACCATCTCCCAGAGCTGGGCTTCCCACCAGTAGTCCGTGTATACGCCGCCGTCGGGTCCGACGGCATGCTCGCTGTGCGCGACGTGATCGCTATATGTGTAGAAGTAGTTCTTCGACGCGTCCCAGTACTGGCTGACGAAGGACTGGTACGCGTCATCGGCCTGGGACGTGGTGAGTGCGGCCGCGGGTTGGGCCACCACCGCAGTCGCCAGGGTGGCGACTGCGGCGACGGCCGCCAGTCCGCCTCGGATGCGTGTGCGCGTGGTCATGCGAACTCCTGTCGGATGGGCCGAGCGCGGAGTCGGGTTGCTCGACGGTGAGTCGGATCGGAACCGATCCATGTGGACTCTACGAAGGCTTTGGCAGCCCCGTCAACCATTAATTCGAGATTAGTTCTATTAACCATATTGATTCGGTTTCGAACATGTGAATATGATGACTACCGCACTCGAATCACCCCCAGAGCAATGGAGCCCCACATGCGACACGTCCGTGCCGAGACCGTCGACCGCGTCACCCGCGAGGTGCGCGAGCGCATCGGCCCCGCCGTGGCGGAGGTCTTCGAGCGGTGCTTCGTCGACACGCTGGAGTCGGCCGTCGGGACGGCGCCCGACGGGACCGCGTTCGTGGTCACGGGAGACATCCCCGCAATGTGGCTGCGTGACTCGACGGCTCAGCTGGCCCCGTATCTGCACTTCCTGGCCGACGACGACCTGCTCGCCGACACCGTCGCTGCCGTGTCGCGCCGGCAGTTGGCGTGCATCCTGCTCGACCCGTACGCCAATGCATTCAACCGATTCGACAACGGCAACGGCCACAGCGACGACCTCACCGAGCAGAGCGGCTGGGTCTGGGAGCGCAAGTACGAGATCGACTCGCTCTGCTACCCCCTGCAGCTCGCGCACGACCTCTGGCGCGCCACGGGCCGCACCGACCACCTCGGTGAATTCGCGGCCGCTCTCACGGCGGCGATCCGCGTGATCCGCACCGAGCAGGACCACGAGGCCGCGTCCCCGTACCGGTTTCAGCGCACCGACTGCCCGCCCTCCGACACTCTCGTGCGCGACGGTCGCGGTTCCCTCGTCGCCCCCAACGGCCTCAGCTGGAGCGCGTTCCGTCCGAGCGACGACGCGTGCGAGCTCGGCTACAACATCCCCGGAAACGCTTTCGCGGTCGTCGCGCTGACGATGGCCGCCGAGCTCGCGCGTGACGTGCTCGACGAGCCCGGCCTCGCCGCCGAGGCCGAGGAGCTCGCCGAGCGCATCGACGACGCGATCCGTTCGGAGGCGATCGTCACCGACGCCACCGGCAGAGCGATACTCGCGTACGAGATCGATGGTCTCGGCGCGGATGTGCGCATGGACGACTCGAACGTGCCGAGCCTGCTCTCCCTCCCGATCGTCGGATGGTGCGCCGCGGACGATCCGCTGTACCTTGCGACCCGTGCGTTCGTGCTGAGCGACCAGAATCCGTACTTCGCGCGGGGCACCGCGGCGACCGGTCTCGGCAGCCCGCACACGCCGCCGGACACGATCTGGCCGATCGGCCTGGCTATCCAGGGCCTCACGGCGCTGACCACAGACGAGAAGCGGGACGTGCTCGACACCCTGCTGCGCACGGATGCCGGAACCGGCTTCATGCACGAGTCGTTCCACAAGGACGATCCGACGGTCTTCACCCGAGAGTGGTTCTCCTGGGCGAACGCGATGTTCTGCGAACTGGTGCTCGACGTCGCCGGGCTGCGCACCCTCATCCGTCAACCGCAGCCGGTCGGAGCGGACCGGTGAGCGCCCTGCTGCACGCGCCGGAGGCAGCGGTGGTCTCACAACCGGAACGGGTCGGCGGGGGCCTACCCGGCGGCGGTCCGGCCCGGCGGGGCAAGCGCCGCAGCGGGCGGGGCGTATCCGGAACGGCCCGGCAACAGACCATCAACGCGTGGGTCTTCCTCGCGATCCCGATCGTGCTGTTCGTGGCGTTCCTCGCGATCCCGATCGTGACCGCCCTGGTGCTGAGCTTCAGCGACTACTCCGTGCTCGGTTCGCTCTCGTGGACCGGGATCGACAACTACGTGCAACTCGTCAACGACCCTTTCTTCTGGATCGCGCTGCGGAACACGGCCTTCTACACCGTGCTCTACGTGCCGCTCGGTCTCGTGGTCGCTCTCGCCACCGCACTGCTGCTCAACCGCAGCACACGAGCCGCCCGAATCTTCCGCACCCTGTTCTACATCCCCGTGGTGTCGTCCACCGTCGCGACGGCGTCGATCTGGTTCTGGCTGCTGAACCCGCAGTACGGAATCTTCAACGTCGTCCTCTCCTGGTTCGGCATCGACGGCCCGGCCTGGCTCTACGACTCGAAGTGGGCGATGCTCGCCATCGTCATGATGAGCGTGTGGGCCGGGTTCGGCGCGAACATGATCATCTTCCTCGGCGGGCTGCAGGGTGTATCGCCCGATCTGCACGAGGCCGCGCGGCTCGACGGCGCCAACGCCTGGCAGGCGTTCTGGCACGTCACCCTCCCCGGCATCTCCCGCACCACGCTGCTGGTGACGACGCTGCTCATCATCGGGGCGTTCCAGGTGTTCGACCAGGCGTACGTGCTCACCAAGGGCGGTCCGGGCAACTCGACGCTGACCCTCGTCTACCTGATCTACAACGAGGGCTTCGGCGCGCTGAAGATGGGCTACGCGTCCGCGATCTCGTTCGTGCTGTTCCTGATCATCCTCGTGTTCTCCATCGTCAATGCGCGGATCTCGAATCCGAAGGGAGCCCGCGCATGAGCGCATCCGTCTCGACCGCCGCCTCCTCCGGCTCGCGGGTCGCCGCCACTGCTGCCCGGCGCAAGCGGTCGCCGCGGCAGATCGCCGGCCGCATCGTCTGGTACATCGCCGTCGTGCTCGTCAGCATCGTCACGGTGATGCCGCTGATCTGGACCATCTCGACCTCGCTGAAGCCCGCGGGGGAGATCCTGTCGGGCTACCTCAACCTCATCCCCAGCGCTCCGACGATCGGCAACTACGTCGCCGTCTTCTCGCAGACGCCGTTCGCCCGCTACATGTTCAACTCGTTCCTGCTCGCGTTCATCGGAACGGCGACGAACCTGTTCTTCGGCGGCCTCGCCGGATACGCGCTCGCCAAGTTCCGCTTCCGCGGCCGTCGCGTGGTGTTCAGCATGTTCCTCGGGTCGATGATGATCCCCACGATCGTCACGATGATCCCGACGTTCCTGGTGCTGCGCTACTTCCCGCTCGCGGGAGGCAACGACCTCTTCGGGCAGGGCGGCGTCGGCTTCATCAACACGTACTGGGCGATCATCATCCCGTTCGCCGCCGGTCCGTTCGCCGTGTTCTTCATGAAGCAGGTGTTCGAGGCGCTGCCGGACGAGCTCGGAGAGGCCGCCCGCATCGACGGCGCGAGCGAGTTCCGCATCTTCCGCCAGGTCTACCTGCCGATGGCGACGGCGGGGCTCGCGGTCCTGGGCGTGCTGACGTTCCAGGCGGGCTGGAACAGCTTTCTCTGGCCGCTCATCGTCCTCAGCGATCCGAGCCTCCTCACGGTCCAGGTGGGACTGTCGTCGTTCGTCAGCGACCACCAGACCGACTACGGACCCCTCATGGCCGGGACCATCGTCTCCACCGTTCCCGTGCTCGTCGTCTTCGTCTTCGCCCAACGCTGGATCGTGCAGGGCGTCGCACACACGGCGAGCAAATGATCTCCACCCACACCCCCGTTATCCGCATCGCAACCACCCAACGAAAGAGAAATCGATGAAGATCTCCCGTCGCGGCGCCGCAGCCGCAACCCTGGCGCTCGTCGCCGCCCTGGGCTTGAGCGCCTGCTCGGCCGGAACCGGTTCATCCGCATCCGGCGGCACCAAGGACGTCACCTTCTGGGGCTCCTGGAGCTCCGCCGAGCAGGTCGCCCAGATAAACAAGCAGGTCGCAGCGTTCAACAAGGACCAGAGCCAGTACAAGGTCACCTACGCGGCTCAGAACCTGGTGGAGCAGAAGCTCCTCACCGGTGAGGCGAGCGGCCAGGTTCCGGATGTCGTGCTCTGGGATCGCGGTCAGACATCGCTCTACGTGTCGAAGGGCGCGCTCCAGAGCATCGACGACCTCGTGAAGAAGGACAGCGTCGACCTCGACCAGTTCTACTCCGAGCCGACCGCGGAGATGACAGTCGACAAGAAGGTCTACGGCCTCCCGATCCTGGTCGACAACCGTTCGCTGTTCTACAACAAGAAGATCCTCGACAAGGCCGGCGTGAGCGTGCCGACCACCTGGGACGAGCTCAAGAACGTCGCTCAGAAGGTCACCACGGTCGAGGGCGGGAAGACCACCGTCGCCGGGTTCATGCTCGACGACCCCGGACTGTTCAACATGTGGCTGCAGCAGGCGGGCGGCACGATGCTGAACAAGGACGAGTCGAAGACGGACTTCAACAACGAGAAGGGTCTCGAGGTGCTCGACTTCTGGAAGTCACTGCAGCAGGAGAAGGTCTTCCAGCAGGGCTTCGGCGCCGGCACCGACCCGTTCGCAGCGAACAAGGCGGCGATGAAGTACGACGGACCGTGGGACATCTCCACCTACAACGGAGTCGACGGGCTCGACTACGGGGTCGCCGAGCCTCTCGCCGGTCCCGACGGCGACAAGGGCGCCGTCACCGGCGGCTTCGGTCTCGTGGTGCCGAAGGGCGCCAAGAACGTCGACGGTGCCTGGGCGTTCATGAAGTGGTGGGCGACGCAGCCCGCCAACGGGGTGTCGTTCGGCAAGATCGCCGGATGGGTCCCCGCGAACAAGGAGGCCGCGAGCAACGAGTTCTTCACCGCCGACCCGCACTACGCCGCCATCGTCAAGGCGCTCTCCTACGCGAAGATCCGTCCGACCGTCGCCGGCTACTCGGATGTGGAGGGCAAGGCGCTCATCCCCGCGCTCCAGAAGTTCATGTCCGGCGAGCTGAGCGCGAAGGACGCACTCGCTCAGGCGCAGGAGCAGGGCGACCAGATCCTCGCCCAGAACCGCTGACGCCCGGCGCACCGCCGACGACAACCCATCGAGAACGGACACCATGACCACCGACAGCCTCTGGTCCGCCCGGGCGGACATCGCCCAGCACAGCCTCACCCACTTCTACGGAACGGCGGAACCGCAGTTCTTGAACAACTCGTACCCCGACGCCCCCGGAGGGAACGAGACGTTCAACTACTGGTGGCTCGCGCACGTGATCGAGGCGAGGCTCGACGCGTACGAACGCACGGGCGACCAGGGCTGGCTCGATGCGGCGGTCGCCGCGTACCGGAACATCATCGACCGCAACGGGTCGCTCTTCAACGACTACTTCGACGACATGCTCTGGTACGCGATCGCCATCGTTCGCCTCGCGGATGCGACGGGCGACTCGGGGTACCTCGCCGATGCCGTCGCGATCTGGGAGCACGTGCGCGCGTTCGGCTGGAACGACACGTTGGGGCAGAGCCTTGCCTGGCGCAAGCAACAGCTCTACTACAAGAACACCCCTGCCAACGGCCCGTTCGCCATCGTCTCCTGCCGGCTCGCGGAGCGCACCGGCGACGCCCGCTACCTCCCCGTGGCGCTTGCCGCGTTCGACTGGATCGAACGCACCCTCGTCGACCCGTCGAACGGGTTCGTCGAAGACGGCATCAACCGCGAGGAGAACGGGCGCATCGACACCCAGTGGCGGTTCACCTACAACCAGGGCCTCTACATCGGTGCGGCGGTCGAGCTCTACCACCGCACCGGGGACTCCTCCTACCTGGACCGCGCGGCGCGCACGGCGGTGACCGCGATCGACGAGCTCAGCACCGACGGCGTGTTCCGTGCCGAGGGTGATGGCGGCGACGAGGGGCTGTTCAAGGGGATCTTCTACCGGTATGCGGAGCTGCTCCTCCGAGAGCTGCCGGACGACTCCGACCAGGCGGCGCGCATCCGCGGGCTCATCGAGACGAGCACGGATGCGCTCGTCGCAACGAGCCTGGACGGCGACCTCCTCCTCGCCGGGAACGACTGGAGCGTCGCACCGAGCGGGCCGATCGCGTACTCGACCGAGCTCAGCGCGATCCTGGCGCTCGAGGTGCGCGCGCGGGTCGAGACGCGGGTTCCGGCGGCCCGGTCCTGATTCCATATATTCATATAGCCTGAGCGTATGCGTGACTCCCTCTACCAGCAGGTCTACGACCGGATCCGGGAGCAGATACGCAACCACGACTACCCGGTCGGCGAGCGGCTCCCCTCCGAGGCGGAGCTGCTCGCCGAGCACGAGGTCAGCACGATCACGCTCAAGCGCGCGCTCGACCTGCTGCGGGACGAGGGCTACATCGACCGCAAGCCTCGGCGCGGGACCTTCGTCGTCAGCGACGTTCCCACCACGGGGGCGAGCGAGACCCCCAAGCCGCTGATCGGCTGCATCGTCACCAACTTCGACGATACGTTCGGGTCGCACATCATCGGCGCCCTACTCGACACCGAGACGCCGGCGAACGTGGTGCTCAAACGCAGCCTCGGCGATCCCGTCGTGGAGGAACGGCTGATCCGGGAACTCGTGGCGAGCGGTGTGCAAGGGCTCATCCTCGAGCCGAGCTCATCGGAGTTCGCGCCGCCGGCCATCTTCGAACTGATCATGCGGGCCTTCCCGCTCGCGATCCTCGACCGGGTGTTCGAGGGCGTGCCGGTGTCCAGCGTCTGCTCCGACAACGTCGGCGCGGCCAAGACGGCCGCCGAGTACCTGATCACCCTCGGGCACACCAGGCTCGGCCTGGTGACCTCGTCGAGCAAGGTCTCCGCGGCAGAGGACCGCCGAGAGGGGTTCGTACACGCCCACGCGGCCGCGCACATCCCCCACCGCCCCGAGGCCGAGTACCGGCTCATGGAGTCGACCGTGCCCGGCAGCGACGTGCCTGCAGAACAGGACGTGGCCGCCCTGCGGGTGTTCCTCTCCGAGCACCCGGAGCTCACCGCATTCGTGGCGACCGAGCACAACATCGCCGTGCTGCTGCGGGCAGCGCTGGAGCAGGAGGGGCGAACGGTGCCCGGGGATGCGTCGATCGTGTCCTTCGATCAGCCCGACACCTTTTACGCGCCCGCCTCGTTCCACTTCAGCAGCATCCGTCAGCAGCAGGCGGCGATGGGCGCGGAGGCCCTGCGACTCGTTGTCGATCAGCTCGCCGGGCCCGTCCCCGTGCAGAAGGTGTCATTGACCACCGAGCTGGTGCTCGGGGAGTCGACCGCCCCCCGGCGGGATCCCTAGGCCGCACCCGATAACTGGCTTTCGCCTGCTTCTGGATGACGAATATGCGGCTGACTCACTCTGCGCGCGTTGCTGGCCCGACCGTCGAAATGTGGACGACCTTTTTTGTGAAAGAGAGAACCCCCGCATCCCTTGTAGAAACAGGGATAGCGGGGGTTTCACGTGGCGGTACCGGTGGGATTTGAACCCACGGTGGGCTTTCACCCACACAACTTTTCGAGAGTTGCACCTTCGGCCGCTCGGACACGGTACCGCCGACTACTGTACGCGATCCGGGCATCCGGGCGCCAATCGAGCGGGGCGCCGGAGGCTGCGAATCCCCTCGGAACGGTGCGCGCGCAAGAGTACAGTTTCGAGGATGGTGACGAAGAAGACGGTGGTGCTCGCGGGCACCGGGATCTCGTCGGTCGCAGTCGGTCTCGCCGCCTGGGCTCGGGTGCGCAAGGCGCAGGCGAAGCTGGCCGCGAACAAGACACGGCTCAACGAGACGCTGCCGGTCCACTCCGCGTGGTGGCGCGACTACGCGAAGACAGAGGGCGACCTGCTCTACGTCGCGATCGGCGACAGCGCTGCTCAGGGCATCGGCGCATCCGCCCCCAAGAACAGCTACGTGGGCGTCATCGCCGATCACGTGCACGCCGTCACCGGGCGCTCCGTGCAGGTCGCCAATCTGAGCGTCTCCGGCGCGACGGTATCGCTCGCGGTCGCCGACCAGCTGCCGCGGTTCTCGTCGTACTCCCCCGACCTCGTGACGGTCGCGATCGGCGCGAACGACATCGCCGCATTCGATCCGGAACTCTTCTCGACGGGCATCCGCACGGTGTTCGCCGCGCTGCCGAATGACGCGATCGTCGCCGACCTGCCCTACTTCTTCTTCCCGTGGAACGAGAAGAAGGTCGCCGTCGCCAACCGGATCCTGCGGGAGGCAGCCGCGGAGCGCGGGCTCACCGTCGTCCCGCTCCACGAGTCGATGCGCCGTCAAGGGCTGCGCGGGATCTTCACCCAGTTCGCCGAAGACCTCTTCCACCCCAACGACCACGGCTACCGCGTGTGGGCGTCGGCGTTCCTCCCGGCCGTGACGACGCTCGTCAAGAAGCGGTTCCCGCGGCAGTCGACGGGCGCCACGACGCAGGCGACGGTTCCCGAGACGCAAAGCGATGCGCAGTCCGGCTCACAGGCCGACGCGCAGCCGGACGCCGCCTCCGATCCCGCTAGCGTCTGACCGTGCCCGGCGCGACATGCGCCAGCACGTCGCCCCACGCCGGGAACACCACCATGTGGCCCACGCCCGGCGTCATCTGCACCCGGGCATCCGGCAGCGCACGCTGATACCAGGTCGCGTGCGCATTGCCGGCCAGCGGATCGCCCTGACCGTTGACGATCAGCGTCTTCGCCGCGACATCCGAGAACTCGAACCCCCACGGACGCGCCGTGTAGCTCAGGATGTCGGCCGCGACGCCGCCCGCCCCCTGCCGGAAGGCGTCCCTCAGCATCATCCCGAGCCGATCGCGCGCACCGGGGCGCGCCAGCGCGGCCGCGTCGACCGGCGACTCGCCCAGCATCTCCAGCGGGACGTCGCCCACCTCGTCGGGGGCGGCGACCGCCTCCGCCTGGCTCGCGAGCATCTCGGTGAGCTGGCTCAGCGCCGCATCCGGTGTCAGCGTCGCGAGGTGATCGGACAGCTGCTGCAGCGACGGATCGATCCACGGCACCTCCTCGTTCGGCGCCGGGGTCGCGATGATGGCGACGCGATCGACGACATCCGGATGCCGCGCAGCGAGCGCGAGCGCGACCCGTCCACCGGCCGACCAGCCCACCACCCCGACGGTCTTCGGGCGGTTGACGCCGATCTCGGATTCGTCCCGGTTCATCTCGCGCAGATACTCGGCGATATCGTCGGCCGACTGCGCGATGCTCGGCCAGTGCCCAGGCGGCAGTGGGTCGCTGGACCCATAGGCGGGCCGGTCGAAGGCCAGCATGTGCACGTTGCGGGTCGCCGTCACCGTCGGGTCGGGGTCGAAGACCGACGAGCCGGGCGCCGGATGGCAGAACACCACGATCTTCTCGGCGATGGGATCGCCCTTGGTGGTGACGCCGATGGTGCGGCCGGACGGCAGGGTGAAGGTCAGATTCGCCATGCCGCCCATTGTGCTCCTCCGCGCTCGTCTCGCCCAGGTGTCTCCACAAAGGCGCGAACGCGTGCGACTTCGCACAGGCCGGTCGGCCTCGAGCCGGATGACGGTGGTCCGCCGTACAGTTGACCCGATCGAGGAGGTAGCGTGGCGCGAGCCCAACTCAACTACCGCTGCACGGAGTGCGGCTGGACCACCGCGAAGTGGGTGGGGCGTTGCGGCGAATGCCAGGAGTGGGGCACCGTCACCGAGACGGCGGCTCCGACCGGAGTGCTCCGGGCGTTGAAGCCCGTCTCGATCGATGCCGCGCGAGCCGCCCGGTCGATCACCGCCATCGACGCCGACAGCGACACCGCGACCCACTGGCCGAGCGGCATCGCCGAGTTCGACCGCGTGCTGGGCGGCGGCATCGTCCCCGGTGCGGCCATCCTGTTGAGCGGCGAGCCGGGGGTCGGCAAGTCCACGCTGCTGCTCGAGGTCGCCTCGCGCGCGGCCCGCGCCCGCTCGCGCGTGCTCTACGTGAGCGCCGAGGAGTCGGTGAGCCAGGTCCGGATGCGCGCCCAGCGCACCGGCGCCCTCCACGACCACCTCTACCTCGCCTCCGAGACCGACCTGGCGACGATCGTCGGCCAGATCGACGCGGTCGACCCGCAGCTGGTCATCGTCGACTCGGTGCAGACCGTTTCGAGCTCCAACGGCGAGGGTCTCGCCGGCGGCCCCAGCCAGGTGCGCGAGGTCGCGAGCACTCTCATCCGGGTCGCCAAAGACCGCAACCTTCCGCTCGTGCTGGTCGGGCACGTCACGAAAGACGGCTCGATCGCCGGTCCCCGCCTCCTCGAGCACCTCGTCGACGTCGTCTGCCAGTTCGAAGGTGACCGCCAGACCGCGCTCCGCTTCGTGCGTGCGCTCAAGAACCGCTTCGGGCCGACGGATGAGGTGGGCTGCTTCGAGATGACCGGTGACGGCATCGCCGAGGTCGCCGATCCGAGCGGACTCTTCCTCAGCCGCAGCACGACGCCCGTCTCAGGCACGTGCGTGACGGTCGCGATGGAGGGCCGCCGGCCGCTCCCGGTCGAGGTGCAGGCGCTGATCGTCAAGAGCTCGGCGCCCAACCCGCGCCGCGTGACCAACGGCGTCGACGCCTCCCGGGTCGCCATGCTGCTCGCGGTGCTCGAACGGCGCGCGAACTTCACCTTCGGCGACAAAGACGTGTACGTCTCGACGGTGGGTGGCGTGCGGCTCACCGAGCCCGGCGCCGACCTGGCCATCGCGCTCGCGATCGCGTCGGCTTCGAACGAGAAGCCGATCCCGCACACGCTCGTCGCCTTCGGCGAGATCAGCCTGGCCGGGGAGATCCGCCCCGTCAGCAGCGGCAAGCAGCGCACGGCCGAGGCCGCGCGCCTCGGATTCGTCACGCGCGTCGACGCCGAGAGCCAGAGCATCCGGGAGGCGCTGCGCGTCGCCTTCACCGTCGGCGCGACGACTCGTGAGCGGGAGCTCGACGCGGCGTTCTGACGTGGGGCGACAGCCGTCGCTGCTGTCCCGTCCGCTCCCGTAACTCCGGAACTACGAGCGCGAACCGGCCCTGACATCCGGAGTTATGCCCACCCGCGCGGCGCGTCGCACGGACCTTCCGGAGTTATGGGCCCGCCTCGGACGCGGGAGCTAGTTCAGTGAGAACTGCTTCGTCGTGTCCGAGATGATCCCCGCCACCGACGTCTGCAGGTGGTACGAGGCACCACCGGCCGGCACTTGATCGCGCGTCGCCTGGCAGGTCTTCGGGTCGGACCGCGTCCGGTCCCAGGTGATCGGCGTCTGCGAGGAGATCGTCTTGCCCGGCTGCAGCAGCACTTCGGCATAGACCTTGGACGTCTGGCAGTCCGTCGACTTCCAGTAGACCTCGGACCCGCTGGTGATGGTGAAGACCTGCTTCGACGTGCCGGCGTCGATCTTGCACGACGTCGTTCCGTGGTTGGTGATCGAGACGGCCAGCTTGGGGTTCTGTCCGGCCGCGTACGCGTTCAGGTCCGTGATCGCCTGAACAGTGATGTTCGCGGCCGTGCACGGCTGACCGTTGGCCGTCGTCTCCGTCGTCGGGATGCTCGTGGGGTTCGTCGCGGCTTTCGGTGTGGTCGACGTCGTCGGCACCGCCGCCGGCGTGCCGCTGGACGATCCCGGACGCACGACGATGAGGATGATGACGACGATCACGGCCAGCAGGCCCAGGGCGACCAGCAGCCGGCGTCGCCAATACACTTTGCTCGGCTGGGGGCCGACCGGGTGCTTGAACGTCGACATGCCTGCAGGATAGCCGCGCTTCGGCGTATTTCCGCGGCAAAACGCGCTAGAGCTGCTTCAACATCCTGGTGTTTCCAAGCGTGTTCGGCTTCACGCGTGCGAGATCGAGGAATTCGGCGACACCTTCGTCGTGCGAGCGCACGAGTTCCGCGTACACCGCCGGGTCGACGGTCTCGTCGCCCATGTCCACGAAGCCGTTGCGCTCGAAGAATCCGACCTCGAACGTCAGGCAGAACAGCCTGCTCAGCCCGAGCTCGCGCGCGTCCTCCTCGAGACGGCCGAGGAGTGCCCGGCCGATGCCCTTGCCGAGCCATTCGTCGGACACCGCCAGCGTGCGCACCTCCGCGAGGTCGCTCCACATGACGTGCAGCGCGCCGCATCCGATGAGCTCGCCGTCGTCCGTCTCGGCGACCCGGAACTCCTGCACCGACTCGTAGAAGACGACCTGCTCTTTGCCGAGCAGGATACGGCGCTGCACGAGCGGCTCCACCAGCTCCCGGATGCGCGTGACGTCGCTGGTGCGCGCGCGGCGGATGCGGAAACCAGTGCTCACGAGACTCACCCGTCCAGCCTAGTGACCTGCCGCCCGGCGCGTCCGGGCGCGTCCCGTCCCATCCGCCACCGGGCCCTGGCAACGAGGGGTCGCAACACGCCGTGTCGCAGATTCCGTAACGGCGTGTTGCG
>NZ_BSEN01000003.1:163700-358198 GCF_027921845.1 Leifsonia poae
CGCCGCGTAGGCGCGGGCCGCGCGGCGCGCGGCGGGAGCGGCGCGCGGCGGGAGCGGCGCGCCCCGCGAGCATGCCCCGCGGCACGCGAAAGCGGGGCCGCCTCCGAAGAGGCGGCCCCGCTCGTCGTACGACTCGAGCGCCGGTTAGTCGCTCGAGGCGGCCAGGTCGGGCGTCGCTGGGCCGGTGCCGAGGGCGGCCGTGGCGTTGATGCCCGCGCCGACCGGCTCCTTGCGCGATTCGGTGGTGAACACGAACTCGCCGTCCTTGAAGTCGACGTGCACGTGGTCGCCCGCGTTCAGCTCGCCGTGCAGGATGCGCTCGCTCAGGCGGTCCTCGATCTCGTGCTGCACCGCGCGGCGCAGCGGACGAGCTCCGAGCGTCGGGTCGAACCCGACCTCGATGAGGCGCTCCTTGGCGGCCTGCTCCAGCGTGATGGTCATGTCACGGTCGAGCAGTCGAGCCGACAGGCGCTTGATGAACAGGTCGACGATCTGCAGCAGCTCGGGCTTCGACAGCTGCGGGAAGACGATGATCTCGTCGACACGGTTGAGGAACTCCGGCTTGAAGTTCTTCTTCAGCTCTTCGTAGACCTTGCCGCGCATCCGGTCGTAACCGGTCTGCGGGTCGCCCTCGATCTGGAAGCCGACCGGGCCGCCGGAGATGTCCTTCGTACCGAGGTTGGTGGTCATGATGATCACGGTGTTCTTGAAGTCGACCACGCGACCCTGGCCATCCGTCAGGCGTCCCTCCTCCAGAATCTGAAGCAGCGAGTTGAAGATGTCCGGGTGCGCCTTCTCGATCTCGTCGAACAGCACCACGCTGAACGGCTTGCGGCGCACCTTCTCGGTGAGCTGGCCGCCCTCTTCGAAGCCGACGAATCCGGGAGGGGCACCGAACAGTCGCGAGACCGTGTGCTTCTCGCCGTACTCCGACATGTCGAGGGAGATCATGGCCGACTCGTCGTCGAACAGGAACTCGGCGAGCGCCTTGGCCAGCTCGGTCTTACCGACGCCGGTGGGGCCGGCGAAGATGAACGAACCGGAGGGGCGCTTCGGGTCCTTCAGACCGGCACGCGTGCGGCGGATGGTCTTGGAGAGCGCCGAGATGGCCTCCTCCTGACCGATGACGCGCTGGTGCAGTGCCTTCTCCATGAAGACGAGTCGAGCCGACTCCTCCTCGGTGAGCTTGAACACCGGGATGCCCGTGGCCTGAGCCAGCACCTCGGCGATGAGACCCTCATCGACCTCGGCCGTGGTCTTCACGTCACCGGAACGCCACTGCTTCTCGAGGCGCAGGCGCTCTCCGAGGAGGTTCTTCTCCTCGTCGCGCAGCGATGCGGCCTTCTCGAAGTCCTGGTCTTCGATCGCGGCTTCTTTCTGCGAACGAACGGCGGCGATCTTGTCGTCGAACTCGCGCAGCTCCGGCGGAGCCGACAGGATCGACAGACGCAGGCGGGCGCCGGCCTCGTCGATCAGGTCGATGGCCTTGTCGGGCAGGAAGCGGTCCTGGATGTACCGGTCGGCGAGGTTGGCCGCCGAGACGATGGCGCCGTCGGTGATGGACACCTTGTGGTGCGCCTCGTAACGGTCGCGCAGCCCCTTGAGGATGTTGATCGTGTGCGGCAGCGACGGCTCGTTCACCTGGATCGGCTGGAAGCGGCGCTCGAGAGCGGCATCCTTCTCGAAGTGCTTGCGGTACTCGTCGAGCGTGGTCGCGCCGATGGTCTGCAGCTCACCACGGGCGAGCAGCGGCTTCAGGATGCTCGCCGCGTCGATCGCGCCCTCAGCGGCACCAGCACCCACCAGGGTGTGGATCTCGTCGATGAACGTGATGATGTCGCCGCGGGTGCGGATCTCCTTGGTGACCTTCTTCAGGCGCTCCTCGAAGTCACCGCGGTAGCGGGAGCCGGCGATCAGCGAACCGAGGTCGAGAGTGTAGAGCTGCTTGTCCTTCAGCGTCTCCGGAACGTCGCCGCGCACGATCGCCTGGGCGAGGCCTTCGACGACGGCGGTCTTGCCGACGCCGGGCTCGCCGATCAGCACGGGGTTGTTCTTGGAGCGTCGGGACAGGATCTGCATGACCCGCTCGATCTCCTTCTCGCGCCCGATCACGGGGTCGAGCTTGTTGTCCCGCGCCGCCTGCGTGAGGTTGCGGCCGAACTGGTCGAGGATCTGGCTGCCTGCCTGCGCGGTGGCCTGATCGTTGCCTCCGACCTGGACCTGCTCCTTGCCCTGGTATCCGCTCAGGAGCTGGATGACCTGCTGGCGCACGCGGTTGAGGTCGGCGCCGAGCTTCACGAGCACCTGGGCGGCGACGCCCTCGCCCTCGCGGATCAGGCCGAGCAGGATGTGCTCCGTGCCGATGTAGTTGTGGCCGAGCTGCAGGGCCTCGCGAAGCGAAAGCTCCAGCACCTTCTTGGCGCGCGGCGTGAAGGGGATGTGGCCGGTCGGCTGCTGCTGACCCTGGCCGATGATGTCTTGAACCTGCTCGCGCACGGCATCGAGGGAGATGCCGAGCGACTCGAGCGCCTTGGCCGCGACACCCTCACCCTCGTGAATCAGCCCGAGCAGGATGTGCTCAGTGCCGATGTAGTTGTGGTTGAGCATCTTGGCTTCTTCTTGTGCCAAGACGACGACGCGGCGGGCTCTATCGGTGAATCTCTCGAACATGTCTACTCCTCCGGTGCCGTTGCAGGGTTGGCATCGATACAAAGAGAGTAACCACCGATGCGCGCCGATACTGCCCCTGTTCGCCGTGGGCGTGACGAGATCAGCGGATGCGCAGGATCAGCCGGGCAGGCCGGGCAACGTCAGCGTGGAGTCCGGCAGCTTCACCGTCACATCCGAGGTGGTGGTGATGCCGCTCGGGGTGCGGAACACGGTCGTGTAGGGGACGTAGTCGCGGGTGCACACACCGCCCGGCGCCGGAGCGAGGGTCGCCTTCAGCTGGTTGCTCGCGACGGTCGACACCGACGCGATCTTCGGCGGGCAGCTCGAGCTGCCGTAGAGCGTGATG
Source organism: Leifsonia poae (assembly GCF_027921845.1). Classification (GTDB taxonomy): domain Bacteria; phylum Actinomycetota; class Actinomycetes; order Actinomycetales; family Microbacteriaceae; genus Leifsonia; species Leifsonia poae. The sequence goes on from NZ_BSEN01000003.1 coordinate 166,717, forward strand.
GCGAACTGCTGGCCGTTCTTCATCCACACGGCGTAGGCGGCGCCTCCCGCACTGCTGGCCGGCGCCTCGACGCCTTTCGGCTCCCCCGCGTACTGGTCGATCGGCTTGTTCGACGCGGTCGAGCATCCGGCCAGCGCGAGCGAGACGAGCAGCACTCCCGCGGCCGCGAACGGCAGACGGACCCGGGCGGCGGAACGGGCGGGGGCGGGAGTCGAGATCACGGGACCCATTCTAGAAAGCCAGGCCACCGGGTGCCTGAGTGCGACTTAGGATGCTCGTGTGAGCAACCTGGAGCGCGACCCGGCGGAACTGCTCGTCGACGGCGGAACGCTGACGACCGAGTCGCCTGTGGAGATCCTCGAACCGCGCGATGTGCCGCTCGGCGGCCCCCGCGCCATGAACGTTCGCCGCACGCTCCCCCAGCGACGGCGCTCGCTGATCGGCGGCTGGTGCTTCATCGATCACTACGGCCCCGACGACGTGTCGGCGACCGGCGGGATGCGCGTCCCACCGCATCCGCACACCGGGCTGCAGACGGTGAGCTGGCTCTTCGAGGGCGAGATCGAGCACCGCGACAGCGTGGGAACGCACGAACTCGTGCGACCGGGCGAGCTCAACCTGATGACGGCCGGCCGCGGCATCAGCCACTCGGAGGTGTCGACGCCGGGCACCGCGCGGCTGCACGGCGTGCAGCTGTGGGTGGCGCTCCCGGCGGCGACGCGCGATGTCGCTCCGTTCTTCGAGCATCATGTGCCGCTGGCGACGCGACTCGGCGCGGCCGAGGTGCGCGCCTTCGTCGGCGCGCTCGCCGGCAGCGGGACGGATGCGTCGATGTTCAGCCCGCTGCTGGGTGCGCAACTGACGGTCCCGGCCGGATCGACGGTGGAGGTGCCCCTCGACGGATCGTTCGAGCACGGCATCCTGGTCGATGCCGGCGCCGTGACGGTCGCGGGTGTCGACGTGCCTGTCAACCACCTCGCCTACCTGTGCCCCGGCCGGTCGTCGGTCGAGCTGACCGCCGGCGACACGGATGCCCGGCTCATCCTGCTCGGGGGTGAACCGCTGGGCGAGCAGATCGTGATGTGGTGGAACTTCATCGGCCGCAGCCACGACGACATCGTGCAGTATCGCGCCCAGTGGCAGGCCGACGTGATCGCCGGCGACGATCCGGCCGGCCGGTTCGGCGAGGTGACCGGCTATGACGGGTCGCCCCTCCCGGCGCCCGAGCTGCCGACGGTGCGACTCAAGCCGCGCGGCTGACGCCTCCCGTCGAGGGCGGCAGGTGCCCTACTGGAGGGCTGAGGTGAGCCGCGCGAGGTTGTCGAGCACGGTCGAGCGCAGTGGCTGCTTCATCCACTCGTCGAGCGTGAGCTCCTTGCTGTCGCGGCGGTAGCCGTCTTCGACCGCGCGCATCTCGTCGACGAACGAGCGCCCGCGCACCATCAGCGAGACCTCCATGTTCAGCTGGAACGAGCGCATGTCCATGTTGCTCGAGCCGATCACCGCGACGTCGTCGTCGATCGTGAAGTGCTTCGCGTGCAGGATGTACGGCTTCTTGTACATCCAGATCCGCACGCCGGCGCGCAGCAGGGCCTCGTAGTACGACCGCTGCGCGTGGTACACGAGCGCCTGGTCGCCGATCTCCGACACGAACAGGTCGACCTTGATACCGCGCTGCACGGCGGTCGTGATCGCCATCAGCATCGACTCGTCGGGCACGAAGTACGGCGACGTGATGACGATGCGCTCCTGCGCGTAGTACAGCAGCGCGAGGAACAGCCGCAGGTTGTTCTCGCCGCGGAATCCGGGACCGCTCGGCACCACCTGGGCGTCCAGGGAGTCCGTCGTCAGCTCGGCGGTGATCGGCTCCGTCTCGCGGCGCAGGAGTTCGTCGGTCTCGCTGTACCAGTCGGTGATGAAGATCGCGTTGAGACCGGCGACGATCGGGCCCTCGAGCCGAACGATCAGCTCTTTCCACTTCAGGCCGCGGCGGATGTTCGACTTCTTGTTGTAGCTGCGGTCGATCACGTTCTGCGAGCCCATGAATCCGACGGCGCCGTCGACGATGAGCAGCTTGCGGTGGTTGCGCAGGTCGGGGCGCTGGTACTTGCCCTTGAACGGCTGTACCGGGAGCATGAGCTGCCACTTGGCGCCCATCTCCGTGAGGCGCTTGATCGTGTGCTTGTAGTCACGCGTGCGCAGCGAGGCGATGTGGTCGAGCAGCACACGCACGGTGACGCCCCGCTTGACCGCCGCCTCCAGCGCATCGAAGAACGGCTTGGTGGTCTGGTCGCAGGTCAGGATGTAGAACTCGACGTGCACGTACTTGCGCGCCTTGTTCACTTCGTCGGTCATCGCGTCGAGCGAACCCTGGTAGTCGCCGTTGAGCGTTGCGCTGTTGCCGCCGACGAGCGGCATCGCCCCGAGGTTGCGGTTCAGCTCGACGACCGACTCGAGCCAGGGCGGCCACGGGTGGTCGCGGCTGACCCGCTCGATACCCTCCGTGCTGTCGATGATGAAGCGGTTGATCTCGTCCTGCTTGGTCCGCCGGCTCTTCGGGAGCTTGTAGCTGCCGATCAGCAGGAAGAACAGCACGCCGAGGTACGGGATCAGGAAGATGGCGAGCAGCCAGGCCGTGGCCGAGGTCGGCTTGCGGTTGCGGGGAACGATGATGACGGCGATGACGCGGATCACGAAGTCGACGAGCAACGCCAAGCCCACGATCAACGTCGGGAGGAGTCCAGCGTCCATCGGCGCGAGTCCCCTCTGTCAGCCATTCCGAACGATGTGGCTCACGCCAGGCGCGAACCACACATCGCTACCGTAGCGAAATCGCGGCGCGAACGTGCGCAGCTACGGCTTCTGCGGCAGGCCGCGGCGTGCGCGCTCTTCGGCCTCGAGGCGCGAATACGCCTTGCGCTCGGTGCGGTCGGCTCGAATGATCGCGCGCATGATCACCCAGAAGAGCAGCCCGACGAGAACGGTCGGTGCGAGTGACCACACGATGCCAGCGACGACGTCATTCATAACCTGATAATGGTAACGCCCCCAGCTGTGAACGGAGTTCATCACGCCCCCCATCCAGACCTTCCTGACGACCTGGAGCTTCGACCCCGTCGCCTTCGCCGCGATCATCGTGTCCGGCGGTCTCTATCTCGCGGGCATCCTGTCACTGCGACGGCGGGGCCACCGATGGCCGCTGCGGCCGACCATCCTGTTCTTCGCGCTGGGCCTCGGTTCGTACGCGTGGATCTCGTTCGGCTTCCTCGGTGCATACAGCAGCGAGCTGCGCTGGGCGTTCACGACCCGCATCGCCCTGCTCCTGTTCGCCGTGCCGGGCCTCATCAGCCTCGGCCTGCCGATCGCCCTCGCGCGCACCGCCCTGAGCGGGCGGCCACGGCGGTTCGCAGATTCGGTTCTCGGCTCCCGCCTCGTCCGCCTGTTCGGCAACGCCATCTTCGCGCCGCTGTTCGCCTGCGCCGTCTTCCTCGTCTTCCTGACGCCCGCCGCGGCGATCCTGCGCGACAGCCCGTGGTCGGAATGGACGATCACCCTGCTAGCACCGCTGGCGGGCATCCTGATGGTGCTGCCGATCGCGGCGCACTCGGTGATCCGAACCGGGTTCTTCATCACGATCGAGTTCCTGCTCGCCTTCGTCGAGATGCTGCTCGACGCGGTGCCAGGGCTCCTGCTGCGGCTCAACGACGGCATCCTCGATCACGCTCCCGCGATCATCGGACGGCTGCCGATCTGGTTCCCGACGGCGCAGCACGACCAGCACCTCTCGGGCGACTTCCTGTGGTTCATCGCGGAGATCGCCGACGTTCCCGTGCTGATCTTCCTCTTCGTGCGCTGGATGCGCAGCGATCACCGCGAGAGCAGGAAGATGGACGAGCTCACCGACGAGCAGATGGAGGAGCTGACCCAGGCGCACCTGCGCCAGCACCACTGAAGCCGGTAACTCGGGCCCGGTTGATCGGGGCCGGTTACGTGAGGCCGGTTACTTGACCAGCGGGAACAGGATCGTCTCGCGGATGCCCAGACCGGTCAGCGCCATCAGCAGCCGGTCGATGCCCATGCCCATGCCGCCCGACGGCGGCATGCCGAACTCGAGCGCCCGCAGGAATTCCTCGTCGAGGCGCATGGCCTCGCCGTCGCCGGCCGCGGCGAGCTTGGCCTGCTCGACGAACCGCTCGCGCTGGACGACCGGGTCGACGAGCTCCGAGTATCCGGTCGCCAGTTCGAAGCCGCGGACGTAGAGGTCCCACTTCTCCACGACACCCTCGCGCGAGCGGTGGGCGCGTACGAGCGGGCTCGTGTCCACCGGGAAGTCGAGCACGAACGTCGGCCGCACCAGGTTCCCCTTGACGAAGTGCTCCCACAGCTCCTCGACGTACTTGCCGGGCAGGGGGTGCTCGATCTCGATGCCCTCCTGGGCCGCGATCTCGCGCAGTCGCACCATCGGGGTCTCGGGCGTGATCGGCTCGCCGACGGCATCCGACAGGCTGTCGTACATCCGGATGCGGTCCCATTCGCCGCCCAGGTCGTATTCGGTGCCGTCCGCCCAGGTGACGACGTGCGAGCCGCTGATGGCCTTCGCCGCGTTCTGGATCAGCGTCTGGGTCAGGTCGGCGATCGAGTTGTAGTCGCCGTACGCCTGGTAGGCCTCGAGCATGGCGAACTCCGGCGAGTGCGTGGAGTCCGCGCCCTCGTTGCGGAAGTTGCGGTTGATCTCGAAGACGTGGTCGATGCCGCCGACGACGGCGCGCTTGAGGTACAGCTCCGGCGCGATCCGCAGGAACAGGTCGGTGTCGAAGGCATTGGAGTGCGTGACGAACGGACGCGCCGACGCACCGCCGTGCATGGTCTGCAGCATCGGGGTCTCGACCTCGACGAAGTCGCGCTCGGCGAAGGTGCGGCGCAGGCTGGCGACGGCCTTGGCGCGGTTGAGCACGTTGGCACGCGCCTGTTCGCGGGCGATCAGGTCGAGGTAGCGGTTTCGCACGCGCGTCTCTTCGCTGAGCTCGTTGTGCAGGTTCGGCAGCGGCAGGATCGCCTTGGCGGCGATGGCCCACTCCGCCACCATGATCGAGAGCTCACCACGGCGGCTCGAGATGACCTCGCCGGACGCGAACACGTGGTCGCCGAGGTCGACGAGTTCCTTCCAGGAGTCGAGCGACTCCTGCCCGACGGCCGCGAGCGAGACCATCACCTGGATGCGCGTGCCGTCGCCCGACTGCAGCACCGCGAAGCAGAGCTTGCCGGTGTTGCGCAGGAACACGACGCGCCCGGCCACACCGACGACCTCGCCCGACGTCTCGTCGGCCGCCAGGTGCCCCCACTTCTCACGCACCGCCGGGATGGTCGTCGTCACCGGCACAGAGACCGGGTACGCGCCGCCGGCCGGCGTCGCCGCCTCGTCGATCAGACGCTCGCGCTTGGCCAGGCGAACCGCCTTCTGCTCGCTGATCTCGTCATCAGTGAGTTCAGGCTCGGTGGTCTGCGCGTCGCTCATGTGCGTCTTTCGTTCAGGGAGGCTGGTGGCGGATCAGGGGATGCTGATGCGTTCGTTGTCGATGAGCCTGGTGGTTCCGAAGCGGGCGGCGACGAGCACGACGGCGGGGCCGTGGTGACCGGCGTCGACGGCGAGGAAGGTCTCCGGATCGACGACAACGAGATAGTCCAGCTTAACGGCTGGCTCCGCGTCGATGCGCGCCTGGGCGGCGGCGGCCACGGCGTCGGCGCCCTGTGCGGCGGCGGCCTCAGCGGCGGCGAGCGCCTGCGACAGCACGACGGCGGCGGCCCGGTCGTCGGCGCCCAGGTAGCGGTTGCGGCTCGAGAGCGCGAGACCGTCGGCCTCGCGCACGGTGTCGACGACGGCGATCGTGACCGGGAGGTTCAGGTCGCGCACCATACGGCCGACGAGGTGCACCTGCTGGGCATCCTTCTGCCCGAACACGGCGACGTCGGGCGCGACGATGTTGAGCAGTTTCGCGACGACGGTGAGCATCCCGTCGAAGTGCCCCGGGCGCACAGCGCCCTCGTAGAGTGCCGCGACGGGGCCGGCGGCGACGCGGGTCTCCGACGGGCCGTACGGGTACATCTCGTCCACCGACGGCGCGAAGACGATGTCGGCGAGTCCGTCGAGGGCGGCGACGTCGGCGTCGAGGGTGCGGGGGTAGCGGTCAAGATCCTCACCGGCGCTGAACTGGAGCGGGTTGACGAAGATCGAGACGACGACGATGCCTCCGAGGTCGCGCGCACGTGAGACGAGCTGAAGGTGGCCGTCGTGCAGGGCGCCCATGGTCGGCACGAACACCACACGCGAGGCGGGGGCGTCGGAGCTGCCCTCGCGCACGGCGGACTCACGGGCCGACGCGAGCGTCGAGCGCAGTTCGGCGATGGTGGAAACGACCTGAGGCATCTGCTCCCCTACGATCGCCGCACCCCAGCGGGGCGCTCACGAAGACGACCGGACATCCAGGCTACTCGTCGTCGTCGCGCCCGTCGTCGCGCCCGAGGTCGCGCCCGTCCTCGCGCCCGAGGTTTCCGCCCGTACCGTCATCGCCGTCGTCATCGCCGTCGTCGAACGGCAGCCCGAACGCTCCGAGTCCGCCGCGCGAGCCGTCGAGCACGCTCCCCACGTCGAGCATGCCGGCCGGCGTCGCATGCGTGAGGGCGTTGTCGACGGCCGAACGCACCAGCGAGCTGAGGAAGCCACCGGCGTTCTCCACGCCGATCCCGCGCAGGATGCCCGTCGATTGCTCCACGATGGCGCGCGAGAACGAGGTCGCGGTCGCGATGGCCTCGGCGTAAGCGGCCCGGTCGGCCTCCGCGATCACCACGGGTTCGCCGCCCATCTCGACGACGAGCGCCTGGGCGATCGGCAGCACCGGGCCCGGCGCGGTGACGGCGAAATAGCTCTCTGCGAGTCGGGCGAGGTCGAGGCTGGTGCCGGTGAACTCGAGCGCCGGATGCACGGCCAGTGGGATCGCGCCCGCAGCGGCCGCCGGGGCCAGCACGCCGACGCCGAACCCCGGAGCCGTGTGCAGCACGATCTGCCCGGGCTGCCAGGTTCCCGTCGCGGCGAGGCCCGCGACCAGCGCAGGCAGCTCGTCGTCGGGCACCGCGATGATGACGAGTTCGCTGCGCTCGACGATCGTCGGCACGTCCAGGATCGGCACGGCGGGCAGCAGCGCTCCCGCCCGCTCCCTGCTGGCCTGGGAAACGGCCGAGATGCCGACCACCGCGTGACCGGCGCCGGCGAGGGCGGCTCCCAGGATGGGGCCGACGCGCCCTGCTCCGATGATGCCGAGTCCGAGGCGTCCTGATCGCTCCATCAGCCGAGTTCCTCTCCGGTGGGAGTGCCGCTGGGAGTGCCGCTGGGAGTGCCGCCGGGGGTTGCGGTGGTGGTGCCGGCGTTCGCGCCGGGGTCGACCGCGGGCCGCGGACGGGACGGCGGGAACGCTCCCCAGCGATGGCTGCGGTCGCTCTGCGCCGAGGTGATCGCCGTTGCGGCGACCTGGTCGAAGAGCACGACGCTCTGCTCGCGGTCGATGGCGGGCAGCCGGGGACGCACCGGGCCCGAGACCGTGTGCAGCCGGGTGGACGCGAGGGCGAGCATCCGGTCGATCGGGCCCTGGTAGAGCTCGAGGCTCTGCAGGCGGGCGAGCGGCACGATGGCGAGGCTGCGCCAGACGACGCCGCGCCGCAGCAGCAGCACGCCGCCGATCATGCTGTAGCCGGTGCGCTGCCAGGAGAACGGGCGGATCCACGCCGCCCGCTTCGGGCTGCCGACGAAATCGTCGCGACCGCGTGAAGTCATGCCGGCCGCGATGATCGCGCGATGCTCCTCGATGGCGAACTCGGGGAGGACGAGCGCGAGCACCCGTTCGACGTCCCTGGCGTCGCCGACCGGCAGCATCGTCGTGTTGGGCTGACCGGCGGCACCTTTCTCGCGCGAGTGGCCGGCGGTGTCGATCCGGATCTGCCACCAGCCGAACGGGCGCCAGAGCAGGGGCTGCATGACCTCGACGGCGTGGATGCGGCCGGGCGGGAGCGTCTCGTTGCTGGTGCTCAGGAGCCCGAAACCGAGCCGCACCCCGTCGGGCGTGCCCGCGATCGAGTACCGGAGGGACTTGGTGAACCGGTTGATGTAGAAGCTCGCCGAACCGATCAGGCCGGGCAGCACGACGAACAGCAGCCAGACCCGGCCGGTCGACGCACCGACGACGAGGAGCGCGACGACGATCAGCAGGAACACGGTGAATCCGCTCAGCAGCAGCGAGCCGAACAACCGCAACGGCGGAATCTTCACGACCGACTGCGGAGGCGCGGCGTTCGGGTCGAGTTCGGGCGCCATGAACTCGTTCACCCGGCGGTTGACGAGGTCGGAGACGCCGGCGGTGCGCGCCGCCGGTGCGGGGACGACCGGCTGGCCGTTCGCGTCGAACAGCGCGACGGCCGGCCCTGCCGGGGGCGGCGTGGGCGTGCCGCCGGCAGCCGTGCCGCCGGCAGCTGCGCCGTCGACGGCCGCACCGTCGACACCGCCCGCCGCTTCGGAGCGCTCGGCCTCCCGCACGCCCGAGGCCAGCCGCAGTACGTCACCGCGCAGCCCGTCGGCGAGGGTCGATCCGAGGTACGAGAGCTGCACGTTCGCGTCGTGCCCGGCCACCGAGATGTCCAGCTTCGCCGCACCGAAGATGCGCGCCAGGAACGGCCGCACCACGTTGATGCCCTGGATGCGATCCAGCCGCGCCTTGCGCTGGGTGCGGAAAAGGATGCCGCTGCGCACCTCGACCGCGTCTCCGGTGATGCGGAAGCTGTGCATCCGCCACGACAGGTAGAAGCCGCCGATGCACAGGGTCAGCACGACGACGAGGGCGAGCAGCGCCCAGCCCTCCCAGCCGCGGTTGTAGATCTCGTCGAGCGGGTCGCCGCCGAAGTCAGGGCCGCCGACGAAGAAGGTGACGATGCGCTCGCGCAAATTCGACAGCACGTAGCCGAGCACCGCGATGAACACGATGCCGCCGCGCAGCAACGGCGTGGCCGGATGGAGGCGGTGCCACTCCCCGTCGGTGAACCGCTCGGCGGCCTTCTCGGCGGGGCTGAGCTGGGCGCCGGTCACAGCCCGGCCCGTCTGCTCTCCGCGAGTTCGACGAGGCGGTCGCGCAACTCTGCGGCCACCGGTTCGGGCAGCCCCGGGATGACGACGCCGGTCGACGCCGCGGCCGTCACGAACTTGAGGTCGGCCAGCCCGAGCAGGCGCCCGACCGGTCCGCGGTTGATGTCGATGAGCTGCATGCGGCCGTACGGCACCGAGACGAAGCGCTGGAACATGATGCCGCGGCGGAACAGCAGATCGTCTTCGCGGGTGCGATATCCGATCGACCGCGCACGCCGTGGCGCGATGATCAGGGCGATGATGCTGATCACGACGACGGCCGCGAGCAGGATCCAACCCGCGTTCCAGCCTGCGACGAGCCAGAGGAAGACCGACACCGCGCTGGCGATCAGTCCGGAGATCACCGTGCTGACGATGACCACGACGACGTACTTGGGCGACACCCGGTTCCACTCCCCGACGGAGAGATCAAGGCGATTTTGCATGGGCGTTCTCCGGATCGTCGTCGTTGTCTTCCGGGGGGAGCGTGCACATGTGCTCGGCCACGAGGCCGGCGGCGAGTAGTACGGCGGCGCCGACGGTGGTGGCGACGGCCAGCCACACGGCGGAACCGCCGGGGATCACGGCGCGGCTCAGCAGGAACACCAGCACGCCCGCGCCCGCGCCGGTCAGGAGGGCGCCGCTCAGGCTGCACGCCTTCGCGAGCACGACGATGCGCATGGCCTGGAACGGGTCGATGCGGCGCGAGGTGCGCCCGTGGGTCGCGCGGCGGATCGGGATGGCGAAGGCCACCACGATGATCGCGATGACGACGAGGGTGATCGGCAGGCTCAGCGGCGGGATGAAGACGGCGACTCCGCCGCCGGCGGCCGCGAGCTCGATCAGGAAGCCGATCACCGCCCCGGCGACGCCGAGGCCGATGAGGGACGTCGCCCTGGTGCGTCTCATCGGGCGGTCCCCTTCGCTTCGTACGGGGTCACGACGTCGGCGGAGCCGGCCGCGAGGTCGGCTACGCGTCCGTGACCGGTGAGCACCGCATCCGGATCGATCGCGAGCCACGGAACGAGCACGAAGCCGCGCCCGGCCGCGCGCGGATGCGGCAGGGTGAGACGTTCGTCGTCGGCGGTGCGGCCGTCGTAGTCGACGATGTCGATGTCGATCGTGCGATCACCCCAGCGCTCCTGGCGAACCCGTCCCAGCTCGTCTTCGACCGCATTGACCGTGTCGAGCAGCGCGTGCGGGTCGAGCGTGGTGTGGATGCGGGCGACGGCGTTCAGGTACGCGGGTGCGTCGTGGTCCACTCCGGTGAGCTTGAGTGCCGGCGTCTCGTAGAGCGGCGACACGGCGTCGATCCGGATGCCCGGGGTCGTCTCGAGCGTCGCGAGCGCCGCGCGCAGAGTCGCCTCGCGGTCGCCCAGGTTCGCGCCGAAGGCGAGCACGGCGGGAACCGCCGGACGCAGCCGCTGCGGCTTGGGACGCACGGCGGCGGTCACGACCGCTCCCTCCGGATGCGCACCGCGACATCGCCGAACGGCACCTCGATGGGCGCGTCGGGCTTGTGCACGGTCACCTCGACCGCCAGCACCGGGGGGTGACCGAGCACGACGGCGGCGACGCGTTCGGCGACCGTCTCGATGAGGTCGACGGGATCACGGCGCACGGCGTCGGCCACCTCCACCGCGAGCTCGCCGTAGTGCACCGTGTTCGCGACGTCGTCGCTCGCCGACGCGGGCGAGAGGTCGAGGTGCGCCGTCAGGTCGATCACGAAGTCCTGGCCGTTCTCCCGCTCGAAGTCGTAGACGCCGTGGTTGGCGCGCACGCGCAGACCGGTGAGGATGATCGCGTCGGATCCCCCGGACGAAGCTGGCCTAGTCATCTCTTCCAGCTTGCCATGCCCTGACCACATCCAGTGCGATGCGCGTCGAGGGCACGTCGTGCACGCGCACGGCCCAGACGCCCGCCTCTGCCGCGAGCGCGCTGATGACGGCCGTCGGGGCATCCCGCTCGCTCGCCGGGGCGCCGTCGGGCAGCAGCGCGCCGAGGAACCGCTTGCGCGACGCCCCGATCAGCACCGGATAGCCCAGGGTCTCGAACGCGGCCAGGTCACCGAGGACCTGCCAGTTGTGCTCGCCGGTCTTGGAGAAGCCGAGGCCGGGGTCGACGATGAGCTTCGACGGGTCGACGCCGCGCTGCACGAGGTCGGTCAGCCGCGCCGAAAGCTCCGACCGCACCTCCGACACCGTGTCGGTGTAGCGCGCGAGCGTGTCCATCGAGTCGCTCTGGCCGCGCCAGTGCATCACGACGTACTGCAGGTCGGTGTCGAGCACCGCCTGGGGCATGTCCGGATCCGCCAGGCCGCCCGACACATCGTTGATGATCGCGGCACCGGCGTCGGCCGCCGCGCGTGCCGTCGACGCGTTCATGGTGTCGACGCTGACGGTGATGCCGCGCTCGGCCAGAGCGCGGATCACCGGGATGACACGCGTGCGCTCCTCGGCCGGATCGACCCGCACGGCGCCCGGACGCGTCGACTCGCCACCGACGTCGATGATGTCCGCGCCCTGGGCGACGAGCTGGTGCGCGTGATCGATCGCCGCGTCGGCCTCGAACCACAGGCCGCCGTCGCTGAACGAGTCCGGCGTCACGTTGAGGACGCCCATGATGAGCGTCACGCGACGCCACGTCCGATCAGCGCGATCAGCTCGGCGCGGGCGGCCGGCTCGGTGAACGCCCCGCGCGAGGCGATGGTCACGGTCGTGCTGTCCGTCTGCCGCGCGCCGCGGGTCGTCACGCAGGTGTGCGCGGCGTCGAGGACGACGAGCACTCCGCGCGCGTCGAGACCGCTCTCGATCACGTCGGCGATCTGCTCGGTCAGGCGCTCCTGCACCTGGGGGCGTGCGGCCAGCGTGTCGATGACGCGCGGGATGCGGCCCAGTCCGACAACGCGCTCGCCCGGCAGGTAGGCGACGTGCGCCACACCGAGGAACGGGAGCAGGTGGTGTTCGCACACCGACCGGAACCGGATGTCGCGCAGCAGCACCGTCTCGGCATCCGGGCCCTCGAGCGGGACCGGCTCGCCGAGGTCCTCCAGCGGGTCGGCGCCGATGCCCGAGAAGAACTCCTCGTAGGCGTCGGCCACCCGCTGCGGGGTGGTTTCGAGCCCCGGACGCGCAGGATCCTCGCCGATGGCGGCGAGGATCTCGGCGACGGCCGCCTCGATGCGCGGACGATCGAAACCGGTCATGCGCGCGCCGGCTCTATGCCGTGGCCGGTCGCGGCTTGCGTACGGGGGCGCGCTTGGGCTTCGACGGCGGCTCCGAGTCGATCCCGCCGTCGACGGCACCCGAATCGATGGGGGCCTTCGCCTTGGGGAACTCGATCGGCGGAACGTCCGAGAGGGGACGCTTGTCGCTCGAGAGCCACTGCGGGCGCTCGGGCAGCTGCACGATGTCTTTGAAGATCTCGGCGATCTGGTTGTGGTCGAGCGTCTCGTGCTCGAGGAGCGCAGCCGCGAGCCGGTCGAGGATCGCCCGGTTCTCGTTGATGACCTCCCACGCCTCGTCGTGCGCCTTCTCGATGAGGGCGCGCACCTCGGCGTCGACCCGCTCGGCGATGCGCTCGGAGTAGTCGCGCTGGTGACCCATGTCGCGGCCGAGGAACATCTCGCCGTTGGCCTGACCCAGCTTGACCGAGCCGATGTCGGCGCTCATGCCGTACTCGGTGACCATCTTGCGGGCGATCGAGGTCGCCTTCTCGATGTCGTTCGAGGCGCCCGTGGTGGGGTCGTGGAAGATGATCTCCTCCGCGACGCGTCCGCCCATGGCGTAGGCCAGCTGGTCGAGCAGCTCGTTGCGCGAGACCGAGTAGCGGTCTTCGATCGGCATCACCATGGTGTAGCCGAGCGCGCGTCCACGCGGAAGGATCGTGATCTTCGTCACCGGGTCGGTGTGCCGCATCGCGGCGGCGGCGAGGGCGTGGCCACCCTCGTGGTAGGCCGTGATGAGCTTCTCCTGGTCGCGCATCACTCTGGTGCGCTTCTGGGGGCCGGCAATGACGCGGTCGACGGCCTCGTCGAGGGCGCGGTTGTCGATCAGCTGCGCGTTGGAGCGCGCGGTCAGCAGGGCCGCCTCGTTCAGCACGTTCGCCAGGTCGGCGCCGGTGAAGCCGGGCGTCTTGCGAGCCAGCACTTCGAGGTCGACGGATGCGGCGAGCGGCTTGCCGCGCCCGTGCACCTCGAGGATCTTCTTGCGGCCGAGCATGTCGGGAGCATCCACGCCGATCTGACGGTCGAAACGACCGGGGCGCAGCAGCGCGGGGTCGAGGATGTCGGGACGGTTCGTGGCCGCGATCAGGATGACGTTGGTCTTCGGGTCGAAGCCGTCCATCTCGACCAGCAGCTGGTTGAGCGTCTGCTCGCGCTCGTCGTGCCCGCCGCCGAGCCCGGCGCCGCGGTGACGGCCGACCGCGTCGATCTCGTCGACGAAGATGATGGCCGGAGCGTTCTCCTTGGCCTGCTGGAACAGGTCGCGCACACGGCTCGCACCGACACCGACGAACATCTCGACGAAGTCCGAACCGGAGATGGAGTAGAAGGGGACGCCGGCCTCGCCTGCGACAGCGCGGGCGAGCAGGGTCTTACCCGTTCCGGGAGGGCCGTACAGCAGCACGCCCTTGGGGATGCGGGCGCCGACGGCCTGGAACTTCGCCGGCTCCTTGAGGAAGTCCTTGATCTCCTCGAGCTCTTCGATCGCCTCGTCCGAGCCCGCGACGTCATCGAACGTCACCTTCGGGCTCTCCTTGGTCACGAGCTTTGCGCGCGACTTGCCGAACTGCATGACCTTGTTGCCGCCGCCCTGCATGCCGGAGAGCATGATCCAGAAGAACACGCCGATCAGCAGCACCGGGATGAGGAAGCCGAGCGCCGACAGCAGCCAGTTGGGCTGGGGCACCTCGTCGTCGTATCCCTTGGGCAGGTTCGCGTTGTCGACGGCCTCGACCACATCCGTGCCACGAGGGGTCACGTAATAGAACTGGACCTGGCTGCCCAGCGTCTTGTCAGGCTGCAGCAGCGTCAGGTCGACGCGGTTCTCACCGTCGACGATCTTCGCACTCGCGACCTTGTCGTCTTTGAGGAGCTCGAGACCCTTCTGGGTCGACACCCCCTTGAAACCCGACATCGTGATCAGACTCGAGCCGATCCACACGGCGATGATGGCCAGCACGATGTAGAGAATCGGCCCGCGGAAGATCTTCTTGGCGTTCATGGTGCAGCCAGAGTACCGCCCCGCCGCTGTGCACCGCCTGCGTGTTCGCTCTCGGCGCGCTTAGCGTCGCCGAGTGCCCGCGGGCCTCGCGGTAGACAGGCTGTGCGGCTAGCTGTAGACCGCAGGAGCGAGGATGCCGACGCCCCTCAGGTTGCGGTACTTCTCCGCGTAGTCGAGGCCGTACCCGACGACGAACTGGTTCGGGATCTCGAAGCCGACGTACTTGACGTCGATGTCGACGCGCGCCGCCTCCGGCTTGCGCAGCAGCGTGCAGATCTCAATGGACTCCGGACCGCGCGAACGCAGGTTGGCGAGCAGCCACGACAGCGTGAGCCCCGAGTCGATGATGTCTTCGACGATCAGCACGGTCTTGCCGCTGAGATCGGTGTCGAGGTCTTTGAGGATGCGCACCACGCCGCTCGACGCGGTGCCGGAGCCGTAGGAGCTCACCGCCATCCAGTCCATCGTGATCGGCAGCTTGAGCTCGCGCGCGAGGTCGGCCATGACCATGACCGCGCCCTTCAGCACGCCGATCAGCAGCACATCCTTGCCGGCGTAGTCGCGCTCGATCTCGCGGCACAGCTCGGCGAGGCGAGAGCGGATCTGCTCCTCGGTGATGAGAATCTCGGTCAGGTCGTCGTTAACGTCCGTGAACTCCATGAGGGCGGTGCGGTCCTTAGGTCTGTGAAGAAAAAATGAGCAGCCCGTTCTGCCTGACAACTCTAACGCCTGGCAGGCTGAGTGCTTTCTGGCCGTGCCAGTCGGTGATCAGCTCCGTGACGGCGATGGTGTGCGTGCGGCTGAGCGACACCCCGAACTCCGACGAGACGACCAGACGGATGATCCGCTGACGCAGCGCCGGGGGGTCCGCCGATAGGCCGCGCACGTCCAGGGCGACGTGGCCGTCGTCGGTCTGCGTCACGAGCTCGAGCGCCCACTCGAGCGCGAGCCCGTCGAGCGCCTCGTTGTCTTCGCGGAGCTGCTCGGCCGTGCGGGCGAGCGCCTCCGCGACCCCCGGTCCGAGCTCCCGCTCCAGCACGGGCAGCACGGATGCCCGAACGCGCACCCGTGCGTACGACGGGTCGTCGTTGTGCGGATCGTCCCAGAACGGCAGGCCGCTCTCGGCGCAGAACGCCCTGGTCGTCTCGCGTCGGAGTGCAAGCAGCGGACGCAGCAGCCGGCCGGTGTCGGGCAGCATGCCCTGAAGACTCGTGGGGCCCGAGCCGCGGGCGAGACCGAGCAGCACCGTCTCGGCCTGATCGTCGAGGGTGTGGGCGAGCAGGATGCGCGCCGCTCCGGTCGCAGCCAGGGCCCGGTCGAAGGCCTCGTGGCGGGCGTTGCGGGCGGCGGCCTCCGGGCCCGTCGCCTCGTCGTCGACGCGCACGGTCTCCACGAGCACCGGGTCGAGGCCGAGCTGCTCCGCCTGGGCGGCCGCCGCAGCGGCCACGCGGTCAGAGCCCTCCTGCAGGCCGTGGTCGACGACCACGGCGCCGGCGCGATAGCCGGCCCGAGGCGCCTCGAAGGCAGTCGCTGCCGCTAGGGCGAGGGAGTCGGCGCCTCCACTGAGGCCGACCAGCAGGAGGGCGCCAGACGCGAGCGACTGCGGGCGCGCCGGGCCGTGGTCGTCGTGCGGGTCCGGCGTCGGGAGGGCGGCGGCGGCGGCGAGCGCCTCCCGTACCGCACGGCGCACATCCGCGATCGCCGGCGTGAGCCGTGGCCGGCGCGAGGGGTCCGGGGAGCCGTCTGCGTGCATCCCGTAACGCTATTGCACGAGCCTGTGGTCGCTCGCGGGCGAATCCGGTCGGCAGCGGGTCGCTGTATCGTGATTGCAGACTTTCAAACGAGGAGAGAGCTAGGCATGGCCGAATACGACGTCATCATCGAAATCCCCAAGGGCAGCCGCAACAAGTACGAGGTCGACCACAAGACCGGTCGTGTGTACCTGGACCGCGTGCTCTTCACGAGCTTCGTCTACCCCACCGACTACGGGTTCTTCGAGAACACCCTGGGCCTCGACGGCGACCCCGTCGACGTGCTCGTGCTCCTCGAGTACCCGCTCTTCCCGGGCGTGGGCGTGAAGGTCCGTCCTGTCGGCGTGCTCAACATGAGCGACGAGGCCGGCAGCGATGCCAAGGTCATCGCGGTGCCATACAAGGACCCGCGCTGGAAGCACATCCAGGATGTCAACGACATCCCCGAGGAGACCCGCAACGAGATCCAGCACTTCTTCGAGCGCTACAAAGACCTCGAGCCCGGCAAGTGGGTCAAGGTCGACGCCTGGGGCGACGCCGCCGAGGCGGAGGCGATCGTCGAGGCCGGCTTCAAGAAGCTCGCCGAAGAGGGCCACTGACCCTCTGCGCGGTTGACACAGGGGAAAGGCTCCCGACCATCCGGTCGGGAGCCTTTCTCGTTGCTGTCTGAGATCGTCAGGCGGAGGGGCGCGCCACCTGGTACCAGGGGGAACCCCAGACCGACTGCACCTTGACCACGTCGCCCTCGGTCGGAGCGGCGATCATCATGCCACCGCCGATGTAGATGCCGACATGGTAGAAGCTGCCGGGCCCGCTGCCCCAGAAGATGAGGTCGCCGGCCTGACGCTGGCTCGACGAGACGATCTGGCCGCGGCTCGCCGCCGTGTACCACTGGTCGTTCACCGAGTGGCCGCCGATGTAGATGCCCGCATACGCGTACGCCTTCATCGTCAGGCCGGAGCAGTCGAACGAACCCGGACCCTCGCCACCGAACACGTACGGCTTGCCGAGCTGGGCTCGTGCGTAGGCGATCGCGGTATCGACGGCGTTGCCGTTCGGCGGAGCGACGACGCCGCCCCCACCGCCTCCGGAGGTGTTCCCACCACCGGAGTTGCCGCCTGAGTTGCCGCCGGAATTGCCGCCGCCCGAGTTGCCGCCGCCGTTGTTGTTGTGCTGGGCCTCCTCTTCGGCCTTGCGGCGGGCCTCCTCCTCGGCGGCCTTGCGTGCGGCCTCGGCCGCCGCGGCTTGAGCGGCCTTGACGCGCTCGCCCTGAAGATAGGCCGCCTCGGTCTGGGTGGAGGTGTTCTTCAGCGTTGCCAGCTGCGCCACCAATTCGGTCGACTTCTGCTGCTGAGTCGCCAGCGCCGCCTGAGCCGCACTCTGCGCATCCTGCGCGGCCGCGAGGGCGTCCGACGCCTTCTTCGAGAGCGACTCGCGCGCGGTCTGCGCGACCTTGGCCTGCTGCGTGAGCGACTCGGCCGCGTTCTTGTCCTTGGTCGCCTGGGCGTAGACATCCTGCGACTGCGCGGTGAGCTTGCTCATCGTCCCCAGCTGGTAGAGCAGCTGGTCGGCCTCGGTTCCAGAGCCGCCCCCCTTGAGCATCAGGTCGACGGAGACGTCCCCGGCGCCGGACTTGGCGAGGTGTGACGCGAGCAGGCCGGCGCGCATCTGCGACGTCTTCGCCTTGGCCGCGGCTTCCTCCGCCTGCTTCTGCAGGCCACTCGCCTTGGCCGTCGCCTTCTCGAGCGCGATCTTCGCCTGGAAGTACGCCTCGGCGGCCTTCTCCGACTCGACGCGCGCTGCGTCCACACTGGACTGCAGTCCCGAGATCAACGTGGTGATGTTGGCGACCATTGCCTGCTGGTTGGCGACGTTAGCCTTCGCCTGCTGCACCTCGTTCCACGACGGGTAGTCGTCGGCGAACGCCGGCGGGGTGATCACACCGATGGATGCGGTGACGACGCCCATCACGCCGGCGCCGATGGCGATGCCGGGGCGGACCCGCGAATTCTTGTCGTTCTGGCTAGCCAAGTGGCGCCTGCCTTTCCCTCATGAACGGGATGCCGTCGATCTTCGTACCGTTGATGCGCACCTCGAAGTGGAGGTGGCAGCCGGTGGAGGCTCCCGTTGTTCCGACATGGGCGATCGGCTGACCGGCACCCACGTTCTGGCCGACCCCGACCATGATGCCGCCGTCGCGGATGTGCGCGTAGCCGGTCTCGACACCGTTTCCGTTGTTGACCAGGACGAAGTTTCCGTAGCTGCCGTTGGGTCCCGCGTATTCGACGGTGCCCGCTGCGGCGGCGTAGATGGGGGCATTGCAATAGGCGCCGATGTCGATGCCCATGTGCCAGGTGCTGCCGACGCCGCCGGGCGAAACACGCGGCCCGAAGCCGTCCGTGATCGAGCCCGCCGCGGGAACGGCCCAGCCCTGCGGTCCGACGTATCCGCCTGGCAGCCCGCCCGAGCCGGCGGCCGCCGCGCGGCGCGCAGCCTCAGCGACGCCCTTCTGGTAGCCGGCGACGGTTTTAGCCGTCTTGTCGCGGAAGAACGCGAGCTGCGCGTTCATGACGATGATCTGCTTCTGCTGCGCTGCGAGAGATGTCTCAGCGGCCTTCGCCGCGGCAGCGGCCGCAGCGAGTGCCTGCTGGGCCAGCACGCGGAGCCTCTCGCGCTCGGCCTTGGCCACCTTGGCCTGGTCGCCGAGTGCCTTCGCCGTGTTCTGGGACGACTTGGCGTCCGCATAGACCTTGTTCGACTGCTCGACGAGTTTCGACATACTGCCGAGGTCGGCGAGGAGCTTGTCGGGACTGGTGGCCGAAGCGCCGTTCCCGCTCAGGAAGAGGTTGGCAGTGAGATTGCGCCCGCCGCTGCGGTAGAGCTGGGCGGCCAGCTTGCCCGCCTGCAGGCTGGCGGCATCCGCCTTGGCCTTGCTCTCGTCGGCCTGTTTCTGGATCGTGGCGAGCTTGATGTTCTGGTCATCGAGTTTGGCTTGGGCGGCCTCGAGTTCTTTGCCTCGTTTGACGGCTTCGGCCTTCGTCTGCGCCACCTCGACTTTGAGCTGGGCGATGTAGGCGTTGATCTTGCTGACCTGTGCAGCGGCAGCGGACTAGTTCGCCTTGGCCTTCTGCACGTCCGACCAGCTGGGGTAGTCGGCGTAGGCCGGAGCGGCGACCGATCCGACGATCGCGACCATGCCGACGATGGCGGCAGCGAGCGCAGCGGTGAAGCGCCCGGGGCGCGCGCTCAGACCCCCGTGCTGGCGAGCCGGCCGGGGGTTGTGCGAGACCGTATCTATGCGTTTCATCGTTTCCTCGAACCCGTAGCTCGTGTGCGGCTTCAGTCACATGAGTCACACGGGTCCCGTTGTCAACGTGTGCAACTTTAGCAACACAGCCCCCAGAAGCCCAGGGTCGGTGGGCTCGGAGGGTCGACGGAAGACGGGGGACGACGCGCAGCTGCACGGACGGCCCGGCGGCCGTCGAGTGCGAATGTAACGCGACACGAGCGCTTAATGGTGGCGATTCGCGGCTGGTCGCGGTCTCGTCCGGAATCCGGTTTCGCACGCGCAACGGCCTGACCCGCCCGGGATTCTGGCTCGATTGGAAATTGCCGCCGGGATTCCGTATGCTTATGCGTCGGTGGTCATGCGGATCGCGGAAGCGGCCCGAGGCTGTCCGGCCCCATCGTTTAGTGGCCTAGGACGCCGCCCTTTCACGGCGGTAGCACGGGTTCGAATCCCGTTGGGGTCACTGGCAACACATATAATCGAATAGCTTCACATCGAGGCCCTGTAGCGCAGTTGGTTAGCGTGCCGCCCTGTCACGGCGGAGGTCGCGGGTTCAAGTCCCGTCAGGGTCGCCACGGCGAGAAGCCCTTCCGAAAGCGGTTCACCGCTTGGAGAAGGGCTTCCGTCTAGAGGCCGACACAGTTTCGCTCGAGACTGACCCGGCTTCGGCTCTGTAGCTCAGTTGGTAGAGCGTTCGACTGAAAATCGAAAGGTCACCGGATCGATGCCGGTCGGAGCCACTGCCCCGTTTCCAGGCTTCTACTGGGAGCGGGGCTTTTTTGCGCCCTGCGCGCGGTAGCTGTGCAACTGACGGAGGCCTATGACAGCGGGTCCTGTGCTTTCTGCTTGAGCCGTTCGTAGGGTGTGCTGCCTGCGAGGGCTCCGTGTGGTCGATCGTAGTTGTAGTAGTCCTCCCATTGTTGGAGGCGGTCGTTGAAGAGGTTGACGTCGTCGATGACCTGGCCCTCGAGTAGCCGGTAGAACTCCTCGGCGTCGATCCGGTGCGAGCGCTCGACCTTGCCATTCAGGCGTGGCGTGGCCGGTCTGATGCGGATGTGGTCGATGCCCTTGTCGAGCAGGTGCCAGTGGAAGGACTGGCCGAACTCGGTGCCGTTGTCGGTCTGGACTTTCTCGACCTTGAACGGCAGCTTGGAGAGCACGTGATCGATGAACCGGATTGCGGTCTTCTGATCGTGGGTCGGGTAGGCCTTCAGCACCCGCAGCCGGGTGCAGTCATCGATGGCGGTGTATTGGTAGTAGCGCTTCTTCTTGCCCGTCTGGCCCAGCGGTTCGATGAACTTCACATCCACCTGCAAGGCGTGGCCGGGGCGTTGCTTCTCGTAGCGTTTCCACCGGATCTCCCTGCGCTTGTAACGCTGCGAGGCCGGCAGCCGGTTCAGGCCGACCTTCTTCAAGATCCGCCAAACCCCCGAGACGCTGATCGTGACGTCGTGATACCGCTTCAAATACATCGCGATCTTCTCCGGCCCGAAGTGATACTGCTGACGCAGCCAAAGGATTTTCTCCACCACCTCCGCATCGGTCGCAGTCGGCGAGTAGTGCGGGGCGCTGGAGCGATCTCTCAGACCGTCGAAGCCCTCGGCCTCGTAGCGCTTGAGCCAGTGGTAATAGGCCTGGCGGCTGATGCCGTAATACCGGCAGGTCGCTGCGACGTTACCGCTGACTTCCTCAACGTGCCGCAACACCGCGAGCTTGTGATTCGCCCGCCGCTCGAGCTCCCGCTCGGCCGACGCAGAGAGTGTTGATGTCATGAAGTCTTCCTCCCAAATGGAAGACCCGAGTGTCAACAACCTCCGTCAGTTTTATACCTGCGCGCGGTAGCCGGAATCGGCGTTTGACTACATTTTGACTACAACTGAATGAGACGCCCCGTCGTTCAAAGCGGCGGCAACAGCATCCAGGTCATCGTCCGAAGAGATCCGCGTAAACGTCCAAGGTCATCGCGGCGGACGCTCCCTCATAGGCCAATGCATCGGTCGCGCCGAGATAGACCATCCATTCTCGGCAGAGCTCAATTGCCTCTTCGTCCGATACGCCGAACGGCCTAGGGGCTGGTTCTTGATACGTCACGACCCAAGTGTCCATCAGACTGCTGACCACACGGTCACCAGTCTCGCGGTCCGGCTTCGTCCGAGTGTGGGCGCACCCGTGGCTCGATAAGGTACTCGGCCATAGGTGTGACGTCCTGGTCACAGGGTGCGGAGCCGAAACGTGGTTCGCCGCCAACCGACGACGTTCGGCCTAGCTGTTTAAGCGATCGGCCCCAATCACAAGCCGAGCAGCGCTACTCAAGATTCGTGGTGTCTCCGCTTCCGCCATTGCGCGGACAGTTGGCTCTAGAGGCGAGAGGGCTCCTTTCAACCCGTACCGTTGGAGCGCGTGAATGGTTCTGAGGGGCACACTAATGCCGTCAGCGGTCAGCAATGACTTCAAGCGATCAATTAGTTGCGCGGGCGTATCCGTCTCGTGTTCGGCCAGCACGCGCGCAATCGCGTGCGCAGTCTCGGCCCGAACGTCCACGTTCTCGTCGTACGACAACTGGAGCAGCAAGTAGTACGCCCACGTTGCATCACGCACCGCCGAGACCGCGCTCGGAACTGATCTGGCCGCCTCGAATCGAGACCCATCATCACCGGACGACCAGAGCATTAGCTGGTCGAGGATCGCATCGTCACTGACGATCTTTAGGGCCGCTCCCGCTCGCAACGCCTCCGGAAACCCATCGGCGACTTTGGCACGAGCGAACGACATTCGCGAGGGCGAACTCGCAATTGCCTGCCAATTGTTGGCGAGGGACCTACGAACTAAGTCCGGAACATCTGACGGGAAGTTGCTTATGCGCTCCAACGAACGGGCCTTCAAGACAGCATCGATCGCGGGGCTTGTGAGGAGATCCACAACATCGGCCCAAACCTCCCTCGAGTCGAAACGTATGGCGAACGCAACCGCGATGTCCCCCGCGTCGCCGCCGCCGAAGGAAAGAACTCCTCTCGCAGCTTGCTCCTTTTCAGCGGCCAGCGCTGCCCGCACAATCCCTTGTGCCTCATCTCTCTGCGCGATAGACGGTTCGTGATCGTGATCGTCCAAGACCCTTGCGACCCCAAGTAGATCTCGAAGTTCGCCAGTGCGCTTTAGCTCGAGCTTCTCGCGAACGGTTTCACGTAGCTCTGTGTCGTCGTCACTTTCGAGGTACCAATCGCGCCACCTATTCCGAATAGGCTCAGCGACCAGTGCCCAATCAATACCCTCGAGAACCCGACCAAGTGTGGAAACAATAGGCTCGTCAACGCCCTCGACCGCAACCCTGAAAGCCTTCTCCGCGATCTCGCTCTCCGCGCCGCTTCCCGGGACGAGGCTCCTAAGTGTTCGCCACATACGGTCATTAGCGGACCAACCAGCGGGGCCATTTAGTTGCTCAACCTCGGTCAAGCGTTCGGCCAATTGAATACCGCGATGTAGTTCGTCTGGATCAAGCAAGTCCGATGCGAAATCTAGGACTAACAAGTCAGTCTCTGTCACCCTGTCGACGGACGGTGAGCGATCGAGAACGGTTCGGGCTTCGCGATACAGCGCGTCGCTCGGGCCCTCTGCTCGGATAAACCGCAATGCCGTTTGAAGCGGTCCAGTGCTGTCCGCCTGGCGAAGCAACCGGATTCCTTCGCGGGTGTCGAAAATCGCATTGCCACCGGTTAGAAGCCGAAGCCTTCCGAGCACTTCGCGCGCTCTGGACATGAGCGATGTTGAACCTGAAAGCTCCGCTATGAGGTACGCAGCGTAGGCAAGTTCCGAGACCGGCGTTCGACCCATAACGATCTTCCCTGAGTTGGACTCGTACCGAGCTTCCCACTCATCAAGGAGCACCCGCGAGTCGCGCTCCTCAAAAACTCCGGCAACTCGGTAGTCGATCCAAGTTGCCTTGCTCCGAACAGCTTCGGTCCAGCTGTCGTCTCGCATGAACTGAAGGTGTCCCCACTCGCCCAGCGCTCTACGACGAAGGGTTTCGAGAATGTCGATCTGTACCTGGTCGGATCCCCAGCTGATCCCTTCGGTCACGTCAAAGGGTTCGAACGTGCTCCTGTCTATTGTCTCGAGAATCGCCAGACACTCGGTACAAGCCTCACGAGCCAGGTCGAACTGTCTCGCGTCTTGGAGGCGTGCGGTCAGAAGCAAAAGCAAATAGGCCTGGATCAAATTGTGGCTGTCGGCGAAGCCACGAGGATCAAGGCCACGGCCGGTCCTCTCAAGGCGTGTCAAGGCATCGGCTGCATCTTCCGGCCTATCAAGCTCGAACAAGCCGAGCGCGCCAAAAGCGGCCGACGCAGCTCGTTCACCAAACGACAAGCGTTTGTCATTGGCACGCATGAACAGGCCCTCAGTGGCCTTCTCCTGAAGCTCCCACGAAAGTGATGAAGCAGCCAGAAGCGGGGTGCCATAGCCCTCACCAGACGCGAGTGCGTCAGAGACAAGCTCCTCATCGGAGTCGTAATGGCGTCGCTCAACCACGAGCGCGAGCCTTGTCGCGTCGGATTTGATGGGGGCCGTGAAATTGGGGTGGATGGAGACCGTCCATGGTGCAACTACGGCTGCAAGCCACTCGACACCGGTTGTCGTCACAAGTCGTCTCCTCTGATGGTGAGATGCTCTTTTTTCGCCACGCTCCTGCCCGAAAGGTCTTTCTGTCGGACATACGTCGCTAAGAGTTGCTTCAAGCTGTATCCAAGCTCCGGTACTGTATTAGCCCTGTACGCGGATGTGAGCGGGACTTGGGCCGGCACCTGTGCAGCGAGCAGTTGCCGTACGGGACCAATGGAAAGATCTGGCGCGCACCTGTCACATGCCACGAGAACGACGGCCTCTAAGCTGCCCAACGGATAGCCGAGTACCCATTCCGCGACCTTTCGTCCATTCACGACAAGCTGATGATCAGCAGCGCGATACGCGACCACCAAAACGCCGACCGGCTCTCCGCGCTCCGCAAAGCGCACGTCGTAGTCCTGTTGTAATTCCCCCACGACGTCCATCAGGCTGGCTCGCCAGGCAATATCTCCTAGGTGAACCGCTTCCACCCAGCCAATGGTCGCTCCGACACCGGCCATCAACGATCGATCACCAGATACCGGCGATCGATGAACAAGCCAGTCATGGACCCGCGACCGCCACCTTCGCAGGCAGTCGAATCAATATCAACAAGCAACGTCGGTGAATCCCCCTCGACGTCTGAAGCAGCGACTCGAACCACCGTTAACCGATCGATTCTTGGGCAAGTCTTCTGAGCCCCGTCGAGACCGGCACCTGTCAAGCGCGCGGAATACGACCCAAGGTTTGCAACGAATGCGAACGTCAACGCGACGCAGACGGCAGCTGCCGCAAGTCCAGCTAGCCATTTTCCCCACCGGAGATAAGACTTGATCCGCTTGAGGACCGCCTCCCCATGTTGGCTCAGCCTCCGCTGCTTCTCTTCGTCCGTCTCGTCAGGCGCGGGCTTGCTGTCGGCGAAGTAGATGGCGCCAGCGCCGAAGGCAATGGTCGCAAACACAAGCAGCACGAAGCTGCCGATCCCGACAAGTAAGGCCCAAGATCCTTGCTGCTGCCCCTGTTGTACAAAAAGAGCAGCAGCCAATACGCCCGCGGCCGCGCCGCAAAGTGTGGCCATGCTGGCGCAACGAGCTCGATAGGTCGCGTTTCGCTCGGCAGCCGCCCGAAGGTCCTCCGCCAAGCTTTCCACCATGAGTGCACACTACAATTTGTTTGCGACCTAGACGCGCTTTTGACCGGAGCGCCATCCGTGTCGAGAGCAGGGGCGCTGACAGATACCGGGACAGCGAGGAGCAATATCCGTCGCTGGAATCAGTGCGACGACGCCTGCCGGCAGGGTTTTTGGAAGAGCCGAAGCCCACTTTTGGGGCGTGATGCGAATGAGCCAAATCCCAAAGCGTTGAGTAAACGATGAGTTTGGCCAAAAACCATTGACCGGGTACTCGGGCTGCAGCCCTCTTTCCCAGTGTTTTACTGGGATTCCGGGCCGCGCGAGTGTAGTTCAATGGTAGAACTTCAGCTTCTCGGAACGTGGGAAACTCACGTCGATGGCCAAGGCTAAGACCTCCATGTAGACCGACAGCTGCCAGGCGCGGTTCGCTGTGCGGCGGCTCGCACGACTGAGGCGTGAGGGTATCTATGTACCCGTCGCGCGCTGGCTACCGAAACCTAGCTCCATCAAAACTCCGCGTACGAATCGAAGCTCTGTCGGGGCAGCTTGGTTAGTTGGTCCTGACAGCATCGGGGAAGTGGCTTCCCAGTTTCGTTACGAAAGCGGATCCCTAACCCACATTCAGTTCATTCCGGGAGTGTCGAGATGCGTGTGATTAATCGTTACCGCGCCCGAAATGCTCATGCAGCCGGCTTCAGCCTCGCCCCTGAACGATGCCGGTCCGGCAATCGTCAATTTTCCTATTGAGAAGAGCTTTGCCGTGATCTTGGAGTCGATGGTCGTGGACGGAGGAAGCGCGATGCTCCTTCCGTTTGAGCAGTCTTTTTGCGTGCCCGGGACCAAAAGTTGAAGAGAATGCGACCGTGCATCGGCGCTAACGACGTTAAATCCCTGAAGCGCCTGAAAACTATCAGCGACAATTGTGAGGTTAGCGCTTAGGTTCAGCGTCATTCCCTGGAGAGTCACGGACGCGCAGTTGCTTGCCGACTTCCGGAGGTCAAGGAATGAATCGGAGATGATGGTTGCGGTGACCCCTCCCACACTGTCGGGGGCGGAGCTCATGGTGCAGCCCGGACTCGCAGTACGCGCTTTGGACCATGCGGGCGCATTGTTGCGCGCGGCGGTGTCATTCATCCACGCTCGCCACGTCAGCGGGTTGTACCCCGGCCATTGTTGGCTATCGACAGTGAGTGTGTGCATCGGAATCGCTGCGGGTGACGTAATCGGAGAATTGTCGGTAATCGCACCTCCTACATTTCCGCTCTCTCGAAGCTGGGCTATCGACTTGCCATCAAGCGATGTGAATGTTCCGGCAGACATGATCGACCCGTCTACATGAGCCGTTGATTGATATTTAACCGTTCCGGTCGTCGTGATGGAGCCGCCCACGATTGGGCTGCCGTCGACGACGATGTTTCCGCCGGCAAACACGTCTCCATCTATGCGGCAGCTGCTTGTGAGATGAGCCGAGCCCGTCGCTACGACGTTGCCATGCACGTGGGCCGATACATCACAAACAAAGTCGCCGTTCGCATACACGTTGGACCCGGCGGACGGCAGATCAAGCTGGTTTGTAAGGTTCAATGAACCACCAGAAAAGAGCGCGGATGTAGGCTGGCCGCTTTCGCTGGGGGTAACTGCAACGGGCGCACTAGGTGTGCTCGTGCCCTCGCTGTTGGCAACTGACAACGTGAGGCGGGCAGTCAGCCCATTGGTGAGCCCGAATACGGGCCAGGCAACTTTGACCGCGTTTGAGGCGGATCGGGACGCAATGCCGCTTGGCAATGTCCCCAGATCCGGTCTGAATGCGGAGAGCACGTTTCCTTCCTGGTCGCGGATGATGTACACGTTTCGCGGATCCGTGCTCGTCGCTGTGAAGGAGACGGTCGCCATGTTGTTTCCGGGAATCGCAAACAGGTCTGGCGCGCTATCGGGGACCACGATCCCTGGGAGAACGGTAATCGCAGTCTTGGTGTCCGATACCAGACCACTGGCACTGCGCGCGCGCAAGCTGACCTCAAAGGTTCCTGGGGAAAGAAATTCGGTTGATGCCCTCGCATCCCCGGTGAGCTTGACGCCCACGGGTACCGGGTCGTCCGAGCTCACGGAATCGATCAAGTCCCCTGCGGTCTGCTGACGCATCAGCGTGGCGCCGCCGCCTTGGTCGTCTCCCGTGCCGTTCTCGAACTGCCATCCGTATTGCTGAACACCGTCAGCAGGATCGCCCGGCTCCGATCCTCCTGCGCTAAACAAACTCTTCTCACCTTGTGTTACGGAGAGCGGGACAGTGAGCGCGGAGGTGGGCGCAGAGATGCCCCGGCGTACTGCCTCAGCAACAATGTCCCCACTTGCTTCGAATGTGCGTTGCGGGAATCCCTGCCCGTAGTAGGTGAGGATGTCCTGCCACCATTCGACATCGCTCCGGTCCGTCGAGATAACGGACTGGACGCGGATGCCTTTGTCTTCGATTTTCTGGCCAACCTGGCGTAGGTAAAGTCCTGACCCGAGCTCCGGTCCACAATCGTCTGAGCAAGCTTCCTGGCCCTGATCCCCCTGACTGGGTCCGTTATGGATTTTCGTTCCTGTCACCGTAACGATGAGCTTTCGAGCGTCGGGCCTCCAGGGAAGGTCCAAAGCCGTGGTCACACCGGTCAGGCCACTCGCCGTCGGGCTTTGCCAAGGCAAGACGGCGTTTCCTCCGCCAACCGGTATCGCTTCTATCCCGCCGACAATCGCCTGCGTGCTGGTGGTGAAAGGAACATCCACTTTGGACACATACGCGTCGTTTGCGCCCTTGAAATCGACGACCGCAATTCTGTAGTCAGCGGTGCGCCCTGCGACCGCGGAGACTAGTTTTTGCGCTTCTGCCTGAATGGCCGGCAGGCGCCAACTCATCGCATCCGAAGAATCGAAAACGTAAGCAACATCAACGGGATCTGCCGTGATGGGCGCGGGTGAGACACCAAGCGCCTGCGCTACGCGACGCGACGCACGGCGGGTAGAGCCATCGTCGACGTAGCTCTCGTGTTCCGCGAATAGGCCCTCGCCCTTGAGACCGGTGATTTGAGTGAGATGCGCCGCGTCCACGACGTCAGTCGCCGGAAGGTTTGGGAACTCCGCATGGTATTGCGCCCCGCAGATTGGGTCGCCGTTGTGGCAATACGAAAAGACTGGTGCATCGAGTAAGTCTTTCCACTTATCGCGAGTCCCGAGAGCGCCGTTGTAAGGAAGTCCGAAGTTACTTAGGTCCGCATCCGAATCGGCCTGGTTGAAGTACGGGTCTCCGAATACTGCAACAGCCGAAACTGCCTGCCTGACTTCGGGGGAAAGCTCTGTAATCGCCCGCCCAATGACCTCGGCGCCCTGCGAGTAACCGGCGAGAATGAACTTCGTTGTTGAGCAGTTGTTATGTGCGTCCACCAGCCGCATCACGGTCGCGTTCACTCCACCCTGGACCGAGTCATCGTAAGGTCCACGGGCGTGCATGAACGCCAGCAGGCCGAAAAGAGTGTCGGGGAACCCATCGATGCCGACCGCATTGTAATGAACCGCTTCGCCCTCAATGGAAACAGATGCCTTGAGGTTCGTGTAGAAATCGAACACAGGACGGCCCATCCCCTGAAATTGCCCCGAATAGTCGGCGCTTTCACCCGACCCGCGTGCACCGAGCAGCAAGTAGTCGGGCCCACAGGCCTCTTGCCCCTGCGCCATGGTCGCTGGACCAACGCACGCACTGATCGCCAACACCAGCGTGGTCAAAACCGCAAAGACTGATCGACGCATTCTTCCCCCATTTGCATCGTGAGAACCTGTACACATGCTGGCCGTGCAATACACGCCGGGACAGACACCAAATCGGGGGGGTGCCGTGTGAGCAAGTCAGTCAGCGGGTGAGAGTGACGACCACACCATCGCTGTGAACCACAACGGAATGGTCGTCGGGATCCGTGAACGACTGTCCCGCGGAAAGTTCGTCTGCCGTCGCCAAAGGCTCTCCAGGACCACCCAGCCGAGTCCACGCATTCCCGGAAACATGTCGGTATCCAGCCTTCTCGAGCGCAGAAACCAGCCGATCGTACGCATCCGGGCCACCTATGAACGCTTCGTAAGTCGTCGGGCCGGCGAGGCCGCCGCCGTAGCGGTACTCGTGATCGATCGGGCCAATCGCATGAAGATGCAGCTCGTCAGCAAGCACGTTCACCTTCGCGAATTTCGCCTGATCGTTCCCAACAATGGCAACCGCAATCCCGCCCGCGACCACGAGCGCAAGCGCGACAATCAACGTCCACCAGAACGCACGTCGATTCTTCGACTTCGGCCAAGGGAACCCTCCCCGCTTGACTGAAAGTTCTGCGCGTTGTTCTTCCATCTGCTAGACGCCGTCCCAACAGCTCGTGTTCGTCGTTCGAGGGGCTCGGACCAACCGGGCGGGCTGCTAATTGACTGCCTCACCCATTCCAGACGGTACTAAATGATGGCATCCATTGGCGCCCCCACGAACGGGGCCCAGCAACCGAGGCGGGGCGCACTGAGCCTTCGGTTGGGGTCCTCGCTTCGCTGCCGTTTGACTACATTCTGACTACAAACGAGTGATATCCAAATGGATCTAGCGTTATCACAGGGCAACTATTTCCCCGATAAATCAACGATCTGTCATCGTATGAGACCTTACGACACCCCCTGACTTCGACTGAAAATCGAAAGGTCACCGGATCGATGCCGGTCGGAGCCACCATCAAAACCCCCGGGTAACCGGGGGTTTTCTTGTTTCAACGGGCGATTCCGCCGGGGCGTTCGCGAGCCTGTGCCATTAATGTGCCATTAAGGTCGGCGGGGGCCCGCCGTCTGGTTCGTTTCGGTGGTTCGCCGGCTGTGCTCTTGAGTGCATCGTTCAGTGCTGCGCCCGCTCGGAGCGCGACGCCCTCGCGGGCCTGCGAGTAGCGCTCGGTGACCTGCAGGCTCGAGTGCCCGAGCGTCGCCTGCACGTCGGGCGCGCTCGCTCCGGCGTCGAACAAAATCGTCGCGAACGTGTGCCGAAGGTCGTGGATGCGCAGATCGGGTCGGCCAATCGCCTCGCGCAGCGTCTCCCAGTCGGCACCGCGGCGTGCGTTGTGGTTGGTGAGCCGGCCGCCGTCTGGACCGGCGAAGAGCAGGTCGCTCCCCTGCTTGCCGCGGGCCGCCGTCTCGGCGTAGGGACGGAGCGCGTCGATCAATGGAACGTCTCGGGACTTGTGGCTCTTCGGCGACTGCTCGATCAGCTCGCCGCGCTGGCCAGGGCTCAGCGATCGACTGACCCGGATGATGCCGCGCTCGAAGTCGACGTCGCCGACGCGCAGCGCGGTCGCCTCCCCCGCTCGCATGCCGGTGTAGACGAGCGCCGCGAGGTAGCCGCGGTAGGCGCCCTCGGGAAAGAGATTGAGCAAGGTCTGAATCTGCTCGAGCGTGAGCGCCCGCGAGACCGGCGAGATCGAGTCGCGCATGCTCGGCCGCTTGACCTCGCGCGCCGGGTTGTAGTCGATGAACCGCGAGCGGCGGGCACCGTCGAGCAAGCGCGAGAGCACCGCGAGCGCGCCGTTCTTCGCGGATGCTCCGCCCGACCACCCCACCATCGCCGACTCGATCATCGGCGAGGTGATGTCTTCAAGCCGGTGCCGGCCCAGGCTCGGCTTCACCCGCAGCCGCCAAGCCACACCATAGCTACGCCCGGTCGCCGGCCGGATGGACGACGCGATCGCCGGCCAGTACTTCTCGTGCCATTGCTCGAGGGTCATCGACCCGTTCGGGTTGCGGCCGGCGACGGCCTTCGCGAGCTCGCGCTTGGCCTCGGCGAGGGTGAGGAAGGTGCGCGACCGTTCGGCCGCTCCCCCGTCGACGCTCGGGCCCACGACGCGGATCTGCTAGCGCTGCCGATCGGCACGCCACCGGATGCCCTCGGGCAGCGGGCGACCCGTGCGCGGGTCGACCCGCGACGGGGTGTCCTTCGTCGGCCGCCCGGCCATCAGTGTTCCGTTCCACCTCGCGCGAGCAGCTCGTCGATCGTGTCGGCGCTCCAGAGCAGGTGCTTGCCCATCCGAGCATCGGGCTCGGGGATGAGTCCGTCGTGGCGCAGCTTGTCGAAGCTCGAGACCGGGATGCGGCATCGCTCGGCCGCCTCGACTCTGCTCAGGTACTCGACCCTCAGCGCGACGTCGACCATGGTGCACCCCTTCGGCTAATCACCGCAGTGTTGGCATCTCGTGCATGCCAGCGCAAGCGTGGCTATTTGCAAGTACCTGAGAATATCATGATCGTGCAGATTTCGGCAAGTACCTGAGTTGAGTGGTTAGACTCGACGCATGCCCGCCTCGACTCCCCGCCCTGGTGACCAGTCGTACGACGGCCTGCTCGTCGCCGACGACCTGCCCGAGGGGTGGTACCTGCCCGGCCGATTCCCCGGCGAGCGCGAGGACGACGCGAGCGAGCAGATCGATCAGGTACTCGGCTACGACGATCAGGGCTCGCCGGCCGACTCCGACCAGAACGAGACCACCGGCGGACGCTGGCGCTACCTCGAGCACACGGCAACGCATACGCGAGTGATGATCCGGCTGCAGCGTCAGCTCTTTGCTGTACCGGAAGAGGTGCGCATCACGGGCGTGATCTACCTACCATGGCGACCCGGCGACCCGATCACGAGCCAACTCCTGCGCGAACTGCCCACTGCCCGCATCGAGGCCGCGATCAACAAGCGCCTCTTCGCGATGAAGCGCACCGAGACGATCACCGGCGGGAAGATCGTGCTGCCATCAGGGCGGAAGGTCAGCGAGCGCGACCTGCTGAAGCCGCTGGGCGACCCGAAGAAGGTGGCGGACTTCTACGAGCTGGTCGCGCTGCAGCATGGCCGGCTCACTCAACAGGGTGACGCCAACCCAAGCGCGACGATGGCGCAGATCAATCGCGTGGCGCTGTCGACGGCACAGGGGTGGATCACGAAGGCCCGCGAGCGCGGGCTCCTGCCACCCGGTCGCCGGGGGCGGGCGGGTTAACCATGCGACGGGTCGGAGGCCTGCACATTCAGCGGCAGCTCCGAGACAAGGTAAATCGGATTAGCGCCTGGAGACCCACCTGATCGCTGCTACCGGACGGGCCCATCGTTCCAGTTGGCGCTCCTTTAGGGCCATCTTCACCGGGCGAGGTAAGCGAAACGAGACTTCGCACGATCGAGGTGGGTGCGGTCGAGATCAACCGTCCGGCGGCTAAGGACCGGCACTCGTACGCGGTCGACTGTCGCTCGAGCAGCGATCGACGCCGAGCAGGGAACGACGCCCGCCCGCGCCGAGGGACTTTGCCTATCGGGGACCCTGCCTAGTGCCGGCTCAGTCGAGACCAGCTACGCCCTCGGTTTCCGGGACACGCCTGACGACTCCCTTGACGAGGGTCTTCCGCGGTCGCCAGTCGATGCCGCTCCCGCGCCAGAACTGGTCGAATTCCGCCTCTATGTCGGTCTTCAGCTCTTCCAGCTTGGCGTAGAACACCAGATCCGTCTGAGTCAGCTTTGGACCCTCGCCCTTCATACGGTTTCTCAGTGCGTCGAGCTCATCGTCCACGCGGCGCAGAGTTATGCCCGCAGCACTGGTGAACCCTTGTCGGTGGGCGTTGTCCCGGATTTCGGCTTTCGCCTGCCGCGCCCCCTCCTGCAAGGCGTCTCCAACGAACTCGCCTACACGTCGAATGTGCTCATCCATCCGTGGCCGCCTTTGCTCTCGAGAAGGTGTCAACGTCCACCGTAGCTCCGCTTATCAGCGCTTCCCACTCTCGAGGGGCGGACACCGGCTCGCCTGCCCCACCGCCCCGAGTTGCGTCGGGTACCGGCTTCCGGTCTTCGTGCTGCTGTGAGTTGAGCCACCGAGCGTTGTGCTTTCGAGGTTGCCTTTGCGACTGAGTTTGGAGGGTGATGGGCTGCCTGCACAGGCTGGAAGGTCACCTGCACAGCGTTCGTTGTGGAACGCTCGATGCTCGCAGTTGGAGCCTGCCCTAGAGCCACCGCATGGCCTTCATCACCGCGCCACCTAGTTCTGCGAACCGCGGCTCAACACCGAGGTCCGGCATCGCCCTCCGGGCACGGCGCTGACGAAGCCGCTGAGGAGGCGACCGCCTTGAGCAGCTGACCACAGCTCGTGCCAGGTGGATTGCCCGCGGGTGGTCGTCAGCGTCGCTTCGTGCGCCTGCGGGCCGAGTTCGACGTCGAGGACCTGGTCGTTGGCGGGTCACCAGAATCCAATTGCGCCCCCACTTCGGTCGCCTTCTGGATGAACGCGTCGCGAATGCCGGAATCGAGTCCCCAGGTCCCCATCAGGCGACTGGTGCCGATGAGCGTCGCTCCCCATACGGTGGCGCTGTACTTGCCGAGGTTGTCGCTCGGCAGCACGATAACCGGCGTCCGGACAGCGGCGAGCCCTGGGAGCTCGGTCAGCGATTCGGTGAAGACCGATTCGCCATGCGAGACGCCGGAGAGATGTGAATACACGGCACGGAAGTCGCGTGGTGCCACTCCCGATTGCTGAAGGAAGTTCGTCACGAGACTGGTCGGCCCCGGCACCGATTCCGACGGCTCGATCGGTGGGATCTCATCGCGAGCTCGGCTCGCTCGCGCGATCGCGTCGGAGATGCTCTCTGCCGACAACATTTGGATGCCCCGTCGGTCGCCGGCCTCGAGCTCGGCGACAATCATCGCCCGGGCGCGATACTCGGCCGCTAGTGCGGTGTGAGCACCGAGTATCCACCAGATTCGGCCCCAAGTCTCCAGGAGGCTCCGTTCAACCGCGGCTACCGAAGGTCCGTGCGATCCGGGGAGGTTGAGCAGACCCGCAAACGCCGCCAGATGGTCTGTCGCCACCGCATGGTGAAGCTGGACCAACCGAGACGCTTCGTTGATCCGCCGTGACTCGTCGCGTTCGAGGATCCCTGACGGCGCCGTCGCACCAAGGGCGTCGCTGACCGCGATACTGACGGGCACCAACCGCCGCAGGGACTGGGCTACGGCGCGCCGCTCAGGTCGATTCGAACTATATGTCGGCACGATTGATTCCCTTTAGCTGGCTGGTGTCCTTCCGGAAGCCTATGGCCCTGGCCGACGAGCGACTTTCGCGCAGCGGTCGTCGCACGATGCGTGGCTCCCGGACGTTTCCGACGGTCCCGAACGTCTCCGACGGTCCCGAACGAGGACACCAGGCCGGCTGTGCGGATTTTCGCGCCGAATGCTCTACCGCTGAGGGTCCATGCTTCGGACGCGAGCCCTTTCCTCGACTGCCGCCGGCCAGGTCGGCCCACGTGGCGCTCACCCACGAAGCAGGGTGAGTGGTTGCCACGTCGCAATGGCCGCGAGACACCCACGGTGGGCACTCGACGGACAAGCGGCGAACGACCTCGTCCTCAGCTCTCACCCCCTCTAGATTCTCGGCGGGGTGCGCAATCTCCGACCGGGTGTTTTCTGACAAGCTGGCGACGTGACCGAACTCCAGTTCTTCGAACGCATGCAGAAAGCGATGACTACGCAGGCCGAGGACGTCTGGGACATGGTGCACCATTCGCGCACGCTGGGATATCGGCTGCGGCTGGGCGAGGTCACTGCGACCGAGCACAGCTTCTTTCGACTTCGCGAGTTCTGGACGAAACGTGTCTACATAGTGACCAACGAGCCCGATGAGCTGGCCACAGGAGCGGACTGGGAGTGGCTTATCGGCCACCAGGACGATTGGGTTCAGATTCGCGTGCAGGCCAAGATTCTCAACAGGAACGGACGCTTCGCTGAGCTCGGCCATCCACACAGCACTGGGCAACAGCTGGAGCGTCTCATAAATCCAGACCCCGCCGACGTCCTTTGCCGATGGTTGCCGCTCTACGTCTTCTACGCGGCCGAGCCAGCTGCTGGAATTGCAGTAGCTCGGAACGCGGGTTGCAGCGCGCAGCTCGCGACTCACGTCCGCGATAGGTATGGGAAGCCTCCAGCGGGCCGCGCCACGCTAAAGGCCGACGCTCACCTCCCAGGGAGCATCCCTTGGGCAAGCGTCTTCGACGGCCTCGTCTCCCAACTTCGAGCTGGAAAGTCACTGGCCGAGATCGTGGCAGCTCTCGCGAACCGTCCCCTTCCGGCAGTGATTAATCGCATCGACGACTTCTGGGACGTGAACATCTCCGACGGCACCTGCGACAGAGGGCTGCCATCCTACGTGCGCCAGATCGTTCGACGGGAAGGCGACGATTTCGATGACGCGCCGGTTGCCCGGCTCGAGGTGAACACCACCGCACGCGGCCGCGACAGAGCGCCCAATGACCGGGTCACTCGCCCTGTAGGCAATGAGATGAGGCTCGCTCGAAGCTTTGACGAGGATGACTCGTATGCGCCCCTGCCGTCTCGATCAGTCGTGCTTGAACCGTCTGATCATGATCGCGCCCAGATTTCGCTTCCGAGTTTCGTCTCAGTCATCGACATTGACCGCGTGGACTCGTTCTCAGATTGAGGAAGGGAATTGGCTCCCGCAGACCATTCTTGTGGAACGGTTGGGGTCGTCAGAGCGACGCGCCCGGCGCCAACCGCTACCGACAAAATCAGCGGTACACGGAGCCCTCCGGCCGCGCGCATTGCCTGGTTTGAGATCCGTCAACGACTCAATGGCGATCCTCGCATGCCGCTGAGAAGTAGAACCCGGCACCGTGAGTAGCCGCCTTTTCGGACGGCTTCGAAGCTGCGGCATCTCGACACCCTGCGTCACCGCATTTCCGCGTGAATGCACATATGCTACCGTAGATAGTTGCAAGAACCTGAGGCAGCTCGGAGGAAGGCGATGCGAGGTGGAGTGATCCTGTACCGGGGTTCCGGGTCCGACGCGCGCCGGTACCTCGAGTCCGATCGCTCCCGCGCCGACGACTACTACCTCGAGGGCGGCACGGCGCTGGCCGAGTTCTCAGTCGTCGATGGCAACGGAAGCCTGATCGGCGAGGGCGCGCTCACGCCAGACCAGTACGCGCAATGGGTCGACTGGATCAACCCGTTCACCGGCGAGTCGATGGGCACGCCACGCCATGCCGGCGACGCTCGCCATGGATCGCCGAGGTTCGCCGAGATGGTCGTGAACGCGCCGAAGTCGCTGTCGATCGCCGCGGCGCTGCACCCCGCGGTATCCGAAGCCCTCGATGCGGCGCAGCGCGACGCGGTCGCCGAGATCCGCGTCTGGCTCGGCCAACACTCGGTCACGCGAGTCGGTCCGCGCGGCGCCCAGCGGGTGGTGCCGGTCGAGCAGCTCGAGACGGTCGCGGTCTCCCACAAGACCTCGCGGGCCGGCGACCCGCACCGGCACATCCACTTCCCGATCGGCACACGCGTGTGGGCGGATGCCGCGTGGCGGGGTCTCGACACGGCGGCACTGTTCCGGCAGCAAGGTGCGATCCGCGCGCTTGGCACGGCCGTGATCGCAGCGCACCCGCAGCTCGCGGCCGCGCTCGATGCGCACGGCCTCACGCTCGATCCGGTGACAGCCGAGGTCACCGAACTGCAGCCGTTCAACGCGGCGATGAGCAAGCGTGCCGAGCAGGTTGCGCGCAACCTGACGCATTTCGAGGAGGACTGGCGCGCGGCGCATCCGGACCAGGAACCCGGGCCCGCCGCAATGTCGCGACTGACTGCGATGGCGTGGGATC
The DNA here is from genome assembly GCF_027921845.1 of Leifsonia poae. GTDB lineage: Bacteria > Actinomycetota > Actinomycetes > Actinomycetales > Microbacteriaceae > Leifsonia > Leifsonia poae. Next base: position 203,549 of record NZ_BSEN01000003.1, read on the forward strand.
ACGAACGGCCGCACAAGCAGCCGACCCGGCTCGGCAGCGAGGAAGCGTGGCGGTGCGAGCTCGAGGCATCCGGCTATCGACCTGATCTCGACCGCGTGCCGACGCAACGGGCCGTCGCGCTCGATGAGCTGAGCGTGCAGGATGTCGCGTCCCGCGCGCTCGATCGTTGCGGGGCCGCCGCGTCGACGTGGACGGTGCATGACATCCAGGAGCACGTGTCGCACCTCGTGACCGAGGCCGGCGTGCGTGCCGACCCGACGCCGCTGCGCGAGTTCGTCGCGCACGCCACGCAACTCGCGGAGGAGAACTACCTATCGGTGCTACCCCCAGATGGGCCGCGCCCCGAGCACGTCGCGCACCTGACGAGCGTGCACGTCATCGCCGTCGAGACCCGGCTGCGCGATCTGCTCACGGCGCGTGCCGAGCGGCCGCAGGTACGCACGCCGGACCTGTCGCGCATCGCGCAGCGACTCCTGCTCGACCCTGCACAGGCGCGCGCGGCTGCGGCCGTGGCATCCGCTCAATCGCTCGTCGTCGTGGAGGGCGCGGCCGGCGCGGGCAAGACGACGATGCTCGCCGCCGCGATCAAGGCAGCGGCAAGGCAGGGTCGCAAGAGCCGGGTGGTCACGCCGACGAAAAAGGCGGCCGACGTTGCGCACCAGGAGCTCGGGGTTGCAGCCGACAGCGTCGCCAAGCTCGTGTACGAGCACGGGTGGCGGTGGAATCGCGACGGCGTGTAGACGCGGCTCGCCGTCGGCGACCACGACCCTGACACGGATGCCGCGTACGCCGGCCCCGCGGCATCCGCTCGGCTCACTCTCGGCGAGCGAATCGTCGTCGACGAGGCGGGCATGCTCGACCAGGACACCGCGCTCGCGCTCCTGACCGTTGCCGACGAGCACGTCGCCAGCGTCGCCCTCGTCGCCGACCGCGCTCAGCTTTCCGCGGTCGGGCGCGGCGTCGTTCTCGACATGACCGCGCAGCTACTCCCCCGCATGCATCGCATGACGGCCGTGCACCGATTCGTCGACCCGGAGTACGCGGCGGTCACCGTGCAGATGCGGCGCGGGGAGCATCCGGAGGCTGTCTTCGACCGGCTGTGCGCGCTCGGTCTCGTTGCGATTCATGAGAGCCCGGATGCGCAGCTCGAGGCGCTTGCGCGCGAGTGGCGCGAGGACTGCGCGATGACCGTTGCGACGAACGACGAGGCGCGAGAGTTGAATGCGCGGATACGCGAGGAGCGGGTGCGCGCTAGTGATGTCGATGCCAACCGCACTGTGATTGGAAGCGATGGTCTGAGCATCGGGTGCGGCGATTTGATCCAGACTCGGCGGAACGACTCGGCGTGCGGGTGGCGAATCGGCAGACGTGGGTCGTCCGACGCGTGGGCGAGGATGGCGCGGTCTGGGCTGCCGAGAATGCCAGCGGGCGGCGGAAACGCACGGTACGGCTGCCTGCCGAGTACGTCGCCGAGCACGCGCATCTCGCGTATGCCGCGACCGCCCACGGCGTGCAGGGCATGACGGTGGCCGAGTCGCACACGCTGGTCGGTTATGCGACGGGGACAGCAAGTGTCTACGTGGGATTGACACGCGGGCGGAACTCCAACCGGTTGCACCTCGTCGCGGCTGACGTAGATGATGCGCGGGAGCAGTTCGTGCTCGCAGCTCGACGCGACCGAGCCGATCGCGGTCTCGCGAATGCGGCGGCGGCGGCACGCGAGTCGGTACGTGGGCTCGCAAGCAGCACGGAAACTCGCCGCCGCACTATGTACCCATGGACGAGACCAGCTTCAGTCGAAGACTCCGCGTCGAGTAGGAAGCCCGAAGCTGGGCTGAGACGATGAGAAGGCCGTTCAACGCTCACTTGTCCTCGTGGCAGGAGGCGCACGAATTGGGACCAGAGGCGGATCCTGCCGCTATTTTCTGTTCATGACGCCTGGTGTCCCCGAACCGCTGCAGTCTTTCAATCCTGACGGTGAAGATGTGATTCGATCGCTCGCCGTTTCCTGGGCAGGCGCGGTTCGCGAGCAGCTCCACAACGTCAAGGAGAGAGTCAGGCATTTCCATAACGTCGACAACATGTACGGGCGCATGGATGGCGACGTCACGATGGATGAGCTCGCGGCCTCATGGCAGGCCGCGTGGACGGCTGAAGCGCTGCTCGTGATCAGCGCCGACAATCTCGAGCGCTGGATCAAGCGGCTGTACACCGAACGCGGCCGTCAGCCACGCCCCCCTCACCCGCAGCTTCGCGCTCTCCGCAACACCATCGAGCACATGGACGAGTCCGAGTTCGACAACGAAGAGTGGGTCGCCCGACCGGGCAGGCCTCAAGGGCGCGGCCTGGGAGCGCTGCCTGACCCGAGCCTGTCCATCTCAGTGGGTGACCGCGAGAACGTATTCGGACTCATCAGCCACGACGAGTTGCAGGCCATCGTCAGCGCGTTGATTGACGAGCTCGAACGAGAGTTGAGCGACTACGCGGAAGCCCGGATCGCCTTCTTTCGCGAGGACCGTTAGGGCGTGCCTGGCTCGTAGATGCATCCTCTTGCGCGCAAAGGGGCCGGCCCACGCGGTCAGGTGGGGAGCACCAGCGCAATGGTTGCCACAGCCAACGAAGCGGCAGCCACGATCAGCGATCCAAGCGCAATACGCGCAGACGTCCGTTGCGAGACACGCGACGCGTCTGCTTCCTCCCTCGCAACGAGGGCCTGCAGGTGTGACGTCTCGGCTTGCTGCTGTGCCGCCTCTGCTTGACGCGAGGCGGCGACCGCCTGTTGTTCGAGTGAGTCGGACTGCGCTTTCGAAGTCTCCGCCTGTTGGACAAGAACTTCAACGAGCGCCGTCAGCGCCTCGGTCTGCACCTCGCCATGCTTCTCCATCCGCAACTTGTGCACGAGGTCCCAAGGGCCCGCCATGCGACGACTCTAGTCGCGCGTTGCGGCGACGATCCTCGAGGGGCTCGGGCAGGTCTGGTTCAGGTGTCGCGTATTTGCGCAGCGGACCCCGCCTTCGCGTGTTGCTTCAAATGTCGCAGCATGTCCCTCCAGACTTGGGACGCGCGCCTTCTCGCGCAGGAAGCGACTGGGTCCATGCCTCTGCCCGAGCCAACACGAACCGAAGCCATCGAGTACGCGCGCAGCGACCTCCCGGGAGACTTGACGTGGCACCGCGAGTACTTCGACTTCATCGATGATGAGGAATTGAGGAGTCGGCTGGGACAGGAGTTCTACGCCGCGCGGTATCTATACAAGCTGTGGGAAGGGCTCCGTATCGAGGAGGATTGGGCGATTCAAGCCCAGATCCAACTGCAGGTGCAGCAGTATGCGTCAATCTACGAGGCGTGCATCCACCATCTCCTCTTTGTGGAGGCAGCGCACGAGCCAGAAGTTGAGCAGCTGTTCACCTTCGAGGCACTCGTGGAGCGCCCGCTACCTGGATACATCCAGAACAAGATTCGAGCACTTCCGTCAAGCGACGCCGACGACATCGTAGGCGCGGTTCGAGCAGTGCGCAAGACTCAACAGTCGAAGATTAGATTCGACAGCAAGGTTGCCGCGGCTGTCCGGCTCGGGATCGTTGACCAGAAGCTTGGGACTGAGATCGCGGGCTACTACACCGCCCGGAACTACATTCACATTCATGCTGAGTTGCGGCAGAAGGACCTTGACTGGCAACTCTCATTCGCCCGCGAAGCGTATCGGCGTCTCGAGCCATTCAAGACCCAAGTTGTAGCTTGGCGATCCTCGCGCGTGAGCTCGTGAGTGTGAGGCTTGGGCAACGATCCCTCAGCGCGACCGCGCCCGCCCGTGGGCTGGTTGACCTTCGGCCGTCTGGTTCACCGATGGCACCCGGCCGTGATGTACCAGGTCGCATGCGTTTCGCATTTTCTTATGGGTCGCCCTGCAAGATGCGTGATGACGGGGCGACGGCAACATCGGTTCGGGGTGAGAATTCCGCGCATGTCCACCGTCCAACTCGGATCTGGCGCCAACTATCCGGGTCCGCGCACGATAGTTCGTGTGTTGATCAACCAGCATGGACCGTCCAGTTGGTTGAACACTCCCTGTGGCACGTGGGGATCCAGAACGAGGGGAGTCGCACGAGCCAGGTCACAATCCGTGACGCGATCGAGCGGTTGCAGCATAGCCGACCCGACGAGCAGAACATCCGACTGATCGGCTCCCGACCGATGACTCGACGAGCAACCTGAACATTGTCGCCCACCCGCGTGGGCTGACCTCCACGTGAAGCATCCGTCATTATCTGGTCAGCCGAATCACTCTCCTGGAGCCCGACAGACGGCCCGATCTTGTGCCATTAATGTGCCATAAACGCGCGAAAACGAACTGAAACCAACTGAGACCATTCAGAAGAATCCCTGATCAGGGCGATATCACGCCCATAAGAAATGAGCGAAAACCGCCCAGGCTCACTGAAAATCGAAAGGTCACCGGATCGATGCCGGTCGGAGCCACTGGAACCCTCGCCTAGCTTCTGCATGGCGGGGGTTTCTTCTTTCTGGCAGTCGGCCACTCCGCATAAACCCCGCAGATTCAAATCAGGCCGTCGAGCCGTTGATCCATGACGACGAACCTCGTTGCGACGGAGACCATCGGTGATCCTGGATAGCCTTGACACGTGAAGCCCACCGACGGAACCGAGACGACGCCCCTCCGTCTTCAGGTCGGAGGCCCGACCCGCGCCGAGCTCCGAGCGGCGCTCCGTTCGGGCGGCGTCCTGCTCAACGCATACGCCGAGACCCTGCTGGATCACGCGATCTTCGACTTACGAGACCGCGAAGAGATCAGCGTCGTTGAGTGCGCGCTGGCCGATCTGCATCTGAGCACCGGCGCGACTCTCCCAGAGGTATTCTCGGCGGCACAGTCCCACGGGTTCGAGCTGGCGCCGCCCGACACCGGCCCCTACTTACGGCTCGCGATGGCTTCCCAGGCGAACGCTCCGGATTCCGTGCTGTCGGCCGGCACGTCCCCCGCGGGCGCTCTCACGGTCGCTTCGGCACCGCTGACTGACGACGCGAGTTTCCCTAAAGGGTTCTACCTGCGGGTCATTGAGGGAGAACAGTGGCTGCGCGGGTTCCGCTGCGACGACGAGTACCGATTCTCGCCCGACGACAGGTTTGCGTTCCAGGTGCCCGGCCGCTGAGCGGTCTCACGTTGCGGCCACCTACGAGCGCCGGCGATGTCAGGCGCAGCCCACCCCGTCGGGGGGCCTGTTGAAAGAATAGGCCCATGATCGAATCGACCAACAGCCAGTCCGCAGACCATTACACCTGGGGCGAGGTCTCGGACGGTTGGCGACTCGTCGACGAACCAGGCCTCTCGGTCATCGAGGAGCGCGTTCCACCAGGGGCAGGCGAAGAATGGCACCTTCACCAGACCGCCGCACAGTTCTTCTACCTGCTCGAAGGATCGGCGCGGATGAACACCCGTGACGGCGCGGTCGATCTCGAACCGCGCAATGGCGTCCAGGTGCCGCCCGGCATACCGCACCAGCTCGTGTATCCCGGGACAGCGGACGCTCGATTCCTCGTGATCAGCGCTCCAAACACCCGCGGGGACCGTCGCGCTGCATCTGACGGCACCACCCCATAGCAAGCGCGGCCCTTCGGCTACGACCCACCTCGTCGTCGGGTCTCGCTCGCGTCCGCTATCCGCGGAGGGTTTCTACGAGCTTGACGATGCGTCGGGCACGCGTCTCCGAGGTCTTCGCCTGGTCGATCAGGCGGATCTGCTGCTTTCGTTGGCTGGTGGTGAGCGCGTCGAATCGAGCCTGAGCGGAGGGTTCGGCCTGCAGCGCGTCCGTGACGTCGGTCGGCGTTTCGTCGACTTCGGGCGATTCGTCCACGTCGACGTCGATCACGACCTCGTCGCCGACCTCGGTGGCCGTCGCTGCGCGGTTGGCGTTGCTGAAGCCGATGAGGTGGCGCCCTCGCATGATGGCGAGTCGAGTGTGCCAGGTGTGGCCGTTGATGGTCACGGTGATGCGTGGGCGCTTGGCTCCGCTGGCCTGCTCGAGGTTCTCGACAACCGTGGACGGCACCACCAACCCACGCATCGGTTCGTTCGGTTCGACGACAGAGTTGAATTTCATTGTGCTCCTCCTTCGATCAGGGTGACCTAGCGTTCGTCCAGGATCTCTCCGTCGATGATCGTGTGGTCCGTGGTCAAGGACAGCGTGGCACCGACCAACGGGAAGCCCGCCGCGGCCTGCGCCGCAATCTGCATGTCCTCGGCGGAGTCCCAGCGCCAGATGTCGAGGTAAGAGCCGTCTTCCAGCCGGATCAGCGTCGCAGCGGCGAAAGCCGGGTTTGCCGAACGGATGCCGTTGATCAGGTTCGTGCGGTGCTCGAGCATCGCGGCCAAGTTGCCGGTCTCGACCGTGTATCGGTGCGTTCGTACTGTAGTCATCGTGGTGCCTTTCGTCTTTGTTCGTGCGGGAGTGGTCGTTGTTGGTCGTTGCTCGGGACCGGCTAGTTCCAGGAGCCGCCGGCGAGTTGACGCGTGGTCGCGTTGAGCCGGTTGAACAGGTTCGTCGTCGCGATGTAGAGGACGAGGGCGGCCAGTTGCCGCTCGTCGAAGAAGCTCGCCGCCTCGTCCCACACCTCGTCCGAAACGGCGTCCGACCGGTCTGCCAGCCGGGTGGCGCTCTCCGCCAGAGCGAGCGCGGCGCGCTCCTCGTCGGTGAAGTACGGCATCTCGCGCCAGGCCACCACCGCGTGCAGGCGCTCGTCGGTTTCGCCTGCCTGCTTCGCGCTCTTCACGCCGGAATCCACGCACGGGCTGCATCCGTTGATCTGGCTGACCCGCAGATGCACGAGCTCGAGCGTCGAGTGCGCCAGGTCCGTCTGCCGGGCGGCTTTCATCAGCCCGAAGATCGCCCCCGAAGCGCCGTCGAGGATAGCGACCGGGTTGGACATCCGGGGTGCAGTGGTCATGGTCGAAGTCATTTCATTTCTCCTTGCCTGGGTGGCTGTTCGGAATGTCTGAAAGCCTCGTGGACCAGCAGATTCCGAACAATGTCCGGTCACGAAAGGAGCATTGCGCCCGGAGTTAACGATCGAGGAGAATGACGCGGGTGGAGCTGCGTGATATCGAGATCTTCCTGACCCTCGCCGAGGAACTGCATTTCGGTCGCACGGCCGAGAAGCTGTACATCTCAGCGCCCCGGGTGAGTCAGTCGATCGCTCAGCAGGAGAAGCGGATCGGCGCTCCACTGTTCGAGCGCACCAGCCGCAAAGTGACCTTGACACCGCTCGGCGTCCAGCTGCGCGACGACCTCGAAGCGGGCTACCGACGCATCCTCAAAGGCGTCGAGGATGCCAGGAACACCGCGCACCATGGTCCGGAAACCCTGACGTTCGGCGTGATGGGCCCGATGTGGCAGGATTTGGCGCCGATGACCGCCGTCTTCCGAAGCCGCTTCCCGCAGGTCGACTTCCGCCTCCGCGAAATCCGCATCGACGACCCGTTCACACCGATCCGGAACGGCGACATCGACGTCGCGCTCCTCTGGTTACCGGTCGAAGAGCCCGACCTTCACGTCGGGCCGACGGCTTTCACCGAGCCGATCGTGCTGATGGTCGGACCTGCTCACGAACTCGCCGGCCGCGCCTCGGTTTCTCTCGAAGAGCTCGCTGCCTACGACATCCTCCCGTCCGGCCTGCCGGTCCCGGACTACTGGGAGGCGGCTGTCTTTCCAACGGCACGCCGGGTGACCGAGAGCGACGCGCCGACACCCACCCGCGAGGAGGTGCTCTGGTCCATCACCAACGACAGTGAGTCGGTGGCGTTCGCCTGCGGCCAGGGGCTCAAGTACTACGACCGGGGCACTGCCGTGTACATCCCGATCGACGAAACGCCGACGCTGAGCTGGGGCATGGTCCATCGCACCGGCCAGATCGGCCGCTGGGCTCGCGAGCTCGTCGGCATCGCCACGGAACTCGGCCCGATCGATCTCGAATTCGAGTTCGACCCGGGACGACTGCACCGCCTCCATCTGGCCGGGTGAGAACCGCGCGAAGCCTCGCCAGCTGAGGGCCCGCACACGGCGATCATGCCGAGCCCCTCACCGATGGCCGCCCCCGCCCCGAGCCGGCCGGATCAGCTCGACCGCAGCAGCCGCGCCAGCGCCAGCCCGGCCGCTGACACCAGCGGAGCCGCGGCGATGACCAGCGCGACCGGATTCGGGCGGAACGTCGGCCCATGGGGCCCGCCGATGTAGGCGCCGATCGGTATCGCGTAGCCGCCGCCACCGCCGCCGCTTCCCTCGCCGCGCTTGGCGCCATCCGGATCGTCACCAGACCCCTCGCCGCCTCCGAAGCCGAAGACGACGATCGCGACGGGGAGGATGTCGTGTCCGTCGAGCGTGGTCTTCTCGCCGTACGCGAGCCGCGCACCCCAGGAGGGCACGGAGTCAGCCAGTCTCTCGATGAGGTTCGTCATGGAACGACGGTACGCGCGTCCGAGGCCCGCGACCAGAGGCAGTGCCCATCGGCGCCGACGGGGCTCGGATTCAACTCCGGGAGCCATGCGGCGCCGAAGCCCTGTCGTGTGAGGTCCCAGCGCTGGGCTCAGTCGCCTTTTTCGTGCTTGACGGCGAGCAGGTCGATGGTGTTGAGCTCAGGGTCCTTCGCCAGCAGGTTCGGACCCACCTCGCCGAGCGCCTTGGGGATGGCGCCGTTCAGGTGCGCTTGCCGCGCATCCTCGTCGGCGAACGTGTCGAAGATGCCGAAATGCGTATCGTCGATCTGGAAGGCGTACCAGGTGCGGGTCCCCGGTTCGAGGTCGACCAGGGCTTTACCTCCGATCAGGAATTCCTTCAGGTCTCCTGCTTTGTCGGGCTTCGCTTCGAGTAGTGCCAGTACACCGAGCTTCAGTTCCATGAGTTTCTCCCTAGCGGGTCGCGACGCCCCGTCATGCAAATTCCGGAGGCGTCAGCGCGGACGGTACCCCTCGACCGGACGGTCTACTATTCGCCGCCGGCACATCGGCAGCCCAGACCGATCCGCGAGTCGTCAACCATCCTCGTCGGACTTCTTCCTCCCGAAGCGGCGGAGGAAGGCCGGCCTCTGGTCGAATCCGTGACTGGTGAGGCCGTAGAAGACCGGCAGGATGATGAAGATCACCGACGCGACGAGCGGGTGGATGAGGAAACCCAACGCCCCCGCCGCCAGGTACAGCACGACCCCGGCAAATGCCCGCGGGCGCTCGTGGGCGAAGTACGAATCGTCCACATGCTCCTCGGTGAGCTCGGGATGCCGCGCCAGGTGCGAGAAGAACACCAGCCAGGCGAGGCACAGCGCGGCCCCGACGATCGCGTACAGCGCGACGGCGACCCGCTCGTCCGTCAGATTGCCCGTCTTGGCCCTGTCGATGATCACAGCTGTCGGCCAAGGCAACAGCGCCAGTGTCGCGAGGATCCCCAAGTTCGCCCATTGCAGGCCGACGTCCATTTCCCGGATCCGGTTGAAGGCGGCCTTGTGGTTCATCCAGATCACAGCCAGATAGATGTAGGAGGCCGCGTACGCCAGATACGTCGGCCACTGACCCAGCAGCCCGGCCAGCAGGTCGCCGGGAGGGGTCTTCGGCGGCGTGAGCTCGAGCACCAGGAGCGTGATGACGATCGCGATGACGGCGTCGCTGAACGCCTCCGCACGGCGGGTGTCCGTACGCGTCCCCATACTTCGACTATTGGACATGTGACGGCCCTCCTCCCTGGGTGCAGCACGTGCTCCACGGGGCCTCAGGCACCCGACTGTACGCCGGTCGGCGCGGCTGTCTCCCCTGTCATCGAGGCGTCACGCGTCGGCGTCCGGTCTCGTTTCCCGATCATCGCCACGCCGAACACCAACAGGCCGAAGGCGAGAGAGGCGAGTTGCAGCAGGAACGGCGCACCGATGCGGCTGTCCCCTCCGTCCGCGGCCACGAGGGCAGTCAGAACGTCCACGAGCCACTGAACGCTCGCTGCCGCAGCCACGAGGGCGAGCACTCCGAACCCGAGAGCACCGTAGATGCGCCGCGCGTCGTGGCTCGCCACAAGCACCACCACCGCGATGACAGCGCACACGAGTGCCGGCACCAGGGAAAGCCAGAACGCCGTGATCGAACTCTGGAACTCATCGGCACGACCTCCGCCGATCCAGTGCACGGGCACGGTCGCGGGCACACCTCCCCACGACAACTTCGCAGCGACCAGTACGACCGCCGGCACCCACGTCAACGCCGTTGCCATCGCATACCCGACGCGGATTCCCATCCCCCTGCTCACCGTTCCCCTGCCTCCTCGCGAGACCGACAGTCGTCGTCATGACAAACTTATCCACCGAGGGGGCGATGAACTTGCTAGCCTTCTCGGTGGCCGTACAACTGAGCGAGGAGGTGATACCCATGAACGTATCGACGTGGGTGCTCCTTCTTGAGGTCACGGTCGGGCGATAGGTCGTCCGGGAGCGCCATTCAGCGCATTTCCCGAAAGGCACGACCATGCAATTCACCTCTGAACCGCGTCTCAACGACGGCGTCGTAGAACGCGACTTCCTTCTCGGTGAGATTCCGGGCATCCTCTGGACGCCCGAACCCACCTCCACGCCCGCCCCGCTGATCCTGCTCGGACACCCCGGTGGACTGGCCAGGATGCGGCCGCGGTTGGCCGCCCGAGCTCGGCTCGCCGCGGCAGACGGTTTCGCCGCAGCCACCATCGAGCTCCCCGGCGCCGGCGATCGGCCCAAGCTGACCGCCGTCGACGCAGCCCGTGCCGACCTGCGCCGGGCACTCGAAGCAGGCGAGCGGGTCGACGACGACATCATCGACCGGCTCGTGCTGCCACTGGTCGAACAGGCGGTCCCGGAGTGGCGGGCTGCACTGGATGGTCTCCTCTCGCTGCCGGAGATCGAGGGGCCGGTCGGCTACTCGGGCGGGGTGATCTCCATCGGCGTCCGGCTGGCAACCGTTGAGCCGCGCATCACCGCAGCGGGGTTGTTCGCCGGGAGCTTCATACCTCGCGCCATCCTCGAGGAGGCCCGCCTCGTCACGATTCCGCTGCATGTTCTGCTGCAATGGGACGACGAGGGGAACGACCGGCAGGCGGCCCTGGAACTGTTCGACGCATTCGGTTCTCCGGAGAAGAGCTTGCATGCGAACATGGGCGGCCACACCGGGGTCCCGGCATACGCGGGTGAAGACGCGGCCGCGTTTTTCACGCGGCACCTGGGATAGCGACATGACCCGGCGTGGTCGGCACCTCACCGGAGCTTGAGGAGCCCTCCGTTCGTCGGCATGAAACCGCACGCGTCGAAGTAGAAGGTCTTCAGATGATCTTCGAAGTCGACATGGAGCCATTCGCAGCCGGCCTCGACGGAATGCTCACGTGCGATCTCGATCAGCCGAACTCCGATGCGTTGCCGTCGGACACGTGCCGCAACAGCGGTGTCTTCCACGAAGGCGTGCGTCGATCCATCCCAGATGATGTTGACGAATCCGACGAGGCCGGCGTCGTCGCGGGCGGTGACCCACCCGAGGCTCAGGCGACCGAGTTGGTCGTTCCAGTCGTCCTCGGACGGTTCATGGCCGAATGCTTCGGCGTGCAGCGCATTGATCTCCTCGTCGGCGAATGGTCCTCGCCACTCGAATCGGGTGGGGTCGAGATCTGTCTTCAACATGATGGTGTGGCTCCTTGGACGGAGGCCACGCGTTCGTGGCCTCTAACGAGTGCGGTCGGAACGGCGAGACACAACCATCAGCCGCTCCTTCCTGCGCTTGGCAACGAGTCGATCACCACGGTGACGCGAGCGTAGCACCCGGCCCGCGGTGCGTTGATCAGCAATCCGGCAGTGCAGCCGCACACATTGGTAGTGTCAAGCCATGATTCGTCGGGGGGTTGGTCGCGTCACCGCGGCCGTGGTCGCAGCATGCGTCGTGGGGCTGATGTCGGGATGCGCGCTGCTCGCTCCTCCGACCCGAACGACCCCGCGATCAGAAACGACGTCGCGAGCCGTGCCGATCGCGCAGCCGCTCCCGAACCTTCTCGTCGCCGGCCAGACGATCGGCACGGGCGAACTTCGTGTCATCGAGCATGAGCCGATCTCGGATCCCGTTGCCGAGCATCCGCTGACGGGGGCCGTGCGCATCGTGGTCAGGCCGGACCGAGGCATCGAAGTGCGCATCCGCCCGGACGACCCGGCTCACGCCAGCCTGACCGGAATCGATCTGATGATGACCGGTAAGCGGCACGACGGCCTCCCGGAGAACATTCAAGACGAGGACCGTTTCGCCCTGAACTCGGATGCGAGCACCACCGCGTCGGATGGCGAACTCGTCATGCCCCTGCTCGTCGACCTCGCCTCATTCGGCGACCCGACGTTCCTGCACTCGATTGAGGAGACTCCCGCCGGAGACGCGCGGGTGATCGCAGCCGCGGCGATCACGTGGACGCTCCCCTCGGCATTCCCGGGCCTGAAGGCCGTCGACAGCGGCTCCGCGACGAACGCCCGCGGACGGACGGTCAGCGACAACGGAACGCTCGCCTATTACATCCCGAGCCCCTACGACACGATCTACCAGGTGACCCGGCGCTTCGGCCTCACCGAGACCCAGCTGCTCTGGCTGAACCCTGAACTGCTCGCGAACACTCCCGACCCCGAGTTGAAGAGCGGAATCGGCGTCAACCTCGACCCGGGCCGCCGCTGACCACCTCGAGCCACACATCAGAAGTTGGCGCTTGAGCCGGTGCGATCTGCGGATTAGGTTTGCCACGCGGGGCGCTCGCCTCGGGATGGCGGGGTGGGTCGATGCCTGAGTGGATCAGTTCCCGGCGGTTTCATGACGAGCCGGGCACGAGCGGCTGGCACGTTTTGTACGGCGGTGCGCAGACCGTGTACCCCACTGGGTCGTTCGCAACCGGCGTGGAGTTCATCCGCCGCATCGCAGCGGTGACCGCAGAAGTGGGCCGGGAGCCCGACATCGACCTCCGACCGGAGGCAGTCGTCGTTCGCACTGCGGCAACGCCGGGCGGACGACTGGATATCGTCGATGCTGACCTCGTGCGGCGCATCTCGGCCATTGCCCAGGAACTGGGGCTCGAGCCCGATCCGTCCCGGCTGCACACGATCCAGATCGCGATCGCCGAGGCAGAAGGTGTGCATACCGGCGACTTCTGGGTCGCCGCCCTCGGATACGAGGCGGTCGGCGGACTTCTCGTGGACCCGTTGCGGCGGGGGCCGCGGATGTGGTTCGACGAGATCAGCACGCCGGGTCGGGGCAGGACGCACATCGACGTGGCCGTCCCGAACGACCGGGCGGAAGCCCGGGTCGCCGCCGTCCAGGGTGCTGGCGGACGCCTGGCCGATGGCTCGAACGCCCCCGCATGGTGGACCCTGGCCTCGGCCGACAACCACGGCATCGATATCGCCGCGTGGGGCGACGTCGACGACGACGCGTGACCCAGGTGCTCCTCGTCCATGGTGGTCTCTGGGACGACATGGATGCGAACCGGTTCTGGAAGCGATCGGGAGTCGTCGACGGCTTGCGGGGCCGCGGATTCACCGTCATCGCACCCGACCGAGCGCCGCGCGCGCCCAGCTGGAAAGCCGAGTCGGCGCACCTGCAGTCGTGGCTTCCGGGCGAAGGGGCGACCGTCGTGGCCGGCTCGAACGGCTGTTCGGCGGCCCTCCGGTTAGCTCTCTCCGAACCTGACCGCGTTCATCGGTTGCTGCTGGCGTGGCCGGCGACGCCGCGGGACGAGCGCGACCGTCTTCTCGGGCAGGGCGCGCCACCGGACGTCGCAGACGCACTGCTTCGCGGCGAGACCGTACGTGGCGTGACCGATGAGGAGATCGCCGCGTTTCGCATCCCCGTGGCGGTGCTGCCGTCGGTCCCCGAGAATCCGGCACATCAACGCACCACCGTCGATCGCCTGCTTCAGCTCCTGCCCGCGCCTCAGGAACTGCCTGGTTGTCCGGAGCCACCCCACCCGCTCTTCGCGACGCACGTCGAGGAGTTCGTGAACTCGGTGACCCGTTTCGTCGACGACCGAGAGGAGCCGGGGCGTTTGGCCGTCAGTTCTTCTTGAGCTCTTCGGTCTTCTTGAGCTCTTCGGCGAACATCACGATGATGCCGCTCGGACCGCGCACGTACGACAGCTTGTAGATGTCCTCGTAGGTGGCCACTCCGCGAAGCGGGAAGCAGCCGTGCTTCGCCGCGATCTCGAGGGCGTCGTCGATGTCGTCGACGGAGAAGGCGACGCGGTGCATGCCGATCTCGTTGGGGAGGGTGGGTTCCGTCTCGATGGCCTCGGGATGGATGTACTCGAAGAGCTCGAGGCGGCCGTTGCCGTCTGGCGTCTGGAGCATGGCGATGTTCGCGTGGTTTCCATCGAGGCCAACCGCGGTGTCCGTCCACTCGCCGCTGACCGTGTCGCGGCCGAGGACGCTCAGGCCGAGGTCGGTGAAGAAGGAGATCGCTGCTTCGAGGTCGCGAACTGCGATGCCGACGTTCTCAAGTTTGATGTTCACGCGCTGCATCCTACCGAGAGTCGCTCACGAGGGGCCGGGTCGAGAAGTCGGTCGGGACCTACGCGCGCTCGATCGTGCGGCCCGGCATCGCCTCGGCGAGCGCGATGCGCGATTCGGGCGCGCCGAAGGTACTGGCGAAGTACTGCGTCTCGTGCGCGACGGCGCCGTCGGCGAACTCCATCACCGAAACCGAATAGCTCGGCGCACCGTCGTAGGTGATGATGACTTCGCTCACCCAGAGGTCACCGCTGCCGACGATCCGCAGCACGCTGAACCGCCGATCGGCCGGATGGCCGCCCCGCTGCGCCGCGATGGTCGACCGGCCGCGGTAACGCTCACCCGATTGCGGATAGTCGAGGATCGCGTCCTCCGCATAGATCGCGTGCTCGATGTCGGTGTCGCCGGCTTCCGATGCCCGCCAGTGTTCTTCGACCGCCGCTCTGATCGCATCCATGGCGCCAGTCTCCTCCGTGACCGGGACCCGAGCGACCTCGTGCACAGCCGGGACCGATTCAGATGGGGAGAACCGGCCCCGGAAGACGGCGCTGATTCCCGACACAACGACGCCCGACTGCATGGGGAGCAGGCGATCGACCCGGAGCGCCCGCTTCCTCATCGAACGTTAGGCGCCCCACTCAGCGCGACAACACGTCTGTCCTCCGCTGCGCGCCGGCACCCTTCGACCCCCAGGTGATGGCCTGGCTTCTACGTGCTCCGCGACCGCCGAATGGGGGTGAGCCAAGGACGGGCATGGAGAGTAACCTTGCGCTTTATGAGTATCTCTCAGATTCGGGGGACGATCGAGGAGACGTTCGAACCCAAGCGCAACGCACTCAATGCTGTACGGCTGGCGCTTGCGCTGAGTGTCATCGTCTGGCACTCCTTCCCGCTCACCGGAACGCCGTCGCCCTCGCACCCGGTCACGCAGCTGCTCGGCGAGACCGGGGTCGACGGGTTCTTCGCGATCTCCGGCTTCCTGATCGTCTCCAGCTGGATCCGCCGGCCCGCCTGGTGGCCATATCTGAAGGCCCGCTTCCTGCGCATCCTTCCCGCGTTCTGGGCCTGCCTCATCCTGACCGCGCTCGTCATCGCGCCCATCGGAATCCTGCTCGCGGGCAACGGCTTCCCCGACGGATACGCGGCGAGCGCGATCGGCTACGTCCTTCACAACGCGGGGCTGGAGATGACGCAGTACGGCATCGCGGGCACCCCGGCCGGCGTGCCGTATCCGGATGTCTGGAACGGCTCGCTGTGGACGCTCTACTGGGAGTTCCTCTGCTACCTGGTC
Source organism: Leifsonia poae (assembly GCF_027921845.1). Taxonomy (GTDB): domain Bacteria; phylum Actinomycetota; class Actinomycetes; order Actinomycetales; family Microbacteriaceae; genus Leifsonia; species Leifsonia poae. The sequence goes on from NZ_BSEN01000003.1 coordinate 219,369, forward strand.
GTGCTCGCCCTCGGCCTCGCCAACCTCTTCCGCTTCAAGATCGTGGTCCCGGCGCTCTTCGTGCTCTGCCTCGCCGGTCTCATCGTGACGACGACGGGACTGAGCCACAACGTCGATCTCACGAACGGCTCCCGGTTCGGCCTGATGTTCGCCGCCGGTGCCCTCATCTACCAGTGGCGCACGGTCATCCCTGCACGATGGTGGCTGGTCGGCGTGGCCGCCGTCATCGTCGCCGTGTCGTCCCTCCTCCCTGACTACCGGGTCGTCGCCGCGCTGCCGATCGCCTACGGCGTCATCACCGTCGGCACTCTGGTGAAGGCCCGAGCCTTCCGGCTGCGCAACGATGTGTCGTACGGCACGTACATCTACGCGTTCCCGGTGCAGCAGGTTCTGGCCTCGGCCGGCCTGTCCGCACTCGGGGTCCCGGTGTTCGCGGCGATCGCCATCCCGCTGACCCTCCTGCTCGCCACGGCCAGCTGGTTCGTCGTCGAGAAGCCGGCGATGCGCCTGAAGGGTGCACGCGTCGTCACGCCGCCGCCCGTGGTGCTCGCCGAATAGCCCGCTCTAGCGCCGCGGCGTCCGCAGCCGCAATACTGAGCCGCATCGGGTTCCAACGGCTGGACCCGCAGCGAGAGGACCGCGGATGACCGCTCACCAATCCGACACGACCGAAAACGGCTTCGTACGGTACCTCAAGCGCAAATGGCTGGCCATCCTGCTCGTGGTCCTGCTGCTGATCGTCGCCATCCAGAACGGTGTCGGCAACGACCAGGCCACCATCTTCCTGCTGTGGACGCAGCTCACGATCCCGACCTGGCTGCTCGTGCTCGTCGTCTTCCTGATCGGAGGGATCGTCGGCTGGGTGTTCGCGCGCAACCGCGCGGCACGGCGCGCTCGACGCTGATCGCAGCAGATCACCGCACACCGGCCACTCGGACTCCGGATGTACCGGTAGATTCGACATTCATGTTCGCTTTCACCACGGGCCTGCGCTCGACGAGCGGCGAGTACCGCGACGACAATCAGGATTCGCTGTACGCGTCGGCCCTCTCGGCATTCGTTGCCGACGGCGTCGGCGGCCATGCCGGTGGCGATGTCGCTTCATCCGCCGTCACGATCCGAATCGCGGCGACGCTCGACGCCACCCACGGCCTGGTGCGCTCCGACGACCGCCTGCGCGAGCTGGTCGCGATCGCGAACGCTGAGCTCGCGACGCGGTCGAGGCGCGACCCGGCGCTCGCCGGACTCGCCACGACCTTCACCGGGATCTTCAGCGACGGCGCCGTCATCCGGATCGCTCACCTCGGCGACTCACGGGCGTATCGGCTGCGTGCGGGCGAGCTGACGCAGATGACCCGCGACGACTCGCTGGTGCAGGAACTCGTCGAGAGCGGCCGCCTCACCAGCGAGCAGGCCAAGGTGCATCCGTACCGCTCCGTCGTGATGGAGGTGCTCACGGGCGATCCGGAGGACGGCCGCGCGCTGCACCTCGCGACGGACGCGCCCCAGGTCGGTGACCGCTGGCTCCTGACGAGCGACGGCCTGACCGACTACGTGCCGCTGGAGCTCGTGCGGGAATGCCTGGGCTCCGACGCCCATCCGCAGGATGTCGCCGACCTCCTGGTCGAGACCGCGGTGGCGCTTCAGGCGCACGACAACATCTCGGTGGTGGTGGCGGACGTCATGGAGGCGGAGGCCGAGCCCCCGTACCTGCCCGCCTTCGCAGGCGCGGCGGCGCTCGATCCCGCCTCGGCGGGGGAGCTCTAGCGGCTCAGCGGTCGGCCCGGCTCAGCGCCCGGCCCGGCGCAGCGCTCCGACGATGGCGGTGATCACGAAGAGCACGAGAGCGATGATGGCCAGCCAGAGCAGGCCCTTGACGGCGAACCCGACGAAGGCGAGAACCGCCCAGAGGACCAGCAGGATGATGACGATGGCGACCATCTCCCGACGCAACTCCGCCCGGCGGCTCCGGTCAACCGGCTACGCCAACTCCCGGCAGCCAATTCAGAGGAATCGCACCTGAATCGCATCGCGCTCTGTTGTTGGACAGAATCCCGCCCGGGTACGAGGGTTTAACCCATGGCCTACGTACCCGACCCCTCCCGCTACGACCACATGCAGTATCGCCGCACCGGCCGCAGCGGACTCGACCTCCCCGCGCTCTCGCTGGGGCTCTGGCACAACTTCGGCGACGACCGTCCCTTTGAGACGCAGCGCGCGACCGTGCTGCGTGCCTTCGATCTCGGGATCACCCACTTCGATCTCGCCAACAACTACGGACCGCCCTACGGCTCGGCCGAGGTGAACTTCGGGCGCATCGTGCGCGACGACCTGCGGCCGTTCCGCGACGAGATCGTCGTGTCGTCGAAGGCAGGATGGGACATGTGGCCCGGTCCGTACGGGCAGGGCGGAGGCGGACGCAAGTACATGCTGGCGAGCCTCGACCAGTCGCTCGACCGTCTGGGACTCGACTACGTCGACATCTTCTACTCGCACCGCCCGGACCCCTCCACGCCGCTCGAAGAGACGATGCAGGCCCTCGACACGGCTGTGCGCTCCGGCAAGGCCCTCTACGTCGGCATCTCCTCGTACGGCGCGGACGACGCACGCCGCGCGGCGGAGATCCTGCGCGACCTCGGCACACCCCTGCTCATCCATCAGCCGTCGTACTCGATGCTCAACCGCTGGATCGAGAAGGAGGGCCTGCTCGACACCGCAGACGAAGAGGGCTTCGGTGTGATCGGCTTCACCGCGCTCGCGCAGGGGATGCTCACCGACAAGTACCTCGGCGGCATCCCCGAGGGATCGCGCGCCGCGCAGGGCAGTTCCCTCGACGCCGACTGGCTGACGGACGACGCGCTGGGACACATCCGGGCGCTCAACGACATCGCGGCGGCGCGGGGCCAGTCCCTTGCGCAGCTCGCTCTGGCCTGGGCGCTCCGCGACGAGCGGGTCACCTCGCTGGTGATCGGCGCGAGCAGCGTGAAGCAGCTCGAGCAGAACGTCGGGGCCCTCGACAACCTGCAGTTCACCGACGCCGAGCTCGCCGCCATCGATGAGCACGCCATCGACGCCGGGGTCGACCTCTGGGCGGGAGCGCGGCGCGGGGAGCTGTAGCGGGTACCACCCGCGCGTCGGGCTGTCACTCCCCTTGTCGGCACCAGGGGCCGCTCGTACGGTGCAGAACAGCGCACCGGATGCGGCGCCCGGGGAGCCGTTCTTCACCGGCGGCGGGCGTCTTCCCAGTGCGCGTGGGGCGAGCCCCGGGTGGAACGGCGCTGCACCGATCCACCCGGGGCTCAGTCATGCATCGTGCCGCCTGGCGCGGCGCTGAACCGCGAGGCGCGGTGCTCAGCCGCTAGCCGCGGTGCTCGGTGCCGCCCTGGTCGGCGTCGTCGTGCTCGAGCGGCTGGATGAGCTCCGGTCCGTCCCCGCTGACCGGCCCGACACGGTCGAACTGCAGGTCAGCCGCGACCGGGAGGGCCGCGCGCACAGCCTCGTCGACGAGCGCCTGGTCGCCGACGACGGTCGGATCGACCCAGTGGTCCCAGAGTTCGCGAGGGAGCGGCACGGGGTTGCGGTCGTGGATGTGCTCGAGCGTCTGAACCGCGTCGGACGTGAGGATCGTCGCGGTCAGGTGCCACCGCGCCGGGTCGTCACGGTCGAGCGCCGGATCGGCCCACCAGGCGTACAGGCCGGCGAAACCGAGGAGCTCCCCCTCGGGAGCGTGGATGAAGTACGGGGTCTTCTTCTTGGTGGCCGGATCGGTCTGCCACTCGTAGTAGCCGATCGCCGGCACGATCGCACGGCGTGAGGCCACTGACGCCTTGAACATCGGCTTCTCGGCGGCGGTCTCGGCGCGCGCGTTGAACGTGGGGACCTTGGTCTTCAGCTCTTTCGACCACGACGGCACGAGCGACCAGCGGGCGAGTTCGACGCGGCGCACCGAGGGCGCGTCTTTCTTCTTGCTCTCGAGGAAGATCGGTATCTGATCCGTCGGCGAGATGTTCCAGCTCGGCCGCCAGTCGCGGAAGTCTCCGCCCTCGGCGACGAACTCCTGGATCATGTCGTCGGTCTCTTTGTCCATCGCGAACCGTCCACACATGACGTCAGCCTACGGCCGGCCACCGACAGGCGGGACCCCCGACAGAGGCGTCCGTCTGGGGGAGGCGAACGAGCGCGCAGAGACGCGTAGAGAGCGAGCGCCAGCACGCAGCGCAGTCGTCCTCCCACGCACCCGTAGATTTTCCGCGCGTGAACCACGGGGGCGCTGGGCTACGTTCGCAGTGCGCCGGACGAGCTGGGTACTCGGATCGCGTGCGCCGCCTCAGTGCGGCGGCTGCCTGGCTGCTCGGGTACGCCGGCAGCTCCGGGGCTGGTTCTGTCCATGAGAGCCAGCCCCGGGCCCATCGAACGGGCGACATCACCCCTTCACATCAACGGACGAAATGAGCGAAAAGTGATCCCGGAGTTTGCCTTGCGGAGCCAGGGAACGAGCGAGGATCATATCCTGCGACGGCCTGCCGGAGGGGAGCGAGGTTTGTTCGCGCGTGACAGCGAGGTGACGAGAATCTTCCGGCTGGCGACGGAGGGGACGAGCGTCGAGATCGTCGGCCCTCGCTGGTCGGGTCGCACGGAGATCCTGCGGCGCGTGCGTCAGCTCTACGATCAGGCCGGTCTCACCGCAATCGTGGTCCGGGGCGTCGGCGACCGGCTGCCACTGGAGGCTATCCGGGCAGCCCTTCCACTCCAGCCCCAGGGCAACACCGTTGCGCCGGCCGCCTCCCCGTCCGCTCTCGTCGCCCGCTTCGCCGCCGTGAAGCCGTCGGCGATCCTGATCGACGACGGCGACCAGCTCGACGACGCGTCCTGGGTGGTGATCGAGCAGGTGCACAAGTCGCTCGGCACGGCGGTGCTCGGCGGAACTCTGCAGCGTCCCTCGAAGGGACCGGGCGACCACGCACTCATCCGCTTCGCACATCCGGTGGTCAGGGTCTCCCTTTCGGAGCTCAGCCTGGAGACGGTGCACGACCTTCTCGAAGACCACCTCGGCGGCGCCGTCGCGCCTTCGCTGAGCGGACGCATCCACACCAAGTCCGCTGGCATCCCGGGGTTCGCGATCGCCATCGCGGATGCTGCCCTCGGCGAGGGGCACATCCGCAAGCACGGCGCGGTCTGGATCGATGGGCCCGACCTCTGGTCGTCCGACCTCAACGGTGCGTTCGAGGCGCTGCTCCTCTCCTACGACGTCGAGGTGCGGGAGGCCGTCGAGACGCTCGCGCTGGCCGGCGCCGTCGACCTTCTCACGGCGCGCGCCCTCATCGGGCAGCCCATGATCGAGACGCTCGAGCAGAACGCCCTGGTACGCGTCTTCTCCACGCAGCGGCAGACCCTCATCGCCGTGAGCCCGCCCGGGCTGGGCGACTACTTCAGCCATCGCCCGCTCTCCGCGCACCGCCTGCGCATCGTCGAGAAGATCACCGAGACGCTGGCCGTGCAGTCCCCGGCCGCCGCCCCCTCCGTGGAACTGCATCTGAACATCGCGCCCGAGCCGCGCGGACGCTTCCTGCGCGCGCCCCTCGAGCTGCCGCTCGTGGCGAGGATGTTCACCGAGTCGTACAAGATCGAGTCGGCGGCCGCCCACCACGAGTGGGAGGCGACGCGGTCGGTGGCGAGCGCCATCCGAGTGCTCAACTACCACCTCACCGGCGCTCACGACGCTGCGCTCGTCGACCAGGTGCTCTGCGACACGGATCTCGGCCAGGCGACCGACCGCGAGGAGCTGACGTTCCGCTATCTGCACTCGCGCTGGATCCTCTCGCATGGCGGATCGGCAGACGCCGCGAAGGCCGCCCTGCGCACCGATCGCGAGCTGTTCGCACACACCGCCGCCCTCGACGCGCTCCTCTACGCCATCGGGATGGAACTCGACGAGCTCTCCCCCGACTACGAGAGCACGCTCGCGCCGCTCGCTGAAGCGCCGGGCACCGATGGAGACATCGCGCGACTGGTGCTGGCCTACGGGCACATCCTGTCGAGCAGGGCGGCCGAGGCGCTTCCACTGCTCGAGCAGCGCCCGGCCGACACCGACCGGATGCTCGCCGCGCAGTACGACGTCGCCAAGGGCCTCGCCTTCTACGGCTGCGGCCGCTTGGCCGACGCGGCGGAGTGGGCTGCGTCGCACGTCGAGAAGGGCATCGCCGACATCGAGCGCATGTCCCTTGCCGGTCACAGCTATGTCGCCGTGATCGCCCTCGCCTCACTCGGACGGTTCGACGAGACGATGGATGCCGCGCGCGTCGTGCTGAGCGCGAGCGTCACCGGGGCATCCCTCCTGTTCCCCACCGATCGCGCCACCATGTACACACTCGCCATCGTCGCGATGCGCATGGGACGCAACACCGCGGCCGAGGGTCTGCTGGAGCGCGCCGACACGCTCGACCAGCGAGGCGACGCCGTGCCCTTCGGCAACAAGGGAGTGACCACAGCGGCCGCCACCTCGGCCAACGGGGACCGCCCGAAGGCGGCCGCCACCTACCTCGCGACGGCCGACGCACTGGCGGCGCGCGGCTACCGGCTCGCGGCCGATGGGGCGACGATGCTCTCGCTCATCGCGGAGTTCGATCCCGCGGTGGCGGAGACGTTCCGCCCACGCGCCGAGGTCATCGGCGGCCGGCTCTACGCCGCATACCTCGACGGGCGGCTGGCCAGCATGCAGGCCGACCCCGACGGCCTGGTGCGCGCGGCCAGGATGCTCCGCGCCGAGCACGCCGGCGACGAGGCGCTGCGCTTCTTCACACAGGCGATCACGATCTACCGCGACAGCGGCGACGAGGCGCACTCCGCCGAGATCCGGGCCGAGGTGCGCTCGCTGCTCGCCGGCGACGACTCGATGGGCTCCTGGAGCGGCTCCCGCTCGGCGGCGAACGTCGGCCTCACGTCCCGCGAAGCCGAGATCGTGCAGTATGTGGCGAGCGGCCTGGGCAACAGCGACATCGCCGACCGCTTCGGCATCAGCATCCGCACCGTCGAGACGCACTTGCGCAACATCCGGAAGAAAACGGGCGTGGTCCAGCGCGAGGACATCGCCGGATTCGGATTCGACGGCACGCGTCGCTGACGGGCAGCCGCAGTATCTGCGCCCCTCGGGTGGCCCTGCCAGGGCGGCCCGAGGGGCTTTTCGCGCGCCCTGCGACCCTGTTCGAGCGCGCGAATGATAAGTTGAGGAATAATCACCCCCCAACAGGGCTCACGTTCGGCGTCAAAAACGATGTAATCTCACTTTTGTGAATAGGTGAGAAACAATCACTTTCAGTTCGCTGAACACCTCGGTCGGTCTCACGAGTGGTTCTCGCCGGTTCACGCACCCGAATCGCACCACCAACCCGACACGCAGGGAACAACCCGTGAACCCGCATCCGCCGCGTCGAGCGACCCGATCGCTCAACCCCCTTGATGACAAGAGGGCCGCTCGGCGCGCACGGTGCCACGGCACATCCCTCACGGACGGAGCCGGCGGCGGTGAAGCCGTTCGAGACCACGGCTTTCCCCCAGCCGTCGTCGGCTCTTCGGTCGGATCGACCATCACCAGCGCGGGGAGGGCGCTTCGATGACCGTCATCAAACCGCGGATCGCCCTGGTCGGGCGCCCCGAAATCGGAACCCGGCCCGTCACATCCGAACGAACGTGGGCCCGGCAATACCGAGCCCGCCTTTTCGTGACGGACACGGCGATCATTCTCCTGTCCACGATCGGCGCGATGTTCCTGCGCTTCGGCTTCGACGAAGCCGGCGCGAGCTTCGCCGGCTTCCGCACCGACTACTTCACGCTCTCGGTGCTCATCGCCGCGACCTGGATGTTCACCCTGTCCGTCTATCACACGCGTGACTCGCACGTGATCGGCATCGGCGTCGTCGAGTACCGGCGCGTCGTGAGCGCGACAGCGATCACCTTCGGACTGCTGGCGATCGTGTTCCTGGTCGCGAAGGTCGACATCGCACGCGGGTACTTCGTGCTGGCCCTCCCGGTCGGCGTGCTCGGCGTGCTGTTCTCGCGGTGGATGTGGCGGCAGTGGCTCATCCGGCAGCGGATGTTCGACCACTACCTCTCCCGCGCGCTCGTGGTGGGCGGGTTCGACGACGTGGACTACGTCGTGCGACAGATCCACCAGAAGTCCGGCGCGGCCTACAACGTCGTCGGCGCCGCCCTCGACGCGGCGCCGCACGGCGCTCACGCGCGCAAGGGTGCGGTGCTCCCGGCATCCGGCGGCGGCAGCAGCACGGTCGCCTCACCGGAACGCGAGGTGCCGGTCGTCTCCGACCTCAGCGGTGTCGCTGAGGCCGCGGCGCGACTCGGCGCCGACACGGTCATCGTGGCCGGGCAGGCACTGACGGGCGGCGACTTCGTGCGCAACCTCGCCTGGCAGCTCGAGGGCACCGCGACCGAGCTGGTGCTCGCGTCGCGACTCACCGACGTCGCCGGGCCGCGCATCCACTTCCGCCCCGTCGAGGGCCTCCCCCTCATCCACGTGGAGATCCCGCAGTTCGAGGGCGGCAAGCACGTGCTCAAGCGCGCGTTCGACTTCTGCGTCTCGGGGCTCGCCCTGCTCGTGCTGTCCCCGCTCTTTCTGCTGATCGCCGCGATCATCAAACTCGACGACCGCGGCCCGGCGCTGTTCAGCCAGGAGCGAGTCGGGCGCAACGGCGAGACCTTCCGGATGTACAAATTCCGTTCGATGGTCGTCGACGCGGAGGCTCGCCTGGCGACCCTCAAGGCGAACGACGACGGCAATGGCGTGCTCTTCAAGATGAAGAACGATCCCCGCGTGACGCGCATCGGCCATGTGCTGCGCAAGTACTCACTCGACGAGCTGCCTCAGCTCTTCAATGTCTTCCTCGGCGATATGAGCCTCGTCGGGCCGCGGCCTCCGCTGCCCGCCGAAGTCGAGGGATATGAGAACCACGTCCACCGTCGCCTGTACATCAAACCGGGGCTCACCGGAATGTGGCAGGTGAACGGCCGCTCGGATCTCTCCTGGGAAGAGAGCGTCCGACTCGACCTCTACTACGTCGAGAACTGGTCGCTCACGGGCGACCTCGTGATCATGTGGCGCACCGTCAAGGTGCTCACCCATCCCGTGGGGGCGTACTGATGCTCCCCCGCCTCACCCGACAGAGACAGGGACGTCTCACCAGCAGTCACCTGCTCGACCAGCACGAACAGCTTGACCCGAATAACAACCCCCACCCGACCAACACAGACACCGAGGTTGTCATGAGCTCACACCCCCGCCCCCGCGCTCGCTCGCTGGGCATTCTGACCTCCGTCATCACGGCGGTCGGCCTCGTCTTCGGAGGCCTCGCACTCGCATCGCCGGCCGCCGCGGATACGGCCCCGCCCGACCCGACGAATCCGGCGTCTCCACCGACCGTCAGCGCTGACGCACTTCCGACGACGCAGATCGATGGTGTCGCGTGGGCGCAGGTCGTGGTCGGCAACACCGTCTACGTCGCCGGCAAGTTCACCACCGCCCGCCCCGCAGGAGCGGCGGCCGGAGTGAACACCACCCCGCGCAGCAACCTCCTCGCCTACGACATCACCACCGGCAACCTGATCTCCAGCTTCAACGTCCCCCTCAACGCGCAGGCACTGGCGATCACGGCCTCACCCGACGGATCCCGCATCTACGTCGGCGGCGACTTCACCACCGCAGGCGGCAACCCCTACTACCGGATCGTCGCCATCAGCACCGCCACCGGCCAGGTCATCACCTCCTTCCGCCCCATCATGGAGAGCCAGGTCCGCGCACTCGCCGCCACCAACACCGCCCTCTACGCCGGCGGCACCTTCTCCACGACCAACGGGGTCTCGACTCCGTACATCGCGAAGATCAACGCGTCGAACGGCTCGACCAACACGACGTGGGCAGGCAGTGCCGACTACGTCGTCGACGCGCTGGCGGTCAGCCCGGACGGCACCAAGGTCTACTCCGGCGGCCGGTTCCAGCACGTGAACGGCGCCAACAATGCGTACGGCCTCGCCATGTACGACGGCACCAGCGGCGCATTCACTCCGTTCGGCGCCAACTCGGTCGTCCGGGACGCAGGGACGCAGGCCGGTATCACCGCCCTCGTCGCCACTGCCGACAGCGTCTACGGCTCGGGCTACGTCTTCGGTGCCGGCGGCAACCTCGAAGGCAGCTTCCGCGCCGACGCGAACACCGGCAACCTCATCTGGATGGAGGACTGCCACGGCGACACGTACTCGATCTTCCCGATGAACAGCGCGCTCTATGCAGCCGGCCACCCGCACTACTGCGGCAACGTCGGCGGGTTCCCGCAGACCAACCCGTGGACCTACCACCACACGATCGCGTTCTCGAACGCGGCGACGGGAACCCTGACGAACAACGGTGACGGTGCGTACGCGAACTTCACCGGTCAGCCGGCGCCGACCCTGCTCAACTGGTACCCGCAGTACGTCACGGGCTCCTACACGGGCCAGGGCCAGGCGGCCTGGAGCATCTCCGGCAACGGCAACTACCTCGCCGTCGGCGGCGAGTTCCCGTACGTCAACGGAGTCGCCCAGTACGGACTCACCCGCTACGCGGTGAACTCGGTCGTGAAGAGCAAGGTCGCGCCGAACGTCAACACGCCGCTCGTTCCGAACGCCGCGTCGTTCACCGCCGGCCAGGCCCGCGTCTCGTGGACCGCGACCTACGACCAGGACAACGTCAAGCTGAGCTACAAGCTCGTGCGCGACGGCAACCTGGCCAACCCCGTCTACCAGGTCGACCAGATCTCGAACTTCTGGACGCGTCCCGCCATGGGATTCATCGACAAGAACCTGGTGCCGGGCAGCACGCACTCGTATCGGCTCTATGTGACCGATCCGGATGGCAACCAGGTGTCGCGGCTCGGCAATACGGTCACGATCAGTGCCACGAACTCCGGCGGGGCATACTCCGACTCGGTCACGGGCGCCGGTGCTTCGTCGTACTGGCCGCTGGATGAGGCCAGCGGGGCCGCCGGGTTCGACCACGTCGCATTCAACGACCTGCAGCTGCAGGCCGGTGTGACCCGGGGTGCAGCCGGACCGATCAGCGGCACGACTGCCTCGATCTTCAACGGCACGTCCACCGGCTTCGCTGTGACGCCGACCGCGATCGATGGACCGAACACCTTCACCGCGGAAGCCTGGATCAACACCACCACCACCAGTGGCGGCAAGATCATCGGCTTCGGCAACTCGAACACCGGTGACTCGTCCGGGTACGACCGCCACGTCTTCATGGACAACAGCGGAAAGATCTGGTTCGGCGTGTATCCGGGAGGTGTGCAGACGCTCAACAGCTCCGGCACCTACAACGACGGGCAGTGGCACCAGATCGTGGCCTCGCTCGGCGCCAACGGCATGCGGCTGTACATCGACGGCAAGCTGGTCGGAAGTCGCACCGATGTCACCACCGGTCAGGACTACGCAGGCTACTGGCGGGTCGGGGGTGACAACCTGGGCGGCTGGCCGAACCAGCCGAGCAGCAACTACTTCGGTGGCAGCATCGGCCAGGTCGCGATCTTCCCGACGGTCCTCACACCCACCCAGGTCGTGAACCAGTACGTCGCATCCGGTCGCCCGTCCCCGCTCGCGCCGGCTCCGGCCGACGCCTACGGCGCCGCGGTCTACAACGCGAACCCGGACCTGTTCTGGCGACTCGACGAGACCAGCGGCTCGGTCGCGAAGAGTGCTGACGCCTACGGGAACAACGGCACCTACTCGGGCAACGCGACGACGAAGAACCAGTCGGGCGTGCTCCCGGGCAGCACCGACAACGCCGTTCGTTTCAACACCAGCAACAACGGTGGCAACGGCAGCCTGGTGACCTCGAACCAGCAGGTCAGCAATCCGACGACCTACTCCGAGGAGATCTGGTTCAAGACGTCGACGACGAGGGGCGGCAAGCTCATCGGGTTCGGCGACCAGCAGACGGGACTGTCGAGCAACTACGACCGGCACGTCTACATGCAGGACGACGGGCACATCGTGTTCGGCGTCTGGACAGGGCAGACGAACACGATCACCTCGCCGACAGCGCTGAACGACAACCAGTGGCACTACGCGGTCGCGACCCAGGGCGCCGACGGCATGAACCTTTATGTCGACGGAGCACTGGTGGGCACCAACCCGCAGACGCAGGCGCAGGCCTACAGCGGGTACTGGCGCATCGGCGGTGACAACACCTGGGGTTCGACGGGACCGTACTTCGCCGGAACTCTCGACGAGGCCGCCGTCTACTCCAGCGTGCTGAGTGCTCAGGATGTGGCGAACCACTACGCGCTCGCCACGAGCGGGACGCTGCCGAACCAGGCGCCCACCGCATCGTTCACCAACACGCAGGACGGCCTCACGGTGAACGTGGACGGCTCGGCCTCGACCGACCCGGACGGCACGATCGCCTCGTACGCCTGGGACTTCGGTGACGGAGACACGGCCACCACGCCGACCGCCAGCCACACCTACGCGCAGGGCGGCAGCTACACGGTCAAGCTCACGGTGACGGACAACGCGGGTGCGACGAACACGAAGACCGTGGCTGTGACGGTGACGGCTCCGCCGCCGAACCAGGCTCCGGTCGCCGCGTTCACGTCGACGGTCTCGAACCTGAGCGTCGCGTTCGACGGCTCCGGATCCGCGGACTCCGACGGCTCGGTCGCCGGCTACGCCTGGGACTTCGGTGACGGCACGACCGGCACGGGAGCCACCCCGACGCACGCCTACGGTACGGCGGACACCTTCACGGTGACGCTGACGGTGACGGACGACAAGGGACTCGCGAGCACACCGGTGCAGCACCAGGTGACCACGGTCGCCGTGCCGAACCAGGCGCCGACGGCATCCTTCACCGCCACACCGAACGGCCTGGCCGTCTCGGCGAACGGTGGAGCGTCGAGCGACCCCGACGGATCGGTGGCCTCCTACGCGTGGACCTTCGGTGACGGAGGGACCGCGACCGGATCGACGGCATCGCACACCTACGCAGCCGGCGGCTCGTACACGATCACCCTCACCGTGACCGACAACCAGGGCCTCGCGTCCTCGCCGGCCACCAAGTCGGTGACCGTGACGGCACCGCCGCCCGCGGCGATCGCCTCCGACACGTTCGCACGGACATCGGCCAGCGGCTGGGGTTCGGCCGACCTCGGCGGCGCGTGGACGGGAGCCGGTGCGGCTTCGGCCTACACCGTCGGCTCGGGCACGGCGTCGATCGTGGGCGCGGCCGGCTCGACCAAGACCGAGCTGCTGAGCGGGATCTCGAGCACGAACACCGACACGACGGTGCAGTTCAGCACCGACAGGACGGCGACGGGCGGCGGGATCTACGTCTCGGCGATCGGACGGTCGAACGGCACCATCGAGTACAGCGCTCGGATCTGGGAACAGGCCAGCGGTGCGATGCAGCTGCAGCTGCTCCAGGGAGGGACGGCGATGCAGCTGGTGAACCTCACCGGCCTCACCTACACCCCTGGTCAGCAGTACCAGGTGCGGCTGCAGGTGTTCGGTACCTCACCGACCACCATCCGCGCTAAGGTCTGGAAGGTCGGCACCACCGAGCCGACCGCCTGGCAGGCCAGCGTGACCGACTCGACAGCGGCTCTCCAGGTCGCCGGTTCCGTCGGGCTCCGCGCCTACCTCTCCGGCACCGCGACCGACACCCCGCTGACCACGAAGTTCGACAACTTCGTCGTCAGCCCGGCTCAGTAGAGAACATCGGATGACCACTCCCAGCCGTCGGCGATCCACTGCGACCGTCCTCGTGGCCCACCCCAGCGCGGAGCTCTACGGCTCCGACCGGGTGATGCTCGAGAGCGTCAGCGCACTGGTCGACGACGGCTGGGACGTGGTCGTCGCCGTTCCCACCGACGGCCCCCTCCTCGCTGCGCTCCGCGAACGGGGCGCCCGCGTGGAGATCTGTCCCACCCCGGTGCTCCGCAAGAGCGTTCTGCGGCCGGCCGGGATGCTGCGCTTCCTGCGCACGACCGCCAGCGGTGTGCGCCACGGTTCGGCGCTCATCCGGCGGGAACGTCCGTCATTGGTGTACGTGAACACCATCACGATCCCGCTCTGGGCCGCCCTGGCCCGGGTCCACCGCACGCCCGCCCTGACGCACGTGCACGAGGGAGAGGCATCCGCGTCGCCTCTGATGCGCCGCATCCTCGCCCTCCCCCTCTTCCTCTCGTCGACGCTCGTTGCGAACAGCCGGTTCAGCGTCGGTGTCCTCGAGCAGTCCTTCCGGCGGCTCGCCCGCCGCGCCGAGGTCGTGTACAACGCCGTACCCGGCCCGGCGCGGCATCAGCCGGTGCGCCGCGATCTGAACGGCGCCGTGCGCGTCACCTATGTCGGCCGGCTGTCGCCCCGCAAGGGTGTCGACGTCGCGATCGACGCCCTGGTCGAGCTGCGCTCCCGGGGCGTCGAGGCCGACCTCGACCTGGTCGGCTCGGTCTTCCCCGGCTACGAATGGTACGAGAAGGAGCTGCGCGACCAGGTGGCGGCGGCCGATCTCGGCTCCAACGTCACTTTCCACGGGTTCGTCCCGTCGGTGTGGGAGCTCGTCGGGTCCGGCGATGTCGTCGTGGTGCCGTCGCGGGTCGACGAGCCGTTCGGCAACACTGCGGTCGAGGCGATCCTCGCCGGCCGTCCCGTCATCGCGAGTGCGACCAGCGGGCTGCTGGAGGCGACGGCCGGGTACAGCACGGCGACCACCGTCGCTCCGGGGAACGCAGGCGCTCTCGCCGACGCGCTCGAGGACACGATCGAGGCGTGGGCCGAGCGTGCCGACGCCATGTGGGCGGACACGCGCGCGGCCGAGGAGCGGCACAGCGTCGCCACCTACCGGCGGCGGATCGCCGAGATCGTCCGCCGGCACGCGCGCTGACCGCGCAGGGGACCGGGCGGGCCACCACCTCTCGACACCGGCGGCGCCGGATGCTCCAGCATCGCCGACGGCGACGGCTACTTCGGCAACGCCGACGGTGCCTCGATCAGCCGTCGTGCTTGCTCAGCCGCTCGGGGATCGTGTCGCGCCGCGCCGCCGAAGCCCGGGCCGGCTCGTAGGCGTCTTCGTCGTCGAGCGCGGGATCGCCGAGATCGTCCTCGAACTCCTCGTCGAGCGGAGAGTCGTCTGCTTCGGGGAACTCCAGCTCGAGCGCTGCCAGGTCGACGGCACCGGCGGACCCGCTCTGCGCCGGGTCCGCCTCCGCTGATGCAGAGCTCGACACCTCGGATTCCGATCCGGCCGGCCGTGGCTCCCCTCCACCGCCGGCGTGGGGACCGACAGCGGGCAGGATACCCGCGCTGGGCTGGGCTGCGGCGCCGCGCCGCGTGAAGATCCGCCGCCATCCCGACCGGGGCGCCTCACCGGCGTGGTGGTAGTAGGCGTACTTGTCGCGAGCGGGAGCGGTGCGGTTCAGCACTACGCCGAGAACGTTCACGCCCGACTTCTCGAGGGAGTCCATCGTCTGGGCGAGCTGTGGGCGGTGCACCCGTGTCTTGTCCACCACGATGATCGCGCCGTCGACCAGTCGCGCGAGGATACCGGCGTCGGCGACGGCCACCATCGGCGCCGTGTCGAACACGACGGCGTCGTACGACCCGACGAGCTCGTCCACCAGTTCCGCCATCATCCGCGACGAGAGCAGCTCGCTCGGGTTGGGCGGGATCGGCCCGCTCGTCAGGATGTCCAGGCCGGTCGATCCCCAGGTCTGGATGACATCCTCGGCCGACGCCCGGCCGACCAGCACCGACGTCAGGCCCGCTGCACCCGGCAGCCCGGTGTATCCGGCCACCATCGGGCGACGCAGGTCGGCGTCGACGAGGAGCACACGGCGTCCGCTCTCCGCGAGCGCGAGGGCGAGGTTGAGTGCGATGGTCGACTTGCCCTCGCCGGGGATCGACGACGTGACCACGAGGCCGAGCGAATCGGAGTCGACGGTCACGAATTCGAGGTTCGATCGCAGCTGACGATAGTTCTCGGCGGCCGTCGAGAGACTGTCGCGCAGAACGACCGGACCGACCGCCTTGCGCTTCTCGCGCTCGACCGTGCCGAGCAGCGGAGCGCCGGTGACGGACGTCGCGATGGCCGCCGACCGGACACGCGTGTCGAGCAGCTCGCGCAGCACGATGATCAGCGAGCCGAGGAGGAGGCCGAGCACGAGGCCGGCGACGAGGTTCAGCCGCGTGTTGGGGGACGACGGAGCGGAGGGCACGGCCGCCTGCTGGATGACGCGCACGGCGACGGTGGTGTCACCGGCCGCGCTCTTCGGCGCGATCTGCTCCACCTTGTCGCTGAGGCTCGTCGCGACGGCGTTGGCGATCTTCGCCGCGACCGCCGGGTCCTGATTCGCGACGGCGATCTCGAGGATCACTGTGTTCTGGGGCGTGCTGACGCCGATCGAGTCGGCGAGATCCGTGGCGGTCGTCGACAAGTTGAGGTCGTCGATCACCGGGTCGAGCACCAGCGGCGACTCGACGAGCTGCGCGAACGACAGCATCTGGTTCTGCGTGTACGTCGATCCCTGATTGAGGTCGTTCGCCGTGCCGCCGAAGTTGAGCGAGAAGTACAGGCTCGACGTGGCGGTGTACACGGGCGTCGCGATCTGGGAGAGCCCCCAGCCGCCGATGGCGCCGATGATGGTCGAGATCACGACGATGTACCAATAGCGGCGGAACGCGGCTAGGTACTGGTGCTGGCTCATTGCGGTGCCTCTCACATGGTCGGTAGTGGGGCGAAGCGGTAGGACGTGGCGTGAGCGTGCTGGTGGCATTCTAGGCTCCCCGTTC
The DNA here is from genome assembly GCF_027921845.1 of Leifsonia poae. Classification (GTDB taxonomy): domain Bacteria; phylum Actinomycetota; class Actinomycetes; order Actinomycetales; family Microbacteriaceae; genus Leifsonia; species Leifsonia poae. Next base: position 236,202 of record NZ_BSEN01000003.1, read on the forward strand.
GTTCACGCTCGCCGCGAGTTCCCGCGGCGGTCGTCTGTGGGCGATGGTGGCATCCTCGTCCGCGTCCGCGCCCCCGCGCTGCGCGAGCTGCGTCGAGGCGGCGAGGCCGACGGCGAACCAGAGGAACACCGAGTACTGCGTGATCAGCGCCACGGTCGCGAGCGCCGGGATCTGCGCCACGACCGCGATCGTCGCGGGCGTCGCACGCCGGATCACCACGAGCACGATGCCGACGGCGAGTGCGACGACGATCATCCCCAAGGCGATCAACCCGCTCGAGAGCCCGGTCAGGATGAGCTGACTGTCGATCGAGCGGAAGTTGCCGAAGTACACCTGGCCTGTCGAATCGCGGCGCGCGGAATCGGCGACGCCGACGATGTTCATGCTGCCGAGGAGCGAGAGGAGGTCGCTGCGGTAGGCCGCGCTGCCTGCCGCCTCCGCCCCCGCGTCGTCGAACACGGTGGTCACCAGGGGGAAGAGCACAGCGGAGACGATGGCGATGCAGGTGGTGAGGATGATCCGGCTGCGCCGCGAGATCGCGTCGCGCATGAAGACGATCGACAGCACGAGCCCGAGCAGCGCCCCGATCATGCCGACGCGGCTGAAGGTGAGGACGGTCGCGAAAAGCATCAGCAGCACCATCGCTCCGCGCAGCAGGAGGGGGAAGCGCGCCGCGAGGGTGAGCGGGATCGCGATCGCGAGGCTCGAACCGAGCGCGATCGAGTGGCCGAACGCCCCTTCCGCGCGCAGGATGCCCCCGCGTTCCTGCAGGGTCCCCCAGATCGAGAACATCGAATTGTTCACGCGGATCAGTACGAAAGGATTCCATCCGGCGAAGAACTCGATGACGACGAACACGCTCACGACGCTGAAGGCGATGGCGATCGCGCCGTAGATCCAGCTCGGGTCGACGCGCAGCGGCGCGAGCCGGCCGAGCACGTAGCCGATGATGAAGTACGTCACGAGGGAGAACGCGAATCCGATGGCGATGGTCGGGCTCTCCGCCAGCAGGGAGGTCAGCCCGAACACCACGAGCATCAGCACCAGCCCGTCGAGCAGGCTGAACCGGAACGAGTGGATGGGCAGCAGCGCCACGATGATGAGGAGCGCCGCCGCCGAGGCGGCCGGCAGGTAGTAGTTGCCGTTGAAGCCGATCCCCAGGCCCACCCAGACCGGCACGAAGCAGAGCACCACGATCCACACCGCGACCGCGAGCTTCGGCGAGCGCCGCAGCACGAAGAACGCCGCCACCCCGGCGATCAGGCCCGCCGCTGCGACCAGGGTGCGGTCGAGCGTCGGGCCGCTGATCGCGGCGTGGACGATGGTGACGAACATCGGGTGAGTGGGCCCTTCCTCGAGCGGTACGGGTTACTTGAAGACGGTGACCGGCGTGCCGGCGGAGTCGGTCATCGTGATCACGGCCGACGCCCGCTGGTCGGTGGGCACCGAGTAGAGGTAGACGCCCTTCGCCGTGGCGCCGGCGGCGAGGGTGCCGAGGAGCGGCTTCGCGCCGTCGCTCAGCGCGACGGCCGGCGTCGCCTTCGAGCCGTAATAGCCGTTCACGGCGACTTGACCGAGCGAGACATCCTTGCCCGTCGAGTTGGTCAGGGTGACCGTCACCTTGATCGCCGGTCCGGCGGTCTCGCCCGCGCGGATCGCCTTGGCCTGGGTGGCGTCGATCGAGACCACGGTCGCCGTGAGTCCGCCGCTGAGCTTCGCTGCCTTCTTCGCGGGCACGACGTCGGCGACGGGGGCGCCGTACCGAGGGTCGACCGTCGGCTTCGCGGACGCCTTGCCCGTCGAGTGGGACGGGGCAGGGGTCGGAGTCGGCGGCGGGGGCGAGTTCGGATCGGGCGTCGGAAGGGCACCCGCCGGGAGGTTCTGGTCATTGCCGGCGTTCGTGCTCGGCGTGCTGCGCGTGCTCGCGACGACGAACACGGTGACGATGATCGCCACGACGGCGACAGCGACGACGATGAGGGCGATGATCCTCCCCCGGGGCATCGTGGACCGGCCGTCGTGTGCGGACGGGGTTGGGGGTTCGACCTTCGTCATCAGAGGTCTCCTTTCTGAGTGGTCGCGGAGGTGTCGGGACTCCACGACCGGAGCTCGCGGAACCACTTGGCCGCCGCGAGAAGAAGGAAGAGGGTCGTGGCTGCCGCGATCAGCGTGTAGACCACGACGAACACGGGGACGGCCCCCAAGAGCACGAAGGAGAGGCAGAGGACGCCGTAGTCCATCGGCAGCACGGCCAGCGCGCGCATCCAGGACGGGCGCCCCGGCTGTTCGGTCGCGAGCGGGACGCTGCCTGCGGTGCGCCGGCGAAGCTGTTCGGTGAGGATCATGCCGAAGAACAGCACGGCCGAGACGATCGCGAACGCGATCGGCACGAGCAGCCAGAGCGTCGGCACGACATCGAAGCGGTAGAAGCCGATCGCGAGCGCCAGCGGCATGGTCGAGACCTTCGTCGCGTCGACCATGTGGTCGAGCCATTCGCCGGCCGGGCTGCTCGTGCCCTGCAACCGGGACACCTGGCCGTCGGCCGAATCGAAGGCGTAGCCGATCAGCAGCAGTACGGCGACCGCGATCCCCTGCCCCCACGAGGGCGGGAGGACGATCAGCAGGGCGATCGCCACGAACGTCCACACCGCGCTGATGGCGGTGACGGCGTTCGGCGAGAGACCCGCGCGATACGCCCAGGCGGCGAGATAGCGGCCGATACGGCGGTTCACGAAGCGCGAGTACGCGGGCGCCGAACGGGCGGCCGGCTTCTGCGCGGCCGTCAGGCGGCGCACCACGTCGATGTACCGTTCGCGCGTCGCGCCGGAGCTCTCGGCGGCGATCCCGTCACTGGTCATGGCGCACTCACCTCCTCGCTGCCGGAGGCGGTACTCTGCGCGGAGCCGCGGAAGGCGGTGCCGGCGGCCGCGACCGCGGTCCGGCGGCCTTCGCGGCCGGTGCGCTGGGCGAGCAGAGGCCGTTTCGCTCGACGGAGTTCGCCGTTCGCCAATCGCAGGCACATCCCCTCGTAGGCGTCGGCCACCGCATCCCAGTCGTAGTCGTCTGCTCGCTCGCTCGCGAGCCGGCCGCGTTCGGCCACGTCGGCGGGCGATTCCTCCGCCGCTTCCAGCGCACGCGCGACGTCGGCGGCATCGGTGAAGTACATGCCCGAGCGCCCGAGCACTTCGCGATTGAACGACACGTCGAACGCGATCGTCGCGGTGCCGGCTCCCAGGGCACGGAGAAGGGACGGGTTGGTCCCCCCGACCGAGTGGCCGTGGAGGTAGGTGTAGGCGCCGGCGTAGAGCTGGTCGAGCAGCCGCTGGTCCCACACGCCGCCGAGGAACGACACGCGGTCGTCGGCCAGGCCGTGCACGCGACGCGTGTAGTCGTCGGCGTACGGCGCGGAGCCGACGACGACGAGTGGCTTGCGTGCTCCGCTGCGGCGATAGCCGTCGACGATGACGTCGACGTGGTTCTCCGCCTCGAACCGCGCGACCACGAGGTGGTACCCGTCCGGTTGCAGATCCAGGTCGCCGAGGAGATCCGATTCGCGGTCGACCCGGGGTGCGCCGTAGGCGATCAACTCGGTGTCGGCGGCGAACTCGTCGCGATAGTAGTCGGCGATGCCCTGCGCGTCGGCGATGAGCGCATCCGACCACCTGACCGCCAGCGACTCCGCGTTGCGGTAGTAGGCCTGGCCTCCACGTCCCCACTTCGCGCGGCGCCACTCGAGCCCGTCGACGTGGGTGGCCACCGGGATGCGGGCGGCTCGGATCAGGGGGAGGTACGGCGAGTTCGCGGCGTTGAAGACGATGGCCGCGTCGGTGCGATTGCGCAGGAGGTGGGCCACGGAGAGGCCCGTGTGGCTGAGCGTCTCGAGCGAGCGACGACGCATCGCACCGCGGTGCACCAGTCGCATGCCTCGGAACGTCTCGGGGTGGTCGGCCTCGTCGTCGAGGGAGCGACAGTAGACGACTACGTCGTGGCCGCGCTCCGCGAGCCTCGCCCCGACCTCCTCGACGCACGTCTCGAAGCCGCCGTACCGCGCGGGAACTCCGCGCGTGCCGACCAATGCGATGCTGAGGTAGTCACCCCCATTGCCCATGGCCCGTCTCGCTCTCGATCGCTGATGGAACAGCGAAACGACCGCGGTGTTGTCTGCTTCTCACGAGACCTGTGAGAAGAACGCTTGATGATCGCACCAGGGTCGGGTCGCTGTTGCTGTCACGAGTCTAATGCGAGGTTTTCTCATTTGTCGTCCCCTCATCCGGGGGTGGTGCCGTCAGGTCCAGTCGGCGGACTCGCCGACGGGCGCCGCCGGATTGCCGGCGACGATGACCCCCGGCGGCACCGAGCGGGTGACCACGGAGCCCGCCGCCACGACGGCCCCGTCGCCGAGCGAGACGCCCTTCAGGATGAGCGCACCGGTTCCGATCAGCACGTGCTCGCCGATCACGATCGGAGCGGTGTGCTGCCGCACCGTGCCGTCGGGCGCGGTGATGCGGTGGAAGTCGGTGTCGAGGATCTGGGCGTCCCACGAGACCTGCGTTCCGGCCCCGAGGATCACACCCGACTCCACGTTCACGATGCTGCGGGCGCCGATCGCGCTGCCGCGTGCCAACCGCAGCGTCGCGCCGGCGCCGACCCAGACGCGTGCCCCCTTGCGAACGGCGCATCCGCGCTCGAGCGCGTAGACGCCGGGACCGCCGAGCCGGACGCCCGACCCGATTCGCGCTCCCGGATGCCCGCGGAGCACACCGCGCGCGAGTTCGGTGTAGCGACGAAGCCGACCGCGGAGACTCATGAGGCATTCCTAGCAGAGTCGGGTTCGGCAGGAGCCGCACCGCCGGAGCGGGCCGCGAGCTCGTCGCGAACGATCCGGCGACCGTCGCGGAGCGCTCGCAGCGCCGCCGAGAACGGCCGCAGCGAGTGCAGGAACTGGCGGCGGCCGCCCTGGAGCAGGATCTCCCAGGCCACCGCGTTCGCGGTGCGCTGCCAGGCGAGCAGGTCGTCCGTCGACAGATTGCGGGCCGCGAACAGCAGACGGTTGCGGATGTTGAAGTAGTAGTACCCGTTCGACTTCGCCGGCGAGGCGTGCGCCTCACCGGTCTGCTGGGTGCCGCCCTCGGCGTGCACGCACACGGCGTCGTCGAGCACGGCCAGCTCGCCGCCGGATGCCAGCACGCGGTGCGAGAGGTCGACATCCTCCCAGTACAGGAAGTAGTCGTCGGCGAATCCCCCGACCCGATCCCAGAGCTCGGCGGAGACCGCCAGACAGGCGCCGCTCAGCCAGGGCTCGGCACGCCGGGCCGCCGGCTGCGGGCGTTTCGCGGCGGAGCTCATCCGGCCATCGACGAGCGAGACGTCCGCTCCCGCGAACCACGTGGAGCCGTCGGGGCGCAGCACGCGCGGAGACACCAGCGTGAGGCGGTGCGCGGCGACCGCGGCGAACAGCCGCTCGGCGTCGACGGGCTCGATCACGGCATCCGGATTCAGCAGGAGGAACCGCTGCGCGCCGCGTTCGGCGGCGTGGGCGACCCCCGCGTTCACACCGAGCCCGAATCCGAGATTGGTGTCGGGGAGCACCGTCTCCCACCCCTCGGCGTGCGCGATCCTGGTCAGTTCGCCACGCTCGTCGGGTGTGCTCGCGTTGTCCACCACGACGACGATGAGACCGTCGGCTGCCCGGGAGAGCCTGGTCAGGTTCTGCTCGAGCAGCGCGGCGGACGCGTAGTTCACCACGACGACGGCGCAGCCCGCGAAGGGCGCGTGCTCTGGCATAGACTTCCGCTCTGACGATCGAGGGGGTGCACTGTGCAACCGGATGAGCCGGTGAGAGTGACCATAGCCGTGCCGACGTTCCATCGTCCAGCCGAGCTCGCCACTCTGCTCCCGATGCTGCTCGCGCACGCCGACAGCGCCGCGCGGCTGCGTGGCCCCGCCTTCACCGCCGACGTACTGGTCGTCGACAACGATCCGCAGGGAAGCGGTCGCGACGCGGCGGTGGCGATCGGCGACAAGCGCATCCGCTCCGTCGTCGAACCGCACCCGGGGATCTCGGCCGTGCGCAACCGCGCGCTCGACGAGGCGGCCGGCTCCCGGCTGCTCGCGTTCATCGACGACGACGAGCACCCCCACGACGGCTGGCTCGAGCACCTCCTCGCCACCTGGGTCGCGGCGGACGAGCCCGCCGCGGTGGCCGGGCGCGTCGTCGCCTCGTTCGCGGGGCCGCTCGACCCCTGGCTCGAAGCCGGCGCCTTCTACGTCCGGCGGAGCATGCCGACCGGCAGCAGCATCGACGTCGCCGCCGCGGGCAATCTGCTGCTCGACCTCGATCAGGTGCGGGCCGCCGGCGTGCGGTTCGCCGACGACCTCGGCCTCAGCGGAGGCGAGGACACCCTGTTCAGCCGCCAACTCCACGCCGCGGGGAGGCGCATGGTCTGGTGCGACGAGTCCGCGATCACCGACCTGGTGCCGCTCGACCGGATGACGCGCCGCTGGGTGCTCAAACGCGCCTGGAGCCACGGCAATTCGGCGAGCGTGCTGCGCATCCGGCTCTCCGGAGGGGGACTCAAGGCCGTCACCGCACGGATCACGAGCGTGGTCGGCGGAGCGGTGCGCATCGTCGCCGGTGCGCTGCGCTGGGCGTTCGGGATGATCACCCGTTCGCTTCGCCATCAGGCTCGCGGCGCACGTGCCGTCTGGCGGGGCGGCGGCATGGTCTCCGGCGCCGCCGGCGTCGTCTACCAGGAGTACGCCAGAAAGGACGTGACCGCGTGAGCGCGAGAAGTACCGTCGCGGGGGCCGTTCGCCGGGCCACCGCGTTCGCCGGGACCGTCATGGAGGTGCGCACCGAGGCGCCCGAGTTCGTGCTGACCTACGACGACGGCCCCATCGCCGGCACCACCGACCGCCTGCTCGACGTGCTGGCGGAACGCGGAGCGACGGCGACGTTCTTCGTGCTCCTCACCCGCGTGCGCGCCGACCCCGGCCTGCTGGCCTCCGTGGTGGATGCCGGCCACGAGGTCGCCCTGCACGGCGTCGACCATCGCGATCTCACGACGCTGCCGCTCGACGAGGTCGGCCGCAACCTGAGCGACGGGCGGCGCGAGCTCGAAGACCGCACGGGTCGTCCCGTGCGCTGGTTCCGGCCGCCCTACGGACACCAGACGTACCGGGTGTGGAGGCGCATCCACGCCGAGGGGCTGACGCCGGTGCTCTGGGGACCGACGACGGGCGACTCCCGACGCGGCGTCACGCAGGCCGATCGCGTCGCCTCCGCCCTGTCGGGCGCTCGGCCGGGCGCCATCCTGCTCGCCCACGACGGGTATGCGGATGCGACCGACCGCGTCGACGACGGGCCGGCACCCGAGGTCGACCGGGTCGAGCTGCTCTCGCTCGTGCTCGACGGGTTCGCCGAGCGCGGTCTGCGTGCGCGTTCCCTCGGCGACGCCCTGGTCGCCGGGACTCCGCGGCTGGAGGGCCGGTTCACGCGCTGACACCGTGGGCCGCACCCGGCGCCGCACGTTCGGCCTCCGCAGACGGCCCGCGCGTTCAGCGGCGACGGAGCAGCGCGATCGCCCGGCGGTAGGCGGCGACGTGCGCGCGACCGGCGTCGTCCCATTCGCGGCGCGAGAGGTCCGGGCGCTCGCCCTCGGGGATGTCCTTCGCAGCGGCGAGCGCCGCCTCGAGGTGTGCACCAGTCAGGTCGCCGTCGTACCGGCTCACCCAGCGCTCGCCCACCTCGGCGGCGAGCATCCGGTTGACGTCGTTGTCGGGCACGAGCACCGGCCGGTCGAGGGACAGGGCCGACAGCGCGCCGCCCGAGTTGTGCATCTCGCGGTAGGGCAGCACGACGAGCTCGGCCGCGGTCACCGCAGAGACCAGCTCGGCGTCGCTGAGGAACGCGAAGTGCAGGGCGATCCGCGGGTCGTCGGCGGCGAGTGCGCGCAGTTGCGCCACGAGGTCGTCGCTCGACGGCTTGCCACCGACGGTGAGCGTCGCGTCCGCCGACCCCACGCTCCGGAACGCGGCGAGCAGCGCGTCGACGCCCTTGTAGCGGCGGATCAGCCCGACGTACGCCAGCCGCTCCGGCACGCGCGGCGACCGCTCGAAGGGCTGGTACCACCCTCGGTAGTGACCGTGCACGATGGTCTCGAACGGCGCGCCCTCCGGCAGCGGAGTGAGCGGGTTGAGCCGGATGCGCAGCGTGGTGCGCCGGTCGATCACCCGGAGCAGCCAGCGCTCCCGACGCGAGATCCCGTCGGGCAGGTCGAGGTTGTGCACCGTGCGCACGATCGGGGTGCGCGTGACGGCGAGCTTGCCGACGAGCAGCAGGGTCAGCGCCTGACGCACCAGCTTCTTCAACGGGCTGTGCCCCGAGACGAGGATCTCGGGCCAGTGGACGTGGAAGACGTCGAAACGCCGCGTGAGCGCATTGCGCCAGCTGAAGGTGCGCAGCTCGACACCGGGGAGCTCCTTGATGCTGTCCCGCAGCATCACGAGGTAGGGATTGGTCGTGGGCCGGGGCTCGGGGAACGACTGCTGCACGATCAAACCGGCCATCGCCTCCCCCTCGTCGTCGCGCTCCATCTTGCCCCGCCTGCGGCGGCGAGGCGAGGCCCCTGCTCCTCACGCGCCCTGAAGTGGGGGCGCAGTGCGGTGACCACCCGGCTAAGATACATGAGTAAGTCTCAACAAGAGGCACCCGTACGACGGAGGCCGGGCTCGGCGCGTGAGGGACGCGCCCCGCGCAGCCGTCGACCCGACCGCGGAAGTGTTGCCACATGCGAGTTCTCGTTCTCTGGGCCGATGACGCGTCGCCCAATCTCGGCGTGCGCGCCCTGGGGTCCGGCACGGCCGAGCTCGTGAAACGCGTGTGGCCGGATGCCGAGGTCACCTTCCAGAACTACGGGCGGCGCGTGCCCCAACTGCCGATCGGCCGCGTGCGCTCGCTCGTCAAGGAGCGCGTGCTCGGCCGGGCGGGGATGCAGAAGTGGCTCGCCGGTTTCGACCTCGTGATCGACACCCGCTCCGGAGACAGCTTCGCCGACATCTACGGCACCCGCCGGCTGGTCGTCATGTCGACCGTCGCCGAGTTCGCCACGCAGGCCGGCGTCCCCGTCGTGCTCGGCCCGCAGACCATCGGCCCCTTCGACAGTCGATCCGGGCGTGCGATCGGCCGGCACTCTCTGCGCCGGTCCGCCCTGGTGATGGCGCGCGACTCGGCCAGCGCGGGCCAGGCGGGGGAGCTCGGGCGGGCGCCCGACGTCCTCACGACCGACGTCGTCTTCGCGCTTCCCCGGCCCGACGTCCCCCGCACCCGCGACGTCGTCTTCAACATCTCCGGCCTGCTCTGGTACGCGAATCCCCACGTCGACTCGGTGGCATACCGCGACACGGTCACCCGCCTCTACCGGTCGCTCGCGGGGGACGACCGCAGGGTGACCCTGCTGGCTCACGTGCTGGACTCCGACAACCCCGATTCGGACATCGCGGCGATCCGCGAGTTCTCCTCCACGGTCGCTCCCGACGCGGAGATCGTCTTCCCGACCGGGCTCGACGACGTGCGTGAGACGGTCGCGTCGGCCGAGGTCGTCATCGGATCCCGCATGCATGCCTGCCTCAACGCGCTGTCGGTCGGAACGCCGGCGATCCCGCTCGCCTATTCGCGCAAGTTCTCGCCCCTCCTCAGCGACCTCGGCTGGACCCACACGGTCGATCTCCGCACCAGCGACGACCCTGTGGCCGCCGCGCTCGGGGAGCTCGCCTCCCCGACGCTTCGCGCGGACGCCGCGGCCCTGGTCGAGCGCGCACACGCGACGCTCGCGGTGGCCGAGGACGCGCTCCGGGAGGTCGCATGACCACCGGGATCGAGCAGACGGCGGCGCTGAGCCCGGCGGCCGCGCGACTCGACGCGGCGATCGCGCGGGTCGTCGCCTCCGGCAACTGCTCGGGATGCGGGGCCTGCGCCCTGCTCGACCCGGGCCTGGAGATGCGGATGTCCCCCGACGGCTTCCTCCGGCCGACACGCGTCTCGCCTGCTCCGGCCGACGCCACCGTCGCGGCCGACCTCGCTGACGCGGCCGACATCGCTGACGCGGCCGACGTCGCCGTGGTGACCGACGTCGACGACGACGCCGTGCGCCGCTTCGACGCCGCATGCCCCGGCGTGACCGTGTCTGCGGCACGGCCGCCCGGTTCGACGCGTCACCCGACGATGGGGCCGGTGGTCCGCGCCTGGAAGGCCTGGGCGACCGACTCGGACATCCGGCATCGGGGATCCAGCGGCGGCGCGCTCACAGCGATCGCGGCCTGGCTGCTCGAGACCGGGCAGGCGGCGCGGATGGTCGGAGCGACGGCGGACAGCAGCGAGCCCCGTCGCACCGTGAGCGTCACCATCATGTCCCGCGCCGACGCCGTCGCCGCGGCGGGCTCCCGGTACGCCCCCACCGCGAACGCGGCTCAGCCCGCTGCTCTGCAGAACGGCTCGGTGTTCGTCGGCAAGCCCTGCGAGGCATCGGCCATACGCTCCCTGGTCGGCTCCCGTCCCGCTGCCGCGGCCGCGGAAGCAGGCGGCGACCCGGTCATCCTGTCGTTCTTCTGCGCCGGCACGCCCAGCCAGCATGCGACGGATGCGCTGGTGTCGTCGCTCGGCGTCAGTGCTGACGAGCCGCTGGCCGACCTCTGGTATCGCGGGCGGGGCTGGCCCGGCCGGTTCACCGCAGTGCGGCGCGACGGTGCGTCCGTCGACGCCAGCTATGACGAGTCGTGGGGCTCGACGCTCGGGCCCTCCGTGCAATGGCGCTGCAAGATCTGCGCCGACGGAGTGGGCGAGAGCGCCGACATCACGGCCGCCGACTTCTGGCGCGCCGATGCCCACGGGTATCCCGTGTTCGCCGAGGGGGCCGGCCGCAGCGCGCTGATCGCCCGCACCGAACGCGGCTACGAGATCGTGCTGCAGGCCGTCGAGGCAGGGGTGATCTCGGTCACTCCGATGGACATCGACGATCTCGCAGCAGTTCAGCCCCTGCAGACCACGCGCAGGAGCACCCTCGCCGGCCGGCTGGTCGGTTCGCGCCTCGCCGGCGGACCGGTTCCGTCGTTCCGCGGGTTCGGTCTGCTCGTGCTCGCCGTCGGACGCCTGCGCGAGACCGTGAGGATGGCGCGGGGAACCTATCAGCGCCGCAAGCGGGCGGCGCCGTGACCGACCGGCGCTCGGTTCGGGCCGGCCGTCACCGCGCCGGTGAATCGGCGTCCGCTCTTGCCGAGTCGGACGCCTCGCCGGTGACCCCGCCGATCGATCCAGAGACCATCGGCGACGCCGCCGACTTCGCCGGAGCGACACCCGCCGAAGAGGCCGCGACCGAGTTCGCCGAGCTCTCCTCTGCCGCGCTCGCGGCGGACGGCCCCGCGGTCGGCTCGAGCGGCGGCGGCACCGGCGGCACTGGCGGCACCGGTCCGGTCGCACCGAGGCTCGGGACCCAGGCGGCGCGCGGCGCTGCCGTGACCCTCGCCGCCCAGGGCGGCAAGGTGCTCGTCCAGGTCGTCTCGGTGGTGGTGCTGGCCCGCCTCCTCAGCCCGCACGAATACGGCCTCATCGCGATGGTCCTCGCCATCATCGGCATCGGCGAGCTGTTCCGCGACTTCGGTCTGTCGTCGGCCGCGATCCAGGCGACCACCCTCAGCCGCGGACAGCGCGACAACCTGTTCTGGGTGAACGCGGCCATCGGCCTGGTGCTCTCCGTCCTCGTCTTCTTCGGCGCCGGGCTGATCGCCGCAGCATTCGGTCAGCCGGAGCTGGTGCCGATCTCCCACGCGCTCTCCCTCACGTTCCTCATCAACGGCCTGGGGACGCAGTACCGTGCCGATCTCGTGCGCCGCCTGAAGTTCTCCTCGGTCGCCGCCGCCGACATCATCGCGCCGGCCGTCGCGCTCGCGGTGGCGATCGGCGGCGCACTGCTCGGCTGGGGCTACTGGGCGCTGGTGGCGCAGCAGCTCGGCCAGGCACTGGTTCTGTTGATCGTGCTCGTCACCGCCGCCGGATGGCTCCCCCGGCTCCCGCGCCGGGGCGAGCCGATCGGCGCCTTCCTCGCGTTCGGGTGGAACATGCTCGCGTCGCAGCTGGTGAGCTACATCAGCAACAACGTGGACAACATACTGGTGGGCATCCGGTTCGGGCCTGCCTCGCTCGGTCTGTACAGCCGGGCGTTCCAACTGCTGATGACGCCGCTGAACCAGGTGCGCATCCCGCTCACCACGGTGGCCCTGCCGGTGTTCTCGCGCTTGAAAGACGAGCGCGAGCGCTTCGCCGACTGGCTCTGCCGCGGGCAGCTCGCTCTGGGCTACACGATCGTGGCCGGGCTCGCGCTGGTCGCCGGAGCGGCGGAGCCGGTGACCGAACTCCTCCTCGGGCAGCAATGGCTCGACGCGGCCCCCATCCTGCGGCTCTTCGCCATCGCGGGCATCTTCCAGATCCTCGCCTTCGTCGGCTACTGGGTCTACGTGGCGCGCGCCCTCACCGGCGACCTGCTGCGCTACTCGCTGGTGAGCGCGGCGATCAAGATCGTCTGCATCGCGATCGGGTCGTTCGGCGGGGTGCTCGGGATCGCCATCGCCTACGCCATCGCCCCGGCGATCTCGTGGCCGATCTCACTGTGGTGGCTCTCGCGACGCACGAGCATCCCGACCGCACGGCTGTACGCGGGCGCCGGACGGGTGCTCGCACTCGCCGCCCTCGCCGCGGGAGCAGCCGGAGGATCCGCCTGGCTCTCCGGAGAACTGCCTGCGGTCGTGCAAGTGGTGGCCGCCGCCCTCGGCTGCGCCGCCGTGTACGCGCTCGCGGCTCTCGTCATCCCCGTGGTGCGGCGCGACCTCGCGGGAGTTTTCGCGGCCGCGCGCATGGTCCGTCGGCACTGACGGCGTCGCCGGCGACGAGGCCGGAACGCCGGGAACGACGAAGACCGGGAGGCACCGCCTGAGCGGCGACCTCCCGGTCTTCGTGCGCTACGTGCGCTGGGTACGTGCTACTTCGTCGACCAGGCGCCGAGCTGGTGGACGCCGGCGGGCTTGCCCGTGAGGGCGGCCGTGGCAGCGGTCACCGGCTGGGCGATCGTCGCAGCAGCGGCACCGATCGTCGGGACGAGCTGCGTGATGCCGCTCAGCACGTCCGAACCATCGACGGCGCGGGACGAGCGGTCCTGACCGGTCGCCGCGGTGAACTCGGCGAGCGAGTTGTACACGGCGGGGTTGCCGGCGCCGCGCGACCAGATCACGGCCCAGGTGGGAAGCGACGCGCTGGAACGCTGGTAGACGTTCCCGTTCATCGTGATCCCCATCTGCGCGGCCGAGTGCTCGTGGCTGTAGTCCTCGACGGCCAGCACGGCGTTGCCCGTGCTCTTCGCCATGACGTTGTTGACGACGCTGACGTTGCCCGTGATCCAGGTCATCGTCGGGTCGGGCAGCGACTGCCGGGGGTCGTGACCCGCGGTGGAGAGCTGGCTGGCGCGCCGGGTGCCCTGCACGATGTTGATGTCGCGGGCATTGCCGGTGATGGTGTTGTTGTGGATCTGCACACCGTTGGTGTCGCTGACCAGGACGCCCACGATGCCGTTGTTGGCGATCACGTTGTTCGCGATGGCGAACTTGGCCGAGATCTCGGCGATCACGGCGTTACCCGAGTTGCCGATGACGTCGTTGTTGGCGACGCTCGCGTTGTACACCGACTCGTCGAACCACAGCGCGTTGCCCGCGTTGGCGAGGAAGTTGCTGTTGACGACACTCACGTTGCGCGAGCGGGCGACCTTGAGTCCGCCCGACACGGGAGCGCGGTTGAAGTGCTCGGTGTTGTTGTTCGCGGCCAGCATTCCGGAGACCTTGAGGCCGTCGGCGTAGGTCGCGGTGGCACCGAGCAGGCCGTTGCGGGCGACGGTGACGTTGGTGACGGTGTTGTTCACAGCGCCGATCGCGAGGCCGGTGGTGGAGTTGTCGGTGATCGACAGGTTCTCCAGCGTCGCGCCGGCGGCGTAGACCTGCAGCGCGCCCATGTCGGGAACCGACGGAGCGTAGCGGCGCACGCCGAAGCCGCGCAGCGTGCTGCCGTCACCGAGGACGGTGAACGCCTTGACGGTGTCGCTCGACTGCACCTGCTTGCCCGACGGGTTGGACCCGATGACGAGCTGCTTGGCGGCGGTGTCGACGAAGAACGTTCCCGCCTTGACCGCTGAACGCGAGCCGACCTGGTTGAGGGCGGTCCCATCGATCCAGATCTGGTCGGGGTGAGCGGCCATCGGGTAGGCGGGGTTCACGAACGCCCAGCCGTCCTCGGTGCCGTCGGGGGCACCGCGGGTGTAGGTGGGGCTGTCGTCGAAGTCGACGTTCCAGCCGCCAGCGACCCAGGTCGAACCGGACTGGGTCCAGTTGCTGACGGTGCGGCTGCCGTCGAACCAGACGGCTTCCTTCGGGAAGGCCTGGATCGTCAGCTTCTTGCCACGAGGAATCAGGATGGTCTCGTGGTAGGTGCCGGCGCGGAGCACGATGGTCGATCCGCTCGGAGCGGCGTCGACGGCGTGCTGCACGGTCTTCCACGGGGTCGACTGCGTGCTGCGGGCGACGGCGTCAGAACCGGCGGGGGCGACGAAGTACGCTCCGCTCGGCACGGCGTAACTGGTGGTTCCGACGGCCGCGGAACCGGTCGCGGCGCGAGCCGTCGACTGGTCGATGGTGGCGTCGCCACCCGTCTGCGGGGTGGTCGGCTGCGTCGGCTGGGTGGGCTGCGTCGGCTGCGCCGGCTCGGTCGGCTGCGCCGGAGTCGTCGGCGGGGCGGTCGGAGTGGCCGGCGGCGTGGGAGTCGTCGTCGGCGGGGTGACCGGCTGCGTCGGCTTCCCGGGCTGCACGGCCTTCAGCGAGTAGGCCGAGACGTTGTCGAACGAGACACGCGTAGCCGCGCTGCTGCTCGAGACGTAGGTCCACAGGCCGACGGCACCGGAGCCGACGAGCTTCTTCGCGCTCGAATCGCTCGCGGTGAGCTGCCAGTCGGGCATGGTCTTCGTCGAGATCCAGGCGCGGGCGCTGGTCGTGACGGTGTCGGTGCCGGTTACCCGGAAGTCGACGGAGATCTTCTGCCCGGGCGTGACGCCCTGTGCGATCAGCTTCTCGCCACCGAGGACGGTCTGATCGGCAGTCGATCCGTTGACGCGGGAGGTGGAGAGCAGAGCGTTCGCGCGGGAGTCCACGCGGACGGTCGCCTGGTAATAGGAGCCCTTCGCCGACCGCAGCTGGACGCCGGCGTACACGCCGTATCCGGAGGTCGGGATGGAGGGGACGCTGATGACGGTCGACGCGTCGGCATCCGTGGCCGTGGCCGACGGAAGGGATGCGCTGAGCGATGCGCCCGGGCGGGGGACGGCGGCGACGCCGGTCGCACCGTCGGCCGAGAAGGCCTGGGCGCTGTTGACCGTGTATGCACCGCCGACGGGGGCGACGCCCCAGCCGTTCTTCTGCACGCGGTTCAACGTGTCGGAGACGATCTGCTTGTCGTTCTGATACGTGACCGGTGCAGCATTCGCGGCAAGGGCGGGAAGGCCGAACGCAGCGATCGCCGCGGCGGTGACGCCGGCGGTGATGCCGAATCCGATTCGGCGGTTGTTTTTTGTTGGGGGTGTGAGGCGGTGAGCGGGCTGACGGACCATAAGGGAGTGTCTGTCCAATGCTTTCGTCGTTGAGGGGGGCGGAACAGTAGGTGAGACCAACGACTACTGAATTTCTGCAGGCGACGCTATCAGAGAGCGCGACCATATTGCCAACGTAACTCTCCAGCTTAGCGCTGGGAACACCTTGCGCCTATAACGATTTACCCCCCTTTCGGGTGAGCATCCGGCGGCGAAAACCCCTGTTCACGCGCCGAACGGCGAGCTGATCGGACGCGACAAGTATTCAGGATGCCGCGTCGTCTGCGCTAGGTTCCGCACACCCCCCTTCCCAGGGCCCTTCCAGCTTCGGCAGGTCCTCGCAGCGGGGGCGTCCAGCAGAATGGGGACATGTCATCCGACCCGTTTCGCGTACTCGCCGTGTGCACCGGCAACATCTGCCGATCCCCCGCGACCGAGTTGCTGCTGGCGGCCGGCCTCTCCGATGACCCGCGATTCGACGTGAGCTCGGCCGGCACCCACGCCATGGCCGGCTGGCCGATCTCCCCGCCGATGGACGAACTGCTGGCCGATCTCGGCATCCCGAGCGACCGCTTCACCGCCCGGCAGGCGACCCGGTCGCTGCTCGCCGGATCCGACCTCATCCTCACCGCGACGCGCGAGCACCGTGAGTGGGTCGTCGGCGAGCAGCCGCGCGCCCTCCGGCGCGTGTTCACCCTGACCGAGTTCGCCGACGCCGTGCGCGATCACGGCGACACGAGCGGCACGCGCGGCATGTCAGCCGCGGAGCTCGTCGCGTGGGCGGCGGCGAACCGCCCGAGCGCGCGCATCGCCGACCTCGGATCCGTCACCCGGCGCGGATATCTGGAGGGCGACATCCTCGATCCGTACGGGCGGGGACGCGCCGCGTATCACGCGTCTCTCGCCCAGATCGAGCCCCTGACCGCGTCGATCGGGAGGGCGTTGCGCGCGTCACGATGAACTCCGGGTGACCGGCGGGCGAATCATGAGTGACAAATACTCATTTACGGGCCAGAATAGGTGAGCAAACCTCAACCCGTTAAAGGAGTAGCCCGTGACCCGACGCGTCGGCTATGCAGCGGGGGCGTTCGATCTGTTCCACATCGGACACCTCAACATCTTGAAACACGCCAAGAGCGAGTGCGACTACCTGATCGCCGGTGTCGTCTCCGACGAGATGCTCCGGCTGACGAAAGGGATCGAACCCGTCATCCCGCTCGCCGAGCGGCTGGAGATCGTCTCGCACATCTCGTTCGTCGACGAGGCGGTCGCCGAGACCGTCCCCGACAAGCTCGACACCTGGCGCGAACTGCGATTCGACGTCTTCTTCAAGGGCGATGACTGGCGCGGCACCGAGAAGGGGCTGCGCCTGGAGCGCGAGTTCGCCGAGGTCGGCGTCGAGGTCGTGTATTTCCCGTACACGATGAGCACGTCGAGCACGACCCTTCGCCGCGCACTCGACGCGCTCAGCGCGTCCGCTGCTCCCGAGCGCCTCGAGGCCGCCGCGCACTGACCGTCTCTACGCGAGCGAGCCCTCTACCCAATCGAGTCCCTGCACGCAATCGAGTCCGAAGTTGCTGCCCCCGACACGCCGGACTGGGGTGCAAGAAGTTCGGACTCGATCGTAGTCAGGCGGGGAACTCGACCCCGCCGACCAGCACGAGCGCACGCGGTGGCGCCGCTACGAGCGCCTCGGGGACGTTCTGCGCGTCGACCAGCACGATGTCTGCGGGCGCGCCGACCACCAGGTCGTGAACGGGCCTGCCGACGAAGCCGGCGGCGTCGCTCGTCGCGAGGCGTACGGCCGCGGTCAGCTCGTCGTCGCGGCGGGCGCCGCTGAGCTGCGCCAGCCGCGTCGCCAGGCGCAGGAGGTCGCCGTCGCCGTACGGACCCCAGAGATCGCGGATGCCGTCCGTTCCCAGCCCGACCGGGATGCCCGCCTCCCGGAGCGATCCGAGCGGCAGCCGGGGCGCATTGATCGGCGCGACGGTCGTGAGCGAGACGCGCGCCTCGCGCATCCCGTCGATCAGCTGCTGCTGCCGTGCAGCGGAGAGCTCGCCGATCGCGAAGCCGTGAGCCACGTTGACGCGGCCGGCGAGTCCCGTCGCACGGGTGCGCTCGATGATGAGCTCGTACTCGAACGCCCCGAGCTCCCCGCCGTCGTGCAGGTGGATGTCGATCCCCACGCCGCGCCGGTCGGCGATGTCGAACAAAGCGTCGAGCTGGCCGACGGGGTCACGGTCGATCGATGCGGGATCGAGGCCGCCGATGTGCTCGGCTCCCTCGGCGGCCGCCCGGTCGAGCAGGTCGAGCACGCCGGGACGCCGCAGCACGCCGTCCTGGGGGAACGCCACGATCTCGAGCGCGACCGGGACGCCGAGCGACGCGACGGCCTCGCGGACGATCCGGATGCCGTCGAGCCCGACGCCGAGGTCCACGTCGACGTGCGAGCGGAAGGCCGTCGTCCCTTGCGCCACCAGGGCGCGTAGCAGGGCCGACGTGCTGGCCGTGCTCGGGATGCCCAGCTCGTCGCGGTGGGCGCGCTCGTGCGCGATGCGCCCCTGCGTGGTCGCCTCGCCGCCGTACGGCACCCACGGCCGGCCCCACCAGCTCTTGTCGAGGTGCGCGTGCGCGTTGACGAACCCGGGGAGCGCCAGCATTCCGTCGCCCTCGATGAACTGCGTGCCGGGGTCGCCCGAGAAGGACTCCGCGGCCGCATAGTCGGTCTCGACCGCATCGACCGCGACGATGCGGCCATCGGCGATCCTCAGATCGGAGGCGGCGCCGCCCCACGGGCGCACGTTGCGGAGGACCGTCTGCATCGGCGTCACCTACGCGAACCGGTCGGTCGCCTCGATGAGCGCGTCCAGGATGCCCGGCTCGTCGAAGGCGTGACCCGCATCGGGGATCATCCGGAACTCGGCCTCCGGCCACGCCCGGTGCAGGTCCCAGGCGGTCATCGGCGGCGTGCACGCGTCATAGCGGCCCTGCACGATGACGGCGGGGATGCCGCGGAGCTTCTCCGCGTCGCGGATGAGCTGCCCCTCCTCCCACCAGCCGCCGTGCATGAAGTAGTGGTTCTCGATGCGCGCGAAGGCGACCGCGTACTTCTCCTCGGTGAACGACTCCACGACATCCGGACGCGGGAGCAGCGTGATCGTCGACGACTCCCAGCGCGACCAGGCGACCGCGGCCGGACCGTGCACCGCGGGATCCGGATCGTTCAGCAGCCTGCTGTACGCCCGGATGAGGTGCCCGCGCTCGGCCTCGGGGACCGGTTCGAGGAACCCTTCCCAGAGGTCGGGGAAGAGCGCGGCGGCGCCGCCCTCGTAGAACCACTCGAGCTCGACGCGACGCAGCGTGAAGATGCCGCGCAGCACCAGCTCGGTCACGCGATCCGGATGCGTCTCGGCGTACACGAGCGCGAGCGAGCTCCCCCACGAGCCGCCGAAGACCATCCACCGCTCGACCCCGAGATGCTCCCGCAGCTTCTCGATGTCGGCGACGAGGTGCCACGTGGTGTTGGCGCTCAGGTCGGCATCCGGGTCGCTGGCGTGGGGCAGGCTGCGCCCGCAGTTGCGCTGGTCGAAGAGCACGATGCGGTACTTCTGCGGGTCGAAGGCCCGGCGCTGGTTGGGTGTGGTGCCGCCGCCGGGACCGCCGTGCAGGAACACGACGGGCTTGCCGTCGGGGTTGCCGCTCGTCTCCCAGTAGATCTGCTGGCCGTCACCGACGTCGAGCAGGCCGGAGGCGTACGGTTCGATTTCCGGATAGAACGTTCGCATCCCTCGACACTACGGCCGGCGCTCCCCGCACGGCTAGAGCGATGCTGCCGGCACCGAGAACGTGTCGCACGCCTTCGCGCCGGAGCCGAAGCCCCGCGTGAACCACGCCTGCCGCTGGGCGCTCGAGCCGTGGGTCCAGGTGTCCTGCCGCACCTGTCCGCCCGATGCGCTCTGGATGCGGTCGTCGCCGACGGCCGACGCCGCGTTCAGCGCATCCGCGATCTGCGCTTTCGTGATCGGCTGCAGGAAGCGCACCCCGTTCGGGCTTGTGGTGCTGGAGGCGGCCGCTGCCCAGGCGCCCGCGAAGCAGTCGGCCTGCAGTTCGAGCCGCACGCTGTCGGAAGCCGCACCCGTGGCCTTGCTGGGGTGGTCGGTCATGATGCCGCCGATGTTCTGGATGTGATGCCCCCACTCGTGCGCGACCACGTACATCTCGGCCAGCGGACCACCGCTCGCTCCGAACTGGCTGCGCAGCTGGTCGTAGAAGGCCGTGTCGACGTAGATGGTCTCGTCGGGCGGGCAGTAGAACGGGCCCGTCGAGCTGGAGGCCGCGCCGCATCCGGTCGTCGTCGACCCGGTGAACAGCTCGAACCCGGGTGAATGGTACGCACCGCCCAGGGCCGGCATCTCCGAGGTCCAGTACGTCTCCAGCGAAGCCGCGGCGCCCTTCATCCGGCAGTCGATGTTCGCGTTCGCGTCGGCGCCGGTCAAGCAGGTCTCGAGCTGGTCGCCCGTGCCGATCTGCTGGGTCTGGCCCTGCGTGCCACCGCCGGCGAGTTGGGTGAGGTCGACTCCGAGCAGCTGGGAGACGAGGAAGATCAGCACCGCTCCGACGCCGACACCTCCCGCCGCGATCCCGGCGGTGCGCCCGCGTCGTCTGACTTTGCCGCCGCTGATGTCGGCGTTCGGATCGAACGTCATGCACGCCACCGTAGTCTCACAGCAGAGCATCCGGAACGGGGCCGGAGTCACGAAAGACGCACGGAATCCGCCCGACGATGACCGGATGCCGCGGCATAGGCTGACGCTATGAACGCCGCCACGGAATTCACTCGAACGCCCGTCACCGTGACCGTCACCGGTGCGGGCGGCCAGATCGGCTACGCCCTGCTCTTCCGCGCCGCCTCCGGCCAGCTCCTCGGGCACGACGTCCCGGTGAATCTGCGCCTCCTGGAGATCCCGCAGGGCCGTGCCGCGGCCGAGGGGACGGCCCTCGAACTGCAGGACGGCGCGTTTCCGCTCGTCTCCTCGATCACCGTGACCGAGGATGCGACGGCCGCCTTCGACGGCGTGAACATCGCCCTGCTCGTCGGCGCCCGGCCGCGGGGGCCAGGTATGGAGCGGTCCGATTTGCTCGAAGCGAACGGTGCGATCTTCGGGCCGCAGGGGGCCGCGATCAACACGGGCGCGGCATCCGATGTGCGGGTTCTCGTGGTCGGGAACCCGGCCAACACCAACGCGCTGATCGCGAGTGCGCATGCTCCGGATGTGCCGGCCGAGCGGTTCACCGCGATGACCAGGCTCGATCACAACCGGGCCGTCGCGCAGCTGGCGGCCAAGCTCGGCGTGCCCGTCTCGGCGATCGACGGACTGATCGTGTGGGGCAACCACTCGGCGAGCCAGTATCCCGACATCTCGCACGCCACGGTGCACGGTCGCCCGGTGACCGAGCTCGTCGACGAGGACTGGCTGGCGCACGAGTTCATCCCCCGCGTGGCCAAGCGCGGCGCCGAGATCATCGAGGTGCGCGGCTCGTCGAGCGCGGCCTCGGCCGCGAGCGCGGCCATCGACCACGTGCACGACTGGGTCAGCGGCACCGGAGAGCGCTGGACGTCGGCCGGCGTGGTGTCCGACGGTTCGTACGGGGTCCCCGAGGGGCTCGTCTCGTCGTTCCCGGTGCGGTCGGCCGGTGGCGCGTGGGAGGTCGTGCAGGGCCTCGACATCGACGCGTTCTCGCGCGCCCGCATCGACGCGTCGGTGGCGGAACTCGTGGAGGAGCGCGACGCCGTGCGCGCCCTCGGCCTGATCTAGGCGGGCGACGACGAAGGGTCCCGACGCGCCGGGTCACCGGAATGGTGGCGGCGTGCCGGGACCCCTCGATCGCGCTAGCGCTTCTTGGTCTTGAGGGACTTCTCGTCGACGGGCGCGGTGCCGTTCGCGCGCTGCTCGGCGTAGTACGCGCGGGCCTCCGACTGACGCTCGGCCTCGGCACCGGTGGCGATCTTCGCGCGCACCAGCTCCGGGCCGTACCCGAAGGCGTCGACCAGGTCGACCGCGTGCGGCCGGATGCGCGTGATCAGCCGGTCGATGTAGGCGGTCACGGCCTGAGCGCGCTGCGGCGACAGGCGACCGTGGATGAGGTACCAGGCCGCGTGCTTCTCGATCAGCCCGAAGCCGAACAGGTCGCGCAGCCAGGTGAGCACCTGGCGCGTACCGGCGTCCGTCGTGTTCTCGAGCGCATCGGTGAACGCCTCCCACTGCAGCAGCTCGGCGTGCGCCCTTGCCGCTTCGATGAGCTCGTTCTGCTGCGAGTTGAAGAGGTCGGCCGCGGCCTTCTTGCTCAGCTTGGAGGCCGAACGGAGGCGGCCGCCGATCTCGCCGATCATGGTCGCGACACGGTCGGTGAGCAGCTCGCGCTGCGTGCTCGGCTCCTGCAGCCAGTTGACCGCACGGGCGGTCGAGCCGAAGTCCTTGACGGTCTGGGCCACGCTGCGCAGGCCCGTTCCGTGGTAGGCCTTGCCCGCCGCCTGCGTGACGACGTAGCGGGCGAGCGCTCCCGCATCCGCCTTCGCGAACTTGCGGCTGAAGTCGGTCAGCAGGCGCTTGGCGACGAGCTGCAGCAGCACGTTGTTGTCACCCTCGAACGTCACATAGACGTCGAGGTCGGAGCGCAGCGAGGTGAGCCGGTTCTCGGTGAGGAAGCCGGCGCCGCCGCAGGCCTCGCGGGCCTCCTGCAGCGTGTCCAGGGCGTGCCAGGTCGAGAGGGGCTTCAACGCCGCGGCGATCGTCTCGAGATCCTGACGGTCGGCATCCGTGTCGGTGCGGCCGCTGAAGACGTCGTCGAACTTGCGCAGGAAGACCTCGTGCGCGAAACCGGCCGCGTAGGTCGTCGCGAGAAGCGGGAAGAGCCGGCGCTGGTGGCGCTGGTAGTCGAGGATGACCTCCTCGTCGGAGTCGCTGCCCGCGGTGAACTGACGGCGCTCGCTGCCGTACGTGATCGCGATCTTGAGGCCGATCTTCGCCGCGTTCACGGCGGAGCCGTCGAGCGACACACGACCCTGCACGAGGGTGCCGAGCATCGTGAAGAAGCGGCGTCCCGGGCTGTCGATCGACGAGCTGTAGGTGCCGTCCTCCGCCACGTCGCCGTACTTGTTGAGCAGGTCGGTGCGGGGGATGCGCACGCCGGTGAAGTGCAGCCGGCCGTTGTCGATGCCGTTCAGGCCGCCCTTGAGGCCGTCGTCCTCTCCGCCGATGCCCGGCAGGAACGCGCCGTCGGCATCGCGGATCGGCACGTAGAAGGCGTGCACGCCGTGGTTCACGCCCTTGGTGATGAGCTGCGCGAACACCGTGGCGGCGATGCCGTCCTTGGCCGCGTTGCCGAGGTAGTCCTTCCACGCCCCGCGGAACGGGGTGTCGATGACGAACTCCTGCGTCTCCGGGTCGTAGGTGGCGGTGGTCGCAACGCTCGCGACGTCCGAGCCGTGGCCGGTCTCCGTCATCGCGAAGGCGCCGGGCACGTCGAGCGACATGATGCCGGGCAGGTACTTCTTGTGGTGGTACTCCGTGCCGAGCTGCATGACGGCGGCGCCGAACAGGCCCCACTGCACACCCGACTTGATCTGCAGCGACGGGTCGGCTGCGACGAGCTCCTCGAAGCCGGCGATGTTGCCGCCGTTGTCCTCACCCCCACCGACGCTCTTCGGGAAGGCGCGGTGCACCTGGCCGTCCTCGACGAGCAGTTTGAGCTGCTCGAACGTGCGGGCCCGCTGGTCGGCGAGACTCAGTCCCTCCACCTTCTGCAGCTCGGGCCGGCTCGACAGGGCACGCGACGCGAGCCGGATGTCGGCCCAGTCGCCCAGCAGTTGGCGGCCGAGCGCCTCGACATCGACCTTCGGAGCCGGGCCGGCCGGTGCGGTGGTCGGCGTGGTGGCCTTCGGGCCTGCGGCGGATGCGGCGGACGTTGTGGACGTAGTGGACGACGGCGTGGTGCGCGCGGCGGTATCAACCATGAGCGTTCCTCTTCGATCTCGCGGGGGACCTCGTTACGCTACGTCCGCTCGCTGCGAACGCGAAGCCGTCGGTGTCCGGCCTACAAATCGCGCTCGGCTGCGCCGCGGGCCGACTGTGGAATGCTCCAATTCGAGCACAGCCGGTTGTGCCCCTGTCCACAATCCGCAATACTTAACCATATGGTTGAGCTTTTGCAGCGGGACGTGGATGCGATCTTCCGCGCCCTTGCCGACCAGACCCGGCGCGACATCGTCGAGCGGCTGCGCGGCGGCGAGGCGACAGTCACCGCGCTGGCGCGACCGCATCCGATGAGCTTGGCCGCCTTCGTCAAGCACCTGGGGGTGCTGGAATCGGCCGGCCTGCTGACCAGCGACAAGCGGGGTCGCGAGCGCTGGTGCCGCCTGACTCCGGAGGCGCTCCGACCCGCCGAGCAATGGATGCGCACCTACGGCGAGTTCTGGAACGACCGCCTCGACGCGCTCGAGAACCATCTGGAGGAGAACCCGTGACCAGCATCGAACTCACTCGCACCCTCGCAGTCGATCGCGAGCGCGTCTGGCGCGCGTTCACCGAGACCGACGACTTCGTGTCGTGGTTCTGGCCGCCGCGCTTCGAGAGCACGGGACGGATCGACGCCACGGTCGGCGGCGCCTGGAGCATCGCGTCCACGGTGACCGGGATGGGCGTCTCGGGCGTCTTCGCTGCGGTCGACGAGCCGGAGCGCCTGGTCTTCACCTGGAGGTGGGACGGCGACGACGAGGAGACGCTCGTCACGATCACCCTGCTGCCGGCGACTGACGGAGGGACGCTGCTCACCGTGCTGCACGAGCGGTTCACTGACGACGAACAGGCCCGGTCGCACGCCGAGGGATGGTCCGACTGTCTCGATCGGCTCGACTACCTCCAAACAACTGTTTGACAGTTGATCGCTCATCGGCCACACTGAGGCCGTGACCGACGACCGGAACGACCTGCGCGACCAGCGCGACCTGCGGGATCTGCGCGTGCTCGCGCATCCGCTGCGCCTGCGGCTGCTGTCGCTGCTGGGCGGCGACGCCTACAGTGCCGCGGAGGCGGCCCGCGAGCTCGATGACAGCCAGGCGAACATCAGCTACCACCTGCGACGGCTGCACGAAGCGGGGCTGGTCTCCGTGGCCGAAGAGGTCGCCATCCGGGGCGGGCGGGCGAAGCGCTACCGGCACGACCCGACCAGCGCCGAGAGCATCGGGTCGGGTGATGGCGGTGTGGCGGCGCTCATGGGCGCGATGGCCGCGGAACTGGTGCGACGCGCAGCACTGTACGAGCAGGGCGGCGTCATCGCGTTCACGGATGCCGAGTTCTGGGTGGAACCCGAGGCATCGCGGGCGGCCGAGGAACTCGTCCGCGCTGCCGGTGTGCTGCTCGCCGACGCGGCACGGCCCGCGGGCTCCCCCGGCGCCGTCCCGGTCAGCGCGACACTCGCCTATTTCCAGTTGACGGCGGCACGATGACCGCCAGAACCGGCGAGCGCGAGTCCTACCTCGACGTCCTGCGGCTGCCGCACGCGCTGCGACTGATGGGGTCCGCGCTGCTCGGCCGCCTCAGCTACGCGACCGTCGGGCTCTCGCTCCTGCTGAGCGTGCAGGCCGCGAGCGGATCGTTCGCGGTCGCCGGCGCAGCGACCGGCGCCTTCGGCATCGTCAATGTGCTCGCCTCGCCGTGGCGGGCTCGAGCGGTAGACCATTTCGGACCGACGCACGCGCTGATCGTGATGGCCGTCGTGTTCAGCGCCGTGCTGACGGCCACCGGCTTCGCGTGCCTCGCGGACGCACCGGATGCCGCGCTGGTCGCCCTGTCGGCGGCCGTCGGCCTCTTCGCCCCTCCGCTCGGGTCGACCATGCGCGTGATCTGGTCGACGCTCGCACCGAACCAGCGCATCCTGACCCGCGCCTACAGCCTGGACGCGGTGAGCGAGGAGGTCGTGTTCACGACCGGACCGCTCCTGGTCGGGCTGCTGGTGCTGGTGGCGAGCCCCGTCGTCGCCCTGTTCACGACGGCGGTGGTCGCCCTGGTCGGCACGGTGCTCTTCGCGACCGCACCTGCCGTTCGCGCGCGCGGCCCGATGCGGGAGCCCCGGCAGGCGCATCAGCGCCCGCTGCGGCAGCGCGGGTTCGCGATCGTGCTGATCGCCCTCGTGGGCATCGGAGTCGTGCTCGGCACAGTCGAGACCGCGGTGCCCGCCTTCACGACGGAACATGCGTCGGCGGCGGTCGCGGGCATCCTGCTCGCGGTGATGTCGGCGGGCAGCGGCGTTGCCGGCCTCCTCTACGGACGTCGGTCGTGGGGGTCGTCGCTCGCGGTACGGCTCATCGGGCTGAGCACGGCGCTCGCGATCGTCAGCGGGCTGGCGGCGTTCGCTCCGACGACGGTGGTGCTCGGCGTGATCCTGCTGGGGGTCGGGGTGTTCCTCGCGCCGTCGATGATCACGGGCTATCTCCTTGCGGACGCGCTGACCGAGGAGAGCGTGCGCACGGAGGCGTCGACCTGGATCAACACGGCGGTGAACGCCGGTGCCGCGGTGGGCGCCGCACTGGCGGGCGTGCTGGTCGACCGCACGACGACGTCGGTGGCGTTCGCGGTCGGCGCGGGTATCGCCGTGGCCGCCACGATCGTGGCGGGGACGCGCATCCGGATGCTGCGGGAGGCGTCGACGGCGGAGCGGCCGGCTAGCGCGTAGGTGGCGTGGCCACTCGCCGATGACAGCAGAAAGGCCCTCCCCGTGGGGAGGGCCTTCGCTGCGACCGGCGCGATTACGCCGCGCGGCGGGACGAGTCGCGCTCAGCGCGGCGAGACGAGTCGCGCTCAGCGCGGCGGGCAGGACGCACCGGGGCGGCCAGCGCCGCCCGGGCCGCCGCAGCACGGCGGAGCTCGATGACCGTGCCCGACGCGATCTTCGCGTCGCGCTCGATGCGTGCACCGTTGCCGATCATCGCCTCGCGGCCGAGCTTCGCGTTGCTGCCGACACGCACTCCGCTGCCGATCCGCGTCCCGGGGCCGACGTGCACGTTCGCACCGATGAAGGTGCGGTCGCCCACGGTCGCACCCTGGTCGATCCAGCTGCCTGCTCCGACATACGCGTCGAGCCCGACGCGGGCGTCGGCTTCCACGTAGGCGGTCGCGTCGATGTAGGCGGACTCCGCGACGCGCGCAGTGGGTGCCACGAGTCCTCGCCCGTTCGCGTGCCTCTTGTACTTGATAACGGCGCCGGTCTCGTCCTCGAGTTCTTCAATCATCCTTGCCATCGCTGTCCTCCTTCGAGATCGTCGCAAAGCGGTTCATTTGGATAACGAGTAAGAGGGAAAGAAAATTCCCTGGCTGCCTCGCAGAACGCGCACTGTACACCGTCGTATTCGTACCAGAACCCCGGTGCGGATCGGTGCACAATCGGTGTATGGAAGAACGCGAGATCCACTACTTCGCCGACGCAACGGAATTCCGCGCCTGGCTCGCCGGACATCACGATTCGTCGACAGGGATCCGGCTCGCGGTCGCGAAGAAGGGCTCCGGTCACTCGAGCCCGTCGTACGCCGAGGCCGTCGATGTCGCGCTGTGCTTCGGCTGGATCGACGGGCGGCGCAACTCGCTGGACGACACGCACTTTCTGCAACTGTTCACGCCGCGCACGCAGCGCAGTATCTGGTCGCAGCGCAACCGCGACCTCGTGGCGGCGCTCATCGCATCCGGTGACATGACGGAGGCCGGGATGCGCGAGGTGGAGCGCGCCAAGGCGGACGGGCGGTGGGACGCCGCCTACCAGCGGGTCTCGGACAAGACGCTGCCCGATGACCTGGCGAAAGCCATCGCGGCGAACCCAGAGGCGGCGGCGTTCTTCGAGACCCTGACGAGCCAGAACCGCTTCGCCCTGATCTTCCGTGTCTCGAACGTCAAGCGCGCGGAGACCCGCGCCCGCCGTATCGCCGACTTCGTCGAGATGCTCGCCGCGCACGAGACCGTCTATCCGCAGGGCCCCGGCTCGGCCGGCTCCGCCGGCCCTTCTCGTTGAAGGGCGGCGAACGCACCGTAACTCGCGGTTTCAGATGCGTTCGCCGCCCCTCGACGAGAGCTGGTCAGTAGCGCAGGCCGTGACCGAACCGGAAGAGCGGGTCAGCGGTGTCGAACGGCACATCGGGCCGGTTCGCACGCACGGCGTCCATCGACGACGGCAGCTCCATCGGCAGGTTGCCCTGCGGCTCCGCATCGCCGAACAGCACGTCGAGCAACGCCCGCGGGCTGGCGCCGAAGTCGCCGAGCAGGGCAGCGACCTCGCCGGCGAACGGGGTCAGGATGGCCGGGCGGTCGAGGAAGACCTCGACGACCGTCGGCACGGCGCGGGCGATCGCGAGCACCTCGTCCACGGTCTCCTGCGGGAAGTCCAGCGATCCGGCGTGGAAGAAGTTCTCGAACATGGTCGCCCGCTGCTCGAAGGGTGCGTGCAGGCGCACCAGCGCGACCTCCGCCTCCTGGGGCGTCGCCACGACGGTCGCGTACCCGGCCACCGCCTCCGGATCGAAGCCGTGGACGAACACGCGGATGCCCCGGCTGAGCGGCAGCACCGGAGCCTCCGCGCCCTCGAGCGTGTGGTTCGCGAGCAGCGTCACCGCGGCCCGCTGAGCGGCCTCCCCCGCGGCCACGAATCCGGCGTTGCCCACGATCGCCGACGCGCGCTCGACATCGACGAACGGCGCGTCGAACAGCCCGAGCACGAACTTCTCACGGAGCAGGCGCCGCGCCGATACGTCGATGCGCTCCTCCGAGACCTCGCCGCTGCGCACCAGGTCGACGAGCAGCTCCGGGATGGCTTCGCCGCCGAACTGGTCGGCGCCGGCATTCAGCACCTTCAGCATCCGCTCGCGCGTCGAGAGGTGCTCGACGCCCCACGCGCGTGCCGGGAACGGCTGGCCGCCGAGTTCCGCATCGCTGAGGAGTCCCCAGTCGGTGCAGACGATGCCGTCGAAGCCGTAGCGCTCGCGCAGCAGGCCGGTGATGATCGACTTGTTGAAGCCGAAGCCGACCTCCTCGTACTCGGTGCCGACGGGCATCCCGTAGTAGGGCATGATCTGGCTGGTGCCGGCCGCGAACGCCGCCTCGAACGGCTTGAGGTGCAATTCGAACTGACCGCCCGGGTAGACCTGCTCGCGCCCATAGGCGAAGTGCGGGTCTTCCCCGTCTTTCTGCGGGCCACCGCCCGGGAAGTGCTTGGTCATCGTCGCGACCGAGTCCGGACCGAGCACGTCGCCCTGGAATCCCCGGATGTACGCTGCTCCGAGTCGCGAGGTGAGTTCCGGGTCCTCGCCGAAGGTCGCCATCTGGCGGGCCCAGCGGGGCTCGGTCGCCAGGTCGATCTGCGGGTGCAGCGCGACCCGGATGCCGACGGCCGTGTACTCCTGGCGCGCGATGTCGCCGAACGTCTCGACCACCTCTTCCGAACCGATCGCGCCGAGACCCATCGTTTCGGGCCACTGCGAGAACGGCCCGGCGAGCATCGCGGCTCCCGGGTTCTCGCTGAACGAGTGGCGCGGGTCGGTGGAGAGCGTGACCGGGATGCCCAGACGCGTGCTCGCCGCCAGCTCCTGCAGCCGGTTGTGCCACTCGGCCATCTCCGCCGCGGTCTGCGCCGCACCGAACACGTTGTAGTGGGTCATGTGGCGTTGCTCGACCATCTCGACGGTCGGCGGGATTCCGAACATCGGGTTGGCCCCGGCGATCTCGCCGCCCTCACCGATCGTGATCATGGTCTGGAAGAACAGGCCGGCCTTCTCGTCCAGAGTCATCTGGCCGAGCAGGTTCTCGACGCGCTCCTCGACGGGCAGCGACGGATCGCGATACGTCGGATCGACCGGATCGGCCCCGGAATCGCCCTCAGCCGTCGAGGTTTCGTGGATGTTGGTCATGACTACTTCACTCCTTTGATTCGGTAGACGAGCACCGCGCCGGCCAGTGCGACGAGAGCGCCGAAGAGGTACCAGGTCGGGTAGCCTCCGAGCGGCGTCAAGGCGCCGAGCGCGATGATGGCGGGTGCGATCGCGGGTGCGATCGACTGGGGAAGAGCGTTCGCGATGTTGAGAACGCCCAGGTCTTTGGCCGTGTCGGCCGGGTTGGGCAGCACCTGCGTCGCGAGTGCGAGGTCGACCGAGAAGAACGAGCCGGCGCCCAAGCCGATGATGCCCTGCGCGAGCAGCACGAACGGCACGCTCGGCGCGAGCGCGAGCATGACGAGGCCGACGACCATGATCAGTCCGGCGATCGCCACGAACGGGCGACGCTTGCCGATGCGATCGGAGAGGATGCCCCCGATGGGGCTCGACACGGCCATGAAGACGGTGGAGATCG
This sequence comes from Leifsonia poae, assembly GCF_027921845.1. GTDB lineage: Bacteria > Actinomycetota > Actinomycetes > Actinomycetales > Microbacteriaceae > Leifsonia > Leifsonia poae. The sequence continues at coordinate 266,257 of NZ_BSEN01000003.1, forward strand.
CGTTGGCGGCCAGGATCGTGGCAACAGTCGCCTGCTCGTCGAGGTGGAAGCGGTCGCCGAGGTAGAACGGAAGGAACGTCGCGACCCCGGCATACCCGAACATGACGAAGAACTTGGTCAGCCAGGTCCAGCCGAAGTCGCGATGCTTTCGCGGATTGAAGACGAAGGATCCGAAGAACTCACGCAGTCCGAAGCGCTCGGCCGGCTTGGTGTCCAGTCGCCTGTCCTTCAGGAAGAGGGCGAAGAGCACTGCCAGCACGACGCAGAGCGCACCGGGCACGATGAAGCGGGCGAGATCGGCCGAGAACAGGTTGACGAGGAACGAGCCGCCGAGGATCGCCAGCGGGGTGGTGATCCCGACGATTCCGGAGACTTTGCCGCGCCGCACCTCCGGCACCTGATCGGGAAGGGTGGCGTTCGCGGCGGCGAGCACCGCGTTGAGGGCCGCCTGCGCGATGCACCAGCCGACGAGCACGATCGCGACCGAGTCGGCGACGGCGATGAGTGCGAGCGCCAGGAAGCCGACGACCGAGCCGCCGACGACCCACGGCCTACGCATCCCGAAGCGGGAGGTGGTGCGATCCGACAGCCGCCCGGCCAGTGGATTGGCGATGAGTGCGAACAGGGCACCGACGCCGAGCACCAGGCCGAGCGCGTTGGTGGCCTCCGTCGCGTTCGCAGTGATGTGCTGCAGTTTGAAGGCCATCGACACCATCACGGGCGTCAGCACGGCGACGAAGACCCCGAAGTTGGCCAGCGCGAGAGTCGGGACGAAAGATCGAGGTTCTCGTCGACCGTTCGTGGACGGCGCGATGGCGTCACGGGGTGGCAGGGTCGGCTCGAGTTCGGACGGCAGTGTCATCGGACGGTTCCTTCGGTTCTTTCGCGAGCCACCATTGGCTCGGAGGTAGTGTACGACACAAATTCGACCGTTTGGCAACAATTGCTGTCACAGGTATCCTCGGACCGTGAGCGCTGCGGTTCGGGACGCGGCGGAGACGTCATCTCCGCGCCGGTATGCGCGCGGACGCGCCCGACGCGTAGAGATTCTGGATGCGGCTGCTGCCCTCTTCGCCGACGTGGGGTTCGGCGCCGTCTCTCTTCGGGAGATCGCCGCGCGGGTGGGGATCTCACACCAGGGGCTCCTCCGGCACTTCGCCTCGAAAGACGAGGTACTGATCGCGTTGCTCGACCGGTATGAGACGGAGAATGCGGAGTGGATCGAGAGCTGGCTCGACGCGCACACGGGCTCGGGCTCGGGCTCGGGCTCGGGCTCGGATGAGAATCGCGAGGCCCTTTTCATCGCACTGGCCGACCGAAACGACGGGATCCCGGGGTACGTCGAACTCTTCACCGCGCTTGCCGGCGAGGCGACCAGCGCGGAGCATCCGGCCCATGAACGGTTCGCCGCTCGCTATGCGCAGCTCCGTGAGTTGAGCGTCGCGCAGTTCAGCTCGCCCGTCGTCGCGGGCCTCGCCGCGCGCGAAATCGAGACTGTCGACGAAGCGGTCCGTCTGGCTGCGGCGTGGGACGGCCTTCAGTTGCAGTCGTTGTACGAGCCTGACAGCGTGCGGGTAAGCGACCATCTGCGCGCACATTTCGCCTGGCTGGTCGGCGACGGCTCCGCTGCGACCGCTCCTGGCTCAGGCGGCAAATCGACCCCCGGCCTGCCGGCAACATCCTCTGCAGCGTCGGCGTGGCCTGCAGATCAGACCGGTGACGAACCGGATGCTTCAGCCGGTTACGCGAGCGGACGCGCACGACGCGACCGGATCGTGGACGACGCGATGGACCTCTTCTCGCGGGGCGGGTTCACGGCAACGAGCGTGCAGGACGTCGCGGACCGGGTCGGGATCACCAAGTCGGCCCTGCTGTACCACTTCCGGTCGAAGGACGAACTCCTGCTGGCCGTGCTGCAGCGCAGGGATCGGCTCGGGCTTGCGCAGGTGCCAGCGGGCACGGTGACCGCATCCCGGCGGCTCGAGCTCGTGGTCGAGGGGGCGCGGCACAACACCGCGACGCCGGGACTCGTCGAGCTGTACTGCGTGCTCGCGGGCGAGTCGACCAACCCCGGGCATCCGGGGCACGACTTCTTCCGTGAGCGGTTCCGGGGGACGCGTGCGTTCTTCGCGGCGACCTTCACGGAGCTCATCGCGTCGGGCGAACTGCCGGAGTCCCTCGACGCCGACCGGGAGGCCGCCTGGCTGCTGGCCTTGTGGGACGGCCTGCAGTTCCAGTGGCTCTACGACCGGGGGTCGGTGGACATCGCCGAGCAGCTCAGTCTCCACCTGGCAGCGGTCCGCACGCGCTGATACCCGCCGTGCGCTCCGTTGAGGGGTGGCGAAAGCAGCCTCTGTCGGCGTGTTTATGCGAGTTTGCCGCCCCTCAACGAAAGAGAAAGAGATGGGTCAGGCGGCGGCCACGACGCCGAGGAGGGCCTCGCCGTAGGCGTCGCGCTTCTTGGCGCCGATGCCCGTGATGCCGTCGAGGTCGCTGAGCGTTCCGGGCCGGGCCGACGCGATCGCACGCAGGGTGGCGTCGCCGAACACGATGTACGCGGGGACCCCCTGCGAGCGCGCCGCTTCGGACCGCCACGCTCGCAGCGCTTCGAACAGCGGCTGATCGGCGGGCGCGAGGTCGGCCGCGGCCGACGCGGACCGCGACGAACGCGACGCGCGCTCGGGACGCTCCGGCTCGCGGCGCAGCGTGACCACGCGCTCACCGGCGAGCACGGCTGCACTTTCGGGCGTGATCGCGAGCACCCCGTACTCGCCCTCCGGTTTGAGCAGCTCCTGGGCGATGACCTGGCGCACCACGCCGCGCCACTGGCTCTCGCTGATATCGGCTCCGATGCCCCAGGTGGCGAGCGCGTCGTGTCCGTACTGCTCGACGCGCGGAGTGCGCTTGCCGCGCAGGATATCGATGAGATGCCCGGCACCGAAGCGCTGATTGCGCTCCCGCTGCAGCCGCACCACGGTCGAGAGCAGCTTCTGCGCCGGCACGGTGCCGTCCCAGCTCTCGGGCGGAGACAGACAGGTGTCGCAGTTGCCGCACGGCTCTGCGCGCTGCCCGAAGTAGTTGAGGAGATTCACCCGGCGGCACTGGACCGTCTCGCAGAGCGCGAGCATCGCGTCCAGGTGCTGTGTCATACGGCGGCGGTGCGCCAGATCGCCTGGTGAGTCGTCGATCATGCGGCGCTGCTGAACGACGTCGTTGAGCCCATAGGCGAGCCAGGCCGTCGACGGCAGACCGTCGCGACCGGCGCGACCCGTCTCCTGGTAGTACCCCTCGACCGACTTGGGCAGATCGATGTGCGCCACGAAGCGCACGTCGGGCTTGTCGATGCCCATTCCGAACGCGATGGTCGCGACGACGATGACACCGTCCTCGCGCAGGAACCGTGACTGCGTCGCCGCGCGCGTGGCCGCATCGAGACCGGCGTGGTACGGCAGAGCGTTCAGGCCCCGTGCCCGGAGGAACTCGGCCGTGCGCTCGACGGTGTTGCGCGAGAGGCCGTAGACGATGCCCGCGTCATCGGGATGCTCGGTCGAGATGAAGTCGTGCAGCTGCTTGCGCACCTCCGACTTGGGCACGATGCGGTACTGGATGTTCGGCCGGTCGAAGTCGGCGACGAACTGCGCCGCACCCTCGAGCTGCAACCGCGTGGTGATCTCGCGATGCGTCGCCTCGGTCGCCGTCGCCGTCAGGGCGATGCGGGGCACGTCGGGCCAGCGATCGGCCAGCTCCGACAGCGCGAGGTAGTCGGGGCGGAAGTCGTGGCCCCATTGGGACACGCAGTGCGCCTCGTCGATGGCGAACAACGCGATGGTGCCGCGGGCGAGGAACCGCTTGGTCGCCTCGGACGACAGGCGCTCGGGCGCGACGTACAGGATGTCGAGCTCGCCTTCGAGATAGGCGCGCTCGACCCGAGACCGCTCTGCCGAATCTTGCGTGGAGTTGAGGAACGCGGCGCGCACGCCGACCGCCGTCAGCGCATCCACCTGATCTTGCATGAGCGCGATGAGCGGCGAGACGACGACACCGGTGCCCTCGCGCACCAGCGACGGGATCTGGTAGCAGAGGCTCTTTCCGCCGCCCGTGGGCATGAGCACGACCGCGTCGCCGCCGCCCACGAGCTGGTCGATGATCTCCGCCTGCTGGCCGCGGAAGTCGGAGTAGCCGAACACCGTGTGAAGCGCCTCCGCCGGGCTGGCGAACCGGGGCGCTGCGGCGCGGACGACGGGCACGGCGGCAGCGGGCCGCGCCGCGCGAGCGGCCGGGACGGCACCACCGGGCGCAGCGGAGTCGCCGAAATCGACGGCGCCACCGAGGTACGGGTCGTCGGGGAGGTCGGGAAACGGCGGTTCGTCATCGGGCGGCGGCGCATCGCGCTCGTCGGGCTCCCAAGGCAGTTCCGCGTTCCAGCTCATCCCTCGATCGTAACGATCACGACCGACCCTCAGCGGCGCGTCCCCGAACTGTGCAGAACACCGTCAGCCTGACGGCTGTGCAGTTCGGACTCGGTACCGAATGCTACTGAGAAGGGTCGGAAAGGAGCCTGAACCTGATCCGGCTCGTGTAATCTGACATCACCAACCCGCTCCTCCACGTGAGGGCGGGTCTTTTTTTACCATCCCGCGGGCTTTCGATACTTTCCGACGGGATCCGCCAGCTGGCTCCTGCGAAAATCACCCACCTCGAGTCGCTTCCACCAGTGCCGCCCTGCTCCTTCGACCGGGGTCCCCTTGAGCGCGCCCGCCGTCGGGTTCGTCGACGGATTGACGGTGCCGACGGGGACCCGTTGGCGGGCGAGACGCAGAGGAAGCTCGAGGTCGGAGTCGTTCGAGATGACGATGGCCGCGTCGACCCCGCCGCTCAAGACGTCGAAAAGCAGGTGAGACGCGACGTTCACGTCGGATCCCTTCTCTTCCCGTTTCCGCACGGTGGCCAGAATGATCGGATCGGCCGTGGCCTTGTCCCTGCCTCGACGAAGAGGGAGCTTCGAATCCCAGCTCTCGCCCGCGTCGACGTACAGGCTCGGACCGTAGGCTCCGCCGGGTTCCCTCACCAGCGGTGCTTCCTTCGCCCAAGAGACATAGCGACCCTCTGAGATCACATCGACCGCACCCGACTCGAGCAGCGCGCGAAGGTAGATGTTCTGGTCTGTGCTCGCACTGGGGCTGTCGATGGCGTCGACCCGTGCGGTGCAGTACACGATTCGATGCAGAGTCGACCCCGACCATGCCGCGTAGGGCCTCACCAGCTCGCGAACGTCCAACCATCGCCAACCCGGAGTCGACGTCCCGCAATGACTCCGCGCTCCGTAGTACAGGTTGTAGCCGTCGATGTATACCCCGATCCGCATGCCGTCACCCTAGCCACGCGGCCGCCCCACGTAGGCGCGATCGTCCGCGTTCGGTAGGGATCGAGTGGCGAACATGGGCGCACGGAACGAGGGGCCCGGACCATCCCCCGGCCCGGGCCCCCTCGCGTCATCGCACCGCTACGACGGCAGCGCTATCAGAGCGCTACCAGAGCAGCACCGGGAACGGCAGCGACGACGACGACTTCACCGCGTCCGATCCGCCGTAGACCGCCGTCAGCAGGTGAACGCCCGCCTTCAGCTTGGGCAGCGTGACCGTCGCCTTGCCGCCGTCGCCCGGCTTCAGGGTGATCGTGGCGATCGCCTTCGAGCCGTCGAAGACCACAACGGCTCCGGTGGCTTCGACGCCCTTGCCGGCCTTCACGTTCACCGTGTAGCGCAGCGTCGTGTTGTGGCTGCCCAGCACCGTGTTCGCCCAGCCGAGGGTGAGGCTCGAGACCTTGACCGGCGGGGTCACCGCGGCCACCTCGATCGGAACGCTCACCTTCGTGTCGGTCCCGGGAACCGCGATCGTCAGGGACTGCGTCCCCGAGATCCCGGACGGGATCGTGATCGACGCGGTCGCCCTGCCGACCTCGTCGGTGGTGTCCACGATGGCCGGGTCGATGCTCGCGGTGCCGACCACAGCATCCCCGATCGACAGCGACACCGAACCGGGCTGGGTGGCGGTGTCGCTGAACAGCAGCGACGACAGCCCGACCGAGACCGTCTCACCCGGCCGGTAGGCCGATCCGGATGCCGGAGCCGCGAGCTTCACGCCCACCGCACGCTGCGCCGTGTCGGGCGAGGCGGTGGGGTTCGCCGTGAAGTAGTCGACCATCGACTGCAGGTCGATCTTGCCCGAGTCCTTCTTGTTCGTACCGGCGCCCAGAGTGGTGAAGTTGTCACCGCCCGACGAGAGGAACGAGTTCACGACCACCGTGTGGGTGTCCGCGTCCGTCACCTCGGTTCCGTTCAGGAACACGTGCGTGATGCGCGAGCCGGCTGCGGCCGACGGGTCGTATGTGTACGTCAGACCCTTCGAGACGCCGAGCTTGAGGAACGGGCGACTGGCGGCGGCCGGCTGCCACTGCTCCTCGAGCACCTGCTTGAGCTGCGCTCCGGTGAGCGTCTCCGTGACCAGGGTGTTCGCGAACGGCTGCACCGACGCGGCTTCCTGGTAGGTGACGTTGCCGTCCGGGTCGCCCGCCCCGCTCGAGGCGAACTTCAGGTCGGCGCGGAGGCCGCCCGGGTTCATCAGCGCGATCTCGGCGCCGGCGTCTTTCGCCGCCCAGAGCTGCACATCGGCCACGAAGTTGCCGAGCGTCGACTCGCCGCCGCGGTTCTCCGAGCCGTCGGTCTGGTGTGCACGGTTGAAGTCGCCGGTGATCTTTCCCACCGAAACCGAACCGAGCTGCTTGGCGACGGCCACCGCATCCGCGACGATCGCTGCGACGGCGGGGTCGGCCGGATAGAGCGGCTTGCCCGCGGCGTCGTTCAGCGGGAGGAGCTCGCTCGAGAACGAGGCGATCTTCTTCGTCTGCGGGTCGATGCTCAGCGCGATGTGGCCGAGCTTCTCGCCGTACTGCCCCGCCTGGATCACCGGACGCGTGCGGTCGGTGCCCGGAATCGCCACCTCGTGCGTGTACGCCTGGTGCGTGTGGGCCGACACGATCGCGTCGATGTCCGCGTTGGCGCCGGTGACGATCTTTCCGAAGGCCGAGTCGTTGGTGGAGTCGGCGAGCGCCGGAGTGGCCGCCCCCTCGTGCACCAGCAGAACGGTCACGTCCGCCTCGCCGTTGGACGGGTCACCGTCGCGCAGCTGCGTGGCAACGGCGTTCACCGAAGCGGTCACATCGCGCACGTCGACTCCGGCGATGCCGGCAGGGGTGACCAGGGATGGCAGCTCGTTCGTGACGGCTCCGATGAAACCGATCCGGATGCCGTCGACCGTCTTCACCGCGTACTGGTCGAACGTGGGCGTGTTCGTGCCCTTGTTGAAGACGTTCGCCGCCAGGTACGGGAACTTCGCGGCTGGGATGACCCGGCCCGTGATGTCCGCGACGCCCTGATCGAACTCGTGGTTGCCGAGCGCGCTCACGTCGAGCTTCATCGCGTTGAGGGCGTCGAGGGTCGGCTTGTCCTTCTGGATGAACGAGGTGAAGGTCGAGGCGCCGATATTGTCGCCGCCCGACACGAACAGCGTGTTCGGGTTCTTCGCCCGGAACTGGTTCACCGCGCCCGCCAGCACGGCAGCGCCTCCGGATGCCCCGCTCGCCTCGAGACGACCGTGGAAGTCGTTGATGGTGAGCAGATCGACCGCGACCGGAGCATCCTTCTCGGTGATCCCGACCTTGATCGGGTTGTGGTCGCTCGCCCGGAACGGGGTTCCTGCCTCGGCCGCGCCGAACGCGTAACCGCGGTCGGACCACTCCGGAGCGTTGATGTCCCACACCCCGGCGCCGGCGACGCTGGCCGCGAGCTCGGGAGTCGCGAGAGCGTGGTCGAGCGAGCCGACCTCACCGTTGAAGCTGTAGGTGTAGTGGCCCTTCGCCTTGGCCGAGACGAGGTCGACGAGTCCGGCCGACGTGAAGACGTCGATCGGGTCTTCCTTCGTGTAGGCGTTGAAGTCACCGAGGAGCAGCACGTTCTTGCTGCCGCTCGACTGCTCCAGCTGCCCGACGAGACCGAGCACGCTCTTGGCCTGCGCGACGCGGTCGGCGTTGAACTGGCCCTGCCCGTCGGCCGGCTCGGTGCCGTCGCCGCTCTTGGACTTGAGGTGGTTCACGACGACCGTCAGCGTCTTGGCGCCCGCCTTGAACGTCTGCGCGATCGGCTCGCGGGCGTTGCCCCACACCGACTCATCGATGACGGTCGTGCTGTCTCCCACGCGGCTGACCGCTGCCTTCTTGTAGATGATGGCCGTGGTGATCACGTCTGTGGTGTCGACGGCGCCGGCGAGCGCGGCCGGTGTCGGCACGTAGGCCCAGACGTCCGAACCGGCGGCCGCGTTGAGCCCGGAGACCAGGTCGGCGAGGGCGGAGTCGACCGGCTTGCCGAAGTGAATCGAGTTCTCGATCTCCTCCAGCGTCACGATGTTGGCTCCGAGCGCGTTGATCGCCGCGACCTCTTTGGACTTCTGCAGCTGGAACTGCTCCGCCGTCTTCGCGCCGCGGGCGAGCGCGTTCTCGCTCTGCAGCGTGGTGAAGTAGTTCTCGACGTTGAAGGAGGCGACCGCGAAGTCGCCGCCGACGGTCGGGGCGGCATCCGGGCGCGGGTTGGTCGACTCGAAGGTCGGCTTGGCGGCGGCGGGGCTCGCGTCGTTGATCGGCGTGGTCGGCTGCAGGCGCCAGTCGTCGAAGCCGTAGTTCAGCACGTACGGCTTCGCCGGGAAGTCGACGGTGTCGCCGTTGCGCACCACCGTGTTCTTGGTGAAGTAGGGCTGGTCGCCGGGGTGGTCCTTGTTCGAGATCTGGATGTTGTAGCCGTCGTCGAGCAGGATGCGGTCGGCCAGGTTGGCCTTCGCGATCGCGTCGGCCGCGGCTCCCGGCCGCTCGGTCTCCGTACTCTTCACCAACGGGGCGTCGCCGGCCGACAGCCAGAGCGTGCCGTAGTTGTAGAGCTGGTGGCTCGATGCGACCTTGTACGTGCCGGTCGGCTCGACGAGCATGCTCTCGAACTGTTCACGGTCGGTACCGCGAACGGTGTCGGGCAACGGCGTCGCTGCCGGGACTCCCACGCCAGCGGTCACGAGTTCGACCGCACCCGCGGCCGACGCCGTGATCTGGGTCTGCCCGAAGTATTCGCTCACCTTTCCGGTGACGGTCACCAGGTCGCCGATGGCGACTCCGGGATTGGCCGTGTTGAGGAACACGAACACGCCGTCGGAGACACCGGGGGTCGCATCCGTCGCTCCGCCGCTGCCCTGGGTCTGGATGAAGATGCCCTTGTATCCGCCGACGCGGTGGTCCGCCGTGACGACGCCCTGCACCGTGACCGTCGAGCCGTTCAGGGGGCTGACGTCGCCGGCTCCCTGCACCTCGGCGATCGTGTTGGTCGGGGTCGCGGCGAGCGCGGGCGACGCCGTGATGGCGCCGAACCCGAGCGCGGCGGCCGTCGCGATGGCGAGGCCCGCCGCGAGTCGGCGGCGGCGGCGCGGTGCGGCCACGGCCGCCTCCCGCGTTCCGCCCGGAGGCGTGGATGTAGTGGAGCGTTGCAGCATTGTCGGAAATCCCCTTCACGAATCAATGTGTGGGCGGCACGCGGAAAACCGGGGGGCGCGCCGTTGCGCCTGCCCGGCATGGCCCCCTTTCGGGGGCGCACGGGTGAAACTATAGGTCTACCTCCGACGGGCACGCCAGGGCGTCTCGAAAATGTCGTGTGCTCTTAAGTTGGTGGACACCTGGGGCGTATCGTGACGCTCGTGACGGACGCCGACCGGGATGCCTCGAGTGAGCAGTCGCCACGACAGCGCCTGTGGCACGCGTCCCGCTCAGCGACCAGGTTGCTCTCCAACGAGCGTCCGTCCGCCCTCGCGGAGCGCCTCGCTGCTCTCGCCGCCTCGCCGAACGCGTCCACCGGCGAACCGGTGGACACCTACGGCGGCGGCATCGTGGAGCGACTGGAGAGCCGGGTGGCAGGGCTCCTGGGCAAGCCGGCCGCGCTGTGGTTCCCGTCCGGGACCATCGCCCAGCAGGCGATGCTGCGCGTGTGGGCAGCGCGAGCCGGCACGTCCAGGGTCGCCGTGCATCCCCTGCATCACACCCAGGTCAACGAAGAAGGAGCGTTCACCGCTCTGAGCGGTCTCGAGCCGGTGCTCCTCACGACCGACCCGCGACAGCCGACGGCGGACGACCTCGCCGAGACACCTGGACCGCTCGCGGCCGCTGTCGTCGAACTTCCGATGCAGGAGCTCGGCTACGTCCTCCCCACCTGGGAGGAGTACGAACGCTTCGCCGCCGTCGCGCGTGAGCGCTCGGTTCCTGTGCACGTCGACGGCGCGCGGCTCTGGGAGTCCCAGCACCACTTCGCACGATCCGCCGCAGAGATCGCGGCACTGGCGTCATCGGTCTACGTGTCGATGTACAAGGGGGTCGGCGGCCTCTCGGGCGCGCTGGTGGCGAGCGACGCCGACGCCGTCGAGGAGGCGCGCGTCTGGCGGACGCGCTATGGCGGCGACCTCTTCCAGCAGTTCCCGGCGATCGTCGCGGCGCTCGACGGGCTGGATGGCCGCCTCGACCGGATGCCCGTGTGGGCTCGGCAGGCTGCCGTGATCGCCGAGGGGCTCTCGTCACTCCCGCACCTCACCGTGACGCCGAACCCGCCGCACATCTGCGAGTTCTGGGTGTATGCCGACCTGCCGCCCGACGCGCTCAACCGTGCCGTACTCGAGCACCTCGAGGCGGTGGGCGAACGATGGGTGCACGGCTGGTGGCCGGACGACGACGGCCGGGCGGTCGCCGAGGTCACGGTGCGCGATGCCGCACTGAGCTGGACCGCCGAGGACGTCGAACGTGCCGGCCGCAGTGTCCTGCAGCGGGCGGCAGACCTCAGCGCTCCCTGAGGCATCCGGCCCATCGCGGCACGCAGACAGGATCGCCCGTACCCGCAGCCGCCCACGCTGCTACGCTCAGCGCATGCGTCGCTTGATCGTCACGGAGTTCATGACGCTCGACGGAGTCGTCGAGGCGCCCGGCGGCGAGCCCACGCATCCGCACTCCGGCTGGACCATGCCGTTCAGCACTCCCGAGCTCCGCGAGTTCAAGCTGCGGGAGGTGCTCGAGGCCGAGTCCCTGCTGCTCGGCCGCAAGACGTACGAGCAGTTCGTCGAGGCGTGGCCGGAACGCGAGGGCACGTTCGCCGACAAGATGAACCGGATGCCCAAGCACGTCGTCACCGCGTCGACGGAACCGCTCGGCTGGAACGCGACGCGCGTCGAAGGCGATGTGCGGGCGGCGATCGGCGACCTCAAGGCGGGCGACGGCGGCCCGATGCTCGTCGCCGGCAGCGCCACGCTGGCGAAATCCCTGCTGGTCTGGGGACTGGTCGACGAACTCCGCCTTCTCGTCTATCCCGTGATCGTCGGCGGCGGGCTCCGGATGTTCCCCGACGACCGGGCCAAGGCCGAGCTCCGGCTCGCCCAGCTCGAGGAGTTCGACAGCGGCGCGGTGCTGCACCGCTACCTCTTCAACCGCACCGCATGATCACCGCGGTTCTCGGGCTCCTCGGAGCCCTGGTGTACGGGTCTGCCGACTTTCTGGGCGGCCTGGCGTCCCGGCGCATCAGTCCCCTGCGGGTGACCGCGATCGGCGCCGTGACCGGGCTGGCGGCACTGCTGGTGGCGCTGCCGTTCTTCGGGGGCGTCTGGTCGGCCGCCGCCATCGGCTGGGGCGTTCTCTCGGGCGTGACCGGCGCGATCGCCATCTCGCTGCTCTACGCCTGCCTCGCGATCGGGCCGATGAGCATCCTGTCACCGCTGACCGCGCTGATCTCGGCCATCGTTCCGACCACCTGGGGGCTGCTCGGCGGCGAGACGTTCGAGCCGAGCGGATATGTGGCGATCGGGATCGCCCTGGTCGCCGTCGTGCTCGTGGGTTTCGTGCCGGAGAAGGGGGCTGTGCGGCCGAGCCTGCGCGGCATCCTGATGGCGATCGGGTCGGGCGCGATGATCGGCGCGTTCCTCATCATCATCGATCAGACGCCCGACGACTCGGGGCTGGTGCCGCTGGTGTTCAACCGCGGCGTCAACGGGGCGATCATGTTCGCCGTCGTCGGCGTGCTCGCGTTCGTCGCGCGGAGGCGCGGCACCACGAGCCAGACTCCCGGATGGCGTCCCGGGCTGATGCTCGCGGTGGCGTGCGGCCTCGTCGACACGGCGGCGAACATCCTGCTGCTGGTGGGCATCCGCCTGGGCGATCTGACCGTCATGTCGGTGCTCACGGCGCTCTACCCGGCGGGCACGATCCTGCTCGCGGCCATCGTGCTCAAAGAGCGCGTCGCGCCGGTGCAGCGGGTCGGCCTGGCGCTGGCCGTCTCGGCCGCGGGAATGCTCGCCATCGCGTAGCGCGGGCGCATCCCCTCCATAGCGGGCGTGCCTCCTGTGCAGAGACCGCAGATCCCCGCATCCGCTTGTAAGGGTTACCTAACCTCGCTTACGCTGAGGTGGTAACGCCCGTCGTCCGACGCGAAAAGGCCCATGAAGAACACCAGCACCCGCCTCCTGCTCACCTGCGCCGCCATCGGGGTGGCAGGCGGCATCGTGTTCTCGATCAGCGCTTACGTCTCCGGCACCCTGGCGGCTGCCGCCCCGATGTTCTACGGCGCGGTCATCGGCGTGTACTTCCTGCCGGGAGTGATCGCCCAGGCTCTGTTGCGGCGCGGCGGTGTCGCCCTCATCACCTCGGTCATCGCCGGGCTGGTCTCCGTGCCGTTCCAGCCCATCGGTTTCGCCGCCGTGATGGCCGCCGGGTCGATCGGCCTGCTGCAGGAGATCCCGTTCGCGATCACGCGCTACCGCTACTGGCGCGCCTGGCTGTTCTACGTCGCCGTCACGATCGCAGGACTCATCTTCGGCATCGGTGTCTACCTCGCGCAGGGGGCGGAGCAGAGCCAGCCCTGGGTGCAGGTTCTGCACATCGGGCTGTTCGTGCTGAGCCCGGTCTTCTTCACCTGGGTGGGCCGCGCCGTCGCCGCCGGACTCGACCGCACCGGAGCCGGGCGTGGCCTGCAGCTGCCGATCGTGCGTACACGGCAGCCCCGCAGCACCGACTCGGATGCCCCCACCAACGCCGACTCCGGCGCGGGCACCTCCACCCGTTGACCACCCCCACCGATCGGCCGCCGGCGCTCGCGGCCCGCGGTGTGCGCATCCGCCACGAGGGCGGCGAGGACTGGACCCCGGATGGCGTGAGCTTCGAGCTCGCCGCGGGTGAGGTGCTGCTGGTCCTCGGACCGAGCGGCTGCGGAAAATCGACACTGGCGCTGGCGCTCAACGGCCTGGTGCCGCACGCCGTTCCGGCGACGATGGAGGGCAGCGTGGTGGTCGGCGGCGTCGCGACGGCGGATGCGCGGGTCGCCGAGCTCGCGCAGCGGGTCGGAATGGTCTTCCAGGACCCGGACGCCCAGTTGGTGACGGCGACGGTGCTCGACGAGGTGTGCTTCGGCCCCGAGAACCTGCTGGTCGAAGCGGCGGAGGTGACGGCGCGGGCCGAACTCGCTCTGCGTGCGGTCGGCCTGTGGGAACGTCGCGGTGACAACCCCGACATCCTGTCCGGCGGCGCGAAGCAGCGACTCGCGATCGCCTGCGCTCTTGCGCTCGACGTTCCCGTACTCGTTCTCGACGAACCGACCGCCAACCTGGATCCGGCCGGCGTCGAGGAGGTCTACGACGTGCTGCGCTCGCTCGTCGCGGACGGCCGTCACAGCATCGTGCTGGTGGAGCACAACCTCGATGCCGCGATCGAGCTGGTCGACACGGTCGCCGTGCTCGACGGCGCCGGACGGCTCGTGACGGTCGGTCCAGCCCAGACCGTGCTGCGAGAGCGTGCGCCGGAGCTCCTCGCGCTCGGTGTCTGGCTGCCCGCCGCCACCCTCGCCGCCCTGCGGCTGCGCGACGCCGGCGTCGTGATCGATCCGCTGCCGCTCACCCCGGTCGAGCTCACCGACGCGCTCGACCGTCTCGACACGCTGCCCGCGCTGCCTGCGCTGCCCTCACTGCCCGCGCTGCCGAGCACGCCGGAGCCCCCACCGCCTCCGGCCGTGCGCGTGCGGAACCTGACCCTGACACGGGGCCGGAGGACCGTGCTCCACGACGTCTCCCTCGACATCGCGAGCGGCGACTTCGTGGCGATCGTCGGAGCGAACGGCGCCGGCAAGACCACGCTCGTGCAGGCGATCGCAGGTGTCATCCGCCCGCCGCGGGGCACGATCGAGGTGGGCGGCCTCGACCCGGCTCGAGCGCGGGCGGCCGACCTCGGCGAAGCCGTCGGCTTCGTCTTCCAGAACCCCGAGCATCAGTTCGTGGCCGACACCGTCACCGACGAGCTCGCCTTCGGGCTGCGCCGACGTCGCGTGCCCGCGGCGCAGATCGACGACCGCGTGAACCGGATGCTCGCGACCCTCGGCCTCTCGGGCGTCGGCGACGCGCACCCGTTCCTCCTGTCGGGTGGGCAGAAGCGACGACTCTCCGTCGGCACCGCCCTCATCGCCGGGGCACCCGTGCTCGTGCTCGATGAGCCCACCTTCGGACAGGATCGCGCTAGGGCGACCGAGCTGCTCGGGATGCTCGCCGCGCTGAACTCCGCCGGCACGACCGTCATCATCGTCACCCACGACCTGCAGCTCGTCGCCGAGTTCGCCAGCCACGTCGCCGTGCTCGCCGACGGCCGGTTGCGCAGCTTCGGCCGGACGTCCGCGGTGCTCGCGGACGCCCCGCTGCTGGAGAGCACCGGGCTGCGCGTCCCGCCGCTGGCGCGCACGTTCTCCGCGCTGCGCGCGCATCCGCAGTGGCGCTCGATCACACGCCTCGCCGACCTGCCGGGCGCGGCGGTGTCGGCATGAGCCTCCTCAGCACCGACCCGTACGGCGCCGCGCCGATCGCGCCCGCCCATTTCCTGCACCACCTGAACCCGCTCGCCAAGGTGGCCGCCGTGCTCCCGGCGATGGCGGTGCTGCTGTTCACCCGAGATGTCGTGACTCCCCTGCTGTTCGTCGTGCTCGGAGTGGTGGTCATCCTGATCGGCGCACGCCTGCGGGCGGGCATCGTGATCGGCCTGCTGGTCGTGCTGCCGGCGCTCATCCTGCTGATGGCCCTCAGCTTCGGCTTCTGGACCGATGCGTCGCGTCTCGCCGACCAGCGCATCCTGTTCATGATCGGCGACTTCGCGTACACCGCCGGTGCCTTCGCGGTCGGGCTGGCCACGTCGCTCCGCCTCGGCTCGCTGGTGGTCCTCGCCCTGATCGGCGGCCTCACCACGACCGGCCCCGACCTCGCCCGCTCGCTCGTGCAGCAGCTGCGCGTCCCCTATCGCATCGGGTACACCGCGATCGCCGCCTACCGGTTCATCCCGCGGTTCGGCACCGAACTCGCGCTCATCCGGCAGGCGCAGCGGGTGCGCGGTGTGGCGGGGGGTCGCGGACCGGTCGCGGCCGTGAGCCGGGCGTTCGCCGCCGTGGTGCCGCTGCTCGCGTCGTCCATCCGGCACGCGGAGCGGATGTCGCTGGCGATGGAGTCGCGCGCGTTCGGCGCGCATCCGACCCGCACCGAGCGGTATCCGACGCCCTGGCGCATGCGCGACACGGTCTTCGTGGTGCTCTTCTGGGTCGTGTCGGCCGGCATCTTCGCGCTCGGGGCGGCGGTGACCGCGTGAGCCGTCAGCAACCGGACGCCATCCTGCCGCGGGTGCAGAAGCTCCTGCGCCTCCGGGTCGTGCGCACCGAGCGGGTCAGTGCCGACTTCATTCGCGTCACGCTGGGCGGCGACGACCTCGCGCATTTCGAGGCGATGGGCCGCGACCAGTGGTTCCGGCTGTTCCTGCCGCACGACGCGGAGCGCGAGCCGACGCTGCCATCCGCGGCCGACGCACGCTGGTGGCCCGAGGTGCTGCGCATCCCGCAGCACGAACGCCCGTACGTGCGCAACTACACCGTGCTCGCGTTCCGTCCCGACGTTTGCGAGCTCGACGTCGACTTCGTCATCCACGAGTCACCGGGAGGGCCGGCCAGCGGCGAGCACCCGAGCAGCACGGCGCCGAGCATGTCGCCGTACGGCGTGGCGTCCGAGTGGGCGCTCGGGGCGCAGGCCGGACATCCGGTCGGTCTGCTCGATCAGGGAGTGACGTGGAATCCTCCGCTCGGCACCCGGCACGTGCTCATCGCCTCCGACGAGACCGGACTGCCCGCCATCGTCGGCATCGCGCGCGAGCTGCCGCCCGACATCACCGGCACCATCGTGATCGAACTCGGCTCCGACGCCGATCGGCGCGTGCTCGACGTACCGCCGGGGGTGGAGGTGCGCTGGCTCAGCCGGGAGGGCACGGATGCCGTGCCCGGAACGCTTGCACTGGCGGCGTCGGCCGCGGCGCCGCTCCCGCCCGATGGCGTGTACGCGTGGGTCGTCGGTGAGCAGGCGCTCGTGACGGGCCTGCGGCGAGCGCTGGTCGCGCGCGGCGTGCCGAAGTCGTGCATCACGTTCTGCGGATACTGGCGCATCTGACCTCCCTCGAGTCAGGTGAGGTCGGGGTGAGGGGGATCACCGGTCCCTTGTACGCCGCGGCAACCCTGGCGAGACTGGAGAGATGGATCGAGCACAGCTGGCGGATTTCCTGCGCACCCGGCGCGAGGCGCTGCAGCCGGAGGACGTCGGCCTGACCCGCGGGCCCCGGCGCCGCACCTCCGGCCTGCGCCGTGAGGAGGTCGCGGCGCTCAGCGGCATGTCGGCCGACTACTACACGCGACTCGAGCAGGAGCGCGGCCCGCAGCCGTCGCAGCAGATGGTCGCCGCCATCGCTCGCGGACTGCATCTGACCAGCGACGAACGGGATCACCTCTTCCGCCTTGCCGGGCACAACGCGCCGGCCAGGGCGCTGCGCAGTGACCACGTGAGCCCCGGGATGCTGCGCATCCTCGACCGCCTGCAAGACACGCCCGCGCAGGTCATGTCCGGTCTCGGCGAGACGCTGCTGCAGACGCCGCCGGCCGTCGCGCTCCTCGGTGACGAGACGCGGCACACCGGCATGGCCAGGAGCATGGTCTACCGCTGGTTCACCGATCCGGATGCGCGCGCGATCTACCCGGAAGACGACCACCCCATGCACGCCCGGCTCTTCACGGCCGACCTGCGCGCCGCCTACTCGAAGGAGGGCAGCGGGGGTCGTGCGGAGGCGATCGTGAACGCACTGCTGGCCGAGACCGACGACTTCGCGCCGGTCTGGAACGAGCACCGGATCGGGCTGCGCCGACCGCCGTCGAAGCGCATCCTGAACCCGGAGGTCGGGATGATCGAGCTCGACTGCCAGGTGCTTCAGGACCCGGATCAAGGTCAGGCGCTCCTCGTCTTCACGGCCAAGCCCGGCAGTCCCGACGCCGACAAACTGCAGCTGCTCTCGGTGATCGGCCGCCAGCGCCTCGCCGCGCACTGAATCTGTCTGGGGTGCGCCGCGCTACCCTCCCAGCCGCCTCGCGCGGGCGTTGAGGTAATCGCGCTCCGGCGTCGAGCGCGTCCCGCGGGCGGCCGTGCGGAACTCGTCGATCGCCTCCGGCAACCTTCCGTCGCGCTCCAGCAGGTGCGCGCGAACAGAAGAGACGCGCTGAGAATCCACGGGGCGGCCGCTGCGCACGAGCCGGTCGATCGCGGCGAGCCCGGCCGCCGGCCCGAGCACCATCGCCTCGGCGACGGCCGCGTTGAGCGTGACCACGGGGTTGATGGTCTGCCGCTCCAGCAGGCGGTACAGCACCAGGATCTGCGGCCAGTCCGTCGCTTCCGAGCTCGGCGCCTCATCGTGCACGGCTGCGATCGCGGCCTGGAGCGCGTAGGGCCCGGCCGGGCGGCCGGGGAGCGATCGCTCGAGGATCGCGACACCCTCGTCGATCAACTCCCGGTTCCAGAGCGACCTGTCCTGCTCATCGAGAGGGACGAGCCGACCGGTCCCCGTCGTGCGCGCGGGTCGCCGCGCGTCGGTCAGGAGCAGCAGGGCGAACAGACCGGCCGCTTCGCCGCTCGCGGGCAGCGCGGCGACGAGCATGCGGGCGAGGCGGATCGCCTCGTCGGTGAGGTCGACGTCGTTGATCGTGTCTCCGGTGGAGACGGTGTGACCCTCCGAGAACATCACATAGACGACGGCGAGCACCGCCTCGAGACGATCGTCCGCGCCGACCGGCGCCGGGAACACCGCCCCCTCCTGCCGGATGCGCGCCTTCGCGCGACTGATCCTCTGGGCGACGGTGGGCTCGGGCAGCAGGTAGGCGTGTGCGATCTGCGCCGTCGTCAGCCCGGCAACGGCCCGCAGGGTCAGTGTGATCTGGGCCGACGTGGTCAGTGCGGGATGGCAGCAGAGCTGCAGAAGCTGCACGCTGTCGTCGGCATCCGTCAGCGGAGGATCGGCGAGGGGTTCGTTCAGCAGCGCCTGGGTGCGCTCACGCTCGCGCCGGCTGCTCTCGCTACGGATCTGGTCGATGAGGCGGCGTCGGGCCGCGGTGACCAGCCAGGCGCGCGGATCGACGGGACGCCCCGAGGCCGGCCATTGCTGAACCGCCGCGATCAGAGCCTCCTGCACGGCGTCTTCGCAGATGTCGAACTGGTTCGCCCCGTACCGCCGGAGCAACGCCGCGAGGACCTGCGGCGCGAGCGAGCGCAGCAGGTCCTCGAGCCGTTCGTCTGTCACATGTCCGCCCCGGCCGAGAACATGACGGGCCGGATCTCCAGGGCGAGGCCGTCGATGCGGGCATCCGGGATCTGTGCGGCCAGCTCGATCGCGCGCTCCTTGGACTCGACGTCGACCAGGTAGTAGCCGCCCATGAACTCCTTGGATTCGGCGAAGGGGCCGTCGACGACCTCGGGGGTTCCGCCGTTGCTGCGCACGACGGTCGACTGGCTCGGGTCGCCGAGCGCGTTGGTGCTGAGAAACTCGCCCGACTCGGTGATCGCCGCCATGAACTTCTGGTGGCCTTCTCCGATCGCGGCGTTCTGCTCGTCGGTCAGCGCGGCCAGCACATCCGGGTCGACCTGCATGAGGATCACGTACTTCACGGTTGTTCCTTTCGATGAGAGTCCGCTGCTGTAGCGCCGCGGTCGCCAAGAGGTCGGAGCCGAGCGCCGATTCTCGACACTCTACGTTTTGCCGTCCCCGATGTGGCGAAGACCGACGGAACAGAAGGCGGCGAGCGCATCCGCCACCGAGAGTTGGGCCGTGATCTCACGCCGGACCAAGGGAACCGACCACGACCCGCAGACGCGGCCTGCCGGCCGCTTCCGATTCAGCGACCGTTTCATCCCTGAAGCGCCCGAAGGGGCCGCGGCATGCGGCGCCGGTCGAGCCGCCTCGCGATGCGGTCGGCGAGGGAGAACGCCCCTAGAGCAGCGTGCCGCCCGAGGCCTCGATGCGCTGGCCGGTGACCCAGCTCATCCCGTCGCCGAGCAGCGCCGCCGTCACCGGGCCGATGTCCTCGGCCTCCCCGACGCGACCGAGCGCGGTCTGGCTTCCCATCGCGGTGCGCATCTCGGCGTCGTCGCGCACGCGGCCGCCGCCGAAGTCCGTCGCCACAGGTCCGGGTGCGACCGCGTTCACCGTGATGCCGCGCGCCCCGAGCTGCTTGGCGAGGTAGCGGGTCAGCACCTCCACCGCGCCCTTGACCGACGCGTAGATGCTGTACGGGCCGATGCCGACGAAGCGGGCCAGACCGGTCGAGGTCAGGATGACACGGCCGTTGTCGGCGAGGAGCGGCTCGAGCTCCTGGGTGAGGAAATAGACGCCCTTGAAGTGCACGTCGACCATCTGGTCGAAGGCGGCCTCGTCGGTCTGGCCGAGCGGGGTGAGCGCCGCGCTGCCGGCGTTGTTCACGAGGTAGTCGAAGGTGTCGCGCTGCCAGGTGGCGGCCAGCACCTCCCTCAGCTGCGTGGAGAACGGGCCGAACTCGACGATGCGGGAGGTGTCGAGCTGCAGTGCGACGGCCGTGCGACCGAGCGCGCGGACCTCGTCGACGACGGCGGCCGCCTCGTCTGCGTGCGAGCGGTAGGTGATGATGACGTCGATGCCGTTCTCGGCGACGGCGAGGGCGGTCGCGCGGCCGAGGCCTCGGTTGCCGCCGGTGATGAGTGCGATGCGCGCAGTCATGGGGTCCTTCCCTGCGGGCGGCTGTCGCTGTGCGCGACGCGGAACCGTCCGTCTGCTTCCAGCGTGCGCCGGATGGCCGACGGCATTCAGGCCGCAGTCATCCGGGGACCGCCGATCCGTGGTTGCGCGGCCGGGTCAGGGCTGACGAGAGATCGTCACGTCGGCTCCCACCCACCACGGCAGGTGGATGCTCGCGAGCTCCGTCGAGTCCGTTCCGAGGAAGAAGACCGGTCCGGTGACCACGATCGCAAGCACCGTCAGCGCCACGATCGCGATCGCGAATGGGGCCGTGCGACCAAGCGGGTTGGTGCCGCGTTCGCTCCGGAGGCGACCGACGCGGATGCCCGCCAGTGCGACGAGCACGATGAGCGCGAAGACCCACCAGTGCGGGTGGAAGACGAGGTTGACAGCGAGCGGAACGCTTGTCGTCGGAGCTCCCGTGTCGTCGACGTAACCCCCGTCGCCGTCGTAGCCCCCGAAGACCTGTCCGATGCTCCCGGTGCTCAGCACGGCGTACATCACAGCGCACGCGATCGCGACCCAGAACAGCGCGCTTCGTCGGAGATCGACGGCGGGCATCCTCGAGCGCATCGCCGTCGTCGGCGTTCCCCCGTCCCCCAGTGGCATGCCCTCAACCTGCCAGATGCGGGCATCCGGCGTCAATCGCGCCCGGCGGATCGAGTTGCGGCGAAACGCCGTCGGCGCGGTCGCTCGACCGCACATTCGACGCAAGTCGCCGCGACGCAACGGCGCGCAGCGCGTCAGGCGTCGGCGTTGAGCAGCGCGGCAGCCTCGAGCGCGGGCAGCGCCTGGCGCAGCAGCTCGGCCTGCTCGGGCGTGAGCTCGTCCAGGATGGCGTGCACCGCGCGGGCGCGATCCGAACGGGCGCGCAGCAGCAGTTCGATGCCGGCCTCGGTTCCGGAGACGAAGAACGAACGGCCGTCATCCGGATCTTGCTCGCGCTTCACCAGGCCGCGGGCCTCGAGGTCGGAGACGACACGCGTGGTGGTCGGGGCCGCGACGACCTCGATCGCGGAGATCTCGCTGGGCCGCAGCGGTCCCCGGCGCACGATCGTCGAAAGCGCCGACAACTGGCCGTGGCTCAGGTCGCCGGTCGACGAACGCAGCCGGCGATTGAACCGGCCGACGGCGAGGGCCAGACGCCCGGCGAGGTCGTCATCCTCCGAGAGGGTCGGACCGGTCGGGGCCTGGCGCCCGTCGCCCGTCACCATTGACGTTCCTGAGAGCTACGCGCGAGCCGCACCGACTTCCTCGCCTTCCGATTCCGCGATCGCCTGCTCGGCGACCTTCTCCTCATGAACATACTTGCCTCCGCCTGCGAATGAGGCGATAGCGCCGATGATCGACATGATGGCGGCAGCGGTGAAGACGACGACGAGTCCGTCGTGGAAGGGACCGGAGATCAGCTGGGGGAAGAACTCCTTGCCGGTGAGGGTCGCCGCGTTGACGTGGCTGAGGTTCGCGAGCACGCCCGTGGGTTCGAGCAGGCTCTGGATCGGGTTGTAACCGAGGAACGCCGCGAACAGGCTGCCGACCGGCGGGGTGTTGCCGATGCCGGCGGCCACACTGGCGGGCACCCCGTGCGCGGACAGGCCGTTGGTCAACGCCGACGGGAGGGCGACCGATAGACCGGCGATCATCAGCGAGAAGAAGATGCCGATCGAGAGCGAGCTTCCGGCGTTCAGGGCGACACCCGCCATCCCGGATGCCGACCCGCGTTCGTTGGCCGGCACGCTGTTCATGATCGACGTGCGGTTCGGCGAGGAGAAGAGGCCGGAGCCGATTCCGTTGAGCCCGGTGAGCAGGGCGAACTGCCAGTACTCGAAGTTCACCGGGATGAACAGCAGCCCGATGAATGTCGCGGCGACCAGCAGAAGGCCGGTGGTCGCGAACCCCCGCGAGCCGAAGCGGTCGGAGAGCGCGCCCGAGATCGGGCCAGCGATGAGGAAGCCGATCGTGATCGGGAGCATGTAGATGCCGGCCCAGAGCGGCGTCTGCTCGTAGCTGTAGCCGTGCAGCGGCAGCCAGATCCCCTGCAACCAGATGATCAGCATGAACTGCAGACCACCACGTCCGATGGCCGCCAGGAAGCCGGCGAAGATCCCCGACGAGAATGACCGGATGCGGAACAAGTGCATATCGAACATCGGAGACTTCACCCGCAGTTCGATGAACACGAACGCGACGAGCAGGAGGATGCCGCCGATGATCGCGCCGAGCACCCACGGGTTGCCCCAGCCCTGCGAACTGCCGCCATAGGGCTGGATGCCGTACGTTATCCCGGTGAGGAGGGCGATGAGGCCGACGGCGAACGTCGCGTTGCCCAGCCAGTCGATGCGTCCGGGGTTCTTCTGGCCCACCTCGTGCAGCGACTTGTACGACCAAATCGTTCCGATGATGCCGAACGGCACGGACACGAAGAACACCGCGCGCCAGTCGATCTCGGCGAGGACGCCGCCGATGATCAGACCGATGAAGCTGCCGGCGATGGCCGCGACCTGGTTGAGACCGAGGGCGAAGCCGCGCTTGTTGGCGGGGAACGCGTCGGTGAGGATGGCGGTCGAGTTGGCGAAGAGCATGGCGCCGCCGATGCCCTGCACGAAGCGCCAGGCGATCAGCCACATGGCGGCCGGGCCGCCGGTGAACGGGTCGAGGCAGAGCGCGATGGCGGCGATGGTGAAGACGACGAATCCGAGGTTGTAGATCTTGACGCGGCCGTACTGGTCGCCCATCCGGCCGAACATCACGACGAGTACGGCGGTCACGAGCATGTAGCCCATGAGCATCCAGAGCAGGTAGCTGACGTTGCCCGGCTCCAGCGGGTTCAGCTTGATGCCCGTGAAGATGGCGGGCAGGGAGATGATCACGATCGACGAGTTGATCGTCGCCATGAGCATTCCGAGGGTGGTGTTGCTGAGCGCCACCCATTTGTAGTGCGGGTGGTCTTTGTCGAACATGCCGGAGCGGGTGCGGGCCAAGGGAGTGCGTCCTTCTGAATTCACGTCGGTAGTGATAGTTGCTTTATATGCATTAACTATATAACGGCTGCGAGATTCCGAAAAGCGGCCAGACGAGCCTGACGAGCGCGGTCGTCAGCCAGGGTCAGGCGTTCAGCGGGGTCTCCCGCAACACGAGTGCCGCCGGCACGGGAGTCGGGATGTTCCCGCTGCTGTCTCCCGCCTTGCGCATGCCTTCGCGGCGGAGCTCGAGCTGGGCGACGATGATCGCAGCGAGGTCCTCCAGATTCGCGATGTCGGACGGCGAAGCCGTTCCCGGCTCGAAATCCAGCACCGACAGGGTGCCGATGGTCTGTCCGTCCTCGCGTTTCAGGGGCACCCCCACGTAGAAGCGCACCGCGAGCGGACCCTCGACCAATGGGCTCCCCTGGGCCCGAGGATCGTTGCGCGCATCTTCGACGATCACGGGCTCCTCCTGGGGCACCGTCGCTTTGGACAGGTCGACCTCGCGGGCGATGCGCGCGACGTCGGCTCCATAGTGCGACGTGAACCAGGTGCGGTCGTGGTCGACGACGCTGACGATCGAAATCGGCGCTGAGAGCATCCGGGCCGCCATGGCCGTCGCGCGGTAGAGGGCCTCGGTCGGGAGGGTGTCGAGAGCGTCCGGCGCGGGAACCTCGAGCGCCGGCCTGCCTCCGACCGGGAAGAGGGTCTCCGCCTCCTTGTGCCGACCGCTCTCGGCGATGACGATCTGCTTCAGCGCCGAGACGAGCTCGCGTGCCTCCGGCCGAGCTGCCGGGTCGCGGCTCGTCATCGCGGTGAGGAGCTCGCGCCAGCGGGTCGGCAGCTCGTCGGGGATGTGCGGGTCGCGGGACAGGCGCGCGACGGCGGATTCCACCATCCCTCCCGGGAACTCCTTCTTCAGCGTGAAGCATTCGAGGAGCACGAGCCCGAGCGAGTAGATGTCGGTGGCGGCCGTGACCGGGGCGCCGCTCGCCTGCTCGGGGCTCAGGTAGGCGGCCGTTCCGGTGGTCTGACCCTCGGCCGTCATCCGTTCGATGTCGTCGAACAGGGCGATGCCGAAGTCGGTCAGCTTCGCACGCGCACGTGACGAGCCGTTGCCGTAGTCGACGAGCAGGATGTTCGAGGGCTTGATGTCCCTGTGGATGACGCGGCGTGCGTGCACGTAATCCAGCACCTCGGCCATGTCGTAGCCGATCTCCGCGATGTGCCGACCCGAGATAGGCGCTTCGAAGAGACGGGTCTGCAGATTGCTGCCATGCACGAAAGGCATGACGATGAAGCGCCGGGTCCGGCCTCCCGCGTCGCGAGCCACCCCGGCGTCGATCATCGGGACCAGACCGTGATGGTCGAGACCGGCGAGGACCTGGAGCTCGCCCTCCTGGTGACCGGAGTCTCCGACGGCCGCGTGATAGAGCTTGACCGCCACCGGGCGCCCCAGCGTCTCGTCGTACGCGCGGTAGACGGTCGCCATTCCGCCACGCCCGACGACCGAATCGAACCGGTATCGCTCTGCGAATACCTGGGAGACGACATCGTCGTCAGCGGCGGCAGCCATAGTCACCTATCTCTCTCCCGTCAGTGTCGCCGATTCAGGCGCAATCTCCAAGCTCAGAATCGGGGGTTGACCGGGAGATCTGCATGGTGCATAGGCAGACCACCGCTCGCCATCCGTGTACGCAGGGAATCGTCCCGCGCATGCGTCGGCGGTGAGAGCGGCGACGTCAGTCGTTGGGCTTGATCAGGCAGAACGGATGCCCGGCCGGGTCGCGGTAGACACGGAACGTCGGATGCTCCGACCCCGCACTCGTCGCGCCGAGCGCCAGCACCGCGGCCTCAGCCGTGTCGAAGTCGGTGTCGATCCTGACGTCGATGTGCATCTGCTGCGGCACGCTCTGGCTCGGCCACTGGGGCGGGTTGTATTCGGCGACCTGCTGGAAGGCGACGAGGGGTCGCCTCCCGCCCTCCGCCACGATCTCGGCCCAGTCCTCGTCGTAACCGACGATCTCCAGGCCGAGGAGCTGCGAATAGAAGCGGGCGAGAGCGCGAGGGTCCGGGCAGTCGATGATGATTGACTCGAAGGTTCCGATCATGGCCTGCACGATAGGCCCTACCCCCGACACGCGCCAGTGCCGCACCTTTTCGTCGGGGACTGTTTTCGTTGAGCGGCGGCGAACGCACCCAAAACGGCGGTTTTAGGTGCGTTCGCCGCCCTTCAACGAGAGGAACCTCAGGGGAGGGGGCGGAGCGTGAGGGATTGCTGGGCGTAGCCGACCGGTCCGCTCAGGTCGTGCAGCACGGTGGCGGTCACGCCCTGGCCGGTCGGGCCGAACGTGACGGTGGTGTCCATTCCCACCCAGCGACCCTCGGGCTGCCGGTGCAGGTGGATCGTGAGATCGACGTTGGGGAACATCCACTCCTGCGGTGGCCGCCGCACCGCGACGCCGTTCGCCGTGTCGATCAGCATGAGCCACGACGCGAGGGCGCCGACGTCATCACCGGCGACGAGGGCGGTCTCCGACGAGAGCCAGACCTTTCCACGACCCGGATGCGCAGGGCCGGCCGCCCGCACGTCCACCGATGCGACGTAGCCACCCGGCCACACGGACGTCAGCGGCACGGACGGCAGACCATCTGGAGATGGGAGCCGGTCGTCGGAGCCACCGGCGACGCTCGCGGTGTCGAACGCCGCGAGGTACCAGGCCCGCGCCCGCACGGCCACTCGACCCGCGATCACCGCGGTGGCCTCGATGAGCCGGATCGTGCGCCCGGGCCGGATGGTCTCGACCGAGATCTCGCACTCTTCCGCGGCGAGGAAGCCGAGGATGTCGAAGCTGATCCTGCTGAGCTGCAGACCGTCGCCGTGATGCTCGGCGACGTACTGCTCGATGGCGTGCACGATGAGACCGCCCAGCGGGCTGAAGTGGATCTCCGCGTCTCCCCACGCTCCTCCGGCGTGGGGCGTGGGATGGAAGCGTGCGGGGCCGACGCGCTCGAAGTAGGCGCCCGGATGGGTGATCGTCATGAGTCCTCCTGCATCGAACCTACGCGACACGTCCGTGCATCCGGATACGCCGGCAGGTCCTTTCGTTGAGGGGTGGCAAACGCAGGTTCCACCGGCGTGTTTAGGCGCATTTGCCGCCCCTCAACGAGAAGCACTCAGGCGATGCCGCCGCCGTCGACGACGAGGGCGGAGCCCGTGACGTAGGACGACTCGTCGCTGGCGAGCCAGACGACAGCGGCCGCGATCTCGCCGGGCTCGCCCATGCGCTGCAGCGGGCGGTCGGCGGCTTCCGCGAGGAACGATCCGGCCTCCTGCCCGAGCTGACGCGCCTCGTCGCGGAGCATCCCGGTGTTCACGTCGCCCGGGTTCACCGAGTTGACCCGGATGCCCTGGGGTCCGTGATCGATGGCGAGCGCACGCGTCATGTTCACGACGGCACCCTTCGACGCGCAGTACGAGATCGCCTGCCCTCCGCCTTTCAGACCCCAGCCGGATCCGGTGTTCACGATGGAGCCGCCGCCGTTCGCCGCCATGACGGGGACGACGTGCTTGCACATCAGGAAGATGCCCTTCACGTTCACCCCGAAGACGCGGTCCCACTCCTCGGCCGTGGTCTCTACCGCCGTCGTGCGGCGGATGATGCCGGCGTTGTTGAAGACCACGTCGACCCCGCCGAACGCGGCGACCGTGTCGGCGACGACGCGCTCGATGTCCGCCTCGTTCGACACGTCAGCGGTGAGGGCGATCGCGGTGCCGCCCGCCGCACGGATCTCGTCGGCGACCCCTTCTGCGGCACCGGGCGCCACGTCGACGACGGCGACGCGGGCCCCCTCTGCGGCAAAGGCGAGGGAGGTGGCGCGACCGATGCCTCCCGCTCCTCCGGTGACGATGGCGGACTTGTCGGCTAGACGCATGGATGCGCTCCTTCGGTGGTGGCCGCACTGGCGGCACTGACAGGGTAGATGCTCGACGACGCCGAGCCGGTGATCACCCGGAGGTGGCCGGCGAGGCGGGCGTCGATGGCGGGGTCACCGGTGTCGACCAGCAGCGGCCGTCCGGCGAGATCGATGAGTTTCTGCTCGGTCGCCACGACGAGCAGGGGGTCCGGGCCGAGAGCCGCGACGACGTCGGACGAGAGCTGCTGGTTGCCGCGGCCGAGCAGGAATCCCTGGCCGCCGATCACCGTGACCACGGCTTTGGCCGGATATCCGGCGACGGCGTCGAGCGCCTGGGCCTCGGAGAGGTCGCGGGCCACGAGCCGCCCGTCCTGCACGACATCCACCCCCAGCGGCGTGCCCGGGATGCCCAACTCCCGCGACACGGCGGCGAGCGTGCCGCCCGGTCCGAGCAGGTAGCGCACGCCGGGCTGCATGGAGGCGACCGCTCCCGCCGCAGCGGAGCGCACGGCGGCCGCCTCGCTCGTCGGCGTCGGCGCCTTGCGCGCCTGGGTGCGGCCGGACGACGCAGGCACCTGCACGAGCGCGAACAGCCGCGGGTCCGGGCGCCCGGCGCGCAGGAGCGTCTCGTCGAGGTCGAGGATCTCGCCCTCGCGCGTCGGCAGCCCTCCGGTGGTCTGCCACTCGGCCGCCAGCGCTCCGGCCGCGACCGGCGCCACCGCGAAGCAGCCGGAGTACATCTTCACTCCGGCGGGAATCCCGAGCAGGGCGACGTCGTGACTCAGGCCGCTCGCGGCATCCCGCGCGGTGCCGTCGCCACCGGCGAAGAGCACCAGACGGGCGCCCTCGGCCGCGAATGCCGCGACGGCGCGCATCGTGTCGTCGCCGGTGGTCGCTCCCGGCGCGGCCGGTGCGTAGACCACGCGGGCCCGCAGTCCGGATGCACGCACCACGTCCTCGCCCATCGCGCCGGCCGCGGTCAGCACCTCGAGCTTCGGATGCACGGCTGCGAGCGCCGCAAGGGCCACGGCCGCACGGTCGGTCGCCCTCGCGTGGGCTCCCCGCGCATACGCCTCGCGCTGCACGGCCTCGCCGTCGCTGCCGACGAGCCCGACGGGCCCGCCGACACCGGCGACGGGGTTCACGACCACCCCGATCGCCGGGTGCAGCTGACGGACGGTGGACATCTAGGCCGCTGCCTCCTCGGCCGAACCGGCCGAACCAGTCGAACCGGCCGAACCGGTGGCGGCCGCACCCACGCCCTCCGCGCCGGCGGCCCCGGCGCCGAAGTACTTGCGCTGGTACGCACGCCAGGTCACCGCCCAGCGCTCGGGGTCGTCCAGGTCGTCGTGGTGCGTGTGGTGCACGGTCTGGTTGTGCGGCGCCGTGCGCACGACCTCCGGCGTTTCGCGGGCCTCGCGGGCGACCTCGGCCAGCACCGCCGCGTACTCGTCGAGCTCGGCCATCGAGTACGACTCGGTCGGTTCGAGCGTGAACGGCTGAGGAACGATGTACGGGTGGTGGCTCGTCCAGTAGTGCATCCCGAAGTCGGAGGCGCGCACGCCGATCTCCTCGGAGCTGATGCCGGTCTCCTCGTAGAGCTCCTGCCAGGAGTAGCGCACCTGTTCGATGCGGCGTCGCCCGGTCGCGTAGGGCGCGCTCGCCCCCGGGATCTCGAGGATGCGCTTCATCAGATAGTTGTTGTTCAGCACGGCGGTCTCGGCGACGGCGCGCAGTCCGTCCGCTCCGAGCGCGGCGATCCAGGCGTAGGTGCGCACGATGTTCGGGATGACCCCGTAGAACGGTGCAACGGAGCCGATGGACTGCGGCCGGTCCCCATCCAGCACGTAGCGGTCGCCGACACGTTCGACGACGGGTCCGGGCAGGAATGGCGCCAGCGCCTCGGAGACCGCGTTCGCGCCCGAGCCGGGTCCGCCGCAGCCGTGCGGTGTGCCGAACGTCTTGTGCAGGTTGAAGTGGCAGACATCGAATCCGGCGTCGCGGGCACGGGTGATGCCGAGGATCCCGTTGGCGTTCGCCTGGTCGTACGACGCGAGTGCGCCGACCTCGTGCGCCAGCTCCACCCATTCCCGGATGCGCGGGTTGTAGATGCCCGTGTCCTCGGGGTTGGTGACCATGATGGCGGCCGTGCGCGGCGAGAGCGCCGCCCGCAGGGCATCCAGATCGGGGTAGCCGTCCGCATCCGGGTGGATGGTGATGACTTTGTAGCCCGCCGCCTTCGCGGCCGCCGCGTTCGACGGGTGGGAGAAGATCGTCGTGATCACCTCGTCGCGCTGCTCGGCCTCACCGCGTGACGCGTGGTAGGCGCGGATCATCGAGATGTTCGCCCAGATCGCCTCCGAACCCCCGCTGGTCTGCAGCGATACGCGGCTCATGCCGGAGATCTCGGCGAGCATGCGCTCGGTCCTCCAGATGATCTCGAGCACGCCCTGCGCGCTCGCCTGGTCTTGCAGCGGGTGTAGTTCGGTGAGGTCCGGGGTGCGGATGATCGCCTCGTTGACCTTGGGCGCGTACTTCATGGTGCAGGTGCCCTGCCCGACGTCGACGTTGAGGTCGGCGCCGAGGTTCTCCTGGCTGAGGCGCAGGTAGTGCTTGAGCACGCGCATCTGGCCGATCTCCGGCAGCGCAGGCGGGGTCGCGCGGCGCAGCGAGGCGGGAAGGGCGCCGAGCACATCGCCGACGGCCTCGCGCACCCCGTCTTCCGTGCGGGAGACGAGCACGCCGCGCTCACCGGGAGCGTGCAGCTCGAAGACGATCGGCTCGTCCCAGCGCGCCTGGTGGAAACGCCGCAGCGCCGGCTTGGGGGCGATGGGGAGGCTCATGCGTTCTGCTCCTGGTTCTGTGCGGGCTGCTGTGCGGATGCTGCCTCGGCGAGCGCCGCGCCGAGCACGGCTGCGAGGTCGTCGATGTCGTTCTGGGTGTTCTGCTCGGTGACGCACACCAGCAGGCGCCCGTCGTCGAGGGCGAGCCCGGGCTCGAATCCGGATGCGCGTCCGGCCGCCACCAGTGCGGGTGCGGTGAGCGGGGCATCCGTCACATCGAGGACGAACTCGCGGAAGTGCGCCGCGCCGTCGGCGAGCACGACGCCCGGCAGCGCGGTGAGCACGCGCGCCGCGTACGCGGTGCGGGAGAGGACGGTCTCGCCCAGCTCGGCCATCCCCTGCGGCCCCATGAGGGCGAGGTAGACGCCGGCCGCGATGCCCCAGAGAGCTGCTGCGGTGCCCACCCATTCTTTACCCTCTTCGCGGAGCGCGAACGACGTGCGGTCGTAGGCGACATCGCCGAACCCGTACTCGCCCGGCACGTCCGTGGAGGCGAGACCGAACAGGCGCGACGGCATCTCCATGACGAACCGCGGGTCGTCGTGAACGGCGATGAAGCCGGCGTGCGCGCCGCCGAACCAGGGGTGCAGGCCGAGCGACTGGATGTCTCCGTGCACGATGTCGGCGCCGAGGTCGGCGGGCGGGGTGAGCACTCCCAGCCCGATCGGGTCGGTGCCGACGATCACGATGGCGCCGACCGCGTGCGCGGCCCGGGAGAGCTCGGCGAGAGCCGTCTCGAGAGCGCCGGTGTAGCTGGGGGTCTCGACCCAGATGGCCGCGACGGTCTCGTCGAGCATCCCGGTCGCCGTGGAGACGTCGGCGACGCCGTCGAGCGTCGGCACCAGCACGAGGTCGATGCTCGGCGCGATGAAGTCGCGCACCTTGGAGAGCTTGTCGGGGTGGGCGTCGCTCACCAGCAGCACCGTGCGGCGGCCGGTGATGCGGCCGGCCATCGCCAGCGACGTCGCGGCGGCCTGGTAGCCGTCGTAGGTGGGCACGTTGACGACGTCCTGGTTGAGCAGTTCGCCCATCAGCGACTGGTACTGGAAGAGCGCCTGGAACCGGCCGTGGTCCTCGTACGGCTCCCCCGCGTAGGCGGTGAGGAACTCGCTGCGGTTGATGACCTCGTCGACGACCGCGGGGACCGCGTGCTGATAGGTGCCGGCACCGAGGAAGAGCCGGCCGGGCTCCACCGCGCGGTTGCGGCGCAGCAGGCCGCCGACGTGACGCACCAGATCCTGCTCGGCGACGAGCGGCTCCGGGAGGTCGAGCGGCCGCGCGAGGCGTAGGTCGGCGGGGACGTCGGCGTAGAACTCCTCGACGGACTCCGCCCCGACCGCGTCGAGCATCGCCTGACGGGACTCGGGTGCGGTGTTCGGCACGTACGGGTGGACGAAGGGTTGGATCATGGTGGCCTCGCGGTCGCTAGCGGATGGGTCGGTGGGGTCGGACGGGGCGGCGGGGTCAGTCGCCGGTCGTCCTGGAAGGGGCGGGGTGCTGCACTACGGCCACGCCGAACGGCCCGAGCGGCAGCCCGTCGGCGGCGTCGGCGCCGGTGAGCAGGTCGCGGCCGCCGGGGATGGGCGGCGCGGTGCGGTCATCCCGCCCGTGGTTGAGAACGAAGGTGTAATCGGTGACGCCGTCGGTGCGCGTGACGACCTCGAGCGCGGTGTCGGCTTCGCGGGCGAGCTCGGGGGCCACGTGCACCCCGGCCGCTGCGAACACCTGGGCGAGCACGGCGCGCATCCCGCCCGCGTCGAGGCCGGCGCCCAGGTACCAGGCCGCTCCCGCACCCGATGCGCGTCGAGTAATGGCCGCGCGCCCGGCCAGGTCGCCGTCGGCGTAGGTCGCGAGCACGTCGGTGCCGTCGGCGACCTCGAGCCATTCGCTCCACACGCGCACGCCGTGGCGCTCGCCGCCGAGCTCGATCGCGCCGTTCTGCCCGTCGGCCAGCGGCCACCACTCGTCGACCTCGACCCCGAGCAGGCCGCGCAGCGGGCCGGGTGCTCCCCCGGGATGCACCTGCTCGCGGTGGTCGACCACGCCGGAGAACGGCCCGACCACCAGCTGGCCGCCGGCGGCGACGAAGCCGGCCAGGGCATCCGCCTGCTCGGGGGTGGTGGCGTAGAGGTTGGGGACCAGCAGCACTCGGTGGTCGCCGAACGGACCGGCCGCGCGCGCCACATCGACCGGCTGGCCGAGCGCGAACGCCGGCGCGTGCCAGGCCCGCGCCTCCTTCAGCCAGTCGAGACGGAGCGACGGCAGCGAGTCCGGCGCGGTCACGCCCCACCAGGAGTCCCAGTCGGCGACGAGGGCGACGGATGCCCGCACGCGGGTGTCCTTGATCGCGGCGAGCGCCTTCAGCTCGGCTCCGAGGGCTGCGGTCTCCTGGAAGCTGCGGCTGCGCTCGCCGCGGTGGCCGAGCATCGCCGAGTGGAACTTCTCCGGCCCGAAGCGCGCCTGCCGCCACTGGAAGAACATGACGCCGTCGGAGCCGTGGGCCAGAGCCTGCATGCTGCCGAGCCGCATCTGGCCGGGTGCCTTCGGCACGTTCACGTCGCGCCAGCTGACCGCGCTCGGCGCCTGCTCGAGCAGCAGCCACGGTCGTCCGTCTTTCAGAGAGCGCATGAGGCCGTAGTTGAGGGCGGCGCCGATGTGGGCATCCGGATCGGCGGGGTCGGGGTACGCGTCGTCGGTGACGAGATCCTCGGCGTCGGCGAAGTCCCAGTAGTCCAGCTCGCGGAACAGACTCATGAAGTTCGTGGTGACGGCGATGTCGGGGGTGACCTCGCGCAGCACGTCGATCTCGGCCTGGAAGAGTTCGAGCAGGGCGTCGGACGAGAACCGCTCGAAGTCGACGAGTTCGGCCGGGTTGATCGGACCGGTCGCGGTGCGCGGCGGCTCGATCTGCTCGAAGTCGAGGTAGTTCTGGCCCCAGCAGCTCGTGCCCCAGGCCTCGTTGAGTCCGTCGATGGAGTCGTACCGGTCGCGCAGCCAGCGGCGGAAGTGCCGCGCCGACTCCGGGCACCAGCAGCGCGAGACGTGATCGCCGTATTCGTTCGAGACATGCCACAGCGCGAGCGCCGGATGCTCGCCGTAGCGTTCTGCGAGCGCCCGGGTCAGACGCAGAGCGGCCTCCCGGAAAACCGGCGAGCTCGGGCAGTACGACTGCCGGGAGCCGAACTCGAGCCGCACGCCGTCGGCGTTCCACGGCAGCACCTCGGGGTTCGCTCGCACCAGCCACGCGGGAGGCGTGGCCGTGGCGGTCGCCAGGTCGATCCTGATCCCGTGCTCCCAGAGGAGGTCGATCACGCGGTCGAGCCCGGCGAAGTCGTACTCGCCCGGTCGCGGCTCGAGCAACGGCCACGAGAAGACAGGAAGAGTGACGATGTTGACGCCGGCCTCGACCATGAGTCGCGCATCCTCGAGCCAGACGCTCTCCGGCCACTGGTCCGGGTTGTAGTCGGCCCCGTAGGCGAGGGCGTCGAGGCGGATGCTCCGCGGCGAGGTGGTCGTCACTGGTCTCCTTGCGATGGTGCTGGTCGAGCGGATGGTGCGGGTGATGCCGAGCGGACCCGGCGCGTTGCTTTACATCGGTCAATCGTCGACTGTATTCTGTATACAGTAACGCTAAAGCGATTCCGGTGAAGGGTCAACCCCTAAGCTGGCGACGCCGGCAGGCCGCGGGGCCACGCATGAACGTCCAGGAGGTCACAGTGATCGAGCGCAAGAACCTGCGGTCGCAGGTGCGCGAAGAACTCATCGCGAGAATGCGCGCCGGCGACGTGCGACCCGGCGAGAGCATCAACGAGGTGCAGCTCGCCGCCGAGCTCGGCGTGAGCCGCACTCCCCTCCGCGAGGCTCTGATCGCCCTCGAGAGCGAAGGCCAGATCGAGAGCGAGAACGGCAAGGGCTTCCGTTTCGTGCCGCTCAGCGCGCGCGAGTTCGAGGAGCTCTGCCCGATCATCGTCACCCTCGAGAGCCTGGCGCTCGACCTGAGCCCCCGCGACGAACTCGCCCGCCTGGGCGAGCAGCTCGCCGCCCTCGCCGCCGAGTTCAACGACGACGTCGCCGAGCACGCCCTCGTCAACCGCCGCGACGACGAGTGGCACAACCTCATGCTCAGCGCCTGCCCCAACAAGCGCCTCCTCGACGAGATCGCCGGCGTGCGCCGCGCCATCCACCGGTACGAGTCGCTGCTCGTCTCCGACGACGTCATGGTGGAACGCAGTGCGAAGGAGCACGCCGACATCGCCCGCCACCTGGTCGCGGGCGACTTGCCCGCCGCGAAGGCCGCGCTCGACGCCAACTGGACCAACGGGATGCGCCGCCTGCTCGCCGACGCCGGCATCTCGTGGGAGCGCCTGGGCTGAGGCGGCCGGCCGGCCCGACCCGGTCCTACGCGTGAGCCCCGAGGTCCTCTGTGAGCACGGGTCCGCTGCCCGATGTCGTTTCGTTCGCCCTCTATCAGTCGCACGCGGGAGTGCGCACCGACTCCGCGGAGCCGTTCGCCGGGCGAGTGATTGAAATCACCGCTTAAAGAGAAGCGGCCCCCGGGTGCCGTAGCAATCAAATCGGGGGCCAGAACGACTGTCCGTCTCCAGAGGGTCGTCCCTTGCTCTGCGTTCGACTCTTTCACATTCCGGGGTTCGGTCGCAGCGCCGCACAGACAACTCTCACGGAAGGGCTTCACCCCGAGCCCCGAATCGCGGGGGCCGGGCGTCATCCCGACGCGCGCACCGCGAGGTCGATGTAGAGGGCGGCCGACCAGCCGAATGACGTCGTGGCCGTGCGTGCCTTCTCGCCCGTGAGCGGGTTGAAGTACTCGTGCGGGCCACCCGCATGCTGCACCAGCGCCAGCGTCGCCTCCACAAGCTCACGCGAACGCTCGGCGTAGCCGGAGACGGCGAGACCTTCGGCGATGAGCGCGTTGACGTTGACCCAGACGGGGCCACGCCACATCCGCTCGGCCGAGAACTCGGCATCCCGTGCCGCGACCGTCGGAACCGCCCACTGTGTCGCGAACCGGTCCGGGTCGTCGAGGGCCTCCAGCATCCTGGACACGATGCGACCGGGCAGGCGTCCGGTCAGCAGGGGAAGCAGGCTCACAGCCGTCTCGGCAGCCAGCGGGCGGCCGGCGCCGCGCGACCGGAAGAACCCGGCGTCGTCGTCCCACATGTCTTCCAGCAGCGCGAGCGTGCGCTCGGCCCGGCGCGCGTGACGCTCGGCGGCCGCGGCATCGCCGACGGAGCGGGCGTGGGAGGCGAGCAGGTCGTCCTGCAGGATCAGGTAGCCGGCGAGATCCGGCGACGCCACGGGCAGTTCGCCGTCGAAGACCGGGCTGTCATCGAGGCCCGACGAATACGGATGCCCGTACTCCGGCATCCCATCGCCGTCGAGGTCGGAGTGGGCGAACCACCACTCCTGGCTGCGGGCGACGGTCTGCCAGGCCTCGTCGAACCACGCCGGGTCGTCGATCAGTCCCTCGAGGGCACGAAGCGCCCAGGCCGCGAGCGGCGGCTTGGTGAGCGGGATGGGCGCGCTCGGGTCAGCGATCGCCGAGCCCGCACGACGCAGGTTGTCCCTGTCACCCGGCGGCAGGTCGTCGCTCGACGCGAGCACGCCCTCGTCATGCACCACGTCGGGCAGCTGCCCGTCGGGCGTCGGGAAGCCGAACGCCAGGGCGAGCTGCTCGCGGGCGAGCTCGGGGTCGCCGTGGCGCAGCCCCGCTGCGATGAAGTAGGCGTCCCATTGCCACAGGCCGACGTAGCCGATCTTCGACGGCACGACGGCGCGCGCGTCGCCGCGGCCGGGCAGGGTGACGATGTTCGCGCCCAGCACCCACCAGCAGAACGCGGTGAGGTCGGCGAGATCCGGCCGCACCGACGGCGTGCGCTCGAACCAGTCGTGCCAGACGCGGGTGGTCGCGGCGAGCGCGGCGCTGTGCGAAGCGGCAGCAGCGGGCGCGCCGGGCGTCCCGAGGGCGATCCGCACGCGCGCGTCATCGCCCGCCAGGGAGAGCCGCACGACCGTGCCGCCATCCGGTGCATCGCGCAGCAGCACGTCGTCGGCGCCGGAGGTCCGCCACCCGGCGACGGGCGCCGAGGGGAGCGCCGGCGTCCACGCACCGGACTCGAGTGCCGGATGCTCCGCGGAGCCCGGCACCGTCAGTTCGATCGTCCATCGTCCGTTGCCGCCGATGCTGAGGGCATCCGGACCGTCGAAGGTCAGCGAGACTCCCCCGGCGAACGCGATGCGTTCGGGACGCACGTCGACGAGCCCCGCCAGGCGACCATCCGCCCCAAAGACCCGCAGCTCCCGCACGACGACGCAGTCGTCGAGGCGCCGCTCGTACTCGGCCAGTCGCATCGTCACCCCGCCGTCGGCGCGCTGCACCAGGATGCGCGACCCGGGCAGCGTGAACGGCGCCTTCTCGAGGTCGAGGAACCGCGCGGCCCGATCGGCTGCGCTGAGCACTTCGGGCTCCGCCGCGGTCACCGGCCACCCAGCCCCGACGCCGCCATGCTGTTCAGGATGCGGCGCTGACCGATGACGAACGCGATCAGCATCGGGATGGTCGCCACCGCCGACGCCGCCATGATGAGGCCGTAGTTGATCGACCCGAATTGCCCGCGGAAGCTCTGCAGCAGAAGCGGCACGGTGAAGAGGTCCTGGCTGTTCAGCAGCACGAGCGGCAGCAGGAAGTTGTTCCAGGTGCCGAGCGCGACGATGATCGCCAACGCGCCGAGGCCAGGGCGGAGGTTCGGGAGGATGATGCTCCAGAAGATGCGCCAGCGTCCGGCGCCGTCGACCAGCGCCGCCTCTTCGAGCTCCTTCGGGAGCGAGAGGACGAACTGGCGCATCAGGAAGACCGCGAACGGGTTGGCCAGCGCGGCCGGGATGATCAGCGACAGGTGCGAGTCCACCCAGCCGAGCTTCGCCATCAGGAAGTAGAAGGGGATGAGCGTGACCTGGATCGGGATCATCTGCGTCGCCAGGAACACGACGAAGAGCACGCGGTTGCCGCGGAACGGGATGCGCGCGAAGCCGTAGCCGGCCATCGCCGCGGTGACCAGCGTGCCGATGACCACGAGCACGGCGATGTAGATGCTGTTGAAGTACGCCTGGGCGAACGGGGCGTCGTTCCAGGCGTCCACGTAGTTCTGCAGTGTGAACGGCTGGGGCAGGAAGCTGAGCGGGTCGTTCAGGAGCTGCGGCAGCGTCTTGAACGAGGTGATGAGCATCCAGATGAACGGGAAGACCATTGCGAGTCCGGCGAGCGCCAGAACGATATGGAGCGCGGTCTTTCGTGCACGGCTGCCCGCGAGGCCCTCCCGTGCGGCGCGAGGTGCGGGGGCAGTAGGGCGTGTCTCCGCGGGAGGAGCGGTTCTGACGGCGGTGGTCATGCTGCACCATCCTCGTAGTGGACGAACTTCTTCTGCGCGGTGAACTGGATGCCCGTGATCACGAGGGTGATGAGCAGCAGGATGACGGACGCGGCGCTCGCCGGTCCGAACTGGAACTTGCCGAAGCCGAGATCGTAGATGTGGTAGACGATCGTGCGCGTGGCGTTGTCCGGTCCCGCATCCGCGGTCAGGATGAAGACGGTGTCGAACGTCTGCAGCGAGCTGATGAACGCGATGACCGACGAGAAGAACATGATCGGCGAGAGCAGCGGCAGCCGCACCCGGAAGAACAGCGTCAGCGCACCGGCGCCGTCGATGCGCGCCGCCTCGATGACCGAGGGCGAGATGTTCTGCAGCCCGGCCAGGAAGATGATGACGTTGAGGCCGAGCGACGACCACACCGACACGATGCACACGGCGATGAGCGCCAGGTGCGGGTCGCCGAGCCAGTCGGGCGGCGGAACGTGGAAGACGCTCGAGATGAAGCCGCTGAGCACGCCGTCCTTGCGGAACAGCTGCTGCCAGATCATGGCGACCGCGACCGACGAGGTGACGACGGGCGCGAAGAAGAGGATCAGGTAGAGCGTCTTGGTCTTGAGCCGCTCGAGGGCGACCGCGATGATGACGGCCAGCCCGAGGCCGACCGGCACGGTGATGAGCGCGATCAGCAGGGTGTTGATGATGGCCCGCCCGAAGAGCGGGTCGGAGAGCTCGGTGCGGAAGTTGTCGAACCCCACCCAGCTGAGCGCGTTGAGGCCGTCCCACTGCGCGAAGGCGAGCACGATGCTCGCCGCGAACGGCAGCAGCACGAACAGCGCCATGCCGATCAGCTGCGGCCCCACGAAGACGTAGCCCCAGCGCCGGTCGCGCCGCCGCCAGGCGGACTCCTCCCGGAGCCCGCCCGGCGCCGTGCCCGCCGGTCCTGGCATCGCCGCCCGCTCGGGGGCGTCGGCCACTGAACCTCGGATTGCACTCACGTGTCGATCCCTACTACTTGCTCGTCTTGTCCTGGATCATCTTCGCGACCTCGTCGAGCGTCGCCTGCGTCGAGGCCTTGCCCTGATAGAGCGCGAGCATCTTGTCGCTGATGTCGCTCGACAGGCCGGAGACGGATGCTTCGGTCGCGTAGTCCTCGAAGCCGATGTCGCGCATGTCGAGCAGCGTCTGCGCGTGCTCCGGGTAGCCGTCGAGAACGACCTTGTCGGCGCCCTTGATCGACGGGACCGCGTTGCCGCCCCCGGTGAGCCGCTTCGTCTGGCCCTCGGCCGAAAGGAAGTTGGTCCAGAACTCGAACGCGGCGTCCTTGTTCTTTGTCTTCGCGTTGATGGCGAGGTAGCTCACGGCCGTCCCGGTCGGGGCGGCCTTGCCGTCGGGCGTCGGCCACGGCGCGACGTCGTAGTCCTGCGGGTCCCCGGCCGACTTGACGGTGCCGATCGTGTAGCGACCCTGGATGAAGAAGCCGGCCTTGTGCGTCACGAAGATGCTGTCGGCGCCCGCGCCCTGCGGAAGGGTGTCGGCGACGACGAAGGTGCCGTTCTGGAAGTTCTTGGCCAGCACGTCCATGGCCGCGACGCTGGTCGGGTCGGTGTTGGCGACGAACTTCCCGGAGTCGTCGAACGCCTTGCCGCCCTGCGACGAGATCCAGCTGTAGTGGGTCGACCAGTAGTTCCAGAACATGGAACCGGTCAGGCCCGCCTTCTTCAGCTTCTTGTTCATGTCGAGGTACGCCTCGGTCGTCCACTTGCCCTCGGCGGCGAGCGTCGCGGGGTCGTCGGTCACGCCGGCCTTCTTCAGCGCCGCCTTGTCGTACCAGAGGGCATCCGGGTTGGAGTCGTTCGGGGCGGCGTAGATCTCGTCGCCCTTCTTCGTGGCTCCGAACAGGCCCTGGGCGAAGTCCTCGGGCTTGGTCTTGCTGGCGCTCGAGTTCATCAGCGAGGTGAGCGGCAGCAGCGCGTTCGAGTTCACGAACTGGCCGATCTTGTCGTCGCCGATGTAGAACACATCCGGAGCCGTGCCCGACACGAGCTGCGCGAGGAGCTTCGTGTGGTAGTCGCCGTAGTCGGCGACCGGCTGCAGCACCACCTTGATGTCCGGGTGGTCCTTCATGAACTGGTTGTCGAAGTCCTTGTACCGGGCGATCTCCTCCGGAGTGCCCCAGGTGGACCAGACGACCGTCTTGGTGCCCGAACCCCCCGATCCGGATCCTGAACACGCGGCCATGCTGAGCGCAACCGCGACAGCCGCCCCCACGGCCACCAGCCTTCTCATCTTCGAGTCGACGCGAGACATGCCTACCTCATTCCTTGAAGTGTCTCTTGCATTTCGGGGGCCACGATGCCGGGGCCGCTCCTGGTCTGTATTCTGTATACAGTAGGCAGACGCGTTATGCAAGCAATGAATGAGGCTGTGGTTCTAGGGGATCACACTTCGTCGAGGGGCGGCAAACGCAGCCAAAACCGCGGTTTTGGCTGCGTTCGCCGCCCCTCAACGAAATACGGAACGGACGGTCAGCGCGGGCCGTAGGCGGGGACGGCGACCTCGGCGCCGCCGGCGAGGGCGGACTGGTGCGCACAGATGCCCGGGGCAGTCCAGGCGGCCGAGCGGTAGGCGTCGATCAGCGGCGGCCGGCCCTCGACGATACTCGATACGAATTCGTGCACGAGGAACGGGTGCGACCCTCCATGATGCGCCTCCACCCGAGCCGGCGACGGCATCCCCGGCAGCAGCACATCGGTCGGGCGCACGAAGGCCTGCAGCGCCTCGGGCAGCCGCTCAGGCGCATCGCGCGGCTCGAGAGAACGCGCCTCCACACGGTTACCGCGCTCACCGGATGCGGGCGGCAGCATGTCGTACGCCGTCATCGGCCCGACGTTGTCGATCGGCCACTCCACGCCGAGGCGCTCCCCGTAGAGCGAGAAGCCCTCGACATAGCTGCGCGCCGTCTGGAAGAACGACATCGTGACGTCGGCGAGCACGTCGCTGTCGCGCAAGGTGAACTGCCCGACCTCGGTCGGGAACGGATTGTCGAAGCCCCCTCCCGCGTTCGCCGGCGCGAGTCGACCCGCTCCCCGCGCACTCACGGAGGCGACAGTGGTGCCGAGCAGCGACAGGATGGGCGAGAGCGCATGCGTGACGTAGTGCATCGGCGGGAACCCCTGCCAGTACAGCGGGAAGCCCTCGAGGTTCTGGATGTGGAACCCGCGGTAGAGCGCCAGGTCTCCGAAGGCCCCGGCCCTCAGCAGTTCGTCCACGGCGATGTACTCGCGGCCGAACACCGTGGTCTCCATCATCATGTAGTTGCGGCCGCTGCGCTCGGTCGCCGCGATGATGCGTTCGAGATCCTCCAGCGTCGTCGCCATCGGCACGGCGCACGCCACGTGCTTGCCCGCGTCGAGAGCCGCGACCACCATGTCGGCATGCAGGAACACCGGCGCGAGGATGTGGACCGCATCGATCGCCGGATCGGTGAGCGCCTCGGAGAGGTCTGCGTACCCGGGGGCGAGACCGAACTCGTGGGCGACAGCCGCACGGCGCGCCGCGTCCGGCTCGACCAGGATCACGTCTGCCACGGCGGGGTGACTGCGGTAGATCGGCACGAAGTCGCGCCCGAACCCGAGGCCGACGACGGCGATGGTGAGAGGACTCGATCCACCATTCATGCGACCCTCCCGTGCCGAGCAATAAAAGTTCCGTTGAGGGGTGGCAAAGTCGGCCTGCAGCGGCGTGTTTAGGCCGATTCGCCGCCCCTCAACGGAGTGGATTGGGTCAGACGGCGACGTCGCCGCAGAGGTGCACGATCACGCCGAGCTCGTTGAAGAGCGCGGCCTTGGCGAGGAGCGCGCGGTCGGCTCCGTCGGCATCCGGTGCATAGGCGACCTGCGCGTGGTTCGCCTTGTGGCGGGCCATCAGCTGGTCGCGGCTCACCCCGTCGAGCACGGCGTGCATGATCGGCCACTGCGGGTCGGTCGCATCGAGCCGACGCTGCGTCTCCTCAGCCGGCAGCTCCACGACGTGGCCGCGGCCGAGGTCGACGTGCAGCACGCCTTCCATGATGAACACGCGCGACCAGACGATCTCGCCCGGCTTGGAGACTCCGCTCAGCGTCCCGCCGCCGAGCGGGAAGAACATCGGCGGCTGACGCATGCTGTAGCTCTTGTCGTAACCACCGTTGTGCGAGGCCGGCACCGATCCCGAGATCTCGAAGACCCACACGAACTCGCCGCCGTACTCCTCGCCCCACCGGATGTCGTGCAGCGTGTTGGCGGGGTCGAAGCCCATCGCGTTCCAGACGCGGTTCGTCACCAGCGCGTCGACGGCTACGCCCTCGTCGACCTCGTTGAAGTGCGGAACAGCCTGGCCTGCGTAGAGCTCGCGCGAACCGTCGCGGCTGAACACAGGCGGGCGCTCGACGTTGTTGAGCAGGCCCTCGGCCAGGTCGCTGGCGGGCACCGTGTCCTTCAGCCCCTGCTGGTACTGGATGCCGACGGCATCCAGCCCGAAATCGTCGCTGATGCGCAGAGCTGCGATGTACATCTTGAACTGGCTGCACACCTGGTCCTCGGTCAGCTCCGTCGCCTCGTCGGTGCCGAAGTGGAACGTGAACCCGCGCTCGTCGAGCCAGCGACGCACCTGCTGGGCTTCCTCATCGCTGACCTTCTTCATCTCGGCCACGAGCGCGCTCTGCGAGAGTCGTTCCTTGTAGATCCCGAGCGGGTTGAGCAGCTCGTCGTCGATGATCGCGTTGTACATGCCCATGCAGCCCTCGTCGAACACGCCGACGATGGCCTTCTCGTCGGCGAGCTGGCGAGCGAGGGCGACACCGAGCTCTACCTCGGGCGCCTCCGGGTCGAGCGCCGGCAGATCGCGCACGTGCGACTGATCATGCTCGATCGTTCCGGTCTCGAGCCAGGTGCGCAGTCCATCACGCGCCCATTCGTCAGTGAAGTCGGGACTCCACAGCGCCGAGTAGTCGACGCCGGCTTTGGTCATGCTTCCGGTGAGGTTGAGCAGACCGACCAGCCCGGGGAAGTCGCCGGCCCAGTTCGCCACGACCAGGATGGGGCCCTGGTGCGTGCGCAGACCCGCGAGCACATGGTGGCTGTACTGCCACACGGCGTCGACGACCACGAGCGGCGCCGTCGACGGGATGCCTTTGAACACCTCGATGCCCGCACGCTGACTGTCGATGAAGCCGTGGTTCTTGACCGGATCGAACGCGTGCCCGCGCTCCACCGACCAGCCGAGGTCGCCGATCGCGGCCGCGAAGTCGCGCTCGAGCTGCTCCTGGGTCGGCCAGCACTTGACGTTCGCGCTCGGGCGCAGGTCGCCGCTCGCCACGGTGTAGACGGTTCGCGGCCGCGCCTCCGGCCGGGTGAGCGGCTGAGGCAGGGTGTACGTGGTCATGTGGTGATTCCTCCGATGGTGTGGTGAAACGGTCAAAGACGATCGGGCGCCGCGAGGGCGACGATGTCCCCCGCCCGCGCAGAGACGCTGTGGGCGCGAGAGGTCCCGCCATCCGGATGCTCGAAGCGCACTTCGTCGAGATCAAGGCGGCCGCCGAGCAGGTGCAGCCGGACGCCCGACACGTCCGACAGCACCTCTCCCCAGCCCGAGCCCGTGGTGAAGATCACGCGAAGCTCACCGTCGCGGATGGCCGCCGCGTGCGGCGCGAAGGCGATGCGACGCTCCGAGGCGTGATAGTCGACGCCGGTGAGGGCGAGCACCAGTCCCCAGCTCGCGAGCGAGCGCGCGTAGTGGTTGCCGCACTCGACCTCGTTCCACGGATTGCGGCGGTGGCCGTCGTGACGGTCGCGGACCGCGCGCACGATCTCGAGCCCCTCGTCGGCGAGGCCCTCGTAGACGAGGTGTGTTGCCACCTGGTACTCGATGCCCGACCACACTTCGTCCGAGTACACGAACGGGATGCGCGGCCGGCCGCCACGCGGCCACGAGCAGAGCAGCAGCCCCGCCTCGTCGTTGAGCGCGTAGGTGCGCTGCACGCTGACGTGAGCGGTGAGGTCGGCGCGGAAGTTGTGCTCGTGGATCGCCTTCACCGCGCTGCGCACATGGTCGGCCGGGAGTACGTGCCCCAGTCCTGCGACGTGCGCCAGCAGCTGTCCGAAGACCTGATCGCTGAGGCACCCGGTGCCGTACTGATACCGGCGGGCGTCGAGGTCGTCGAGACGCTGCTCGTAGTACTCGCCGTTGAACAGCAGCGCGTCCATGCGCTCGGCTCCGCGCGTCGCCGCGTCGCGGTAGCGTTCGGCGATGTCGGTATCCCCCACGTGCGCCGCCATCGCGGATGCGGCGGTCAGCGCCGCGAAGAACATCGAGTTGGCCAGGGAGTTCGCCCCGTAGAACTCGATGTCGTAGGTGTTGTGCTGCTTGCTGTCGAGAACCCCGTCGCCGTCGGAGTCCCACTCCGAGAAAGCGAAGTCGACCGCCCGCACGACCGCCGGCCAGACGTCGGCGAGGAACGTGTCGTCGCCGCTGAACCGCCATTCGCGATACACGCGGACAACAGCGCCGAGCTGACCGTCGACCGCGGGGTGGAAGTCCCACGGCTCATTGCCGAACACGCTGTTCGCGCGGAAGTTCATGCGGCCGTCGTCACGCGTCTCGTGCAGGAACTCCGTGCGCCTGGCACTTCGCTCGAGCTCCGGGAACAGATGAGCGAGCGTCTGAGCGTAGTTCCAGACGTGCGTGCAGGTCCCCTCGCAACTGCCGGAA
Organism: Leifsonia poae; assembly: GCF_027921845.1. Classification (GTDB taxonomy): domain Bacteria; phylum Actinomycetota; class Actinomycetes; order Actinomycetales; family Microbacteriaceae; genus Leifsonia; species Leifsonia poae. The sequence continues at coordinate 310,324 of NZ_BSEN01000003.1, forward strand.
TGGTCGAAGCTGCCCTCCCAGGCGGCGAACACGCCGCCCGCGAGGCGGAAGCAGGTCGTGCTGCGCGCCGCGACGAGGGTGGACATCGTTGCGTCGACGACCTCCGGAGGAAGCGTGCCGTCGTACATCGCCCGATGGAACTCGCGGGTGGCGGACTCGAGCTCGGCCAGATTGTCGGCGAGATGACGCGCCGCCGCCCACGCGTCGGCGAACGCCGTCGCGTAGTGATTGCGCACGATCTGGTCGTCGTTGCCATTGTCGAGGTTGATGTTCCCGTGCCATGCCCGGCGACGGTTCGGAAAGCTCCACGACAGCTGGAACTCGAAATCGCGACTCTCGCCCGGCTCGATCCGATGCACGATGCCGAGCGAGCCCACGCGGAGCTTGGTGAACCAGTCGGGGTACGGCGGCTCGTCGATGCTGAATGCCGTCTCCCGCTCCAGCAGACCGTCTGCGCTGAGGTCGTCCCAGAACACCTGCACGCCGTCTTGCCAGAAACCGGAGAGCCACTGCGGTTTCACGGTCACCGACTCGTCGGTGGTGGTCAGTGCCGCCGTGCCGAACCTCGGGTCGTCGGCCGGGAGGTCCGTGCCGAAGCGGAGTCCGCGCAACCGGCCGTCGTCGGTGAACTCCACCGTGGGCTCTCCCGCATACTCGGGGAAATGGAAGACGTTGCGGCCGGTGATCCCGATCGGGTTGGCGAGTGATCCGACGACGGTCACGTCGACCGGTGCGGTCGTGGTATTCGTCACCGTGTAACGCAGTACCGCGCCCGGGATGCCGGACGCGTCGGCGTCGAGGGGGACCAGGGGCGTGAATGCCGTGAGCCTGACCTGCACCGGGAGGTCGTCGTCGTCGAAGTCGATGGTGAGCAGCGGGTACTCGCCGCGCATCCGGCTCCCGGCAAGACGCGGGAGCCCGGCCATTCGCCCGGCGTCGTAGCCCTGGTCGCCTTCGTGCGGGCCGGGAATGCGTGCCTCCAGGATGCGCGTGACCGGCTCGCGCGCGGCCGCTGAACCGGATGCATCGGCCACCGCCGCCCGGATCGCGAAGCACGTGAAAGGCAGCGTGGCGCCCTTGTCGGGTTGATTCGCGAGCTCCCAGTCGCGCAGGTCGCCGCGGGATCCGATGGACACGTTTCCGGTGCCGATCCCACCGAGGGGGAAGGCGGCGACGGTGGCCGTGGGCCCCAGCTCGCGGCCGGCGCGGATGACCGCCGTCGCCCCGCTGCTCGTGCTCGTCGCCATCGACGCTCCTCGGATCATCTGCGTTTCAAAAGAGGTGAAATCGGTTTCAAGTATGTCGACTATTTTGGCTCAATGCAAGCCCATGGATCAGTCGAACACAAGCCCGGAGCCGCTGAAATCGATACAGCAGGGCGGCCGCGCTCGCTCAGACGGCGACGGACTCCCGCGCACTTCTCTCCTGCCACGCGGCGAGGGCGTGCGCGACCGACTCCGTGGCCGGATACAGCTCGCGGTACAGGGCGTACAGCTCGTCGTACTGGCGCACGATCTCCGCGCGCGGCTCGCGCTCCTCGACGACGGGGTTCCACGTGCCGATGTCGGCGGGACCCACCGCGGCGGCCGCGAGGAAGGCGGCGCCGAGGCTCGCGCCCACGACCAGGGCCGGGATGGCCTGCCGGCGACCGGTCACATCCGACACGATCTGCGTCCAGAGAGTCCCCTGCGCGCCGCCACCGACCGCGACGATCCGGTCGATGCGGCCGCCTGCCTGCTCCATCACCTCGATGTTGTGCCGCACGCCGAACGCGGTCGCCTCGAGGGCGGCCCGGTACAGATCGCCCCGGGTGTGGCTGAGCGTGAGGCCGGCGATGACGCCCCGGGCATCCGGATCCGGGATCGGTGTGCGTTCGCCCGCAAAGTACGGGAGCATCACGATCCCGTTTGCCCCGGGAGCGGAGGCCTCGGCCTGCGCGATCAGCTCGGGGTAGCCGGGAGAGCCGAAGAGGTCACGCAGCCAGGCCGTGATCGCACCGGACGTCGCCATGCCACCGGCGAGATTGTGCGTTCCAGGGAGCGCGCCCACTGTTCCCCAGAGAGTCGGCGAAGTGACCGGCTCGGGCACGGTGTTCACCAGGAACATCGTGGTGCCATACATCAGCATCAGGTCGCCGTCGTTCTGCGCGCCGACGCTGAGCGCCTCCGACCATGCGTCGATCGTGCCCGCGATGACCGGAGCGCCGACGGGGAGCCCGGTCTCGGCGGCCGCAGCGGCGGTGACCCTGCCGGCGATCTCCCCCGGCCACACCAGCGGCGGCAGTTCGATCGACGGGGCGACGAGCGAAGCCCACGGCCGGTACCAGTCCTGCGCGGCGGCGTCGTGCATGGGCGTGCACTGGCTGGCCGAGTGATGATCGAGGTAGTAGGCGCCGGTGAGCCGGAAGCCCAGCCACGAGCTCGGCATGAACAGGCGTCGGGCGGCGGCGGCGACCTCCGGCTCGTTCTCGGTCAGCCACGCGAGCTTGGGGCCGACGGCCTGCGTGGAAAGCGAGGAACCGCAGCGCTCGCGAATCGCGTCTGCGCCGCCGAGCTCGTCGGTGAGGCGCTCGATCTGGTCGGTGGCACGCGTATCTATCCCATAGAGGATCGCGGGGCGAAGCGGAGTGCCGTCAGCATCGGTCACCAGCACGCACGGCCCCATGCCGCTCACGCCGACCGAGACGACCTCGGCATCGCGGCCGTTCGCCAGAAGCTCGCGGACGATGCCGACGAATTCGCTCCACCAGATCTCGGCTTCCATCTCGACGTGACCGGGGAACGGTCGCTCGACGCGGTGCTCACGGGTGGCGGTGGCGATGACGTCTCCCTCGACCCCCACGAGCACGCCCTTGCTGCTCGAGGTTCCGATGTCGACGCCGACGACGGCGGCTCTGCTCATGGCAGTACCATCGCAGAAATCGATTTCATCGTCAAGCGGCGACGAATGCGCGGACGAGGTGGCGGGTCAGGCGCGCGAGCCGGATCCGACCTCGTTGCGCAGCACGATGGTGCGCGCCGGCTGGTCGTCGCCGTTGATGCGGTCGAGCAGCAGCTTGGCCGCGGTGACGCCGAGATGGCGCGCAGGCAGATGCACGACGGTGATCTCCTTGGGGGCGAATCCCGCGAATGGCAGGTCACCGAAGACAGCCATTCCGACGGCCGGCGGAACGGCGCCGCGCTCGGCGAGCACCTGCAGGGCGCCGACGCTCATCAGGTTGTTCGTGATGAACGCGGCATCCGGAGGCTCGGGGAGGTCGAGGAGCTCGCGCATCGCGGCCTCGCCACCGGCGACGCGGTAGTCGGAGTACTTGAGGTAGTCGTCGGTCGCCGGCATCCCCGCGGCCTGCACCACTTCGCGCCAGCCGTCGGCGCGCTGCTGGGCGGTCTCGACGTCGCTCGGACCGGTGATGCATGCGATGCGCTTGTAGCCCTGCTCGACCAGCTCGGTCGTGGCCGCGTGGCCGCCGGCCCTGTTGTCGACCATGACGGCGTCGATGTCGAAACCGTGCGGTCCGCGGTCGACAGCGACGATGGGGCGCTTTCGTTCGATCAGCTTGCTGAGGTCGCTGTGGTCGCCGGCCGCGGCGAGGATGACGCCGGCCATGTTGTCGCTGATGGCGATGTCGAGATAGCGGGCCTCCTTCTCGGCGTTCTCGTCGGTGTTGCAGAGAACGACGGAGTACCCGGCGGCCTGCGCGACGTCTTCGACACCGCGGGCGAGCGACGTGAAGAACGGGTTCTCGATGTCGGGGATCACCAGAGCGATCACCTCGGAGTGCTGACGCCGCAGAGTGCGGGCCGTGCGGCTCGGAGTGAACGAGAGCTCCTCGGCAGCCTTGCGCACGAGCTTCGACTTCTCCGGGGAGACGTTCATCCCGTTGAAAACGCGTGAAACCGTCGCGGGTGAAACGCCGGCCAAGGCGGCCACCTCGTAGATCGTCGGCATCCCATCTCCATCGTCGTCGACCGGGTTTCCCCGGAGTCCATGGTGCACCGAGCGCGCACTCCCCAGCGGTTGACACTCGTGCTGCCTCGACTCTACAGTGATGAAATCGATTGCACCAGGGTGGCCTCTCCGGAGCGCCCTGGGCCGCCATCCGCCATGCACAACGACGTACAGGAGACCTCCGTGACCAACGCCGACCTGAGCACCATCTCCCGCCTGCGGAGCGTGCAGACCCGGTCGATCAGCCCCGAGAACTTTGACGGATCCGTCGGAGGCGGTGGCCGCGCAACAGAAGGGACCGGGGCGGAGTCCGCGCGTGACCTCGGACCGGGCTGGAAGATCTCGCCGAGCGTCGACATCAAGGCGGGCGAGACCTTCGAGCTCGCGTCGATCCCCGGCGCCGGCAAGATCACCCACATCTGGATCACCACCCACAAGGACAACTGGCGCACACTGCTGTTCCGCGCGTACTGGGACGGCGCGGAGGAGCCGGCGATCGAGGTGCCCTACGGGGACTTCTTCTGCAACGGCTGGGGCGAGTTCGCCCAGGTCAGCTCTCAGCCCATCGCGGCCAACCCCAACGGCGGCTTCAACTCCTACTGGCCGATGCCGTTCCAGGACGGCGCGCGCCTGACGATCGAGAACCTCTCGGTCGTCGACGTGCGGGTCTACTACCAGGTCACCTACGAGATCGGCGGCGACTACAGCGGCGACGGCTACCTGCACGCGCAGTGGCGGCGCAGCAACCCCCTCGAGGACCGCACGCCCCACACCATCATCGAGGGCATCGAGGGCCAGGGGCAGTACGTCGGCACGTACATCGCGTGGGGCGTCAACAGCAACGGCTGGTGGGGCGAGGGCGAGATCAAGTTCTACCTCGACAGCGACGACGAGTACCCCACGATCTGCGGAACCGGCACCGAGGACTACTTCGGCGGCGCGTGGAACTTCGACATCCCGGGGCAGGGCTACACGGCCTTCTCGACCCCGTACCTCGGCATGCCGCAGGTCATCCGCCCCGACGGCCTCTACCTCAGCCAGCAACGGTTCGGGATGTACCGCTGGCACCTGCTCGACCCCATCCACTTCTCCGAGAAGCTGCGGGTGGACATCCAGGCACTCGGCTGGCGCTCCGGATGGCGGTACCTTCCGTTGCGCGACGACATCGCCTCGACGGCGCTGTTCTACCTCGACCGCCCCACCGCACGCCGCCCGAAGACGCCGTCGGCCGACGACCTGGAGGTGCACTTGGGCCGTGAGGCTGTGCCGGACATCGGCGCGCAGCCTCCGCGCGACCCCGCGTAGCGGCCAGCCCGGCGACGCGGGCCTCCCCTCGTGGATCGGCTGCTCGTAGAGTGGGCGCATGGTGTCTCTCATCGGCAGCGAAGCCCTGATACCCAACCCCGCGTTGAAGCCGTTCGAGGCGGTGATCGGCGAGTGGGAGACCTCGGGGAGCCACCCGTATCTTCCCGGCCGGCCTCTGCACGGGCGCAGTTCGTTCGCCTGGCACGAGGGCGGCGCGTTCGTGATCATGCACACCGAGGTCGATGCGCCCGAGATCCCCAGCGGCGTCGCCGTCTTCGGCAGCGACGACGAGCACGGACCGCTCACGATGCTCTACTTCGACGAGCGCGGCGTCTCGCGCAGGTACGACGCCACGATCACCGATCGGCTGCTCAGCTGGGAGCGGCTCGACCCGTCTTTCTCGCAACGCGTCACCCTGACGTTCGTGCCCGACGGCACCCGGATGACCGGCAGAGGCGAGATGTCGCGCGACGGCGCCCCGTGGGAGGGCGACCTCGCCCTCGACTACGTCCGAGTGACCCCGTAGCCCGAATCGTGGGCGGGGCGGGTCTTCAGTCGAGGGACTCGAGCGTGGCCTGTGCGCCGGAGCGCAGCAGCAGGTCGAGCGCGGCGGTGTACTCCGTGACGAAACGCTCGTCGTCGATGAGATCGCCGAACAGCGAGCGATCGGTGAGGAACGCCGTAGGGTCCTCGCGCTGACGTGCGGCCTTCGCCATGACGCTGTCGCGCACCCGGTCGACCACGTCGAACGTCTCACCGTTCTCACCCGTGCCCTCGGCGTAGCGCGCCCAGCTCGCGACGATCGCCGCCGAGAGCCGCACCGGTCCACCGGCAACGAGCTCCTCGCGCACCACCGGCAGCAGCCACTTCGGGATGCGGTCCTCCGCGCACAACCGCGCCAGCGTGTCCAGCACGTACTCGTTCGAGAAGCGCTCGATCAGGGTCCGCTTGTACTCGTCCAGATCCACTCCGGGCACCGGACGCAGCGTCGGCGTCGCCTCCTCGACCATGTAGCGCAGGAGGAACCGCGCGATCAACGGGTCCCGTGCGGCCTCGTGGGCGTAGGTGTATCCGCTCAGCCGCCCGAAGTAGCACATGCCCTGGTGGCTGGCGTTGAGCAGCCGCAGCTTCATCAGCTCGTAAGGCTCCACGTCGTCCACGAGCTGTACTCCCGCCTCGTCGTACGGCGGCCGCCCGAGCGGGAAGGCGTCTTCGAGCACCCACTGGAAGAAGGGCTCAGCGACGACGGGCCAAGCGTCCTCGACGCCGAACTCGGCCGCGATCTCCGTGCGGTCCTGGTCGGTGGTCACGGGAGTGATCCGGTCGACCATCGAGTTCGGAAAGGAGACGTTCTCTGCGATCCACGCGCCCAGGTCCGCATCCTTCTGACGTGCGAACTCGGTGAAGACCCGCTGGGCCACGTGGCCGTTGCCTTGGATGTTGTCGCAGGACATCACCGTGAAGGGCGGGATCCCGCGGTCGCGACGGCGCCGTAGTGCCTCGGTCACGAGCCCGAACACGGTGCGCGGCACGGCATCCGGCTTCAGATCCGCAGCGACGTCGGTCGTCGTCAGATCGAACGCCCCCGAGACCTGATCGATGTTGTAGCCGCCCTCGGTGATCGTCAGCGAGACGATGCGCACGCCCGGATCCGCCATCCGCTCGATCGCGGCGTCGGGGTCGTCCGGCGCGTAGAGGTAGTCGACGATGGAGCCGATCTGGCGGGCCTCGCGGGCACCATCCGGATGTTTGAGCACGAGCGTGTACAGCCCGTCCTGCGCGTGCAGCACATCACGCATCCGCTGGTCGGCGGGCAGCACCCCGATGCCGCAGATCGCCCAGTCGTGGGCGAGTCCGCGGTTCATGAGCGTGTCGAGCACCATGGCCTGATGGGCGCGGTGGAAGCCGCCGACACCGAAGTGCACGATTCCGACGGTCAGGTCGCTGCGGTCGTACGACGGGCGGGCGACGGGCGCGGTGCTCATTTGATCCCCGAGATCCGCACGCCGTTGACGATGAATCGCTGGAAGATCAGCAGCAGCACGATGGTGGGCAGCGCCGCGAGCGTCGAGCCGGCCATCAGCAGCCCCCAGTCGTTGCCGCGGTCGGAGCGGAAGTTGCCGAGGAACTGCATGATCTGGGTCAGGTTCGGGTCGGTGATCGTCAGGATGGGCCACACGTACGCGTTCCAGTAGGCGAGGTACGAGGCGATGCCCATCACCACGAACGGCGCGGCCGACTGGGGAAGGAACACGCGCAAGAAGATCTGCCAGCGCGTGGCGCCGTCGATCAGCGCCGCCTCTTCGACGGCGACCGGGAAGCCGAGGTAGAACTGCCGGATGAAGAACATCTGCGCCGCCGAGGCGGCACCCGGGATGATCAGCACGGCCAGCGTGTTCAGCATTCCGAGGGCCGAGACCACCATGAACGAGGTGAGCAGGATGGCCATCATCGGGATGAACATCGGCATGATGCAGTACACCCACCAGAACCGCTTGCCGCGGAAGTCCAGCCGGGCGAAGGCGTAGGCGGCGAGGGAGTTGATGACCAGACTCAGGGCGGTGAAGATCAGCGCGCCGACGAAGGTGACGACCATCGCCCGGGAGAACTCCGGGTCCTGGAGGATCTTGACGTAGTTGTCGAAGCGCCAGACGTCGGGGAAGAACTGGAACGGCGAGCGCAGCACCTCGGTCTTGCCCTTGAAGCCGGCGATCGCCATCCAGGCGAGGGGGAACAGCACGCTGACGCTGATCAGGACGATGAGCACAGCGGACACGGTCCGCTGGGGGACACTCTTCTTCATCGGGGGTCTTTCCTTATCCGTCGACGGCTTTGTCGGAGTTGATGAGTCGGAACACGACGATCGAGATCGCGCCGAGCACGACGAACAGCAGCAGTGAGGCGGTCAGCGAGAAGCTGGTCGCGTAGGGCGTGAGGTCGCGGAAGCTGTTGAAGATGAACAGGTTCGGGGTCGTGGTCGCATCGACCGGACCGCCTCCGGTCATGATGAGCGGCAGGTCGAGCATCTGGATCGCCAGCGTGAAGCCGGTCACGATCAGGTACAGGAACACGTTCTTCAGCAGCGGGATCGTGATGTAGAAGGTCTTCTGGAAGAAGCCTGCCCCATCGAGCTGCGCGGACTCGTAGTAGCTGTCCGGGATGTCGAGCAGGCCGGCGAGCAGGATGAGCGTCGTCACGCCGAAACCGAGCCAGATGCCCGGGATGGCGATCGCAGGGAGAGCCGTGGTGGGGTCGTTGAGCCAGGCGACCGGACCGGCGTTCAGCAGGCTGAGCAGCCAGTTGGCGACGCCCTGGTCCTGGTAGATGAAGACGAAGAGCACCGAAGCCACCACGGTCGAGACGACCGCGGGCAGGTAGACGGTGGTCTTCATGAAGCTCGCCGCCTTCTTGCTCAGCGTCTTGATGAAGCTGGCGAGCAGCAGGGCGATCACGAGGCCGGTGGGGACGACGAGCACGGCGTAGTAGAGGCCGACACCGATCGACTTCCAGAACTTGGGGCTCTCCAGCACGTACTGGTAGAACTGCAGCCCGACGAACTCCGGGTCTTTGTAGAAACTGATCTTGAACGTGCTCAGGTACACCGAGTAGATGAGCGGCCAGATGACGAAGATGCCGAGAAGGATGACCATCGGAGCGATCATCAGGTAGGCGGTCTTGTTGTCCTGCAGATGTTTCGCGACGGGCGGGTTGGCCGCCCGCCGGCGGGCGCGCCGGTTGCCGGGCTCCGGAGCGATCGCCTCGGCTTCGACGGGAGGCAGCTGCACCTCGCCTGCTGGGTTGAGAACGGACACGGTGGTCTCCTCGACTGAGTGGTGCCCGGGGGTCGCTGCTGCGGCCCCCGGGCACCGGGGATGGTTCGGTTTACTGCTTCGGCGCGGTTCCCGCGAGGGACTGCTTCTGGATCACATCGTTGATGGCGTCGTTGGCCGTCTTCATGGACGTCGGCACATCGGCGCTACCCTTCATAGCCGATTCGATGCCCGTTCCGAAGGCGAGCGAGATGTCCCACGGGTACCCAGGCTCCTGCTTGCCGTTCGGCACGACCTGCTCGGAGATGATCTTCATGAACGGGTCGCTCGACGCTTCCGGGTTGGAGGCGAGCGCCTCATCCACCGACGTGCGCACGGTGTACTTCGAGAAGCCGCTCGTCTTGAAGAAGTCGGCCATGATCTCGGGGTCGCCCGCCAGCAGGTAGTTGATGAAGTCGGCCGCCTGCTGCTTGGCCTTCGACTTCGCGTCGACGGTCAGCGTCCAGCCTCCGAGGGTCGCAGTCGTCTTGTTCGACGAGCCGTCCATCGAGGGGAACGGCGCGACGGCCGTCTTGGCAACCATGTCCTTGAAGTCGTTCTTCAGCTGACCGACGGCCCACGAGCCGTCCGCCATCATCGCGACCTCGCCCTGACCGTAGGGGGTGGCGTCCGCGTAGCCGACCTTCGGCTGCTGCGGCATGTAGCCGCCCTTGTAGAGGGCCTTGTAGAAGTCGGCGAGCTTGCCGAAGCAGGGCTCGGTCGCCTGCGCCTTCGACCAGTCGTCGTTGATCGGCAGGTGACCGCAGGCGCTGTACTGCAGACCCCAGCTCGACCAGCCGAGGTCGGCGGCGACAGAGGCGATGGTCATACCCTTCACCTTGCCGTTGGTCAGCTTCTTCGCCCACTCGAGCAGTTCGGACCAGGTCTTCGGCGGGCTAGCCGGGTCGAGTCCGGCCGCCTTGGCGAGGTCGGTGCGGTAGTAGAGCACGGTCGAGGGCTCGACGAGCATCGGATACGCGTAGTGCTTGCCGTCGCTCGAGACGAAGCTCTTGACGTTGTCCTTGATGTCGCTGAACGCCTTGGCCGGCATCAGGTCGTCGAGCTGCGCGAACTGTCCGTTCACGACGCCGGCGGCGATGTTGCCGTAGTTGGTGGTCGCGACATCCGGCGACTTGCCCGCGGCCTGCGCGGCCTTCAGCTTCTGCGGCCAGGTGTCGGCGGGGACGACCTGGTAGTCGATCTTCACCTTGTCCTGCGATGCGTTGTACTTGTCGACGTACTTCTTGAACCACGCCTGCTGGTAGTCCTCGAACTTCTGCTGCCAGAACGTGACGACGGTCTTGCCGTTCTCTGTCTTGGCCCCGCCGCCCGCGCCGGAGCAGCCGGCGAGAACGAGGCCCGCGGCGAGGGTCGCCGCGACAGTGAGCAGTAGCCTGCTGCGCCTCTTGTGCATGTGTTCCTCCTCTTGATGCGGCTCGTCTTCGAGCCGACGTGTGTGGGCCTAGCCCTGTCTGACCAGGTCGGCCTTGTACCAATAGACGTTGTAGGGATCCCAGACGGAGAGCGTGAAGTAGATCGTGCGCCCGCCGTTCTCGGTGTACTGCGGGAGCATGTACGGCGAGTACAGCCCGGGCACGTCGGACGAGGAGACGAGCGTGTGCTTGTCACCCCACGGCCCCCAGGGCGTCGCGCCCTCCCGGATGGCGGTGCCGTCGCCCCCGCCGTCGGTGTAGGTCATGATCCAGCGGGACAGGTAGTCGTTCCAGACCACCGACAGCTCCCCGACCGTGTCGTCGACGATCGTCGTCGCTGCGGCGATGTCCGCGCTCCAACGCGGGGCGCCGTTCGAGGCGGTGCCGCTGAAGTAGCGGTAGGCCGACTGCTTTTCGACGTCCTTCTCCGGCACCTTCATGAGCTGCACGCCGCCGAAGCGTCCGTGCGTGACGCCCCAGAAGTACAGGTCGCCATCACGTTTCGACACGCTCACCTGCACGAAGTTGCTGTCTCCCGCCCAGCGAGGTGCAGCGAGCTTGGTCCAGGTGCGCCCGTCGTCGGTCGACTTTGCGAAGCCCGCGTAGTTGGTCTCCCACTCACCCGGCTCACCCCAGTGCTTCACCGACATGTAGTCGAGATACATCGCTCCGTTCGCCTCGAAACCGTAGGTCGGGATCGTCGTCATCTCGGTGCCGTCGACCTTCTTCGAGTCGATCAGCTCCGTGGCCCAGCCGAGGTCGTCGGAGATGTAGCCGTCGAACCGGATGCCGTCGGTCGGGTCGGTATCGGTCGTGTATGCGAGGGCGTTGGATCGCCATTCGGTGCCTCCGCCGCCGGTGAGACCGTCTTCGCGCTGACCGAAGGTGTCGCCGAAGACGAACCAGGTCTTGCCGCCGGCCTGGAACATCGACCCGAGGTCTTGTCCGGCGATTTCGTAGCGGGCGGTCTTGTTGAGAGAATCGTGGCCGGTGAGCTGGGCGACCCGCTTCACGTTCGTCACTCCCGACAACACGAACGGCATCTTCTCCGTGCTCAGCATGGCGGCGGATGAGCTCGAGCATCCCGCGAAAGCGACGGCTGCGAGAGCGGCGACGGATGCGATGGCCACCCCACGCACCAGGGGTGCGCGGCGGGTTCGCGGTCGCGTCAGCGTCATGCCGTTCCTCTCCCTTGAGCGTCGATGGATATCAGTGAACCTTAAGAAATCGGTTTCGTCAAGCGTCGACTCAGATCACCAGCATGCCGCCTGCTTCTCAATGTTTTCTTGAGCGAAACCGATTTCAAATTCTTAACCGCCCGGCTAGGGTAGTGGACGACCAGATCTCGCTTGACGCACAAGGATGTCCGCAATGAGTTCGACTGAATCGCTCCCTTCCATCCCTTCCGACCCGGCAGCGACGGTCGTCGACGCAGGCTGGCTGCGGCCCGTCCCGGATGCGCCGGCGGAACCTCGCTGGGGTCACCCCGACGGCATCCAGCTCGGACTCCATCCCCTCGGTGGTCCGCGCGGTCTGTTGCGCATCTACACGCCGTATCTCGGGCATGCGCGCGATCGGCTGCTCAACTTCATCGCGGTCGAGCCGATCGTGACCGGCGAGGCCGAGCGCGGGTATTCGGAGCTCGAGCCGAGCCGACTGGACGCGGCACAGGGCAAGCGCTTCTGGAGCGCGGACTCGCTCGACGACACAACTCCCCGGGACCCGTCCTCACCGGCGCGCGGTGTCGTGGACACCGTCGACGGCGTCGAGCGCCTCACGGTCTACGTGATCAGTGAACGCTTCGACAACGGGGCGAGCGTCGCCGTGCGGGTGCGCTTCCGTGCGGACCGGCCGCACGAGCTGAGCGTCGCCGCCATCCGTCTGCCGGATTCCGCGGACCTCGACTTCTGCGTGCTGACAGCGACGATGGGCAACTTCGCACGCCTCCGGCGCGTGCAGCTCGTCGACCGCACGGTGACACCGGCGCTGCTCTGGCCCGGCTTCGAGGGCGTGCACTTCACCGAGCATGCGGCGTTCGGCGTGGCCGCGCTGCCGCGCAACGCCGCGGGCGAGGTGGAGGTGTCGGCGACGACCGACGAAGACGACCCGGTGTCGGCGGTGTACGCCGATGACGTCGCCGAGCACTGGAAGTACGTGGGACTCCGCGCCGTTCAGACCTGGACCGCGGCCGACCCCGACCCGGCACTGCAGGTGCTGGTCAACGCGCGCCAGGCGTACTGGGCGAGCACGTCGACGATCCCGGGCGGCGCGGCGTTCGAGAACTTCGAGCTGAAGGAGCCCTTCCGCCAGGAGCGCGAGCTGCGCTTCCGCGTCGACCCCGCCTGAGCGGCGGCCCGATTCGTTGAGGGGCGGCTAACGCGCCTAAACACGCCGGTGGTCGACGGATTCGCCACCCTTCAACGGAAGGGGCCCGACGAAAGAGGCGCAGACCTCAGGGCGACGGGAGCGGAGTCGGGGACGGCGACGGCAATGGCGTCGGCGTCAGGGTCGTGTACGGCGGCAGGTCTCCCGCGAGCACCGGGACCTGCAGGTCGACGGCCGCGTCGCCGGTCGTGAATCCGACGTTCGCGAGCGAGCCCGGGATGGACGTCAGCTCGGTGAAGTAGACGAGCGTGCCGTCCGCGGTGCCGAGCTGCTTGGTCTCCGCCGGACCGAGAGAGATCGTCTGCTGATTCTGGCTGTCGCTCCCGTACGCGATCTTCACGTCTTCGCTCGACGAGCCCTGGTTGATCAGGGTCACGACCAGGTTTCCGACCTTCTGCGAGTCGGCGACGATCACGGCGTTGCCGATGAAGACGGGCCCCACGTTTCCGCTGACGCCGTCGCTCGCCTCCTTGATGTAGAGGGTTTCCTGCGGAGCGAACAGGTCGCATCCGGTCATCGACACCAGGATCGCCGCCGCGATCGACACTGCGAGTCCCGCTCGTGCTCTCATCCGCCTCACCTGACTCCTGTCGCGTCCGGCCCGCTGGCCGTCGCGCACGAGTCAACTCCGCCTCCCGCGCCTGCGCGTCACCCTTTTGGAGTGATCCGGCCGCAGGCGATCAGCCCGCGAGCCCCGGATGCACGCCCGCGGCGATCCCCTGCTCAACGGTGATCCGGCGCAGCAGCGCCACGAGGACCTCCCGCTCCGACTCGCTCAGCCCGACGGTCAGCTGCTCCTCCAGCGCGTCGGCCGCGGCGGTCGCTTCGCCGAGCACTGCGTGTGCGGCATCGGTGAGCCGGATGGCGTACGCCCGACGATCGCTCGGATGCGCTCCCCGCTGCACGAGACCGCGCTCCTCGAGCGAGTCGATCAGCGAGACCATGACGTTGCGGTGAATGCCGAGGGCCTCCGACAGCTGCTGCTGCGAGAGTTCGACCCCGGTGTCGGCGTTCCGCAGGCGGGTGAGCACCCCGAACTGCACCGGCCGGATGCCCAGCGGCGCCAGCCGTTCCGCGAACTGCTGCGCCGTGTACGCGCCCAGCTGACTGAGCAGGAAGGCGGCGCGCGTGTCGAGGGCGGCCAGGGCATCCGTGTCATCGGTCATGTGCCGAGCATATCGGCACTTGCGTAGATAATCACTTTGAGTGACAATATGAAAATCATATTAATTGAGAGGCGGTCGCCATGAGGGTGACGGTATTCGGAGCGAGCGGCGGCATCGGCCGCGAACTGGTGACGCAGGCGATCGGCCGCGGAGACGAGGTCACGGCCGTGATCCGGAGCTCGTCGACAGCAGACCTTCCGGCGGAGGCCGAGATCGTGCGCGTTGACGCGTTCGACGATCCCGCCGCTCTCGTGCCCGCACTCGACGGGCGCGACGCCGTGCTCTCGGGCATCGGCCCGCGCGGACGCAACGACGGGCCCGTCGCCGCCCCGATCACCGCCGTCATCGTCGAGGCGATGAAGCAGGCCGGCGTGCCGCGCATCGTCGCCGTGAGCGCCGCCCCGGTCGGGCCGCCGCCCGAGCACGACGCGTTCGTGAACAAGCGGGTGCTCATGCCGCTCATCGGCTCGATCCTCAAGCCGGTGTACGACGACCTCGACCGGATGGAGCAGGTGCTCCGCGCCAGCGGGCTCGACTGGACCGTCGTGCGACCGCCCAAGCTGACCGCGAAGCCCGCCACCGGCGCCTACCGCACGGTCGTCGGGGCGAACATCGGGCGGGCGTTCTCCGTCTCCCGCGCCGACGTCGCGAGCGCCATGCTCGACGCCCTCGGCGACCCGGCAACGGTGGGCCAACCCGTCGGCATCGCGAACTGACGCGCGCGAAGGAGGAGCGATCGTGTCCCTGCTCTCGGTCATCGTCGTGTGGACGGCGATCGTCGCCAACGGCTTCTCCGGTGTCGCGGCCCTGGTGCACTTCAAGCCGATCCTGCCCGGCATGGCCGCCGCGGGCGTCCCGGTCTCGTGGCTCACCTTCCCGATCGGCACCCTGAAGACGCTCGGCGCGATCGGGCTCCTGGTCGGGATGCTCGCCGCTCCGGTCATCGCCGTCGCTGCGGCCGCCGGCCTGGTCGTGTTCTTCGTCTGCGCGCTCTACACCCACGTGCTGGCGCACGATCTGTCCGCGCAGTTCGGGCTCGCCACCGCGCTGCTCGTGCTGAATTCGGCGACGCTCTGGGCGACACTGACCTGGCTCTGACGCGCTCCCAGCTTTCTGCAATCTTGCTACGCCAGCCTTCGACCATGGCCGGAAAGAAGTCTGAGCGCGATGCGATCGACGACGTTGTGAAGCGTCTCCAGGAGAAGTACCCGAACATGACCGACGAGCACGTCGCCGAGATCGTCGAGGACACGTACCAGACGTTCCAGCATGCCAAGCTGCGCGACTACATCGCCGTGCTCGTCGAACACGGCGCCAAGTCCACGCTGAAGCAGGAAAAGCGCGCGAGCGCGTGACGGAGGCGGCCCCGTCCGTCCTGTTCCTCAACGGAACCGTCGGCGTCGGCAAGACGACGGTCGCGGATGCCGTGGGCGCGCTGCTCGCCGAGCGCGGCATCCCGCATGCGGTGATCGACCTCGACGCGCTGCGCCGGGGCTGGCCGTCACCGGAGGGCGACCGGTTCAACAACGCCATCGAGCTGACGAATCTGCGCTCGGTCGCGGCGAACTACCGGGCGGCGGGAGCGCAGGTCCTCGTTCTCGCCGGCGTGCTGGAGGAGGTCGCCGCGATCGACGACTACCGGGATGCCCTCGGCGGCGTCACGCCGACGATCATCCGGCTGACGGTGGACCCGCGCGAAGGGGAGCGGCGCCTGCGGGCGCGGCACCGCGCCGACGGCGACGGCGACGGCGACACCGCCGAGCTGAGCTGGCACCTGGCCCGGCACGGCGAGCTGGACGGCGTGCTCGACGCGGCCGCGATCCCCGGCCCGGTGATCGACACGACCGCGCGAGACGCACGAGCCATAGCCCTCGAGGTGCTGCAGACGGCAGGATGAGTGCATGAGCACCCCGCCGCGGACGATCGGGACGATCCGATGAGCGCGCGCGAGCTCACGGCCGTCGCCACCGACGGTGTCACGCTGGCCGGCTCGCTCTGGCTGCCGGATGAGCGTCCGCCGCGTGCACTCGTTCTCATGCAGCCGGGCTCGGGGCCGTCCGATCGCGACAACGATGTGCTGTTCCCGCCCATCCGCGAGGCCCTGCTGGCCGTCGGGATAGCGGTGACCTCCTTCGACAAGCGCGGGGTCGGCGCATCCGGCGGCTCGTGGCTCACGGCCGACATCGAGCGACAGGCGGGCGACCTGACCGCCGCGCTCTCGGTCGCGCGCGGCGAGCTCCCGGGGACACCGGCCGGCCTCTTCGGCCACAGCCAGGGTGGCTGGGTGGTGCTGGCCGCCGCGGCGCCGTCACACGCCGAGTTCGTCATCACCAACTCGGGGCCCGGCGTGACGCCGCGGACCCAGGAGGCCTTCGCGACGCGCGGGCATCTCGCCGCTCTCGGTCTCGAACTCGAGCGCGAGGTCGAGGCGGCCGCGACGTTCGACGAGCTCGCGTTCACCCTGTCGGACGGGACGCCGTTCGCCGAGGCGTCCGAGTGGATGGCGGATCCGTCACGTCGCCGCGCGCTCGACGATCTGGCCGCGGCGAACGCCTTCGTGCCGACGACGCGCGAACTGTGGGACTTCGCTGCGACGATCGTCGACTTCGATCCGGCGGACGCGCTGCGGGGCATCCGGGTGCCGTTGCTGGGGCTGTTCGGCGGCGCCGATGACATCGTTCCGGTCGACGAGAGCGCCGACCGGTTCGCCGAGCTCGTGCCTCCGGAGTTCCTGAGCCTCGCGGTGCTCGCCGGCGGCGACCATCGCCTGCAGCTCCCGGGCACCGAGACCTTCGTTCCGGGCTACCTCGACGCGCTGATCTCGTTCGTGCTGACGCACACGCACTGACCGACCCCGCCGCACGCGGCCCGCTTTCGTTGAGGGGTGGCAAATGCAGGCTCGGTCGGCGTGTTTAGGCGCATTTGCCGCCCTTCAACGAGATGAATCCGGGTCGGCGCCGGGGCGAACCGCGGCGTCGTCGCGGATGTCGATGCGCGTGATGCCGTCGCCCCGGTCGGTGACGTCGATGCGCGGATCGGCGTCGTCGTCGGACGCCTTGGGCGCCGTCGTGAGCTGATCCTCCCGCGCGGCCTCGTGCTCTGCCCTGTCGTCGTCCGCAGGTTCACCCATCGTGGTCTCCGTTCCGCCCAGCGTGGGGGCATCCGCGACCGTGTGACGGCCGGTGCACCGAGCAATCCATGTCGCGTCCTCCCTGTCAACCCCCTGCGCCCGTCTTGGCGTCCCGTCGGCGACCCCGTATAACTCAGAGAAGGGGAAACCAGAGCAAGGAATGGGATGACCGCACACACAGCTGAGATACCTCGGCTCGCCGGCGGTCCGGTCGAGACCGGGCGCGCGCAGTCGGGTGACTTCACCGCGCCCTGCGCGCCCGGGCTCGGCCACGGGCTCTGGGTCATGATCGAGCCGGGACTCTGGGTCGGCAACGCCGGTGGCAGCTACATCGGCATGGTCGAGCGCTCGCCGCACGGCTTCGTGGCCAGCGACGGACGCGGCACGTTCGCCGGGCACTTCGCTCTGCTCGCCGACGCGAAGGCCGCACTCGCGCGTCGCTTCGGAGGCGCCGACGCCCCGCGCTGCACCGAGCCGGTCGCCACCGGCCACGACGGGCGGCCGCCGGCGTGAACGAGCGACCTCCGCACGACCTGCCGGCCAGCACGTACCGTCTGCAGATCTCGGCGGACTTCACCCTGCATGACGCATTGCGCGTTCTTCCGTACCTGCAACGCCTCGGCGTGGACTGGGTCTACCTCTCGCCGCTGCTCGAGGCGCAGCCCGGATCGGCGCACGGCTACGACGTGATCGACCACTCCCGCGTCGACCCGGCGCGGGGCGGCCCCGAGGCGCTGGCCGCTCTGGCCGATGCCGCGCACGCCCTCGGCATGGGCATCCTGGTCGACATCGTGCCGAATCACATGGGGATCGAGACGCCACGACGCAACGCGTGGTGGTGGGACGTGCTGACGCACGGACGGGCATCCGGATTCGCGGACTACTTCGACATCGACTGGGCCGCGGGCGGCGACCGGGTGCGTCTCCCCGTGCTCGGTGACGGGGCCGACGAACTGGATGCGCTGCGGATCGACGAGGGCGAACTCGCCTACTACGACCACCGCTTCCCGATCGCGGAGGGTACCGGCGACGGCAGTCCGCGCGAGGTCCACGACCGCCAGCACTACGAGCTCGTCTCGTGGCGGCGCGCCGACCACGAACTCAACTACCGGCGCTTCTTCGCGGTGAACAGCCTGTCAGGCCTGCGCGTGGAGAGGCCGGAGGTGTTCGACGCGTCGCACGCCGAGATCGGCCGCTGGCTCGCCGACGACCTGGCCGACGGGCTGCGGGTCGATCATCCGGACGGCCTCGCCGACCCCGGCGCGTACCTGCGGCGGCTCGCCGACCTGGCCGACGGACGCCCGGTGTGGGTCGAGAAGATCCTCGAGGGCGAGGAGCGGATGCCCGCCGAATGGCCGGTCGCCGGCACCACCGGCTACGAGGTGCTCGCCGACATCGACCGGGTGTTCGTCGACCCGCGTGGTGAGGATCCGCTCACGCTGCTGGCGATCGACCTGGACGACCGGTTCGAGTCCGGCGACTGGGATGTTCTGGTGCGGCGCCGCAAGCGCGCGGTGGCCGACGGCATCCTGAACTCCGAGATTCGGCGGTTGGCCCGCGAGGTCGCCGGCGAAGCGGGCGACGACGCGGGCGACGACACAGCCGGCGGCGCCGAGGACCCGGACGTCGTCGATGCCCTGGCCGAGCTCGCGTCGGCGCTGCCGGTCTACCGCTCGTACCTCCCGTATGGCGCCGAGCACCTGGATCACGCCGCTCGCGCGGCCGCCGAGTCCCGCCCCGACCTCGCCGAGACCATCGCCGCGCTGGCCGTCACGCTCGCCGACCCCGCGCATCCGGCCGCCGTGCGCTTCCAGCAGACGTCCGGGATGATCATGGCGAAGGGCGTCGAGGACAACGCGTACTACCGCTACACCCGCCTCACCTCCCTCACCGAGGTCGGCGCCGATCCCGCGCAGTTCGCGCTCGCGCCGTCCGCGTTCCATGCCCGCCAGGCCGACCGGATGGCTCGGCTCCCCCACACGATGACCACTCTGACCACGCACGACACGAAGCGCAGCGAAGACACCCGCGCGCGCATCGCCGTGCTCGCCGAGGTGCCCTCCAGCTGGGAACGGTTCATCGCGGACGTCCGCGGTCGCGTCTCGGTCGGCGACGGTTCGCTGGAGAACCTGGTCTGGCAGGCGGTGGTCGGTGCCTGGCCGGCGTCGCGTGAGCGTCTGCACGAGTACGCACTGAAGGCGGCCCGCGAGGCGGGCGCGTCGACCGCGTGGACCGACGGCGACGAGCAGTTCGAGGCCGCGCTGCTCAGCCTCGTCGACGCCGCCTTCGACGACCCCGCCGTGAGCGCGGAGGTCGCAGACTTCGTGGCGGCGGTCCAATCCCCGGGTGCCTCGAACGGGCTCGGCGCCAAACTGCTGCAGCTGCTCTCCCCTGGCGTGCCGGATGTCTACCAGGGCTCCGAGCGCTGGGAGCGCTCGCTCGTCGACCCCGACAACCGGCGCCCCGTCGACTTCGAGGCGGCGAGCGAACTGCTCGAGCGCCTCGACACCGGATGGCTGCCGCCGGTCGACGAGTCGGGCGCGGCGAAACTCCTGGTCACGTCGCGGGCGTTGAGGGTGCGCCGCGAGCATCCGGAGCTGTTGACGGACTACCGGCCGGTCGAGGCGACCGGCGAGCGCGCCGAGCATCTGATCGGCTTCGACAGGGGCGGCGCGATCGCGCTCGCCACCCGGCTTCCGGTGACCCTGGAGGTCGCAGGCAGCTGGGGCGACACGGCGATCGACCTCGGCGAGCGCGAACTCGTGGACGAGTTCACCGGCAGGCGGTACTCCGGCGGGACCGCCGTGGCCGAGCTGTTCGCGGTGTATCCGGTCGCGCTGCTGGTGACGCGATGAGCGGCGACTTTCCCGTGTCGGCGTTTCCCGTGTGGGCGCCGAACGCTACGACCGTGAGCCTGGTCGCCGAGGGCTCCGAGCGTCCGCTCGTCGCGCAACCCGGCGGCTGGTGGGCGCTGCCCGACGGCGAGAGTCCGGCATCCGATCAGGAGGCGGTCGACTACGGCTACCTCGTCGACGGCGCCGGGCCGTACCCCGACCCGCGCTCGCTCCGGCAACCGGACGGGGTGCACGCCCTGAGCCGCACCTGGAGCCCCGACGACTTCGCCTGGAGCGACTCCGCGTGGCCTGGTCGCAGCCTGACGGGCGCGGTCATCTACGAACTGCACATCGGCACCTTCACGCCGGAGGGCACGCTCGACGCCGCCATCGAGCGGTTGCCGCACCTCTCCGCGCTCGGCGTCGAAGCCGTCGAACTGCTGCCGGTGAACGCGTTCAACGGCACGCACGGCTGGGGCTACGACGGCGTGCTCTGGTACGCCGTGCACGAACCGTACGGCGGGCCGGATGCGTACCAGCGCTTCGTCGACGCCTGTCACTCCCGCGGTCTCGCGGTCATCCAGGATGTCGTGTACAACCACCTCGGCCCGAGCGGGAACTACCTCCCGGTCTACGGGCCCTACCTCAGCGAAGCGGCGGCCGGGCCGTGGGGCGATGCGGTGAATCTCGACGGTGCGCAGTCCGACGAGGTGCGCCGCTACATCCTCGACAACGCCCTGTTCTGGCTCCGCGACATGCACGTGGACGGCCTGCGCCTCGACGCCGTGCACGCCCTGCATGACAGCCGGGCTCTGCCGTTGCTCGAAGAACTGTCGGCGGAGGTCTCCCAGCTCGCCGACGAGACCGGACGTCCCGCGACCCTGATCGCCGAGAGCGACCTCAACGATCCGAAACTGATCCGGCCGCGCGCCGAGCACGGGTTCGGGCTCGACGCGCAGTGGGACGACGATGTGCACCACGCCCTGCACGTCAACCTCACGGGGGAGACGACCGGCTACTACGCCGACTTCGAGGGTCTCGACTCGCTCGCGAAGGTGTTCGAGCACGGCTGGTTCCACGACGGCACCTGGTCGAGCTTCCGGGAGCGCCACCACGGGCGCCCGCTCGATGCCGGCACGGCGTTCACCCGGCTCGTCGCGTTCTCGCAGGACCACGACCAGATCGGCAACCGGGCGACCGGCGACCGTCTCACCGCCACGCTCGACCCCGGCGGTCTCGCGGTCGCGGCGGCCAACACGCTGCTCGGGCCGTTCACCCCGATGCTCTTCATGGGCGAGGAGTGGGGAGCGACCACGCCGTGGCAGTTCTTCACGTCGCATCCGGAACCGGAGCTCGGCGAAGCGACGGCGCGCGGACGGATCGCCGAGTTCGCCAGGATGGGCTGGGACCCCGAGCTCGTGCCCGACCCCCAAGACCCGGCCACGTTCGAGCGCTCACGCCTCGACTGGCGCGAGCTCGAGCATCCGGAGCACGCCAAGCTGCTCGCTCTCTACCGCGACCTCATCGCACTCCGGTCGACGGTGGATGCGGCGGAGCCGGCCACCGACGTCGTGGCGGATGCGGCATCCGGGCTGTTCACGTTCCGTCGCGGCGGCCTGCTGGTCGTCGCCGGGTTCGGCAGCGGACACCGCGAGCTGCGGGTGACGGAGAGCGAGTTCTGCGTCGCGTTCGGCTCGATCGGCTTCGAGGGCGGCACCCTGATGCTCAACGGGACCGGCGTCGCCGTGCTGCGCTGACGCGCGCTCACGCGCCCGCGCTCGCGCGCCCACGCGCAACCCCGCAGATCGAGTCGGGGATTAAGCACGCCCCTGGACGAATATGCGTGCTTAATCCCCGACTCGATCGAAGGCGTGGATGAGGCGGCCGGCGGCTCGACGGAACTCGCGACAATGTGGGATGCGACACCCGCCTCGACTCCCCTCCGAGCTCTCCGTGAAGGGCTTCCGCTTCGCCGACGCGCGCGACGTCGGCGTGGCCCGCAGGCGCCTCTACGACGACGACCTGCAGCGCCCCTTCCATGGCGCGCGCACGCTCGGCATCGACCTGTCGGATCACATCGCGCTGTGCCGGGCCGCGTCCGCAGTGCTGCCGTCCGCCTCGTACTTCAGCCACCGCAGCGCGGCCGTGCTCCACACGATGCCGCTCCGCTTGTCGAGCCGGCCGGAGATCGTCGAGGTCAGCGTGTTCGAGCCTGCGCATCCGCCGCAACTGCGCGGGATACGCGCACATCGGCTCAGCGTCTCCGGCCAGCGGGTGTCGCAGGCGCACGGGCTCCCGGTGATCGCACCGGCGGACACGTGGGCTCAGCTCGGCGCCGCCCTCTCCGTCGAGGATCTGGTGGCCGTCGGGGACTTTCTCATCACCGGAGAGGAGCCGTACTCGGGACGACCTCCGAAGGAGTCTCGTGAGTCGCTCGTCGCGGCGGCCGATCGCCACGGAGCGCGCCGAGGGGTTCGCCGGCTGCGCGAGGCGCTGGAGAAGATCCGCTACGGATCGATGTCACCGCAGGAGAGCAGGCTGCGACTGACCCTCGAGGCCGCCGAACTCCCCTCGCCGGAGCTCAACCATCCGGTCTTCGACAGCAGCGGCGCGTTGCTCGCGCTCATCGACCTCGCGTATCCCGATCGCGGCGTCGCCATCGAGTACCTCGGCGATCATCACCGCACGAGCCGCGATGTCTACCGCAAGGACATCGCTCGACGGGAGATGCTCGTCGATCGCGGCTGGTTCGTGATCTTCGTCACCGCCGCCGATGCGCCGTCCGACGTCGTCGGTCGCGTCCGGCGGGCCCTCCTTCGATCGAGTCGGGGATAAGTATCGCGAAATCGTCGTAGGACGTGATTAATCCCCGACTCGCGCCCCCGGGAAAGACCGGGGGTCAGTCGATGAGGGGTGGGTCGGTGACGGTGACGGGGACGCCGAGCTCCCGATCGTCGTCGTCCCGCTGCAGCCGCACCGCGAAGGCCGGATCGGCGCCGAGGCCGTCGAAGGCGTCGGGCGGGAAGGCGGCCGTGAGCACGCGCTCCGAGATGCGCTCGGTCCCGACGCTCACCACCGTGCGGTCCTCGTCGTCGGCCACGAACAGCTCGGAGGGCTGCGGGTGGTTGAGCGTCACCCCGACCAGACGCGTCGACCCATCGCGCGACGTCGCCTCGACCGTGATGGTCGCGCCCGACTCGTGCGGCAGCTCGCCGGAAAGATGGAAATGCACCCACACGTTGTCGACGCGGTGCACGACCTCGACGCTGTCGACCAGGATGTCCTCGCCCGTCATGCCGTCTCCGCTCGTCGTCAGGTGCCGGATGCCCAACCCAGTGTCCAGTGCCGTGCATCCACTGTTCCGTCGGTGCGCGTCGCGCTCCCGCACCTCAGCCGTAACCGAGTCTCCACCCGATGTCAACGGCTGGTCACCCGGCCCACTCGCTCGTTAGCCTTGCTAAGCACGAAGGACGAGGACTAGGTGATGACGGCAGCGGTGTACCAGACGGATGGCGGAGCATGGACGGTCGAGAAAGGCGCTGACGGCATCTACCGCGTCGACGCCGGCAACGGCATCCGGGGCTACATCGAGCAGGTCGGCAGCGTGTGGGTGACGCTGAAGGGACCGCGCCTCGACCGGTCCGTCGAGGTCGGCCAGTCGCGCACCCTCGAGTCCGCCGCGTCGCTTCTCCGGCCGCCGTGCTGAGCCGCAGCACGTCCTTCCCGTACCCGCTCGGCGTCACCCTCGTGGAGGGCGGGGCCAATGTCGCGATCTACAGCGAGCGCGCGGACAGCATCGAGGTCAGTGTCTTCGCCGACGACGGCACCGAGACGCGTACGCCGCTGCTCAGCCGCACCGGGCACGTCTTCCACGGGCTGGTCGAGGGCATGGGCCCCGGCGCCCGCTACGGGCTGCGCGTCGACGGTCCGTGGGATCCGGATGAGGGCCTGCGCTTCAACGTGAACAAGGTGCTGCTCGACCCGCACGCCACCGCGGTGAGCGGCGCGTACGACTGGGGTCAGGCCGTCTTCGGTCACGACCTCGACGAACCGACCATCCGCGACGACACGGATGGCGCCGGCCACGTGATGCTCGGCGTCGTCACCGATCCGGGCACCTTCGACTGGGGCGACGACCGCGCACCGCGCACGCGCCTCTCCGAGACGATCATCTACGAGACGCACGTCAAGGGCTTCACGATGCGGCATCCGGGGGTGCCGGAGGAGTTGCGCGGCACCTACGCCGGGCTCGCGCATCCGGCCGCGATCGAGAGCCTCACCTCGCTCGGAGTGACGGCCGTCGAGCTGATGCCCGTGCACCAGTTCGCTCAGGATTCGCACCTCGAGGAGAAGGGGCTGCGCAACTACTGGGGCTACAACACGCTCGGCTTCTTCGCACCGCACAGCGAGTACTCCTCGGCCGGGGATCTCGGCGGTCAGGTCGACGAGTTCAAGAACCTCGTGAAGTCCCTGCACGCGGCCGGCATCGAGGTCATCCTCGACGTCGTCTACAACCACACGGCCGAGGGCAACGACCTCGGGCCGACGCTGTCGCTCAAGGGCATCGACAACGAGTCGTACTACCGGCTCGTCGAAGACGACAAGGCCCACTACTTCGACACGACCGGCACCGGCAACAGTGTGAACGTGAGCCACCCGGCGGCCCTCGGGCTGATCATGGACTCGCTCCGCTACTGGGTGACCGAGATGCACGTCGACGGATTCCGGTTCGACCTGGCGACGACCCTCACCCGCCAGGGCGGCGACGCGAGCCTGCACAGCGCGTTCCTCACGCTGATCCAGCAGGACCCGACACTCGCACCGGTGAAGTTGATCGCCGAGCCGTGGGACACGGCCGGCTACCAGGTCGGCGGCTTCCCTGCCGACTGGTCGGAGTGGAACGGGAAGTTCCGCGACGACGTGCGCGACTTCTGGCGCGGGACCGAGGGGATGCTCGCGACGCTCTCGCAGCGCGTCCTCGGCAGCCCCGACGTCTACGAGGAGTCCCGCCGCTCGCCGCTGTCGAGCGTCAACTTCGTCACAGCGCACGACGGCTTCACCCTCGCCGATCTCACGAGCTACGACGAGAAGCACAACGACGCGAACGGCGAAGACAACGCGGACGGCGAGTCGGACAACCGCTCCAGCAACAACGGCGCCGAGGGCCCGACCGACGACCCCGAGATCCTCGCCCGCCGCACGCGGCAGCGCAAGAACTTCCTGGCGACGCTGCTTCTCTCGGCCGGCGTTCCGATGATCCTCGGCGGCGACGAGATGGGCCGCACGCAGCAGGGCAACAACAACGCCTACGCGCAGGACAACGAGATCTCCTGGTTCGACTGGGACGCCGCCGACAGCGAGCTGCGGTCGTTCACCGAGACGCTCATCCGGTTGCGCCGCGCTGAGCCCGCTCTGCGCCCGGACTGGTACCGGCACTCCCCTGAGGTGGGCGGACCGCTGACGGTGCAGATCGTGCGCGCCGACGGCGCCGACTTCGAGGACGACGACTGGGACGACCCCGACGCCAAGGCGATCACCTTCGTGCTGATGCACGAGGGCAGCGACGCCTTCGCCCTGCTGCTCAACGCTGCGGATAACGGGGTGGACTTCACGCTGCCGGATGCCCCGCTCGGGCCCTGGGCGCTGGAGCTGTCGAGCGATCCCGAGCTTGCCCTCGGCGATTCGGCTGCGCTGACGCTCGCCGGCTCGTCGTTCGCGCTGCTGCGCTCGGCGCACTGAGGGCCGTCCGGCCCGCTTGATATGGTCGGGTGTGCTCACGCCCGAAGCTGACATCCCTGTCGACGCCGCGCTCGTCGCCGCACTCATCGCTGCCCAGCATCCGGATCTCGCGGGCCCGCTGAAGCTGGTCGCCGACGGCTGGGACAACGTGATCTACCGGCTCGGCGACGACCTCGCGGTGCGCGTTCCGCGCCGGACGGTCGCGGCGCAGCTCATCGCGAACGAGCAGGCGTGGCTGCCGGCGTTGGCCGGCCGGCTGCCTGTCGCGGTGCCGGTTCCGGTGCGCGTCGGAGCGCCGAGCGACGCGTTTCCGTGGGCCTGGAGCATCGTCCGCTGGCTCGACGGGGTCGACGGCGCCGACGTGTCGGGCGCTCAGCGGGATCCCCTCGCGGAGCCGCTCGCAGAGTTCGTGGCGGCACTGCACATCCCGGCGCCGGTCGGTTCGTCGGCGACCGACCTGCTGCCGGTGCCCGTTCCGCACAATCCGGTGCGCGGGGTGCCACTCGCGACGCGCGAGGAACCGGTGCGCGAACGGATCGGCAGGCTCGCCGACCGGCACGACGTCGCGCCGCTCGTCGCCGTGTGGGAGCGCGCGGTCGCCGCGCCGCTCTGGGACGGCCCGCCGATCTGGCTGCACGGCGACCTGCACCCGGGCAACCTGCTGCTGAGCAGTGCGGAGCCCCGCCGCCTCGCCGCCGTGATCGACTTCGGCGACCTGACCGCCGGCGATCCGGCCACCGACCTGGCGACCGCCTGGCTGACCTTCGAACCGGATGCGCGAGCGCGGTTCCGCACGCGGCTCCAGCAGCTCGCACCCATCGACGACGACACGTGGACGCGCGCCGCGGGCTGGGCGGTCTCGATGGGGACGGCGCTGGCCGCCCACTCGGACGACAACCCCCGGATGGCCGCACTCGGCCGTCACGCACTCACCCAGCTGGCGCACCCCGCCTGACCCGCCCTGCCCCCGACCCGCTTTTCGTTGAAGGGTGGCAAACTCAGGTAAACACGCCGTACGAGCCTGCGTTTGCCACCCCTCAACGCAAGGTCAGGCGGCGAAGAGGGCGGCGGCGACCGCGGGTGCGGCGGCGCGGCCGACGGCGAAGCCCGCCTCGGCCGACGGGCGCCGCGTGTCCGGATCGAGCGGGTTGGCGCCGAACGCCGCGACGGACGCCTCGTCCGCGTAGACGACCGTGACGGGCGCCGGAGCGACCGCCTCGAGCTCCGCCTCCGGGAACTGGCCGAAACCGACAGCGCCCGGGACGACCGGAGCAATCACGAGCACCCAGTCGGAGCCGGCCGCCAGGTCGGTGTTCGCGAGGGAGCGCATCCCGCCGTCGATGTAGCGCCTTTCGCCGATCGTGACGGGCGGCCACACGCCGGGCACGGCGCAGCTCGCTGCGACGGCCGACGCGAGCGAGACATCCGAGTCGGCGTCGAACACCCTCAGCTCGCCGCTCTCGGCGTCGATCGCGGTGATGCGCAGCTGCCGCTCCGGCCAGTCCTCGTGCGGGAGCCGGGCTTCGATGGACACCATCCGCTCGTCCTCGCTGACGGTGTCGGTGTCGAGCGCGAGCTGACCCATGCGCCGGCGGATGTCCTCGGGACCGGCATCCGGATCGGCGATCGCCATGAACCGCTCCATGAGTGCGGCCAGGTCGACCTTGGGATCGAACTCCGCCGTCTCGTCCGCCAGCTGCGCCGCGTACAGTTCGCTGACAGGGGCGCCGCTGGCGAGCTGCGTCGCGACGGCCGACCCGGCGGACGTGCCGATGAATCCCACCTCCGGAGCGAGGAGGCGTTCCGCGAGCTCGGGGTCCGCATCCGCGAGGCCGGCCACGACGCCGAGTTCCCACGCGATGCCCGCCACTCCGCCACCGGCGAAGACGATCGTTCCATTGGTCATGGAGCACACGCTACCCCCGGAGGGTAGCGCGACCTCGCAGGTGACGCCCCCGAAATTCGGGCGGCGGCCTCACGCCAGCAGGTGCGCCACCGGCTCGCAGTTCTCCCGGATGCTCTGAGCCGGGATGATCGGCTGCAGCCGGTGGTTGAGGTAGACCACGATGCTCTGCAGGCCCTCGTCTTCGGTGTCGAGCACGTAGGCGCCGTAGAACCAGTCAGACCCGAACAGGGTCAGCGCCCAGCCGAGCAGCTGGCACGGCGTCGGCCCGTCCGCGTTCGCCAGCGCGTAGAGCTGCACCGCGACCGTCGGGATCGGACCCCGCAGGTGCCTCAGACTCATGGCCGACGCGCTCGCGCCCGGGCACGGGACGAACGACGACGCGCGCAGATCGACGACCTCGGCGAGCCTCGAGGTGTCGTGCAGCTTGTCGATCACCCGCTCCCGTAAGGCGTCGTGCACGGCATCCGGATCGCGCGGGCAGTCCCGCGCCATCCGTTCTGCGGCGTCCTCGATCAGCGCACCGCCGATCAGTCCGCCACCGCTGCCGGAGCCGGCACGGCCGAGTTCGTCGATCGTCATGGGTCCTCCTCGCTCAGGTGCCCCTCGATCCATACTTCTACACGCTGTAGAAATTCGGAAATCGAAATGCGGCAGCCGAGCCGCGGGGCCCAGTAGACGAACGAAGAGCCGCACCGGACATGGTCCGATACGGCTCTTGCGCGGATGCTCGCGGAAGCGGCGGCTGTTACGCCCCGGCCTGCGCGAGATCGGTGATCAGCTGGTCGCCGGGGATCGCGGGCACGAACTCGGCCTCGATCTCGGCGCGGCCCAGCAGGTCGCTCATGCGGCGCTGGCGCTGACGCGGGATCAGCGTGACGACCGTGCCCTGCTTGCCGGCGCGGCCCGTACGGCCCGAGCGGTGCAGATAGGTCTTGTACTCATCCGGAGCGTCGGCCTGGATGACCAGGTCGATGTCGTCGACGTGGATGCCACGGGCGGCGACGTCGGTGGCCACCAGCACGTTCACGCGACCGCTGGTCAGCTGCGCCAGGTTGCGCGTGCGGCGCGACTGGTTGAGGTCGCCGTGGAGGCTGACGGCCGGGATGCCGGCGTCGTCGAGCTGGTCGGCGAGCATCTCGGCGAAGGCGCGGGTGCGGGCGAAGACCAGGGTCTTGCCCTCGCGGTCGGCGAGCTGCTCGATGATGGCACCCTTGTCGCGGTGCTCGACCACGAGCACGCGGTGGTCGATCGTCGACGAGGCCTGGTCTTCACCGGCGACCTCGTGAACGGACGGCTCGGGGAGGAACTCCTTGACGAGCTGGGCGACACCCTTGTCGAGAGTGGCCGAGAAGAGCAGCTTCTGGCCGCCGTCGGCGGTCTCGCGCAGGATGCGCTGCACCGGCTCGAGGAAGCCCAGGTCGCACATGTGGTCGGCCTCGTCGAGGACGGTGATGACGACCTCGCTGAGGTCGAGGCGACCCTGCTCGATGAGGTCCTCGATGCGTCCGGGGGTGCCGATCACGATGTCGACACCGCGCTGGAGCGCGCCGACCTGGCGGGCCTGGGGCACGCCTCCGTAGATCTGGGTGGTGAAGAGGCCGACGCTGCGGGCGATCGGCTGAACGGTGCGGTCGATCTGCAGCGCGAGCTCGCGGGTCGGCGCCAGGATGAGGGCGCGCGGCTTGCGGCCCATCTGACGCTTTCCGCCGGCCTTGCCCTGCTCCGCCCAGATCGTCATCAGACGCTCGACCAGCGGAGCGCCGAAGGCGATCGTCTTGCCCGAGCCGGTGCGGCCGCGACCGAGCACGTCCTTGCCGGCGAGCACATCCGGGATGGTCGCAGCCTGGATCGGGAACGGGGTCGCAGCACCGAGCTCGGCGAGGGCGCGGGAGATGTTGCCGCCGATGCCGAGGTCGCCGAAGGTCACGCCGTCGACGTCGGCCGCCTGGATGGCTTCGGCCTCGAGGCGCTCGAGCACGACGTCGTCGTGCGCGGTGAACGCCGGCTTCTCTTCGCGGCTCGGGTAGAACTTCGAGTCGTAGTCGCGGCGGGGAGCGCGGTCGTTGTCGAAGTCGCGGCGCGGGGCGCGGTCGCTGCCGAAGTCCTTGCGGGGTGCGCGGTCGCCACGGTCATCGCGGCGGGGAGCGCGGTCGTCGAACGAACGCTGCGGACGGTCGGAGCCGTACTCGCGACGCGGAGCGCGGTCGCCACGGTCATCACGACGCGGTGCGCGGTCGTCGAACGAACGACGCGGACGGTCGTTGTCGAAGTCGCGACGCGGGGCGCGGTCGCCACCGAAGTCGCGCTGCGGACGGTCGGAGCCGTACTCGCGACGCGGGGCACGGTCGCCACGGTCATCGCGGCGCGGGGCCCGGTCGTTGTCGAAGTCCTTTCGCGGGGCACGGTCATCACGACGCGGGGCGCGATCGCTGTCGAACGAACGACGCGGACGGTCGTTGTCGAAGTCGCGACGCGGGGCGCGGTCACCGTCGAACGAGCGACGGGGAGCGCGGTCGTTGTCGAAGTCGCGACGGGGCGCGCGGTCGTCACGACGCGGGGCACGGTCGTCGAACGAACGACGCGGACGGTCGTTGTCGAAGTCGCGGCGCGGGGCGCGCTCGTCGGAGGAGCGGGCGCCACGGTCACTACGGTCGCTGCGCTCGCCCGTACGGCCGGCGCGCTCGTCATTGGCCGGCCAGGTACGGCGGGCGTCCTTGCCGCGGGGCTCCCAGTTCGGGCGCTCCGAGCGTCCGGCGGAGGCGCCGGTCTGGGCGTCGCGGCTGCCGTAGGTGGCGCGGCCGCGGGCGGCGCGCTCGTCGGCGTTCCAGCGCTGCTTCTTGGGCGCCTCTTCTGCGGGACGGTATCCGCGGTGGCCTGCGCTGCGGCTGCCGGCCTTCGGACCGCCCTTGCGGGCGCCGGGTGCGGAGTTGCCGTGTTTCTTGAATCCGGGCATGACTGTTTCTTCCTGGGTTGTTCTCGTGTGCATAACGGAGCGCGCGATGAGATCTCGCGCTTCGGGGAGAACCCGGGCAGTCTTTGGCCGGGGCCGTTCACATACTTGTGATCATTCGCCCGCCGATCGGCGGCGAAACCGGCCCACCTGACTTACAAACCCATCCGCACAGAAAAGCGCGGTGTCAAGAGCCGACTTATCTACGATACAGGATCGATGCTGGGAATGGTCGGTGATTTCGCCCGTGCGGCTTCGCCGGCGATCACGACCACCAGCACGATCAGCAGCGCGAGGAGCTGCCACAGCGACGCGACCGCGAGCCCGATCAGTCCGGTCGCCGCGCAGACCAGCGCAGCCAGATAGCGGATCAGTGCCGGTCCCAGGGCGAGCTCCTGCCGGTAGCGGGCGTCCCCCACCAGGTACAGCGCCACGCCGAACGCCAGCAGCCACGCACCGGCCGCCGGCGCGACGGCGAAGACGTCCCCGGTCACGAAGCGGACGCCGGCCGCCAGCAGCACCAGGCCGAGGATCATCACGTAGTGATCGAGTGCGAACGCGGTGAGCGCGAGTGTCGAGCGACGCCGACTGGACGCCTCGGTCATCCGGAGCCCTGCGCGCTCGTCGTCACCGGCGAAGTAGCACCACCACAGGGCCGCCACGATGGCGACCGACAACGAAGTAGCACCACCACAGGGCCGCCACGATGGCGACCGACAACACGGTGCCCACGATCATCTGCGCGCCGAACTCGTGATGCCCGGCACCGACGCCGACGGACACGATGGATTCGCCGAACGCGATGATCATCAGCAGTCCGTGCCGCTCGACGAAGTGCGAGGCGCCCAGATCGAACCCGGTCGGGCCGCTCGTGAACGAGGTCGAGACCATCACGACGAGCGCGACGGCGAACAGGATCCAGTCGGCTGGACCGGTCACGAAGCCGGCGATGATGAGTAGCACGGCGCCGGCCGCGTTGAACGGGATCACGCGCAGCATCGACCGCGCGGAACCCGACCGCCCCAGGGACGCGAAGAGCCCGAAGTGGATCAGCACCACCGCGAGGTAGGTGAAGCCGAACAGGATTCCCCCGTCGCCGAAGGCATCCGGGATCGCGACGGCCATGAGGAGGAACGACACCATCGCCGCGACCAGCCCGATACGCAGCACCGTACTGTCGGCCGGCGCCTGGTTGGTGAGCCAGGCGAACGCGTCGTACATCCACCACACGACCGCCAGGATGAGCGCGGCCTGACCGACGCCGCTCCACCTCGGATGCTCGACCACGATCTCCGTCACCTGCGTGATCGTGAACACGAAGACGAGGTCGAAGAGCAGTTCGACCGTCGATACCCGTTCCGCGGCCTGCGTGAGCCGATTCGCCATGACGGAAGGGTACTGGGACTGGCAAACGGCCGTCGATGCCGTCGCCACCCTGGGCCGCGTGCGACCGACGGGGTATACAGGGAGGCATGAACACCGAACCCGACGCGATCGTGATCGGATCAGGCCCCAACGGGCTCGCCGCCGCCGTGACCCTCGCGCGGGCCGGGCTCTCCGTGCAGGTCTACGAGCGCAACGCGACCGTGGGCGGCGGGATGCGCACCGAGGCCATCACGCTCCCCGGCTTCGTGCACGACATCTGCTCGGCCGTGCATCCGCTCGCCTTCGCGTCCGGCTTCTTCCGGCGGTTCGGGCTCGACAAGCGCGTGGAGTTCGCCGTGCCGACCGCCTCGTACGGGCATCCACTCGACGGGGGCCGCGCCGCGATCGCGTACCACGACCTCGAGCGCACCGCGGAGTCGCTCGGCGCCGACGGCCCCGCCTGGCGCGCCCTCCTCGGACCGCTCGTGCGCAAGGCCGACGAGGTCGCGCAGTTCACCGGTTCGCAGCTCTTCCAGGTGCCGCGGCATCCGATCACCGCTGCACAGTTCGGGTTGGCGCTGCTCAGCCAGGGCGGTCCGTGGTGGGACGCGCCCTTCCGCGGCGAGGAGGCCGGCGCCCTGCTGACCGGCGTCTTCGCGCACGCGACCGTCGAGCTCCCCAGCCTCGCCGGGGCAGCCGCCGGCCTCACACTCGCCACTTACGCGCACGCCCGCGGCTGGCCGGTGCCGATCGGCGGCAGTCAGGCGATCGCCGACGCCATGGTCGCCGACATCGAAGCGCACGGCGGAGTCGTCGTGACCGGCGTCGAGATCGAGAGTCTCGGCGAGTTGCCGTCCGCCCGCGTGGTCCTGTTCGACACCGGGATGGAGGCCGCTGCCCGCCTCGGGGAGGACCGCCTGCCGGCGCACTATCTGCGCCGCGTCTCCACGTTCCGCAACGGGAACGGGGTCTCCAAGGCCGACTTCGCCCTCTCAGGACCGGTGCCGTGGAGCAATCCGGAGCTCATGGAGTCGCCGACTGTGCACCTCGGCGGGACCCGGGCCGCGATCGCGCATTCGGAGAGCGAGGTGGCTGCCGGACGCCACAGCGCCGACCCGTACGTTCTGGTGTCGCAGCCGTCGATCGTCGACCCGACCAGGGCCCCCGCCGGCCAGCACGTGCTCTGGGCGTACACGCACGTCCCGCGGGGGTCGACCGTCGACCAGAAGGAGGCGATCATCCGGCAGATCGAGCGTTTCGCCCCCGGTTTCCGCGACCTCATCATCGGGTCCGCCTCCCGCACCGCGGCCGAGATGGAGCGCTACAACCCCAACTACGTCGGCGGAGACATCTCTGCGGGAGCGCCGACGCTGAAGCAGCTGATCGCGCGGCCGGTCGTGTCGACCGAGCCGTGGCGGATGCCCGGGCGCGGTCTCTACCTCGCGTCGGCGGCGGCGGCTCCCGGCCCCGGCGTGCACGGGCTCTCCGGCTACTACGCCGCCAGAAGTGCTCTGCGCCACGAGTTCGGGGTCACCGAGATGCCGCCACTCGGTCCGGATGCCGCATCCGGGGCGCTCCCGGAACAGCCTCCGGTGCCGATGCCGGAAGATGTCGCCGCGCTGAGCCTGCGCGACGACGGACTGCCGGAGCAGTAGTCGTGTCCGTCAACGTCAAACGATTCGCCTGCACCCCCGACGAGGTGTTCGCCGTGCTCGCCGACCCGTGGGTGTATCCGACCTGGGTCGTCGGGGCGTCGCGCCTGCGCGCGGCCGACCCCGCCTATCCGGAGCCCGGCACGAAACTGCATCACTCGATCGGGGTCTGGCCGCTCGTGCTGAACGACGAGACGGAGGTGCTGGAGTGGGACCCTCCGCGCCGGATGGTGCTCACCGCGAAGACGCGTCCGCCCGGCGAGGAGCGCGTGATCATCGAGGCGAAGCCCCGCGGGGACGGCTGCGTGGTGCGGATGGAGGAGTTCCCGAGCGCGGGACCGGTCCGGCTCATCCCGACGTGGCTCGCCGACCTCGCGCTGCGCATCCGCAACGCCGAGACGCTGCGACGGCTGGAGTACGTGGCGATCGGTCGCGCCGGGCGGTAGTGCTCGTCGAGCGGTAGTGCTCGTCGGGCGGTAGTGCTCGTCGGGCGGTAGTGCTCGTGCGGCGTCGGGCGTACCCTCTTCGCATGTGCCGGAACATCCACACTCTCCACAATTTCGAGCCAGCCGCCAGCAGTGACGAGGTGCACGCCGCGGCTCTGCAGTACGTGCGCAAGATCAGCGGCACGACGAAGCCGTCGAAGGCGAACGCGGAGGCGTTCGACCGGGCCGTCGCCGAGATCGCGCACCTCACGCAGCACCTCCTCGACGACCTGGTGACGACGGCCCCGCCGAAGAACCGCGAAGAGGAGGCGGCCAAGTTGAAGGAGCGCTCGGCCCGCCGCTTCGCCGCCGCCTGACCGCTGCTGGCCGGCTCGCGCCGTCGCTCCTCTTCGTTGAGGGGTGGCGAACGCAGGCTCAGTCGGCGTGTTTAGGCCGATTTGCCGCCCCTCAACGGAAAGCGCGAGCTGGCGGGGGCGGCTGGCGAGGGCGGCTGGCGTAATCTGCGGGAAATGCGGGGGCGGTAGCGTTTCGGCATGCCCATCACCGTGACCGTCGAGCCGCCGCGCGCATCCGGTGTCGAGGCG
This sequence comes from Leifsonia poae, assembly GCF_027921845.1. Taxonomy (GTDB): domain Bacteria; phylum Actinomycetota; class Actinomycetes; order Actinomycetales; family Microbacteriaceae; genus Leifsonia; species Leifsonia poae. The sequence goes on from NZ_BSEN01000003.1 coordinate 344,976, forward strand.
CTGCTGCAGCTCAGTGACGACTACGCCTTCTCGCTCTATCCCGCGGAGAGCTGCTACCTGCTCGACGTGTCGGAGCTCGAGAAGCCCGGCGTCACCGTCTTCGTCGGCCGCGATGCCGGCGGACGAGCGCTCGGGATCGCGGCACTCGTCGTCAAGAGCGACGGCGCCGCCGAACTGAAGCGGATGTTCGTGCACGAGGACTCGCGCGGCCAGGGACTCGCCTCCGCCCTGCTCACCGCGGTCGAGCAGGCGGCGAGCGCGAACGGCGTGACGCTCCTCCAGCTCGAGACCGGACCGCTGCAGCACGCGGCGATCGCTCTGTACGAGCGCCGCGGGTACGCGCGCATCCCCAATTTCGGGGACTACGTGGGCGATCCCTACTCGGTCTGCTACTCGAAGACCCTCACGCCGCAACTCGTCTAGCGCGCATCCTCACCGTGCCGCTAGCCTGACGGCAGGCATCGGAGAGGGGTCCCGCGGTGGCACAGGAGAGCGACGCGAACGCGCAGTCCGGCGACGGTGACGCGGCGAACCAGCCGCCCGCCGACCGCACGACCAACCTCCGCGGCTGGCTCATCGCGGGCATCGCGACGGCCGCCGCGCTCATCCTGATCGCGGGCGGCTTCATCGCCGGAACGGTCACCACCCTCGCACTCGGCGGCCAGCGCGGCTCGTGCGACGCCGCCTCGGTGGCCGACCGGGTGCTGCCGACCATCGTCACGATCGTCGTCGAGACCCGTAACGGCTCCAGCAACGGCAGCGGCGAGATCATCACCAGCGACGGCTACATCCTCACCAACAACCACGTGATCTCCTCCGCCGCCACCTCGGGAACCGTCTCCGCGCGCTTCAGCGACGGTCACGAACTGCGCGCCCGCATCGTCGGGCGGGATCCGAAGACAGACCTCGCCGTGATCAAGGTCACCAGCCCGGATGCCCTCCCGGTGATCGACGAAGGCGACTCCGGTTCCCTGTCCGTCGGCCAGCCGGTGGTCGCGCTCGGCGCCCCGCTCGGGCTCTCGAGCACCGTGACCGCCGGCATCGTGAGCGCACTCGGACGCACCGTCCCGGTGCCGAGCGACGACGACCGCAACGCGATCCTGGTCGGCGCGATCCAGACGGACGCGTCCATCAACCCGGGCAACTCGGGCGGCGCGCTCGTCGACTGCAACGGTCGCCTCGTCGGCATCAACACGGCGATCGCGACCGTGCCCGGCTCCGGCGGACAGACCAGCACGGGCAGCGTCGGCATCGGATTCGCCGTTCCGCAGTCGGTCGCCATCCCGCTCGCGCACCAGCTCATCGAGCACGGCGAGGTCTCCTATCCGAACGTCGGCGCCGACGTCATCCCGATCCCGCACGCGGTCGCGGTGCGCTACGGCGTGGCCGACGGACTGTTCGTGCAAGCGGTCGTGCCGGGCGGGCCTGCGGACGACGCCGGGATCCATCCGGGCGACGTGATCACCGCGGTGAACGGTCAGCGGGCGGTCAACCTCGACGTGCTCACGCACATCCAGCTCACCAGCAAGGCGGGCGACACGGTGAGGGTCGACTTCCTTCACAACGGCCGCTCGCACACCACGACGGTGACGCTGGCGGACTAGCGGTGCGTCGGCTGGGCTTCCACTTCAACTGCCCCGGATGCGCCGCGACAGTTCGGCGGCGGCCTCTGCGATCCGTGCCGCGAGGCCCGGCCACTCCTCGCGCGGAAGGTTCTCACGCGGAAACGTGATCGCGATCCCCGCCGCCGGCCACCCCGCGTGGTCGCGCACCGACACGGCGACCGACGCGAACCCCGGCGTCACCTCGCCGTCCTCCGTGGCGTAGCCGGTCTCCCGCACCGCAGCGACGACCCGTTTGAGCTCGGCATAGCTGTGCGGTCCGGCGCCGGTGCGGTCTTCGAAGGCGCCCGCATCCGGATACAGGGCGCGCAGCTGCCCGGCCGGCAGGGTCGCGAGGAGTGCGCGCCCGCTCGCCGTGAGGTGGCTCGGGAGCCGCACGCCCACATCCGTGACCAGCCGGGGGCGGCGCGGAGCGCGTTCTTCGGCGATGTAGACGACGTCGCGACCGTGCAGCACGGCGACGTGGCCGGATTCCCCGATCGCGTCGACGAGGCCGGCCAGGATCGGGCGACCGAGCCGGGTGAGCGGCTCCTGCCGCGAGAACGCGGAGCTGAGCTCGTAGGTGGCGACCCCGAGGCCGTAGCGCTTCGCCTCGGGGAAGTGCAGCACGAAGCCGTGCTCAAGCAGCACCGTGAGCAGGTGGTATACGCTCGAGCGCGGCAGCCCCAGTGCGTGTGCGATGGACGCGGCGGGCATCGGTCCGCGCTGCGCCCCCAGGTACTCGAGGATGCGCAGGGTGTTCTCCGCTGCCGGGACCTTGCTCATGCGCATTCCCCTCCCGGATCACCGCTGCCGCCATCGAGTCCGGGCATAATCTCGCGAATCGGACCCCGACGCGGGATTACTCCCGTACTCGGCTGCGGGTGCGTGCCGGCGTCTGGGATCCCGGACACGGATGAGTCTAGGCGGGGTCCGCGCGCGAGCGCGAGCGTGTGTGATGGTGGCATGCTCCTCACGAAGACCCGCATCACCGTCGGCGCACGACCTCTCACCGTCGACGAGGTCGTCGCCGTCGCCCGCCACGACGCCCCCGTCGACCTCGAACGCGAGTCGCTCGACGCGGTCGAGGCGTCCCGCGCCATCGTCGATGCGCTCGCCGACGACACCGAACCGCACTACGGCATCTCGACCGGATTCGGCGCGCTCGCGACCACCTACATCCCGGCCGACCGCCGCGCCCAGCTCCAGGCGAGCCTCGTGCGCTCGCACGCCGCCGGCAGCGGGCCCGAGGTCGAGCGCGAGGTCGTGCGCGCACTCATGCTGCTGCGCCTGTCCACCCTGATGACCGGCCGGACCGGCGTGCAGCGTGCGACCGTCGAGACGTACGCGGCGCTGCTCAACGCCGGAATCACCCCGATCGTGCGCGAATACGGCTCGCTCGGCTGCTCCGGCGACCTCGCCCCGCTCGCCCACTGCGCCCTCGCGGCCATGGGCGAAGGCCAGGTGCGCGTCGGCGCCGCGTCCGACGGCGCCGGCACGGTCGCAGACGCCGCCGACGCGCTGGCTGCTGCGGGCATCCGGCCCGTCGTGCTCGCGGAGAAGGAGGGGCTCGCCCTCATCAACGGCACCGACGGGATGCTCGGAATGCTCTCCCTCGCCATCCACGATCTGGGCGCCCTCCTGCGCACCGCAGATGTCGCGGCGGCGATGAGCGTCGAGGCGTTGCTCGGCACCGACGCCGTGTTCGCCGACGACCTGCAGCGCCTCCGCCCGCAGCACGGCCAGGCGCTCGCGGCGGCGAACATCCGCAGGATGCTCGCCGGTTCCCCGATCGTCGCGAGCCACAAGGGGCCGGAGTGCACGCGCGTGCAAGACGCATACTCGCTCCGCTGCGCGCCGCAGGTGCACGGTGCCGCCCGCGACACGCTCGGGCACGCAACGCTCGTGGCCGAACGCGAGCTCGCGTCCGCCGTCGACAACCCGGTGCTCACGCTCGACGGCCGCGTGGAATCGAACGGCAACTTCCACGGCGCCCCCGTCGCCTACGTGCTCGACTTCCTCGCGATTGCGGCGGCCGATGTCGCCAGCATGTCGGAGCGGCGCACCGACCGCTTCCTCGATCCCGCCCGCAACCAGGGGCTCACGCCCTTCCTGGCGCACGAGGTCGGCGTCGACTCAGGCCTGATGATCGCGCAGTACACGGCGGCGGGCATCGTGTCCGAGCTCAAGCGACTGGCCGCTCCGGCCTCGGTCGACTCGATCCCGTCGTCGGCGATGCAGGAGGACCACGTCTCGATGGGGTGGGCCGCCGCGCGCAAGCTGCGCCGGTCGCTCGACGGGCTGGGGCGCGTACTCGCGATCGAAGTCATGACCGCTGCGCGCGGGGCAGACCTCCGTGCGCCGCTGAAGCCGGGCGCCCCGACCGGAGCGGTCATCGGCGCCGTACGCGAGGTCGCCGAAGGCCCGGGCGCCGACCGGTACCTCTCCCCCGAGATCGAGGCCGTGGTCGCGCTCGTTCAGTCGGGCCGGGTGCTCGAGGCCGCCGAGTCGGTCGCCGGCCCGCTCGCCTAGCCGCTCCGCTTCGTCCCCGCCCGCCACCCACCGCCCGCCGCCCGCCGCAGAAGCAATCGAGTCCGAACTTGTTTCGGCCTCACCCGGCGAGTCGGGGCAACAACTTCAGACTCGATCACCACGACAACCGAAGGAGACTCCGATGGATGGAGCCAGAGAGGTCCGCGCGGCACGCGGGACCGAACTCACCGCCAAGAGCTGGCAGACCGAGGCGCCGCTGCGGATGCTCATGAACAACCTCGATCCCGACGTGGCCGAGCGACCGGATGACCTGGTCGTCTACGGCGGGACCGGCCGCGCGGCACGGAGCTGGGAGGCGTTCGACGCGATCGTGCGAACGCTGCGTGACCTGGAGGCCGACGAGACGCTGCTCGTGCAGTCGGGCAAGCCGGTCGGCGTGTTCCGCACGAACGAGTGGGCGCCGCGCGTGCTCATCGCCAACTCGAACCTCGTGGGCGACTGGGCGACGTGGCCCGAGTTCCGCCGGCTCGAGTCCCTCGGCCTCACCATGTACGGACAGATGACGGCCGGATCGTGGATCTACATCGGTACGCAGGGCATCCTGCAGGGCACGTACGAGACCTTCGCGGCCGTCGCGGCGAAGCGGTTCGGCGGCACACTCGCGGGCACGCTCACGCTCACCGGCGGCGCAGGTGGCATGGGCGGAGCGCAGCCGCTCGCCGTGACGATGAACGAGGGCGCCGTGCTGATCGTCGATGTCGACGAGACGCGCCTCCAGCGCCGCATCGACCACGGCTACCTCGACGAGCTGGCCACCGACCTCGACGACGCCGTCGAGCGCGTGCTCGCCGCCCGCGCCGAGCGCCGCCCGCTCTCCGTCGGGCTCGTCGGCAATGCGGCGACCGTCTTCCCCGAGCTGCTGAGCCGCGGCGTCCCGATCGACATCGTCACCGACCAGACGAGTGCGCACGACCCGCTCAACTATCTTCCCGAAGGCGTCTCGGTCGCCGAATGGCACGACCGCGCCGCCGCCGATCCGGAGGCGTTCACCCTCGCGGCCCGCGACTCGATGGCCAAACATGTCGAGGCGATGGTCGGATTCCAGGATGCCGGCGCCGAGGTCTTCGACTACGGCAACTCACTGCGCGCGGAGGCCAAGCTCGGCGGGTACGAGAGGGCCTTCGACTTCCCCGGTTTCGTCCCCGCGTACATCCGGCCGCTGTTCGCGGAGGGCAAGGGGCCGTTCCGCTGGGCGGCACTCTCGGGCGATCCGGCCGACATCGCCGCGACCGACCGGGCGATCCTCGAGCTGTTCCCCGACGACGAGCACCTGCGCCGCTGGATCACCCAGGCGGGCGAGAAGGTGCACTTCGAGGGTCTCCCCGCGCGCATCTGCTGGCTCGGCTACAAGGAACGTCACCTCGCCGGCCTGCGCTTCAACGAGATGGTCGCCAGCGGAGAGCTCAGCGCGCCGATCGTGATCGGGCGCGACCACCTGGACTCCGGATCGGTCGCCTCGCCGTACCGGGAGACCGAGTCGATGGCCGACGGCTCCGACGCGATCGCCGACTGGCCCCTGCTGAACGCCCTGCTGAACACCGCATCCGGCGCGACGTGGGTGTCGATCCACCACGGCGGCGGGGTCGGCATCGGCCGCTCCATCCACGCCGGCCAGGTGATCGTCGCCGACGGAACGCCGCTCGCCGCGGAGAAGATCGAGCGCGTGCTCATCAACGATCCCGGCACGGGCGTGATGCGCCACGTGGACGCGGGTTACGAGCGCGCGGCCGAGGTCGCTCGCGAGCGGGGCCTGCGCATCCCGATGCAGGAGGGCTGACGATGTCCGCCGGGGGTTCGACGCTGTTCACCGGGATCGCTGAGCTCGTCACCAACGATCCGGCGCGATCCGGTCTTCTGGGGATCGTGCCGGATGCCGCACTGCTCGTGCGCGACGGCGTCGTCGTGTGGGCAGGATCGGCAGCCGAAGCGCCCGGCGTGCTGGACCGGAACGCGACCGGCGGTGACGCCGTCGAGACGGTCGACCTCGGTGGGGCGGCCGTCATCCCCGGCTTCGTCGACTCCCACACCCACCTCGTCTTCGGCGGTGACCGCGCCGCCGAGTTCGAGGCGCGGATGTCCGGAGCGGCGTATTCCGCCGGCGGCATACGCAGCACGGTAGCCGCCACCCGTGCCGCCTCCGACGGCGAGCTGGCCGCGCGCCTCGACGGTTTCGTCGCCGAACTCCACGCCCAGGGCACCACGACGTTCGAGATCAAGAGCGGCTATGGCCTGACGGTCGCGGACGAGGCCCGCCTGCTCGAACTCGCGAGCCGGGTCACCGACGAGACGACCTTTCTCGGTGCGCACGTCGTTCCGGCGGAGTTTGCCGACGATCCCGAGAGCTACGTCGAGCTGGTCTCAGGCCCGATGCTGGATGCGTGCGCGCCGCATGCCCGCTGGATCGACGCGTTCTGCGAGACCGGAGCCTTCACCGTCGAGCAGTCCCGCCGCATCCTCCGGGCGGGTGCCGAGAGGGGGCTCGGCGTTCGGCTGCACGCGAGCCAGCTCGCACCGGGCGACGGAGTAGCGCTCGCGATCGAACTCGACGCGGCGAGCGTCGACCACTGCACGTACCTCACCGACACCGACGTCGCCGCACTCGCGAGCTCCCGCACGGTCGCCACGTTGCTGCCCGGCGTCGAGTTCTCCACCCGGCAGCCGTACCCGGATGCCCGCCGACTGATCGACGCCGGCGTCACCGTCGCGCTGGCCAGCGACTGCAACCCGGGGTCGTCGTTCACCTCGTCGATGGCGTTCTGCATCGCCGTCGCGGTGCGCGACATGCGCATGACACCGGCCGAAGCGCTGTGGGCGGCCACCGCCGGCGGCGCGGCCGCGCTTCGGCGAACCGATGTCGGGAACCTGGCCGCCGGCAGCCGTGCCGACTTCGTGGCCCTGCGTGCGCCGAGCTTCGTGCACCTCGCGTACCGTCCGGGCGTGCCGCTGGTCGACGGCGTCTGGAAGGACGGCGCCCGCCTGAGCTGAGCGGGCTCAGCGGCTCGCGAGTCCCGCCGCCACCTCGAGCACCAGCAGGGCCGCCAGACGCACCGTGCGTCCGTCGGGCGCATCCGCCGTCGCATCCACCTCGGCGATGTCGACCGACCGCACCGATTCCCACGAGCCGGCTAATCTGGCGGCCGCCCGCAGTTCCCAGGCGGCGAGTCCCCCGGGAATCGAAGCCGGGCATCCGGGCGCGACGGACCGGTCGCAGACGTCGACGTCCAGATCGACGTGCACCGGACCGCCCGCGCTTCCCGCGATCTCCAGCGCCTCCGCCATGACGTCGTCCATCGGGCGGCGGTGGAGCTCATCGCGATGGATGATCGTGATCCCGTACTCCTCGGCCCGCGCCGCGTAGGCGTGCGAGTTTGCGAAGTCGGCGATCCCGATCTGCACCACCCGGCGGCCGTCGAGCCCGGCTTCGATGAGTCGGCGCACCGGCGAACCGTTGGAGACGCCGTCGCGCAGATCGTGGTGCGCGTCGAGGGTCACGAGCCCGGCCGTCTCCAGATCGTCGCCCCACGACCCGAGTGCGGCCGGAACCGTGAGGGCGTTGTCGCCGCCCACCGCCACGGTCACGGATGCGCGCTCCACCGCATCCGCCATCGCCGCGATCGCCCGGCCCTCGCCTTCGGGACCGTCCGGATCGAGCACATCGCCGGCGTCAGCGAACAGGAGGTCTTCGAGCTCCGGCGGACGAGGGCCGGGCGCTGAGCGGTCGGGCGATAGGAAGGGGGCGTAGTAGCGGAGCGCCGCTCGCACGGCTGCCGGCGTCTCACCGGCGCCGGTCGCCGACAGGGAGGTGCGGAAGGTCGGGATGCCCAGCAGAGTGAGGTCGATACGCTCGCCCGATTCGAGCTCGTCGGGTGACGGCCAGTCGCCGCTCCGCGGCCAGAGGGGGTCGACGGACAAGGGTCGCGGGCTCATAGTGCGACGCTACCAACGCGCGTGGGTGCCGGGAACGGCCGGGTCGCATCCGTGTCTGGGATCACGGACGCGGGCCGTCGACGGCCGGCCGCTGCATCGGCGGCTGCGCTCGAGCCTCCACGCGCCTAGGATCGCCGCATGGACTCCGCCGCGAACGCTCCCGCCGATTCACCCACGGCCTCGGCCGCTGCAGCCGCCTCAGCCGCAGACACGGCGGCGGCGGACAGCGCGGCCGAGTTCGCCGCGATCGCCGACGAACTCGCGGGGAGCGGCGCCGTCACCGGGCGCATGTTCGGGCATCCGGCGCTCAAGCTCAACGGCAAGGTGTTCGCCTGCGAGTTCTACGGAGCGATGGCCTTCCGGCTCGGTCGGGAGACGTCGGTGCACGCCGAGGCACTCTTGCTCACGGGCGCTCTACTGTTCGACCCCTCGCGACGCGATCAGCCGTTCAAGGACTGGGTCGAGGTGCCCGCAGCCGCGAGCGACCAGTGGCCGATGCTCGCGCAGGCGTCGCTCGACCACCTCGTGAACGAGTCCGCCTGACGCGTCGCGCGCGATCCGGTCAGCACCGGCCCGGGCCGGCCCCGGCTCGGGTCAGCTCCGGCTCGGCTCCGCCACGACCTCGGGTGCGCCCGGCGCACCGCCGTCACCGTCGCCCGACGCGGCCGCCTTCGCCGCACGCTTGGCCGCGCGCCGCTCCTTGGCGCCCTCGACCAGGTTGTAGAGCGTCGGGAGCACGATGAGCGTGAGCAGCGTCGACGAGATCAGTCCGCCGATCACCACGATCGCCAGCGGCTGCGAGATGAAGCCGCCGTGGCCGGTGAGGCCGATCGCCATCGGGAACAGCGCGGCGATGGTCGCGAGCGCGGTCATCAGGATGGGGCGCAGACGACGTGACGCACCGTGCGTCACCGCCTCTGCAACCGTCATTCCTCGACGCCGGTACTGGTTGACGAGGTCGATCAAAACGATCGCGTTGGTGACCACGATTCCGATCAGCATCAGCACTCCGATGAGCGATGCGACGCCGAGCGGGATGCCCGAGATCACCTGCAGCGCGATCGCACCGGTGGCCGCGAACGGCACCGAGACCAGCAGCAGCAGCGGCTGGCGGAGCGACCGGAATGTCGCCACCATCACGATGTAGACGATCAGGATGGCCGCGAGCAGCGCGATCCCGAGCTGCGAGAAGGCGTCGGACTGGCTCGAGGAGACGCCACCGATCTTCGCCGTCGAGCCCGAGGGCAGGTCGGCCTTCTTCAGCGCCGCCGTCACATCGGCGTTGGCCGTGCCGAGGTTGTCGGTGCCCGGCGTCGCCGTCACCGTCGCGGTGCGGAGCCCGCGCTGCGTGGTGACCGTCGAGGGTCCGTTGGTCTGGGTCACGCTGGCGAGGGTGCTGAGGGCCACCGGACCGGTCGCCGTCGGCACGGAGAGAGCGGCGAGCTGCGCGACGGTGGTCGGCGGGTTGTCGCTCTGCAGGTAGATCTTCAGCGAGCTGTTGTCGATCGCGATCGATCCCGCCTGGGTCGGCTGCATCGCCTGCGAGACGATCGTGCCGACGGCGACCTCGCTGAGGCCGGCGGCGGCCGCCTTCGTGCGGTCGACGTTCACGGCGACGTACGGCAGCGACGCGCTGAGGTTGTCACTCGTCTGCTTGATGGAGTCGAGCGACTTCATCTGCTCGACCACCGAATCCGTCGCCGTCTGCAGGTCGGCGTTGCTGGTGGCCGTGATGTCGATCTCGATGTCGTTGGACGCACCGAAGCCGCTCGAGGTCGACACCGTGATGTCGCCCTGGTCCTTGATCGCGCCGAGCTCGGACTCGACCGTGTTCTGCAGCTTCTCCTGGTCGGCGTTGGGGTCGGTCGTCACGGAGAACGTGATCGCCCCGCCGCCACCCGAGAACGCGTCGCGCAGCGAACTGCCGCTCGACCCGATCGACAGCTGCACCGTCTTCACACCCGACGTGTCGAGCAGCTTCTGCTCGACCACCTTGGCCGCGGTGTCCTGCGCCTCGAGGCTGGTTCCGGGAGGCAGCTGCTGCGACACCGTGAGCGTGTTCTGTCCGGTCGAACCGAGGAAGTTGGTCTTCATCAGCGGGGTCAGCGCGAAGGTTCCGATGAGCACCAGCACGGCGATCAGCACGGTCGAGACCGAGTGCTTCAGCGTCCAGTGGATGATCGGCAGATAGCCCTTCTGCAGGCGCGACGGATGCTCGAGCTCGTCCTCGCCGGCAGCGGCGGCCTCGTCGATCGAGAGGTGCGCGGCCGCTGAGTCCTCCTGACCGCCCTCGTGCTTGCGGGCCTTCGGCGGCCGCAGGAACCAGTACGCGAGCACGGGCACGATGGTCAGGGCGACCAGCAGCGACGAGAGCAGGGCGATCGTCACGGTGAGGGCGAACGGGCGGAACAGCTCACCCGTCACGTCGCCGACGAAGGCCAGCGGCAGGAACACCGCGACCGTCGTGATCGTCGACGCGGTGATCGCGCCCGCGACCTCCCTCACGGCCTTGACGACCGTCGTGGCTCGATCCACGCCGGCCACGAGCTGGCGCTTGATGTTCTCGATGACGACGATCGAGTCGTCGACGACACGGCCGATCGCGATCGTGAGCGCGCCGAGCGTGATGATGTTGAGCGTGTAGCCGGTGGCCTGCATCACGATGAACGTGATCAGCACGCTGGTCGGGATCGAGATCGCGGTGACCAGGGTCGCGCGGATCGAGAGCAGGAACACCAGGATCACGATCACGGCGAAGAGGAGGCCGAGCAGTCCCTCTTCGGTGAGCGAATTGATCGACTGCGTGATGAACGGTGCCTGATCGAAGACGACGGTGATCGTGGCGCCGCTGCCGAGCTTGGTCTGCAGGTCGGGGATGAGGTCGTTGACGGCGTGGGAGACCTCGACGGTGTTGGCCGACGGGAGCTTGGTGACGGCGATGGTGAGCGCCGGCTTGCCGTCGACGCGCGAGATCGAGGTCACGGGGTCGTCGGTCTTCGTCACGGTGGCGACGTCGCCGATCGTCTTCGGGGCGGGCGGCGCGGCCGGGACGGTGGCGGCTGCACCTGCGCCGGCTGCTGCGCCTGCACCGGCTGCGGCACCCGCGCCCGCCGCTGCACCGCCTCCGGCGCCCGCGCCGGCTCCTGCTCCCGCTCCTGCTCCTGCTCCTGCGCCAGCAGACGCCGACGCCGACCCGATCAGCGGGAGCTTCGTGATGTCGTCGATCGACGTGAGCTGCTTGCCCGACTGCACGGAGAGCGTCTTGCCGTTCTCGGTGATCGAGCCGCCGGGAACCAGCACCCCGTTCTGCTGGAGCGCGTCCTTGATCGACGAGGTGCTGAGGCCCGCCGCCGCGAGCTTCGCGGCATCCGGAACGATGGTGATCCGCTGGCCGACCTCGCCGACCAGCTGGGCGTCGTTGACACCGTCCACGTCTTTGATGTCGGGGAGCGCGAGCTTGGTGATGCTGTCGCCGACGGTGCGCTGATCCTGATCGCTGGTGACCGCGAGCTGGATGACCGGCAGATCGTCGATGCTCCCCGAGATCACCTGCGGGTCGACGCCATCCGGAAGCGTGGACTTGATGCGGTTGATCGCCTGGTCGAGCTTCTGCTCAGCGGTCGCGAGGTCGGTGCCGTAGGTGAACTTCGCCGTGATCAGCGACTGGTTCGTGCTGCTGACCGCCGAGGTGCTGTCGAGGTTCGGCACGCCCTGCACCGCGGTCTCGATCGGCGTGCTGACGTCGTTGTTCACGACCTCGGGCGAAGCGCCGGGGTACGACGAGATGATCGCGAGCTGCGGGAACTGGATCGACGGCGCGAGCTCCTGTTTGAGGTTGGTGAGCGCAAGGCCGCCGAAGATGGCTGCGACGATGGTCACCAGCGCGATGAGTGCGCGGTTCTTCATGCTGAGAACGGCGAGAAAATGCACAGACGTACCCTTTGCGAGATCCGGATGCTGAGAGCGCGACCCCTTCGCCGCCTCGAAAGTATCTCATTGCACCCTGTGCAAAATCCTCATGCCCTGGTACGACTTCGCCGCCCGCGCCTACTCCCCCCGGCGCAGCACGTTCGTCGTTTGCCAGTTGATGCGGCGCAGCAGCATGATGCGCCGCATCAAGTGGCAAACGACGACCAGCCGGCGCGGACCAGGATGCGCGTGACGAGCTTCGCGGTTTCGGGGACGAGGTCGGCGGCACCGAGCCTGATCACCGTCTCGCCGAGGTCTTGCAGCGCCATCGTGCGAGCGAAGTCCCGGCGCCATTGCGCGCGATCGCTGCGGTGGTGATCCCCTTCGTACTCGATGACAACCCGGAACTCCGGGAATCGCAGATCGGGACGCGCGACGAACGCACCGTTCGCGTCGTAGAGCGGGACATTCACGTCGAGCCTCGGCAGTCCGGCCTGCACGAGCATCACGCGCAACGCCGACTCCTGCGGCGACTCGGATCGCTCGTGCAGGAGTGGGATGGCCGCGGCGCTCGTCACGGCGCCTGGTCGACCGCGCAGCGTCGACGCACGACGGGCGAGATCGGAGATCGACGCACGACGCGACCTCCAGTGGATGATCGCGTCCCCGAGAGCAACCGATTCCGCCACGGACAGCCGCGACGCCAGATCCCGCCACGTGCGCGTCGCGCTCGTCACCCTCCACCCACGGATGGACACCACGTCACCATCGCAGAACTGCACCTGATGCCCGACCACACCCGAGATCCGCGGGGCCCTGACCGGACGCGGAACCGACACGTGGAGCGGGCCGTCGGCGAGCACGCGCGGAATCGGCAACCCGTGAAGAAGAGCCGCCGTCGCGTGGCTGAACACCCCGCCCTCCGGCATCCGGATCTGGAGCGCCTCGCACCGAGTGAGAATCGTGACCGGCCGATCGGCGGGTTCCCGCACACCGCGAAAAGGGGTGCGGAGGTCGTCAGATCGAAGACGCCAGACGGAGATGGAGCGGTCGACCGCCTGCTCGAATGAGAACGCACGATCGCCGAATCCGCGGGGAAGGGGATCCGGACGACGCATCTATCGACTCTGCCTCGAAACACGTTCACATCGTGCTTGTTATCCACAGCCCGTCGTTGGCCAGACGATGCGTTCCCGGACCCTCCTGCGCCGCATCAAGTGGCAAACGACGACC
>NZ_BSEN01000004.1:0-55658 GCF_027921845.1 Leifsonia poae
GCCACCACACATCGACCCCCACCGCCGACCCCGCCCCGGCGGACGCCCCACCACCGGCACCACCAGCACGCTCACCGACCCCAGCGAACGCGCCGCATGACGCCGCGTTTGCCGCGCGACCCCGCAGCGCCGCGCGACCCCGCAGCGCCGCCCGACCCCGCAGCGCCGTTCGACCCGCAGCGCCGTTCGATGTGGCAGCGCCGTTCAATAGCTGGCAGCCTTGGGCAACGCGCAACGCGCAACGCGCAACGCGCAACGCGCAACGCGCAACGCGCAACGCGCAACGCGCAACGCGCAACGCGCAACGCGCAGCGCCAGCGTCATTCACGTCTCGCAACGCAGGACAGGCCCGTGCGCCGTTCACCGCCGCACAGCATCGTTCAATGCCGGGCGGGACTCATTCGGCCAGGGCGACGAGCGCCCGAGCGGTCCCTTCGTCGACGATGAGGTCGGTGATCAGATTCGCCGCGAGTGCACCGCGCAGGCTGTGCACCTTCGACGGCCCGGAGACGACGCACACGCGCCGCGGAACCCTCTTGATGAGGTCGATGTCCGGTCCGCTGGCGCGCTCGTTCAGTGGGATGCCGTGATGGCTGCCGTCCTCGCGGAAGAAGACGGTGGCGACGTCGCCCACGACGCCGGACTCGTCCAGCGAGGCGTAGTCCGCCTGGTCGAGGTATCCGCCGGCGTACACGTGCGAACGGACCTCGGAGAACGGCGACCCCAGTCCGAAGATCGCGGCGTCCATCCGCTCCTGGATGTCGAGGATGCGCCGGGTGCTCCGCTCGTGCCACATGGCGGCCTTGGTCTGCGGGTCGTCGAACAGGGCGGGCACGGGGAACTCCTGGATGGTGCCCGAGAAGGTGTCCCCGAACCGGCGCAGGATCTCGCTCGCATAGAGCACACCGGTCGTATAGGTGTTGCCGGCGCCGTTGAGCTGTACGAACTCGACGTTGTGCAGATCTTTGGGGATGAGGTGTCGGCTGAGAGCGCTCATGGTAGAACCCCAGGCGAGCCCGACGGTCATGTTCGAGTCGATGAAACGGTCGAGAATTCGTGCAGCGGAGATGGCGACGCGCTCCAGGCGATCGACGTCGCTGATGGCGCTCGGCATGGGCACGATGTGGGCGGCGATGCCGTAGCGCTCGTGGATGTCCTGCTGGATGCGCGACGCGCCTTCATGCGGTGTGGCGATCTGGATGGTCACCAGCCCCGAGGCGCGCGCATAGCTCAACAAGCGGGAGACGCTGGAGCGCGAGGTGTGCATCTCGTGCGCGATGGCCTCCATGGTGAGGTCCTGCATGTAATAGAGGTGACCCGCCTTGAGGGCGTCGCGGGTCTTCTCGGGGAGGTTCTCGGTCTCGGGCTGAACCACGGGGGTCTCCTTGCACGTATGTGCATACGGCTTGAACAAAAGGTCGGTACATCGAAAACTATAGCTGCACGAGAACGACACCAACAGAACGACCCGCAGACGCGCAGGCGCGAGCACGCGTAGCTACACGCAGAACACACGCAGCCGCCCTGCTTTGCAGGCAACGCCAGCATCAGCATCGGAACCTGCCGGCACCTGCACCAGCACAGCCGGAATCACCACAGAACGACAGAAACAGAGGAACTACCGTGACGACGAAGTCGAACGCCGCCGAGACTCGCAGCGAGGTCGCACGCCTGCAGGAACGTCCGAACGCACAGGTGCTCATCATCGGCGGTGGCATCAACGGCCTCGGCACCTTCCGCGATCTCGCCCTCCAGGGCGTGGACGTGGTGCTCGTCGAGCGCAATGACTTCATCTCGGGCGCGTCGGCCGCATCGAGCCACATGATCCACGGCGGCGTCCGCTACCTCGAGAACGGCGAGTTCCGTTTGGTGAAGGAGTCGGTGACCGAGCGCAACGGTCTACTCAAGGTCGCTCCGCACTACGTCAAGCCGTTGCAGACGACCATCCCGATCTTCTCGACGTTCTCGGGCATCCTGTCGGCCCCGCTCCGCTTCCTCACGCACAAGCAGGGCAAGCCGAAGGAGCGCGGCGCGTTCCTGATCAAGACCGGCCTCACCATCTACGACTCGTTCTCGCGCGACGGCGGCAGCGTCCCCCGCCACCAGTTCCACGGCCGCACGAAGTCGCTGAAGACCCAGCCCGAGCTGAACCCGGGCATCAAGTACACCGCGACGTACTTCGACGCGTCGGTGCACGACCCGGAGCGCCTCGCGCTCGACGTGCTCGCCGACGCTCTGGCAGCCGGCCCGCACGCCCGCGCCGTGAACTACGTCGAAGCAGTGGGCACGGCGGATGGCGGGGTGCTGGTGCGCGACCGCGAGACAGGTGTGCAGTTCCCGATCGTCGCCGATGTGGTGGTCAACGCATCCGGGCCGTGGACGGACCTCACCAACGAGGCTCTCGGGCGCGAGACGCAGTACATGGGCGGCACGAAGGGCTCGCACATCGTGCTCGACAACCCGGCATTGCTCGAGGCGTGCATGGGCCGCGAGATGTTCTTCGAGAACAACGACGGCCGCATCGTGCTCATCTACCCGCTCAAGGGCCGCGTGATGGTCGGCACCACGGACCTCGAGGCGGACATGTCCGAGCGGGCGGTCATCACGGAAGACGAGATCGACTACTTCATCGAGCTGGTATCGCACGTATTCCCAGCCATCCCGGTCACGCGTGCGCAGATCGTCTACAGCTTCTCGGGAGTTCGGCCCCTTCCGCACCACGACGACACACAGCCCGGCTTCGTGTCCCGCGACTACCGCATCGTGCCGGGAACGATCGACGGCCTTGGCACGACGACGGTGCTGAGCCTGGTCGGCGGCAAGTGGACGACGTTCCGCGCGCTCAGCGAGCACCTCGCGAACGAGACGCTCCAGGCGCTCGGGATGCAGCGCTCGGTGTCGACGGCGGGTCTGGCGATCGGCGGCGGTGCAGGATTCCCCACGACGTCACGTGCCGAACGCGACTGGGTCGCCCGCTACGGCGCCGACGTGGGGACGGAGCGCGCCGCCGCACTCCTTCACCGCTACGGCACGAAGGCGGCGTTCGTGATCGACGCGATCACCGGCGCGGATGCGGACCGACCTCTCGAGGCCGCGCCGGGATACTCCCGCTCGGAGGTCGAGTACCTGGTGCGCACGGAGCACGTGGTGCACCTCTCCGACATCTTCCTGCGCCGCACGAGCCTGGCCTTCACCGGCGGTATCTCGGGGTCGCTGGTGCGTGAGATCGGCGAAATCGCAGCCACGGCACTCGGATGGTCGCCAAATCGGCGGTCGGAGGAGGAAGATGCATTCATAGCGGAACTCGCCGACGCCCACCGGGTGCACCTCGAATCGGAGGACGGCAGCGAAGCCGCAGCGCTCCGATAATGCACAGACGTGCATAGCACGGTCCTTGTCCCGGTGGGCCGGACGCTAATAGCGTTCAATTGCCCACCCTGACGAGAACCATCGATAAACGCACAACAGGGTGCGGATCAACTGAACAACTGGAAGGTCAACGTGGACAATATCGGTGTAGATTTCCTGTCGGAGTTGGTGGGCACGGCATTGCTCGTCCTCCTCGGTACCGGCGTCGTGGCTAACGTCGCACTCATCAAAACCAAGGGCTTCAACGGCGGGTTCCTGATGGTGAACTTCGGCTGGGGCATCGCGGTCTTCTCGGGTGTGGTGGTCGCCTACAACTCGGGCGCGCACCTGAACCCGGCCGTGACGCTCGGCCTGGTCGCGAACGGGGCTCCAGCGTTCGGTTCGGCTGCCGCGCACACCCTGGTACCGGTGAACTTCGTCACGGTGCTGCTGTACATCCTCGCTCAGTTGATCGGTGCCTTCATCGGTGCCGTCTTCACCTGGCTCGCGTACAGGCAGCACTTCGACGAGGAGCCGGAGCCGGCCAACAAGCTCGGTGTGTTCTCGACCGGCCCTGCGATCCGCAGCTACGGCTGGAACCTGGTCACGGAGGTCATCGGCACGTTCGTGCTGGTGTTCGTCGTCATCGCGTTCGGCCACCAGCCCGGCCAGGCGGCCGGCCTCGCGGCACTCGGCGCGCTTCCCGTAGCGCTCCTGGTGACCGGCATCGGTGCCAGCCTCGGTGGTCCTACCGGGTACGCCATCAACCCTGCACGTGACCTCGGTCCGCGCATCGCGCACGCTGTCCTACCCATCAAGGGCAAGGGCTCGAGCGACTGGTCGTACTCGTGGGTCCCCGTCGTCGGACCGATCATCGGTGGACTCATCGCCGGATGGCTCGCGCTCGTCCTGCTTCCCCTCATCAAGTAACACCCTGTACTGCGCGCCGGTCCCGATCGGCGGGACCGGCGCGCACAGCCCCACCCCAAAACAAAGGAGTTACCTATGGCCGACTACGTTGTCGCCATCGACCAGGGCACCACGAGTACCCGGGCGATCATCTTCGACAAGTCCGGATCGATCGTCTCCTCCGGCCAACTCGAGCACGAGCAGATCTTCCCGAAGGCGGGCTGGGTCGAGCACGACCCGATCGAGATCTGGAACAACACCCGCGAGGTGATCGGACAGGCGCTGTCGAAGGCAGACCTCACCCGCCACGACATCGCTGCCGTCGGCATCACCAACCAGCGTGAGACGGCCGTCGTCTGGGACAAGAACACCGGTCAGCCGGTGTACAACGCCATCGTCTGGCAGGACACCCGCACGCAGCCGATCGTCGACCGGCTGGCGGCCGACGGAGGCGTCGAGCGGTTCAAGCAGATCGTGGGTCTGCCCCTCGCGACGTACTTCTCCGGCACCAAGATCGTCTGGATCCTGGAGAACGTCGAGGGCGCGCGCGAGAAGGCGGAAGCGGGCGACCTGCTGTTCGGCACGACCGACTCCTGGGTCCTGTGGAACCTCACGGGCGGTCCGGACGGCGGCGTTCACGCGACGGATGTCACCAACGCGTCGCGCACCCTGTTCATGGATCTCGAGACGCTGAGCTGGCGCGACGACATCCTGGAGGTCTTCGGGGTTCCGAAGTCGATGCTCCCCGAGATCAAGAGCTCGTCCGAGGTCTACGGTCAGGTGGAGGCGTCCAGCCTGCTGCGCGAGGTGCCGGTCGCCGGCATCCTCGGCGACCAGCAGGCCGCGACGTTCGGTCAGGCCGCGTTCGACACCGGCGAGTCCAAGAACACGTACGGCACCGGCAACTTCCTCATCTTCAACACGGGTGAGGAGATCGTCCACTCCAAGAACGGTCTGCTGACGACTCTGGGCTACAAGCTCGGCGACGCCGCCCCGCACTACGCGCTCGAGGGTTCGATCGCCGTCACCGGCTCGCTCGTGCAGTGGCTGCGTGACAACCTGGGCATCATCAAGAGCGCTCCGGAGATCGAGGACCTGGCCAAGACGGTCGACGACAACGGCGGCGCCTACTTCGTGCCGGCGTTCTCGGGCCTGTTCGCTCCGTACTGGCGCTCCGATGCGCGTGGTGCTCTCGTGGGCCTCACCCGCTACGTGAACAAGGGCCACATCGCCCGCGCGGTTCTGGAGGCCACGGCGTTCCAGACCCGTGAGGTGCTCGAGGCCGTCAACGCGGACTCGGGCGTCGACCTGACCGAACTCAAGGTGGACGGCGGCATGATCGCCAACAACACCCTGATGCAGTTCCAGGCCGACATCCTCGGCGTCCCCGTCGTTCGCCCGGTTGTCGCGGAGACGACCGCGCTGGGCGCCGCGTACGCCGCGGGTCTTGCGACGGGCTTCTGGGAGAACCTGGACGACCTGCGCAAGAACTGGCAGGAGGACAGCCGCTGGACCCCGCAGATGGACGAGGAGGAGCGCGACCGTCAGATCCGCCTCTGGAAGAAGGCCGTCACGCGGACCTTCGACTGGGTGGACGACGACGTGCGCAACGCCTGACCCGATGCTCTGACGCATCATCACGAAGCGCCGCCCGGTTCGCCGGGCGGCGCTTGCGCGTGCCGAGGGAAACGCGCCGACCAACCGAGCAGCCCCGCGCAGCGCAGCGCAGCGCCGACTAGCCGAGCAGCGCCGCGAGTTCGTCGAGCGACGCGATCTCGAGCACACCGGCAGCACGCGCGTCCGCGGCGTCGTCGTCTGACGCGATGGCGCCCGTGCGGTTCAGCCAGATCCCGGTCAGCCCGGCCTGAGCGGCGCCGATCGCGTCGGTGCGGAGACGATCGCCGACGTACGCGGCCGCGCGGGGCTCCACACCGAACACGTCGCATGCATGGCGGAAGATCCGCGCATCCGGCTTGACGACACCGACCTCGCCCGAGGCGATGACGTGCTCGACGCGGGTGTCGAGGCCGACGGTGGTGATCTTGCGGGTCTGGAAGGCGAGGTCGCCGTTGGTGATCAATCCGAAGCGCACACCCGGGATGCGCCGGGCGAGCGCATCGAGACAGGGGAGCGCGTCATCGTGCAGCCGCCAGCTCTCGACGTAGCGCTCGAAGTAGGTGGCGAACCAGAGACTGGCCGCGTCGTCGTCGAGGGTCACGCCGTGCCGGGCGGCGAAGTCGCGGGCGCGCGCCTGCCGCTGTCCCTCGAAGTCGAGCCGGCCGGCCAGGTAGGAGTGGTAGTGGTGCTCCTCGAGGTCGTGCCAGAGCGAGACGACGGATGCAGTGTCGAGCGAACCATAGGGCTCACCGAGCGTCGCGACATGCGCCTCGATGCCGCGGGCGACGGCGGCCCGATGGGCGAAAAGGGTGTCGTCGAGGTCGAAGAGCACGACCCGGATGCCGGTCACCGCAGCTCCGGATCGCGCTGCACGAACGTCTCGTCCGGCCATCCCGCCGCCGGAACGCGTTGGTCGTCACGGAGCAGGCCGGCCTGCCAGTCGTCGAGGCGCCGACCGCGCTGGGTCCCGCCCCGGCGTCGCAGCCCCTCGAACCGGAATCCCGCCCGGCGCGCGACCGCCGCCGATGCGGCATTGCCGGTGAACGCGTGCCAGACGACGCGTTCGAGGCCGAGACCGTCCTGTCCAGTGGGGGCGAAGGCGTACTCGAGCACGGCGGCGACCGCCTCCGACATCAGGCCGGTGCCCCGGAGCTCGGGGGCCAGCCAGTAGCCGAGCTCCGCCTCGCCGTCGCGGATGCCGTCGAGCCCGACCATCCCGTTCAGTTCGCCGTCCGGCGAGAGGCGCAGTCCCCACGTGCACGACGTGGCGTTGGCCCATCCCTCCACGACGAGCCCGAGCACGAACGTCTCGGCGTCGGTGCGCGTGTACGGCGAGGGCACGGTGGTCCAGGCCGCCACGGCCTTCCCCTGGCACAGTTCGGTGACCCGGTCGAGGTCGGACGCGACCGGAACCGAGAGCACCACGCGTGAGCCCGTCAGCACGACGGGCTCACGCGGCACGGCCAGCGTCATCGCGCGCGGCGGAGGAAGCCGATGCGGTCGTAGGCCTTCTCCATGGTCGCCTCGGCCACCTCGCTGGCACGGTCGGCGTTGCGTGCGAGGATGCGGTCGAGTTCGGCCGGGTCGGACAGCAGTTCGAGGGCACGCTCGCGCACGGGCGCGAAGGTCTCGACGACGACCTCGGCGAGACCCTTCTTGAAGTCGCCGTAGCCCTTGCCGTCGTACTCGAGCTCGATTGACTCGATCGAGCGGCCGGTCAGCGACGCGTAGATGGTGAGCAGGTTCGAGATGCCCGGCTTGCCGTCGCGGTCGAACGACACGACCCCGTCCGTGTCGGTCACGGCGCGCATGATCTTCTTGCGCGTCACCGAGGGCTCGTCGAGCAGCCACACGACGCCGGCGTGCGACTCGGCCGACTTCGACATCTTCGACGTCGGGCTCTGCAGGTCGTAGACGCGGGCGCTCTCTTTGAGGATCATCGCCTGCGGCACCACGAAGGTGTCGCCGAACCGGCTGTTGAACCGCTCGGCGAGGTCGCGGGTGAGCTCGACGTGCTGCCGCTGGTCGTCGCCGACGGGGACGATCTCGGCGTCGTACAGCAGGATGTCGGCGGCCATCAGCACGGGATAGGCGAACAGACCGACCGACGTCGCCTCGGTGCCCTGCTTGGCCGACTTGTCTTTGAACTGGGTCATGCGCGCGGCCTCACCGAAGCCGGTGATGGTGTTCAGCACCCAGGCGAGCTCGGCGTGCGCCGGGACGTGCGACTGCACGTAGAGCGTCGACGCGGACGGGTCGATGCCGGCGGCGATGTACTGCGCTGCCGTGCGGCGGGTCTTCTCGCGCAGCTCGTGCGGGTCTTGCGCGACGGTGATGGCGTGCATGTCGACGACGGAGAAGAACGCGTCGTGAGAGGCCTGCAGGTCTTTCCACTGCAGGAGCGCGCCGATGTAGTTGCCGAGCTGCAGCGAGTCGGCGGACGGCTGCATGCCCGAGTACAGGCGGGGGAGTTTCGTCATGGGTCTACCTCGAGGAAGTGTGCGGATGATTCAGACGGCGTAGTCGACGACCACTGGCGTGTGATCGGACCATCGCTCGTCGTAGGCCGAAGCCCGATCGACCGCGACATTCGTGACGGTCGCCGCGAGGGCAGGGGTGGCGAGCTGGTAGTCGATGCGCCAGCCCGTGTCGTTGTCGAAGGCCTGCCCGCGCCAGGACCACCACGTGTACGGCCCGTCGACGTCACCGGCCCACTTACGGCCCACGTCGACCCAGCCCAGGCCGCCGCCGGCGTTGTAGTCGGCGTCGCCTTCGGCGCCCACGAACCGGTCGAAGTACGCCCGCTCGTCGGGCAGGAACCCGGCGCGCTTGACGTTGCCCTTCCAGTTGCGGATGTCGAGCGTGCGGTGCCCGACGTTGAGGTCGCCCATCACCACGGCGTAGTCGCTGTGCTTCTGCAGTTCGGGCAACCGCGCCTCCACAGCGTCGAGGAACTTGTACTTCTCCACCTGCTTGGGGCTGTCGGCCTCGCCCGAGTGCACGTAGGCGCTGACCACCGTGACGATCGAACCGTTGACCTCGTAGTCGGCCTCGAGCCACCGGCCGGCGCTGTCGAAGTCGTCGGGGCCGAGGACGACCCGGTGGATGGACGCCTTGTCGCGGCTCGCGATGGCGACGCCCGCGCGTCCCTTGGCGGTCGCGGGGTCGTGCAGGATGTCCCACTCGTCGCCGAGCAGCTGCTGAACGTCTTCGGTGCTGGCTCGCACCTCCTGGATCGCCAGGATGTCGATGTCACGCTCGTCGAGCCACGCGCCCATGCCTTTTCGATACGCGGCGCGGATGCCGTTGGTGTTGATCGTGGCGATTCGCAAGGGCTTTGCAGGCATGCATCAAGCCTACCGGGAGCGGCCGACGGTCCCCTCGTCGAGCACATCGTTCAACGCGTTCTGCGCGCGCTCCACAGCCCACTGGGCCTGCAGCCGGTTGTACCAGCGGGAGTGCGCCAACTGGCTCTTTGCCTCCTCCAGCTCGGAGCGCGCCACCAGCACGCGGGCGTCGTACTCTGCGGCTGCCTTCTCGGCGGCCGCCTGCTCGGCGGTGACCACGCGCGGCGAGAGCCCGCGGTCGAACATCCCGACCGCGATCCACGAGGCCGAGAGCAGCATCACCCGGGAGACCAGGTTGAACCAGAGCAGCAGACCGATGAAGACCGCGAAGGTGGCCAGCAGCGGGTTGTTGGTCGCGCTGCCCAGGAACAGGCCGGCGAGCGCACTCAGGCCGGCGAGGGCAGCGCTGCCGAGCAGGGCGCCGAAGAACAGGTTGCGCCACGGGATGGCGACGCGCGCGAGCACCCGGAACATCGCTCCGAGCGTCACGATGTTGAGCACGACAGAGACGAAGAGTCCGGAGATCCGGGTGACGACGGTCGTCAGCAGAGTGTCCTCGAGCCCGAACAGCTGCAGGAGGAAGGTGAGGGCCTCGGTGCTGAAGATCGTGAGGATGGCCGAGACCAGGAGGACCACGCCGAAGAGCAGGGCGAGGCCGAGATCGCGGACCTTCTGCAGCACGTAGTTGGTGGTGTCGCGCGTCAGCCCGAACACGGCTCGCACCGCCTGGCGGGTGTAGTACAGCCATCCGATGGCGGTCCAGAGCAAGCCGATGGCCGCGATGATCCCCGTCCAGCCGAACGAGGTCGCGTTCTCGAGCTGAGCGACGTCGATCGCGCCCGGCTCTCCGTCGACGGCGATCAGTCCCGGCACCGCCCGGTTGATGAGTTCGATGAGCGCCTCGAACACCTGGGGGTTGCCCGTCAGCCACAGGCCGGCGACGGAGAACGCGACCCAGAGGGCGGCGAATACGGCGAACAGGCTCTGATAACCCATGCCGGCCGCGCGGAGGTTGCCATCGCTGTAGGAGAAGTTCATGTAGACGCGGTACGGCCGCAGGGCCTTCACCCATTTCGCCCATCCGGTGACGGTGGCGACCGGCTTCTCAAACCGCTCGCGCAACGGCTCGGCGGCGTCGGTGACGCGCTCTTTCAGCGACTCCTTGTCGACGGGCTCCACCGTTCCCCCGGCGCGCTGAAGCGACGGATCAGGACGCACCGCGCGCACATCCTTCGACTTCTTGGCGGCCACGGCCTCAGCCTAGCGAGAGAAGAAATGCCCCCGGTCCTGCGACCGGGGGCATTTCACATCGAGTCGGCTGCGCTCAGCGCTTGCCGCGCATGATCGCCTGCTTGACCTCGGCGATCGCCTGGGTCACCTGGATGCCGCGAGGGCAGGCATCCGTGCAGTTGAAGGTGGTGCGGCAACGCCACACGCCCTCTTTGTCGTTGAGGATGTCGAGGCGCACCTGCGAGTTGTCGTCGCGCGAGTCGAAGATGAAGCGGTGCGCATTGACGATCGCGGCCGGGCCGAAGTACTGCCCGTCGGTCCAGAACACCGGGCACGACGAGGTGCAGGCGGCGCACAGGATGCACTTGGTCGTGTCGTCGAAGCGTGCGCGGTCGGCCACGGACTGGATGCGCTCCTTGTCCTTCGGCGGCGTCGAGTTGGCGACGAGGAAGGGCTGCACCTCGCGGTAGGAGGCGAAGAACGGCTCCATGTCGACGATGAGGTCCTTCTCGAGCGGCAGGCCCTTGATCGCCTCGACGTAGATCGGCTTGGTGATGTCGAGGTCTTTGATCAGGGTCTTGCAGGCGAGGCGGTTGCGGCCGTTGATGCGCATGGCGTCGGAGCCGCAGATACCGTGCGCGCACGACCGGCGGAAGGTCAGCGAGCCGTCCTGCTCCCACTTGATCTTGTGGAGCGCATCGAGGATGCGGTCTGTCGGGAACATCTCCACGTCGAAGTCCTGCCAGCGCGGCTCGGTGTCGACGTCCGGGTCGAACCGGCGGATGATCAGGGTGACCGTGAACGACTGGATCGGCGCCTCAGGGGCGGGGGGAGTCTCGAGGACGGCGTTCGACATCAGTACTTCCTCTCCATCGGCTCGTAGCGGGTCATCACGACCGGCTTCCAGTCGAGACGAATGTGATCGGCTGCGTCGGACGAGTGCGGGTCGCCCGACAGGTAGGCCATGGTGTGCTTCATGTAATTCTCGTCGTCGCGCTTGGGGAAGTCGTCGCGCATGTGGCCGCCGCGGCTCTCCTTGCGATTGCGGGCCGAGAAGACGACGACCTCGGCGAGGTCGAGCAGGAAGCCGAGTTCGACGGCCTCGAGCAGATCGGTGTTGAACCGCTTGCCCTTGTCTTGCACCACGATGTTCTTGTAGCGCTCGCGCAGGCCGTGGATGGTCTCGGTCACCTGGGCGAGGGATTCGTCGGTGCGGAACACCTGGGCGTTCTTGTCCATCTCGTCCTGCAGCTCCTTGCGGATGGCCGCGATGCGCTCGGTGCCCGTACCGGTGCGGAGGTCGTCGATCAGTCCGCGGACGAACGCAGCAGGGTCTTCCGGCAGCGGAACGGCCGTGGCGGTCTTGACGAACTCGACGGCGTTGTTGCCCGCGCGCTTGCCGAACACGTTGATGTCGAGCAGCGAGTTGGTGCCGAGCCGGTTGGAGCCGTGCACCGAGACGCAGGCGCACTCGCCCGCGGCGTAGAGGCCGGGGACGACGGTCGTGTTGTCGCGCAGCACCTCGGCGTTGTTGTTGGTCGGGATGCCGCCCATCGCGTAGTGCGCGGTGGGCATGACCGGCACGGGCTCGACGACCGGGTCGACGCCGAGGTAGGTCCGGGCGAACTCCGTGATGTCGGGCAGCTTGGTCTCGAGCACCTCGGCACCCAGGTGGGTGCAGTCGAGCAGCACGTAGTCCTTGTGCGGCCCGGCGCCGCGACCTTCCGCCACCTCCTGCACCATGCACCTGGCGACGATGTCGCGTGGTGCGAGGTCCTTGATCGTCGGGGCGTAGCGCTCCATGAAGCGCTCACCGCTCGCGTTGCGGAGGATGGCGCCCTCACCGCGAGCGCCCTCGGTGAGCAGGATGCCCAGCCCGGCGAGGCCGGTCGGGTGGAACTGGAAGAACTCCATGTCTTCGAGCGGGAGCTTCTTGCGCCAGATGATGCCGACGCCGTCACCGGTGAGGGTGTGCGCGTTCGAGGTCGTCTTGAAGATCTTGCCGAAACCACCCGTGGCGAAGATGATCGCCTTCGAGTGGAAGACGTGCAGTTCGCCGGTCGCGAGCTCGTAGGCCACGACGCCCGCGGGCTGTTCGACGCCGTCGACCTCGTTCATGATCACGTCGAGCACGTAGAACTCGTTGAAGAAGTTGATGCCGAGCCGGACGCAGTTCTGGAACAGCGTCTGCAGGATCATGTGGCCGGTGCGGTCGGCCGCGTAGCAGGCACGGCGCACGGGCGCCTTGCCGTGATCGCGGGTGTGACCGCCGAACCGGCGCTGGTCGATCTTGCCTTCCGGCGTGCGGTTGAAGGGCAGACCCATGTTCTCGAGGTCGATGACCGCGTCGATCGCCTCTTTCGCGAGGATCTCGGCCGCGTCCTGGTCGACGAGGTAGTCGCCGCCCTTGACCGTGTCGAAGGTGTGCCACTCCCAGTTGTCCTCCTCCACGTTGGCGAGCGCGGCGGCCATGCCGCCCTGCGCAGCGCCCGTGTGGGAACGCGTGGGGTAGAGCTTCGAGATGACGGCCGTCTTGGCGTGCGGCCCGGCCTCGATGGCCGCGCGCATGCCGGCGCCACCGGCGCCGACGATCACGATGTCGAACTCGTGGTAATGGACGCCGTCGATGACGGTGGATTCGTTGGATTCAGTCACAGGGATTTCCGTAGTCATTGGCTACTAGTCGGCGAATTACTTGACCGGGCAGAACGACGGCAGCAGATCGGCCGGGGCGCCTGCGGGGCACGGTTCGAAGGTGAAGATCACGAGGGTGCCGAGCACGACCAGCACGACGACGGCCGCCAGGATGGCCCACTTGAGGATGCGGTTGACCGTCTTGTTGTAGGCGTAGTCGTTCACGAGGGTGCGCATCCCGTTGCCGCCGTGGATGAGCGCCAGCCACAGCATCAGCAGATCCCAGACCTGCCAGAACGGGGTGGCGTACTTGCCGCCGATGAACGCGAAGTCGATCTGCTTCACGCCCTGGCCGAGGACCAGGTTCACGAAGAGGTGACCGAAGATCAGGATGACGAGCAGGACTCCGGAGACCCGCATGTAGATCCAGCCCCACTTCTCCCAGTTCGTGCCTTTGCGGCGAACGGGACGGGCCGGTGTGCGGGGAGCGTCGATGGTGGTCATGATCAGCCGGCCTCCCCGAAGATGTGGACGAGTTGCACCGGGACGAAGCCGGCCATCAGCACGACCCAGATCACGATGACGATCCAGAACATGATCTTCTGGTACTTGACGCCCTTGCTCCAGAAGTCGATCAGGATGATGCGCAGTCCGTTGAAGGCGTGGAAGGTGATGGCGCCGACGAGGGCGATCTCACCGAACCCCATGATCGGGTTCTTGTAGGTTCCGATCACCGCGTTGTACGCCTCGGGGCTCACCCGGATGAGTGAGGTGTCGAGAACGTGGACGAGGAGGAAGAAGAAGATGGCGACGCCGGTGATGCGGTGCAGCACCCACGACCACATTCCTTCTCGGCCCCGGTACAGTGTTCCGCCCGGCCTGTTCTTGGTCGGCTGCAGGGTTCCTGCCGCTTGGTCTGGCACGAACAACCCTCCCTGGTTGTGATCGCAAAGAACGCGCGAGAAGCGCTTTTACAGTCTATGCCGGTGAAACGTCCGGTGCTGGTTAGGTGCGCCTAACTGTCTCGATATCGAGACAGTTCAGCCGGCATCCGGGGCGCTGAGGCCGAGGGACGGGTACAGGTCGCGCAGGCCGACGGGAAGGCCGTCGATAACGGTCGCGGCGCTGTGATCGGCCCCGGGGACGACCTCGTCCCAGACGCGCATCCCGTGTGCGCGGGCGGCCTGGGCCATCCGGTGCGAGATCGGCGGGTAGTAGGGGTCGAACTGCCCGACGGCGAAGACCGCGTTGATCCGTGAGTAGCGCTTCCCCGCCATCATGTTCAGCGGTTTGATCCTGTCGTACGCCGACTGATCGCCGTGGAAGACGTTCGCCAGCACGGGCCCGGGCACTTCGGCGGCGGGGAAGGCCTCACCCGCCAGGTCGATGAGGTTTCCGAACAGCGTCGGGTAGGTGACGGTGAGCGCGAGCGCGCACTCGCCGCCGTTCGAGAACCCGGCGACCGTCCACTCCCGGTGATCGCGGCTGATGTTGAGGTGCTTCAGCGCCCAGTCGGGCACGTCGCGGGCGAGGTAGGTCTGCGCGTCGCCGTAGCGCGCGGTGTTCAGGCAGAGCGGATCCTGCGTCGGCTCGCCCAGCTGGTCCGGCATGACGACGATGGGCGCCAGTCCGTGATGACGGGCGGCGATCGGGTCCAGGATGCTCGCGATCAGGCCGGGGTCCGGGTGTCCGGGCTGGCCCATCATCATGACCAGCAGCGGCAGGCGCGGCGGGTTCTCGACCAGCGCGGCCGGTGGCAGGTAGATGCCGGCCGGGCGCGCGTGGAACCCGCTGCGGGTGTTCGGGATGACCTGCACACCCGCGCGACCGGTGGCCGGCATGTCGGCGGGCGCCTTCCACGTCTTCCAGAGGGTGGAGAGGTCACTGGTCGCGGTGGTGCCCGCGAGCTGGATGGTCGGATCGGTCGGCACTCCGACCAGACTGCCCAGGGTGCGATCGAGGCCGTAGTCGGCGTTGATCGCGACGGTTCCGGCGATCGCGAACAGGGGGATGCAGACGGCGGCCACCAGCGTGCGCCACCAGCGCGAGCGCCAGAGGCTCGCGACCGCCAGGAACACCCCGCAGAACGTGGCGGCGATCCAGACGTAGTTGCGCATTCCGAGACCCATGCCGAACAGGTTGAGGGTGCGGATCGCCACGAACCACGTGACGACCGCCGCGACGAGCCCAGCACCGAGGGCGATCGCGACGGTCAGCAGCCACCTCGGCGTGGGACGGCGCAGCAGCAGGAACACCGCCCCGGCTGCGGCGAGTGAGAAGACCAGGTAGATGACGGGACCTTCGACGATGTCGGTCCTCCAGAGCGCGTCGAGCACTTCTCCCCTTTGCAGTTCATGAGCGGGCTGCTGCCGGAGGGAACGCTAGGGAACCAGCATGAGAGCCGGGCGAAGGTCGCTGTAGGAGTTCTCAGCGGTTGACCGCGCAGACAGGCGGGGTACCGTCCGCGGCATGACTCAAGACGAACCCGTGATGAGCGGAAGTGACGAGGCGAGCCGCGACGAGAAGGTGCGCGGCATCGTCGAGCAGCTGACGGCGGATATGCAGCTGCGGCCGCAGGAGGACAGTGAGAAGCTCCTCAAGCAGCGCTTGGACGACGCGGGCATCGCCTCTGACGACGAGGAGGTCTCGCGGCTCGCGCGCGACGTGCAGCAGCGGCCGTCGCAGGTGGACTGACCGGTCGGCAGCCGGCCGGGCCGGCTAGAGGACGTCGCTCGAGCCGGTGAGCTTGAGCGCGTCGACGACGGCCTTGACCCGCTGGGCGTTCTCGCTCGTCGTGACCAGCAGCGCATCCGGAGTGTCGACCACGACGATGTCCTTGACGCCGATCAGGCTGATCACACGGCCGGACTGGCTGACGACGATGCCGCTCGACGCGTCGGAGAGCACGCGCGCGTTCTCGCCGAGGATGGCGAGGTCCGACTTGCGGCCGCCCGAGTTCAGCTTGGCGAGGGAGGCGAAGTCGCCGACGTCGTCCCAGTCGAAGTAGCCGGGGATGACGGCCAGCTTGCCGGCTGCGGCGGCGGGTTCGGCCACGGCGTAGTCGATCGCGATCTTGGTGAGGTTGGGCCAGATGCGGTCGACGGCCGGTCCGCGCGTCGCCGGGTCGTCCCACGCCTCGGCGAGCTCGAGCAGCCCGGCGAGCAGCTCGGGCTGCGAGCGGCCGATCTCCTCGAGCAGGCGATCGGCCCTGGTGATGAACATGCTGGCGTTCCAGAGGTAGTTGCCGCTGGCGACGTAACGCTCGGCCGTCTCGAGGTCGGGTTTCTCGACGAACTCGGTGACCGTCAGCGCGCTCGGCGCCCCGCCGATGTCGAGGGGACCGGCACTCCGGATGTAGCCGAAGCCGATCGCGGGCTCGGTCGGCGAGATGCCGATGGTCGTGATGTAGCCGGCGTCGGCGGCCGCGACAGCCTCGGTGACCGCCGAGAGGAACAGGGCGTGGTTCTTGATGACGTGGTCGGCGGCGAACGACCCGATGATCACGCCGGGCTCCCGGCGCTCCAGGATGGCGGCCGCGAGGCCGATCGCCGCGGTGGAGTCGCGCGGCTCCGACTCGAGCACGATGTTCTCGTCGGTGAGCGCCGGCAGCTGCGCTTCGACGGCCGCGCGGTGCGCCCGCCCGGTCACGACCATGATGCGCTGCTCGCCCGACAGCGGCACGAGCCGGTCCCAGGTGTCGCGCAGCAGCGTCTGCCCCGATCCGGTGAGGTCGTGCAGGAACTTGGGGGCGTCGGCACGGGACAGCGGCCAGAGCCGGGAACCGATGCCGCCGGCCGGGATGACGCTGTAGAAGCGGTCGAGCGTTTTCGGTGTGCGAGCCATGTCGAAAGGATACAGAGCCGTGCTCGTCATCGGCCGTTCACGGTGCGGTCACTCCCGGCTCGTAGCGTCGGAGCATGCGGATCGCGGTCGTCAGCGAAAGCTTCCTCCCCACCGTCAACGGAGTGACAACGAGCGTGTGCCGGGTGCTGGAGCACCTCGCGGCATCCGGGCACGAGGCCATCGTGATCTGCCCCGATGCCGGCGCCCCGGCCACGTACGCGGGATTCCCCGTGCACCAGGTCCCGTCGTTCGCCTACCGGCAGTTCCCCGTCGGCCTGCCGAGTCCCCAGGTGCAGCGCATCCTCGCCCGGTTCGGGCCGGACGTGCTGCATGCGGCGTCCCCGTTCCTGCTGGGAGCGCAGGGGATCGCGGCGGCGAACCGGATGGGCATCCCGTCCGTCGCCGTCTATCAGACGGATGTCGCCGGCTACGCGCGCAGCAACGGGCTCGGCATCACGTCGGCCCTCGCCTGGAAGTACGTGCGGTGGGTGCACGACGGTGCCGACCTGACGCTCGTGCCGTCGTCGGCGTCGGAGTACGACCTCCGCACGGCCGGTGTGCAGCGTCTCGCGCGCTGGGGACGCGGAGTCGACATCGAGCGCTACCACCCGAACCATCGCCGCGGCGCGCGCGCCAAGGAGTTGCGCGAGCAGCTGTCTCCCGACGGCGAGCTCGTCGTCGGCTACGTCGGCCGGGTGGCGCCGGAGAAGCAGGTGGAACGGTTGCGGGCGCTCCGCGGCCTTCCCGGGGTGAGCGTCGCGATCGTGGGCGACGGTCCCGCCCGGCCGGTTGTGGCCGGAGCGCTGCGGGGCATGCCGGTCACCTGGCTCGGTCGTCTCGGGGGAGAGGAGCTCGCTGCGGCGTATGCGGCGTTCGACATCTTCGCCCACACCGGAACCGAGGAGACGTTCGGCCAGACGATCCAGGAGGCGCACGCCTCCGGACTCCCCGTCGTCGCCCCGCGCGCGGGTGGGCCCATCGACCTCGTCGAGCACGGCGTCGACGGACTGCTCTACCCGCCCGGCGACGAGCGGGGCCTTCGTGCCGCGGTCGGGATGATCGCCGCCGACGTGCCGCTGCGGCTGCGGATGGGCGAGGCCGGCCGCCGCCGGGTGCTCGGCCGCTCCTGGTCCGTGCTCTGCGACGAGCTCGTGGGGCACTACGAAACGGTGATCGTCGACCGCGCAGAAGAAGTCCAGCGCATCGGCAGCGAGCGCGCGTACAGTTGAGTGGCCCTTCACGCGGCCACTCCTGACTCGGATCCACCGGAGGTGACCATGGCCCCCAACAGCAATCGACGCGGCATCTCGATGCCCTTCGTCTCTCGGACACGCCGGGTGGACCCGCCATCATCGGTCGCCACGGAGGTCACGGACGCACCGGTGCGCGAGCCGCGCCCGAGCATGGTCGACAGCGCCATCTACTCGGACGGCCACCGCGTCGCGTCGCCGCGCTCCCTGGCCGAGACCTATCGGGCACTGGATGCGACCCCCGGCGGTGTCGCGTGGATCGGCCTCTACCGGCCGAGCGAGCAGGAGCTCATGTCGCTCGCCGAGGAGTTCGAACTCCACCAGCTGGCCATCGAAGACGCGATCGTCGCCCACCAGCGCCCCAAGCTGGAGCGCTACGACGGCGTGCTCTTCGTCGTGCTGAAGGCGGCCAACTACCTCGATGTGCCCGAGGAGGTCGACTTCGGCGAGCTGCACCTCTTCGTCGGTCCGAACTTCGTCATCACGGTGCGCCACAGCGAATCGCCCGACCTCTCCCATGTGCGGCAGCGCATGGAGCGCGAGCCGGAGCTGCTCGCCCTGGGGACCCAGGCCATCCTGTACGCCATCATCGACGCGGTCGTGGATGCCTACAGCCCCGTCGTCGCCGGCCTCGCCAATGACATCGACGAGATCGAGACGCAGGTCTTCGGCGGAGACGCCCTCGTCTCCCGCCGTATCTACGAGCTGTCGCGCGAGGTCATCGACTTCCAGCGCGCCACGCATCCCCTGACGGCGGTGATGGTGGCGCTCGAGCACGGCTCGGCGAAGTACGGAGTGACGCAGGAGCTGCAGCGCGCGCTGCGCGACGTGTCCGACCACCTCATCCAGGTGAATGAGCGCGTCGACGCCTTCCGGCAGCTGCTGCGCGACATCCTGACCGTGAACTCCACGCTGGTGTCGGAACGCCAGAACGAGGAGATGACGAGGCTCGCGCACTCGACGCACGATCAGGGCGAGCAGGTGAAGAAGATCTCGTCGTGGGCGGCGATCCTCTTCGCTCCGTCGCTCGTGGCCGGCATCTACGGGATGAACTTCGTGCACATGCCCGAACTGGCATGGCCGCTCGGCTACCCGCTCGCGGTGCTGGCGATGTTCGGCCTCAGCAGTGCGCTGTACGTCATCTTCCGCAAGCGCGGCTGGCTCTGAGCCCAACGCACGGCTGAGCCCTGCTCAAATGAGCAGGTGCCAATCACGCGCGCGTTTGTAACGCTTACGTGAAGAAGCCGGGTTTTCGAACGGAGCGGTTCGTCACATTCGGTAACGTGAATCACAATCGGCCCCCCTTACCCGCGGGGCCTGCATCTTGGAGGACACCACCTTGACAATCACAGCCCGTAAGGCCGGCCTGCTCGGCCTGGCGGCGGTCGGCGTTATGTCGCTGCTCGCAGCCTGTTCGGCGGCTCCGTCGGACACCTCGACCAGCGGGGCCGCGAAGAGCGACTTCCTGCCCTGCATGGTCTCCGACTCCGGCGGATTCGACGACCACTCGTTCAACCAGCTCGGCTTCGAAGGCCTCAACCAGGCCGCCGACAAGCTCGGCGTCAAGCCGAAGTCGGCCGAGTCGAAGAGCGAGAACGACTTCGCTCCGAACATCCAGAGCATGGTCGACGCCAACTGCAACCTCGTCGTGACCGTCGGCTTCCTGCTCGCCGACGCCACCAAGAAGGCCGCAGCGGCGAACCCCGACGTCGACTTCGCGATCATCGATGACAGCTCGATCACCGCGAAGAACGTCAAGCCGATCATCTTCGACACGGCGCAGGCCGCGTTCCTCGCCGGCTACACCGCTGCGAGCTACTCGAAGACCGGCGTCGTCGGCACCTTCGGCGGCATGCAGATCCCGACCGTCACCATCTTCATGGACGGCTTCGCCGATGGCGTGAAGTACTTCAACGACCAGAAGAGCAAGTCGGTCAAGGTCGTCGGCTGGAACGTCGACAGCCAGAAGGGCGCGTTCACCGGTGGCTTCGACGCCAACGAGACCGCCAAGAACACGGCTCAGGGCATCATCGACCAGAACGCCGATGTGATCATGCCCGTCGGTGGTCCGATCTACCAGAGCGCCGCAGCGGCGATCAAGGACTCGGGCAAGCCGATCGCGATGATCGGCGTCGACGCCGACGTCTACCTGTCCGACCCGAGCGTGAAGACCCTGCTCCTCACCTCGGTGATGAAGGGCATGAAGCCGGCCACGAACGACGTCGTGACCGCTGCCGCCGCCGGCAAGTTCGACAGCACCCCGTACGTGGGCACGCTGAAGAACGACGGCGTCGGCCTGGCCCCGTTCCACGACTTCTCCTCGAAGGTCGACAGCGGCCTGCAGGGTGAGCTCGACAAGATCAAGGCCGGCATCATCGACGGATCCATCACGGTCACGTCGCCGTCGTCGCCCAAGCAGTAACCAGCACCACCCATGAAATCGGGGAGGTCGGCTCGCGCCGGCCTCCCCGGTCTTTTGCCCCCGTCATCGCCTTCGCCCTTGTCTCGATTGCTCAAGTGAGCACACACTGACATATGTGCAAAAGGTAGTGTGAAGACGCGCATCGAGGCCCACCTGCCGTTCCGCGCGCGATCGCTCCACCCGGGCGAGTAGAGAAGGAACCCCACCCGAATGAAGCTCGAACTTCGCGGCATCACCAAACGGTTCGGTGCCCTGGTCGCGAACGACCACATCGACCTCACGGTCGAGCCAGGCGAGATCCACTGTCTCCTCGGAGAGAACGGCGCCGGCAAGTCCACCCTCATGAACGTCCTCTACGGCCTGTACCAGGCCGACGAGGGGGAGATCCTGCTCGACGACGTCGTCCAGCACTTCTCCGGCCCCGGTGATGCGATGAAGTCCGGCATCGGCATGGTCCACCAGCACTTCATGCTGATCCCCGTCTTCACCGTCGCCGAGAACGTGATGCTCGGTCACGAGCAGACCAAGTTCGGCGGCCGCCTCGACCTTCCCGCCGCCCGCAAGCGCGTGCGCGAGATCTCGGCACGGTTCGGCTTCGACGTCGACCCCGACGCGCTGGTCGAAGACCTGCCCGTCGGTGTGCAGCAGCGCGTGGAGATCATCAAGGCGCTCTCGCAGAACGCCAAGGTCCTCGTCTTCGACGAGCCGACGGCCGTGCTCACGCCCCAGGAGACCGACGAGCTGATGGAGATCATGCGCCAGCTCAAGGAGCAGGGCACCGCGATCGTCTTCATCACCCACAAGCTGCGCGAGGTGCGCGAGGTCGCCGACCGCATCACGGTCATCCGGCTCGGCAAGGTGGTCGGCGAGGTC
Source organism: Leifsonia poae (assembly GCF_027921845.1). Taxonomy (GTDB): domain Bacteria; phylum Actinomycetota; class Actinomycetes; order Actinomycetales; family Microbacteriaceae; genus Leifsonia; species Leifsonia poae. The sequence continues at coordinate 21,474 of NZ_BSEN01000004.1, forward strand.
GCCCCCACCGCCAGCAACCCCGAGATGGCCTCGATGATGGTCGGCCGCGCCGTCTCGCTCACGGTCGAGAAGCAGGCGGCGACCCCGGGCGCCCCCGCGCTGGTGGTGAACGACCTGTCGGTCATCGACCCGATCGGCCAGCTCGTCGTCAACCGCGTCAGCTTCGATGTGAAGGCGGGCGAGATCCTCGCCATCGCCGGTGTGCAGGGCAACGGCCAGACCGAGCTCACCGAGGCGATCCTCGGCCTGCAGCCGCGCGTCGAGGGCGAGATCGAACTCGACGGAACGAACATCGTCGGGCACAGCGTGCGCAAGGTGCTCGACGCCGGTGTCGGCTTCGTGCCGGAGGACCGGAACGAAGACGGTCTCGTCGGGGAGTTCAGCATCGCCGAGAACCTGATGCTCGACCGTTCCAGCGGAGCCCCGTTCGTCAAGGGCGCCAACCTGCAGCTCGGCTACCTCAACGAGTTCGCCGAAGAGAAGGTGCGCGAGTTCGATGTGCGCACCCAGAGCATCGAGACGAAGGTCGGCCGCCTCTCCGGCGGAAACGCCCAGAAGGTCGTGCTCGCCCGTGAGCTGAGCCGCGAGCTGCGCCTCTTCGTCGCGGCCCAGCCGACGCGCGGACTCGACGTCGGTTCGATCGAGTTCGTGCACAAGCGCATCGTCGAGACGCGCGATTCGGGCATCCCGGTGATCGTGGTCTCGACCGAGCTCGACGAGGTGGCGGCGCTCGCCGACCGCATCGCCGTGATGTACCGGGGGAAGATCGTAGGAATCGTGCCGGGAGACACGTCGCGCGACGTGCTCGGCCTCATGATGGCCGGCGAGCTGCCGGCGGATGCAGGAGCAGCAGCATGACCGGCACCGAGACGGCGCCTGGCCTGGCCAAGCAGGAGACCCCCGGCGAGGAGCCATCGCGCTGGAACAAGGCAGTGCGCGACATTATGGGCGGCAGTGTCGTCATCTCGATCCTCGCGGTCGTGCTCGCCCTCATCGTCGGCGCCATCCTGATCGCGGTCACCGACCCGGATGTGCAGAAGGCCGCCGGCTATTTCTTCGCCCGCCCAGGTGACACCATCGCGGCGGTGTGGAACTCGGTGTCGAGCGCCTACGTCTCGATGTTCCAGGGCGCGATCTACAACTTCCGCCGCCCGAGCTTCGAGGCGGGCATCCGGCCGCTCACCGAGACGCTCACGTTCGCGACGCCGCTCATCGTCGGCGGTCTCGGCGTCGGCCTCGCGTTCCGGGTCGGCATGTTCAACATCGGTGGCCAGGGGCAGATCCTCATCGCCGCCGCCTGTTCGGCGTGGGTGGGCTTCTCCTTCAACCTGCCGCCGGTCCTGCACCTGGTCGTGGCGGTCGTCGCCGGCATCGCCGGCGGAGCGATCTGGGCCGGCATCGTCGGTCTGCTCAAAGCGAGGACGGGCGCGCACGAGGTGATCGTCACGATCATGCTCAACTACATCGCGTTCTACCTGATCTCGTACATGCTGCGCACCCAGGGCCTGCTGCAGGCGCCGGGCTCGAACAACCCGAAGGCGCCCGCGATCCACGGCAACGCGGTCTTCCCGCCGCTGTTCGGGGTGCAGTACAACCTCACCTGGGCGTTCGTGGTCGTCATCGCGGCCACCTTCTTCGTCTGGTGGCTCATCAACCGCTCGAACCTCGGCTTCCGGTTCCGTGCGGTCGGCGAGAACCCCAACGCCGCACGCGTCGCCGGCATCAACGTCAAGAACATGTACTTCTACGCGATGCTCATCGCCGGTGGGCTCATCGGCATCGCCGGTGCCAGTCAGGCGCTCGGCGTCTTCCCGCAGGGCATCAGTTCGGGCGTGGATGCCGGCATCGGGTTCGACGCGATCACCGTCGCCCTGCTCGGCCGATCCAAGCCGTGGGGCATCTTCATCGCCGGCCTCCTGTTCGGTGCCCTGAAGGCGGGCGGTTACACGATCCAGGCCGCCAACGACATCCCGATCGACATCGTGCTCGTCGTGCAGTCCCTCATCGTGCTCTTCGTCGCGGCGCCGCCGCTCGTGCGGGCCATCTTCCGTCTGCCCACCCCGGGGTCGACGCCCCGGAGACCGGGTCCCATCGTCACGAAGGAGGTGGAGGCCAAGTGAGCACCGCGACACCCGTCATCCCCGACTCGTCCCCGATCGTCCTCGAGAAGGCGACCATCCGCAGCTGGAAGATGCCCATCGCGTTCGGCGTCTTCGTCGTCCTCAGCATCATCCTGTTCTTCGGCTTCCCCCGTCACGGCCAGAGCACCTTCCGGTTCAGCGAGGGCACCGACAAGGTCAAGCTGGGCAACCTCACGGTCGACACGTTCAGCACCACCATCGTCGTCACGATCCTGCTGGTCATCCTGACGGCGATCAGCGTGTGGATGGCCTACCAGGCGCGCAAGGCCAACCTCTGGCTGGTCATCGCGTTCGCCCTGATCTTCATGTTCGGCTTCCTCGCCTGGGCGGGTTCCGGCGAGCTGCCGGTGCCGGTCACCGGCCTGCTGCTCGGAACGGTGAGCCTCTCGGTGCCGCTCGTCTTCGGCGCGCTCGGCGGCGTGATCTCGGAGCGCGGTGGCGTCGTGAACGTCGCGATCGAGGGTCAGCTGCTCGGTGGCGCCTTCGTCTCGGCGATGGTCGCGACCCTCACCGGCAGCTGGGCGCTCGGCCTCATCTCGGCGCTCGTCGCCGGTGTGCTCGTGTCGTTCGTGCTGGCTGCGTTCTCGATCAAGTACCTCGTCGACCAGGTCATCGTCGGTGTCGTGCTGAACGTTCTCGTCACCGGCCTCACGAGCTTCCTCTACTCCAAGGTGCTCGCCGGCAACCCGACGCTGCTCAACCACCCGCCGCGTCTCCCCGAGTGGCCGATCCCGCTGCTCAGCGACATCCCGATCATCGGCCCGGTGCTGTTCCGCCAGTCGATCATCGAGTACCTGATGTACATCGCGATCTTCGCCGTCTGGTTCGGGCTGTTCCACACCCGCTGGGGCCTGCGCCTGCGGTCGGTCGGTGAGCATCCGGAGGCCGCCGACACGGTCGGCATCAACGTCAACGGCACGCGGTTCTGGAACGTCTCGCTCGCCGGCGCCGTCGCCGGTCTGGGCGGCGCGTACTTCACCCTCGGCTCGGTCGGTGCCTTCTCGAAGGAGATGACGGCCGGTCAGGGCTTCATCGCCCTCGCCGCGGTGATCTTCGGCCGCTGGGACCCGATCCGCGCCACCCTGGCAGCGCTGCTGTTCGGCTTCGCGTCGAACCTGCAGAACGTGCTCGGCATCATCGGCTCGCCGGTTCCGAGCGAGTTCATGCTGATGCTGCCCTACGTCGTCACGATCTTCGCGGTGGCCGGTCTGGTGGGGCTCTCGCGTGCTCCCGCCGCCGACGGCAAGCCGTACATCAAATCGTGAGCGCCGGGATGACGAACGGCACCGCCGGCTCCGACGCCGCCTCCGTCGATTGGGACGGCCTGCGCGAGGCCGCCCGCGACGCGATGACGCACGCCTACGCCCCGTACTCGAACTTCCGGGTTGGAGCGGCGGCGCTCGTCGACGACGGCCGTGTGATCACGGGATGCAACGTGGAGAACGCCAGCTACGGCGTCACCCTCTGCGCCGAGTGCGGCCTGGTGTCCGCGCTGCACCTGTCGGGTGGCGGCCACCTCGTGGCGTTCACCTGCGTGGACGGGCACGGCAACATCCTGATGCCGTGCGGCCGCTGCCGTCAGCTGCTCTACGAGCACTCGGCCGAGGGGATGCTGCTGGAGACCGTCTCCGGCATCCGCACCATCGACCAGGTGCTCCCGGACGCGTTCGGCCCGCGCCAGCTCGCCGACTACGCGGGCGACACCGCCGCTGGCGGCACCGCCGCAGGCGGCACCGCTCAGAACAACGATTGAGGATTCTCCCGTGACCAGCACCTCCGGCGCGATCGAGGCGTTCGACGCCGTCGATCTCATCCACACCAAGCGCGACCGCGGCGAGCTCACCACCGCCGAGATCGACTGGCTGATCGATGCGTACACCCGCGGCTACGTCGGCGACGAGCAGATGTCCGCGATGACCATGGCGATCTTCCTCAACGGGATGACCCGCCGCGAGATCCGCGACCTCACGATGGCGATGATCGCCAGCGGCGAGCGGATGAGCTTCGAGGGCCTCGGCAAACCGACCACGGACAAGCACTCCACCGGAGGCGTCGGCGACAAGATCACCCTGCCGCTCATGCCGCTGGTCGCCACGTTCGGCGTCGCAGTGCCGCAGCTCTCCGGGCGCGGTCTCGGCCACACCGGCGGAACGCTCGACAAGCTCGAGAGCATCCCAGGCTGGCGCGCGAACCTCACGAACCAGGAGATGTTCGACCAGCTGCGCGATGTCGGCGGTGTGATCTGCGCTGCCGGCTCCGGGCTCGCGCCCGCTGACGGCAAGCTGTACGCCCTGCGCGACATCAGCGGAACCGTCGAGGCCATCCCGCTCATCGCGTCGTCGATCATGAGCAAGAAGATCGCGGAGGGCACCGGCGCTCTGGTGCTCGACGTGAAGTTCGGCTCCGGCGCCTTCCTGAAAGACATCGAGAAGTCGCGCGAGCTGGCCCGCACGATGGTCGAGCTGGGCACGGATGCGGGCGTCGCCACCTCTGCGCTGCTCACCAACATGAATGTGCCGCTCGGCCTCGCCATCGGCAACGCCAACGAGGTGCGCGAATCGGTCGAGGTCCTCGCCGGCGGCGGTCCCGCCGACGTGGTCGAGCTGACGATCGCGCTCGCGCGCGAGATGCTCGCCCTCGCCGGGCAGCCGGACGCCGACGTGGAGGGCGCCCTGAAGGACGGCCGCGCGATGGACACCTGGCGTGCCGTCATCCGGGCCCAGGGCGGCGACCCGGATGCGCCGCTGCCGGTCGCGAAGGAGACGCACACCGTGGTCGCGGAGCGCGACGGCGTGCTCGTGGAGCAGCAGGCGCTGCCGTTCGGGATCGGGGCGTGGCGTCTCGGCGCCGGACGCGCCCGCAAGCAGGACCCGGTGCAGCACGCTGCCGGCATCGACCTGCACGCCAAGCCGGGCGACACCGTGCGCGAGGGACAGCCGCTGTTCACCCTGTCAGCCGACGAGCCCGCTCGCTTCGAGCGCGCCCTCGATGCCGTCGCCGGGGCGTACCGCATCGGCGACCCGGGCGAGCCCGTGCTCGACGGCGGCCCGCTCATCGCCGATCGCATCGGCTGAGCCCTACCCGTCCCCGCGCGCGCGACTGAGCGCGACCGATAGATTGAGAGCCATGAGCGAGAACAACCACGCGTACACTCTGAGCGACGGCACGAGCATCCTGGATCTGCCCAAGGTGTCGCTGCACGACCACCTCGACGGCGGTCTGCGCCCGGCCACGATCATCGAGCTGGGGTCGGAGATCGGCCTCGAACTGCCGGCCTCCGATGCCGACGCTCTCGGCGCCTGGTTCGCGGAGAAGTCCAACTCGGGCTCGCTGGTCGAGTACCTCAAGACGTTCGACCTGACCACGGCGGTCATGCAGACCAGCGCGGGCCTCGAGCGCGTCGCCCGCGAGTTCGTGCAGGACCTCGGCGCCGACGGCGTCGTCTACGGCGAGATCCGCTGGGCGCCCGAGCAGCACCTGGGGTCCGGTCTGAGCCTCGACCAGACCGTCGAGGCCGTGCAGAGCGGCATCGAGCAGGGCATCGCCGATGTGCGCGCAGCCGGTCGCCCCATCCGGGTCGGTCAGCTCGTCACGGCCATGCGCCACAACGACCGCGGCCTCGAGATCGCCGAACTCGCCGTGCGCCACCGTGACAACGGGGTCGTCGGCTTCGACATCGCCGGGCCGGAGGCGGGCTTCCTGCCGTCGAAGCACCGCGCCGCGTTCGACTACCTCGCCACCGAGTTCTTCCCGGCGACCGTCCACGCCGGTGAGGCCGACGGGCTCGACAGCATCCGGAGCGCCCTGCTCGACGGCCGCGCACTGCGTCTCGGCCACGGTGTGCGCATCGCCGAAGACATCGTGATCGAGCGGCAGGACGACGAGAACACCTACGTCACGCTCGGCACGCTCGCGCAGTGGGTCAAGGATCGCGAGATCGCCCTCGAGACCAGCCCGACGTCGAACCTGCAGACCGGCGCGATCGCCGCGTGGGGCGACGAGCTCATCGACCACCCGTTCGATCTGCTCTACCAGCTCGGCTTCCGCGTCACGGTGAACACCGACAACCGTCTGATGAGCGGCACCACCCTCACCCGCGAACTCTCGATCCTGGCGGACGCGTTCGCGTACGACCGCACCGACCTCGAGGTCTTCCAGCTCAACGCCGCCGCTTCCGCCTTCCTCCCGCTGGAGGAACGCGAAGAGTTGGCCGACATCATCTCAGCAGGTTTCGAGGGTTCGTAGACCCCCGGACGATACGCTGGAACCATGCCACTGCCACCGCTGCCCGATTCCGCCATCACCGTCGGCGCCCACGCGTCCGACTGGCGCGAGGCGGTCGAACTGGCCGGTGCCGCCCTCGCCCGCTCCGGCGCGGTCGAGGCGGGCTACGGTGCACGCATGATCCAGGTGATCGACGAATTCGGCGCCTACATCGTGATCGCACCCGGTCTGGCGCTCGCGCACGCCCGCCCCGGGCCGGATGTGCTGACGGACGGTCTCTCCGTCGTGACGCTCGCTGAGCCGGTGGTCTTCGGGCACCCGCACAACGATCCGGTGGCCGTTGTGATCGGCCTGGCCGTCGCGACCCCGGATGCGCATGTCACCTCGGTCGCTGAGCTCGCCAACATCTTCAACGATCCGGGCGCCATCCCCTCGCTCGCCGCCGCGAGCGACGTCGCCGAGGTGCAGCGCATCATGGCCGCCAGCGAAGAAGGGGCCCCGCGATGAAGATCGTCGCCATCTGCGGCGCCGGCGTCGGCACGTCCGGCATCCTGAAGGTCAACGCGGAGCGCGTGCTCAACCGGCTCGATATCGACGCCGACGTCACGGCATCGGATGTCGCCAATGTCGAGACCGCCGCGGCCGACGCGCAGGTCATCCTGACGTCGCCGGAGCTGGTCGAGGCGATCGGCCGCACGAACGCCGACGTGGTCGTCGTCGACAACTTCTTCGACCTCGACGAACTCGAGCGCAAGCTCGAAGAAGCGCTGGGCTGAGCTCCGGGCTCTGCCTCGTCGCGCCACGCCCGCGTGTGCCGCCACGCCCGCGCGTGCCGCCACGCGCGCGTGTGCCGCCACGCCCGCGCGTGGTGAGAAGTCACGAATTGTCGCCTGAGAGCCGGATTCGGTGTTCCGGGCGACAGTTAGCGACCACTCACCCGGGCGACCACTCACTCGGGCGACCGCCTGGCGGGGGAGGAAGGGACCTGGGAAGGTCAGTCCGCCGAGGACGGCGTCGGCGCGATGAGTGCCTCGACGAGACCGGGGAAGCGCTCGTCGAGTTCGCGACGACGCAACTGGATCGCGTGCGTGCGCCCGTTCACGATGGTCAACGTCACCCCGGCCTCGCGAAGGGCCTTGAAGTGGTGCGACAGCGTCGACTTCTGAACGTCGAAGCCCCACTGCGACTCCCTCTTCGAGTGCGGCTCTCCGTCGGCCAGCACGCGGACGATCTGCAACCGGATCGGGTCGGCCACCGCGCGCAGCACGTCGACGAGCTGCACATCGGTCATCTCGGGCGCCGGGAACTCGGCCGACATGATTCCTCCGTAAGTCTGGGGACGGTGGGCGGCAAAAAATAGTTTGACAAGGATCGAACTATTCTCTAGCTTGATCGTATGACTTCCGTCGAACAATCATATCGCAGGCCGACTCTGAGTCTGCTCGTTCTGGCACTCGCCATGTTCGTCGTCGGCACGAACGCCTTCGTCATCGCAGGTCTCCTTCCCGACATCGCCGACAGCCTGAACACCACGCCCACGGGCGTGAGCTACTCCATCACCTCGTACTCGCTGGTCGTCGCGGTCGCGGCGCCCCTCATCTCGGTGCTGCTTCCGCGCGTGCCGCGGGCGCTCCTGATGGCCGCCGGGCTCGCGGTGTTCGCCATCGGCGGCGCGATCGCGGTCTCCGCGACCGGCCTCCCCGTCTTCCTCATCGGGCGCACGCTCTCCGGCATCGGGGGAGCGGCGCTGGTGCCGACGGCCACGGCGGCCGCCGCCGCCCTGGCGCGCCCGTCCCAGCGCGGCCGGGCGCTGGCGATCGTCGGTGCCGGTTTCACGCTCGCCACGGCGGTCGGTTCCCCCTTCGGCACTGCTCTCGGCGGGATCGCCGGGTGGCGTCTGCCTCTCTGGAGCCTCGTCGGCATCGCGGTCGTGCTCGCGGTCGCCATCCCGTTCGTGGTGCGCGACGTTCCCCTGGCCCCGGCCGCGTCCATCCGGCAGCGATTGGCGCCGCTCGCCGACCTGCGCGTGCTCGCTCCACTGGGCACGACGCTGCTGATGATCGCCGGCTTCAACATCGTGTACATCTTCAGCGCATCCGTCACCCACGCGTCGACGGGCGGGTCGGGAACCCTGCTCGCGACCCTGCTGCTCGCCTACGGCGTGGCCGGCGTCGTCGGCAACATCGTCGCGGGTCCCCTCACCGACCGCTTCGGCAGCAGGTTGACCGCGATCGTGGCGCTCGGCGGTCAGATCGTGGCGCTGGCGGTCCTGCCGTTCGTGGAGTCGTCGTTCGTCGCGTCGCTGATCGTGTTCGCCGTCTGGGGTGTCGCGGCCTTCGCGATCGCGATCCCGGTGCAGCACCGCCTCGTCACGGTCGATCCGGAGGCGGCGGCACTGTCGCTGTCGTGGTACTCGACCGCGATGTACGTCGGAATCGCGATCGCCCCTCCGATCGGGTCCGCCGCACTCTCGTTGGGCGGAGCCGAGGCGGTGCCCGCCGTCGGAGCCGCGGTCACCGCACTCGCCCTGGTGCTGTTCCTCCTCGGCTACGCCGTGAGCGCCCGCATGGCGTCCGCCAGCGCACGCACGCGGGCGACGGCGGTCGCCTCGCGCTCGGCCACCGAGCCTTCGTCGCTCGACGCGTCGATGTAGATCTTGAGCTTCGGCTCCGTGCCGCTGGGCCGCACCATCACGCGCGATCCGTCCTCGAGCAGGATGCGCAGCACGTCGCTCGGCGGCAGGTGGCCGAACCCGTCCCGCAGGTCGTCGATCTGGGAGACGGCGACCTCACCGAGCCTGCTCGGCGGCGTCGAGCGAAGGGCCGCCATGACCCGATCGATCTCGCTCAGGTCGGTGACCCGGATCGAGATCTGGTCGGACGCGAAGTAGCCGAAGGTCTGGGCGAACTCGTCGAGATGCGTGCGGATGGTCTTCCCCTCCGCCGCCAGCGAGGCCGCCAGATCGAGGAAGGCGGTCGCCGCGGAGATGCCGTCTTTGTCGCGCACCGTGTCCGGGTTCACCAGATACCCGAGGGCCTCCTCGAATCCGTAGAGGAGCCCGGGCGCGCGGGAGACCCACTTGAAGCCGGTGAGGGTGTCCGCGAAGTCGAGACGGTAGCGGTGGGCGACGGCGGCGAGGGCCGGGGACGACACGATCGAGCAGGCGAGGGATCCGAACGGGGCCTCGTCGGGGCCGGCGGACTCGTCGGCCAGTCGCGCTGCGCGCCAGCCGAGCAACGCGCCGACCTCATTGCCGGAGAGCCGTCGGTAGCCATCGGCGCTCTCGGGGTCCGGAATCGCGACGGCGAGACGGTCGGCATCCGGATCGTTGGCGATGATCAGGTCGGACCCGGCCGCACGCGCCGTCGAGAACGAGAGGTCCATCGCGCCCGGCTCCTCCGGGTTCGGGAAGGCCACCGTCGGGAAGGCGGCGTCGGGATCGATCTGGTCGACGACGACGGTGGGCTCGGCGAAGCCGGCCCGCGCGAAGACCGCGGCGGCCGTGCGCCAGCCGACGCCGTGCATGGCCGTGTACGTGAACGAGACCGCGTCGCGGGGCGCTGAGGTGCCCGCCACGGAGGCGGTCGCCGCGATGTACTCCGCTTCGAGACTCTCAGGCGCGACCTCGTAGGCCTCGGACCGCGGCAGGTCGCTGACGCTGCCTTTCGCCGCCTCGAGGATGCGCGCGGCGATGTCGGAGTCGGCGGGAGCGACGATCTGCGAACCGTGGTTCTCGCCGCCGAGGTAGACCTTGTAGCCGTTGTCGTTCGGCGGGTTGTGGCTGGCCGTGACCATCACGCCGGCGCTGACGTCGAGGTGGCGCACGGCGAACGCGAGCACGGGCGTCGGCATCATCCGCGGCAGCAGCACGGCGCGCACCCCGGCGCCCGCCATCAGCTCGGCGGTGTCGCGCGCGAAGACGTCGGAGTTCTTTCGTCCGTCGTAGCCGATCACGACCGAGGGCGTCTCGCCGTGGGCGTGGTCGAGGAGATAGCGGGCGAAACCGGCGGCAGCCTGCGCCACCAGGACCCGGTTCATCCGGTTGGGGCCGGCGGCGATCTCGCCACGCAGCCCGGCGGTGCCGAAGGCGAGGCGGGTGTCGAAGCGCGCGTGCAGGTCCCTGATGGCCACGGCTGAGCCGGCCTCGGCGGCGACGATGAGCGCGTTCAGCTCGTCGCGGGTCTCGGGATCCGGATCCTGCGCGACCCACGCCCGCGCCTGCTCGAGGAGCTCAGCGTCGTCGAGCACCCGGTCGCCCTCGGCGGCGCTCACAGCGCGCCCACGATCTTGGCGAGGAGCGCGCTGATCACCGGCTCGGCTTCGCGACCGGCGTCGATGACCTCCTGATGACTCAGCGGGGTCTTCTGGATGCCGGCGGCCAGGTTGGTGATCAGGGACATGCCGAGGATCTCCATGCCGGCCTGTCGTGCGGCGATGGCCTCGAGAGCGGTGGACATGCCGACGATGTGGCCGCCGATCGTCTTCGCCATCTGCACCTCGGCCGGTGTCTCGTAGTGGGGTCCGCGGAACTGCGTGTACACGCCCTCGTCGAGGCTCGGCTCGATGCTCTTCGCCAGCTCGCGCAGGCGGCTCGAGTACAGGTCGGTGAGGTCGATGAACGTCGCGCCCTCGAGCGGAGAGTCGGCGGTGAGGTTGATGTGGTCGCTGATCAGCACGGGCGTTCCCGGCTTCCAGGTCTCCTTGATGCCGCCGGCCCCGTTGGTCAGCACCATCGTCGTCGCGCCGGCAGCAGCGGCGGTGCGCACACTGTGCACGACCCGCCGGACGCCGTGGCCTTCGTAGTAGTGGGTGCGGGCGCCGATCACGAGGGCGCGCTTGCCCGACGGGAGCAGCACCGAGCGCAGGGTGCCGACGTGGCCCGCCAGCGCGGGAGCGCCGAAGCCGACGATCTCTGTCGCCGGAACGGTCGCGGTCGTCTCACCGATGAGATCGGCCGCGCGGCCCCAGCCGCTGCCCAGCGTGAGGGCGATGTCGTGCCGGTCGACGCCGGTCTTCTCTGCGAGCTGTTCGGCCGCCTGCTTCGCGACCGCGAACGGGTCGGTGGCCGGGTCGTCGAGCGGGTTCTGGAAGGAATCTGGCATGGACCAACTCTAGTGAGAGCGCCCTGTGCGCGGGCCGACCGGCGGATGCGCATCGGTGCACCGACGAGCGATCAAGGTGCGAGAGAATAGGAGCATGGCCTATGAATTCGAGCGCAAGCAGAGGATCGCTGTACTCGGAGGTGGGCCAGGTGGATACGAGGCCGCCCTCGCGGGTGCCCAGCTGGGGGCGGATGTCACCCTGGTGGAACGCACCGGGGTCGGCGGCTCGGCCGTCATCACCGACGTGGTGCCGTCGAAGAGCCTCATCGCCACCGCGGAGGCAGCCAACGCCATCGGCGAAGCGGCCGACCTGGGCGTGCAGTTCTTCACCCGCGGCGAGTCGGGGAAGCCGGTCCGTCCCGACATCGCAGTGAACCTCGCGGCCGTCAACAAGCGGCTGATGGGCCTCGCCCGGCAGCAGTCGGAGGACATGAAGGCCGAGCTCATGCGGGCCGGCGTGCGCATCGTCACCGGCGAGGGACGGCTCGACGGCTCCAACGCGATCATCGTGTCGACGGCCCAGGGCGACACCGGCACCGACTTCGACCGCATCGAGGCCGACACGTTCGTGGTCTCGGTCGGCGCCCGGCCGCGCATCCTGCCCTCGGCTGTACCGGATGGCGAGCGCATCCTGACCTGGACGCAGCTGTACGACCTCGGCCACGTGCCGGAGCACCTCATCGTGGTCGGATCCGGCGTGACCGGCGCCGAATTCGCCTCGGCCTACACCGCACTCGGCTCGAAGGTGACGTTGATCTCCAGCCGCGACCAGGTGCTCCCCGGCGAAGACGCCGACGCGGCCCGGGTCATCGAGAACGTGTTCAAGCGCAACGGCATGCAGGTGCTATCCAAATCTCGCGCGCAGTCGGTGGTGCGCACCGACACGGGCGTCGTGGCGACGCTGTCCGACGGCCGCACGGTCGAGGGCAGCCACTGCCTCATGGCGGTCGGCTCAGTGCCGAACACGTCCGGCATCGGCCTCGAGGAAGCGGGTGTGCAGCTGACGGAGTCGGGCCACATCCGGGTGAACCGCGTCGCGCGCACCTCGATCCCCAACATCTACGCGGCAGGCGACTGCTCGGATCTGCTCCCGCTCGCCTCGGTGGCGGCGATGCAGGGCCGCACGGCGGTGTTCCACGCGATGGGCGACGCGGTGAACCCGTTCGAGCTCCGCAATGTGACGTCGAACATCTTCACGCAGCCCGAGATCGCGACGGTCGGCTGGAACCAGAAGCAGATCGAGGACGGCATCGCCCAGGGCGACATCTACAAGCTTCCGTTGAAGTCCAACCCGCGCGCCAAGATGCTCGGCATCAAAGACGGGTTCGTCAAGCTGTTCGCGCGCACCGGCTCCGGCACCGTGATCGGCGGCGTCATCGTGGCGCCGCGCGCGTCGGAACTGATCTTCCCGCTCGCGCTCGCCGTGGAGCACCGCCTCACGGTCGACCAGGTGGCGCGGGCGTTCACGGTGTACCCGTCGCTGTCCGGGTCGATCTCGGACGCGGCGAGGGCGATGCACATCGTGCTGTAGGGCGCTGCTGTAGGCGCTGGTTCTGCGTGCCGGCGTAACTCCGGAGCTCTGAGCCGCATCTGCGGCTGCGTTCCGGAGTTGTGCGGCCGGCGGCGGCGTGTCGGCTCGGGGTTCCGGAGTTGTGCGGGTGGCCGTCGCTGGGCGCAGCTCGGTTGCTCGCCGGTCGCGCGTCCGCAATTCCGGATGTTCGGCCGGATCCGGCGCGGAGTTCCGGAGTTGTGCGGCCGGCGGCGGCGTGTCGGCTCGGGGTTCCGGAGTTGTGCCGCCCGCAACAGGGGTTGCGTATTCTCCACAGGCCGCTGTTCTCCACAGATCGCGCTGGTCGGGCCCGAGCGCGCCCGGGCGACGGAAGACTCGTCCCATGCACTGGATGGAACAGCTCACAGCACTGGGTGGCGTCGCTTCGCGGCGTCAGCTCCTCGCGGCCGGCGCCACATCGGACGCATTGACGGAGGCGGTCCGGGCCGGCCTTCTCTTCCGGCCACGTCGTGGCAGCTACGCGTCGCTCGCCGCGTCGGATGCAGCGTTGGAGGCGGCGCGATCGGGCGGACGCCTGTGCTGCGTGAGTGCTGCGCGAAGCTACGGACTCTGGGCGGGGACCGATCAGCGCACGCACATCCGGGTCGCGCGTCATGCGACTCGCCTGCCGTACACCCTCGCTGTCCGGCACTGGATGCCCGCGGAACGCCCCGGCCGCGAGATCTGGCGCGATTCGATCGACGACTGTCTGGTCTCGGTCGTGCACTGCGCCGACGAGGAGACGGCGGTCGCCGTGCTCGATACGGCGATCTCGGCCGGCCTGACGTCGCTTCAGGCGATCGGTGAACTGTTCGCGGGCGAATCCGTGCGCGCACGCGCCGTCGCGGCCAAGGCACGTCCCGGATCGGATTCGGGTGTCGAGTCGATCGTGCGTCAGCGGCTGACCAAGGCGGGTCATCTGGTGGAGCAGCAGATCGGAGTCGCGGGCGTCGGAAGGGTCGACCTGCGGGTCGACGGCCGGTTGTACATCGAGATCGACGGCTATGCCTGGCACAGCGACCGCGGAGCATTCGAGCGGGATCGTGCGCGAGACACCGGCCTGGCGATGTACGGATTTCTCCGGTTGCGTTTTCCTGCGCGCGACGTGCTCGAGCACTGGCCCGACGTCGGCCGGATCATCGAAACCGTGCTCGCGGCACCGGACGTGACCGGTCCGCGGACCGGCCAGCCATTCGTGCAGCCGGAACTCGCGGACCGCACACCGAAAGAGCGCGCTCGATTGAGAACTCCGACGCGAAGTAGCCTGGCGACCCCGCGGTTTCGCGCCTCGGGGGATCAGACGATGTTGAGCAGCAGATGACCGGACGAGACGGTCTCGCCGACGTTCGCGTTGATCCCCGCGATGGTTCCGTCCTTGTGAGCCGTGAGCGGCTGCTCCATCTTCATGGCCTCGAGCACGAGCACCAGGTCACCCTTCACGACCTCGTCGCCGTCCGAGACCGCGAGCTTGACGATGGTCGCCTGCATGGGCGCCGTGACCGAGTTGCCCGTCGCGGTGTCCACGGCGTGGGCGCCACCGCGCCGTCGCGGCGCCGGGCTGGTCGCGGCGCCGGTATCGGCTCCGCCGGAGAGGAGCTTGGAAGGAAGGGAGACCTCGATGCGCTTGCCCTCGACCTCGACCACGACGCTGTTGCGGCGCTCGGCCGGGGAGGCGTCGCCGAGCTCGCCCGACCACGGCTCGATCTCGTTGATCCACTCCGTCTCGATCCAGCGCGTGTAGATGGAGAACGGCTCGCCGTCCTGCGGCGCGAAGGCGGAGTCGCGAACAATGGCGCGGTGGAAGGGGAGCACGGTGGGGAGACCGGCCACCTCGAATTCGTCCAGCGCGCGACGGGAGCGCTCGAGCGCCTCCTCGCGGCTGGCGCCGGTGACGATGAGCTTGGCCAGCATGGAGTCGAACGATCCGCTGATGACGTCGCCCGCCTGGATGCCGCTGTCGACGCGCACGCCGGGGCCGCCGGCGGGCTTGAACACGTGCACCGGTCCGGGGGAGGGGATGAACCCGCGCCCGGCGTCCTCGCCGTTGATGCGGAACTCGAACGAGTGACCCCGGGCGATCGGGTCGTCGTAGTCGAGCTCGCCACCCTCGGCGAGACGGAACTGCTCGCGCACGAGATCGATGCCGGTGACCTCCTCAGAGACGGGGTGCTCCACCTGCAGGCGGGTGTTCACCTCGAGGAAGGAGACGGTGCCGTCTTTGCCGATCAGGAACTCGCAGGTGCCGGCGCCCTGGTAGCCGACCTCCTTGAGGATGGCCTTGGACGCGCTGTAGAGGGCATCGGTCTGGGCGGGGGAGAGGAACGGTGCCGGCGCCTCTTCCACGAGCTTCTGGTGGCGACGCTGCAGCGAGCAGTCGCGGGTGGAGACGACGACGACGTTGCCGTAGGCGTCGGCCAGGCACTGCGTCTCGACGTGGCGGGGCTGGTCGAGGTACTTCTCGACGAAGCACTCGCCGCGGCCGAACGCCGCGATGGCCTCGCGGGTGGCCGATTCGAAGAGTTCGGGGACCTCGTCGCGGGTGCGGGCCACCTTGAGGCCGCGGCCGCCGCCTCCGAACGCCGCCTTGATGGCGACCGGGAGGCCGTACTGGTCGACGAACTCGAGCACTTCGGACGCGTCGGCGACGGGGTTGAGGGTGCCCGGGGCGAGCGGAGCGCCCACCTTCTCTGCGACGTGACGGGCGGAGACCTTGTCGCCGAGGCGCTCGATGGCCTCGGGCGACGGGCCGATCCACGTCAGCCCGGCTCCGATCACGGCGCGCGCGAAGTCGGCGTTCTCGGCGAGGAACCCGTATCCGGGGTGCACGGCGTCGGCGCCCGAACGGCGCGCGACGGAGAGCAGCTTGTCGATGACGAGGTACGTCTCGGCGCTCGTGGTGCCGCCGAGGGCGTAGGCCTCGTCGGCGAGTCTCACGTGAACGGCGTCGCGATCCTGGTCTGCATAGACGGCGACGGACGCGATTCCGCTGTCCTTCGCTGCACGGATGACCCGGACGGCGATCTCGCCCCGGTTTGCGATGAGGACCTTGGTGATACGTGGCACAGTTCTCTAGCCTATTGCTCGGTGGGGACGGCCTTTTGGGCGAACCCCACAAAAATGGATGGTCGGCGGAACGGGATGCCTACAAAGCACGGTTCCAGAGACTCGGCCACTCGACGCCGAGTTCACCGAACAGTACACGCAGTGTCGCGAGCGAGAGGCCCACCACGGTGCTCGGATCCCCGTCGACCCGCGTGATGAAAGGACCGCCGAGACTGTCGATCGTGAACGCGCCGGCGACCTCGAGCGGCTCGCCCGTTGCGATGTAGGCGTCGATCTCCGCGTCCGTGACGTCGGCGAATGTGACGGCGGCGACAGCGGTGCGGCCGACGGCCTGGTTCTCGACGCCGTTCCGGTGGTCGATCAGCCAGTGCCCCGAGTGCAGGTGGCCGGTGCGGCCGCGCTGCGCGAGCCAGCGCTCGCGTGCGACCTCCGGCTCGTGGGGTTTGCCGTAGATCGCACCGTCGAGTTCGAAGGCGGAGTCGCCACCGAAGATGAAGCCGTCGAGCTGCTCCCCGTCGAGGGTGCCGCGCACGGCCTCGGCCTTGAGGCGCGCCAGCAGCTGCACCATGGCATCCGCCGACAGCGGGCCGTGCTCGGCCTCGGCGGCGAGCACGGCGGCGGTCTCATCGACGTGGGAGGGGACGACGATCGGCTCGATGCCGGCGGCACGCAGGAGCGCGAGCCGAGCGGGCGAGGTTGACGCTAAGTAGAGGCGCATGAATTCCTGTGGGATGCTCGACGGATGCCCCAGAACGATGAGGTCGACCTCGACATTACCAACGTCGCCCACGGCGGTGTCTTCGTCGCACGTCACGAGGGCCGCGTGGTCTTCGTGCCCGACACGATGCCGGGGGAGCGCATCCGCGCCCGCATCACCGACCGCACGCACGACAGCTTCTGGCGAGCCGACGCTCTCGAAGTGCTCGATGCCGCCCCCGAGCGGCAGGAGCACGTCTGGTCGGCCGCATCCATCGACCGCGAGCCCGGCAGCCGCGCCGGCGGCGCGGAGTTCGGGCACATCCGGCTCGAACACCAGCGTGAACTGAAACGCCAGGTGATCGTCGACGCCCTGCAGCGCATGGCCAAGCTCGACAGGGATGTCTTCGTCGAGGCGGTCGAGGGCGAGACCGCCGACGGCACGGGATGGCGCACGCGGGTGCGTCTCCAGGTCGGGCGCGACGGCACTATCGGCCCGTTCGCGCCGCGCTCGCACACCGTCGTCCCCGTGACCGACCTTCCGCTCGCGACCGAGCTGGTCAACGAGTCGACGCCGTTCGGGCAGACGTTCCCCGGTGCCGAGTCGATCGACGTCGTCGCGACGGGCACCGGCGCCGGACATGTGCTCGTCAACGAGGCGCCAGTGAAGCGCGGGCGGCGCACCATCCGTCCGCGCCAGCGTCCCGTGCCGATCCGCGAAGTGGTCGGCGACCGCGAGTTCCGGCTGGATGCGCGCGGCTTCTGGCAGGTGCACCGCCAGGCGGCGGCGACGCTGACCCAGGCGGTGCAGTCGGCCGTCGACGAGGCGCTCTTCGACCCGCGAGCGGCGAACCTCGACCTGTACGGCGGCGTCGGCCTGCTCGCGGCCGCGCTCGGCGATCGCTTCGGAAGCACGCTGCGCATCACTTCGGTGGAGAGCGACGAGGGGGCGACGGACAACGCCGCAGAGAACCTGGCGGAGTGGCTCGGCGCTTCTGCGGTCACGGAGCGAGTCGAGCGGTACGTGCGCACGCTGGCGGCGGAGTCGTCCGCGGTCGAGCGTGCCCGCCTCCGGGCGGCGACCGTGATCCTCGACCCGCCGCGATCGGGGGCTGGCCGGCAGGTCGTCGAGGCGATCGCCTCGCTCGCACCGGCTCAGATCGTCTACGTCGCCTGCGATCCGGTGGCGCTCGCCCGCGACCTCGCCCTGTTCGCCGAGCGCGGTTACCCGCTCCGGACCCTCCGCGCCTTCGACCTCTTCCCGAACACTCACCACGTCGAGGCCGTCGCCACGCTGGCGCCGTGAACTCCGTGACGAATCCGCGCCCCACTACGATGGGGAACATGGTGAGGGTGGCAATCGTCGACGATCACGAGTCCGTTCGTCTCGGGCTGAAGGCAGCCTGCCAGGACGCGGGCTACGAGGTGCTCGTCACCGCGGCCACGGTGGACGAATTCGTGACGCTGCTCGGCAGCCAGGAATGCGACGTGGTGGTGCTCGATCTGTCGCTCGGCGACGGCTCGCGCGTGACGGACAACGTCAAGCGCGCGCAGGCGACGGGCGCGGCCGTGCTGGTGCACAGCATCGCCGATCGGGTGGCCAGCGTGCGCGAGGCCCTCGCGGCCGGCGCGGCGGGAGTGATCCCGAAATCGTCGCCGACCACGACGGTCATGAACGCGATCAAGACGGTCGCGAGCGGCGACGTGCTCAACAACCTCGAGTGGGCGACCGCGATCGACGCCGACAGCGACTTCGCGAAGGCGCAGCTCGGCCGCCGGAAGCGCGACGTGCTCCACCTCTACGCTTCCGGCCTCCCGCTGAAGGCCGTCGCGGCGCAGCTCGGCATCGCCAACTCGACCGCCCGCGAATACCTCGACCGCATCCGGGTGAAGTATGTGGAGGTCGGACGCCCGGCGCCCACGAAGGTCGACCTGCTGCGCCGTGCTGTGGAGGACGGGATCCTTCCGGGTCTCGACCCGGAAACGGGCAATGAGCGCAACTAGCGCGAGCATCCGGCCGCCCCATCCCGGGACGTCCCAGCCGCGCAACCCCATCAGCCGGGCGCGCTTCGAGAGGATCGCCGGCCGCAGTGTGTCGGCCTTCGGGCTGGTGTTCGGTCTGCAGACCCTCCCCGCCGCGCTCGCGCAGTTGTCGGGGGTGAAGGAGCCGTGGGGCCTGATCACCGTGCTGGTGATCTTCGTCGGGCTCGCCGTGATCGTGCTGCTGGCCATCATCCAGAAGTTCGTGCGGCCCGCGATGGGGTTCCTGGCCGTGGCGTTCTTCTTCGCCATCGTCACGTGGCCTCTGCTGGCGATCGACCCGGACGCCATCGGACCGAAGCCGTGGGTGTGGTTCCTCTGCTCCGTCTTCACCGCGTTCGCGGCGGTCGCCTTCCCGCTGTGGCTCGCGACGGCATACACGTTCCTGGTCCCGATCGCCTACGGCGTGATCCGCGCCCTGCCGTCCGGTGGCGGGGTCGGCGCCGAGATCGCCGGCCTGGATGCCCTCTATGCGATCATCCTGGGCGGGGTGATCCTCGTGATCATCGCCATGCTGCGCCAGGCCGCGTCCGCGGTGGACGCGGCGCAGAGCCAGGCCCTGGCCAAGTACGCGAACGCGGTACGCCAGCACGCCACCGAGGTGGAGCGTGTGCAGGTCGACGCGATCGTGCACGACAGCGTCCTCACCACACTGCTCTCCGCCGCCAGCGCCCGCACGCCGGAGGCCAAGGAGCTTGCCGCGCGCATGGCCTCCGATGCGATCGGCCACCTGCATGCCGCCGAGGCCTCGAGCCCCGAGGATCAGAGCCTGGTCGGGCTCGACCGCCTCAGCGAGCGGATCACCACCGCGGCCAACGCCTTCTCGTCGCCGTTCGAACTCGACGTGCGCGACATCGAGGTGCACACCCTTCCGGTCAACGTCGCCGAGGCCGTCTATTCGGCCACGGTGCAGGCGATGGTCAACAGCATGCAGCACGCGGGCGGCGTCGAGGTCGCCCGGTCGCTCTCGATCCGAGGCGGCAGCCCGCTGGCGACGGTGCACATCGTCGTGCGCGATGAAGGTCGCGGTTTCGATGCGGCCGAGGTGCCGGCGGAGCGGCTCGGGCTGCGGGTGAGCATCCGGGAACGCCTGGCCAAGGTCGGCGGGCACGCCCGCATCGAGTCGGAGATCGGACACGGAACCACCGTGACGATCCTCTGGCCGTCGTCGGAGACCGACCCGGAGGTGCTCACGTGATCACCCTTCCGCGGTTCCTCTTCCTCGGCCTCGGAGCCCTGTTCTCGGCCTACCACCTCTTCCTCGGGCTTTCGTCGCTCTCCATCCCGCAGAACCCCGGACCGGCCATCGCGGCGATGATCCTCTACGCGGTGGCGACCGTGATCAGCCTCTGGCCGACCAGTCCCACCAAGATGCCGCTCTGGCTGGCGGCCTTCGACCTCGCGGTCTGCGTCGCCATTCCGATCCTCGTGACCAGTCAGCTCGACCCGGCCAAGGACAACGGCTACGCCACCTGGTACGTCGCGGCCGTCGGAACACTGATGACCATCGTCGCCGTTCGCCGTCAGCAGTTCGCCGCCTGGGTGGGCGTCGGCTACCTCGCCGTGCAGACGATCGTCTGGGCCGGCGTGGCCGCCCTCGCCGGGCTCGGCGTGATCGGGTCGGTCGTCTGGGTCGGAGTCGCCGTGGTGATCTCGGGGTCGCTGGCCAAGGCCGGCCGGGATGCCCTCCAGTTCGCCCGCGCCGAACGGGAGGCCACCGAGTGGCAGGCCGCTCAGGAGGCGCACGTGATGGAGCGTCAGATGCGGCTGCGGCAGACCTACCGCGTCGCGGCCCCGATGCTCGCCGAGATCGTGCGTCGTGGCGGAGACCTGACCGAGGCGGAGCGGCGCGAGTGCCGGTACCTCGAGGGCGCGATCCGGGATGAGATCCGCGGTCGCCGGCTGCTCAACGACGATGTGCGCCGCCAGGTGATGGATGCCCGCCGCCGCGGCGTCGTCGTCAGCCTGCTCGACGAGGGCGGCATCGACGACCTCGACGAGCGGTCGCTGACGGTCGTGCTCAAGCGCCTCGCCGACGCCATCCGGGGGACGACGACCGACAAGCTCATCGTCCGCACGGTTCCCCGATCGTCGAAGACCGCGGTGACGGTCGTGGGGCTTCGGATGTCGGACGACGGCAGCGCGAACGCGCTCGGCGCGGACACGGAGGACGACGAGGTCGACCTCTGGCTGGAGATCCCGCGCCCCATCCGCGAGCTCTGACGCGCGGGCACTGACGCGCAAGCTCGCACGCGTAAGCCCTGACGCGCTAGCTCTCACGCGTAAGCACTGACGCTCGATCACGCCCTTCGCCCGTCGACCGAGCCCCGACGTCCCCCGGACATGCAGAAGGGGCCGGCACCCGAATGGCCGGCCCCTGTCTGAAACCCCGAGTCAGGGCGACAACCCGAATATCGCCCTGACTCGCCCCCAAAACACTCGCCCGCTTACCCTAGTCGGCGAGTGATTGGCGGTGTAACTCACGAGGAGAGACACCTAGCAATAACAATATTGGCGTCGGGCTTTCGAATTGCAAAGTCGTCATTTTGGAGGACACGTGGGGGACAATCGCGGGAATCCCTGTCGTACACTGCCGCGAATTGACGCGCCCCCCGCTTTCGGGGTACAGCGCAGCCGGGGTACAACACCCATCCGGGGCACATCGCGAAGGCCACACGGGCGAACCGCAGCATCCACCGCAGTGCTCACCGCAGCATCCGCCGCGGAGCTCACGCCGAGAACGACCGCCAGGCCCCGCTGCCGGCATCGAGCGGCCCGCGGAGGGCGCGCTGGCTGCGAGCCCAGCCATCCGGGTCGCCGGTCGTGCGCGCCGACCGGGCGGCCTCTTCGTGCTCCGCCATCGCCGCGGTCAGCACCGCGGTCAGCGCCGCGACTTCCTCCGGCGTCACGCCCGGCGTGACGATGCGCAGCTGCGCCGGATCGAACGAGGCCTCGGTCACAGCGGGATGTTCCCGTGCTTCTTGGGCGGCATCGACGCGCGCTTGGTGCGCAGCGCCCGCAGCGACTTGATGACGGAGACACGCGTGGCGGCCGGCTCGATCACGCCGTCGAGCTCTCCGCGCTCCGCGGCCAGGAACGGGCTCGCGACGTTGTAGGTGTACTCGTTGGCCAGCTTCGTGCGAACGGCGGCCACATCCTCGCCCGCCTCCTCGGCGCGCTTGATCTCGCCGCGATACAGGATGTTGACCGCGCCCTGGCCGCCCATCACCGCGATCTCGGCCGTCGGCCACGCGAGGTTGATGTCGGCGCCCAGCTGCTTGGAGCCCATCACGATGTAGGCGCCGCCGTAGGCCTTGCGCGTGATGATCGTGACGAGCGGCACAGTGGCCTCCGCGTACGCGTACAGCAGCTTCGCGCCACGGCGGATGACACCCGTCCACTCCTGGTCGGTGCCGGGCAGGTAGCCGGGGACGTCGACGAGCGTCAGGATCGGGATGCTGAACGCGTCGCAGAAACGCACGAACCGCGACGCCTTCTCGCCCGCGTCGATGTTGAGCGTGCCGGCCATCGCGTTCGGCTGGTTGGCGACGATGCCGACGCTGCGGCCCTCGACGCGCGCGAAGCCGATCACGATGTTGGGGGCGAACAGCGGCTGCACCTCGAGGAACTCACCGTCGTCGACGATGCCCTCGATGATCGACTTCACGTCGTACGGCTGGTTGGGCGAGTCCGGGATGATCGTGTTGAGCTTGCGATCCGCGTCCGTGGTCTCGAGCTCCGGCTCCGCCTCGTAGACGGGAAGCTCGGCGAGGTTGTTCTGGGGCAGGTAGCTGAGGAGTGCGCGCGCGTAGTCGAGGGCGTCCTCTTCGTCGCTGGCGAGGTAGTGCGAGACACCGGAGATCTTGTTGTGCGTCAGCGCACCGCCGAGTTCCTCCATGCCGACGTCTTCGCCGGTGACGGTCTTGATGACGTCGGGGCCGGTGACGAACATCTGGCTCGACTTGTCGACCATGATGACGAAGTCGGTGAGAGCGGGGGAGTACACCGCTCCACCGGCCGCCGGGCCCATCACGATCGAGAGCTGGGGGATGACGCCGGACGCGGCGGTGTTGCGTCGGAAGATCTCGCCGTACTTGCCGAGCGCGACGACACCCTCCTGGATGCGCGCTCCACCCGAGTCGAGGATGCCGATGATCGGCACGCCGGTCTTGAGGGCGTGGTCCATGACCTTGATGATCTTCTCGCCGGCGACCTCGCCGAGCGAACCGCCGAAGATGGTGAAGTCCTGGCTGTAGACCGCGACGTTGCGGCCGTGGATGGTGCCGACGCCGGTCACAACGGCGTCGCCGTAGGGACGCTTGTTCTCCATGCCGAACGCATGCGTGCGGTGGCGGACGAACTCGTCGAACTCGACGAACGAGCCCTGGTCGAGCAGCAGCTCGATGCGTTCGCGGGCGGTGAGCTTGCCCTTCGCGTGCTGCTTCTCGATGGCGGCCTGTCCGCTCGCCGTCACGGCCTCGTGAAAGCGGTCCTTCAGGTCGGCCAGCTTGCCGGCGGTCGTATGCAGATCGGGGGTCTGGCGTGGTTCAGTGTCGGTCACGCCGTTCACTCTACCGGCCAGAAGTTGGGGCGTGCCGTTGAGGAATCCCTACAAAAACGACGGCCGGCGCTGGCAGACTGAGGCAATGGAGTTCCGTCGCAGTCGAGCCGTCGTCCCCGTCCTCGAATACCTCGAGGAGGCCGGATCGACCAATGACGTGCTGGTCGCACGCGCATCCGGGCTCCCCGATCTCTCGGTCATCGTCACGGGGCATCAGACCGGCGGCCGTGGGCGACTCGGCCGCTCCTGGGTGTCGCCCGCCGGCAAGTCCCTCGCGATCTCGATCCTGCTGAAGCCCGTCGGCCTCCCTCTCGAGCGCTACAGCTGGTTCCCGCTGCTCGCCGGCCTCGCGATGAGCAGGGCCCTCGCCACGGTCGTCCCGGCCGGCGTCGAGGTGAAATGGCCGAACGATGTGCTCATCGACGGCGCCAAGGTGAGCGGCACGCTCGCCGAGCTGCTGCCCGACCTCTCCGGCGTCGTGATCGGTGCGGGCCTCAACCTGACCCTCAGCCGCGACGAGCTCCCGACGGAGACGTCGACCTCGCTGCTACTCGCCGGAGCTCCCGCCGACCTCGATCCGGATGCCGTGCTCGCCGGCTACCTCACCGCCTTCACGCTGCTCTACCGCGAGTTCCTGACCGCGGGGGGCGATCCTGTGGGCAGCGCACTGCGCGACGAGGTGGTCGAGGCGTGCCACACGGTCGGGCGAGCGGTGCGCGTCGAGCTGCCCTCCGGGGAGACGCTTCTCGGCGAGGCGACGGGGATCGACGAGGACGGCCGGCTGATCGTGCGGTCGGATGCCGGCATCACGGCTGTCGCGGCCGGCGACGTGACGCACCTGCGGTATTAATGGGTCATGAGCAACACGCCTGAGGGAGTGCCGGCCCCACCTCCCGAGCGGATCGTCGCGCGTCTGCGCCCGAACGCCCGCGCGCTGTTCTGGCCGAGCATCGTGCTCATCGCGACGTGCGGTGCCCTCGGATACTTCGTCGGCCAGTTCGACGAGGTCTGGGAGAACGTGCTGCTCTGGTCGTCGGCGGCCGCACTCGTGCTGCTCCTCTTCCTGCTGCCGCTCGCCTTCTGGCTCAGCACGCGCTACACGATCACGACGCGCCGCATCATCCTGCGTCACGGCTTCTTCATCCGGGTGCGTCAGGAGCTGCTGCACAGCCGCGGTTACGACATCTCGCTCAAGCGCAACTGGCTGCAGAGTGCATTCCGCTCGGGGGATGTGCGCATCAATTCGGGCCTCGAACGCCCGGTGGTGCTGAAGGACGTGCCGAAAGCCGACCTCGTTCAGCGCGCGCTGAACGACCTGATGGAGAATTCGCAGACGGTCGTCGGGGTGCGACGGCAGCAGACCGAGTCAGTCTCCGATGAGACCACGGTCTGGGGTTCGCGGTAGCGACTGCGCGACCGCCTGAACGGGCGACGTGGATGTCGTGGTGGCCATGACCGGCGCTGAGTCGATGGACGTGGTCGTCGTCGTGGCCTCACGCGCCTGGCGGGCGAGCCGGGTGCGCTCCGCACGCTCGGGCGAGAACACCCACCAGCGGTAGAACGCGAAACGGAAGAGCGTTCCGAGCGCGAGCCCGATCACATTGTTGGCGATGTTGTCGGCCAGAAGCGAGGTGAACCCGAGGAGGTAGTGGGACACCCACACGCAGAGCAGCGGGATACCCATTCCGGCCAGGCTCACGATGAGGAACTCGATGCCTTCGCGCGCCGTGTTGCTCTGCCGCTGGGCCGCGAACGCCCAATAGCGGTTGCCGACCCAGTTTGTGGCGATGGCCACGACCGTGGCGATGATCGTCGCGAAGATCGTGCCGTGGTGCAGCTTGGCGAACACCGTGAGCATCAATCCGTTGAACACGGCGAAGTTGACGACGAACCCCACGGCGCCGACGGCGCCGAACTTCACCAGCTGCGGCAGAAGCCGCGAGCGGTGAGCGGCAGGGGTGTCGATGCTCATGCTTCCAATCGGATCGAATGCGCGAAGATAGAGAATGCGCTCGTGAGCTTACGCGAGAAAAAGAGCCCCAGTCTGGGAGTTGTCCCGGCCTAACCTGAAGAACATCGAGGAGTGGACGGTAGATGGCAAAGAACACGGTGGGCGTCATCGGCGGGGGCCAGCTGGCACGGATGATGATCCCCCCGGCGATCGAGCTCGGCGTGGACATCCGGGTGCTGGAGGAGGCAGAGGGCATGAGCGCGGAGCTCGCGGCCACGGCCGTCGGCGACTACCGCGACCTCGACACCGTTCTCGCCTTCGCCGAGACGGTCGACGTGATCACGTTCGACCACGAGCACGTTCCGCCCGCCATCCTGCGCGAGCTGGTGAACCGGGGCGTGCAGGTCCACCCCGGCCCGGATGCGCTGCTCTACGCCCAGGACAAGCTGCAGATGCGCGCCAAGCTCACCGAGCTGGGCCTCCCGGTTCCGGATTGGGCCGCTGTCGAATCGGCCGAGGACCTCGGCGCCTTCCTCGACGATCACGGCGGTCGCGCGGTCGTGAAGACGGCCCGTGGCGGCTACGACGGCAAAGGGGTTCGTGTCGTGAGCGATGCGGCCGGCGCCGACGACTGGTTCCTCGCGCTCGCCGAAGACGGTCGCGGCGGGGCCCTGCTGGTGGAGGAACTCGTCTCGTTCCAGCGTGAGCTCGCTCAGCTCATCGCGCGGCGGCCCTCCGGTCAGACCGCGGTCTGGCCGGTCGTCGAGACGGTGCAGCGCGACGGTGTCTGCGCCGAGGTCATCGCCCCGGCGCCGGGCTCCAGCGAGCGTGTCGTCGAGGTGGCCGCGGAGATCGCCCGTCGCATCGCCGACGGACTCGGCGTCACCGGCGTGCTCGCGGTCGAGATGTTCGAGACGACGGACGGGCGCGTGCTCGTCAACGAGCTGGCCATGCGCCCGCACAACAGCGGCCACTGGTCGATCGAGGGTGCTGTGACGAGCCAGTTCGAGCAGCACCTGCGCGCCGTGCTCGATCTGCCCCTCGGGGCGCCGGATGCCCGCGACGACTGGTCCGTGATGGTGAACATCCTGGGGGGACCGAGCGAGGGCACCCTGCAGGACCGGTATCCGGCCGCGCTCGCCGCGCATCCGGAGGCCAAGTTCCACGGGTACGGCAAGGATCCGCGACCCGGTCGCAAGGTCGGGCACGTCACCGTCACCGGCGACGACCTCGACGACGTGGTCTACCGGGCCAGGGCGGCCGCGGCGTTCTTCGAAGGCTGATCCCCGTCCGGCGCGTGCCGCAGCCGGGTTCCCCGCCGGCTGCGCCCTACCATTGAGGCCATGCCCGCCACCCCCGAACAGCCACGCGTCGCCGTCGTCATGGGGTCGGACTCGGACTGGAACGTGATGCAGGACGCGTCGCAGATCCTCACCGAGTTCGGCGTCGCCCATGAGGTCGAGGTCGTCTCCGCCCACCGCACGCCGGAGAAGATGATCGCATTCGGCAAGCAGGCGGCCGCGCGGGGGATCAAGGTCATCATCGCCGGCGCCGGAGGAGCGGCACACCTGCCGGGGATGCTCGCGTCGGTCACCACGCTCCCTGTGGTGGGCGTGCCCGTACCCCTCTCGCGCCTCGACGGGCTCGACTCGCTGCTGTCGATCGTGCAGATGCCCGCCGGAGTCCCCGTGGCGACGGTCTCGATCGGCGGCGCCACGAACGCCGGGCTGATCGCCATCAAGATCCTGGCGACGGCCGATGACGAGCTCACGGCCGCCCTCGCCCGGTACGCCACCGACCTCGAGGCGACCGTCGAACAGAAGAACG
The DNA here is from genome assembly GCF_027921845.1 of Leifsonia poae. Lineage (GTDB taxonomy): Bacteria > Actinomycetota > Actinomycetes > Actinomycetales > Microbacteriaceae > Leifsonia > Leifsonia poae. The sequence continues at coordinate 48,628 of NZ_BSEN01000004.1, forward strand.
CCGCACTCAAAGCCCGCCTATGACCATCGCCCGCCCCCTCCGTCATCCCGACACCGCCTCCGCGCACACCATGACCAAGCGCGGCTGGTGGCTCGTCGTCTGCAACGTGCTCCTTCCCGGTTCGGCCCAGGTGCTCGCCGGCGACCGCCGCCTCGGCCGGGTCGGCATCGTGGCGACCCTGCTCCTGTGGCTCGCCGCGATCGCGGCCCTGGTGATCTCTCTGGTCACGCCGCAGACCCTCTATACCCTGTTCACGCAGGCGGCCAGCCTCTGGGTCGTCCAGCTGGTGCTGATCGCCTACGCGGTGCTCTGGGTCGTGCTCACCCTCGACACGCTGCGCCTGGTTCGTCTCGTGAAGACGAGCGCCTCTGCGCGCGGCTGGATCGCCGCCTTCGCCGTGATCGTGCTCGTCGGCATCACCGGCACGGCCGGCTACGCCTCGCTGGTCGCCGGATCGGCCCGCGGTGCTCTCGGTGACATCTTCTCGGCCGGCCCGTCGCAGCCACCCGTCGACGGCCGGTACAACATCATGCTGCTGGGCGGCGACGCCGGCCCCGACCGGGACGGTCTGCGCCCCGACAGCATGTCGGTCGTCAGCATCGACGCCAGCACGGGCCAGGCGGTCACCATCGGCCTGCCGCGCGACCTCAATCCCGTGCCGTTCCCGGCCTCGTCCCCGCTGCACGCGCTCTACCCCGACGGCTACGGCTACGACGACCACTGCGACGTCGACGTCTGCCAGCTCAACTCGATCTACACCGAGGTGTCGCTCTACAAGTCGCAGCTGTACCCGAAGGCCAAGGCAGAGCACAGCGATCCCGGCATCGAGTCGATGCGGGACGCCCTCGAGGGTGCGACCGGTCTGACGATCCAGTACTACGTGCTGATCGACATGCAGGGCTTCGCCGACCTGATCGACACGCTCGGCGGCGTCGACATCACGGTCTCCGAACGCCTCCCCATCGGCGGCGACGAGAACCTCAACCACGTGACCTCGTGGATCAAGCCGGGCACCCAGCACATGAGCGGCTACACCGCCCAGTGGTACGCCCGGTCGCGCCACGGCACGAGCGACTACGACCGGATGGCCCGCCAGCGTCAGCTGCAGGATGCGATCCTCAAGCAGGTGAACCCGGTCAACGTGGTGTCGAAGTTCCAGGGCATCGCGAACGCCGGCACTCAGGTGGTCAAGACGGACATCCCGCAGTCGATGCTCGGCTACTTCGTCGATCTCGGGATGAAGACGCGCAAGCTCCCCGTCAAGCAGCTCGAGCTGGTGCCTCCTCTGATCGAGCCGACCTCTCCCGACTACGGCCAGATCCACAAACTCGTGCAGCAGTCGCTCGCGCCCGCGACGCCCAAGCCGACCGGCAAATAGCGCCGCCATCGGGCACCCGCCTTCAGCTGTCCCCTGAACAGGTCACAGGATCTTCTGAGGTACCGGGGCTACCGTGGTCGGCCTATGTCGAGTACTGGTGTGAATGTGAAGACGAAAACGGGTGGGCGGCTCGCCGCACTGGATGGCCTGCGCGGCCTTGCGGCGCTGATCGTGCTCGCCCATCACGCCATGTACACGAACCCCACTTTCCCCGGAACACCGGGCGCCGGAAACGTTCAGACCGGCTCGCCGATGTGGTGGATCACCTACACCCCGCTCAAGCTGGCGACGGCCGGCTGGGAGTCGGTGATCGTGTTCTTCGTGCTGTCCGGTCTGGTGGTCTCGCTTCCCGTCGTCCGCTCACGTGGATTCGACTGGGTCGCCTATTTCCCGCGCCGAGTGGTGCGGTTGATGGTCCCCGTGATGGGTGCGGCGCTCGTCGCCGCCGCCTTCGTGGTCGCCATCCCCCAGCGTTCGACCCAGCCCGATGGAACCTGGCTCAGCGACTCCTCGACGCCCAACTTCTCGTGGGAGTACATCGTCAAGGCCTGGGACCTTCTCGGTGGCGATGGACAGATCGACAACCCCCTGTGGTCGCTGCGCTGGGAGCTGGTCTTCTCGCTCGCGCTGCCCGTCATCGCGATCGCCGCGATCGCGGTGCGCAAGTGGTGGATGGCCGGCCTGATCGCCGCCTCCGTGCTCACCTGGCTCGGGGTGCGGACCGACTCGGGCGCCCTGAGCTACCTGCCTGCCTTCTTCGTCGGCGCCGTCGTCGCGGTTCGCCTCGACGCCGTGCGCCAGTTCGCCGACCGCATGAACCGGCGCCGGTGGCGTCACCCGCTGTGGTTCCTGATGGCCTTCGGCGGCTCGATGCTGATGATCGCCCCGTGGCTGATGGGCCAGAACTCCGGAGACGCTCCGGAGCTCGTCTTCGCGCTCAAGGGCCTGGCCCCGCTCGCGGCCGCCGCCATCGTCGTCGCGGCGATCGGCTGGAAGCCGCTGCACCTGCTCCTCGAGTCGCGCCCGCTGCAGTTCGCGGGGACGATCTCGTTCAGCCTGTACCTCGTGCACGTGCCGATCCTGATCTTCAGCACCTACCTGTTCGCCGGTCAGCCGTGGTTCGTCCCCCTGCTCTTCGGCGTCCCGGTCGCCATCCTCGTGGCCGTCGGCTTCACCTGGCTCGTCGAGAAGCGCAGTCACGGCTGGTCGCGCGCGGTCGGGGCGTGGGCGTCGGAGCGTTACGCGTCGTGGTTCGGCCGCGAAGAGGTCGTGGCGGATCGCGCGGAGCCGGGCGAGCGTCCGGAGACCGAGCGAACGGCCGATCGGCCGGCGGTCGAGCGCGCCAAGGCCGACGCGCGGAGCTGATCCGATCGGCCTTCCGCGGCGCGCTTCCGGATAGGGCTGGGCCGCCTACAGGTCGGCGTGCAGCTGCCAGACCCGCTCGGCGGAGTCGCGCCAGCTGAACGCCCGCGCGCGGTCGGCGGCGAGCACTCCCAGCCGGGTGCGCAGAGCATCGTCGCTGAGAACGCGGCCGATCGCCGCGGCGAGCCGCTCGGCGTACCCGTCGGTGTCAGCGGCCGTCTCCGGTCGCTCGACGATCAGGCTGGCGCCGGCGGCTACCTCGACCAGGGCGGGATCGTCGGAGTGGATCACGGGGGCGCCGAACTTGAAGGCCTCCACGATCGGCAGCCCGAAGCCCTCGGCCAGACTCGGATAGACGAAGAGGGTCGCGCGGTCGAGCACGACCGCGAGGTCGGGGTCGTCGAGATGGCCGAGCGCGCGCACGCGATCCTCGGGGAGTCCCGCCGCCGCGGCGACGCCCGTCGCCGAGCCGTCGCCGAAACGATCAGGGCCGGCGATCAGCAGGGGGATGCTCTGCGCCTCCGGGCGAGCGATGGCCCGGATGAGCGGGGTCAGGCCCTTACGCGGCATGATCGACCCCAGCGTGAGGGCGTAGCGTTCGGGCAGCCCGAGCCGGTGCGCCCTCTCGTCGGCGTCCGACGGAAGCCGCAGCGTCGTGGCCGGAGCGCCGCCGATGACCCGGACGCGATCGCCGAGGTCGACGACCTCGGACAGCTGGTTCGCGACGGCGTGCGTCGGCACCACGATCGCGTCGGCGTGCTTGCGCGCGCGCTTGACCATCGCCTTCTGCCACAGCACACTCGTCGACGACAGCGATTCCGGGAACGTCCAGGGGAGGACGTCGTGAATGGTGACCGCGATCTGCTCGCCGTCGTTGAGACGGTCGTGGCGGCGCAGCGGCGCGAAGAGGCTCGGGGCGTGGATCATGCCGCCCGCGCCCGGCATCGCCAGTCCGGACTGCCAGGCCATGGTGAGCTCGCGACGCGCGAGCGGGAGCTTGATCAGCCGGGCGAGCCCCGGCAGACGGGACGCGACGTCGTCGAACGTCTCCTGCGGCACGTTCGAGACGATGCCTTCGACCTCGCAGCCGGGGGGCGCCGTGGCGATGATCTGCCTGGTCAGTTCCTCGGCGTAGCGGCGGGCCCCACCGGGAGCGTCGCCGATGAGCTCATCAACGACCACTCTCAGGGTTGTCATGCTGCTCCAGAACTCCGTGTCGCGCGGCGTCGGCCAGCGCATCCTGCCATTCCCGCATGGGCTCGAGGCCGGCGGCACGCCAGGCCTCGTGACCGAGTACCGAGTACGCGGGCCGAGGTGCCGGTCGCACGAACTGCGAGCTGTCGGTCGGTGTGACCCTATCAGGGTTCAAACCGGCCCGGCTGAAGACCGCCTTGGCGAACTCGTACCAGCTCGCCTGCCCGGCGTTCGTGCCGTGATAGATGCCTGCCGGGGCATCCGCATCGAGCAGCGCGACGATCTGGGCGGCGAGGTCACCGGTCCACGTCGGCTGCCCGAGCTGGTCGGCGACCACCGAGACGGTCTCGTGGCTGCCGGCGAGCTTCACCATCGTCTTCGCGAAGTTCGCGCCGCCCGCCCCGTACAGCCAGGCGGTGCGCACCACGTAGGTGCCGTCCGGATGCGCGGCGAGAGCCAGCTCCTCGCCGGCGGCCTTCGTGCGGCCGTAGGCGTTGATCGGGTCGCGCGGGGCGCCCTCGGAGTACGGCGACGTTCCGAAGCCGTCGAACACGTAGTCGGTCGAGACCGTGACGAGCTTCGCACCGTGTTCGTGCGCAGCGACCGCGAGGTTCTCCACGCCTGTCGCGTTGATCGCGTATGCCTCGTCTTCGTGCGTCTCTGCATCGTCGACCCTCGTGTACGCCGACGCGTTGATCACGACGTCGTGGCCGGCGACCGCGGCGAGCACGGCATCCCTGTCGGTCACGTCGAGGTCGGCGCGGCCGAGCGCGGTGACGTCGCGGCCGGCGAGGGCGCGCTGCAGGTCCTGACCGAGCATGCCGGCCGCTCCGGCGATGAGATAGCGGGTCATCGCGCTCAGTTGTCCAGCGCCGCGCGGGCCTTCAGGGGCTCCCACCAGGCACGGTTGTCGCGGTACCACTGCACGACGTCGGCCAGTCCCTGCTGGAACGGGACGAGCGGCTCGTAGCCGAGCTCCTTCTGGATCTTGGAGATGTCGACCGAGTATCGCAGGTCGTGGCCGAGACGGTCGGCGACGCGATCGACGTACGACCAGTCCTTGCCGGTGGCGTCGAGGAGCAGTTGGGTGAGCTCCTTGTTCGTCAGCTCGGTGCCGCCGCCGATGTTGTAGATCTCGCCGGCGCGGCCGTTGACCAGCACCATGGCGATGCCGCGCGTGTGGTCGTCCACGTGCAGCCAGTCGCGGATGTTGTTGCCCTCGCCGTAGAGCGGCACATGCTTGTCGTCGATGAGATTCGTGACGAAGAGCGGGATGACCTTCTCGGGGAAATGGTAGGGGCCGTAGTTGTTCGAGCAGCGCGTGATCGAGACGTTGAGGCCGTGCGTGCGGAAGTAGCTGCGAGCGAGCAGGTCGCTGCCGGCCTTCGACGCCGAGTACGGGGAGTTCGGCTCGAGCGGGCGGTCCTCCGCCCACGATCCCTCGGCGATCGAGCCGTAGACCTCGTCGGTGGAGACGTGCACGAAGCGCTTGAGATTGTTGCGCAGCGCAGCATCGAGCAGCTGCTGCGTTCCGAGCACGTTGGTCTCGACGAAGATCGATGCATCGCGCACCGACCGGTCGACGTGGGACTCGGCGGCGAAGTGCACCACGGCGTCGACCGTGGGGAACAGCTCGTCGAGGAGACCGCCGTTGCGGATGTCGCCCTTGATGAAGGTGTACCGAGGGGAGTCGGCGACCGGTGCGAGGTTCTCGAGGTTTCCTGAGTACGTGAGCGCGTCGAGGACGACGACCTCGGCGCCTTCGAGCCCGGGGTACGCATCCTGGAGGGTGCGGCGGACGAAGTTGGAGCCGATGAAACCGGCACCGCCGGTGACAAGAATCTTCATGTGGTGATGGGTGCTTTCTGTCGACAGAATCGGCAACGAGTCTAGCCGAGAGATTTTCGCGCAAACCTCCCGAATCATGCACCCCTGCACGAATCTGTCGCTAGGATCGGCGGGTGAGCAAATGGGGGAAGCGCTCGGCGCTGAGCATTGTCATCGGAACTTTCGTCGCGGGGGCGGCACTGATCGCAGGAGGGCTGCCAGCGGTCGCCTCGCCTGGTGATCAGGGCGACGGCGCGTCGTCGGCGGCCGCGCAGGCCTATTACGCCGGGGTGGCGAAGGCGGAGGCGGCGACGGGGCTGACCCGAGCGGCCAAGACAGCGCCCGAGCTGGCGGCGCCCGACGGCTCCTCGCGGTTCTCCGCCGCGGCGACCGTGGTCGCGTCAGATTTCGCCGCAGGCAACCTGATGACCGATGCCGTGTTCTACAACGGAACGGCGTTCTCGCAAGGGCAGATCCAGGGCCTTTTCGACACGCAGGTACCGACGTGCAAGACGGGCTACGTCTGCTTGAGGAGCTACAAGGCGGCCACCGCGGCGCGCAGCGCCGACGCGATGTGCAAGGGATACACGGCGGCCAGCAGCGAACTGGCATCGGTGATCATCACGAAGGTCGCCGCTTCGTGCGGGATCAACCCGGGCGTGCTGGTCTCCCTCCTGCAGAAGGAGCAGGGCCTCGTCACCGACGACTGGCCCTCCGCCACGCAGTACGCGTACGCCACGGGCTACTCGTGCCCTGACGATCCGGGCATCGGCTGCGATCCGGACACCGCCGGGTTCTTCGCGCAGGTCTACGGAGCCGCCTGGCAGTTCAAGCGCTACGCGAACCCCGCGGGGACCTCGAACTACTTCACGTGGTTTCCGGTGGGCAAGGTCACCAATGTCCTCTATTCCGAGAAGGCCTCGCTCAACTGCGGCTCTGCGCCCGTCGCGATCTGGAGCAAGGCGACGGCCGCCCTCTACTACTACACGCCCTACCAGCCGAACGCGGCGGCGCTCGCGAACTTCTTCGGCACCGGAGACAAGTGCTCCAGCTACGGGAACCGCAACTTCTGGGGGACGTACACCAGCTGGTTCGGGTCGACGATCGCCGGCAGGACGCCCTCGGTCTCGCGTGCGTCAGGGGCCGACCGCTACGCCGTCGCGGTGTCGATCTCGCGTGCCGCGTACCCGGCCGGCTCGGTCCCCGTCGTCTACGTGGCGAGCGGTGCGAACTTCCCCGACGCCCTGAGCGCCGCGCCGGCCGCCTCGCT
>NZ_BSEN01000004.1:55695-144973 GCF_027921845.1 Leifsonia poae
GCCCCCCTGCTCCTGGTGCAGCCGACGGGCGTGCCCTCGAACGTGCTCGCCGAGGTGAAGCGGCTCAAGCCGAAGAAGATCATCGTCGTCGGCGGCCAGGGCTCGGTGAGCACGGCCGTGATGCAGAAGCTTGCGACCGTGCAGCCGAACATCGCCCGGCGCGCCGGCGTCGACAGGTATGACGCCTCTCGCACCGTCGTCGCCGATGCGTGGGCAGCGACCGGGGCGAAGACGGTGTACATCGCGACCGGTGCCACCTTCCCGGACGCGTTGTCGGCGGGAGCCGCGGCAGGCGCTCGATCGGCGCCCGTGCTGCTCGTGAACGGCTCCCGGAGCTCGCTGGATGCACCGACGCTCGCGCTCCTCCGCTCGCTCGGGACCACGACCGTGCACATCGTCGGCGGCAAGGCGTCGGTCTCGGCCGGCATCCAGGCGCAGCTGGCGAAGCTGATGACCGTCGGCCGCTACGACGGAGCCGACAGGTTCGCGGTCAGCGCCAACCTCAACGTCAACAGCTTCAAAGGCACCGCCCCCGCCGTTTATCTCGCGAACGGCTTCGTCTTCCCCGACGCCCTCGCCGGAGCAGCGGCCGCCGGTGCCGCGAAGAGCCCGCTGTACGTGGTGAAGCCCACCTGCGTACCGAGCGCCGCCGCATCTGGAGCTCTCGGGGTGAAGCCGGCCAAGCTCGCCCTCCTGGGCGGGCCCGCATCGGTGAGCAACGAGGTCTCCAAGCTCACCGTGTGCCGCTGAGATTTCGTGCGCGTCGGCGATTGGTAGACTCCGTTGGTGCAAATCCGTGAACTCTCCGTGCCCGACGCGTACGAAATCACCCCCAAGCAGATCGCCGACGACCGTGGCCTGTTCCTGGAGTGGTACCGGTTCGACCGGCTCGAGGAGGCGGTGGGGCATTCCCTCGACCTCAAGCAGGCCAACACCTCGGTGTCGCGGCGGGGTTCCGTCCGAGGGATCCACTTCGCCGACATCCCGCCGAGCCAGGCCAAGTACGTCACGGCACCTCGCGGGGCCGTGCTGGACTTCGTCATCGACATCCGGGTGGGATCGCCGACGTTCGGCACCTGGGACTCGGTCCTCCTCGACGACGTCGATCGTCGGGCCATCTACGTTGCCGAAGGCCTCGGCCACTGCTTCGTCGCGCTCACCGATGACGCGACCGTGAGCTACCTGGTGACGGATGTGTACAACCCGACCAGGGAGCACGGCATCAACCCGCTCGACGCCGACATCGCGCTGCGCTTCCCGGAGGAGGCAGGCGAACTGCTGCTCTCACCCAAGGACACGGACGCGCCGGGGCTGGCCGAGGCCGCCGAGCTGGGGCTCCTGCCGACCTGGGACGCCGCGCGGGCTTTCTACGCGTCACTCGACAACGGAGGAAACTAGACGACCATGCGTGGAATCATCCTGGCCGGCGGATCCGGCACGCGGCTGTGGCCGATCACCAAGGGCATCTCGAAGCAGCTCATGCCCATCTACGACAAGCCGATGGTCTACTACCCGCTGTCCACGCTCATGATGGCCGGCATCAACGAGATCCTGATCATCACCACGCCCGAGTACAACGAGCAGTTCAAAGCGCTCCTCGGCGACGGCTCCTCGCTGGGCATCCGGCTCGAGTACGCGGTGCAGCCGTCTCCGGACGGTCTCGCGCAGGCCTTCATCATCGGCGAGGAGTTCATCGGCGACGAGTCGGTGGCGCTGGTGCTCGGGGACAACATCTTCCACGGCGCCGGCCTCGGCTCGTCGCTGCGCAACCACAATGACATCGACGGCGCCCTGATCTTCGCGTATCACGTGAGCAACCCGACCTCCTACGGCGTCGTCGAGTTCGACGACAGCTTCACGGCGGTCTCGATTGAGGAGAAGCCGGTCACGCCGAAGAGCAACTACGCCGTGCCCGGACTCTACTTCTACGACAATTCGGTCGTCGCGATCGCCAAGACCATCGAGCCGAGCGCCCGTGGCGAGTTGGAGATCTCGACGGTCAACGAGCGCTACCTCGAGGCGGGCAAGCTGCAGGTGCAGGTGCTCGACCGGGGAACGGCCTGGCTGGACACCGGGACATTCGAGTCGATGATGCAGGCCTCCGAGTATGTGCGCGTGATCGAGGACCGGCAGGGGTTCAAGGTCGGCTGTATCGAGGAGATCGCCTGGCGTGCCGGGTGGATCGACGACGCCAAGCTGGCGGAGCTCGCGGGTCCGCTCGTGAAGAGCGGGTACGGCCGCTATCTCGAGGGGTTGCTCGCCGCCGAAAGCTGAGTTTCGCTCGTTAATTGCGAATCCATGCAGATGGATGCAATTTCATTGCGTGGCTGGCATCCTGCACGCGTCGATTCTGGATAGGTTGAGACCCGTGTTGACCCGACCCGCCCGCACGCGCCTCATCGCCGCCTTCCTCACCGCCATCGCTCTGGCTCTCGGAACGCTGACGATCGCGGCGCCGGCCGAGCGGGCGGACGCGGCGGTCGCGTCGGCGTTCACACCCGGCTACCTGATCAGCGACGACAACTTCTACAACGGCAACGCAATCGACGTTCCCACGATCCAGACCTTCCTCAACGCGGAGGTCCCCACCTGCCGCAGCGGGTACACCTGCCTCAAGAGCTACACCCAGGCCACGGTCTCCCGCCCGGCCGACGCGATGTGCGCCGCGTACGCCGGCGCCTCGCTCGAGAGCGCTGCCACGATCGTCTACAAGGTCGGTCGCGCCTGCGGTATCAGCCAGAAGGCCCTCATCGTGCTGCTCGAGAAGGAGCAGAGCCTCGTGACGGATTCGTGGCCGACCTCGGGCCAGTACCGGAAGGCGACCGGATACGGCTGCCCGGACACGTCGGCGTGCGATGCGAGGTACTACGGCTTCTACAACCAGGTGTACATGGCGGCCTGGCAGTTCAAGCGTTATGGGAATCCTCCCGGCACGAGCCAGGCGTTCACCCGGTATCCGGTCGGCAAGGTCAGCTCGATCCTCTACAACGTGCCGGACTCCAAGTGCGGCGCGTCGAACGTGCTGGTGAAGAACGCCGCGACGGCGGCGCTGTACTACTACACGCCCTATCAGCCGAACGCGGCGGCCCTCGCGAACCTTTACGGAACGGGCGACACGTGCTCCGCGTACGGCAACCGCAACTTCTGGCGGCTGTACAGCGACTGGTTCGGCTCGCCGACCGCGAGCACAGCGCCGATCGGCATGTACGACACCGCCACCCTCGGCGCGACGGCGTACACCCTGACCGGCTGGGCCATCGATAAATCCTCGGTGCAGAAATCGATCAACGTCCGCATCACGCTGAACACCCCCGCCGGAACGACGACGACGACCGTGGCGGCGAACACCTCGCGACCCGATGTCGGCGCCGCGTATCCCGGAGCGGGCAACGCCCACGGGTTCGTCGTGTCCGTTCCGCGGAACAACGCCAACGGTCAGTTCATGGCCTGCGTGACGGCCATCGCTGCCCCGGGGAACCCGGCGGGTGACACGAACTTCGGCTGCAAGAACACGTTCTATTCACCAGCTGTGAAGGGCTCGCCCGTCGTCTCCCGGCTCAGTGGGGCCGACCGGTTCGCCACCTCGGTCGCGGTCTCGACGGCGACCTACCCGCAGCCAGGAGTGCCGGTGGCGTACATCGCCTCCGGAACGAAGTTCGCCGACGCCCTGAGCGCTGGTCCCGCCGCGGCTGCCCAGGGTGGCCCGCTGCTGCTCGTCGCCCCCGGGGGCCTGCCGGCCACGATCGCGGCCGAGCTGCGCAGACTTGCGCCCAAGAAGATCGTCATCGTGGGCGGGCCGGCGGCCGTGAGCGAGACCGTCGCGGCGCAACTGAGGTCGATCCAGCCGAACGTGCAACGCATCGCGGGAGTGAACCGGTTCGAGACCTCCCAGAAGGTGGCGGCGACGGTCTTCGGCCGGGCCACGGCCGCCTACGTCGCTTCGGCGTACAACTTCCCGGATGCACTGTCGGCGACTGCCGCGGCCGGAGCGACGAAGAAGCCCATCATCCTGATCGACAGCACGGCAGCGGTGCTCGACCCGGGCACGGCAGCGTTCCTGTCGTCGTCGAAGATCCGGGCCGTGGCCATCGTGGGAGGGCCCGCCGTGATCAAGCCGACGATGGAGGCGAGCCTCAAGCTCGCCGGCTCGACGTCCGTCAGGCTGGGCGGGTCCAACCGCTACGGCACGAGCCACCTCGTGAACATGGACGCGTTCGACGCCGCGACGACGGTGTACATCGCGACCGGGCTGTCGTTCCCGGATGCGCTGGCCGGTGCGGCGGCTGCCGGCGCCACCGCGAGCCCGCTGTTCGTGGTGCCCGGTACCTGCGTGCCGCGGGGGATCGGCAACGACATCGTGACGCTCGGTGCGAAGAAGGTCGTGATGCTCGGCGGCCCGGCCGCGCTGGCCCCCTCGATCAACACGTTGCCGCCCTGCTGACCGCCGTCCACTGCTGACGTCAGCGCGAGACCCACCAGAGGCGCCCCCAGAGGCCGAGGCGGAGTGCCAGCCTGACGGGCGCGTTGTACCAGCCGGAGTACCGCCGTGACAGATAGCGGTAGGCGCTGTCGTGATGCGCCTTCTCCATCCGCTTGACGTTGCGCGAGGCGGAGTGCGCTCCGGAGTGGGTGATCACCGCGTCGGGCACGTAGACGTTCGCCCATCCGGCACGACCGAGACGATCGCCGAGATCGACGTCTTCGAAGTACATGAAGTACGACAGGTCGAAGCCGCCGATGGCGCGGTAGGCCTCCGGGCGGATGAGCAGGCACGCACCCGAGAGCCAGCCGGCGTTGCGGCGCCGGTCGTTCTCCCGCTCGGCACGGTAGGCCACGGTCCACGGATTTCCCGGCCAGATCCGGCCGAAGACGGCGTGAGCGACTCCGGTGCGGAGGCTGGGAAGCTGCCGGGCCGAGGGATAGACGTCGCCCTCCGCCGTGAGGATCTTCGGGCCGAAGGATCCGCCGCCCGGCAACTCGTCGGCGGCCTGCACCAGCAGGTCGACCGAGCCGGGTTCGAGTACGACGTCGGGGTTCGAGACGAGGATATAGTCATACGGCTGCGTCGCGGCGTCGATCGCTGCGGCCACGCCTGATCCGTACCCGACATTGTCGGGCAGCAGGAAGAAGCGCGCGCCGGACGCCTCCGTGACGGCGCGGGTCTCGTCCGCCTCGGAGGAGGCGTTCTCGGCCACGATCACTTCACCGACGGACGAGCCGGCAGCCGGGATCGACGCGAGGAAATGGCTCACCGCCTCCGTCGAGTTGTACGTGACGGTGACGACGAGGACGGAGCGCTCGCTCATTCTGCGGCGTCGCGCCTGCGCGTCTGGCGGGCGCGGTAGCGCGTCACGACCGCGCCGGGCCCGCCCTCGCGCAGGTAGTACATCGCCCGCTCGAAGTCGCGGCGCACGCCGGTGCTCGGCACCCGATCGGACTTCTTCTTCTTTTTCGACGTGCCGTCGGAGCCCTTCTTGCCCGAGACGGCCTTGTCAGCCGCGTGCGCGGGGTTCTGGCAGAACGCCACGAGTGGAGCGAGCGTGTTCGACCAGCGGAAGTCCTCGCGCACCACGGCGACGTTCTTGCGCGCTGTCGCCGTCGCCTTCTCGGTGTAGAGGAGTCGCTCCATCGCCGTCACCAACGCGCGCTGGTCGCGTTCGGGCACGGCGGCGCCCAGCGAGCGTTCGGCGACCAGGTCGCCGAAGCTGTCGCCCTCGGTGGTGACGATCGGGAGCCCGGCCCACAGGTAGTCCAGGATGCGCGTGCGGAACGAGAACGTCGTCTCGACGTGCTGGAAATGGGTCGAGACACCGAGGTCGGCGTCGAGCAGGTAGTTCTGGCGCTCCTCGAAGGGCACCCAGTTCTCGTTGAAGAACACGTGGGTGCCGAGGAGGCCGAGCTCCTCGGCCAGGCGCTTCGCCTCGCCGACGACCTCCATCTCCGGAACATCCGGATTCGGGTGCTTGACCCCCATGAAGAACAGCTTCACGTCCGGATGCTTCACAGCGAGCTCGCCGACGGCGCGGATGAGCGTCTGCGGGTCGAACCAGTTGTAGATGCCGCCGCCCCAGACGATGACCTTGTCGTCGGCGCCGATGCCGGGGACCGCTCCGCGGATCGCGTGGCGGGTCTGCACGGGGTCGTCGCTCGAGATGCCGAACGGAGCGACGGCGATGAGCGAATCGAGTTCGGAGTCGCGGGAGTAGGTGTAGGCATTCACGCGGCCGAGTCCCGCGAGCTGGCCCAGCCAGAAGTGCCGCTGACGGTCGCTGGCGCACAGGAAGAAGTCGCCGGCCTCGAGCTGGTGATTGAGGGACAGGGTCGCGTCGGCGATCTGCTTGTTCCACAGCTTGATCGTCTGCCCCCTGCCCTGTTCGAGCTGTTCGAGGTGCATCGGGTCGTAGACGTCGACGACGAGGATCTTCTTGGTCTTCTCGAGCACGGGGAAGAGCATCAGGGCGTTGCCCTGAACGATGATCACGTCGGCCCACTGTTCGTGCTCCACCATGGAGCTCGGGCGGTGATGCGAGACGGCGGCGAGCTCGAACGGAGCGTCGACCGCCTCGACACGGTTCATCGAGACGAGGCGCACGTCGTGTTCGCCCGCGAGCTCCTTGGCGATGTGCCAGGCGCGGATCGCCGGCCCTGCCATGCGGCCGCCGACCGGGTCGCCGGTGATGACCAGAATGCGTCGCCGCGCCGACGACGACAGCACGTCGAGGTTGCGCACGATCTTCTCGTAGCCCTCGAGGTAGCTCTCGATGGGGTAGGCGGGCTCGTCCACGTTCCCGAACAGCCGCCGCAGCTCGCGATCGCTGCGCACGCGGGTGCTCTGCACCTTCTCGCGCGCCTCGCTCATCTCGGGCAGCAACTCGACCAGCTGGTCGATCGCGAAGACACCGGCCATGGTCGACTTGGAGACGGGCATCGTGGGCTCGTCGTCCCCGCCCGGCTTGCGCAGGTCGAGGCCGGTCGAGTCGAGCTTGCCGCGGGCAACGGCCCGGCGCACCGCGAGCAGAAGGGCTCCGGAGAACACGTCGCTGAGCGACTCGTCGTCGAGGTTCTTGTAGAGCGTGTAGAGGGCGTTGCGCTCGAGCAGGTACTCCTCGCGGAAGTTGCCGAACTTGTTCATCGACGCATGGTGCTTGTGGTACGCCAGCGACTTCGGCTGGAACCGGAATCGGTGGCCGAGGAGATTCAGCCGCCAGCCCAGGTCGACATCGTCGTAGAACATGAAGTAGTTGTCGTCGAACCCGCCGAGCTCTTCGAAGATCTCGGCCCGAATGAACATGGCGGCGCCGGTGCCGAACAGCACGTCCTTCTCCACGTCCCACGAGCCGCGGTCCGGCTCGCCGGCGTGCGGCTTGTAGCCCATGCCGTACCAGGTGACGGCGGCATCGAGGTAGTCGACGTTCACGCCGTCCCAGTCGAGCACCTTGCTCGCGACCGCCCCGATGTCGAGACCGGTGGAGAAGGTGCCGATCGCCTCGGCGATCCAGTCGGCGTGCGGCTTGGCGTCGTTGTTCAGGAACGCGACGAACTCGCCTGTCGAGTTCGCGACGCCCAGGTTGCAGCCGCCGGTGAAGCCGAGGTTGGCGCCCGAGTCGATGAGAGTGATCTCGTCGCCGAGCGCGGTGAGCTTCTCGAGGCTGTCGTCACCCGACCCGTTCTCGACGACCACGATCTCGAGGAGCTCGCTCGGCCAGTTGAGCTGCTGCAGGCCCCGGATGCACTCGATGGTGTCGTCCGCGCCGCGGAAGTTGACGAGGACTACGGAGACGACCCCGGTGCGACGCTTCTTCATGTACCTCGAATCCTTTGCGGTCCGTCGATGAACGCGGAGCAGTCTACAAGGTGGGACTGGCAGGCATCCGAGTATTCGATGCGCGGTATGGAATGATGAGTGATCACTCGAAAGCTCACACGAAAGCGATCCCTGTGCGACTTGCCATGACACTGATGGTCCGCGACGAGGCGGATGTCATCGGTTCGATGATCGAGCACTCCCTTGCTCAGGGCGTGGACACACTCATCGTCACCGACAACGGCTCGCTCGACGGGACCGTCGAGATCCTGGAGTCGTTCGGCGATGCCATCGACCTGCGCCACGATCCCGTGCAGCGCAAGCAGCAGTTCTCCGTGGTCACCGGCATGGCCAGGGACGCCGCAACGCAGTACGGGGCCGACTGGGTGATCAACGCCGACGCCGACGAGTTCTGGCTCCCCACCGCGGGCGGCGCGACGCTGCGCGAGGTCTTCGAGCTGCTGCCGCGCGAGCTGGCGACGTTCCGGGTCGACGTGGTCGACATGACGGGGGCGCCCGCCCAACGAGGCACCGGACTCCAGCGCCTGGTCTACCGCGATACGCGCCCCGTGGAGCGGCTGAACGAGCTGGGCATCCACGCGCACTCGACGCCGGACGCCGTGCACGTCGGCAGCGCGGAGATCGAGGTCGCCCAGGGCAACCACTTCGTGAACCTCGAGCAGAACGGCGAGGTGCCGAACGGCCTCGGCGTCGAAGTGCTGCACTTCCCCTGGCGCTCGTGGGAGCAGTTCGAGGGCAAGGTCGCCAAGGCGGGCCAGGCCTACGCGGCGAATCCGGAACTGCAGCCGAGTCCCAATCACCACGGGATGCGGGAGTACTACCGATGGCTGGCGGGTGCCCTGCAGGCGTACTACGTCATCCGGCACCCCGACGCCGAGGAGCTTGCGGCCGGCATCCGCGACGGGGTCTTCGTCGAGGAGACCAGGATCGCTTCGACCGTGCCGTCGGCTGTCCCCGACGTCCCGCTCTCCGACGACGCCCTGATCGCGGGCAGGCGATTCGGCCCGGTGCTGGCTGCGAGCGAGGCGCAGTCGATCGGCGAGCTCCGGGCCAAAGACGCGAGGATCGCCGAGCTCCTCCGCAACGTCGACGAGGGCAAGCAGCGCATCGACGGGCTCATCGACGAGGTGCGCGAGGCCGGTGATCGCATCGGTGCTCTGCAGCTCGAACTGAACATGCTCCCGACCAGGCGCATCAAGCGGGCGGCGGGTCGCGTGGTCGACCGCGTGCGCAAGCACTGACGCCCGCGGCGGGGTCCGCCTCTCCCGGCCGCTCCCAGCTTCGCTCGCAGGCGTGCGGATATGCTTACACCTGCCCATGACGACTCCACTCTCTGACAGCGAGATGCGCGAAGCGCGCTTCGCGGCCCTCGCCTCGACACCGATGGTGCAGGTCGGTCCGACGGCCGGTGCCTTCGGCAAGACCTGGGCCGCCATCCGCGACGTCTTCGCCCAGCGTGAAATGCTCGGCCTGCTGGTGCGCCGCGACCTCAAGGCCCGCTACAAAGACAGCGCGCTCGGGTTCGTCTGGTCGCTCGTGCGTCCTCTCACCCAACTCGCGATCTACTACGTGGTCATCGGGCACTTCCTGCAGGCGGCGAAGGGCACGCCCGACTTCGCGATCTACGTCTTCACCGGACTCACGGCCTTCGCGCTGTTCAGCGAGATCGTGTCGAGCGGCACCTCGTCGATCGTCGGCAACGCGGGGCTGATCAAGAAGATCTATCTACCGAGAGAGATCTTCCCGCTCGCCAGCGTCGGGTCGGCGCTGTTCAACTTCCTGATCCAGTTCGGGATCCTCGTCATCGCGACGCTGGTGTTCGGCAAGTTCCCGATCCACCCGGGCATCGTGTACCTGGTTCCGTCCTTCCTGCTCCTGGTGATCTTCGGCACGGCGTTCGGCATCCTGCTCTCGGCGCTGAACGTGTATCTGCGCGACATCCAGTACCTCGTCGAGGTCTCGATGATGATCCTCATGTGGGCATCGCCCATCGTGTACCCCTGGTCGACCGTGCAGCATGCGCTCGGCAACGGGGTGCTCCTCGACATCTACACCGACAACCCGATCACGCTCGCGGTGCTGGGGTTCCAGCGCGCCATGTGGGTGGCCGGCGACACGGTGCCTTCCCCCGACTGGCTGATGCCGCGCATCCTGATCGCCTGCGTCATCGGCCTCGTGATGCTGTTCGGCTTCCAGCGCGTCTTCGCGCGGCTGCAGGGCAACTTCGCCCAGGAACTGTGACGGAGCGGCGATGACGGACACTACGCAGACCGTGCCGGAAGGCCCCGAGATCATTGTGATCGACGACGTCTCCAAGCGCTTCGTCGTACGCAAGGACAACTCGCTCAAGGAGCGACTCGTCGCCTTCGGGCGCGGGCGCCAGCACCGAGAGGACTTCTGGGCCCTCCGCGACGTCTCCGCGCGCATCACCGCAGGCACGACCGTCGGTCTGATCGGCCACAACGGCTCGGGCAAGTCGACACTGCTGAAGGTCATCGGCGGAATTCTGGAGCCGACGAGCGGCACGGTCAGCCATCGTGGGCGGATCGCCGCGCTGCTCGAACTGGGAGCAGGCTTCCACCCCGACCTCACCGGCCGCGAGAACGTGTACCTGAACGCCTCGATCCTCGGGCTGTCGCGCGCGGAGACGGATGAGCGCTTCGACGAGATCGTCGCGTTCTCCGGCATCGCCGCCTTCATCGACACCCAGGTCAAGTTCTACTCGTCGGGCATGTATGTGCGACTGGCGTTCGCCGTCGCCGTGCACACCGATCCCGACATCCTGCTCGTCGATGAGATCCTGGCGGTCGGCGATGAGGCGTTCCAGCGCAAATGCCTCGACAAGATCCGTTCGTTCCAGGAGCAGGGCCGCACCATCCTCCTGGTCACGCACTCACTGAGCCAGGTCACCGAACTCTGCGACTGGGTGATCCTGCTCGACAAGGGCAACGTGATCTTCGAGGGAGAGCCGAACAAGGGCGTCGCCCTGCTGCGCGAGAACCTCGAAGAGCGCCGCCTCGCCGAGGGCGGCGACCAGGCCGGGATCATGGGCAGGGGCAAGATCCTCGGGGCCCGCGTGCACCGCGCCGGCGGCGACGAACACGATCCGGTCGTCCCGGGCGACGACCTGGTGGTCGAGCTCGACGTCGAGCACTACGACGGTCTCGACAACTGGATGGCCGCGGTGCAGATCGACTCCACCACCGGTCAGGCCGTCTACGGCACGACCACCAAACGGCTCGGTCTGCACCTGGACCGGCTCACCTCGCCGCGGACCATCCGGTTCACGATCAAGGACGTGCGCTTCGGCACGGGCAAGTACTTCGTGAACCTGTCCCTCATGGACGATGCCGGGCGGCACATCCACGACCTCCCGCAGGTCGCCTCGTTCGACGTCCCGTACTACGAATTCGCTGTCGGCGCTGTGTTCGCCGAGCCCGTCGCCGACGACCTCGGCGAGGTGGCGCTCACGGGCGAGCAGCGGAGCTGACCGGCATGACCCTCACGGTCGTGCTCCGTCTGACCGATGGTGACGACGACATCGTGGCGGCGTCCGTGCTCCACTATCGCAGCGAGGGTGTCGACCGCGTCATCATCGTCGACGGCAGCGCGAGCGCAGCTGTGAGCACGGCGTTCGAAGCCGTCGACCCCGACGATCGTGCGGGGGCCGTTCTCACCCGTTCGTGGGACCCGGAGGGCGACGGCTGGAGACTGGACGCGCAGGGCGGCGAGTTCTGGGTCGCGACGACCACCGGGGTCCGCCTCGTCGACGCCTTCGAGCGCATCGAGCGTGGGATCGGTCGCATCGACGTGCCCGTCGTGCCGATGACCGGGCAGCGCGCTCTCTCCGGGCCGGGGTTCGCCCGCCTGACCTTTCGCGATCTGCGGCCGGGCGCCGCGATCGCCGGGGGCCGACCGGCGACGCGAACCGCTCTGCGCGCCGGCGACGAGTCCCCGGCAGAGGCGCCGGGGATCGAGGTTCTGCGGCTCGCCGACCGCTCGGTCGAACAAGTGCGGGCGCGTGACGGTCTCTCCGACACCGTGGGAGTCGCCCGGTATCTCGCGGAGCCGGGCACGGACGACGTGATCGCGGCAGCCGTGACGGCCGGGTCGCTCAGGGCCGAGAATCGGCTCGCCCCGCTCGCTGCGGCCGGAATCGCCGACGTCGCGCTCACCGCCGACGCCGAGGCCGTTGCGCTGCGCGCCGGTCTCGCCGGCGCTCTCGACCGGATCGACGTTCTCGAGCCGGTCGCGGCACAGGCGTCGGCGGCGGAGGCAGAGCTGCGTCGTCTCGCCGGACGGCGGGCGGTGCGCGTCGCCGATTCGACGGTCAGGATCGCCGGGGCGACCATCGGTCGTGCGCGTCGTGCGGCCGCCAGCGGTCGACGCACGCTCGCCGAGCGCCGTCGCGCGCGCGCGGACCAGCGCCGCGCGTCCGCGGTGCAGCGCCTCCTCACGCAGCCGCTGCGCCCTGCTGTCGTCGTCGGAGCCCCGGCAGCGGACGCCGTGCCGGTCATCATGTGCCTCTGGAACCGGCCGGCGCGTTTCGACGCCATCGTGCGCATGATCGCCGGACAGCAGCTCGATCGCCCGTTGCGGCTGATCCTGTGGAACAACGGTCCCGCTCATCAGGCGGAATACGAGCGGCGGCTCGCGGCGCTCGCGGAATCGTTCGAGGGGACCGCCCACGCCGTCGAGCTCATCCGATCGCCGGCGAACATCGGCGGCGTCGCGCGGTTCGTCGTCGCACGTCGCCTCTGGCTGGATGGGTTGCGCGGACCGTTCATCATGCTCGACGACGACCAGCTGGTCGGTCCGGACTTCGCGGCGACGATGCTGGCCGAGTACGAGCCGCGCACGATCGCGGCATGGTGGGCGTTCGGCAACCACGGCAGCCACTGGAAGCGCTCCGAACTGGAGCCGGGGGAGCCGGCCGACTACGCCGGAACCGGTGGGGCGATCGTCGACCTCGACCTCGTGGCCGACCCGTCGTTCTTCGAACTGCCTCCGCGCTTCCTGATGCTCGAAGACCAGTGGATGACGTTCGTCGCCGTCAGCCGCGGCTGGCGCGTGCGCAAGTCGGCCGTCGCCATCGACCAGGTCATGCAGGAGGAGTCGGGCAACCAGTACCACGCGCTCCGGGCGCTCAAAGACGAGTTCTACGCTTACCTGTATGCCGACCGGTAAGCGGCGCGACAGCTGCCGCTAAGCTTCTCCAGTGCTCGTTTCTCCTCCCGCTCCGCGTCGCCGTCGACGGTGGACCTACATCGCACTCGTTCCGCTCCTCACCCTTCTTGCTCTCGTAGCCTGGGCCGTCTCGTCGCCGATCGGGTCGAGCCCCGACGACGATTACCACCTCCCCAGCATCTGGTGCGGGCTCGGCGACCGCCCCGGGATCTGCGAGCAGGTCCCCGGTCATCCGGATCAGCGGGCCGTGCCCGACGCGATCGCGGACTCGAAGTGCAACGTGAAGCCGGAGATCGCGGTCTGCCAGAATCGGCAGGCACCCCCGGCGGGCACGATGACGCCGACGACGCGCGGCAACTTCCAGGGCATCTACCCGCCCGTCTACTACTCGTTCATGAGCATCTTCGTCACGCCGAACGTCGCGGCGACGGTGATCGGGCTCCGTATCCTGAACGCCGTCATCTTCGTCGGGCTGATGTCGCTGCTCTACTGGCTGCTCGCTCCATCGCGGCGACGCACCCTGATCTGGACGTGGGCCATCGGCATCGTCCCCCTCGGGATGTTCCTGGTCGCCTCCAACAACCCGAGCGCCTGGGCGGTGATCTCCGGCGGTTCGCTCTGGCTGGCGCTCCTCGGCTACTTCGAGTCGAGCGGGCGGCGGGCGATCGGCCTGGGCATCCTGTCGGCCGTCCTCGCGGTGATGGGGGCTGGTGCGCGTGCCGACGGGGCGGTCTATACCGTGCTGGCGATCGGCGTCGCCGGGGTGCTCTCGATCGATCGCAGCCGCGCCTTCTGGCTCAAAGCGATCCTCCCCGCTGCGCTCGTGGTCCTCGCCGCCTTCTTCTATCTGACCGCCGGGCAGTCCGGCGTCTCATCGAGCGGCTTCAGCAACAAAGACGAGGTCATCACGATCCCGGCACTGCTTTGGAGCAACCTGCTCAACCTGCCGTCGATCTGGGCAGGCAATCTCGGCACCTGGGGTCTCGGGTGGCTGGACACCCCGATGCCCGCCGTGGTCTGGGTGACCGGCGTCGCCGTCTTCGGCGCCGTGACGTTCGCCGGACTGCGCTCCGCATCGGCTCGCAAGCTGATCGCGCTGGCCGCGGTCTTCCTCACGCTGTTCGCCATCCCGATGTGGTTGCTCTACGTCAGCCGTGCGCAGGTCGGCGTGCAGGTGCAGCCGCGTTACGTGCTGCCGGTGCTGCTGATGTTCGCCGGCGTCGCGCTGCTCACCGTGCGCGGGCGCACGTTCGGGTTCGGCCGGCTGCAGGTCGCCGTCATCGCGGTCGTCGTCGCAGTGGCCAATGCGGCGGCGCTCCACGTGAACATGCGCCGCTACATCTCGGGGCTCACGGTGAACGACTGGAACCTCAACCACTACGTCGTGTGGTGGTGGAGCGTGCCGATCTCCCCGATGGTCGCCTGGCTGTTCGGCGTCGTCACCTTCGCCGCGGCGATCGCCCTCGCGCTCTGGTACATCGAGGTGCGGGGGCCCCGGTCGTCAGCGCTCGACGAGCCGGATGATCAGCCCGCGGTGACCGCCGCGTAGATCGCTCCGAACTGGTCGGCGATGCGCCGGCGGCTGAACCTCTCCCGGATGGGCTCGGCGAGGGTCGCCGACGGGACGTCGCTCAGTCCATCTACCGCGCGCAGGATCGCCGCTGTGTATCCGGCGACGGTGAGGTCGTCGGTGATCACGCCGTTGCTCTCGTCGATGTAATCCGTGAAGCCGCCCACCCGGCCGGCCACGACGGGCAGGCCGGCGGAGAGTGCTTCGGCGGCCGCCGTGAAGAAGTTCTCCTGCTCCGTCGGGAGGAAGAAGAGGTTCGCCTTCTCGAAGTACTCGAAGACGGCGTCGGGATCGACCATGCCGGTGAGGGTGAAGCGGTCGGCGACGCCGAGACGCCGCGACTCCGCCTCGACGTCCGCCTGCAGCGGGCCGCCGCCGACCCAGGTCATCGAGACGTCGGGCCGTTCCTTGGCCAGTTCGGCAACCACGTCGACGGCCATCAGCGGGTTCTTGCGAGGGACGAGAAAGCCGACACCGACCATCCGGATGCCGGCGGGGTCGCGCTGGATCACCGGGCGCGGGTTCTCGACGACGCAGGGCACGACATCGACGGGACGACCGCCGGAGAGTTCGCTCAGCACGGCGCCGAGCTGGCCGGTGACGGCTGTGAGGTGACGGGGGCGACGCAGGACGCGCCGCATCCAGGCGAGCCGTTCCCAGGTGCGTGAGACGCTCGCCGGGTTGGTGACCCCGTTCCAGTGCTCGGTGTGGACCCACGCGGGCCGCGAGAACGGCAGCGCGACGGCAGCGACGAGCGCCGAGGAGAACGCCATGGTGTGCAGGATGTCGGAAGCGCGCACCGCGCGCGCGATCGCGACGAGCATCCGGGCGCTGCGCAGCGGGTGCCGCGGGCTCAGCGAGCGGCGTTGCACGCGGATGCCCCCGTAGACCTCGTTCACGTCCGGTGCCGAGCTCCCGAGCCGCACGTGGATCACGGCGACGTCCGAGTCGAGCGCGATCGCCTGGGCATGGTTCAGATTGAACGGCGCCTGCGCGGGCTGCGCCTCACTGGGGAACCATGTGGTGACCACCGTGACACGGCGCTTCTTGTCTGACACCCGTCGAGGATACAAGATCGCCCTGGGCGGCCCGGTGCGGGGCGCTCGCGCGGGCCACGTAGGATTGGGGGGTTCGATTGCATCCCGTGGGAAGTGACAGATAGATGAAGATTGCGGTCATCGCGCTCGGCAAGATCGGTTTGCCCCTCGCCGTACAGTTCGCCTCGAAAGGGCACGAGGTGGTCGGCGTCGACGTCAACCCCCGCACCGTCGAGCTGGTGAACGCCGCGCAGGTCCCCTTCCCCGGTGAGACCGACCTCGACGAGAAGCTGACCGCAGCAGTCTCCGCCGGTTCGCTGCGGGCGACCACCGATTACGCGGATGCCGTTCCCGGCGCCGACGCCGTCGTGATCGTCGTCCCTCTGTTCGTCGACCTCGACGCCCGACCCGACTTCGCCTGGATGGATTCCGCCACCGAATCGGTCGCCGCCCACCTCACTCCCGGCACGCTGATCTCGTACGAGACGACCTTGCCCGTCGGCACCACGCGCGAGCGCTGGACGCCACGCCTGGAGGAGATCTCGGGACTCACCGAGGGCGTCGATTTCGACGTCGTCTTCTCGCCGGAGCGTGTGCTCTCCGGGCGCATCTTCGCCGACCTGCGCAAGTACCCCAAGCTGATCGGCGGGCTCACCGAGCGCGGCGCGGCGCGGGCGCTGGAGTTCTACGAGGCCGTGCTCGACTTCGACGAGCGGCCCGACCTGCCGCGCCCCAACGGCGTCTGGGACCTCGGGTCCGCCGAGGCGGCGGAGTTCGCCAAGCTGGCCGAGACCACGTATCGGGATGTCAACATCGGCCTGGCGAATCAGTTCGCCCGCTACGCCGAACGCACGGGCATCGACGTGTACCAGGTGATCGACGCCTCCAACTCGCAGCCGTACAGCCACATCCACCGGCCGGGCATCGCCGTCGGCG
This sequence comes from Leifsonia poae, assembly GCF_027921845.1. Taxonomy (GTDB): domain Bacteria; phylum Actinomycetota; class Actinomycetes; order Actinomycetales; family Microbacteriaceae; genus Leifsonia; species Leifsonia poae. Next base: position 72,251 of record NZ_BSEN01000004.1, read on the forward strand.
GCCACTGCATCCCGGTGTACCCGCGGCTCTACCTGTGGAACGACCCCGAGGCGACGATCGTTCGCGCCGCGCGCGAGGCGAACGCTGCCATGCCGGCGCACGCCGTCTCGATGCTCGAGGGCGCCTACGGCGAGCTGACCGGCGCCCGGGTGGTCGTGCTCGGCGCCGCCTACCGCGGAGGGGTCAAGGAGACCGCGTTCTCCGGCGTCTTCCCCACCGTCGAGGCGCTCCGTGCGCGGGGTGCCGTCCCCGTCGTCCACGACCCCCTCTACAGCGACGATGAACTGCGGGCTCTCGGCCTCGAGCCGTACACCCTCGGCGATCCGGCGGACGCGGCCGTCATCCAGACCGACCACGCCGAGTACAAGCCGCTCGGGCCGAGCGACATCCCGGGCGTGAAGGCCCTGGTCGACGGCCGGAGGCTCAGTTCTGCCGATATGTGGCCCGGCGTCGTGTACCGGGTGGTCGGAGTCTCCTAAGCTCAGGCCATGCGCAGGGTGGCGAACTCGATCTGGCTGAGTGGCCTGGTCTCCTTCGCGGCCCTGTTCCTGGTGTCGGGGGCCTGGTCCATCGCCACCCCGCTCTCGGCGAGCCCAGACGAGCCGTCCCACATCATCAAGGCCGCTGCGGTCGTGCGCGGTGAACTCGTCGGCAAGCCCCTCCCGCAGTCCGGTTACACCGAGGTGCGCGTGCCGAGCGCCGAAGGCGACGCCTGGTTGTGGACGTGCTTCGCCTTCTATCCGAACAAGTCGGCATCGTGCCAGGGCACGCCTCCCGGTTCGAGCGCCATTGTCACGGCGAAGACGTCGGCCGGGCTCTACAACCCGGTGTACTACGCCCTGGTCGGCTGGCCGAGCCTGCTGTTCAGCGAGCCGCACGCGGTCGTCTTCTCCATGCGGCTGCTCACGGCGCTGCTCTGCTCGGCTCTGCTGGCGGTCGCGGTCGCCGCCCTCTTCGCATTCCGGCGGTCGGCCGTCGCCGGTGCAGCAGCGCTCGCGATCGCGACGCCGACGACCATGTTCCTGAGCGGCAGCGTCAATCCGAACGCCGTCGAGATCGCAGCGGGCGCAGCCCTGCTCGCTCTGCTGCTGCTGCTCGTACGCGGACCGGAGCTGCAGCGCCGGCGCACCGTGCTCGTGCTGATCGCCGTCACCGGCGTGCTGCTGGCCAACACACGAGCGCTGTCGCCGCTGTGGATGTTGCTGATCGTGATCATCGCCCTCGTCGCGGCCGACCCGGAGCGGCTCCGGGAGCTCTTCCGCCGGCCTGCGGTGTGGGTGACGATCGGGGTGGTCGGGATCGGTGTGATCGCGTCGGTGCTGTGGACGATGCGCGTGGGAGTGCTCTCCGGATTCGGGCACTTCCCCGGTCAGGATGTCAGCCCGTCCGGCGCCTTCATCGCGATGATCCTCGACCGCTCGTTCGACCGCGGGATGATCGGGCTCTTCGGCTGGCTCGACACCCCCGCCCCGCCGTTCGTGATCGCCTTCGGTACGCTGCTCGCGATGGGCACGGCCGTCGCGGCTCTCATCGTCGCCCGCGGAAGGCTCCTGGCCGCCGTGCTCGTCGCCGTCGCCGGCTACCTCCTCGTGCCCGCCGTGACGCAAGCGCTGTCGATCCGGCAGTCCGGCTACATCTGGCAGGGGCGGTACTCCCTCATCGCGTACGCCTGCGTCCTGGTGATCAGTGCCGTCGCGATCGCCGGGCCGGCTTCGCAGCCTGGTGCGCGGCCAGGGCCGGCGCGCGCCGGTGTCATCGTGCCCCGCCACCTCCTGCTGCGCGGGGTGATCACCCTCGGCGGACTCGCTGCGCTGGCGCAGACCTTGTCGATCGCGGGTGCGCTGCGGCGCTACGCGGTGGGAGAAGCGGGCACCTGGTCGTACTTCATCCTCGCGCCCCAGTGGCAGGCTCCCGGGTCGAACATCCTGTGGATCGTGGTCGCGCTCGCAGGCAGCGGACTCTTCGTCTGGCTGTGGGCGGCACGTGTGGCGGCCGAGACGGTCAGTCCTCGAACGCCGGATACGTCGGAGTCGACGGACTCGCCTGAATATCGAGCTGAAGCGCGCTGATCAGCATCTGCGCCCCGAAGATCAGGGGCAGTGCGGCCAGCATGACGGTCGCGGCGGTCGCCACCACGGACCCGGCGACCTGGAAGCACACCCAGATCGCGATCCCCAGACCGACGCCGAAGAGGATGAGGCCGAGGAAGAGCAGCAGCGCGACCGGCGAGAACGACCAGAGCACGTAGCGGTACCAGATCCGGCGCCAGAACCCTCTGGTCAGCAGGCTGAGGAGCTCGGGGACCACCCGGGACAGCCGGATGCTCGACGCCTCGATGCCGTAGACGGCGGGGATCGGGACGTCGATGGCGGGCACCTGCAGGATGTTCAAGTGGATCAGCAGGTCGTTCTCGAAGCTGTAGCGCTTGGCCACGGCATCGAGCGGCACCCGGCGCAGCACCTCGGTGCGCACGGCCGTGTAGCCGTTCTGCGGATCGAACAGGTGCCAGTATCCGGATGCCAGCTTGGTGAGGAACGAGAGCGCGACATTGCCGAACACCCGGTAGCCTGGCATCCCGTGGAACGACTCGGGGGCGAAGAACCGGTTGGCCTTGGCGAACCCGTAGCCCTGCTTGGTCACGGCGTCGAGCAGCTCCGGCAGGTGCTCGGGGTCCATCTGCGCGTCGCCGGCCATGACCACGTTGACATCGGAGCCGAGCTCCATCGCGGCCCGGTGGGCTGTGATGATCGCGCCGCCGACGCCCTGATTGACCTCGTGACGGATGAGCACGACCCGCTGGTCACCGACAGCGCGCACGGCGCCGGACGTGTCGTCGGGGCTGTGGTCGTCCACGATCACGATGTGGTCGACGAACGCGGGCATCGTCTCGATCACCGTGGCGATCATCCGCTCCTCGTTGTAGGCGGGCACGACCGCGGCGATGCGGGCTCCGTTGTACACGTCAGGTCCTTTCGGTGCGGGCTTCTGCCACGTCGGGATCGGACGCGAACACCCAGTATCGGTAGGCGAAGTAGTTCCACGCGGTGCTCGCGACGGTCGCGATGACCTTGCCGCCGGCCCACCCCAGCACGGTGGTGTTCACGAGCGAGACGATGAGCACCGTCGCCAGCGTGTTGAACGCGACGAGGAGCGTGTAGCGCAGGATGGCTCGGCCGTGGGGGGCGCGCGAGTCGAACGAGAAGATCCGCTGGATCGTGTAGGTGAAGGCGAAGCTCACGAGGAACGCGACACCCGAGGCGAGCCAGACCGGCCATCCGAACACATCGTGGAGCAGTGCAAGGAGCCCGAAGTCGACGAGGAAGCTCAGGCCGCCGGCGATCAGGTAGCGGACGACCGAGCTGCGCAGGAGGCGGCGGGTGAGCGTCGCCCTCTCGTCGGCGGCGAACGGTGGCACGCAGAAAGTGTATGACCACGAGGGTCATCGGCCGTCGCGGCGCGTGCACTGCCCAGCAAGTAGGCTCAAAGGATGCGCGTTCTGAGTGTCGTCGGTGCCCGTCCCCAATTCGTGAAGCTCGCCCCCATCGCCGCCGCGATGCGCGACCGGGCCGAGCACATCGTGGTGCACACGGGCCAGCACTACGACGAGATCATGTCCGACGTCTTCTTCCGCGACCTCGGCATCCCTGCGCCGGATGTGAATCTCGCGGTCGGCTCCGGCAAGCACGGCGAGCAGACGGGCGCGATGCTCGCCGGGCTCGAGCCGGTCTTCGAGAAGTACCGGCCCGACTGGGTGCTCGTCTACGGCGACACCAACTCCACGCTCGCCGCAGCGGTGGCCGCGGTGAAACTGCACCTTCCGCTGGCGCACCTCGAGGCCGGCCTCCGCTCGTTCAACCGTCGTATGCCGGAGGAGCACAACCGGGTGCTCACCGATCATGCTGCCGACCTCCTCCTCGCGCCGACGCAGGTGGCGATGGACCATCTCGCAACCGAGGGTCTCGCGCAGCGCAGCGTGCTGGTCGGCGACGTCATGACCGACGTGCTGTACCAGGTGCGCGATCAGGTCGAGCGCTCCGGTCTCCGGCCGGCGGGGATGGAACCCGGGCAGTACTACGTCGCCACCATCCATCGGCCCGATAACACGGACGACCCGGCGCGACTCGCCGCCATCGTCGAGGCGCTGGGCGGACTCGACCGTCCGGTGCACCTGCTGGCGCACCCGCGCCTCGTCGCTGCGGCCGAGGCCGGGGGAGTCGACCTGCAGCAGGGATCGATCGTGCTGACCACTCCGCTGGCCTACCCGGACCTGATCGCCGCCGTGTCGTCGAGCGCCGGAGTCGTGACGGATTCCGGCGGCCTGCAGAAGGAGGCCTTCCTCCTCCGCGTGCCGTGCACGACGGTGCGGCCCGAGACCGAGTGGGTCGAGACGGTCGAGCTGGGCTGGAACGAGCTCGTGGGGTCCGACCTGCCGCGGCTGCGTGCCGCGGTTCAGCGTCCGCGGCCGGCAGCGACCGAGGCGACACCGTACGGCGACGGGCACGCCGCGGCGCGGGTCGTCGACGTACTCAGCGAGCGGATGACGCGGAGCTGATCGAGCCGCTCTGATCGAGCCGCTCTGATCGGCCCGGGCGCTGATCGGGCCCGGTCGCGTTCAGGCGGCGCGGACCGCCTCGAGCACTCGCCGGGCGGCGGCCGTCCCCGCTGCGGCGATCGACGCGTGCTCGCGCGCCCATGCGGCCCGCCGCTCGCGCTGAGCCGCCGAGGAGCCGTCGGCCTGCGCCTCGGCTGCTGCGATCATGGCGTCGGCGACCGAGCGCGCGTCATGCCCGCACCGCCAGCCCAGGTCGTTGTCAGCGACGAGCGACGCGCCGGCACCCTCGCCGGCGAACACCACGGGGACACCGCACGCGGCGGCGGCGTAGGTCTTGGTCGGCTTGGCGAAGTCGTACCCGGCGCCGGGGCTGATGCTGGCGAGCGCAGCGGTCGCACTGCGGATCCAGGTGGCGGTCTGCGCGGGCGGGATCACGCCGCCGAAGAGCACCACCGTCTCGAGACCGAGCCGCGCGGCGGTGCGCTTCAGCTCCGGCTCCTCCACACCCTGACCGAAGAAGCGGATCGTCGCGTCGGGGAACACCTCGCGCACGAGGGGGAGCGCCTCGACGAACACCGTGGGGCTCTGCCACTCGGACATTGCTCCGGTGTACACGAACATCGGGTGCCCGACCTCGACCGATTCGCCCAGCGGCGTGAACGTGTCGGTGTCGACACCGTTTCCGACGACGGCGATCGACGAACGAGCCGTGCCGAACGCGGCGACCTTGTCGGCCACCTCGTCCGAGACAGCGACGACGGCGGCGGCGTTGCGGAGCACGAATCCTTCGACCGCGCGCATGATTCGGATGAGCGCGCCGGGTGCGCCGAGCGCGACCAGACCGTCCGTCCACACGTCGGCCGCATAGTAGGCGTACGGCCTCCGGCGCAGCCAGGAGGTGACCGCGACGACCAGGCCGGTGGTGGGCGGCGGCTCGGAGACGACGAGGTCGGCCGACGACACCAGGAGTCGGAAGAACAGCGGGATGTCGAAGCTGAGGTACTGCACGTAGCCGCGGACGTTTCCGCCTGCGTCTCGCAGTACCGGGAGCCGGCGCACCCGCACGCCGGCGTCGCGGGCAGGACGCCCGGAGCCTCGCGGTGGGTTCGTGGTGACGACGGTGACCGCTGCCCCCTCACCCGACAGCCCGCGTGCGAGAGCGCGCAGCCGGAAAGCCGCTGCCCCGACCTCGGGCGCATAGAGGCGGGAAGCGATCAGTACCCGTCGCATGCGTGACCTCACGCCGGCAGGACGACCGTCGCCGACTGCTCGGCCGACGCGAGGACGGCCTCCGCGACGCGGACGTTCTCGAGGCCTTCGCGCATGGTGACGATGCGGGCGGGAGCGTTCTCCCGCCCGAGGATCGCATCGCGGAAGGCCTCGTGCTCGACGCGCAGCGGCTCGCGCTTGGTGAGGGCGTAGCGCAGCACGCTGCCCTCGCTCACTCCCCGGAAAGCCATGACGGACTCCCACTCGGTGCGCGCGGTGCCGTTCTCATAGAATGTGAGATCGCCGCTGATGGTGTCGGCGACGAACGACCCGAACTCGCCGGTGACGACCGTGACCCGTTCCTTCATCGGCGAGAGCCAGTTCACGAGGTGGTTCGTGATCACGTTGTTGCGCAGCCGAGCGGTGAACGACACCATGTCCTCGAACTCGCGCCCGCTGCGCAGCGCCGTGTGCGCCGACACGGATGCGAATCCGCTCCGCGCGAGCCACGAGGTGAGGTCGATGTCGTGGGTCGCCAGGTCTTTCACGACGCCCACATCGGCGATGCGTGCCGGGAACGGTCCCTGCCGGCGCGTGGCGATCTGGTAGACCTCGCCGAGCTCGCCGGCCTCGATGCGCTCGCGGAGGCTGAGGAGCGCAGGATTGAAGCGCTCGATGTGTCCGACAGCACCGACCAGGCCGGCGCGCTCGAACGCCTCGACGACCCGGGTCCCCGACTCGACGTCGCCCGCGATCGGCTTCTCGACGAGTGCGTGAACGCCGGCCTCGGCAAGGCGCAGTGCGACCTCTTCGTGCAGGAAGGTCGGAACGGCGACGACCGCCCCGTCGATGCCGAGATCGATGAGCTCGTCGACCGACGCCGAGATCGCGAGATCGCCGGCGACGCCGTGGGGGTCGCCGTACGAGTCGGCGACGCCGGCGAGCGTGACGCCCTCGACCTCGCGGATCACGCGGGCGTGGTGGCGTCCCATCATCCCGAGGCCGATGAGGCCGATGCGCAGGTCGGCCATCAGGCGCCCGCTCCCGCCAGTGCGTTGACGGCCTCGACGATGCGGTCGAGATCGCCAGCGCTCAGCGACGGGTGCACCGGCAGCGACAGAACCTGCGCGGCGGCGTGCTCGGTCTCGGGCAGATCCTCCGGACGGTTGAACGAGGGGAGGCGGTGGTTCGGGATCGGGTAGTAGACGCCGCTGCCGATCGCGTACTCCTCGCGCAGGGCGGCGGCGAAACCGTCGCGATCCTCCGGCACACGGATCGTGTACTGGTGGTAGACGTGGGTCGCTCCCTCGGCGACCGCCGGCGTCTGCACGCCGCGCAGGTTCGCATCGAGGAAGGCGGCGTTCGCGCGCCGCTGCTCTGTCCAGCCGTCGATCTTGGTCAGCTGCACCCGGCCGATGGCGGCGTGCAGGTTGGTCATACGGGCGTTGAAGCCGACGAGCTCGTTCTCGTACTGGCGTTCCATGCCCTGGTTGCGCAGCAACCGCAGCCGGCGGGCGACCTCGTCGTCGGAGGTCGTGACCATACCGCCCTCGCCGGACGTCATGTTCTTGGTCGGGTAGAGGCTGAACATCGCGAACGTCCCGAACGAACCCACGGGCTTTCCGCCGAATGACGCACCGTGGGCCTGGGCGGCGTCTTCGAAGAGCGCGAGGCCGTGACGGGATGCGATCTCGCCGAGCGCGGTCATATCGGCGGGGTGCCCGTAAAGGTGCACGGGCATGATGCCGACGGTGTTCTCGGTGATCGCGGCCTCCACGGCGGCCGGGTCGAGCGCGTAGTGCCGGGGCTCGATGTCGGCGAACACGGGGCGCGCCCCGGTCAGCGCGACGGAGTTCGCCGTGGCGGCGAACGTGAACGACGGCACGATGACCTCGTCTCCGGGGCCGACGCCGGCGGCGAGCAGACCGAGGTGCAGTCCGGCCGTCCCCGAGTTGACCGCGACGGCGTGGCGGCCGTCGACGAGGTGCGACGAGAACTCCGTCTCGAACGCGGCGACCTCTTCGCCCTGGGCGAGCATCCCGGACGCCAGCACGGCGTCGACCGCCGCGCGCTCCTCGTCGCCGATGATCGGTTTCGCTGCAGGGATGAAGGCGGGAGCCTCGGTCATCAGTCAACCTCTTTCAGTACATCGTCGTGTTCGCGGTATCGCTCGCCCGTGACGGGGCACACCCAGTCGTCGCCCTCGCGTTCGAGCGGCACTCCGGCCTTGCCGACCCAGCGGATGCGCCGGGCGGGCACGCCGGCCACCAGGGCGAAGTCGGGGACGTCGGTGGTGACGACGGCTCCGGCGGCGACGGTAGCCCACCGGCCGATGGTCACGGGGGCGATGCAGACCGCACGCGCGCCGATGGAAGCACCGTCGTGGATCGTGACGCCGACCGGCGTCCAGTCGTGCGCGCTCTTCAGCTCTCCGTCAGGGGTGACCGCACGCGGGTACGTGTCGTTGGTGAGCACGACGGCCGGCCCGATGAAGACTCCGTGGCCGAGCACGGCCGGCTCGTAGACGAGCGCGTAGTTCTGCACCTTGCAGTTGTCGCCCATCCGCACGCCCGTGCCGATGTACGCACCGCGGCCGACGATGCAGTCGGTGCCGAGCACCGCGTTCTCGCGGACCTGGGCCAGATGCCAGATCTTGGAACCATCGCCGATCGACGCGTCCGGCGAGACGTCGGCCTGAGGTGCGACAAAGACCAACGCCTTGTGTCCTCTCGGGAGTGAAGGGTGCCCGCATTACAGGGGCGATTGCGCATCGAAACTACCACGCGAACCTCCTGGGAAGCCCGGCGGACGGCCAGGGCCCAGGTTCGCGGCGGGTGCCCGAGCTAAGATGGGTGAGCGATTCGAGCTGAACAGCCCTGACCCGGGCGACGACAGAGGAGACCACCGATTACACCCGTCGAGCACCGAACGTGGCTCGTGATCCCTCTTTACAACGAAGCGCCTGTCGTGCGCGCCGTCGTGGAAGAGGCGCGTAAGACGTTCCCCAAGGTCGTCTGCGTCGACGACGGGAGCACCGATGCCTCCGTCGTCGAGGCGCGTGCCGCCGGTGCGGTCGTCGTCCGTCATCCGGTCAATCTCGGACAGGGTGCCTCCCTGCGCACCGGGCTCGATTATGCGCTCGCCGATCCGTCCGCCGACTACTTCGTGACGTTCGACGCCGACGGTCAGCACCAGGTCGCCGACGCCGTCGCGATGGTGCACATGCTCGACGAGCAGCCGCTCGACATCGTGGTCGGCTCGCGCTTCCTCGACAAACGCACCAAGGTCGCCTTCGTCAAACGCGTCGTGCTGAAGCTGGGTGTCGTCTTCGAGCGGATGAGCAGCGGGGTCCAGCTCACCGACGCGCACAACGGCCTCCGGGCATTCAATCGCCACGCTGCCGAGACGGTCGCCATCACGCAGAACCGCATGGCGCACGCGTCGGAGATCGTGTCGGAGATCGGTCGCAACCGACTGCGCTGGGCCGAGGCGCCGGTGCACGTGGTCTACACGGACTACTCGCGGTCGAAGGGCCAGTCCGTCTGGAACTCGGTCAACATCCTCAGCGATCTGTTCCTGAAGTAGGAGACACCGTGGACACGGGACAACTCACCATCAAGATCATCCTGATCATCGTTCTCGCAGCCTTTGCGATCTTTCTGATCCTGCCGGGCCGCGGGGTGCGCCATCTGGCGATCCGCCGGCTGGTCATGCTGCTCCTGGTGGCCGTCGTCGTGCTCGCCGTCATCTTCCCGTCGGCCGTGACGGCCGTCGCCCGCGTCGTCGGCGTCGGCAGAGGCACCGACCTGCTGCTCTACGGGCTGATCGTCGTCTTCGTCGGCAATTCGATCCTGCAGCAGCGCAGGCACCGCCATACCGAACGGGAGATCACCGAGCTCGCCCGGCAGCTCGCCATCCTCCAGGCGCCGCGAGCGGGAGACGCGTTCCCCGACGTGGCGGAGGGCGTCGCCGAGCCCGTCGTCGAGCCCGTCGTCGCGCCCATCGGTGCAGCCGGTCAGGCGTCGGTACTGCCGGCGGCCGAAACAGTCGCCCCGTCCGGTTCTGAGCAAACGCGTAGTGGCTCTTCGGATACTCAGAGACCCATCTCATAGAATCGGGCCCATGCGAATCCTCGTCACCGGCGGCGCCGGCTACATCGGCGCGCACGTGGTGCGCCTGCTGCGGCGCCGCGGCGACCATGTGGTCATCGTGGACGACCTCGCGACCGGGGATGCCGGCCGGGTTCCGGATGTACGCATCGAGCAACTCGATCTCTCAGAGCCGTCGTCGGTCTCGCGCGTAGCGAGCCTGCTCGCCGATGAGAAGATCGAGGCGGTCCTGCACTTCGCAGCCCGAAAGCAGGTCTTCGAGTCTGTTCAGCGACCCGCCTGGTATTTCCAGCAGAACGTCGCCGGACTCGCCAACCTGTTGCTTGCCATGGAAGACGCTTCCGTCACCCGGCTCGTCTTCTCGTCCTCGGCGGCCGTGTACGGCAGTGCGACGGGAAACGCCATCCCCGAAGACGCCGACGCCGTGCCGGTGAACCCGTACGGCGAGACCAAACTGGTCGGCGAGCAGCTCGTGCGCGACGCCGCGACCGCGTTCGGCCTGTCCGCGGTCAGCCTGCGCTACTTCAACGTCGCCGGTACCGGATGGCCGGAGCTGGCCGACCGTGCCGTGCTCAACCTCGTCCCCATGGTCATCGAACGCATCGAGAACGGACTGCCGCCCCTGATCTTCGGCGACGACTACGACACGGCCGATGGGACCTGTGTGCGCGACTACGTGCACGTGCTCGACCTCGCTGAGGCGCACCTGGCCGCCGTCGACCGCACGGCCGCCGACGAGCCTGGCCACACGGTGTTCAACGTGGGCACGGGCGAGGGCACGAGCGTGCGGGCGATGGTCGAGGCCATCCTCGCTGTGTCGGGTTCGGCGCTGCGACCGGAGACCGCTCCGCGCCGGCACGGGGACGCCGGCATCGTGGTCGCATCGCCCGCGAAGATCGAACGCGAGCTCGGCTGGCGTGCCAGCCGTGGCCTCGACGAGATCGTCACCTCGGCGTGGGACGCCCACGCCTCCCGGTCGGCTCTCGCGTGACGCGTCTCTCGGTCGCGTTGTGCACGTACAACGGCCGCCCCTATATCGCCGAGCAGTTGCTGAGCATCCTCGATCAGCGACCCGCTGCCTCTCAGCTCGTGGTCTCCGACGACGGGTCCGATGACGGCACGGTGGCCGTCGTGCGCGAGACGATCGCCTCGCGCGACGATGTGCCGGAGCTCGTCGTGCTCGAGGGCGATGCTCCGACCGGCGTCACCGCGAATTTCGAGCGTGCCATCGCCGCGGCCGATGGCGACCTGGTGGCGCTGAGCGATCAGGATGACCGCTGGCATCCCGGGCGGCTCCGCACGATCACCGAGCGCTTCGCCGCCGACCCGTCTCTCACCTTCCTGCACACGGACGCCGCCTTGGTCGACGAGAACGGCGTGGCCCTCGGACGCACGCTCTTCGAGTCGCTCGAAGTCTCTCCCGCGGAGTTCCGGGCCGAGCGGAGCGGCGACGCGTTCCGGGTGCTGCTGCGCCGCAACCTCGCGACCGGTGCCACGGCGGTGTTCCGTCGCGACCTGGTGGAGCGGGCGATGCCGTTCCCGCCGGAATGGGTGCACGATGAGTGGCTCGCGATCATCGCGTCGGTGACGGGTCGTGTCGACGTGCTCGAGGAGCCCACCATCGACTACCGCCTGCACGGCTCCAACCTCATCGGCGTGGCCGAGCCGACCTTCCGGTACAAGGTGTCGCGCGTCCTGCAGAACCGCGGCGATCGCAACCTGATGCTCGCCCGCCGCTTCGCCGTGCTCGCCGACCGTCTCGCCGAACTCGGCGACGCCGTGCCGGAGGGCGTGCTGGAGCACGCGAGGGCGAAGGCCGCGTTCGAGGCGGAGCGCGCGGCGCTGCCGGGGAACCGCCTCAAGCGGGTGCGCGCGGTGCTCGCCCTCTGGCGGCGTGGACTGTACGTGCAGTACGCCAGCCGCGGCACGGCGGATGTTCTGCGCGATCTGTTCCAGCCCGCTTAGACCTGCTGCGGCTCCCGGTGCGGCAGGTGCCGCCGCCAGCTCATCCCCTGCGAGGCCTTCACCGCGCAGATCACCAGCAGCAGCCATCCGGCCTCGACCAGGATGGAGCTCTCGAAGACGCTCGTGGTGAGCAGGGCCACGAGCACGAGCGGCGCCCAGGCGTACACGACGCTGCGCTTGTTCGAGGCGAGCAGCCAGGAGCGGCCGAACGCGAGGGCGAGCAGGGCGACGAACAGCAGGACGCCGATGATGCCGACCTGCAGGTAGACGTCGAGGTAGGCGTTGAGGCCGTCGGTGTGCGCTGAACCGGTGGCGGCCTGGATGGCCGTGAACGGGTAGATGTCCTGCGGCCATTGGCCGACCCATCCCCAGCCGACCGTCTGGTTGACCGGGATGAGCTCCCAGATCTGGATCCACAGCCGGTACCGCACCTGGAAGTCGGCGCGGGCGTTCAGCAGGTCGATGACGCGCGTGCGGTACACGTAGGCCAGCACGAGCGCGACGATCGTCAGCGCCGCGAGCCCCCACTGGTAGTAGCGGCGGTGTTTCGCCTGCACCTGGCGCAACGCGAAGAGAGCGAGCGTCGCCAGGCCGACGACGAGCGACACCGCGGCGATCACGGGGGAGTGGGCGAGCAGGATGCTGAGCACGGCGAGCGTGATCGACACCGCGGCCAGCGGCGGCCGCACCGACCGGGTGCGCAGCTCGACGAGGAACGTGACGAAGGCGATGAGGGCGACGATGCTCAGCTGGTTGCGGGAGCCGAACAGCCCCTGGATCGGACCGCCGCCGGCGATGTTCCCCTGGATGCCCAGGAACCGGATCGGCAGGTCGATGATCAGCCCGCTGAACACCTCGAGCGCGAGAGATGCCGTGAGCAGGAACCGCAGCACGTCGCCGACCACCCGCACGATCTGGATCGCGTCGCGCACGAGGGCGATGTAGATCGCGAGGAAGGCGAAGCTCAGCTGATAGACCACGCCGGCGAGCGTCGCCCATTGGTAGCTGCTCCAGAAGAGACTGATCGCGCACCAGCCGACGAAGACGAGGATGGAGATCGGAAGCAGGCCGTGCCACTCGATCATGCGGCGCTGGGCGATGAACGAGAGGGCCGCGAGCACCACGAGCACGGCGATCGCGCCGATCAGGCCGGGCCAGCCGATGACGGCCCGGATCGCGTGGGTGGAGAACCCGACGCCGACGGCCACCAGCGAGAGCACGGAGTTGAACCGCGCAGAGCCGAGGAACTCGGTCACCGCGACGGGGACCAGGGGACGTCGGGTCGCGGCCATGCAGCAATCCTACGGTGCGGTCTGCTTCGTCTTCAGTGAGAACACGACCAGGAGCAGCCAGCCGCCCTCGATGATCAGGCGGCTCTCCGCAACGCTCTGGGCGAGGTAGGCCGCGAGTACGAGCAGCGGCAGCAGGGTCAGCGCGGAGTACGGCTTGTCATCGACGACGCCCGTGCGCGGCCGGTCGACGGCGAGGAACCAGGAGCGCTTCAGCGTGGCGAGCACCAGCAGGATGAAGACGACGAGACCGACGATGCCCAGCTGGAGCCAGACGTCGAGCCACACGTTGTGCGCCTGCAGGTACTGGACCCCGTTGCGAACGGCGAGACCGTCGAAGGGGGCGACCCACGGCGCCCAGTAGCTCACCCAGCCCCAGCCGAACGCCGGGCGCTGCTGAGCCAGGCCGATCACCGAGTCCCAGATCGTGAGGCGCCCGGTGAGGTCTTCGCTCTTGCCGAGCAGACCCGGGATGCGCGAGGCGAACACAATGGACAGCACGACGCCGACGACCAGGAGGGCCGCCGCCGTGAGGTAGACCGGCCGTCGATGGTCGGGGCCGGCCCGTCGCGTCCAGAGGGCGAACGCGAGCACCACGACGGTGAAGAGCAGAGCGACGATGACCGTCGACGAGCGGGTGAGCGCGAAGGTGAGAAGCCCGACGACGATCCAGGCGATGCCCACCGAGCGCCGCACCGTGCGATCGGCGAGCTGGATGCCGAACACGATGAGGGCGAGCAGCGCGATCATCGCCAGCAGGTTGCTGTTGCCCAGGATGCCCTGGATCTGGCCGCCGTGGAACAGCAGGTCCCTGCTCCAGTAGAACGCCGCCGGCTGCTTTCCCGGAGGATACGTAGCCCAGGGGGGCAGCACCGGCTGTCGGACGAACAGCGAGACGATCAGCTCGAAGACCAGCGAGAGCCCCAGGATCCAGCGGAACGCGTTGCCGAGGGCCCGCAGCAGCTGCGGCCAGTCGAGGCAGAGGGCGACGAACACGGCGGCGGTGGTGGTCGACCACTGGGCGAGCACGCCGAGGGCGCTCGCACCCGGGTAGAACGACCACGCGATCGACACCGTGAGCAGCAGCAGGAACAGGGCGAGCATCCGGGGCGTACGCCGCCAGTTGAAGGCGGGGCGCCGGCGCACGAGGAACACGATGCTGCCGACCAGCAGCAGGCCGTCGAGTGCGAAGTACGCGGGCCAGCTGATCAGGTTGCGCCAGAAATCACCAGCGAAGAGCGTGAAGATCACCAGGGTCGCGAACGCCACCGCGCCTCCGCCGCCCGTGGCGGTGCGGGTCGGCCGGCGGGTCGATGCTGCGGTGGTCACCTCGAAAGACTAATGGAGCGGGCCTGCGACGACCCTTCGACCCGGCGCACGGCGAGCTCGGCGACGGGTGTCACCGCATCCGGGTCGTCGCCGGGGGCGCGATCGGGGAAGTCGAAGACGCCGAGGATGAGCTGCAGCGGGTAGTCGGGCGCGATCGCGACGCTGCGGGTCGCGTCGCCGTCGACCGAGAACTCCACGCCGTCGGGGCTCCAATCGGCGGCGTAGACGTGCCAGTCGTTCACGTCGACGCCCAAGTCGATCGCGTCGAAGTCCTCGCGCAGTCGCGGATCGCGGAACGGGTGCACGCCGCTCCCGACGAGTCCCGTGTCGCCGAACACCTCCACGAGGCAGATCTCGCCGCAGCGCTCCGGGCGGTCTTCGAGGCCGACCATCCAGGCCGAGAACATGGATCGAGCTGAGATCGTGGCGCGGCACTCCACCTCGATGCGGCCGTAGAGCGGCGCGAAACCGATCACGGTCGGCTGCTCCTCGCGCACGGTCAAGCCCGCGCGGAACGGCTGCTGGCCATCGGCGCTGCCCACCGGCCCGGATCGGTTCCCGGTCTGAACCGCGGAGACCCGCAACGGCCCCTCGTGGAGGTCGGGGCACCACAACGGATGCGCCGGCGGAATGCTGAGCGAGAGCTCGCCCCCAGCGACGCGATAGGTCGCTGCCGAGGCGGCGCGCGAACTCCAGGCCGGCAGGTAGCTCGTGGTCCACACCGCCGGATCCAGGTCGTCGCCGTCGAATGTCTCGACGAAGCGCGCCATCGCCATACCGGGACGCTACACGTTGGGTGCGGCCACGAAAAGCGTTCCGGAGCCGCTGATCGTCAGCGCCTCTTCGTCCGGTGTCACGAAGACCGACTCGCCGCGCGCCACGGTGATGCGCCCGTGCGCGCCGTCGATCGTCACCTCGCCGGCCGTGCAGAGTGCGATCGCGGCACCCGGCAGCGCGAGACGCACCTCGTCGACGCCGTCGCCCACGACGACGTGGTCGAGCGCGAAGTCGGGCTCCTCGGGCCGGAACACCTCGACGCCGGGTGCGGGGCGCTCCGGCTCGAGCGGGGTGGCGTCGATGGGGGAGAAGTCGAGGATGCTCACCAGTTCGGGCACATCGATGCGCTTGGGGGTCAGGCCGCCGCGCAGCACGTTGTCGCTCGCCGCCATCAGCTCGATGCCGAGGCCGCGCAGGTAGGCGTGGATGTTGCCGGCGGGCAGGTAGAGCACCTGGCCGGCCCGGAGGGTGGCGCGGTTGAGCAGGAGGGCGAGCACGATTCCGGGGTCGCCCGGGAACGCCGCTGCGAGCATCCGCACCGTGTCGGCCGCCACGGCCAGGTCGTCGCCGGCCGGGTCCGCGTCGACGGATGCGGTGGTGGTGACCACCGCGTCGACCAGCTGTGCGACGGCCGGGTCGCCGCCGAGCAGCCATTCGGTGGCCGAGCGCAGAACGGCGGCGGGCTCGCCGGTGAGGGTCTCGGCGAACGCGGCGATCGTGGCACGTTCGCCGTCGGCCGCGGTGTCGGCGATGCGCGCGAACAGCCGGGCGCTGCGCTCGACATCGCGGAAGCCGCAGAGGGCGTCGAACGTGTCGCTGACGGCGAAGATCAGCTCCGGCTTGTGGGAGGCGTCTTTGTAGTTGCGGTCGGGGGAGTCGAGGGGGATTCCCGCGGCGTTCTCGCGGGCGAACCCGGCCGCGGCCTGCGCGTTCGAGGGGTGCGCCTGCAGCGAGAGCGGGCCGGCGGCGGCGAGCACCTTGAGCAGATAAGGGAGGCGCTTCACGCCCTCACCCAGCGCCGAACCGGGCTCATGGGCGATCCACGAAGCGAGGTCCGCCGCGCCGCCGGTCTGCGATGGATCGAGGATCACCGAGGGCGAGCCGGCGTGCGCTCCGAGCCACAGCTCCGCCTCCGGATGACCCGACGGAGTCGTTCCGAGCAGCCCGGCGATCGCCGTGGTGGACCCCCAGGCGTAATCGCGAGGAGTATTGCCGATGCGCACAAACATCCGTGACGGTCCCTTCCGAATCGTTAGACCAAACTACCAACCGCTTTGAGCGGCCGGTGCCACCTGCCTAGGCTGACGCTGGTCCTCTTGGACGGCATCCGCACCCCGGCACGCAATGGAGCAGACATGGCTTTCGAGACCCTCGCCAGCGACTTCTACGGCTACGAGAACCTCCTCACCGATCGCGAGAAGGCGTTCATCGCCGACCTGCGCGTCTACCTCGAGTCCGAGGTGAAGCCCGTGGTGAACGAGTACTGGGAGAAGGCCGAGTTCCCGCACCAGATCATCGAGGGCCTGCATCGCACCGGCACCATCGGGCTCGGTTTCCCCGAGACGGCCGCCTTCGAGAACTCGGCGGTGTTCCGCGGCTGGGTCGCCCTGGAGCTCGCCCGCGTCGACGCATCGGTGAGCACCTATGTGGGCGTGCAGAACGGGCTCGCGCTGGGCGCGATCGGCGTCTGCGGGTCGGACGAGCAGCGCGCGGAGTGGCTGCCCAAGCTGGCCTCCGGTGAGGTGCTCGGCGCCTTCGGGCTGACCGAGCCGCTGTCGGGATCGGACTCGGCGCAGGGCCTGCGCACCATCGCGACCCGCGACGGCGACAACTGGGTGCTGAACGGCTCGAAGCGCTGGATCGGCAATGCGACGTTCAGCGACATCACCGTGATCTGGGCGAAGAGTGCAGAAGACGGTCAGGTCAAGGGCTTCATCGTGCCCACGTCGACGCCGGGCTACACCGCGACCAAGATCGAGGGCAAGCAGTCGCTCCGCATGGTGCAGAACGCCGACATCACGCTCGAGAACGTGGTCGTGCCCGAGTCGCTGCGCCTGCAGAACGCCAATACGTTCAAAGACACCGCGGCCGTGCTGCGCCTCACCCGCGCCGAGGTCGCCTGGGCGGCCGTCGGTGTCGCCGTCGGCGCCTACGAGGCCGCCGTGAAGTACTCCAAGGAGCGGGTGCAGTTCGGCAAGCCGATCGGCTCCCACCAGCTCATCCAGGACCTCCTCGTGAAGTCGCTCGGCAACATCACCGCGTCGATCGGACTCTGCACGCGCGTGTCGGAGATGCTGGACCGCGGCGAGCAGCGCGACGAGCACTCGGCATTGGCGAAGGCCTTCACGACGGCGCGGATGCGCGAGACCGTCGCCTGGTGCCGCGAGATCCTCGGCGGGAACGGCATCGTCATCGACTACGACGTCGCCCGCTTCTTCGCCGATGCCGAGGCCCTGTACTCGTACGAAGGCACCCGCGAGATGAACACTCTCATCGTCGGACGCTCGATCACCGGTCTGGCCGCCTTCGTCTGACCTCACCCACCCGACCCGTCACCTCGTCGCGATAGGGTCGGTTGGGCCGGCAGGGTGCCGGCGCGAGGAGGTGCGTCGCGTGGCGTGGTTGGTGACCGGAGGGGCCGGATACATCGGTTCGCACATCGTTCGGGCGTTCCTGGCCGAGGGGATCGAGGTCGTCGTCGTCGACGACCTGTCGAGCGGCCATGAGGAGTTCGTGCCGGCGGGCGTCCCGTTCTACCGGGGGACCATCCTCGACGGCCCGCTGCTCGAGCGCGTCTTCACCGAGAACGCCGTGAGCGGCGTCGTGCACGTGGCCGGCTTCAAGTACGCCGGTGTCTCGGTGCAGCGCCCCCTGCACACGTACGAGCAGAACGTGACCGGCACCGCGGTGCTGCTGGCCGCGATGCAGGATGCCGGCGTCGAGGCGATCGTGTTCTCGTCGTCCGCGGCGGTGTACGGAACGCCGGATGTCGACCTCGTCACCGAGGAGACGCCCAAGAACCCGCAGTCGCCGTACGGCGAGTCCAAGCTGATCGGCGAATGGCTGCTGCGCGACCAGGGCGTCGCGGCCGCGCTCCGTCACACGTCGTTGCGCTACTTCAACGTCGTCGGTTCCGGCGACCCCACCCTGCGCGACACGAGCCCCCACAACCTGTTCCCGCTGGTCTTCGACGCGCTCGTCGACGGCCGCGTCCCGCGCGTGAACGGCGACGACTATCCGACGCCCGACGGCACCTGCGTGCGCGACTACATCCACGTCGCCGACCTGGCCGTCTCGCATGTCGCTGCGGCCAAGCGCCTCGACGCCCGCGAGCGGATCGAGCCCGTCTACAACCTCGGCAGCGGAGACGGCGTCTCCGTCGGCGAGATCATGGCGACGGTGGCCGAGGTGACCGGGATCGCGTTCACCCCAGAAGTGGGGCCGCGGCGACCGGGAGATCCTGCCAGGATCGTGGCATCGGGCGAGCTCGCGGCACGCGATCTCGACTGGCGGATGAGGCACTCACTCGATGAAATGGTCCGCAGCGCCTGGGAAGCACGGCAGGCAGCCTCCTGAAAGCGGGTCGCGCGGGGGTAGAACGCCCGGGCGTGTCGCGATTGTTGTGCGCCATCGGCGCGTCGTGAACTCTCGACTCCTGCTTAAGGCTTTACGATTCGCGACTTGACGTGAGCGAATGACAACGGTGTAATTATCACAACACGTTGCCTTACGTGCATTGCAGTTAATGGGTGGGAGACCGATATGACAGTTCCTGAATATCGCTCTGGAGTACCCGACGACTGGTTCATCGATCCGGTCAAGCTCGGCGTTCCGGGGGTGCGGGCCAATGTCGACGACGACAATCCGCTGGCCTGGCAGTCCGACTCGCTGTGCGCTCAGACAGATCCCGAGGCGTTCTTCCCCGAGAAGGGCGGCTCCACTCGCGATGCCAAGCGCATCTGCGGTTCGTGCGAGGTCCGCTCGCAGTGCCTCGAGTACGCGCTGGCGAACGACGAGCGTTTCGGAATCTGGGGCGGTCTCTCCGAGCGCGAGCGCCGCAAACTCCGCAAGCGCGCGGGCTGACCGGTCGCGCGGCGCGAATATGCGCCGCGCCCGACACACTGACCGGCATACGCCCGACCCCAACTTAGGCTGACTCCGATGTATCCGAGAGTCACCGCCATCGTCGTCGCCCACAGTGGCGGCCACCACCTTCAGCGCACTCTCGACGCCCTCGCGGCGCAGACGAGAAAACCGGATGCCGTGATCGCCGTCGATTGCGCTGCGACCGACGACGCCCCGCGCCTGCTCGCTGAATCCGGGCCGACGCAGCTGGTCTCTGTGCAGGAGAAGCTCCCGTTCGGGGCCGCCGTCGCCACCGCCCTCCGGGTCACCGCTCCGCCGTCGTCGGACAACGAATGGCTCTGGCTGCTCGCCCAGGACACGGCGCCGGAGCCCGGCGCTCTCGAGGCTCTGCTCGCCGCCGTCGAGGTCTCGCCGTCGGTCGCCGCCGCCGGCCCGAAGCTGGTCGACTGGGAGGACCCGGCGTTCATCCGGGAGCTCGGTGAGGCCATGACGCCGTTCGGCGCCGCCGTGCCGCTGGTCGAGAATGAGATGGACCAGGCCCAGCACGACGGTCTCTCCGATGTGCTGGCCGTGTCGTCGGCCGGCATGATCGTGCGGCACACGCTCTGGGATCAGCTCGGCGGCTTCGATCCCGGCCTTCCCACCGCCGACGACGGACTCGACTTCAGCACGAGGGTGCGGCTCGCCGGATTCCGCGTGACGCTGGTCGCCGCTGCGCGGGTGGCCATCGCCGGAGACGGTGTCGCCGGTCCGAACCTCTCGCGCAAGTGGCGGGTGCGCCGCCGCCTCGTCCGCGAACGGCGCGCAGCCCAGCTGCATCGCCGCATGGTCTACGCGCCGGGCGCCGCCGTGCCCTTCCACTGGCTGAGCCTCGTTCCGCTGGCGATCCTGCGATCGATCGGCCGCATCGTCCGCAAGGAGCCAGGCGCGGTCGGAGGGGAGCTGGCCGCAGCGTTCGCGGTCGCCTTCTCCGGTATGCGCATCGGCAACGCGCGCCGCGCGCTGGCCACGAGCAAGTCCGTGAGCTGGGCGGCGATCGCGCCGCTCCGCATCCCGTTCCCCGAGGTGCGACGTGCGCGCGCTCTCAAACGCGAGGCCGCGATGGTCGGCCAGCAGGGGGAGCGGCAGGAGCTCGACTTCTTCGGCACCGGTGGCGGCTGGACGGTGCTCGTGGCGCTCGTCGTCGGCATCGCGGTGTTCTTCCCGCTGCTCGGCAGCAGCACCGTCAGCGGCGGCGGTCTGTTGCCGCTGAACAGCTCTGTCGGCCAGCTGTGGGCGAATCTCGGATACGGCTGGCGCGACCTGGGTCTCGGCTTCGTCGGGGCCGCCGATCCGTTCTCCGCCGTGCTCGCCGTGCTCGGCACGCTCACGTTCTGGAACCCCTCGTTCTCACTCGTCGTGCTCTACTTCGCGGCCCTTCCACTCGCCGCCCTCGGCGCGTGGCTCGCCGCCGCACGGCTGACCAACCGCACGCTGCTGCGCGCCTTCGCCGGGCTGACCTACGCGATCGCGCCGACCCTGCTCGTCGGTCTGCAAGACGGCAGGCCCGCCGCAGTGCTCGCGCACGTGCTGCTTCCCTGGTTGTTCTTCGCCGGCCTGGTCGCGCGCCGTTCCTGGGCTGCGAGCGCGGTGACCGCCCTGCTCGCCGCCGCCACCCTCGCCTGCGCGCCCGCCCTCATCCCCGGGCTGCTGGTGGCCTGGATCGCGGCGATCGCCTTTGCCGGCCGCCGTGCGGCACGCATCGTGTTCATCCCGCTCCCGGCCGTCGTGCTCTTCGCGCCGCTCGTGTGGCAGCAGGCCGGCCGCGGCGCGTGGCTGTCGATCTTCGCCGACCCCGGCGTCGTGCAGAACTCCCGGCAGACGCCCGCCTGGCAGCTGGCGCTCGGCTTCCCGGATGGGACGCTCGGCGGCTGGCACACGCTGGCCGCTGCTCTGGACATCCCGGCCGCGGCGCCGAACATCCTGGTGCCGATCCTCCTCGCCCCGCTCGGCGTGCTGGCGATCCTCGCCCTCTTCCTCCGCGGCTCGTCGCGTGCGGTCGCGGCGCTCGTCGTCGCCCTGCTCGGCTTCCTCTCCGCCGTCGCCGCGCTGCACCTCCAGGTGGCGTCGATGGGGGCGACGGTCGTTCCGATCTGGCCGGGCACCGCGATGTCCCTGTACTGGCTCGGGCTGGTGGGCGCCGCCGTGCTCGCCCTCTCCGCGGTCGGGCGCGCGGCCGTCTACCCGGCCTGGGTCGCGCTCATCGCCGTCGCTGTCGCGGTCGTGCCGTCGGCCGTCGGCCAGTACATCCCCGACCAGTCGGCCGTGTCCGCGAGCAGCGGCAGCAGGATGCCGGCGGTCGTGACCGCCAAGGCGGCGACGCAGCCCCGCGTCGGCACGCTCCGGATCACTCCGGAGCCGGGCGGCGGCATCGCCACCGACCTGGTGCGCGGCGCCGGAGAGACGCTCGACGAGCAGAGCACCCTGAGTTCGACGGAGCGCACACTCACCGCCCGTCAGCAGGCACTGGCGGCCCTCGGCGGCAACCTCGCGTCGGCGAGCGGCTACGACGCCACTCAGCGCATGAAGACGCTCGGTGTCGATTTCGTACTGCTCACGCCACCGGCGACCACGCTCGACCCGCAGAAGACCGGCAGCGAGCATCCGACCGAGATCGCGAAGACCACCGGCAGCCGCGCGGCGACCGCTCTCGACGCGAATCCCATCCTGGTGCCGGTGGGCACGACGCCGAACGGTCAGCTGTGGGCGTTCGACCGCGGCACGTCCGCTGTCGCGCCGGCCGCTCAGATCCCGGCCGACGCAGGCGGGACCTGGCGGACGATCGTCCTCGTCGTGCAGGCCGTCGTGATCGCCCTCACGCTGCTGATGTCGCTGCCGACCATCCGCTCGGCCGACCGGGTCGCCGAACTCAACGCACGGCGGCCGAAGCGGCGCGCGGTGCGCGAGGACGATGTCGCCGTCGAGCCGGAGGACGAGCCGGAGGACGATGAGTCGATCGGCGACGAGAGCCTCTCCGAGTACGAGGCGGAGCCCGACGACGAGGCCGCGGTGGAGTCGGCCGGCGACGACGAGGTGGCGCAGGCCGCCTCGGACGGCAACCGAGCCGAGACGACGGATGAACCGGATGGCGTGGCCGCCGACGATGACCTGCGCGAGGCCGCCGAGCCGCGCGAGGTCGACGAGGTCGAGGCCGCCGAATCGCGTGAGCCCGACGACGTCGAGCCCGCCCGGGAGACCGTGCCGCCGACGCCTGCCGCCTGGACCCCCGCCGCGCCCACCACACTCGAAGACGGCCTCGACGAGACGGTCATCAGACCGCGTCGCACGCCGGAAGGAGGCACCCGTGGCTGACAAGCGCGGCATCGCCCGCATCAGCGTGAGGGCGCTCACCGGACTGATCGGCGTCGGAGTCGCGGTGGTCGCCGTCGCCGGCGCGACCCTGCTGCCGATCCCGTCGTTCTCGATCACCGCCCCGGTGGCCACCGTGACGCCCGTACCGGCCGATCAGCAGCGTGTCTGCCCGGGACCGTTGCTGGCTCTCGCGGCGGGCGCGGGGTCCGCGACGCGCCCTTCCGCGTTCGGGGCGCCGAGCACCTCGTACGGCAGCGACAGCTCCGACGTGCAGACCCGCCTGCTCAAGACCGCGACCGACACCTCGGATCCCGGTGAGGCTCCGCTGGACATCACCGTTCCGACGCCCCCGGGCTCGACGGCGCCTCCGCTCCTCGCGGGCGCCCAATGGCAGGATGCGTCCACCGACGACCTCGCCGGCCTCGCCGCGGCGTCGTGCGATGAGCCGAGCGCCGACAGCTGGCTGGTCGCCGGCTCGACGGCACTCGGTCAGACCAGCCTCGTGCTGCTCTCCAACCCGACGTCGGTGGAAGCGACGGTGAACCTGACGATCTTCGCCGAGACCGGAGCCGTGGACGCCCCGGGCGCCGCCGGCATCGTCATTCCGCCCGGCTCCCAGACAGTCGTGCCGCTGGCCGGCCTCGCCCCGAGTGTGACCGCTCCCGTCGTGCACGTGAAGACCTCCGGCGGCCAGGTGCTCGCGTCGCTGCAGCAGAGCTACGAGCAGGGAATCGAGCCGCGCGGTGCCGAGCTCAGTGGGGCAACAGGGGCTCCGTCGCAGACGCAGGTGATCTCGGGCGTCACGATCAGGAACCTCGCCAAAGTGACCGCTGCGCAGACCGGAGAGGGCTACGGTGTCGATCTTCCGGCGGTGCGCGTCTTCGTGCCCGGCGACCAGCCGGCGGAGGTCGCGGTCGGCGCGGTCGGCGAGAGCGGTACGGCGGCCGGCAATTCGGTCTCCGTCACCGTCAAGCCGGGTGTCGTCGCCGAGATCCCCCTGCAGAACCTCAAAGACGGCAACTACACGGTCACGGTGCACTCTTCGGAGCCGGTCGTCGCCGCAGCCCGCACATCGGTGATGGGGGCGAAAACCCGCGACTTCTCGTGGTTCGTGTCGTCGCAGCCGATGAGCGACCGGTTCCTCGTGGTCGTCCCGTCGGCGCCCGCGCCGATCATCCACCTGGCGAATGCAGGAACCACGGACCGCGCGGTCACGCTGACGGCCGAGAGCGGCAAGAAGCTGAAGTTCACCGTTCCGGGCGAAGGGGCGGTGAACCGGCCGATCCCCGCCGGAACCTACACCGCGGACGGGGCTGATGACCTCGTCACCAGCATCAGCTTCTCGAAGGACGGCAGTGCGTCATCGTTCGCGCTGAACCCGCCTGGGCCGCTGGCGGCGCCGCTCGACGTCTACGCGCGCTGACCGCCGGGATCAGAAGTGCCGGAAGCGCTCCGGTGCGAGGTCCCACGGGTCCTTGCCGAGGAGCTCCGCGACGGCCCGGAAGACGCAGCCCTCGACGTACATCCGGCGATGCAGGTCGTCGTTCCTGTGCAGCTTCGCCAGCCGCTGGATGGGCACCCGGTACAGCACGACGCGGCGGTGGGCGTGATCGACCTGCCAGCGGTCGACGCCGTCGTCGCCCGTGATGCCGATGGGCGTGGCGGCGACCTCGAAGTGCACGTCGGAGAGCTCGTTCGGCCAGATGCCCTTGAGGTAGTCGGCGGTGGAGGCGACGGTCATGTCGAAGGCGTCGATGCGGTTGTTCAGCATCGGCAGATGCGGTCCGGTCACCGGTCCGCGGGCACCACGGCCGTGACGGCTGCGCCAGCGCGAGGTCGCGGGCGGCTCACTGCTGGTGCGGCGGTTGCGGGGCATGTCGTCATCCTACGTCGCCGGCACTCCGGTATTCTGAGCCCGATGTTGAGCCGCCCCTGTTCCCGCGTGGCGTGCCCGCGCGATGCCGTGGCCACGCTCACCTACGTGTACGCGGATTCGATGGCCGTGCTCGGCCCGCTCAGTCTCAGCCACGAGCCGCACAGCTACGACCTGTGCGCCATCCACGCGGAGCGCATGTCCGCCCCGCAGGGCTGGCAGGTCGTGCGTCACGAAGTGTTCGGTGAAGTAGGTTATGGGGCGTGAGCAACTCCTCTGAATCCGACCCGTACCGTGCCGGCCTCGATGCCGTCGTCAAGACCTACGACGTTCGAGGCCTCGTCGGATCGGATCTCACCGAGGAGGTCGTGGCCGCGATCGGCGCCGCCTTCGTCGACGAGGTCGGTGCTGCCGGGCACGAGGTCGTCGTCGGGCACGACATGCGCGACTCCTCGCCGTCGTTCGCGGCGGCGTTCGCCCGCGGTGCGCAGGCCCGCGGTGGCGACGTGGTCTCGATCGGCCTGTGCTCCACCGACGAGTCGTACTACGCGTCGGGCGCCCTGAACGCGCCGGCCGCGATGTTCACCGCGAGCCACAACCCGGCGACCTACAACGGCATCAAGCTCTCTCGCGCCGGCGCCCAGGGGCTCAGCCTCGACACCGGCCTCGCAGCCGTGCGCGACCGCGCCGCCGTCTACCTGCACGACGGCATCGATGCCGTGGCCGAGACCGGATCGCTGCGCGAGCAGGATGTGCTGGCCGACTACGCGGCGTATCTCCGGTCGCTCGTCGACCTGGGCTCCATCCGGCCGATCACCGTCGTCGTCGACGCGGGCAACGGCATGGGCGGCCTCACGGTCCCAGCGGTGCTCGGCGAGGCGGCCGGACTGCCGACGCTGCCGATCACGATCATCCCCATGTACTTCGAGCTCGACGGCACCTTCCCCAACCACGAGGCGAACCCGCTGGAGCCGAAGAACCTCGTCGACCTGCAGCGCGCGGTCGTCGAGCACGGCGCCGATCTCGGCCTGGCCTTCGACGGCGACGCCGACCGCTGCTTCGTCATCGACGAGAACGGCGACGCCGTCACGCCGTCGGCGGTGGCCGCGATCGTCGCCCTCCGCGAGATCGCCCGGGTCCGCGCAGAAGACCCGGATGCCGACATCACGATCATCCACAACCTGATCACGTCGAACATCGTCGCTGAGACGGTCGAGGCCGCCGGCGCCACCCCGCTGCGCACCCGCGTCGGGCACTCCCTGATCAAGGCGGCGATGCGCGAATCCGGCGCCGTCTTCGGCGGCGAGCACTCAGCGCACTACTACTTCCGCGACTTCTGGAGCGCCGACAACGGGATGCTCGCCGCGATGCACCTCCTGGCCGAGTTCGGCTCTCAGGACCGGCCGCTGTCGGCGCTCTCTGCCCAGTTCACGCCGTACGCGATGTCCGGGGAGATCAACTCGACGGTCGCCGATGTCCCGGGCGCGTTCACCCGAGTGGTCGAGGCCTTCACCGGCCGCGGCGAGTTCGACGAGCTCGACGGCCTCACCGTGAATGGATTCTCCGGCGGCGACGAGGCGTTCTGGTGGTTCTCGGTGCGGCCCTCGAACACGGAGCCTCTGCTGCGCCTCAACGTCGAAGCGGCCGACCAGCAGACGATGGAGCGCATCCGCGACGAGGTGCTGGCGCTCATCCGCGCCTGAGCGGCCGGCACCGCTGATCGGTCGGCCACCGCCGTGCGGGGCGGGCAACGGCCCGCGGATGCGAGAATGGGGCAATGGCCTCCTCCACCGTCGCTGACTCGACCACCGCACTGCCCTTCAAAGTCGCCGATCTCTCGCTCGCCGAAGCCGGCAGGCATCAGATCAGGCTCGCCGAGAACGAGATGCCGGGGCTGATGGCCCTGCGCGAGGAGTTCGGCGCATCCAAGCCCCTCGCCGGAGCCCGCATCGCCGGCTCGCTGCACATGACCGTGCAGACCGCGGTGCTCATCGAGACGCTTGTCGCTCTCGGCGCGCACGTGCGCTGGGCGAGCTGCAACATCTTCTCCACCCAGGATGAGGCGGCCGCGGCGATCGCGGTCGGTCCGGACGGCTCCGTCGAGCATCCCGCCGGTGTCCCCGTGTTCGCCTGGAAGGGCGAGACGCTCGAGGAGTACTGGTGGTGCACCCAGCAGATCTTCGACTGGACCTCTGAGGCAGAGGCAGCCGGCGCCGACTGGATCGGCCCGAACCTGATCCTCGACGACGGAGGCGACGCCACCCTGCTGGTGCACCGGGGGCGCGAGTTCGAGCTCGCCGGCGCCGTGCCCGACGATGCTCCCGGCGACAGCCACGAGTACCGGGTCATCCTGGCCGCGCTGCGCGCCTCGCTCGCTGCGTCCCGCGATCGCTGGACGCGCACGGCCGCCGAGATCGTCGGCGTCACCGAGGAGACCACCACCGGCGTGCACCGCCTGTACGAGCTCGCCCGCGACGGTCAGCTGCTGTTCCCGGCCATCAACGTCAACGACTCGGTCACCAAGAGCAAGTTCGACAACAAGTACGGCATCCGGCACTCGCTGCCCGACGGCCTCAACCGCGCCACCGACGTGCTGATCGGCGGCAAGGTCGTCTTCGTCGCCGGCTACGGCGATGTCGGAAAGGGCGCGGCGGAGGCGCTGCGCGGCCAGGGCGCCCGCGTGATCGTGAGCGAGGTCGACCCCATCAATGCGCTGCAGGCGGCGATGGACGGCTTCCAGGTTTCGCGGATCGAGTCGGTGGTCGGCGAGGTCGACATCTTCGTCACCGGCACGGGCAACCTCAACGTGATCACGGTCGACCACATCCTCGCGATGAAGCACCTCGCGATCGTCTCCAACGTCGGCCACTTCGACAACGAGATCGACATGGCCGGCCTCGAGACCCTCGACGGCGCCGAGAAGATCGAGATCAAGCCGCAGGTGCACGAATGGCGGCTCCCCAACGGTCGCAGCGTCCTGGTGCTCTCCGAGGGACGCCTGATGAACCTCGGCAACGCCACGGGACACCCGAGCTTCGTGATGAGCAATTCGTTCACGAACCAGGTGCTCGCCCAGCTCGAGCTCTTCGTGTCGCCGGAGAACTATCCGGTGGGCGTGTACGTGCTGCCGAAGCACCTCGACGAGAAGGTCGCGCGCCTCCACCTGGACGCGCTCGGCGTCGAGCTCACCACCCTCACCCCTGAACAGGCCTCGTACATCGGCGTCCCGGTCGACGGCCCGTACAAGGTCGACCACTACCGCTACTGATGGCCATCGATTTCGCTGCCCGGGAGCTGCCCGGAGGCATCGTTCTGCGCCTGCGCACCGAGGACGACGCGCAGGGTCTCGCCGACGCGTTCGCGCGCAATCGCGGCCACCTGGCGCCCTGGGACCCGACCCGCACGGAGGAGTTCTACACCGCCGAGGGGCAGCACGCGCGCATCCGCGAGAAGCTCGAGCTCCGCGATCGCGGCGTCGCCCTGCCGCTCGTGCTCGTCGACGGCGATTCGATCGCCGGAGCGATCGACCTCAGCGACATCGTGCGCGGAGCGTTCCAGAGCGCCTCGGTCGGCTACTGGCTCGATCGCGATCACACCGGTCGCGGTCTGGCCTCCAGCGCGCTCGCCGCGGTCGTCGGGACCGCACGCGACGACCTCGGGCTGCATCGCCTGCAGGCCGCAGCACTTCCGGCCAACCACGCGTCGCAGGCGGTGCTGGTGCGGTCGGGCTTCGAGCGCATCGGCGTCGCCGCTGACTACCTGCGGATCGCCGGTCGCTGGCAGGACCACGTGCTGTTCCAGCGCATCCTGCACGACTGAGCGGGTCAGAGCACGGCGTAGCGGGTCAGAGCACGGCGTAGGCGCGCACCGGGAAGGTGCCGAACCCTTCGACGGCGGGCGGCGCTGCGGTGAACCGTGCCCCCCGGGCGGGCAGCGCATCCAGACCCGTCAGGTGCTCCACGACGTGGATGCCTGCGGCGAGCAGCAGTGAGTGCGCCGGGCGCGCTCCGCCCGACTCGGTGTCGTCGATGTTGAGCGAGTCGATGCCGACCAGTGTGACACCGGCATCCACGAGCTGCTGGGCGCCCGCCTCCGTGAGGAATGGAGCGCTCGACGCGTAGGCGGGGGTGCCGAAGTACCTGTCCCATCCGGTGTGCAGCAGCACGGCGGTGCCTGCCAGCGCCCGGTCGGAGA
Source organism: Leifsonia poae (assembly GCF_027921845.1). Taxonomy (GTDB): domain Bacteria; phylum Actinomycetota; class Actinomycetes; order Actinomycetales; family Microbacteriaceae; genus Leifsonia; species Leifsonia poae. The sequence continues at coordinate 100,985 of NZ_BSEN01000004.1, forward strand.
AGACCTCGGCCGGGATGCCGCGTGAGTCCGCGTCCGCGAGATGGAAGACCTCCGCGGGCAGGTCGACCAGTGTGTCGAGAGCGAGCGACGACAGATCGCCACCGTCGGCGTACCGATGGTACGGGCTGTCGAGGTAGGTACCGGTGTTGCCGATCATGGTGATGACGTCCATCGCGAATTCGGTGCCGGGCGCGTAGATCGCGTGCGAGGCGTCGCGGGTCAGGTGCGGGGTGATCACCGGCTCGGGCAGCCCGGGGTAGGTGACGAGTCCGGCCCGGATGCGGTGGCTCAGGTCGACGATCCGACGGCGCGTGGCGGCCCCGGGCGCTCCGGCCGCGGGCGCAGCGGCGTCGACGCCCCGGCTGCCACGGTGCTGCTCCTCGACGATCGAGAGCCCGCGCAGTGTCACGTCACCGACGAGGGCGAGGCCCAGGTGGGAGATGAAGAGCCGGCCGATCTCCGCCTCGCTCAGTTCGGCGGAGGGCAGGTCGAGCCGGAAACCGGTGGCCTCCAGACCGCCGCCGTTGACGAAGCTGACGGTGGCGTCGAAGTGTGCGCGGTATTCGGGCATGCGATCTCCTGGGGTGCGGCGGTCCGGTCGGTGGGCGGCGAGCGGGGGACGGGCGGATGCGTTCGGCTCAGCGGTCGGGGAAATCGTGCGGCAGCCCGTCGAGCACGGGCTCCAGCCGCTGCAGCCGGTCGTGCTCGAGGCGCAGCGCGGCGGCATCGCGTTCGCGGCGGAGCACGCTCACGGCGAGCAGGAAGGTCTCGGCGTCGACCGGGGGCAGCGGGGACACGAAGCCGGCCGCCTCGCTCGCCAGCTCGCCGCTCAGCCCGACGCGTGCGGTGGGTGTGAGCGACGGCGCCTGGCGCACGTACTGCGCGATCCGGCGGGAGAGCCGGTCGGGCAGCTTGCCGACGTCCGCGGTCTGCGCCCAGGCAGCCAGCTGGGGCGGAAGGGCCAGCGGTACGGTCGTCACGCGAGGCACCCGCTCGAGTTGGCTGTAGGTGCCGGCGAGCAGGTCGCCGAGCCGCTTCGAGCGCGGGTCGAGCAGCCCGGCGAGGGCGGCGATGCCACCGAAGGTCAGGTAGATCTCGAGCACGCCGACGAGCGCCCGGATGAACGCGTGGCGGAAGCCGATGGCCCCTCCGTCGTCGCGCACGATGCGGGCGCCGACCGCGAGCTTTCCGAGCGACCGCCCGCGGGAGGCGAGCTCGACGGTGGTGGGGAGGATGACCGTGCCGAACACGATGATCAGCACCGCCAGAACTTTGGCCAGCGCGTCGTCTACGCCCCCGCCCGTCCAGAACACCAGCAGGATCAGCCCGAGCATGACGAGCATGGACGTGAGCCAGTCGATGGCGGCGCCCGCGGCGCGAAGAATGTAACTGGCCGGTCTGACGTCGAGCGCGACGGCCTCACCGGTGACGAGTTCTCTCTCGCCGGGCGTCTGAAAAGGCTCGACCATGGTCTCTCTGACATTAGCCTAAGCACATGGACCTCGACGCATATACGGACGCGCATCGTGAGGACTGGGACCGGCTCGCCGTCCTGGCGAAGCGACGGCGTCTCGACGGGCGCGAGGCCGACGAACTGATCGACCTCTACCAGTCGGGTGCGACCGATCTCTCGGCGATCAAGACGCTCGCCGGCTCGACCGCCGTCGGCGACCGACTGTCCGTCTCGCTGGCGGCCGCGCGCCTGCGCTTCACCGGGGCCGGCGCGAATCTGTTCTCGCAGATCCCGCAGTTCTTCGTCGCCCAGTTGCCGGCCGCTCTGTACCGCATCCGGTGGATCGTGCTGGCGGTCGCGGTGGCGACCATCGTGGTCGCCACCCTCTACGCCGTCTGGATCGCCGGCAACCCCGATGTGCTCGCGAACTTCGGCACGGATGCCCAGCTGCGCCAGTACGTTGATCACACGTTCATCGACTACTACTCGAACAACCCCGCCGCCTCGTTCTCCGGACAGGTCTGGACGAACAACGCGTGGATCGCGGCGCAGTGCGTGGCCTTCGGGATCACGGGTGTCTGGGTGCCGTACGCGCTGCTCAGCAACGCCATCGGTGTCGGCACGGCGGCCGGCGTGCTCTTCGCCTTCGGCAAGGGCGATGTGATGTTCGCGTATATCCTTCCGCACGGCCTGCTCGAGCTGACCAGCGTGTTCGTCGCCGCGGCGGCCGGCCTCCGCATCTTCTGGGCCTGGATCGCGCCCGGCGCCCGAACCAGGGCGCAGGCGCTCGCCGAAGACGGGCGCGCTCTGTTCACGGTGGCGATCGGCTGCGCGATCACCCTGTTCGTGTCGGGTCTCATCGAGGGGTTCGTCACGCCGTCGTCCCTGCCGGTCTGGGCGAAGATCACGATCGGAGCGCTGGCGCTCGCCGCGTTCCTCGTCTACATGCTGGTGCTCGGACGCCGCGCGGTGCGAGCGGGCGAGACAGGCGACCTCAGCGAGTTCGAGGCCGGATCGCGCCGGATCGTCGCCGGCTGAGGGCGCCGCGCTCGCCGGCCTGCTGCCGACCGGTGCCGCAGCCGGAGTCGTAACTCCGGAAGTCCGGGGCGAATGCGCGCAGGCTTCCGGAGTTGTGCCGGATCGGCCGGCGTGTCGGCGCAGTGTTCCGGAGTTGTGCGCGGCCGCGCGGCCCTGATAGCCGCCGCTACAGCCGGCCGGCGGCCTTCAGCGCCAGGTAGTGGTCGCTGAGCGCGGGTGGGAGGTCCGCGGAGGAGCCGGTGACCACATCCGCGCCCAGACGCTGCACCGCCGCGGTGACGCGCGCCACGTCGAGCAGCGTGCGCTCGGCCGAAGCCGCGCGATACACCCCGTCCCGATCGCCTCGCGCCGTCGTCGCGCGCAGAGTCTCCGGATCGGTGACCGATGCCACGACCACCACGTGCTTCCTCGACAGCTGCGGCAGCACGGAGAGCAATCCACGCGACGCACCGGGAGCCTCGATGGAGGTGAGGAGGACGACCAGCGAGCGCTGGGTGGTGAGCTGCGCCACCTGCGACGGCACGGCGCTCCAGTCCATCTCGATAAGGGCGGGCTCGATGCCCGCCATCGCGTCGACCATCCGGGGGAGCAGGTCCGGGCCGGTGACACCCTGCACGCGCCCGCGCACGGTGCGGTCGTAGGCGAGCAGATCCACCCGGTCGCCGGCCCGGCTGGCGAGCGCCGCCAGCAGCAGGGACGCCTCGAAGGCGGTGTCGATGCGGGGCTCGTCGTCGATGCGCGCGGCAGAGGTGCGGGCGGTGTCGATCACGATCACGACGTGCCGGTCGCGCTCCGGGCGCCAGGTGCGCACCATGACGCGTGCACCGTGCCCGGCTGTGGGATCGTGTCGTCGCGCCGTCGCACGCCAGTCGATCGAGCGCACGTCGTCGCCGCGCACGTATTCGCGCAGCGAATCGAACTCCGTGCCCTGCCCGCGGAGCATCACGCTGGTCATGCCGTCGAGCTCCCGCAGCCGCGCGAGGCGGGACGGCAGGTGCTTGCGGGAGCTGAACGGCGGCAGCACGCGGATGCGGCCGGGCGCGCTGAGTGTCGCCTGCCTGGCTGTCAGGTGCAACGGTCCCCAGCTGCGCACCGTGACCTGCGCGACTCGGCGTTCGCCCCGACGCCACGGCGTGAGTGTTGTGGCCACCCGGCGGCGCTCCCGCGGAGGGATCACGATGGGCGTGCGCGACCGGGCGATGCCCGCCGACGGCTCCCACGCATCCCGCACCTGGCCGCGGATCGTGCGCGACCCGGTGTTCGTCAGCAGCAGCTCGATCGGCGCCTCGGCGCCGAGCCGAACCCTCGCCGGCGTCCGCCGCTCCACCGCGACGCGGCGAGGAGAGGCGGCCGCGAGCAGATCGATGACGCCGAGCACCACGCACACCGCGATCCACGCTCCCAGAACGGCGTACGCGGTCGCCTCGTGCGCGCCGAGCAGCACCACCGGGACGACCCCGAGGGCGAGCAGGGCGACGAAACGCCCGGATACGGTCACGGTCGCGGGTCCTAGATCGGTACCTGGACCTGCTGCACGATCGAGCGCAGGATGGCGTCGACGCCGACGCCCTCCAGCTCGGCCTCCGGTCGCAGCTGCACGCGGTGTCGCCAGACCGGCAGCAGCATGGCCTGCACGTGGTCGGGGGTGATGGAGTCGTAGCCGGAGAGCCACGCCCACGCCTTGGCGGCGGCCAGCAGGGCTGTCGTCCCGCGGGGACTGACGCCGAGCTTGACCGACGGGCTCTGACGCGTCGCGCGGGCGAGGTCGACGATGTAGGCGAGTACATCGGCGGTCGCTCCGACAGAGCCGGCGGCGGCGCGCGCGGCGGCCAGCTCGCCGGCGGTGAGCACCGGGGTGACGCCGGCGGCGGCCAGGTCACGCGGGTTGAACCCGGCGGCGTGGCGACGGAGCACCTCGATCTCGGTCTCGCGCTCGGGGATGTCCAGGGTGAGTTTCAGCAGGAAGCGGTCGAGCTGCGCCTCGGGCAGCGAGTAGGTGCCCTCGTACTCGATCGGGTTCTGGGTGGCCGCCACGATGAACGGGTCGGGGAGTACGCGGCTCACGCCGTCGACGCTCACCTGCCGCTCCTCCATCGCCTCCAGCAGGGCCGACTGCGTCTTCGGGGGCGTGCGGTTGATCTCGTCGGCGAGCAGGATGTTCGTGAAGACCGGGCCCTCGCGGAATTCGAAGCCGCCCGTGCTGCCGTCGTAGACGAGCGAACCGGTCACGTCACCGGGCATCAGGTCGGGGGTGAACTGGATGCGCTTGGTGTCCAGGCTGAGCGCATGGCTGAGCGAGCGCACGAGGAGGGTCTTGGCGACGCCGGGCACGCCCTCGAGCAGCACGTGACCGCGCGCGAGCAGCGCGATGATCAGTCCCGTGACCGCGCCGCCCTGGCCGACGACGGCCTTGCCGACCTCGGCCCTGACCTGGCTGAGCGCGTGGCGCAGGGCCGCGTGATCGCGGGAGGGGGCCTGCACGGAGGGCCCGGTTGCCGGGCTGTCGGGGCTGGCGAGATGTCCGGTGGTGACGTCGGTCATGCATCCATTCTTCCGGTCGGCCCCGGCTGTGCGGGGGTGACGGCTGCTGCGGTGGCTCGTTCGAGCTCCGCGAGTGAGTCGGACAGGGCGATCAGGTCGGCGTCCGTCCGCGGGACGTCGTCGATCAGGATCGCACGCACGGTGCCGCGGTCGCGGCGGATGAGCGCGGCCACCGCATCCGCGATCTCGCCCGCGCCCGTCGCCTGCGGCAGCCCGGCGATCGATGCCAGACGGCCGAGCGTCCCGATGCGCAGGGCGTCGACGGCGCGCAGCCGCGCCGACGACCGCTGGTAGAGGCGCGCGCGGCCCTCCCGCGTCTCGCCGGCGCGCACGACGACGGGCAGATCCTCGACGACGAGCGGACCGAAGCGGCGGCCCCGCCAGAACGCGGCGGCGATGAAGACGAGCACCAGCAGGATCACGACAGGCGTCACCCAGCCGGGCGTGAGTGCGGAGATGTCCGGGGGACCGGTGACGGCGCGGTCGGCGATCCCCGGCTGGTACCAGACGAGCGTGCGGTGGGCGCCGAGCAGGTTGAGGGCGAGCGCGGCGTTCCCGGATCGGCCGACCGTGTCGTTCATGAGCACGGCGGCGGAGCCGAGTAGCGCGACTGATCGGCCGTCGACCGTCGTGGTCACGAGGGAGTACCGGTCGCCGCTGCCGAAGCATCCGGTGGCCCCGCCGTCGACGATGCGGAAGGTGCCGCCCGCGCTCACCGAGCTCTCGTTGCCGGATGGCCGCGGATCGATGCTCTCGGCGCGAACCGCGGCCGGAACGGAGCACTCGGCGTCGACCGGACCGGATCCCGCGACGCCGCCCGCCGCACGCACGCCGGGAGCGAGCCGCTGCAGCGCCCGGTAGTCGGGCTCGACGACCACGATGGCCGAGGCGATGGAGGTCAGCGCGTCGTAGCCGCTGTCGTCGAGGTTGGCGTCGGGATCGAAGACGAGCACCGTGGTGTCGTCGGTCGCCCCGTCGCGCACCTCCGCCAGGGTTCCGGCCGGCCGGACGTCGACGCCCTGCTGACGGAGCACCTCCGCGACCGCCTTGCCACCGACGAGCCCGGCGTTCGACGGGTCGAGCGGCACGCCGGCCGAACGGTCCGCGCCGGTGAGCAGGATGCCCAGCAGTGCGACCAGCACCGCGATCGCGCCGAGCACGATCCACGGGATGCTGCGGCGGCCCACCTGCCGCACCGACGGCGACAGCGCGTCCGCTTCGGTCGGCGGGGGAGCGTCCTGGCGCTCGAGGAGGTCGCTCATGCGCCCACCGGCTCGACCGGAGTGAAGGCGGGCCGGATCCGCTGCAGCGCGTCGTCGAGCGCGACGAGCTGCTGATACTGCCCCTCGGTTCCGGCACGGCCGAGGTAGCGCACGTCGTCGAAGGAGCGCGCAGCGGTGACGAGCCGCTCGCGTTCGGCGGGCACAGCGGCTGCGGCTCGCAGCGCGAACTCGGTCGCCGTCGTTCCGGGGGTGACCGTGACGATGGTGCGCTCGTCGAGCCCCTGCGCGACGGCGCGGAAGAGCTCCTCGATCGCCAGCACCCAGTCCGCCGCGCGGGCCGCCGCCGCCGCGGAGGCGCGGAGCTCCGCGGCCGACCGCAGATCGTCGTCGCCGAACACCGAGCGTCGGCCCTCGGCGCCCCTGCGGTTCAGGCGCGGCACGCCGAAGATCACGAAGGCGGTGACGATGAGAGCGACGATCAGCACGATCACGACGGTCAGGAGCACGGGGCCGAACGCCCCGCCCGACCCCTGGAACAGCGAACCGAGCCAGTCCTGCACCGCTTTCGAGGCGATGTCGAACCAGGTGGGTTTCGCCGCCTGGTATTCGGGTTTGGCGAGCTCGCCGTCGATCCAGGACTTTGCCTCGGGAGAGCTCGGATCGACCGGCACGTCGGCTCTGACGAGCAGCAGCAGCACTCCGCTCATGCGGCGGGCGGCGGAGGCGGCGGGGGATACCACCCGGACGGCGGCTGCTGCCCGTAGGGCTGCTGTGCGAAGGGCTCCTGCGGCCGCGCCGGTGCGAGATACGGGTCGGGCACGTCGGTCCGGCCCGTCTGCCTGGCCTCGACGAAGCGGACCAGCTCGAGGTCGAGACCCTCTTTGCGCATCCGGAGATCGATGTAGAGGAGCGCGACGGCTGAGGTCTTCACCACGGACATGATCGCACCGACGATCGAGGTGACGATGCTGGCGAGCACGTTGACGCTCAGCTGGCTCACGATCACCTGCGACACCTCGTTCGCCTGCGGATCGCTCATCGACGTCGGGGCGGCGATGCCGCCGATGATGCCGCCGATCAGTCCGAACGGGAAGGAGATGATCTGCGCCACCATGTAGGCGATCAGCGTGATCAGCGCGACGACGCCGAACGTCTTCCAGAAGTATCCGCGGGTCAGCGACCAGGAGCGGGCCACGGCGGCGCGCAGGCTCAGCCGCTCGAGCACGAGGGCGCTCGGCACCATGACGAGCTTCGTGTTCACCCAGATGGCGAGCGCGGCGATGCCGAGGCCGCCGATGAACAGCACCAGGATGCCGCCGACGATGCCGGCGGGGCCGCCGAGGGAGAACAGGACGACCGCGACCACGATGAGGAGCCCGACGACGACGCCCCAGCCGATCGCCAGCAGGAACGTCCAGCCGATCAGCGCCCCGATCCGGCCCTTCACCAGCTGCCAGAGTGCGCGGAAGGTGAGCTTCTCGCCGACGGTGCCACGGGCGACCTCACCGACGACGACGCCCTGGAGCAGGGCCTCGGAGACCGCCGAGACCACCAGCGACAGGAGGCCGAGCACGATGGAGCCGCCGATCGCGCCCGCCGTGAGGGTGCTCTGGTCGGCCTGGTCGGCGTTGTTCAGCCGGCCGAGGAGCAGCGCGGCGCCGCCGAAGATGAGCAGGCTCGCCACGATGGCCGGGATGCCCTGGATCAGCAAGGCAGCACCGACGGTGATCTTGGGGTTGCGCCGCAATGTCTGGAACGGTGCGCCGATCAGGGTGCCGAAGCTGAGGGGGCGCAGCGGGATGAGACCGGGCTTGGGCGGAGGCGTCCAACTCGGCGGGGCATAACCGTAGGGGTTCTGCTGACCGTACGCGGGGAACTGCTGCCCGAAGCCGGGCGATTGCTGCCCGTAGACGGGAGGCGCAGGAGGCGGGACCGGCGGCGCGGCGCTGTGCTGCTGGTCGGATCCGGAGGCGCTCGGACGCGTGCCAGGCGCCTGCCAGTTCTGCTCGTCGGTCACGCCGTGCTCCTCTGCTCCCCGTGCGCGGTGCGTCGTCTCCCATGCTGGCACATCCGGGGCTCGCGCACTGCCCCACCCACAGGGCACGCAAGGCTCGTATTCACGGGCTCCGCAGGTGTCTCCACTACTCTTGTGGCGAGACTTGTGCGGCGTGCGCCGCGAGACGGACGTTGTGGGAAACGGGGAAATGAACAGTCGCATCCTGGTGGTCGACGACGACACCGCCCTCGCCGAGATGATCGGCATCGTTCTTCGCACCGAGGGATTCGATCCCGTGTTCTGCGAAGACGGGGCGCAGGCCGTCGACATCTTCCGTTCGTCGAAGCCCGATCTGGTGCTCCTCGACCTGATGCTGCCCGGTCTCGACGGCATCGAGGTGTGCGCCCGCATCCGCGCGGAGTCGGGCACGCCCGTCATCATGCTGACCGCCAAGTCCGACACCGCCGACGTAGTCAAGGGGCTCGAGTCGGGCGCCGACGACTACATGGTCAAGCCGTTCAATCCCAAAGAGCTCGTCGCGCGCATCCGCACCCGCCTCCGGCCGGCGAGCAGTGCGCCCACCGCCGAGCAGCTCCGCATCGGCGACCTCACGGTCGACGTCGCCGGTCACGAGGTCAAGCGCGGCGAGAGCCGCATCAACCTCACGCCGCTCGAGTTCGATCTGCTGCTGGCCCTCGCCTCGAAGCCCCAGCAGGTCTTCACCCGCGAGATGCTCCTCGAGCAGGTCTGGGGCTATCACTACAAGGCCGACACCCGACTGGTCAACGTGCACGTGCAGCGTCTGCGCGCCAAGGTCGAGCAGGACCCGGACAACCCCAAGATCGTGATGACCGTGCGCGGGGTCGGTTACCGCGCCGGCGCCGTCAGCTAGGACAGAGGCCGCGAGAGCGATGCGGTACCGGTGGTTGGACGCACAGTGGTGGCGGCAGGTGCCGTCGCACCTGGCGCGACTCTGGCGCACCTCGCTCCAGGTGCGCACCGTCGCGATCACCCTGCTGCTGACCGGCGTCGCCATCCTGGTCACCGGCGTCTACATGTCGCTGAGCATCAGCAACGACCTCTACCAGTCTCGGCTCGACCAGGCGCTGCGCGACTCCAGCCGCGCGACGACGGCCGGGCAGTCCGCGCTCAACGCCGCCGACGTCTCGCCGGGCGACTCCGGCAAGAACCTGCTGAGCAGCGCGCTCACCGCCGTTCTCGGCTCGACGTCGAGCCGCCTGATCGCCGCCTATCGCGTGCCGGGTCAGGACACGACCACGATCGCTCCGCCCGACCGGGGGAGCCCCAGTCTCAACGCGGTGATCACCGATCAGCTGCGCAAGCAGGTGCAGAACGGCGGGACGAAGCAGTACTACCAGTCGGTCGCGCTGCCGGCGGGGAACGGCTCGACGGATCCGGGGATCGTGGTGGGGACCCAGCTCACGCTGCCCGCCTACGGGCATTACGAGCTGTACATCGGGTACAACCTCAGCGACGCGGAGAGCACCCTTGTCTTCGTGCAGGGCACCCTGCTGCTCGCCGGCCTCGCGCTCGTGCTGCTGATCGGCGCGATCACGTACGTGATCGTCCGCTTCGTGGTGCAGCCCATCCGGGTAGCCGCCGAGACCAGCGAACGTCTCGCCTCCGGCGACCTCGCCGTGCGCATCCCTGAGCGCGGTGAAGACGTCTTCGCCTCGCTGGCCCGCTCGTTCAACGGCATGGCCGACAGCCTGCAGAGCCAGATCAACCAGCTCGCTGCGCTGTCGCAGCTCCAGCAGCGCTTCGTCTCCGATGTGTCCCACGAGCTCCGCACGCCGCTCACGACCATCCGGCTGGCCGGCGACGTCATCTACGACCAGCGCGAGTCCTTCCCGCCGGCGACGGAACGCACCGCCGAGCTGCTCCACACGCAGATCGAGCGGTTCGACCGCCTCCTCTCGGACCTCCTCGAGATCAGCAGGTATGACGCCGGCTCCGTGGTGCTCGACCCCGAGCCGACGAACCTCGTGCGGCTCGCCGACGACACCGTCGACGAGATGCGCACCCTCGCCGAGCAGAACGGGACGGAGCTGCGGCTCGAGGCGCCGGGCGGGTACTTCGACGTCGGGATGGATCCGCGGCGCATCCGGCGGATCGTGCGCAACCTGCTGGGCAACGCGATCGAGCACGGGGAGGGGCGTCCGGTGGTCGTCACGGTCGACAGCAACGAGAGCGCCGTCGCCCTCTCGGTGCGCGATTACGGCCTCGGCATGAGCCAGGCCGACGTCAACCACGTCTTCGATCGCTTCTGGCGCGCCGACCCGTCGCGCAAGCGCACGATCGGGGGCACCGGACTCGGTCTCGCGATCTCGCTCGAGGACGCGACGCTGCACTCCGGCTGGCTGCAGGTCTGGTCGTCGCCGGGGGCGGGCTCGTGCTTCCGGCTGACGCTCCCGCGCGTGCCCGGGCGTGAGATCACGTCGTCCCCCCTGCCGTTGCCGCCGCTCGACGCCGGCACCGCGCCCCATCCCGCGGCCGGTGCGGGTGCCCTGGACAACGGTGCCGAGGGGGCCCTCGAGGCCGGGACGGAGGCGCACGCATGAGCGTTCGAACCGCGCCGCGCAAGAGAGGGCGCATCCGGACTGTCGTCGTCGCCGCCGTCGCGATGGCCCTGCTCGGTGTGCTGGCCGCTTGTGCGAGCATCCCGGACTCCGGCGCCGTGCGCCAGGGCGGCCCGATCGCTCAGGTGAACGATCCGCTCGACCTCGACTTCAATCCGTCGCCGCCCGCCCCGGGAGCGACCCCCGAGCGCATCGTGCAGGGATTCATCGATGCGGCGTCGAGCCCGAAGAACGGCTTCTCGATCGCCCGTCAGTACCTGACCAAATCGATGTCGGCGACGTGGAACCCCGACGAGTCGGTGACCGTCGACGACGGCCGCAACCGCAGCTACGACCACGAGGGGAACCAGTGGACCGTCGATGTGAGTCCGGTGGCCAACGTCGACAGCGTGGGGGCCTACCATCCGGTCAGCAGCACGGCGCCGGTCAGTCTGCGCTACGAACTCCAGCGTGAAGACGACGAGTGGCGGATCGCCGTCGCGCCGAACGGTGTCGTCATCGACGACCCGACCTTCCACGCGGTCTACGCGCAGCAGACGCTCTACTTCTACAGCCCCGACTTCGCCTACCTGGTGCCGGATGCGCGCTGGTTCCCCGCCCGCGTCGCCAGCGCCGCCACCCGCGTCACGTCCGCCGTGCTCGACGGGCCGTCGAAGTGGCTCTCGCGGGCGGTGACGAACGCATTCCCCGACGGCACCAAGCTCGCCTTCCCGTCCGTCACGACGGAGGGCGGGGTCGCGAAGGTCGATCTGAGCTCTCAGGCCGGGCAGGCGGACACCCTCGGCCTGGAGCGCATGCAGCTGCAGCTGGAATCGAGTCTCGGGACCCTCGCGCAGTCGGTGCAGCTCTCGATCGAGGGCAACGTGCAGCAGATCCCGCCGATCAGCGAGAGCAACCGGCCGACGCAGGATCCCCCGGTCGACTCCCACCCCATCGTCGCGCGCGCCGGGGAGTTCGGCCTGCTCAACGGGTCGACCGTCACCCCGATCAGCGGGCTGAGCGACAAGATCGTCGCACTGCAGCCGTCGTCCGTCGCGCTCACGGCGTCGCGTGACGCCGCGGCCGTCCTCTCGCACGGCGCTGCATACCTGGTGCGCCGAACGTCGGATGCGCTGCGAGTGGACACCAGACCCGGCCTCATCGCGCCGTCGATCGACGGCGGCGGATGGGTGTGGACCGTGCCCGGGAATGCGCCGGGGGCGGTGCAGGCGACGGGTTCCGACGGCGCGCACCACGCGGTGAAGACCGCCTGGCCGGCGGCGTCTCAGATCCTGTCGCTGGCCATTTCACGCGACGGTGCGCGTCTGGTCGCGCTGCTGAAGTCGGGGTCGTCCTACTCGCTGGTGGCGGCCGGGATCACCCGGGGCGAAGGCGGGGTCCCGACGACGCTCAGCGAGCCGCTCGAGCTCGCGCTCGGCACCGGCACGCCGCGATCGGTGACGTGGATCGGCGAGCTCGATGTCGCGGTGCTGAGCACCACCACCGGCAGTGGGACGTCGATCGCCGAGCAGACCATCGGCGGTCAGCTCGTGACGACGTCGGGGCCGGCCGGCGGCGTGACGATCGTCGGAGCCGGAGGGCTCTCCCGGTATCTGGTGCTCACGACGACCCAGTCGTTGCAGGCGCCGACAGGCACCGGATGGCAGGCCCAGACCGACAAGGTCAGCGCCGTGGCGGTGCAGCTGGGGCAGCCCTAGGCGGCTCCACGGGGCAGGCGACTCCACAGGGGGCGCTCGGCCGGCGCTGTCCACGGATCCGGTCGGAGGCGCACTGCGCAGAGCGCGGTGACGGGATGCTCGTCGCATGACCGTTGCCGAGCGACTCCTTCGGCACCTCCGTGCGCTGCTCCCCGTTCTGCTCCCTCCGCTGCGGGAGGCCCTGCTCGACGCCCTCTCCGTCGTCTCGCCGGTGACCTGCAGCGGGTGCGGCGCTCCGGACCGGTCCCTCTGCCGCGCGTGCCGCCGCGCCCTCGACCCGCGGCCGGAGCGGGTGGGCGACGTCGACGCGCCCGCACCGGTCTGGACCGCACTGGGATACGCGGGAGCGGTGCGTTCGGTGGTGCTCGCGTACAAGGACCACGGCAGAACGGACGCCGGCCCGACGCTTGCGCGCGCTCTCCGGGCATCCGTGCTGGCCGCGCTCGCCGATGCCGGGGTGGAGCGACGGGAAGGCCTCGTGGTTCTGGTGACGATCCCGTCGACGCGGGCGGCCTTTCGGCGGCGCGGATATCACCCGACGGAACTGCTGCTGCGCCGCGCGCGGCTGCCGACCGCCCAGCGGCTCAGGCTCGTGCGGAAGAGCGCCGACCAGGCCGGATTGTCGGTCGCCGACCGTGCGCGGAACAGGTCGGGATCGTTCTCCGCCCCGCGCCGCTTGGCGGGTTCGGACTGCATCGTGGTCGACGACATTGTGACGTCCGGCGCGACGGTGCGCGAGGCAGCACGCGCCGTCGAGGCCGCCGGAGGAGTGGTCGTCGGTATCGCCGTGGTGGCCCACACGGCGCTTCGGAGACGGCGTCGGGGCCTTCGGTAGAGCCTCAGCGATTGCACAGCGAACCGATCGGCTCTACCTGTTCACATTCGAGCGGGACGGCACTACGGTGGTCGAAAAGGCGTGGATGACCCGCCCTTCGTGATCGGGCGAGTGACACGTCAGATCAGGGAGGTCGCAATGGACATCAACATCATCGGACGAAACCTGGACATCACTGATCGCTTCCGTGAATACGCCACCGAGAAGGCGGCGAAGGTCTCACATCTCGCAGAACGGGCCATCTCGTTCGAGATCAAGGTGAGCCGGCACAACGAGAAGTCTGGCGGGCAGAACGGCGACGACCGGGTGGAACTGACCCTGGTCGGACCGAAGGCCGTCGTGCGGTCGGAGGCGACGGGAACGGACAAGTACGCGGCGTTCGACATCGCTCTCGGGAAACTCCTCGAGCGGGTGCGCCGTGCGAAGGACCGCCGCAAGGTGCATCGCGGGCAGCATCGCCCGACGTCGCTCCGCGAGGCCAGCACCGACGGCTTCAGCACCGTCGGCATCTCTGCTGCGCCGGTCGCCGTTCTCGATCAGGTTCGCACGGGGAGCATCCCCGTCGTGTCCGATGAGGCCGAGGCGGCCGTCGAGGCAGAGGACGAATACTGCCCGGTCGTGATCCGGCAGAAAGTGTTCGCCTCCGTGCCGATGACCGTCGACGACGCTCTCTACTACATGGAGCTCGTCGGCCACGACTTCTACCTCTTCATCGACCAGGAATCCGCGCGCCCGAGCGTCGTGTACCGCCGCAAAGGCTGGGACTACGGTGTGATCGCGCTCGATGAGGAGGCCGAGGAACTGCAGGAGGTGGCGACGGCCAGCCGCAAGCTCGGCAGCTGATCGGCTGCCTGCCCGACGCGCCGATGGGCGCCGCCCAGGCGGCGGTGCCCATCGGCGTCCGTTCTCAGGAAAGCACCTGGCCAACCCACTAGCATTGTGAGAGTTTCGTTCCCGGTCGAGCAGCGTCCGGACCGGCAAGACAGACAAGTGGAGTGCATAGGTGGCCTCAGTACTGGAAAAGGTCCTCCGAGTCGGTGAGGGTCGCACCCTCCGTCGGCTGGAGGCGTATGCCAAAGCGGTGAACGCGCTCGAAGACGACTTCAGCGAGCTGACCGACGAAGAGCTGATGCACGAGACCGTCGAACTGCGCGAGCGGTACAGCAACGGCGAGTCGCTCGACGACCTCCTGCCCGAGGCGTTCGCGGCCGTGCGCGAGGCCGCGAAGCGCACCCTCGGGATGCGTCACTTCGATGTGCAGATCATGGGCGGCGCCGCGCTTCATCTCGGCAACATCGCCGAGATGAAGACCGGTGAGGGCAAGACCCTGGTCGCGACCACCGCGGCCTACCTGAACGCCATCGCCAGCCGTGGCGTGCACGTCATCACGGTCAACGACTACCTCGCCAGCTACCAGTCCGAACTGATGGGCCGCGTCTACCGCGCCCTCGGCATGACCACCGGCGTGATCCTGTCCGGTCAGACGCCGGAGGAGCGCCGCGAGCAGTACGCGTCCGACATCACCTACGGCACCAACAACGAGTTCGGCTTCGACTACCTGCGCGACAACATGGCGTGGCAGGCGAGCGACATGGTGCAGCGCGGCCACTTCTTCGCGATCGTCGACGAGGTCGACTCGATCCTCATCGACGAGGCCCGCACGCCGCTGATCATCTCCGGTCCGTCCTCAGGCGAGGCCAACCGCTGGTTCAACGAGTTCGCGAGCCTGGCGAAGCGCCTCGAGCCCGACGTCGACTTCGAGGTCGACGAGAAGAAGCGCACCGTCGGTGTGCTCGAGCCCGGCATCGAGAAGGTCGAGGACTACCTCGGCATCGACAACCTGTACGAGTCGGCGAACACCCCGCTCATCTCGTTCCTGAACAACGCCATCAAGGCGAATGCGCTCTTCAAGCGCGACAAGGACTACGTCGTGATGAACGGCGAGGTGCTCATCGTCGACGAGCACACCGGCCGCATCCTGATGGGCCGTCGCTACAACGAGGGCATCCACCAGGCCATCGAGGCCAAAGAAGGCGTCGAGGTCAAGGCGGAGAACCAGACGCTCGCCACGGTCACCCTTCAGAACTACTTCCGCCTCTACAAGAAGCTGTCGGGCATGACGGGTACGGCCGAGACCGAGGCCGCCGAGTTCATGAGCACCTACAAGCTCGGTGTGGTCCCGATCCCCACCAACAAGCCGATGAAGCGCATCGACCAGTCCGACCTCGTCTACAAGAACGAGCAGGCCAAGTTCGCCCAGGTCGTCGAAGACATCGCCGAGCGGCACGAGAAGGGCCAGCCGGTGCTCGTGGGCACCACGAGCGTCGAGAAGAGCGAATACCTCTCGCGTCTGCTCGCCAAGAAGGGCGTGCGCCACGAGGTTCTGAACGCCAAGAACCACGCGCGTGAGGCGGCCATCGTCGCCCAGGCTGGCCGGCTCGGCTCAGTCACGGTCGCCACCAACATGGCCGGCCGTGGAACGGACATCATGCTCGGCGGCAACGCCGAGTTCCTCGCGGTCGCCGAGATGAACAGCCGCGGACTGTCGCCGGTCGACACCCCCGACGAGTACGAGGCCGCGTGGGATGAGGTATTCACCGCGGTGAAGGACACCGTCGCCATCGAGGCGGACAAGGTCATCGACGCCGGCGGACTCTACGTTCTGGGAACGGAGCGCCACGAGTCCCGGCGCATCGACAACCAGCTGCGCGGTCGTTCCGGCCGTCAGGGCGACCCCGGTGAGAGCCGCTTCTACCTGTCGCTCACCGACGACCTGATGCGCCTCTTCAACGCCGGTGCGGCCGAGAGCCTGATGGGCCGCGGAAACGTGCCGGACGACCTGGCCATCGAGTCGAAGGTCGTCAGCCGCGCGATCCGCAGTGCGCAGTCGCAGGTCGAGGCCCGCAACGCCGAGATCCGCAAGAACGTGCTCAAGTACGACGACGTCCTGAACCGCCAGCGCGAGGCGATCTACGGCGACCGTCGCCACATCCTGGAGGGCGACGACCTCCACGAGCGCACGCAGCAGTTCCTCACCGACGTGATCGACGACATCCTCGACTCGCACACCGGCGAGGGCAACGGAGACGACTGGGACTTCGACGCCCTGTGGGCCGAGCTCAAGACGCTCTACCCGGTGGGCGTGACCATCGACGAGGTCATCACCGAGGCGGGCAACAAGGGCAAGATCAACCGCGAGTTCATGCGCCGCGAGATCCTCTCCGACGCCCGCATCGCCTACCAGAACCGCGAGGAGTCGCTCGGATCGTCGGCGATGCGCGAGCTGGAGCGCCGCGTCGTGCTCTCGGTCATCGACCGTCGCTGGCGCGACCACCTGTACGAGATGGACTACCTCAAGGACGGCATCGGCTTGCGGGCGATGGCGCAGCGCGACCCGCTGGTCGAGTACCAGCGCGAGGGCTACGCCATGTTCCAGCAGATGATGGGATCCATCCGCGAGGAGACCGTCGGCTTCCTGTTCAACCTCGAAGTCGAGGTCAACCAGGCTCCCGGTGAGGTCGAATCGCCCAGCGTCGCGGCCAAGGGTCTCGGCCGGGGTGAGAACGAGCCGCGCCTCAGCTACTCGGCTCCGAGCGACGCCGGCGGTGTCGAGGTGCGCAATCAGCGCGGCCAGATCGAGCAGGGCGCCACCGCCCGTGCACAGCGCGCAGCGCAGCAGGCCAACGAGCCCGCCGCGCCTCCCGCGCAGGGCGCCACGCAGCGCGGTGCCTTCGGTCAGAAGATCGACGGCGACCAGGCGGCTCCGACCAACCGCGCCGAGCGCCGGGCGCAGGAGCGCAAGCGCTAGAGAACGTCCACGTAGACGGGGTCGTCATCGGTTCAGCAACCGGTGGCGGCCCCGTTCTTTCGTTCCTCCCCTGCACGGAACCCGGCCGCCGCCGGGTGTGACGCGCCCGCCGCTGCCTAGCGTTGAGGCTAGGACGAGTGGCTCGTCGTCCAGCGAGACGGCGGGCGTCGCTCGCCCCGCAGCGTCGCATCGTGGGGTGAATCCGTCCCCGCGGGAACGCACGATCCCACGAGGAGGGCGAAGAACCATGAGCATCGTCGAGCACACCGGAACGCGTGCCGGAACAGACGCGGGGAGTGACGAGACGGGCGTCGCGGCGGCCTGGGAGGGCTTCGTCGCAGGGCCGTGGCGCGTCTCCATCGACGTGCGCGACTTCATCCAGCGCAACTATCAGCCCTACGACGGTGACCACCACTTCCTCGAAGGGGCGACGGCGCGCACACGGGGCATCTGGGGCAGGCTCTCCGAGCTGTTCCCCGAGGAGCGCGAGCGCGGGGTGTACGACGTCGACCCCCACACTCCGTCGACGATCACCTCGCACCTCCCCGGTTACATCGACCAGGAGAACGAGCTGATCGTCGGCCTTCAGACCGACGCGCCGCTCAAGCGCGCGATCATGCCCAACGGCGGCTGGCGCATGGTCGAGGGCGCGCTCAAGACATACGGCTACGAGGTCGACCAGGAGGTCGCCTCGATCTTCACGCGCTACCGCAAGACCCACAACGACGGCGTCTTCGACGTGTACCCGTCGTCGGTGCGGCGTGCGCGCAGCAGCCATCTGATCACCGGACTGCCGGATGCCTACGGCCGGGGCCGCATCATCGGCGACTATCGCCGCGTCGCCCTGTACGGGGTCGATGCCCTCATCGCGGACAAGAAGCGGGAGCGCGCCGAGCTCGACGAGGAGTTCACCACCGAGACCGTGATCAGGCGCCGGGAGGAGAACGCCGAGCAGATCCGCGCTCTGAAGGAGCTGACGGTGATGGCGGCGGACTACGGCTTCGACATCTCCCGCCCGGCCGAGACGGCGCACCAGGCCGTGCAGTGGCTGTACTTCGCGTACCTCGGTGCGGTCAAAGAGCAGAACGGCGCGGCGATGTCGTTCGGGCGTAACGCGGGATTCCTCGATGTCTACATCGAGCGCGACCTGG
This sequence comes from Leifsonia poae, assembly GCF_027921845.1. Lineage (GTDB taxonomy): Bacteria > Actinomycetota > Actinomycetes > Actinomycetales > Microbacteriaceae > Leifsonia > Leifsonia poae. Next base: position 119,327 of record NZ_BSEN01000004.1, read on the forward strand.
CCCGCGGTCTGCTCACCGAGAACCGGGCGCAGGAGCTCATCGACGATCTCGTCATCAAGCTGCGGATCGTGCGCTTCCTGCGGACGCCGGAATACGACGCCCTCTTCAGCGGCGACCCCACCTGGGTCACGGAGTCGATCGGCGGCACCGGCGACGACGGTCGCACCCTGGTCACCAAGACGGCCTTCCGGATGCTGCAGACGCTCTACAACCTCGGCCCGGCGCCGGAGCCGAACCTCACCGTGTTCTGGTCGGCAGCGCTCCCGGAGGGGTTCAAGCGGTTCTGCGCACAGGTCTCCATCGATACCAGCGCCATCCAGTACGAGTCGGATGCGCTCATCCGGTCGGCGTGCGGAGACGATGCCGCGATCGCCTGCTGTGTCTCACCGATGACCGTCGGCAAGCAGATGCAGTTCTTCGGGGCGCGGGTGAACCTCGCGAAGGCTCTGCTGTACGCGCTGAACGGCGGTCGCGACGAGCTGACCGGCACGCAGGTCGCTCCGAAGTCGGCGCCGTACGCCGGTGACGTGCTGGACTACGAGAAGGTGCGTCCGGCCTTCACCCGCACGATGGAATGGCTCGCCGAGACCTACGTAGACGCCCTCAACGCCATCCACTACATGCACGACAAGTACGCCTACGAGCGGCTCGAGATGGCGCTGCACGACGGAGACGTCAAGCGCACACTCGCCTGCGGCATCGCCGGGTTGTCCGTCGTGGCCGACTCGCTCTCCGCGATCAAGCACGCCACCGTCTCGCCCGTTCGCGACGAGAGCGGCCTCATCGTCGACTACCTGATCGAGGGCGAGTTCCCGGCCTTCGGGAACGACGACGACCGTGTCGACACCATCGCCGTCGAGCTGGTCGAACAGTTCATGGAGATGATCCGCCGCCATGAGACGTACCGCCAGGCCGAGCACACCCAGTCGGTGCTCACGATCACTTCGAATGTCGTGTACGGCAAAGCGACAGGCAACACCCCCGACGGCCGCCGTGCCGGGGAGCCGTTCGCTCCGGGCGCCAATCCGATGAACGGCCGCGATTCGCACGGGATGCTCGCCAGCGGGCTGTCGGTGGCCAAGCTGCCGTTCGAGTCCGCTCAGGACGGGATCTCTCTGACGATCACGGTGGTGCCCAGCGGGCTCGGGCGGGAGCGGGACGAGCAGGTGGACAATCTCGTCGGTGTCATCGATGCCTACACGGCGTCATCCGGGTATCACATGAACGTGAACGTGCTCGATCGGGAGACGCTGATCGACGCCATGGAGAACCCGGGGGAGTACCCCCAGCTCACCATCCGGGTGAGCGGGTACGCGGTCAACTTCGTCCGCCTCACCCGTGAGCAGCAGCTGGACGTGCTCAACCGCACGTTCCACGCGGGAGTCTGAGGTGGGGCCCGGGCCGTCACCGGATGCCCTCTCCCGCAGCGAGGAGCTGGCCGCGCGCCGAGACGGTCGCGTGGCCAGCATCCACTCCTGGGAGCTGGTCACCGCCGTCGACGGCCCGGGTACCCGCATGACGCTGTTCCTCAGCGGCTGTCCGCTGCGGTGCCGCTACTGCCACAACCCCGACACGTGGAAGATGCGGGACGGTGTCACCACGACGTTGGACGAGGTCGTGCGACGGGTCGAGCGGTATCGCCGTATCTTCCAGGTGACCGGAGGCGGGCTCACGATCTCCGGCGGCGAACCCCTGCTGCAGTCGGCCTTCGTGGCACGGCTGGCTCGGGCCACGCGGGCGATGGGCGTCCACACCGTCCTCGACACGAGCGGGAACCTGGGCCGCCGCGCGTCGGACGCCTTGCTCGACGATCTCGACCTGGTGTTCCTGGACGTGAAGTCGGGTATCGCCGGCACCTATCGGGAGGTGACGACAGCCGAGCTTCGGCCCACCATCGACTTCGGCGATCGGCTGGCGCGCGCCGCCGTGCCGGTGTGGGTGCGCTTCGTGCTGGTCCCGGGGCTGTCCGACGACCCGGAGAACGTCGAGGCCGTCGCCGACATCGTGCAGCGGTGGCCGAACGTGCAGCGCGTCGAGGTGCTGCCCTTCCATCAGCTCGGCGCGGGAAAGTGGGAACGCCTCGGGATCGATTACACACTGACGGACACGCAGCCGCCGACGGCGGAGCTGGTGGCGCGGGTGGTCGCGCAGTTCCGCCGCCGGGGGCTGCTCACGTTCTGACGTGCCGTCGTGACCGCCGGTTCGCGGCCGTACGGCTCACAGCACCGTGATGGCGCTCGCGCGCCAGCGCCCTCCCAACTCGTCGAGCCGGATCGCCACCGCGCGCGATCGCGCCGGCTGATGAACCATCACGACGGCTTCGATCACCCCGTCGCTGGGTCGTGAGACGATCGGCTCTCCGACGACGAGCCGTGGGCGCTGCGCCTGGGCGCCGCTCATCGCCCGCGCGCGTGCCGCGATCGTCACGCGGCGCACGAGGTGGGTGTGCACGTCGTCGGTCACCCAGCGCGACAGCTGCTCGAGGTTGCGCACGCCGGCGAGGATCTCGACGACGCAGCGGGTGAGGTTGACCAGGAGCGGGGCCGGGTCGAGCGCGACATCGCCGGCCGCGGCATCCGGATACGGGCGAACCGGTGTCACGGCGGCCAGTGCGGTGTTCGCGTTGGTCGCGGGAGCTGCCTGTTCCGGCTCGGCGGCGCCGGGCGGCGGAGTGACATGCCGCCAGCGTCGCTGCCGGGATGTCCGATCGCCAGCGGCCCGCCGTGGTGCGGCCTCCGGTGGTTCTCGGACGTCGTAGTCGACAGCTGTGCTCATGGTGGTCCCCTCGTTCTTCCAGCGGCGGCACGGCATTCTCCGGCCGACGTCCCGCACGTTCTCCCCGCCGCGCCGGCCGTCCTGGGTGCCACTCAACCAGGGGCGGGATGATGAGTCCAGGGCACCAACGCGCTGTGGATAACTTTCGTGATGCTCTCGGGGTTCTGCCTAGACTGGGTGGGTGTCGACGCTCAGTGATCTCGTGCTTGCCCAGGGCCGCTCTTCGGAGGCCGACGTCGATTGGCTGCACGGACTGGTCGGCGACTGGCAGCTGCTCGCCGACCTCGCGTTCGCCGACATCGTGCTCTGGGTGCCGACGGAAGACGACGACTTCGTCGCCGTCGCTCACGCTCGCCCGTCGAGCGCCGCGACGCTGTTCTACCGGGACTTCGTCGGCCAGCGCATCAAGCCGGAATGGCGGCAGCAGGTCACCGAGGCCTACGAGACCAAGCAGATCATCGACACCTCGGCGCCCGACTGGTTCGAGGAGACGCCGACGCGCGTGCGAGCGGTGCCCGTCATCCGGCGCATCAATGTCAACTCGGCCCAGACGGCGGAGCTGCCGGTAGCGGTGATCACGCGGCACAGCAACCTCAGCGAGGCACGCACCCCCAGCCGCCAGGAACTCACGTTCAACGACTGCGCCAACGACCTCTTCAACATGATCGCCACCGGCGACTTCCCCGACCTCGGCGCCCCGACCGGGCCGCGCCGAGGCGCTCCGCGCGCGTCCGACGGCCTCATCCGCCTCGATGTCGACGGCATCACCACGTTCGCCAGCCCGAACGCGCTCTCGGCGTTCAACCGGATGGGCTTCACCGACGAGCTCGAGGGGGAGTCCCTCGCGGCCGTCACCACGCGACTGCTCACCGGCCGGATGACCGTCGACGAGTCGCTCCCGCTCGTCGTCACGGGCCGTGCCCCTTGGCGCACCGACATCGAAGCGCGCGGCGTGACCGTCTCGCTGCGGGCCATCCCGATCCGCAACCGGGGCGAGCGGGTCGGCGCGATCGTGCTCTGCCGGGACGTCAGCGAGATGCGCCACCAGGAGCGCGAACTGATCACGAAAGACGCGACCATCCGCGAGATCCACCACCGGGTCAAGAACAACCTGCAGACGGTGGCCTCGCTGCTGCGCATCCAGGCGCGCCGCACGCACTCCGAGGAGGCGCGTGAGGCACTCAGCCAGGCGATGCGGCGCGTGGCGGCCATCGCGGTCGTGCACGACACGCTCTCGACCGGTCTGGCGCAGATCGTCGACTTCGACGACGTGTTCGATCGCGTGCTGCTGCTGGTGGCCGAGGTGGCGTCGAGTCACAACACGACCGTGCATCCGAAGTCGTCCGGCAGCTTCGGCGAGCTCCCCAGCGAGTACGCCACCCCGCTGGCGCTCGCGCTCACCGAGCTGGTGACCAACGCCGTCGAACACGGGCTCGCCGGTCGCGAGGGTCAGGTAGAGATCATCGCCCACCGGTCGAAGGAGTCGCTTACGGTCAAAGTGGTCGACAACGGCTCCGGCCTGCCGGAGGGCAAGGTCGGCAGCGGACTCGGTACGCAGATCGTGCGCACGCTCATCCAGGGCGAGCTCGGCGGCACGATCGACTGGCACACCCTGATGGGACAGGGCACCGAGGTCACGATCGAGATCCCGCTGCGCTACCTCAACAAGTCCTGAGCGGCCCCGCCGGTACGCGCGGCGCGCGATCCGGACACAGAAAAACCGAGGTCCCTCTGCGCTCCTCCATCTGCTAGGTGTAGGGAGGAGCGGCAGAGGCCTCGGTGGCGCCGGGTGACGGTACTAGGACGCGCGGCGGGCGCGAGCGGCGCGGCGCTTGAGAGCGCGACGCTCGTCTTCGGAGAGGCCGCCCCAGACGCCGGAGTCCTGGCCGGTCTCGAGTGCGTACTGCAGGCAGATCTCGGTGACGGTGCAACGAGCGCAGACGGTCTTCGCCTTGTCGATCTGGTCGACGGCGGGCCCGGTGTTGCCGACAGGGAAGAACAACTCGGGGTCCGCGGTGAGGCAGGCAGCTTTGTCGCGCCAGTCCATGGTTAGTGCTCCTTTAATTGCTGAGTGCATGGCCGATCGGCCTAGAATGCGTGGTAAGCAGTCGAGTTCAGGGTGCGTTGATCCGAGGGGATAGACCTGCCCACGACCCTGTGAGCGCTAACTCGACCTCAAATATGCTCCCATAGCGCATAATCTGAATCAATAGTTTTGTATGGGATAACGCTGTGAACACGAGTCGGAAACGCATGGATGATATAGTTCCCGCCCCCTCGGAGGGCGAGCCCACCGACCCGAACCGCTCCTCCGGCGGGGTGAAGGCAGGCGCTGTGCGCAGGCCCCCTCTGCTCGTCGCCCTCGCCGTACTGATGTTCCTCGAGGCGGCTCTGGTGGCCGCACTGGCGGTCTGGCTCCTCGTCGACCTCCTGACGCTGAAGCCGCAGTCGTTCGCGAGCGCCGTCGCCATCGTCGTACTCGTCGTCGCAGCGGCCGTGTGGGTCACCGGTACCGCGATCGGCGTCCTGCGCGCACGCGGCTGGTCGCGGGCCTCGACCGTGACCATCCAGATCCTGCAGATCGCGGTGGCCGTCGGCTCGTTCCAGGGCCTGTACGCACAGCCGGCGCTGGGCTGGGCGCTGCTCGTGCCCGCGGTCGTCGCGATCCTGCTCGCGCTCAGCCCTCAGGTGGTCAGAGCGACCACTGGCGGGGCGCCACGGCCGGAATAGGCGATGGGGCGACCGATTGGTCGCCCCATCACTCCGACGGCGCCAGAGCGCCACTGAGGCGTGCCGCCCTCGCGTTCCCGCTGTCGCCGCGGCAGCACGCCTATCGCTCTATACGCGCGGCCAGACCGGCAGCACCGAACGCTTCCAGGTGGCGTTCATGACGCCGGCCCACGCGGTGTACAGGGCGGCTGCTGCGGTCAAGAGACCGAACCAGCCTCCGACGCGGGTCAGCCCCATCGTGCTGGTGAGGTCGCCGAAGGCGAGGATCAGGAGCGTCACCGTCAGGAGGCTGAAGGTGGCCAGCGTCGCACCGTCCGTCTTGGCCGAGGCGATGGTCATGAGCACGGTGAAGAGCCCCCAGCAGAGCAGGTAGATGCCGAACCCGGTGCCGCCCGCCTGTTCCGCGACCCCCGCGGTGGATTGCAGCCACCAGTACGACAGCCAGAACGCCCCGTACGCCGAGAACGCCGTCGCGCCGAAGGTGTTCCCGCGAGCGAACTCCCACATCCCCGCGACCAACTGCGCGAAGCCGCCGCAGAACAGCCCCATGCTCACGGCGACCACGGCGGCTTCGGGCACGATGCCCGCGTTCGCGAGGTTCAGCAGAACGGTGGTCAGGGCGAACGCCGTGAGTCCGAGCGGGGCGGGATCTGCGATACGGGATGTGGGAAGGGGTTGGGCCTGCTCGGCGACTGCGTTCATCTGGTGGAGCTCCTTGTGACGATATGCGGCGAGGATCCGCCGCGTTGTCGACTCTAGAATCCAGAATCACGCATTGTAAATATTTGTATTTTTCAGGTGATGCCGAGCTTCTTCCGGAGGCTGGCGACGTGTCCGGTGGCCTTGACGTTGTACAGCGGAAGCCGCACGCTCCCGTCGGGGTCGACCACGAACGTCGAGCGCAGCACGCCGGTCACGGTCTTGCCGTAGAGCTTCTTCTCGCCGTACGCGCCGTAGGCCTGATGGACCGCGAGGTCCTCATCGGAGAGCAGCGGGAAGTTGAGCCCGTCCTGCTCCTGGAACTGCTTGTTCTTGGCCGGCGCGTCCTTCGAGATGCCGATCACCTGGTAGCCCGCGGACTTCAGCGAGTTGAGGTTGTCGCGGAAGTCGCACGCCTCGGTCGTGCATCCGGGTGTCATCGCGGCCGGATAGAAGTAGACGATCACGTTCTCTCCGGAGAAATCACCGAGCGAGACGGTCGCGCCGTCCTGGTCTTTCAGCGAGAACGCTGGTGCCTTCTCGCCTGCTTCAAGTCGCACATCACTCATGCTCCCATTCTGTCGCGCTCGAGGCGGTCGCGGGCGCGTCGGCCGGGATCAGTGGGCGAACGTCGTGAGCAGGCGCTGCAGCGAGTCGAGGCGCGCCCGGCCGATGTCGCCCAGCCGGCCGGCCCTGACCGCCTCGTTGATGGCGCAGTCGGGGGCATCCGGCAGATGGGTGCAGCCGCGGGGGCAGTCCTCGGCGAGCTCGGCCAGATCGGTGAACGACTTGAGGATGCTGTCGGTGTTGATGTGCCCGAGGCCGAACGAGCGCACGCCGGGGGTGTCGATGACCCAGCCGTGCCCCTCGCCGTTCTCCACGCGCAGCGACACCGTCGACGACGAGGTGTGGCGGCCGCGGCCCGTCACGACGTTCACATGGCCCGTCGCCCGTTTCGCTCCGGGAACGATCCGGTTCACCAGCGTCGACTTGCCGACGCCCGAATGCCCGACCACCACGGTGTCGTGGCCGACGAGCGCCGCCTTGATGGCGTCGACGGGGATGTCGTCCTCTCGGCTGGTGAAGACGGGGAGGTCGAGCCCGGCGAAGTTCTCCAGGAACGGCCCGGGGTCGGCCAGGTCGATCTTCGTCACGCAGAGCATCGGCCGGATCCCGGCGTCGAAGGCAGCGACCAGATAGCGGTCGACGAGTCGCGTGCGCGGTTCCGGATTCGCGGCGGCGACCATGATCAGCATCTGGTCGGCGTTGGCGACGACGACCCGCTCGACCTCGTCGGTGTCGTCGGCGCTCCGGCGCAGCAGGGTCGTGCGGGGCTCGATGCGCACGATGCGTCCGAGCGTCCCGTCTTCGCCGGAGGTGTCGCCCACGACGGCGACCCTGTCGCCCGTGACGATGGCCTGGCGGCGCAATTCGCTCGCCCGCGCGGCCGTCACCTGCCGTTCGTCGGGGGTGTCCTCGTCGAGCAGCACTGTGTACCGGCCACGGTCGACGCCGAGCACACGCGCGATGCGGGCATCCGTGTGTTCGGGCCGGGTCTTGGTGCGCGGGCGGTTGCCCTTCGGGTTGGGCCGGGAACGGATGTCGGCTTCGTCGTACTCGTCGTACTCGTCCGGCTCGTCCTCGTCGTCAGCCCACCACGACATCTAGGCGGTGCCTTCCTCGACCAGCCGCGCCCAGAGCTGCGTGAACTGCGGCAGCGTCTTGGCCGTCGTGGCCACGTTCTCGATCTCGACGCCGGGGACGGCCAGGCCGATGATGGCGCCGGCCGTGGCCATCCGGTGGTCTTCGTAGCTGCGCCAGACGCCGCCCGTGAGCGGGCGCGGTTCGATGCGCAGGCCGTCCGGCAGTTCGGTGACCGCACCGCCCAGGCCGTTGATCTCGGCGACGAGGGCGGCGAGCCGATCGGTCTCGTGGTGGCGGATGTGGCCGATGCCGGTGATCTCGCTCGGCCCGTCGGCCAGGGCGGCGATCGCGACGAGGGCCGGCGCGAGCTCGCCTCCGGTGGTGAGATCGAGCGTCACGCCCTGGATCGTGTCGGCGCCCGTGACCGTGAGGCGGTCGCCGTCGCGGGTGACGGTCGCGCCGAAGAGGGGGAGGAGGTCGGCGAGGTCCGCTCCGACCTGCGTGGTCAGGGACGGCCATCCGGTGATCGTCACGGAACCGCCTGTCACCACGGCGGCGGCCAGGAACGGCGCCGCGTTGGAGAGGTCGGGCTCGATGTCGACGTCGAGTGCGGCGATGGGGCCCGGATGCACGATCCAGCGCCCGACCTCCGGTGACTCGACCGTGACACCGCGCGCCGCGAGGGTGGCGATGGTCATCGCGATGTGCGGGAGGCTCGGCAGGCGCTCGCCCTCGTGCGTGAGGTCGAGGCCGGCGTCGAAGCGGGAAGCGGAGAGGAGCAGGGCGCTGACGAACTGGCTCGACGACGACGCGTCGATCGTGATGGCGCCGCCGGCGACGGATCCCGTGCCGTGCACGGTGAACGGCAGCGAGCCGCGACCGTCGTCGTTGATGTCGACGCCGAGGTCGCGGAGCGAGCGGATGATGGAGCCCATCGGGCGGCCGCGCGCCGAGTCGTCGGCGTCGAACATGGTCGGTCCGAGCGCCAGCCCGGCGATCGGTGGCACGAAGCGCATCACGGTGCCGGCCTGGCCGCAGTCGATCGTGGTGCTCCCCAGCAGCTCCTCTGCCGGGGTGACGAGCAGGTCGGGGCCGAACTCGCCGGCGCCTGCCTTCTCCTCGATGCCGACCCCGAGGGCGCGCAGGGCCTCGACCATGTTCTGGCTGTCGCGCGAGTGCAGGGGCGCGCGCAGGAGCGACGGGCCGTCGGCGAGGGCAGCGAGGATCAGCTCCCTGGCCGTGAGCGACTTCGACCCGGGAAGCGACACCGACGCGTTCAGGGGACCGCTGGCGACCGGCGCGGGCCACAGCGTGTTGGGCTCATCGTGCGTGTTGTCGCCGTACGGATCGAACTCCGGCGCGGAATATTTGGAGATCAGCATTGTTCTCAAGATTATCCGCGTTTTCAACCGAAGGAAGGACAGTCCGTGGCATCCCTCACCGCCGTTCTGGACTCTCCCAGTGTGGATGCACTGGCAGAACTAGACTGGCCACTGATGACCACCGACACAGACGCGCCCGAAACCGGAGACCTCGGTCCCCTCTTCGAGGAGCAGGCACTCCCGTACATGGACCAGCTCTATGCGGCAGCTCTTCGCATGACCAGGAACCCTGCCGACGCGCAGGACCTGGTGCAGGAGACCTTCGTGAAGGCGTACGCGGCGTTCCGCCAGTTCCAGCAGGGCACCAACCTGAAGGCCTGGCTGTACCGCATCCTGACGAACACGTTCATCAACACCTATCGCAAGAAGCAGCGCGAGCCCTACCAGGGGACGATCGACGAACTCGAGGACTGGCAGCTCGGCGGGGCGGAATCCACCACCGCGTCGTCCAGCCGTTCCGCCGAGGCCGAGGCGATCGACCACCTGCCAGACAGTGCCGTCAAGGACGCGCTTCAGGCCATTCCGGAGGACTTCCGGATGGCCGTGTACTTCGCCGACGTCGAAGGGTTCTCCTACCAGGAGATCGCCGACATCATGAAGACCCCCATCGGCACCGTGATGAGCCGCCTGCACCGCGGCCGCCGGATGCTGAGGGAGCTTCTCAACGATTACGCGCACGAGCGGGGACTCACCGCCGTGCAGACCCCCAGGAGCACGAAATGACCGACTGCGGCTGCGACAAAGCCAAGCAAGACCTCGAGGAGTACCTTCGCAACGAGTTGTGCCGCGAAGATGCAGCCGACATCCGCGAGCACCTCGCCAACTGCGACGGATGCTCCGACGAGGCGCACCTGAGCGTGGTGCTCACCGAGGTGGTGCAGCGGGCATGCAAGGAGACGGCTCCGGCCACGCTGCGCACCGAGGTGCTGCTGCGGATCCGCGCGATCCAGGCCACGCACTGACCGACCGCTGCTGACGATCCAGCGTTCCGAATACCTGGGCCCTACGCGGAGGGCGCGCCCCCGCTGCCGATGTGGTGCAGCAGGAACATGCCGCCGAGCGGATCGTTCACCTGCGCGAACCGCCCGAACTCGCTGTCCCACGGGTCGCGGATGACGGTGCCGCCGAGTTCCAGGACGCGCGCGCAGGCGGCGTCGGCGTCGTCGACGCCGAAGTAGATCGTCCAGTGCGAGGGGACGCCGTCGGGAAGCATCTTGTCCGCGTCGTAGATGCCGCCGGTCGGAGCGCCCTCGGGTCCGAATGTCGCATAGCGGAAGTCGGCCGTGTCGCCCAGGATCTCGGTGTGCCAGCCGAACACCGACGTGTAGAAGTCGAACTGCGCGGGATAGTCACGGGCGTACAGCTCGTGCCAGGCGGGTGCGCCCGACTCCGCCACGACCTCGAAGCCGCGGAAGAGTCCCGGCTCCCAGAGTCCGACCGCGGCGCCGCCCGGATCGCCGAGCACGGCCATGGCGCCTTTGTCGCCGACCGTCATCGTCGGTGCCCGTACCTCAGCGCGTGCGTCGACGGCGGACGTCACCGTCGCCTCTGCGTCTTCGACCAGCAGGTACGTCGTCCAGAGGTTCGGCTGCTGCTCGCCCATCACGCTGCCCATCCCGGCTACCGCGCGGCCGTTCGACCGGAACGTGAGATAGCCCCCGTACTCGGCCGGCCCCTCCTCCGCTTCCCAGCCGAAGAGACCCGTGTAGAAGGCCCGTGACGCGGGGAGATCCGAACTGGAGTAGTCGACCCAGCAGGGCTCGCCCAACCGATGGTGCGTGATGACGGTCATGACGTCACCATACGCCCGCCGTTCGCCACGAAAGAAGGGTGCCCGCCGCATCCGGATCGTTGGATCCGGCGCGGCGGGCACCCTTCGGTGCGCCGTGGATCAGAGGGTGAGAGCCCGCTGAATGAGCAGGCTCTGCTCCTGCGCGTGGCGCTTGGCCGAGCCGGCGGCGGGCGCTGCCGACGGCGGACGCGAGATGACGCCGAGCGGGCGCGGGCCCAGCTTGGAGGTCTCGAGGATCATGTACGGCCAGGCACCCTGGTTCTCCGGCTCGTCCTGCACCCAGACGAGCTCGGCGTTGGGGTAGGACGCGACGACGGCCTTCAGGTCGGCGGCGGGCAACGGGTAGTACTGCTCGACGCGCACGAGCGCGATCTCCGGGTTGGGGTGCTTGTCGAGCTCGTTCAGCAGGTCGTAGTAGATCTTGCCTGCCATCAGCAGCACGCGCTTCACGGCGCCGCGGTCGCTGATGCGCGCGTCGTCGATCACGGGCTCGAACTTGCCCTGGGTGAAGTCCTCGACCGCGCTCGATGCGCCGCGCAGCCGCAGCATCGCCTTCGGGGTGAAGACCACGAGCGGACGACGAGGCCGGGCATACGCCTGGCGGCGCAGCAGGTGGAAGTACGACGCGGGCGTCGAAGGACGGGCGACCGTCATGTTGTTCTCGGCGCACATCTGCAGGTAGCGCTCGATGCGGGCGCTCGAGTGGTCCGGTCCCTGACCCTCGTAGCCGTGCGGCAGCAGCAGCACGAGCGACGAGCGCTGGCCCCACTTCTGCTCGGCCGAGGAGACGAACTCGTCGATGATCGTCTGGGCGCCGTTGGCGAAGTCGCCGAACTGGGCCTCCCACAGCACCAGGGCATCCGGGCGCTCGACCGAGTACCCGTACTCGAAGCCCATCGCCGCGTACTCGCTGAGCAGCGAGTCGTAGATCCAGAATCGCGCCTGGTTGTCGCTGAGGTTCGCCAGCGGCAGCCATTCCTGACCGTTGGTGCGGTCGTGGAGCACGGCGTGACGCTGCACGAACGTGCCGCGACGCGTGTCCTGACCGGCCATGCGCACGGGGGTCCCCTCGAGCAGCAGCGAACCGAGGGCGAGCAACTCACCGAACGCCCAGTCGATGCTGCCGTTGCGGCTCATGTCGCCGCGCTTGGCGAGCAGCTGCTGCAGCTTGGGGTGCACGGTGAAGCCGGCGGGCGGGTTGTTGAACGCGTCGCCGATGAGGTGGACGACCTGCTCGCTGACACCGGTGGTCTCCGGCTCGCCCGAGCCGTCCTCGCCCTGCTGGGCGACGGGGCGCTCCAGGTCGGCGACGGCGTCGGGGTCGTCGGCGATGACCGGGGTGGAGTGGGTCTGCGCAGCGTGCGTCTCCATGAACGCGCGCTCGAGGCGCTCCTGGAAGTCGCGGTGCGCCTGCTCGAACTCGTCCTGGGTGATGTCGCCGCGGCCGACGAGGGCCTCGGTGTAGAGCCGGCGCACGGAGCGCTTGGCCTCGATGAGGTTGTACATCAGCGGCTGCGTCATCGAGGGGTCGTCGCCCTCGTTGTGACCGCGGCGGCGGTAGGCGATGAGGTCGATGACGACGTCGCGCTTGAACTCCTGGCGGTACTCGAACGCGAGCTGGGCGACGCGCACGACGGCCTCGGGGTCGTCGCCGTTCACGTGGAAGATCGGCGCCTGGATCATCTTGGCCACGTCGGTGGAGTACACCGACGAGCGGGACTCCGTCGGGGGCGTGGTGAAGCCGACCTGGTTGTTGATGTTCACGTGGATGGTTCCGCCGGTGCGGTACGCACGCAGCTGCGACATCTGGAGGGTCTCGGCGACGACGCCCTGACCGGCCATCGCCGCGTCGCCGTGCACCAGGATCGGCAGCGTGAGGAAGGTCATCGGGGGACGGCGGTCCTGCTTGGCGCGGACGACGCCCTCGAGCACGCCGTCGACGGCTTCGAGGTGCGACGGGTTGGCCGCGAGGTAGACGGGGATCTCCTCGCCGTCGGCCGCCTTGAAGGTGCCCTCGGTGCCGAGGTGGTACTTGACGTCGCCGGAGCCCTGCACGGTGCGCGGGTCCTGCGTGCCCTCGAACTCGCGGAAGATCTGGCCGTAGGTCTTGCCGGCGATGTTGGTGAGCACGTTGAGCCGGCCGCGGTGCGCCATGCCGATGGCGACCTCGTCGAGGCCGGACTCCGCCGCTCCCTGAAGGATGGCGTCGAGCAGCGCGATGGTGGACTCGCCGCCTTCGAGGCTGAAGCGCTTCTGACCGACGTACTTGGTCTGCAGGAACGTCTCGAAGGCCTCGGCCTCGTTGAGCTTGCCGAGGATGCGCAGCTGCTCGTCGTGCGACGGCTTCTCGTAGCCGCGCTCGACCTTGTCCTGGATCCACTTGCGCTGGGCCGGGTCCTGGATGTGCATGTACTCGATGCCGACCGTGCGGCAGTAGGAGTCGCGCAGCACGCCCAGGATGTCGCGCAGCAGCATCTTGCGCTTGTCGCCGCCGAACTGGCCGGTGACGAACTCGCGGTCGAGGTCCCAGAACGTGAGGCCGTGGCTGGCGATGTCGAGGTCGGGGTGCGACCGCTGCTTGTACTCGAGCGGGTCGATGTCGGCCATCAGGTGGCCGCGGACGCGGAACGAGTTGATGAGCTCCTGCACGCGGGCCGTCTTGTCGACGGCGCTGGCGAGGTCGACACTGATGTCGGGCGCCCAGTGGATCGGGTCGTAGGGGATGCGCAGGGCGGCGAAGATGTGCTCGTAGAAGTCGCGCTTGCCGATAAGCATCTCGTGCACGATCTTGAGGAACTCGCCCGAGCCGGCGCCCTGGATGACGCGGTGGTCGTAGGTGCTGGTGAGGGTGATCGTCTTGCCGATGGCGAGGCCCGCGAGGGTCTTCTCGCTGGAGCCCTGGAACTCGGCGGGGTACTCGAGGGCGCCGGCGCCGATGATCGCGCCCTGGCCCTTCATCAGACGCGGAACGGAGTGCACCGTGCCGATCCCGCCCGGGTTCGTGAGCGAGATAGTGGTGCCGGCGAAATCGGCGGCCGTGAGCTTGTTGTTGCGGGCGCGGCCGACGAGCTCTTCGTAGGCGGCGAGGAAGTCGCCGAAGCCCATCGTGTCGGCGCGCTTGATGCTGGGGACGAGCAGCGAGCGGGTGCCATCCGGCTTGGGCAGGTCGATCGCGATGCCCAGGTTGACGTGCGCGGGGGCGACGACCGACGGCTTGCCGTCGACCTCGTCGTAGTAGACGTTCTGGCTCGGGAACTCCTTGAGCGCCTGCACCATCGCCCAGCCGATGAGGTGGGTGAACGAGACCTTGCCGCCGCGGGCGCGCTTGAGGTGGTTGTTGATGACGATGCGGTTGTCGATCATCAGCTTGGCCGGGATGGTGCGGACGCTGGTCGCGGTGGGGACCGTGAGGCTCGCATCCATGTTCGTGGCCAGCGTCTTGGACATCCCGCGCAACGGGGTGACCTTGTCCTGCGGCTCCTCGGCGGGCTCGCCGTCGGCGGAGACGACCTGCTGGGGCGAGGTGACGGGCGCATCGGCCGGAACCGGCTGCGGCTTGGGCGCGATCGAGGTCGTGCGGGCCACGGGCTGGGCGCCGATCACCGGGATGGGTGCGGTGAGCGGGGCCGAGCCGGAGATCGGCGTGTTCGGCTCCGCCGGGGCAGGGGTGCTCGGCTCGGTGGGCGATGGCACGGTGGGCTCGGTGGGCGACGGGACGGTGGGTTCGGCCGGGCTCGGCACGGTCGGCTCGCTCGGAGTCGGCGCGGTCGGTTCGGCCGGGCTGGGCGCCGGGGCTTCGTCCGGCGACGGGATCGAGGACTGCGCGCCGTCGTCTTTCACGGTCGGCTGGTAGTTCTCGAGGATCGGCCACCAGGATTTGTCGACAGAGTTCTTGTCGACGATGAACTGCTCGTACAGCTCATCGACCAGCCATTCGTTGGCTCCGAACTCTCCCGACGATCCGTCGTCGGTTCCCACTCCGGTCAATTGGCTCGACACAGCCGATCGCCCACTCTCTCCGTTGATTCGTCTCGACCGGGCGGCTCTGACCACCCGTTTCCATCCAGTGATCAAGCCTAATCCCATCGAGCGGCGGGTGCAGGCGCTCAGGCGGGAGGGATAGCGTTATTCCCATGCAGTTCTATGGAACGACTCCGCGCCACGATCTCACCTACTCCGACGTGTTCCTCGTCCCCTCCCGGTCGTCCGTGACGAGCCGCCTCGACGTGTCGCTCGCGCCCGACGACGGCACGGGCGCGACCATCCCGATCATCTCGGCGAACATGAACTCGGTGACCGGCAAACGCCTCGCTGCGACCCTCGCGCGCCGTGGCGGGCTCGGGGTGCTCCCGCAGGACATGCACCTGCAGGATCTCGACGACGCCATCCGCTGGGTCAAAGACCAGCCGGTCGCGTTCGACACCCCGTACGCGCTCGCTGCCGACGAGACGGTGGCGGACGCCCTCCGGCACGTCCCCGCCGTGGAGGCGCACGGCATCGTGATACACGATGCCGACGGCAAATACTTGGGCGCTCTCTCGGCCGGCCAGCTCGGCTCGGCGCTCCCGGATGCCCGGCTGGGCGATCTGCTGCACGGTGCGCTCACCGCCCTCGACGCCGAGGACATCCCGGATGGCCGCGCCGCCTTCGAGGTGATGGACGCCGCGGGCCTCGAGTTCGCGCCGGTCCTGGAGCACGGCCGCGTCGTCGGCACCCTCAGCAAGCGCAGCGCACTGCGTTCGACGATCTACCAGCCGGCGCTCGACGCCCACGGGCGCCTGCGCGTGGCCGCCGCCGTCGGGATCAACGGCGACGTCGCGAGCAAGGCGAAGGCACTGGCCGCTGCCGGTGTCGACGTGCTCGTCATCGACACGGCCCACGGCGATCAGGACGGCATGCGGCAGGCGATCCGCACGGTCAAGAGCCTCGACCTCGGGCTGCCGATCGCCGCGGGCAACGTCGTGACCGACCAGGCCGTGCGCGACCTCGTCGAGGCGGGCGCCGACATCCTGAAGGTGGGCGTCGGACCGGGCGCGATGTGCACCACCCGGATGATGACGGCGGTCGGCCGTCCGCAGTTCTCCGCCGTCCTCGAGACGTCGCAGGCCGCGCGCGAGCTCGGCGCGCACGTCTGGGCCGACGGGGGCGTGCGCTACCCGCGCGACGTGGCGCTGGCGCTCGCCGCCGGTGGCGCATCGGTGATGATCGGCTCGTGGTTCGCCGGGACGATCGAGGCCCCGGGTCTCCTTGACGCGGATGATTCCGGTGCGCTCTACAAGGAGAGCTGGGGGATGGCGAGCACTAAGGCGGTCAAGGGGCGCTTCGAACGCCTCGACGCCTACGAGCTCGCCCGCAAGACGCTGTTCGCCGAGGGCATCTCGAGCTCGCGGATCTACCTCGACCCGCTGCGGCCGTCGGTGGAGGACCTGCTCGACATGATCACCACCGGCCTGCGCAGTTCTTTCACCTACGCGGGTGCGCGGTCGCTGTCGGAGTTCCACGAGCGCGCGCTGGTGGGCATCCAGTCGGCGGCCGGCTACGAGGAGGGCAAGGCGCTGCCGGTCTCCTGGTAGGCGCGGCGTTCGGCCGCCCCGCAGCGGCGCGACGTTTTCCCAGAATCGAGGCCCGGCCGTCGGTATACTTGGCGGGACAATGGACGACCCTCCTTCTGCGTACTGCCCATTCGATACGGCGAGGCCGATGGCTTCGCCGGCCCTCTGCGGCCAGCTGAGCCTCGCTCGCCCGGCACACGCTGCATCCGCCGCTCCGAAGCGCGGTGACCGCCGTGCTGTATGAGTGGATCATGCTCGGGGTCGGCCTGCTGCTGACCGCCGGGACCGGCCTCTTCGTCGCGAGCGAGTTCGCGCTCGTCAACCTCGATCGCGGTGACCTCGAGGCGCGCCGCGAGCGCGGCGAGTCGCGGCTCAGCATGACGATCGCCGCCCTGAAGATCACCTCGACGCACCTGTCGAGCGCCCAGCTGGGCATCACGCTGACCACGCTGCTCACCGGTTACACGATGGAGCCGGCGATCAGCACCCTGCTGGATGCACCGCTGCGGTCGATCGGCCTCCCGGAGAGCTTCGTGGCGCCGATCGCGACCACCGTCGCCATCGTCGTCGCAACGCTGCTGTCGATGATCCTCGGCGAGCTGGTCCCCAAGAACTTCGCACTCGCTCTCCCCATCGCCACGGCCAAGCTGGTCATCCCGTTCCAGACCGTGTTCACGGCGATCTTCAAGCCCTTCATCGCCCTTCTGAACGGAACGGCCAACGGCGTGCTGCGCCTGTTCGGCATCGAACCCAAGGAGGAGCTCTCCGGGGCGCGCACCGCGGAGGAGCTGTCGTCGCTGGTGCGGCGCTCGGCCAGTGCCGGCGTGCTGGAGGCCGACACGGCGACCCTGCTCAGCCGCACACTGTCCTTCGCCGGGCACACCGCCTCGGACGTCATGACCCCGCGGCCGCGCATCGTCACGGTGCAGCGCGGCGCGCCGGCGCAGTCGGTGCTCGACCTCGCCCGCCGCACCGGCTTCTCACGGTTCCCCGTGATCGACGACGACGTCGACGACGTCGCCGGCATCGTGCACGTCAAGCAGGCGGTCGCAGTGCCTCGCGCCCGGCGGGCGCGCGTTCCGGTCTCCGCGCTGTCGACCGACGCTCTGCGGGTGCCGGAGACGATGCATCTGGACACCCTGCTGGGCGAGCTGCGCGCACGCGGCTACCAGATGGCGGTCGTGGTCGACGAGTACGGCGGCACCTCGGGCATCGCGACTCTCGAAGACCTCGTCGAGGAGATCGTGGGCGAGGTCGCCGACGAGCACGACCGCACGCGGGCCGGTGTGGTGCGCGGCCGGGACTCCCTCACCTTCCCCGGCATCCTGCGCCCCGACGAGCTCAAGGAGCGTGCCGGGGTCACCGTTCCCGACGACGGCCCGTACGAGACGGTCGCCGGTTTCGTGATGAACGAGCTCGGCCGGCTGCCCGTCGTCGGCGACGAGGTGCAGATCGACGGCGGCACGCTCCGTGTCGAGCGCCTCGAGGGGCGACGCGTGGATCGGATGCGCTACACCCCGGACCCCGACGCGACGGGGGAGGCCGACGATGAGTGACTGGGCAGGCATCGTCTGGTTGGTCGTGCTGCTCGCGGTCAACGCCTTCTTCGTCGGCGCGGAGTTCGCCGTCATCTCGGCGCGGCGCTCGCAGATCGAGCCTCAGGCAGAGCGCGGCAAGCGCAGCGCGAAGACCGCGCTGTACGCCATGGAGCACGCGACGCTCATGCTGGCGACGACGCAGCTCGGCATCACCGTGTGCTCGCTGCTGATCCTGAACGTGTCGGAGCCGGCGATCCACCACCTGCTCGAGGGGCCGCTGCACCTCACGGGCTGGCCGGACGAGGTCATCGGCACGATCGCCTTCATCGTGACGCTGGTGCTCGTGTCGTTCCTGCACGTGGTGTTCGGCGAGATGGTGCCGAAGAACCTGTCGTTCTCCATGCCCGACCGTGCGGCTCTCCTCCTCGCTCCTCCGCTGGTGGCGATCGGGCGCGCGGTGCGGCCGATCATCGTCGCGCTGAACGCCTCGGCCAACGCGGTGCTCCGCCTATTCGGGGTGGAGCCGAAGGACGAAGCCGCGAGCACGTTCACGCTCGACGAGGTCGCCACGATCGTGAATCAGTCGACTCGCGAGGGTCTGCTGATGGATCGCACCGGTGCCCTGACGGCCGCATTCGAGTTCACCGAGAAGAAGGTGCGCGACATCGCGCTCGGACTCGACTCGTTGATCACGCTCCCGCCATCGCCCACGCCGGCCGACGTCGAGCGGGCCGTCACGAAGAACGGGTTCTCGCGCTACGTGGTTCCGGATGCGTCGGGCGAGCCGACCGGGTACCTCCATCTCAAGGATGTGCTCGATCTGGAGGAGACCGGGTTCGAGCTGCCCGTGCCGGCCAAGCGCATCCGCCGCCTGGTCACGGTCTTCACGGACAGCGACCTCGAGGATGCGCTCGCCACGATGCGGCGCTCCGGGGTACACCTGGCGCGCGTCGTCGACGCGAGCGGGGAGACGACGGGCGTGCTGTTCCTGGAGGACATCATCGAGGAGCTGGTCGGCGAAGTTCAGGATGCGACCCGGCGCTCGTAGGCGCTCGAGCTAGAACCTCTTTTCCAGTGTCGGCGTCCGCGGGGGCCGAGTAGCGTAACGCGCAGAAGCGGAAAAGGAGCAATGCTCATGTTGGAGAAGTTTCCGATCTACGCGGTCCTTCCTGCTTCGGACCTGCAGCGTGCCACGGAGTGGTTCCGTGACAAGCTCGAGCTCGAACCAGAGGAGACAGGGGACGGCTACGCCGTCTTCGGCACGAACAGTGCCGCGAAGATCCAGATCTACGAGACGCCGAACGCGGGAACGGCGCAGAACACCGCGCTGGGATGGTCGACCGACGACCTCGACGGCACGATGGCGCACCTGCGGGAGCGGGGCGTCGTCTTCGAGGACTACGACTTTCCGGGGTTGAAGACGGAGAACGGGGTGGCCACGTCACCGCGTGACAGGGCGGCCTGGTTCCTCGACAGCGAGGGCAACATCCTCTGCGTCTCGCAGCGGTTGTAGCCGTCGGATTCGCCGATCCCAGCGCCGGCGTGTTGCCGGCGCCCTGCCGGCGTCAGTCGCGCCAGCGCGCTCGCTCGTACTGCGGCGGCCAGTAGGTCAGCTGCTCGCCGAGTTCGTGCGCGGCGCGGAGCGGGAAGTGCGGGTCACGGAGGAGTTCGCGCGCGAGCATGACCGCGTCGGCCTTGCCCGTCGCGACGATCTCCGCGGCCTGTTGCGGTGTCGTGATGAGCCCGACTGCGCTCACTTCGACCTCGGCCGAACTGCGGACGTGCTCGGCGAACGGCACCTGGTAGCCCGGGCCGAGCGGGATGCGGATGCCGCCGGCGATGCCACCGCTGGAGATGTCGAAGAAGTCGGCGCCCGCGTTCTGCGCCCAGCCGGCCACGGTCGCCGTCTGCTGCTCGTCCCAGCCGCCCGGCGTCCAGTCGCTGCCGGAGAAGCGGACGAACAGGGGCAGCTCGTCGCCGATCTCGCCGCGGACCGCCTCGACGATCCGCAGCAGCAGGCGGGCCCGGTTCTCGAGCGATCCGCCGTATTCGTCGGTGCGGTGGTTGGCGATGGGCGAGAGGAACTGGTGGAGCAGGTAGCCGTGCGCGGCGTGCAGCTCGATCGCCCGGAATCCTGCCTCGACCGCACGGCGGGCCGCGGTGCGGAAGTCGTCGACGATGGCATCGATGCCGGCCAGGTCGAGCTCGCGCGGAACGTCGAGGTCGCCGAACGCCTCCGGCGATGGAGCGACCGCGGTCCATCCGCCCTCGGCGACAGGGACTGTTCCCGTGCGCCCCGTGAAGCCCCAGGCCGGCCAGCTCGAGGCCTTGCGGCCGGCATGCCCGAGCTGGATGCCCGGCACGGCGCCCTGTGATGCGATGAACTCCACGATCGGCTTCCACGCGTCGCGCTGCTCGTCGTTCCAGATGCCGGTGTCGCGCGGTGAGATGCGGGCCTCGGGGCTGACGCCGGTCGCTTCGGTGAACACGAGCCCGCTGCCGCCGACGGCGAAGGACGCCAGGTGCACGAGCTGCCATTGCTGCGGTACGCCCGACTGGTCGAGCACCGAGTACTGGCACATGGGCGAGGTCCAGATGCGGTTGCGCATCGTGACGCCGCGCAGCGTGAGGGGATCGAAGAGGGTGGGCATGCAGACTTCCCGTCGTGATGGTGCGAATGGTCGCCGAACGCGAGCGCCCTCGTCGCCGAAAGCGCCCGTCGAGAGTGTTAAGCCGCGAGGGACTCCAGGTATGCCCGGAGATCGGCGGCGTCGGTGTAGACGTGTCCGGCGATGCCCAGGGCTTCGGCGCCCCTCACGTTCACCTCTTTGTTGTCGATGAAGACCATGTTCTCGGCGGTGATGCCCAGCTCGGTCAGCACGATCTCGAAGATGTCGGCGCTCGGCTTGATGGTGCCGAGCTCCCCGCTGACGAAGACCTGTTCGAACAGGTCGCCGAGGGTGCCGTGCCGGAAGTACGACCCGAAGTCGCGCCCGGCGTTCGAGAGCAGCGCCATGCGCGTGCCTCCCGCCTGCAGATCGAGGAGCACCTGGAGGGTGTCGTGGTCGATGCTCAGCCAGCTGCGGAAATCAGCCAGCCAGAGGCGATGGATCGTCGCATCGCCCCACTGCTCGCCCATCTCGTGCTCGATGCCGCGCCAGTACTCGCGGATGCTCATCGTGCCCTGGTCGAGGGCGTCGCGGTGCCGCCAGTACGCCGGCCAGAACACTTCGGCATCACCACCGGCGACTCCGGCCAGCGCCGCACGGTCGGCCTCGCTCGGCGTGACCGAGATGACCTCGCCGTAGTCGAACACGATGACCTTGCCCGGGATGCTGATGCCCATATCGCTGACCTCTTTCCTCGGACTTCAACCTATCGTGGAGGGATGGACGCACAACGGCGGAGCGGTGCAGCGGTGGAGAACTGGTCGGCCTGGGGCGCTGTGGAGTCTGCGCCCTGGATCGCCGTGCCCGACGACGCCGGCGACAAGTACACGCGGGGCGTGCTCGGCGTGGTCACCGGCTCGGAGCAGTATCCGGGGGCCGCCGTGCTCGGCGTCGAGGCCGCGGTGCGCACGGGCCTCGGGATGGTGCGCTACATCGGCGCCCCTCGCGCCGCGGACTTCGTGCTGCACCGCCGCCCGGAGGTCGTGACCGCCGTCGGACGGGTGCAGGCGTGGCTGATCGGCTCGGGCATGGATGCGGGCTCCCGGCCGCAGGAGGACGCGGTGCGGTTGCGCACAGCGCTCCGCGACGGCACCCCGCTCGTGATCGACGCCGGTGCGCTCGACCTGGCCGGGCAGGCGACGGGCCCGGTCGTAATCACTCCGCACTACCGCGAGCTGGCGACGGTGCTGGCCGCGGCCGCCGACGACGATTCGGATGCCGTCACCGCCGATGACATCGCTGCCGATCCCGGTGCGTGGGCCGTGCGCGCCAGCGAGAGCCTGGGTGTCACCGTGCTCCTCAAGGGCCACACCACGTACATCGCGGGCACCGACGGTTCGCGGTTCTCGGTCGAGGCCGGGCCGGCCTGGCTCGCGACGGCGGGCAGCGGGGACGTGCTCGGCGGCGTGCTCGGGGCGCTGCTGGCGACGCACGCCCGCGAGATCGCGGCGAGCAGCGCATCCGCCGTGCCTGCGCTCGCGGCGACGGCCGCCTTCGTGCACGGACGGGCCGGGGAACGGGCGTCCCAGGGCGGTCCGATCGCCGCCCTCGACATCGCGGAGGCACTCCCGGCGACGGTGCGCGAACTGCTCGCCGGGCGCTAGCCGGCGCTGACCCGTTCCCGACAGCGCGGCCCGCTACGATGGGCGACTATGGGGATCGATCCGGCACCGGCTCCGGCGCCGGAGGTGCCGAGCGACGTGCGCCGCTTCTTCTCGAATCCGCTCACGCTGTGGATCGCGTTCCTGCTCGTGCACCTGATCGTCGGCTGGCTGAGCCTCGACACGAACAGCATGCCCCTCGGCGACGTGTACCTCGTGTACAAACCCTGGGCGCAGCTGGCGGCGCAGGGCACCTCGGTCGTCGGCATCCAGACGGATTGGGTGTATCCGCTCGGCGCGCTGGTCCCGATCATGCTGCCGTTGCTCTTCGGGGCGGACGGCTACACCGGCGGATGGCTCACGATGGTGCTGCTGCTGGACGCCGCCGCGTTCGCCGTGCTGATCATCGGCCGGGACCGCCGCCGCATCGCGGTCGCGTGGTGGTGGCTGGCGTTCCTGCTCCTGCTCGGGCCGATCGCCATCGGACGTCTGGATGCGGTGTCGGCTTCGCTGGCGATCATCGGACTCCTCTGGCTGACCTTCCATGAGAAGGCCGCCGTCGTCATGCTCGCCGCCGCCACCTGGATCAAGGTCTGGCCGGCAGCCCTCATCGCGGCCGCGCTGGTCGCATTCCGCACGCGGTGGCGCATCCTGGGCTACGCGGCCGTCACCAGCCTGATCCTCGTCATCGTGGCGCTCGCGCTGGGTGCCGGCGCTCACGTGTTCAGCTTCATCACCATGCAGACCGGTCGCGGGCTGCAGATCGAGGCGCCGGTCAGCACCATCTGGATGTGGCAGGTCGCGCTCGGCGTGCCCGAGGCCGTCATCTACTACGACAGGGAGCTGCTCACCTTCCAGGTCACGGGGGCGGGCAGCACGACGGCGGGCGCGCTGATGAACCCGCTGCTCGCGGTGAGTGTCGCCGTGGTGCTGCTGATCGGCATCCGGGCCGTGCGTCGTGGAGCGCCGGTCACGCGCATCCTGCCGGAGCTGTCGCTCGCGTTCGTCGCGGCGTTCATCGCCTTCAACAAGGTGGGCTCGCCGCAGTACGTCACGTGGCTCGCGGCGCCGATCGTCATCGGTCTTGTGTACCAGGGGCGCGGCTTCCGGACGCCGGCGGTGCTCGTCACGGTGACGGCGGCGCTCACGCAGATGATCTACCCCTATCTGTATGGGCTCGTGCTGACGGCGCAGCCGGTCATGCTGGTCGTGCTGACGGCGCGCAACCTGATGTTCTTCGTCATCCTGGGCTGGGCGGTGGCGGCGCTGTGGCGCGGCCGGCGTGGTGCCGAGTTCGACGAGCTGCCGCGCCATGTCTGGCCGTTCCGGTCGGCGGAGCGTTTCGCCGACGAGCCGGAGGACGTGCCCGCCGAACGCTGACCGCGCGCGCGTGCGCCCGGCCACGGGATCGAGGGGTCCCCGCACGCCGCGTCGCGTGACTGAGCCCGGCGTGTCTGGAACCCTCGATCGGCGGCCTCGACGCTGGTTAGGCTGGAGGCGATCCGAGGAGGAACGATGCTGGTTGCATTCTCAGTGGCGCCGAGCGGCGGAGAGGGCGCAGACGCGTCCGTGCACGACGCGGTCGCGGCGGCGGTCGCGATCGTTCGCGAGTCGGGGCTCCCGAATCGCACGACGTCGATGTTCACGGAGCTCGAGGGTGAATGGGACGAGGTCTTCGATGTCATCCGCCGCGCCACCGAGGCCGTCGGAGCCTTCGGGTCGCGGGTGTCGCTCGTGCTCAAGGCCGACATCCGGCCGGGGTACTCCGGCGAACTCGACGCGAAGGTCGAGCGACTCGAAGCGGCGATCGACGAGAAGGGCTAGCGACGCAGCTGCTCGATCGGGCGGAAGCGCACGACGCGCGGCGCTGGCGACGCGATAACGCACGACCAGCGCCCCGGCCGCGCCCGATCGAATCGATTCGACTCGGTTCGATATAGGCTAGGCGAGTGAATCCCGTTATCGACGGGCCGACGCGGTTGTCGTCGGCCCGTATTCGTCTTGCGCTCCTGGCCCTCGCCCTCGGCGGCTTCGGCATCGGCTCGACCGAGTTCGTCGCCATGGGCCTGCTGCCCAACATCGCGCACGACCTCCTGCCGTCGGTGTACGCCACGTCGCCCGACGCCGCGAATGCGCAGGCGGGCTGGATCATCTCGGCCTACGCGCTCGGCGTCGTCGTCGGTGCTCCGACGATCGCAGCCGTCGCCGCCCGCTGGCCGCGCAAGAAGCTGCTGCTCTGGCTCCTCGTCGCCTTCACCGTCGGCACCGTCGCGTCGGCTCTGGCGCCGACGTTCCAGCTCGTGCTGCTGGCCCGCTTCATCAGCGCGCTGCCGCATGGCGCCTACTTCGGCATCGCCTCGCTCGTCGCCGCCACGCTGATGGGGCCGGGCAAACGCGGGCAGGGCGTCGCCTTCGTGCTCTCCGGCCTCACCATCGCGAACGTCATCGGCGTGCCGCTGATCACCTGGCTCGGGCAGGAGCACGGCTGGCGGGCGGCCTACCTCGTGGTCGCGGGGATCTTCGCCTTGACCTTCGTCGCGGTCGCCTTCCTCGTGCCGTGGCAGGCGGGCGACCCCAAGGCCACGATGGCCAACGAGCTCAAGGCGTTCAGCCGGCTCCAGGTGTGGCTCGCGCTCCTCATCGGCGCGATCGGGTTCGGCGGCTTCTTCGCCGTCTACACCTACGTCGCTCCGCTCGCCACGACCGTCACGGGGCTGAGCCCGTCGGCTGTGCCCCTCGTGCTCGTGCTGATCGGTCTCGGGATGACCGTCGGCAACCTCTTCGGGGGCTGGATGGCCGACCGCGATCTCAAGCGCGGGATGCTCGGCTTCTTCGGCCTGCTGCTGGTCGGCCTCGCGGTGCTCTTCCTCACCGCCTCGACGGTGGCGGGGCTGCTGATCTCCCTGTTCGTGATCGCGGCTGCCTGCGCGGCACTGTCGCCCGCCATCCAGACCCGGTTGATGGATGTCGCGCACGACAGCCAGTCGATCGCGGCGGCGCTCAACCACTCGGCGCTCAACATCGCCAATGCGATGGGGGCCTTCCTCGGCGGGCTGACGATCGCCGCCGGTTTCGGCTACCTGTCGCCGGTCGTGGTCGGAGCCGTGCTCGCCCTCGCCGGCATCGCGATCGCGCTGATCTCGTTCTCGATCGACCGTTCCCGCGAACGTCGCGGCGTCGACACCGGCGTCGTGCACGCCCAGCGTCCGGCCCCGCTGCCCATCGACTGAGCCCCGCGCCGCCCGCGCCGCGCCGCGCCGCGCGC
>NZ_BSEN01000005.1 GCF_027921845.1 Leifsonia poae
AATCACCCAGATCAACGCCGAATACACCGCAAACAGATAAAACTCCGGATGGCCGGCCGCCATATGGCGCAGCTGAAGAATGAAGATGAACACGGCCGGACCTGCTTCCGCAGAGGGGTGTTGGCATCCACGACGTTGAGGACCTGAGAGGGTGGGATTCCCCGGTGAACGGGGACCGGAAACGCCTGTGAGGTTGTGGTGCCCCATTCTGGGGGTGTTCTCAGAGGTCGATCAAGCCATGTGGGCAGTGATCACGCAGTGTTTACAAACCCGACACATGCTCAGGACCTCAGGCCCTATTGCGGGCGGCCACCGCTCAGGCGGTGCTGGGAGCCGGCCGCTCGGGCTGGCCGTAGAACGACCGCTCGAACACGGCGCGCGCACGACGGGTGACGGCGAGATAGTCCTGCTCGAGCTGGCTGGCCGATCCCGGCGGGTACTCGAGCAGGCGCGCGACGCCGTCCAGCTGCACGCGGTCGGACGGCAGCACGTCCGCGGTCTTGTTGCTCCAGAGCGTCATCGCCGAACGCGCGCGCGAGGCGAAGACCCACGCATCCCGCAGTTTGCCGGCATCGTCGTCGCTCACCAGGCCGTTCTCGGCGGCCACCGACAGCGCCCCCAGCGTCGACGTCGTGCGTAGCGCCGGAAGCTCGGCGGCGTGCTGCAGTTGGATGAGCTGCACGAACCATTCGACGTCGCTCAGCGATCCGCGGCCGAGCTTCAGGTGCCGAGTGGGGTCGGCTCCCTGCGGCAGCCGCTCGTTCTCCACCCTCGCCTTGATGCGCTTGACCTCGCGCACCGCCTGGTCGGTGATCGCAGGGGGGTAGCGCACCTCGTCGGCGACCAGCTCGAAGTCGGAGAGCAGTGCGGCGTCACCGGCGACCCCCCGGGCCCGCAGCAGGGCCTGTGCCTCCCAGGTGAGCGACCAGCGCTGGTAGTACGCACGATACGACTCGAGGGAGCGCACCGGTGTGCCGTTCTTGCCCTCGGGACGCAGGCCGATGTCGAGGTCGAGAGGCAGTTGGTTGTCCTCGGTCAGCCGGTTCAGGTCCGACACGATGCCGAGCGCGGCGGTATGCGCCGCTCCTTGATCGTCCCCCAGCGCGCGGAAGACGTACATCACGTCGGCGTCCGACCCGAAGCCGAGCTCTCGCCCGCCGAACCGTCCCATGCCGATGACGGCGAACTCCAGGAGGTCGCGATCGCCGCGAGCGGCACGTACCGCCTCGAGGACGCCGGCGATCACATTCTCGGTGACGGCCGACAGTCCTTCGGCGAGCTCCTCGACGGTGCAGAATCCGAGGATCGCCGAGAAGGCGAGCCGCAGCACCTCGCGCCGCCGGGCCGCGCGGAGCGCCGCCGCCGCCGTCACGGCCGAATCGTGCCGCGCGAGGATGGCGCGGGTCTCCTCCTGCAGCTGCTCCGCCGACCGCGGACGCAGCTCGTCCTCCGACTCGAGCCACGCGACCGATTCCGGGATGCGGCCGAGCAGCTCACCGGCGTAACGCGACCCCGACAGCACCCGGGTGAGACGTTCGGCCGCGCCGCTCGAATCGCGCAGCATCCGGAGATACCAGTGCGTCGAGCCGAGGTCCTCGCTCAGCCGCCGGAAGGTGAGGAGTCCGTAATCCGGGTCGGCGCCGTCGGCGAACCACTGCAGCATGACCGGCAGCAGGTGCCGCTGGATGGTCGCGCGCCGCGAGACCCCGCCGGTGAGGGCGGCGATGTGGGCGAGCGCACCGCGCGGGTCGCGGAAGCCGATCGCCGCGAGCCGCGCCTCGGCCTGGGCGCTGGTCAGTCCCGGCCCGTCGGTCAGCCGGGCGTCCTCCGTCGCCGTCGCCGCCACTGCGCTCAGCAGCGGCCGGTAGAAGAGCCGCTCGTGCAGGCCGCGCACCGCGTGCTTGATGCCGGTCCACACCTCGAGCAGCTGCGTCGCGCCCGGCGCCAGCCCGGATGCCCGTGCCAGCACCCGCACGTCGCCTTCGTCGCGCGGCATGAGGTGCGTACGCCGGAGGTGCCGCAGCTGCAGCCGGTGCTCGAGGAGGCGCAGGGTGCGGTAATCCCGCGAGAACTCCGCCGACTCCTCTCGCCCGATGTAGCCCTGGGCGGCGAGAGCCGCGAGCGCGGGCAGCGTCGCCCGCTGATGCACCTGGTCGTCGGTCTGGCCGTGGACGAGCTGCAGCAGCTGCACCGTGAACTCGACGTCGCGGAGCCCGCCCGGTCCGAGCTTGAGCTGGTATTCGACCTCGTCGTCGGGGATGTGGTCGGTGACGCGCTCGCGCATCCGCTGCACCGACTCGACGAAGTTCTCGCGGGAGGCGCTGCTCCACACCTTGGGCGAGAGGGCGGTGACGTACCGCTCCCCCAGCTCCAGGTCGCCGGCCAGTGGGCGCGCCTTGAGCAGCGCCTGGAACTCCCAGCCCTTCGCCCAGCGGTCGTAGTAGGCGAGGTGCGACTCCAGCGTGCGCACGAGCGCGCCATCCTTGCCCTCAGGTCGCAGGTTGGGGTCGACCTCCCACAGGCCGGGCTCGATGGCGGGCGCATCGATGCCGCGCATCATCAGCACCGCGAGGCGTGTGGCGATGTCGACGGCGCGGCCGGACGACAGCCCGGCCTCCTCGTCGCCCTCCGCCACGAAGATCACGTCGACGTCGCTCACATAGTTGAGCTCGCGGGCGCCGGCCTTGCCCATCCCGATCACCGAGAACCGCGTGGCCCGCACCTCGTCTTCGGGGAAGCGCCCAGGGCCGGTTCCGCTCGCCTGGCGCCGGGCGACGGCGAGCGACGCCTCGAGTGCCGCAGCGGCGACATCCGCGAGGGCGGCTGCCACGGCGTCCAGCCCGTCGACCGGGTCGGACTGCTCGAGATCGAAGCTCGCGATCTGCGCGAGCCGCCGCCGGTACCGGATGCGCAGGGCCGTCCACGCCTCTTCCTCGATGACCGCCGCGAAGCCGTCGACGGCCCCGACCGACGCGAGCAGGTCGTCGCGCAGTTCGGCGGCGGTCGGCAGGCGCGTGATCGGCTCGGCGAGCGCATCGAGCTGGGCCGGCTGACGGAGGAAGAATTCGGCGAGCCCCTCGGATGCGCCGATCACCCGCAGCGCGCGCTCGGCCGGCTGACGCCTGATCAGGTACCGTGCGGCCTCATCGGGCGCACGACGCAGCAGGGTGATCGCGCATGCGAGAGCCGTGTCCGGATCCGCGGCGACTCGGAAGACCGGCAGCGACTCCTCGACCGGGAGCCCCGTGAGCGCGGCCAGCTCGTCGAGCTGCGCGCGCACGGAGCTGAGCCCCACGAAACCGGCTCGCGCCAGAGTGGTCAGGGAGAGCTGGTCGCGCGCCACGGCGCCTAGAGGATCTCGAGGTTGGTCTGCAGCTCGTACGGGGTGACCTGCGCGCGGTACGCATGCCATTCCTGCCGCTTGTTCAGCAGCACGTAGTTGAACACCTGCTCGCCGAGCGTCTCGGCGACCAGCTCCGAATCCTCCATCAGCGAGATGGCGTGGTCGAGGCTGGCCGGAAGCTGGCTGTAGCCGAGCGCGCGACGCTCGGCGTCGCTGAGCGCCCACACGTTGTTCTCCGCCTCGGGCGGCAGCTCGTACTGCTCCTCGATGCCCTTGAGGCCGGCGGCCAGCATGAGCGAGAAGGCGAGGTACGGGTTGGCCGCCGAGTCGATCGCGCGGTACTCGACGCGCGAGCTCTGGCCCTTGTTGGGCTTGTAGAGCGGAACGCGCACGAGCGCCGAGCGGTTGTTGTGACCCCAGCAGACGAAGCTGGGCGCCTCGTCGCCGCCCCACAGCCGCTTGTACGAGTTGACGAACTGGTTGGTCACCGCGGTGATCTCGGGCGCATGGCGCAGGAGGCCGGCGATGAAGTGGCGGCCGATCTTGGAGAGCTGGTACTCGGCGCCCGGCTCGAAGAACGCGTTCGTGTCGCCCTCGAAGAGCGACATGTGGGTGTGCATCCCGGACCCCGGATGCCCGGAGAGCGGCTTGGGCATGAAGGTGGCGTAGACGCCCTGCTCGATGGCCACCTCCTTGATCACCGTGCGGAACGTCATGATGTTGTCGGCCGTCGTGAGCGCGTCGGCGTAGCGCAGATCGATCTCGTTCTGGCCGGGGCCCGCCTCGTGGTGGCTGAACTCGACCGAGATGCCGAGGTCTTCGAGCATCCGGACCGATCGGCGGCGGAAGTCGTGGGCGGTGCCGCCCGGCACGTTGTCGAAGTAGCCGGCGGAGTCGACGGGCTCGGGGCCCTCCGGACCGTACTGCGACGACTTGAGCAGGTAGAACTCGATCTCCGGATGCGTGTAGAAGGTGAAGCCGCGGTCGGCCGCCTTCTCGAGCGTGCGCTTGAGCACATTGCGCGGGTCGGACACCGACGGCTGGCCGTCGGGCGTCGTGATGTCGCAGAACATGCGGGCGGTCGGGTCGATCTCGCCGCGCCACGGCAGGATCTGGAACGTCGTGGGGTCCGGATGCGCGAGCAGGTCGGACTCGTAGGCGCGGGTCAGGCCCTCGATCGCCGAACCGTCGAAGCCGAGGCCCTCCGCGAACGCGCCCTCGACCTCGGCCGGGGCGATCGCGACGGACTTGAGGGTGCCGACGACATCGGTGAACCACAGCCTCACGAACTTGATGCCACGTTCCTCGATCGTGCGAAGAACGAAGTCGCGCTGCTTGTCCATCCTGCCCCTTTCGTCAGCCTTCTTAGGCTACTGGTTCCACAGGCCCGGCGCGGCCATCTAGGCCTGTCTGCCGCTCACTAGACTGAGCCCATGTCTGAGCAGTCTCCGATGCCGTCCGTCTCCTCCTCGATCCCGACGATGCAGTCGCTCAAGCGGGTGCGAACCCGGCACTTCCAGACCGCGAAGGAGCAGGGCTCCAAGTTCACCGGGCTCACCAGCTACGACCAGCTCACCGCGCAGATCTTCGACGCGGCCGGCATCGACTTCCTGCTCGTCGGCGATTCGGCGGGCAACAACGTGCTCGGCTACGAGACGACGCTGCCGGTGACGGTGGACGAGCTCATCCCGTTGACCCGCGCGGTCGCCGGGGCCGTCAAGCGCGCCTTCGTCGTCGCCGACATGCCGTTCGGCTCGTATGAGACCGGAGCGCTCGAGGCCCTCCACACCGCCGTGCGCTTCATGAAGGAGACCGGCGCCCACGCCGTCAAGCTCGAGGGCGGTGTGCGCAGCGCCGATCAGATCCGCCGCATCGTCGACGCCGGAATCCCGGTCATGGCCCACATCGGCTTCACGCCGCAGAGCGAGCACGGCCTGGGTGGGCACATCATCCAGGGTCGCGGTGAAGGGGCCGAGCAGCTGCTCGCCGACGCGCACGCGGTCGAAGACGCCGGAGCGTTCGCCGTCGTGATGGAGATGGTGCCGGCCGACATCGCCAAGCGCGTGACGGCCGAGCTGCGCATCCCGACCATCGGTGTCGGCGCCGGCCCCGATGTGGACGGCCAGCTGCTGGTCTGGACCGACTGGGCAGGACTCACCACCGGGCGCATCCCGCGCTTCGTCAAGCAGTACGCGGACCTGCGCGGCATCCTGACCGATGCGGCCACGGCCTTCAAGGCCGACGTGCAGGGCGGCGCCTTCCCGACCGAGGAGCAGAGCTTCTAGCGATCGTCGCGCGCGTCTTCCTCAGCCCACTTGGCGCTGTTCTCGCGGAGCTTCTCGAGCGCGTGCTCGGCCTCTTCGTGCGTCTCGAACGGTCCGACCCGGTCGGGCGCAGGAGACAGGAAGCCCTGCTCGACCTGGCCGGTCTTCATGTTGTACCAGAAGCGGTGCTCCGCGTCCTGCGTGATCCCATAGTCGTTCTCGCCGGTCATAAGCTTGATCCTATGCCCAAGGATTCCGCCGGTCACCTGGTTCCCGGACGCGTCTCGCCGATGCGCCCCGTCCCCTCCAGCATCCCCCGCCCGGAATACGTCGGCAAGAAAGGCCCGTCCCCCTACAGCGGCGGCGACGTCTACACGCCCGACGAGATCGCTCTCATCCGCGAGTCCGGCCGCATCGCGGCGCAGGCGATCGAGCTGGTCGGCGAGGCCGTCCGTCCCGGCATCACCACGGAAGAGCTCGACACCATCGGGCACGAGTTCCTGCTGGCCAATGACGCCTATCCGTCCACCCTCGGGTACCGCGGCTACCCCAAGTCGATCTGCAGCTCGGTGAACGAGGTGATCTGCCACGGCATCCCCGACGACACCGTGCTCGACGACGGCGACATCGTCAACATCGACATCACTGCGTACAAGAACGGCTTCCACGGCGACAGCAACCAGACCTTCATCGCCGGCACGGCGAGCGAGGAGGTCACGCTGCTCGTCGACCGCACTCGCGAGGCCCTCAACCGCGGCATCAAGGCCGTCGCACCCGGCCGCCAGGTGAACGTGATCGGCCGCGCGGTCGAGTCGTACGCCAAGCGGTTCGGCTACGGAGTCGTGCGCGACTTCACCGGCCACGGCGTCGGAGCGGCGTTCCACTCCGGCCTGATCATCCCGCACTACGACTCCGCGCCGCTGTACGACGACGTGATGGAGGTCGGCATGGTGTTCACCATCGAGCCGATGCTCACGCTGGGCACGCACGAGTGGGACATGTGGGCCGACGACTGGACCGTCGTGACGCGCGACAAGAGCATCACTGCGCAGTTCGAGCACACACTCGTCGTCACCGAACGCGGAGCCGAGGTCCTGACGCTTCCATGATCCGTGGCGCGGCGGGGTAGATTCGTGCCATGAGTTCGAAGAACACCGCAATCGGGATCGACGTCGGGGGTACGGGTATCAAAGGGGGTCTCGTCGATCTCGACTCCGGCGAACTCGTCAGCGACCGCGTGAAGCTGCCGACTCCGGAGGGCGGCAAGCCCGACGACATCGTCCAGACCACGAAGAAGATCGTCGACCAGCTGGCCGCGGAAGACCCGGACGCCCCGGTCGGCGTGTGCTTCCCCGCCATCGTCAGCCACGGGGTCACCCTCTCGGCGGCGAACGTGTCGAAGAAGTGGATCGATCTGCACGCGGAGGACCTCTTCGAGAAGGCCCTCGGTCGCGACATCCACTTCGTGAACGACGCGGATGCGGCGGGCTACGCCGAGTCCCGCTTCGGAGCCGCGAAGGACAAGAGCGGCCTCGTCATCATGACCACCCTCGGCACGGGCATCGGCTCCGCGCTGATCTACGACGGCGTGCTCATCCCGAACGCCGAGCTCGGCCACCTCGAGATCGACGGCGCCGACGCCGAGTCGAAGGCCGCGTACTCGGCCAAAGAACGCGAGGACCTCTCGTGGGAGAAGTGGGCGAAGCGACTGCAGAAGTACTACTCGACCCTCGAGTTCCTGTTCACCCCCGACCTGTTCATCGTCGGGGGCGGCGTCTCCAAGAACTACAAGGACTTCCTCCCCCTCCTCGACCTGAAGACCGAGATCGTGCCCGCGGTGCACCGCAACAATGCGGGCATCCTGGGTGCGGCCGCGCTGGCGGTGCGCGGGGACCGCTAGGGTTCGGCCCGGGCTCGTCGAGTCTAAGATTCAGGGACGGGACCTCGGCTCTCCCGGGGACCCGACGGTGAATGCACTCCAGCTGAACATCGCGCTGGCGGAGATGGACGAGTAGACGATGCCACGAGGCCACCTGCGGGTGATGCTCGGCGCTGCGCCTGGCGTCGGCAAGACGTACGCCATGCTCGAAGAGGGCAGGCGCCTGCAGGCCCTCGGCAGAGACGTGGTCGTCGCGGTCGTGGACACCCACGGCCGCGCCGCCACGGCGTCGATGCTCGACGGGCTCGAGGTGATCCCCCGGCGCACGATCGAGCACCGCGGCATCGAGCTCACCGAACTCGATCTGGATGCGGTGCTGGCGCGCGCGCCGCAGCTCGCCCTGGTCGACGAGCTCGCCCATACGAACGCCCCCGGCTCCGAGCACGCCAAGCGCTGGGAGGACGTGGAGGACATGCTCGCCGCCGGCATCGACGTGATGTCGACGGTGAACATCCAGCACATCGAGTCGCTGAACGACGTGGTCGAGCAGATCACCGGGGCGCATCAGCGCGAGACCATCCCCGACTCCGTGCTGCGCAGCGCCGACCAGATCGAGGTGGTCGACCTCGCACCGCAGGCCCTGCGCGATCGCCTGACCGACGGCGACGTGTATCCCGCCGCCCGCATCGACGCTGCGCTCGCCAACTACTTCCGTCTCGGCAACCTCACCGCCCTGCGCGAGCTCGCGCTGCTCTGGCTGGCGGACGAGGTCGACAGCTCCCTGCTGCGGTACCGCGCCGAGCACGGCATCGCCGGCACGTGGGAGGCGCGGGAGCGCGTCGTCGTGGCCCTCACGGGCGGCCAGGAGGGAGAGACCCTGCTGCGCCGCGGAGCGCGGATCGCTGCGCGGTCGGCCGGCGGCGAACTCCTCGCCGTGCATGTCACCAGCCAGGACGGCCTGCGCGAGGCCAACCCCCGCGCGCTCGCCGCCCAGCGGGCCCTCGTCGAACAGCTCGGCGGAACGTATCACCAGGTCGTCGGCAGCGACATCCCGCGCGCCCTGGTCGACTTCGCCCGCGGCTCCAACGCGACGCAGCTCGTCATCGGCGTCAGCCGCCGCAGCCGGCTCGCAGCCCTGCTCACCGGCCCCGGCATCGGATCCACCGTCATCCGCGAATCCGGTGACATCGACGTGCACATCGTCTCGCACTCGCGGGCGGGGGGACGGTTCTCGCTCCCCCGGCGCACCGGCGGGCTGACGGCGCGCCGCAGGGTTCTCGGATTCCTGCTGGCCCTGGTCGGCGGCCCCCTGCTCACCTGGCTGCTCGTGTCGATGCGCACCGCGGACTCGATGACCAGTGACGTGCTGAGCTATCAGTTGCTCGTGGTGCTGGTCGCCCTGGTCGGCGGCATCTGGCCGGCGCTGTTCGCAGCACTGCTGTCCGGGATCACGCTCGACTTCTTCTTCGTCGAGCCGCTCTACACGATCACGATCAGCGAGCCATTGCACTTGCTGGCGCTCGTGCTCTTCCTGGTGATCGCCACGCTCGTGAGCCTCGTGGTCGATCAGGCCGCGCGCCGAAGCCGCGCGGCGATCCGCGCCGCGGCGGAAGCCGAGCTCCTCGCGACCGTCGCCGGCGGCATCATCCGCGGCGAGAACGCCCTGCAGGCGCTCGTCACCCGCACCCGCGAGGCGTTCGGCCTCACGGGCGTGCGACTGCTCGACGGCACCGAGGTCGTCGCCACCGACGGCGAGCCGTCGGATGCGGAGCACACCCGCACGACGCCGGTCGGCACCCGCGGCACGCTCGAACTCTCCGGCCGTGACCTGGAGGCCGCCGACCGCCGACTCCTCGCCGTCATCGTCACGCAGCTCGACGCGGCCCTGGAACATCGCGAGCTCACCGCGACCGCGAGCGAGCTCGCGCCGCTGGCCGAGACTGACCGCGTGCGCAGCGCCCTCCTCGCGGCCGTCGGACACGATCTGCGACGACCGCTCGCCGCCGCGACCGCCGCCGTCACGACACTCCGGCAGTCCGATCTGCGTCTCAGCACGGACGACCGCGAGACCCTCCTCGAGACGGCGGAGGAGAGCCTCGACAACCTCGCCCGCCTTGTCACCAACCTCCTCGACGTCAGCCGCGTGCAGGCCGGCGTGCTCGCCGTGTCCCTGGCGCCCACCGACCTCGACGATGTCGTGCCCTCCGTGCTCGACGAGCTGTCGCTCGGGCCGGCCGAGGTCGAACTCGACCTTCCCGCCTCCCTTCCCGCCGTGCTGACCGACGGGATTCTCCTGCAGCGCGTGCTGGTCAACCTGCTGAGCAATGCGCTGCGGTTCTCCCCCGTCGACTCCCGCCCGGTCATCGCCGCCAGCGAGTTCGCCGGCACGGTGCAGGTGCGCGTGATCGACCACGGCCCCGGCATCCCCGGCGAGCGCCGGGAGAGCGTGTTCGTGCCGTTCCAGCGGCTCGGCGACACGGACAACACCACCGGTGTCGGTCTCGGCCTCGCGCTCTCCAAGGGGTTCGTCGAGGGCATGGGCGGCACCCTCGAGGCCGAGGACACCCCCGGAGGCGGGCTCACCATGGTCGTCTCCCTTCCGGTCGCGCCGTCGGCCGCACACCGCGAGGAGGCACAGTCGTGAAGATCCTGATCGCCGACGACGACCAGCAGATCCTTCGGGCGCTGCGCATCCTGCTCACTGCCCGCGGCTACGACGTGTCGGTGGCCAGAACGGGGGCGGAGGCGCTCAGCCTCGCGGTGGACCAGCATCCGGACCTGGTGGTGCTCGATCTCGGCATGCCCGAACTGAACGGGATCGAGGTCATCGAGGGACTGCGCGGCTGGAGCCAGGTGCCGATCCTCGTCGTGTCGGGTCGCACCGACTCCGGCGACAAGGTCGACGCGCTCGACGCCGGCGCGGACGACTACGTGACCAAGCCATTCGCGGCGGACGAACTGCTCGCGCGCATCCGGGCGCTCACCCGCCGCCAGCCGGCCGCCACCGACGAGCCCGTGGTGCGGTTCGGCGACATCGCGGTCGACCTGGCCGCGCGCCAGGTGACGCGCACGACGCCCGACGGCACGCAGGCGGTGCGTCTGACGCCGACCGAATGGGCGATCCTCGACGTGCTCGTGCGCAACCCGCGTCGCCTCGTGACGCGGCAGTCGCTGCTCACCCAGGTCTGGGGACCGCAGTACACCAGCGACACCGGCTACCTCCGCCTGTACCTCGCACAGCTGCGCAAGAAGCTCGAACCGGTGCCGTCGCGCCCGCGCTACCTGCTGACCGAGCCGGGGATGGGCTACCGGTTCACACCCGACGACTGAGGCGTCTCACGGGCCCGCCCGGCCCGCGATGCGAGCGATCGTCACCGCCGGATCCGCCTCATCGACCCGCGGAACGATCAGCGACGCCGACGAGCACTCCCAGAGCCGCTCCAGCGTGCGGACGCCCAGCACCGTGATGGCCACGACCACGCCGAGCGCGACCGTGAACGCGCCCACCCAGTAGACGAGCGCGACGACGCCGACGCGGAACACCTCGTCGTAGTGGCCGGGAGTCACGGCGTCGCCCGGCGCCGGCACGAACGACGGGGCCGCGGCGAACAACCAGACGGCGAACCAGTAACCGAGCACGACCAGGGCGATCACCACACCGGACAGCACGCCGGCGATCACGGAGATCCTCCGCGCCCGCTCGTCGCCCACCATGACTCCCCCGTCGATCGAGGAATGGGCCGGCTGTTACGCCGGGTTCTGTCCGGGTGCCGAAGCACCGTGGACGGCCATCTATCTCGGGACGACGTTGCCGCCGCCCTCCAGCGGTCTACCCGGGAACTCGGCGAGCAGCCTCAACGTTCCCTGTCTGACCTTGCTCCGGGCGAGGTTTACCGAGCCGGCCGGGTCACCCCGGTCGCTGGTGGTCTCTTACACCACCGTTTCACCCTTACCGCCCGCCGCGACCTCTCGGCCGCGCCGGGAGGCGGTCTGTTCTCTGTGGCACTGTCTCGCGGGTTACCCCGGGTGGGTGTTACCCACCGCCCTGCTCTGTGGAGCCCGGACGTTCCTCGGCGGCTCACCGAGGTGAGCCGACGCGACCGTCTTGCCGGCCCATTCGTGAATCAGCCTACAGGCCGAAACTGGGCGTTCAGCCGAGTCTCGGCAGAGGTTCAGAGACCGGATTCCTCGTTGCGGATCAGGATGGCGCCGCTGTCGGGGCAGAGCACCACGTCGTCGGCCGCCGCCCGGCGGATGACGGCCAGGTCGGACTCGGTCAGCTTCACATTGCTGCCCAGCGAGACCCCGTGCAGGAGGGCGGCGGCGCCGATCCCGTAGCGGGCGCGCTGCTTCTCGTAGAGCTCGATCAGGTCGGTGGGGATCGTCGCGGCGATGGTCTCGCGATCCTTCGCCAGGGAGGCGCGCTGGGCGTCGATCTTCGCCAGTTCCTCCCCGCGCGCGGCCTCCAGGGCGTGCACGCGGGCGCCCAGTTCGGCCCGCTCACCCTCGACGGCGGCGAGCGATGCTTCGAACTCCTCGACCCGCTCCATGACCGTGAGTTCGATCTCCTCGAGATCGTCCCGCCGCTTCCGGAGTGCGGCCAGCTCGTTCTCGAGAGCCTGCACGTCCTTCATCGACGAGGTCTGCTGCGCGCGAGCCGTGTCGCGCGCCATCCGTGCTTCGACGACCTCCACGTCGGATTCGACCCGCTTGAGCTCGGTGCGGGCGTCTTCGAGCTCACCGGTGCGGGCGATCCAGCGGGCGCGCAGCGCGTCCACCTCCGGCTGCAGGCTCTGCAGCTCCTTGGTCTGGGGCAGGTTCTTGGCCGTGTGCTCGAGCTGGGTGAGACGCGTGTCGGCGCTCTGCAGTCGCAGCAGCTCGTTCTGATCAGTGGGGCTGGCTTTCACGGTTCACGTCTCTCTTCGGTTCAGGATGGTCGTCACGGGTGTCGCCTCCGCGGTCACTGCAGGATGGCGAAGTCCCAGGGGTCGGTGCGCAGCTCGCTCACCTCGACGGAGACACCGGGCAGCGCGGCGCGCAGCTGGGCGGCGGCGGTGTCGAGCCAGAGCCACTCGCTCGCCCAGTGCGACACGTCGAGCAGGGCCGGTCCGCCGGACAGCAGTGCCTGCTCCCGGGCCTCCGACGCCGGGTGGTGGCGGAGATCGGCCGTGATGTAGACGTCGGCCGAGCGCACGGCCTCGGCGGAGAGCAGCGAGTCGCCCGCTCCCCCGCAGACGGCGACGCGCGAGACGGGCTGGTGGTAGTCGCCCGACGCGCGCACGCCGCCGGCGGTGGGCGGAAGCAGGTCGGCGACCCGGCGGGCGAGCGCACCGAGCGTCGTCGGCTCGGAGAGCGTTCCGACCCGGCCGATGCCGGTCTCGCCGTCGCCGGACGGGTCGATCGGGGTCGGGTCGACGAGACCGAGGCGGGCGGCCAGCACGGCCGAGGTCCCATCGGCGACCACGTCGGCGTTGGTGTGCGCGGCGATCAGCGCGCAGTCCGCCCGGATGAGTCGAGCCAGCAACGCGCCTTTGTAGCGGTCCTCCGCGACGCTCGTCACGCCGCGCATCAGCAGCGGGTGGTGCACCAGCAGCAGATCCGCTTCGCGTTCGATCGCCTCGTCGACCGTGTCCGCCACGGCGTCGACGGCGAGCAGGATGCGTTCGACCCCGGCGGCAGGATCCCCAGACAGCAGGCCGGGCGCATCCCAGCTCTCCGCGCCCGCCAGCGGCCAGAGCGCCTCGACGGCGGCGTGGACGGAAGACAGTGTGTGTGGCACGGCAACGAGCCTACGGGATTCGCCCATCAGCATCAGCAGGTCAGCCGATCGCCCGCTCCTGCCGGCGCACGGCCGGTATCCCCGCCACGAGCGGCGTGAGCGCGCCGATGGCCAGTGCCACGATGACCCCGAGCTCGCTCAGCGCCAGCGGGCTCGCCGGGTCGACGCCGAACGCGCGCCACAGGTACCCCTCCCACTCCAGCCACGGCACATTCGACCGGATGAGCCCGAGGCCGACGATCGTGGCGACGACGAGCATCGCCAGGTTGCCCCAGCGCCAATCCGGATAGATGCCGCCGCGCGTCACCAGCGACGGCTGGTGGAGACGGCGGACGCGCACCATCATCTCCGCCGCGAAGAGCCCGGCCCACGCCGCGACGGGGACCGCGAGGGTGATGGGCACGCTCTGCACGATGCTCGACAGGTCGAGGGCCGTGAGGGTGAGCAGCACCCCGGCGACGGTGATGCCGGCCGTGATCACGATGGTGTTCG
This sequence comes from Leifsonia poae, assembly GCF_027921845.1. GTDB lineage: Bacteria > Actinomycetota > Actinomycetes > Actinomycetales > Microbacteriaceae > Leifsonia > Leifsonia poae. Next base: position 13,758 of record NZ_BSEN01000005.1, read on the forward strand.
TCGCGCGGGGAAGCCGCAGGCCGATCGCCAGCAGGGTGAACCCGCCCGAGTAGATGTTCAGTACGAGAGCCGACAGCAGGCTGAGGGTGACCGACAGCAGCAGCGGGATCGGGTACCACCACGGCAGCCCGAGCTCGGAGAACGCCACGATCGGGTTGACGGCGAGCTGCTGCGCGAAGGCGCTGTCCGACGCCGCGAGCATGCCGCCGTAGGAGATGAGGACCAGCGGAGGGAGCGCCGCACCGAAGGTCGCCCACAGCATGCCGCCACCACCGGACGATCCCGGCCGCTGATAGCGGGCCACTTCCGCGCTGCTGTTCGCCCAGGCGAGACCGATGAAGCTGAACACGATCACCGCGCCCGTCACGACGCGCAGCCAGGCCGCATCCGGAACCGCGAGCGTCGCCGTGAGGTCCACCGAGCGGGCGGTGATCGCGATCATCGTGACGATCAGCACGGCCGAGGCGATCGTGAGCACCAGTTGCACCCGCGCGACGAGCGAATAGCCGAAGTACGCGACGGCGAGCGCGATCAGGACGGCCACGACGAGAGCGATGGTCGTCGGGACGACGGCGTTCGACGACCAGCCCTGGGCGACGGCCAGCGAGCCGGCCGCGTCTCCGATCAGCCACAGCAGCACCGCGCCCCAGAACAGCCGAGTGAGCACGGCGAGCGCGGCCGGCACGACGTTGCCGCGGAGACCGAAGGTCGCACGGGAGACCACCATCGTAGGCTGGCCGCTCCACTTGCCGGCGAGCGTGCCGAGGCCGAGCGGCAGGAACGACAGCGCGACGCCCACCAGGGTCGCGACGAGGATCTGACGCAGGCTCAGGCCCAGCTCGAACAATGTCGCGCCGACGCCGACGCTGATCAGCGACGACGTGGCGGCGAACCAGAGCCAGAACAAACGAGAGGCGTGCCCGACCCGGCGATCGACGGGGGTCGGCTCCACGCCGGACTCCTCCACGACGAACAGGGGTGCCGCCTCGGGCTCCGCATCGAACAGCAGGCGCTCATCCGTTGACACCCGCGGGCTGGCCAGGGGCGCCGACAGCGATCCCGTCGGAAGCCGCACGTCGTCGGCGTCGTCCTCGAGATCGTCGTCGATCTCGTCGCGCGCCAACCCGGCGGCGACCGCGTGCCCGGCCAGTTGGTCGGCCTCGACGATGGGGAGCGGCACGGAGTCGACGCTGGGAGCATCCGGATGATCGACGGGCAGCGGCTCGAGGGGCACGAAGGGCACGGGCTGCGAGTCGGCGGGCGCGGTCTCCGGTGGCACGTAGCCCAGCGGCTCGACGCGCTGCCGGGGTTCCGGTGTCGAGGTGTCGACGGCAGGGATGTCGGCGGGGGTCGGGATGTCGGCGGCCGGGGGCGGTGGCGGCTCCGGCGGTGACTCCGCGGCGGCCGCGGGAGCGATCCAGGCGCTGAACGTCGGCTCCGGTCCGTCGTCGCGGCGCCGGAGGTCGAGGTCGTCGAAGCTGATCAGCTCGGTCGGTGTTCCGTCGGCCCAGGCGGCGTCATCGTCCTCCTCGCCGTGGGGCGCGGCGTCGGGCTCCGGCTCGGGCTCGGGCTCCGGCTCGGACTCGGGCTCGGGCTCCGGCTCGGGTGCAGCGTCGGCTACCGCCTCGGGAGCGGCGGCGACCTCGGCGGGCGGCGGCGCCGGGCTCTGAATAGGGATCGCCGTCGTCGCGCGTGCGGCCAGCACGTTCTCGAGGTGGGTGATCGCCGCGAGTGTGTCGTGCGCGTTGAGGTCTTCGTCGACGAGCGCCGCCACCTGGTCGTCGGTGAGGAGGGCGGCATCCGCGATGCCGTCGGTGCCGACGACGGTCGGGCCGGCGATGATCGGCACGGCCGAGGTCATGCGCGAGACCTGCTCCTCCAGGGCACGCGCCAGCTCGTCGTCGTCGTGGATCGCCTGGGGCGCTGACGCGGCGACGGGCTCGAGCTCAGTAGCCGACTCAGCGACGGATTCCGGCTCGGCGGCAGATTCTGCGTCTTCGCTCACGGGCTCGGGGTCGGGATCGCTCCCGGGCGCGCGGCGACGCACGGGCGGCGTATACGTCGCCCTCCGTCGCCCCGGGACAGACACGACGGACGGGTCGTTCGCGACCTCATCGCTGTCCATGACGAAAGCCTACCGACGCAGCCGGTGGCGGAACCGGTGCGCGGCCTGCGATTTCACCCCCGCTCCGAGGGTCGGTCGCGCGCGGTTCCCGCGGCGACGTACCATCGACTCGATGACCACGACCATTGCGACTCCGTACGAAGACCTGCTGCGCGACGTCCTCGCGAACGGCAGCCGAAAATCCGACCGCACGGGCACCGGGACACGCAGCGTGTTCGGCCGCCAGCTGCGATTCGACCTCGCCGAGGGATTCCCCCTCATCACGACCAAGCGCGTGCACTTCAAGTCGATCGCGTACGAGCTGCTCTGGTTCCTCCGCGGCGACAGCAACGTCGGCTGGCTGCGTGAGAACGGTGTGACCATCTGGGACGAGTGGGCGGACGCCGATGGCGAGCTCGGTCCGGTCTACGGCGTGCAGTGGCGCTCCTGGCCCGCGCCCGACGGCTCGCACATCGACCAGATCAGCCAGGTCATCGACCAGCTGCGCACGAACCCGGATTCCCGTCGCATCATCGTCTCCGCGTGGAACGTCGCCGACATCCCGCAGATGGCGCTCGCGCCGTGCCACGCGTTCTTCCAGTTCTACGTCGCCGACGGTCGGCTCTCCTGCCAGCTCTACCAGCGCAGCGCCGACATGTTCCTCGGCGTCCCGTTCAACATCGCCAGCTACGCGCTGCTCACCATGATGGTCGCGCAGCAGGTGGGTCTGGAGCCCGGAGAATTCGTCTGGACCGGCGGTGACACCCACATCTACGACAACCACCTCGACCAGGTCGCCGAGCAGCTGAGCCGCGACCCGTATCCTGGTCCGAAGCTGCGGTTCGCGCGCACGCCCGCGAGCATCTTCGACTACACGTTCGAGGACTTCATCGTGGAGGACTACCAGCACCACCCGGCCATCCGCGCAGTGGTGGCGGTGTGAGCCTCGCCCTGATCTGGGCGCAGGCGAACGACCGGGTCATCGGCGCCGGCGGCCGGATGCCCTGGCACCTTCCCGAGGACCTCGCGCATTTCCGCGCCCTCACCGGCTCCGGCGCGGTCATCATGGGACGCAAGACCTGGGACTCGCTGCCTGCACGCTTCCGGCCGCTCCCCGGTCGGGCGAACATCGTGGTCACCCGGCAGTCCGGGTACGAGGCCACCGGGGCAACCGTGGTCGACTCGATCGAAGCCGCCGTCGCCGCGGCTGGACCCAGCACGTCGTCGACCACCTGGGTGATCGGGGGCGCCGAGCTCTACGGCCTCTCGCTGCCTGCGGCCGACCGCGTCGAGGTGACCGAGATCGACCTCGACGTCGACGGAGACACCTGGGCTCCGCCGCTCGGCGACGAGTGGAGCGTCTCGGCGATCGATCCCGCCGACGGCTGGCACACCGCCGAGGGCGGCCTGCGGTACCGCTTCCTCACCTACGTGCGCTGAGCGCCGACGCGGTCAGGTGAGGCCGGCGATGAGGTTCACGGTCGTCGCCAGGATCACGGAGCCGAACAGGTACGACAGCAGGGTGTGCCGCAGCACCGTGTTCCGGATGGCCGTGTTGCCGATGTTCGTGTCGGAGACCTGGTACGTCATCCCGAGGGTGAACGACAGGTAGGCGAAGTCGCTGTACTGCGGCGCTTCCTTCTGGTTGAAGTCGATGCCGCCCTCGGTGCCGCGGTAGTAGAGCCGCGCGTAGCGCAGGGTGAACAGTGTGTGCACGAGGGCCCAGGAGAGGGCGACGCTGGCCACCGCGAGCACGGCGAGCCCGAGCTTCTCGATGCCGGCCGAGTGCCGGGCGGCGACCAGGATGATCACGATGGCCACGACGCTGGCGATGCTGGCGATCAGCAGCAGCAGCTCCGAGATGCGGTGCCCCGGGTCCTCCTTGATGGCGTGCGCCTTCGTCTGGGTGGGGCCGAACCGCCAGATGACCGCCCAGACCCAGACCACGTACACGACGCAGGCCGCCGCCCACCCGGTCGCCCCGGCGTACGCCCAGCCTCCCGGCAGTCCCGTCACGATCGCGACGACGACTCCGACCGCGAACGCGACGATCATCCGCAGCCTCGAACGGCCGTGCCGCACCTTCAATTCATTGCTCACAGGGGGATGTTCGCACAGCCCGTGTCATCCGTCCCTGCGCCACAGCGGTCGCGGCTACGATCGTCTCGTGACCACCGCTCCCGTTTCGCCCGCCGTCCCGCTCACCGACCTCGACACGGACTCCCTGCGCGCCGCCAACGCCCGGTTCCAGGCCGCGTACGACGCCCTCGCGGCGCAGGGGCTGAAGCTCGATCTGACCCGCGGCAAGCCGTCGGCCGACCAGCTCGACCTGTCGAACGAGCTGCTGCGTCTCCCGGGCGACGAGTACCGGGATGCGGCGGGCACCGACCTGCGCAACTACGGCGGCGCCCTCGGCCTGCCCGAACTGCGCGCGATCTTCGCCGACGCTCTGCTCGTGCCGCCGGCCCAGCTGTTGGCGCTCGGCAACGCCAGTCTCACGGTGATGCACGACGTGATCGTGCAGGCCATCCTCCACGGCGTCCCCGGCGGCGAGCGCCCGTGGGGCGCGCGCACCGTGAGCTTCCTCGCGCCGGTCCCCGGGTACGACCGCCACTTCTCGATCTGCGAGCGGTACGGCATCCGGCTGATCCCCGTCCCGCTGAACGACGACGGACCCGACATCCCGACGGTGCGCGCCCTGCTCGAGGCTGACGACAGCATCGTCGGCATGTGGTGCGTGCCCGTCTACTCGAACCCCAGCGGCGCGGTGTACAGCAAAGAGGTCGTCCGCGAGCTGGTCTCGCTGCCGGCGGCGCCGGACTTCCGCCTGTTCTGGGACAACGCCTACGTGGTGCACCACCTCACCGACGAGCGGCCGACCCCGATCGACGTGCTGGGACTCGCCGCCGAGGCAGGCAACCCCGACCGTCCCCTGGTCTTCGCCTCGACCTCGAAGGTCACGTTCCCGGGCGCCGGCGTCGCGTTCGTCGGCGGCTCGCAGGCGAACATCGACTGGCTGGTGCGCAACATGGCCGTGCAGAGCATCGGACCCGACAAGATCAACCAGCTGCGTCACGTGAGGCTGCTGCAGGATGCCGACGGCCTCGCCGCGCACATGGAGAAGCACCGGGCCATCCTCGAGCCCAAGTTCCAGGCGGTCTCCGAGATCTTCGAGAACCGGCTCGCCCCGCACGGAGGCGGCCGCTGGACAGCACCCCTCGGCGGCTATTTCGTGAGTCTCGACGTGCTCGACGGAGCGGCCGAGCGTGCCGTCCAGCTCGCCGCCGCGGCCGGCATCGCGGTCACACCCGCCGGCGCGACCTTCCCGTACGGCGACGACCCGCGCGACGCGAACATCCGGATCGCGCCCACCTTCCCGCGGCTCGATGAGCTGCGCACGGCGCTGGATGGGCTGTGCACGGCGATCCTGCTCGCCGAGAGCGAGACACTGCTGGCCCAGCGGGGCGACAGCGAGGGATGAGCGGCTGGCGGGTCCGTCCGAGCACCGAGGAGGATTGGCGCGCGTACCGCGCCATCCGGCTCGAGATGCTCGCGGACACCCCGATCGCATTCCTGGAGACCCTGGAGCGCGCGCAGCGGCATCCGGATGAGCACTGGCAGAACCGTGCGGCCAACAGCTCGACGTCGAGCCGGCTCTTCGCCGCGGTCGACGATGACGGCACGTGGCTCGGCACCATGGGCGGCTTCCTCGCCACCGGGGCGCGCGACCCGCACCTGGTGGGTGTCTACATCACGCCGCGGTTCCGCGGTCGCGCCCACGGCGTGGCCGACGCCCTGCTCGACGCCGTGATCGCCTGGGCGGCCGAGCGCAGCGGCCGCCTGCTGCTGCAGGTGCACGAGCGCAACGAGACGGCCATCCGGTTCTATCGACGGCGCGGGTTCGAGCTGACCGGGGCCACCGAGCCGTACCCGCTCGATCGCACCGCACTCGAGCTCGAGATGGCCCTCCCGCTCACCTGACCGCGGCCCGCCCGGCCGGCCGGCTGGCCGGCCGGCCTTTTTCGTTGAGGGGCGGCAAACGCAGCCAAAACCGCGGTTTTGGCTGCGTTTGCCGCCCCTCAACGAGATCAGGGCACGGGCTCGAAGCCGAGCGCGAGCTCGATGAGGAGGCGGGCGCCGAAGCCCGTCGCGCCCTTCGAACGCCACGCGTCGTCCGCATCCGACTGCATCGTGCCCGCGATGTCGAAGTGAGCCCACGGCAGACCGCCGACGAACTCGTTCAGGAACAGGGCGGCCGTCGTCGCCCCGGCGTACGGACCGCCCAGGTTCGAGATGTCCGCGATGTCGGAGTCGAGCGCCTTGCGGTACTTCTTCTCGAGCGGCAGCTGCCACACCTGCTCGTCGGTGACCTGCGAGGCCCGCTTGGCCTGATCGACGAGCGCCTGATCGTTGCCGAACAGGGCCGCCGTCGCCGGGCCGAGCGCCATGAGGGCCGCCCCGGTGAGGGTCGCGATGTCGACGATCGCGTCAGGCTGCTCCTCGGTGGCGAGCACCAGGCCGTCCGCCATCACGAGCCGGCCTTCCGCATCCGTGTTCTTCACCTCGACGGTCGTACCACCGCGGATCGTCAGCACGTCGCCGAGTTTGTACGCCGAGCCGCTCGGCATGTTGTCCGTGCACATCAGGAACGCCGTGACCGTCGTACTGCTGTTCAGGTCCCGCAGCGCGGTGAGGGCCCCGAAGACCGCCGCCGCTCCCCCCATGTCCATCTTCATCAGCAGGTGCATCGGATCGGACGGCTTGAGGCTGATGCCGCCCGAGTCGTACATGACGCCCTTGCCGATCATCGCGAGATGACCGGTCGAGTCGCCGTTCGGCGTGTAGGTCACCTTGATCAGCCGGGGCTCCTCCGCGCTGCCGGCGTTGACCCCCAGCAGTCCCCCGCAGCCCAGCTCGATGAGCCGCTGCTTGTCGAACACCTCGACCTGGAGGCCGAAGGTGTCTGCGACGGAGACGGCGAAATCGGCGAAGTCGGTTGCGGTGAGATATCCGGGAGGCGTGTTCGTCAGATCGCGGGCGAGGTTCGCCGACCGGGCCGTGATCACGCCGCGCGGGATGCCGGCCGTCACGCCGGACACGGACGACGCGTCGACGAGCACCTCCACCGCCGCCAGCGCCGTGGTCTTCGGATCCGACTTCAACTCGGTGAAGCGGTAGCGGCCGAGCAGCACGCCCTCGGCGACGACCTGCCCGATGGTCTCGGGGTCGATGCCGTCGACATCCGGCAGTTGCAGGCCGATCCGCGCGGCCGAGGCGGCCGCGCGTGCAGCCGTCGCGGCCGCGTCGCGCAGAGCGTCGGCGGTGAGCTCGGCCGCGGCCCCGGCGCCGACAGCGATTCGCAGTCCCGCCCCGGGCAGCAGGAGCGTCTGACCCGGCTTGCCGTCGAAACCGGCGGCCGCGAGCGCATCCCGATCGGCTCCGAGGTCGACGGGCAGCTCTCCGTCGCTGGTCACGACGACGCCGATCGCACCGAGGTCGCTGGAGAACTCCGTGACCGCGTCGAAGTCGACGACGCGCTCCGGGAGCAGGGACGGCGCCGGCGTGAAGTCGCCGGCGATCAATTTATACGCGCTGGGTGCCATTATTCAGTCCTTGGTTGTGGTGGCGACGGTGTACACGGTGTCGCCCTCTTCCGGTTGCGGATCGTCGGGGTCGAGCACGTCCTCCGGATCGGACGGCTCGAGCCGCTCGGGCAGGTCGCCCTTCTGACGTCCTGGCATGCGACCCGCCGGCACGATCGCCAGCAGCGAGATGCCGGCGAGTGCGAGCAGCGAGATCTTCAGGGCGGTGAGCCGCGCATCCGAGTTCACGATGACCGCGGCGTCGATCTGCGCGTCCGTCGCGTCGGTCTTCGCGGCGAGCGTGTCCTTCAGTTGCGAGTTGGTGATGAAGTTGGTGTTGTCGAGGTTCACCTGCGACACGAGCGACGGCGGGATGTCCGGGTGATCGGCGACGGCCGAAGCGACCAGGCCGCCGAGCACACCCACCGCGAAGACGCTCGCCACCGCGATCCCGACGCTGCCGGAGAGGTTGTGCACGAGCCCACGCCACGCTCCCACATCTCCGGCGAGCTTCTTCGGCGCCGCCGACAGCAGCGTATTGAACACCAGGGCGACGATCGAGCCCTGGCCGAGGCCGAGCACGATGAGCCCGATGATCACCACGATCTGCTCCCACTCGTTGTGAACGGCGAACGCGAGGATGGTCAGCCCGAGTGCGACGACGACGAAACCGGACCGCGCCAGCACGCGCGGTGGGAACCGCTGGTACAGGCTCGCCACGAACGTGCTCGCCACGAAGATCGACAACGTGTACGGGATGACCGCGATCGAGGTCTCGAAGCTCGTGCGCCCCTGCACCACCTGGATGTAGAGCGGGATCAGGAAGTTCGCCGCCGTTCCGACGAAGAGCATCGTGCCCATGCAGATGGTCACCGCGCGTTCCGACCCGGTCGCGAGCACGCGCAGGTCGAAGATCCGCGGCTTGCGTCCGGCCTGGCGCCTCCGCAGCCAGACGAAGAAGATCTGGCCGGCGATCAACCCGAGGATGACCAGCACGGGTGCCGGGGACAACCCCAGGATGTTGAACGGGGCCCCGTCGGTCGCCAGCACCAGGCCCCAGGGCTCCAGACCGCTGAACCCGAAGCTCAACAGAATGATCGCGACGGCGGCGATCACCGCTCCCGTCCAGTCGATGACGAGATCACGCTGTGCGGCGATCGGCGCGAAGCGGAAGCTGAGGAGCAGGTTGACCACGGCCAGGGCGACGATCAGCCAGAACGACCAGCGCCAGCCGATGGTCGAGGCGAAGGTGCCGGCGATGAGCAGAGCGAGCACACCGGCAGCCGGGATCGCCGCGGCGAGCAGGCCGATCGCCTGCGCCTGCTGCCGGCCGTGGTAGTTGGTCGCGATGAAGACGGTGAGCGCCGGCGCGATCAAGGCGATTACGGCACCGGAGGCGGCCTGGGCCACGAAGAGCATCACCGGTGAGACGCTGAGCGCCACAGCGGCCATCGCGATGCCGTGGATCACGATCGCGATCTGGAACACGCGCCTGGTGCCGAACCGGGCGCCGAGCTTGGCGCCGAGCAGGATGAAGGCCGCCATCGCGAAGGTGCTGGCGGTGATGGCGGTGCCCACCGACGTCGCCGGCGTATCGAGATCGGAGGTGATCCCGGCCATCGACACCGTGAGCGAGTTCACGGCGAACGAGGTCTGGATCTGGCTGAGCACCACGACGATGAGCGGGAGCCAGGATGTTCGTGCGATCGTCTGCTGAGGAACGGATGCTGCTGGGGAACTCATGGGCCGGCCTCCCTCTTCCGGTGACCGCTTCGCGTCCCCCGGACTGTTCTGTTGTCCCCCGCGCGGAGGTGATTCTCATTGTGGCGTGGAGGGGCCGGTCTTGTCACGGCAACATCCGGATGCCAGCGCTAATGCAAGTCGGCGACCGTCTTCGCGACCCGGCGCTGCCGCGTCTCGTCCGTCTTCGCGGCGTCGATCGCCATCACCAGCCGGCGCTTGTTGCTGTAGGAGAGGGCGTCGAACGCGGAGCGGGCATCCGGGGCCGCGTTCAGCGCCTCGGCGAGATCCGCCGGCACCTCCACCTCGCGGGGAGCGTCATCGAGCTCGAGGTCCACGTCGAGCTCGTCGCCCGCGGCCACGCCGGCTCCCGCCCGCACCTCGGCGCTCAATCCGAGGAGGTACCGCCCGCCCATCCAGGCGATGCTGCTGCGGTACTGGTAGCCGTTGACCGTCACCAGCACTGGGGGTCGCCGACCCGCGCCCAGTTCGTCGACCACCGTTCCGGGGATCTCGATCCCCGTCGCGGTCTTGCCGTGCTGCTCGAGGGTCGCGTGCACGCGCATCGTCACTCCTCCCCGAAACCGCTCTCGACCAGGGTCGCGAGCGCATCCACCGCTGCGACTCCCTGGGCGTCATCCGTCGCGATCTCCGCGGTCTTGCCCGCGGTCAGCCCCAGCGACATGATGCCCAGCAGGCTCTTCGCGTCCTTGCCGTTGACGGTGACCTTGGTGTCGAAGGTGTTCGCCAGCTTGACGAACTCGGCGGCGGGCCGGGCGTGGAGGCCGTCGCGGTTGCGGAGGACGACCTCGCGCACGTACCGGCCGGATGCCGCGGATCCGTCGGCGGGAGTCGCCGGATCCGACGGAGCTGTCGGAGCCTCTGGGGCCTCCGCCGCCGGTTCGGGGGCGGCGCTGCCGGCCTGCTCCCATGACGTGCGAGCGTCCTCCGCGGCGCGGACCACCGTGCCGAGGTCTCCCCCGCTCTCGGCGGCCACGGCTGCCGCGATGCCGCCCTCGATGAAGGGGACGTCGACCACCGCGACCAGCGCCTTGCGCTCGTCCGGGAGCATGTCGAGTGCCGTCTCGGCGGTCAGCAGGGCCGATCCGAGGTCGCTGATCACGACCACGCCGGCACCCTGGTCAGCGGACTCGATGCCGTCGTTCACCTTGACGAAGCTCGTGCCGATCCCGTCGTCGTCGGTGCCGCCCGCAGCGACCAGCCGCACCGACGGCGCCATCTGCCCGGCGAGGGAGACGACACCGTCGGCGATCCGGCTGCTGTGGGAGACGAAGACGATCCCGACCCGCTCACTCACCGGCGGCCTCCGCGGTGTCCGCTGCTGCTCGCAGGAGCAGCGCGGTCGACTGAGCGCCGGGATCGCGATGACCGATCGCGCGGTCACCGAGATAGCTCGCCCGGCCCTTGTGCGCGACGAGCGGCTCCGTGGCGACGGCGCCCGCCTCGGCCGCGTCGGCCGCCTCGCGCAGGATGTCGGCGGGTGAAGCGCCGTCCTCCTGCGCGGCAGCGGCCGCATCGACCGCCGGCGTCCACGCGTCGATCATGGTCTTGTCGCCGGTCGCAGCCTTGCCGCGCGAGACGATCCCGTCACGCGCGGCGGTGAGCATCGCGACGAGAGCCGTCGCGTCGATCTCCGACGCATCGCCGAGGGGTTCGGCCGCCTTCAGGAACGCCGTCCCGTACAACGGGCCCGACGCTCCCCCGACCGTCGAGATCAGCGTCATCGCGATCGACCGGAGCGCCGCGTTCGGCGTCGCCCCATCGGGCAGAGACCCGAGAGCAGTGACGACGGCGCGCAGGCCGCGGTCCATGTTCTCGCCGTGATCGCCGTCGCCGATCTCGCGGTCGAGGGTGTTGAGGTCGTGCTTGTTCTCATCGATGACGGCGGCTGCCGCCGTCATCCAAGCCGTGACCCACGTCGTGTCCAGCGTCATCCGCCGTCCTTTCTTCCGATCTTCTCGATCTGTTCGGTTCGAACCGAGCGCTCAGACGCCCCAGCGGAGCGCCGCGGTGTTGACGGGCGCATCCCAGAGGTCCGTCAGTTCGTCGTCGAGCTTGAGCACCGAGATGGATGCCCCCTGCATCTCGAGCGACGTCACCAGGCTCCCCACCAGCGAGCGGCTGAGGGTGATCCCCCGGTCGTCGAGGATCTGGGCGGCGCGGCGGAACACGATGTAGAGCTCCGAAAGCGGAGTGCCGCCCATGCCGTTGACGAAGAGCAGCACCGAATCGCCGGAGGAGAACGGCAGGTCGTCGAGCACGGCGGCCATCATCCGGTCGGTCAGGGCATCGGCCGGTTCCAGCTTGATGCGCTCGCGCCCGGGCTCGCCGTGGATGCCGACACCGAACTCGACCTCGTCATCGGCCAGGTCGAAGCCGGGCTCCCCGGCGTGCGGAACGGTGCCCGCTGCAAGGGCGACTCCGATCGAGCGCACGTTCGCGTTCACCTTCTCGGCGATGGCGGTGACGCCGTCGAGGTCGTCTCCGCGTTCAGCGGCCGCCCCGGCGATCTTCTCGACGAGCACGGTGCCCGCGACGCCGCGACGGCCGGCGGTGTAGAGCGAGTCCTGCACGGCGACATCGTCGTTCGTCACGACGGCCCTCACCGTGATCCCCTCCGCACCGACCAGGTCGGCCGCCGTCTCGAAGTTGAGCACGTCGCCGGTGTAGTTCTTCACGATGTGCAGAACGCCGGCTCCGCCGTCGACGGCCTTGGTGGCCTCGACGATCGGCATCGGCGTCGGTGAGGTGAACACCTCGCCGGGGACCGCTGCATCGAGCATCCCCCTGCCGACGAATCCGGCGTGGAGCGGCTCGTGGCCGCTGCCGCCGCCGCTGACCAGACCGACCTTGCCCTGCACGGGGGCATCAGCCCTCGCGACGAAGCGCGGGTCGTGGGACACCGTGATGATGTCACCGTGAGCTCGGGCGAATCCGTCGAGGGACTCGTCCACGACGTCGGGTACGCCGTTGATGAGCTTCTTCATCGAAACCCTTCCTTCCACTGCTGTCAGTGCGTCGCCGCAATCCAGTGGTCGAGCTTCGCGGCCGCAGCCCCGGAGTCGATCGCTTCGGCTGCGATCGCCATTTGCGAACGGAACCGGTCCAGGATGCTCTCCTGAACCCTCGACGGGTCGGACGCGAGCTCGTATGCTACGAGCCCTGCCGCCGCGTTGAGCAACACGATGTCGCGCACGGGGCCCTCTTCGCCCGCGAGCACGGCACGTACGACGCTCGCATTGTATGCGGCGTCCTTTCCGAGCAGGTCCGCCATCTTCGCGCGCGGGATCCCCAGATCGCGCGGGTCGATGTCGTGCTCGGTCACCAGGCCGCGCGACACCTCCCAGACATGGCTGTGACCGGTGGTCGAGAGTTCGTCGAGCCCGTCGTCGCCGCGGAAGACCAGCGCCGTCGCACCGCGCGTCTGGAACACGCCGACGAACAGGGGGACGCGGTCGAGTGTCGCGACGCCGACCGCCGACGCCTCGGGGCGTGCGGGGTTGCAGAGCGGGCCGAGGTAGTTGAAGACCGTCGGCACGCCGAGCTGGGCGCGTACCGGCCCGGCGTTGGCGAATCCGGGATGGAAAGCGGACGCGAACGCGAAGGTGATCCCCGCCGTGGTCAGCACTTCGGCGACCTTCTCCGGGGGAAGCGTGAGATCGATGCCGAGAGCGGCCAGCACATCCGAGGAACCGGATGACGAGCTCGCCGCCCGGTTGCCGTGCTTGATGACCGGGACGCCGGCCGCCGCCGCGACGATGGCGGCCGTGGTCGAGACGTTCACCGTGCCGAAGCGGTCGCCGCCCGTGCCGACGATGTCGAGCGCCATCGGGTCGACCGGCAGAGGCACGGCGTGGTCGAGGATCGCGTCACGGAAGCCGACGATCTCGTCGACGGTCTCGCCTTTGGCGCGCAGTGCGATGAGGAATGCGGCGAGCTGCGCCTCCGTGGCGTCACCCGACATCACCTGGTCCATGGCCCACGCAGCGTCGGCGACGCTCAGATCTTCGCCGGCGAGCAACGCGGTGAGCACGGACGACCAGGACTGCAATTCCGTCATAAGGCGATCCTAGTGACCGCGCGACCAGCTGTGGCGAGCGGAGTGTACCGCCGAACTTAGGTGACCCTTACCAGAAAACGGGCACATTCCGGCCTGTCGGATGAGAAAACCACGGCTTCTTTTCAGCCATAATGGAAAGCGTGACGAGCACCTCAATATCTCCTACGGCGAGTGCGCCCTCAATCAACCGGCCCAACGTGGTGGCCGTCGGCACCATTGTCTGGCTGGGCAGTGAGGTCATGTTCTTCGCGGGTCTCTTCGCGATCTACTTCACCCTCCGCTCCACCTCGCCCGATCTCTGGGCCGCCGAGACAGCGCACCTCAACGTCCCCTACTCCCTGACGAACACGATCATCCTGGTGTCGAGTTCGTTCACCTGCCAGTTCGGCGTCTTCGCCGCCGAACGGCTGCAGCCGCGTGCGACCGGCTGGAGCCCTGCCAAATGGGGAATGGTCGAGTGGTTCACGCTCACCTACGCGCTGGGCGCCATCTTCGTCGCCGGCCAGATCCTCGAGTACGCGACGCTCGTCTCCGAGGGGATCGCCCTGGACTCGAACGCCTACGGTTCGGCGTTCTACCTCACCACCGGGTTCCACGGCCTCCACGTCACCGGCGGCCTCATCGCCTTTCTTCTCGTCATCGGCCGCGCCTTCGCGGTCAAGACCTTCGGCCACAAAGAGGCGACGAGCGCGATCGTCGTCTCGTACTACTGGCACTTCGTCGACGTCGTCTGGATCGGGCTCTTCCTGGTCATCTACGTTCTCAAATAGGAATCAGGAGCAGACCTCTACACCATGCGCGCGAATAACCGCACCTCGACGAAGACCGCCCGGAAGGGCGGCCGGCGTCACCCCCTCGCCACGGTCGCCCTGATCGCGATCGGCCTCGGCCTCACCGGCGGAGCCTACGCGGCGTTCAACACCTCGACGGCATCCGCCGAGCCGCAGGCGGCCGCCGCCTCGCAGCAGTCGGTCGACGAGGGCAAGAAGCTGTTCCAGTCGAACTGCGCCACCTGCCACGGGCTCAACGCCCAGGGGACGACCAACGCTCCGAGCCTCATCGGCGTCGGCGCGGCTGCTGTCGACTTCCAGGTCGGCACCGGCCGCATGCCCATGCAGATGCAGGGACCGCAAGCCCCCGAGAAGCCGGTGCAGTTCACCGACGAGCAGGTCAAGGCGCTGTCCGCCTATGTGGCGTCGCTCGCCCCCGGGCCGTCGGTCCCTGAGCAGAAGTACCTCGACGGAAAGGGCGACGCCGCCAACGGCGCCGAGCTCTTCCGCGTCAACTGCGCGATGTGCCACAACGTGGCCGGCGCCGGTGGTGCTCTGACCGAGGGCAAGTACGCTCCGCCGCTGACCAATGTCACCGCCGCGCACATCTACGAGGCCATGGTCACCGGCCCGCAGAACATGCCGGTCTTCAACGACCTGAACATCACGCCTCAGGGCAAGGCCGACATCATCACGTACCTCAAGTACATCCAGAACAACCCGTCCCCCGGCGGATTCGAGCTCGGCTCGCTCGGCCCGGTGGCCGAGGGTCTCTTCCTCTGGATCTTCGGTCTCGGTGCCATCGTCGCGCTGACCGTGTGGATCACGGCGAAGTCGAACTAGGTGCTTGCGGAAATGTCACAGCGTATGAAGGAGAACAATGGCACAGGACGATAACAGCGGTCACGAGCTGACCACTGCCAGCTCGTCAGCCGTCGACGTCCACCGGACGGGCGATCCCGGAACGGCGGTGATCATCCGCGACGAGGTCGAGAACCCCGGGTTCCCGCCGCACCGTCCGCGCGTCACCGATCTCGACCCGAAGAAGGAACGCCGGGCCGAGCGCACGGTCTACACGCTGTTCTACCTCTCGATCGTCGGCAGCGTCTGGGCGGTCGCCGCCTACATGGCCTTCCCGATCAACGACAACGACCCCGGCTCCGTGCGTCTGAACAACCTGTTCATCGGCATCGGGATCGCGCTCGCGCTGCTGGCCATCGGCATCGGCGCCGTGCACTGGGGCAAGTCCCTCATGCACGAGAAGGAAGGCGTCGACCTCCGCCACCCCGTCCGCGGCCGCGAAGCGACCACGGAACGTGCGGTGGAGATCTTCCGCCAGGCCGACGAGGAGTCCGGCTTCAACCGCCGCACCCTGGTGCGCAACAGCCTGATCGGCGCGCTCATCGCGTTCCCGCTCCCCGCCGTCGTGCTGTTCCGCGGACTCGCGCCGCAGAACCAGGACCCGGTCGAGCTGCTCTCCCAGACCATGTGGGCCAAGGGCGTCCGTCTCACGAAGGACCCGTCCGGAGTCCCCATCAAAGCGTCCGATGTGACGCTCGGTTCCGCCTTCCACGTGATCCCCGAGGGGCTCAACGAGAAGGAGGACCGACTCGAGCAGAAGGCCAAGGCGGCCGTCCTGCTCATGCGCCTCAAGCCCGAAGATCTCCATATCTCCAAGGGCCGTGAGAGCTGGAGTTACGACGGCATCGTCGCGTACTCCAAGATCTGCACGCACGTCGGCTGCCCCGTGGCGCTGTACGAGCAGCAGACTCACCACCTGCTGTGCCCCTGCCACCAGTCGCAGTTCGACATCACGCACGAGGCCGAGGTCATCTTCGGCCCGGCCAAGCGCCCGTTGCCGCAGCTGCCCATCATGGTGGATGCCGATGGTTACCTGGTCGCACGCAGCGACTTCACCGAGCCTGTCGGCCCGAGCTTCTGGGAGCGTCATTGAGTACCACCACCGCCGCACCTGCCGCGGCAACGACCGAGGTCGCGAAGGGCGGATTCACCGCCGCCGCCGCGAACTACCTCGAAGACCGCACCAGCATCTCGGGCGCCGTCAAGGAGTTCGGGCGCAAGATCTTCCCCGACCACTGGTCGTTCCTGCTCGGTGAGGTCGCCCTCTACAGCTTCGTCGTCATCCTGCTGTCGGGAACGTTCCTGACGTTCTTCTTCCAGGCCTCGATGGCCGAAGTCGTCTACCACGGCTCGTACGTGCCCCTGAAGGGCGTCGAGATGTCGGCCGCGATGTCGAGCACGCTCAACATCTCGTTCGAGATCCGCGGCGGCCTCCTGATGCGCCAGATCCACCACTGGGCGGCTCTGCTGTTCGTGGCCGCGATCGGCCTGCACATGCTCCGCATCTTCTTCACGGGTGCGTTCCGCAAGCCGCGTGAGCTCAACTGGGTGATCGGCTTCGTGCTGTTCATCCTGGCGATGGCCGAGGGCTTCACGGGATACTCGCTTCCCGACGACCTGCTCTCGGGCAACGGCCTGCGCATCATCGACGGTCTGATCAAGGGTCTTCCCGTGGTCGGCACCTGGATCTCGTTCCTGCTCTTCGGCGGCGAGTTCCCCGGTACGGCGATCGTCGGACGCCTCTACACGTTGCACATCCTGCTCCTGCCGGCGTTGGTGGTCGCATTCATCGCGCTGCACCTGATGTTCGTGGTCATCCACAAGCACACCCAGTACGCGGCCCCGGGCCGGACGCAGGGCAACGTCGTCGGCTACCCGGTCCTCCCCGTGTATGCGGCGAAGGCCGGCGGGTTCTTCTTCATCGTGTTCGGTGTCATCGCGCTCATGGCGTCGTTCTTCACCATCAACCCGATCTGGAACTACGGTCCGTACGACCCATCACCGGTCTCGGCAGGAACGCAGCCGGACTGGTACATCGGCTTCGCCGACGGCGCGTTGCGTCTCGTGCCACCGGGCTGGGAGTTCGTCTGGCTGGACCGCACCTGGTCGTTCAACATCATCGTCCCGGTCGTGATCCTCGGACTGTTCATCGTCACCGTGATGATCTATCCGTTCGTCGAAGCCTGGGTCACCGGTGACAAGCGCGAGCACCACATCCTGGACCGTCCCCGCAACGCGTCGACGCGGACCGCGATCGGTGCAGCCGGTGTCACGTTCTACGCGGTCTTCTGGGCCGCTGCGAGCTCCGACATCATCGCGACGCACTTCAAGCTGACGATGGAAGGCGTGATCCACGCGCTCCAGGCTCTGCTGTTCGTCGGCCCGATCATCGCCTACGTCGTCACGAAGCGCGTATGCCTGGCGCTGCAGAAGAAGGACCGCAGCATCGCGCTCCACGGCTACGAGTCCGGTCGTATCGTCAAGCTGCCCGGTGGCGAGTTCATCGAGGTGCACGAGCCGCTCGACGAGTACGAGCGCTGGCGCCTGATCAGCTTCGAGACCTACCAGCCGCTCATGATCCGCCCGAACAGCCGCGGCAAGATCACGGCGGGCAACCGTTTCCGAGCCGGGATGTCGCGCTGGTTCTTCGAGGACCGCATCATCCCCCCGAGCAAGGGCGAACTCGAGTCCGGCCACGGCCACCACTGATCGAGTCCACCACGGTGAAAGCGCCGGCTGCGAGTTCTCGCGCCGGCGCTTTCGCGTATCCGCCGACTCGTCGGCGCTCCCCCGCCTGAAGGGCCCTGGATGAACATCGAATCGCTCGCGTCCTGGCTCCGCTGCCCCGCCTGTCTCAGACTCCTCGAGCCGATCGACGCGCTCACCCTCGGCTGCGACACCGGCCATCGGTACGACGTCAACAAGCGTGGCTTCGTGAACCTCGTCTCCGGCGGCACGAAGTTGATCGGCGACAGCGCCGCCATGCTGGATGCCCGCGACCGTGTGCTCGAGAGCGGCCTCTACTCCCCCATCACCGACGCTGTGCGCTCCGCCACTGCGGAGATCGGGGGCACGAGCATCCTCGACGCCGGCGCGGGCACCGGTCACTATCTCCGCGCCGCGCTGGAATCGTCCGCGGACGCGCGCGGGCTCGCCATGGACCTCTCCGCCCAGGCGGTGTCACGCGCCGTCCGCTCGTCGCCCCGCATCGACGGGCTGGTCGCCGACACCTGGCGCCCTCTGCCCGTCCGAGACGCCGTCTGCGAGGTCATCCTGGACGTCTTCGCCCCACGCAACCTGCCCGAGTTCCACCGCGCTCTCGCGCCCGGTGGGAGCCTCCTGGTGGTCGTTCCGCTGCCGGAGCATCTGGCCGAGCTTCAGGGCGACGCAGGGATGCTCGCGGTGCCCGCCGACAAGAGCGCGGAGATCGCCGACGCGGCGCGGCCGCTGTTCGAGCTGCGCAGCCGGCGCGCCATCCACGCGACGATCGCTCTCACGCAGGCCGTGGCGGAGTCACTCGTCGGAATGGGCCCGTCGGCGCACCACACGCGTTCCCACGGCGTGACTCTCCCGTCGGAGGCGACCCTGGCCGTCGAGCTGCTCCACTTCTCACGCGCCTGACGCTCCCCCGCAATCGAGTCCGAACTCGTTTCGTCGACACGCCGAGCGAAGAACGCAAGAACCTCGGACTCGATTGCGGGCGGGGTACGGCGAGCACACGAGAAAGCGCCGCATCCCGGAGGATGCGGCGCTTTCGTCGAGAGTCGTGCGTGGTGGGCCTAGCGGGCGAAGTACCCGCGGTAGTACTCGTAGGTCCAGCCGACGAGGCAGATCAGCGTGAAGGCCACGCCGATGTAGCAGATCCAGAAGCCGACGGCGAGGCCGAGCATCACCAGGCCGGCGCCGAACGCCAGCGCGACCGGCCACCAGCTCCACGGGCTGAAGTGCCCGAGCTCCGGGTCGCCGTCGTCGACGTTGGCGTCGAGGCGGTCCTCCGGCAGCTCACCGCCCTGCGATGCGTGGGAACGACCGACGTAGAAGGCGATGAACGCCGCCAGGATGAAGCTGAGCAGCAGCCCGACGGTGCCGACCCACTCGACCTTCTGGTGCATCGGGTCGAGGAGGCTCCACAGCGTGTAGACGATCGCCGACAGCAGGAAGAAGATCGAGAGGATCCAGAAGAGGATTGCATTGGCTCTCATGGGTTACTTGACCTCGCTCGTCTCGGCGTCGACTGTGGGCGCATCCGGGGCGTCTTTGGCCGGGCCGATCCCGATCGGGATGCCCGCCTCGGGGTGGTTCAGGTCGAAGGCCGGGGACTCGCTGCGGATACGCGGGATCGACGTGAAGTTGTGGCGCGGCGGCGGGCAGCTCGTGGCCCACTCGAGCGAGCGGCCGTAGCCCCACGGGTCGTTGACCGTGACCTTGGGCGCATTGCGCGCCGTGAGGTACACGTTCACGAAGAACGGGATCATCGAGATCGCCAGGATGCCGGCACCGATCGACGACAGCTGGTTCATCCAGGTGAAGCCGTCAGTCGGCAGATAGGTCGCGTACCGTCGCGGCATGCCGATGACGCCGAGCCAGTGCTGCACCAGGAAGGTGGTGTGGAAGCCGATGAACAGCAGCCAGAAGTGCCACTTGCCGAGGCGGTCGTTCAGCATCTTGCCCGTCCACTTGGGCCACCAGAAGTAGAAGCCGGCGAACATCGCGAACACGACGGTGCCGAACACGACGTAGTGGAAGTGGGCGACGACGAAGTACGTGTCGGACACGTGGAAGTCGAGCGGCGGCGACGCCAGGATGACACCGGTCAGACCACCGAAGGTGAAGGTGATCAGGAAGCCGATCGACCAGAGCATCGGGGACTCGAACGAGAGCGAGCCTCGCCACATCGTTCCGATCCAGTTGAAGATCTTCACACCGGTCGGTACCGCGATGAGCATCGTCATGAGCGAGAACCAGGGCAGCAGCACCGAGCCGGTGACGTACATGTGGTGAGCCCACACGGTCACGGACAGGGCGGCGATCGCGATCGTCGCGTAGATCAGCGTCTTGTATCCGAAGATCGGCTTGCGGCTGAACACCGGGAAGATCTCGGACACGATGCCGAAGAACGGCAGCGCGATGATGTACACCTCCGGATGCCCGAAGAACCAGAACAGGTGCTGCCAGAGCAGCGCTCCACCGTTCGCGGGATCGTAGATGTGGGCGTCGAACACGCGGTCGGCGGCGAGGGCGAACAGCGCGGCGGCGAGCACCGGGAAGGCCATCAGCACGAGGATCGAGGTGACGAGAGCGTTCCAGGTGAAGATCGGCATCCGGAACATGGTCATGCCGGGAGCGCGCATCGTGATGATGGTCGTGATGAAGTTGACGGCACCGAGGATCGTTCCGAAACCGGAGAGGCCGAGGCCGACGACCCAGAGGTTGCCTCCGATCCCTGGCGAGAACGTCGTACTCGAGAGCGGCGCGTACGCGAACCAGCCGAACGAGGCGGCACCCTGCGGGGTGAGGAAGCCGGCGACCGCGATCAGCGAGCCGAAGGAGTAGAACCAGTAGGCCAGCGCGTTCAGTCGCGGGAACGCGACGTCAGGCGCACCGATCTGCAACGGCATGAGCACGTTCACGAACCCGGCGAACAGCGGCGTCGCGAACATCAGCAGCATGATCGTGCCGTGCATCGTGAACAGCTGGTTGTACTGCTCCTTGGTCTGCACCACCTGCAGTCCCGGCTCGAAGAGCTGGGCGCGGATGATGAGTGCCATCACACCGCCGATGAGGAAGTAGATGAACGACGAGATCAGGTACATGTACCCGATGGTCTTGTGGTCCGTCGACGTGATGTAGTTGACGAGGATGTTGCCCTTGCGCTCGATCGAGCTACCGCCGAGAGGCGCTGGCGCCTTCGGAGCGGAAGCGGTCGTCGACGTCGGGGCCGGTGCTGTAGTCGTCATTCGTGGCTGCCCTACTCGTTACCCTTGGGTGCGCCCGTACCGGGCAGATTCTGATTGCGGTCGTACTCGGAACCGAGTTGACCCTCGAATCCCTGGTC
Source organism: Leifsonia poae (assembly GCF_027921845.1). GTDB lineage: Bacteria > Actinomycetota > Actinomycetes > Actinomycetales > Microbacteriaceae > Leifsonia > Leifsonia poae. Next base: position 34,951 of record NZ_BSEN01000005.1, read on the forward strand.
GCGCAGGCTCTGGATGTGGTCGTCGTACGCCGACTGGGACACGATCTTCACGTTGAAGAGCATCGCAGAGTGGTACTCGCCGCAGAGCTCGGCGCACTTTCCGACGAACGTGCCGGTGCGGCCCGTCGTGGAGAAGTACATGTAGTTGGTCTTGCCCGGGATGATGTCTTTCTTGTAGAGCATCGCGGGGACCCAGAAGGAGTGGATCACGTCGCGCGAGTCGAGCTGGATCGTGATCGTCTTGTTCTCCGGCAGGTACAGGGTGGGGATCTCGCCCTCCTGCACGGATCCGGGGGTGGCGCTCGCGTCGTCGGGCTGCGCCTGGATTCCCGGGTCGTAGACGTTGTCGGTGACGTAGTTGAAGTCCCACGCCCACTGCTTGGCGTAGACCTGGATCTTGAGGTCGGGGTCGGCGTACGGCTTCTCGATGGCGTTCTGGTCACGCGCCGTGAAGGCGAAGAAACCGAGCACCAGGATGAGCGGCACGATCGTGTAGAAGATCTCGATCGGCATGTTGTAGCGCAGCTGCACCGGGAGGCCGGTCTGGCCCGTGCGGCGGCGGTAGACGATGACCGCCCAGATGATGAGGCCCCAGACGATGACACCGACGACCAGCAGAACGATCCAGCTGGTGACCCACAGGCCGGAGATGCGCTCGGTGTGGTTCGTGACGGGCTGCTCGCCCGCGACGAAGCCGGGCAGGAATCCGTTCAGCTGCGCCTGCGTGCACCCCGCAAGGACGATTGCGAGTGTCGCTGCGATCGGAATAGCAGCCCATCGGAGACGGCGATTGTGACGCACCGGTGACCTTTCGAATGACTCATGGACAGTTCACATTCAACTGTATTTGACCGTTACCACCCTACTCCGCCACACGCGCCGGAATGAACAGAAAGGACCGCCCGAGTGGGCGGTCCTTTCTGGTTTTTTGTGCTATATGACGCGGCGGAACCGGCTCAGTGGAAGGAGTCTCCGCAGGCGCAGCTGCCCGTCGCGTTGGGGTTGTCGATGGTGAAACCCTGCTTCTGGATCGTGTCCTCGAAGTCGATGGTGGCGCCGTCGAGGTACGGCACGCTCATCTTGTCGACGATGACCTCGACGCCCTCGAAGTCGACCGTCGCGTCGCCGTCGAGCATGCGCTCGTCGAAGTACAGCTGGTAGATCAGGCCGGAGCAGCCACCGGGCTGGACGGCGACGCGCAGACGCAGGTCGTCACGGCCCTCCTGCTCGAGCAGGCTCCTGACTTTGCCGGCTGCGGTGTCGGTCAGTCCGACCCCGTGGGCCTTGGTCGCGGTCAGCGTTGTGTCGGTCATGGCACTCCTCACACGGATGCGGTAGGGACTTCGGTGGAAATCTGGGACGATTCTACGTCGGAAAACTTCGAACGCAGTGTGATCATTCCGATCGTGCGTCGAGTCGCGCGAGCAGGAGGGCCTCAGCGAGGATCGCCCGCTTGAACACTCCGAGGTGCAGCGACTCGTTCGGGCTGTGCGCACGCGTGTCCGGGTCCTCGACGCCGGTCACCAGGATCTGCGCCTCCGGGAACTCCCGCACGAGGTCGGCGATGAACGGGATCGAGCCGCCGATGCCGGTCTCGACCGCCTGCTTGCCCCAGGCATCCGTCATGGCCCTCTTCGCCTCGGTGGCGGCCCACCCGGTGGTGTCGACGAGGAAGGGGTCGCCGGTGTCGACGTCGTCGATCGCGATGTGCGCGCCGAAGGGCGCGTTCGCCCGCAGGTGGCGCTCGAGCGCGGCGTACGCGTCGGTCGCGCGCTGGCCAGGGGCGATCCGCGCGCTGATGCGCACCGCGACGCTGGGCAGCAGGGTGTTCGACGCATTGGCGACGCTCGGGGCGTCGATGCCGGTGACGGTGATGGTCGGCTTCGACCACATCCGCGCCAGGATGGGGCCCGTGCCGATCGGCGTCACCCCGTCGAGCAGGGCGGCCTCCTCGCGGAACTGCTCCTCCGACAGAGCGGGCGGCTCGGTCGCGTCGTCGCGCTCGGTCAGACCGTCGACGGCCACCGACCCGTTCTCGTCGTGCAGGGTGGCGAGCAGCCGGACCATGGCGAGCATCGCATCCGGAGCCGCTCCTCCGTACATACCGGAGTGCGAAGCATGGGCGAGCGTGGAGACGGTCAGCCGGAAGGTCACGTTTCCGCGCAGCGAGACGGTGAGGGCCGGCGTCTCGGTGTCGACGTTGTCGGAGTCGGCCACGATGATGACGTCGGCCGCGAGCGCCTCCTTGTTCTGCTTGAGGAAGTTCGCGAAGGAGCGGGAGCCGAACTCCTCCTCCCCCTCGATGAAGACGGCGAGACCGAGATCGAAGTCCTCGCCGAGCCCGTCGACGAGGGCGCGAACGCTCGCCACGTGCGCCATCACGCCCGCCTTGTCGTCTGCGGCGCCGCGGCCGTACAGGCGGTCTCCGCGCACGGTCGGCTCGAACGGAGGCGTGTCCCAGTTCGCGTCGTCACCCTGAGGCTGCACGTCGTGGTGCGCGTAGAGGAGGACCGTCGGGCGGCCGTTCTTCGCGGCGCGGGTGGCGAGCACGGCCGGCTGGCCCAGCTCGCCCCCATCGGCGATCGGCGCCTGCCGGATCGCGACGCTGTCGAACGCCCCTGTCGCCTCCAGGAGACCGGCGACGGCGGTGGCGCTGGCGGCGACATGCTTCGGATCGAAGGCCGACCACGAGACCGACGGGATGCGCACCAGCGTGGCGAGGTCGGCGATGGTCGACGGCATCCCCTGCTCGACGACGGAGCGCACGCGCTCCTCTGCTGCTGTGGGTTCGGTGGAGGGCGTCTGCTGATCGTTCGTCATGACGGTAATCTTAAGTGGACCCCACAATCGAAGGCTGACCGTTGGCAAAACGACAGAACGACCACGTGACCGAGGCTGCACAGCCCATCGCGGAGACCCCAGAAGAGACGGCAGAGCGCCTGCGCCAGGGCAAGGGCGCCCCGACGCCGACCCGCCGCGAGCAGGAGGCGGCCCGCAAGCGCCCCCTCGTGCCGGAGGACCGCAAGGAAGCGGCCAGGATGGCCCGCGCCAAGACCTCCGAGGCCCGCGAGAAGGCCCGCGTCGGCATGGCCGCCGGTGACGACCGCTACCTCACGGCGCGCGACCGCGGACCGCAGCGGCGTTTCGTGCGCGACTACGTCGACGCGCGCTTCAACATCGGCGAGTTCCTCATCCCCGTGATGCTGCTCGTGATCGTGCTCTCGTTCCTGCCCGGATACTTCCAGGTCTACGGCCTGCTCGCGCTCTGGGCGTTCTTCGCCATCGCGGTGATCGACTGCATCGTGCTCGGCTTCGTCGTGCGCCGTCGCCTCACCGCCAAGTTCGGCGAGTCCAAGGTCGAGAAGGGTGTGCGGTGGTACGCCGCCATGCGCGCCCTGCAGCTCCGCGTCATCCGCCTGCCCAAGCCGCAGGTCAAGCGCGGCCAGTTCCCCAGCTGACCGTGACGATCGTCGCAGCGGCCGACGGCTCCGCTCTGGGCAATCCCGGCCCCGCCGGATGGGCGTGGTACGTCGACGATGAGCGCTGGGCGGCCGGAGGCTGGCCGCACGGCACCAACAACCAGGGCGAGCTGATGGCTGTCGTCGACCTGCTCGAGTCGACGGCGCACCTCGACGAAGACCTCCGCATCCTCTGCGACAGCCAGTACGTGATCAACGCGGTCACCAAGTGGATGCCCGGCTGGAAGCGCAAGGGCTGGCGCAAGGCCGACGGTGCCCCCGTGCTCAACCGGGAGCTCCTCGAGCGCCTCGATCGCGCGACTCAGGGGCGTCGCTACACCTTCGAATGGGTCAAGGGCCACGCCGGTCACGAGCTCAACGAGGCCGCCGACGTGCGTGCGCGGGGCGTCGCCACTGCCTATCAGAACGGCGACCCCATCCCGATCGGACCGGGGTGGCCCGACGGCCGCACCCGTGCCGACGGACTGACCGGCGAGGTCCTCGAGCCTGCCGTGGTCCCGGCATCCGGATCGGACGCCGGCACGGCAGCGGTCGCACAGACCGTCGAACTCGATCTCTTCGGCGACGATCTCGTCACCGACGAGTCCGATACCGACGTGGTCGCGCGGCTCGAGCGCGAACTGCTCGACCCGGCCGTGCGCGCCGACTCGTCGCGGGTCGCCGCCCTGTTGCATCCGGACTTCGAGGAGATCGGCCGCTCCGGGCGCCTCTGGGGACGCGATGCGACGGTGCAGGCTCTGGCGGCCGAGGACTCGGAGGCCGTCGACTTCTTCGAGCTCCTCGGCACCGAACGCCTCACCTCCGAGACGATCCTGCTGACCGCGCGCACCGCCGACTCGCGGGGAAGCACGCTGCGCAGCTCGCTCTGGATGCGTGCCAACAGCCGGTGGCGCCTGCGCTTCCACCAGGGGACGCCGGAAGCCGAATAGCGAGCCGCCGCGGCAGCGCCGCGACAGCGCCCAGGGTCGTGGCAGCGCCCAGCGTCGCGTCAGCGCGCCGAGACGAGCCCGCGGTTGATCTGGCGCGCCCAGAGCGGGCCGCGGTAGAGGAACGCCGTGTAGCCCTGCACCAGGGTGGCTCCCGCATCCAGCCGCGCCTGCACGTCGGCGGCGGTCTCGACCCCGCCGACGGAGATCACGCAGAGGTCGGCCGGCACCTGCGACCGGATGAGCCGCAGAACCTCCAGCGACCGGGCCGCGAGCGGGGCGCCGGAGAGACCGCCGGCGCCGGCCGCAGCGACGACGGCCTGATCGGTGCTCAATCCCTCGCGCGAGATCGTCGTGTTGGTCGCGATGATGCCGGCGAGGTCGAGTTCGACGACGAGCTCGGCGATCTTCTGCACCTGGTCGTCGGTGAGATCGGGCGCGATCTTCACCAGCAGCGGAACCGGCCCGGCGACCCCCTTCACCGCGGTGAGCAGCGGGGCGAGCAGGTCGAGCTCCTGAAGGCCGCGGAGACCCGGCGTGTTCGGCGAGCTCACGTTGACGACCAGGTAGTCGGCGAACGGCGCGAGCACGCGCGCGCTCGCCAGGTAGTCGTCGGTCGCGTCGTCGACGGCCACCACGCGGCTCTTGCCGATGTTGACGCCGAGCACGGGGCGATGGGTCTTCGCCGACACGCGAGCGAGCCGGCCGGCCGCCAGACGCGCGCCGTGGTTGTTGAAGCCCATCCGGTTGATGACGGCACGATCCGGGATCAGGCGGAACAGTCGCGGCTTGTCGTTGCCCGGCTGAGCGATCGCGGTGAGGGTTCCGACCTCCACATGGCCGAATCCGAGCTGGCCGAGGCCGATCACCGCTTCGCCGTCTTTGTCGAAACCGGCCGCGACGCCGAACGGCGAATCGAAGCGCAGGCCGAGCGCGTCGACCGCGAGCGACGGGTCAGGACGCGTGAAACGTCGGACGAGCCGCCCCAATCCGAGGATCGGGAGCGCCTTGATCACGACGAACGCGAGATGGTGCGCGCGCTCCGGGTCGAGCTTCGACAGGACGAGGGTGAAGAGTGTGCGATACATGCCGGTGCAACATTACCGGCACGGCCGGGCCGATGACGGCCTCAGGCAGGTCTCATGCCTGCGCGTCGACCGGTTCTCCGTGGTGCTCGACCCGCAACTGCTGGATGGCCTCTTCGAAGTCATCGAGCGAGTCGAAGCCCTGGTAGACGCTCGCGAAGCGGAGGAAGGCCACTTCGTCGAGGTCGCGCAACGGAGGCAGGATCGCCAGGCCGATGTCGTTCGCCTCGATCTGCGATGCACCCGTCGACCGGATGGTCTCCTCCACCTTCTGCGCCAGCACGGCGAGGTCGGAGTCCGTCACCGGACGGCCCTGGCAGGCCTTGCGCACGCCCAGCACGATCTTCTCGCGGCTGAACGGCTCCGCCACGCCGCTGCGCTTGATCACGCTGAGGCTGGCGGTCTCGGTGGTGCTGAAGCGGCGACCGCACTCGGGGCACTGGCGCCGACGCCGGATCGAGAGTCCGTCGTCGCTCGTGCGCGAGTCGATGACACGGGAATCCGGGTGGCGGCAGAAGGGGCAGAACATGGTGCGTTCATTCTATCGGGTTCGCGCGCCCCGTCCGGGGGAGGCGGTTCAGTGCGGGAAGCGCGCCGTCACGGCCTCACCGTGCGCCGGCAGGTCTTCCGCCGTCGACAGGGCGACGATCCGCTCAGCGACCTCGCCGAGCGCCGCCCGGTCGTAGCGGATGACCTGCTGGGGGCGCAGGAATGAGTACGCGCCGAGGCCGGGCGAGAAACGCGCCTGACCGCCCGTCGGCAGCACGTGGTTCGAGCCCGCGAGATAGTCGCCGAGACTCACGGGAGAGTGCGGGCCGATAAAGATGGCGCCGGCGTTCTGGATGTGCGCCAGCACGGCATCCGGATCGGCGGTCTGCAGTTCGAGGTGCTCGGGACCGTAGGCGTTGCTGAACGCGGCGGCCGCAGGGAGGTCGTCGACCAGCACGATCGCGGACTGCTGGCCCGCCAGCGCCGTGCGCACCCGCTCGGCGTGCTTGGTGGCTCCGGCGAGCCGATCCAGCTCTGCGGTGACGCGCGCCGCGAGCTCGGGGCTGTCGGTGACGAGCAGGGAGGCGGCGGCCTCATCGTGTTCCGCCTGGCTCACCAGGTCGGCGGCGACGTATCCCGCGTCCGCCGCGGCGTCGGCGATGACCAGGATCTCCGTGGTACCGGCCTCCGAGTCGATCCCGGCCTGACCACGCACGACGCGCTTCGCGGCGGCGACGTAGATGTTGCCCGGCCCGGTGATCACCTGCACCGGCTCGAGGCCGATGTCATCGACGCCCCAGGCGAGCGCGCCGATCGCGCCGGCACCGCCCATGGCGTAGACCTCGTCGATCCCGAGCAGCCCTGCGGCGCCCAGGATGACGGGGTGCACCGCTCCCCCGAACGCGCGCTGCGGCGGGCTCGCGAGGGCGACGGATGCGACCCCTGCCACCTGCGCCGGCACCGCGTTCATCACGACGCTCGAGGGGTACACGGCCTTGCCGCCCGGCACGTACAGGCCGGCCCGCTCGACCGGCTGCCAGCGCTGCACGATCGTCGCTCCGGGACCGATGCGGGTCTCGGCGGCGGGAGGCACCTGCGCAGCGGTCGCCTCACGGACGCGGACGATGGCTTCTTCTAGGGCCGCGCGCACCTCGGCGGGAAGGTTCTCGACGGCGGCCGCGATCTCGGCCGCCGGCACCCGCACGCTCGCCGGAGCGCCGCCGTCGAATTGTTCGGCCTGCTCGGCCAGCGCCTGCGCGCCCCGTTCCCGCACATCGTCGATCAGCCGACGGGCGACGGTCACGGCCGCCTCGACGTCCACGACGGGTCGCGGCACCAGACGGGCGAAGGCGGCGCGGGTAGGCTGGATTCCGCGGAGATCAATGGTCTGCATCATGGCCCGACCAGCCTAACCGCAACCAGGAATACCCAGGAGCCAGCATTTGCTTGATGCATACGTATGAATAGCGCACCTCTCCCCCAGAGACCTCGCCCGTCCGACCGCGTCGAACCCGACGTGACGGCCGACCTGGCGGCCTTCCGCCAATCGTTCCGGCGGCACGCGGCGGGAGTCGCGATCATCACGGCTCAACTGCCCGACGGCACGCCCGTCGGCTTCACCGCGACCTCGCTGGCCTCCCTCGCCGCCGTCCCGCCGCTGGCGACCTTCAACATCGCCCGGTCGGCGTCGAGCTGGCCGGCGATCGCCGAGACGGACCGCGTGGTCATCCACATGCTGGGAGTGCGCAATCGCGAGGTGGCCGAGAAGCTCGCCGGCGACAACGCGAGCCGGTTCGACGGAGACCACTGGTACCGCGGACCGCACGGGCTGCCGGTGATCAAGGACGTGACGAGCTGGATGGTCGGACGCATCGTCGAGCGCGTGCACGTGCACAACAACGCAGTGGTCGTGGTGCAGATCGAGGAGGGCGGACTCGGCGACGACGACGAGGCCCTGCTCTACCACGAGCGCCGGTACCTGACCCCGGGCGAGACCGCCTAACCGTCCCGGCCCGCCGGGGCCCCCGCGGCCGCCGGCCTACGCCAGGCAGTTCGGGCCGAGAAGGCCCTTGAGCTCGCCGAACAGGTCCGCGCTAACCGTGACCGGCTTCGGCACCTCGAACACACGGGCGACCTGGCCCTTCACCAACCGCAGGCGCACCTCGTTCTCGCCGGTGTGCCGCGCCAGCACCTCGCTCAGCGCGGTCACCGTGTCGGTGGTCGCGCGCTGATCGGGCATCGTGATCACGAGCGGGCCGGTTCCGAAGCTCTGCCCGAGATCGGGCGCCATGAGGCTGAACGCATGGATGTTCATCCCGTCGTCGCGCATGCTCACGCGGCCGCGCACGACGACGATGGCGTCGCCCTGGAGCATCGACGAGAACTCCTGGTACGCCTTGCCCATGAACATCACAGTGATCTCGCCGCCGAAGTCCTCGACCGTGATCATGCCGTACTGGTTGCCGGACGCCTTGGCGACCCGGTGCTGCACGCTCGTCACGAGGCCCGCGATCGTCACGGTCTCGCCGTCCTGGATGCTCTCCGACACGACGAGATCGGCGATCGACGTGCTCGCGAGTTTGGCCAGCTGGAGCTCCAGACCGGCCAGCGGATGATCGGAGACGTAGAGGCCGAGCATCTCCCGCTCGAACGCGAGCTTGTCGCGCTTCGCCCACTCGGGACGCTCGGGTACGTGATGCTGGGAGGCGTTGGGCTCGTCGTCGCCCCAGAGGCTGTCGAAGTCGAAGCCGACATCGCCGTTCGCCTCGTTGCGCTTGATCTTGACGGCCGACTCCACCGCGTCCTCGTGCACCTCGACCAGCGAGCGGCGCGTGGCGCCGAGCGAGTCGAAAGCGCCGGCCTTGATCATCGACTCGACCGTGCGCTTGTTCGCGGCGTGGATCGGCACCTTCGTGAGGTAGTCGTGGAACGACTCGAAGCGCCCCTTGCTCTCGCGGGCCGCCCGGATGCCGTCGACGACGTTGCTCCCGACGTTGCGCACGGCTCCCAGGCCGAAGCGGATGTCGGTGCCGACGGCGGCGAAGAAGCCGATCGACTCGTTCACGTCGGGCGGCAGCACCTTGATGCCCATGCGGCGGCACTCGTTGAGATAGAGCGCCATCTTGTCTTTGGAGTCGCCGACACTAGTGAGGAGGGCGGCCATGTACTCGGCGGGATAGTGCGCCTTGAGGTAGGCGGTCCAGTAGGAGATGACTCCGTACGCCGCCGAGTGGGCTTTGTTGAAGGCGTAGTCCGAGAACGGGAGGAGGATCTCCCAGAGCTTGTTGACGGCCTCCATCGAGAACCCGTTCGCCTGCATACCGCCGGCGAAGCCCTCGAACTGCTTGTCCAGCTCCGACTTCTTCTTCTTGCCCATCGCGCGACGCAGGATGTCTGCCTGGCCGAGCGAGAAGCCGGCCACCTTCTGCGCGATCGCCATCACCTGCTCCTGATAGATGATCAGGCCGTAGCTGGTGGAGAGGATCTCGGCGAGCGGCTCGGCGAGCTCGGGGTGGATCGGCGTGATCTCCTGGAGCCCGTTCTTGCGCAGCGCGTAGTTGGTGTGCGAGTTGGCGCCCATGGGGCCGGGGCGGTACAGCGCGATGAGGGCCGAGATGTCCTCGAAGTTGTCCGGCTTCATCAGACGCAGCAGCGAACGCATCGGGCCGCCGTCGAGCTGGAACACGCCCAGCGTGTCGCCCCGCGAGAGCAGGTCGTACGCCCCGCGGTCGTCCAGCTCGAGGTCTTCGAGCACGAGCTTCTCGCCGCGGTTGGCCTCGATGTTGTCGAGGGCGTCGTTGATGATCGTGAGGTTGCGGAGCCCCAGGAAGTCCATCTTGATCAGGCCGAGCGACTCGCACGCGGGGTAGTCGAACTGCGTGACGATCTGGCCGTCCTGCTCGCGCTTCATGATCGGGATGATGTCGATCAGCGGATCCGACGACATGATCACGCCGGCCGCGTGCACACCCCACTGGCGCTTGAGGTTCTCGAGACCGAGCGCCGTGTCGAAGACGGTCTTGGCCTCCGGGTCGCTCTCGACGACGGCCCGGATGTCGACGGCCTCTTTGTAGCGCGGGTGCGCCTTGTCGAAGATGCCGGTGAGCGGGATGTCCTTGCCCATCACGGGCGGCGGCATCGCCTTCGTGAGCTTGTCGCCCATGCCGAACGGGAAACCGAGCACGCGCGAGGAGTCCTTGAGCGCCTGCTTCGCCTTGATGGTGCCGTACGTGACGATCTGCGCCACGCGCTCCTCGCCGTACTTCTCCGTGACGTACTTGATGACCTCACCACGGCGGCGGTCGTCGAAGTCGACGTCGAAGTCGGGCATCGAGACGCGGTCGGGGTTGAGGAATCGCTCGAAGATGAGGCCGTGGCGCAGCGGGTCGAGGTCGGTGATGCGCATCGCGTAGGCCGCCATCGACCCCGCACCCGACCCGCGGCCGGGACCGACCCTGATGCCGTTGCGCTTCGACCAGTTGATGAAGTCGGCGACGACGAGGAAGTACCCGGGGAAGCCCATCTGCGAGATCACGCCGATCTCGTAGTCGGCCTGCTTGCGCACCTCGTCGGTGATGCCGCCGGGGTAGCGCTCGTGCAGCCCCTTCTCGACCTCCTTGACGAACCAGGTCTGCTCGTTCTCCCCCTCGGGCACCGGGAAGCGCGGCATGTAGTTGGCCTGCGTGTTGAACTGCACGTCGCACCGCTCGGCGATGGCGAGCGTGTTGTCGCAGGCCTCCGGATGATCGCGGAACAGCTGGCGCATCTCGGCCGCCGACTTGAGGTAGAACTCGTCGGCGTCGAACTTGAACCTGTTGGGATCGTCGAGCGTCGACCCGGACTGCACGCAGAGCAGCGCGGCATGGCTCTTGGCGTCGGCGGCGTGCGTGTAGTGGAGGTCGTTGGTGGCGACGAGCGGGAGATCGAGCTCCTTCGCCAGCCGGAGGAGGTCGCCCATGATGCGGCGCTCGATACCGAGGCCGTGGTCCATGATCTCGGCGAAGAAGTTCTCTTTGCCGAAGATGTCGCGGAACTCGGCGGCGGCCTTCTTGGCCTCGTCGTACTGGCCGAGTCGCAGTCGCGTCTGCACCTCGCCGGACGGGCATCCGGTGGTCGCGATGATGCCCGACGAGTATGTGTTCAGCAGTTCGCGGTCCATGCGGGGCTTGAAGTAGTAGCCCTCAGTCGAGGCCTTCGACGACATGCGGAACAGGTTGTGCATGCCCTCCGTGCTCGCCGCGAACATCGTCATGTGCGTGTACGCGCCCGAACCGGAGACATCGTCTCCCCCGCCGTCGCCCCAGCGCACCCGCGTGCGGTCCGTGCGGTGCGTGCGCGGCGTGAGGTAGGCCTCGGTGCCGATGATCGGCTTGATGCCCGCGTCGGTGGCGGTGCGCCAGAAGTCGAAGGCGCCGAACATGTTGCCGTGGTCGGTGACAGCGACCGCCGGCATGCCCTGCTCGACGGCCGCCTCGACGAGCGGCTTGATGCGCGCTGCGCCGTCCAGCATCGAGTACTCGCTGTGGACGTGGAGGTGGACGAACGAGTCGCTAGAGGACAAGCTACTTCTCCTGTGGGGCCGTGGTGAGGGTTAAAGACTACGTCGGGCCTACGACGCTCGGAGCACATCCAATGCGTGTTGCAGGTCGGCCGGATACCCGGTCGTGAAGGTCACCCATTCGCCGGTGCCCGGATGCTCGAAGGCGAGCTGCACGGCGTGCAGCCACTGCCGCTCGAGGCCGAGCCGGGCGGAGAGCGTCGGGTCGGCGCCGTACATCGAGTCGCCGACGCACGGGTGGCGCTGGGCTGCCATGTGCACCCGGATCTGGTGCGTGCGACCGGTCTCGAGGTGGATCTCCAGCAGGCTCGCCGACGGGAACGCCTCGATCGTCTCGTAGTGGGTCACCGATGGCTTGCCGCCGGCCACGACGGCGAACTTCCAGTCGGAGCGCGGATGGCGGCCGATGGGGGCGTCGATCGTCCCGACGAGCGGATCGGGATGGCCCTGAACGACGGCGTGGTAGATCTTCTCGACCGTGCGGTCGTGGAAGGCGCGCTTGAGCGCGGTGTAGGCGCGTTCGGACTTGGCGACCACCATCAGGCCGCTCGTCCCGGCGTCGAGGCGGTGCACGATGCCGGCACGTTCGGCGGCTCCGGAGGTCGAGATGCGGAAGCCGGCGGCCGACAGGGCGCCGAGCACGGTCGGGCCCTCCCAGCTCACGGCCGGATGCGCGGCGACCCCGACCGGCTTGTCGATGACGACGATGTCGTCGTCATCGTGGACGATCGTGAGGTCGGGCACGGCGATCGGGACGATCTGCACCTCGGCCTTGGGCTGCCAGCTCACCTCGAGCCAGCCGCCGGCCTGCAGCCGGTCGGACTTGCCGGCCTCGCGGCCGTCCACCGTGACCCCACCGGCCTCGACGATCTCTGCGGCGAAGCTGCGCGAGAAACCGAGGAGTTTGGCCAGACCGGCGTCGACCCGGACGCCCTCGAGGCCGTCCGGAATCGGAAAGCTGCGGGACTCCATCCCTAGTCGGTCGGCTTCTCGCGCGGCGCCGGCTCGATGGTCTCGGGCACGGCCGGCCCGGCGGCCGAGCCGGTGTCCTCCGATGCGGGGATGGGCGCCTGCTGCGAGCCGTCTGCGACGACGTCGTCTCCGCCGGCCTCAGCGGCGATCGCCTCGGACGCCGCCTCCTCCTCGTCGTCGGTGCGCTTGCCGTCGAGCCCGATGCCGCGGATGGTGAGGATCAGGAAGAGCACCATGCTCGACACGATTGCCACGTCGGCGAGGTTGAAGATGGCCGGCAGCAGTGGGATCTGCAGGAAGTCGACCACGTGGCCGACCCCGAAGCCCGGCTCCCGGAAGAGCCTGTCTGTCAGGTTGCCCAGCAGGCCGCCGAGGAGGAGGCCGAAGAGCACGGCCCAGGCCATCGAGCGGATGCGGGGGGCGTACCAGATGACGAAGCCGAGAACACCGACGCCCACGATCGAGAAGATCCAGGTGGACCCGCTGCCGATCGAGAACGCGGCGCCGGGGTTCTTGACGAAGTGGAACTGCAGGAGCTGTCCGAGGACCTGGACCTGCTGACCCTCGAAGAGGTTCTGCACCACCAGGAGTTTGGCGATCTGGTCGACCAGGTACACGCAGAGCGCGACGATGGCGAGAACGACCAGGGCCCGGACGCTGACCTTGGCCCTGGAGGGGCTAGCCTCCAAAGCCCTGGAACGTCGGAGGCTGCTCCTGGCCCGACGCGGAGTCGCCGCCCGAGGCGGAGACCGGGGCGGGAACGGGTGCGTTCTGCGAGCCGGTGTCGGTCGACGACGCGGCCGGGGCAGCGTAGCTCCCGGTGCCGGCTGCCGACGAGCTGTCCAGGTCGCGGAGCTGGCCCTCGATGTAGCTCTTGAGCTTCTGGCGGTAGTCCCGCTCGAAGCTGCGCAGCTCGTCGATGCGGTGCTCGAGGAGCGCGCGCTCCTGGTCGAGCGAGCTGATCTGCGCGCGCTGCTTCGACTCGGCCTCGGCGACGATGCGGGCGGCGGTGGCGTGGCCTTCCGCGATCAGCGCGTCGCGCTTCTCGACACCTTCGCGCACGTGCTCCTCGTGCAGGCGGCGCGCCAGCTGGAGGAGGTTGTTCGTGCTGTTCGGGTCGACGGCGCTCGTGTCGACCGGCGCCGCGTACGCGGCTGCTGCCGGAGCTGCAGCTGCTGCCGGAGCCGCGGCGAGGCGCTGCTTGAGCTCCTCGTTCTCGGCGCGCAGGGCCTCGAGCTCGGCGGAGTTGTCGGGGGCGGCGGCGGCCGCGGGGGCCTGGCCTCCGCTGCGCTGCAGCTCGGCGATGCGGGACTCGCTCGCGACGAGGCGCTGCTTGAGCTCCTCGTTCTCCTGGTTGAGTCGACGCAGTTCGACGACGACCTCGTCGAGGAAGTCGTCGACCTCGTCCTGGTCGTAGCCCTCACGGAACTTCGTCGGTTGGAACCGCTTGTTGACTACATCTTCCGGAGTCAGCGCCATGGCAAGCCACCTTAGATCTTGAGATACGAACAAAGAGTGCGTTCAGCCAACGCTAGCAAAGTGCGCGGGGGAAGCGCACGCTGCCGCACTCACGTGCGTCGGCTCGTCAACCATACATCCCGAGCGCGTCTGCGAATGCGCGCGACTCTCGGCTACAACGCGGCCGTGACGTACAGAAGGATGATCACCAGGAGCATGGTGAGGCTCCAGCCGAAGTCGATGGCGATCGGGCCCATCGACAGCGGAGGGATGAGCCGGCGGAAGAACTTGATCGGCGGGTCGGTCACCACGTACGCGCTCTCCGCGAGGACCAGGCCGACCCCGCGCGGGCGCCACTGCCGGCTGAACGTGCGCACCAGATCGAGGATGAACCGTGCCCAGAGCACGAAGAAGTAGATGAGCAGCACGTAGTAGAGGATGCTGGCGACGAGGGAGACGACGAACACGAGGTTAAGTATGCGTGAAAGCGCACCGTCCCCGGACAGGGGCGGTGCGCGATCCGGTAGCTGGCGGCGTCAGGCCTGCGCGAAGAACGACGCGTCGACCTCGGCGTCCTGCCCGCCGTGCTCGCCTGAGACGACCACATGCGACGGGGAGAGCAGGAAGACCTTGGGCGTGACGCGCTCGATCTTGCCGTAGAGACCCTGCGAGAGCCCGCTGGCGAAGTCGATCAGGCGACGGGCGTCGCCTTCGCTCATCTGCGAGAGGTTGATGATGACGGGGATTCCCTCACGGAACGACTCGGCGATCGCCTGGGCGTCGCGGTACTGGCGAGGGTGGACCGTGAGAATCTCGTTCATTTCCTGGACCGAAACATTCCGTGCGGTGGATGACTTGCGCAGCGGGGTCACCGGGGCGCGGCCGGTCACGGGTGCGACCGGGGTGGGGTGAGGAACCGGGGCGACGGGAGCCTGGTGCTGCTGCTGCGGCTGACGCTGCTGCGGCTGCTCCTGGGGCTGCTCGTCGTACTCGAGTTCTTCGTCGGCGAGGCCGAGGTAGACCATCGTCTTCTTCAGCGGGTTGGACATTCGATCCTCCGTGTAGACCTGTGCGCCGACGCTTTCGCACGCACTACGAACCTTCTCTTCGAGATTAACCGGCGACCGGCCGATTCCCGGTAATGGCGGTGCCAATGCGAAGGTGTGTCGCTCCTTCGGCGATGGCGGCCGGGTAATCCTGACTCATCCCTGCTGAGATCCGATCGGCGTCGGGAGAGAGTGCCCGGACACGTTCGCTCGCGGCACGCACACGGGCGAACGCCCGCTGCGGCTCTTCGCCGAGCGGCGCGACGGCCATGACTCCGAGCAGTCGCAGGCCCGGGGTTTCGAGCACGCGGTCGACGAGTGGTTCGAGATCGCGATCGGCGACCCCGCCGCGAGCCGGATCGTCCGTCAGGTTGAGCTGCACGAAGCAGTCGATGTCGCGTTCGTCCGAGCGGAGCGCATCGACGAGCGATGCCCTGTCGATTGAGTGGATCACATCCGCGTAGGCGCGCACCTGGCGCGCCTTCTTGCTCTGCAGCTGACCGACGAAGTGCCACCGCAGCGGCAGGTCGGCGAGGTCCGCCGCCTTGGCCTGCGCCTCCTGGTGGCGGTTCTCCCCCACATCGGTGACGCCGAGCTCCGCGAGCTCGCGCACCAGCGCCGCAGGGTGGAACTTCGTCACCACGATGGTGGTGAGCTCGTCCGGCGAGCGTCCCGCCGTCCGGGCGGCATCGGCGATGCCGGCCCGGACGAGCTGGAGACGCTCGGCGAGCGGGCTACTTGAGGAAGTCGGGGATGTCGAGGTCGTCATTCTCGTCGTCGAACGCCGGGTCCTTGGGTGCGGTCTCCGTGACGGGGCTCTCGGCCGCCGCCCAGGTGTCGGTCGACGGAGCCGGGATGTCCTCGGCGTCGAGGGCGGCCGTGCTCGCGAGAGCCGCGCCATCGTCGGCGCCCGCCTCGACGAAGCTCGCACGCCGGTTGTCGACGGCCTGGGCACTGTTCGGCTCGCCACCGTCGAAGCCGGCGGCGATGACCGTCACCCGCACCTCGTCGCCGAGCGTGTCGTCGATCACGGCACCGAAGATGATGTTCGCCTCCGGGTGCACAGCCTCCTGCACCAGTCGCGCGGCGTCGTTGATCTCGAAGATGCCGAGGTTCGAACCGCCCTGGATCGACAGGAGCACGCCGTGCGCGCCGTCGATGCTCGCCTCGAGCAGCGGAGATGCCACCGCGAGCTCGGCCGCCTTGATCGCGCGGTCCGCCCCCCGGGAGGAGCCGATGCCCATCAGCGCGCTTCCCGCGCCCTGCATGACCGACTTGACGTCGGCGAAGTCGAGGTTGATGAGGCCCGGCGTGGTGATGAGGTCGGTGATGCCCTGCACACCGGCGAGGAGCACCTGGTCGGCGGTCGAGAACGCCTCGAGCATGCTGATGCCGCGGTCGCTGATCTCGAGCAGGCGGTCGTTGGGCACGACGATGAGGGTGTCGACCTCTTCCTTCAGGCGCTGCACACCCGCCTCCGCCTGCTCCGAGCGGCGCTTGCCCTCGAATCCGAACGGCTTGGTGACGACACCGATGGTCAGCGCGCCGATCGACTTGGCGATGCGAGCCACGACAGGCGCGCCGCCCGTGCCGGTTCCACCGCCTTCACCGGCGGTGACGAAGACCATGTCGGCGCCCGCGAGGGCCTCCTCGATCTCCTCCGCGTGGTCCTCTGCAGCACGGCGGCCGACCTCGGGGTCCGCTCCGGCGCCGAGGCCGCGGGTGATCTCACGACCGACATCGAGCTTGACGTCGGCGTCGCTCATGAGGAGCGCCTGGGCGTCGGTGTTGATGGCGATGAACTCGACGCCGCGAAGGCCGAGTTCGATCATCCGGTTGACGGCATTGACGCCGCCACCGCCGATGCCGACGACCTTGATCACGGCGAGGTAGTTCTGGTTTGATGTCACGTCCGGCCTCCGCTGGGAACCTTCAACCTCAAGTCGAGGCTTAAAGTTATGCTCAGTATGCAATTCCTGATTCGACGTTAGGTGCGCATGGCCCGCGGCCCCGTAGCGCGCCAGGCGTGTCGGAAAAGATCGCCATCAGCGACCCCTTCGGGCCTCACCCCGTCGTCACGCTGTGCGGCGACGACACGTTGTACAGGCGCGCGCCGCCGGCGCTCTTGAGGAGAGCGGTGAGGGCGGCGGCCTTCAGGTCGGAGTCGTCTGCGCTCCCCCACACAACCTTCGCACCACTCGAGCGCAGTGTGAAGCTCACGTCATCTGCGGTCGTGGCCGACACCGTGTCGACGCGCGCGAGCAGGGCGGCGGGGAGCGATGCGAGCACGTCGGAGGCCGCGGCGAATCCGGATTTGGCGTCCGACTCGGCCGGCTCCCCCGTCGCGGTGATCAGCGGGTAGCCGCCCGGGCGCCCCGCACTCGTCGCGATGGTGACCTTGGCGGCGTCGACGAGGGCGAACGAGCGGCCGACGGCGACGACCCCGATCGGCTGCCGTTCGACGATGCGCACGACGATCGAGTTGGGCGGGTGACTCTCGACGCTGTAGCTGCGGATGAGCGGGAAGGCGGCGAGGTCGCCACGGATGGCGGCCTGGTCGACCAGCGGAAGCGGACGGCCGATCTGATCGGCGAGCGCCTTGGTGACCGTCGCGGCGGCGATGCGGGAGGTGCCGGTGACCGTGATCGTCTTCAGCGCCATGAGCGGAGAGAAGGCAGTGAGCCCGACGCCGATGATCAGCGCGGCGAGCGTGCCGAGGCTCGCCAGCCACACCATCCGGCGGCGGCGCGAGCGCTTGGTGAAGCGCCGCACCTCGCCGCGTTCGAGGCGTGCCCGCTCCTTGCGGGCCTCACGCAGCGACCGGCTGATCTCGCGGTTCGAGGGGATGCGTTCGATCGGCTCCCGCGCGGGCTCCTGCCGTGCCTTCTCCCGAGCCCTGTCCCGGGACTTGTCCCGGGCACCGTCCTGAGCCCTCTCCTGTTGACCGTCCACCGGCATCGACCGCTCCGGCAGCAGCCGCTGCACCGGGATCGGGTCCGTCGCCGGCTCGGCCTCCGACTGCGGCGCCGACGGAGGAGCCTGCGGCTCCGGCGGCCGGTCGAACCCCTGGGGACGCTTCATACCGACGGTTCCGCTAGCCGCGGGCGCGCTGGAGCGACTCGAGGAGCTGCGGGACGATGCGATACACATCGCCGCAGCCGAGCGTGATCACGAAGTCGCCGTCGCGCGCGATCTCGGCGGTGTGATCGGCCGCCGCCTGCCAGTCGGCGATGAAGGCGACGTGCTCTGGGTGCTCGAACCGGTCGGCCACCAGAGCGCCGGTCACACCGGGTTCCGGATCTTCGCGCGCGCCGTACACGTCGAGCACGACTGTCTCGTCGGCGTAGGTCTCGAGCGTGTCGGCGAACTCCTGGGCGAACAGGCGCGTGCGGCTGTAGAGGTGCGGCTGGTGCACCGCGATGATGCGACCGGAGCCGACGACGGTGCGGGCGGCCGACAGCGCAGCCGCGACCTCCGTCGGGTGGTGCGCGTAGTCGTCGTAGACGCTCACGCCGCCGACGGTGCCGTGCAGCTCGAACCGGCGCTCGGTGCCGCCGAACTGCGCGATCGCCGCGAGCGAGGCCGCGGGTTCGAAGCCGAGCCCGGTGAGTACCGCGAACGCGCCCGCGGCGTTGATGGCGTTGTGGCGCCCCGGGATGCGCAGCTGCGCGGAGTAGTCGGCGCCCGCGTGGCGCACGGAGAACGCGACGGGGCCGTCGGTGACGATCGAGTGCACGCGCACGTCGGCGTCCTCGGCCTCGCCGAACGTGATGACCTTCTTGCCGGCATCCTGGGCTCGGAGCTTCTCGGTGACGGCCACGGCGCCGGCATCGTCGGAGGAGACGACGACGAACTCCCCGGCCTCGCGGGCGAACGTCACGAAGGCGTCCTGGAAGGCCTCGAGCGACCCGTAGTGGTCGAGGTGGTCGGGGTCGACGTTGGTGATCAGGGCGACCGCGGTGTCGTAGAGCAGGAACGATCCGTCCGATTCGTCCGCCTCGACCACGAACAGCTCGCCGGTGCCGGTCTGCGAGCTCTTGCCCAGCGACTCGATCACACCGCCGTTGACGAAGCTCGGGTCCTCCCCGAGGCCGAGCAGGCCGGTGATGATCATTCCGGTCGAGGTGGTCTTGCCGTGCGCGCCTGCGACGGAGACGAGGCGCTTCTTGCTGATCAGCCAGGCGAGCGCCTGCGAGCGGTGCAGCACGGGCAGACCCTTCTGCAGGGCCAGCTGGTACTCGGGGTTGTCCTGCCAGAGAGCGCCCGTGACGACGAGCGTGTCGGCGTCGCCGACGTTGGCGGCGTCGTGCCCGATCGCGATGGTGGCGCCCAGGTCCCGGAGTGCGAGCACATTCGACGACTCGCGCACGTCGGAACCGGTCACCGTGTACCCCGCCTCGAGGAACAGGCGCGCGATCCCGCTCATCCCCGAGCCTCCGATGCCCACGAAGTGCAGGGCGCCGAGGTCGTCGGGGAGGGTCATGGTGAGGTCGGGCTTGATCACGAGTACTGCTTTCCTTTGCGGGTGAAGGGCACCATCAAGTATGACGGTACGCGCTCTAGAGCGAGCTTCGGATGAGCGACACCATGCGGTCCGAACCGTCGCGCACACCGGCGGTCGCGGCGCGCTCGCCCATGCGGGTGACGCGCTCGCGGTCGGCGAGCAGCGGGAGGAGCTCGGTGTCGACCCACCCGGGGAGGAACGCTGCGTCGTCCACCAGGATTCCCCCGCCGGCGGCGACGACACCGGCGGCGTTGAAGCGCTGCTCGCCGTTGCCGACCGGGTAGGGGACGTAGACGGCAGGGATGCCGAGAGCTGCGAACTCGCTCACCGTGGCCGCGCCGGAACGGGCGACGGCCAGGTCGGTGATGGCGAACGCCAGGTCCATCCGGTCGCAGTAGTCGACGAGGCGGTAGCCGTCGATGCCGGGGTCGGTGAGCTCGCCGCGGCCGCCCTGGATGTGCAGCACCTGGTAGCCGGCGCCGGTGAGCGCCGCGGCGCGGTCGGCGATCGTGGAGTTCAGCCGGCGCGCGCCGAGCGACCCTCCGGTCACGAGGATGGTGGGGCGGCCGGCGTCGAGCCCGAAGAAGGCGGCTGCCTCCGGACGGGTCGCCGCGCGGTCGAGCTCCTCGACCTCGACCCGGAGCGGCATCCCGACGAAGGTCGCATGGGGAAGCGCGGTGCCCTCGAAGGCGACGCCGACGAACGGCGTGTACCGGGCGCCGAGACGATTCGCGAGGCCCGGCTTGGCGTTCGCCTCGTGCAGCACCAGCGGGATGCCCGCCTTGCGCGCGGCGGAGTAGGCCGGGGCGGCCGCGTAGCCGCCGAAGCCAACCACGGCGTCGATGGCGCGCTGCTCGATGAGAGAGCGCACCGTGCCGATGGTGCGCCGGTACTCCGCGGGGAACCGCAGGGCCGCTGCGTTCGGGCGCCGCGGGAACGGCAGCTTCGGGATGGTCGCCAGTTCGTAGCCGCGCTCCGGGACCAGCCGCGCCTCGAGCCCCTCAGCGGTGCCGAGCACCAGGATCTCCGCGGCGGGGTCGTCACGGCGCAGCCGGTCGGCGACGGCGAGCAACGGGTTCACATGGCCGGCGGTTCCACCGCCGGCGAGGAGGTACCGCGTCACGCGTCGGCGCCGATCGAGGAGCGGGCGCCCTGGCGCCGGTCGGCGGCGGGCCGGCCGTCCTGCCGACGGGCCGCCTTCCCGGTCTCACGGGCGAAGGACAGGACGATGCCGATTGCGATCATGGAACTGATCATCGCAGTTCCTCCTGCAGAGATCAGTGGGAGCGGAACTCCGAGCACCGGTATGACGCCGAGCACCACCGCGATGTTCACGAACGCCTGGCCGATCAGCCACACCATGATCGCCGCCGTCGTGACGCGTGCGAACGGGTCGTTCGACGCGTGGATGATGCGCAGGAACACGACGGTGAGGAGCACGAACAGGATCAGCACCACGATCGCGCCGATGAGGCCGAGCTCCTCGCCGATGATGGCGAAGATGAAGTCGGTGTCGGCCGCCGGGAGCCACGACCACTTCGAGTGCGAATTGCCCAGCCCGACACCGAAGACGCCGCCGGACGCGAGCGCGTAGAAGCCGTTGTCGATCTGCCAGTTGACGTCGGGGTTGGCGGTGCTCGCACCACCGAAGAGCGCGGCGATCCGGCCGAGCCGGCTCTTGCTCGACACGGCGACGAGCACCGCGACGATCGCGACCGCCACCGTTCCGAAGGCGAGATGGCGCAGCTTGACCCCGGCGAAGAACAGCGCGCCCAGCACGATCGCGGCCATGATGACCGTCGTTCCGAGGTCACCGCCGAGGATCACGAGCAGGATCGCGCCGCCGCCGATCGGCACGACCGGCACGACGACGTGCTTCCACTGCCCGAGCAGGTCCTTCTTGCGGGCCAGCACCACGCCGAGCCAGACGACGAGCGCCACCTTGATGGCCTCCGACGGCTGCAGTGTCTGGGAGCCGATCCGGAGCCAGTTGCGGTTGCCGCCGATCTCCACGCCGAGCGGGGTGACCAGCACGAGGAGCTGCAGGAAGCACGCGGCGCCGAGAAGGATCCAGATGGACTTCTTCCAGAACCGGCTCGGCAGCCGGGAGACCAGGAACATCAGCGGCAAGCCGATGAGCGTGTACGCCCCCTGCGACCAGAAGCGTGAGAAGAAGTTGTCGGTGTCGTTGTGCGACTCCACCGATGACGACGAGAGCACCATCACCAGCCCGAACACCACCATGAACAGCGTGATGCCGAGCAGCAGGAAGTAGTTGGCGGACTCGGCCTGCATCGCCCGGCCCAGGGAGATCCTGGCCGTGAGGGCTCCGATGCGGGAGGAGGTCCTACTCTCCTCCTGGGTGCGAGGCGGAGTGCTCATCCGCCTCACCTCCAAAGAACTCGTTGACGGCCGCCTGGAAACGGCGACCGCGCTCTGCGTAGTCGGCGAACTGGTCCATCGAGGCCGCAGCCGGCGCCAGGAGAACGGTGTCTCCGGACTGTGCGACCCCGCCGGCCAACTTCACCGCCGTCGGCATGACCTCATCAGTTTCGTCGGCGTCGACCTCGTACACGGGCAGGCCGGGCGCGTGTCGTGCGAATGCGGAGCGGAGGGCCTCACGGTCGACTCCGATGATCACGGCGGCACGCAGCCGGGCGGCGTGGCGCTTCACCAGATCGTCGATGTCGACACCCTTGAGCAGGCCGCCCGCGACCCAGACGACCGACTCGTACGCCCGCAGGGAGGCATCCGCCGCGTGCGGGTTCGTCGCCTTGGAGTCGTCCACCCAGCTCACGCCGCTCTCGATGCGCACGAGTTCGATGCGGTGGGCGTCCAGGCGGAACGCCGTCAGCACATCCCGGATGACCCCCGGGGCGATCCCGTAGGAGCGTGCCAGCGCACTTGCTGCCAGGATGTTCGCCACCACGTGCGGCGCGGCGAGACCGGCGTCCCGCAGTTCGTCGATGGTGGTGAGCTCGATCGCGCTGGTGAAGCGGTCGTCGAGGAACGCGCGGTCGCAGAGGATGCCGTCGACGATGCCGAAGTCGCTCGGTCCGGGAACGTCCAGGCCGAAGCTGATGGCGCGTGCGCCCTCGATCACTTCGGCATCGCGGACCATCTGCTCGGTGGCGGGGTCGGCGCGGTTGTACACGCACGCCACCTGGGTGTTGTCGTAGACCTTGGCCTTCGCCGCGCGGTAGGCGTCCGCCGAGCCGTGCCAGTCGAGGTGGTCGTCGGCGATGTTCAGGCAGGCCGACGAATACGGCGACAGCTCGCCGCCGCGATTGCGGTTGACCCAGTGCAGCTGGTAGCTGGAGAGTTCGACGACGAGCACATCGAACCCCTGCGGGTCGCGAATGGCGTCGAGCACCGGGATGCCGATGTTGCCGCAGGGAGCCGCGCGGTAGCCGCCGGCGACGAGCATGGTCGCGGTGAGCTGCACCGTGGTGGTCTTGCCGTTGGTGCCGGTGACCGCGATCCAGTCGGCCGGGCTGCCGACCTTGTCGCGCAGGCGCCAGGCGAGCTCGATGTCGCCCCAGACGGCCGTTCCGCGCTGGTCCGCCCAATCGAGCAGCGGATGGTCGTGGTGGAAGCCGGGCGACACCACGATGAGCTCGGGATCGAACGCCGTCAGCCGTGCCGGCGGAGCGGCGAGGTCGGCCTCTTCGAGGAGTTCGGCGCCGATCACCTCGAGGAGCATCGCGCGCTCGGGATCGGCCTTCGCGGTGACGACGAGCACCTCGGCGCCGAGCTCGACGAGGGTGTCGGCGACCGAGAATCCGGTGACGCCGAGACCGTAGACGGCCACCCGGAGCCCCCGCCAGTCCGACCGCCAGCTGGTCAGACCGGCCAGCCGTTCGTCGATTTCGGTCACGTTGCGAGCCATTCGAGATAGAAGCTGCCGACGCCGGCGGCGACGAGCAGTCCGCCGATGATCCAGAACCGCACGACCACGGTGACCTCCGCCCATCCCTTCAGTTCGAAGTGATGGTGGATCGGGCTCATCAGGAAGATACGTTTACCTCTGGTGAGCTTGAAGTACGCGCGCTGCACGATGACCGAGCCGGCCTCGATGACGAACAGTCCGCCGATGAGCACCAGGAGGAGCTCGGTGCGGCTGAGGATCGCCAGGGCGGCGACCGCCCCGCCGAGGGCCAGCGAACCGGTGTCACCGAGGAAGATCTGCGCGGGCGACGTGTTCCACCAGAGGAAGCCGACGACGGCTCCGACGATCGCCGTGGCGACGATCGCGAGGTCGAACGGATCGCGCACGTCGTAGCATTTCTCGACGTTCGCCGGATCGAGCTTGAGGTTGGAGCACGACTGGATCGACTGCCAGAACCCGATGATGATGTAGGCGCCGATGGCGAGGATGGACGCGCCGGAGGCGAGACCGTCGAGGCCGTCCGTCACGTTCACGCCGTTCGACGTCGCGGCGACGATGAAGTTGATCCAGATCAGGTAGAGCCCGTAGCCGACGATGACGCCGATCGCACCGAACTTCGTGATCGACATGAAGTCGATCGGCAGATCGCGGATCAGCGAGACGCTCATCGTCGCCGGCGTGTAGCCGTTGCCGTTCGGGAACATGATCGCCAGGAACGCCCAGACCGTGGCGACGATCACCTGGCCGGCGACCTTGGCCCAGCCGGTGAGACCGAGGCTGCGTTCACGGCGGGTCTTGAGGAAGTCGTCGATGAATCCGACGATCCCGAGCCCCACCATGAGGAAGAGGACGAGCAGCGCAGAGACCGAGGTCTCGTCGCCGGTCAGCAGCAACGCCACGAAGTAGCCGAACAGCGTACCGAGGATGACGACGATGCCGCCCATCGTGGCGGTGCCGCGCTTGGCGTGGTGGCTCTGGGGTCCGTCGTCGCGGATGAACTGCCCCCACTGCAGCCTGCGGAAGAGCCGGATGAAGACCGGGGTGAGGAACAGCGTGAACGCCATCGACAGTGCACCGGACGTCAGCAGAGCTCTCACGAGAACAATTCTCCCAGTCGATCACCCAGAAACCGCAGGCCGGCCGAGTTCGAAGATTTCACGAGCACCGTATCCCCCGCGACCAGGGCGGTCTCAAGGTGTTCGAAGGCGTCGTCCGGCGTGTCGAAGTAGAGCGACTCGCCGTCCCACGACCCCTCGTTGATGGTCGAGATGTGCATCCGGCGGGCGGCGGGGCCCACCACGATGAGCTGGTCGATGCCGAGACGGACGGCGAGCAGGCCGATCCGGTCGTGCTCCTTCCCCGAGAACTCGCCGAGCTCGCTCATCTCGCCCAGCACGGCCACCGTGCGACCGCCCGGCTCGGCGATCTGCGCGAGCGTCTTCAACGCCGCGGCCATCGAGTCGGGGCTGGCGTTGTAGGCGTCGTTGATGACGGTGACGCCACGGGCTCCGCCCAGCACCTCCATGCGCCAGCGCTCGGCGCGCTGCACGGTCTGCAGGGCCGCCACGATGTCGTCGATGCCGACGTCGAGTGTGTGGGCGGCCGCCGCGGCCGCGAGGGCGTTCATGACGTGATGCTCGCCCAGAACACGGAAGCGCACGGCGCGCTTCTCGCCGTTCGGGAGGTGGAGGGTGAAGCTCGTGCCCGCCGCGCTCGAGACCACGTCGGTGGCACGCACCTCGGCCCGCTCGTCGAGGCCGAACCAGAGCACCCGGGCGACCGTCTTGTCGGCCATCGAGGCGACCCGGGGATCGTCGAGGTTGAGCACGGCCACGTCGGTGTCGAGCAGGTCGCTGACCATCTCGGTCTTCGCTGCAAGCGTCGCCTCGATGCCGCCGAACTCGCCGGCGTGGGCGAGGCCCACCTTGAGCACCACACCGATGTCGGGCCGGGCCATGCGCACAAGGCGCGCGATCTCGCCGATGCCGCTCGCGCCCATCTCGGCGACGAGGAACTGGGTGTCGTCGGTCACCTCGAGCATCGTCACAGGGGCGCCGACCTCATTGTTGAACGAGGCGCGCGCGGCGATGGTCGGACCGACCTGCTCCAGGATGGCGCGCAGCAGGTTCTTGGTCGTCGTCTTGCCGTTCGATCCGGTCACGCCGACGATGCGCAGGGTGCCGGCCGCGCGCACGCGCGCGATCACCTCGGTCGCAAGATCGCCCAAGGCAGCGACGGTGTCGTCGACGAGCAACTGCGGAGCCGCGACGTCCAGCACATGGTCGACGACGATGAGGGCGGCGCCGGCCTCCACGGCCTGGGGCACGAACAGGTGGCCGTCGGTGACCTCACCCGGCTTGGCGAAGAAGAGCGTGCCCGGCACGACCTCGCGTGAATCCGTGGTCGAGAGCCCGTCGACGATGGTCTCGGGGGTGACGCCGGTGCCGTCGAGCACCAGACGACCCCGCGTGGCCGCGGCGATGTCGGCCAGGGTCATCGCGATCATCAGAGCCACCCGGCCTCTCGCAGAGCGAGCTTGGCGTCGTCGCGTGCCGAATACGGGATGCGCTGACCGGCAACTTCTTGGTAATCCTCGTGGCCGGGACCGGCGTAGAGCACGATGTCGCCCTCGTCGGCCAGAGACAGCGCCTTGCGGAACGCCGCGCGGGGGTCGGCGACCTCGTAGAGCTCGAGCTCGGGCACGGCCCCGCGGGCGCCGGCGAGCAGCGTCGCACGGATGGCCGCCGGGTCCTCCCAGCGCGGGTGGAAGTCGGTGATCACCACAGCATCCGAGCCACGCGCGGCGATGGCGCCCATGTCGTTGCGCTTGGTGGTGTCCCGGTCGCCGTCGGCGCCGAAGACCATCACGATCTTGCCGTCGGTGACCTTGCGCAGCGCGCCGAGGGTCGAGAGGAAGGCGTCGGGGCTGTGGCCGTAGTCGATGAACACGACGGGACCGCGGTCGCCCGAGATGCGCTCCGCGCGGCCGGGGATGAAGGCGTCGATGCCGCCGTCGCGTTCCAGAGCCGCGCCGATGGCGTCGAGATCGTAGCCGGACTCCACCAGCATGACGATCGCCAGCGCGGCGTTCGCGGCCATGTACGAGCCGAGCAGCGGGACCTGCGTCTGCAGCATCCGGCCGTCGGGGCCCTCGAGGACGAAGGCCGTGTGGTCGACCGTCTCCTCGGTCACCGACATCGTCCACTCGGCGTCGCCGCCGGCCGAGGTCGAGAGCGTGGTGACCGGGATGCGCGACTGCTCGACGAGCGAGCGCCCCCAGTCGGAGTCGACGGTGACGACGCCGCGCCGGGCACGGTCGGGCTGGAACAGCTCGAGCTTCGCCTCGAAGTAGTCGCTCATCGACTCGTAGTCGTCGAGGTGGTCGTGGCTCAGGTTGGTGAAGCCGACGACGTCGAACACGATGCCGTCGACCCGGTGGCGGCTGAGCGCCTGCGCCGAGACCTCGATGGCGACGGCCCGCACGGCGGCCTCGCGCATCCGGGCGAGCAGGGCGTGCAGCTCGCTGGCCTCGGGGGTGGTGAGCTTGCTGGTGATGGCGGTCTCGCCGATCCGCCGCTCGGCCGTCGAGCTGAGGCCGGAGACCACGCCGAGCTGCCCGAGGATGGCATTGAGCAGGTAGACGACGCTGGTCTTGCCGTTCGTGCCTGTGACGCCGAACAGGGTGGCCGAGTTCTCGTCGGTCCGGAAGATCCAGGCGGCGACCGCGCCGAGGGCCGCGCGGGCGTCCGAGGTCACGATCACCGGGAGTCCCGACGCGGCGGCGAGCTCTGCGCCCTCCTCGTCGGTGAGTACTGCCACCGCTCCGGCCTCGGCGGCCGCGGTCGCGAAGCTCGCGCCGTGCGCGTTGCGGCCGGGCACCCCCACGTAGAGGTCGCCGGGTTCGACGGCCGAGGTCGCGAGCGCGACACCGGTCACCTCCACGGCGTCGAGGTCGCCTCGATAGTCCAGCCCGAACTCCGCCACCAACTGTGCGAGCGGTCGGGCGACGGGATGCTCGGGGCGCAGAGAAGAGGGCGCCGGTCCTGTCACGGGGCTCACTTTCAGTAGTACGGCGGGTAGTCAGCCGGGCTGGTCGTCGAAGGCTTCACCCGGAAGGTCTTCAGCACTTGACTCATGATCGTGTGGAACAGCGGAGCGGCGGCTGCCGACGAAGTAATGGTAGTCGGGTATCCGAGGTTGACCGAAACGACGTACTGCGGATCGTCCACCGGAGCGACACCCATGACGGAGACGTAGTACGACGGCAGGTACCCGCCGTGGCCGTCCGGCTGCTGGGCCGTTCCGGTCTTCGCCGCTACCCGGTAGCCCGGGATCTGCAGCTTGCTCGCGAGCTCGCCGGACGTGACGACGCTCTCCATCATCCCGAGGGTCGTGTTGGCCGCCGTCGGCGAGACGACCTTGACCGGCGTCGGCTTCGGAACGTCGGTGACGGTGCCGTCGGGATGCGTGCATCCCTCGACCATCGTGAGCGGGATGCGCGTGCCGTTGTTGGCGAGCGCCTGGTACGCGCCGACCATCTGCATCTGGGTCGCCGAGACGCCCTGGCCGAACATGGTCGCGTACTTGGTCTGGTCGTCCCAGTCGCTGGCCGGGTGCAGGATGCCGGACGACTGTCCCGGATACGGCATGCCCGTGTCGCTGCCGATGCCGAACTTCTTGAGGTAGTCGTACCGGGTCTGATCGGTGAGCCTGCTGCCGAGGATCGACATGCCCGTGTTCGACGAGTTCATCAGCACGCCCGTGAGCGTCAGACGCTCGTCGTCGTGGTAGCCGGAGTCGTGCAGGTCCGCGCCCTGGCCCGACTGGAACCGGTACGGCGCGAGCACCTCGCTCGTGGGATTGGCCTTGCCCTGGTCGAGCAGCATGCTGGCGGTGAGGGCCTTGAACGTCGAGCCCGGCTCGTACGGGGTGCTGAACGGCAGCAGACCCCAGTACCCCGGGGATGTCGCGTCGATGTTGTTGGGGTCGAGTGCGGGCCACTGCGCGACCGCCTTCACCTTGCCGGTCTTCGCCTCGACCACGGTGACGAAGCCGAACTTAGCGCCGACCGCGCCGACCTGCTGGGCCAGCGTCTGCTCGGCGAACCACTGCAGGTCGCTGTCGACGGTCAGCTTCAGGGTGCCGCCGTCCTTGGCGGCCTTCTGCACGACCGTGCTGCCCGGGATGGCGACGCCGTCGGCGCCGCGTTGATAGGTCTCCGTGCCGTTCTCGCCGGCGAGACAGGAGTTCTCGCTGTACTCGAGGCCGCCGTTGCCATTGCTCGAGACGTAGCCGAGCAGGTTGCCGGCGACCGCGCCGTTCGGGTACGTGCGGGAGGCGACCTTCGTGAAGGTGAGCCAGGGGTATGGGAGCTTGTCCAGCTTGTCGAAGGTGGCGACATCCATGCCCGTCTTCACGAGCGCGTACTTCGACTTGGGGTCGTCTTTGAGCGCCTTGTCGATCAGGGCGACGACCTTCGCTCCGCCCTGCCCGGTGATGGTGCCGATCTTCCCGGCCGCCGTGACCATCTGGGCGCGTCCGCCGGCGATCGCGTCGGACGGCGACAGCTGGGCGGTGTAGCGGTAGACCGTCGTGGCCATCACGGTGCCGCTCGCGTCGAGGATGCTCCCCCGCGCGCCCGTCAACGTCTGCTCGACCTCTTTGGCCGTCACCGACTTCTTCTGCAGTGCGTCGGCCTGCACGACCTGGATGTCCACCAGCTTCGCGCCGAGGATCCCGACGGTCGCGGCCACGGCCAGCATCGTGAACGCCGTGCGCCTGCGCATCGTCTTTCGCGTGATCACGATCGAGCTCGTCCCGTCGTCAATGCGTCACCGGTGTCGGCAGCGCTCCGTCCAACGGTACGGTCGGCGCCGCCGGGGTCTTCTTCGGCACGCTCGGGCTTGTCGAACTCCCAGCTTTTCCGTTCGCAGCGGCGGCCGCCTTCGCCGCGGCCGCGGCTTTGGCTGCGTTCACGGCCTTGGCGGCTTTGGTCTGGACCGCGAGCGGCACACCGTTGAGCAGAGAGTTCGGCACCAGGTTGCCCGTGCTGCCGGTGACCGTCCCCGCGACGCTGCTGGCCGCGATCGGCGCACCCAGCACCGCGCCGTCGGAGAGCCGCAGGTAGGCCGGGTTGCTGTTGCTGACCATGCCGAGCGCGTTCGCGTTCGCCGCCAGGTTCTGCGGCGAGGCGACACGGTTCAGATCTTCGGAGGCGGCCTGGTACGAGCGCTGCAGCCGGGTCTGCGTGTCCTGCAGCGAGCTGAGCTGGTACGCACCCTGCGAGATGCCGATGCTGAGCAGCAGCTGAGCCACGACGATCCCGAACAGGGTCGCGATGGCGACGATCGCGTAGGCGGCCCGTGGACGCGCCCGTCGCTGCGAGCGGGTCGACACGACCTCGAGATGGTTCGGGCGCTCCTCGACGTGCGGCCGGGGCTCTGTGCGACCGATCCAGCCGACCGACGGCCGCCTTTCGGCCAGGTTCGTGCTCATGAGCCCCTCCTCACGCGTTCCGCGGCGCGCAAGCGCACCGGCGTCGCCCGCGGATTCGCGGCCTTCTCGTCGTCGTCCGCGAGCTCGGCGCCGCGGATGAGCAGTTTCAGTTCCGGGCGGTGCTCGGGGAGCTCGACCGGCAGTCCGGCGGGGGCACTCGACGTCGACCGCGTCTGCAGCTCCCGCTTGACGATGCGATCCTCGAGCGACTGGTAGGCCTCGACGACGATCCTGCCGCCGACGGCGAGCGCGTCGATCGCCGCGGGGATCGCCCGCTCCAGTACAGCGAGCTCCTGGTTCACCTCGATACGCAGTGCCTGGAAGACCCTCTTGGCCGGATGCCCCTGACGCTGCACGGCGACGGGCGTCGCCTTGGTGATGACGTCGACCAGCTCGGCGGACCGCACGAACGGCTTGTCCGCCCGCGCCTCGACGATCTTCTGCGCGTAGCGGGCGGCGAGCTTCTCTTCCCCATAGTCGCGGAAGATGCGGCGCAGGTCCGCCTCGCTGTATTCGGCGAGGATCACGGCGGCCGTGAGTTCGCTCGTGCCGTCCATGCGCATGTCGAGCGGGGCATCCTTCGAGTACGAGAATCCACGTTCCACGCGGTCGAGCTGCAGCGACGAGACGCCGAGATCGAAGAGCACGCCCTGGATCTCGTCGATGCCCAGGTCGTCCAGGGCGTCGAGGATGCCGTCGTAGACCGTGTGCACGAGGTGGACGCGGTCGCCGAACCGCGCGAGCCGCTCACCGGCGATCGCGAGCGCATCCGGATCGCGGTCGAGGCCCACCAGGGTGACCTCGGGGAAGCGCTCCAGGATGCCGGCCGAGTGGCCGCCCATGCCGAGCGTGGCATCCACGAGCACGGCGCCGGGCTCGCGCAAGGAGGGCTCGAGCAGCTCGATGACGCGCTCGAGGAGCACCGGGGTGTGGATCTGGTCGTCGGTCATGATGACGGGGTCGAGCTCCTGGATCCTGATCCCCATCCATTCCGACCTGGCACCGGGGAAGTGTGTCAGGGCGGCGAATGGCTGGGAGTCGGGCGCCAGGTGCTAGAAGAGTCCCGGGATCACCTCCTCGGTGGTGTTGGCGAATGTTGCTTCCTGCTCGGCCAGGTAGGTCTCCCAGGCCTGGGCGTCCCAGATCTCTGCTCGGCTGCCGGCGCCGATCACGACGAGGTCGCGATCGAGTCCTGCGTACGAGCGCAGCGTGGTCGGCACCGTCACGCGGTGCTGCTTGTCGGGGACCTCCGCGCTCGCTCCGGAGAGGAACACGCGCAGGTAGTCCCTCGCCTGCTTGCTGGTCACCGGCGCCTGGCGGATCTTCTCGTGCAGCGACTCGAACTCACGCTGGCTGAAGACGTACACGCAGTGCTCCTGGCCGCGGGTGAGGACGATGCCGGACGCGAGCTCATCCCGGAATTTGGCCGGCAGGATGATGCGCCCTTTTTCGTCGAGTTTGGGGGCGTAGGTACCGAGGAACATCGGGTACTCCCCCCACTCTTCCGGCCAAGGTTGCGGTGTGGCTCCACTTTACTCCACAACCATCCACAAAGTCAGCACCCGGCGCTGAATCGACCCGAAATGGGGGCACAAAGACCCGGAATATCAAGGATGTACGGGGTGGAGGAAAATGGATGGCCCGGGAGCGTCGAGGACGCAAAAAAAGGGCCGATCCGAAGATCGACCCTGGTGGTACCGCTCGCGTGGAGCGGAAGGGAGGGGCTAGCTCTGCCCGTCCTGCCGCTTGTCCCACCGATCGTTGAGCTTGTTCATGAACCCGGCCTGCGCCGGCTTGCCCTGCTTGCCCGCGGCGTTGGGGCCATCGATGCCCTCCGGTGCGGCTGCGGGCCGCTTGCCCGGTGCGATCGCCAGCAGCACGCCGGCGAACATCACGATGAAACCGACGATGCCGACGATGGGCACCTGGATGAAGACTCCGGTGATGAGGACGCCGATGCCGACGACGGCGACGAGGATGCCGAGGACGATCGAGCGGTAAGCGGGTCTCCCGCGTCGCGCTCCGACTGTGGCGACGAAATCTGCGTCGTTCTGATAGAGGCTGCGCTCCATCTCTTCGAGGAGGCGCTGCTCGTGTTCCGAAAGCGGCATCCGTTTCCCCCTCTTTCCCGGGTTCGAGGCGTTGTGAAGCTGATTCTAGCTCTGGCGTGGTCGCTAGGCTAGGCGTGTGTCAGAAAGCATTCGGTTCGTCGACCTGATCCAGTCCAGAATCGATGGGTTCCTCGATGCGCGCGCCTCTATTCTCGTCTCCATCGCAGACGAACTCTCCCCGGTCGAGGCGTTCTCCCGGGATTTTCTCAGCGGCGGCAAGCGGTTCCGCGCGCTGTTCTGCTTCTGGGGATGGCAGGCCGTCCGGTCCTCCGATCCCGGAGCCGATGATCGTGCCGTTCAGGCGGGTGGCGCGCTCGAGGGCGTCGTGTCCGTCGCGAGCGCACTGGAGATGTTCCACGCAGCCGCCCTGGTGCACGACGACATCATCGACAACTCCGACACCCGACGCGGGGCGGCGTCAGCCCATCGTCGATTCGAACAACTCCACGCCGAGAACGGCTGGGAGGGATCGGCCACCGCTTTCGGCACGGGAGCAGCCACGCTGCTCGGCGACCTGCTGCTGATCCTCAGCGACGAGCTGTTCGACGAGGGCCTCTCCGAGGTGGCCAGCACGGCTGCCCGGCGAGCCGCGCGCGCCGAGTTCAACCGGATGCGCGTCGAAGTGACCGCCGGCCAGTACCTCGACATCTTCGAGGAGATCGGCTGGAACACCCAGACAGAGGACGACCAGCTCTCCCGCGCCGAGCGCGTGATCGTCTACAAGTCCGCCAAGTACAGCATCGAGGCGCCGCTGGTGATCGGCGCGTCACTCGCGGGAGCGACCATCGGCCAGCTCGAGGCGCTGCGGTCGTTCGGGCTGCCCCTCGGGATCGCGTACCAGTTGCGCGACGATATGCTCGGGGTGTTCGGCGACGCGAGCGTCACCGGCAAGCCGAGCGGCGACGACCTGCGCGAGGGCAAGCGCACCGTGCTGATCGCGCTGGCCAGGGAGGCGCTGCCCGCCGGCGCGCGGGCCACCCTCGACGAACTCCTCGGCGACCGCAGCCTCACCGCGCAGCAGATCGAGACCCTGCAGATGACGCTCCGGGCATCCGGTGCCGTCGACAAGGTCGAGGAGCTCATCGCCGCCAACGTCGCGCGCGCCATCG
This sequence comes from Leifsonia poae, assembly GCF_027921845.1. Classification (GTDB taxonomy): domain Bacteria; phylum Actinomycetota; class Actinomycetes; order Actinomycetales; family Microbacteriaceae; genus Leifsonia; species Leifsonia poae. The sequence continues at coordinate 68,071 of NZ_BSEN01000005.1, forward strand.
CTGCGATCGAGGCGGCTCCGTTGGGAGATCAGGCGAAGCAGCAGCTCCGCGAACTCGCCGTGACGGTCACCCGCCGCGCGTATTAGGCCCGGCGATCCCGCTAAACCCGGCGATCCCGGGCGCCGGACTAGCCGAGGGCCTGGGCGACCCTGCGCACCTCGGCCTTGCGACCGGATCGCAGCGCGTCGATCGGGGCGGTACCGAGGATCTCGTCGTCCTCGATCAGCCAGTCGACGGCCTCGTCGTTGTCGAATCCGGCGTCCCCCAGCACGATCAGGGTGCCGCGCAGCTCGGTGAGCGGCTCACCGTCTCTCAGGAAGTCCGCCGGCACCTTCAGCACGCCGTCGATGCGCTTGGCGGCGAGGTGCTTGTCCTCGATGAGGCGGCGCACACGGCTCACCCCGAGTCCGAGGGCATCGACGAGGTCGGGGATGGTCAGCCACTCGCGGGCTGGGGCTTGCTCAGTCACCCCTTAACACTGCCATGACGCGGGCGATCGCGGGAGCGATCCCGATTGTTACGATCGTGTTAACTCAATTCACACGCGTCACGCTAATTGACTCCTTATTCATTGTGTGTCAGCGTGGGAGTTCGCAACGAGAACGAAGGTGAGTTCGCATGCGCCTGCTCGAAACCGATGTCACGCCGGATGGACCCTCGGCGCGCCCCTCGCGGCGCGCGGCCCGTTCCGTCTTCGCCACGATGCCCATTGCGATCGCGAGCTCGGTGGCGGTGACCCTCAACCTGATCACGCCCGCGAACGCGGCTGTACCCGAGACCGGTGAGTCGGAACGCGCGAAGGAGAAGGCTCCGGACACGAACGGCACGACGACCGTCGATCTCCGCGACTCGGCGGGGACATCCGCCGCCGAGACCTCGATCGCCGCCGCCCCGGCACGATACCGGGTGCAGAACGGCGACACCGTCTCCGGCATCGCCGGCCGTTTCGGGCTCTCGACGGCCAGCGTCCTCGCCCTCAACGGCCTCAGCTGGAAGAGCCTGATCTTTCCCGGCCAGGTACTCGCACTCACCGGAGCGACGGGCGTGTCGCACCATCGCCCGGCACCGACCGCGCCCGTGCCGTCGACGACGAAGTACCGCGTGGTCTCCGGCGACACGATCAGCGGCATCGCCGGTCGCTTCGGCGTCTCCACCGCCGCCGTGCTCAGCGCGAACGGACTCGGCCGTGGCAGCCTGATCTTCCCCGGGCAGCTGGTGACGATCCCCGGGCTCGCGACCGCGGCGGTCGAGAAGCCCCACGCGGTCTCCGCCCCCGTGGCACCTGCTGCGCGGGCCGTCGTTCCGCACGGCACCGCGATCGTCCCCCTCACGGAGGAGATGCGCGCGAACGCCCGCATCATCATCGAGGTCGGACGACAGAAGGGCGTCGACGACTACGGGCTGGTGATCGCGCTTGCGGCCGCCGCTCAGGAATCGGGCCTGCGCAATGTGCGCTACGGCGACCGCGACTCGCTCGGGCTGTTCCAGCAGCGGCCGAGCACCGGCTGGGGAACGCCCGCCCAGGTGCTCGACGCGCACTACGCCGCTCGCGCGTTCTTCGGCGGACCGGGCAACCCGACGGCCGGACGCACCCGTGGCCTGCTCGACATCCGGGGCTGGCATTCGATGAGTGTCACCGCCGCCGCGCAGGCCGTGCAGATCTCCGCCTACCCCACCGCCTACGCCAAATGGGAGCGGTCCGCCCGCGCCTGGCTGACCCAGCTCGGCTGACGAGCCGGCCGAGATGATCACAAGGCGGTCACAGCCAGCGGCTCCACGGTGTTTTGCAGGGTTCGAGCAGGTCCCGTTCTCTAAACTCGACACGTGACCACGAGCCAAACCGACCCCATGATCGGCCGTCTCATCGACGGCCGTTATCAGGTGCGCTCGCGGATCGCCCGTGGCGGCATGGCGACGGTCTACCTCGCCACCGACCTGCGGCTCGAACGCCGTGTCGCCATCAAGGTGATGCACGGCCATCTCGCCGACGACAGCACCTTCAAGAGCCGCTTCGTGCAGGAGGCCCGCTCGGCCGCCCGGCTCGCGCACCCGAACGTCGTCAACGTGTTCGACCAGGGCCAGGACTCCGATATGGCCTACCTCGTCATGGAGTACCTGCCGGGCATCACGCTGCGCGACCTGCTCAAGGACTACGGCAAGCTCACCCCCGAGCAGACCATCGACATCATGGAGGCCGTTCTCAGCGGTCTCGCCGCGGCGCACAAGGCCGGCATCGTCCACCGGGACCTCAAGCCGGAGAACGTGCTGCTCGCCGACGACGGCCGCATCAAGATCGGCGACTTCGGCCTCGCGCGCGCCGCAAGCGCGAACACCGCGACCGGCCAGGCGCTGCTCGGAACCATCGCCTACCTCTCCCCCGAGCTGGTCACCCGAGGCGTGGCCGACGCCCGCAGCGACATCTACGCGCTCGGCATCATGATGTACGAGATGCTCACCGGCGAGCAGCCGTTCAAGGGCGAGCAGCCGATGCAGATCGCCTACCAGCACGCGAACGACGCCGTACCGACTCCGAGCAGCAAGAACCCCGCCGTCCCGCCGGAGCTCGACGACCTCGTGCTCTGGGCCACGGCGAAAAACCCGGACCAGCGCCCGCGTGACGCCAAGGAGATGCTCGAGCGCCTCATGGAGGCCGAGAAGGCGATCCGTGGCGAATCCGGCGGTCTCCAGCCCACGATGGTGCTGCCGCCCGCGTTCGGGCTCGGCGCCGACAACGGCGACACCCAGATCATCAACCCGGCCATCCGGCAGCAGGTCGCCGCCAGCACCCCCGACAGCGCCGCCGTCCTCACCACGGCCGCCAAGCGCCGCCGGGGCAAGGGCTGGTGGCTGTTCGCCCTCGTCATCGTCCTGGCCGGGCTGGCCGGCGGCACCGGCTGGTACTTCGGCGCCGGTCCGGGTTCGACGGTGCCCATCCCGAACCTCGCCGGCAAGACGCCGGCCGCCGCCGCGACCGCCCTCAAGGAGCTCGGTCTCGAGTCGACCCAGGGCACCGAGTACAGCACGACGGTCGGCAAGGGACTGGTGTCGAGCACCGATCCGAAGTCCGGGGCCTCCGCCCATCGCGGCAGCGTCGTGACGCTCAAGGTCTCCCAGGGGCCGAAGCCCATCACGCTCCCACCGCTCGCCGGAAAGACCGTGGATCAGGCGAAGGCCGCGATCACGGGCGCCGGTGCGGTCGTCGGAACGATCGCGCAGCAGTTCGATCCGAAGGTGCCCGCCAACGTCGTCATCTCCGCCTCGAAGCCCGACGGCAACAACATCTCGGCCGGCGGCGCCTATTTCGAGGGCGCCACGGTCAACCTGCTCGCGTCGGTCGGCGCGGTGCCGGATGTCGCCGGGATGTCGGTCGACGACGCGACGTCGGCCCTCAAGAACGTGCACCTCCTCGTCACCGGCGGCCCGCAGTCGTACAGCGACACGGTCGAGAAGGGCGACGTGATCACCGCCCAGACCCAGAAGGACGGACCGGTCAAGCCCGGCGACACCCTCGCGCTCGAGACCTCCAAGGGGCCGGAACCCGTACCCGTCCCCGACGTCGTCGGCAAGACGTGGGATGTCGCCAAGAAGACGCTGAAGGACGCCGGCTTCGACCTCAAGTACAGCGCCATCGCTGATGTGGCACCTGCGGCGTTCGTCGTCTCGAAGATCAGCCCCGGTGCGAACACCGAGGTCGCCAAGGGGTCGACCGTCACCATCAACTTCGCCGGCTTCTGACCCGGTCAGCCGCCCGCGGCACCACCTATATGGAGAAGGCCCGCCGGATGATCCGGCGGGCCTTCTTCGTATGACAGGTTCGTATCACGGGCGGACTCAGCGCACCGCGGCCAGCTCCTCCGCCACCAGGAACGCGAGCTCCAGCGACTGCATGTGGTTGAGGCGCGGGTCGCAGAGGGACTCGTAGCGCGTCGCCAGCGTCTCCTCGTCGATCTGCTCGGAGCCGCCGAGGCACTCGGTGACATCGTCGCCGGTGAGCTCGACGTGGATGCCGCCCGGGTGCGTTCCGGCAGCCCGGTGCGCCTCGAAGAAGCCCTTGACCTCATCGACGACGTCGTCGAACCGACGGGTCTTGTAGCCGGTGGGCGTGGTGAGGCCGTTGCCGTGCATCGGGTCGGTGACCCACAGCGGCTTGGCGTCGCTCGCCTTGATCGCCTCGAGGAGCGGAGGCAGGGCATCCCGGATCTTGCCGGCGCCCATGCGGGTGATGAAGGTCAGCCGGCCGGGCTCGCGCTCGGGGTCGAGCTTGTCGATCAGCTTGAGCATGGTGTCCGGCGTCGTGCTCGGGCCGAGCTTGACGCCGATCGGGTTGCGCACGCGCGACAGGAAATCGACGTGCGCGCCGTCGAGGTCGCGGGTGCGCTCGCCGATCCAGACGAAGTGCGCCGAGGTGTTGTACGGCGTTCCGGTGCGCGAGTCGATACGCGTCATCGGGCGCTCGTAGTCCATCAGCAGGCCCTCGTGGCTCGAGTAGAACTCCACTCGCGTCAGCTCATCGAAGTCGGCTCCCGCCGCCTCCATGAACTTGATCGCACGGTCGATCTCCTTGGCCAGGCCCTCGTACCGCTGATTGGCCGGGTTCGCCGCGAAGCCGCGGTTCCAGCTGTGCACCTGACGGAGGTCTGCGAATCCACCCTGGGTGAAGGCGCGGATGAGGTTCAGCGTCGAGGCGGCCGTGTGGTAGCCCTTGACGAGACGGCGGGGGTCGGCTGCGCGCGACTCGGGCGTGAAGTCGTAGCCGTTGACGATGTCGCCGCGGTAGGCGGGAAGCGTGACGCCGCCGCGCGTCTCGGTGTCGCTCGAGCGCGGCTTGGCGAACTGGCCCGCCATGCGCCCCATCTTGATGACGGGCATCGAGGCGCCGTAGGTGAGCACGACGGCCATCTGCAGCACCGTCTTGACGCGGTTGCGGATCTGGTCGGCGGTGGCACCCGCGAACGTCTCGGCGCAGTCGCCTCCCTGCAGCAGGAACGCTTTGCCGTCGGCGGCGCGCGCCAGCCGGTTGCGCAGCTGGTCCACCTCACCGGCGAACACCAGCGGGGGAAGCGTGGCGATCTCGGCCGATGCCTCGGCGGCGGCCTCCGGGTCGGGCCACGCCGGCTGCTGCTTGATCTCGAGCGTGCGCCAATAGTCCAGGCCCGCAATCACAGACTCGTCAGCCAACACGACGGGATCAGTGGTGTCTTGCACAGGACTTCCGCTCAGATCAGGGCGTGCCCGGACTCGCGCACGCACCGGTGGGTAGGTGACGCGCGGACGCGCGCCGGATATCTGAGCCTACCGTGAAAGGGCGGCGCGCTTTTCTTTGACGCTGCTCGCGTACATGTCGACGTATTCCTGCTCGCCGAGGGCGTGCAGAGCATACATGATCTCGTCGGTGACGGACCGCAGGATGAAGCGGTCGCCCTCCATGCCCTCGAAGCGCGAGAAGTCGATCGCCGGCCCGATGACGATGCCGATCCGGCCGATCTTGGGGAGCCTGGTGCCGATCGGCATGATCTTTTCGGTGTCGACCATGGCGACCGGGACGACGGGCACGTCACCCTCGAGGATCATGCGGGCCACACCGGTGCGACCGCGGTAGAGCTTGCCGTCGGGGCTGCGGGTGCCTTCGGGATAGATGCCGAGGATCTCTCCGCGTGCGAGCACCGCGAGGCCCGTGTTGAGGGAGTCCTCCGAGGCCTTGCCCCCCGAGCGGTCGATCGGGATCTGACCCGTCGCCGTCATGAAGGTCTTCGTCATCCAGCCCTTGAAGCCCTTGCGCGTGAAGTAGTCGCTCTTGGCCAGGAACGAGACGTGCCGGTCGACGACGAGCGGCAGGAAGATCGAGTCGATGAACGACAGGTGGTTGCTGGCGAGGATGACGGCGCCGTCGGCCGGCACGTTCTCGAGCCCGATGACCCACGGACGGAAGATGCCCTTGAGCAGAGGACCTGCGACCAGGTGCTTCATCAGCCAGTAGAACATCGGCTCAGCCTAACGCCCCGTGGCGTGCAACCGGGCGAGATCCGCGGCGCCGACAACGCCCGCGTCGTTGACGAGTTCGGCGATCCTGAACTCGGGTTCCGGGTGGTAGCCCCGTGCAGGCAGGTTCTCGAGGTAGGCCTGACGGATCGGGTCGAGCAGCAGCTCCCCCGCCTGGGCGACGCCGCCGCCGAAGACGAAGAGCTGCGGATCGAGCACCGCGCCGAGACTGGCACAGGCCTGGCCGAGCCAGTCGCCGAGCTCGCGGAGGGCGACGAGCGCGCCCGGATCCCCCGCGACGATCAGGTCGCTGATGTCGTGGCCGCTGAGTGTGCCCTTGCGTGCGCGCACGTCGGCGAGCGCCTGGCCGATGCCGCCCGCGTCGGCGAGCACGTTGGCCATCCGCTGCAGCGCACGGCCGGAGCCGTACTGCTCGATGCAGCCGTGGGCGCCGCAGCCGCAGGGCAGACCTCCGGGGACGACGCGCATGTGGCCGATCTCGGCGCCGGCTCCGAAGCCACCGCGGAAAAGGCGGTCGTTGCTGACGATCGCGCCGCCGACGCCGGTTCCGATGGTCAGGATGACCATGTCGCTGACCAGCCGGCCGGCCCCGTAGCGGAACTCCGCCCATCCTGCGGCGTTCGCGTCGTTCTCGATGAGGATCGGCAGATCGAGGCGGCGCTCGAGCTTCTCGCGGAACGGCTCGTGCCGCCAGTTGATGTTCGGGGCGTAATAGACGGTCGACTGCGCGGCGTCGATGAATCCGGCCGCGGCGACGCCGGCGCCGGCGATCTGCTCCTGGCCGTCCGAGAGGCGTTCGATCATCTCGACGACGGCGTTCTCGATCTCGTCGGGCGACGCTGCATCGGTCGGCACCCGGTCTTCGCGAACGATCACCCCGAGCTCGTCGACGACGGCGCCCGCGATCTTCGTTCCGCCGATGTCGATCCCGATCGCGTGCACAGGCAGCAGCCTTTCTCAAAGACGGTGATGGTGGTGCGGCGGATCGGCTACGGCCGGAAGACTCACATCCGCACCATCTAGAGTGTAGTTAACCAGCATGGCCGAGGCCATTCCGGCCGCTACCCGCCCCTACCCGGTACCAAGGGAGTTACCGTGAAACAGTTCGATACCCCAGCACTCGTCCCCGCCGACCCGGAGGCCAACGCCACCGATCTCCTGGTGGCCCGTGTGGCCGCGACGCCGGATGCTCCCCTCTTCTCGATCCCCGAGGGCGACGGCTGGCGCGACGTGACCAGTGCCGAGTTCCTCCGTCAGGTCGTCGCCCTCGCCAAGGGCCTCGTGGCCGCCGGCATCGAGCCGGGCGACAAGATCGGCCTGATGTGCAAGACCCGCTACGAGTGGACGCTCATCGACTTCGCCACCTGGTTCGCGGGTGCCGTGCTCGTTCCCATCTACGAGACGTCGTCTCCGCACCAGGTGCAGTGGAACATGAGCGACTCCGGCGCGATCGCGGTGATCCTCGAGACGGCGGAGATGTTCGCACGCTTCGACGAGGTGCACCCGGAGCTTCCCGACGTCGAGAAGGTGTGGCAGCTTCACCTGGGCGACCTCGACAAGCTCGTCGCCGCGGGCACCGACGTCTCCGACGAGGAGATCGAGCGTCGTCGCAACCTGGCCAAGGGCGACGACATCGGCACCCTGATCTACACGTCCGGATCGACCGGACGCCCCAAGGGCTGTGTCCTCACCCACTCCAACTTCGTCGAGCTCTCCCGCAACTCGGCCGAGGCGCTCAAGGAGGTCGTGATGCAGCCGGGCGGCGCGTCCACCCTCCTCTTCATCACCACCGCTCACGTGTTCGCCCGTTTCATCGCGGTGCTCTGCGTGCACTCCGGCGTGAAGGTCGGTCACCAGGCCGACACCAAGCAGCTGCTTCCTGCCCTGGCCAGCTTCAAGCCCACCTTCCTGCTCGCGGTCCCCCGCGTGTTCGAGAAGGTCTACAACTCGGCGGAGCAGAAGGCCGAGGCCGGTGGCAAGGGCAAGATCTTCCGCAAGGCGGCAGAGACGGCCGTCGAGTACTCGAAGGCCGTCGAGAAGGGTTCGGTGCCGTTCGGGCTGCGTGTCCGCTTCGCGATGTTCGACCGCCTCGTGTTCTCCAAGCTGCGAGCGGCGATGGGCGGTCGCATCAAGTACGCCGTCTCCGGATCCGCTCCGCTCGGCTCGCACCTCGGTCACTTCTTCCACAGCCTCGGCATCAAGATCCTCGAGGGCTACGGCCTCACGGAGACGACGGCGCCCGCGACGGTGAACCGGCCCGACACGTTCAAGATCGGCACCGTCGGCCCCGTTCTCCCCGGCGTCTCGATCCGGCTGGCCGACGACGGCGAGATCCAGGTCAAGGGCGTCGACGTCTTCAAGGAGTACTGGAAGAACCCGGAGGCGACTGCCGCGGCATTCGACGACGGCTGGTTCCGCACGGGAGACCTCGGCTCGTTCGACGACGACGGCTTCCTCACGATCACCGGTCGCAAGAAGGAGATCATCGTCACCGCCGGCGGCAAGAACGTGTCGCCCGCGGCCCTCGAAGATCCCATCCGCGCCAATCCGCTGGTGAGCCAGGTCATCGTGGTCGGCGACCAGAAGCCGTTCATCGCAGCCCTGGTGACGCTCGACACCGAGATGCTCCCGACCTGGCTGGCGAACAACGGCGAGGACAAGGAGATGACGCTGGCGGAGGCTTCGCTGAACCCTGCGGTCAACGCCGAGATCCAGCGTGCCGTCGACGTGGCCAACGGGCATGTCTCGCGCGCGGAGTCCATCCGCAAGTTCGTCGTGCTCTCGACGGAGCTCACCGAGGCCAGCGGCCACTTGACGCCGAAGCTCAGCATCAAGCGCAACGTGATCCTCGAGGACTTCGCCGACGTGATCGACGGCATCTATAGCGGCGCCCCGGCAACGCAGGGCATCTCGCTCGCGCACTGAGTCCACGTCAATCGTGCGGTAAGGCACCACAGGCTCCGGCGGGGTCGCCGAACCGCACGATTCGGCGCGCGGCAGACGCGACCCGATCGAGAAGCACGGTGGGATTCTCGAACAAGTCGGCCGACGTCACCCGCACCACGCGCCATCCCGCGGACTCGAGGAGGTCGACTCGCGCGATGTCGCTCTGCCATTGACGGCGGCCCGTGCGATGCCCGTCCCCCTCGTATTCGAGGAGGACGCGTTGGTCGGGGAGCATCAGGTCGGGATGCAGCACGAGACGATCGTTCCCCACTTCGACGGGCTGGTTGACGAGCACGTTCGTGTATCCCCGCTTCTGCAGGAGAAGGCGCAGCAGTGATTCCGGCCGGGAATCGGCGCCGAACCGGATGCGCGGGAGCGCCCAGGCGCGCTTCGGCGCCCCCGCCCGCCCACGCAGCGCCATGCTCGCCGCCGACAGCTCCTCGACGCTGCTGAGCGCTGCCCGGCTTCGAGCACCGACGAGGAAGTCTCCGGCGACGACGAGCTCGTCGCGATCGAGGATCGTGCTGAGCTGGCACCACACCTGGGCGGGCCCGCACACGGGCATCCCGTCGATGATCTCTGCCTGGAGGTCGCGCACGCTGTGACCGATGACCTGCCGCGTTCTCGGTGGCGTGCGCGGATACGCGACAACGACATGGAGCGCTTTTGCCCTCGCGGACGGAGGGAGCGGTATGCCGTACAGAGCGGCGGCGGTCAGATGGCTGAACCACTGATCCGGGATGCCGCGCGCGACATATGCCTCACAGAGCGCGCGCACGTCGTCAAGTGGAGCAGTGGCGTTGACCCCGTGGAACGGATGGTCGATGTCACTCGCGCGGAGTCGCGCCGGCATCACGCCATGGTCGCGCGCCGTACGCGTGGAGAAAACGGCGGTGTGCAGGAGCGTCGGCAGGGAGCAGGAAGCAGGCATGCCCCCAGCGTCCCAGCCGACAGCCGAGGACATCCCTGCCCCGAGCAAAAGTGTGCACGCCCGCCCCGCGACGCCTCCTGTGGAGTCCCGTCACCGCGGGGCAGTCAGTCGTGCGATAGCGCGACGCCAGCTACGCCGATCGTGCGAAAGCGCACGATCGGCGGCTCCCGCGCTAGACCTCGTCGCGCCAGGAGTGCTGCGGCGCGTAGCCGAGCACGCGGCGCGCCTTCGCGATCGAGAGCAGCGTGTCGTTCACCCCGAGCTCGCCCTTCAGCGGAACGCCGGGGAAGACCTCCTCGACCAGCTCGGCGTTCGGCCGCGTCATCACGGTGTCCGCCGCCGCGATGATGAACCGGTCGAACCCGGTCGTGTCCCATTCGAGAGCGCGCTGGATCGCCTGGGCGCCGTCGCGAGCGTCGATGTAGCCCCAGAGGTTCCACTTGCGCCCTCGGGCGTCCGCGTCGAACGACGGGAACTCGGCGTAGTCCGCCGGCACCATCACGTTCGAGAAACGCAGCGCGACGATCTTCAGCGACGGATCCCACCGCACCAGCTCGATGGCCATCTGCTCCTCGAGGTGCTTCACCAGCGAGTACGTGCTCTCGGGACGGGCCGGATAGTCCTCGTCGACCGGGATGTAGGGCGGCGGCACGTCGAAGGGCAGGCCGAGCACCGTCTCGCTCGACGCGTACACGATGTTCCGGATGCCCGCCCGCTGCGCCGCGTGGAACACGTTGTACGTGACGCGGATGTTGTTGTGGAACGTGGCGACATCGCTCAGGATGCCCGGAGCCGGGATGGCGGCGAGATGCACGATCGCGTCGAAGCCGTCGTGCTTGTCCTGGACGCCGAGGATCGCATCGAGCGTCTCGCCGAAGTCGGTGAGATCCACCTTGACGAATCCGGGGCCCCGCTCCCCCACGGCATCCAGATTGATGACCTCGTTGCCCGCCGAAGCGAGTTCGCGCACGACCGTGCGCCCGAGCTTTCCTGATCCTCCAGTGACTGCGATACGCATGTCGCCAGTCTAGGAGCCGTCAGCCGATGCTAGAACCAGTCGCTCTCTCTGACCTGCTTCATCGCCTCGCGTCGGCTCTCCTTGTCGAGCCGGTCGAGGTAGAGCTTGCCGTCGAGGTGGTCGGTCTCGTGCTGCAGCGCCTGGGCGAGCACGCCCGTTCCCGAGATCTCGATCTCGTTGCCGTCGAGGTCGGTCCCCGTCACCCGGGCGAACGGGTACCGCGCGGTCTTGAACCACAGGCCGGGAACCGACAGACAGCCCTCGTCGACGAGCTCCGGCTCACCGGACACCTCCGCCAGCACCGGGTTCAGGATGTAGCCGATATCGCCGTCGACGTTGTAGCTGAAGGCCCGCAGGTTCACACCGATCTGTGGTGCGGCCACGCCGGCGCGGCCGGGGGGAATCACGCTGTCGATCAGGTCCTCGACCAGCCCTCGCACACCGGCGTCGACCTCCGCGATCGGTTCGGACACCGTCTTCAGCACGGGGTCGCCGAACAGGCGGATCTGGCGTTCGGTCACAACTATCTCCTTGAAACGGTGCGAGAGGATTCGCGGCTCAGCCGCGGTTCGTCGGCAGGCCCTCGACCACGAGAGCGGCGAGGGTGCGAGCCGACTGCTTGGTCAGCGGCTTGAGGTCTTTGTACGACACGACCGACCCGGCAGCGAGCTGCGGGTCGTACGGGATGCGCACGACCTCGCGGACGCGCGAGCGGAAGTGCGACTCGATCTCGTCGAGCTTCACCAGATTCGTGCCCTGCGTCGCCATGTTGAGCGCGACGATGGCGTTGCGCACGAGGTCGCCGTAGCCGTTCGCCTCGAGCCAGGTCAGCGTCTCCGAGGCAAGTCGAGCCTCGTCGACGCTTCCCCCCGACACGATGACGACGGAATCCGCTCGCTGCAGCGTCGCCCGCATCACGGAGTGCACGATGCCGGTTCCGCAGTCGGTGAGCACGATCGAGTAGAACCGGGCGGTGAGGTCGGCGACCACGTTGTAGTCGTTCTCGTCGAACGCCTCCGACAGCAGCGGGTCCGTGTCGGACGCCAGGATGTCGAGGCGGGTCTCGTCACGCGACACGAGCGCCGAGAAATCGGTGAAGCCGCCGATGCTGGCCGCCTTCTGCACGACGTCGCGCACGGTGGCCCTGGTCTGCTTGGTCACACGTTCGGAGAGCGTTCCGCGGTCGGGGTTGGCGTCGATGGCGACGATGCGGTCTTCGCGCGCATCGGCCAGCGCCATGCCGAGGAGCGTCGTGACGGTCGTCTTGCCGACGCCGCCCTTGCGGGTGAGCACGGGCACGAACCGGGTGCCGCCCTCGAACTGCTTCTGGATGCGGTGGTCGAGCTCCTTGCGCGCACGCACCTTGGCCGAGTCGCCGAGGTTGACCGTGTGGAACGTGATGGCGTACAGGAAGCGGTGCCAGCCGCCCTCGGGCCCTGGCCGGGTCTTGCGGTTCACCTCGAGCAGCCGGTCGGCGGTCAGCATCGCGGCCGGTTCCGGCTGCTGCGAGTGCTCGCCGCGCAACCGGTCGCGCCGCGACTGGCTGAACGCATCCGTGCCGGGGAGCGGCGGGATGTCGCGCTGGTCGTCGTCGTGCGCCGCGGTCGGCGTCGGCCCGGTGGCCAGGCGCGACGCGACGATCGCGACCGACGTGGTGGTCGGCTCGGTCGGCGACGCCACGAATCCCGGGTTGACCGGGACCTCGTCGATCGCCACGGCGACCTCGTCCTCCGGCGCCTCAGGCGCAGGAGCGGGCGGCAGGTCGACGACGATGCTGAGGTTCTCGGGGACCGAGATCGTCAGATCGTCGGTCGAGGACGAACGCGATGCGACCGCGTCCGACGTGGACTCGCTCGATGCGAGTTCGCCGTCGGCCAGTTCGCCCGTTCGGCCCTGATCCGGCTTGTCTGCCACGGATACCGTCTCTTTCTGTCACTGGTGAGAGCGACTGGGACAGTTTACCGGTCGCCGACGACCGACCACCTGCTCAGCCGGCGGGTGCGACCACCACGAGGAGGTCCCCCGCGTCGACCTGCTGCGTCTTCGGGATGGCGAGCCGCTCGATCGTGCCCGCGATGGGAGCGGTGATCGCCGCCTCCATCTTCATCGCCTCGATGGACGCGACCGACTGCCCGGCTGCCACCGTGTCGCCGACGGCGACCTGCAGCGTGACGACGCCCGAGAAGGGAGCGGCCACCTGACCCGGCTTGGCGGAGTCGGCCTTCTCGGCCGCCTTGCTCTCCACGACGATGCCGCGATCGCGCACGAACACCGGACGGAGCTGCCCGTTGAGCGTGGTCATGACGGTACGCATGCCCTTGTCGTCCGCCTCGCCGATCGCCTCGAGCCCGATGTACAGGCGCACACCGCGGTCGATCTCGATCACGTGCTCCGTGCCCTGCTTGAGGCCGTAGAGGTAGTCGAGCGAGTCGACGACGGAGAGGTCGCCGAACAGTTCCCGGATCTGCTCGAAGATGCGCGTCGAAGCCGGGAAGAGCAGCCGGTTGAGCGTCGAACGCCGCTCGGCGCTCGAGCCGTCCAGCGCGGCCGCGTCATCGGCGGAGAGGTCCTCGACCCCGACCTTGACGGTCTTTCCGGCCAGCACCTTGGTGCGGAACGGCTCGGGCCAGCCGCCGGGCAGCTCGCCGAGCTCGCCCGCCATGAAGCCGACAACCGAGTCCGGGATGTCGTAGTTCTGCGGGTTCTCGGCGAAGTCCGCCGGGTCGGCGTGCACGGCGGCCAGGTGCAGAGCGAGGTCGCCCACCACCTTGGACGACGGGGTCACCTTGGGGATGCGGCCCAGGATCTGGTTGGCCGCGGCGTACATGTCCTCGACCAGCTCGAAGTCCTCGGCGAGGCCGAGCGCCTTGGCCTGCTGACGCAGGTTGGAGAGCTGACCGCCCGGGATCTCGTGCTTGTAGACCCGGCCGGTGGGGCCGGGCAGCCCCGACTCGAAGGGACGGTAGACCTGGCGCACGGCCTCCCAGTAGGGCTCGAGGGCGTTCACGGCCGACAGCGAGATGCCGGTGTCGCGCTCGGTGTGGGCGAGGGCGGCGACGAGCGCCGAGGCCGACGGCTGGCTTGTGGTGCCCGCCATCGGTGCGCTCGCGACGTCGACGGCGTCTGCTCCGGCGCGGCTCGCGGCCAGGAGCGTCGCGAGCTGACCGCCGGGGGTGTCGTGCGTGTGCACGTGCACCGGCAGGTCGAACCGCTCGCGGAACGCGGCGACGAGCTTCTCCGCGGCGCTCGGCCGCAGGAGGCCGGCCATGTCCTTGATGGCCAGGATGTGCGCGCCGGACTCCACGATCTGCTCCGCGAGGCGCAGGTAGTAGTCGAGCGTGTACAGGTCCTCCGCCGGGTCGAGCAGGTCTCCCGTGTAGCAGACGGCGACCTCGGCGACGGCGGAACCCGTGGCCAGCACGGATTCGATCGCCGGGCGCATCTGCGAGACGTCGTTGAGGGCGTCGAAGATGCGGAAGATGTCGACACCGGTGGACGCGGCTTCGCGCACGAAGGCGTCGGTCACCTTGGTCGGGTACGGCGTGTAGCCGACGGTGTTGCGGCCGCGCAGCAGCATCTGGATGTTGATGTTCGGCAGGGCCTCGCGCAGCGCGGCCAGGCGGTCCCACGGGTCTTCGCCGAGGAAGCGGAGCGCCACATCGTAGGTGGCGCCTCCCCAGGCCTCGACCGACAGCAGCTCCGGGGTCATCCGGGCGACGTACGGAGCGACGGCCAGCAGGTCGCGGGTGCGCACCCGGGTGGCGAGCAGCGACTGGTGGGCATCGCGGAAGGTGGTCTCGGTGACGGCGAGCGCGGTCTGGGCGCGCAGGGCCTCGGCGAAACCGGCCGGGCCGAGCTCGAGGAGCTTCTGGCGCGATCCGGCGGGCGCCGGAGCAGAGAGGTCGATCGCCGGCAGCTTGTCGACGGGAGCGTGTGTCTCGGGGCGCGCGCCGTTCGGCTGGTTGACCGTGACGTCGGCGAGCCAGTTGAGCACCTTGGTGCCGCGGTCCTTCGAGGCGCGGCCCTTGAACAGGCCGGGACGCTCCTCGATGAAGGAGGTGCTGACGTTTCCGGCGATGAAGTCGGGGTCGTCGAGCACGGCCTGCAGGAAGGGGATGTTCGTGGACACACCGCGGATGCGGAACTCCGCCAGCGCGCGCCGGGCACGGCTCACGGCCGCCGGGAAGTCGCGGCCGCGGCAGGTGAGCTTGGCCAGCATCGAGTCGAAGTGCGGACTGATCTGCGCACCCGGGTTGATCGTTCCGCCGTCGAGGCGGATGCCGCCGCCGCCGGGCGAGCGGTAGGTCGTGATCTTGCCGGTGTCGGGACGGAAGCCGGCGGTCGGGTCCTCCGTGGTGATGCGGCACTGCAGAGCGGCTCCACGGATGTGCACCGAGTCCTGGCTGAGGCCGAGGTCGGCGAGGGTCTCCCCCGCCGCGATGCGCATCTGGGACTGCACCAGGTCGACGTCGGTGATCTCCTCGGTGACCGTGTGCTCCACCTGGATGCGCGGGTTCATCTCGATGAACACGTGCTTGCCCGCACGGTCGCCGGCGGTGTCGAGCAGGAACTCGACCGTTCCGGCGTTCTCGTAGCCGATCGACTTCGCGAAGGCCACGGCGTCGCGGTAGAGCGCCTGGCGGGTCTCCTCGTCGAGGTTCGGCGCCGGAGCGATCTCGATGACCTTCTGGTGGCGGCGTTGCACCGAGCAGTCGCGCTCGAACAGGTGCATCGTGTTGCCCGCGGCGTCGGCGAGGATCTGCACCTCGATGTGACGGGGGCGCAGCACGGCCTGCTCGAGGAACATCGTGGGGTCGCCGAACGCGCTGTCGGCCTCGCGCATGGCCTCTTCGAGGGCGCCGCGCAGGTCGGCCTTGGTGTTGACCCGGCGCATGCCGCGTCCGCCGCCGCCCGCGACGGCCTTCGCGAAGATCGGGAAGCCGACCTCGTCGGCCTGCGAGATGAGCAGGTCGATGTCTTTCGACGGCGGCGTCGACTTGAGCACGGGGACGCCCGCGGCGATCGCGTGCTCCTTCGCGGTCACCTTGTTGCCCGCCATCTCGAGCACGCGCGGGGGCGGACCGATGAACGTGATGCCGGCCTCGCGGGCCGCTTCGGCCAGCTCCGGGTTCTCCGAGAGGAAGCCGTAGCCGGGGTAGATGGCGTCGGCGCCGCACTCCTTGGCGACGCGGATGATCTCCGCGACGTCGAGGTATGCACGCACCGGATGCCCCGGCTCGCCGATCTGGTAGGCCTCGTCCGCCTTCAGGCGGTGCATCGAGTTGCGGTCTTCGTAGGGGAAGACGGCGACCGTCTGCGCACCCAATTCGTAGGCGGCCCGGAAGGCACGAATGGCGATTTCACCGCGATTGGCAACGAGGATCTTACGGAACATTGGGACCTTTCGAGCAGGGGGGCAGCCCACACAGCAAACGGTTAGGTTCTCTAAGACTAGTGAAGGTAACGTAGTTGCTTGTGCACGTACTCAGCGTTAGTTCCCTCAAAGGTGGTGTCGGTAAGACCACGGTGACGCTGGGGCTGGCTTCCGCAGCGTTCGCCAAAGGCCTCCGCACCCTCGTCGTCGACCTGGACCCGCAGTCCGATGTCTCGACGGGCATGGACATCCAGGTCGCAGGCCACCTCAACGTCGCCGATGTGCTCGCGTCGCCGAAGGAGAAGATCGTCCGCGCGGCGATCGCCCCGAGCGGCTGGACCAAGGGCCGCCAGGGCAAGATCGACGTCATGATCGGCAGCCCGTCGGCCATCAACTTCGACGGACCGCACCCGAGCATCCGTGACATCTGGAAGCTCGAAGAGGCCCTCGCCAACGTCGAGCACGACTACGAGCTGGTGCTCATCGACTGCGCGCCGTCGCTCAACGCGCTCACGCGCACCGCCTGGGCCGCCAGCGACCGCGTCGCCGTCGTGACCGAGCCCGGCCTGTTCTCCGTCGCCGCGGCCGACCGCGCGCTGCGCGCCATCGAGGAGATCCGTCGCGGACTCTCCCCGCGCCTCCAGCCGCTCGGCATCATCGTCAACCGTGCACGAGTGCAGTCGCTGGAGCACCAGTTCCGCATCAAAGAGCTGCGCGACATGTTCGGGCCGCTGGTGCTCAGCCCGCAACTGCCGGAGCGCACCTCGCTTCAGCAGGCGCAGGGCGCTGCCAAGCCGCTGCACGTCTGGCCGGGCGAGAGCGCCCAGGAGATGGCGCACAATTTCGACATGCTGCTCGAGCGCGTCCTGCGCACGGCCCGCATCGGCGAATACGCCGTCGCGCCGTAGGGCGCGACACAGCGCCGGCTTCCGCCGGGAACAGCAGACCGGTAGAGGCTAGGAGGCCCTGACCGCGCGACGAGCAGCGAGCTCGTCCATCGGGTCGATCGTCTGCGTGTCGAGCTCGACCAGGCTGGACTCCACTTCGCGGAGCACCTTGCCGACGGCGATGCCGAATACGCCCTGACCGCGGCTGACCAGGTCGATGACCTCGTCGTTCGACGTGCAGAGGTAGACACTGGCGCCATCGCTCATCAGCGTGGTCTGCGCCAGGTCGTTCACCCCGGCTTCGCGCAGCTGGTTCACCGCGGTGCGGATCTGCTGCAGCGAGATGCCGGTGTCGAGCAGGCGCTTGACGAGCTTCAGAACCAGGATGTCGCGGAAGCCGTAGAGGCGCTGCGAACCGGAGCCGGCCGCACCGCGAACCGTGGGCTCGACCAGACCCGTGCGGGCCCAGTAGTCGAGCTGACGGTAGCTGATGCCCGCCGCGCGGGCCGCGACGGCGCCGCGGTAACCGCTGGCGTCGTCCATCTCGGGCAGGCCGTCGGTGAACAGCAGGCCCAGATCGTATCGGGGGGCGTCGTTGCCACGACTCAGTTCACTCATGCGTTTGCCTCTCGCCCCGATAGTGGATCGCGCCGTACAACGGCGCTTCATCAACGGTACCCATGCGGGAGGCCCCGGGCAACGACATTCGACGTTTCCTGTTCGGCGTGTCGAGCGTGCGGCGACCGATCACGACTGCAGCCGGGAGAGCGACGACCGGATGATGCTGCCGCGCACCACATCGAGCTGTCCCGCGATCTCCCGCGCCAGCTCGGCGGACTTGGCCCGGCTCGACACCTCGTTGCGGCGGGCGATGGGCACCAGGGCGGTCTCGATGAGGCCGATCTCGCGTTCTGCCGCCGCCCGGAAACCGCGCAGATGTCGCGGCTCGATGCCGTTGCGGCCGAGTTCGACGAGCGCCTTGAGAACGGTCAGCGATTCTTCGCCGTAGACGTCGGCCGGCGTGATGATGGAGGCGGCCACGGCGTCGTCGAGGAGCTCGGCGGTCGCCCCTGCCTCGCGCAGCAGGTCGGCGCGCTTGAAGCGGCGTCCGGTCGGCAGCATGGAGGGACCGCCGGCGCCACTGCCGGGCATCGGCGGGTTGAGACCGGCATCGAGGTCGGCGAGGTACGCCTTGATGACCTTGAGAGGCAGATAGTGGTCCCGCTGCATGCCGAGCACGACCCGGAGCCGCTCGAGGTCGTCCGGTGAGAACTTGCGATAACCGGACTGGGTGCGCGCGGGCGCGATCAGCCCGCGCTCTTCGAGGAATCGCAGCTTGGACGACGAGAGATCGGGGAACTCAGGCGTGAGCCGGGCCAGCACCTGACCGATGCTGAGCAGAGAGGGCGATGCCGCGGACGGTGCCCTCGCCGCTTGCCGCGCCACTAGCCCTGCGCCGGAGCGGCGAGGTCGTACCGGGAGGCGTAGAAGGTGAGGCGGAACTTGCCGATCTGGACTTCGGCGCTGTCGGCGAGCAGGGCGCTCTCGATGCGGACGCCGTCGTAGTACGTTCCGTTGAGCGACCCGAGGTCGCGCACCTCGAACGCGGTGCCACGGCGAGTGAACTCGGCATGGCGACGCGAGACCGTGACGTCGTCGAGGAAGATGTCGGCGTTCGGATGCCGGCCGGCGCTTGTCACGTCGGCATCGAGCAGGAATCGTGCCCCTGTATTGGGGCCACGCCGCACGATCAGCAGGGCGGATCCGGAGGGCAGGGCGGCGATGGCCTCCTGCTCCTCGGCTGAGATCTCGCCGTCGACCGGGTACATCTTCGACACGAACTCCTCGCCGAAGCGAGCGGTCGTGTCCTCATTCCCCGCCGCGGAATTACGCAGGGGGTTGCTCGCGGCGTCGTCGTCCGCAGGACCCTTGGGGTTCGTCTCGTCAGGCACCGTCAACCTCCTTCTGATCCAGCGTATCGGATCGACCGGGTCCGTCGTCCCCCTCCCGGCGTATTACCCGGGAGGTCTCACCGATATAGACGAACCCCGCCCACCAGTAGAGGAAGGCTCCCCAGAGCGCGAACGCCCAGCCGAGCGGCAGTGAGACGGGCGCGAGCGCCGTGAATGCCTCGCCGAGCATCAGCAGGGGCAGAGCCCAGAACAGGCAGAAGGTGGCCACCTTCCCGAGGTGGTGCACGGGCAGCGGGCCGTACCCGTGGTTCGCGAGGATGACGCCGAGGATCGCGAGCATGATGTCGCGGGCGACGATCACGGCGACCAGCCACCACGGGATGACCTCGCGCCAGGCCAGTCCGATCAGCGCCGCGAAGATGTACAGGCGGTCCGCAGCCGGATCGAGGAGCTGGCCGAGCCGGGACACCTGGTCGAGCCGTCTGGCCAGATAGCCGTCGAGGAAGTCGGTGATGCTGGAGACGACGAGCACGAGCAGCGCGAGCGCATCCTGGGCCAGAATGACGAAGACCAGGAAGACCGGCACGAGGGCGAGCCGGAAGAAGCTGAGGAGGTTCGGGATCGTCAGGACCCGCGAACTGACCTCGCGCCCACCGGTTCCATCCACGGGAATCGAGTCTAGTGACCCGCCCGTGTCCCTAGGATGAGCACGTGGAGCCTTTCATCGTCTGTCTCTGGATCCTTGCCGCGGTCTGCGTGGTCACCTGGGTCCTGTCCCTGATCACCGGCGAGCACTCGTGGGTCGACCGCATCTGGTCGATCGTGCCGGTCGCGTACGTGTGGGTCTTCGCGGGCTCCGCCGGCTTGCAGGATGCGCGCCTGAACCTGATCGCGGCGCTGGTCACCCTGTGGGGCATCCGGCTGACGTTCAATTTCGCGCGCAAGGGCGGGTACGAACCGGGCGGCGAAGACTACCGCTGGTCGGTGCTGCGTGCCCGGATGCCGGGGTGGCAGTTCCAGCTCTTCAACCTGTTCTTCATCGTGATCTACCAGAACGTGCTCCTCCTGCTGATCACGCTCCCCGCCTGGACGGCCCTTCAGCACCCGACGCCGCTCAACGGGCTCGACATCCTCTGCGCCGTCGTCTTCCTCGCGTTCCTCGTCGGAGAGACCGTGGCCGACCAGCAGCAATGGAACTTCCACCAGTGGAAGAAGGCCGAGACGGCGGCCGGCCGCGCGCCGCGCCCGCGTTTCCTTCAGGCCGGGCTCTTCCGGTTCTCCCGACACCCGAACTTCTTCTTCGAGCAGGCGCAGTGGTGGGTCGTCTTCCTCTTCGGCGCGGTCGCCGCCGGCTCCATCCTGCAGTGGACCGTGATCGGCCCGCTCCTGCTCACCGGCCTCTTCATCGGGTCGACCGTCTTCACCGAGAGCATCACGCTCTCCCGCTACCCCGAATACGCCGACTACCAGCGGCGAACGTCGCCCATCGTCCCGTGGTTCCCGCGTGGCGAGAAGGGCACCGTCACCGCGCCGTGAGCGGGTGCTGCTCCCCCGAGGGCGGGTCGACGGGCTTCGGGAACGCCGCGCGCATGTGGTCGGAGTCGAGGTAGTCCGCGACGCCGATCAGGATGAGGCTGAACAGGATCTGCTCGGTCACCATCCACAGGGGGTACAGCCCGGGGATCGCGGCGATCACCAGCGTGACGACCGGGAAGATCTTGGAGAACAGGCGCAGCCTCGAGTACGCCCAGTAGAAGCCCTTCTGGGCGCGCCAGGCGAAGTAGAACAGCGTGAGCGTCATCCCGAGCACGATGACCGAGCGCATCCAGACCGCCCACGGGATACTCTGTCCGTTCGCCTGCAGGACCGCGGCGACGACCACGGCGCCCACCCCCAGCACGAGCTCCGCGACCAGCAGCCAGGTGATCACCACGAACGCGCGCCGGGTGCGGGGATGACGCAGGTTGTCCTCGGGGATCGTGTAGCCGGCGTGCCGTCCGCCGGCGACCCGGTCGAGCATCCGCAGCAGTGACTCCATGCATTTACGGTAACCCGGCCCGACGCGCGACGTGTTCCTCCTCTCGGTCGGCGGGAGCGCGTACCGTTGGAGCATGTCGTGCATCCGGTTCAACACCCCCGCCCAGCGTCAGGCGATGCGAGAGCACCGCCCGGCCATGCTGACCGCCGAGGAAGCCGCCGCCCTGCATCCGTCGCCGCCGGTGACCGAGAGCAAGATCGCGCGGCTCCGCCTGCTCGCCGAGCATGAGAATCCCAAGATCCGCGAGAGCGTGGCGAGCAGCTACAACACCCCCGACGACCTCTTCCTCACCCTCGCGCACGACCCGGATGCCGGCGTGCGCGGCTGCGTCGCCAAGAACGAGGCGACCCCGTGCGACATCCTGCGGATGCTCGCCGACGACCGGTCGGAGACCGTGCGCGGCTGGGTGGCGGTGAACTACTTCGTGCCGGCCGACGTGATGGAGAAGCTCGCCGGCGACTCGAGCAAGACCGTGCGCAGCCTCGTGAAGTGGAAGTCGCAACTGGTCGAGACAGCCTGACGTGGCCGAGCCATCGACCGTGCGGGTCGACTCGTGGTCGTGGGCCGTGCGGCTCTACAAGACGCGCTCGGCCGCGTCGGCCGCGTGCAAGGCCGGCCACATCCGCGTCAACGGGGACCGCGCGAAGCCCGCGCAGCCGGTGCACATCGGCGATGAGGTGCGGGCGCGCGTCGGCGACGTGGACCGCATCCTGATCGCACGGCGGCTCATCGTGAAGCGCGTCGGTGCCTCCGTCGCCGCCGAGTGCTTCGAGGACCTGACTCCCCCGCCGCCGCCGAAGACCGAGGCGCCGTCGGCCGTCGTACGCGAGCGCGGCGCCGGCCGCCCGACCAAGCGCGACCGCCGCATCCTGGATCAGCTCCGCGGCCGCTGATGGCGTCGACCTGGGTCGGGATCTCCGGATGGACGTACGCGCCCTGGCGCGGCACGTTCTACCCGAAGGGAGTGCCGCACCGCTCCGAACTCGCCTACGCGGCGGAACGTCTCGACTCGATCGAGATCAACGGCTCCTTCTATTCGCTGCAGCGGCCGTCGAGCTACGCGCGCTGGGCGGAGGAGACCGCCGACGACTTCGTGTTCGCGGTGAAGGGCGGCCGGTACATCACCCACATCCTGCGCCTGAAGAACGCACGCGGCGCTCTGGCGAACTTCTTCGCATCCGGCGTGCTCGCTCTCGGGCCCAAGCTCGGTCCGATCCTCTGGCAGCTCCCCCCGACCCTGCAGTACGACGAGCCCGCGGTGCGCGAGTTCCTCCGGATGCTCCCCCGCAGCACCCGGGCCGCGGCCGCGCTCGCGACGGAGGCGACGCTGGACGAGGACAGGATGTTCCTGCGCACCGACGCCGACCGACCGCTCCGTCACGCCGTCGAGGTGCGCCACACGAGCTTCGACGTGCCGTCGTTCACCGAGCTCGCCCGCGCAGAGCACGTCGCGATCGTCGTCGCCGACACCGCAGGCAGGTACCCCGTCATCCGAGCCGCCACGAGCGACTTCATGTATGTGCGGCTGCACGGCGACGAGGAGTTGTACACGAGCGGCTACACCCCCGAATCGCTCGATCGCTGGGCGGCCGAGATCCGGGGATGGGTCGGCGCCGGCCTCGACGTCTTCGCCTACTTCGACAACGACGTCAAGGTCCGCTCCCCCTACGACGCGATGGCACTCCGGGAACGACTCGCCTCGTCCTCCCGTCCCTAGTCCTGGAGGACGGAGAGAACGTTGCCGGCGGGATCGCGGAACCACGCGATGTCCGGCCCCATGTTCGCCTGCTTGCCGCGCAGCACACCCTTGTCGTCGGTGGGGAGATCGGGCGAGTCGTAGATGTTCGTCTCGACGCCCGCGGCGTTGAGGTCCGCCACGGCGGCGTCGATGTCGTCGACGACCAGGTTCAGGATGGTGAAGGTGGCCGGCTCGTGATCGGGCTTCGGGTAGATGAACACGTGGCTTCCGCCGGGGAGCGCGAGGTCGAGGTTGCCCATCGGGCCCTCCGTGACGGCGAGACCGAGGGTGTCGCCGTAGAACGCCTTGGCCGCCGCGATGTCGGTGACACTGAAACCGCTGAAGATGTCGAGTGGTGTGAACATGGCTCCACTGTGCTCTCCGCAGCGCCGCGCGTCTAGGCGAGCCGGCACGTGCGCCTAGACGAAGCGGATGCTCTCCTGCAGCCGGCTGCGCAGCTCGAACGCGCGATCGACGCTCTCCCGCCCGGCCGCGTTGGCGCCGTTGCGCAGCACCAGCGGCAGCAGCGATCGCCGAACGAGGAGCGAGCCCGCCAGCCTGCCCCGCTCGATCCGGTCGTACGGGACGGCCAGCGCATCGTCGGGCACCACGATGATCAGCCCGGTGAACTTCACTCCGACCTGGCGCGAGAATGTCTTCGCGTCCCGCAGCAGCGCGTGGAACGGCTCCTCCTCGCGGTCGATCCCCGCGCCGACCACGTCGCCTTTGGCGAGCTTGACCTCGCCGCCCCAATCGGCCGAGCGGATTGCGAACAGACCGGCCGGTCCGAGGACCACGTGGTCGAGCTTGGCCTCCGAACGCGGATGCACGGCGACGTCGCTCCAGATCGTGAAGCCCATGCCGAGCGACGTGACGGCGCGCGCCGTCGCCTCCTCGGCCAGGGCCTCTGCGAGCAACTGCCGGATCTCCCGCGGGGCCGACCGCACGAGCGACGGCTCGTACGGGTCGTCGAGCTCGGTGCCGCGTCCGACCCATTCGCGCATCAGCGCCAGGTAGCGCTCCCGCGCCCGACCGCCCGGATGCCCGTAGCTGCGTGCCCGCACCGACGAGCCCCGCGCCTGCGAGCGCGTCGGGTGGAAGGTCGCGCTGAATCCGGTCGAGCCGTCTCCGCCGTCGGCGACATCGGCGTCGTAGCCCGACTCTCCGCGGTCGTACCGCGCGCGGTCCTCCGGGTCTCCGATGAGCTCCCAGGCGCGCTGCACCTCTTGGAAGCGGGCGGCCGAGCCGCCGGTGTCCGGGTGAGTCGCCCGGAGCAGCCGCCGATAGGCGCGACGCAACTCCTCGTGGGGAACGGTCGCACTCACGCCGAGCACCTCGTACGGGCTCGGCGAAAGGGGGCTGTCGCTCATCGGCGTCTGTCGTCTCTTCCGGTCTGCTGGCGCGTCCACAGGGACCGCCTTTCGACGATACCGTGACGCGGCTGTAAGCCCGCTCGCCGCGGGCCGAGAGCTGGATGAATGTTCTGGCGTCGATTCTCCTATTGCGGCCTGAAACTGACCGCAATCGCGCTTAGCGTGGAGACATAACCAACGACAAACGACCAGGACACAAGAAAGGGACCGATCATGGCGATCACCGACTGGAGAATCGAACTCATCACCATCCCCGTCACCGACGTCGACCGCGCGAAGGCGTTCTACGTGGACCAGGTCGGCTTCGTGGCCGACTACGACCAGCGCGTCTCGGACACGCTGCGTTTCATCCAGCTCACCCCTCCCGGCTCGGCCTGCTCGATCGCCTTCGGCGAGGGGCTCACCGACATGGAGCCCGGCACCCAGCGCGGGCTCCAGATCGTCGTGCCGAACGCCGACGACGCGCTCGCCCACCTGCGCGAGCACGGCGTCGAGGCCGAGGGCGTCGCCGAACTCGACTGGGGCCGCTTCGTCACCTTCTCCGATCCGGACGGCAACGTCTGGGCGCTGCAGGAGCTGCCCAAGCGCGACTGACGACTCGCCCGATGCAGCCGGATGCGCGGCGCCTCTTGACAGGCGCCGCGCATCCGCTATATTTGCATCAAGTTATAGAACCGATTGGTTATGTATATGTCGACAGACCAGCTGAGCGCGGTGTTCGCCGCCCTCGCCGACCCCACCCGGCGCGAGATCCTGCGCCGCCTGACGGACGGCGACGCGAACGTCTCCGAGCTCGCGGCTCCGTTCGACCTCAGCCAACCGGCGATCTCCAAACACCTCAAGGTGCTCGAATCCGCAGGGCTCGTTTCGCGGTCGCGCGTGGCGACCTCGCGGCTGAGCCATCTCGAAGCCGAGCCGCTGCGGGAGGCCACGATGTGGATGGAGCGCTACAAGCACTTCTGGAACAGCAGCTTCGACAAGCTCGACGTCGCCCTCGCCGCCTATCAGGCGGCGGACGACGGCGGCAGCACCGACGACGACAAGGGAAACCGGCCATGACCGATACCAGGCCTGATGACATCGCGGACACCGACGTCTACATCACCCGTGCGTTCGACGCACCGCGGCCCGTGGTCTGGCGGTTCTTCATCGAGCCGGAGCACCTGGCCGTCTGGTTCGCCCCGAACGGCATCACAACCCCGGCCGGGTCGATCGCGATCGACCCGCGCGTCGGAGGGCGCTGGGAGCTGATCATGGTCGACGACACCAGCGGGGACCAGTTCCCGATGCGCGGCACCATCGTCGAACTCGTCGAACCCGAACTCCTCGTCCTCCGTCTCGACGCGAGCACGGGCGGCAGCCCGGAAGCAATGATGCTGCGCATCCAGTTCCACGATCACGGCGAGAGAACCCGCATCACTCTGCACCAGGGACCCTTCACCCCCGACCGCCGGCACGACACCGAGACCGGCTGGCTCGAATCGTTCGTCAAACTCGACAGGCGGCTGTCGGCCGACCGATCGTCCACGAAGGAGAACTGAGATGGCTGCGAAGACGGAGACCGCGCCGGCGACGATGGGAACCGTCGCTTCGGCAGACGGCACGACGATCGCCTACGAGAAGGTCGGTTCAGGGCCGGCACTGGTGCTGGTCGACGGCGCGCTCTGCGACCGCGGGTTCGGCCCCTGCCGGCCGCTCGCCGCGGAGCTGGCGGACCGCTTCACCGTTTACCTGTACGACCGGCGCGGCCGTGGCGACAGCGGCGACACCGCAGCGAGCGCGCCGACGACCACACCCGAACGCGAAGTCGAAGACCTTCGAGCGGTGCTCGATCGGGCGAGCGAGGAGAACGGAGGAGGTCCGGTCGCGGTCTACGGTTCGTCGTCGGGGGCCGGCCTCGCCCTCGAGGCCGCGGCGGCGGGTGTTCCCATGCGTGCCCTCGTGACCTACGAGGCGCCGTACGTCGCCGCCGGATGGAAGAACCCGGACGTCGACCACCTCGCCGTCGTCGACGGGCTGCTCACCGAGGGCAAGAACGGCTCCGCGGTCGGATACTTCCTGGTGACGATGGTCGGCGCCCCTGCTTTCGTGCCGTTCATGATGCGTCTCATGCCCTCGGTCTGGAAGCACATGAGGGCCGTGGCGCCGACGCTGCCCAACGACATCCGGATCATGTCGGGCTTCCGGGTACCGGCCGACCGGCTCTCCCGGATCGCCGTGAAGACGCTGGTGCTCGTCGGGGGCAAGGCCGCAGAGCCGATGCGCGACGCCCAGACTGCCGTCGCCGCCGCCGTGCCCGGGGCGCGCTCCGGCGTGCTGGACGGCCAGACCCATCAGGTCTCCGCGAAGGCCATCGCTCCGCAGATCGCCGCCTTCGTCAGCGCGTGAGCGCGGCGAACCAGATCAGCAGCATGGTGACCACGAAGCCGCACGCGTAGTTGATCCAGAGGAACCGCCGCCAGCCGCGGTTGGCACGCGCCGAATCGTCGTCGGGGATGGACCAGTACGGAGCAGCCACCGCGATGTACGGGAGCGCGAGCACCGCCGCGAGCGGTCCGGGCCACGGAGTGAGGAGCATCGCGATCCCGGCGAGCGCCCACGCGGCGATGGCGATGCGGGTGGTCCAGCGGGCACCGAGCACCGTCGCGATCGACGCGATTCCCCCGGCGCGGTCGGGCACGACATCCTGCACCGCCCCGAAGGCGTGGCTGCCGATCCCCCAGAGGAAGAACGCCAGCAGCACCGCCCAGAGAGCGGGCGTGAAGGTCGCGCCGGCGAGCACCAGGCCGTAGACCGCCGGGCTCACGAAGTGCGTGCTCGAGGTGATCGAGTCGAGGAACGGCACCTCTTTGAACCGCAGACCGGGCACCGAGTACGCCAGGACCGCGAACACGCTGATCGCGAGCACCAGCCACGACAGCGGCGGACCCACCACCACGAGGAAGATCAGGAACGGCACGTTCACGGCCGCGGCGGCGAGCAGCGTGCGCCGGTGCATCGTGCGGTCGAGCAGCGCGCCCTCCGCACCCCCCTTGCGCGGATTCCGCAGATCGGACTCGTAGTCGAAGACGTCGTTGATGCCGTACATCGCGAGGTTGTACGGGATGAGGAAGTACACCGTGCCGATGATCAGCGTCAGGTCCACGTGCCGAGTGGTCAGCAGCACGGCCGCCGCGAAGGGGAACGCGGTGTTGATCCAGCTGAGCGGGCGCGACGCGAGCAGGAGCTGCCGCAGTGGAGCCGGCGCCGTCGTCGCCGTCATCGGGCGCGCCTCCTGGTCAGCAGCCACACCGCGGGAAGCAGGAGGATGCCGGCGATCGGGTACGCGAAGTCCTCGACGGGCACGAGACCGAGGTGCACCCCGGCGAGCTGCCCCTCACCGTACGTCATCAGCCCGGCCCCGATCATCACGTTGTCGAACACAGCCGTCAGCACGAGCACGATCACGCCGCCGATCAGCACCGGCCCCCACCACCGTCGCACGACGACGGCGCGATCCGGCGTCACCGCCAGGGCGATCGCGAGCACCACGACCGCGACGGCGAGGAACGCCAGGCTGAGCAGCACGTAGGTCATGCCCGCTCCCCGCGTCGTGCCGTCCTGCGGGCGAGCATCCGGCCGGCGCCGGAGATGAGGATCATCGTGACGTAGCAGAGGAAGGCCAAGAAGAAGACCTCCTCGAGCGGAAGCTCGGGAGCCAGCACGATGCCGGTCATGAGGGGGCTTCCGCCTCTGGCGAAGACGTGGAGTGCGATGCCGAACAGATCCCAGGCGAGGAAGAACAGCACGCCGGCGACCAGCACGATCGCAGCGCGACGGGCGTCGCGCCAGAAGAACAGGGCGAAGCGGCGATCGAGCAGCAGCATGCAGCCGATGGCCACCAGCAGCACGGCCAGATACAGGATGCTCACGCCCGGCGCTCCTCCTGCACCGGCACACCGAGCGGCTCGGCCAGAGGCCCCGTCGACGTGTCGCCGCGGAGACGCTTGACCACGAGCTCGGCACTGATCAGGCACATCGGCAGGCCGATGCCCGGGATGGTCGAGCCGCCCGCGTACAGCAGGCCGTCGACTCGGCTCGATACGTTGCGGCCGCGGAAGAAGGCACTCTGCCGCAGGGTGTGCGCCGGGCCGAGGGCGCCTCCGCGCCAGGCGTTGAGATCGGCGGCGAAGTCGCCGGGCCCGACCGTGCGGCGCAGCACGATCCGCTCCGCGAGGTCGGGGATGTCCGCCCACTCCGCGACCTGCGCGATCGCCGCATCGGCGGCGCGCTCGACACGCTCGTCGCCGCCGCCGTCGAGGCCGCCTGCGCCGATGGTCACGTCAGCCGGAACCGGAACGAGCACGAACAGATTCTCGCACCCGGGCGGCGCGACATCCGGATCTGTCGCACTCGGGCGGCAGACGTACAGCGACGCCGGATCCGGAATCGAGGGATGCGCGCCGTAGATCCGGTCGAAGTTGTCGGCCCAGTCCGCGGTGAAGAACAGGGTGTGGTGCGCCAGCTCCGGGAGGTGTCCGCGGACGCCCAGCATCACCAGCACCGCTCCCGGACCGGGATCGCGGCGCTTCCACCAGCGCTCGGGGTACGTCTGCTCCCCCGTCGCGAGCAGCTCGGTCTCGGTGTGGTGCAGGTCGGCCGCCGACACCACGAGGCCGGCGTCGAGCCGCCGCACGGCTCCGTCGGCGTCGATGTAGTCGACGCCGGCGACCTGCGGCTTCGCCTCACCGTCTCGCGTGCGGATGCGCGTCACCCGCGCGCCGGTCTCGATCGTCACACCTTCGCGCTGGGCGAGCGCGGCGATCCGATCGATCACGGCGCTGAAGCCGCCGAGCGGGTACCGCACCCCGTCGTCGAGATCGAGGTGACTCATCAGGTGGTACATGCTGGGCGCCCGCGATGGCGAGGTGCCCAGGAACACGGCCGGGTAGCCGAGGATCTGCCGCAGCCGCTCGTCGCGCACGTACCCGGCGGCGAACCGGTCGAGCGGCTGCAGCAGAAGGCGGCCGAGACGGGCGAGGCGGCGCAGGAGGTCGCGACGGAAGAACGGGCGGAACGACGCGAAGGTGCCGTAGAGGAAGCGGTCGACGGCCATCCGGTAGGTCTCGGCCGCGCTTGCGAGGTAGCGGTCGAGCGCGGCGCCCGAGCCGCGCTCGACCCGCTCGAAGACGCGCCGGTTGGCGGCGGGGTCGGCCTCGATGTCGATGCTCCGGGTGCGTCCCTCGAAGAACACCCGGTAGCCGGGATCCAGCGTGACGAGGGACAGCTGATCGTCGGTGGTGGTGCCCAGCAGTCGGAAGAAGTGGTCGAACACCTCGGGCATCAGGTACCAGCTCGGCCCGGTGTCGAAGCGGAACCCGTCCGCCTCCCACGATCCGGCGCGGCCGCCGACGGTCGTGTGCTGCTCAAGCACCGTCACGGCGTGTCCGTCGCGAGCGAGGAGCGCCGCCGTGGCGAGACCGGCGATGCCTCCGCCGATCACGACGATGTCCCTGGGTGCCGCACTCATCGGTGCACCCCGGCGCCGCTGCGCGCGGTCGCCCGCAACAGGATCGCCAGCTTGGTGCGGGCGGGCACACTCACGCGGGTGCTGAGCAGTTCGCGCGCCGGCGTGGCCCGGATGCGGTCGCTCAGCTCGGCGAACAGCCCGTGCGCGGCCAGGATGGCGCGCCGGCAGTTGTCGGGGAGTTCGGGGATCGCGTCCGCGGCCGCTCCGAGGTCGCAGTCGATGTCGACCACGAGGGCGAGCTTCTGCCGATCGGTGAGCCGGGACGGATCGATGCCGGGGAAATAGCTGCGGCCGAGCTCCGTCCAGTCGACCGCGAGGTCGCGGAGGAAGTTGATCTTCTGAAACGCCGAGCCCAGCCGGCGCGCACCGGTCTCGAGACGCCGGCGCCGCTCCTCCGTCACCGGTTCGCTCGCCAGGAAGACCTTCAGGCACATCAGCCCGATCACCTCGGCCGATCCGTAGATGTAGGCGCTCAGCTCGTCGGCGGCGAAGTCGACGGGGCTGAGGTCGCGACGCATCGAGGCGAAGAACGGGGCGGTCAGGTCGGGTCCGATCCCGACCGAACGGGCGGTGGTGGCGAAGGCGTGCACGACGAGGTTGGCGCTGTAGCCCGTGCGCATCGCACGTTCAGTGTCCGCCTCGAGGGCGTCGAGCATCGCCCGCTGGTCGTCCAGACTCAGCCCGGCCTCTTCGGCGGCGCCGTCGACGATCTCGTCGGCGATCCGCACCAGGGCGTACACGTCCTCGACCCGCGGCCGCACGGCCGGTGCAAGGAGGCGGGTCGCCATGCCGAACGAGGTGGAGTACTCGTGGATGACCGTCGCGGAGCTGATGTGAGCAGCACGGGTGTACAGCGCGAGATCGGTGGGGTGCTCGAGCTCGGACGGTGGGCCGACTGCGGCTTCGCGGGTCATGAGATCCTCCCGACGCACGAGCGCGCGACCCGTGCGAGTTCGTCGCCGAGGGCGGCAGGGAGTCCGGAGGTCTCGACGAGCGCGATCGCCCGGCCGGCGTAGTCGTCGACGAGGTTCTCGACGAACGACCGGGCTCCGCACACCTCGAGCGCGTCGGCGAGCGAGCGGCCCTCCGTGTCCGTCAGGTCGCGCCGGCCGAACAATGCACCGATCTCCGGCCACCAGGCGGTCGCCCGCGCGTAGGCGATCAGCGACGTCTCCTTGCCCTCGCGGAGGTCGCTCACCACGCTCTTGCCGGTGACATCCTCCGCGCCGAAGACGCCGAGCAGGTCGTCGCCGAGCTGGAACGCGACGCCGAGCAGGCGCCCGTACTCGGCCAGCACCGCGAGCGCGTCGCCGTCGGCACCGGCGAGGATGGCGCCCGCGGACAGCGGACCGGCGAACGAGTACGTCGCCGTCTTCCGCTCGGTCATGGCGAGGATGTCGGGGAGCCGTGCTTCGGTCATCCCGATGCTGAACGACACATCGGCGAGCTCGCCCGCCGCCGTCACCAGGATGCTGTGGTCGAGGACGTCGAGCAGGGCGCCGCGCACGTCGGCGGCGAGATCGAGCCGCGCCACGAACGATTGAGACGAGTGGATGAGGAGGTCACCCGCGAGGATGGCGGCCGCTTCGCCCCACAGACGTGCCCGGTCGCCGGAGACGCCGGCCGCGACCGCATCGGAGGCGAAGGACCCGCTGAGGTTGAGTCGGCCCCGGCGCACGGTGTCACGGTCGATCACGTCGTCGTGCAGCAGGAAGGCGGTGTGCAGCAGCTCGAACGCGACCGCGACATCGACGGCCGCTGCGGCGTCGGCGTCGGATCCGCCGAACGCCTCGAAGGCGCTGAGCACGAAACGGGGCCGGATGCGCTTGCCTCCGTCACTCGCGGCCGCAGCCTGAGCCCACAGCCGTTCGTAGTCGCTGCCGTACTGGGCCGAGACGGCGATGCGCTCGGCGAAGAAGGTATTCAGGCGGGCGTCGATCTCGGCCGATAGTCCGACATTGCGCTCTCCGACGGGGACGGTAGTCATCCTGCGCTCCCTTAGCTAGCCAAGTTAGTAAATAACTTAGCACGCATCTTGCCCGCTGGAATAGGATGAACTCATGACCTCGGACAAGGACGACGCGCGGCGCATCTCCAGCTCGCTGCTCGATCCCCGCGTCATCGATCCTCGTCAGGAACTCGTGCGCCACGACGACGTCAGCGAAGAGGAGCTCCTCCAGATCATCCGCGTCCTCACGGCCATCCGGACCTGGCGCGAGGCGGAGCAGAAGCTCAGCTTCGAGTCGCGCAGCCACATGAAGCTCAACGACACCGACATGAAGGCGCTGCGGTACATCATCGCGTCGATGAACGCCGATGTGGCCGTCACGGCCGGCGCACTGTCGGAGCACCTGCACATCTCGACGGCGTCGACCACCAAGCTGCTCGACCGGCTCGAGCGCGCTGGACACGTCGAGCGCCACGCGCACCCCAGCGACCGCCGGGCCGTCGTCATCTCGATCACCGAGGAGACGCACCGGGAGGTGCGCCGAACCATGGGTGTGCAACACGCCCGCCGCTTCGAAGTGGCGCGGAACCTCCCGCCGGAGGAGCGCGAGGTCGTCATCCGGTTCCTCAACGGCCTGGCGGAGTCGATCGCCGCGCCGATCGACTGACGGTCCCGGCCCTCCGGCGACTCAGGCGGGCGTGGCGACGCCCGTTCCGCTCTCGGCCTCGAAGACGATGCGGTTGGCCATCCCGTTGAAGATCACGCCGTGGAACGGCAGGATCGCGAACCAGTACAGGCGCCCGGCGAGCCCGGCAGGGAAGAAGACCGCACGCTGCCGGTAGACCGAGCCGCGCTCCCCCGGCTCCACCGACATCTCGAGCCAGGCGCGCCCCGGCACGCGCATCTCGGCACGCAGTCGCAGTTCGTGTCCCCGCTGGATCCGCTCGACCCTCCACCAGTCGAGTGCATCGCCCGTCTGCAGCCGGTCGGCGTCGCGCCGTCCCCGCCTGAGGCCGACGCCGCCCACCAGCTTGTCCGCCCAGCCGCGCACCGCCCAGGCCAGCGGGAAGGAGTACCAGCCGCGCTCCCCTCCGATCCCCTCGATGACCCGCCACACGCTGTCGCGTGACGCCTCGGTCGACCGCTCGCGCACATCCGTGTAGACCGTGTGCCCGGACCAGTCGGGGTCGCTGGGCAGGGGGTCGCTGGGAGCGCCATCGACCGACGAGTTGCGCCAGCTCGTCTCGACGTCTCCCGCGCGCACCTTGGCGAGCGCGAGCCGCACCGCCGTGCGGTATCCGGTGAGGCCGCCCTCTGGCCGTGGGATGACGTCGTCGATGTCGCGCTCCTGCACCACGCAGTCGTACTGCAGCGATTCGATGATCGGCACCGCGAGGCTCCGCGGGATCGGCGTGACGAGGTTCACCCACTGCGAGGCGAGCCAGGGCGTGAACACCGGGAGCGCAGCGATCGGGCGCTGCCGCAGACCGGCCTCGACCGCGAACCCGTTCATCATCTGGCCGTAGCGCAGGATGTCGGGACCTCCGATGTCGAAGGCGCGATCGACGTCCGGCGGCAGATCGGCGGCGGCGCGGAGGTAGAAGAGCACATCGCGGATCGCGATCGGCTGGATGCGGTTGCGCACCCAGCGCGGCGCGGGCATGTACGGCAGCACCTCCGTCAGGTGCCTGATCATCTCGAACGAGGCCGAGCCCGATCCGATCACCACGCCCGCCTGCAGCACGACGGTCGGCACGGCCGAGTCGAGCAGGATGCGGCCGACGGCGACGCGCGAGCGCAGGTGCCGCGACAGCTCGACGCCGGTGGGATGCAGGGCGCCGAGGTAGACGATGCGCGACACCCCTGCCCGCTCCGCAGCATCGGCGACCGTGCGGGCGGCGCCCGCCTCCTCCTCGTCGAAATCACCGGATGCCCGCATCGAGTGCACGAGGTAGTACACGACGTCCACGTCGGCCATGGCGGCGGCGACGGACCCGGCGTCGTGCAGGTCGCCCGTGGCCACCTCGACATCGCCGGCCCACGGCACATCCGTCAGCTTCTGCGGCGAGCGCACGAGCACCCGCACGTCGAATCCGTCAGCGAGGAGGCGGGGCACCAGCCGCCCGCCGATATAGCCGGTCGCTCCGGTCACCAGGGCTCGTCGTGTCATGACGAGACCATACGCTCGACCCCGGAGAGGACTCTCAGCCGACCGTGGAGGTCGCTCCGGCGCGGCCGTATGTCAGTGCAGCACGTGGCGTGCGTGCCCGATTTCATCGACCGCCGCTGCGTGCCGGCGGGCGACCGTGAACGATGACTCGTCGGTCACGAGCACCAGCTCGACGCCCTTGCTGTGCCGAAGCACCACGAGGGTCGGCTCGCCTGTGCGAACGGCCTGCTCGGCCTGCGACAGGAAGATCCGCGCCATTTCATCCGAGGTGATGTACTCGCGTCCCCCGTGACGCACGATCCACGCTTCCCCGCGCTCCATCGCTGTCTCCCGTCGTTCCCCATCCAACGCTAGATCGCAGGGCCTGAGCGGCCAAGGGATTGACAACGCGCCGCCTCGATGCGTGCCGGGCGGTGCGCGCGCAGGCGCGTTTCGTCATGTACGGTTCATCGCATGGGCAAGCTCATCTACGCCGGCACGACCGAGATCGGATTCGACGACCGCGTCCTCGCGCACCTCCAGATCGTCGTCGGCTTGAAGCTGCGCCGCAAGGAAGGTTTCTTCTTCTCCTGGCGCGATGAGCAGAGCGTGGGAGACGGGCGCAGCGCGATTTGGATCGACCCGGCCATCCCGTTGCTGTTCCGCTACAGCGGGGGTCGCCAGCCCAAGATCAACAAGACCTGGCTCGAAGCACTCACCCTGTCGTCGAACAGCGCTCAGGGGCTGCAGCTCACCGAGGAGATCGGCGCGCTCGGAGCCGACGAGGTCAACGCGGACACGCCCCCAGGACGCTGATCACGGGGTCGACGCTCGGTTGCGACGGCGTGCCGAGGGCGGACACCTGCCCTTGCCTCACGACGGGCGTGCGCCTACCGTTGATCGGAGAATCATGGCAGGAAGGCAGGCACGCCATGACAGACACGACCTCATCCGGCACGACGTCCGACGGCACAGCGCCCGACGCGCAGCCCGGCGACGCCAGTGCGGGGCAGCAGGACACGACCGAGCCCGAGACCGGGTCGGAGTCGACCGACCGTCCGGGCGACATCCCGTTCGAGCAGGCGGCGGCAGAACACGAGAACCCCGCGCTCGAATGAGCACGGGGTCCCGGTCGCGCTAGGTGCGGCTAGCGCAGGTATTCGAGCAACTCGGGGCTGCGCAGGCGCTTGAGGCTGCGCGTCTCGAGCTGGCGCACCCGCTCGCGCGTGATGCCGTAGATCTCGCCGACCTCGTCCAGGGTCATCGGCTTCTGACCGTCGAGCCCGAAGCGCATCCTGACGACCTTGGCGTCGCGCGGAGGGAGCTCGCGAAGGCGGTCCTCGAGGTCACGGTGGCGGAAGCCGACCTCGACCGCCTC
Source organism: Leifsonia poae (assembly GCF_027921845.1). Lineage (GTDB taxonomy): Bacteria > Actinomycetota > Actinomycetes > Actinomycetales > Microbacteriaceae > Leifsonia > Leifsonia poae. The sequence goes on from NZ_BSEN01000005.1 coordinate 103,273, forward strand.
GGGCGGTCCGGGGAAGTCGTCGTCCTCGATCAGGTCGCCGAGCTCGGCGCCCTCGTTCTCGCCGACCGGCACCGCGAGCGACACCGTCTCTGAGTCGCTCATCTGCAGCTTCCGCACCTCGGCGGGCTCGAGGTTCGAGGCCTCTGCCATCTCCTCCAGTGTGGGGGTGCGCCCCAACTCGCCGCCGAGATCGCGCCGGATGCGGTCCAGCTTGTCGATCTTCTCCACCGTGTGCACGGGGATCCGGATGAGGCGGGCGGTGTCGGCGATGCCGCGCAGGATGGACTGGCGGATCCACCAGGTGGCGTAGGTCGAGAACTTGTTGCCGGTGCGGTAGTCGAACTTCTCGACCGCGCGCACGAGTCCGAGGTTGCCCTCCTGGATGAGATCCATCACGGGCAGGCCGCGGCCGGCGTAGCGCTTGGCGATACTCACCACCAACCGGAGGTTCGCTTCGATGAACCGTTCGAACGCGCGCTTGCCGTCGTCGGCGAGCCACTGCAGTTCACGGCGTTCGCGCGGGGTCAACGCTGGTCGCGTGGCGATCCGCTCCCCTGCGAGAACTCCGACTTCGATGCGCTTCGCGAGGGCTACCTCTTCTTCGGCGGTCAGCAGTCGCGTGCGGCCGATCGAGTTGAGGTAGTCGCGCACCGGATCATTGGTCACTTCGAGCACTGTCATTTGTTCATCCCGTCGGCTCGTATGGTCTGCTTGCTTCTGGTGCGTGGGGCGTCCACCGGAGCGAACGCCACGAGCAAGGGTAAACATGTGCGAGAGACCCCCAACAAGGGGTTGACACTGTGAGCTGACCTACGCTAGGCGGCGGTTGCTTTTACCAGCGCATCCGATTGTGTCAAGCCCCTGCTGGGAACGGGCGGATGCTCGTAGGGTGCCGTCTGTGAGCGCGCATACATCGAATTCTCAGGCAACGACGCTGAAGACGATCGAGACCACCATTCCCGCGCGGATGGACCGGCTCCCCTGGTCCCATTGGCACTGGCTGGTCGTCGTGGGACTCGGCACGGTGTGGATCCTCGACGGCCTCGAGGTCACCATCGTCGGAGCCATCGGCAGCCGGCTAACCGAGCCCGAGAGCGGCCTCGGACTGACCACCGCGCAGGTCGGCCTCGCCGCCGCCATCTACGTAGCGGGTGCCTGCTGCGGCTCTCTGGTCTTCGGCTATCTGACCGATCGTTTCGGCCGCAAGAAGCTGTTCATCATCACCCTGGGCCTCTATCTGCTGGCGACCGTTCTCACGGCGTTCTCCTTCACGCCGCTGATGTTCTTCGTGTTCCGGTTCTTCACCGGGGCGGGCATCGGGGGCGAGTACGCGGCGATCAACTCGGCCATCGACGAGCTCATTCCGGCGCGACGCCGCGGGCTGGTCGACCTGGCCATCAACGGCTCGTACTGGCTGGGCACAGCGTTCGGCGCCGTGCTCACGGTCTTCCTGCTCAACACCGACATCTTCGCCGCCGATCTCGGCTGGCGCCTCGCCTTCGGTCTCGGCGCGGTGCTGGGCCTGGTCATCCTGCTCGTGCGTCGCAACGTCCCCGAATCCCCGCGCTGGATGTTCATCCACGGCTACGACGAAGGGGCGGAGAAGCTCGTCGCCGAGATCGAGGCCGACGTCGCGAAAGACACCGGAACCGAGCTGGAAGCCGTCCCCGACGACAAGGCGATCCGCATCAAGCAGCGCAGGACGACGGGCTTCGGCGAGATCGTGCAGGTCGCCCTCTCGAAGTACCCCAAGCGCTTCGTGCTGGGCCTGTCGCTGTTCATCGGCCAGGCGTTCCTGTACAACGCGGTGTTCTTCACCTACTCGCTGGTGCTGACCAAGCTCTTGCATGTGCCGGATGACGTGGCGCCCTGGGCGTTGGTGCCGATCGCGATCGGCAACTTCCTCGGCCCGCTGCTGCTCGGGCACCTGTTCGACTCCGTCGGTCGCCGCTTCATGATCACTCTCTCCTACGTGGGAAGCGGTGTGCTCCTCGTCGGCACCGCCATCCTGTTCGACATGGGGGTGCTCGACGCGTTCTGGCTCACCGCCTGCTGGATGGTCGTCTTCTTCTTCGCGTCGGCGGGCGCCAGCAGCGCCTACCTCACGGTGAGCGAGGTGTTCCCGATGGAGACACGAGCCATGGCCATCGCGTTCTTCTACGCGGTCGGCACCGCCATCGGTGGCATCACGGGACCGATCCTGTTCGGACAGCTCATCGAAGCCGGATCGCACGCCGTCGCCATCGGGTACTTCATCGGCGCGGGACTCATGATCGCTGCCGGCCTGGTCGAACTCTTCCTCGGCGTCGACGCGGAAGGGAAGTCCCTGGAGGACATCGCTGAGCCGCTCTCGGCACAGAAGTCGCAGGACTGAGCATCCGCCGCGACCCTCTCCGGCGGGCGCCGAGGCATGCCCGCATATCACTGATCCAAGCATTCTCACGGGCGCCCTGACTTCCTAGGCTCTGATCGGCACCTCGACATCGCCGGTGCCGATCAGGTCGACTTGGGGAGGAAGCCGCCGGTGAACGACGTTCGTGCTGCGCTGAACAGACACTCGAAGGGCCAGCGCTCATGGGGGTGACGGTCGAGGACCCCGGCGCCGGCGAACCGGCCGGGATCCTGGCTCTCGCCCGCGGACGGTCCGCGAAGGCCGACGAGATCGCCGACGCGCGAAGCGAGGCCATCCGCGCACGCAACACCGTCTGCGGGTCCACCTGGACGGGGAAGGCCCGCGACGCCTTCGTGGCGGCGATCGATGCCGTCACGCCCGAACTCGCCCTGCTGGAGCGGGGGCTTCGCGGCCAATCCGACGCCTTGCGAACCTACGCCGGCCGACTCGGTCCGCTCAAAGACGCCCAGGCCGCCCTCGAGGCGCAGCGCCGGTCCGCTCGGGAGGCGCTGACCGCCGCCCAGTGGCAGGTTTCTTTGATTCCTTCAATCGGCGCGGATGCAGGGCTCTCGCTCGACGACGACGCCCGCCGCCGGGCGGTCCTCACCGAGACGGTCGAGACGGAGTCGTCGCGCCTACGCCGGCTCGACGCCGAATGGGAGCAGCTGGTCACCCGGCGGCGGCAGATCGACGCCGCCTGCGTCGCCGCGCTCAGCGGCGACGGCGTGCTGGGCCGGATGACGCGCTTCACCGCCGCCGCGGTCGTCAGCACCGACACCACGGCCCTGCTGGCGATGCTCCGCGGGCTGTCGGCGACCGACCTCGCGGTGCTCCTGGAGCAGCGACCGGTCATCGCGCGTCGGATCGCCGAGCTCTCGCCGGAGGCGGCGGCGACCTGGTGGAAGAGTATGAACGGCGACGAGCAGGGCGTGCCATCGGCGAGCCAGCTCCTGATCATCACGTCCATCCCCGGCGCCATCGGCAACCTCGACGGGGTCGCGTTCTGGGCGCGCGACCAGGCCAACCGGCGCGAACTCGAGAGCATCCTGGAACGTTCGCGACGCGACACTCGGGTGTCTCGCGAGACGGTCCGTGTGCTGAAGGCGGTGCTCACGGCTCTAGGCGACGACGGTGGCTCGCCGCCGCGCCAGCTCATCTCGCTTGTGCTGGACCGGTTCCCGAAGGCGTCCGTTTCGGTCGGCGATCTCGACACTGCGACCACTGCGACGTTCCTGGTCCCCGGCATGAACACGACGGTGGAGGGAGACATCGAAAAACTGACGAAGGCGAGCACCGAGTTCAGGTCGACCCAGGGAAAGATTGACCCCAAGATGGCCGCATCATCTGCCGTGGTCGCATGGATCGGCTACGAGCCGCCACTGGGCATCGACGTTCCCGCCGTGCTCGCGAACGATAGGGCTCACGCAGGAGGTGCGCGCCTTGCTCAGCTGATCAATGGGCACGCATTCGTGAAGCCTTCTGACGCCGAGGTATCGCTGGTGGCCCATTCGTACGGCACGGCCGTTGCATGCGCTGCGCTGAGCTCCGCGCACGCCGACCACGTCGTGCTCCTTGGATCGGCCGGCATTCCCGGCGAGATACACACGGCAAGGGACCTCAACGTTCCACCCGGTGAGGTCTACGCCTCGCAGGGCAGCCACGATGGTTGGGCGGCGGCTGGTCAGCTCGGGAGCCGTCGGGTCGACCCCACAGATCCGTCCTTCGGCGCGACAGCGTTCAGTTCGGAAGCGGCAACCGACGACAACGGCCATCGCCTGTGCCCCGTGACGAATCACGGCCCGATCGGCGGCGGCGGGCCCGCCACCTACAGCTATCTCGATCGGGGAACGGCCTCGATGTACGATTCGGCGAAAGTCACCTTGGGCAGGGGCGACGAGGTCCACTACGGCGGACTACCAGTGGAGAGAATTCTTCAGCAGCTACACGAGAAGAGCGACGATATCGCTCGATTGAGCCTTCGTTGATGAGCCGATGGATTCGCACCGTCGCAGCAACGGCTGTGGTCCAGTTCGTGCTGCTTTCGACGGCATCTTGCTCTGGTCCGGCATGGCCCTTCGAGGGAGACCGGAAGATGACGCCGGATCAAGCACGAAATGAGGTCATGAGCTTGTATGAGTCGATGAGCAAGCTCGTCGGAGGCGAGTGGACAGTGGACACGCGCTCCTGGTTCTGGTGCGCACTCCCAAATGGATCCGATGGCGCGCAATTCATGTTCTTGGCCACACGTTCAGGCGTCCCATTGCAGGACAGCCCGCAGCACCTAGCCGAGCAAGCCCAGAAGCTTTGGGCGCAACGCGGCATCGAGGCTGGCATCGATCTCGACGAGCAACTTGACCCGTCGCGCCGCATTCTGTCTTCACCGGCCTGGCTGACCGGCACCGATCGGGACGGGCGTTTGCTGCACTTCATCGTCGGTGACAATTACGCCATCTTCGGCGGCGATAGCCGCTGTGTCGAGGGCGAGCCGAACGATCAGATGCTGTAGGCCAGCGCCACTCAGCTCAGGAGTTCGAGCAGCGCGGGCTCCGGGGCACGGCCGTTCGAGAGGTCGATGACGGTGCCGGCGCGGTAGCGGTCGAAGATGCGGGGGTCGATGTAGCTGTTGCGGGCGATCGTCGGGGTGTTGCCGAGGGCGTCGGCCGCCTCGACGACGGCGGCGGTCATCCGCTTCGCCTTCTCGCGGTCGGTGCCGCCCGTGCCCAGGTGCGCGAGCGCGGCAGCGGCGGTGATCGTGCCGTGCAGCGTGCGGAAATCCTTCGCCGTGAACTCGCCTCGGGTCTGCCGCCGGATGTACTCGTTCAACGACGCGGGACGGATCGTGTGCCACGTGCCGTCCTTCCACGACAGCACCCGCGACCGCTCGCCCCTGGCATCCAGGACCTCGCCGAGCAGGGTGGCCACGTCCTCGTCGACGATCGTGCTCGTCCACTTCTGCGCGCTCTTCGCCGGAAAGGTGAGCGTCACCGCGTCGCCGTCGACCTTCACGTGGCGGCAGAGCAGCGTCGTGAGACCGCGGCTGCCGTTGGCGTGCAGGTACTCCTCACTCCCGATCCGCAACGACCCCAGGTCGATGATGCGCAAGGCCGCAGCCAGGATGCGGTCGCGGCCGAACCCCGGCTCACGCAGGTCGAGCGTGACCCGCCGCCGCGCTGACGGCAGCGTCTCCGCCAGCTGCAGCGCCCTGTCGAACTTCACCCGATCCTGATGCAGGCGCCACGACTCGTGGTACAGATACTGGCGACGGCCCGCCTGGTCGATGCCGACCGCCTGGATGTGGCCGCGGGCATCCGGTGAGATCCAGACGTCCTGCCAGGCCGGCGGGATCACCAGCGACTGGATGCGCTCCAGTTCGCGCTCGTCCACGATGGTGTTGCCGGCCTCATCCTGATACGACGGCCCCTTCTTCGAGGAGACACGCCGATATCCCGGACCCGACGGGTCGCTGCGGCGCAGCCGCGTCACGCGGGCTTCTTCTTCGCTGCCGTCTTCTTCTCAGCGGGCTTCGCCGCCGGCTTTCGGGCGGTTCCGCTCTTCGAGGCCGAGGCCTTCGTGCCCGTGCTCTTCGACGCCGAGCCCTTCGACGACTTCCCGGAGCCACCGGAGCCGGACCCCGAGCGGCTGCGCTCGACGCTGCGCTGCAGCGCCTCCATCAGGTCGATGACCTCGCCGCCGCCCGCGCGCTTCTCCTCCTCCTCGCCGAACGTCTCGGCCGTGTCGATCGCATCGCCCTGCTCGAGCTTGGCGTCGATCAGCTTGCGCAGCTCGTCCTGATACTCGTCGGTGAACTTCTCCGGCTCGAAGTCGCCGGCGAAGCTCTCCATGAGCGCGTTCGACAGGTCGAGCTCGCGCTGCGTCACCCGTGGCGTCTCGTCCAGTCCCGAGAAGCTGGCCTCGCGAATCTCGTCGTTCCAGAGCAGGGTCTGCAGCGTGAGCACGTTCCCGCGCACGCGCAGGGCGCCCAGCCGCGTCTTCTGCCGCAGTGCGAAGTTCACGATCGCGGTGCGCTCGGAATCCTCCAGTGTCCGGCGCAGCAGCGTGTAGGCCTTGAGCGACTTGGAGTCGGGCTCGAGGTAGTAGCTGCGGTCGAACATGATCGGGTCGAGCTGCTCGTTCGGCACGAACTCGACCACGTCGATCTCCCGGCTGCGCTCGGCCGGCAACGACGCGAGATCCTCCGGCGTCAGCACCACGGTGCGTTCCCCGTCGTCGTACGCCTTGGCGATGTGCTCGTACGGGATGATCTTCCCGTCGATCTCGCACCGTCGCTGATAGCGGATCCTGCCGCCGTCGGCGTCGTGCACCTGATGCAGTGCGACATCATGGTCCTCGGTGGCGCTGTACACCTTCACCGGCACGTTGACCAACCCGAAAGTGATCGCACCCGTCCAAATGGCCCTCATTGCACCATCGTCACCGTAGACCGGGGCTTTTTCAACCAGTGATTGAACTTCGGACCTCCGGGCGTAGCGTTCTGTCATGCCGACATCCGACAGTGAGATGGTCGAAATCGACGGACACCGTCTCAAGCTGACCAATCTCGACAAGGTCCTGTACCCCGAGACCGGAACCACCAAAGCCGACGTGATCGGCTACTACAACGCGATCGCCGACGTGATGATCCCCCACGTGCGCGATCGGGCGGCCACCCGCAAGCGCTGGGTTCACGGCGTCGGCACCGCCGACCATCCGGGTGAGGTCTTCTTCCAGAAGAACCTCGACGAGGGCACACCGAGCTGGGTGAAGCGCCGCACGATCAAGCACAAGACCAGCAGCAACGACTATCCGCTGGTCAACGACCGATCCACCCTCATCTGGCTGGCGCAGATCGCGTCGCTCGAGGTGCACGTTCCGCAATGGCGGATCTCGCGCAACGGCACGCCGAAGAACCCGGACCGCCTCGTGCTCGACCTGGATCCCGGGGAGGGCGTGACCCTCGTCGACTGCGCCGAGGTGGCGCAGCTCGCGCGCGACATCCTCGTCGACATGGGGCTCGATCCGATGCCCGTCACGAGCGGCTCGAAAGGAATCCATCTGTACGCCGCGCTCGACGGCAGTCAGACCAGCGACCAGATCTCGGCGGTCGCTCACGAGCTCGCGCGGGCGCTCGAGGCCGACCATCCCGATCTGGTGGTCAGCGACATGAAGCGCGCGATCCGTGCCGGCAAGGTGTTCGTCGACTGGAGCCAGAACAGCGCGGCAAAGACCACGATCGCACCGTACTCGCTGCGCGGCCGCCTGCACCCCACGGTCGCCGCCCCGCGCACCTGGCGCGAACTGGCCTCCAAGAAGCTCGCCCACCTCGACTACACCGAGGTGCTGGCCCGCGTGAAGCGACGCGGCGACCCGCTGGCCGACCTCTCGGCCGGTCACCTCGACGAGGAGGTGCACGGCGCCGCCGAAGACCGCCTGACGACGTACCGCAGCAAGCGCGATGCCGCGAAGACGCCCGAGCCCGTCCCCGAGGACACGCCGCACTCCACGAGCGGTCGCACGTTCGTCATCCAGGAGCATCACGCGCGTCGGCTGCACTGGGACTTCCGGCTGGAGCACGACGGCGTGCTCGTCAGCTGGGCACTGCCGAAGGGACCGCCGACCGACCCCGGGCAGAACCATCTCGCGGTCCACGTCGAGGACCACCCGCTCGAGTACGGCGCCTTCGAGGGCGACATACCGCATGGGGAATACGGCGCCGGGCACGTGACGATCTGGGATGCCGGTGACTACGACGTCGAGAAGTGGCGCGACGACAAGGAGGTCATCGTCACGCTGCACGGAACGCCCGGTGGCGGCCTCGGCGGCGACCGGAAGTTCGCGCTGATCCACACCGGCGGCGAGGGCAAGGCCGCGCAGAACTGGCTGATCCACCTGATGAAGCAGGATGACGCCACGGGCACAACGAAGAGCACGGCGAAGAGCGCCAAGGGCACCACGAAGAGCACCGCGAAAAGCACCGCCAATAGCACGAAGAGCACCACGAAGAAGGCGCCCACGACCGCGTCGGCCCGCACCACCGCGTCCGACACGACGATCACCGGCGCGCCGATCTCCCCCATGCTGGCCACCCTCGGCTCCGTCGCGGACGTGCACGACGAGGAGGACTGGGCCTTCGAGATGAAATGGGACGGCATCCGGGCGATCGCTGAGGTGCGCGGCGGCGCGCTCCGCCTCAGCACCCGCAACGGCAACGACGTCACGCGCAGTTACCCCGAGCTGAGCACGCTGGTCGATGTGGTCGGCGACCACGATGCGGTGCTCGACGGCGAGATCGTGACGCTCGACCCGCGCGGCCGACCCGACTTCGGCATCCTGCAGACCCGGATGGGCCTCACCAAGGCGGCCGAGGTCGAGGCCGCCATGAAGCGCGCTCCCGTGCACTACATGGTGTTCGATCTGCTCGAACTCGACGGCGAATCCCTGCGCTCACGCACCTACGACGAACGCCGTGCAGCGCTCGCGAAGAACGTGACGCCGCCCCGCGGGCACGCGGTGCAGGTTCCGCCGGCATTCGACGGCGACCTCGAGCACGCCGTCGACAGCAGCCGGGAGCTCGGGCTCGAGGGCGTGATGGCCAAGCGCCGCGACGGCACCTACGCCACCGGGCGCCGGTCGCGCACCTGGATCAAGATCAAGCACCACCGGATGGCCGAAGTCGTGATCGCCGGCTGGCGACCCGGCAACGGCCGTCGGGCGAATGCGGTCGGGGCGCTTCTGCTGGGCATCCCGGACGGCGACGAGCTGCGCTACGTGGGAAAGGTGGGCACCGGCTTCACCGATGCGATGCTCGACGATCTCAAGACCAGGCTCTCCGCGCATCCGAGGAAGACGAGCCCGCTCACCGACGTGCCGTCGCTCGACGCCCGCGACGCGCACTGGGTGCGTCCCGAGCTGGTCGGCGAGGTGGAGTTCGCCGAGTGGACGCCGACGAACCGGCTCCGTCAGCCGAGCTGGCGGGGGCTCCGCCTCGACAAGTCGATCGCGGACATCAATCCCGAGTAGCGCCGGCGAGGTTGTCGCCGGACTCACGGTACGTTCCGTGACCGGCGACGACCAGGTCGCCGTCGAACTGCAGCACCTCGCAGACCAGGCCGCCGCGCTGGTTGCGGTAGTTGATCACGACCGTGTCGAGTCCCGCGTAGACATCGACGATCTCGAAACGGAGGTCGGGGATGCGTCGCAGCCCCTCCTCCCAGTACTCCCGGATCGCGGCCTTTCCGCGCAGCACTCCATCGCTCCCGTCCAGCAGCTGGCGGGCGACAGGGGACGTGAACACCGCGTCGTCGCTGAAGTGTGCCAAGACGGCGTCGAGGTCGTGCGCGTTCCAGCCGGCGAGCCAGTCGTCGGCGAATGCCCGGGCGTCACTGATCATCCGTGGTTCTCCTTCTTGACAGGGGCGTACAGGCGCAGACCTGCGGGGACGACGCGGATCGACAGGGGATGCGAACCGTCGGCGGCACGCGGAGTCTCCTTCGATGCCTCGCCGTCGTGCGCGTAGCCGGGGTCACCACTCGCGTTGTCGTACGTCACGACGCGGAGCTCGACGTCGGTGGACGCGTCGACCGCCGGCGGCCCCTGCAGGAACGGCATGCGGGCGGCGATCGTGTCGCCCCTGCCACCGAGGGCGAGCGCGAGCGCGCCCCGCGTCCGCGGCCTGCGATCGGCGCGCAGGATGCGGATGTCGAGCAGCCGGTCGTCGAGACGGCGTCGTTCGATCGGCGCGACCGTCACCGGGTAGTACCGGTCGACGCCGACGAAGATCGACCAGACCTTCTGTCGGCGACCGTCGAGCTCGACGTCGATCGGGTCGGCCATCCGCAGGATGCGCACCGCGGCGAGCGCCGCCGCGAGCGGCTTGCCGAGTCGCCTCTCGTGCTTCTCCCGCTCGGCCACGAACGCCGGGTAGATGCCGACGGATGCCGTGTTGAGCACCGTGATCGGCTCGCCGTCGGCGACGGTCAGCTCGGCCACGTCGACCGGACGGCCCGATCCGGCGATCAGCGCATCGATGGCGCTGTCGACCGATTCGAGCAGCGCCGCCTTGGCGAAGTGATTGAACGTTCCACCGGGCATCACCATGAGCGGCAGGTCGACCCGCCGGGCGGTGCCGGCCATCGCTGCGACCGATCCGTCGCCGCCGTAGATGCCGAGCACACGCGGCGGTGTCGGCGACGCGAGTGCGGCATCCACCAGCTCGGCGATGTCGTCGCCCTTCTTCAACTCGTGGACGACGGCTCGGGGCAGCCGGTGGCGCAGCCGCGGGATCGGGCTGGGTCGGCCCGCATCGTGTCCGGAGTTCGGGTTGACGACGATGAACGCCCCCTCGCCGTCGGGCAGGCTCGGCAGGTCCAGCGTGGCGGCCGTCGGCGCCTCGCGCAGCCGGGCTAGCGGGACGGGCTTCGAGGGGACGATGGCCTTGCCGATCAGCGCGGCCGTCATCCCGATGATCGCTCCACCCGCGACATCAGACGCCCAGTGCGCGCCGGTGTGCAACCGGGAGTATCCGACGGCGGCGGCCAGGGGCGCGAGCGCAGCGCCCGTCTGGGGAGACTCGAGCGCCGCGCCCGTGGCGAACGCGACGGCACTGGCCGTGTGGCCGGACGGGAACGACGGCGACGTGGGCGTGCGGTCGAGACGGCGGGAGATCGGGATGGAGGTGAGGGCCGGCCGCTCGCCGCCGACCAGCTGCTTGCCGATCAGGTTGGCGAGCGCGCTCGCGATGCCGAGCGATGCCAGTCCGCGCGCCGCGGCGCGCGGCTTGCCCAGCGCCATGAGCACACCGGCTGCCGCGAACCAGAGCACACCGTGGTTCGCCGCGGTCGAGAGATCACGCCAGAACGCGTCGGCGCCACGGATCGTGCGACGCGCGTTGATCCGGCGGGCGATGCGCTCGTCGGCGCGTTCGATGCGCTTCGGCAGGTCGAAGGATGTGCGGCGACGGCGGTGCGGGGACATGCCCCCACCATACCCAGCGGCGTTTTCGTTGCCAGGGCGCGCTCGGCGCTAGGATTTCCTTCGTGAGCACAACACACGTACACGAGAGCACGACCGCCGACATCGACGACGAGCACGGCACGCTCGTCCGCAGCCTGAGCGCCGTTCTGCCCGGCCCCCTCGGCTCGATCATCGCCACGGTCGTCGTGCTGGTCTCGCTCGTGTTCCTGGTGATCAGCGTCGTCACGACCTGGACCGGCAATGCCGACAACTTCCTGCCGCTGTTCCAGGTGTTCGTGGCCGGCACGGTCGTCTCGCTCAACGCGATCTACGCTCGCAAGACCTTCAGCTACGTGATCACGCTCATCGGCGCCATCCTGTGGCTCTGGGTCTCCGTCACGCCGTTCCTGCCGTTCTGGCAGGTCGTCCTCCAGGCCGTCACGGTGACGATCATGGCGGCCGGCCTCGTCTTCTCGCTCGCGGCCGTCGCGCAGAGCAAGAAGCCCCGCTTCTGACCCGCGAGCCCGTCACGAAGGAGCCCGACGATACGACGCTGACGCGTCGTCGTCATTTCGTCGACCTCTCCCCGCTGCGCGAGAGCCCGGCGTTCGCACGCCTCTGGTTCGGCGGCGCGATCTCCGGCATCGGCAGCCAGATGACCATCGTCGCTGTCGGGCTGCACATCTACGATCTCACGGGCTCGACCCTCGCGGTCGCGCTCGTCGCCCTGTTCGCCCTCGTGCCGATGATCGTCTTCGGGCTCTACGGCGGCGTGCTCGCCGACGCCTTCGACCGCCGGATCGTGGCCCTGGTCACGGCGATCGTCGCCTGGACGTCGACGGCCGGCATCGCCGTCTTCGCCTGGCTCGACGTGCAGGTCGTCTGGCCGCTCTACGTGCTGACCACGATCAACGCGGTCGCGTCCGTCGTCATCGGAGCCACCCGGCAGGCGATCACGCCGCGACTGCTCCCCACCCGGCTGCTCCCCGCGGCGAGCGCGCTCGGCGGCATCAGCATGGGCGTGATGGTCACCGTCGGCCCCGCGCTCGCCGGCCTGCTGGTCGCCACCGTCGGCATCAGCTGGACGTACACGATCGACGTGGTCCTGTTCACCGCGGCCTTCCTCGGTATCTTCACGCTGCCGCGCATCGTGCCGGAGGGAGAGCGGCAGAGCGCCGGGCTGGAGTCGGTGCTCTTCGGACTCCGCTTCCTGAAGACGGCGCCGAATCTGCGCATGACGTTCGTGCTCGACATCATCGCGATGACCTTCGGACAGCCGCGCGCCCTGTTCCCCGCTGTCGGCGCGCTGCTGATCGGCGGCGGCCCCGTCACAGTCGGCATCCTCACCGCGGCCGGCGCAGTCGGCACGCTGCTCTCCAGCGTCTTCTCGGGACGCCTCGGCCACGTGCGCTGGCAGGGCCGCGCGGTCGGGCGAGCGATCATGGTCTACGGTGCGTGCATCCTGGGCTTCGGCATCGTGCTCGCCGTCGTCGCCTTCGGAGGCTTCACCGGCACCGGGCAGAACATCGCCGACGCCAATCTGCCGGCATTGATCGCCGCCGCGGTGCTGCTGGCGGGTTCCGGCGCGGCCGACAACGTCAGCTCGATCTTCCGGGTGACCATCCTGCAGGCCTCGGCGCCGGACGTGATGCGCGGTCGACTGCAGGGGATCTTCACGGTGGTCGTCACCGGCGGACCGCGCCTCGGCGACCTCTACATCGGAGTGCTCGCCCTGACCGGCGCGCTCTGGTTCCCTCCGCTCCTCGGTGGGCTGATCATCATCGTGCTCGTGGCCACGATCGTGCGGGTGCAGGGATCGTTCCGCCGATACGACGCCCTCGCCCCGACCCCGTAAACCCTCGACCCGAACCCGTAACGGCGGCGCTACGGGCGGGCGCGGATGCGCCGGGCCAGCTGCGGGTAGTCGATGACCAGCCCGTCGGCATCCACCGTGAGGTCTGCGGTGAAGTCGCGCGTCGCGCTCTGATATCGCACGACTCCGTGCCCCGCGGCGGGATCGTACGGGGCGGCCGAGGAATACACCTGATCGCTGCGCACGACCTCCAGCGACGGGAGCGCGACCCAGGCCATCACGAGGTGCCGCTCCTCGGTCGGGGCGGCGAGCAGACCGAGCCGCAGGATCGGCATCGTGTTCGTCACCGGGCACAGGGCCAGGTCGCAGTCGAGCGCCCCGGCGAGCGAGAGCGGATCCGCGATGCCGGGCTCGCCGAGCGGGACACCCTGATGGACCGCGTGCCCACTCGTCCCGGTGTCGCTGGTCCAGCGGCCGTGGGCATCCCGCGCGAGCACGAGGCGGCGTCTCCAGCCACGGCCGGACACCGCGACGTCGAGACGCGACGTCACCCACCCCTCGCCGGTCTCGAGCGACCAGTTCGTCACGTAGTCGGTCGTGCGGGAGACCCCGAGGGCGTCGAGCCGGTCGGCCGCCAGGGTGACGGTGGCCGCCTCCAGCCGCTCCGGATCGTCGTCGCCGATCCACTCGACGTGTCGCACGGAGCCGCGCATCCCGTTCATCGCCTCTCGAGCACCCCGCGCGCGAAAGCGGCCTGCCCGGCGTGCTGCAGGTCGTCGGAGATCACGCTCACCAGGCGGACGCCCAGGGTGACGGGCGGGTCCCAGGCCTCGTCGACGACGCGGCCGAGGTCGCGGTCGGTCACGGTGCGCAGATAGGCGACGGTGCGGTGGTGCACGTCGTCGTGATAGCCGAACAGCTCCACGGCACCGACGCCCTCGAGCGCGCCGACCTCGTCGGGCGTGTGGCCGTAGCCGGTGTCGTAGCGGTCGAACGGCAGCCCGAAGCGGTCGGACCAGCCGTCGTCGATCCACGCCTGGGTCTGGCCCGCGACGTCGGAGACGTGGTCGTCCTGGATCCGCGTCAGGTGCCACACCAGCCACGCGATCGAGTTGCTGCCGGGGTCGATCCGCTCGCCGAGCAGGGCGGGCTCGAGGCCGCCCACCGTACTGCGCACCACCTGCGCGATGCGGTCGAAGGCGTCGATGAGCAGGTCGGTGGATGCGGTCACGCTGTCCTCCAGGGTCTCGGGTTGCCGTCTCCTACGCAGGGTACGCTCACATCCCTGACAGCCCTGAGCGGAGTCGTCGTCGGACCCGCAGCCCTCACCACGGCCGCCGCGGGCGGCGTCCAGTCCCGAGCGCGCGACGTCCCTAGCGCGCGACCGGGGATGCCGGCAGTGCCACCGGCGCAGCAGGCCCCACATAGCGCGACGACGGCCGCACGATCTTGCCGTCCGCCGCCTGCTCGAGGACGTGCGCCGTCCAGCCGACGACGCGCGCGGCGGCGAACGTCGGAGTGAACATGGCCCGCGGAATCCCGCACAGCTCCATCACCACGGCCGCATAGAACTCGACGTTGGTGTGCAGCTCGCGCCCCGGCTTCATCCGCTCCAGCAACTCCTGCACCCGGCGCTCCACAGCGACCGCGAACGCCACCCTGGCACCTCCGATGCCCTCGGCGATCCCGCGGAGCATCCGTGAACGCGGATCCTCGGTTCGGTAGACGGCATGACCGAAGCCCATGATGCGACCCCCGGAATCGATCGTGCGGGTGACCCACTCGTCGATCCGGTCCCCCGTGCCGATCTCGTCGAGCGTGTCGAGGGCACGGCTCGGGGCGCCTCCGTGGAGCGGACCTCCGAGGGCACCGAGGGCGCCGCCGACCGCAGCGGCGAGGTCGGCGCCGGTGGAGGCGATGACGCGCGCCGCGAAGGTCGAGGCGTTGAATCCGTGATCGATCGCGGCGGTCATGTAGGCGCTCAGAGCGTGCTCGTGCCGCGCATCCGGTACCCGGCCGGTGACCATGCGGAGGTAGTCGGCGACGTAGCCCAGATCGTCGCGCGGTGCGAGCGGCTCCCTGCCCTCGGCCAGGGCGTGCAGCGATGCGAGCAGCACCGGCGTGATCGCGCTCACCCGGATCGCGTCGGCGATGCGCTCGTCCTCGCTCTCGTCGTAGAGCGGCCGGATGCGGTCGTGCGCGGCGACCGCGGCCAGCGCCATCCGGAGCCCCGCCAGCGGGTCGCGGTCGCCGGTGAGGCCGGCGATGGCGGGAAGCAGCTCGGCGACCCCGGGTGGCACCGACCGCGCCTGCGCGATCCGCGACCGGAAGGCCGCCAGCTGCTCCGCGTCGGGCAGCGAGCCGACGAGCAGCAGGTGCCAGGCCTCCTCGAACGTGCGGGTGCTCGCCAGGTCGATCGCCGAGTACTGGCGGTAGTGGTAGAAGCCCTCGTGCCCGCGCACGTCGCCCAGCGTCGTCTCGGCGGCGACCACGTTGGTCAGGCCGCGGGGCACATCGATGAGGGTGTCGTCCATCCGGTCCGTCTGCATGGTATTAGTGTGAGCATGGACGCACGCAGCGTCAATGTTGATTCGATCAACCTGGAGCACCATGACCGATGAGCTCCCCCGCCTCACCGCGGAGCAGACCGCCGAGCGGCTGGGCGTCAAGCTCGAGACCCTCTACGCGTACGTCGCGCGCGGTCGTTTGGCGCGTCACAAGACCGCACGCGGCTCGGAGTTCGACGCGCTGGAGGTCGAACGGTTCGCGGCGTCCAGGCGGCAGCGCTCCGCCGCCGCCCCGGCCGAGCTGCGCGGTCATTCGGACGGCCGCCCGCTGATGGTGATCGACACCGGCTTCGCGTTCATCGCGGACGGCGAGCTGTACTATCGCGGCCGCGAAGCGACCGCCCTGGCCGCCTCTGCGTCGTTCGAGACGGTCGCCCACTGGGCGCTCACCGGCGTGTGGGATGCGGGGGCGGCATTCGTCGTCGGCGGTGACGCGGTCAACGCCGCGCGCCGGGTCGCCGACGGGCTGCCGCCGGCCGGCACCGACCGCGATCGTCAGCAGGTGGCCGTGACGGCGTTCGCGGCGCTGGATCCACTCCGGTACTCGCTGGACCCCGCGTCGGTCGTGCCTGCCGCGGAAGCGCTGGTGGCCGGTATGGCCGAAGTGCTCCGCACGCGTGCTCCCGCAGCTGCGGCGGGCGTGTACCGCGACGACGCGAAAGCGGGAACCGCTTCGATCGCCGAACGCCTGTGGGTGCGGCTCAGCGACCGGCCGCCGGCACCGCAGGACCTGCGCCTGCTCAACGCCGCGCTCGTGCTGCTGATCGACCACGACATCGCCGTCTCGACGCTGGCCGCTCGGGCCGCAGCCTCGGCGAGGGCGAACCCGTACGCGGTGGTCACCGCGGGGCTCGGCGCGCTCGACTCGCCTCTGCACGGCAACGCCAGTCGCGCGGCCTACCGGATGCTCGAGCGCGTCGTCTCGGGCGAGCATCCCGAACGCGTCATCGCGGACACGATGGTCGCCGGCCGCGGGCCGGTCCCCGGCTTCGGCCAGCCGCTCTACCGCGGAATCGACCCGCGGGCACGCCTGCTGCTCGGGATGCTCGGCGACGATCCGGCGGCGTCGTCCGTCGCCGAGGCGGTCGAACGCCTCGCGGCACCGATCGTCGCTCGCACCGGCGCGCATCCGAATGTCGATCTCGCTCTCGCAGGGCTGGCACTCGCCTCCGTGATGCCCGACGACGCCGGCGAGGTGATCTTCGCCACGGCGCGCGCGGTCGGCTGGATCGTGCACGCCCTCGACGAGTACGCCCAGACTCCCCTGCGTTTGCGGCCGGTCGGACGCTACCGCGGCTGAACGGCGTCCGTCATCCCTCGGCGAGCGCCGCCGTCTCGACCAGTCCCGCGGCCGACGCGCGCTGCAGGAAGTCCGCGAGGGTGGCGAGCTGCTCCTCCGAATAGTCGTCGAAGAGATCGTCCATCGCGGCGTTCATGCCGCCGTAGAGCGTGAAGAGCTCCCTGGCACGATCCGGAAGTGCGCGCACCAGCACGGCACGCCGGTCCGCACCCTCGCGTTCGCGCACGACCCAGTTGTTCTTCTCCAGGCGGTCGAGGATGCCGGTGACCGTCGCAGGGTGCACTCCGGCCCTGTGCGCGAGTTCGCTGGGGCTCAGGGGGCCGTGCAAGGCGATGACATCGAGGCAGTCGAGGTCGACCGGGCGCAGGTCGACGCGGGAGCCCACCTGGTTGTTGAGCAGCGCCACCTGGTTGTTGAGCTCCCGCAGCGCGCGCTTGATGTCCGCGCCGGCGCGTCGCCGGCGGCGCTGCTCTGCGGTCTCGTCATTCGATACGGAAGTCATATGATGCCCTTTCCGTATTGTACGGCGGGTCAGCGGCGCAGCGCCTTGCGCGCCAGCCAGTTCCCGAGGAACTGCGCGGCCTGTACGAGCACCACGATCGTGATCACGGCGACCCACGTCACCGTCCAGTCGTACCGCTGGTAGCCGTAGGCGATCGAGAAGTAGCCCAGTCCCCCGCCGCCGAGACCGCCGGCGACCGCCGACAGGTCGACGATGGCGACGAACACGAAGGTGTAGCCCAGGATGAGCGGCCCGAGCGCCTCCGGGATGAGCAGGGTCATGATGATGCGCAGCGGGCTCGCGCCCATCGCGCGGGCCGCCTCGATGACACCGGGATCGATGGTCACGAGGTTCTGCTCGACGATGCGCGAGATGCCGAAGGTCGCGGCGATCGTCATCGGGAAGATCGCGGCAGCCGTTCCGATGAAGGTGCCGAACAGACTCAGCGTGAGGGGCGCGACCACCGTCATGAAGATGATGAACGGGATCGGGCGGATGAAGTTCACCAGCACATTGAGCACCGCTGCGAGCGGGCGGTTCTCCAGAATGCCGCCGCGACGCGTGGTGTAGAGCAGCACGCCGAGCGCCAGACCGAGGATGCCGCCGAGCACGAGGGTCGCGCTGACCATCCAGAGCGTCTGCCCGATGGACTCCAGGTAGACGGGCAACAGCTGCGACCAGTCGCTCATGCCGCCACCTCCTCGACCTCGGTGACCGCGCGGAGGTCGGCGATCAGCGCGTCTACGCCGGCGTCCTCGCCGATGAGCTCGAGGGTGAGGCTGCCGAAGGAGCGGCCCTGCAGCGCACTGATGCCGCCGAAGACGATCTCGAATCGGACGTTGTGCCGGCCGACCGCATCCGAGAGCACCGCTCCCAGCCGCCCGTCGTCGTGGATGCGCGCGGACACGATGCGTCCGGAGTGCTTGCCGCGCAGCCGCTCCAGATCGTCGGCCTCGGGCTGGTTGCGCAGCACGGTTCCGACGAACCGCTGCGCCGTGACGGTCTGAGGGTCGCTGAACAGTTCGAAGACGCTGCCGCTCTCGATCACGCGACCGGCGTCGAGCACGGCGACGCGATCGGCGATGGAGCGCACGACCTCCATCTCGTGCGTGATCACCACGATGGTGACGCCCAGCTCGCGGTTGACCCGCTTGAGGAGGGCGAGCACGTCGGCCGTCGTCTCGGGGTCGAGCGCGCTCGTCGACTCGTCGGCGAGCAGAATGGCCGGATTCGTGGCCAGTGCGCGCGCGATTCCGACGCGCTGCTTCTGACCGCCGGACAGCTGGTCGGGGTAGACCCACGCCTTCTCGGTCAGGCCGACGAACGCGAGCAGCTCGGCGACCCGCTCCTTCCGCTTCTCCTTCGGCCAGCCGGCCACCTTGAGCGGGTATGCGATGTTGCCGAACACCGTGCGCGAGCGGAACAGGTTGAACTGCTGGAAGATCATGCCGATGCCGGCGCGGACACCCCGCAGCTTCGGTTCGGGAAGCTGCGTGATGTCCACGCCGTCGATGAGGATCGCACCGCTCGTCACCTTCTCGAGCGCGTTGACCAGCCGCACGAGCGTGCTCTTGCCCGCGCCCGAGTATCCGATGATCCCGAAGATCTCGCCGCGTTCGATCGACAGGCTCACGCCGTCGATCGCGGTGATCGTCGCGTCGCCGGAGCGGAAGGACTTCGTGACCTCGCGGAACTCGATGAGAGGCATCGGTACTAGTTCGCCGCCTTCACGGTCTTCTTCAGCTCGTCGAGGATCGAGATCAGTTCGGACTGCGGGCGCTGCACGATGACCGCGGTGTTCTTGGACTCGGCGAGCACCGCATCCTGCACCGGCTTGGTGTGGTAGAGCTCGGTGATCTTCTTGTAGGTGGCATTGTCCTTGTCCGCGCTGCGGGCCACGAACGCGTTGATGTACGGCTCGGCGGCGGACTTCTTCGGGTCGTCCTGGAAGATCGCGGACTTGGGGTCGAGGCCGGCCGTGAGCGCGAAGTTGTTGTTCACGATCGCGCCGTCGGCGGAGTTGAGCGCGGGAGCGGTCTGCGCGGCGTCCACGGGGAGCACGGTCACCTTCGACGCCGACGCGTCGATGTCGGCCGGAGTCGAGAGGACGGTGCCGCCGTTCTTGAGCTTCAGCAGACCGGCCTCCTGCAGAACGAGGAGAGCGCGCGCCTGGTTGGTCGCGTCATTGGGGATCGCGATCTTCGCGCCCGTGGGGATGTCGGCGACGGCCTTGTACTTGTCGGAGTAGAGGGGCAGCGGGACAACGATGGTCGAGGCGATCGGCACCAGATCGGCGTTGTCGGACACGTCGTAGTTCGCCAGGAACAGGAGGTGCTGGAACAGGTTCAGGTCGATCTGCTTGCTCTTCAGCGCCGGATTCGCCTGGGTGTAGTCGCTGAACCCGACGACCTGGATGTCGATGTTCTCCTTGGCGGCCGCCTTCTTCAGCACGGTCCAGTACGGCGCCGCCTGCTCGGTGGTGCCGATCTTGACGGTGACGCGCTTGGCCTCGGCCGACGAACCGGGGGACGCCAGGTTGACGACGATGAGCACGACCGCGACGATGACCGCGATGGCGGCGATGCCGATCCCGACGATCCAGCCCGTTCTCGATTTCGGCTTCTCCGGAAGGGAGGGGGTGGGAGGGGTGGAATCGGACATGGCTGTGCCTCTCTTGTGAAGGGGTGTGAGGGTACCGGCGCACGGTTGACGGCTCCTCGAGCCTCCCCGATCGCGGCGGGAGTCTCAAAACGTGTTCCGAAATGTGACGGCATGAGCACATCGACGCACGTGCGCCCCGCGCGTAGTGTGAGCGTCGACGGCGACCGCCGCCGAACCGCGAAGTGGAGGCTGTACATGAGCTCGATCAACGACGACGACATCACCACCGATCCGGCGTCCGGCGGCGAAGGACCCGCCGACGGCGGAGCCAACCCGAACGGGCACGACGGCGGAGCCGACGGTGGGGCCGGAGAGGGCACGGCCGACGGCGGAGCCAACCCGGGCGGACACGACGGCGGAGCCGACGGATCGGCCGGCGAAGGTCCGGCCGACGGCGGAGCGAACGCCGGTGGCCACGACGGCGGCGCCGACGGATCCGCTTGATGACGGATGACGAGCGCGGACCGGGCGACCGGTCCGCGCTTTCGCGCTGCATCGCCGTCGATCGGGACGCGTTCGCGTCCGACTACTGGTCACGGCGCCCGCTCCTCACCACGGCAGCGGAATCCGATCACGACTTCTCGGATCTCTTCAGCCGCGACGATGTCGACGAACTGATCTCCTCGCGCGCTCTGCGCACACCGTTCATCCGGATGGCGAAGGAGGGGACCGTGCTCCCGCCCGCGCGCTACACGGCGTCCGGCGGTTTCGGCGCGGAGATCGGCGACCAGGTGAGCTCGGAGAAGGTGCTGGCCGAGTTCGCGGACGGCGCCACCCTGGTGCTCCAGGGGCTGCACCGCACCTGGCCGCCCATCGCGGAGTTCACGCGCAGGCTGTCCGCCGAACTCGGGCATCCATGCCAGGTGAACGCGTACATCACGCCGGCCTCCTCGCGCGGATTCGATCCGCACTACGACGTGCACGATGTGTTCGTGCTGCAGATCTCGGGCGAGAAGCACTGGGTGATCCACGAGCCCGTCCACCCCGATCCGCTGCGCGACCAGCCGTGGAGCGATCACCGCGAGGCGGTGGCCACGCGTGCTGCGGGGACGCCGGCGATCGACGCCACGTTCCGTCCCGGCGACGCGCTGTACCTGCCGCGCGGCTGGATCCACTCGGCCACCGCTCTCGGCGGGATCTCCATCCACCTGACGATCGGGGTCGCGGCCTACACCCGTCACGAGATCGTGCAGGAGGCGATCGCCCGGGCTGCCGATACAGCGGCCCTGCGCGCATCGCTTCCGCTCGGCTTCGACCCGGCCGACACCGACGCCCTGCGACCGATCGTCGAGGAAACGATCGCCGACCTGATCGCCGCTCTGGAAGCCGGCGCACCGGCGGCGGCCAGTGCCGTCTCACGGAGCCTGTCGGAGCGGTGGGCGAAGGACACCCCTGCTGCGCCCGTGCGACCGCTCGCCACTACGGAGTTGATCGCTGCGCTCGACGGCACCGATCCGGCGGACATCGTGGTGACGATGCGACCGGGGTCGCATCCACAGGTCGCCACGACCGAGGGCACGGTGGCGATCCGCCTGCCGCAGAAGACGGTGACGCTGCCCGCCGAGGCGTCCGCCGCCGTCCGGCGCCTGCTCAGCGACGCGCCGGTGTCGGCACAGGACCTCCCCGGGCTCGACGCAGGATCCGCCCTCGTCGTCGTGCGTCGGCTGCTGCGCGAAGGCATCGTGGTGCCGGCCGCCCGTGACTGAGCCCGGATGGCTGCCCTGCAGCGACCGTTCGCTCGAGCGCGGCGATCCGCTGCCGGGCACGGCCGGGTTCGGCGAGCGCTGGCTGCTCGTGGAGGTCGAGAGCGCGTGGGGAGCTCACGCGTTCTTCGCGTCCGCGCTCGACACGTCGGTGAGCAGGGCGCTCGTCACGCGGGCGGAGGCGGCGGGCATCCGGCCTCTGGCGATCCGGCGCACCCGGCTGCGCGCAGAGGAGCGCCGGTCGCAGTCCTCCTGGCGCTGGGCCCTCGTCGACTGCCGGCCGGAGCGGGCGAGCATCCGGTGGGGCCGGGTCGACCGGGTGGAGGAGCTGCTCGAGATCCCGCTCGACGGCTCGGCCGGCGTACTGTCCGACCGCCCGATCTACGCTGTCTGCACCCACGCACGCCATGACCAGTGCTGCGCGGTGCGGGGGCGCCCGGTCGTCGAGGCGCTGGCGGCCGCGCATCCCGACGAGACTTGGGAGTGCTCGCATCTCGGCGGCGACCGGTTCGCGGCGACAATGATCGTCTTCCCGCACGGGCTCCTGTACGGGCGCGTTCCGGCGGCCGAGGCCGAGGCCGTCGTCGCTGCGTACGCCGACGGACGCGTCGCGCGCGAGTATCTGCGCGGCCGCACCGCCCTCAGCACGGTCGCCCAGGCCGCCGAGGAGTTCGCCCGCGAGCACACGGGGGACGACGCCATCGAGGCCTTCCGGGTGGTGTCCGAGCACGCCCATCCGCACGGCTGGACGGTCGAGCTCGACCACGGTGGCGAGCGGCTTGTGGTCGAGGTGGGTGAGACGCTCTCCGAGCCGCTGCTCAGCACGTGCGGCGCGACGATCCCTCGCCGGGTGCGCGAGTTCGAGCTGCGCTCGCTCGAGGAGTCCGTGGCCTCCTGAGCGGCGACGCGACGTCCCGACGACGCGACGTCGGGATCAGAGGTCGAGCTGCGACACCACCATGGCGTGGTCGGAGATGGGCGCGTCCTTGCGGGCCGTCGCCCGGTCGTCGATCGACGGCAGAGCCACGGCGCCGGTGATCGTCGTCACGCTCTGGATGCTCGAGCGGAGGGCTCTCGAGACGAACTGATGGTCGATCAGTTCGCGGTTCCCTCGATAGATGCGGCTGAAGCGACGGTCGGGCGGGATCAACGGAGCGAGGTTGAGCAGACGCCAGCCGTCGCCGGCGTCCGGTTGGTCCTCGCCGCCGGTCCCGATCTCGCTCCCTGGAGGGCCGTTCACGATCTGCGTGGTCGCGGCGTCGACCCCATCGTTGAAGTCCCCCATCACCATCAGCCGCCGCGTCGTCCCGTGGCCATCGAGCAGATCGTTGGCGAAGTAGCGCACGGCTGCCGCCTCGGCCGCGCGGCGCAGCAGCGCGTAGGAGGCGTAACGGGCGCGCTCCCCCTCGTCGTGCGGCTGGAACCGTCCGCCGGGAAAACTGAGCAGCTTGGACTTGAGGTGCACGCTGACCAGGTCGAGGTCGTTCCCGTTCACGGCGACCCGCACCCGCAGCGCGCCGCGGCCCATCCGGGTGAGCGCCGCTCCCGCATCGTCGGTCGGAACGCCTTGCAGTTGGAGCGGGATGTCGGCGTATTCGCTCGTCGCCGTCACCGGGATGCGCGTGGCGAACCCGACCCGGATGGCGTGCGACGGTTCGAAGAAGGTCGAGAGCTGCCCGGTCCACCCGGCGCCGAGCGCGGCGAGGAGGGCGTCGAACGCCCCGAGGTCGCCGACCTCCTGCAGGGCGACGACGTCGACGCCGGCGCTCGTGATCGTGGAGGCGAGCAGCGCGACCTTGCGGTCGAAGATCGCCTGCGTCGCCGGACCGAATTCGGTGCCCGGGGAGAAGAAGTTCTCGATGTTCCAGGTCGCGACGGTGACCATCGCACACCTCCTGACGAAAGAACTGCGCCGGCTGTCTGCCGGTGCCTCCCAGTGTGCTCGGCGTCACCCTCGGCCTGCATCCGTGTCGGCACGTAGTTCACGGATCGTTCACCGGAACGCGCGTGGCCCCACCACTACCGTGCGGGAACCCGTGTCACGCGTCCTGAGGCTGCGGCTGCGACTGAAGGAAGCGGACCATGTTGCCGCTCGGGTCGCGGAACGCGCAGTCCCTCGGCCCCCACGGCTGGTCGATCGGCTCCTGGAGCACCTCGGCGCCGGATGCGCGCACCTGTTCGAACGTGGCATCCACGTCTTCTGTCTTGAACACGATCGGCGAGAGCACGCCCTTGACGAGCAGTTCCTGCAGGCTGTCGCCGTCGGCCTGCGACCGTCCCGCGTGGGGGTCGGAGAGCACGATCTCGGTGCCCGGGTGCGACGTCGAACCGAGCGTGATCCAGCGGTGGCCGCCCGACTCGACGTCCTGGACGACGTCGAGTCCGAGTGCGTCGCGGTAGAACGCGAGCGATTCCTGCGGGTCGTTGACGGTGATGTTGGAGTACTGAAGTGAGATGGTCATGACACCACCCTACGAATGGGCGGCGACGGCGACTTCTTCGAAACTGCTCGATGTGCGTTCGCGTGCGACGGCGTCCGCTGGCCTGTCCTTGCGCGGGCGGGTGCGCTGCTTCGCTTCGCACGACGGCATGGCCAGCACCGCGGCGTGCTCCCGTGCGCGATAGGCGCTCGGCGTCTCGCCGTTGAGCTCGGTGAAGCGCGAGCTGAACGATCCGAGCGAGGTACAGCCGACGGCCATGCATGCGTCGGTCACGCTCATCCCGCCGCGCAGCAACGCCATGGCCCGTTCGACGCGCCTGGTCATCAGGTAGCTGTACGGCGTCTCCCCGTAGGCGGCGCGGAACTGGCGCGAGAAGTGGGCCGGTGACATCAGGGCGTGGCTCGCGATCGTCGGGACGTCGAGCGGGCTCGCGTAGTCCCGATCGATGAGGTCGCGGGCTCGGCGCAGGTGCACGAGCGTCTCCAGCTCTTCCGGTGACACGCCATGAGCGTAACACCAGGCCGTCGGCGCGCGCCGGTCACTCGGTCTCGATCAGCCGGATGAAGGCGCTCAGCTCGGCCACCGCAGCCGGTGTGATCGGAAGGTACTCCGTGAGCTCGGGCGAATGCACCAGGAACGCCGCCCATTTGGCGCGCGAGATCGCGACGTTCAGACGGTTCTTCATGATCAGGAACGGCATGCCGCGGGGCACGTCGGCCGCCGACGAGGCCGCGAGGCTCACGATGGCGATCGCCGCCTCCTGACCCTGGAATTTGTCGACCGTCCCCACGCGCACCCCCGTGAGGCCCGCCTCGTCGAGCGCCGCCCGAACCAGGGCGAGCTGGGCGTTGTACGGCGTGACGACGATCAGGTCGCCCTCGGTGAGCGGATCGTCCGTACGACCCGTGCTCGGATCGGTCCAGAGCGCACCGAGCGTGTCCTGCACCAGGGCGACCACGACAGCCGCCTCTTCGGGCGATTCCGTCGCGTTGCCGGTGTGCGTCACCGGCACCGGATGCAGCCCCGGCTCGATACCGGCGAGCGAGCGCAGCGACGACTCGGGATGTGCGCGGAGCTTGCCCTCGTACGAGAGCTCGGAGACCGGTGCAGCGAGCGCCGGATGCATCCGCCTGCTCTCGGCCAGGAAGTAGCCCAGCTCCGGCGGGAGCACGTCGTGGCCCTCGCTCACCCAGCCGAGGGCCGACTCGTCGATCGGTTCCGGATGCGTACCCTGGCTCACCTGCGGAAGCTGCTGCGGGTCGCCGAGCAGCAGGAGATTGCGCGCGGAGACCCCGGCCGCAATGGTCGCGGCGAGCGAGAACTGACCCGCCTCGTCGACGACGAGCAGGTCGAGGCCGCGGCGCGGGATGCGGGCTGCATTCGAGAAGTCCCACGCCGTTCCGCCCACGACGTATCCCGTCTGGGCATGGTCGAGCGCGAAGAGCAGCTGGCCGTCTTTCTCGAGCGGCGTGAACAGATGGCCGCCCTCGTCGCCGCCCGACTTGGGAACCTTGCCGACCAGCGCGGCGTCGAGCCCGGCGCCGACGACGGCGTCGAGCAGGTGCTCGACCACCGTGTGCGATTGGGCCACCACGCCGATCTTCCAGCCGTGGTCGCGCACGAGCGCCATGATGACGCGGGCGCCGAGGTAGGTCTTGCCGGTGCCGGGCGGGCCCTGTACCGCCAGGTACGAGCCGTCGAGATCGAGCACGCCGGCCACGACGGCGGCGATGGGTTCCCCGGTGTCGCGTGCGAGCGCGCCCGACCGCGTGCGCGGAGGGACGCGGCGCAGCACATCCGTCATCGGCTCGGCCGGCCAGCCCGGCTGGGCGGCGAGGAGCTCTTCCGCCCACGAGTCGATGGCCGCTTTCTGGCGGCCGACCGGCAACGGCTTCGGCGGTGCGAGTGCGCTCGGCAGCGTGGCGTAGTGCGCAGCCTCCGGCGGCAGCGTCTCCTCGATGAGCACGGATCCGTCGTCGTAGACCTCCGCGACGCGGACGGTGCGAGCGGACCGCGCCCCCGGCACGCTCGAGCCGGAGGGGAACGGCCCCGGGTACTCGTAGAGCAGGAACGGACCCGCCTGATCACCGGGCCGGATCGAGCTGCCCGGTGCGAGACGGCCGCGGAGCAGGAGCTCCCGCCGGTCGGTGCGCTGCGCGGCCTCGCGGTACCAGTCGCGCACGACACGGGACTCCTCGATCACGAGCACGTCCCTCGTGTCCTCCCACTCCTCGATGGGCTGCACGAGTCGAGCGAAGTGCGCCTGCCAGAAGCTCTTCTGCTCCCGCCGGTGGTAGTCGATCGCGGCGGCGGCGAAGGCGGCCGCCGTCTCGTCGGCGGTGCGCTCGGGGTCGAGCGGGTCGCCGGCGAGTGCGAGCAGCGCGTCGCGCAGCGTCGATGGCTCGAGTTCAACGGCGGTGTCGTCCGGTGGATTCTCGCCGATGCGGATGCCGCTCTCGAGTGCTCGGGCCAGCAGCCAGTCGCGGAGGCGGAGCGTTGAGACGCAGTCGTACCGGTTGTAGTCCCCGATCGCGTCGAGCATCCGTTGCGCCTCCGCCTCATGGCCGAGCTGGAGGAGATCACGTGCGTTCGCGTACTCCGTGATCGAGTCGGCCGCGTTGGTCACATCGCTCTCGCGGAGTTCGGTCCCCATGTAGAGCGGTTCGAGCTTCTTGATCGAGTACGACCGCGATCCGACCCGCAGCGCCTTGCGCACCAGCGGATACAGGTCGACGAGGACATTGTCGCGCAGCAGCTGGTCCACATCGTCTTCGCCGACGCCGTGCCGGGCCGCGATGGAGAGCAGGTGCGTGCGCTCGTACGACGCGTAGTGATAGATGTGCATGCGCGGATACCTGCGCCTGCGCTCCTTCACGAACGCCAGGAACGCTTCGAGCGCCATCCGCTCGGCCGCGAAGTCGTGCGCCCAGAATGCGGTGAACTCCGCCCGGTCGTCGACGAGCCCGAAGAGGTAGTCGAGGTTCCAGCGCGTGCCGTCGCCCTCGGTGTAGAGCGGATCGCCTTCGAAGTCGAAGAAGATGTCGCCCTCGTCGGGCTCCGGCAGCACGGCGAGCGCCGGCGCGTTGTAGACGGTCACGGGCGGCGGCGAGCCCTCGACGGCGTCCAGCTGAAGCCGCGCCTGCTGGCGCAGCCCCGCCAGCGTGTTCTCGGCGATCCCCGCCACCGCGCCGCTCGACTCGGCGAGCGCCTCGATGGTCCGGATGCCCGCCTCGAACAGGTGCGCCCGCTGCGTCACCCGCACGCCCGCCACGAGCAGCACATCCCGCGACGCCTGGATCTCGGCGTCGCAGGCGTCGCAGCGCCCGCACACCGTGAAGCGCGGATCCCCCCACTGCACGGGGCCCTCGTCGGCGAGATGGGACTCGATGATCGACAGAAGGCGGGCCCGCCGTTTGCGGTACACCGGCACGATGTCGTGCAGGCGGTGCTCGCTCACCGAACCGTCGCCGAGCAACAGCTCGACCGTCTCATCGGTGGCGATGCCGAGCCGCTCGAGCTGTTGGGCATAGGCGGCCAGCTGCAGCAGGGCCGTCACGCGCGCGCTTCGGGCGAGCTTGGAGTCCTGCACCCGGTAGCGTCCGTCGGGGAGGCGCACGATGAAGTCCGCGAAGCCCACGAAGGCGCCGTCGAAGAAGGTGGCCTGGAACACCACGTCGGGCGCGTCCGCGAACGCCGAGCGCGTCTCCTCCACCGCCGCCGCGAGTGTGTCGGCCGTCAGGGACTCCGGCCGCTCGATCTCGGCCACGCCGGCTCCGAAACGATCGCGGTAGCGCTCGAGGATGCGGTGCTCGTGCTCGTCGCCGAGGCGCGACGAGCGCACGTACATCGGGTCCTCGATCTCCTCGGCGGCCTCGATGCGGCCGAGCTTGACGTCGAGCGTGCGCAGGAACGCGAACTCGCACTTGGAGGCCGCGGTCAGGTCGCTCGCGCTGGTGACCACCACGCCGTCGAGCAGGAACATGCCCATCCCTTCCACCGGCCGGCCGGGCGGGTCGATGCCGCCCGGGGTTGGCCTTCCCATCGAGCGTATCGGCACCGTGCGACAACGTCCGCGTCGCGGGCCACGAGCGTGACTGCTCGCCTCCCTCGGGGGTGCAGCTACGCGGTGATCGTCATCCGCTCGATGCCTGCGTCGCCGACGAGGAAGGTGAACGTCGACGGGCCGTTGAAGCCGCGTCCCCCGACCTGAGCGGTCACCGCCACCCCTCCGTCGACGGGATCGCCGCGCAGGTCGCCGAGCGTGACGTCCACCCCGATGAACTCCCGGTCGCTCCAGCCCCGGATCGCTTCGGGTCCGGTGAACACGCGACCCCAGTCGTCGACGGCGCCACCGGGCGCGAACGCGTCGAGGAACGCATCGGTGTCGTGGGCGTTCGCGGCGGCGATCGCTGCGGCGACGATCGGCGGCACTGCGTCGGGGCTCTGGTCCATCCCCTCAGTCTGGCCCCCGTCGTCGGCTCTCGCCAGACGGCATCGCCTCTTTCGCCGGCACCTCAGGATGGCGTTGAATGTCGGCTATGTTCGATTGGGTTCTCGCCGCCGATCTCGGCACGGCCGTCGGCACCACCGCCCTGGCCGCCGCGACCTTCGCGTCCACCCGCTCCGCGAACCGGTCGGCACGGCTCGCCGAGCGCGCCCTGCTCGAGGGGCTGCGTCCGATCCTGCTGCCGTCCAACTGGTCGGACCCGCCGCAGAAGGTGCGGTTCATGGAGGGCAAATGGATGATCGCGCGCGGCGGTCGCGCGGCCCTCGAGATCACCGACGACACCGTCTACCTCGTGATGTCCGTGCGGAACGCCGGGGCGGGCGTCGCGATCCTGCACGGCTGGCACCTGCCCCCGGATCCCCGTGCCCCGCTGGCGGACGTCGAGCAGTTCCACCGCCTGACCCGCGACATCTATGTGCCGACGAACGATCCGGGGTTCTGCCAGGTCGCCATCCGGGATCCGCAGTCAGACGACTTCCAGGCTGCGCGCGCGGGGGCCATGGGCGACGGCTTCGCGGTGGATGTGCTGTACGGCGACGCAGAAGGATCGCAGCGCGTGGTCTCCCGCTTCTACCTCACCCACGGCCCGCCAGGACACGAGACGGACGCCGACGCTGCGGACTCGTGGCTGCTCCTGGTCTCCCGGCACTGGAACCTCGACCTGCCGTCGCCGCGCGCCTGACGACGACGATGTGAAGTCGGACGGCGGCGGTCAGGACGCTTTGGCCGCCGCCTTGATCGCGCGCTTCGTCTCGCGCACCTTCGTGAGCGACGCCGGATCGACGATGTCGGCGACCGACCGGTAGCAGCCGTGCTCGCCGTAGGCACCGGCGGCCTCCCGCCAGCCCGCGGCATCCAGACCGCGCTGCTTCCCGAGCAGCGCCAGGAAGATCTTCGCCTTCTGCTCTCCGAAACCGGGCAGCGCCTTGAGCCGCCGCAGGATCTCCGCGCCGTCCGGGTCGCCCGACGTCCAGATCGCCGCCGTGTCCCCGCCCCACTCGTCGACGATCGCCGCGGCGAGCGCCTGCACGCGGCCTCCCATCGAGCCGGGGAACCGGTGGACCGCCGGCGGCTGCTTCATGACCGCGGCCAGAGCATCCGGATCGTAGGCGGCGATGGTGGCGGGGTCGAGCGCGCCGATGCGGTCGAGCAGCTTGGCGGGCCCGGCGAAGGCCGTCTCCATCGGAACCTGCTGGTCGAGCAGCATCCCGACGAGCAGGGCGAACGCGGAGGAGTCGAGCACGGCGTCCGCTTCAGCGTCGCCGGTGATGTTCAGAGCCATGGGTTCATGCTGCCACCGGCGTCACACCAGCAGCAACAGCACCCCGGCGACCAGCGATACCAGGGCGAGCACGAGCGCGACGGCGAGCAGCACGCCGTGCACGATCAGGAACGGAGTCGCCTTGCCGGCCGCATCGCGTGCCCGTGTGTCCTTCGCCACGCGTGAGAAGAACCGCGGCCACGCGAAGATGTTGAAGACGGCGTTGAGGAACAGGACGATGGCGGCGAAGACGGTCATGGTTCCTCCAGCCTACGAGACCGCCGGACGGAGTCGCGCGTCGCGCCCGGGCGCTCAGCCGACGACGGACGGCTGTGCGAACCGCTCGGCGAGCAACCGGAGCAGGGCAGCAGAGGCGGCGCTCGGCCGCGGGCGCGAGACGGCGCTGAGCATCCACTCGATGTGTTCCGTCAGCGGCCTGGTCACGGCGCCGTCGGCCGGAATCACCGTGAGCGCCGGGAGCACCGCCACGCCGAGGCGGGCCGCGACGAACCGTGGGATCTCCCCCAGGTCGGACACCTCGGTCGAGATGCGGCGGGTGAGGCCGCGCTCATCGAGCGCGCGGTCGAGCGTGACGCGATTGCCGAAGCCCGCCCGCGCGTCGATGAACGGCTCGTCGGCGAGTGCGGCGAGCGAGACGGCCTGCCTCCCGGCGAGCGGGTGGTCCTCGGCGAGCACGGCCACGAAGGGCGACACAGCGAGCTCCTGATGCAGCAGCCCGGGGGCGCGCCCAGGTAGGCCCATGAACGCGACGTCGACGTTGCCGAGGCGCACGTCCTTCGCCAGCCCTGTCGAGCCGCTCGGAGACGGCCCGAGCAGGAGGTCGACCAGTGGATGCCGGGCGTGGAACTCGCCCATGATGCCTGGCAGGTCGATGGTCGTCAGGTTGGTGAAGATGCCGACCCGCACCTGCCCCCGCAACCCGCCCGTGGTGTCGGCGAGCTCGTGCAGGCGCTCCCCCGCACGCAGCGTCTCCCGGGCGGCGTCGATCACACGCCGGCCGAGCACGGTCAGTCGCACGCCGTGCGGGTCGCGGTCGAAGAGCGCGCCGCCGAGCTCCCGCTCCAGCGACCGGATACCCGCCGACACCGTCGACTGCGCAGCGAACACGCGCGAGGCCGCGCGTGTGAAGTTGAGTTCGTCGGCGACGGCGAGGAAGTACTCGAGCTGGCGGAGTTCCATGTGGCAATCGTAAACGCCGATTGTCAGCATCGCTGATATCCGTTGGACACGATCATCGGTCGAGCGCATCATCAAAGCATGACGACCACGGCCCCCACTCGCACCACCCGCGCTTCCAGCACCGCCAGCGCCACCGCATCCCGTTCCCGTCGATCCGCGTGGCGCCTGCGCCACGGCACCGGCTTCTGGGTGATCGCCGCGGCGTTCCTCGCGGTGATGGCGTTCTCGACCCTGCCCACTCCGCTCTACGCGCTCTACCAGCAGCGCGACGGCTTCCCGACCTGGGTCGTGACCGTCATCTTCGCCGCCTACGCCGTCGGCGTGATCGCCAGCCTGTTCCTCATCGGGCACATCAGCGACTGGGCAGGGCGGCGTCGCATGGTGCTGGTCGCCATCGTGCTCGAGATCGTCGCCGCGGTGCTGTTCGTGTTCTGGAACGACGTCAGCGGGCTGCTCGTCGCCCGGGTGATCTCCGGAGTCGGCGTCGGTGCGCTCACGGCCAGCGCCACGGCCCACCTCAGCGAACTGCGGTCCGTCGCCCGGCCGGACGAGGGCCCGCGCCTGTCCGGCACCGTGTCGACCGCCGTCAACACCGGCGGTCTCGCGCTCGGCCCGCTGATCGCGGGCGCCCTCGCCCAGTTCCTGCCGCAGCCGCTGCTGCTGCCGTACGTGGTGTTCCTGGTCATCCTGGCGATCGCCGCCGTCGCTGTCGCGCTCGTTCCGGAGACGGTCGAGCGGGCCGAGGAGCGACCCGCCTACCGCCCGCAGCGCGTCTCGCTTCCGGCCGGCTCACGCAGTGCGTTCTCGGCCGCAGCGATCGCCGCCTTCGCCGGCTTCGCGGTGTTCGGGCTGTTCACGTCGCTCGCGCCCAGCGTGCTCGCCGGGACGCTGCATGAGACGTCGCGGCTGATGGCCGGGGTCGTTCCGTTCTCGGTGTTCGCGGCGTCGGCCGTCTCGCAGATCGTGCTGGCGCGTGCGACGGCGCGCACCCAGCTCGTCCTGGCGCTCGCGTTCCTCGTCGCCGGACTCGCCGGACTGGCGATCGGTGTGCTCACGGCGGGCCTGGTCGTGTTCGTGATCAGCGGCGTGCTCGCGGGTGCGGGCGTCGGACTGCTCTTCCGGTCGGCGATCGGCGTCGCGGCGTCGCTCGCTGCACCCGATCGCCGCGGCGAGGTGCTGGCCGCGATCTTCCTGATCGCCTACATCGGCCTCGCCGTGCCGGTGCTGCTCGTCGGCGTCGCGCTGATCTTCTGGCCGCTGGTGCCCGTGCTCGTCGTGTTCGTGATCGTGGTGGGCGCACTCAGCCTGTTCGCCGGTCTCCGGATGCTCGGCCGCACCGGCCGCATCGTCCGCACCGTCCGCGCCTGACGACGCGTCACCAGCCGTCAGTCCGCGGCCACCAGCTGCACGCGCAGCGAGTCGACGCGCGTGGCGATGACGTCGTCGGCCGCCCACCGCTGCGCCAGCCGGCTCAGCACGGCGTCGAGCTCCTCGCGGGTCAGCCCAGCGCCGAGTTCGAGCCGGACGACCAGTTCTTCGCCGCGCAGGCGGGACGACGGGTCGCCCGCGAGCAGGGCGATGTCGTGCACCCCGAGCTCCGAGCCGATCGAATCGACGAACGCCGAGAACACCTCGGGGTCGCGAAAGCTCGGGACCCACGGAAGGCTCTGCGCGATCGCCCACAGCGCCGGGCGCCGGATCACGAACTCGGTCTCCGAGGTCGGGTCGAGCACCACGAGCTCGGTGTCCTCGCCGGCCGCGGCGAGGGCGACTCGTGCGCCGTCGGCGGGCACGGGGCGTGCGAGCGGATTCCAGGCCTGCATCGCGGTCACCGACGAGAAGACCGGAAGCACCGTGCGACCATCCGGCCCGGCGACGGTGACGATCGACAGCTCCTGCGACTTGTCGACGAGGTGACCGGCGTCGGTGGTGCCGCTCTCACCGAGTTCGGCGACCAGCGGGATGAGCAGACGCGACGTCCGCACCGCGTCGACGACGGCCTCCGGGCCGGCCTCGCCCGCCCGGAACGCCGCGAGCGCCCCGAGCAGCGCCGGCGGTGCGCTGCCGTCGTCGTCTCCGAAGGCGTTGTCGTCGAATCTGCGACCGTCCCACGGCTGACCCGCAGAATCCGCGTCGTTCGCCGCCGCGGCGGCGAGCTGGGCGGCGAAACCGCTCAGGCGCGCTGCGCCCGTCTCGCTCGGCGACGGCCCGGACGTGCCGTCATGCTGTGCACGACGGTCCGCCTGGTCTCCGTCGTCAGTCGCCCGCGACATCCAGCGCCTCGGGCAGGGTGAACGCACCCGCATACAGGGCCTTGCCCACGATCGCGCCCTCGAGACCGAGGGGCACGAGCTCACGCAGGGCGGCGATGTCGTCGAGGCTGGAGATACCGCCCGACGCGACGACCGGACGCTCGGTGCGCTCCATCACGTCGCGCAGCAGGTCGAGGTTCGGGCCGCGCAGGGTGCCGTCCTTGGTGACGTCGGTCACCACGTAGCGCGCACATCCGGCCTCTTCGAGGCGCTCGAGCACGCTCCAGAGGTCGCCGCCGTCCTGGGTCCAGCCGCGCGCGGCGAGGGTGGTGCCGCGCACATCCAGCCCGACCGCGATGGCCTCGCCGTATTGTCCGATCACGTTGGCGGCCCACTCCGGGTTCTCCAGAGCCGCGGTGCCGAGGTTGATGCGCTTGGCGCCGATCTCCAGCGCCGACTCCAGCGAGGCGTCGTCGCGGATGCCGCCGGAGAGCTCGACGTTGACGCCGCGCACCTGACGGATGACCTTCTTGAGCAGCGCGTGGTTGTCGCCACGGCCGAATGCGGCGTCGAGGTCGACCAGGTGGATCCATTCGGCACCCTGATCCGCCCAGTCGGCGGCGGCGTCGATCGGGTCGCCGTAGCTGGTCTCGGAGCCGGCCTCGCCTTGCGTCAGGCGCACGGCCTTGCCGTCGGCGACGTCGACCGCCGGCAGCAGGACGAGCCGCGGCGTGCTGGTGAATTCACTCATGATCTTCCTCGGGGTTACGACTGCGCGCCGTCGGCGGCAGAGACAGGCGATGGGTGCGACCGCACTCGGTCAGAGCGAGCCGATCCAGTTGCGGAGGAGCTGGATGCCGGCCTGGCCGGACTTCTCCGGGTGGAACTGGGTGGCGCTCAGCGGACCGTTCTCGACGGCGGCGATGAACCGGCCCCCGTGCTGCGACCAGGTGACGTGCGGCTGCGGGAACGGCGCTGTGACATCCAGCGTCCAGTGCTGAGCGGCGTAGGAGTGCACGAAGTAGAAGCGCTCGTCGCGGATGCCGTCGAACAGCACCGAGTCGGCGGGCGCGTCGACGGTGTTCCAGCCCATGTGCGGGAGCACCTCGGCATCGAGCCGGTCGATCTCGCCCGGCCATTCGCCGAGCCCCTCGGCATCGCTGCCGCGCTCGAGTCCGCGGTCGAACAGCACCTGCATCCCGACGCAGATGCCGAGCACGGGGCGACCGCCGGCGAGCCGACGGTCGATGACCTCGTCGCCGTGGGAGGCGCGCAGGGCGTCGATGACGGCACGGAACGCGCCGACGCCGGGGACCACGAGGCCGTCGGCGTCACGTGCGCGGGAGCGGTCGCCGGTCAGCTCGACGTTCGCCCCTGCCGCCTCGAGTGCTTTGGCGGCGGAGTGGACGTTGCCCGACCCGTAGTCGAAGACGACGACATCAGGACGGCTCACAGGGCTCCCTTGGTCGAGGGGATGCCCGTGATGAGCGGATCCAGTGCCTTGGCCTGGCGGAACGCGCGCGCGAACGCCTTGAACTCCGCCTCAGCGATGTGGTGCGGGTCGCGCCCGCCGACGACCGTGATGTGCGTGGTGATTGCGGCGTTGAAGGTGATCGCCTCGAACACGTGACGCAGCATGGAGCCGGTGAAGTGACCGCCGATCAGGTGGAACTCGAAGCCGGCCGGCTCTCCCGAGTGCACCAGGTACGGACGCCCCGAGATGTCCACCACGGCCTGCACCAGCGCCTCGTCGAGCGGCACCAGGGCGTCGCCGTAGCGTGAGATGCCGCGCTTGTCGCCGAGTGCCGCCTTGATCGCCTGACCGAGCACGATGCCGATGTCTTCGACGGTGTGGTGCACGTCGATCTCGGTGTCGCCGTTCGCCCGCACCCGCAGGTCGGTCAGCGAGTGCTTCGCGAACGCCGTGAGCAGGTGGTCGAAGAACGGGACGGAGGTCTCGATGTCCGATGCGCCGCTGCCGTCGAGGTCGAGGCTCAGCTCGATGCTCGACTCGCTGGTCTCGCGCTGCAGGGTGGCCGTGCGATTGGTCATGACTCCGAGCCTACCGGGGCGGCCGCAGAGGACTGGGCTCCGTCTGGACGCCCCAGCGACGCGAGCGCGGTGAGGAACGCCGTGGTCTCCGCCTCGGTCCCCGCGGTGACCCGGAGGTGCCCCGGAATGCCGACATCCCGGATCAGCACGCCCTGCGCGAGGAGCGCCTCGAAGGTGGCGTGCGGGTCGGCCACTCCCCCGAACAGCACGAAGTTGCTGCCGCTGCGGTGCGGACGGTAGCCGAGCCCCGCGAGCTCGCGCACGAGGCGGTCCCGCTGCACGCGGATCTCGCCCACCATCCCGAGCATCTCGTCCGAGTGCGCCAGCGCACCCACGGCCGCCGCCTGGGTGAGCGCGGAGAGGTGGTACGGCAGTCGCACGAGGCGAAGAGCGTCGACGGCGGCAGGGTCCGCCGCCAGGTAGCCGACGCGGGCGCCGGCGAACGCGAACGCCTTGCTCATCGTGCGGGAGACGAGGAGGCGGGGGCGTCCGGGCAGCAGCGTGAGCGCGGACGGCTCGCCCTCTGGCATGAACTCGGCGTACGCCTCGTCGACGACCACCATGCCGCGGGCGGCGTCGTAGGCCGCCGCGATCGTCTCCAGCGAGAGTGGAGTGCCGGTCGGGTTGTTCGGCGCGCAGAGGATCACGATGTCGGGGTCGAGTCGGGTGATCTCGGCGACGGCGGTCTCGGGAGACAGCTCGAATTCGGCGTCGCGCGCGCCGGCGAGCCACACCGTGCCGGTCCCCGAGGCGAGCAGCGGGTACATCGAGTAGGTCGGCGTGAAGCCGAGCAGGCTGCGGCCCGGGCCACCGAAGGCCTGCAGGATCTGCTGGATCACCTCGTTCGATCCGTTCGCCGCCCAGATGTTCTCCGGCGTCAGACCGTGACCGAGGTAGTGGGCCAGGCTCTCGCGCAGCTCGGTGAACTCGCGATCCGGGTAGCGGTTGACGCCGCCGATCGCGGTCGCGACGCGAGCCACGATGTCCGCCGCCACGTCATCCGGAACCGGATGCGTGTTCTCGTTCACGTTCAGCGCCACAGGAACGACTTTCTGTGGAGCGCCATACGGGGTCTTGCCCCGCAAATCATCGCGAATCGGCAGATCAGAGAGGGAAGTCACCCCTCAATGGTAGTTCCGCCTACAGGATGGTTACGTCGTCTTGCTGCCCACCTGAGCTCGCCACTTCGACCCGAAGGTCACGACGAGCCACTCGGAGTTCAGTGCGCGGCACCCGAAGGTCAGTGCGAGTACTGCGTCGGGATGGCGATGCGCTGGCCGGGCGAGACCACAGCCGAGTCGAGCTGGTTGAGCGAGACGATGTCGGCGATGACGTCGCGCGGGTCGGCACCCGGCGCCACCTTCTCGGCGATGCTCCAGAGGGACTGACCTGACTGCACGGTGACCTGCTGGAACGTCACGTGCGTCTGATCGCCTGTGGCCACCGCGCCGCCGCTGTTGAGCGCGAAGAGCAGGGCTCCGATGACGAGCGGGACGGACGCGAGGGTCGTGAGGACCGCGCGCCCGCGTCGGGTGAGGCGGAGGCGGGTGCGGGCTCCCGCCGGCATGTCGAAACTCGACGGCGTCATGGTGACTGCTGCTGTGCTCACGGTCGTGACCTCCTAAGATTCCGCACCCGGCGCTTGGCCGGCAGACCGGATGCGAAGCTGTGTTCCGAATATATCTTCGAATGTTCGAAACCTCAAGCGCGATATCGCGGCTGTTTTTCACACGAATATCGAGACACACTCGAACACATGTTTGTTTTGCCGCTGCATCGTGGATACAGTTTCGATTGTCTGGAGTTCACTCAACCAGGCACCACCGACATTCGGGCGGGCCGGATGCGATGGCGGGTCACGAAGGGACGACTGTGTCGAACGACAACCAGGCAGGACGCGAGCGCGGCGGCACGCGCCGGCGCAAGAATCTGAGCGAGAAACAGCTCGCCATCCTCGACGTCATCGGCCGTTCCGTGAGCCAGCGGGGCTATCCGCCGAGCATGCGCGAGATCGGCGACGCGGTCGGCCTCTCCTCCCTCTCCAGCGTGACCCACCAGCTCAACCAGCTCGAGCTGAGCGGCTACCTGCGCCGCGACCCGAACCGCCCCCGCGCCCTCGAGATCCTCATCGACCTCCCGTCTTCATCATCCGAGTCCGTCGACTTCGAGAACCAGACGCCCGTCGGCGACGCCGCCATGGTCCCTCTCGTCGGCCGCATCGCCGCCGGCGTGCCGATCACCGCCGAGCAGCAGGTCGAAGAGGTGTTCCCCCTCCCCCGCCAGCTCGTGGGCAACGGCGAGCTCTTCATGCTGAAGGTCGTCGGAGAATCGATGATCGACGCGGCGATCTGCGACGGCGACTGGGTCGTGGTCCGCACCCAGAAGACGGCGGAGAACGGCGACATCGTCGCGGCCATGCTCGACGAAGAGGCGACGGTCAAGGTCTTCCGTCAGCGCGACGGCCACACGTGGCTTCTCCCGCGCAACTCGAACTTCGAGCCGATCCTCGGCGACTACGCCGAGGTGCTCGGCAAGGTCGTGGCGGTGCTGCGCGCGGTCTGACGTCACCGCGCGCCGCCTGACGCCCGCGTCGGTCGTGCGCTAACGCACGACCGACGCGGGCGGTGCCGCGGTTCCGCACGACCGGCGCGCCCGGTCACGCCCAGCCGAGCTCCCGCAGCCGGGCGTCGTCCAGCCCGAAGTAGTGTCCGATCTCGTGCACGAGCGTGACCCGCACGCGTGCGCGCAGCTCGGTCAGGTCCGCGCTGTTCGCAGCGAGGTTGTTCTTGTAGAGCGTGATCCGATCCGGCAGCTCCCCGAACCCGTAGACCCCGCGACGGGTGAGCGGATGACCGCTGTACAGGCCGTACAGGCGCGGCCGCGCATCCGGGGGCTGGTTCTCGATCAGCACG
Organism: Leifsonia poae; assembly: GCF_027921845.1. Taxonomy (GTDB): domain Bacteria; phylum Actinomycetota; class Actinomycetes; order Actinomycetales; family Microbacteriaceae; genus Leifsonia; species Leifsonia poae. The sequence continues at coordinate 141,785 of NZ_BSEN01000005.1, forward strand.
GCGACGTTCTCGAGCGGTCCGACCATGTCCTCCGGCAGCGCGTCGAAGACATCGCCGACCATCGCTTCGAAGTCCGCGTCCGAGATCTCGACCATGCCGCCATTCTCCTCGGCCACGAGGCTACGCGGCCGCCGTCCCGCCGTTCCGCCGTTCCGCAATTCCGGATGCCGGAGTCGACACGCCGCCCGAACGCGCACAACTCCGGAACTCCGACCCGATGGCGGGCCGAGGTTCCGGAGTTGTGTAGCGAGCTGAGCAGCAGCGAGCAGAGCTCTACCGAGCTGAGACCGGCGACCCGCCTAGGCGGGCACGCCCGCCTTCTCGCGCACGGCCCGCGTCGCCGTCAGGATGTTCGTGAGCGACGCCACGGTCTCGTCGTAGCCGCGGGTCTTGAGGCCGCAGTCCGGGTTCACCCAGAGCTGGCGTCCCGGGATCGCGCTCAGCGCGGTCTCGAGCAGCTCGGTGACCTCGGCGACGCTCGGAACGCGCGGCGAGTGGATGTCGTAGACGCCCGGGCCGATCCCGTGCTCGAAGCCCGAGGTCTGGATGTCGTGCACGACCTCCATCCGGGACCGCGCAGCCTCGATGCTCGTCACGTCGGCGTCGAGGTTGCGGATGGCGTCGATGACGACCCCGAACTCCGAATAGCAGAGGTGGGTGTGGATCTGCGTCTCGTCGCGCACCCCGGCGGTCGCGAGCCGGAACGACCCGACCGACCAGTCGAGGTAGTCCGCGTGGTCCTTCTTCTTCAGCGGGAGCAGCTCGCGCAGTGCCGGCTCGTCGACCTGCACGATCCGGATGCCCGCCGACTCCAGGTCCGCGATCTCGTCGCGCAGGGCGAGCGCGACCTGGCGTGCGGTGTCGCCCAGCGGCTGGTCGTCGCGCACGAACGACCAGGCGAGGATCGTGACCGGTCCGGTCAGCATCCCCTTGACCGGCTTGGCCGTGAGGGTCTGCGTGTAGGTCGACCACTCGACCGTGATCGGCTTCGGCCGCGACACGTCGCCCCACAGGATCGACGGACGCGTGCAGCGGCTGCCGTACGACTGCACCCAGCCGTTCTGCGTCACCGCGAAGCCGTCGAGGTTCTCGGCGAAGTACTGCACCATGTCGTTGCGCTCGGGCTCGCCGTGCACGATGACGTCGATGCCGATCTCCTCCTGCAGGTCGACGACGCGCTTGATCTCGGCCTGCATCTGGCCGAGGTACTCGGCCTCCGAGATGAGACCCTTCGCGAGCTGCGCACGGGCACGGCGGATGTCGCCGGTCTGCGGGAACGAGCCGATGGTGGTGGTGGGAAGGAACGGGAGGCCGAGCGCAGCATCCTGCGCTGCGAGCCGGTCGGCGTAGTCGCCGCGCGAGAAGTCGCCCTCGGTCAGGGCCGCCGTACGCGCACGCACCGCGGTATCGCGCACACCGGGCGCGGCTGCGCGGTCGGCCAGAGCGGCGGACGCGGCGTTCAGCTCGTCCTGGATCGACTCATGCCCGTCGAGCAGCCCGGTGGCCAGCGTCGCCACCTGAGCCACCTTCTGGTCGGCGAATGCGAGCCAGCTCTTCAGCTGCGCCGGGAGCGCCTGCTCGTCCTCGACGTCGTGCGGCACGTGCAGCAGCGACGTTGACGTCGACACCGCGACCTCAGGGGTGAGCGAGAGCAGCTCGGTCAGGCGGCCGAACGCCGCCTCGAGGTCGCCGCGCCAGATGTTGTGGCCGTCGATCACGCCGCCGACCAGCGTCTTGCCCGCGAGACCGGATGCCGTGGCCGCGTCGAGTCCGGAGGGAATCTCTCCACGAACCAGGTCGAGCGACAGCGCCTCGACCGGCGAGGCGGCGAGCACGGGCAGCGCGTCGCCGAGGCTGCCGTACGGCGCCGCGACGAAGAGCCCGGGGCGTCCCGCGACCGCGCCGAGTGCGCGGTACGCCTCGGCCACGGCGGTGAGCACGGCGGCGCGATCGTCCTCGATGCTTTCGCTCACGAGCGCCGGCTCGTCGAGCTGCACCCACGGCGCCCCCGCCGCGGCCAGACGCTCGAGCAGCTCGGCGTAGACCGGAAGCAGCTCGCTCAGGCGGGAGAGCGGACGGAAGCCCTCCGGCGCCGCGTCGCTCGCCTTGCTGAGCAGGAGGAAGGTTACCGGGCCGACGATGACGGGACGCGTCACGAAGCCGGCAGCGGCGGCCTCCTCGAACTCACGTACGAGACGGTCGGATGCCAGGCGGAAGTCGGTCTCCGGCCCGATCTCCGGCACGAGGTAGTGGTAGTTGGAGTCGAACCACTTGGTCATCTCCAGGGGGGCGTTCTCGCCCTCGCCGCGGGCGATGGTGAAGTATCCCGTGAGGTCGACGGCACCGGAGGCGTCGGCGAGCGTAGCGAAACGCTCGGGCAGCGCTCCCACGGTGACGGCGGCGTCGAGCACCTGGTCGTAGTAGCTGAAGCTCTCCGGGATCGACGCATCGGTGCGGCCGAGGCCGAGGTCGGCCAGGCGCTCTCGGGTCGCGGCACGCAGCTCGGCCGCGGTCGCCTCGAGCTCGGCGGCAGTCGTGCTGCCCGCCCAGAAGCTCTCGACGGCCTTCTTGAGCTCGCGTCGGCGCCCGATGCGCGGGTAGCCGATGATCGTGCCCGTCGGGAAGGCGGGACGCGTGGTGAAGTCGGTCATGCGTTGATCCTTTTCAGTGGGTGGTGCGAGAGGTCGTGCCGGCGACGCCGGTGCCGGCGCCCGGCAGCAGGCCGATGCGCTCGAGCACGGCGAGGACGGCCTGGTGCTGGTTGAAGGTGTACAGGTGGATGCCCGGCGCTCCGCCGTCGAGCAGGCGTTGCGCGAAGTCGGTCGCCCAGGCGATGCCGATCTCCCGCTGGCCCTCCTCGGTGGGCTCGATCTCGAGCTGGATGGCCAGCTCGCTCGGGAGGTCCTCGCCGCTGAGCTCGAGCATCCGGCGCAGTCGTGCGGCACTCGTGACCGGCATGATTCCGGGGAGGATGGGGAAGGCGACCCCGGCGTCTTTGGCCTTCTGGGCGAAGCTGAGGTAGTCCTCGGGGTGGAAGAAGAGCTGCGTGATGCCGAGGTTCGCCCCGGCGGCCTGCTTGGCGAGCAGGGTGTCGATGTCCTGGCTCACCGAGTGTGAGCTGGGATGACCGTTCGGAAACGCGGCGACCGCGATCTGCACGTGCTCCCGGCTGCCGAGCACCGCGCGGGCGTCGATTCCGGGCACCGGCAGCTCCCCGTAGGGAACGCGTTCCGCCTGCACCCGGTGGATCAGCTGCACGAGCTCCGCGGAGCTGCGCAGGTCGCCGAGCCCGGTCTCGCCGGCGGGGACGTCGGCGGGCGGGTCTCCGCGCACCGCGAGGAAGCGCCGGATGCCCGCATCGAGGAACTCCCGGATCAGCCGGTTCGCCTCGGCGTGCGACGAGCCGACGCAGGTGAGGTGCGCCATCGGGCTGACATCGGTGTGCTGCAGGATGTAGCGGAGCACGTCGAGCGACGTGGTGCGCGACGAGCCGTTCGCGCCGTACGTGACGGAGATGAAGTCCGGATGCGCGGCCGCGAGCCGATCGATCGTCGCCGGCAGCGCGGCCGCGGCGGCGGCGCTGCGAGGTGGATACAGCTCGAAGGAGAACCGCGCGGTGGTACAGCTCATGGCGTCCTCTTGGATGGAGTCGACGCGCGCCGCCCATTTCGGCCGCGCCCGTCCCGGTCAGGGTCAGGACCCCGTTCTCACGGGGGGTGTTCGCGGGCGGGTGCCGGGCTCGGCTGTCGCACCACCGAGCGGGTCGCCCGCTTCGGTTGAATGGAAATCTAGCAACGACGAAGGCCGGACGGAACCTGTGTGTCACCGTGTGACGCACAGCGCCGTCCAGCCTCGTGTCGTTCGTGCTGTTGTCGGCTGTGCCTGCGCCGGTGTCAGTTCACCGGAGCCACCGCGAACGCCTCGAACACCGACTCGAACTCGGGCTGGATGCGAGCACGCACCCTGGTCCCGTCCTCCGCGTACTCGGTCGAGAGCACCCGGCCGCGTTCGTGGAGCGCCGAGATCAGGTCGCCCCGGTCGTACGGCACGACCAGTTCCACCTCGATCGACGTGTCCGGGAGCAGCCGGGCGATGGCGGCGAGCACCTCGTCGATGCCCTCACCCGTGCGGGCGGACGCGAAGATCGCGCCCGGCTCGAGTCCGCGCAGCACCAGCCGGTCATCCGGACTGATCAGATCGGACTTGTTGAAGACGACGATCTCGGGCAGGTCGCGCGCGCCGACCTCGCCGATCACATCGCGCACCGTGGCGAGCTGGCTCGCGGGGTCCGGATGCGATCCGTCGACGACGTGCACGATGACATCGGAGTCGGCGACCTCTTCGAGCGTCGAGCGGAACGCCTCCACCAGCTGGTGGGGAAGGTTGCGCACGAACCCGACGGTGTCGGCCAGCGTGTACAGGCGGCCATCGGCGGTGATCGACTTGCGGACGGTCGCATCGAGCGTCGCGAACAGCGCGTTCTCGACGAGCACGCCCGCCTTGGTGATGCGGTTGAGCAGGCTCGACTTGCCGGCGTTCGTGTAGCCGGCGATCGCGACCGACGGCACCGAGTTGCGCTGCCGGTTGGCCCGCTTCGCCTCTCGCGCCGGCTTGAAGCCGATGATCTGCTTGCGCAGCTTCGCCATCCGCGTGTGGATGCGGCGGCGATCGAGCTCGATCTTCGTCTCACCCGGTCCACGCGAACCCATGCCTGCACCGGTGCCGCCGACCTGTCCACCGGCCTGACGCGACATCGACTCGCCCCAGCCGCGCAGGCGCGGGAGCAGGTACTCGAGCTGCGCGAGCTCGACCTGCGCCTTGCCCTCGCGGCTCTTCGCGTGCTGGCTGAAGATGTCGAGGATGACGGCCGTGCGGTCGATGACCTTCACGCGCACCACGTCTTCGAGCGCACGACGCTGGCTCGGGGCCAGCTCGGTGTCCGCGATGACGGTGTCCGCGCCGAGGGCGGCGACCACGCCGGCCAGCTCCTGCGCCTTGCCCTTGCCGAGATAGGTGCTCGGGTCGGGATGGGGCCGGCGCTGCAGCAGACCGTCGAGCACCACAGCGCCCGCGGTCTCGGCCAGCGCCGCGAGTTCGCGGAGCGAGTTCTCGGCGTCGTGCAGGGAGCCCTGCGAGTAGACGCCGATCAGCACCACGTTCTCGAGTCGCAGCTGCCGGTACTCGACCTCGGTGACGTCTTCGAGCTCGGTCGAGAGTCCGGCGACACGGCGGAGCGCTGCACGCTCCTCGCGGTCGAACTGATCGCCGTCGTGCCCGGTGTCGTCGAGCGCCGACGTCTGCAGCGCCTGGGCGCCACGGCCGAACAGCGCCACTCCGGCATGGGAGTCGGCGTTCGCGAGCACGCGCGCCACGACGTCGATGTCGGTGGCCGGTGTTTCCTGGTTGGTTGAACGTTCGTTCATCTGTGTGTCCTGCATCCGGGTTAACCCTAGTTTGTTCGTGTCCTGTACGGTCCTCTTATGGCCAGCGGAGATCACTACTTTTCGTCAGCGCCCGAGAGCGAGCTGAAGCTCCGGCCGTTCACCGTCCGCCTCGCTGGACAGACCTACGAACTGACGACCGCGAACGGGATATTCAGCCCCGAGCGCATCGATACCGGTACGCGAGTGCTCCTCGACCATGTCCCCGCGGCATCGCCCGGCGGTCAGCTTCTCGACCTCGGTTGCGGCTGGGGGCCCCTGGCTCTCACACTTGCTCTCGAATCCCCTCACGCGACCGTCTGGGCGGTCGACGTCAATACCCGAGCACTGGATGTGGTGCGCAGGAATGCGCAGAAGCTCGGCCTCACCAATGTAAACACATCTCTGCCCGAAGATGTTCCCGATGACGTGCTGTTTACGACGATCTGGTCGAACCCCCCGATCCGGGTCGGCAAGAACGAGCTGCACAATCTCCTGCAGAAATGGCTCCCCCGCCTCGAGCCCGGCTCCGACGCGTGGCTCGTCGTGCAGCGCAACCTCGGCTCGGACTCCTTGCACCGCTGGATCCAGACGACGTTCCCCGACCTGCACACCACCCGCGCGGCGACCTCGAAGGGATACCGCGTGCTCCGTGCGCGCTCGTCGGCCGGTGGCGATCCCGCTGCCGACCTGAACGCTGCCGACGACGTGAACGGCGCAGCCGTCGGCGACTAGGCCAGGTCGAGGGTGCCGGTGTAGACCAGCTCCGCCGGCCCCGAGAGAGCGACGTGCTCGCCGTCCTCGGTGGCGAACATCCGCACCCCCACCGTGCCGCCGGGGACGTCGACGCGCCACTGGTTCGGTGCTCCCGATCCCGCCCAGTACCGCACGGCGAGAGCAGCGGCTGCCGCACCCGTACCGCACGACAGCGTCTCTCCGCTGCCGCGCTCGTGCACGCGCATCCGGATGCGCCCGACGCCGTCTTTCACCAGCGGGTCGTGGGGCACGACGAACTCGACGTTCGCGCCGTGCTCCGGCGTCGGCTCGAGATGCGGGATGTACGTCAGGTCGGCCGCGTCCAGCTCCGACTCATCGGCGACGGCGACCACGACGTGCGGGTTGCCCATGTCGATGCCGAGCCCAGGACGCGCGACGGGCAGCTCCTTGGCCCGCACCAGCGGCTCGCCGCCGTCGAGCGCCCAGCGGCCGAGGTCGACCTGGAATCCGGTGAGATTGCGCTGCACGTCGCGCACTCCGCTGCGCGTGCCGATGGCGAGCGTGTCTCCGTCGGCCAGGTCGACGAGCCCTGACTCGATCAGATACCGCACGTACACCCGGATGCCGTTGCCGCACATCTCGGCTTGGGAACCGTCGGCGTTGTAGTAGTCCATGAACCACTCCGCGCCGTCGTCTTCGGCGAGAGCCTCCACGCCCTCGGGCAGGTGCTTGGAGCGCACGGCGCGGATCACACCGTCGGCGCCCACACCGAAGTGCCGATCGCAGATGTCGGCGATCTGGCTCGCGCTCAGCTCGACGAGACCGTCGGGGTCGGAGTACAGCACGAAGTCGTTGCCGGTGCCGTGACCCTTGGTGAAGTGGAGCGTTGTCGCCATGATCACAGCCTATCGAGGGCGGCGGCCGCGATCGCCGCGTCGGTCAGGCTCTCGCCGTCGGCGAGCCCGTCGCCGTCGTACGGGAGCCACCGGATGCCCGGGTAGCGCTTGAACCAGCTGACCTGACGCCGCGCGTACCGCCGCGTCAGCTGCTGGGTCTGGGCGATCGCCTCGGCGCGCGTGAGGTCGCCGCGCAGCTCCGCGAGAGCCTGGGCGTAGCCGATGGCGCGGCTCGCGGTCACGCCGCGTTCCAGTCCGAGCGGGATGAGCGCGGCCGCTTCGTCGACGAGGCCGGCGCTCCACATCCGCTCGACGCGCGCATCGAGCCTGGCGGTCAGCTCCTCGCGAGGCGCCGACAGGCCGATGATCGCCGACGGGCGCCACAGCACCGGCTCCTCCGGAAGGGATGCGCTCACCGGCTCCCCGGTCAGGGCGACGACCTCGAGCGCACGCACGAGCCGGCGGCCGTTGCTGGCGCCGATGTTCTTCGCCGCTGCCGGATCGACCTCGAGCAGTCTCCGGTAGAGCATCCCCGGGCCCTGAGCCGCGAGCTCGGCCTCGAGCCGCTCCCGCAGCACGGGATCTGTGCCGGGGAACCGGAAGTCGTAGATCACGCTCGACACGTAGAGCCCCGAGCCGCCGACCAGGATCGGAACAGCGCCCCGCGAGAGGATGCCGTCGACGGCCGCGCGAGCCTCCGGCTGATACCGGGCGACCGTGGCCTCCTCGGTCACGTCGAGCACGTCGAACAGGTGGTGCGGGATGCCGCGCCATTCCTCGCGCGGGAGCTTGGCGGTGCCGATGTCCATGCCGCGGTAGAACTGCATCGCGTCGGCGTTGACGACCTCGGCGACGACGCCGCGTGCTGCCAGACGCTCGGCGACGGCGAGGGAGAGGTCGGTCTTGCCGGTTCCGGTCGGACCGACGATCGCGAGGATGTCGGGCGCGGGAGTCCGGTTCGTCGCGCCTTCCGTGGCGCGTGCGTGATCGCTCAGCGCTGGCCGTCCGTCGGGTCGTAGATCGGCATGGTCCCCACGCCCGGGGTGGTGAGCGGCTCGCGTACGCGCAGCGTCGGCAGGCCCAGCGACACCCGGGCCGGCGCACCGGATGCGTCGCCGGACGACGGCACGGCGCACGATGCGGCCTCCGCGCGATCCCATGCGTCGCCCGCGCGCGTGCGGCGGATGTTCAGGGGCGCCCCGTCGGTCGCGTCGGCGATCAGGTGGAACGGCGCCGCCTGCGTGACCGTGACCGTGACGACGTCGCCGGGACGAGGAAGTTCAGAGCCGGCCGGGACCTCGAAGTGCACGAGCCGACTGTCGTGGGCCCGTCCGCTGAGGCGATGCGTGTCGGCGTCTTTGCGTCCCTCGCCGTTGGCGACGAGGAGCTCGACCGTGCGCCCGATCACCTTCTGGTTCTCTTCGAGCGAGATGCGCTCCTGGAGCGCCGTCAGGCGCTCGTACCGCTCCTGCACGACCTTTTTGGGGACTTGATCGTCCATGGTGGCCGCCGGGGTGCCCGGGCGGATGGAGTACTGGAAGGTGAACGCCGTGGCGAACCGCGCGGCTTCCACCACCCGCAGCGTGTCCTGGAAGTCCTCCTCGGTCTCGCCGGGGAAGCCGACGATGATGTCGGTGCTGATCGCGGCATCCGGCAGCTTGGCGCGGACCCGGTCGAGGATGCCGAGGAACTTCTCGGAGCGGTACGAACGGCGCATCGCCTTGAGCACACGGTCCGAGCCCGACTGCAACGGCATGTGGAGCTGCGGCATCACCGACGGCGTCTCTGCCATCGCGTCGATCACGTCATCGGTGAAGGCGGCGGGGTGCGGGCTCGTGAACCGGATGCGCTCCAGCCCCTCGATCTGCCCGGCCGCGCGCAGCAGCTTGCTGAACGCCTGGCGGTCCCCGAACTCGACTCCGTAGGAGTTGACGTTCTGCCCCAGCAGCGTGACCTCGATGGCGCCGTCGTCGACGAGAGCCTGGATCTCGGCCAGCACCTCTCCCGGTCGGCGGTCCTTCTCTTTGCCTCGCAGAGATGGCACGATGCAGAAGGTGCAGGTGTTGTTGCAGCCGACGGAGATGGACACCCAGCCGCTGTAGCTGGAGTCGCGCTTGGTCGGGAGCGTGGACGGGAAGGTCTCGAGCGCCTCGAGGATCTCGATCTCCGCCGCGTCGTTGTGGCGAGCCCGCTCGAGCAGACTCGGCAGCGCACCCATGTTGTGGGTGCCGAACACCACGTCGACCCACGGGGCCTTCTCGAGGATGACGTTCTTGTCTTTCTGCGCGAGGCAGCCGCCGACGGCGATCTGCATGCCGGCGTGACGTTTCTTGATGGACGCGAGGTGCCCCAGGTTGCCGTACAGCTTGTTGTCGGCGTTCTCGCGGACCGCGCAGGTGTTGATGACGACGATGTCGGCTTCGGCGCCTTCGGCGGGAACGTAGCCGGCCGCTTCGAGCGAGCCGCTGAGGCGCTCGGAGTCGTGCACGTTCATCTGGCACCCGAAGGTGCGGACCTCATAGGTGCGAGCCCGCCCGTCAGCATCGACCGCCGCGGTGGACGGCAGGATGACGGTCCGCTCTTCCGTGATGCTCATAATGCGACTAGTTTACGTTCGGCCGTGGGCTGCCTCGAACCGCGATCGTGTCCGCGGTCTACTGGAACCGCACGCCGCGCGAACGCCTGCTCGCGAAGGCGACATCCATCGCCTGCCGGACGATGGACGAGCTGTAACCCTTGCGTGCCAGGAACCCGTTCAGTCGCCGTTTGGCCGTCTCGTCGTCGTACGACGAGAGTTGCCCGATGCGTTTGACGGCCAGCTCGGTGGCCCGCTCCAACTCGTCTTCGTCTTCGATCTCGGCGAGGGCGTCGTCGATGATGTCGGGCGCGATGTGGCGTCGCTTGAGCTCCTGCGCGATCGCGGTACGGCCGAGGCCCTTGCGGTTGTGCTGCGTGTAGACGAGCGTGACCGCCAGTGCGGCGTCATCGAGCAGCCCGACGCTCTCGAGACGATTCAGTTCCGCCTCGGCGATCTCCGGTTCGATCTCGCGCTTTGCGAGCACCTGCGACAGCTCCCAGCGCGACATCCCGCGCCGGGCGAGCTGGTGCATCGACACGTTCGAGGCGCGCGAACCCGACCGGGAGTCACCCGCGCGTGCGCCGGGCTGGACCCCGTCGTCCCCAGCCGCCTCATCAGGCGACTCGTCGAGGAACGATCGCGACCAGACCCCGGACGTCCGCTTGCCGGAACGCTCCCCCGCGGCCGGCGCCTCAGAGTCTCCCGACTCTGCGGACGGACCCGACTCCTCGTCAGCGCGCGGGAACGCCACCGGCGGACGCGAGGTGCGGCGCGCGGACGGGTGCCCGCTGGCACTCGCCGCCGCCTCCGCACCACCATGGGACGCGCCCGAACGACGCGCATCGCGCAGGTTGGTCACGGGCGCCAGACGTTCACCGCTCGCGGTGCCGTCGGCTCCGCCCTCGTGCTTGTCGTCGCTCGGTGGAAAGCTCACCACGAGACATCCCGCCCTTCGCCCGCGTCGGAGGAGCGCATTACGCGCCCTTGCGTGCCTTCAGCTTCTCTTCGATCGAGCCGACGTTGTCGTCCGCCTGAACCACCGGCACAGCCGGAGCGTTCGGGTCGGCCATGATGCCGAGCTTGATCTTGATCTTGTCTTCGATCTCCTGGGCGATGTCGGGGTTCGCGATCAGGAAGTTGCGCGAGTTCTCCTTGCCCTGGCCGAGCTGGTCGCCCTCGTACGTGTACCAGGCACCCGACTTCTTGACGATCGCGTGCTCGACACCGAAGTCGAGAAGGCTGCCCTCGCGCGAGATGCCGACACCGTAGAGGATGTCGAACTCCGCCTGCTTGAACGGCGGAGCCATCTTGTTCTTGACGACCTTGACGCGCGTGCGGTTACCGACCGCCTCCGCGCCGTCTTTCAGCGTCTCGATGCGACGGATGTCGAGGCGAACCGAGGCGTAGAACTTGAGCGCCTTACCACCGGCGGTGGTCTCGGGGCTTCCGAAGAAGACACCGATCTTCTCGCGCAGCTGGTTGATGAAGATCATCGTGGTGTTGGTCTGGCTCAGGCCACCGGTGAGCTTACGGAGAGCCTGCGACATGAGGCGGGCCTGAAGGCCGACGTGCGAGTCGCCCATCTCGCCCTCGATCTCGGCGCGCGGCACGAGCGCCGCCACGGAGTCGATGACGATGAGGTCGATGGAGCCGCTTCGCACCAGCATGTCGGCGATCTCGAGCGCCTGCTCACCCGTGTCGGGCTGCGAGACGAGGAGGGCATCGATGTCGACGCCGAGCTTGCGGGCGTACTCCGGGTCGAGCGCGTGCTCGGCGTCGATGAACGCGGCGATGCCGCCGGCGCGCTGCGCGTTGGCGATCGCGTGCAGCGTCAGCGTGGTCTTACCGGACGACTCAGGCCCGTAGATCTCGACGATGCGGCCACGCGGGAGTCCGCCGATGCCGAGCGCGACATCCAGCGCGATCGATCCGGTGGGAACGACCTCGACGGGAGCCCGCTCGTCGCTGCCCAGTCGCATGACCGAGCCTTTGCCGAACTGGCGGTCGATCTGCGCGAGCGCGGTCTCGAGTGCCTTTTCACGGTCTGCGGGTGATGGCATTGCGGTTCTCCTTCTTCGGCTTCGCTAACGAGTTCGACTGTATGGGGGACGTCCGACACTCGACGTTGCGAACGCACGAACTGTGGACAACCCGTTTTCGATTGCCGTTGTGAAGGAGCCTAGCAACATCCGAACATATCTTCGACTGGCCGAACGCGGCGTGTCGCGCATCAGGATGGCCCGCTCGCGTCGCGCGACGGTGGCCTCAGCGCTTGGGTGTCGGCTTCCCCGCACCGTACCAGTGCGACTGCGGGACCCCGGTCTCGCGGCACAGGGCGAGCCAGACCTCGCGCGGCGGGATGCCGGCGTCGATCGCCTGGTCGGGCGTGCGGCCGCCGAGCTCGCCGAGCACCAGATCGGCGGTGAGTGTGCGGCCGTACTGCATGCCGAATTCGTCGGCGACGGCGCGCTGGAACTCACTCAATTTCATGGAACAACCCTAATTCTCGCTGGCGGACTGTGTTGATCATCCGGCTCGTTTGTCCGGCTCGTGTGTCCGGCTCATTCATCCGGAAGTCCGAGCCGATCGGCACCGAGCTTCCGGAGTTATACGTCCGGCGGCGGCGTGTCGGCTCGGCGTTCCGGAGTTGTGCACCGAGCCGAACGACGACCCCAGAAACGAACGACGCCCCGGTCTCCCGGGGCGTCGTTCCTGGTATGTGGATCAGCGTGCGACGAGATCCGCGTCCATCGCGGCGACGAACTCGTCGGGGATGGTGTCGGGGATCATGGGCTCGATGCCCTCGAGCACCGCGAGCCGGTCTCCCACCTCGCGCATGATGACCGAGATCGGGGTCTCCAGAGCGTCCGCCACCGAGGCGAGGATCTCTGAGGACGCTTCCTTCTGGCCGCGCTCGACTTCGCTCAGGTAGCCGAGGGCGACACTCGCCTTGCTCGCGACCTGCCGAAGCGTACGGCCTTTCTGCAGGCGGAAGTCCCTGAGCACGTCGCCGATTTCCTGACGTACAAGAATCATTGGAGCCTCCTTCTTCAACCCTGCCGACCTATCGGACCATCGATCGGGGATGCCAACACTAGCGCATCCGTGATGCATACGATATCGACGACGACTGGGCTTTTCTTGTGAATGCATGATCTGTAACAGACCCGAAACAGGCTGTATTCCCACGCTTCACATGGGCCCCGTTTCGAGCGTCGTCGCGACCTCCTCGACGACCCGCTCGACCACCTGCCGGCGGATGCCGGCCCGGTCGCCCGACAGGGCGAGCTCGACCACGCGGGTCCCCGCTGCGGTGGCGATGCCGACGAACACCGTGCCCACGGCACGACCGCCCTGCGGATCGGGGCCGGCGACTCCCGTTGTCGAGAGGCCGAGATCGGCGGGGCGTCCGTCGACGGCGAGCTTCAGCCGCACTCCCTCGGCGAGCTGCCGGGCCACCTCGGGGTGCACCGGCCCCTCCGCCGCGAGCAGTTCGGCGTCGACGCCGAGGAGCGAGTGCTTGAGCCCGGTGGCGTAGACGACGGCGCCGCCGAGCACGACCGCCGACGCACCGGGAACGCTCGTCAGCTCGGCCGTCAGCTCACCGCCCGTCAGCGACTCGGCCGCCGCCACCGTGAGCCCGCGCTGGGCGAGCATCCGGATGACGCCCTCGGTGCGCTCAGACGTCGGCACGCTTCGCCTTGTGGCCCTTCCAGGCCTGCCAGAGGTAATCGAAGCCCGTCACCACCGTGAGGACGACCGCGAGCGTCATCGCGATGCCGTTGAGCCAGTAGATCCAGTCACCGAACACCGTCCACAGCGGGAAGAGCGCGAGCGAGATGGCAACCGACTGCACGATCGTCTTGAGCTTGCCGCCTCGCGAGGCGGCGATGACGCCCTGCCGGATGACGACGAAGCGGTACACGGTGATCCCGACCTCGCGCACCAGGATGACGATGGTCACCCACCAGGGAAGCTCGCCCAGGATGGACAGCGCGATGAGTGCACCGCCGGTGAGCACCTTGTCGGCGATCGGGTCGAGCAGCTTGCCGAGCTCGGTCACCAGGTTGTTGCGGCGCGCGATGGCCCCGTCCACGCCGTCCGTGGCGATCGCCAGCACGAAGAGCACGGCGGCTGCCCAGCGGAGCCAGCCGTCGTCGCCGTCGTCGGCGAGCAGCATCCAGACGAACAGCGGAGCGAGGAGGATGCGCACCACGGTGATGACGTTGGGCACGTTCCAGTTGCTCGCGGGGTGAGAGGCTCCGCCTCCCGCTATCACCGGCGGAGGCGTTTCGGGCACCGACATCGGTCTACTCCCTGTCGGTCAGCTGCCAGGCGTCCTCGTCCGAGGTGCCCTCCACTTCAGGATAACCCTCGGTCATGCGCGCCACCGGGTCCCCTGCGTACTGGTCGACGTCGTCACGGCCGCCCTGGCCGCCCTGACCGGATGCGGGCGCGGCAGCACCGGGCGGCGGCTCCTGTCCACGGAGCGTGGCCAGGACCGCCGGGAGCTGTTCGACGGTGACGAGCACATCGCGCGCCTTCGAGCCTTCCGACGGCCCGACGATCTCGCGGGACTCCAGCAGGTCCATCAGGCGCCCGGCTTTGGCGAATCCGACCCGCAGCTTGCGCTGCAGCATCGAGGTCGATCCGAACTGCGTCGAGACGACCAGTTCGGCCGCCGCGAGCAGCAGCTCGAGGTCGTCGCCGATGTCGGAGTCGATCTGCTTCTTCTCGGCCGGCGCCGCCACATCCTGGCGGTACTCGGGCCTGGCCTGCCGGGTGACGTGGTCGACGACCTTCTGGATCTCGGTCTCGTTCACCCACGCGCCCTGCACGCGGATCGCCTTCGACGCGCCCATCGGCAGGAACAGCGCGTCGCCCTGGCCGATCAGCTTGTCGGCGCCGGGCTGGTCGAGGATGACGCGCGAGTCGGTGACGCTCGTCACGGCGAACGCGAGGCGAGACGGCACGTTCGCCTTGATGAGTCCGGTGACCACGTCGACCGACGGCCGCTGCGTCGCCAGCACCAGGTGGATGCCGGAGGCACGAGCGAGCTGGGTGATGCGCACGATCGAGTCCTCGACGTCGCGCGGGGCGACCATCATCAGGTCGGCGAGCTCGTCGACGACCACGAGGAGGTACGGGTACGGCTTGAGCTTGCGCTCGCTGCCCGCCGGGAGCACGATCTCGTCGTTGACGACCGCCTTGTTGAAATCGTCGATGTGGCGGAAGCCGAAGCTCGCCAGATCGTCGTACCGCATGTCCATCTCCTTCACGACCCACTGCAGCGCTTCCGCCGCCTTCTTGGGGTTCGTGATGATGGGCGTGATCAGATGCGGAACGCCGGCGTAGATCGTGAGTTCGACGCGCTTGGGGTCGATCAGCACCATGCGCACGTCGGCGGGCTTGGCACGCATCAGCAGGCTGGTGATCATCGAGTTCACGAAGCTCGACTTGCCGGAGCCGGTCGAGCCGGCGACCAGGAGGTGGGGCATCTTGGCGAGGTTGGCCACGACGTACCCGCCGCCGACGTCTTTGCCGACGCCGATCGTCATGGGATGCGTGCTCTTGGCCGCGGCGCCCGAGCGAAGCACGTCGCCGAGCGACACGATCTCGCGGTCGGAGTTGGGGATCTCGATGCCGATCGCGCTCTTGCCGGGGATCGGCGAGAGGATGCGCACCTCGTTGCTGGCGACCGCGTAGGAGAGGTTCTTGCTGAGGGCGGTGACGCGTTCGACCTTGACGCCCGGGCCGAGCTCGATCTCGTACTGGGTGACCGTCGGTCCCCGCGAGTATCCCGTGACCTTGGCGTCGACGCTGAACTGCTCGAGCACCTCGGTGATCGACGCGACGATGTCGTCGTTGGCGCTCGACCGGGCCTTGGGCGGCGTGCCGGGCGAGAGCATCGAGGCGGCGGGGAGCCGGTACGGCGCCGTCGGCTCCTCGGGTGCGGCAGGCACCACCTGGGTCTCGTCGTAATCGTCCACTCCGGGCGTGAAGCCGGGGAGCACCCCTGGTGCTGTCGGGACTCCTCCGTCGGGCTGAAGCCCCGTCGGGTGGGCGCCGCCGAGTGCGACCTCGCCGGTGAACCGCTTGACCGCCTCCTCGGCGAGCGCGAGCTCGCCGAGCACCTCGGTGTTGTAGCGGTCGCTGGCCGGATCCGGCTCGAGGGCCGTGGCGAACTCGCCCGTGCCCGCGGCCTTCTTGCCGAAGATCTCGGTCACGCCATCCGCGATCACCGGGGTGTCGTACGCGGGGTCCTCCTCGCGCTGCGACTTGTTGCGGCGCCACCAAGGGAGGTTGCCCTCGTCGGGGGCCTCATCGTCGATGCCGTCGAGCTCGACCAGCTGGGTCTTCGCCTCCTTGGCGGCCTGCCGCTCCTCCTCCGTCGGCAGCTGCGCGCCGAAGAGATAGGCGTAGAGCTCGCGCACCCGGGAGCCGACCTTGTTCGGCGGCGTCTTCGTGATGATGAACAGGCTCAGGATGAGCAGCACCACGATGACCGCGCCGGCGCCGTACGGCGTGATGACCAGTGAGAGCGGCGCCGCCAGCAGCCAGCCGAGCACTCCGCCGGCCTCCGCAAGCTTCGCCATGCCGTCGCTGGGCGACGGGTGCGAGCTGAACAGGTGGCAGAGCCCGGAGATGGTCAGCAGCAGGATGCTCAGCCCGATGCCGATGCGCGTGTTGTCGTGCACCGAGCTCGGATGCCGGAAGAGCCAGGCCGCGAACAGCACCATGATGACCGGCAGCGCGAACGCGACGCGGCCGAACAGGCCCCCGAAGGTCCAGGCGTCGAGGGTGCGAGCGATGTCGTTGTCGATGAGGAACCACTCGACCACCGCGCCGGCGATGGCGAGCAGTACCAGGAAGAAGGGGAAGCCGTCGCGGCGCTCCTCTTTGGCGAGCTTCTCGGGCCCCAGGGCGCGGAAGGCGCCCCCGGTGAGGTGCGCCAGGCCCATCCAGGCGCGGGCGAGGGGATTCGGCGCCGCATCGGCCACCGGATAGGCGACCGTCTTCTGAGCCGCGGTCTTCGCCGCCGGCTTGCGCGCGGCCGAACCGCCGCGACCGGAGGAGTTCCGGGCGCGCGATGTCGACTTGGTGCTCGTAGCCATAGGGTCAACGGTACTTCGCACCCCCGCCATCCGGCCGTCACCGCGCTGAGTTGCACGAAATCGCCGCGCCGTGCGGGCTGCGGGCATCCGGGCTCGCCGCGGGTCAGTGGACGGAGCGCACCATGGTGTCGGAGTTCTCGCCCGAATCGACCGTCACATAGCCCTCGCTGATGTAGAGCCGCTGCGCGAAGTTCGCCCGCTCGACGCTCAGGCTCAGGCGGGAGTGCCCGGATGCGCCCGCTTGGCGCGCGACCGCCTGCAGCAGGGAGCGGCCGACGCCCTGCGCACGCCACTGCGAGTTCACCCCGAGGGTGAGCTCGGGCACCCCCGGTGCGACGAAGCCGTAGCCGGGCTCGTTCGCGGGGAACAGCCGCCCCCAGCACGCGCCGACCGCGACGCCGTGGGCGTCCACTGCGATCGATCCGAAGTCGCCCGGGCGCATCCAGCCGGAGATGTACCGGGAGACGGTCGGGTCTTCGAGCACCGTCACCCGCGGGCGCACCCGCACGGGGTTCCAGTTGGACGCCTCGATGAGCATGTCGGCGAGAAACCGTGCATCCTCGCTCACGGCCGGCCTGATCTGGAACGGACTCATAGCGGAACGCTACTCGGGTGCGCGTTTCGTGCGGGTAACAACCAGCTCACGCCTCGATCACGAGGGGGACGATCATCGGGCGACGGCGGTAGCTCGTGTTCACCCAGCGGCCGACCGTGCGCCGCACGACCTGCGACAGGGCGTGCGAGTCGCGGACGCCGTTGTGGGCCGCGTCGGCGAGCGCCGCAGCGATCTTCGGCTTGACCGCGTCGAACACGGCGTCGTCCTCGGCGAAGCCGCGGGCGTGGATCTCCGGGCCCGTGACGATGCGGCCGGTCGCGGCCTCCACGACGACGATGATCGAGATGAAGCCCTCCTCGCCGAGGATCCGGCGGTCTTTGAGGTCGGCGTCGGTGATCTCGCCGACGCTGGAGCCGTCGACGTACACGAAGCCGAGGTCGAGCTGGCCGACGATCCTGGCGACGCCGTCGCGCAGGTCGATCACGGTGCCGTCCTCGGCCAGGATCGTGTTCTGCTCGGGCACACCGGTGTCCATCGCCAGGCGCGCGTTGGCGACCAGGTGGCGGTACTCGCCGTGCACCGGCATCACGTTCTTGGGCTTCAGGATGTTGTAGCAGTAGAGCAGCTCGCCGGCGGCCGCGTGGCCGGAGACGTGCACCTTGGCGTTGCCCTTGTGCACGACGTTGGCGCCGAGCTTGGTGAGGCCGTCGATCACCCGGTACACCGCGTTCTCGTTGCCCGGGATCAGGCTGGAGGCCAGGATGACCGTGTCGCCGGGCCCGACCTCGATCTGGTGATCGAGGTTGGCCATGCGCGCGAGCACCGCCATCGGCTCGCCTTGCGATCCGGTCGACATGTAGACGATCTCATCCTCGGGGAGGTCGGACGCCTTCTTGTAGTCGATCAGCACGCCCTCCGGAACCTTGAGGTACCCGAGGTCCGCGGCGATGGTCATGTTGCGCACCATCGAGCGGCCGAGCAGCGCGACCCGTCGGCCGTTCGCCGCCGCGGCGTCGAGCACCTGCTGCACACGGTGCACGTGGCTCGAGAAGCTCGCGACGATGACACGGCGCGGGGCGCGCGCGATGACGTTGTCGAGCACCGGGCCGATCGAGCGCTCGAGCGGCGTGAAGCCGGGGACGTCGGCGTTCGTGGAGTCGGCGAGGAACAGGTCGACACCCTTCTCGCCGAGCCGGGCGAACGCGCGCAGGTCGGTGAGGCGGTCGTCGAGCGGCAGCTGGTCCATCTTGAAGTCGCCGGTGTGCAGCACGACGCCGGCCGGCGTGGTGATGGCGACGGCGAGGGCATCCGGGATCGAGTGGTTGACCGCGACGAACTCGAGGTCGAACGGGCCGAGCTGCTCGGTCTGCCCCTCCTTGACGGTGAGGCTGTACGGCTGGATGCGGTGCTCCTTGAGCTTGGCCTCCACCAGGGCGAGCGTCAGGCCCGAACCGATCAGCGGGATGTCGGCGCGCAGCTTGAGCAGGTACGGCACGGCGCCGATGTGGTCTTCGTGACCATGGGTGAGGACGACGCCGACGATGTCGTCGAGGCGGTCGCGCACGGGCGCGAAGTCCGGGAGGATCAGGTCGACGCCGGGCTGATTCTCCTCAGGGAAGAGGACGCCGCAGTCGACGATCAGGATCTTGCCTTCGTATTCGAAGACGGTCATGTTGCGGCCGATCTCTCCGAGACCGCCGGTGGGGATGATCCGCAGTGTGCCCGGTTCGAGGGTGGGCGGATCGGAGACGAGGTTGGGCATGTGCCCTCCTATACGTGTTGCGGGCGCTTGGGCGCCTCTGGGTGGTGCGGGCCTCGCAGTGGCGGGCCCCTAGCGTGTGGTTCCGGCGATCTTGGGCAGTGCGCCGCCGGCGGCGGCGTTGCGATCGGGACGGAAGTTGGAGAAGTCGACGCCCGGGATGTTCTTGACCAGATCGAGTTCGTCTTCGATCTGAGCAGCTTCCCACTCTTCCGGGCCGACGAGCGGCAGGCGCACGCGCGGGCTCGAGATCCGGCCGAGCCCGTGCAGGATGTACTTGGCCGCCACGGTGCCGGGAACGTGCGTCATCACGGCGCGCACCAGCGGTTCGAGCTGCTGGTGCGCTGCGGTCGCCGTCGCCAGGTCGCCCGCGTTCACCGCGTCGACGATCTGCCGGTACGGCCGCGCCGCGACGTTGGCAGTGACACCGATCAGGCCGGTCGCGCCGATCGCCAGGTGTGGGAGCACGTTCGCGTCGTCGCCGGAGAAGTACATCAGGTCGGTCTGGTTGAGCACCCGGCTGACCTCGCTGAAGTCGCCCTTGGCGTCTTTGATGGCGAGCACGTTGGGGTGCTTGGCGATCCGGAGGATCGTCTCGTACTTGATCGGGACGCCGGTGCGTCCCGGGATGTCGTAGAGGATGACGGGCAGGTCGGTGGAGTCCGCGATCATGCGGAAATGCGTCAGGATGCCCGCCTGGGTCGGCTTGTTGTAATACGGAGTGACGATCATCACGCCGTCGGCGCCGGCCTTCTCGCTCTGCTGATAGAGCTGGATGGCGTGCGCCGTCTCGTTCGAGCCACCGCCGGTGATGATCTTCGCGCGGCCGGCGGCGACCTCTTTGCCGACCTCGACCAGCCGGAGCTTCTCCTGGTCAGTGAGGGTCGAGGTCTCCCCCGTCGTGCCGGTGACGACGATGCCGTCGGCCCCCGCCTGGATGACGTCGTCGATGTGCTTCTCCACGCCGGCCCAGTCGACTTCGCCGTCGGCGGTGAACGGGGTGACCAGGGCGACCAGCACCTGGCCGAACGGGTTCGCGGAGTTCGACATGCCTTTAGGCTAGCGGTTCGCGCTGAACGGCCGACGCGTAATCTGCTGTCACAGTCGGCTCCGCCCCCTCGTTCGCGCGTAGTGTCACCGGACATGAACGGGTTGGCCGCCGCCGCTGTGCTGCTCGGGCTGGTCGTCGTCGCGACCGCCGCGGGCCTGGTGTGGCGCGCCCGCACCGGACGCGCCCGACGGATGACCGGCGGGCGCACGATCGCGGCCTCGGATGTCGGCGCCGACGCATTCGGAACCGGCGCGACCCTGCTCCAGTTCTCCACCGAGTTCTGCGCACCCTGCCGGTCGACCGCGCGGGTGCTCGGCGAGATCGGCAGCACGACGGACGGGGTGGAGCACGTCGAGATCGACCTCACCGATCGGCCCGACCTCGCCGGCCGGTTCGGCATCCTGCAGACACCGACCACCTTCGTGCTCGACGCCGCCGGCGCCGTGCACGCGCGCATCGGAGGCGCCGTGCGCGCCGACGAGGTGCGCTCCGCCCTCGACGACCTCCTCGGGAGAGACCGTGTCCGCACCGACTGATCAGAACGGCATCGATCCGCGTTCCCCGCGCTTCGGCGCCGGCATCACCGCCGTGCTCCTCCTCATCGACGTGTTCCTCGGGCTGGTCGGTGCGACCGCGGCGGCCGCCATCCTGCTCCTGGCGATCGCCTTGCTGTTCGCCTGGGGTGCGTTCGCGGGCATCCGGCGCCATCCGTACGGCGTGCTGTTCCGCACCGTCGTGCGGCCACGGCTCTCGCCGCCGACGGAACGCGAGGACCCGGCGCCGCCCACCTTCGCGCAGGGCGTCGGCCTCGTGGTGACCGGTCTCGGCCTCGTGCTCTTCCTGCTCGGCGTCCCCTACGCGCTCCCGATCGCGGCGTCGCTCGCGTTCGTCGCGGCGTTCCTCAATGCGGTCTTCGGCTACTGCCTGGGCTGCCAGATCTACCTGCTGCTCGTGCGCGCCGGTCTCATCCGCCGACGCAGCGCCACGGTCGCCTGACGGCTCCCGGTCCTCCTGGCATCACCGTGACGGGCCCGTTTCCGGGAATCGCCCGTGCACCGGCTGCACGGTCGGAGGCCGTCGATAGGCTTGTGCAGCCGCCGATGAGGGATCGGCGCCCCGACAACAGGAGGTCTCCATGGCAGTCACGAGCGAAGCAACAACGGTCTGGAACGGCGATCTGAAGTCGGGCTCCGGCACCGTCTCCCTCGATTCCTCGAAGGCGGCGCAGTTCCCGGTCACCTGGGCGGCGCGCTCGCAGGGCGGCACCGACATCACCACCCCGGAGGAGCTGCTCGGCGCCGCGCACTCGGCCTGCTTCTCGATGGCGTTCTCGAACATCCTCACCTCGTTCGGCAACGCGCCGGAGAGCATCCGGGTCACCGCCGCGGTCGGTTTCGATCCCGCTCAGGGCGTCACCGGCAGCCACCTCACCGTGGAGGCGACCGTTCCCGGCCTGTCCGGGGAGGATTTCCAGCGCCTGGCCGACGAGGCCAAGGCGACCTGCCCGGTGTCGCGCGCCCTGGTCGGCATCCCGATCACGCTCGACGCACGCCTGGTCTAGCGTCGTGAAGGTGCTCATCGCCGGCGCCTCCGGCATGATCGGCACCGAGGTTTCGGCGCAGCTGCACGCCGCCGGCCACGATGTCCTGCGACTCGTTCGCCGCGAGCCCCGCGGCAGCGACGAGTTCAACTGGGCGCCGGCCTCCCGCATGATCGACTTCACGCTCATGGACCGGGTCGACGCCGTGATCAACCTGTCGGGGGCGTCGCTCAGCAGGCTGCCGTGGACCGCCGGTTACAAGCGGCAGATCCTGTCGTCCCGCCTCGACGCCACGCACACCCTCACCGACGCCATGCGGATGGCCGCGCATCCGCCCGCCGTGTTCGTGAGCGGCTCGGCCGTCGGCTACTACGGCGACCGGCCCGGGCAGAAGCTCACCGAGACGGCGATCAAGGGCACCGGCTACCTGTCGGACGTCGTGGAGGCCTGGGAGTCGGCGGCTCATCTCGCCCCGGAGAAGACCCGGGTGGTCACCATCCGGAGCGGGGTCGTCGTCGGGCGCGGTGGGGCCATGAAGCCGCTGCTGCCGATGGCGAAGCTCGGCCTCGCGGGACCGATCGGCGGCGGGGGCCAGCACTGGCCGTGGATCAGCCTGCACGACGAGGGCGCCGCGATCGTGCACCTGCTCTCGTCGTCCATCACAGGCCCCGTCAACCTCGCCGGTCCGACGCCGGCGACGGCAGATGCGGTGCTCCGCGCCCTCGCGCGTGCGACCCACCGCCCGTACGGGCTTCCGCTGCCGGAGAAGGTCGTCGAACTCGCGCTTCAGGATGCCGGGCACGAACTGCTGCTCTCGAGCCAGAAGGTGATCCCCGCGAAACTCCTCGCCGACGGTTTCGAGTTCCGGGATCGCACCGTGCAGGACGCGATGGACCGGCTCGTCGCCGCGAAGGCCGCCGCGAACTAGGGCGGCGCCGCGTCAGGCCTTGGCGTGCGCCTCGGCGCGATACAGCCGGATCGACTCGCGCAGCGCGGATCGCGCACGGCGGCGGTCGCCGGACGCGTCGTAGGCGAGCCCGAGCCGGAACCAGGCGCGCCAGCTCTCCGGCTGCGCCTCGACCTCGGCCTTGTAGCGCGGGAACTCCTCGTCGGCCGCGTCGCGGAGCGGCCGGCCGCTCGCGCGGTGCGGCAGGTCCTCTACCGGCAGTCCGCCCTCGGCGTCGAGCAGTTTGACGAGCTTCTCCGTGCGAGCGCCGAACAGGAGTTCGCGCCCGATCGCCCACGCGGCGATGAGCGGCAGCACCAGCAGCGCGATGCCCATGGCGATCAGGATGCCCTCGCCGGTCGCCATGAGCATGATCGCGCGCTGCAGCACGAGTACGAGGTAGAGCGCGAGGATGACCGCCATCACGATGGCGGCGATGCGGTTCCTCACGCGGTCTCGCGAACCGTCGGACGGGGCGGCTCCCCGTCCGGCTCGGCGATGCCGAGGTCGATGAGCTTGTCGAGACCGACGGTGACGCCGGTCGCCGTCGCGGCTGCGCGCAGGCCGAGCAGGATGCCCGCCTCGTACGACTCCGAGCCGATCGTGTCGTGCCGGATGGTCAGCGTCTCCCCCGTGCCGCCGAAGATCACCTGCTGCTGAGCCACGACGCCGCGCATCCGGAGGCTGTGGATGGGCACGCTCGCCACCTGCTGACCGCGCGCACGCTGATCGGTGTGGGGTGCGTCGACCGGTCCGCGTTCGGCGCGCGCGGCGCCGATGAGCTCCACCGTGCGCACCGCGGTGCCCGAAGGCGAGTCGACCTTGCCGGCGCCGTGCGCCTCGATGATCTCGATCGAGTCGAAGAATCGCGCAGCCACCGTCGCGAACGCCGTGCCGAGGGCGGAGCCGAGAGAGAAGTTGGGGATCACGACGGCGCCGGTGCCCTCGTGAGCTGCTACCCGGCGCTCGAGGTCGAGGATGCGGTCGGCCGACCATCCGGAGGTGCCGATCAACACGCGCAGGCCGTGGTCGACCGCGAACGCGACGATCCCCGGGCTCACGGCCGGCAGCGTCATGTCGACGAGCACGTCCGCGCCCAGCATGTCCTCGAGGGGAGCCTGCGAGCCCAGCCGGGCGACGACCTCGAAATCCTCGGATTCCTCGATCAGGCGCACAGCGACGGAGCCCAGCTTCCCGGTCGCACCAGCGACGGCAACGCGAATAGTCACCCGACCAATCTACCCGGCGCGCACCGTGCGGAGCTCCGCGCCCGATCGGCGGAACTACGCTGGGGTGATGGTGTCATTTGCCGATGTCGCCGTCACCGACGCGACCGCCCACCGGATGCTCTCCGACTACTTCGCCGAGCGCGCCGCCAGCTTCCCCGCGACACAGGGCGCGTACCGCAGGACCTTCCCGGATCCGTCGCAGTTCGTGCCGCCGTCCGGGGTGTTCCTGCTCGCCTACGACGATGACGACATCGAGGCCGGTTGCGGGGGCATCCGGGAGCTCCCCGTTCCGTTGGCGGACGCCGATCCCGCCGATCCCGTCGTCCGCTACGAGATCAAGCACCTGTGGGTCGCGCCGTCGCACCGCGGGCGCGGACTGGGCCGCAGCATCCTGAGCGAGCTGGAGCATCGGGCACGCGGGTTCGGGGCGACCGAGGTCGTGCTCGACACGAACGCGAGCCTCGAGGCGGCCGGTGGGCTGTACCGCAGCCACGGCTACGAGGACATCCAGCCGTACAACGACAACCCGAACGCGACGGACTGGTTCCGCAAGCAGCTCGCGTAGGCCGCGTCGAGGTCAGACCGGTTGCAGCTCGGGCAGACCCGTGCGCAGCTCCACCGGCAGATGCCCGAGATCGTTGTGCACGACGAGCACGGGCGGCTTCGCCGATCGCACCCGGATGATCGTCAGTCCGCAGTTCGCCTGGTTGAGTCCCAGCCAGCGCCAGTCGGGGGCGTCGAACACATGGCGCACGAACCAGCCGATCACGAAGTTGTGCGTCACGAGCAGGTCGTGGCGGTCACCGCGGGCCGGCGTGAGGAACTCGCTCACGGCGTCTTCCATCTGCGCGTGGCCGGCCTCGATCTCCGCGTCGGTGACCGCGCCGAAGAACGACTCGAACGCCCGCGGCATATCGGGCGTCGGACCGGACGGGATGCAGTCGAAGAGCAGGTTCGACGGCTCCGGCGTCAGCGCCGGCATCCGCTCGGCCATGATCGCGGCGGTCTCGGCCGCGCGGTTCAGTGGCGAGTGGTACATGCCGGTGAACGGGATGCCGCCCAGACGCTCCGCGATCAGCTGCGCCTGACGCTTGCCGCGGGGCGACAACGGTCCGTCGGGGAGTCCGTGTTCGGCGTCCTGTTGCTCGCCGTGGCGAACGAGGTAGAGGTAGTGGGGCACCGGTCTTGCCTTTCGGATGGTTCGTGTGGGGACTGAAGTCAGGAGACGAGACCGGCGAACATGTCGTCGGTGACGCTCCCGACCGCGGAGATGGAGACCTGTCGACCGGCCAGGTCGGCGGCCAGGTCTCGCACATCCTCGGCGGTGACGAGGTGCAGCCTGCGGAGGCTTTCATCGAGGTCCGAGAACTCGCCGACGCTGATCTCGGCGCGCCCGAGGCGCGACATCCGGGTGTCGGAGTCCTCGAGGGCGAGCGCGGCGCCGCCGGAGAGCTGGCCGACAGCACGGCGCAGCTCGTCGGGGGTGACGCCGCCGTCGGCCAGGCGGCGCAGTTCGCCGAGCATGAGCTCGGTGACCTGCGTGGCCTTGGCCGGAGCGCATCCGGCGTACAGCCCGAAGACGCCGGC
Source organism: Leifsonia poae (assembly GCF_027921845.1). Lineage (GTDB taxonomy): Bacteria > Actinomycetota > Actinomycetes > Actinomycetales > Microbacteriaceae > Leifsonia > Leifsonia poae. Next base: position 167,179 of record NZ_BSEN01000005.1, read on the forward strand.
GTCGGAGTACGCGCCGGAGAACGAGTAGACGGCGTAGGCGAGCCCGCGCTTCTCCCTGACCTCCTGGAAGAGGCGGCTCGACATCCCGCCGCCCAGCACGGAGTTGAGCACGCTCATCGCGGTGCGCCGGTCATCCGTGGCCACGATCCCGGGCACACCGATCAGAATGTTCGCCTGTTCGATGGGGCGCTGGACCGTGACGACCGCCGCGCCGCGGTCGATGGCGGCGGGAGCGGTGGCCCGGCGGTCGACGGGGGCCGCCTCGACGCCGAGATCCCAGCCTGCGGCCTCGAGGGCGTGCACGACGCCGGAGACGAGGAGGTCGTGGTCGACGGCACCGGCGGCCGTGATCACGAGGTCTTGCGGGCGGTAGTTCGCCCGGTAGTGCTCGAAGACAGCGTCGCGGGTGGCGTCGCGGATGGTCTGCGGGCTGCCGCCGATCGGCCGGCCGAGCGGGTGGTCTCCCAGCACGGCCGAGAAGAACCGCTCATTGGCGACGTCGGCCGGGTCGTCCTCCGCCATCGAGAGCTCTTCGAGGATGACACCGCGCTCGTTCTCGAACTCGCTGCGGTCGAGCACCGACGACGTCAGCATGTCCGCGATGACCTCCACCGCGATCGGCAGGTCGCGATCCTGCACCTTGGCGTAGTAGCAGGTGTACTCCTTCGCCGTCATGGCGTTGTGCTCGCCGCCGACCGAGTCGAACGAGATCGCGATGTCGAGGGCCGTGCGCGTCGGGGTCCCCTTGAAGAGGAGGTGCTCGAGGAAGTGGGTCGAGCCGAAGCTCGCGGGGATCAGCGGGTGCGCCTCGGTCGCGGGCACGGCGTCGGTCTCATCGCGCGAGCCGACGGCCACCCAGTAGCCGAGCGTCGCGCTACGGGCACCCGGAACCTGCTCGCTCAGGATGCGGACACCGCTCGGCAGAACGGTGCGGCGGACCAGCGCGTCACCGGAGGCGGCGAAAGAAAGGTCGGCCAGGCCAAGGGGGAGGTCGACTGCGCTGTTCATCCCCTCCACCCTACGCCAGCGGCTATGGAATCCCTGAGAGCAAAATGAGGACAAACAGACTGGTCTGTCTACCTATATACTGTCTCTACGAGACGCATCCGGTTGCCCCTAAGCTACGCCGGATGCCTGACCGCGAGGAGACGGACCCGACCGTCTCCCCAGAATTGGAGTTGTGCCGGATGGTCGTTAGTGCCCGGGCGACCATCCGGCCGCCCGCCCCGTCGAAGCTGAAGATCCTCGCGACGGCGGACGAACTCTTCTATCAAGAGGGCATCCACACCGTCGGTGTCGACCGCATCATCGCGGGCGCCCGTGTGACGAAGGCAACCTTCTACAAGCACTACCGCTCGAAGGATCTGCTGATCATCGCGTACGTCGAAGGCCGCGACAAGCAGATCCGCGACTGGTTCGACGAACAGGAACGCGAGAACGACGACCCGCGCGCGGTCGCCAGGGCCCTGGTCGACGAGATCAACCGCGAGGCGATCCGTCCCGGATTCCGCGGCGACCCGTTCATCAACGCCGCGGCCCAGTTCGCCGACGAGAACCACCCCGTGCGCGTCGCCGTCACCCAGCACCGCGACTGGTACGCGCACCGGATCGAGGCGCTGTTCCGCGACATCGGTCACCCGCATCCCGGTGACGCTGCTGACGACCTCATCCTCGCGCGCGACGGCGCCCTCGCCGGCGGCTACGTGGGCGACCCTGTCGCGGCCGGCGCTGCGCTGCACCGCTCGCTGGAGCGCATCCTCGGCGAGGCCTGAGCCGCGGCTGTGCATGCGTCGCGCGCGCGGCTTCGCCTGCGTCGGCGCTCGTAACTCCGGAACTCTCGGCGGCCACGCCGAACACCTTCGCATGCGCTCATAACTCCGGAACGCTCGGCCGACACGCCGCTCGCGCACGCGTAACTCCGGAGCACTTGGCAGGATGCGCGCAGAGTCCCGGAGTTACGCCCGCGGGAATCGCCGCCGACTGTTGCCAGGGCACTCCCTGCCGATCAGTCCGTTGCGCTAGTTTCCGCCGCGCGCCCGCTCCCCCGCGCATAACTCCGGAACTCTCGGCCGACACGCCGCCTGCACCCGCGTAACTCCGGAACTCTCGGCCGGATACGCACAGAATTCCGGAGTTACGCCCACGGAAATCGCCGCCGACTGTCGCCAGGGCACTCCCCTGCCGATCAGTCCGTTGCGCTAGTTCCCGCGGCGGGCCCGCTCCGCCGCGCCCAACTCCGGAACGTCCGGCCGACACACCGCTCCCACCCGCATAACTCCGGAACACTCGGCCGGATGCGCGCAGAGTTCCGGAGTTAGAACCGCGTCGCGGCGTCCAGCCGGGCGAGCATTCAGCGTCCAGCAGCGAGACCCGCGAGCGCACAGCAGCCCGCGCGCGCAGCGCCGGCGTTACTCCGAGACGCGGTCGAGCTCGAGCATCTGGGCGCGCGTGAGGCGGATGCCGGCGGCCAGCATCAGGGCGTCGACCTGCTCCGGGCGGCTCGCGCTCGCGACCGGGGCGACGACGTTGCGCTTGGCGAGCAGCCAGGCGAGGGCGACGCTGGCGGGCGACGACTCGTGTTCGGCGGCGACCCGGTCGAGCGCGGCGAGCACCCGCTGGCCGCGCCGGTTGACGTAGGCGGCCGCACGGATGCTGCGCGCGTCGGCGTTGAGGTCGTCTTTGCTGCGGTACTTGCCCGTGAGGAAGCCGTTCGCCAGCGCGTAATACGGCATGACGGCCAGGCCCTGTGCGGAGGCGACGATGCGCAGCGCGCTCTCGAACTCCGTGCGGTGCATGAGGTTGTACTGCGTCTGCACGGCCACGAACTTGGGGAGGCCGGTGGCCGACAGGATGCGCGCCTCGATGAGCCGGTCGGCGCTGAAGTTCGACGCGGCCAGGTACCGGACCTTGCCGCTCTCGATCAGCCACTCCACCGTGGCCAGGCTGTCTTCGATCGGCACGTCGGGGTCGTCGTCGTGGAAGTAGAGCAGGTCGATGTGGTCGGTCTGCAACCGCTCGAGCGAGGCCTCGACGGCACGCACGATGCTGACCGAGCCGAGCCCAGGGTTCTCGTGGTGGCGACCGACCTTGGTGGCGACGACCATCGCGTCGCGGTTCTTCCGCTCCCGCATCCAGGTGCCGATGAGCACCTCGCTGCGACCGCCGACGTAGCTGTCCGCGGTGTCGATGAAGTTGCCGCCGAGGGAGGCGAAGCGGTCGAGGATGCGCAACGACGTCCCGCCGTCGGCCGTCCAGCCGAAGACGCTCGCGCCGAGCGACAGCGGGTACACCGCGAGGTCGCTCTCGCCGATGCGCCGCGGGGCGATGATCGAAAGGGGGCCGGTGCGCTCCAGGGCCGGGTCGAGCTGCGGCAGTGCCGCCGTCTCGATGCCGACGGTCTCGGCACCCACCGGCTCGAGGCCGATCGTCTGGGTGCCGATGCTGTCGGACTGCTCGAGCGCGGAGGCACGCGAAGCGGATTCGGCGAGTGCGGCGGACTCGGCTGCAGATGCCTGATTCGTCGACGCTGCAGCGGCGGCGGCCCGACGGCCGACGACCTCGCGCAGCCGGAGCGGAAGCAATTGCGGCATCTGCCTCACCCCCTCACTCCACTGCTACTCGAATCGATTCGAGGACCCCAGTTCCCCAGTACCTACTTGCAGAGTACGGCATGCCACCGACCGCCCCCGGCTGATCCGGGTGAACTGTTACAGAATGCTAGGTCACAGTTTCATCACGGTCTGCGAGGGTGGAAAGTTCACCCGTCGAGGCCAGCCCGCCGCAGCACGATTCGGGCGTGTGCGAGCACCGGGCCGTCCACCATCCGGCCCTCGAACGCGAACACTCCCCCGGCACCGGCCGCCGCGTCGAGGAGGGCGCGCGCGTTCGCGATCTCGTCACCAGACGGGCGGTACGCCGCACGGATCGTCTCGACCTGCGACGGATGGATGCACGCGGTGGCGGCGAAACCGACGGCCGCGGCATCCACCGCTTCGGCGCCGAGACCGGCGAGGTCCGCGATGTCGAGGTGCACCGTGTCCACCGCGCCGATGCCGGCGGCGGAGGCCGCGAGCAGCACCGACGAGCGGGCGTGCACGGCGACGTCGCGGTAACGGCCGTCGTCGTGACGGCTCGACGTGCCGCCCATCGACGCCACCAGGTCCTCCGCTCCCCACATCAGCGCCACCACACCCGCCGCGCCGGCGAGCTGCGGTGCGCCCATCACACCGCGCGCCGTCTCGCAGAGCGCGATCACGTCCAGCCCCGTGAGATCGCGCAGATCATCGACGCTCTCGGCCTTGGGGAGCATCACCGTCGTCAGATCCGTGACGGCGAGCGCCGCCAGATCGGCACCGTGGTCGTCCGTTCCCGCGGGGTTGACGCGCACGATCACGCGTTCCGGGTCGAGCCTCCCCTCCGCGTCCGCCGCGACCAGTGCCTCCCGTGCGAGCACCCGCCGGGCGGGGTCGACCGCGTCCTCCAGGTCGAGGATGACCGCATCCGCACTCGACACAGCCCGCGCATAGCGGTCGGGACGGTCGGCCGGGCAGAACAGCAGGGCGGGACCGAACGGGAAGCCCGTCACAGTCCGGCCGCCTCGGAGTGGGCGCTCCGGCACCACACCATCACCTGCCTGGTCGCCGTGGCGACGACGACTCCGTCCTGATTCCGGCCCGTGTGCTCCAGCGTGACGATGCCCTGGCCCGGGCGCGAAGCGGAGAGCCGTTTGCTGAGCACCACTGTCTCCGAGTAGAGGGTGTCGCCGTGGTGCAGCGGGTGCGGGAAGCCGACCTCGCTGAATCCGAGGTTGGCGACGATCGTCCCCTGTGTGAGCTGGGCGACGGATGCCCCGACGATCGTGGCGAGGGTGAACATCGAATTGACGAGGCGCTCGCCGTACGGCTGCCGGGCCGACCAGGCCGCGTCGAGGTGCAGGGCCTGGGTGTTCATGGTGAGCGTCGTGAAGAAGACGTTGTCCGCCTCCGTGACCGTGCGTCCCGGCCGGTGCAGGTAGCGCGTGTCCGGCTCGAACTCCTCGTAGTACAGCCCGCGCTGCTCGATCTCCTTCATCGCGTCCCCTCCTGCAGTCCGATCGTCAGCGGAGCGCCCGTCGCGGCGATGACCTCGTCGACGGTGACGCCCGGCGCGGTCTCGCGCAGGACGAGCGAATCAGCGCCCGACTCCGTTCCGCGCACGACGTCGATCACCGCGAGGTCCGTGATGATGCGGTCGACGCATCCGGTGCCGGTGAGCGGCAGCGAGCACTCCCGCACGATCTTCGGCCGGCCCTCGCGGTCGACGTGCTCCATCATCACGATGAGCCGCTTCGCGCCGAACACGAGGTCCATCGCGCCGCCCATGCCTTTGACCATCTTGCCGGGGATCATCCAGTTGGCGAGGTCGCCGCGTTCGGACACCTCCATCGCACCGAGCACGGCGACGTCGACGTGCCCGCCGCGGACCATCCCGAACGACAGCGCGGAGTCGAAGAAGGCAGCGCCGCTGTTCACGGTCACGGTCTCCTTGCCGGCGTTGATCAGGTCAGGATCGACGGCGTCGTCGTCGGGGTACGGCCCGACGCCGAGCACGCCGTTCTCCGAGTGCAGCACCACCTCGACGTCGTCGGGGATGTAGTTCGGGATCAGCGTCGGCATGCCGATGCCGAGGTTGACGTACTGTCCGTTCTCCAGCTCCAGCGCCACGCGGGCCGCGAGTTCGTTGCGGGTCAGGCTCATGATGCGCTCCCCTCGGTCAGCTTCACGGTTCTCCGTTCGATCCGCTTCTCGACGTCGGGGGCGAGGACGACGCGCTGCACGAAGATTCCCGGCGTGTGCACCTGGCCCGGATCCAGCTCACCGGGCTCCACCAGCTCTTCGACCTCCGCGATCGTCACGCGTCCCGCCATCGCGGCGAGCGGGTTGAAGTTCATCGCCGCGGCGTGGAAGACGAGGTTGCCGTACCGGTCGCCCTTCGCCGCGTGCACGAGCGCGAAGTCGGGCGTCACCGATCGCTCGAGAACGTAGTCGGCGCCGTCGAAGGTGCGCACCTCCTTGGGTTCAGAGGCGACGGCGATCGATCCGTCCGGCGCGTACAGGCGCGGCAGCCCGCCCTCGGCGATCTGCGTTCCGACGCCGGCCGGGGTGTAGAACGCCGGGATGCCGGCGCCGCCGGCGCGCAGCTTCTCGGCGAGCGTGCCCTGCGGCGTGAGCTCGACCTCCAGCTCCCCGGAGAGGAACTGCCGCGCGAACTCCTTGTTCTCACCGACGTACGAGCTGACCATCTTGCGGATGCGCCGGTCGCCGAGAAGGATGCCCAGCCCCCAGTCGTCGATGCCGCAGTTGTTGCTGACCACCTCGAGCGCGGTCGTCCCGCGCTCGTGCAACGCCAGGATGAGCGCGCTCGGGATCCCGCACAGCCCGAAGCCGCCCACGGCGAGCGACGCCCCGTCGGGGATGTCGGCGATCGCCTCCTCGGCGCTCGCGACCACTTTGTCGATCATCGGCTGCTCCCCTTCCGCTGCGTCAGGCCTCGAAACCGAGGGCCCGCGAGATGATCATCAGCTGCACTTCCGACGTGCCCTCGCCGATCTCGAGGATCTTCGAGTCACGGTAGTGCCGGGCGACCGGGTTCTCGTTGAGGAAGCCGTAGCCGCCGAAGATCTGGGTCGCGTCGCGGGCGTTGTCCATGGCCGCCTCGCTGCCGACGAGCTTGGCGATCGACGCCTCCAGCTTGAAAGGCTTGCCGGCCATCAGCTTGAAGCAGGCGTCGTAGTAGGCGAGGCGCGCGGTGTGCACACGGGCCTGCATCCGGGACAGCTTGAACGCGATGTGCTGGTTCGAGCCGATCGCACGACCGAACACGTTGCGGCTGGCCGCGTAGCGCAGCGCCTCCTCGAGGCAGCCCTGGGCAGCACCGACGCAGAGCGCGGCGAAGGCCACACGCCCCTCGTCGAGCGTCTGCAGGAAGTTCGCGTAGCCGCGGCCGCGCTCACCCAGCAGATTGGCCTCCGGCACGCGCACGTCGGTGAGCGTGAGCGGGTGGGTGTCCGAGGTGTGCCAGCCGACCTTGTCATAGGCGGGCAACGCCACGAAGCCGGGGGTGGGCACGGGCACCAGGATGGCGGACAGCTCCTTCTTCACGGAGCCGTCGGCGCGGGTCTGCTCGCCCGTGACCGCGGTGATCGTGACGAGCCGGGTGATCTCGCTGCCGGAGTTGGTGATGAACTGCTTGGTGCCGTTGATGACCCATTCGCCATCCCGCAGCTCTGCGGTGGTCTTGGTGCCCGCCGCGTCCGAGCCGGCCTCGGCCTCGGTCAGCCCGAACCCGGCGAGCGCCGAGCCACTGGTGAGCATCGGCATCCACTCGCGACGCTGCGCCTCGGTGCCGTTGCGGAAGACGGGCATGATGCCCAGGCCGACGCCCGCCTCGAGCGTGACGCCGATCGACTGGTCGACCCGGCCGAGCTGTTCGACGGCGAGGCAGAGCGAGAGGTAGTCCTTGCCCTGGCCGCCGTACTCCTTCGGGAACGGCAGGCCGAACAGGCCCATGCTGCCCATCTCGGCGATGATCTCGTACGGGAGGCTGCGGCGGGTGTCGTAGTCGTAGGCGGCGGGCGCGACCACCCGGTCGGCGAAGTCGCGCACCTCGTCGCGCAGGCGGCGGTGCTCGTCGGTCAGCTCGAAGCCGGCGACGTCGGTGTCGTCGGCACTGGAGCGTGTCATCTGCATGGTCATGGGGTTCCTTCTCTCTGTGCTGCGGCCGATCGTGTCGGCGCGTCCGCTACGGGTTCCGCGCTGGTGGGCGGGACGTTCTGGGGGTCGCCATGCTCGTCGGGCACGACCGTGGCGACCGATTGGTCGAGTCGCACCAGGTCTCCGCTCGCCACGTGAACATGCACGCGGCCCGCGAGCGGGGCGACCAGGCGGTGCTCCATCTTCATGGCCTCGACCGTGACGACGGTGTCGCCGACCTCCACCAGATCGCCGCTCGCCACGGCGACCGACACCACGGTGCCGGGCATCGGTGTGCGGAGCTCCGGGTCGGCGGCGCCGGCCGCGCGGGTGACGGCGGCGAGGTCGCGCGCGACGCGGTCGGCACGGTCGACGACGACGAATTCACGCGCCGCCCCGCCGTCGCCGATCCAGACCGACGCCGCATCGCGGGCCACCGCGAGCCGTCTGGTGATCCCGTCGACGGTCAGCAGTGCCGTCGCGGGCTCCCCCGGCGACGACGGCGGCAGGAGCCGGATGCCCGCGGTGAACGTGCGGTCGTCGTCGAGCGCGACGCGCGCCGTCGACGTATCCAGCGCATCCGGGCCGCCCCACACGCGCACGGTCGCGTCGCCGATGTCGTAGGCGACGGGGCGGTGCGCCCCGAGGCGCCAGCCGCTCGGCTGCGCCCAGAGCGCGCCTGCGCCGGCGGCCGGCTGCTCCCAGCGCTCGCGGTGCACGATCAGCGCTGCGGCGACGAGCTGGTGGGCATCCGGGGCGGTGGGCGCGAGGTCGGAGAAGCGGCGGTCGATGAGCGTGGTGTCGAGGCGGGCCGCCCGCACGTCTTCGTCAGCGAGCAGATCGCGCAGCCAGCGCACGTTGGTCACGGCTCCCAGGATGTGTGTGTCGGCCAGGGCGGCATCGAGACGACGGAGGGCCGTTGCGCGATCGTCGGCCCAGGCGATCACCTTGGACAGCATCGGGTCGTAATCGGTCACGATCGGTGCTCCGGCGACGAGACCGCTGTCGACCCGGATGCCGGGTCCCGTCGGTTCGTGCAGGGCGATGACCGTTCCATCCGTCGGCAGGAAACCGCGCTCGGGGTTCTCGGCGTACACCCGCACTTCGACCGCGTGACCGGTGAGCGTCACGTCGTCCTGGGTGAAGTCGAGCGGCTCCCCCGCCGCGATGCGCACCTGCCACTCGACCAGGTCGAGGCCGGTCACCAGTTCGGTGACGGGATGCTCCACCTGCAGCCGGGTGTTCATCTCCATGAAGAAGAACGCGCCCGGGTCCGCATCGGAGACCAGGAACTCGACCGTTCCGGCTCCGACATAGTCGACGCTCGCAGCGACGGCGCAGGCGGCCCGGCCGATCCGCTCCCTGGTCTCGGCGTCGAGCAGCGCCGAGGGCGCCTCCTCGACCACCTTCTGGTGACGACGCTGCAGCGAGCACTCGCGCTCGCCGAGGTGCACGATGGAGCCGTGGCGGTCGGCGAGCACCTGCACCTCGATGTGCCGGGGCGTGTCGACGAGCCGCTCGAGGAAGAGGGTGTCGTCACCGAACGCGGAGGCTGCGACGCGTCGTGCGGCACGGAGCGCATCCGGCAGATCGGCCGCGTCGTGCACGGCCTGCATGCCCTTGCCTCCCCCGCCGGCCGACGGCTTGACCAGCAGCGGGTACCCGATGGCCGCCGCCGCCTCGATCAGAGCATCGTCGGTGAGGCCGGGCTCGGCGATGCCCCGGATGGTCGGCACCCCGTGCGCCTCGACCTCGCGCTTCGCGGCGATCTTGTCGCCCATCACGTCGAGTGCCCGCACGCCCGGTCCGATGAAGACGATGCCGGCGTCGGCGCATGCGGAGGCGAACGCGGCGTTCTCGGACAGGAAGCCGTAGCCGGGATGCACGGCCTCCGCACCCGTCGCGCGCGCGGCCTCGAGGATCGCCTCCACGTCGAGATAGCTCTGACGCGCCGGGGCGGGGCCGAGGCGGACGGCGACGTCGGCGAGGCGCACGTGCGGCGCATCCCGGTCGGCGTCGCTGTAGACGGCCACCGCGCGGATGCCCAAGCGCTGCAGCGTGCGGATCACGCGGCAGGCGATCTCTCCGCGGTTGGCGACGATGACGGTCGAGAATCCCATGCCGATCACATCCGGAAGAGGCCGAAGGCCGTGTCGGGGAGCGGGGTGCGGGAGCAGACGTCGAGGGCGAGCCCCAGCACGGTGCGGGTGTCCGCCGGGTCGATCACGCCGTCGTCCCACAGGCGCGCCGTGGAGAAGTACGGGCTGCCCTGCTCTTCGTACTGCTCGGCGATCGGCGCCTTGAACGCGGCCTCCTCGTCGGCCGACCACTCCTCGCCGCGGCCTTCCAGCTGCTCGCGCTTCACCGTCGCCAGCACCGACGAGGCCTGCGGGCCGCCCATCACCGAGATGCGGGCCGCCGGCCACATCCAGAGGAAGCGGGGCGAGTACGCCCGGCCGCACATCGAGTAGTTGCCCGCGCCGAACGAACCGCCGATGACCACGGTCAGCTTCGGCACCCGCGTGGTGGCGACGGCGGTCACCATCTTGGCGCCGTGCTTGGCGATGCCGCCGGCCTCGTAATCGCGGCCGACCATGAACCCGGAGATGTTCTGGAGGAACAGCAGCGGGATGCCGCGCTGATCGCAGAGTTCGATGAAGTGCGCGCCCTTGAGCGCCGACTCGCTGAAGAGCACGCCGTTGTTGGCTACGATCCCCACCGGATGCCCGTGGATGTGGGCGAAGCCGGTGACCAGCGTCGTTCCGTACTCGGCTTTGAACTCCGCGAACGCGCTGGCGTCGACCAGCCGGGCGATCACCTCGCGCACGTCGTACGGCGCCTGCACGTCGGTGGGCACGACCCCGTAGAGCTCGTCGGGGTCCGCTGCCGGTGGGACCGATTCGAGCACCTCCCAGGCCGGTGCGGCCGGGGCGGGCAGGGTGGCGACGATGTCGCGGACGATCTGCAGCGCGTGACGGTCGTCTTCGGCGAGGTGGTCGACCACGCCGGAGGTGCGGGCATGCAGTTCGCCGCCGCCGAGCTCCTCTGCCGTCACGATCTCGCCGATCGCCGCCTTCACCAGCGGAGGGCCGCCGAGGAAGATCGTTCCCTGTCCGCGCACGATCACGGTCTGGTCGCTCATCGCCGGAACGTAGGCGCCGCCGGCGGTGCACGAGCCGAGCACGGCCGCGATCTGCGGCACCTTGGCCGCCGACATCCTGGCCTGGTTGTAGAAGATGCGGCCGAAGTGGTCGCGGTCGGGGAAGACCTCGTCCTGCATCGGCAGGTACGCGCCGCCGGAGTCCACAAGGTAGATGCAGGGAAGCCGGTTCTCCAGGGCGATCTCCTGGGCGCGCAGGTGCTTCTTGACGGTCATCGGGTAGTACGTTCCGCCCTTGACCGTCGCGTCGTTCGAGATGACCAGCACGTGCCGCCCGTGCACGAGGCCGATGCCCGCGATCACGCCGGCCGCCGGCGTCTCGTCGCCGTACAGGCCGGTCGCCGCGAGGGGCGCGATCTCGAGGAACGGGCTGCCTTCGTCGAGCAGCACGTCGATGCGTTCCCGGGGCAGCAGCTTGCCGCGGGCCACGTGGCGTTCGCGGGAGCGGAGCGGACCACCCTCTGCCGCGACCGCGAGCCGTTCGCGCAGGTCGGCCACGAGGGCGCGCTGGGCAGCTTCGTTCTGCTCGAACCGGGCATCCGTCGCACTCGTGGTGCTGGTGAGCGTTGGCATCGCGTCTCCATCGACAGTCAGTTAGTGGTCACTAACTCGAATTTAGGTTAGTGTTCATTAACCGAAATGTCCAGCGTGCGGAGCGAACGATGACGGAAGTCGCAGAGAGCGGGCAGGCCACCTCGCGGCCGACCCAGCGGAGCCAGGCCAAGGCCGACCGCCGCGCCGCTCTGCTGGCCGCCGCCGCCGGGCTCTTCGCCGAGCGGGGCTTCAACGGCGTCTCCATCGAAGACCTGGGTGCTGCGGCCGGTGTCAGCGGCCCCGCCGTCTACCGCCACTTCGCCGGCAAGCAGGCCGTGCTCGGCGCGCTGCTGGTCGGCGTCAGCCAGCACCTGCTCGACGGCGGCACGGAGGTCGCCACCGCCGCGCCGGAGCCGTCCACCGCGCTCCGGTCGCTCATCGCGTTCCACGTGGACTTCGCACTGAGCGAGCCCGACACCATCCGGGTGCAGGACCGCGACCTCGACGCCCTGCCCGACTCCGAGCGCCGGGCCGTGCGCCGCCTGCAGCGCCGCTACATCGAGCTCTGGATGGACGTGCTCTCGTCGCTGCACCCCTCCGTGCCGTCCGGCGAGCTCCGGATGCGCGTGCAGGCGACCTTCGGCCTCATCAACTCGACCCCGCACAGCGTGCGCGCCGGTGGCACGAGCACCGATGCGGCCATGGCGCGGCCGGTGCTGGAGCGCATGGCCTGGGCCGGTCTCAACGCCCACTGAGCGCAGCCCGCGCGCGTCACCCGGATGCGTTACAGTCGCAGGACGGCTGGCTAGCACTTCCGCGACCGAAGGAGTGATGTGGGGGACGACTCACCGCGCCTCAGGCGGCATCACCGGGTGCTGCGGGTCATCGCCGTCATCGTCGGCGTTCTGCTCGTCTTTCTGGTGATCGCCGGCGGCCTCGGCGTCTGGACCGTGATGCGCTCCTTCCCCCAGACCTCCGGCAGCATCGATGTACCCGGTCTCGACAGTTCCGTCACCGTCACGCGCGACAGCGCCGGCATCCCGCAGATCACCGCCTCGACCCCCGACGACCTCTTCCGCGCTCAGGGCTTCGTGCACGCTCAGGACCGCTTCTGGGAGATGGACTTCCGGCGGCACGTCACCGCCGGGCGGCTCGCCGAGCTGTTCGGTGCCAGCCAGGTGCCGACCGACACCTTCATCCGCACCCTCGGCTGGCGCGACGTCGCCGAGCAGGAGGTGAAGAAGCTCGACAAGACCGCGCTCCGCTACTACCAGGACTATGCGGACGGCGTGAACGCCTACCTGAAGACCCACTCGGGCGCGGAGCTGAGCCTCGAGTACGCCGTGCTGGGCATCCAGAACCCCGGATACTCCCCCGAGCCGTGGACACCGGCCGACTCCGTCTCGTGGCTCAAGGCGATGGCCTGGGACCTCCGCTCGAACCTCGAAGACGAGATCGACCGCGCGCTGCTCTCCACGAAACTCTCGGCCGCGCAGATCGCGCAGCTCCATCCCGCGTATCCGTACAGCCAGCACCCGACCATCACCGCGGAGGGGCAGGGATCGCCCGCGACGACGACCCCGGATGCGAAGCCGTCGGGAGCCGCCGCCGATTCCGGTTCCGGGTCGGCGGCTCCTGCACCGGCGACGCCTCCCGAGTACGCGGCGGCGCTCACGCGGCTCTCCGCCTCCCTCGAGTCGATCCCGAATCTCCTCGGGCCGGCCGGGAACGACATCGGCTCGAACTCGTGGGTGGTCTCCGGCGCCCACACGGCGAGCGGTAAACCGTTGCTGGCGAACGACCCGCACCTCGGCGCTGCGATGCCGTCGGTCTGGTACCAGGTCGGGCTGCACTGCCGCACCGTGAACGCCGCGTGCCCGTACGATGTCGCCGGCTTCAGCTTCTCCGGACTCCCCGGCGTCGTCATCGGCCACAACGATCGCATCGCCTGGGGGTTCACCAACCTCGGTCCCGATGTCGCCGACCTCTACGAGGAGAAGGTGACGGGCACCACCTACGAATACGACGGCAAACAGGTCCCCCTGACCATCAGGAAGGAGACGATCGAGGTCGCCGGCGGCGAGCCTGTGCACCTCACCGTGCGCTCGACGAGGCACGGGCCGATCGTCACCGACCTGAGCGACGGCTTCGGCGCGATCGCCAAAGACCAGGCGGGCAAGCTCCAGGTTCCCGCGCAGAAGTTCCAGTTGTCGCTCGAGTGGACGGCGCTCACGCCGGGGCCGACACCGGGGGCGATCTTCGCCTTCGACCGCGCGACGAACTGGGCGAGCTTCCGCGCCGCGGCCGCATCGTTCCAGGTGCCGTCGCAGAACCTCGTGTACGCCGACGTCGACGGCAACATCGGCTATCAAGCGCCGGGAGCGATCCCCGTTCGCGCGCGCGGAGACGGGACCGTTCCGGTGCCCGGCTGGACGAGCGCGTACGGCTGGAAGGGCTATATCCCGTACGATGCGCTGCCGTCGGTGTACAACCCGCCGAGCGGATACATCGTCACCGCCAACAATGCGGCCGTCGGCTCGGGATTCCCGTACCTGATCACCCGCGACTGGGAGTACGGCTACCGCGCCAACCAGATCCTGCTGCGACTCAAGGACCTGCTCGCCTCCGGCAAGAAGGTCACCGCCGCCGAATTCAGCGCCGTGCAGGCCGACACGTACGACGCCATCGCCGCCGACCTCGCTCCCATTCTGCGTGCCGTCGCCGCCGATCAGGATCCCTCTTCCGGCACCGCGCGCGGCGCGCGGCTGCTCGCCGGGTGGGACTACCACGACGACGCCGACAGCGCCGCTGCCGCGTACTTCAACATCTTCTGGCGCACCCTGCTCGCGGATGCCTTCGGGCGCAAGCTCCCGGCATCCGCTCCCCCGGCCGGTGGCGACCGCTGGTTCGCCGTCGTGCAGAACCTCGCCGCGCAGCCGGACTCCCCGTGGTGGACCGACGCCAAGCTCGGCGTGACGCGCCGCGACGAGATGTTCGCCCACGTCGCCGATCAGGCCTGGGCGGAAGCCACGCGGCTGATGGGCGGGGACTCGTCGAACTGGCGGTGGGATCGCATCCACACCATCGAGCTGACGAATGCGAGCTTCGGCACCTCCGGCATCGCGCCGATCGAGTGGCTGTTCAACCGGGGGCCGTATCCGGTCGGCGGCAGCTCGAGCGTGGTGGATGCCGTCGGCTGGGACGCGTCGGTGGGCTATCAGGTGGACTGGGTGCCGTCGATGCGGCAGGTCATCGACCTCTCGGACTTCGACAAGAGCACGTGGGTCAACCTCACGGGAGCCTCAGGCCACGCCTTCAATCCGAACTACACCGACCAGACCCCGCTCTGGCAGACCAACAAGACGCGTGCGTGGCCGTTCAGCGCCGCAGCCGTCGCGAAAACGGTCGACAAGACGCTCACGCTCCGTCCCACCGGCTGACGCGCGGCGCTTGTTGCAGCGTCCGGTGGACTACTGAGGCGCGTCGCGGACGTTCTTGCGCGCGGCGGCCAGCAGCTCGGCGTACTCCGGGCTGAGCGCGTCTTCGAGAGCGATCTCGAGCCCGGCGTGGATGTCGGAGAGCACGCGCTGCTCGGCCGCGTCCTCGAGCGGCAGATCGCCGGCCTCGTCGCGGTGGGCGAGCCACTCGAACAGCACGAGCGCCTCGTCGTTCGAGAGCTCGATGCTCACACCGTCGATCTCGTCGGTGCCGTGCGTCTCGTCGGCGTCCGCGTCGGGTCCGCCCGTGATGTCATCGCTCATGATCGCTGTCCCGTCGCTCAGCGGCTCGTCGGCCAGGACCGCTCGTCGCTGCCGATGTACAGCTGCTGGGGACGGCCGATCTTGGTGGCCGGGTCGGTGTTCATCTCGCGCCAGTGGGCGATCCAGCCCGGCAGCCGGCCGATCGCGAACAGCACGGTGAACATGCGCGTCGGGAAGCCCATCGCCTTGTAGATCACGCCGGTGTAGAAGTCGACGTTGGGGTACAGCTTGCGGTCGATGAAGTACTGATCCGCCAGCGCGACTTCTTCGAGCTCCTTGGCGATGTCGAGCAGCGGGTCGTGCACGCCGAGCGCGGCGAGCACCTCGTCGGCGCTCTGCTTGACGAGCCGGGCGCGCGGGTCGAAGTTCTTGTAGACGCGGTGACCGAAGCCCATGAGCTTCACGCCTTCTTCTTTGTTCTTGACGCGCTCGACGAACTTCTGCACGCTCTCGCCCGAATCGCGGATGCCGGCGAGCATGTCGAGGACCGCCTCGTTGGCCCCGCCGTGGAGCGGGCCGTAGAGCGCGTTGATACCGGCCGAGACCGAGGCGAACAGGTTGGCCTGCGTGGAGCCGACGAGACGCACCGTGGACGTCGACGCGTTCTGCTCGTGGTCCTCGTGCAGGATGAGCAGACGCTCCAGCGCCTTCGACAGCACCGGGTTCACCTCGTACGGCTCGGCCATCGTGCCGAAGTTCAGGCGCAGGAAGTTGTCGACGAAGCTCAGGGAGTTGTCGGGGTACAGGAACGCCTGCCCCAGGCTCTTCTTGTGGGCGTACGCCGCGATCACCGGGAGCTTGGCCAGCAACCGGATGGTCGACAGCTCGATCTGCTCGGGATCGTGCACGCTCAGCGAGTCCTGGTAGAACGTGGACAGCGCGGAGACGGCGCTCGAGAGCACCGACATGGGGTGCGCGTCGTGGGGCAGCGCGCTGAAGAAGCGGCGCAGATCCTCGTGCAGCAGCGTGTGGCGACGGATGCGCTCGTCGAACTCCGCCAGCTCGGCCGGAGTCGGCAGCTCGCCGTGGATGAGCAGCCAGGCGACCTCGAGGAACGTCGAGTTCTCGGCGACCTGTTCGATCGGGTAACCGCGGTAGCGCAGGATGCCGGCGTCGCCGTCGATGTAGGTGATCGCTGAACGCGTGGCCGACGTGTTCACGAAGCCGTAGTCCAGACCGGTGAGGCCGGTCTGCTTGGTCAGCGAGGAGAAGTCGATGCTCGACGCACCCGTGGTGCTCGACAGGATCGGGAACTCCGCGGATCCACCGGGGAAGGTCAGCGTCGCCTTCTGCTCGCCGGCCTGCGCCGGCTGCTCCGCCTGCGCCGGCGGGGTCTGCTGCGGCTGCGCGGGCTGGGTCTGCTCCGCCGATGCCTTCTCGGTGCCGAGTCCGCTCACAACGCCTCCTGGGTAGTTGGTGTGATTCGCGCGCCGATCGTGGCAGCGCTGCAAAAAGTCGTGCGGATACAGCCTAACGAACGACTCGGACAACTGTCGCATCGTGCAAACGGCGGCCGCTGTGGTTAGAGAGAGTCTCCAAGCGACCGCAGCCGCTCTGCCGCGGTGGTAATGCGTTCGTCCGTCGCGGTCAGCGAGAGACGCACGTGCTGCGGGTAGGCGTCGCCGTAGAAGACACCGGGCCCCGCCAGGATCCCGAGATCGGCCAGGCGGGCGATCGTCTCCCAGGAATCCCGGCCTTCGGTCGCCCAGAGGTACAGCCCCGCCTCGCTGTCGTCGATGCGGAAGCCGGCCGCCTCGAGCGCCGGCTTGAGCTGTGCGCGGCGCGCCCGGTAGCGCTCCCGTTGCTCGTCCACGTGCTGGTCATCGCCGAGGGCGACGACCATCGCGGCCTGCAACGGCGCCGGCAGCATCAGCCCGGCGTGCTTGCGGACGTTGAGGAGGCGCGCGAGCACCGTTCGGCATCCCGCGACGAACGCCGCGCGGTAGCCGGCCAGGTTCGACTGCTTGCTGAGCGAGTAGACGGCGAGCACATTGCGGCGGTTGTCGCCGATGACCCGGGGGTCCAGGATGCTCGGGATCCGTTCCGCGTCCCACGGCGCGTCCCAGCCGAGCTCGGCGTAGCACTCGTCGCTGGCGATGACCGCCCCGAGCTCACGGGCGCGCTCCACAGCGGCCCGCAGCTCGTCGACCGTCAGTACGCGCCCATCCGGATTGCCCGGGCTGTTGAGCCAGATCAGCCGCGTGTTCTCCGGCCACTCCGCAGGATCGTCGGAGGCGACCGCATCCGCTCCGGCGAGCGCTGCGCCGATCGCGTACGTCGGGTACGCCGCGCGTGGATGCACCACCGCGTCGCCCTCGCCGAGGCCGAGCATGAACGGGAGGAAGGCGACGAACTCCTTGGAGCCGACCGTCGGGAGGACGTTGTCGACGCCGAGCCCGGTCACGCCCCGTCGTCGCGCGAACCACTCCACGATCGCCTCGCGCAGCGCGGGCGTGCCGACGGTCTGGGGGTAGGCGTGCGCGTCGGTCGCCGCCGCGAGGGCCTCGCGGATCAGGTCGGGCGTCGCGTCGACCGGCGAACCGATGGACAGGTCGACCAGTCCGCCCGCGTGCTCCCTGGCGCGCGCCGCGAACGGCGCCATCTGGTCCCAGGGGTAGTCGGGAAGCTCTCCCAGCGCCACGGTGCTAGTGCGCCTGGGGCGGAAGTGCGGCGATGATCGGGTGGTCCTTGGCGATCACACCGACCTTGGCCGCGCCGCCGGGCGAGCCCACGTCGTCGAAGAACTCCACGTTGGCCTTGTAGTAGTCGGCCCACTGCTCCGGGAGGTCGTCTTCGTAATAGATCGCCTCCACCGGGCACACCGGCTCGCAGGCACCGCAGTCGACGCACTCGTCGGGGTGGATGTAGAGCGACCGTTCGCCCTCGTAGATGCAATCGACCGGGCATTCGTCGATACAGGCCCGGTCTTTCACGTCGACGCAGGGGAGGGCGATGACGTAGGTCACTGTGCAGGGTTTCCCTTCGCGAGAGGTACTCGTCTAGCTTATGCCGTTTCGACGGCCGGGGCTCCGCGTCGCCGGCGGCTCAGGTCGGGCCAGGCGAGCACGATGGCCGCCAGCACGATCGGCGCCGCAAGCCACACCTGGCCGAGCACGTTGTTCGGGATGAGCACCGAACCACCGGCGCTCTTCTGCGTGAAGAGCAGCACCGTCAGGATCGTGCCGAGTGCGGCGATGAGCGCCGGGATGCGACTGCCGAGCATCCGGAGGCCGACCAGCAGCGATGTGTACGCCACGAGCGAGAGCACCAGGGCCCACGGCCAGGCGATTCCGGCGGTGAACGTGGTCTGGTGCACGATCGTGCCGACGCCGCCGATGACGACGCCGAACAGGAACAGGAGCACGTACGTCACGACCCGGCTGA
Organism: Leifsonia poae; assembly: GCF_027921845.1. Lineage (GTDB taxonomy): Bacteria > Actinomycetota > Actinomycetes > Actinomycetales > Microbacteriaceae > Leifsonia > Leifsonia poae. The sequence goes on from NZ_BSEN01000005.1 coordinate 185,748, forward strand.
GCATTCTCGAATACTACCGACTGGCCCTGGACAGACCGCGGAGAGTTGCCTAGAGTCGATGGGTAAGGTTAGCCTTACCAACATCCCCCGAACCTCTTCCGGAAGTCCTCTGTGCTCGCCAACTACCTGATCGGCCTCCGCGAAGGCCTCGAAGCAGCCCTCGTCGTCGGCATCCTCGTCGCCTACATCGTCAAGGTGAAACGTCAGGATGTGCTCCGCAAGTTCTGGTTCGGTGTCGGCATCGCGATCGTCGTCCCGCTCGGTCTCGGCGCGCTGCTCACCTGGGGCCCGTACGGACTCAGCTTCGAGGCCCAGGAGATCATCGGCGGCGGCCTCTCGATCGTCGCGGTCGGCTTCGTCACCTGGATGATCTTCTGGATGGGCAAGACCGCCCGTTCGATGAAGAGCACCCTTCAGACCCGCCTCGACGCCGCCCTCCTCGGAGCCGGCTGGGGCGTGGTCATCCTCGCCATGCTGAGCGTCGGGCGCGAGGGAATCGAGACCGCACTCTTCGTCTGGGCCACCGTCGCCTCCGTCGGGGGCAGCTGGGAGCCGGCGGTCGGCGCTCTGCTCGGCATCCTGACCGCCACTGTGCTCGGATACCTGCTGTACCGCGGTTTCGTGAAGATCAACCTCGGCACCTTCTTCACCTGGACGGGCGCGTTTCTCATCCTGGTAGCGGGCGGCGTCTTCGCCTATGGTATCGGCGACCTGCAGGAGGCGGGCGTGCTCCCCGGCGCCGGCGTGCACGCCTACGACATCAGCACGGTCATCCCGGCCTCCAGTTGGTACGGCACCGTGATGCAGGGCATCGTCAACTTCAATCCCTCCCCCACCTGGCTGCAGGTGGGCGGCTGGGTGGCGTACATCGCCGTCGTCACCTTCTTCTACGTGCGCCAGCACCACTCGACGGCGCGACCGACGCGAGCGACTGCGAAACCGTCAGCGCGGGTCGGCGAATCCGTCGCCTCCTGATCCTCTCCCCCATCCCCAGACACCACACAGCCCGAATCACTGAGGAAGAAACCACAGCCATGCCCAGAAGACGTTCCCTCGCCGTGCTCACCGGCACGCTCGCCGGTGCGGCGACCATCGCCCTCGCCCTCAGCGGATGCGTCCCCAACCGTGCCTCCGCCGACGCCGAGGCCCTGGCCGTCTCCCTCACCGACACCGCCTGCACGGTCTCGGAGAAGACCGCCCCGAGCGGCGCGATCACCTTCCAGGTGACCAATAAGGGCACCGACGTCAACGAGTTCGAGATCCTGGCGAGCGACAAGCTCCGGATCGCGGGCGAGAAGGAGAACATCGGCCCGGGGACGACCGTCAACTACGTCGTGCAGCTGACCGAGGGCGACTACTTCACCGCCTGCCGCAAGGGCATGACGGGCTCCCCCGCTCACCTCGCCGCCTTCACGGTGACGAAGGGGAAGAGCACCACCACCGATGCGAGCGAGTCCAAGCAGGTCGCCACCGCCGTCACCAACTACAAGGGCTACCTGAAAGACCAGACCAGCCAGTTGCTCGACGCCACGACGTCGTTCGCCGCTGCCTACGAGGCCGGCGACGACACCGCCGCCCGCAACCAGTACGCCTCCGCCCGCGCCTTCTACGAGCGCATCGAGCCGACCGCCGAGCAGTTCGGCGACATCGACCCCGCCATCGACCTGCGCGAGGCCGACGTCGAGAGCGGCCAGACCTGGACCGGCTGGCACCGCATCGAGAAGGACCTCTGGGCTCCGGCCGGCTTCACGCCGTCGAACCCCGCGGAGCGCGCCACCCTCGGCAAGCAGCTCGTCGCCGACACCCAGCGGCTCTCCGACCTCGTCGCCGCCAAGAACTTCACCCTCACGATCGACCAGATCTCCAACGGTGCCATCGGCCTGATGGAGGAGGTCTCGCGCAGCAAGATCACCGGCGAAGAAGAGACCTTCTCGCACACCGATCTCTGGGACTTCCAGGCCAACGTCGAGGGCGCCAACGTGGCCTACGGCATCGTGCGCGACATCGCCGAGGCCAAGGGTCAGTCCGGCAAGCAGGTCGTGAGCAAGCTCGACACCGAGTTCGCCGCCATCCAGAAGCTCCTCGCCCAGTACAAGAAGGGCGACGGCTTCGTCAGTTACACCGAGCTGAGCACCACCCAGGTCAAGCAGCTCTCCGACGAGGTCAACGCTCTCAGCGAGCCGCTGAGCCAGCTCACGTCCATCATCGTCAAATAGCATCATCCGCGTGACCGACGAGAACACCGCCACCGGCAAGCCCGGGCTCTCCCGAAGGGGAATGCTCGGGCTCGCCGGCGCGACGGTCGGGGCCGGCCTGGTCGGCGTCGGCGCCGGGGTCGTGCTCGACCGCACCGTCCTCGGTGCCTCGACCCACCCCACCGACACCTACCCGTTCTACGGACAGCACCAGTCCGGCATCACCACCGCCGCTCAGGATCGCCTGCACTTCGCCGCGTTCGACGTCGCGGCGGACCTCGACCGCGACGGGCTCGTCGAGCTCCTGCGCGACTGGACCGTCGCCGCCGCCCGCATGACTCAGGGCAGGCCGGCCGGCAAGTACGGGCCCGCCAGCGGCCCGGCGGATGCGCCGCCGGATGACACCGGAGAAGCCCTGGACCTGCCGCCCGGCGGTCTCACCCTCACCATCGGTTTCGGGCCCACCCTGTTCACCGACACGGATGGACGCGACCGCTTCGGGATCGCCTCCCGGCGCCCGTCCGCCCTCGTCGACCTCCCGCACTTCGCCGGAGACGCCCTCCTCGACGCCTACGTCGGCGGCGACCTCTGCGTGCAGGCGTGCAGCGACGACCCGCAGGTGGCCGTGCACGCCATCCGGAACCTGTCGCGCATCGCCTTCGGCCGTGCCTCCATCCGCTGGTCGCAGCTCGGCTTCGGGCGCACCTCCTCGACCACGCGGAGTCAGACCACCCCGCGCAACCTGTTCGGGTTCAAAGACGGCACCGCCAACATCAAGGCAGAGGACTCCTCCGTCGTCGCCGACCAGGTGTGGGCCGACTCCGGCGACGGCGCCGGCTGGATGCACGGCGGTTCGTACCTCGTCGCCCGCAAGATCCGGATGGTCATCGAGACCTGGGACCGGCAGCAGCTCGGGGAGCAGGAGCGCATCATCGGGCGGGACAAGGGCGAAGGCGCTCCCCTCTCCGGCGGCACCGAGTTCACCGAGCCCAACTTCCTCGCCCTCGCCCCGTCGGGCGGAACCAAGATCGACCCCGATTCGCACGTGCGGCTCGCGCATCCGACCACCAACAACGGCGCGCAACTGCTGCGGCGCGGGTACAACTTCGTCGACGGCAACGACGAGCTCGGCCGGCTGAACGCCGGGCTGTTCTTCATCGCCTTCCAGCGGGATCCGCGCAAGCAGTTCATCCCGATCCAGCAGCAGCTCGCACGCAGCGACGCCATGAACGAGTACCTCAAGCACGTCGGCTCGGCGATCTTCGCGGTGCCTCCCGGTGCGCGCGAGGGCTCGTACGTTGGCGCCGGGCTGTTCGACTAGCCCGGCTGTTCGCCTAGCTGGGCTGTTCGCCTAACCGGCTGTTCGCCTACCGCCAGGCTCACCCCCGAACGGCGAAGAACCCGGTGGCTTCCTCTCGGAACGCCACCGGGTTCTCACATCTCCTCAGTCGGCCTCGCGGCCCGACCGCGGATCAGGCGTTCTGATCCTGCTTCTTCAGCCGCGACGTCGCGCGTGCACGCGCGTTCGAGTCGAGCTCCACCTTGCGGATGCGCACCATCTCGGGCGTCACCTCGACGCACTCGTCTTCGCGCGCGAACTCGAGGCTCTCCTCCAGGGTCAGCTGGCGCGACGGAGTCATCGACTCGAAGTTGTCGGCCGTCGACTGACGCATGTTGGTCAGCTTCTTCTCCTTGGTGATGTTCACGTCCATGTCGTCGGCGCGCGAGTTCTCGCCGATCACCATGCCCTCGTAGACCTCCTCCGTCGGCTGGACGAAGAACGTCATGCGCTCCTGAAGGGCGATGATCGCGAAGGGCGTCACCACGCCCGAGCGGTCGGCCACGATCGAGCCGTTGCTGCGGGTGATGATCTGACCGGCCCAGTCGTCGTAGCCGTGCGAGATCGCGTTCGCGATGCCCGTGCCGCGCGTGGTCGTCAGGAACTCCGTACGGAAGCCGATGAGGCCGCGCGACGGGACGATGAACTCCATGCGCACCCAGCCCGTGCCGTGGTTCGACATGTTCTCCATGCGGCCCTTGCGGGCGGCGAGCAGCTGCGTGATCGCTCCGAGGTACTCCTCCGGTGCGTCGATCGTCAGGTGCTCGTACGGCTCCTGCAGCTTGCCGTCGACGCGCTTCGTGACCACCTGCGGCTTGCCGACGGTGAGCTCGTAGCCTTCGCGGCGCATCTGCTCGACGAGGATCGCCAGCGCCAGCTCACCGCGGCCCTGCACCTCCCACGCGTCGGGACGGCCGATGTCGAGCACGCGGAGCGAAACGTTGCCGACCAGCTCGCGGTCGAGGCGGTCCTTCACCATGCGGGCGGTGAGCTTGTGGCCCTTCACCTTGCCGACCAGCGGCGAGGTGTTCGTGCCGATCGTCATCGAGATCGCCGGCTCGTCCACGTGGATCGCCGGCAGCGGGCGGATGTCCTCGGGGTCGGCGAGCGTGTCGCCGATCATGATGTCCGCGAATCCGGCGACGGCGACGATGGCGCCGGGGCCGGCGCTCTCAGCGGGGTAGCGGTCGAGCGCCTTGGTGATCATCAGCTCGGTCACGCGCACGTTGTGCACGTCGCCGTCGTGACGCACCCAGGCGACCGTCTGGCCCTTCTTCAGCGTGCCGTTGAAGATGCGCAGCAGCGCGAGGCGGCCGAGGAACGGCGACGCGTCGAGGTTCGTGACGTGCGCCTGCAGCGGCGCCTCCGGGTCGTACGACGGCGCCGGGATGTGCTCCAGGATCGCCTCGAACAGCGGCTCGAGATCGTCGTTGTCGGGAAGCTCGCCGTTCGCGGGCTGGTTGTGGCTCGCGGCGCCGGCACGGCCGGACGCGTAGACCACCGGCACGTCGAGGATCTTGTCGAGGTCGAGGTCGGGCACATCGTCGGCCAGGTCGCTCGCCAGGCCGAGGAGCAGGTCCTGGCTCTCGCTCACGACCTCCTGGATGCGCGCGTCGCTGCGGTCGGTCTTGTTGACGGCCAGGATCACCGGCAGGTTCGCCTCGAGCGCCTTGCGCAGCACGAAGCGCGTCTGCGGCAGCGGGCCCTCGCTCGCGTCGACGAGGAGCACAACGCCGTCCACCATGGACAGACCGCGCTCCACCTCGCCACCGAAGTCGGCGTGGCCGGGGGTGTCGATCACGTTGATCGTGATCGGACCGTTGTCCGCGTGCTTGCCGTTGTACGAGATCGCCGTGTTCTTGGCGAGGATCGTGATGCCCTTCTCACGCTCGAGCTCGTTCGAGTCCATCGCGCGGTCTTCGACATGCTCGTGCGCCGAGAACGAATTGGTCTGGCGGAGCATGGCGTCGACCAGCGTGGTCTTGCCGTGGTCGACGTGGGCGACGATTGCGACATTGCGCAGATCATCGCGGTGGGCGACGGCGTTCTCGGACATGCGTGAAGACTCGACTCTCGTCAGAAGTGGTGGGGGAAACGATCCATTCTATCCCGAATCGCCTGGGAACCCGGCGAAAGCCCTCCCGGAGCTCGCGCTTTCGGTCGGTTTCACCCAGAATTCACCGGCATCTCACCTCATCGCCCGCCAGTCCCCCACGCTGCCAGCACCTCCTCCCCGCCACCGACACCCGGCATCACGCGACCAGGGGCACGCGGACGCGGCCGCCTGCCCGGGGACGACGATCGGGATCGACGTGGGCGGGCGGTATGAACTGCGGAGCACTATCGCTCACCACGATCTCCCACCCGTCGTCATGCACGCGATGGTGGTGGCTGCTGCAAAGCAGAACTCCGTTGCCGAGATCGGTGCCGCCGCCGTGAGCGTTCCACCAGCGGATGTGGTGGGCCTCGGTGTACGACGGCGGATGCGGGCATCCAGCCCAGGCGCATCCGCCGTCGCGTTCGGCCAGGGCCAGCTTCTGCGCTGTGCTGAACAGCCGGCGCGCCCGACCGAAGTCGAGCACCTGGGACCCGCCGCCCAGGATGACCGGGATCACTCCCGCATCGGCAGCCATCCGCCTGACAGTGCCTGCGCTGACGGGGGTGGCCACGCCGTCGATCGCGCCGGTGCCGATGCCGGAACGCAGCGCGTCCCAGTCGATTCGCACGATGACGGTCACGGGTGGCTTCTCCGCAGGCCCCGGCGTCACGCACGTCGCGACGTGCCGGAAGACGTCGGTGGCCGCGTCGGACCGGAGCTGTGCAACGCTGCGCGTCTCCGGGAGCTCGTCCGCTTCGCCAGGAGCGGCAGAAGCGCCCGTGTCGCGGAATCGGACGGCACGCAGCTCGCGCCCGACGTGGGCGTCGATGGCGGCGACGACATAGCCCGCCGACTCCGGATCCAGGTACCAGTCGACATGGGTGAGGCCGTCGCTGGTCGTGCTGATCGTCAGCGAACGACGCTGTCGCTGCCGCTGCTCGCGTGGCACCACGCCATCCTGGTCGAGTCGATCGCGCACGTGGCTGGCGAGCGTGCGGAGCTCGGCAACGGTCAGGCTCGGCGCATGATCCACCAGAACGCGCTCTCCGACACGGAGATCGCTCAGGCTGCATCCGGGAGCGGTCTTCGCCAGCTCACGCACGATGACGCTCGCGTGGTCGATGCCGACTCCTGCACCGACTCCCTCGAGCGGAGCGCCGGCCTCGTGGAGCGGCGCATCGACTGCCTCGGCGAGGATCGGAAGCTGCGGCGGCAGGGTCTCCCCCGTCAGGCTCAGGCGGCGGGTGACGCTCTCGGCCACGACGCAGTATCTGCGCGCCTGCGCTTTCGGCACACGCCAGCGTTCCTCCACGAGAGCCGCCGGGCTGGAGTGCCCGGCCCGGGACACCGGGTTCTGCGATCCGGGGAGGTTCGAACGCGCCACGAGTTCACCGACGACGCGCACCTTCACGGCGTCCAGCACCGCCTGCACGTGCCCGAGAGTCGTCAGTGAATTCAGCAGCGCATCCCCACCGAGCGCCTCGGGCGTCGCGAGACCGGCGAGCGCCTCCCGGAGCGCCGCGGCCGGTGTGCTGGTCATGGAACAAGTCCATCACGAACCACCGACACTGCAGGGCACAGAAAGTGCCTTTGATCGGCTTTTTTCCTGTGGATAACCCTCGCGCGGCCGTGCTTGTGGAGGCCGGTCTGCGATGAGAGACGCCCACGAACAAGAAGAGCCCGGACGCACACGGCGTCGAGGCCCTCCACAACTCCGGAACTCCGACTCGACGCGCCGTCATTGGGGGCTTAACTCCGGAACTCCGGCGCGAAATCGCACCGGAGTTCCGGAGGTGTGCGTCGGTCGGACGCGGGGCGCTACAGCCCCTGCGCCACCGGCGGCTCGGGCTCGTGCGACAGGTCGACCGCGGGAACGGTCTCGGCCTCGTCCGAGCCTGCAGCGAGCAGCTCCAGGCGCAGGGTGCGGCGCGCGCGCTGCTGGTCGGGGTCCGGCAGCGGCACCGCAGCGAGCAGACGCTGCGTGTACGCCTCCTTCGGGTACCGCAGGATCTCGTTGCGCGTCCCGACCTCGACCAGGTTGCCGTGGTGCATCACCGCGATGCGGTCGGCGAGCACGTCGATGACCGCGAGGTCGTGGGTGATGAACAGGCAGGCGAAGTTCATCTCCTTCTGCAGCTGCTGCATGAGCTCGAGCACACGAGCCTGCACCGACACGTCGAGGGCGCTGGTCGGCTCGTCGGCGATCAGCACCTGCGGCTTCAGCGACAGGGCGCGGGCGATGCCCACGCGCTGCTTCTGACCGCCGGAGAGCTCGTGCGGGAACCGGCTGCGGTAGGCGCGAGGGAGTTCGACGCTGTCGAGCAGACGGTCGACCTCCTTGGCGAGGGCGTTGCCCTTGAGCCCCTTGGCGAGCAGCAGCGGCTCGCCGATGCTGTCGGCGATCTGGAGGCGCGGGTTCAGCGACGACGACGGGTCCTGGAAGACGATGCCGACGTTGCGGTGCAGCTTGCGGATCTCGTCGCGGCCGGCGTTGCTGATGTCCTGACCCGCTACGACGAGCTTGCCCGAGTGGATCGGCAGGAGGCCGATCGCGGAGCGGCCCAGCGTGGTCTTGCCCGAACCGGACTCGCCCACGAGGCCGACGACCTCGCCCTCGTGGATCTGCAGGTCGATGTTGCTGGCGGCGCGGAACGCCGGGACGCGGCCGTGCTTGGGGTACTCGATCGCCACATCCTGGAAGTCGACGACGACGGTGCGCGGGTCGGCGATGGCGGCCTCGTGCTCGGCGCGGGCGATGCGCTCGTTGACGGCGATGCGCTCGGCGTACGCGGGGTCGGCGTTCTCGGTGCCGGCAGCCAGGGCAGCCGTAGTGTCGATCTCCTCGTCACCGCGCTGGCCGAGGTGGGGAACGGCGTCGAGCAGGGCGATCGTGTACGGGTGCTTCGGGTTCGCGAAGACCTCTTTGACGGTTCCGCCCTCGACGATGTCGCCCTTGCGCATGACGACGATGTTGTCGGCGAGGTCGGCCACGACGCCCATGTCGTGGGTGATCAGCAGGATGGCGCTGTCGAGCCGGTCGCGCAGGCTGCGGAGCAGCTCGAGGATCTCGGCCTGCACCGTCACGTCGAGCGCGGTGGTCGGCTCATCGGCGATGAGCAGCTTGGGGTCGCAGGAGATCGACTGCGCGATCATCGCGCGCTGCCGCTGACCCCCCGAGAGCTGGTGGGGGTACGAGTTGTACGCCTTCACCGGGTCGGGCAGCTCGACCATGGCGAGCAGCTCGAGGGCGCGCTCCTTGGCCTCGTGCGGCGACATGCCGAAGTGGATGCGCAGGGTCTCCACGATCTGCGAACCGACCGTGTAGACGGGGTTCAGCGCCGTCATCGGCTCCTGGAAGATCACGGCGACCTGGCGTCCGCGCACGCGGCGCATCTGCGGCTGGGTCAGCCCGGTGAGCTCGCGGCCCTCGAGCTTGATCGAACCGCGCACACGCGAGTTCTTCGGCAGGAGGTCGAGGATCGCCATCGAGCTCGCACTCTTGCCGGAGCCGGACTCGCCGACGATCGCCAGCACCTCGCCGGCCTTGATCGAGTAGTTCAGCTTCTTGGCGGCCGGGATCCAGGTGTTGTCGACGCCGAAGTCGACCGAGAGGTCGTGGACGGCGAGCACCGGCGCATCGGTCACGACGTCGGCCTGACCGTTGGTTGTGTCGGTCATGAGTTGGTGTTCCTTTCGCGGGCGCCGGGGATCGCCCGACGGCTCCTGTCGCGTTTCGGTGAGACGGGAGATGAGAGCATGGAGTCATGCCGTACACCTCCACCGACGAACGCGAGGTGTTCGTCTCCCGGTTCAACCGGGTCATCGCCGTTCTGATCTGGGCGGGCGCTGCCGCGATCGCGGTCGCCCTCGTCGTGAGCGTGCACGATCAGCGCCTGCTCTACCTGGTTCCGTGCGCCCTCTTCGCCTTCGTGGCGTGGGCCGCGCTCTGGCAGCCCCGTCTCGTCGTGGCTCCCGAGGGCATCACCGTGCACAACGTCGAGCGCACGATCGAGATCCCGTGGCCGGCTCTCGTGCACGTCGACACGAAATACGCGCTCACGCTCTACACGCCCGGCCACCGCTACTCCGTATGGAGCGCGCCCGCCCCGGGGACCGCCAGCACTCTGCGCGCCACCCGCAACGAGGTGAAGGGTCGCGCCGGCAGGCCGTCCGTCGACAGCGAAGCGCGCCGCCCGGGTGATCTGCTCTCCACGGAGTCCGGTCAGGCCGCCGAGGTCGTGCGCCGGCGCTGGACGCACCTGCGCGACACCGGCGCGCTCGAGGTGGGCGTCGCCGACGAGGCGAAGGTCGTCGTGACCTGGAACGTGGCGACCATCGCCGGCGTGGTTGTGCTCCTGGGCGGAACGGTCGCCGCCCTGCTGCTCACCTGAGGCGAGCAGCAGGCCGGTGACGAGGCTGGTCACAGCACGTCCTCCGCGATGGCCGCACCGGTGCGCGGGCCGCGGGTGTCGTCTTCGCCGGGCTCCGGCTCCTCCTCGCGCATCTTGCGCAGGTTGAACCGGCGGTGCCGCGGGTCGAACGCGTCGCGCAGGCCGTCGCCGACGAAGTTGACGAGCAGCGCCAGCGCCACGATGAACGAACCGGGCCACCAGAACAGCCACGGACGGGTCTGGAACGCCGACTCGTTCTGGCTGATCAGCAGACCGAGCGAGACGTCCGGCGGCCGGATGCCGTAGCCGAGGAACGACAGCGCGGTCTCGAGCAGGATGGCCGAGGCCATGATCAGCGTCGAGGCCACGATGACGACGCCGATGGCGTTCGGCAGGATGTGCTTGAAGATGATGCGCATGTCGGACGCGCCGGCGACCCTGGCCGCTTCGACGAACTCGCGTTCGCGGAGCGACAGGAACTCGCCGCGCACCAGACGCGCGATGCCCATCCACGAGAAGAACCCGAGCATGACGGCGAGCACCGGGGCGCCGAGGCCGCCCGAGATGTGACCGACGACCGAGCCGATCACGAGGGCCGGGATGACGATGAACACGTCGGTGATGCGCATCAGGATGGCGTCGGTGACGCCGCGGAAGTATCCGGCGATGGCGCCGACGACGACGCCGACGACACTGGCGATCACACCGATCACGACCATGACCAGCACGGAGTTCTGGATGCCGCGCATGGTGAGGGCGAAGTAGTCCTTGCCGATCCGGTCCTGGCCGAACGGGTGCTCCCACGTGGGGGCGCCCTGCTTGACCTGGTCGTTCAGCTCCTTGAAGTCGTACTTCCACCAGCCGTGGATCGGGCCGATGCCGATCGCGCTGATCGAGAACAGCAGGATCAGGATGAACAGGATGGCGCTGCCGACGGCAAGCTTGTTCGAGAGGAAGCGCTTCCAGATGAGACGGCCCTGGCTGACCGGCGGCGCGGTCGGCGCCTGCAGCTCATCGGCGATCATCGGTTCTGTGCTGGACATTATCGGACCCTCACTCTCGGGTCGAGTGCGGCGTAGGCGAGGTCCGCGAGGAAGTTGAACAGGATCGCCATCGCGGCGATGACCACGAAGTAGGCCATGACGGGGTTGAGGTCGCCTCGGCTGAGGCCCGCGTTGAACAACGCGCCCATGCCCGGGATGGCGAACACCTGCTCCGTGATGATGGCACCACCGAGGAGCGCGCCGACGTCGAACGCGACGAGGGTGGTGATCGGGATCAGCATGTTGCGGAACGCGTGCCGCACGACGACGGTGCGCTCCGGCAGGCCCTTGGCGCGCGCGGTGCGGATGAAGTCCTGGTTGAGTACCTCGAGCATCCCGGCCCGCGAGTAGCGGGTGTACGAGGCGAACGAGATCAGGAGCAGCGCGATGGTCGGCAGCATGAGGTGGGTGAACGTGTCGAGTCCGGTCACCCAGATGTCACCCTCGAGCCCCGGCGTCGACGAGCCGACGGTGGCGATCGGCCGGCCGTTGGTGTCGTCGAAGTAGGTGGGCCACGCCTGCATGAAGCGGTCGAGCAGCACCAGGGCGCCGGAGACGATCGTGACGATCACGCCGACGCGCATGTTCTGCCCGCGGTCGTAGCCGCCGACGAAGTACCCGATCGCCAGGCTGACCACGATCGCGACGATCGCCAGGATGACGATGGTCGCCACCGAAGACACGTTGAACAGCGGCTGCAGCGCGAAGTAGCAGACGATCGTGATCGCGCCGTTGATGATCGCGGTGAGCAGCGCCTTGCGGTTCTGCAGGCCGGAGACCAGCGCGGTCGTCCCGATCACAACGGCCGCGACCAGGATGATCATGACCACCGGGCCGAGGCCGGGGTGCAGGAACCAGTCGGTCGCGCTCATCAGCAGGAGCACGCCGGCGGTGGCGACTCCCGAGATCAGGAACGTGGTGAGACGGCGACGCGCGTCTCCGCCGATCAACGATTGCCAGATCAGGCCCGCGACGAGGCCTATCAACCCTGCGACCCACCATTGGATCACCGGATCGACCAGGAAGTCGTTGAAGTCGATCGCGACGAACTCCTTGAGGAGCACGGCGACGAGGAACGCCGGGAGCGAGTACAGGAAGAAGCTGAGGAACGTGACGACGTTGTCGAGTCCGCTGTACTGGCGAAGGGCGGTGACGATACCGATGGTGACACCGAGCAGGATGGCGAGGACGAGCGCGAGCGTGACGAGCTGCACGGTCGATCCCAGCGCCTGCGGGAGGATGTCGACCACCTGCGCGCGCGAGATGGTGGAGCCGAGGTCGCAGGCGTTGGCGAAGGGGATGAGGCACTTGGCCGCTCCACCGAGCCAGAAGAGCCAGCGCAACGGCGGCGGGACGTCGAGCTGAAGCAACTCCACGCGGGCGTTGATCAGGTTCGCTTTGTTGGGAGAACTACTGTCGCGCAGGTCCTTGAGCGGGTCTGCGCTGTACGCGACCAGCATGTACATCAGGAACGATGCGGCGATGATGATGAGCACCGAGACCAGAAGGCGTCTCAGGATGAAACTCGCCATAGGTTGAAAACCTCACTGACACAACGCGCCCGGTTGGGGGGTCGGCCGAGCGGATGACCCGGCGGGGGCGCGTTTCGGGAATGGCTGGACGGGTCTCGTCCACCGTTACATGATACGGGGCGCCGACCAGGCCGGCGCCCCGCCCGCAGAATGGGTGCCCGGGGTTCACCCGGGCACCCATCACTGTGGTGTTGTTACTTCTTGCTGGACTTGACCGACCACTCCCAGAAGTTCCAGAAGGGTCCGGTCTGGTTGCCCATGTACTTCGCACCGTCGATACGGGCGTTGACACCGAACACACCGGGCAGCTGGAACAGCGGCAGGCCGTAGCCGTCGGAGAACGTGGCCTTGTCGATCTGCTGCTCGAGCTTGACCAGCTCGCTCTTGTCGACCGTGGTCTGCGTCTGGACAGCGACGTCGTTCATGGCGTTGTAACGGTTGTAGTTACCGCCACCACCGGTCGTGAACAGCTGCGGGATCTGCGACGTACCGGCACCCGGGCTGATCCAGCCGAAGAGCGATGCGTCGTAGTTGCCACCGGGGAGCAGGGTGCTCCAGTCAGGCGATCCGGCGTCCACGATCTTGAAGCCGGCCTTCGACGCCGAGGCCTGGATGGCCTGGAACTCGTCGACAC
>NZ_BSEN01000006.1:0-205099 GCF_027921845.1 Leifsonia poae
ACAACACGACCGACCTGCTGCTCACCATCCGCGTCGACGACACCAGCCCGGACGCGGCATCAGCGTTGGGAGGGCTCGAGATCGGATGGGGACAGTTGCTCGAAAACCTGGCCGCGCTGCTCGGAGATTGACTCTACGCTCGCGTCATAGACCGAAATCCACACCTGCATCCATCCCCCAACGCGGCTCTGCCAGTTTCCGCGTTCGACAGTCGCGGCCTAGATCGGCGCCATGTCGGTGAACCGCGAGAAGTGGCCCTGGAAGGCCACGGTGACTGTTCGCGTGGGGCCGTTACGGTGCTTGGCCACGATCAGGTCGGCCTCGCCTGCGCGGGGGTTGTCTTTCTCGTAGGCGGACTCGCGGTGGAGCAGGATCACCATGTCGGCGTCCTGCTCGATCGATCCGGATTCACGGAGGTCGCTCAGCGCCGGCAGCTTGTCGGCGCGCTGCTCGGGTCCACGGTTCAGCTGCGAGAGGGCGATCACGGGCACCTGGAGCTCCTTGGCGAGCAGCTTGAGCGCTCGGGAGAACTCGCTGACCTCTTGCTGGCGGCTCTCGACGCGCTTGCCGCTCGTCATCAGCTGGAGGTAGTCGATGACGACCATCTTGAGGCCGACGCGCTGCTTGAGGCGACGGCACTTGGCCCGGATCTCGACGAGCGTCATGTTCGGGCTGTCATCGATGTAGAGCGGGGCGTCATTGATGCGACCGCGGGTGGCGGCGATCGTGGTCCAGTCGCGGCTCTCCACCTTGCCTTTACGCATGCTCTGGAGGGGCACCGATGCCTCGGCCGAGAGCAGACGCATCGCGATCTCGCTGCGCCCCATCTCGAGGGAGAAGAAGATCGTGGGCATCTCGTGGTGGATGGACGCGGCCCGAGCGAAGTCGAGCGCGAGCGTCGACTTTCCGAGCGCCGGACGCGCGGCGACGATGATCATCTGGCCCGGGTGCAGGCCGTTCGTGAGCTCGTCGAGTTCGGCGAAGCCGGTCGGCACGCCGGTCATGGAACCGTCTTTGTGACTCGCGGCCTCGATCTCGTCGATCGCGACGGTCACCGCGTCGGTGAGGGGCACGTAGTCCTCGGTCTCCTGCGAACCGGTGACCGAGTAGATCTCGGCCTGCGCGTTGTTCACCAGGTCGAGCACCTCACCCTCGGCCTTGTAGCCCATCTGGGTGATGCGGGTGCCCGCCTCCACGAGACGTCGCAGAAGCGCCTTCTCGGCGACGATGTTCGCGTAGTAGCCGGCGTTGGCCGCGGTGGGCACGAGGCTGGTGAGCGTGTGCAGGTACTCCGCACCGCCGGCGCGCGAGAGCTCGCCGACCTTGGTCAGCTCGTCGGTGACCGTGATCACATCGGTCGGCTCGCCGTGCGAGTACAGCGACAGGATGGCGTCGTAGATGATCTCGTGCTTGGGGATGTAGAAGTCGCCACCGCGCACGACTTCGACGACGTCCGCGACCGCGTCCTTGCTGAGCAGCATTCCGCCGAGCGCGCTCTGTTCGGCCAGGAGGTCGTGCGGCGGCGTTCGCTCGTGAGTCCTGCCTTCGCCCGGTTCGCGTTGGTCAGCGAGACCCAGATGGGCGATCGACACGATGTCTCCTCTGTTGTTCGTTGCGTTGCGCGGGCGTGCGTATTCGGCGCTCGTTTCCAGTGAACGCCTGCACGCGACCCTGCGCGCGACGGCTCGCTGGCGAGACCGATACTCACTCCTGGATACTGCGACCCACCGACACGATGAGTGCGAAGCCGGGTTGCGCCGACCCCCGTGTGTCGACGTCGCTCCACCCTAGGGAGCGCGTGACGATCCTCACAACTCGGCCTGTGGATAACGCTGGGGACAAACTGCGCGAAACGCCGTAGCGCTTGTGCACAACCTGTGGGGAGAACTGTGGAAAGTCAAAGAATTTCGGCGGTTATAGATCCCCTGACCAGGGATTTATCCTTCCCCACCCTGTGTGTAGAAACTTGTTTAAAGGTTGTGTCGAACCTTGTCCCCCGTGAGGGTGTCCCTGTGTACAAACATGAGGATGAAGCTTGCGTCCGCGCGTTAAAAGGGTGTAGCGGCGGGCCGGAGCCCGCCGCTACGAATACTGCTCGAGTGCGCCTACTTGGCAGCGACCACCTGAAGGGTGATCGTCGCCGACAGGTCGTCGCGGAGACGAACGGTCGCCTCGTGGTCGCCCACGACCTTGATCGCGTTGGGCAGCTCGATCTTGCGCTTGTCCAGCTCGCCGATACCGGCCGCCTTGACGGCGTCGGCAACGTCGGAGGTCTTCACCGAACCGAAGAGGCGGCCTTCGCGACCGGCCTTGACGGTGAGCTTGACCTTGGTGGCCTCGAGCTTCGCCTTGAGGTCCTGGGCCTGCTCGATGGTGGCGAGCTCACGGGCGGTGCGAGCCGCCTTGATCTGCTCGACCTGCTTCTCGCCGCCACGGCTCCACGCGATGGCGAAGCCCTGGGGGATGAGGAAGTTGCGTGCGTAGCCGTTCTTGACGTCGACGACGTCACCGGCCGAGCCGAGGCCGGAGACCTCGTGCGTCAGAATCAGTTTCGACATATCCGTGGCTCCTAACGGCCCGAGCCGGCGTAGGGCAGAAGCGCCATCTCGCGCGCGTTCTTGACGGCGCGGGCGATGAGGCGCTGCTCCTGCACGGAGACACCGGTGATGCGACGGGCGCGGATCTTGCCACGCTCCGAGATGAACTTACGCAGGGTAGCGACGTCTTTGTAGTCAATGACGCCGACGCGAATCGACTTCGCGGGTGCGGCGTTCTTGCCGTCCTTGCCCTTGCGGATCGGCTTGCGGCGGTCGCCGCTCGACTTTCCAGCCATGATTTCCTTTGCTTTCGTTGAAGTGTGTATCGCCGCAGGGAGTCACTCCCCGGGTGCGCCCTTTAGAAGGGAGTCTCGTCGTTGTAGTTGCCCGGCGTGTTCCAGACGTCCGACCCGGAGGACGAAGCGTCGGACGGCGCTGAGGCAGCCCACGGCTCTTCGACGGCGCCGCCGGGTGCTCCACCCGGGCCGCGCGACGACTGTGCGCGAGTGATCGAAGCAGTGGCGTAGCGAAGCGACGGACCGATCTCGTCGATCTCGAGCTCGATGCTCGTGCGCTTCTCGCCTTCCTTCGTCTCGTAGGAACGCTGCTTGAGGCGACCCTGGGCGATGACCCGGGAGCCCTTCGTCAGCGATCCGGCGACGTGCTCGGCGAATTCACGCCAGACGCTCGCACGCAGGAAGAGAGCCTCACCGTCCTTCCACTCGTTCGCCTGACGGTCGAACGTGCGGGGAGTGGACGCGATGGTGAAGTTGGCAACCGCGAGTCCGTTCTGCGTGTAACGCAGCTCCGGGTCGCTCGTGAGGTTGCCCACCACGGTGATGACGGTCTCGCCGGCCATCGGACTAGGCGCCGGCCTTTTCGGCGGCAGCAGCCTTGGCGGGAGCGGCAGCCTTGCGGGCGGCCTTCTCGTCGGCGAGCTTCGCGGCGGCGGCGACCTGAGCGATCGCCTCTTCTGCACGGAGGACCTTGGTGCGCATGACGGCCTCGCTGAGCTTCAGCTGGCGGTCGAGCTCCTTGGTGGCGTCGCCGTCCGAGGTCAGCTGAACGACGGCGTAGATGCCCTCGGTCTTCTTGTTGATCTCGTAGGCGAGGCGGCGGCGGCCCCAGATGTCCACATTGTCGACGGTTCCACCGGCGTCGCGAACGACGTTGAGGAACTTGTCAAGGCTGGGAGCTACGGTGCGCTCGTCGATCTCGGGATCGAGGATGACCATCAACTCGTACTGATGCATGACTAACCCACCTCCTTTGGACTTAGCGGCTACAGACGGTCTGTAGCAGGAGGGTTCTACATCTGCTGCGCGGGCATAGATCTGCCCGGACAACCTACCTAGAGTAGCGGACCGCGGGCATCCGGCGCCAATCGGAGCGGGACGGGCTCAGGATGCCGAGCGCTCCGACCACCATGCGAGCAGCCGGCGGGTGGCCTCCTCCTCGCCGAGCGGCCCGTGGTCGAGGCGCAGCTCGAGCAGGTACCGCATTGCGTCACCCACCTCCCGGCTCGGCCGCAGCCCCAGGATGCGCATGACCTGCTCGCCGTCGAGGTCGGGGCGCACGGCGTCCAGTTCCTCTTTCTCCTGCAGCTCCCGGATGCGCGCCTCGAGGTCGTCGTAGGCGAATCCCAGCCGGTCGGCCTTACGGCGGTTGCGGGTCGTCACATCGGCGCGGGTGAGCATGTGCAGACGTTCGAGCTGCGGCCCGGCATCCCGTACATAGCGGCGTACGGCGGAGTCGGTCCAGTGCCCCTCGGTGTACCCGAAGAACCGAAGGTGCAGCTCGATCAGGCGCGCGACCGCGTCGATGGTCGCCTTATCGAAGCGCAGAGCGGTGAGCCGTCGCTTGGCGAGCTTCGCCCCGACCACGTCGTGGTGGTAGAAGCTGACCACTCCCCCCGGCTCGAGGCGGCGCGTGGCCGGCTTGCCGATGTCGTGCAGGATGGCCGCGAGCCGCAGCACGAGATCGGGCTCCGAGCCCGGATGGCGTTCCTTCTCGTAGCCGATGGCCTGATCGAGCACGGTGAGGCTGTGCTGGTAGACGTCCTTGTGGTGGTGGTGCTCGTCCATCTCGAGGCGGAGCGCAGGGATCTCGGGGATGACCCGATCGGCGAGACCGGTCTCGACCAGCAGTTCGATGCCGTCGCGCGGGCGGTCGGTGACGAGGAGCTTGCTGATCTCGTCACGCACCCGCTCGGCGCTCACGATCTCGATGCGGTCGGCCATCTCCGTCATCGCACGCCGGGTGTCCTCGTCGACCGTGAATCCGAGCTGCGAGGTGAAGCGGGCGGCGCGCATCATCCGCAGCGGGTCGTCGCCGAACGAGATCTCCGGGCTGCTCGGGGTGGTGATCGTGCGGCTCAGCAGGTGCTCGACGCCCCCGGACGGGTCGACCAGCTTCACCTCCGGCACCCGCAGCGCGAGCGCGTTCACGGTGAAGTCGCGGCGCAGGAGGTCGTCTTCGAGTCTGTTGCCGAACTCCACGTCCGGTTTGCGTGTCTCGCCGTCGTAGCTGTCGGTGCGGTAGGTCGTGATCTCGACCGTGTCGTCGCCGAAGCGGGCGCCGATCGTGCCGAAGTCACGGCCGATGTCCCAGACCGCGTCGGCGATGGGCCCGACGATCGACAGGATGCGGTCGGGGCGCGCATCCGTCGTGAAGTCGAGGTCGTGCACGTCGCGGCCGAGCAGGGCGTCTCTGACAGGGCCGCCGACGAGCGCCAGCTCGTGTCCTGCGTCGGCGAAAGCCGTGGAGACCTGGGTGACCGTCGCGGAGCGCGCGAGGTCGCCGAGGCGTTCGAGGGATTCGGCGACGCTCTGCATGGTGCCCCAGTTTACGGGCGTGCTCGCCGCGGTCTCTCAGGGCCCGCACTCTAGAATCGTCGACATGGAGGCCGAAACGGGATCGTGCGTCGACGCATGAGCGTACCCGGCCTCACCCGACTGCGGGGTGTGCGGGGCCTCGCTGCGCTCATCGGCGCCACCGTCGCCCTCGCCCTCGCTCCCGCTGCTGTCGCCGGCGCAGCCGCGCCGCCTGCCGCTCACGCCGCTGCGGCGTCATCCGCCCGCGCCGCCGCTGCCGCCGCATCCTCGCCGATCACCGCGTCGGTGACGACCATCGACGGGGGAGTGCTCGGCAAGGGCAAGAACCTCGTCGCCTCCGTCAGCGTCAGCAACACCTCGGAGACCGCGTACCCGGCGGGCACGGTCGATCTCTGGGTCGACCCGGACCCGCTCGCCACCCGCTCGAGCCTCTCGTCCTGGCTCGCCGCCACGGACGCGCCCGACGGGACGAGCACGATCGGCCACGCCGCCGTCGGCGCTCTGGAGCCGGGGACGAGCACGGTCGTCACCGTGACGGTCCCCGCGGCGAACGTGCCGTTCGCGGCGAGCGCGACACAGGCCGTGTACGGGATCGGTACGACCGTCACTCTCCCGTCGGCCACCACCGCGATCGCCCGCGGCAGCGTCGCGTGGAACCCGGGAGGCGCAGCGACCAAGTCGTCGATCGGCGTCGTGCTCCCCATCATCAGCCCCTCGACCGGCGGGGGACTCATCTCCGCCGACGACCTCACGACCTACACGGCCGCCAACGGCGTGCTCACACGCGATCTCGACGGCGTGGCCAAGCACTCGACGGTCGCGATCGGCATCGACCCGATGATCATCGCGTCCATCCGGGTGCTCGGCAACGCGGCGCCGGCGACCGCGAGCGACTGGCTCGCACGGCTCGCCGCCTTGCCGAACGACGTGTTCTCGCTCGGCTTCGGCGACGCCGACCTCGTCGGGCAGATCCAGAGCGGCATCCGCACCCCACTGACACCGACCTCGCTGTCCTACGCGCTGGATCCGAAGAACTTCACGCCGTCGCCGACACCGGTGGGCGAGGCGCCGGTCACGGAGACCCCGGCGCCGACCGGCGGCACCACGGAGACGCCGACCCCGACGCCCACCCCCACCGCGGGAGCCGGGCCGGTCCTTCCGACGCTGGATGAGCTGCTTTCGTGGACATACACGATGCAGGGCATCGCGTGGCCGGGGGATGCGACCGTGGTCAGGTCCGATCTGCCCGCGTTGGTCACGGCAGGGCTCACCACCACCATCGTCTCCGGATCGAACACGAACGCACCGGGGATGCAGAGCACCCCGAACGCCGTGCTCCCCTTCACCGGCGGCAAACTGGCGGTCTCCGACTCCGGACTCTCCGATGCCATCCGCGATGCCGCGTCGGCACCGAGCGACGTGGCCTGGAACAGTGCGATGTCGAAGGTCAACGCCCAGCTCCTGCTGACGAGTCAGGAGAGTGCGGACTCCAAGAACCTGCTGGTGGCGTTCGACCGTGCGTGGCCGTCGAGCGGCACGCAGCTCGACCGCACGCTCGACGCGCTGCTCGGGTCCGCCTGGTCAGCCCCCGCGACGCTTCCGTCGACGCTCGCTGCGCCCTCGACCAGCGGCCTGAGCCTCTCCGACAAGCCGGAGGGCCCCGCACGGATCGCCTCGATCAAGAACCTGGCTGAAGACGAGAAGGCGATCAGCGGCTTCTCCACGGTGCTCGACGACCCGACGACCATGACCGGCCGCACCCGGGCCGAGCTGCTCACTCTGCTCGCCGTCTCCTGGCAGGATCCGCGCAACGATTGGGCTGCAGCGGTCGTCGCAAGCCGGAAGGCGACCTCGGCGACTCTCGATTCGATCACGATCCTGCCGACCGAGAACGTCAATCTCGTGAGCGCTCAGGGCTCGATCCCGTTCACGGTGAGCAATGAACTCAAGGGCGAGGCCGTCAACATCGTGCTGAGCGCCTCGCCGTCGAACAGCCGGCTCGAGATCGACGAGGACGCGACCAAGCACATCCTGCCCGAGTCCCGCGCCACGGTACTGGTTCCGGTCAAGGCCAAGCTCGGCAACGGTCAGGTGGTGCT
This sequence comes from Leifsonia poae, assembly GCF_027921845.1. GTDB lineage: Bacteria > Actinomycetota > Actinomycetes > Actinomycetales > Microbacteriaceae > Leifsonia > Leifsonia poae. The sequence continues at coordinate 7,471 of NZ_BSEN01000006.1, forward strand.
CTCGCTGCGGCTGTTCAGCCCGACCGGTGTGGAGATCGGCTCGCCGAGCTTCGTGACGGTGGACGTGCACGCCGACTGGGAGGGCATCGGAGCGCTGATCTTCGGAATCCTCCTGGTGCTGCTCTTCGGCTTCGGCATCGTGCGCAACATCCTGCGACGCCGCAAGCGCGGCAGCGACGACGTCGAGGCGACGGACGCGGAGGCGGGGGCCGATCCGGATAGCGCACCGGATGCCGGACTACCCGCCGCGCCGGATGCCTCACCGCACTCCTCGGCGGAGAAGGACTCCGAGCGTGGCTAGCGTCGGTCGCGCGAGCGCGATGCTCGCGTCGGGCACGTTCGTCTCGCGCATCCTCGGTTTCGTCAAGGCCTGGCTGCTGCTGCAGGCCATCGGCGCCGTCGCGTTCGCCTCCAACCCGTACGCGACGTCGACCATCGTCCCGAACAGCATCTACGCGCTCATCGCACAGGGCATCCTCAATGCCGTCCTGGTGCCGCAGATCGTGCGGGCGTCATCGAACTCCGACGGCGGCAAGGCCTACATCAACAAGCTCGTCACCGTCGGCATCGTCGTGTTCGCCGGCGTCGCCCTGATCGCCACGCTGCTCTCGCCGGTGCTGATGCAGCTCTTCGGTCTCCGTGGCGATGCCGCCGCGATCGCCACGGCGTTCGCCTACTGGTCGCTGCCGCAGATCTTCTTCCTCGGCCTCTACACGCTGCTCGGGGAGGTGCTCAACGCCCGCAAGTCGTTCGGGCCTTTCACTTGGGCGCCGGTGGTCAACAACGTCATCGGCATCACGATGCTGGTCATCTTCATCGCCGTCTTCGGGTCGGACCCCGACAGCCTGCGCGGCGCGCACGCGTGGAACCCCGCGATGGTGGCGCTGCTGGCCGGCGGCGCGACGCTCGGCGTCGCCGTGCAGGCGTTCATCCTGTTCTTCTTCTGGAAGCGGATCGGACTCCGCTTCCGGTTCGACTTCGGCTGGCGCGGCGTGAACCTCGGTCACGCCGGACGCGCGGCCGCCTGGACCTTCGGCATGCTCATCGCGACCCAGATCGCCGGCCTCGTCGAGACGAACGTGGCGAACTCGGTCGGCAAGGGATTCGCCGGTCCGGCGATCATGAACAGCGCCTGGCTGATCTTCATGCTCCCGCACGGCATCATCGCCGTCTCGATCGTCACCGCCTACTACACCCGGATGGCGGAGCATGCGCATCGCGGAGACACGGTGTCGTTCCGCTCGGACTTCTCGAACGGCGCCCGCTCCATCCTGCTGCTCATCGTGTTCTCGGCCGCCGCCCTCATCGTGGTCGCGTTCCCGCTGGCGAGCGTCTTCACTCCGACCTACCAGGACTACGGGTTCGTGCTCATCGCCTACTTGGTGGGCCTCGTGCCGTTCTCGATCGTGTTCATGGCGCAACGCGCCTTCTACTCGCTGGGCGACACCCGCACACCCTTCTACTTCACCGTCGCGCAAGTGGTCCTGATCATCGCCGGTGTGCTTCTCTGCCTCACCGTCGACCGGTCGTTCCGCGCCGCTGCCATCGCGCTCGTCGTGTCGATCGCCGGCACCGTGCAGGCGATCATCGCGATCTGGCTGCTCCGCCGGCGCATCGGGGGAGTGGACGGCAGGCGCATCCTGCGCGGCCTGTGGCGGTTCGTCGTCGCGGCCGTCGCGGCGATGATCGCCGGAGCCGGCTTCCTCGTGCTGCTCGGCGGGGTGCGGGAGGGGTCCTTCTCGGTGTCGTCGTTCTTCGGCGCGCTGGTGTCGATCGCGGTCGTGGGCGTCGTGATGCTCATCGTGTACGTGGGCTTCCTCGCCCTGCTGCGCTCGCGCGACCTGGAGGCCGGGCTGGTGCCGCTTGTGAACCGGCTCAGCCGCCGATCCTGAACCCGCTTCTCGCGGGGCTGTGACTCGGATCGGTGCGGATTCTGAACCGTTCGGCCGCCCGCTCCGAACACACAGGTGACACGGAATAGCATCCGCCTAGGATGTGTTCTACACGTCAGCGATTCCAATCGGGACCGCTACAGATAGTGCAAGGAGCTCCGCTGTGCGGCAGATCATCATCATCGGTTCCGGCCCCGCTGGGTACACGGCTGCGGTCTACGCTGCCCGTGCCAATCTGAATCCGCTGCTGATCGCCTCGTCGGTCGAGGCGGGCGGCGAGCTGATGAACACCACCGAGGTCGAGAACTTCCCCGGCTTCCCGGATGGCATCCTCGGCCCCGACCTGATGTTCAAGATGCAGGCGCAGGCCGAGAAGTTCGGCACGGAGGTCGTGCTCGACGACGTCGTGTCCGTCGACCTGTCGGGCGACGTGAAGACCGTCACGCTCGGATCCGGTGCCGTGCACCAGGCCCTCGCGGTCATCTTTGCCACCGGCTCGGCCTATCGCAAGCTGGGACTCGACGACGAAGAGCGCCTGTCGGGCCACGGCGTCTCCTGGTGCGCCACCTGCGACGGCTTCTTCTTCCGCGAGCGCACGATCGCCGTCGTCGGCGGCGGTGACTCGGCGATGGAGGAGGCCAACTTCCTCACCCGCTTCGCCGACAAGGTGTACGTCATCCACCGCAAGGACAGCCTCCGCGCCTCCAAGATCATGCAGGACCGCGCGTTCGCCAACGAGAAGATCGAGTTCGTCTGGAACTCCGAGGTCGTGGCGATCAACGGCGACCAGACCGTGAAGAGCGTCACCCTGCGCGACACCGTGAACGGTGAGAAGAGCGACCTGGAACTCCAGGGCCTGTTCATCGCGATCGGCAACGACCCGCGCGTGCACCTCGTGCACGGTCAGCTCGACCTCACTCCGGAGGGCACCATCGCGGTCGCCGGCCGGAGCTCGAAGACGAAGGTCGCCGGTGTGTTCGCAGCCGGTGACGTGATCGACCCGACCTATCGTCAGGCGGTCACTGCGGCAGCATCCGGAACCGTTGCGGCTCTGGATGCCGAGCACTACCTCGCGACCCTCCCAAAAGACCTGCTGGCCCTAGCCGTTCCGGCTGAGGCGAGCGATCTCGAACTCACAACAACCGCATAAGGAGAACTACACAATGTCTGCAGCACGTTCGGTCACGGACGCTTCTTTCGAGAGCGACGTCCTCAACAGCGAGAAGACCATCCTGGTCGACTTCTGGGCAGAGTGGTGCGGCCCGTGTCGCGCCGTCGGACCCATCCTCGACCAGATCGCGTCCGAGCACTCCGACAAGATCGAGATCGTCAAGCTGAACGTCGACGAGAACCCGCAGACCGCTGCGAAGTACCAGATCACCTCCATCCCCGCGATGAAGGTGTACCAGGGTGGCGAGGTCGTCAAGACCGTCATCGGCGCCAAGCCGAAGCCCGCCCTCGAAGCCGACCTGGCCGCCTACCTCGCGTAGCCGACCAGTCCTTCACAGACCCGTCCGGCACACGCCGGGCGGGTCTTTTTTTGTACCTCCCGCTGTACCCCGCACCATCCGCACTGCGTTATCTCGCACCACCCGCACCAAAAGTGACACCTGCACCACGTCCCGACCCGATTTCGGGTCGGGACTCCACCCAAATAGCATTGGCAAACGGCGTTAGAAACGGAAGAGACGTGACTGATCAGGGCAGCCCGCGTTCACGCGGCAACAATCTGGACCCGTGGTACAACCACTACGCGCAGCGTACGAGCGGCCTGGCCGCCAGTGAGGTCCGAGCCCTGTTCGCCGTCGCCAGCCGCCCTGAGGTGGTCTCTCTGGCCGGCGGCATGCCGTTCGTCTCCGCCCTCCCCGAAGATCTGGTGGTCGGGGCGATGGATCGCGTGATGCGCGAGCAGGGTCCGGTCGCGCTCCAGTACGGCTCGGGGCAGGGCGTTCCTGCGCTTCGCGAGCAGATCCTCGACGTGATGGCTCTCGAGGGCATCAGCGGGAGCGCCGACGACGTCGTCGTGACCACGGGCTCGCAGCACGCTCTCGAGCTGTTCAGCAAGCTCTTCCTCGACCCGGGCGACGTGGTGCTGGCCGAGGGACCGAGCTACGTGACCGCCATGGTGATCTTCAAGTCGTACCAGGCCGAGGTCGACCACGTTCCGATGGACGAGAACGGGATGATCCCCGAAGCGTTGCGCGAGCACATCGCCCGCCTCAAGGCCGATGGCCGGCGAGTGAAGTTCTTGTACACCGTGCCGACGTTCCACAACCCCGCCGGAGTGACGCTGTCGTGGGAGCGCCGCCTCGAGATCCTCGAGATCGCGCGGCAGAACGACATCCTGGTACTCGAGGACAACCCGTACGGGCTGCTGTATTTCGGTGAGAAGCCCCCAGCCGCGATGCGCTCCGTCGAGCGCGAGGGTGTGGTCTATCTGGGCACCTTCTCGAAGACGCTCGCCCCGGGCTTCCGCGTCGGCTGGGCGCTGGCTCCGCACGCCATCCGCGAGAAGCTCATCCTCGCGAACGAGGCCGCGGTGCTCAGCCCCAGCTCGTTCAGCCAGCTCGTCGTCTCGCAGTACCTGAGCGACGCCGACTGGAAGGCGCAGATCGACACCTTCCGCGGGGTATACCGGGAGCGCAAGGAGACGATGATCTCCGCGCTGCAGGAGCACCTCCCGGATCTGAGCTGGACGGATCCGAACGGCGGGTTCTACGTCTGGCTCACGCTGCCGCCACATCTGGACTCCAAGGCAATGCTCCCGCGCGCGGTCACGGAGCTCGTGGCATACACGCCCGGCACCGCCTTCTACGCCGACGGCTCCGGCCGCCACAACATGCGACTCTCGTTCTGCTACCCGACACCGGAGAGCATCCGGGTGGGCATCCGCCGGCTCGCCACCGTCATCAACGGCGAGACCGACCTGCTCGAGACATTCGCCGGCACGGGACTGCTCTCGTCCGTGCGAGCGGACCGCACGAGCAACAACCTCCCGACCGACCTCCGCTAGTCGCAACGAGTTAGGAAAATACCTGATCATGGCCGATATTTCCGCTCTCGATATCGTGGTGCTCGCCGGCGGGATCTCGCACGAGCGCGACATCTCACTGCGTTCCGGCCGTCGCGTGGCCGACGGTCTCAACTCCCTCGGCCACACGGTGTCGTTCCGGGATCCGGATGCGTCGTTGCTGGGTTATCTGGCCGAGAACCGACCCGACGTGATCTGGCCGGCCCTCCACGGTGCGAGCGGCGAGGACGGCGCGCTGCGGGCGCTGCTCGAGCAGACCGGCATCCCGTTCGTCGGCTCGCGCACCGACGCCGCTCGCCTGGCCTGGTCCAAGCCGACCGCGAAGACACTCGTTGCCCGGGCCGGGGGCGCGACACCTGCGTCGGTGACCCTGCCGAAGGAGACGTTCCGCGAGCTCGGCGCCAACAGCGTTCTGGCGACGGTTCTCGCCGGGCTCGGTCTTCCCCTCGTCGTGAAGCCGGCCCAGGGTGGTTCGGCGCAGGGCGTGACGATCGTGACGACAGAGGACGAGTTGCCGCGAGCGATGGTGGACGCGTACACGTATGCAGACGTCGCGCTCATCGAGCGCAAGGTCGAGGGCGTCGAGGTCTCGGTCGCCGTGATCGACACGGGCGATGGTCCGGACGCGCTGCCGGCCGTCGAGATCGAGCCTGTGGAAGGGGCTTACACCTTCAACGCCCGGTACAACGCGGGGGAGACCCGGTTCTACGTGCCGGCGCGGCTGGACGACTCCGTGGCTGCGGCCGTGGCCGAGGCAGCGACGACCGCTCACACTGCCCTCGGGCTGCGGCACCTGTCGCGCATCGACCTGATCGTCGACGCGGATGGCGTGCCGTGGTTCCTGGAGGCGAACGTGCTTCCCGGCCTGACCGAGACCTCGATCATGCCGCAGGCGATCGCCGCCTCTGGGCGGGACCTCGGTGACGTGTACGCGGCGCTCGCACGCGCAGCGATCGAGGACTCCGCAACGGGGCTGTAGGGACGACTGCCGCGGCCGCCGGCCTGGAGCGGCGCTCTGCATCGTGTTTCACGTGAAACGTGATGGTGTGCGGGAGCCGCACTCGTATCGCGACAGGTCAGCGTTTCACGTGAAACCGGGAGACTCAGCTGTAGCTCGGCTGGCCGATCTCATCGAGGATGCGGTTGAGGTCCTGAATGGTGGCGAAATCGACCACGATCTGGCCTTTTCGTGCACCGAGCGAAATCTTGACGCGCGTATTGAGCCGATCACCGAGCTTATCGGCGATTTCGTCGAGGTGCCCACGATGCTTGCCAGCCGTGACCTTCGTGCGTGCGGGCTTGGGCTCTTTGCTCGCGACCGCCTCAGCAGCGCGTACCGAGAGATCCTCGTTGACGATCTTGTCGGCAAGCCGCGTCATCGCAGCATCATCGTCACCGACCGAGAGGATGGCACGGGCGTGCCCGGCGCTCAACACACCCGCCGCGACGCGGGACTGAACGCCCGAAGGCAGTTTCAGCAGACGCAGGGTGTTGGTGATCTGCGGGCGTGACCGACCGATGCGGTTTCCGAGCTCTTCCTGTGTGATCCCGAAGTCGGCGAGCAGCTGCTGGTACGCGGACGCCTCTTCGAGCGGGTTCAGCTGCGAGCGGTGCAGGTTCTCGAGGAGAGCATCACGCAGCATGTCCTCATCGGCCGTGTCCTTGATGACGGCCGGGATCGTCGGGAGCCCGAGCTGCTTGGTCGCGCGCAGCCGGCGCTCGCCCATGATCAGCTCGTACTTGTCCTTCTGCCCGGCGATCGGGCGCACGACCACCGGCTGCAGAACACCGACTTCGCGGATGCTGACGACAAGCTCGTCGAGCGCTTCGCGGTCGAACTCGGTGCGCGGCTGTACAGCGTTGGGAACGATGTCATCGGGGGAGAGGTTCGCGAGGCGGGCCCCCGGCACAGCGACGAGCTCCTCGGCCTGCGCCGAGGAGTCGGGGAAGAAGACATCGACGGGTCGTGCCGACGAATCGGTGGTGGGGATGAGTGCGCCGATCCCGCGGCCCAGTCCTGTGCGCTTCGCTGCCATTAGCGGGGTACTCCTCTTCGTGCGATCTCCGCGGCCGCCTCCAGGTAGGAGAGGGACCCGGACGAGTTCGTGTCGTAGCTGATGACGCTCTGCCCATAGCTCGGCGCTTCTGAGATACGCACCGAGCGCGGGATGATCGTGTTGAGCACTTCCTTGGGGAAGTGGGCTCGTACGTCCTCTGCCACCTGGTGGGCGAGGTTGGTGCGCGAGTCGTACATCGTGAGCAGGATGGTCGAAACCCGGAGCTTCGGGTTCAGGTGCTTTTCGATGAGCTGAATGTTCTTGAGCAGCTGACTCAGCCCCTCTAGCGCGTAATACTCGCATTGGATCGGGATCAAGACTTCGGTCGCCGCCACGAAAGCATTGATCGTCAGAAGTCCGAGGGACGGGGGGCAGTCGATGAGCACGTAGTCGAAGTCGTATTCATCGAGGAACGTCGCGAGCGATCTGGAGAGTCGCTGCTCACGGGCGACCATGGAGACGAGCTCGATCTCGGCGCCGGCGAGGTCGATGGTCGCGGGGATCACGAACAGTCCGTCGAACTCGGGGCTCTTCTGAATGACCTCTTCGAGTTCCTTGTCGTTGACGATGACGTCGTAGACGCTGGGCGTGCCTTCCCGGTGCTCCACGCTGAGCGCGGTCGACGCGTTGCCCTGTGGATCCAGGTCGATTACGAGCACTCGGGCGCCCGATTTCGCCAGCGCGGCGGACAGGTTGACGACAGTCGTCGTCTTGCCGACCCCACCCTTCTGGTTCGAAATCGTGAAGATCCGAGTCCGCGAGGGGAGGGGGAGTGTTTCCGCAGCGATTGCCTGTCGGCGACGTGTCAGATCCTGAATTTCGCGCGCGAGCGGCGTCGATCCATCGAACTCCTTTGAGGTCACATCGACCTGGGCGTCCTGATCAGGATGTTTCACGTGAAACCTTGTCGCTCGATATGGTGTCCAACACCGCGTTCAGCAGTTGGGGCAGTCGTCGGGGAACAGTCGCGCCAGGGCAGCGGACCACCCGATCAACTCTAGCTTGAATGAAAGTCTGACTCGTCCGGTCCTCCTGACTGTGGATGAAACTCCGTGTTCCGCACCTGTGGAGGAAACTTCGTCCTAAATCCGCCCAGGGGCCCGCGTTTCACGTGAAACATTGCCGGCACGGCCACACCCGAACAGTCAGAACGCGGTTGGACCAACGCCCGCGAATCGGGGCCGCGACGTGATTACAGGGAAGGTCCCACCAGCCGCGCGCGATGCGGTGTTCACGGCCAGAGCACTGCTGGGGTGAGTGAGCTCTCTATAGCCGACGGGGCCGACAGTGCATCTGTGCGTGCGCAGCATCGCATCGCACCACAGAATGGACGCAGAATCCAAAGCAGCCGCAGTCGCACAGCGGTAGCAATGGACGGCCCGAAGGCGCTCCTGACCCTTCGCGGGCGGGGGCCGACGGGGGCGGTAGCAACTGCTCAAAGGCACTGCTGACGCTCCACAGCCGGACGCCGACCGGGCAGCAGTAGCAACTACCCAGAGGCACTGCTGACGCTCCACAGCCGGACGCCGACCCGGGCAGCGGCAACAACCACCCAAAGACACTACTGACGCTCCACAGCCGTACGCCGACCGGGCAGCGGTAACAACTGCCCAAAGACACTCCAAACGCTTCGCAGTCGGACGCCGACCCCGGGGGGCGCGACAACTCCTGCCGACGTCCGCCCGCGCAGCATCGCTGATGCCAGCACGCGAGAACCGTGCGGTCATGGCCGCTCGCCGGACAATCTCTGACTCGACACACCTGGGTACGGCGAGGCTCAGCGTCCTACAGCCGGCCTTCGCGCGCCGGAAACGGCGGACTCGTGTGAGGAGCGTCACCCTCCTGCTGGCGGCGGCGGCGATGACCTTCGGGAGAGCCCGCCGCGCGCGCGTGGAGCTGCGAACTTCTGTGGGGGAGAGCGCACACCTGGGCCGAGCACGGAGCTAGAACCCGCGAGTCGCCTGAATCGCGAGTCGCGTCCTCCCCACGTCCGCCGCGGCCGCGACTCGCATGAGGAGGGGTGCCGCGCGCCATCCGTGAAGCCACGCCAAGTCGAGTAGTGGTGTCGAGGATTGGCCTGGTGTCAGGGCGGTCCGATCTTGACCAGCTGCAACGCTCACGCCATGCGCCGGCCGACGCCCAGTCCGTGTCGCCGAACTCGGTCTGGCGATCGGCAACCCCGTGTTGTGGCGCGAGCCTGCCGCGCCCGCCCCACGCGCTTGTACGACCGCGCTCGCCCTGTCGGGTAGAGGACCCTACGTCCAACACCGGTCGGTCGACGAAGTGTTTCACGTGAAACATGCCGCCTAAGATCTAGCGACGGACCCCGTGCGAGGCGCATTCAATCTCGTCCGCGACCGACAAGCACGAACACGCCTCCAGGCTGCGCAACGACGATCTGCGCCGTCCCGCGCACAGGCCCACCGGTGCCGGGGGAGGGGTGATGCCTCTTGGTTGCGCTCCGGCAGATCACGCTTGAACCCAAACCAAACCAGTACCGCTAGGTGGCAGGCATAGGCAGCCGTTGCCAGCCATGTCCATTAATGGCCGAACGCGAGGAAAGAAATCGAGACTGGGTCACCAGACCCAACCTCACCGTGAAGGACTCGGGCGGTCAGAAGGCACGCGCCTGCCCGTCAGTCGTCATCTTCCCGCTGCCTGCGAGTACCAACCGACCACAACACTGGGCCGACGAGGAACGGGGCCGGCGAGCGAATGGCGAAACCGTCGAACACATCCGTCGAGAACGGATCACCGGGCACCCGCGCCACCCACCGAACAACTGCCAGGAACGAGTGGCGGCCAGCTACCTCGCTCAGCGAGCCCCGCTGGCAGATGATTGGACCCCAGACGCCGCGTACCCAGCCTCCGTCACGTCGGCATCAGTCTCGCCTCCGCGTCCCATGAGGGCGGATAGTCCGCGTCTCCTGCTATGGCCATCAAGCAACGACTCACCAGGCTGATTGAGATGTGAGCTCAACGCCCCCCTGGCGTCGAATGTTTCACGTGAAACGTCGGCTGGAATGATCGGCGGGAGCCGCGTGACTTACAGGGAGCGAGTGGCCGAGGAGCCAGTCAGACGCGCAACGCTCCGCTTGTCCGCGGCAGAAGCCGATCGCAAAACACGGGTGCCTTCCCGACGCTATAGCGGCTCCAGTCTGGAAGGCGCACGCTTGACCAGCTCTCCGTGCAAAGCCCTGTGCCTGGTCGTCCGCGAGTGCAGATTCTCTCGAACCAGACAGCGGCGGGACTCAGTGAGCGTCTCGCGATCGAGTGAACGGGAGCACGTCCGCTGAAGTGAGCTCGGGCCAGGCGAGTGGGGGAGTGCATCCGAACGGCGACAGCTCGACGACGGATTGACCCAGGCCACCTAGCGTCCGATCGGAACACGTTCGATCGACCACGCGACTCTCTCGCTCGAGGGTGCCGAATCCTTATCCTTGAGGCGAATGGATCGACCACCCCGATGCAGACCTGGTTCATGAGCGATCGCGTCCGATCGCCGATCAGCCAAGAAACGGACAGCAGACTCGACCCGGTTAGGACCGCTGGCCCATCGCCGAATAGTGGCGATCGCAAAAAAAACGCCACAAATCGCCGCGAAAACGGCCACCGAGCCATTGCCCAAACGGCCGGAGAATGGCTCTGACAGCAGCGAAGAGGGGTGCTTCCGCGCGCTCAGAGCGATTCTGCGGGTCCCATCGACCCTCCGCGCCGACCGAAAACTAGCGGACGCCGGCCCGAATCACGCGGGTGACGTCGTCGAGAACACCCTCGCCGAGGGTGAGAACCTCGACGTCGTGCAGTCTGAACTTGCGGATCTCCTTCGCGGCGGCATCCACCTCGGCAGGAGCGCCGGCACCCTTCATGAGGATCAGCTCGCCGCCATCCCGAACCAGGGGAGCGGTCAACGGGATCAGCTTGCGGAACGCACTCACTGCGCGCGCCGTCACCTGATCGAGAGGGGCATCAAGTCGGGCCTCCTCCGCCCGGGCGCGAACGACCTCGACGTTGTCGAGTCCAAGCTCCTCGACCTGCTCGGACAGCCAGGCAACACGTCGCTCCATCGGCTCGATCAACACGAGTGTCACATCCGGGCGGGCGATGGCAAGCACCAAGCCGGGAAGGCCGGCGCCACTACCGACATCCCCGGTTCTGCCGGGGCGCAGCAATGGCGCGACGATCGCACAGTTCAGGACGTGGCGTGACCAGAGACGGGGGAGCTCGAGGGGTCCGATGAGACCACGCTCCTCACCCTGCTCAGCAAGGTTTCTCGTGAAGCGTCGCGCGAGATCGATTCGCTCGCCGAAAAGTTCGGTCGCCGTCGAGGGCTCGGTCTCGAGGAGTTCCGTCGTCACGTTGTGTGCCGGCCTTTAGCGTTTCACGTGAAACTAGGCTGCGGTGATGACCGTGTGGCGGTCGCGACCCTCGCCCTGCGAGTTCGACACATAGCCGCGCTCGGACACGATGTCGTGGACCAGCTTGCGCTCGTACGACGACATCGGGGGAAGGGCAGCCTGCTCCGCGCCCTCTTCGATGCGCGTGATCGCGCGGGCGACGAGTTCCGCGAGCTCGGCCTGTCGAGCGTCACGGGATCCACCGATGTCGAGGATCAGCCGCGAGAACGAGCCGGTCTTGCTCTGCACCGCGAGGCGCGTGAGTTCCTGAAGAGCGGTCACGGTGTCCGGCTTGGAGAGCAGACGAAGGTTCGTCTCCTCGCCCGCGTTCACCGAGATGTACGACCGGCCGTTACGAGTGTCAATGTCGATGTCGCCGTCGATGTCGGCGATGTCGAGCAGCTCCTCGATGTAGTCGGCGGCGATGTCGCCTTCCTGGTCGAGCTGCGCTGCGGTCGGCTCCGCGTAAGCACTCTCACCGGCGACCTCGCCGGCGGTCTCAACGTCGTTCGACGCCGCAGCGGCGGAGTCGGTCGACTCGGCGGCGTCGGCGGTTGCGGCATCCTGGTCGACGATGGACTCGGATTCGGTCTGCTGTACGTCGGTCATCTGTCGGGTCCTCACTACTTTCCGGCTTGCTTCTTCGCGCGGTTCTTACCCACCGGCTGAACACGCTGCGTCGGCTTCTTGACTTCTTCGACCGTCAGAACGGTCGCGCCGTCGGCCTCGACGAGCTTGCCCTTGCGGGCCAGGCGCGCCTCACGGGCCTTCGCGGCGTCCGAACCGGGCGTCGGCATGTTGCGGATGACGAGGAACTGCTGGCCCATCGTCCAGATGTTCGAGGTCAGCCAGTAGAACATGACTCCGAGCGGGAAGGCGAAGCCCGAGAAGAGGAAGACGAACGGGAGCAGATACAACAGGATGCGCTGCTGCTTGAACTGGGGGCTCGCCTTGGTCTCCGGCGACATGTTCTTCGAGACGATCTGCAGCTGCGTCAGGAACTGCGAGCCGGTCATCAGCACCACCATCGTGGCGGCGATCACCATGACGGCGACCTGCTGCGGGTGGGCGTTCAGCGCACCCTGGAAGCTCTGGTGGAGCGGTGCGATACCGAACAGCGAGGCGTTCCCGAACTGCTGGGCGAGCGTCTCGTTCAGCGGGCCGACGCCGGCCTTGCCGCTCTGCGCCCCGTTGAGAACCTGGAAGAGGCTGAAGAAGATCGGCATCTGCAGCAGCAGAGGCAGACACGAACTGAGCGGGTTCGTGCCCGTCTTCTTGTACAGCTCCATGGTCTCGCGCGACATGGCCTCGCGAGAGAACTGGTCCTTCTTGCCCTTGTACTTGTCCTGGATCTTCTTGAGCTGCGGCGCCACCTCGAGCATCCGGCGCTGGTTCTTGATCTGGCGAACGAAGATCGGGATGAGCGCGGCACGGACGACGACGGTGAGTCCGACGATGGACAGCACCCACGTCAGGCCCGCTGCCGGGTCGAGGCCCATGTTCGTGAGCAGCCAGTGGAAGGCCACGAGGATCAGTTCTACGACCCATTTGATGGGCCACAGAATCGTTCCGATGATGTCCATGTGGTTGCTAGGCCTTTCCCTGGCTTGCTGCGACGACGAAACCGAACGACGTCACCCGATAGCGACGGTTCTTCTTGAGAGGGACGTCATCGACCCCTCCGGCTGCCCACGGGTGGCAGCGAGCGATACGGCGGACGGCGAGCGCCGACCCCACTACGAGCCCGTACTCCTGGATGGCCTGCAAGGCATACGAGGAACAGGACGGGTAGTAGCGGCACACGTCGCCGTACAGCGGCGAGATGACAGCGCGATAGCCGCGCAACAGCAGAACCGCGACATTCCGAGGCATGAGCAGCACTGCTGTGAGCGCGGTGTTCATGAACGGAGGTTGCCTCTACTGGTGATGCGGCTGATCGAGCGTGACATCTCTTCGTGCAGGGTAGCCCACTCCGCATGAGCGGACGCTGGCAATGCCCTGATCACGACATCCATGCCAGGCGGGAGCTGGGGGAGCAACTCGTAGGCCGCCGCTTTGAGCCGGCGGCGAACGAGGTTGCGCCGGTTGGCGATTCCCACCGTCTTGCCGACGATGAAGCCGAATCGCACCACGTCCGGGTCGCTACCAGGGCGCACGTACGTGACGGTGTTCGCTCCAGTGAAGCGAGCACCGCGCCGCACGGTCGCCTTGTAATCGGCCCCCCGCGTAATGCGATTGGCGTGAGAGAGCACCCGGCCGGCCAGCTAACCGGGCTGGGCTAAGCCGAGAGCTTCGTGCGGCCCTTGCCGCGACGAGCGGCGAGGATGGCGCGCCCGGCACGGGTGCGCATCCGCAGACGGAAACCGTGGGTCTTCGCGCGCTTGCGGTTGTTCGGCTGGAACGTTCTCTTGCTCATATCAATCTCCGTGTGGTCTCTTAACAGGCCGGTGCTGAAGGAAAAGCCAGCACGGGGAGGCCATGAAAAGTTTTTGGGCAGCCTGAACGGCTGAAGTCAACTGATTAAAGCTACGACCTGAGGCCGACGAGGTCAAACCAATCGAGCCAAATCCATTGATTATGCACAGCATTAGCAGGAAAGCCGAGAACGACGCGCCGCTGTATTCCGAAGAACGAATTTGATCCCGTGCCTGTGGATTAGTTACCGTGGGGGACGAAAGTTATCCCCAGCCGTACCGAAAAAGGGCCGGAGATCGCTACGGTATTGGACACACAGCGGTGGATAACCCTGTGAATACCATTCCGGCGGCGACCACGCTTCCGGCTCGACGCTACGAGTCACGACGTTGTGACCTCGTCGTCGGATGACGGCATCAACACGACGACGAATACGGGGAACGATGGCAGGCGGCGAAGCGTCCATTTCTGCGGCATGGCAGAACGTGCTCGACACACTCGAGACGGATGACCGCATCACACCGCAGCTCCACGGCTTCCTGAGCCTGGTCGAGCCCAAGGGGATCATGGCCGGCACCTTCTACCTCGAGGTGCCCAACGAGTTCACCCGCGGCATGATCGAGCAGCGCAGCAGGGTCCCCCTTCTCAACGCCATCGGCACCCTCGACGAGGGACTCGAGGTCAGCACCTTCGCGATCGTGGTGAATCCGGAGATCCAGCAGGAGACGATGGCGGGCCCGACGGAACCGTCGGAAGCCGCGTACATCGAGACTCCGCTCGTGGCACCCCCGGCCGAGATCACGGCGCCGCCCCGCAACAACGACACCCGCCTCAATCCCAAGTACAGCTTCGACAACTTCGTCATCGGCCAGTCCAACCGTTTCGCCCACGCGGCCGCCGTCGCCGTCGCCGAAGCGCCGGCCAAGGCGTACAACCCGCTCTTCATCTATGGGGACTCCGGGCTGGGCAAGACGCACCTCCTGCACGCCATCGGCCACTACGCGATGAGCCTGTACCCGGGCATCCGGGTCCGCTACGTCAGTAGTGAGGAGTTCACCAACGACTTCATCAACTCGATCGCGAACAACCGCGGCTCGTCGTTCCAGGCCCGCTATCGCAACATCGACATCCTGCTGATCGACGACATCCAGTTCCTGCAGCGAGCGGTCGAGACCCAGGAAGCCTTCTTCCACACGTTCAACACCCTCCACGACCACAACAAGCAGGTGGTCATCACGAGCGACCTCCCGCCGAAGCACCTCACCGGCTTCGAAGACCGGATGCGCTCCCGCTTCGAGTGGGGTCTGATCACCGACGTGCAGGTCCCCGACCTCGAGACCCGCATCGCGATCCTCCGCAAGAAGGCGCAGAGCGAGAAGATCCAGGTCCCCGACGACATCCTCGAATTCATGGCGACGAAGGTGTCGAGCAACATCCGCGAGCTCGAGGGCACGCTCATCCGGGTGACCGCCTTCGCGAGCCTCAACAGGACCCCTGTCGACATGCCGCTCGTGCAGACCGTGCTCAAGGACCTCATCACGCTCGACGACGACAACGTCATCGCGCCGACCGACATCATCACGAACACCGCCGACTACTTCAAACTCACCGTCGACGACCTCTACGGCTCGAGCCGATCGCAGGCCGTCGCGACTGCCCGTCAGATCGCGATGTACCTCTGCCGAGAGCTCACCAATCTGTCGCTGCCCAAGATCGGGCAGCTGTTCGGCAACCGCGACCACACGACCGTGATGTACGCGAATAAGAAGATCAGCGAGCTCATGAAGGAGCGTCGCTCGATCTACAACCAGGTGACCGAGCTCACCAGCCGCATCAAGCAGAACCACCGCTACAGCAAGTAGCCGCCGGCGCCTCGAGAGTTATCCACAGCCTCTCCCCAACGTGGGGACAATGCGGTTTCCGCACATGTGGATAACTTGTGGACAACATCCGGAAACTCGGGGCGTTAATGGGGACGAATCATGAGTGCTTGTGAGTTACACGATTTTCGCGGCCCCGGCGATCGGCCTGATTACACCGGGTCTCCCCAGGCCATCAACAAGTGACATGGCTGTGCTTCCCTGTCATTCCGCGGTCTCCACCGAGTTATCCACAGTTTCCACAGCGGTTAACACCATTAATCGTTAACTCTTCTTAGTGGGGATGCCGACAACCTTCGCCCGGCGCTCGAATCACAACTTTCCCCGACGGGGGCAGGCGCTAGGATTTGTCACGATCCATTTCCCGCCGACGACAGAGGTGACTTCGTGAAGTTCCAAGCCAATCGGGATGTGTTCAGTGAAGCCGTCTCGTTCGCTGTCAAGCTCCTTCCGCAGCGCACGACCCTTCCCATCCTGAGCGGCGTCCTGATCGAAACAACCGATACCGGGCTGCAGCTGTCGTCGTTCGACTACGAGGTCTCGGCGCAGACCGAGATCGCAGCCGAGATCGAAGAGGCCGGTCGCGTCCTGGTCTCCGGCCGCCTTCTGGCCGAGATCGCGTCGAAGCTCCCGAACGCACCCGTCCAGCTCTCGACGGAAGACTCCAAGATCGTCGTGCGCGCCGGATCTGCGAACTTCACGCTTCTCTCCATGCCGGTCGAGGAATACCCGAGCATCCCGCAGGTGAGTGGGCAGTCCGGTCTGGTTCCGGCCGACGAATTCGCCGAGGCCGTCGCCCAGGTCGGCGTCGCCGCCTCCCGCGACGATGTGACCCCGGTGATCACGGGCGTTCAGCTCGAGGTCGGCGACAACACGCTCGGACTCGTGGCCACCGACCGCTATCGCGTGGCCGTCCGCGAGATCGACTGGGACAACGGCACCACGTCGGGTGAGCCCGTCACCGCGCTCGTGCCCGCGCGCACCCTCACCGAGATCGGAAAGACACTCGGTCACAGCGGCACCATCGCGGTCTCGATCACCAATCGCGACGATCGCGAGCTGATCGCCTTCACGGCCGACAAGAAGACCGTGACCTCCCTGCTCATCAAGGGCAACTTCCCGCCTGTGCGCCGGCTCTTCCCCGAGACGGTCGACAACTACGCGGTCATCAACACGGCTGAGCTCATCGAGGCGACGCGACGCGTGTCGCTCGTCCTCGAGCGCGAAGCCGCCCTTCGGTACACCTTCTCCGCCGACGGACTCACCCTCGAGGCCATCGGTTCGGAGCAGGCGCAAGCATCCGAGAGCATCGACGCTCTCCTCACTGGCCAGGAGACGGTGGTTTCGTTGAAGCCGCAGTTCCTGCTCGATGGTCTCGGTGCAGTGCACTCGGAATTCGTGCGCATTTCCTTCACCAAGACCGACAACCCCAACAAGCCGGGTCCGGTGCTCATCACGAGTCAGACATCGAAGGACCAGGCCGGCGCGGACAACTACAAGTACCTGCTGCAGCCGAACCTGCTGCTGCGCTAGTCGTCTCGCGTCCGAGAGAACAGAAGAAGGACAATCATGCACATCGGCCTCATCGGTCTCGGAAAAATGGGCAACAACATGCGTGCCCGCCTCGAGAAGAACGGCATCGAGGTGACCGGATACGACACCAATCCCGATGTGTCGGATGTCGCAACACTCGCCGACCTCGTGGCAGCACTGCCCGCCCCGCGCACGGTCTGGATCATGGTCCCGGCCGGAGCGATCACCGACGCCGTGGTCACCGACCTCGAGCCGCTGCTCGAGAAGGGCGACCTCGTCATCGACGGCGGCAACTCGCGCTTCACCGAGGACTTCAAGCACGCAGAGCAGCTCGCGCCCAAGGGCATCGACTTCATGGACGCCGGTGTCTCCGGTGGTGTGTGGGGTCTCGAGAACGGCTACGGCCTCATGGTCGGCGGCAGCGCCGAGCAGGTCGAGCGCGTGATGCCCGTCTTCGACGCGCTCCGCCCCGAGGGCCCGCGCGACGAGGGCTTCGTGCACGTCGGCATGGTCGGCGCCGGTCACTACGCCAAGATGGTGCACAACGGCATCGAGTACGCGTTGATGCAGGCCTACGCCGAGGGCTACGAGCTCCTCGACACCCGCAAGGACATCGTCAAGGACGTCACCGGAACCTTCAAGGCGTGGCAGCGCGGAACCGTTGTGCGGTCCTGGCTGCTCGACCTCCTGGTGCGCGCTCTCGAGCAGGACCCGGAGTTCGAGCACATCGAAGGCTACGTGCAGGACTCGGGCGAAGGACGCTGGACCGTCGAAGAGGCACTCGCCAACGCGGTTCCCGTCCCCACGATCAGCGCGTCCATCTTCGCGCGGTTCGTCTCCCGCCAGGAGGACTCGCCCGCCATGAAGGCCGTGGCTGCGCTGCGCAACCAGTTCGGCGGCCACGCCGTGAAGGCCGTGGACTAACCCTCTTTGAGAGTTACACATCTTTCCCTGACCGACTTCCGTAATTATCGACACGCGGAAGTCCCGCTTGCGGCCGGCGCGAACCTCTTCGTCGGCCGCAACGGTCAGGGCAAGACCAACCTGGTCGAGTCACTGGGCTACCTCAGCACCCTCGGCTCCCATCGGGTCTCGAGCGACCAGGCGATGATCCGGCAGGGTGCGGAGTCCGCGATCGTGCGGGCCCGCATCCAGCACGAAGGCCGGGAGCTGCTCGTCGAGGTGCAGCTGAACCGCGGCACCGCGAACCGTGCCCAGGTCAATCGGTCGGCCGTGAAGACCCGGGAGCTTCCTCGCTACTTCTCGAGCGTGCTCTTCGCTCCTGAAGATCTCGCGCTCGTGCGCGGGGAGCCGAGCATCCGGCGCCGGTTCTTCGATCAGCTGCTGGTGCAGCGGAACCCCCGCTTCTCCGGAGTGCTCGCCGACTACGAGCGGGTGCTGAAACAACGCAACACCCTGCTCAAGTCGGCACGCTCATCCGGTCTGCGTGAGAGCCAACTCGGCACCCTCGACATCTGGGACGAGCGCCTGGTCGCCCTCGGCTCCGAGCTGGTGGATGCGCGGGTCGACCTGGTGCAGCGGCTGACGGATCCCCTCATCTCTGCCTACCGGTCCGTCGCCGGCGACGACCACCATCCGAAGCTCATCCCCCTTCTCACGGTGCGCGGCGCGGATGTCGACGACATCGACGCTGATGGATCAACGGATGCCGGGGCTGTAACCGACTCGACCGGTTTCTCGACCGCGGACGCGTTCCGTCAGGCTCTGGCGACGGTGCGTCGCAAGGAGCTCGACCGCGGTCTCACGCTCATCGGGCCGCACCGCGACGACATCCTGTTCGAACTGAACGGCCTGCCGGCCAAGGGCTACGCGAGCCATGGCGAGTCCTGGTCGTTCGCGCTCGCCCTCAAGCTCGCCTCGGCCGAGCTCCTGCGCCGCGAGTCGGTGACGGGGGATCCGGTGCTGATCCTCGACGACGTGTTCGCCGAACTCGACCAGGCGCGGCGCCGGATGCTTGCAACCGCCGTAGCAGGTTACGAGCAGGTGCTCATCACGGCGGCGGTCTTCGACGATGTCCCGGCCGACCTGACGGCACACACGGTGCGCATCGAGGCCGGGGCAGTGGTAGAGCCCGGACCAGTGGTCGATCCCGCCGCAGATCCCGAGGCGGGTTCCGAGGCCGACCGTGCCTGACGAGCGCCCCGAACTGAGCGAGGCATCGGCGGTCTACCTGCGGTTCCGCGAGCTGTTCGGGGGAGTGCCGAGCCGAACCCGGCGAGCGAAGAAGCGCGACGAACGGGATCCTTCCGCCAGCCAGCCGTTCGGTAAAGGCCGGGATCCGCACGGCGTCGGCGATGTGGTCGACGCGCTCGCGACGCAGCTCGGCTGGAGCTCGTCGCTCGCTCAGTCGGACCTGCTCGCAGGGTGGCTCGAACTGGCCGGCGAGGAGACCGCGAAGCACGCGGTCCCGGAAGGCATCACCGAGGGTGTCCTCACCGTCAGATGCGAGTCGACGGCATGGGCGACCCAGCTGCGGATCATGCGCTCCGACCTCCTCGCGCGCATCGCCGACAGGTTCCCCCAGGCGGAGATCCAGTCCATCCGTTTTCAAGGGCCGGACGCCCCCTCCTGGAAAAGAGGCCCCAGGTCGATTCCAGGGCGCGGTCCGCGCGATACTTACGGCTGAGTGCACAAAAGAGGTCAGGCGCGTAAAAATAACGCGTCAGACGGGCGATTTCGGGCAATCCGGCACCCATCGCTTGGTAGAATGTATAGGTCACACCCAGTGCGGTCAGGAGCCTAACTTCATATGACGATGGAACCGAACAAGGCCGAGGCAGAACACGACTACGGCGCCAATGAGATCCAGGTACTCGAAGGTCTCGAAGCCGTACGCAAACGACCCGGAATGTACATCGGTTCCACCGGCCCTCGTGGACTCCACCACCTCGTTCAGGAGATCGTCGACAACTCCGTCGATGAGGCTCTCGCCGGCCATGCCGACAACATCGTGGTGACCATCCTCGAAGACGGTGGTGTGCGCGTCTACGACAACGGCCGTGGCATCCCGGTCGACATCCACCCGGTCGAGAAGAAGTCGACGGTCGAGGTCGTCCTCACCATCCTGCACGCCGGCGGCAAGTTCGGTGGCGGCGGCTACGCCGTCTCCGGTGGCCTGCACGGCGTCGGCAGCTCGGTGGTCAACGCGCTCTCCTCCCGTCTCGACGTCGAGGTGCGCCGTCAGGGCAACGTCTACCGGCAGAGCTATCGCCACGGTGTTCCCCAGGCTCCGCTCGAGATGGGCGAGGCGTCCGACGAGACGGGCACCATCATCACCTTCTGGCCGAGCCCGGAGACCTTCGAGAGCGTCGAGTTCGACTACGACACGCTCCGCACCCGCTTCCAGCAGATGGCGTTCCTCAACAAGGGGCTCCGCATCGCCCTCACCGACGAGCGTCCCCAGCCCGACGAAGACGATGACGCCGAACCGCGCTCCGACGTTTTCCTCTACGAGCAGGGTCTGACCGACTACGTGCACTACCTCAACTCCGCCAAGAAGGCGGAGGTCGTCAACGAGGAGATCATCTCGTTCGAGTCGGAGGACACCGAGCGCAAGATCGCGCTCGAGGTCGCGATGCAGTGGACGACGGGTTACAACGAGAGCGTCTTCACCTACGCCAACACCATCAACACGCACGAGGGCGGAACCCACGAAGAGGGCTTCCGCGCCGCACTGACCACGCTGGTCAACCGGTACGCGCGTGAAAAGGGCATCCTCAAAGAGAAGGACGACAACCTCTCGGGCGACGATGTGCGCGAAGGACTGACCGCGGTCATCTCGGTCAAGCTCTCCGAGCCGCAGTTCGAGGGTCAGACGAAGACCAAGCTGGGCAACACCGAAGCCAAGGCGTTCGTTCAGAAGGTTGTCGGCGACCGGCTCGGCGACTGGTTCGACCGCAACCCGAATCAGGCCAAAGACATCATCCGCAAGGCGCTTCAGGCTGCGACCGCCCGTCTGGCCGCCCGCAAAGCGCGCGAGACCGCACGTCGCAAGGGTCTGCTCGAAGGCGGCGGGATGCCGGGCAAGCTCAAGGACTGCCAGTCGAAGGACCCGTCGATCTCCGAGATCTTCATCGTGGAGGGCGACTCGGCCGGTGGTTCGGCCGTTCAGGGCCGCAACCCCGAGACGCAGGCGATCCTTCCGCTGCGCGGCAAGATCCTGAACGTCGAGAAGGCCCGTCTCGACCGGGCGCTCGCCAACAACGAGGTGCAGGCGATGATCACAGCGTTCGGCGCCGGCATCGGCGAGGACTTCAACCCGGACAAGGCGCGGTACCACAAGATCGTGCTCATGGCGGATGCCGACGTCGACGGCCAGCACATCACCACGCTGCTGCTCACGCTCCTCTTCCGCTACATGCGTCCGCTCATCGAGCTCGGCTACGTGTACCTCGCGCAGCCGCCGCTCTACCGGCTCAAGTGGACCAACGCGGAGCACGAGTACGTCTACAGCGACCGCGAGCGCGACGCCTTCCTGGCCGACGGCATCGCGGCTGGCAAGCGCATCCCGAAGGACAACGGCGTGCAGCGCTACAAGGGTCTCGGCGAGATGGACTACAAGGAGCTGTGGGAGACCACGATGAGCCCCGAGACCCGCACCCTGCTGCAGGTCACGCTCGACGACGCCGCGGCGGCTGACGAGATCTTCGCCACCCTGATGGGCGAAGACGTCGAGTCGCGCCGTAATTTCATCCAGAAGAACGCGAAGGACGTGCGTTTCCTTGACATCTGACGACAACACCACCGGAGACGAGAACATCGTGACCGACGGCGACGACGCCACCACCGACGGAGCCGGCTTCGGCATCCACGGCCGCATCGACCAGGTCGATCTGCAGTCGGAGATGCAGCGCTCCTACCTCGACTACGCGATGAGCGTCATCATCGGGCGTGCGCTGCCCGAGGTGCGCGATGGCCTCAAGCCGGTTCACCGTCGTGTGATCTACGCGATGTACGACGGCGGCTACCGCCCCGACAAGGCGTTCTCCAAGTGCGCCCGCGTGGTCGGCGACGTGATGGGGCAGTTCCACCCGCACGGTGACACCGCGATCTACGACGCCCTCGTTCGTCTCGTTCAGCCGTGGAGCCTCCGCTACCCGCTCGCGCTCGGGCAGGGCAACTTCGGCTCGCCCGGCAACGACGGCGCGGCCGCTCCGCGATACACCGAGACGAAGATGGCCCCGCTCGCGCTTGAGATGGTCCGAGACATCGACGAGGAGACCGTCGACTTCCAGGACAACTACGACGGTCGCACCCAGGAGCCGGCGGTTCTTCCCAGCCGTTTCCCGAACCTGCTGGTCAACGGCTCGGTCGGCATCGCGGTCGGCATGGCCACGAACATCCCGCCGCACAACCTGCGCGAGGTCGCGGCCGGCGCCCTCTGGCACCTCGCGAACCCGGATGCGTCGCGCGACGAGCTGCTCGAAGAGCTGATCAAGCGCATCAAGGGACCGGACTTCCCGACCGGTGCCCAGATCCTCGGCATCAAGGGTATCCAGGACACCTATCGCACCGGTCGCGGCTCGATCACCATGCGCGCCGTCGTGACGATCGAGGAGATCCAGGGCCGCGTGTGCCTGGTCGTCACCGAGCTCCCGTACCAGGTCAACCCCGACAACCTCGCGATCAAGATCGCCGAGCTCGTCAAGGACGGCAAGATCGGCGGCATCGCCGACATCCGCGACGAGACGAGCGGCCGCACCGGTCAGCGCCTCGTCATCGTGCTCAAGCGCGATGCCGTCGCGAAGGTCGTGCTGAACAACCTCTACAAGCACACCCAGCTGCAGGAGAACTTCGGCGCCAACATGCTGGCGATCGTCGACAACGTTCCCCGCACGCTGCCGCTCGACGGTTTCATCACCGCGTGGGTCGATCACCAGATCGAAGTGATCGTCCGTCGCACGCAGTTCCGTCTGAGAAAAGCCGAAGAACGCGCGCACATCCTGCGTGGTTACCTCAAGGCTCTGGATGCACTCGACGAGGTCATCGCGCTCATCCGCCGGTCGCCGACCGTCGACGACGCGCGAGAAGGCCTGATGGACCTCCTGGAGGTCGACCAGATCCAGGCCGACGCCATCCTGACCATGCAGCTGCGCCGCCTCGCGGCCCTCGAACGCCAGAAGATCATCGACGAGCACGACGCGATCGAGCGCGAGATCGAGGACTTCAAAGCCATCCTCGCCGACCCGCAGCGTCAGCGCACGATCGTCAGCGACGAGCTGACCGAGATCGTCGACCGGTTCGGGGACGACCGCCGCACCGAGATCATGTTCGGCTTCGACGGCGACATGAGTGTGGAAGACCTCATCCCCGAAGAGGAGATGGTGGTCACGGTGACGCGTGGCGGCTACATCAAGCGCACGCGCAGCGACAACTACCGCAGCCAGCACCGCGGCGGCAAGGGTGTGAAGGGTGCACAGCTGCGCGGGGAGGACGTGGTCGACCACTTCTTCGTCACCACGACGCACCACTGGCTCCTCTTCTTCTCGAACAAGGGCCGCGTCTATCGCGCGAAGGCCTACGAGGTGCAGGAGGCCGGCCGCGATGCCAAGGGTCAGCACGTCGCCAACCTGCTCGCCATGCAGCCGGATGAGGAGATCGCCGAGATCCTCGACATCCGCGACTACACAGCGGCCAAGTACCTGGTGCTGGCGACCCGCGACGGACTCATCAAGAAGACCGCACTCAGCGAGTACGACACAAACCGATCCGGCGGCATCATCGCGATCAAGCTCCGCGAGGAGGACGAGCTCGTCTCGGCCCTGCTGGTCGAAGACGATTCCGATCTGCTCCTCGTCTCGCGCAAGGGCATGTCCATCCGGTTCACGGCGTCCGACGAGGCGCTCCGTCCGATGGGCCGTTCGACCTCCGGTGTCATCGGCATGCACTTCCGGGGCGAGGACAAACTGCTCGACGCCTCCGTCGTCTCCGACGAGGGCTACGTGTTCGTCGTGACCGAGGGCGGCTATGCGAAGCGCACCGCCGCCGACCAGTACCGCCTGCAGAACCGCGGTGGTCTGGGCATCAAGGTCGCCAAATTGAACGACGATCGCGGCGACCTGGTGGGCGCCCTGATCGTGGACGAAGACGACGAGGTCCTTGTGGTTCTTGCCAGCGGCAAGGTGGTACGCTCTGCCGTGGCCGAGGTACCCGCCAAGGGCCGAGACACCATGGGTGTCGTATTTGCACGTTTCGCCGAGTCCGACAAGATCATCGCTCTGGCCAAGAACACCGAACGTAACCTCGATTCTCAGGAAGCTGACGAAGAATCCGAGGACGCCGGGAAGGAAGAAACCGTAGATGAGCAGTAGTGTCGCCGAGAAACTCGCGAAGAAGTCGTCGCGTCGACCGACGTCGGCCAAGCAGGTCCGGCTCAAGCTGGTCTACATCGACTTCTGGTCGACTGTGAAGCTGTCGTTCCTCGCTGGGATCTGCCTTGCGATCATCGCCATCGTCGGCACGTTCCTGGTGTGGACCGTGCTGGACCGCACCGGCATCTTCGACCAGGTGAACAGCCTGTTCAAGGACATCTCCGGGGCGGGCGGCACCGACCTGAAGGCCATCCTGGGCCTCGGGCAGGTGATGGGCTTCTCGCTCGTCGTCGGTGTGCTCGACATCATCGTGATCACCGCGCTCGGCGCCGTGTTCGCACTGCTGTACAACCTGTCGGTGAAGATCACCGGTGGGCTGCTGGTCGGATTCACGAACAGCTAGAACGGCGGTTCGGCGCGATTCGAGCCCGCTCGATTTCGTAATGCCGGGGCAGATCAGGTAGTCTCTAATCTGCCCAATCGGGGATATAGCTCAGGCGGTTAGAGCGCTTCGCTGATAACGAAGAGGTCCGAGGTTCAAGTCCTCGTATCCCCACGCAGAGTGTCATATGAACGACACGCTCCCGATTCGGGGCCTTAGCTCAGTTGGTAGAGCGCCTGCTTTGCAAGCAGGATGTCAGGAGTTCGAATCTCCTAGGCTCCACAAGAAAGTGTCTGAGCGTCAGCTCGCGGCCGGTGGCACGATCGGCCTCGTCGGGAACGGGCTCGAGTACGACACGCTCGTGGTCACGCTCCCGAGTGTTCCGATCTTGCCGGTCACCTGCTCGAGGTGCCGCATCGATGTCGCCACCACCTTCAGGATGAAGCAGTCGTCGCCCGTGACATGGTGCGCTTCGATCACTTCGGGAGTCTGCCCCAGCAGATCGTGCAGCGGCGTGTAGACGCTGCTCGGGTATCTCAGCCGCAGGAACGCGAGCACGGAGTACCCCAGCCGCTCCGGGTCGACGACCGCCCGGTAGCCGCCGATCACACCGGCTTCCTCCAGCCGGCGGACGCGCTCGGCAACCGCGCTGTTCGACATGTGCACCGACCGGGCGAGCTCGGCGATCGACTGACGGCCGTCGCGTTGGAGCTCGGCGAGGAGGGCATCATCGACGGAATCCGTGCTGATCGTGAAATTCGCGGCCATGCCCGGATTCTTCCACGAAAACGACGGCGCACGAGGCCGAACGCCGTGAGAAGTCTCTTCAATCCGGGCATCCGGCTGCCTAATCTCGTAGTCATGTCAACCATCGAAGCGCCCGTCGCCACCGCCCCCGCCACTTCCGACACCGTCGCCGCCGTCGCCGCCACCGCCATCTCGCCGTCGGAGGCCGCCCGACATTTCGCGGCGAAGCTCCGGTTCGAGACCGACCCCTCCGATGTGAAAGCAGCGCTGGATGCCGGGGAGCGGTTCGCCCTGGTGGACAGCAGGGGCGAGACGTCGTGGCGTCAGGGCCGCATCCCCGGCGCCATCCACCTGCCGACGGCCCAGATCGCGGAGAGGGCCGCCGAGCTGATCGACCCGTCGACCCCGGTCGTGGTCTACTGCTGGGGGCCGGGATGCAACGGCTCGACACGGGCAGCGCTCCAGTTCAGTCTGCTCGGGTACGACGTCACGGAGATGATCGGCGGCTTCGAGTACTGGGCACGCGAGGGACTCGGCATCGTCGACGACCACGGACGGATCGAACGCCCGACCGATGAACTGACGGCGCCCGTCTCCGTCGCGGCGATCGACTGCGACTGCTGACCGCGCGGGGCGTGCGCGTCCGGGTGCGACGCGGGCCGGGTGCGACGCGGTCCGGTGTTACTTGAGCAGCCGCGACAGCACGCGGTCGGCGAGCGGCTTGCCGCCGGTCTGGCAGGTGGGGCAGTACTGCAGCGTCGAGTCGTGGAAGATTACCTGCCTCACGGTGTCGCCGCACACCGGACACGGCTGACCCGTGCGGCCGTGCACCTGCATCCCGCTCTTCTTCTCGCTCTTCAGCTCGGAGGCCGCGAGGCCGTCTGCGCGCGCCAGTGCCGCGCGCAGGGTGGATTGCAGCGCCTCGTAGAGACGTGCGGCGTCGTCGGCCGACATCGCCGCCGGCTTGAACGGCGACATGCGCGCGGTGTGCAGGATCTCGTCGGAGTAGGCGTTGCCGATTCCCGCGATGATCGACTGGCTGCGCAGTACGCCCTTGATCTGAGCGCGACCGGCGTCGTGCAGGATGCCCTCGAAGACCTCGAGCGTGAACGACGGATCGAGCGGCTCCGGGCCCAGACGCGCGATGCCTGGCACGTCGCTCGGGTCGCGCACCACCGAGATCGCGAGACTCTTCTTGGTGCCGGCCTCGGTCACATCGAAGCCAGACCCGTCGTCGAGCACGAGTCGAGCGGCCAGCGGGCCGTGGCCAGGACGACCGGACGGTGGGGGCGGAGCGCCGTCGCGCCAGCGGATCCACCCCGCCCGCGCGAGATGGATCGTCACGTGCAGAGCCTCGCCCGACGCTGCGTCCACGGCGATGTCGAGGAACTTCCCGTGGCGGCTCACGCCACTGATCGTCGATCCGGACAGCTCGGACACGGGCGGGTCGAAGGTCTTGAGCGCAGCGAACGCCACGATGCTCAGCCGATCGATGACGCGGCCTCGCAGGCGCGCATCCAGGTCGGCCGCCAGTGCGGTGACTTCGGGCAACTCGGGCACCATCCCAGTCTGCATCCCGCCACCGACATCCGCGAGTAGTCTGTCGGGATGGATATCCGGGTGGCCGCGTACGGCGTGATCGTCGATGAGGGCCGCATCCTTCTCGCGCACTGGAACGAGGGAGGGCGCTCCGGCTGGACCCTGCCGGGTGGCGGCATCGATCCTGGGGAGGACCCGGTCGACGCTGTGGTCCGCGAGATCGCGGAGGAGACCGGCTACGTGGCCGAGGCAGGAGAGCTGCTCGGGATCGACTCGCACATCGTGCCGGCCGAGCATCGCTTCGATCCGGATGCCGGCCCACTGCACGCGCTGCGCATCGTCTACCGCGCTCGGGTGGTCTCCGGATCGCTCACGAACGAGCTGGACGGCAGCACCGACGAGGCGGCGTGGTTCTCGCTGACGGCCATTCCGTCACGACGGGTCGAACTGGTCAACGTCGCGCTCCGGATGGCCGGTCTCGCCGACTAAGCGGTCGCGCGGGCCGAACCTTCGCTCGGCATGATGATCCACAGTGCGAGGTACGCGAGGAACTGCGGGCCGGGAAGCAGGCACGACAGCACGAACAGGATGCGCACCGTGCTGGGTCGCCACCCGAAGCGTTGCGCGAGGCCGGCACAGACCCCGCCGAAGATCCGGCCGTTGAGGGGACGCTGAAGAGTGTTCATGCTTCTACGGTGCCAGCCGAGCCGGGCGCTGACCATCGGGGTAACCCCCGAATGATCCCCGACACGAGAAGAGGGCGGCACCTCTGCGGTGCCGCCCTCTCGTGAAGCTGTCGCCTCTTCGCTCGTTCGCCTACTCGGCGGCGGGCGCCGTCGGCTCCTCGTCTGCGACCCAGAGCTCGTCGTCAGCGCGGAACGTCTGCCAGACCGCGTAGAGCAGTCCGACCGCGGCGATGATGCCGAGCCCGACGGCGATCACGGTGCCGGCGCCGGGGCCGGACTTCTCCGTCACTGCCTGGGCCCGCTTCGACACGTCCTGTGCACGCTTCGAGACCTCGCTGCCCGCCTTCTTGACGTCGCCGATGAAGGCGCGGGCGCGGGCGTCGCGTGCATGGTCGACCACCGACATCGCGGTGCCGATCGTCGCTCCGACGGCCGGGATCACATCGGTGACCAGCCGGTCGCGGGCGACGCCGGCGACGCGACTCGCGGTCTGCGTCGCGGGGCGCACGTACTGGTCGTATCCGTCGCGGACGCGGGGAGCGAGCTCTTCGCGTGTGTAGTAGTTCGCCTGGCGTCGGGCCTCGCTCGCAAGAGCATTGGCGTTCGCCAGAACCTCCTGCTGCGCACCCCACAGCTCCTCGGCGCTACTGCGCAGGCGTTTGAGTTCCTTCTTACGCTTCCGTGTCAGGCTCATCTGGACCTCCATTGCGTCGTGTAGCGATCAGACTCCATCTTGCCACCGAATGGGCTGTGGATGACCCGAGAGGTGAGAACCCCTGTGCAAGAATTGATGCCATGTCAAAGCACACCGCCGTCGCCACACTCCACACTAACTACGGGGACATCAAGGTCAACCTCTTCGGCAACCACGCCCCGAAGACGGTCAAGAACTTCGTGGGCCTGGCGACCGGTGAGATCGAGTGGACCAACCCGCGCACGGGTGCCAAGACGACCGACAACCTGTACGACGGCGTTGTGTTCCACCGCATCATCCCGGGCTTCATGATTCAGGGCGGCGACCCGCTGGGCAACGGAACCGGCGGCCCCGGCTTCCAGTTCGACGACGAGATCAACCCTGAGCTCGACTTCACGGAGCCCTACATCCTCGCGATGGCCAACGCCGGCATCCAGATGGGGCGCGGCACCAACGGTTCGCAGTTCTTCATCACCGTCGGCCCGACGACCTGGCTGCAGGGCAAGCACACCATCTTCGGCGCGGTTGAAGACGAGGCATCGCGCAAGGTCGTCGACAAGCTCGCCGAGCTCCCCACCGACGCCCGCGACCGTCCCCTCGACGACGTGGTCATCGAGTCGGTCGACGTCGAGCAGGTCTGAAACAGTAAGGCCTGAGTAGCGCCATGTCCCAGCCCGCTGATGTTCGGGCGAGCACCTGTTACCGGCATCCGGATCGCGTCAGCTACGTTCTCTGCCAGCGGTGTGGGCGAACGATCTGCCCCGAGTGCCAGACGCCGGCGGCCGTCGGTGTCATCTGCCCGGAGTGCATGGCGCAACAGCGTGCGACGGCGCCGAAGACAAAGCCCGCCATCCTGACCAGGATGACCGGGCGCGGCGCCCCGGTCATCACGTATACCCTGATCGGCATCTGCGTGCTGGTCTACATCCTGCAGTCGCTGCCGGGCATCGGCGGCACGATCACGCAGGCGATCCAGTACGCGGGCGCCTACTCGTACCCGACGGGCACCTTCGGCGGCGTCGCCTTCGAGCCGTGGCGCCTGCTCACGACGGTGTTCGCGCACGCGAGCATCCTGCACATCGCGCTCAACATGTACACGCTATGGGTGTTCGGGATGCTCCTCGAACCGCTGCTGGGTCGCGCGCGGTTCCTCGCGCTCTTCCTGATCAGCGGGTTCGCCGGGTCGGTGGCCGTGCTGCTGATCGCGTCGCCCGTGCAGCCGGTGGTCGGCGCATCCGGCGCGATCTTCGGGATGCTCGGGGCTTTCCTCGTCATCCAGCGCCGGTTGGGCGGCAACGCGACCCAGCTGTTCATCCTCGTGGGTATCAACCTCGTCATCGGGTTCATCCCGTCGTTCGGGATCGCATGGCAGGCGCACGTCGGCGGTCTGATCGCCGGAGTGCTCGTGGGACTGATCTATGTCGAGACCCGCACGCCCGCACGGCGTCGCCTGCAGATCCCCCTCCTCGTGGTGCTCTGCCTGATCCTCGTGGCGCTCAGCCTCATCCACCTGTTCGCCTGAGCCCGCAGCCCCTCTCTCCCGGCCATCCCCAGCTCTCCCCAATGCGTGGATAAGTTATCCACAGCCTTATTAACAATGGGGATAATTACACGCGTGTAACTCTCCACAGGCTTATTAACACTGGGGAGAACCGTGTGAGGCGAGTCCACGGAGTTCTCCTCACTGTGGATGAATGGTGTGGATAACCGCCTCGAGGCCGCAAAAAACCGGGACCGGCCGAAGCCGATCCCGGTGGAGTCGAAGAGTGGCGGGTTCAGCGCCAGCGGGTGGTCATAAGGAAGCCGATGAAGGCGATGCCGAAGCCGACGAGGATGTTCCAGGCGCCGAGGGCCGGAATGGGGTACTGGTTCTGGCTGACGTAGAAGACGATGATCCACACCAGCCCCAGCAGCATGAAGCCGAACATCACGGGCTTGAACCACACGGGGTTCGGGGCGTCCTCGCCGGACTGCGCGTCGATGCGCTCGGGCTTGGTCTTCGACTTGGTGCGTGCCATAGCACCATAGTGTAGCGGTCGAGGCTGGGCGGTCAGGCCGCGTCATCCCCCGCGTTCTCGGGGTAGACGAGCCTGTGGAGAACTCTGCGGTCGCCCAGCAGTGGCAGCTAGCATGATCGACATGAGCGACCCGAACACCAGCGACCCGCCTGCGGCGCGTGGCCGGCGTTCGAGCCGCGCGACGGGTCGAACTCCTCGGCCCCCTCGACGGCCGACGTTCCTCGGTGTTCTGGGCGAGCTGCTGATCACCGCCGGTGTGCTCGTGCTCCTCTTCCTGGGCTGGCAGGTCTGGTGGAACAGCCTCGTGCTCGCCGGTCAGCAGACCAACGCCGCGAGTGAGCAGAGCCAGCGGTGGCTCGAGGAGGCGACGAAGAGCCCGTCGCCCAGTGCCACGACCACCCCGGCGCCGAATCCCACGGGGACGCCGACCCCGGCCGCTCCGCCGACCCTCGGCGCCCAGCCGGCCGACTACCAGCCGTTCGCCGTCATCTACATCCCCCGCCTCGGCGCCGACTGGAAGCGAACGATCCGCCAGACGGTGGACACGGAGAAGGTCCTCAACAGCTACGACGCGGGTGTCGGGCACTACGAGAACACCCAGCTGCCCGGCGAGGTGGGCAACTTCGCCGTGGCGGGCCACGACAGCGGTTGGGGAAATACGTTCATCGACCTGTCGAAGTTGCGGATCGGCGACCGCATCTACGTGCAGACGAAGAACGGCTGGTACACCTACACCTTCCGCAACTTCGAGTACGTGCAGCCCACCGCGGTCGCCGTCATCGCGCCGGTTCCACGGCAGCCGACCACGAAGCCGGTGGATCGGCTCATGACCATCACCACGTGCAATCCGCCGTTCCACGCCGGGGAGCGGCTGATCGCCTACAACGTGTTCGCCGGGTTCCAGCCGACGGCGAAGGTTCCGAACGAGATCGCGGCCGCCGTTGCGGCGAACGGAGGTTGAGCATGTACGCAGCGCTGTGGCGCGTCCTGCCCGGGCCGGTGTGGGTGCGCATCCTGATTCTCGTCGTGCTGGCGGCGGTCGTGCTCTTCGCGCTCGTCACCTGGGTGTTCCCCTGGGTGGATTCGCTCTTGGGTCCGCAGGAAGGTACCGTGGGGCCGTGACCCGCGTACTCGTCATCGACAACTACGACAGCTTCGTCTACACGCTCAACGGCTACCTCCGTGAGCTCGGGGCGAGCACCGACGTGGTGCGCAACGACGACATCCCGGAGCAGGAGCTCGCGGAGCGTCTGGCGGAGTACGACGCGGTGTTGGTGTCTCCCGGCCCCGGAAAGCCCGCCGATGCGGGCGTTTCGATCCCGGTCGTGAAGATCGCCCTGCGCACCGGTCAGCCGCTGCTCGGGGTCTGCTTGGGTCATCAGGCGATCGCCGAAGCGTTCGGAGGCGTCGTGACGAACGCCGAAGAGCTGATGCACGGCAAGACGTCGCAGGTCACCCACGACGACAGCGCCTTCTACGACGGTGTGGGCCAGCCCTTCACGGCCACGCGGTACCACTCTCTCGCGGTGGTCGACGGAACGGTCCCCGACGAGCTGGTGATCACCGCACGCACCGCCGGGGGCGTCATCATGGGCCTGCAGCACCGCACCGCGCCGATCTACGGCGTGCAGTTCCACCCCGAGTCGGTGCTCACCGAGGGCGGTTACCGGATGCTCGGCAACTGGCTCGAGGTCGCCGGGCTCGCCGGTGCCGCCGAGCGCTCGCGCGCGCTGAACCCGCTGGTCAAGCTGGCCTGATCCCGCTCAGCGCTGCGCATGCCTGCGTTCAGCCGCATGCCTGCGCTCAGCCGCATGCCTGCGCTCAGCCGCATGCCTGCGCTCAGCCGGTGCAGTAGGTGAGACCGACGGTCGAACCCTGAGGCACATCGCCCGGCGCCACCGACTGCGTGTGCACCATCGGGGTCCCCGAATCGGACGGGCAGGTGTTGTCGGGCTTCGGATCCGCGGTCAATCCGAGCTGCGACAGGATGCCGGTGGCGGCTTGGATGGACTGCCCGACCAGGTCGGTCAGGGTCACCTTGCCGCTGGACACGGTGAGGTTGATCGTGTCGCCCTCGTGCGCGGTGGCGGACGCGGCCGGATCGGTCTTGATGACCACATTGGCCGCAACGGTCGCCGAATTCTCGGTCGTGAGCGTGCCCACGGTCAGCCCGGCCGCCGTGATCGCCTGCTTGGCGGCATCCGCGGTCATGTTGTGCACATCGGGCACCGTCACCGACTTCTTGCCGGTGGAGACGTAGACCGTGATCGTGTCGCCCGTGGCCACGACGATGCCGGCACCGGGATCGGTGCGCACCACCTGGCCCTCCGGATAGGTCGCGCTCGCCTCCGTCGCCTGGGTCCACTTGAGCTTCATGCCGTCGAGTTCCTGCGTGGCCTTGTCGACCGTCTGACCCGAGAGGTTGGGGACCTCGCGCGAGGTCTCCGGCAGCGACGTGCTCGGCGCGAGCCGGAGAACCCAGGCGAGAACCGCGACGACGACGACCGCCATGACAGCGATACCCGCCCAGACCCAGATGACGGGTGGGCGACGCTGGGTGCGCGTCATCGTCTGGTCCTCCGCCAGCTGACGGAAGGCCGCCTCCGGACCGGAGACCACGCTCGGCGGCGCGCCGAAGAGGGACTCCGAGAGGGGGTCGGGCTGCTTGTGGATCGGGACCTTGCCCGATGCGGCCGTCTCCAGGTCGGTGCGGAACTCGGCCACCGACTGGTAACGCTCGAAGCGATCCTTGGTCATCGCGCGCGAGACGACGACGTCGAGCGCAGGCGAGACCTTGGGGTTGATCGTGCTGGGTGCGACCGCCGTCTCGCTGACGTGCTGGTACGCGACCGCCACCGGGGTGTCGCCGCGGAACGGCGGCCGCCCGGTGAGCATCTCGAAGAGCACGACGCCTGTCGAATACAGGTCGGTACGCGCATCCACGGACTCGCCCTTGGCCTGCTCGGGCGAGAAGTAGCTGGCGGTTCCGAGGATGGCGGTCGTCTGCGCCACCGTGGCCGACGAGTCGCTGATCGCGCGAGCGATGCCGAAGTCCATCACCTTGACCTGGCCGGCCTTGGTGATCATGATGTTGCCCGGCTTGATGTCGCGGTGCACGACGCCGGCGCGGTGCGAGTACTCGAGGGCCGTCAAGATGCCCTCGGTGATGCGCACGGCCTCGGTGATCTCGAGCGGCCCACGCTTGATGAGGTCCTTGAGAAGCACGCCGTCGACGTACTCCATCACGATGAAGGGCAGCTGCGCCTCGTGCCCATTGGGCTCGCGCACGGTCTCTTCTCCGGCGTCGAAGACGCGGACGATCGTGGGGTGCGCCATGCGCGCGGCCGCCTGGGCCTCCTGCCGGAACCGGGTGCGGAACGCCGGGTCGGTGGCGAGCGACGGCTTGAGGAGTTTGATCGCGACCGTTCGCCCCAGCCGGGTGTCGGTACCGCGATGGACATCGGACATGCCGCCGCGACCGATGAGTTCGCCCACCTGATATCTGCCTGCGAGCAGGCGGCTATCTGGGCTCAATGCGAACTCCTTTCCGGGTGAGGACTCCGGATAGTGTAGCGGGGGCTGTCTGGATATCTCCTAGGGGCGCGGCCGTGGCGACGACGGTCACTGACCGGCGCTGGGGTCGGTCGTCCCCTCGCCGCCGGGGACGGGCGCCGCCGGGTTCACCGTGTAGGTGATCGTCGGCGACGGATCCGATTCGACGGACTCGCCGCAGAAGATCGTGTAGGCCATCTGGTGATCGCCTTCGGTGGCGGTCCAGGTCGTGGAGTTCGCGTTGACGGGCGGCTGCGCCTGGCCGTCGATGATCAGGCGACGGCCCGCGAGCTTCTGACCCGCCGGGCAGGTCGCAGAGCCGAACGTGATCGTGACGACGTTCTTCGCCGGGTCGGCATCGAGCGTGAACGGGGAGGGCGGCGAGGCGCTGACCGTGTCGGTCGGCGTGGGTACGGGGGTGACCGGCCCCCAGACCTTCACCGTGACCTCGGACCCCTTGGGCACGGGGCCGGTCGGGTTCACCGAGTAGACCTTGTTGACGTCGGCCGCCTTGGTGGCCGCGTTCCCCTGCTGCACGTTGGCGATCATCCCGAGGTCCTGCAGCTTGGCGCGGGCCTGGTCGGCGGTGAGCCCGTCGAAGTCCGCCTCGTTGATCGGCACGGTGTTGCTGGTCGGCGTCGGCGTGCTGCTCGGCGTCTGCGACGGCGTCTGCGAGGCGGTCTTGCTCGGGCTCGTCGACGGCGTCACGGGGTTCTTCGGCTGGGCGACCAGGGCGATGATCGTGCCGATCAGCACGAGTGCGAGCAGCGCGATGAGAGCGATGAGCGGCCAGGTCCACGGAGACCGCTTCTTGGTGGTGGTCGAGGTCTGTGTCTCGGTCTCCTCCGTCAGCGGCGCACCTGCCGCGGGGAGGACGGTGGTCGCCTCTGTGGCGGCGCCGGCCGACGGCATGAGCACGGTCGACGCGCTCGTCAGCCCGGCCACGCCGAGAACGGCCGGCACGGAAGCGGCAGCGGCCTGCACGTCGCCGCGGCGCAGCGCCTGGGCGGCACGCGCGAGGTGGGCAGCGGACGCCGGACGATCGGCCGGGTTCTTGGCGATGCAGGCGAACACGAGGTTGCGCACCGGCTCGGCGACGGTCGCCGGCAGCTCGGGCGGGGCTTCGTTGATCTGCGCCATCGCGATGGCGACCTGCGACTCGCCCGTGAACGGGCGGCGGCCCGCGAGGCACTCGTACGCGACGATGCCCAGCGAGTAGATGTCTGTGGTCGGCGACGCTGGGTGCCCGGATGCCTGCTCGGGCGAGAGGTACTGCACGGTGCCCATGACCTGACCGGTCGCCGTGAGCGGCACCTGGTCGGCGATGCGGGCGATACCGAAGTCGGTGATCTTGACGCGGCCGTCGGGCGTGATCAGCAGGTTGCCCGGCTTGATGTCGCGGTGCACGAGACCGGCGGCGTGGGCGGCGTGCAGTGCGGCGGCGGTCTGCGCGACGATGTCGAGGGTCTTGTCGGTGCTGAGTACATGCTCGCGCTCGAGGATGGTGGAGAGCGCCTCACCGGGCACGAGCTCCATCACGAGGAAGGCGCTGCCCTCTTCTTCGCCGTAGTCGAAGACGTTGGCGATGCCCTCGTGGTTGACGAGGGCCGCGTGCCTGGCCTCCGCACGGAAGCGCTCGAGGAAGCCCGGGTCACCCAGGTACTCGTCCTTCAGGATCTTGATCGCGACGGTACGACCGATCACGAGGTCGGTGGCCTGCCAGACCTCGCCCATGCCGCCGATCGCAATGCGCGACTGCAGCTCGTATCGTCCCCCGAAGGTGAGCCCTGCTGTGGGTCTCATTTATTCAGCACCGCCTCTAGTACTTTCTTCGCGATCGGAGCGGCGATGGAGTTACCCGTGCCGTTCTGACCTTGGCCACCGCCATTTTCAACAACTACCGCCACTGCGAACTGGGGGTTCTCAGCCGGGGCGAAACCCGTGAACCACAACGTGTACGGATCGTTCTCGCCGTTCTGCGCCGTCCCGGTCTTTCCGCCCACC
The DNA here is from genome assembly GCF_027921845.1 of Leifsonia poae. GTDB lineage: Bacteria > Actinomycetota > Actinomycetes > Actinomycetales > Microbacteriaceae > Leifsonia > Leifsonia poae. The sequence continues at coordinate 43,629 of NZ_BSEN01000006.1, forward strand.
GTGACCCCGTCTATTCTTGCATTGCTCGCCACGCCGTGATCGACCCCGTCGACCATCATCTGCTTGATCGTGTCGGCGTTCTCCTGGGTCGCCGCCTGGTCGAGCTGCTTGGGTGTGAAGCTCTCGATCGTCTGCAGATTCGCGGACCGGATCGAGTCGACGAGGTTCGGATACATGACCTTTCCGCCGTTCGCGATCCCGGCCGACACCATCGCCATCTGGAGCGGCGTCGCCCGGTCGTCGAGCTGTCCGAACGAACCCTGCGCGCGCTGGGCGTCGTCGGTGTAGAGCGGGTACACGCTCTTCTCCACCGGGATCGGGATCGACAGGTCCTGGTTGAAGCCGAACTTGCCGGCCTGCGAGTGGATGGTCTCCGCATCCAGCTGCATGCCCAGCTCAGCGAACGGGATGTTGCAGGAGAGGATCTGCGCCGTGGCGATCGACACCGTGTTGCCCGGACCACAGGTGCTGAAGTTGTCGTTCTTCACGACGGTGCTCGTGCCCGGCAGCTGCAACGACGACAGGTTCGGCAGCTGGCTGTCTTTGTTGTACTTGCCGGTGCCGAAGGCGGCTGCGCTCATCACGGGCTTGAACGTCGATCCGGGCGGGTTCAGGTTTCCGCCGATCGCACGGTCGATCAGCGGCTGTGAAGGCGTGTCGACCAGCTGCTTGTACGCCGCGTTCACGGCCTCGGTGTCGTGGGAAGCGAGCACGTTGGGGTCGAACGTGGGCTTGGATACCATCGCCAGGATGCGACCGGTCTTCGGCTCGAGCAGCACGACGGCGCCCTGGTAGTCGCCGAGCGCGTCGTATGCGGCCTTCTGCGCCACGGGATCGATGGTCGTCTCGACGGATGCCCCCTGCGGGTTCTTGCCGGTGAGGATGGCGTTCACCCGGTCGAAGAACTGGGAGTTCGACGCGCCGCTGAGCGTGTCGTTCAGCGCGCCCTCGAGGCCGGTCGCCTGTCCGTCGATCGGATAGAAGCCCGTCACGGCCGAGTACAACGGCCCGTTGCTGTAGACGCGCTGGAACTTGTAGACGTCCTTCGACGGCACGGACTGCGCGACGGGCTGGCCGGCGACCAGGATGGCGCCGCGCTGCTGGGAGTAGCTGTCGTTGCGGGCCCGGCTGTTGCGGGCATCCGCCGACAGGGTGTCGGCCTGGAAGACCTGCAGGATCGACGTGGCCACGAGCAGCGCGAGGAACATCGCCAGAACGATGGAGCTGACGCGCTTGATCTCACGATTCACTCAGCTCACCACCAATCGTGGTTGATTGCGGACGGTGTCGGACAGGCGCAGCAGCAGTGCCACGATGATCCAGTTGGCCACCAGGGACGATCCTCCGGCCGCCAGGAACGGCGTGGTCAGTCCGGTCAGCGGGATGACGCGCGTCACGCCGCCGATCACGATGAAGCACTGCAGAGCCACAGTGAACGACAGCCCGACGGCGAGCAGCTTGCCGAAGTCGTCCTGCCCGGCGAAGCCGATCCGGAGCCCGCGTGCCACGAACAGCAGGTAGAGCGCGAAGATCGCGAACAGGCCGGCGAGGCCGAGCTCTTCGCCGAGGCTGGCGATGATGTAGTCGCTGTTCGCCACCGGGGTGACCCAGGGCTGGCCTTGGCCGAGTCCGGTGCCGATCAGGCCGCCGTGCGCGAGCCCGAACAGGCCCTGCACGAGCTGGAAGCTGCCGCCCTGCGCGTCGTAGACCTGCTGAGAGAACGGGTTGAGCCAGTTCTGGAAGCGGTCGTTGACGTACGGGAGGACCTGGCTGGCGACCACGGCGCCGCCGACGATCAGCAGCACACCCAGGATGACCCAGCTGATGCGCGCCGTCGCGGTGTAGATCATCACCAGGAACAGGCCGAAGATCAGGAGGCCGGTGCCGAGGTCGCGCTGGAAGACGATCACGGCCATCGACATCAGCCAGACGACCAGGATCGGGCCGAGGTCGCGCGCGCGGGGGAACCGCATGCCCAGGAACTTCTTGCCGACCATCGAGAGGGAGTCGCGCCGCTGCACCAGGTAGCCGGCGAAGAACACCGCGAGGCACAGCTTGGCGATCTCGCCGGGCTGGAAGCTGAACGGGCCGATGTGGATCCACACGCGGGCGCCGAAGATCTCCTGGCCGATGCCCGGGAGCATGGGCAGGAGAAGGAGCAACAGGGCCGCGAACCCGAAGATGTAGGTGTAGCGCTGCAGCACCCGGTGGTTGCGGATGACCATGATCACTACGAGCGCGCAGATGATCGCGATCGCGCTCCAGACGATCTGACGCACCCCGGCGCTGTTCCAGCCGACGTCGGCGTAGTGGATGTCGATGCGGTAGATCTCCGCGATACCGATGCCGTTGAGCACTGTCGCGATGGGGAGCAGGAACGGGTCGGCCTGCGGCGCCACGTAACGCAGTGCGATGTGCATCCCGAACACCAGCACCGAGAGGCCGACGCCGAGGTAGACGAGGGTGAGGTCGACGTGCCCGAGGGCACCGAGCTGCACGAGCACGATGGCGGCGGCGTTGATGCCGCAGGCGATGAGGAGCAGCAGCAGCTCGAGGTTGCGGAGGCGGGCGGGGAGGCGCAGCCGTCGCACCCGACCCGTGTCGGGCCTGGGCGCGTCGGTCACTGCCGCTCTACTTGCCTGAGACATCGCTCAACTGTTCTACGATCGATCGCGCCGCGCTCAGCGAGTCGGCGTTGATGGTCTGCTCGACGAGCTGTTTGTCGTACGAGGGCAGGGTGTCCACGGGCGTCGACGACTCCTCGTAGACGTGGGACAGGGTGATCGGCCCGAGGTTCTGCTGCACCCCTTGGTAGACGGCGACGTTGCCGGCCGGGGAAGCGCCCACGAAGTAGCGGGACTGCGTCCACTGGTAGCCGAGCAGGGCAGCCAGAGCGATGGCCACCACGAGAACGATGACCCCGACGAGCCAGGTGATCTTGCGGCGGCGGACGCGCCGCTGGTCCTCTTCGATCAGCTCATCGAGGTAGTCCTCGGATTGCGGCTCGAAGTGGGTCGGGCCCGTCGCCGGCCGTATCGGGTGCAGCCGCAGCGTGGGGAGGCGCGTGGTGCGCGAGGTCGGCTTCTGGTCGCCTCCGAACGACAGCGGCGCGGATGCCGACCCGACGGTCACCGGGTCTTTCATGACATCGCCGGGCCCCACATCCGCGATGTCGAGGAGCACGACCGTCACGTTGTCGGGAGCGCCCGCGTCGAGGCTCTGGCGGACGAGCTTCTCCGCGACCTGGCGGGGAGCGTCGCGGGAGGCGAGCGCGGCCTTGAGGTCGTCGTTCTTGACCACGCCGCTCAGGCCGTCGGAGCAGATGAGCCAGCGGTCGCCGGGCTGGGTGTCGAGGATCCAGGTGTCGATCTCGGGGGAGGCGTCGACGTCGCCGAGCACGCGCATCAGCACCGAACGGCGCGGATGCACCATCGCCTCTTCTTCGGTGATGCGGCCGCTGTCGACGAGCCGCTGCACGAAGGTGTGGTCGATGGAGACCTGCTTCAGCTCGCCGTCGCGGAACAGGTAGATGCGCGAGTCGCCGATGTGCGCGAGTGCGATCTGGTCGCCGACCCGGATGAGGGCGCTGACCGTCGTGCCCATGCCCGTGAGCTCTGGATGCTCGAACACGGTCTCGGCCAGCAGCGAGTTGGCGGCGATCAGTGCGGACTGGAGGGCGAACTCGGCTTCCGACGCGGTCTGGTACTCGCGGTCGGCCTCGCGGATGCGGTTGACGGCGATGGCGGACGCGACGTCGCCTCCGGCGTGGCCGCCCATCCCGTCGGCGACGACGAACAGGTCGTGCCCGGCGTAGCCGGAGTCCTGGTTGTTGGAGCGGATCTTGCCGACGTGCGAGACGGCCGCTGCCCTGTTCGGAGCTGCCACGGCTACCGTCGCAGCTCGAAGGTGGTCGTTCCGATCTTGATCGGGGTGTCGAGCGGGATCTGGGTCGGTACACTGACGCGCTTGCCGTCGAGGAAGGTGCCGTTGGTGGAGTCGAGGTCTTGGATCATCCACTCGTCGTTCCAGAGCAGGAGACGCGCGTGGTGGGTGGAGGTGTAGTCGTCGCGGATCACGAGGCCGGACTCGCTCGAGCGCCCGATCGTGATCGGCTCACGGCCGAGTGCGAGCTCGGTTCCCTGACGGGGACCCGAGGTGATGACCAGCCGCGTCGCGGAGACGAGAGTCGCCTTCGGCCGGCCGCTCGCAGTGTTCGCGCCGGACGGCAGGGTGGACACGGGCGGCGGCTGCATCGTGGGGGCTGTCGCACCGGAGGTGGGGGCGGCGGGGAACGGCGACGGGGCCGCGGCGGCCTGGGGCTCGGGCAACTTGCGCACCCGCTGTCCGAACAGGTCGGTGCGCAGGGCGTAGACGATGCCGAAGACGAACGCCCAGAGCAGGAGGAGGAACCCGAATCGCAGAACGAGCAGCGTGAGCTCGCTCGGGTTCACGACTCGCTCCAGAAGCCGCCGACGTCGTGGCGACGCGTGGCGTCGTCGACGAAGTTGCGCGGCGGCGACGGCGGTGCGGCCTCGGGCAGCACGCGGAACACAATGCGCGTGCGGCCGATGCTGATCACCGACTCGGGCTCGAGGATGGCTTTGCGCACGGGCTGGCCGTTGAGCTGCGAGCCGTTCGTCGAGCCGAGGTCTTGCACCTGCGCCCGCTGGCCGTCCCAGATGATCTGCACGTGCTTGCGGCTGATGCCCGTGTCGTCGACGGTGATATCTGCGTCGCTGCCGCGGCCGATCACGGTGGTGGAACGGCTCAGCGGGTAGCGCTTGCCGTTGATCTCGAGCACCGGGGTCCAGGCGACGGCGCCCTTCACGTTCTCGGAATCGACCTGCAGCATCCCCTCGGACACGGAGGCGTCTTCGACGAGGTCGATGGAGATGCCACCCGCGAACTGGTAGTGCTGGCTGGTGGCGTGCTGCTGCACGAACGAGACGAGCTCATCGGTGAGCGCGGCGCCCATGCCGCGCATCCGCTTGTAGTCGCTCGGCGACATGGTCAGCACGAAACGATTGGGCGCCAGGATGCGGTCGCGCGTGACAACGGCGGCCTTCGTGTCGAGTTCGCGCCGGAGCGCACTCGTCAGCTCGACCGGTTGCAGCCCCGATCGAAAGGTCTTGGCGAACGCACCATTGACAGCACGTTCGAGACCTCTCTCGAAGTTGTCCAGAATGCCCACAGGTCTCCCGCTCCGGCTCGTCGACTATGAGCATGTTAGTCGGCCCCGGTGAGAAGCCGCCCAAGCGCTCCCCTCTATTGTGCGAAGATCCATCCCGGGAATGACCTGTGCAGTACCCCGGTGCTGCGCGTGCCGGCATGCCCTGAGCGGGCGGCAGCGGCCCGAATTCAGAATGCGCGCGCTGTCGTGATAATCTCTCCTAGTTCGCGCGAGTGGCGGAATTGGCAGACGCGCTGGCTTCAGGTGCCAGTGCTCGAAAGGGCGTGGGGGTTCAAGTCCCCCCTCGCGCACGAACGTGAAAGGCCCCCGGTGATCCGGGGGCCTTTCCCTGTTTCCGGCCGCGATTGCAGACCGGACGCAACCTCGCGACTGGGAGGATGGCCGCATGGCATCGTTCATCTTCATCTACCGGGCCGGGCCCGACCCCGTGCCGGCCGATCGGGTCGCGGAGAACAGGGAAGCATGGCGCGCGTGGAACATCGCGCTGCAGGAGGACTACGGGATCCGCGTCGCGGGTGGAAAGCTCGTGACATCGAGCGGCGTCAGCGAGTACAGCGGTGACGTGCGGGGTGCGTCGATGGTGGAGTTCGAATCGATGGATGCCGCCGTCGAGGTCGCCACGAGGAGTCCGAACCTCGCGTTCGGCGGAAGCGTGGAAGTGCTGGAGGAGTTCGGGACCAGCCGCTGAGCACTCTCCCGGGTCGACGACGCCGACCCGAAACTGTGTGAGGAATGCTCAGTTCACCTTTCCTGAACGGTTTTCGAGGGCTAGCCTGAGGCCAGGGCCCGCACGCCGGGCTACTGCCTCTGACAGGACATCGAAGCCCTGTGACAGTAGAACGTGATCGCGAGCCGTGAAGGAGCGATCGGATGCGCGCCCTCCGAATCCCCGTGGCACTCGCCGCCTCTGCCGCCCTCGTCGTGGCCGCCATGGCCGTACCGGGAGCAGCCGGGATAGCGCCCAATGCGTCGACCGTGCGCTTCATGGCGGCCGGCGACTTCGGCACGGCCGCCTCGGCGCAGGCCGTCTTCGCGGGCATCGGCTCCGCGCATCCCGACCTCGCCCTCGCACTCGGCGATCTGTCGTACACGCCGACCGGTCAGGAGCAGTCGTGGTGCGACCTGGTCACGCAGAACGTCGGGGCCGGCTTCCCCTTCGAGCTCGTCTCCGGCAACCATGAGAGCAACGGTCAGAACGGCAACATCAACGACTTCTCGGCCTGCCTTCCGAACCAGTTGCCCGGCGCGGTCGGGACCTACGGGAGGCAGTATTACGTCGACGTGCCCCAGGGCGCTCCGCTCGTGCGGTTCGTGATGATCTCCCCGGCACTCCCATTCGCCGACGGCACCTGGAGTTACGCCGCGGGCACGCCCCGCTACAACTGGACGGCGGCGGCGATCGACGGGGCACGCAGCGCGAGCATCCCGTGGGTCGTCGTCGGTATGCACAAGCCGTGCCTGTCGATGGGCCAATACACCTGCGACCCCGGCGCCGACCTGCTCAACCTCCTCGTCAGTAAGAAGGTCGACCTCGTTCTCAGCGGTCACGAGCACCTGTACCAGCGCACGAAGCAACTGGCGACGGGTGCCGGATGCCCGGCGATCGTCCCCGGGACCTTCACCGCAGCCTGCGTGGCCGACTCCGACACCCTCATGACGAAGGGCGCCGGCACGGTCTTCGCAACGGTCGGAACGGGAGGCAACGGCAACTACGACATCAACCCGGCCGACTCCGAGGCGGGCTACTTCGGCGCAACGCGAGGCGTGAGCACCGCTCCGGTCTACGGCTCTCTCGACGTGACGGCGTCCGCGACGGAGCTCACCGCATCCTTCGCACGGGTCGCGGGCGCGGCCTTCACGGACTCCTTCACCCTCGGCGCAGGGGGTGGCAACGTGCCGCCGACCGCGAGCTTCACGTCGAACTGCACCGATCTGAGCTGCTCGTTCGACGGCATGGCGTCGGCCGACCCCGACGGCACCGTGGCCTCGTACGCCTGGGACTTCGGTGACGGCTCGACCGGCAGCGGCATCACCGCTTCACACGTATATTCCGCTGCGGGCACATACACGGCGCGGCTGACCGTGACCGACAACGGGGGAGCATCCGGCACGACGACCAGGACGGTGACGGTCACTGCCCCGCAGCAACCCGGCGCACTCGCGAGCGACCCCTTCGAGCGCGTCGTGAGCAACGGCTGGGGTACGGCTCCGACGGGCGGCGCCTGGACCTTCACGGGGAGCGCGACCAGATACGCCGTCGCCGGCGGCGTCGGCACCATGCAGTTGCCGACGGCGTCGGGTGGAACGACCTATCTCGCCTCGGTCGCGTCTGCGGCGACGGATCTGCGGTTCACTGTCGCACTCGACAAGCTGCCGTCGTCCGGAAGCGTCTACCTGTCGATCTCGGGTCGGCGCATCGCCACGGCGGGCGCGTACCAGTCGAAGGTCGTCATCTCGTCGGCGGGCAAGCTCTCGATGTACATCGTGCGCGTGAACTCGACGGGAGGCGCAGAGGTGATCGTGCAGAACGGGGTCGCCATCCCGGGAACCTACGCGGCGGGCGCGAAGCTCTCCATCAGGCTGAAGATCACCGGCACGAACCCCACGCTGATCGAATCGCGCGCCTGGCTGACCGGCACAGCGGAGCCGACGACGTGGCAGCGTTCCATCTCGGATGCGACACCCGAATTGCAGGGGCCCGGGGGACTGGGGATCACGGGCTACCTGTCGGGCGGAGTCGCCAACGCGCCGCTCTCGCTGAGTGTCGACGACCTGACGGCCGTCACGCCGTAGGAGCTGCCGGCGGCACGGCGGCACGGCGGCACCGCGGCACGGCATCTCTTTAATACAGCGTCCGCTGTACTATCGCGGAATGGAGACCGCCTCACCCACGGCCACCGTGACGCACACGGCGGCCCTCGCCCGGCTCGGGCACGCGCTGTCCGACCCGACGAGGGCGGGCATCCTGCTCGTCCTGCGGGAGGCGCCGGCCTACCCCTCCGACCTTGCCGACGCTCTGGGGGTGTCGCGTCAGGTGATGAGCAACCAGCTCGCCTGCCTCCGCGGGTGCGGGCTCGTCGACGCGATTCCGGATGGGCGGCGCACGTGGTACCGCCTCGCCGACGGCCACCTCGCTCCCGCGCTCGACGAGCTGTTGCGCCTCGTGCTCTACGTCGAGCCCGGCTGCTGCGCGGGCGACGAGTGCGGCTGCGCATGACGGCGCGCACGAGCGTCCCCGCGGCCTGGCGGGGCGACGCGTGCGCGACGTCGGTCGGAATGCTGCTCGACGACGACGACATCGAGGTCGAATCGCGCAGCTGACGTCGAACGGGTGCGTCCCGGTCAGCCCGCCGCTGCCGCCCGCTCCGCCGAGGCGATGATCGCGTCGACGCCGAAGCGGAAGATGTCGTGATCCTGCAGCGCACCCAGTTCGCCGGCCACCGAGGCGAGGTGCGGCTGCTTCGTCGGGTCGACCAGCAGCGGGCCCTCGAACCACGGGCTCGAATTGCTCGACGATGAGGCACCGGCTGAGGTTTCCGCGTCCGGATCGGCGTGATCGCCCCGGCCTCGCGCGATGCCTGCCGCTTCGGACAACACGTACGAGGCGTAGAACGCGTAGTGCTGCACGAGTGACTCGCCCGCGAGTCCGGCCTCGGCGAACGCGCCGAGAATGCATTCGATCGTGTCGGTCTCACCCGGACCGTTGGTCGTGAGCACCGTCGCCTCGAGGGCGATCGATGGCACGGCGACGAACGCCTCGAGGGTGCCGACCGCGAGGGAGGTGAGGCGCTGTCGCCAGTCCGCGCTCAGATCGATGCGCTCGATGACCCGCACCAGCACGTCGTCGAGCAGCGCCTCCATGAGTGCCTGCTTGCTCGGGAAGTACCGGTAGATCGCAGTCGGGTCGACGCCGAGCGCTGCGCCGATGTTGCGCACCGAGACGGCAGCCGTGTCGTGCCGGGAGCCGAGCTCCAGCCCAGCACGGATGATGACCTCCCGGCTCAGCCGGGGCCGCTCCGCTCCATCGAGGCCTCGTGCTTCGGCCATGTTCCCCTCGCGTCCCTGCTCGGGCGTCGCCGTCGGTCGGCCCGCTCGATCTGCGACAACTCTAGGCGATGGACGGATGCAGTCAACGGTGTTGACAACAGGTATGACAGGCGATTAGCATCCCATCAATCCGCCTCGACGACGAGCGGTGGCGCAGCTTCGACGAACCGAGGTCTCCACGTGACAACAGCCGATACGGTCTTCACCGGCGGTGCGATCTTCACCGGCTCCGGCCATCCGCTCGACGGGTTCGCCGTCGTCGTGCGTGCGGGCAGGATCGACTCCATCGTGCCGAGCGACGAGGCCGCCGCCGTGATCGGGGACGACACGACCGTCGTCGACCTCGCGGGCGCGCTTGTCGCCCCGGGATTCCAAGACGCGCATATCCATCCGGTGGGCGGCGGCATCGAGCTGCTCCAGTGCAATCTCACCGACGCGACGGATGCCGCGGACGCGCTGCGCCGGATCGCGGAGTACGCGGTCGAGCATCCGGATGGCTGGATCCTCGGCGGGGGCTGGTCGATGGATCACTTCGCGGGCGGGGCGCCGACACGGCAGGCCCTCGACGAGTCCGTTGGCGACCGCGCCGTTCTGCTGAGCAGCCGGGACCACCACAGCGTGTGGGCGAGCTCGGCCGCCATCCGGATGGCCGGCATCGACGCCTCGACGCCCGACCCGGCAGACGGCCGCATCGAGCGCGAGCCCGACGGCTCACCCGCGGGAACGTTCCACGAGGGCGCGGCCGACCTGTTCGCGTCCGTGCGCCCCGAGAACGACGACGAGCTGAGCTATGCGGGCCTGCTCCGCGCGCAGAGCGAGCTCCTCCGGCTCGGGATCACCGGATGGCAGGACGCCCTCATCGGCACGGCCGCCGGGCTCAGCGAGAATCTGGGCGCGTACCGCAGGGCTGTCGAGGAGCGGACCCTCATCGCGCACGTGGTCGGGGCGCAGTGGTGGTCGCGCTCCGAGGGTGATGAGCAGGTGGCCTCGATGATCGAGCGGCGCGATCAGGTCGCCGCCCTCGGATCCGACCGCTTCCACGTGGGAACCGTGAAGATCATGGTCGACGGCGTGGCCGAGAACGCCACCGCGGCCATGAAGGCCCCGTATCGGGATGCCCACGGGCACGACACCGCCAACCGGGGCCTCTCGTTCATCGACCCGGTGCTGCTGCGCGACTACGTCACGACGCTCGACCGCGAGGGCTTCCAGGTGCACTTCCATGCGCTCGGCGACCGGGCCGTGCAGGAGGCGCTCGACGCGGTCGCGGCGGCCAGGGCGGCGAACGGGGCGACGGACGGGCGCCACCATCTCGCCCATCTGCAGGTCGTGGCCGAGGAGGACGTGCCGCGCTTCGCGGAGCTGGGGGCGATCGCCAACCTGCAGGCGCTCTGGGCCTGTCACGAGCCGCAGCTCGATCAGCTGACCCTGCCGTTCCTGCAGGAGAGCGCTGCGAGCCGCCAGTACCCGTTCGGCGATCTCGAGCGTCACGGCACACGACTGGCGGCCGGCAGCGACTGGCCCGTCTCCAGCGCCGACCCGGTCGAGGCGATCCACATCGCCGTCAACCGTGTCTCTCCCGGCAGCGACGACGAGCCGCTGGGAGGTGCGCACCAGCGCATCCCCCTCGCCACGGCGCTCGCCGCCTACACCTCGGGCTCCGCCTATGTGAACCACCGGGATCACGACACCGGCTCGATCGCACCCGGCTACCTGGCCAACCTCGTCGTGCTCGATCCCGACCCCTTCGCCGGGCCGGTCGAAGACATCCACCTGTCCGAAGTGGTCTCGACGTGGGTGGAGGGCGAGCCCGTCTACACGCGTGAGGGCTGACCAGCCCCGACCATCCGACAGACCCCAGCCCACCCGAACCCCAAGGAGCGCGCCATGACGACATCCCCCTCGAACCGGCGCAGAGCGGCAGTCGTCGCCGGTGCGCTGACCGCCGCACTGCTGCTCGCCGCCTGCTCGCCCCAGGGGTCCTCGGGCGGCAGCAGCGGCGACCACCCGAGCTTCACGCTCACCTCGAAGACCGCGGCGCCGTCGGGCGACATCCCGTCGTTCACCTGGGCGATCTACGCGGAGCCGTTCACCCTGGACTACGCGCACGCCTTCGACTACCCGGACAACCAGGTGCTCGCCAACGTGTGCGAGTCGCTGCTGCGGCTCAATCCGGACTGGACGCTCTCGCCGAGTCTCGCCACGTCGTTCAGCCATCCGACGCCGCTGAAATGGGTCTACGAGATCCGTGACGGGGTGACGTTCCACGACGGAAGCCCGCTCACGGCGGCCGACGCCGTGGCTTCGATGCGCCGCCACCTCGACCCGGAGGTTGGCTCCGCGTGGTTCTCGGTGTACCAGAACGTCTCGTCGATCACCCAGACGGGTGCGCGCGAGGTCACCGTCACGACGACGAGGCCGGACTCGCAGTTCAACCTGGCGATGGGCGGTTCGGCCGGCGTGGTGGAGTCGGCGGCGACCCTCGCGAAGGCGGGGGCCGACTACGGCAACTCGACCGGCGGGGTCAATTGCACCGGTCCCTTCGAGTTCACCTCGTGGAAGTCGGGGGAGAGCATCACCCTCACGCGCTACCCGGGCTACTGGGACTCGACGTTGAAGGCGAAGGCGGGCAAGGTCACCTTCCTCTTCATGAACGACTCCACATCGCGCACGAACGCGCTCACCTCCGGCGAGGTCGACGGCAGCTGGATGATCCCGATGGACGCCGTGGACACGCTCTCCGGCTCCTCGTCGGGCGGCAAGCTGTACTTCGGGCTCAACACCGCGGTGAACAGCCTCGTCGTCAGCAATCTCAAGGGACCGCTCGGTGACGTCAACGTGCGCAAGGCGCTGATGATGGCGCTCGACCGTCAGGGGATCGTCGACGCCGCCGTCAAGGGTTACGGGACGGTGACCGACGCCCTCACGACGAAGTCGGTGTGGGAGGGCGCGAGCAAGGATGCCCTCGCCACGGCGTTCACCGGGCTGCACGCCTACCCGTACGACGTGAAGGCGGCCAAAGCCCTCGTCGAGAAGGCCGGGGCGACCGGCAAGCAGATCGTCATCAGGACGGCGCCGATCGGCACCGACTTCAGTGTCGTGGCACAGGCGACGGCAGCGGCGGCGCAGTCGATCGGCCTGAAGGCGAAGATCGAGACCGTCACACCGAACGCGTACACGACCCTCTTCAGCGACCCGGCCGCGCGGGCGGGCGCCGATCTCTTCTACACCTCCTGGTATCTGTCATCGCCGGATCCGCTGGAGATGTACTCCGTGCTCCGCACCGGGGACTTCAGCAACTACGGCGATTGGTCCGATCCCTCGTTCGACGCCGTCGTGTCCGATGCTCTGGGAATCGACGACCCCGCTGCGCGCTCGGAGAAGTCGGCCGAGGCCCAGCGCATCGCCAACGATCAGCTCCCGTGGCTGCCGCTGTTCGAGTCGCCGACCTCCGTCTACCTCGGAAAGCGCATCACGGGCGTGCAGCCGTCGGTCGCGTTCCTCTACTACCCGTGGGCGGCCACCATTGGCGCCCGTTAGGCCGGCGGGCCGCGACGGCGCGGCGGCGCGGTGAGCGTCGCCCGCCGCGTGCTCGGCAAGCTCGGCTCGCTCCTGCTGACCCTGTTCCTCGCCTCGCTCCTGGTCTTCTTCTCGCGGTTCCTGGTGCCGGGCGACCCGATCAGCTTCCTGCTCCGGGGGCGCAAGCCGAGCCCGCAGGCGGTCGCCGATCTCACGGCGCAGTACGGCCTCGACCTGCCGCCCTGGCAGCAGTACGTGAACTGGGTCGGGGGCATCCTGCACGGCGACTTCGGCCGCTCCCTGCAGTACCGGCAGGACGTCGCGACGGTTGTCGGTGAGCGCCTGCCGGTCACCTTCGGGCTCGTGCTCATCGCCGGGCTGATCATCACGGTGGTCGGGCTCGCGGCGGGCGTCGTCGCGGCGCTCAACAAGGGCCGGATGCTCGACCGCGCCGTGCTGGTCGGGCTCACCGTGCTCGCTGCGATCCCGTCGTTCGTGGGATCGATCGTGCTCATCTCGGTCTTCGCCGTGCAGCTCGGCTGGTTCCCGTCGTTCGGTTCCGGTGACGGGTTCGTCGACACGATCTACCACCTCGTCCTGCCGTCGATCGCGCTCGCCATCGTGTTCATCGTGCTCGTCGGCAAGGTGACCCGCACGTCGATGGTCGACCAGCTCGCACGCGAGCACGTCGAGGTGGCCACGAGCAGGGGGCTGACGCGGGCCACCGTCATCCGCCGCCACGTGCTGCGCAACGCGATCGGGCCGATCGTCACGGTGAGCGGCGTGCTCGTCGCCGGGCTGCTGGTGGCCAGCACGATCGTCGAGTCGGCCTTCGGGCTGGCCGGGATCGGCTCGCTGCTCGTGCAGTCGGTCGACCGGCTCGACTTCCCCGTGGTGCAGGCGATCGTGCTGCTCGTCGTGACCGCCTTCGTCGTGGTCAACGCGATCGTCGACATCCTCGAACCCGTGATCGATCCGCGCTCGGCGGCAGGAGCAGGTGCCCGATGACTACTCCCACCATGGCCGTGAAGGTGCTGCGAGCATCCCGAACGCGACGGCCGGCGATCAGCTGGACCATCAGTCTCGTCGTGCTCGCCGTGATCACATTGGCCGCGGTCTTCGCCCCGCTGATCGCGCCGTACAACCCCGATCACATCGACTTCACGGCGATCTACGCGTCGCCGAGCACCGCGCACTGGCTGGGGGCGGACGCGCTCGGCCGGGACACGCTGAGCCGGCTGATCTTCGGCGCGCGCACCGCCCTGATCGGCCCGTTCATCGTCGTGATCGCCTCCACCGCGGTCGGCATCCTGCTCGGCCTCTTCGCGGCGTGGCGCGGAGGGTGGATCGATGCCGTGCTCGGTCGCGTGTTCGACGTGCTCTTCGCGTTCCCGTCGCTGCTCATCGCCATCATGGCGGTCGCGTTGTTCGGCAAGGGACTGCTCGCGCCCGTCATCGCGATGAGCATCGCGTATGCCCCGTTCGTCGCCCGGCTCACCCGCTCGCTGGTCCTCGCCGAACGCAGCCGGCCCTATGTGGCGGCATACCGGGTGCAGGGCTTCTCCGGCGGCTGGATCGCGCTGCGCCGGGTGCTGCCGAACGTCGCTCCGATCGTGGGTGCGCAGTCGACGCTGAACTTCGGCTACGTGCTCGCCGAGCTCGCCGGCCTCTCATTCCTCGGCCTGGGGGTGCAGGCGCCGACCGCCGATTGGGGCGCGATGATCAACGAGGCGCAGGCCGGAATCGTCGGCGGCCACTTCCTTCCCGCGATCGTTCCCGCGGTGGCCGTGGTGATCGTCGTCGTCGCAGTGAACATCGTCGGCGAAGAGCTCTCGGACCGGATCGGAGGCGCATCCGCCGCATGACACTCCTCGACATCTCGCAACTCACGCTCGACCTCCCGACCGGTGCGCAACTCCTGCGCGACGTCTCGCTCCACGTCGGCGACGGCGAGACCGTCGGCCTCGTGGGCGAGTCCGGCTCGGGCAAGTCGCTGACCGCCCGAGCCGTGCTCGGTCTGCTGCCCACCGGGGCCATGGTGACCGGTGCCCTCCGGCTGGAGGGCACCGAGGTCATCGGCGCGTCCAGGCGCGAGCTGCTGCGCCTGCGCCGCTCGCGAGCAGCCATGATCTTCCAGGATCCGCGCGCCGGCATCAACCCCATGCGCACGCTCGGTGACCACCTGACCGAGGCTCTCCGCCTCGGCGAGGGCTGGTCGGCATCCGCTGCACGCGCCCGGGCGATCGAGCTGCTCCACGCCGTGCGACTGCCGCGGCCCGAGGAGCACCTGAGTCAGTACCCGCACGAGTTCTCGGGCGGGATGCTGCAGCGGGTCATGATCGCGGGGGCCCTCGCCGGCTCCCCGCAGCTGCTCGTGTGCGACGAGCCCACGACCGCGCTCGACGTGACGACCCAGGCGGAGATCATCGCGGTCCTCACCGAGCAGCGGGCGCAGCGCGGGATGGGCATGCTCTTCATCACCCACGACCTCACGCTGGCGGCATCCATCTGCGATCGCGTCTACGTCATGCGCGAGGGCCGGATCGTGGAGGAGGGGCCGGCGCGCCAGGTGTTCCGGCAGCCGCGCGCGGAGTACACGCGGCTCCTGGTCGCCGCGACTCCCACCCTCGACCTCACACCACAGGGGCCCGGCGACGAGCGCGCCGCGATCCCGGATGCGGTCCCGGCCCGCCTCGTGTCCTCCGACGCGCCCGCGCCGATGCTCGAGGCCCGGTCGCTGTCGAAGACCTACCACCCGCGGGGCAAGGCGCCGGTGCCGGCCGTCCAGGACACCTCGATCAGCGTTCCGGCGGGGGAGGCGCTCGGCGTGGTCGGCGAGTCCGGGTCGGGCAAGTCGACGCTCGCTCGGATGATCGTCGGGCTCGAGCATCCGGATGGCGGGGAGATCCGCATCCACGGCATCGAGCGCGCAACACGGCCGCGCGGTCGCGCCGAGCGGATCGCCCATGCCCGCAGCGTGCAGATGGTCTTCCAGGACCCGTACCTGTCGCTCGACCCGCGCATCCCGGCGGGACAAGCGATCGAAGACGCCCTGCGGCTGCACGCGCCGCTGACGTCCGGTGAAGCGCGGACACGCGCTCTGGTGCTGCTCGACCAGGTGGGACTGGGCGAGGAGCACGCGCAGGCGCATCCGCGCACGCTCTCCGGCGGACAGCGTCAGCGGGTGGCGATCGCTCGCGCGCTCGCCATCGAACCGCGCGTGCTGGTGATGGACGAGGCGACGAGCGCGCTCGACGTCTCCGTTCAAGCGCAGGTGCTCGACGTGGTCTCGGAGATCCGGCGTGCCCGCAGCCTCACGGTGCTGTTCATCAGTCACGACCTGGCTGTGGTGCGCCGCGTCTGCGAACGGGTGGTGGTGATGCGTCAGGGCCGCATCGTCGAGCGCGGGGTGACGGACGACATCCTGCGGCATCCGGAGCATCCGTACACGCGGCTTCTCATCGACTCGATCCCGGCCATCCTCGCGTAACCACGCCGGTCAGTGGTCGCCGGAGCCCGGCTCGGAGCCTGCCCCGGGGTCCGGCTCGGCGTCCGCCTCGGAGTCGATATCCGACACCGCCAGGAGCAGGGTGTCGATCGCGGGCCCGGACGCGTGCGGCTCGCCCGGATGCGCGAGTTCGGCGGCGTGCCGTTCGACCGTTCGCGACTCCAGCACCGTGAGGCCGGCGGCGCGCGCCGCCCGCTCGAGCTGTTCTGCGGTGTGCAGCACCGCAGGGTCCCGTGGACCGGGCGCGCCGGTGCCGAGGTTCGAGCGGTCATGGCCGATGACGAGCATCCGGCCGCCGGGCACGAGCCACCCTGCCACCCGACCGATGACGGCGGCGAGGTCGGGCTCGGGCAACTGGAGGTAGGTGATCGTGACGAGGTCGAACAGCTCGGCCGGAGTCCAGTCGAGTGCGTCGCCGACGACCCACTCGATCTCGAGCTCCGACGCTGCGGCCCGGTCGGCGGCGATGGCGAGACCAGCAGTCGAGGAGTCCACTCCGGTCACCACCCAGCCGCGCTCCGCGAGCCAGAGGGCGTTGCGTCCGTCACCGGTCGCGAGGTCGAGAGCGCGGGCTGGATCCAGCGCCGAGACGATGGCGACGAGGTCGGGCGACGGCTCGGAATGCCACAGGGCGCCGCCGTGGTTCGCAGCGGCCTCGCGGTAGCGCGCGTCCCATTCGTCCGCTCTCATGACGGCCATCCTGACAGGCGATCGCACCGAATGACACCCTCTTGCGTGTCGCCCGATTTGGGGGACAGATTCGTGTCCTCCAAACAACCTACAGAACGTTCTTTCTAGGTATGCTCAGGGACTGTCACACACCCGAGTTACAGCCTTTGCCCCACAGAATCGCGTCGGTGCTCCAACCCGGATCTCCCGGATCGCCGAACCGAAGCGGAAGGACGTATCGTGAACCACCCGAATGGAATCTCAGTAGACCCCGACATGGCAGCCCAGCGCGCCAACGCCTTGCTCGAGTCCGAAATCAAAGCCAGGATCGGCTCGGTCCGCGAGCTGGCCCAGCGCCTCAACGCTCTGGACGCCGCCATCCTCGAATACGAGGTCGCCTGGCACTCGGCCACGCAGGCCGGCTGGACCGAGGACAAGCTGCGCGACATCGGATTGCACTCGCCCGAGTCGTCGCCCGCCGTCGCAGGCCGCCGCTCGACGGGCAGCCCCGCCGAGCCCGTCTCCTCCCTCGCGCCCGCTCCCGCTCCGGTCGCCGTGGCTCCGGCCGCCGCAGCTCCGGTTGCCGCAGCTCCGGTCGCGCCCGTCCCGGTCGCCGCTGCGCCGTCCGCGCCGTCGCCGTCGATCGCGCCGGTCGTGCAGCTCTCGTCCGTCTCCGCACTCACGCCGCCCTCGCTCACCCCGGTGAACGACTCGGCGCGCCCCTCTGTGTAACACCGCCCTCCCGTCGCCCCCGCTGGGAGCGACCGATCGGAAGCGCCCCGACAGCGCACCCGATCTCCCGGCGCCACCCGACCGGCGTCTCTCACCGCACCCGACCGCGGCCGACGCGCCCGACTGCGCCCACGCGCGCTCCGGCGCACCCGCATCACTCACCCGAGAACAGTCACACTGTCTACCCGAAGGACACGTCTGTGAACACCACATACACCTACAACCGCGCCCACGACGACGCCCACCTGCTCGCCCGCCGCCATGAGCGCGACCTGCAGTGGGCCAAGGAGCGCCGCCGCCAGCACGAGCGCGAGCTCGGCGAGGCCCGTCTGCTGCTCGCCACGAAGCCCATCGCGCTCGCGGCCAAGACCATCACGGTCTCCGTGCTGATGCTCCTCGCCATCGCGGGCGCGGACTGGTTCGTGCAGAGCGTTCGCCTCCCCGCCGAGTGGATGCCCACCATCCAGTACGGGGCGCTCGCCCTGGTCGTCGCCGTTCTCGTCGGTGCGCTCATCTCCCTGCGCCGGGTGCGCGCACGCCGGTCTGCGGCCAGTGCCCTGCTGGCCACGCATTCCGCGCGGCTCGCCCACACGCAGTACCACATCGGCGAGAGCGTGCACTCGTTCATCGACGCCAAGGTCGATGTGCATAACACGCGCCAGGTCCACCTGGTCTGAGACGTCGCGACGCCGTCCCTCCGTCGCGCTCGAACGAGGGGTCCCGACACGCCGCGTCCGATGGACGATGGATGGCGTGTCGGGACCCCTCGCTGCGGGCTCCTCCGGTCAGCGGCGGCGCAGGACGACCGCGACCCCCGCGCCGATCACGGCCAGTGCCGCAGCACCGATGAACAGCCACGAGAATCCGGACGACAGGGCGACCGCGGTCGACCCTCCTGCCGCGCTGACGCCGGCGGCCCGTGCCGCGGCGATGGAACCCAGGATCGCGAGGCCGAGCGCTCCGCCGACCTGCTGACTCGTGTTCACGAGGCCGCTGGCGAGACCGGAGTCGGCTGCCTCCGTGCCGTCGACCGCGAGCTGGGTCGCCGTCATGAACACCGCGCCCAGCCCGGCGCCGATCAGGATGCTCGGACCGAGCAGGCCGCCCACGAACGTCGCCGCCGGCCCGGCCGCCGCGAGCCAGAGGATCCCGCCGGCGAAGACGACCAGCGCGCCGGTCACCGTGGAGCGGAGTCCCAGCCGGGAGACGACCGTCGGCACGACGCCCGCGACGAGCACGAGCGCGCCGGCGAGGGGCAACTGGCTGACGCCGGCCGTGAGCGCGTCGTAGCCCAGGACCTCCTGCAGGTACACCGAGAGGGCGAAGAACAACGCGGTGGTCGCGCCGCCGGCGAGGAGCATCACGAGGTTGCCGGTCGCGGCATCGCGGTTGAGGAAGAAGCGGAACGGCACCAGGGGATGCTCGGCGCGGCGCTCGACGATGACGAACGCCGCAAGCAGGGCGAGGGCGGCAGCGGCCATCCCGAGGGTGAGAGGGCTGGCCCAGCCGAGCTGGCCGGCGGAGCTCAGTGCGGCGACGGTCGCCGTCAGGCCGAGGGTGATCGTCACGGCTCCGGCGACGTCCATGCGCTGGGCCTCGGCCCGCGGGTCGCGGCCGACCAGCGCCGGGATGACGGCCAGCACGACGATGCCGACGGGCACGTTCACGAAGAACACCGCCTGCCAGCCGAGTGCGGCGGTGAGCACGCCGCCGAGCAGCACGCCGGCCGCGCTCCCGATCCCGGCGACGGCGCCCCAGACGCCCAGCGCCTTCGCCCGGTCGCCCGCCGAGGTGAAGAGCTGAGTGAGAAGGGCGAGGGATGCGGGAGCCAGCAACGCGGCCGACGCGCCCTGGACCGCGCGGGCCGCGAGGAGCATTCCGCCTGTCGCGGAGAGGCCGGCGAGGGCAGAGGCGGCCACGAACCCGGCGACGCCGATGAGGAAGACGCGCCGGTGCCCGACGCGGTCGGCGAGGCGTCCGCCCAGCAGGAGGAGCCCCCCGAATGGCAGCACGTACGCCGTGATCACCCAGGCGAGCGCTGCGGTGTCGAGGTGGAGCTGCGTGCCGAGCGCGGGCAGGGCGATGTTGACGATCGAGGCGTCGAGCACCACGAGGAATTCGGCGAGGGCGAGCACGGTGAGCGCCCACCAGCGGTGGGTGCTCCGAGTGCTCCCGGTGGGGGCGAGGGCGGTGGTGGTCATGGTGTGGTCCTTTCGATGGTGAGTGACTGGTCAATCACTGGTGCAGGTGCGTAGAGGGGGGGGTGCGGACGGGGGTTTCGGAGTGGAGCCGGTGGTGTGCCGGTGCGGAAGTCGGCTATGGGTGGCGGATGCCGGCGGTCAGGAGGCGCGCCCAGTCGGCGGTCTCGCCGTCGATCCCCGTGGTGACGATCAGGTGGCAGAGCTGCCCGAAGGCGATGAAGCGCTGCACCGCGTCATCGGATGCGCCCGAACGGCTCTTCGCGAAGCGGGTGACGCGTGCCAGGCCGTGCCGCAGCGCCTCGCCGATCTCCGGCACGTCGGCCGCGGACTGCGCGTGCACCTGCAGCATCAGGAGGGAGCGGTCGCCGATCAGGTCGGCGTAGGCGTCGCCCATCGCATCGAGGATGCCGTCGGGCGTGTGGTCCGTGCCGGCCTCGGCCCCGGTTTCGAGCGCTTGCTCGATGAGATCGAAGCACCGCTCGAGCGCGGCGACGAACAGGCTCTCCTTGCCGGGGAACAGCTTGAAGACGTAGGCCGTCGAGATGTCGGCGTGCGTCGCCACCGCCGCGATCGGCGTGCCGAGGTACCCGGTCTTGCCGAACACCTCGATCGCGCTGGCGATCACGGTCTCACGCCGGGCTTCGGCGGTCGAGAGGGTGGAGCGGGAGTTCGTTGCCATGTGAGTGACTGTACACTCACTCCACTCGTGAGGCAAGTGACCGTTGCTCGCAGTGGAGCCCGCGGTCTACGGTGAGCAGCATGACGGGGCGGAATCGCAGGGTGATCCGGATATCGGCGGGGGCGCTGGCCCTGGCCGCGGTCGTCGCGCTGACGGCGTGCAGTTCCGAGCGGGTGGGCTCGACGGCCGACGAGCCGCCGGTCACTGCGGCGCCGCTCGTGGCGGGCTCGATCGTCGATGCGCTCGCCCCCTCGCAGTCCGCAGTGGTTCAGACGATGAGCCCGCCGATGAAGGCCGACGTGCTCGACGCGACGACGGCATCCGGCCTGCTCAGCATGCCCTGGGTGCTCGTGTCGTTGTCCGCCGATCATCGCGTCGCCGAGATCGTGGCGGTGACGGGCAACGGCAGCTGTGTGGTGCCCGTCGGCGTGCGCGTCCAGCGGAGTCCCGGTGCCGTGACCCTCGCCGCGCTCAGCCGGAAGGGGCCGGACCAGTCGTGCGACGCCCGCCTCGACTTCGAGCGACTGACCGTGGAACTGCCGGTCGCGGTCGGCGGCGACGTGCGACTCATCCACCCGCCGACGGACCCGGACTGGAGCAATCCCGCGTTCCTCGCCGGGCTGACCTAGCGGGGTTCGAGAACTCCGTAGTCGAGGTACACCGTGCCGTCGGCGAAGCGGTGCTCGTCGCGCAACTCGAGCCGCACGAACAGGTCGTGGGGGAGTGCGGGGGTTCCGCCGCCGACCGAGACGGGAACGACGAAGAGCTGCACCTCGTCGACGAGTCCTGCGCGGAACGCCTCGACGGCGAGTGTCGGACCCCCGACGCTGACGGCGCGATCGGCGCTCGCGGCGAGGCTCCGCACGGCATCCGGTTCGAAACGACGCTCGATGCGCGTACGCGGTGTGGATGCCTCACTGAGCGTCGACGAGTAGACGACCTTGTCGGCAGCCTTCCAGATGGCGGCGTAGTCGCTCATCGCGGCCGACTCATCCGGGCCCGTCGGCATGGTCTGCCAGACCCGCATGGTCTCGTACATCCTGCGGCCGTAGAGGTACGTGCCGATCACGCGCTCACGGTCGTTGACGAAGGCATGGACCTCTTCGCTGGGCGCGGCCCAGTCGAAGCCGCCCGTCGTGTCGGCCGTGTAGCCGTCGAGCGACATGATCGCCGAGTAGATGATGTCCGCCATGGAGGCACCTCCCTCGGGGCACTCTACGCTGCGGCATCCGGTCTGTCAGCGACGGGTCGGGACGCTCGCCGACCGTCCCCTCTAGCCCACCGTCCCCTCTAGCCCGCCGTTTGGGGGAAGAGTGCGGCCAGCGCGTGGAGCTCGTTCCCGAACAGCACCGGCACGACGAGGTCGAGCACGAATGCGATTCCGAAGACGAGCGCCACCGCGCCGGCCGCGATGACGACGAGCACCGCGAACAGCTTCAGATAAGCGTTGTCCGCGATCGTTGCGAGAGCCCCCCGGCCTCGCGTGACCTGCGCTACCGAGCCCGTGATCGGTAGATGATGGTCGAACGTCGTCATGGTCTTGCTCCCCTCACTGGCCGACTGCTCCAGTCAAGCGAGCGGAGGGCGGCGGGGCATCCACCGTGGGTCGCCCGTGAGTCATCCGCGGGTATGACTTCCGGGCAGGCGAGCTCCGCCCATGGGTGGGCGAGTGCGCATGGGTGGGCGGGTAGTCAGGCGAGCGGGTTCTCCCGGAGCCAGGTCAGCACCTGCTGGGCGTGCGTGTTGGGCGGGAAGATCGGGTAGAAGGCGTGCTCGATCGCGCCGTCGCGCACCACCAGGGTCAGGCGGCTGTAGAGGCGCTCGCCGCCGGCGATGAAGGTCGGCAGCCGCAGGGCGTCCGCGACGCGGTGCTGAGGATCGGAGATCATGGCGAACGGCAGCTGCAGCCGGTCGACGAGTTCGCGTTGGTAGTCGCGGGTCTGGCTCGAGAGGCCGAAGACCGCATCGACACCGGCCGTCCGCAGATCATCGAAGTGGTCGCGGAAGTCGCAGGCCTCGGTGGAGCAGCCGCGCGCGCCGGGGATGGCGTCCCAGCCGTCGGGAAGGTCGACACCCGGGCGGCCGGTGAGCGGGTAGAGGTAGACGATCGAGCGTGCAGAGCCGGATGCCGGGCCACCGAGGCGGGAGAGGTCGACGGTGCGCCCATCCGTCGCCGGCAGCACCAGTGGGGGAAGCGCCATACCGGGAAGATGATCGGCGGCGCCGTCGTCGACCGGGCGGGGGAGGCCGGATGGAAGGGCCGTGAAGTCGGCGGGTGGCGTCGGGGGAGCATCCGGGAAGCCGCGGAGCGCGCTCTCGTCGAGCCGCCGGGCGAGCAGATCGCGGCGCGCGGTGAGGGTCGCGATCGCGTGGTCGAGGTCGGCGATCCCGTCGCGATAGGCGGCGAGCGAGGCGGGGCACTCGTCGCTGTGGATGTGACCGGTTCCGAGGCATTCGATGAAGGGAGTGGCCTTGCTCGGAGCGATTCCGACGGCGGCGAGTTCGCGGATCTCCGCTACCGCGCGCACGTGCTCGTCGCCGTAGTCGCGGTAGCCGTTCGAGAGCCGGTCGGGCACGACCAGGCCGAGGCTCTCGTAGTACCGCACCGCCTTCACCGTGACGCCGGCCCGCTCCGCCAGTTCGCTGATCTGCATGTCGTCCTCCGCCCACAGGCTAAACCTTCCCCCGCGGGTCAAGGTCAAGCTCTGCTTTCGTCGAAGGGCGGCGAACGCATCCAAAACCGCCGAGGTGGATGCGTTAGCCGCCCCTCAACGAAAAAAGGTCGAAAGCGGTGTACACTAATGATTAGTGGGCTAATGAATTGAGGAGACGATGGCCGGACGCTTCATGAGCTGGTACTCGCGCGTGAACGAGTCGCTGATCAGGGTCGCGGGCCCCGCACAGCTCGGTGCGGGACACCCGGAAGGTCCCGACCGGCGGTCGGCCGCGTCGCCGTGCCCGATCTGCGGCAACCCGATGACCGCGCACGAGGTGCTGCGGCCCGACGGCCAGCGCGACGCCACCAGGCTGATCTGCCCGGCGACCGCCTCGGTAGGATGACGCCCGTGTCAGAAGACCTGCTCGCCCTCGAGAACCAGGTGTGCTTCGGCCTCGCCGTCGCCGCTCGGAGCGTCATCGCGCTCTACCGTCCGCTGCTCGAGCCCCTCTCGCTGACGCATCCGCAGTACTTGGTGATGCTCGCACTGTGGGAGCGCGATCCGCGCTCGGTCCGCGACCTCGGCGAGGCGCTGCAGCTGGAGCCGGCCACGCTTTCGCCGCTCCTGAAGAGGCTCGAGGCGACCGGCTACGTCGAGCGCAAGAGGAGCACGAGCGACGAGCGCGCCCTCGAGGTGACGCTCACCGACAGCGGCCGCGCCCTGCGCGCCGAGGCGGAGAAGATCCCGCCGCAGATCGTCGCCCGGCTGGGACTCCCGGTCAGCGAGCTCGTGCACCTGCGCGAGGGACTGCACGCGATCATCGCGGCGGCGGTCCGACCGGCCTGACCGTCCGGCACGTCGGAACGAGCCGCGTGATCAGAGCTCGTCGGCGCCGGTGCTGCGCTCTTCGACCCGCGCGCCGGTCGACGGGTCGATGCCGGTGCGCGTCGTCGTGGTCGTCCTGCGCCGCCGCAGCGTGAAGATCAGCGACAGCACGAACACGATCAGCCCGGCGCCCATCAGGATGTAGCCGACGATCCGCAGATCGATCCATGCGAGCTGCACGGTGATGGCGAACGCGAGGATGGCGCCGACGACGAACACGAAGATTCCGCTTCCGATGCCCATGACGGGCTCCTTCCGACTGTGCCGCATCCCTGCTGCATCCGGGTCGCGGTGCTGCGGCACACTATACGCCGCAGCCGGCCGCGTCACTCGGCCCGCGAGAACTCCGAGGCCCTGGCCACCTGCTCCGGGGTCAGCGCCACGCCCGTGTACCGCTCGAACTGGCGGGCCGCCTGCAGTGCGATCACCTCGGCCCCGGTGATGAGGTTCTTGCCCGCCGCACGTCCGGCCGCGATCAACGGCGTCTCCGACGGGAACGCCACCACGTCGAACACAGTGGATGCCGCCGCGATGTGCTCGGGAGAGAACGACAGCACGTCGGCCGCGTCGCCGTGCATCCCGAGGGGCGTGACGTTCACGATGATGTCGAACGGCGCATCCGGTTCGTCGGCCACCCACGCGTAGCCGTAGCGGGAGGCGAGCGCGGAGCCGGCCTCCTCGTTGCGCGCGACGATGGTCACGTTCTCGAACCCGACGCCGCGGAACGCCGCGACGACCGCCTTCGCCATGCCGCCCGATCCGCGCAGCAGCACGCTCTGCGTCACGTCGAGGCGTCGCTCGTCGAGCAACAGCTCGACGGCCTCGTAGTCGGTGTTCGACGCCGTGAGCACGCCGTTGTCGTTGACGACCGTGTTGACGGACTCGATGGCGAGCGCCGACGGCTCCATCACGTCGACGAGCGGGATGATCGCCTCTTTGAACGGCATCGACACCGAGCATCCGCGGATCCCGAGCGCGCGGATGCCCCGCACGGCGCCCTCGAGGTCGGTGGTCGTGAACGCCTTGTAGATGAAGTTCAGACCGAGTTCGTCGTACAGGAAGTTGTGGAAGCGGGTGCCGATGTTGCTGGGCCGGGCCGCGAGCGACATGCACACCTGCATGTCCTTGTTCAGGATGGGCATGAGGCCATCCTCTCAGAGCGCGTGGGCGATTCCGTCGACCAGGCGGTCGATCACCTCCGGTGCTCCGACGGCTCGGGTCGGGTTGAACTCGCCGATCGACAGGATGCGGAACCGCGGGTCCCGGCAGATCATCGCGAGCGCCTCGGTGAGCGCCGCGAGGGTGGGGCCCGTGTTGCGCCCGCCCGTGTCCTCGGCGAGTGGCGCATCCGTGAAGTCGAGCACGTCGACGTCGACATGCGCGACGATCGGCCCTGGACCGAGCGCCTCGAGGGCACGGGCCGCCGCCGCCCTCGGATCGTGGGCGAGGTCGTCGCTGACGGTCATCTGCAGCCCCAGCGCGTCCCGGATGCGGCGCTCGCCCGGAGTGGATGCGGACGGCACCACACCGAGCAAGTGCACGTGCTCCGGGGTCAGCAGCGGAGCGGGACCCAGCGCATCCCGCAGCTCGGGGAGGGCACCGGGAACGTCGAGCAGGTGGGCGAGCCCCATCCAGTCCAGTGCTCCGTCCGTCGTGGTCTGCGGGGTGTTGAGATCGGAGTGGCGATCGATGTAAAGCAGCGAGGCATCCGGAGCGCGGGGGACCAGCGCGCTCATCGCACCGAGCGCGACGAGGCAGCTGCCGCCGAGCAGGAGCACATCGGCTCCGTCGTCGAGCGCGGCCCCGACCTTCTCGGCGACGGCCGTGACCGAGGCCACGACGTCGCCGAGGTTCTGAGCGAGCGGATGCTCGTCGTCAGGACTCCAGATCTGCACCGGCCCGTCACCGGCATCGGTCACCGTGATCCCGCGCGAGCGCAGGCGATCGACCAGCCCGTGCTCCCGCAGGACCGCGGGGGCGAGCTCCTGCCCCGGGGCGTAGCTCCCCGCGCTGGAGGGGGCTCCCACGATGACGAGCGTGCGGTCGTCGACGGTCATCCGCCCATCCTGCTCCTGTGCGCGCGCCCGCGCGAGAGAGGAGGACGGGCGAAGCGACCCCGACCGGTCGTGGACCTCGCTCGGGGGTCGACGGATGCGTTCACAACTTGACTACAACTCACGGATATTGCACCCTTATCGCATGACCGCCACTTCGGGTCCGCTCGTCCGTGGCGCACGCAACCCCGGGTCGCAAGGCGCGCTGAGGCACTTGAACCAGGAACGGCTTTTCGAGTTCCTCCTGGCGAACGGCCCATCGACCCAGGCGGAGCTGGCGCGCGGAACGGGACTCTCGACCGCCACCGTCTCGAACATCGTGCGAGACATGGCGGCCAAAGGCGTCGTCGCCACCAGCCCGGTCAACAGCTCAGGGCGGCGCGCCCTCCTCGTGCGGCTGACCGACACCGGCGACATCGCCGTCGGCGTCGACTTCGGCCGGCGGCACGTGCGCATCGTGCTCGCCACACTCGGCTACGACGTGCTGGCCGAGGAGTCCATCGTGCTCCCGCTCGGCTACGACGTCAGCGAGAGCCTGACGGCGGCCTCCGAGCTGCTCGACCGGATGCTCGAAGCGGGCGGTTTCGAGCGGCAGTCCGTGCTCGCCGTCGGCGTCGGCATCCCCGGCCCCATCGACCGCCGCACCGGAACCGTGCTGCAGGGCGCGATCCTGCCCGAGTGGGTCGGAGTGAACCTCCGCGAGCTCGAGGATGCCTTCCGCTTCCCCGTCATGGTGGACAACGACGCCAATCTCGGCGCGCTCGGCGAGGTGACCTGGGGCGAGAACCGCGGGGTGCGCAACCTCATGTTCGTGAAGATCGGCTCCGGCATCGGCGCGGGCCTGATCCTCAACGGCCAGCCGTACTACGGGTACCTCGGGATCACCGGCGAGCTGGGCCACACGCCCGTCGCCGAGCACGGCATCATCTGCCGCTGCGGCAACCGCGGATGCCTCGAGACGGTCGCGTCGACGACAGTGATGATCGAGTCCCTGA
Organism: Leifsonia poae; assembly: GCF_027921845.1. Taxonomy (GTDB): domain Bacteria; phylum Actinomycetota; class Actinomycetes; order Actinomycetales; family Microbacteriaceae; genus Leifsonia; species Leifsonia poae. The sequence continues at coordinate 70,766 of NZ_BSEN01000006.1, forward strand.
GTCGTGGAGCAGAGAAGCCGATCGGCACGGCCGACATCGTCAGGCACGGTCTGGCGCGCGACCCGGCGACCCTCAGGATCGTCGGCGACGCGGGGTCGGCGATCGGCCAGGCCATCGCGAACATCGCCAACATCATCAACCCTGAGATCGTGCTGATCGGCGGCCCGCTCGCCGGTCTCGGCGATGCCCTGCTCGACCCCATCCAGCACGGGATCCTGCAGAACGCCCTCCCCGCGATCGGCGAGACGACGACGTTGCGCATGTCGTCCCTCGGCGACCGTGCGGAGTCCCTGGGAGCCGCGGCCCTGGTCATCCAGAGCTCGCTCGCAGGGCACGACTGAGGTCCACCCCGGCCGAAGCCCGTCAAGTCGTTATCAGGTCGTTGTGTTCACTATTTGACGCCAAGGTTGAACGTAGCGTTTACTACTTAGGCAGATAGTTCGCTGTAAAGCTATAAACCCGAAGGAGCGACGATGTCGTCGAACGCAGTCATCTTGGAGATGCGCGCGATCACCAAGGAGTTCCCTGGTGTGAAGGCTCTCGAAGATGTCTCCCTCACCGTGAAGGCCGACGAGATCCACGCGATCTGCGGCGAGAACGGTGCAGGCAAATCAACTCTGATGAAGGTTCTCTCGGGTGTGTACCCGTACGGGACCTACAGCGGAGAGATCGTCTACAACGGCGAAGAGATGCGCTTCAAGGACATCAAGTCCAGCGAGCAGCAGGGCATCGTCATCATCCACCAGGAACTGGCGCTCATCCCGGAGCTCTCGATCACCGAGAACATCTTCCTCGGCAACGAGCCCGGCCGGAGAGGCGTCATCAACTGGCAGGAGGCCAAGACGCGTGCCGTCGAGCTCCTCGCCCGCGTGGGTCTCACCGACGACCCCGACACCCCCATCAAGAACATCGGTGTCGGCAAGCAGCAGCTCGTCGAGATCGCCAAGGCGCTCAACAAGTCGGTGAAGCTGCTCATCCTCGACGAGCCGACCGCCGCCCTGAACGAGGCCGAGTCCGCCCACCTCCTCGACCTGATCCTCGGACTCAAGTCCAAGGGCATCAGCTCGATCATGATCTCCCACAAGCTCAACGAGATCGAGCGCGTCGCCGACGAGATCACGATCATCCGCGACGGCCGCACGATCGAGACGCTCAACGTGAAGGCAGACGGCGTCGACGAGGACCGCATCATCCGCGGGATGGTCGGCCGCACGCTCGAGAGCCGCTTCCCGGAGCACACGCCGAACATCGGCGAGAAGTTCTTCGAGGTGAAGGACTGGGTCGTGCAGCACCCGCAGATCACCGAGCGGCTCGTGGTCAAGAACTCGAGCTTCTTCGTGCGTCGCGGCGAGATCGTCGGCTTCGCCGGCCTCATGGGCGCCGGCCGCACCGAGCTCGCGATGAGCGTGTTCGGCCGCTCCTACGGGAACTTCGTCTCCGGCGAGCTCTACAAAGACGGCAAGGAGATCCAGGTCCGCAACGTCAGCGAGGCCATCGACGAAGGCATGGCCTACGTGAGCGAGGACCGCAAGGTGCTCGGCCTCAACCTGCTCGACGACATCAAAGAGTCCATCGTCTCGGCGAAGCTCAAGAAGATCTCGAAGTTCAACGTCGTCAACGACGAGGAAGAGCACAAGGTCGCCGAGGAGTACCGCAAGAGCCTCCGGATCAAGACCCCGGATGTCGACCGCGGCGTCAGCACCCTCTCCGGTGGAAACCAGCAGAAGGTCGTGCTGGCCAAGTGGATGTTCACCGACCCCGACCTGCTCATCCTCGACGAGCCCACCCGAGGGATCGACGTCGGCGCGAAATACGAGATCTACGGCATCATCCAGCAGCTGGCCTCGCAGGGGAAGGGCGTCATCGTCATCTCCTCCGAGCTGCCCGAGCTGCTCGGCATCTCCGATCGCATCTACACGATCTTCGAGGGTCAGATCACCAATGAGCTTCCGATCAGCGAAGCAACCCCCGAAACACTCCTGAAAAGCATGACATCCGCCACGAAGAGGCCCGTTACGAAGGGTGCATCCCACTCATGACCACACAGATCCCCGAAAAGAAGAAGTCCGGAGGAATCCGCGACCTCGGCAAGATGTTCGGCGGCGGCCAGTCCACCGGTCGCCAGTTCGGCATCCTCGGCGCCCTGGTCGTCATCATCATCTTCTTCGAGATCCTCACCGGCGGTAAGACGCTCGAGCCGGTCAACCTGATCAACATGGTCAATCAGAACGCCTACGTTCTGATCCTCGCCATCGGCATGGTCATGGTCATCATCGCCGGGCACATCGACCTGTCGGTCGGCTCGGTGGCGGCGGTCGTCGGCATCATCGTCGCCAAGTCGATGAACGACTGGCACGTGCCGTGGCCGCTCGCGATCCTGCTCGGCCTGGTCATCGGTGTGCTCATCGGCGCCTGGCAGGGCTGGTGGGTCGCCTACGTCGGTGTCCCCGCCTTCATCGTGACCCTGGCCGGCATGCTCATCTTCCGTGGCCTGAACCAGCTGATCGGCAACGCGAACACCATCCCGGTGCCCGACGGCTTCACCTACATCGGCGGCGGCTTCCTGCCCGACTGGGGACCCGACTTCGGCTACAACAACTCGACGCTGCTGCTCGGACTGATCATCGCGGTCGTCATCGCGTACATGGAGATCCGCCGCCGCCGCACCCAGACCAAGATGGGCTCGGAGAAGGCGCCCCTCTGGGTCAGCATCTTCAAGGTGGTCATCCTCGACGCGGTCGTCATCTACGCCGCCTTCCTGTTCGCAGGCGGCCGCATCGGCACCAGCTTCCCGGTGTCGGGCGTCATCCTCGGCATTCTCGTGATCCTGTACTCGTTCATCACCCGCAACACGATCTTCGGACGTCACATCTACGCGGTCGGCGGCAACTGGCACGCGGCCGAGCTCTCCGGCGTCAAGATCAAGCGCATCAACTTCTTCGTGATGATGAACATGTCGGTGCTCGCCGCGCTTGCCGGCATGATCGCGGTCGCCCGCTCGATCTCGTCGGGCCCGCAGGACGGCCTCGGCTGGGAGCTCGACGCCATCGCCGCTGTCTTCATCGGTGGCGCCGCCGTCTCCGGTGGTATCGGTACCGTCGCCGGGTCCATCATCGGTGGTCTCGTCATCGCGGTCCTGAACAACGGCCTGCAGCTGCTCGGTGTCACCTCCGACAAGGTCCAGATCATCAAGGGCCTCGTGCTCCTCGTGGCGGTCGGTGTCGACGTCTACTCCAAGCGCACGGGAGGTCGGTCGCTGATAGGCCGGTTCAGTCGCAAGGAACGCGAGGCCGCGGCCGTCGGGGCCGACCAGCCAGAGGTCCTGCCGACCGGCGACTCCGCCGAGGCGAGCAGCCGCTCCCTCTCCCACTAGAACTTCGTTTCTGCACCACAACACAACAATCCCTGCACCATCCAAAAAGAGAAAGTGAAAGTACACATGCGCAAAATCGCACTCGCGACAGTGGCCGTCGCTGCTGCCGCCGCGCTCGCCCTGTCGGGCTGCTCGAGCCGCGGATCGGGTTCCGACTCGTCCGCTGCGGGCTTCGACAAGGGCGCGACCATCGGTGTCGCCCTCCCGACTAAGACGTCGGAGAACTGGGTGCTCGCCGGTGACCTGTTCACCAACGGGCTGAAGGACGCCGGCTTCAAGGGCGACGTGCAGTACGCCGGAGCATCCGGTGCTGTCGCCGACCAGCAGTCGCAGATCCAGTCGATGATCACCAACGGGGCCAAGGTCGTCATCATCGGTGCCGTCGACGGTGGCCAGCTGGCCGCTCAGGCGAAGGCTGCACATGATGCAGGCGCCAAGGTCATCGCGTACGACCGCCTCATCCTGAACTCGCCGGACGTCGACTACTACGTCGCGTACGACAACGAGAAGGTCGGCGAACTGCAGGGTCAGGCCCTGCTCGACGGCATGGCCAAGAAGTACCCGGGTAAGAAGAACTTCAACATCGAGCTCTTCTCCGGTTCGCCCGACGACGCCAACTCGGCCGTCTTCTTCAACGGCGCCATGAAGGTCCTCCAGCCGAAGATCGACGACGGCACCCTGAAGGTCGTCTCCGGTCAGACCGACATCAAGCAGACGGCTACCCAGGGCTGGCTGCCGGCCAACGCGCAGACCCGCATGGACACCCTGCTTGCCAAGAGCTACGGTTCGACCGAGCTCAACGGTGTGCTGTCGCCGAACGACACCCTGGCCCGCGCCATCATCACCTCGGTGAAGGGTGCAGGCAAGCCGGTCCCGACCGTCACCGGTCAGGACTCCGAGGCCGAGTCGGTCAAGTCGATCATGGCGGGCGAGCAGTACTCGACCATCAACAAGGACACCCGCAACCTGGTCAAGCAGGCCATCGCGATGGTGACCTCGCTCTCGAAGGGCGACAAGGCGGAGACCAACGACGACAAGTCGTACGACAACGGCAAGAAGGTCGTTCCGGCCTTCCTGCTGAAGCCGGTCATCGTCACCAAGGAGAACGCGGCCGAGGCGTACGCCAACGACCCGACCCTCGAGCCGCTGACCAAGTAGTCAACGACTCACCGTCTCGCTGAGACGACGAGCGGGCCGGATCCCTTCGGGGGTCCGGCCCTTTCTCTGTCCGGCGAGTGGCTCCGCGGTGCGCGGCCGCCCGCACACGAGTAGGGCCGGAGCGGATGATTCCGCTCCGGCCCTGGTCACCCCCCGGTGTCCCCCAGCTGATTGCTGACTCTCACGTTATGGCCAGGTCGCTCGCACCGGCATCCGGGCTGGCACGGATCTTTCCCATCCATTGAGGGGCGGCGAACGCAGGTAAACACGCCGTGCGACCATGCGTTCGCCGCCCCTCAACGAAGGAAGACTCGAGCCGTCTGAGAGGATCGGGAGAGTGAGGCGAGCAGACGGAAGCGCGGGCGACGCGGACTACGGAACGATCGGACGCGGCTACACGTACTACCGTCGGCCCGATCCTGCGATCGCGTCGGCGATCGTCGCAGCACTCGGCGATGCCGCGACCGTCGTGAATGTCGGAGCGGGCGCCGGCTCCTACGAACCGCATGACCGAGCTGTGACCGCGGTCGAACCCTCCGCCTCGATGCGAGCACAGCGGCCCGCCTCGCTGCCGGTTGCCCTGGATGCCACGGCCGAGCAGCTCCCGTTCGCCTCCGGTTCCTTCGACGCGGCCATGACCACGTTCTCCGTGCACCAGTGGGGAGACCTCGCCGCTGGGCTGGCCGAGCTGCGACGGGTGGCGACCGGCCCGGTCGTCGTGCTCACCTGCGATCCGGATACCCTCGACCGGTTCTGGCTCGCCGACTACGCGCCCGAGGTGATCGCGACCGAAGCGCGACGCTATCCCCGGCCCGCGCTCATCGCCGAGCTGGTCGGCGGGCAGACGACCGTCACGACGGTGCCGATCCCGCTCGACTGCAGCGACGGCTTCGGCGAGGCGTACTACGGACGCCCGGAGCTGCTGCTCGATCCCGGCGCTCGGCTGGCGAACTCGGCTTGGAGCTTCGTGGGACCGGAGGTGGAGGAACGGTTCGAGCGCCGTCTGCGCGACGACCTCGCATCCGGAGCCTGGGACGCCCGGTACGGCGCGTTGCGCACCACGCCGGAGTTCCTCGGCTCCCTCGTCCTCATCGTCGCGCGCCCCTCAACGTGAGAACGTTGCCTCAGGCATGCTCGGCCGGCTCGGTGCGGCGGAGTATCTGCGCGACCGACCGTGGGAAGACGAGGAGCAGCAGCACCAGCAGCACGAGCACGACGCAGGCGGCCGTGATGGCCGCGGTGCGGTTGAGGGTGACGTCGAAGATGAAGAACACGACGCCCGTGGTGAGCACCGCGACCAGAGCCAGCGTCGCGCGCAGCAGGATGTTCGCGATCACCACCGCCCGCACCTTCTCGTGGCGACGGAAGAGCTGACGGTGCAGCGCCACGGGGGCGAGCGCGAGCGCCGTGCACGCGGCCGCGATCACCACGAGCGCCAGGTAGAAGCCGACCTGAAACGTGTCCAGCTCGTGGAACCGCTGCTGGAACACGATCGAGAGCAGGAACCCGCTGATGATCTGGGTTCCGGTCTGGGTCACCCGCAACTCCTGAAGGATCTCGGCCCAGTTCCGGTCGGCGCGTTGGGACGCGCTCTCGTCGCGTCCGTCGGTGGGGTCGATGTCGATGCCTCGGCCCGTCGATTCGGCCATCACTGCCTCCCGGATGTCGTGCGCTCCATCGTGCCCGCCGCTGTCCGTCTGCGCAATGAGGCGCGGTAGAAGCGGACGAGGTCGGCGGCCGGAGGGCGGCGCCGGTCCATCGTGGTCGCATCCGTCCGCTTGGCGGCGAGATGGTGGCGCCACGACTCGGCCGCGCAGCGGTGGTCCCAGCCGGCGGCGGCAGCGGCCTCGAGCGTGCGGCACCAGCCGATCAGTTCGCGCCCCTCGGACCGCGCCGCCCACGTGACCACCCGGAACCAGACATCCGGATGATTGGGGTCACCGAACGCGAAGCGGCGCACGACCGCATACGGCGTGTCCATCGCGCCCTGCCGCAGCAGCCACTCCGACGCGTGCGCGTTGGCGACGGGATGCCACGGGGCCACTGCTCTCCTTCATACCTGGTGCGCAGCCCGGCCCGCTGCACTCACAGAGTACGAACGGCCGCCGACACCCGTCGTTCGCGAGCGGCCCGATCCGCCGAGCGGTGCCGAAAGTCGCTCATTCGGCGGGAATGGACGACATTCCGCACCTCGCGCGCGGAGGGGTTGTTGTCAGGGGATGAGCCGGATGAGCGCGGCGACGACGGCCGCGGCGGGAACGACCACGATGAACGGGACGCGCAGGGCGTAGAGGCCCGCCGCGATCGCCAGGGCCGGGATGCGCGCATCCAGCACGAGCCCCTGGCCGGCGCCGAACGTCTGCACGCAGATGAGAGCGGCGAGCAGCGCTGCCGTGAGGAGGTCGCTGATCCGCGCGACCGTCGGATGGTCGAGCGCCTTCGGCGGCACGAGCCAGCCCACCGCTTTCAGGGCGAGCACCGCGATCGACGCGAGCAGGATGATGTTCCAGGTCGTCACGGCTCCACCTCGCGTTCCATCGGGATGGCTTCGAGATGCGGTGGGTCCGATCGCGCGCCGAAGAGGTTGAGCGCGCCGATCACGATCGCGACGGCCGCGGCGGCCAGCACCGGGAGCCCAGGGGTGAGGAACGGCGTGAGCAGCGTGGCGACGAAGCCGGCCGCGACGGCGACGGCCTGGGTCTGACGCGCCTTGAGCCGCGGCCAGAGCAGGCCGAGGAAGGCGGCCGCGGCAGCAGCATCCAGCCCGTAGGCCTTGACGTCGCCGATCAGGTTGCCGAGGAGGGCGCCGGCCAGGGTGGTGAGGTTCCACCCGATGTAGACGACGAGGCCCGTCGTCCAGAACCCGATGCGCTGGGCGCGCGGTTCTGTCTGTGCCGTGGCGACGGCCGTCGACTCGTCGATCGTGAGCTGGGTGGCGGCGGCGCGGCGCCAGAATCCGGGTCCGATGATGCGGGACAGCCGCAACGCATAGAACGAGTTGCGCACGCCGAGCAGGGCTGCGCCGGCGATGGCCGAGCCCCCGGCCGCGGTGCCGCCCGAGGCGAGCACGCCGATCAGCGCGAACTGCGAGCCTCCGCTGAACATGAGCAGGCTGAGCACGCAGGTCTGCCAGATGTCGAGTCCGGATGCCGTTGCCAGTGCGCCGAACGAGACGCCGTAGGCGGCCGTCGCGATGCCGACGGCCCAGCCGGAGCGTGCGGCGACGCGCTCGGGTCGGCTTCGGCTCATCCTCCGACGATACCCAAACGGAGGACGGCCGACGGTCGGCAGGTCGGTGATGGCCCCACGGGTGCTCAGGCGAAGAGGCGGGAGACGAGGTCCTCGGCGGTCTGGTCGGTGAGCGTCCACGGCTGGAAGATCACCCGGTAGATGATCGGGGCGACCACATGATCCACGATGTCGTCGGGAGTGATGCCCGCAGCATCCGCTCGGTCGAGGAACATCGTCGCCTCGAGGCGGCGATTGCGCAGGCAGTCCGACTCCCGGTCGCCGGCGTTGGCGGCGCCGCCGCGCAGCAGCGCCGCGTTGACGGGCTTGCGATAGTGGGCGACGATCTCGCGCGCCCACTCGGTGAGGTCGTCTTGCAGGCTTCCGCTGTGCGGCAGCTCACGCTCGGGGTCGAGGTGGTAGGTGGCGATGTCGTTGATGAGGGTGGGCAGGTCTCCCCAACGGCGGTAGATGCTCGTTGGGTTGACGCCGGCCCGCTCGGCGACGAGCGGGACCGTGACACGATCGCGGCCGCGCTCCTTGACGAGCTCCTCGACCGCCGTGCGCACATTGTGGATGACCGCGGCGCTGCGCCCACCCGTGCGTTTCGGCCCTGTGGTCTGGGTTTCCATGCCTCGATGGTACGCCCGGAATGAATTAAAGCAAAACTTGTTGCTTTAATTGCACGGCGGGTCTAGCATCCCTAAAGCAATCGGATTTGCTTTTAGTGTCTGCTCTCAGGAGGGGAAGATGTCAACAGCCGCAGAAACAGGCTCCATCGCCGCCGTTCGTCCCGCGCGTCGCACGCTCCGGCCGATCGCCGCGTTCGTCGGTGCCGCGCTCGCGTTCGTCGGCGTGACCTTCGCCGCGGGCGCCCCCAGCCCGCTGTTCGTGCTCTACCAGCAGCAGTGGGGCTTCCCCGACTGGGTGCTGACCGTCGCCTTCGCGATCTACGCGATCACCCTGCTCGTCACCCTGCTGATCGCCGGTTCCCTGTCCGACCACATCGGTCGCCGACCGGTGCTGATCGGGGCGCTCGCGCTTGAGATCGTCTCGATGGTGCTCTTCCTGTTCGCGCGCGACATCGGGTGGATCATCGTGGCCCGCGCGGTGCAGGGCGTCGCGACCGGTGCCGCGACGGGAACCTTCACGGCGTCGATCGTCGAGCTCGCTCCCCAGCGCCACAAGAAGCTCGGGGCGGTCATCGGCGGAACGGCGCCCATCGGCGGGATCGCCCTCGGCGCCCTCGTCACCGGCATCGCCGTGCAGTTCACCGCGCAGCCGACGCTCCTCATCTTCACCGCACTGGCGCTCGTCTTCGTCGCCGGGATCTTCGTGGTCGCCTGGTCCGCGGAGACGGTCGAGAGCCGCCCGGGAGCGGTGCGGTCGCTCATCCCGCGCCTGAATGTGCCGCGGGCCGCGCGCCGCGAGTTCACGGGGTCCATCCCCGTGCTGGCCGCGACCTGGATGCTCGCCGGCCTCTTCCTCGGGCTGGCCCCGTCGATCGTGCACGGGGTGTTCCACATCGACAGCGGACTGGTCAACGGCCTCATCGTCGCCCTGCAGCCGGCGGTCGGCGCGGTCGTCGGGTTCCTGCTGAGCCGGGTGCCCGCTCGCCTCGCGATGATCACGGGCATGGCCGCGGTGATCGTCGGCGTGGTGCTCGCGACGGTGGCGATCGCGGGCGGGGTGCTCTGGCTGCTGTTCGTAGCCGCGGTCTTCGGCGGGGCGGGCTTCGGTGCCGCGTTCTCGTCGAGCCTGCGCATCCTGGCCCCGCTCGCCCCGAACGACCAGCGTGCGGAGCTGTTCGCCGCCGTGTTCCTGGTGAACTACCTGGCGTACGGGGTGCCTGCGCTCGTGGCGGGCGAGCTGATCGGGATCGTCGGGCTGCTGCCGTCGGTGATCGGGTACGCGGTGGCTATCGCGGCGGTCGGAGTGGTGGCGCTGGTGACCCAGCTGGCGCTCGCACGTACGGACCGCGCGTCGCGCGCGGCCGGCCCGGCGATCGCCGCCACGGTCGTTGCTGCTGCATCCCGCTGCCCCCGCGCTGCCGCCGACTGAGGCCGGGCGTCGTTTGCCACTTGTGGTGGTTTCATTGCCCGGATGACCACATCAAGTGGCAAACGACGATCAGGGGAGGCGCTCGGCGCGGCTGGGCCGCGCTCAGGCGACGTCGATGAGGGCCTTGCCGACGAGGCCTTTCTCGACCGCGTCGTGCGCGGCGGCCGTGTCCGCCAGCGCGAAGCGCGTGATCGGCAGGCCGTGCTCCGCGCCCACCGGCAGAGCGCCGTCGGCCAGCGCCGCCGAGACGGCGCGCACCGCAGCCGCCTTCACCTCGGGCGGAGTGGTGTAGGTCAGCACGAACTGGAACCGCAGGTTCTTCGACATGCTCGGCCGGGTGGGGATCGTCACCCCGGGGGAGTCCGCGCCGTCGGCGTAGATCGCGATCGAGGCATCCGGTGCCGCGACGCGCACGTCGAGCTCGGCGTTGGCGGCCGCATTCACCTCCACGATGATGTCCACGCCGCGCGGAGCGAGCGCGCCGATCGCCTGGGCGGCATCCGAGTCGCGGTAGTTCACCACGTGGTGGGCGCCGGCGGCGCGCGCCAGCTCCGCCTTCTCGTGACTGCTCACGGTCGAGACCACGGTGGCTCCCGCCCAGACGGCGAGCTGGATGGCCGCATGCCCGACCGCGCCTGCGCCCCCGGCGACGACAACGGTGCGGCCATCGAGCGCGCCGGGCGCGAGCTCACCGGGAGAGTTCTCGTGCACGGTCAAGGCGCGGTGCGCCGTGAGTGCCGGGATGCCGAGCGAAGCCCCGACGTCGAAGCTCACGTCGTCGGGCAGGCGGACCACCTGACGGGCCGGGACGACGGCGAGCTCCTGGGCCGTGCCATCCGGACGCTTGTAGGCGGCGTCCCATACCCAGACGCGGTCGCCGACGGCGATGCCGGTCACGCCGTCGCCGATCTCGTCGACGACGCCGGCGCCATCCTGGTTCGGGACCTGCGGCTGGGGGAGCTCCGTCTCGCCGCTGCCCTGTCGCGCTTTCCAGTCGGTCGGGTTCACCCCCGAGACGTGGATGCGCACGCGCACCTCACCCGCGGCGGGATGCGGCTCGTCGCGCTCGCCGAAGTGGAGGACGTCGGAGGAACCGGTGGACGAATAGGTGACAGCCTTCATGCTCCCAGCCAACCACCGCTGAGGGAGAACTGTTCCGAAAATGCGGTCGGGCGTTCCGAAAACGTTCAGTCCGTTAGCCGGGAAAACACGATCCCGGACTCGATCGGCGAGCCCGGGATGGTGTCAGGCATCCGGCCCCCACGTGTGTCGCCCGGAATCATTCGGTCCGACGTGCGCCTGGATGCGATGACACCAGGGTAGCCAGGCTCGCGCGCGATCGCGAGGGGGATGACTTCCCGGCCTTGTCAGGGTACGGGTCGGTCGGTGGTCATCCGGTCGCGCAGCCCCCGGAGCTGATCGGAGCGGTTCTGACCGAGGACAGGACGGGGCGGAGCTCGGCCAGGGAGAGCGCGTAGCCCGTGTCCGGGTCGGCGGTCGAGCGTGCGAAGACGACGCCGGCGACCCTGCCGGAGGAGTCCAGCAGCGGGCCGCCCGAGTTGCCGGGCCGCACCGATCCGCGCAGCGAGTAGATGTCGCGCTCGACGATGCCGCTCTGGTAGATGTCGGTGCCGCGAGCGTTCAGTCGATCGCGTACGCGCTGCGGGCTCACCGTGTACGGGCCGTTGCCGGGGTAGCCGGCGGCGTAGGCCTGGGCCCCCGCGGTGAGGTCGGGGCCGATGTCGAGCGCGGGCGCGGTGAGGTCGGTCACGTCGAGTACGGCCAGGTCGCGCTCCGGATCGAAGGCGGTGAGCGTCGCGCTCTCGGGACGGTCGGTGATGGGGTCGCGGACGACGATCGACGAGGCGCCCGCGACGACGTGGGCGTTGGTGACGACCCGGCCGCGCGACACCACCCAACCGCTTCCCTCCGAGTCGACACCGCAGTCCGGCTTGGAGGCGAGCACCGTGACCACCGAGTTCTCCGCGCGGGCGACGGCGGCCGGCACCGCCGTGCTCGGCGGCTGAGCGGTCTTGATCGACTCTCCGCCCTCGAACACCTTGGGCAGGCCGGCGTCGGCGAGCACGTCGTCCACGGCGCCGAGCACGGTCGACGACGGAACGGGCGCGACGCTGTCGAGCGTGGCGACGACGCGCGACGAGTTGGCGGCCTGGACGACCGTCGCGATGTTGGTGGCGAGCGCGAAACCGGCGAGCAGCCAGACGACGACGGCCCAGGTCAGCAGGCCGAAGACGGAGCCGATCAGAGAGTCGAGCCACCGGATCGGACCGTGCCGCAGCACCTTGCCGATGACGGATGCGAGTGTCACGGCGATCGCGTAGGAGACCGCCGCGCAGGCGAGCACGACCAGGGAGGCGATGACCGACCGCTGCATCACGCTGGTCCAGCCCATCGACGCCAGCCAGGCTACGGCTACGGGAGCCAGCGCCAGACCCGCCCAGAGTCCGAGACCGAGACCGACGAGAGAGGCGGCGGCCTTGATCGCGCCATTGCTCCAGCCCGCGGCGATCGCGGCGACGGCGAGCACGATGAGCACGACGTCCACCACGATTTCCACGTGGCCACCCTGCCCCATCTGGCTGGGGGAGTGCTCAACCTCCGGTGTGGAGTCCTGGTGTATCCGCTGGACCCCTTCCGTCGGCGCGCGGGTGGGGATACCGTTCATCGCCACGGTCGATGGGGCGGCCGTCCAGGCCGCCCGGGCACAGCCGCGGCGACTCAGCCGCAGGAGAGGATCACTGATGAGCGATGAGCAGAACCGTCCCGATCTCGACGAGGGCGAGCGCGAGATGACGAGCGCCGACTTCACGGCATCCGATCCGGAGCACGGCCAGGAGTCCGAACCGTCGCAGCAGCAGCACCACAACGCCGAGACCGAGGAGGACACGGCGTCCGGCGGCGCGCCGGACTAGGCGTCCGCTCGGCGTTAGGCGGGCGTTCGCTCGGCGATCGACCGGCTCAGAGGCGGCCGTCCTCCTCGTCGCCGTCGTCGACGGCCGCCGGATCGGGGAGGCTCGCCGGAACGATGTCCGGGTCCATCTGGTAGTCCGGAATGGGTGGCTGCGGGGTCTGGGCGTCCTTGTCCATGGGCTGAACGTACGCTCCTCGACGGATCGCCGAAAGCCCCTGTGTCGCGGATGACGCCCCGCGTACCGTGCGCTGCATGTCCGATCAGCTCACTTTTCAGAATCCCGTCGATCGTTATCCGTCCGTCGATGCGCCCGAGCAGCAGCAACCGGCGCCGGGCCTCGACGAAGAACTCACCCCCACCGCCGACCGCGGCGAGGAGACCTACCGGGGCACGGGACGGCTCGAGGGCCGTTGTGCCCTCATCACCGGAGGCGACTCCGGGATCGGCGCTGCGGTGGCGATCGCGTTCGCCAGGGAGGGTGCGGATGTCGCAATCGCGTACCTGCCCGACGAGGAGCAGGATGCCCGCGCCGTCGTCGAGCTCATCGAGAAGAGCGGCAGCACGGCGGTCGCCCTGCCCGCCGACATCACGACTCCGGATGCGTGCCGCGCGCTGGTCGGTGACGCCGTCGAGGCGCTGGGCGGCCTGGACATCCTGGTCAACAACGCCGGCAAGCAGCAGTTCTGCGAACGCCTCGAAGACCTGAGTGACGAGCAGTTCGACGAGACGTTCCGCACGAACGTCTACGCGATGTTCTGGATCACGAAGGCGGCCCTTCCCCACCTGCCCGCCGGGTCGTCGATCATCAACACCACGTCCGTCCAGGCATACCTGCCGAGCGAGATCCTGGTCGACTACGCCACCACGAAGGCCTCGATCAACACCTTCACGAAGGCGCTCGCCTCGCAGCTCGCCCCCCGCGGCATCCGGGTGAACGCGGTCGCTCCCGGGCCGATCTGGACACCGTTGCAGGTGTCGGGCGGGCAGCCGAAGGACAAGCTCCCGGACTTCGGCGAGCAGACGGCGCTGGGCCGGGCGGGTCAGCCGACCGAGCTGGCGCCCGCCTACGTGTTCCTGGCGTCGCCGGAGTCGAGCTACGTCGTCGGCGAGACCCTCAACGTCAACGGCGGCATGCCCACCCCCTGAGCCCGCGCGCACCCGCGCTCGCACCCGCGCGCGCACCCGCGCTCGCACCCGAGATCGAGTCGGGGAGAAATCACGTGGATCGGCCGAAAACCGATACTTTTCCCCGACTCGATCGCGGGCCTGGATGCGCGGGCGCGGATGCGCGGGCGCATCCGCGCGGTGACGCGCGCGGGCGACGAGCGCGTCGGCGCTCAGTCGCCGGACGCGCCGCCCGAACCTGACGCGCCGCCCGAACCGCCGCCCGAGCCGGACTCGCCGCCTGACACTCCGTCCGCGGGACCGGCCCCGGCGCCGCCCGCCGGCGGCTTGCGCCGCGCCGTGAACACCACGATCAGCACGCCGGCGATCGCGAGCACCACGATCCCGATCGCAATCCCGATCACGAGCCCGAGGTTGCCGGAGTCACCGGACGCGGTCTGCGTCGGCACTGCGGATCCGGCCGTCTCGGTCGGCTGCGCGCCAGGGGTCGACGACGCAGGGCCCGTCGGCGATGCGGTCGAGGTCGACCCGCCGCCGCTCCCGCCGCCGCTCCCGCTGCCCCCGCCGGCCCCGCATACTGCGGTCTCGCTGCCGCCCGCCGCGGCCGCCCCTGCGGGCGGCTGGTACGCGAACTTCACCGTGTTCGACACCGTGTGCCCGTCGGCCGAGACGATCTGGTAGGTCACGGTGTAGTCCCCAGCGCCGCCGAGGGCGACGGGCGCGGTCACGACGGTGTCCGCGACGGTCGGGCATCCGGTCTCGAAGTGGCGTACCGCCGAGCCCGAGCCGGGTCCGGTGACCGTCACGAGGGTGCTCGCGCCGTCACCGGAGAGATCGATCACCCGGTCGTTGAACGTGAGCGTAACCGTCTGAGGTGGTGTCGTCACCGTCGACCCCGCGGCAGGGTCGCTCGACACGAGATAGTCGTGCGCGGATGCCGCGGCGACGGGCGCGAGCGCCAACGCGAGCGCGCCGAGAGCGACGGCGGATGCGGTCAGCAGTCGCCGGCGCATCAGGCGCCTGCCTGTCCGCGCGAGCGACGCGTCACGGCGAACACCGCGACCACCAGGGCGATGGCTCCCAGCGCCAGGCCGGCGATTCCGAGTCCGATCGCGACGGCATCCGTGATCCCGTCGGACGCGGCGGCGGGAGCCGGGGCGGGCGTAGCGGTGGCCACCAGGGGGCTCTCATCGCCGGCCGGCACCGGGTCGTTCACGTAGAGGGTCGGCGCCGGGTGCTCGGGTTCCTTGCCCGAGGCCGGTGTCGCCTCGGTCCAGTCGACGACGGTGCCGTCGGAGTAGGTCTGGTGGGTCGGCAGCGCGAGACTGCCGACATCCGGGACCGCTCCCGCGGAGATCGTGAACTGCTGGAACTGGCCCGGTGCGATCGAAACGCCGCTGCCGGCCGTCCAGGTGACGCGCACCGGCGCCTCGGTGATCGTGCCGCCCTCCGCCGTAACCGGCTTGGAGAGTTTCTCGGTGTCGACGGTCGTCGTCCAGCCGGCGATCGGCAGGTAGCTGACCGAGGTGAACGGGTGGTCGGTGGGCAGGTCGACCACCAGTTTGACGGTGCCCGCGGTCGCGGATTCCGTCGGCACCCGGAACGTCAGCGTGGTGTAGCTGCCGGGCGTCGCCTGGTCGGGGTCGACGTGCACGTGGGCGCTCGCGGCGAGCGGGGCGCCGAGGAGGAGCAGGGCGGTGGTTCCTGCCGCGATGGACGCGGCGATGGTGCGTTTCTTCATGGGGATGTCCTGATCGAAGTCGTTGGGTCGAAAGCGGATGCGCGTGCGCGCGATCACCGACGGCGCGACCACGGCATCCGTGGTGGCGCGCGTCAGAACGCGGCGACGGCGACCGGTGGACCTCGATGGCGCAGACGCCCGAGCGGGATGCCGAGCTCGCGCAGGTGCACGGGTTCGGTGTCGACCGTGGCGATCGCCGAGGAGCGCGGCACGACCGGAAGGCTTGCGAGGCTCTGAGCGGCCAGCGCAGCGCGTGTCAGCCGGGCGACGCCCATCCTGGCCGTGTCGCGGAGCCCCCAGAACGCCCGCTCGCCGAAGCGCAGGGCGATCACGGTGACGAGAACGGCGGCCGCGTGCGAGAGCCACATCGCCGGGTTCGACGGAAGTATTCCCATGTCGGCATGTGCGCCGGCGGCGTCGCTGATCGACATCGTCAGGTGCGATCCGGAGTGCATGTGCTGCATGCCGCCGGCCTGCATGCCGCCGGCCGCGGTGAACGTGGCCGTGCCTCCGCCGAGTCCGAAGAGCGCGTGGAAGAGCAGCTGACTGAGGACGACCGAGATCGTGAGGCGCCAGAGCGAGAGGCGCTGCGTGGTCAGGGCGATCGACGCGATCGTCGCGAAGGCGAGACTCAGTGCGAGCGGAACGGGCCCGGGGGCCGCTCCGCCGCCGGCCACGTGGAACAGGGCGGCGACGAAGATGGCGACGCCGGACGCGAGCAGCCCGCGCAGCACGCGAGCCCATCTCGATCCCATAGTGCGTCCCTCCGTCGGCCGTTGTCGACCGTGGTTCGTAGCAAGTCTAGGAGACGGATGGGGTGGCGACGGGGCCGCTCAGTGCAGCAGCCGCTGCCAGTCCTGCGGCACGCGGCCCTCGGGCCCGGGCGCCGGCTGATCGAGTGGATGGTGCTGCGGCGCCGCCAGGTCCGGCCCGTCGGAGAGCTGTTCGGTCTCGTAGTCGTAGAACCACGTCTCACCGGGCTCGAACGAGCGGATGACGCGGTGGCCGGTCTCGCGGAAGTGCGCGGTCGCGTGCTGCGAGGGAGAGCTGTCGCAGCATCCGACGTGACCGCACGAGGCGCAGCGTCGCAGGTGGAACCACCAGCCGTCGGTCTCCGTGCACTCAACGCAGACGGGTCCGCTGGGTGGGACCGCGGGGTCGATCGACGTCGTTTCGCTCATATCCCCCATTGTGGTCATCCGCCGAACCGAGCGCGAGACGGTATGTATCCTACGAATGCCCGGAGCCGTGGAAGGAGGCCGCATGCCGAGAGGAGCGAACCTCCCCGCGATCGCCGCGTTCAACGACACGGTGGTGCTCGACGCGATCCGCCGTTCGGGTGACGGGATGAGCAGGGTCGAGCTGGTGGGAGCCACCGGCCTGTCGGCGCAGACCGTCTCGAACGTGAGCCGCCGGCTGCTCGGCCAGGGCCTGATCAGGGAGGCCGGCAAGCAGATCGATGGGCCGGGCAAGCCGCGGACCATCCTGCAGCTCGAGCCACGAGGCTCGTACGCCGTCGGGGTGCACCTCGACCCGACGGTGATCACCTGCGTGCTGCTCGATCTCGAGGGCTCCGTGATCGAGCACGTGCGGCGCCATTCGCCCGTCTCCGGCGACCCGGCCGAGACGATCGCCGTGGCCGTCGACGCGATCGGGGATGTGCTGAAGCGCTCCGGCGTCGACCGCTCGCGGGTGAGCGGTGTCGGCGTGGCCGCTCCCGGGCCGATCGACGTCGGAACCGGCGTCGTCGTGCGACCCCCGCTCGTGCCCGGCTGGAACGACCTGCACCTGGGCGACGAGCTCACGGCCGCGACCGGCCTGCCGTCGCTGCTCGCGAAGGATGTCACGGCCGCCGCGGTCGGCGAGCGCTGGCGCGACCCGGCCGGCGCGAGCGGCAACTTCGCCTTCGTGTACTACGGCACCGGAGTGGGCGTCGGGATGGTGCTCGCGGGCGCGGTCTACACCGGGGCATCGCAGAACGCGGGCGACGTCGGTCACGCGGTCGTCGACCCCGGCCCGGATGGCGCCCTGTGCGCCTGTGGTCGGCGCGGCTGCTACGGCGAGTCCGTGCGGCCGTACCGCCTCGTGATGCAGGGCATCCGGGCCGGCGTGCTCCGGGCGCCGGGCGGCGCGCCCGTTCCGGATGGGGTCGACCTCGACCTCGACGTCGACACGGTGGACGAGCTGTTCACGGCGCTCACGCGCGCGGCCGACGACGGGGATGCTGCGGCGGCGGCCATCCTGGATCGCTCGATCCGGAACTCGGCGCTGTACCTGTCGAACCTGGCGGCTCTTCTCGACATCGATCGCGTGGTCTACGGCGGTCCGTCGTGGGCGCGGGTGGAGCGCCGCTACCTGGAGCAGCTGCCGGAGCGCCTGCGCGAGATCGACATGAGCATCCTGACGCACCCGGTGACGCTGGCCTCGAGTTCGGTCGGCGACGACGTGGCCGCGGTCGGCGCCGCCTGCCTCGTGCTCGACGCGACCTTCTCACCCCGCTGAGCCGACTCACGCCACCGGGGCACGGGCGCGGCACATCACCGTTCCGTAAATGTTCTGACAAAGTCTTGCAATGTAAATCAAATTGATTTATAAAATACGACTAGGGTCCGGCATCGAGGGCGTGAGCGCCCACCGGACATCGAAGCAAAGGAGCATCGATGAAACGCAGCAGGATACTGGCCGCCGTCGTGGCCGCGTCCACCCTCGTCGCTTTGGCCGGATGCTCGTCGTCCGGTTCCAACGACGGGAAGACCATCAAGGTCGCCTATCAGGACTTCGGATCCGACCTCATGAGCGTCTTCATGAACAAGGCGAAGAAGGGCTTCGAAGCGGCCAACCCGGGCGAGAAGGTCACCCTGGTTCCCATCAAAGCCGCCGAGAACGACTACTACACGAAGCTCGCGCTCATGAACCGCAGCGCGTCCACCGCCCCCGACGTGCTCTACGAAGACACGTTCCTCATCCGCTCGGATGCCCAGGCCGGCTACCTCGAGCCCCTCGACTCCTACGTGAAGAAGTGGGCCGACTGGTCGCAGTTCTTCGACAACGCGAAGGACGCCGGTAAGGGCGACGACGGCAAGATCTACGGCGTCTCGATGGGCACCGACACACGTGGCCTCTGGTACAACAAAGAGATCTTCGCCAAGGCAGGTCTGCCGACCGACTGGAAGCCGAAGACCTGGGCCGACGTCATGGACGCGGCCAAGACGATCAAGTCCAAGGTCCCCGGTGTCACGCCGATCAACATCTTCTCCGGCAAGGCCGGCGGCGAGGCCAGCTCGATGCAGGGCTTCGAGATGCTGCTCTACGGAGCGAGCAAAGACGGACTGTACGACGCGAGCAGCGGCAAGTGGATCACCGGATCCCAGGCCTTCACCGACTCGCTGAAGGTGCTGAAGGACGTCTACCAGGGCGGCCTCGGCCCGTCGCAGGAGATCACCAGCGACACCAACTACCAGAACATCGTCACGAGCCAGCTGCTGCCAGAGGGCAAGCTCGCGATCAACCTCGACGGCTCGTGGGTCTCGAACACCTGGCAGTCCACCGGTGCCAAGCCGTGGGCGGACTGGAACAAAGTCATGGGCACCGCGCCGATGCCGACCCAGAACGGCGACGACCCGGGCAGCATCAGCATGTCGGGTGGCTGGACCCTCTCGATGGGCGCCAAGAGCAAGGCCAAGGACGAGGCGTTCAAGTTCATCACCTACGCCCTGAACAAGGACAACTCGCTCGACTTCGCCATCAAGCTGAGCCAGATCCCCGTTCGCAAGGACGTCGCGGCCGACCCCGCGTACGCCAAGGCGAACCCGACGTCGGAGTTCTTCTCGTCGCTCGTCGCCGTCACCAAGTTCCGCCCGGCGACCCCGGACTACTCGAAGATCTCCAACGGGATCCAGGTGGCCATGGAGTCGGTGATGACCGGTCAGCAGTCGCCGGCTGAGGCGGCGAAGGCGTACGACGACACGGTCGTCGGCATCGTCGGGAAAGACAAGACGGAGTCGGAGTAGTTCCAGTGACGTCGACACTCGACGCCGTCGGCTCCGACGCGCGCGGCCGGGGAGGATCTCCCCGGCCGCAGCGCCCGGAGCGCACGGCACGTTCGCGCAGAATGGGCCGGTCCGTCGCCAGGGCCGTCCCGCTCGTCCCGGCCATCGGCCTGCTGGTCGTGTTCCTGGTCGGTCCCATCCTCGCGTCGTTCTACGGCTCGTTCACCAACTCGTCCCTGACCGGCTCCGCCGCGGCGGACACGGAGTGGATCGGCCTCAAGAACTACATCGATCTGTTCAACAGCCCCGACTTCCCGGTGGCGGTCGTGCTCACCCTGGTGTTCGTGATCGGCTCCGCCGTGATCGGCCAGAACGTGATGGGCATGGTGCTCGCCCTGCTGATGCGGCACGGCGGACGTGTGGTCGGCGCCATCGTCTCCACGTTCGTGGTGGGCGCGTGGGTGCTCCCCGAGATCGTCGCCGCGTTCGCGTCGTACGCGTTCTTCAGCTCGAAGGGCACCTTCAACGCCATCCTGGCCGCGTTCGGGATCGCCGGCCCGGCGTGGCTGTTCGCCTTCCCGATGCTGGCGGTGATCCTCGCGAACACGTGGCGCGGCGCCGCGTTCTCGATGCTCGTCTACTCGGCGGCGCTGTCGGAGGTGCCGCCTGAGATCACCGAGGCGGCAGAGGTCGACGGCGCCAACGGGGTCAAGCGGTTCTTCCTCGTGACGCTGCCGATGATCCGCCGCAGCATCTCGACCAACCTCATGCTGATCACCTTGCAGACCCTCTCGGTCTTCACGCTGATCTACGTCATGACCGGCGGCGGTCCCGGGAACAAGAGCATGACCCTGCCGGTGCTGGCCTACCAGGAGGCGTTCAAGTTCTCCGAGCTCGGCTACGGCACCGCGATCGCGACCATCCTGCTCCTCGTCGGCGCGATCTTCGCCTTCGTCTACGTTCGCGCATTGAAATCGGAGGTGGACTGATGTCGTCGATCCGGCTGTCATCGCCCAGCGGCAAGGGCCTCAAATGGCTCGCCAACGTGCTGCTCATCGTCATCGGAATCGTGTTCGTGCTGCCCATGGTCTGGGTGGTGCTCGCCTCGTTCGACGGCGGCGCGACGCTCGCCGTCGCGTGGCCGAAGCAGTGGACGCTCGAGAACTTCCAGAAGGTGCTCACCCCCGAGCTCGCCTTCGTTCCGCTCTGGAACAGCCTGCTGCTCTCGGCGGGCTGCGCCATCCTGACGGTCATCGTGGCGGTGCTCGCCGCCTACCCGCTCTCGCGCTACCGCAACCGGTTCAACAAGCCGTTCCTCTACGCCATCCTGTTCGGCACCTGCCTGCCGATCACGGCGATGATGGTTCCCGTCTACAGCCTGTTCGTGTCGCTGAATCTGATCGACTCGCTCGGCGGGACCATCCTGTTCATGGCGGCGTCGTCGTTGCCGATGGCCATCTGGATGACCAAGAACTTCGTGGATGCTGTGCCGATCTCACTCGAGGAGGCGGCATGGGTCGATGGTGCGTCGAGCATGAAGACGCTGTGGACGGTCGTGGTGCCGCTCGTGCGGCCCGGGATCGCCGTGGTGTTCATCTTCGTGTTCGTGCAGGCGTGGGGCAACTTCTTCGTTCCGTTCGTGCTGCTGCTGAGCCCGGAGAACCAGCCGGCGGCGGTCAGCATCTTCACCTTCTTCGGACAGTACGGAGCGGTGGCGTACGGACAGCTCGCCGCCTACTCGCTCGTCTACTCGGTTCCGGTCATCGCTCTCTATGTGCTCGTCTCGCGGGTGCTCGGCGGTTCGTCGGCGCTCGCCGGGGCGGTCAAGGGCTGAGCCCCTTCGCCTCCCCAGCCCGTACCTCTATATAAGGAGTCTCGTTGTATCAGCAGAATCAGCTCGTCGAGATGCGCGTGGACCGGTTCGTCCGCGAGCGTCTCGCCCCCGCGGTGGAGCGCGTGCGTGTGCCCGTGACGATCGAGGCGTGGGAGGTGCCGGATGAGCCGGTGCCGTTCGCGCAGGCGATCGCCGCCCCGTACGTGCCGTTCGCCGTCGGTCAGCCGTGGGGCAAGCCGTGGGGGACCACCTGGTTCCACGTCACCGGCACCGTGCCTGCTGAGTGGGAGGCGGACTCCGACGATGTCGAGCTCGTCGTCGATCTGGGCTTCACGGCCGGCCAGGTCGGGTTCCAGGCCGAGGGCCTGGTGTGGACACCGGACGGCCGCATCCTGAAGGCGCTCGAGCCGTACAACGGCTACGTGCGGCTGCAGGTCGCGCCCGGCACGTCGTTCGAGCTCTACCTCGAGGCCGCCTCGAATCCGGATGTCGGCAGCGAGTTCGTCGACTTCATCCCGACCAAGCTCGGCCGCAAGTCGACCGCGCCGCCGACCCCGATCTACGCCCTGCGGCGCATCGACGTCGTGCACCGCGACCGCGAGGTGTGGGAGCTGATCCAGGATGTCTGGACGGCTCGCGGCCTCGCGGCGGAACTGCCGGAGACGTCGCCGCGCCGCGCATCCCTGTTCGCCGCGCTCGACGCCACGGTGGATGCGGTGGATCCGTGCGACGTGAGCGGAACCGCGTCCGCAGGCCGCGCCGTTCTCGCGCCGGTGCTCGCCTCGCCGGCGGCCCCGAGCGCGCACCGTGTGTTCGCCGTCGGCCACGCCCACATCGATTCGGCCTGGCTCTGGCCCGTGCGCGAGACGGTGCGCAAGTGCGCCCGCACGTTCTCGAACGTGCTCGACCTGATGGACCAGGATCCGGACTTCGTGTTCGCCTGCTCGTCGGCTCAGCAGTTCGCCTGGATGAAGCAGTTCTATCCGGAGCTCTTCGAGCGCATCCGGGCGAGGGTCGCCGAGGGGCGCTTCATCCCGGTCGGCGGCATGTGGGTGGAGTCCGACACGAACATGCCGGGCTCGGAGGCGCTGGCGCGCCAGTTCGTCGAAGGCAAGCGGTTCTTCCTCGAGGAGTTCGGCTACGAGCCCAAAGAGGTGTGGCTGCCCGACTCGTTCGGCTACACCGGCGCGCTGCCGCAGATCGCTCGTGCGGCCGGCGCCGACTACTTCCTCACGCAGAAGATCTCGTGGAACGAGGTGAACCGGTTCCCGCACCACAGCTTCGACTGGGAGGGCATCGACGGCACCCGCATCTTCACGCACTTCCCGCCCGTCGACACCTACAACTCGCAGCTCTCCGGAGCCGAGCTGGCGCACGCCGAGCGCAACTACCAGGACAAGGACAGGGCGAACACCTCCCTCGTGCCGTTCGGATACGGCGACGGCGGCGGTGGCCCGACGCGCGAGATGGTGGCGGCCGCGCGGCGCACCGCCTCGCTCGAGGGCTCCCCGACCGTGCGCGTCGCCTCACCCGCGGAGTTCTTCGCCGCGGCGTCTGCCGAGTTCGACCCGGCGCCGGTGTGGGCCGGCGAGCTGTACCTCGAGTTCCACCGCGGCACCTACACCTCGCAGGCCCGCACCAAGCGCGGCAACCGCCGCAGCGAGCACCTCCTCCACGAAGCGGAGCTCTGGGCGACCACGGCCGCCGTGCGCACCGGCGCCGCGTATCCGGTCGAGGCGCTGCGCGCCGCCTGGCAGACGGTGCTGCTGCAGCAGTTCCACGACATCCTGCCCGGCTCGTCGATCGGGTGGGTGCACGACCAGGCCGAACAGAACTACGCGATCGTCGCGCAGTCGCTGGAGGGCGTGATCGCCGAGGCGATCGGCGCACTCGGCGCGGGTGCACCGGATGGTTCGGGCCCGGCCGCCACGGCCGTCGCCTTCAACGCCTCCCCGTACGCGGTCGACGGCGTTCCTGCCTACGGCGCCGCGGTGCCCGATCGCGGAACGGACGCCGGCATCGAGCGCGACGGAGACGGCTATCTGCTCTCGAACTCCGCCCTGAGCATCCGGATCGACGGCGACGGTCTCATCACCTCGATCGTCGACCGCGCGACCGAGCGCGAGGTCGTGCCGCCGGGCACGCGCGCCAACGTGCTGCAGGTGTTCCGCGACACCCCCACGCAGTGGGACGCGTGGGACGTCGACGTCGAGTACCGCCGGTCGGGCGTCGATCTCACCGACCTCGACAGCCTCGACGTGATCGCCGACGGGCCGACACGCGTCGGCGTGCGCATCGTGCGCCGCACCGGCGCCTCGGTGATCACCCAGACGCTCACCCTCGACGCCGGCGCGCACGCGCTCGACATCGAGACGCACGTGGACTGGCACGAACGGCAGCGGATGCTCAAGCTGGCGGTCCCCGTCGACGTGCACACGTCGTCGGCGCGCTCCGAGATCCAGTTCGGCCACATCGACCGTCCGACCCACACGAACACGAGCTGGGACACGGCACGCTTCGAGACGCCGGCCCACCGCTGGGTGCACGTCGCCGATGCCGGCTTCGGTGTCGGCGTGGCCAACGACTCGACCTACGGTCACGACATCACCCGTCACGCGCGCGACGGCGGCGGAACCTACTCGCTCGTGCGGCAGACGCTGCTGCGCGCGCCGATGTTCCCCGACCCCGTCGCCGACCAGGGCGAGCACGTGCTGCGCTCGGCCATCGTCGTCGGTGGTGTCGACCGGGCGATCGAGGAGGGCTACCGTCTCAACCTGCCGTCGCGCGTCGCCGCCGCCGGCCCGGACGCCGGCGTCGAGCCGCTCGTCGCCTCGTCCCACCCGGCCGTGGTGATCGAGACCGTCAAGCTGGCCGAAGACGGATCGGGCGACGTGATCGTGCGGCTCTACGAGGCGCACGGCACGCGGGCGACCGCGGACGTCAGCACCACGTTCCCCCACTCGGGCGTGATCGAGACCGATCTGATCGAACGCGAGACCCCGCCGGATGCTGTGGCCGGGTCGTCGGAATCCGGCGTCACAGTGGCGCTCCGCCCCTTCCAGCTCGTCACGCTGCGCTTCGCACGCTGACGCACCGACCGTCCGCCCCGGGCCGCGCGAACCCCGGGGCGGGCGACACCTCTGCGACCGCCCACCCGGTCCCGATTTCAGGCGCCGGCACAGCACCCGAACTGGGGTGCCGAATCGGCTGGGAGCACCTCCGCCCGCGGTTATCCTGGCGACGTGACGGCTGGGGACTGGACGAGACGAGCGCTGGTGGTGGAGGACCACGCCCTGATGCGTTCGCTCGTCGCCGACGGGATCGGCTCCCGCGGGTTCGAGGTCGCCGCGTTCGGCCGGGCCGCTGACGCGCTCGACGCGCTGGAGTCGTTCGACCCCGATCTGCTCGTGACCGACATCGATCTGGGCGAGCGTCCGAACGGCGTCGAGCTGGCCGGGATCGTCCGCTCGCGTGCTCCCCACGTGGCGGTCGTGTTCCTCACGAACCTCTCGCGGGAGGCCGCTTCGGCCACGGCGCGCGAGCTGATCGCCGGGGCGTCGTTCGTCAACAAGGGTGCGATCGAGTCGATCGACGAACTGGTCGACGCGGCCGAGGCGGCGCTCGACGACCGCCCGTACGCGCGGGAGGTGCCGCTGCGCGCGCCGCAGACCTCGCTCGCGGGCCTGAGCTCCACGCAACTCGCGACCGTGCGGCTCCTGGCCGCCGGCCTGACGAACGCGGAGATCGCCCGACGGCGCGGCGTCTCGGTGCGCGCGGTCGAGAAGAGCGTCGAGCGCATCTTCGCCGCCCTTCAGCTCTCCGACGACGGCGTCGCACCCCGGGTCGCCACGGCCGCCGCGTACATCGCCACATTCGGCGACCCGGCGACGGGGCTCGGATGATCCCGCCATCAGCGCGCCGGATGCTCGCCCGGGCCACCGGCCCGAGTGCCGTCACCGTGTGGACCTGGCTGGTCAGCGCACCCTTCGCGCTCACCGCGATGTCCGGCTCGCAGTACGTGGCGGCCGGCTCGCCGTCGGGCGCCATCTGGGGACTGGCGGCACTCGAGCACGTCGGCGTCGGCATCCTTCTCCTGGCCTGCCGGCTGCTGCTGCGGCCCGTGCGTGGCGGATTCCGGCCGACCGCGGTGCTTCTGGTGTTCGCCGTCGTCGGCGCCGCCCGCCCGTACCTCTTCCTCGGGTCTGCGGCCCTGCTCGGCATCGACGTGACCGTCGGCGACATGGCGTCGCGGGTCGCCGTGAACATCGTCGTGTGCGTCGTGTCGTTCGCACTCATCGCGATCTGCGTCGACCTGGTGCACGAGCACTTCCGGGTGCTCGGGCGGCTGCGCGCCGTCCAGCGCGCGGCGGACGCCGACAGCGAGACCGGACGGCGCCGCATCGAGGAGCTCCGCGAGAACGTCGTCGACGCGGTGCTCGCCCGCATCGACGAGACCGTGCGGCCGGCCATCCGGCCCGGGCTGGCGCCGGGGGAGGCATCGCGGTTGCTGCGCTCGATCGCCAACGACATCGTGCGTCCGGTGAGTCACGACCTGTTCGACTCCGAGCCGGACGAGCCCGTCGCGACCGCACCCGAACTCGCCGAGCCCCGGATGCGCGACTGGCTGCTGGCCTCTGTCACCGAGCTGCGACCGGCTCCACCCGTTTTCACCTCGCTGCTGTTCGTCGCGCTCTTCGTGCCCTACGCGGTAGGGGCATACGGCATCCCGCTCACGGTGGTGCAGGGGGTCATTGCGGCCGCCCTGTTGTACGCGGGGAACGTCGTCGTCGGCTGGGCCGCGCGTCATGCCGCCGGCCCGGCCGCCACGGTGGTGGTCATCGGGGGCTACTTCGCCGTCGGGGTGGTCGTCGCCGCCGAGAGCACGGCCCTGGTCGACCTCAGCGGCTTCCGCACCGACCTGGTCTGGATGCAGGCGCTCCTGTTCCCGGTGATCGCCTGCGCGATCGCGCTCGTCGTGTCGCTCGCGGCGAGTCTCGGCGACGACGAGCGCCGGCTCGAGGAGTCGCTGCAGTCCAGCGTCGCCGTCGCGGCCCGGGTGCGTGCCGCCTACGACCACGAACGCACGGGCCTCGCGACGCTGCTGCACTCCGGAGTGCAGGCCGACCTGATCGCGACGGCGCTGGCCATCGCGGGAGACGACGACGCGGATGCCGAGGGCGCCGTGCGGGATGCGCTGGACCGCATCCGGGCCGAGCTGGAAGGGGCCCCGGTGGAGACGCGCGACGGCCGGGGGCCGCGCGTGCAGGTCGGCCGGCTGGTCGACAGCTGGAGTTCGGCCATGCCGCTCGCGGCGGAGATCGATGAGGCCGTGTGGGACCGGCTGCACGATCCGGTGCGTCGTCAGGTGGTCGTGGACGCGGTGTCGGAGGGACTCGCCAACGCGGTGCGCCACGGGGACGGATCGGCCGTCACGCTGGCCGTGCGGGCGAGCGGACGCGATGGCGTCACGGTCGTCGTCACCTCAGGAGGTCAGCTGCGCGGCGGCCGTCCCGGCATCGGATTGAGAGACCTCTCGCGGCATTCGGAGGTGATTCTGAGGCAGCGTCTCGGCGCCGTCGAACTCGCGGTGGCCGTCCCGTGACCCCGAGGCGGATGTCGTAGAGACCGAACCCGCCGAAAACCGAGCGCTGACGGGCATGTACGCTCACTCCAGTCGAGACGGCGAAGGGGCCTTCCAGAGCCTCATCGCTCGTATCCCCCCCGGACAGGGGGCGCTTTCTGCGTGACCCGAACACGCAGGAAGGGCCCCTCCGACCTCGCACATCGTCGTGTCCGGTTTCCTCGCGGGCGATTTAAGGACAGAATGGTGGGAACGCGTTGCGCCAGGCCCGGCGCTCTTACCCCGCCCACGAAAGCCCCCGATTTGCCAAACTCCAGTGCCCCGATGCGGTCTCGCCGCACCTACAGGGCCCCGGTCGTCGTTGTCGGCGTCCAGGCGTCCGAGGTGTCTGCCGACGACGCAGCACTTCTCGACGGCACACGCGCGGGCGAGCAGGTGTGGTCGAGCAGACGCGAGCGACTCGAGCACGAGCGCACCGGCACCCGCGAGGCACGCCCGGCCAGGGCTCCGCGTTCCGGCCACTCCGCGCGCTCCGAGCGCTCCGCCTCGAGGGCGGCTGCCGTCGAGGCCAAGAACACCCGTCGCGAGGTGAAGGCCAAGCGCGTCGTGGCCGCACGTGCGACTCCGGCACCCACCGCCGTGCCTCACGGCATGCGCGGCGCGTTCGCCCGCCTGCGTGGCGGAGACCGCCGCCGCTTCGGGTTCCACGCCGTCGTGTTCCTCGCTCTCTCCGCGTTCTTCGGCACCGCTGCGCTGCCGGCATACGCCACATCCGACACCGCATCGGTCGAGGGCGACACGAGAGTGGCGCTCGCCGTGCAGACGCTGACGGGCGGTGGCGCCGCCACCATCCAGACCGTCGCCCGCGATGCCTTCTCGACGCAGGAAGCGGCCATCGCGCTCGACTCCACCCAGAACAACTACGTCTCGCCGACCGTGCAGGCGCTCGCCAC
The DNA here is from genome assembly GCF_027921845.1 of Leifsonia poae. GTDB lineage: Bacteria > Actinomycetota > Actinomycetes > Actinomycetales > Microbacteriaceae > Leifsonia > Leifsonia poae. The sequence continues at coordinate 98,741 of NZ_BSEN01000006.1, forward strand.
CCAGCTGATGGGCGCTGTCGCCACCGGCCGGCTCGTGGGTTCGATCCCCGACCACATCCCCGAGATCGCCAACCTCGCCGAGGGCAAGGCCGTGCCCGACTGCGGCATCGACTACCGCGTTCTGCAGGCGATCTCGGTCGCGCTCGCGCACTACCGCCAGGTCGGAGTGAGCGACATCAACCGCCGCTGCACCGGTCAGATCGAGGGTGCGGGAACGGACTCCTCCCACTACGCCGACGGCGGCGGCCACGCGGTCGACTTCTACCTCCTCGACGGCCAGGCGCTCACCGGTGGCGATGCGAAGTCGGTCGAGCTCATCCGGTACCTCGACCCGCTCGTCCCCGCCGGCTCCGGCCTCGGTCAGGTCGGGTGCCGTGAGTCGATGTCGCTGACGAACTTCGTGCCGTTCGACGACACCTGCAACCACCTGCACATCGATTTCGGCAAAGCGCAGGGCGTCGCCCTCACGCAGTAGCCCGCGTCGCGTCGCGGCGTCGCGCTCAGAAGAGGTTGAGCGCCGCCCACTGCAACAGGATGACGGTCTTGCCGTCGACGATGCGCCCGTCGGCGATCATCGGGAGCGCTTCGTCGTAGCCGATCGTCACGGCCTCGATCTCCTCGCCCTCCTCTTCGACGCCGCCTCCGCCGTCGACGTCCCCTGCCGTGTACGGGGCCGCGAAGAAGTGCACACGTTCCGTCACCGACCCGGGGCTCATGTAGAGGTCGAACAGGTGACGCAGCGTGCCGACCGTCACCCCGAGCTCCTCGGCCGCCTCCCGCCGCATGGCGTCTTCCGCCGAATCGTCGTCGAGCAGCCCGGCCGCGGCCTCGATGAGCAGGCCGTCCGGATGCTCGTTGACGTAGGCGGGAAAGCGGAACTGCCGGGAGAGCAGGATCGTGCGGGCATCCGGGTCGTAGAGCAGGATCGTGGCGCCGTTGCCGCGGTCGTAGGTCTCGCGCGACTGCGTCGTCCAGACGCCGTCACGGCCGAGGAAGTCGAAGGTGGTGCGGCGCAGCACGTGCCAGCCGTCGGAGGTCACCTCGACATCGTGGATGCGCACTCCTGGGTTGCGGTCGAGGTCGCGTCCGACGGCGTCGAGGCCCGTGCGTCCGCGGGCATCCGGGGTCGTGGTGCCGGGGCGGGCGGAGGCGGTGGGGTCGTCGGGCGCGCTCATGGTCCGAGCCTACTGAGCGCACTCCGGCCCGCTGAGCGGCGTGGCGCGCTCAGGAGCGGTAGCGCCGGCGCACCTCGCGCGCGGCCAGGATGCCGGCATCGTCCGCGTCGCGCGCCTTGACGATCGCCTTGTCCGACTTGAGCGGCAGCCGCAGGTCGGTCGTCGCGTCGATCCCGGCTATCAGCTCGCGGGCCCGCTCGATCTCCGAATCGAGCTCCGCGCCGAGCAGCAGCGCGACGTTGGCGATCCAGATCCAGAGCAGGAAGACGATGATGCCGGCGAGAGCTCCGTACGTCTTGTCGTAGCTGCCGAAGTTGCCCACGTAGAACGCGAAGAGGGCGGATGCGATGCCGAGCACGATGATGGCGGCGAACGATCCGGTGGTCAGCCAGCGGAACTTCGGCTGCTTGACGTTCGGGGTCGCGTAGTAGAGCAGAGCCACCAGCAGCACGATGGCCACCACCATCACCGGCCACTTCAGAACGGACCAGACCACCTGCACGGCCTCGCCCACGCCGATGGCATCGCCGATCGCCGTCGCGACGGGACCTGAGATCACCAGCAGCACAGCGATCACGGCGACGAGCACCAGCGCGGCGATCGTCACGCCGAGCTGCACCGGTCGCAGCGAGAAGACCGTTCGACCCTCACGCACGCCGTACACACGATTGAGCGCGCGGCCGAATCCGCCGACGTACCCGGAGGCCGACCACACGGCACCGACGATTCCGATCACCAGAGCCCATCCGCTCGCCGGAGACGACGCGAGGTTCTCGATCGGTCCGCGAACCGCGTCGAGGGTGCCCGGGGCCACCTGGTCGACGATGTCGAACAAGGCATCGATGCCCGACTTGCTCTGACCGATCAGCCCCAGGATGCTCACCAGGGCGATCATCGCGGGGAACAGCGACAGCACCGCGAAGTAGGTGAGGCCGGCGGCGAGGTCGGTGCAGGCGTCGAGCGAGAAGCTCCGCAGGGTGCGCTTGAGGATGAACCGCCACGGCAGCTTGAACCACGAGACCTGGTTCATCCCCTCGATGCGTCCCACGGCTTCCGCCCGAGCGGAGCCGACGCCCCCGTTGTCAGCGGGGGCCACGCGACCGTCCCCGGACAAGCAGGACCACCGCGCCGGCGGTCGCCGCGAGCGTCCCCAGGAACAGCCCGACGGCCAACACCGGATGGGAGCGGATCTGCACGCCCGGGTTGAACGTCGCGAACAGGTCATCGAGCGTGCTCGCGAGCTCGTCCCTCGTCTGCTCGAGGTCGAGCTGGATGGTGTGGATGCCGGCGTCCTTGGGAAGCGGCGGCCGTTCGGGGCGGCGGTCGGTCACGGTCGCTCTCCCTTCAGGGCGCGCACGTCGTCGCCCAGTTCCTGCTTGAGGTCGTCGGGCACCGGCGGAAGCCCTCGCTTGAGGCTGGCGCGCCCGATGAGCGCGGCGATCCCGGCGAGCAGCAGCAGGATCACGGCGACGATGAGGGCGGCGAGCCAGGCGGGCACGATGAGCGCGAAGGCGAGGATCGCCGTCGCGACCAGCGCGCACAGTGCGAAGAACACGAAGGCCAGGGCGGCGACCAGCAGTCCGGCGCCGATGCCTGCGGCCTTCGCCTTCGCCGTCATCTCGGCCTTGAACAGCGCGAGCTCGCTGGAGACCAGGCGGCGCAATTGCGCGACGAGATCCCGGGTCAGCTCCGGAATCGGTCGGAGACCTCGGGTGGTGCGCCTCCGCTCGCGCGGAAGAGGCGGCTTTTCGAAACTCATGCGGGCTCCCTTCAGGCCGTCTCAGGCGACCGTACCCCAGCAATGGGGTGCCGCCAAGGGCATGCACCGCCTGCGCGCCGCTGGACTCGGAACGCGTCGGCGCATCACACTGGTCTCATGAGCGGTTCGGATCACACGCAGCGCGGCGGCGTCCTCGTCGCCGTCGTCCCCGGGCAGTCGGTGACGGTGCTCGAACAGGCGGCGAAGCTGGCCGACGACCTCGACGTTCCGTTGGTCTGCGCGAACGTCGACCCGAACCGGTATCTGGTCTCCAGCTACGTCGACGGCACGGTCGTGGCGCTGCCGTACGACCCGGATCTGCCGGAGACGGAAGAGGAGCGGTTCGACCCCGAGCTCGAGGAGCGAGTGCGCAGCGTGCTGGCCCCGCTCGGCATCCCCTTCACGCTCGAGCAGCTGGCGGGCGACCCGGCCTGGGCGCTCGCGCGACTGGCCGAAGAGGTCGACGCCAGGTACATCGTGGTCGGAACCCGCGAGGCCGGCATCCGGGGGAGCATCCGGGAGTTCTTCAACGGCTCGGTCGCGGTGCACCTCGCCCATCGGCAGCACCGCCCGGTGATCGTCGTGCCCATCGCTCCGGTCGAAGGCTCGGGACGCCTGCCCTGGGAAGACCCGCCCGTATAGTGGCCGGCCCTTCTCCCGTTCATCTGCACTGGCGGTACATCGGGCTCGTCTTCGTCGGCGGTGCCATCGGCACGGCCGTGCGTGCCCTGATCGCTGCAGCCGTCCCGCCGGTCGCAGGCATCCCCGTGGCGACGTTCGGCATCAACGTCGTCGGCGCCTTCGTGCTCGGGATGCTGCTGCAGAGCCTCGCCCTCCGGGGTGACGACACCGGATGGCGGCGCGATGTGCGTCTGTTCGCCGGAACCGGCATCCTGGGTGGCTTCACCACCTACAGTGCCTTCGCCGTGGACGCCGACGGACTCATCGTGGCGCAGAACCTCGGCGGCAGCATCCTGTACGCGGTCGCGACGATCGTGGTGGGCGCGCTGGGCACGCTGGCGGGTATCGCCGTGGCGTCGCGGATCGGGCGGTCGGCCCGGTGACGCCGCTGCTGCTCCTCGCGATCGCCGCCGCCGGAGGGCTGGGCGCCGTCGCGCGACTCGTGCTCGACGGAGTGCTGCGCAGCCGGTTCGCCGTGAACTTCCCGCTCGGCACGACGGTCATCAACGTCACGGGCTCGTTGCTGCTCGGCCTGGTGACGGGGCTCGCCCTGACCCACGGCCTGCCGGCGGAGTGGCGCGCGGTGCTGGGCACCGGGTTCCTCGGCGGCTACACCACGTTCAGCACGGCGAGCTACGAGACGGTGCGGCTCGCGCAGCAGCGACGGTACCGCGCCGCGCTCATCAATGGCTTCGGGATGATGGTGCTCGCGCTCGCCGCGGCCGGGCTCGGCCTCTGGCTCGGATCGCTCTGACGGCTACTCGTCGCCGTCGTCGTCCTGCTCCATCCACCACTCGGTGAACTCCTCGGCGCGGCCGTCCGGAGCCAGGCGGACGAGCCACAGATTGCTGTAGACCGGGCCCGCGTGATAATCGGTGACGCCCTCGACGAAGTACTGCGGGCCGTCCTGACCGAGCAGCCGCCACTCGAACGTCGCCGCGCCCGGATCGTCCTGAGCGTCCAGCCAGCCCTCGACGATCTCGAGGTGGCCGTCCCACGGCTCGGCGAACGGCTCGGTGCGGTACGAGGCGTCCTCCGTGAACAGTGCGCGGATGTCGTCGGGGTCGTTGCTCTCCCATGCTCGGCGGTACAGGTCGATCCAGTTCGTGATCGCGTCGCTCATGGCACCGTTATACGCCCCCGGCGCGGTCATGCACCAGGGTGGGGTCGCCCGGTGAGGGCGCCGTCGCCGGTCGCACGCGCGGGCGCGCAACGCGGCCTGCAGAAATTCTTTCGGCACTTAGTCGAAATGCGGTGGTGCCCGGGCGACGTCATCACGTACCGTCACAACCAAGGAGGCGACATGCAGTTTCTGTTCCTGATCCGCACGGATGTCGATGCGGAGCCGTATCGCGCAGAAGACGACAACATCGAGGAGTGGGGTGCCGAGGTCGTCGCCCGGGGGAAGCCGACGCAAGGCGATCGGCTGCGACCCATCGAGGAGGCGAAGACCGTTCGGCTGCGCCATGACCGTCTCGACGTCACCGACGGGCCGTTCGCCGAAGCGAAAGAATGGGTCGCCGGCTACGACCTCCTGGAGTGCGACTCGATGGAGGAGGCCGTCGGAATCGCCGCGCGGCACCCGATGGCCAGGTTCGGCCGCGTCGAGGTGCGGGAGGTCTGGCCGTTCGAATGATCGGCCGTTCACGACCGGCTCGCTAAGGTGTGACCCATGGATGCCGCGCTCGCGTCGTGGAGCGAATTCAATGTCGCCGTCGCCGGGGCGGGCGCGGCGCTCGGCGGTCTGCTGATCGTGGCGCTGTCGGTGAACATCCGGCAGATCGCCGAGTCGCGCGGACTGGCCGCCCGTGCGGGAGCCGCGATCTCAGCGCTGATCCTCGGCGTCGTGCTGGCCTGCGCCGCATTGATCCCCGGGCAGGCGCTCGTCGTCTACGGAGTGGAGGTGCTCGTGGGGACAGCGGCCGGCGCGGTGATCGCGGTGCTGGCCGCTCGCGCCATCACGGGCGACCAGGCGGCGGACGCGTATCACCGGTACGACACGGGTCACATCGCGTCGTTCACGCTGCCGCTTGCGATCTTCGCGGTCGGGGGAGTGCTGCTCGTGTTCTCCCTGACCGCCGGCCTGGTGCTCGTCGCGATCGGCACGTTCACCGCGCTGATCGGCGCCGTCGTGTTCTCGTGGGTGGCGCTGATCGAGATCCTGCGCTGATCGAGAAGTTGCGCTGACGGCTCTACGGCAGGGCGAACGGAGGGCGCGAGAGGCCGGCGGTGTGCGCGCCGGCCGGGTCGGCGTCCACCGCGACGATGCGGTTGTCCGCATCCACGTGCACGACCGTCGGCTCGAAGACGCGGGCCTCCTCGTCCGTCAGCTGGGCGTAGGAGATGACGATCACCAGGTGGCCGACCTCGGCCAGGTGGGCGGCCGCACCGTTGACGCCGATCACGCCGCTGCCGCGCTCGCCGGCGATGAGGTACGTCTCGAAGCGGCTCCCGTTGGCGATGTCGACGACGCTGACCTGCTCACCGGGAAGCAGATCGGCCGCATCCAGCAGATCGGCGTCGACGGTGAGCGAGCCCACGTAATGCAGATCCGAATGCGTCACGGTGGCGCGATGGATCTTCGACTTGAACATGGTTCGGAGCATGAGGTTCCTTAGGGTGCGCGTCGGTCAGTGCGCGAGGGCGAGCTGGGGGAGCGCGGCGATGAGCCCGGCGAGCTCGGGCAGGTCGTTCGCCTGGCTGAGCGCACTCTCGAGGGCATCGTCGTGGATGGGCCGCGCCCGGTCGAGCAGGTGGTGGCCGGCAGCGGTCAGCTCGGTGTAGATGCCACGGCGGTCGTCGTCGCAGAGCACCCGGGTCAAGAGTCCGCGCTCCTCGAGCCGGTTGACGAGCCGGGTCGTGGCGCTCGGGCTGAGCGCGCTTGCGCGCGCGAGCTGCTGCATGCGCATGTGCCAGCCGTCCTGGCGGCTGAGGGCGTCGAGCACCGTGTACTCGACCACCGAGAGCTTCACGTTCGCGGTGAGTGCCCGCTCCAGCTCGTTCTCGATGAAGTTGTGAAGTGCGGCGAGTGTTCGCCAGCCCTGGGCGCGCACCTCGACCGCGTCGTCGGCGATTCCCATGTCGGTCTCCCTGATCGGTTGCTGCGCAGGGTTGCATCAGATACTTGCATGTGCAACTATTTATGACGCGCCTGCAACTATCAGAGTACGCGCCTTTCGACCCTCCACCCAACCCAGACAGGAAGTTCTCATGCCCGTCGGCCTCATCGCCCTCGCCCTCGGCGGATTCGGCATCGGCCTCACCGAGTTCGTCATCGCCGGCCTCCTCCCGGAGGTCGCTGCCGATTTCCATGTCGACGAAGCGGCCGCCGGCTGGCTCATCTCGGGCTACGCTCTCGCGGTGGTCGTCGGCGCCCTGGTGCTGACGGCCGCGCTCATCCGAGTGCCGCGCAAGGCGGCGCTGATCGGCCTGATGGTGCTCTTCATCGCGGGCAACGCTCTTTCGGCCCTCGCACCAACCTACGAGGTCATGCTGCTCGGGCGCATCCTCGCCGCGCTGTGCCACGGCGCGTTCTTCGGCATCGGATCCGTCGTCGCGGCCGGGATGGTCGCGCCGGACAAGAAGGCGCGCGCCATCGCGATCATGTTCACGGGACTCACCGCCGCCAACGTGCTCGGCGTGCCGTTCGGCACCCTGCTCGGTCAGGCGCTCGGCTGGCGCTCGACGTTCTGGGCCATCACGATCATCGGCGTGATCGCACTCGCCGGCGTCGCCCTGCTGGTCCCGCGGGTGTCGGCGGACGCGAAGAGCGCCGGCGTGCTGCACGAGCTGCGGGCGTTCCGCTCCGGTCAGGTGTGGCTGTCGATCGTCGTCACAGTGCTCGGCTTCGGCGGGATGTTCGGCGCCTTCACCTACATCGCCTACACGCTGACCCAGGTGTCCGGCTTCGCATCATCGGCAGTGCCGTGGCTGCTCATCCTGTTCGGTGTCGGTCTGTTCGCCGGGAATGCCGTCGGCGGCCGGCTCGCCGACCGCGCGCTCGACCGGTCGCTCCTGATCATCCTGATCGGTCTCGCGATCGTGCTCGCCGCCTTCGCGCTCGTCGCAGGCAACCCGATCGCCACGATCGTCGCGCTGGTGCTCATGGGGGCCTTCGGGTTCGCGACCGTGCCCGGGCTGCAGACGCGCGTGATGATGTACGCGGAGCAGGCGCCGACCCTGGCTTCCGGCGCCAACATCGCCGCGTTCAACCTCGGCAACGCCGTCGGCGCCTGGATCGGCGGCATCACGATCAGCGCGGGACTCGGCTACACGTCGCCCCTCTGGGCGGGCGCGGCGCTGACCGTCGGGGCCGTCGTGGTGATGGCGATCGCCGCCGGGACCGCGCGTCGCGGTTCCCGCGCCGGTGTCCAGGCGAAGTCGGAACAGCCACTTCCGGTGGGATAGAACGGCGAGTACAGTCCCTCGTACCAACGCGCGACCCAGGGGGTGATCGTGATGGACGGTACGAGCACCGTGAAGCTCCCGTTCCTCACTCCTGCGCGCATCGTGATCGGGTCGCTGATCGCCGGAGCCGGGCTCGCACTGCTCGGCGTCCTCCTCGGGGGCTCGCCCGCCTCCGCAGCCGAACCGGCGCCCCCGCAGCCCCCGGCGCACTCCGTCACGGGGGTCGTGGGCTCGGTGCTCGGCAAGGTCGAGGGTGTCGTTTCGGGCGTCACGCAGAAGACCGCGAAGGTCGCAGAGTCGGTCACGAAGCCGGTGGCCGCGGTGGTTCCTGCTCCGGCATCGACGATCGTCTCCCACGTGACCGCGCCCGTCTCGGATGTGGTGGCCGACATCGCCGCCGCCAAGCCGGTTGCAACAGTGGTCACGCCGATCGCCAAGGCCGTCGACCCGGTCGTCGACACCGTCACCGCCACGATCCCGGTGGTGCACGAGCTGATCGGGGACGATCCCGTGACGAGCGTCACGGCGCCGGTCGCCGACACGGTCGACGACGCGATCGCCGGTGTGGTGGACGGGGTGACGGACGCGATCGACCCGATCGCGCATCCGGCACCCGGTGGTGGTCTGCCGGGACTGCCCGGTCTGCCGGGGCTTCCCGGTGTGCCGGATCTACCCGGTCTGCCCGGAATCTCGGGTGGCCCGGCGTCGCCCGGTGACACGCTCGGCGCGCTCGGTGCTCCCGCGGGTGCGGGGATCACCGTGGTGGCCGCTCCGACGTCTTCGAATGACCCCGTGGGCGCGTTCGCGTCGCACCGAGGCGGCAGCGCGGCGGCGACCTCTGCGACGGCGGGTCGGTTCGCCGATCCGGGCGGCAGCCCGTTCGCGCCGCGTGCACCGATCGGAACGCCGGACGGCACGACGACCGGCTCTCTTTCGTCCGGGGCAGGCGGCTTCGCGCCCGCCGCTGCCATCCCCGGCGATCGCTTCATCCTGCTCGCCGGCGACTCCGCCGCGAGCCCCCGTGCCACCGACGACCGACTCCCGTCGTCGCCGGTCGCCGACCACGATACGAACCCCGACTGAGTGGGTCGACTCCGCCTGTCCGCAGGCGGAACGCGACCGAAGCCTCCCGCACGGGAGCAGCTGACACTCAATCGAAAGGTTCTACGACCATGAACAAATACGTCTCGAGGGGGCTGTGGTTCACAGTCTTCCTCGGTGGACTCTCACTCGCCGGGGTCGGTGTCGCGAACGCGGCCGAGACCAGCGGCTCCGACGGAACGGCCTCGGGCGACCAGGCCGCCGTCGACCTCACCATTCCGGTCACCATCGGCGGAAACGGCATCAGCGTGCTCGGCGACTCGACGAGTTCGGGATCGGCCGCGGCCGCGCCTGCTGCTGCGCCTGCGCCGTCGGTCTCGACCTCCGGGCTGGGCGGCGTCGCATCCGGTGACCAGGCGCTGGTGAACGTCAGCGTTCCGGTGACAGTGGCCGGCAACGCGATCAGTGCGGTCGGCGACTCGTCGAGCAGTGATTCGGCGGCGCCTGCGGCGCCTGCTCCGGCCGCTCCTGCTCCGACCGCCCCTGCTCCGGCGCCGGCTCCGACGACGTCGGGTGCGAACGGGATCGCCTCGGGGATCCAGGCGCCTGTGGCGGCGGATGTCCCGGTGACCGTCGGTGGCAACGCGATCAGCGTGCTCGGCGACAGCTCGTCGGCGGATTCGACGGCGGCGGTTCCGGTTGCCGATTCGCCGGCATCCGGATCGTCGGCCGCGGGATCGACGACGTCGGGCGCTGACGGCATCCTGTCGGGTGTTCAGGCTCTCGTGAACGCCGACGTACCTGCGACGGTCGGCGGCAATGCGATCAGCGTGCTGGGCGATTCGTCGAGCAGCGGATCGTCGGTCGCGACACCTGCCGCTCCTGCGGCGGGCTCGGGTTCCGGATCGGGCGCGGCTCCGGCGACGTCGGGTGCGGATGGCATCGCGTCGGGCATCCAGGCGCCGATCGGTGCTGCGGTGCCGGTGACGGCCGGCGGCAATGCGGTGAGCGTGCTGGGTGACTCGTCGAGCTCGGGTTCGACGACGACCGGTGGTGGCGCGGGCGGCCCTGCGGGGTCGGGTGCGACGACGACCGGTGACGACGGCATCCTGAGCGGTGTCCAGGCGCCGATCGATGCTGCGCTGCCGGTGACGGCTGGCGGCAATGCGGTGAGCGTACTGGGTGACTCGTCGAGCTCGGGTTCCACGGCGACGGGCGGTTCGACCGCTCCCGGCGCTGGTGGAACGACTGGTGGGAGCACCACGACCGGTGACGGCGGCCTGCTCGGTGGCATCCAGCTGCCGGTCGGTCTCGACGTTCCGGTGACGGTGGGAGGCAACGCGGTGAGCGTCGTCGGCGACAGCACGTCCGACGGTTCGGATGTCACCACGCCGGTGACCCCGACGGACCCGACGACGCCGACGGATCCGACAACGCCGACCGACCCGACGACGCCGGTCACGCCGGTCGACCCGGGTACGGGTGGGAACGCGGCCGGCGATCTGGACACGACCGTGGGACTCGGCACGGCCTCGGCCGGCGCGGGCGGCGCGGTCGCGCTCGACAGCGGAATGACCGCAGACGACGCATCGGCTCTGGCGGACACCGGCTCTGAGACCGGAGACCTCTCCGCTCTCGGTGTCATCGCGGCCCTGCTGGCGCTGTTCGGAGTGGTGCTGATGTTCGGGGCGCGCAACCGTGAGGCCGTGCGCCTCCACACGGCGCGCCGCACGCACCGCATCCAGTGAGAACGGGCGGAGGTGCCGCCGGGCGATGCGTCCGGCGGCACTCCGTCATGCCCGCGCCGTGTCCGCAGAGACGCTGCCCGCACAACTCCGGACGTTCGAGCCGACGGAGCTCGTAAGTTCCGGAATCAGGAGGCTCGCGGCGGCGTGTCGCCCCTGGGTTCCGGAGTTGTGAACGGCTGCCGCCGTCTGCCTTCCGAGTGCGCAACTGCGTTCATCCGGAACTCTGGTCGGCCACCCGGCGTGTCAGCGCACAACTCCGGAACGATCGCGTCAGGTCGGCCTCGGGTTCCGGAGTTGTGAGACTGCCGAACAACCGCCGGCCGCCCGACGGCCGGCCGCCCGACGGCCGAACGACCGCCGCCCGAACGACCGCCTACAGCTCGACCGAACGGTTCTCGCCGATGTCCGGTCGCGTCCGTGTCACGGCGGCGCGCGCGATCTTGAACGCCGTCACGATGCCCGGCTCGTTCGTCGCCCAGAACTCCGCGGAGTCCGCGTGTACGAGCAGCAGGGCCACCGCCGGGTCGTCCTTGCCCGCCGGGAACCAGGCGTCCATCGAGGGCGTCCAGAGCTCGTCGACCTTCTCGCGGTCGTGCACCACCTCGGCGGTCCCGGCGATCGACAGGTAGCCCTTGCCCGTGTCGTACGCCACATTCACCTGCGGGTGGGCGTGGATGTCTGCGATCTTGGGGCTCGGATCCTGGGTGAAGAACCAGAGGTCCCCCTCGAACTCCGCCTCCTGGGTGGCGAGGGGCCGCGAATGGAGGTCGCCGTTGGCGGTCTGCGTCGTGAGGAGGGCGACCTTGGACGCCTTGATCAGGCGCGCGATCGTCTCGAGGTCGTCGGTGCTGGCGGTGTCGCCGCTCGTGGTGCCGGTGCCGGTTTCGTCTGTCATGGCGGTCACGGTACGCCGCACCCCGGCGAGCGCAATCGCGATTCCCCTCGCACCCACCCGTGACTAGGTTGAGGGCATGAAGACCACACGGAGCACCCTGGTCGTGGTGGCAGTCGTGGCCGCGGCCGTCTTCTCCGGATGCGCGGCCGACCCCGGCGCGCCGACCTCCTCCGCGACTGTGGTCTCCCCGTCGCCGACGCCATCCGCCACACCGCCGTCGGCCACATCGCCGTCCGGGACCCCGTCGGCCGCCTCGCCCGTCGGCAGCTGGGGCGACGATGCCTCCGGAAAGGCGAACGTGGTGTTCACCGACGACGGCACGCTCTCCGGCAACGACGGCTGCAACCACTTCAGCGGGTCGTGGAAGCAGGCAGCCGACGGGTTCGAGATCGGCGCGGTCGTCTCGACTCTGATGGCCTGCCCGGACGTCGATGCGTGGCTGGCGACGATGACCGCGGTCACGGTCGACGGCGACACTCTGCACGTGTTCAAGGACGGCACCGAGATCGGGACCCTGCCACGGCAGTAACGCGGCAGCCCGTCACGAATCGATGATGCGCACCAGCTCGTCGATGAAGCCCGTGAACCCGTCGGAACGCCGGATGAGCTGCAGCACCGCCTCGCGGTCGGAGAACACCTCGACGAACTGATCGAACACCGTCTGGAAGCCGCCGCGGCCGGCGGCGTCGAAGGCGATGAACGCGATGACGTTGACGCGCGAGTCGCCCCAGTCCATCGCGTTGTCGTTCACCACGATCGCGATCGCCGTGCGTTTGGCCGTCATCGCCATGGCGTGCGGAACCGCCAGCGAGTCCGTGAACGCCGTCGAGGACATGTGCTCGCGCTCGATCGACCTGTCGACGTAGTCCTGGTCGATCGCTCCCGCCCCGATCATCCGGTCGCCCAGCGCCTGGATCATCGCGATCGCGTCGCGTGCGTAGAAGTTGCGCAGGAACAGCGACTCGTCGAAGTACTCGAGCAGGTCGTTCTTGATGCGGGCGCGCCGGCGCTGGCGGCGGATGCGGGCGATCGCCTGCCGGGTGTGCTCGATGTCGGCCTCGGTCAGGAACGGCTGCACGACGATCGCGTTCTCGCGGTGACCGCGCGGTTCGATCGTGGTGAGCACGAGGTCGGCCTCGATCGCGTCCCAGTCCACATCCGTCGAGGTGATCACACTGGTCACGTCGAGCTCGTCGCCGAGCGCGTTCTCCAGCCGCTCGCGCAGCAGGATGTGCATGTCGTAGTAGTTGGGGCAGACCACCGCGCAGGTCACCGAGTCGCTCCTGCGTGACTGCTGCTCGAGGTACGCGCCGACGTGCATCGCGATGTAGGCGATCTCATCGTCGTTGACCACGATGTCCTCCGCGGTCTGCAGGCGGCTGGCGATATACACCGCGAGTTCGTAGATGAGCGGGTACGAGCTCTTGATCGAGCGGGTGAGCGGGTTGCGTGAGTATGACTTCTCGTGAGCGCGGGCGACCAGGTTCTGCACGTGCAGCGTGAGCCGCACGATGAAGTCCTCGTCGCGCAGGTCGACCAGGTACTCCAGCGAGGCGCGCGCGATGATGCTGCGCACCACCTCGAGGTCGTCCTCGCTCACGTACTGCGCGACGGTGGCCTCGCCGGCACCGGGGGCGATGACACGCGTGCGCAGCAGGATCGCCAGGTAGTGCAGCTCGGTGCGGTCGAGCGCGACGTCGAAATGCTGCGTCACCAGCGCGCCGAGATCGGCGGCGAGCGTGCGGATGGTCTCGCTCACATCCGGATCGGCTGTCGCCGGGAGCGCGCGGTGCTTGGCGACGCGGTCGAGCGCGACCGCCATGTGCAGCAGCACGTCGTTGATGCCGTATTCGTTCACGAAGTAGCCCCGCGCGTCGAGCATCTCGACCAGATCGGATTTGAAGGCGGCCAGCCCCTGCGAGTCGAACGCCTCCTGGATGCGCGCCAGCTCGACGACGCCCTGGCGCATCTCGTCGCGGAACAGCCGGCTGAGCAGCTTGCGGCGGGCGATCTCCGGCCCGGTGAGCTGAACGCGTCCGCCCTGACGTGCCAGCGCGAGCTCCGTGTCGGCGAGGACGCCGCGCATCCTGGTCAGATCGGACTCGAGGGTCGAGTCGCTGACGAACAGGCTCTCGGCCGCTTCGTAGACGTCGATGCCCTCGGGCTCGTCGAGGAGCCTCCGCACCAGGAAGACGAGCCGTTCCTGCGGAGAGCGCACCGCCCCATCGGCCGCGGTCGCCCCGTCGTCGAGGAACCGCTCGTACGCCTCGAAGTCGAGGCGGTAGCCGTTCGGTCCGGACTCGACGAGCTCGAGCGGAGCCGCCGCCTCCTTGAGCTCCGTCACATAGTTGCGGATGCTCCGGGTCGTGACTCCGAGGTCGTGTGCGAGTTCGGCCGCGGTCACCCAGGCGGCACGGCGCGCCAGGATGTCCAGCATCCTCGCCTGCTTCGCCGGGAGCGCCACGTGTCTGACCTTTCCGCCGTGCGCTTTGCGCACGATGTCACCTGAGTCAACCACCTCGCCGCGTTCCGCCAGCGCGTTTCCGCGAACTTTCCGGTCCCGCGGAAGAAACGCTGCTGGATCGGCATGCGGCAGCGGGGGAGCATGGCAATGATCCACCCCGCAGCTCCACCAGCTCCGTCCGCTCCATCGCTTGATCAGCAGTACCTCGAAAGGCAGATCGATGAAGATCCTCGTCGTGTGCGGTGCCGGCGCGTCCAGCACGTTCGTCGCGCTGAAGGTGCGCAAGGCGGCCGGCCTCCGAGGAATCCCTGTCACGGTCGTCGCCGGCAGTGCCGATCAGCTCGAGACGTTCACCGGTGTCGACGTCGTGCTCGTCGGAGCGCACCTCGCCCCGGGTTCGTCCGAGCTGCGTGAGCGTGCCGCGGCCGCCGGTGCCGCCGTCGCTGTCCTTCCCGCCGTCTCGCCGGCGGCCCTCGACGGCGACCTCGCGCTCGACCTCGCGCTCGACGCTGGCCCTGTGCGCGAGCACGACGGCACTATGGGAGCACCCACTGCAATTCCGAGTCACACCGAAGGAGTACAGAATGGCTGAGCGGATCATCACTGTCGGATCGAGCCACGGGCTGCACGCCCGCCCGGCGAAGCTCTTCGTCGAGGCGGTCAACAAGTCGGGCGCCGCCGTCAAGCTCACCAAGGAGGGCGGCAAGACCGTCGACGCCGGCAGCATCCTCGGCGTCATCTCGCTCGGCATCGACCACGGCGACAAGATCGTGCTGACCACCGAGAGCACCGACGCCGAAGGCGTGCTCGACGATCTGGCCGAGATCCTCTCCACCGACCACGACGCCTGATCATGTCCGACATCGCAACAGAAACGCTCACCGGCGCCGGCATCGGTCAGGGCATCGCCCTCGGCCGCGTGCTCCGGATGTCCGCACCCCTCCCCGAGCCGGCCGACGAGTCGAGCGCCCGCACCCCGGATGAGGAGCGCGCCCGCGTCGCCGAGGCCGTCGCAACCGTGGCTGCCGACCTCCGGGCCCGCGCCGCTGCGGTGTCCGGCACGGCCGCCGACGTGCTCGAGGCCCAGTCGATGATGGCAGAGGACTCGACGCTCGCCGACGACGTCTCGCAGCGCATCTCCACCGGCAAGACCGCCGAACGCGCCGTCTTCGAGGGTTTCGCGGTGTTCCGCGACATGCTCATCGACCTGGGCGGGTACATGGGGGAGCGCGCGAGCGACCTCGACGACGTGGCCCAGCGCGTGATCGCCGCCCTCGCCGGCCGCCCGGCGCCCGGCGTGCCCGACTCGGACGAACCGTACGTGCTCGTCGCCCACGATCTCGCCCCGGCCGACACGGCGCTGCTCGACCTCACCAAGGTGCTCGGCCTCGTCACCCGCGAGGGCGGCCCCACCTCGCACACCGCGATCCTCGCGAGGGAGAAGGCGATCGTCGCGATCGTGGGTGTCGCGGGCGCGGACGCGCTCGCCGATGGCAGCGAGGTGATCGTCGACGCGGGCGCCGGAACGGTCACCGTCGCCCCCGACGAGGCCCAGCGAGCGGATGCCCAGCGACGCATCGACGAGCGCGCATCCGCTCTCGCCGGAGGTCTCGAGCCGGGTGCCCTCGCCGACGGAACCCCGATCCCGCTGCTCGCCAACCTCGGGTCGCCCGACGGCTCGCAGAAGGCGCTCGAAGCGGGAGCGGAGGGCGTCGGACTGTTCCGCACCGAGTTCCTCTTCCTCGAGCAGCGCATGGCGCCCACCGTCGAGCAGCAGCGGGAGCAGTACACCCGCCTCCTCGCCGACTTCCCCGGCAAGAAGGTCGTCGTGCGCGTGCTCGACGCCGGCGCCGACAAGCCGCTCGAGTTCCTGAACGATGCGCACGAGGACAACCCGGCGCTCGGGCTCCGGGGGCTGCGCTCGCTGCGCGCCAACGAAGACATCCTGCGCGAGCAGCTCACGGCGCTCGCCGATGCCGACGCCGTCTCCGAAGCAGACCTGTGGGTCATGGCGCCCATGGTGGCGACTGTCGAGGAGACGCGGTACTTCGTGCGCCTGGCGACCGAATACGGTCTCAAGACCGCCGGCGTCATGGTCGAGGTCCCGTCGGCGGCCCTGCTGGCCGACCGCGTGCTGCGCGAGGCGGCCTTCGCCTCGATCGGCACCAACGATCTCACCCAGTACACGCTCGCGGCCGACCGTCTCCTCGGTTCGGTCGCGGCGTATCAGAGCCCGTGGCACCCGGCCGTGCTCCGCCTCATCGGCGAGGTCGGCCGCGCGGGGACCGCCGCAGACAAGCCGGTCGGGATCTGCGGCGAGGCCGCGGCCGACCCGCTGCTCGCGGTCGTGCTGGTCGGCCTCGGCGCGACCACTCTCTCGATGTCGCCGGCGGCCATCGCCGACGTCCGGCTGTCGCTGCGGCAGCACACGCTCGACCAGGCCAAGCGCCTGGCCGGGATCGCCCTGGCCGCCGACGGCGCGGTCGAAGCCCGGGATGCGGTGCGAGCCGCCATCGCGGGAGAAGCCCCCACCACACCAGAAAGAGACGAGGCACCATAATGACAACGGCGTCAGAGACGACGACGAGGAAGCCGGGAGGCGCACGGGTCCACGTGCAGCGCTTCGGTACCTTCCTCTCGAACATGGTCATGCCGAACATCCCGGCGTTCATCGCCTGGGGCATCATCACGGCCCTCTTCATCGCAGAAGGTCCGATCCCCAACAAGGACATCGCGAGCATGGTCGGCCCGATGATCACCTACCTGCTCCCGCTCCTGCTCGCGAACACCGGTGGACGCCTCGTCTACGGCGTGCGCGGCGGCGTCGTCGGCACGATCGCGGCGATGGGCGTGATCGTCGGGACCGACATCCCGATGTTCATCGGCGCGATGGTCATGGGTCCGCTCGGCGGCTACCTCATGAAGCTCGTCGACCGCATCTGGGAAGGCAAGATCAAGGCGGGCTTCGAGATGCTCGTCAACAACTTCTCGGCCGGCATCCTCGGCTTCGTCCTCGCGATCGGCGGGTTCTTCGGCATCGCCCCGCTGGTCGAGGGCCTGAGCAAGGCGCTCGAGAGCGGGGTGAACTGGCTCGTGTCGGTGCACCTGCTTCCGCTCGTCAGCATCCTGGTCGAGCCCGGCAAGGTCCTGTTCCTCAACAACGCCATCAACCACGGTGTCTTCACCCCGATCGGAACCCTCGAGTCGCAGCAGGCCGGCAAGTCGATCCTGTTCCTGATCGAGACGAACCCCGGCCCCGGTGCCGGCATCCTGCTCGCGTGGGCGATCTTCGGCCTGGGCGCCGCCCGAGCGGCGGCTCCGGGAGCGTTCATCATCCAGTTCTTCGGCGGCATCCACGAGATCTACTTCCCGTACGTGCTCATGAAGCCGATCCTGATCATCGGCGCCGTCCTCGGCGGCATGACCGGTGTCGCGGTGAACGTCGCCTTCCAGACCGGATTGCGAGCGCCAGCAGCACCAGGGTCCGTCTTCGCGATCTTCGCGCAGGCTCCCGTGTCGAGCATGTTCGGCATCGCGTTGGCGATCGTCGCGGCAGCCGCCGTCTCGTTCACCTTCACCGCCATCGTGTTGCGGTCCAGCCGGAGGCGCGACATCGCGGCGGGCAACGCCGGCGACCTCGCGGGCGCCGTCGCCCAGACCGAGGCCAACAAGGGCAAGTCGTCGTCGGTGCTCGGCGGCCTCGTGCAGGAGGGTGAGCACGACACCGGCGACGCCCAGGGCGACGCCACCGACCGACTGGTGCGCAACATCGTCTTCGCGTGCGACGCTGGGATGGGATCGAGCGCCATGGGCGCGTCGGTGCTCCGCAACAAGATGAAGAAGGCAGGAGTCGAGGGGGTCACGGTCACGAACCAGGCGATCAGCAATCTCGACGGCACGGCCGACCTCGTGATCACGCAGCAGCAGCTGACCGATCGCGCCAAGGGCCAGTCGCCGGACTCGGTCCACGTCTCGGTCGACAACTTCATGAACAGCCCCAAGTACGACGAGGTCGTCGAACTCGTGAAGAGCCAGACGCAGCAGAACACACCGGAGGACGTCAAGAAATGACAGAAACGATTCTCGACCGGGCGAACGTGGTGGCCGCGGGCAGCGCGACCACCCGGGAGGACGCCATCCGCGAGGCGGGCGCGCTGCTGGTGAAGGCCGGCGCCGTCGAGCCGGGTTACGTCGACTCGATGCAGGATCGCGAGAACACCGTGTCCACGTTCATGGGCAACGGGCTCGCCATCCCGCACGGCACCAACGAGTCCAAGGACGAGATCAAGCACTCGGCGCTGTCGTTCATCCGCTACTCCTCCCCGCTCGACTGGGGCGGGGAGGAGGTGCGGTTCGTCGTCGGCATCGCCGGGCAGAACAACGAGCACCTGGAGATCCTGTCGAAGATCGCCATCCTCTTCTCGGAGGACGACGATGTTCAGAGCCTCCTCGATGCTCCGGATGCGGACGCCCTGTTCGCCCTCCTGGGGGATGTGAACGAGTGAAGGCCGTCCACTTCGGCGCCGGCAACATCGGCCGCGGCTTCGTGGGGCTCCTGCTCCACGAGGCCGGGTACGAGGTGGTCTTCGCCGACGTCAACGCCGAGCTGATCGACGCGCTCGCGGCGGCGGACTCGTACACGGTCCACCTGGTCGGAGAGACGGAGGAGACCCGCGTCGTCGACGGCTTCCGTGCGATCAACAGTGCGACCGACGAGGCGGCCCTGATCGCGGAGATCGCGACGGCCGACGTGGTGACCACGGCGGTCGGGCCGCGCATCCTGCGGTTCGTCGCCCCCGTGATCGCGGCCGGACTGGCCGCACGCCCCGATGACGCTCCGCGTCTCGCCGTGATGGCCTGCGAGAACGCCATCGGCGCGACGGATCTGCTCGCCGCTGAGATCGCCGACGGACTGCCCGACGATGCCGCACGCGAGGCGATCGCGGCAAAGGCGGTCTTCGCGAACACGGCCGTCGATCGCATCGTGCCCGCGCAGGACCCGGCGTCCGGCATCGACGTGACCGTGGAGACCTTCTCCGAGTGGGTCGTGGATCGCACGCCCTTCGCGGGCGGCGAGCCGGCAATCCCGGGCGCTCACTTCGTCGACGATCTCGCGCCGTACATCGAGCGCAAGCTGTTCACGGTGAACACCGGTCACGCGACGGTCGCCTACACGGGCTTCCTGCAGGGTGCGACCACGATCAGCGAGGCCATCGCCATCCCGGCGGTGCGGGAAGCGGCGGAGGCGGCACTCGCCGAGACCTCGGCGGCCCTCACGGCGAAGCACGGTCTCGACCCGGAGGAGCTCGCTGCGTACCGGGCGAAGATCCTCGACCGGTTCTCGAACCCGTACCTCGTCGACGAGGTGACGCGCGTCGGCCGGGAGCCGCTGCGCAAACTCGGACGCAACGAGCGTTTCATCGGGCCGGCGTCGGACTTCGTGCAGTACGTCGGTCGCACTCCGGATGCCCTGCTCGCCGCCGTCGGCGCCGCGCTACGGTTCGACGTCCCGGATGACTCGCAGAGCGTCGAGCTGCGGCGCATCCTCGAGGAGGCGGACCCGGACGAGGTCGTCACCGAGGTGATGGGCGTCGCGGCCGGCGAGCCGCTGTTCGCGCCGCTCGTGGAGATGGTGCGCGCGGCGCAGGTCTGACCGGGCCGCGGCCGGTCGTGCGTTATCGCGACGCGGGCGCGGTCGGTGGTGCGTTTCCGCACGATCGGCACGCGGCTGGCGGCGGGCTCAGCCCGCGTCGACGGTTTCGCGGGGCAGCAGCGGCGCCGACGGATCGAGCGACCACGCGAGCACGGACGGCCACTCGCCGTACCCGGCCGTGCGCTCGAGGTGGCCACCGCCCGGGATGACGACGACCGGGATGCCCAGCGGCGCTCCGAAAGCGGTGTCCGCACCCTCCGGGCAGTAGGGGTCGGCATCCGAGGCGGCGATCGTCGTTGCTGCGGACGGGCGGCTCGGGGTGAGAGCGGCGAACGCGGCGATCTCCGGGATGCCTCCGACGAACTCCCGTGACGGCGGCGCCACCAAGAGCACACGCTCGACGGACGCGTCGTCCGCGGGACGCGCGCCGAGCCAGAGCAGACACGCGAGGCTGTGGCACAGCACCGTGACGCGGGCGCCGTGGGCCGAGGCCTCGGCCAGAGCATCCGCCACCGCGTGCCGCCAGGCGGCGACGGACGGCGTCGCGGCATCCGGCAGCTGCGGGTAGACGACGCGCTCCCCGCGCTCGCGCAGGGCCGCGGCGAGCTCGTGCTGCCAGTGCCCGGGCGGGCGGAAGTTGTCCCACCCGTGCAGGATCAGGAACGCGCGGGCGCCGGGCGCGGTCTCGGTCGAGGTCATCTGCTCATCAAAACGCACCGGACACGTCGCTCGCAATGCGGTCCCGCCGATCAGGGGCGCGCGGGCGATCGATGCCGGAGGGCGCGGCCGGGGCGATGCGCAGTGCGCGTCCCGTCGTCGATCACGGGCACGCCGGCCACGAACACCCACGGGATGCCGGCGGCGGTCCGGCGCGGGTCGTCGTACGTCGCGCGGTCCGACACCCGCGCGGGGTCGAAGAGCACGAGGTCGGCCACCGCGCCGGGCGCGATCCGCCCGCGGTCGGTGAGCCCGAGCCGGGCCGCCGGGCGCGCCGACAGGTGCACGATCGCGTCCTCGAGCGTGAGCACGCCCTCCTCGCGCACATAGCGGCCGAGGTAGCGCGGGAACGTCCCCCAGCCCCGTGGATGCGGCTTCGCGCCGATCAGGATCCCGTCGCTGCCCCCGGTGTGGCGCGGATGACGCATCATCGTCCGCACGTTCTGCTCGTCGCCGACGTGCTGCAGGATACTCGTGCCGAGCCGGTCGGCGACGAGCAGTTCGAGGAACACCTCGGACGGCCGCTGTCCGTCGCGCGCACCCAGCGCCGCGATCGTGTGGCCGACCGCCGGCGCGAGCTGCGGGTTCCGCACGCCCGCGATCTCGATGGTCGCCCAGTCGACAGGGACGCCGTGGCAGCCGTCGGACCCGGTGACCTCGAGTTCGCGGACCACGCGCTCCCGGATGCCGGGGTCGCGCATCCGGTCGATGGTCGCGTCGGGACCGCCCACCGCCGACCAGCTCGGCAGCAGGGCCGCCAGTGTCGTCGCACCGGAGAGGTAGGGGTAGCTGTCGAGTGTGATGTCGACGCCGGCGGCGATGCCCCGGTCGATGAGTTCGACGAGTTCACCGGCGCGGCCGCGGTTGACGTCGAAGTTCATCGTCGCGTGGGTGAGGTGCAACGCGCAGCGGGCGCGCGCGGCGATGTCGATCATCTCCGCATAGGCGTCGAGCGCGCCTGCTCCGTAGGAGCGCTGATGCGGTGCGTAGAAGCCTCCGTGCGACGCGACCACTTCGCAGAGCGCGACAAGTTCGTCGGTGCTCGCGAACATCCCGGGCACGTAGGTGAGCCCCGACGACATCCCGAAGGCGCCATCGCGCATCCCGTCGTCGACCAGGCGGCGCATCCGGGCGAGTTCGCTGCTGGTCGCCGGGCGGTCGTCCGTGCCGACGACGGCCATGCGCACGCTGCCCTGCGGCACCAGGTAGGCGACGTTCGTGGGCGGCCGGGCGTCGTCGACGGCGCGCAGGTATTCGCCGACGCTGCGCCAGGCGAAGTCGACGTCGGCGGGCACGCCGTTCCAGCCGGCGATCTGTTCGCGGATGACCGGCATCGTCGCCTCGGTGGCGGGAGCGTACGAGAGGCCGTCCTGACCGAGGACTTCGGTCGTCACACCCTGCGAGACCTTGGCGAGATGATCGTGGTCGGTGAGCACGGCCAGATCGGAGTGGGCGTGCATGTCGATGAAGCCGGGGGCGATCGCGAGGCCGTCCGCATCGATCACGCGCGCTCCGGCGGGCGCGGCGACGTGAGGGTCGCCGGAGGTTCCGACGACGGCGACGCGTCCGTCGGCGACGAGCACGTCGGCCGTGCGCCCCGGCTCTCCCGATCCGTCGAGCACGAGGCCGCCGCGGAGCAGGACGTCGCCGTCGCCAGGCACAGTCATCGCCGGCGGGCGGCGGCGGAGAACTCGCGGGCGCGGGCGGTGATCGTCTCCCAGTCACCCGATTCGATGGAGGACGCGCTCACCACGCTGGAACCGGCCGTGACGGCGAGCGCGCCGGCCGCCGACCACTCGGCGGCGTTGCCCGCGTGCAGGCCGCCCGACGGGACGAACGGCACCTCGGGGAACGGACCGCGCAGGTCTTTCAGATAGCCGGGACCCACGAGGGAGGCCGGAAAGACCTTGACCGCCGCCGCGCCCCACTCGACGGCGCGCATCACCTCGGTCGGGCTGAGCGCGCCGAGCAGCACGGGCACGCCGGCCTCCCGGGCGACGGCGGCGACTCCTTCGTGCAGGCCCGGCGTCACCAGGAACTGTGCGCCCGCCCGGATCGCCGTCTCGGCCTTGTCGGTGTCGGTGACGGTCCCGGCCCCGATCACGGCTCCGGTCGTCCCCGCCTCTGCGACGGACGCCGCGATGATCTCGTCGACACCGGGGGTGGTGAACGTGAACTCGACCGTGCGGATGCCGCCGGCGACCAGAGCGCCGCAGAGCGCCACCGGGTCGTCGATGCGGGGCGCACGCACCACGGCCAGGGTGCGGTCGGTGCTCAGGATGTCGACGATCATGCGTCTCCTCTGGTGTGTCTCTTCTGCAGGATGTGCCGGTTGCGCAGGTGGTGCGTTCAGCCGAACGCGGTCTCGAGCAGCCCGGTGACCCGGGGATGCGGGGCGTCCACGTCATCGATGACGGCCAGTGCCCGCCACTTGTCGAAGGTGGTGCACGGATGCGAGAGGCCGAAGCGCACCACATCGCCCACCGCGAGCGCGGCATCCGGAGGCACCGCGACGAAGCTGTGCTGGTCGTTCATCGCGGTGACTGTCGCGCCCGTGAGCAGCCGGACCTCGGTCGATCCGAAGGCGCGAACCGCCTGAGGGAGGGGGAGGCCCTCGTCGTAGGGGAAGTCGCGCTTGCCCGCGTCCACCAGCGCCAGGCCCGGCTCCGGCCGGGACACGACGGTCGCCCAGCCGTGGATGGCGGAGCGGAACGATTCTCCTCCCACACGCCCGAGCGGGGTGATCCCGCTGTAGAAGCCGTCGTCGTGGGTGATGTACGCGCCCGACCGCAGGAGCACCTCGACCGCCCGGCCGCGGTGCCCATCGAGGTCGCGGAGCGGCCCGAGCACGTCGGCGACGACGTCGAAGTACGCGCTGCCGCCGGCGGTGACGATGACGCTCTCGCCGTGCGGGTAGAGGCCGTCGGCGGCGACGGCGTCGTGCAGCTCGGCGAGGCGCTCAAGATACGAACGCACCGTCTTCAGCGATTCGGCGTCGCCGGAGTGCGCCAGCGCGCCCTCGTAGCCGGCGACGCCCGCGAGCCGGAGCGAGGGGGAGGCGGCGATCGCGCGTGCGACGGCCAGCGCCTCGGGCAGGGTGCGTGCGCCGGTTCGGCCGCCGGCGCCGCCGAGTTCGACGAGCACGCCGAGCGGCGCACTGGCCCGGGCGGTGGTGCCCGAAAGTGTCGCGTGCATGATCTCGACCGCGCGCACCGAGTCGGCCCACACGATCACCTCGTGCGTGCCCGCCCTCGCGTCGGCCGCCGACGCGAGCCGCTCCGCGACGAAGCGCAACGCATCCGGTTGCACGAGCGCGTTGGCGAGCATCACGCGCGGGATGCCCCAGTCCATCGCGACGGAGAGCTGCCAGGGGGTCGCGACCGTGATGCCCCAGGCTCCGGCGGCGAGCTGGCGCTCCCAGAGCATCCGGTTCATGGTGGTCTTGCCGTGCGGTGCGAGTCCGACACCGGCGCGTTCGCACCATGCGCGCATCGTGTCGAGGTTGTGCTGCACGGCCGCCTCGCTGACGGTGACGAGCGGGGTGGGGAAGGTGCTCAGGGCGGGGCGCCGCTCGCCCAGTGCCGCGACGTCCGTGTCGTCGTACGACAGCGGCAGGGCCTTGCGGTCGCCCATTCGCGTCTCCTTCGCTGCCTGTTGCGGGTTCATCGATTGCACAGTGTGCAACGTGCGTTGCACACTGTGTCCTCCCTGTTCTACCATCCTGAGAGACGCCGGCGGAACCCCGCAGGCGTCGACGGGGCACATGAACGACGACCGACCGGAGGAGCTCGAGGTGGCGGACGACCGACCGATCGCGATCACCACGATCGGCGAGGCGATGGTCGTGCTGTTCCCCGAGGGGCAGCGCCCGTTGGCGGAGGCGCACGAGTTCGGGTCCGACGTCGGAGGTGCCGAGTTCAACGTCGCCACCTCGCTCGCGCGCATGGGCGTCGCGACCGCCTGGATCTCCCGCCTCGGCGACGACGGCTTCGGCGACCGCATCCGCGCCACCGCGCTCGAGGCCGGCGTCGACCTCCGGGCCGTCGAACTCGATTCGGAGCGGCCGACCGGGCTGTACGTCAAGGAGTCGCTGGCGGGTCCGGACGGCGCACGCACCCGGATGCACTACTACCGTCGCGAGTCGGCGGCGTCGGCGATCGGTCCCGCCACGCTCGACGGCGAGGGCGCGACGCAGGTCATGTCGACCTCGTCGATCGTGCACACCTCCGGCATCACGGCCGCCCTCTCGGCGAGCACGGCAGAGGCCGTTGCGGGACTGCGCGAGCGTGTCGGGCCGTCCGCGATGGTGAGCGTCGATCTCAACTACCGGCCGCTGCTCTGGCGAGGGCGACCCACCGACGCCCTCGATGCGCTGATCGCGCAGGCGGACACGCTCTTCGCCGGGGTCGACGAGGCCGGCGTGTACTTCGGCCACGCAGAGCCGGACGCGCTCTTCGCTGCGCATCCGCACCTCGACCGGCTGGTGCTGAAAGACGATGACAGGGCCGCGTCGACGCTGCTGCGCGATGGGACGACCACCCACGTTCCGTGCCTCACCGTCGAGGTCGTCGAGCCGGTCGGAGCGGGCGACGCCTTCGCCGCCGGCTATCTGGCCGGGCTGGCGGAGGACCGCACGGACGTCGCATGCCTGCGGCTCGGGCACGCGCTCGCGGCGCTCACGCTCATCGGCGCGGGCGACCGGCCACTCACGGTTCCGGATCCGGCGGAGCGCGATCGCATCGCCGAGGCGCCCGACGCCGAGTGGAACGGCTGGCGCGTGCATCCGGGCGATATCCCGTGGCGGAGCCGCGCGTGAGTCAGTCGCTGTCCCGGGCCCTCGACCTGCTCGACCTCGTCGCGCGCGGGGTCGACTCGCTCGATGCGCTCGCCGATGCGGCCGGCGTGCACAAGACCACGGTGATGCGGCTCCTCCAGACGCTCGACGCCCATGGCTACGTCACGCGGGACGCGTCGTACCGGTACCACCTGGGGTCCGCGGTGTTCGCGCTCGCCCAGACGGCGCTCGACGGCCAGGATGTGCGCAGGGTCGCCTCTCCGACGCTGCAGTCGCTCGGCGCTGCGACGGGACAGACCGTGCACCTCGCCGCCTACGACGACGGCACCGTGATCTACATCGACAAGGTGGAGTCGCGGCAGCCGTTGCGGATGTACTCGCGCATCGGGCTCCCGGCTGCGCTGCACGCCACTGCGGTGGCCAAGGTGCTGCTGGGCGGCCTCGACGACGGCGAGCTGCAGCGCATCGCCGACGCGATCGACTACGAGCGGTTCACCGGCTCGACCATCCTCACCCCGCAGGCCCTGGTCCGCGAGGTGCGGCTCAGCGCCGAGCGAGGGTGGGCGGTGGATCACGAGGAGCACGAGACCTTCATGAACTGCGTCGGCGCTCCGGTCTTCGGCGCAGACGGACGGGTGGCCGCCGCCGTCTCGATCTCGGTGCCGAACCAGGTGCTGAGCTACGACCAGGTGCTCGGCCTGCTGCCGGCACTGCATGCGGCCACCACGACGATCTCCGCGAACCTCGGCTACTCCGGGGACGCCCCGTTCCTCCCACCGGCCCCGTCCGCCTCCCACGGCTCACGGAGCCCCCGCGTCTCGAAAGGACAGTCATGACCGACCGCATCGCCCTCTCCACCACCGACGCCCCCGCACCGGCGCACACCTTCTCGCAGGGGGTCAAGCGCGGCCCGTTCGTGCAGGTGTCCGGCCAGGGCCCTGTCGATCCGGCCACTGGCGAATACGTGTTCGGCGGCGATGTCGCGGCGCAGACGACCCGCACGCTGCAGAACGTCGAGGCGATCCTCGCTGCGGGCGGCGCCACGTTCGACGACGTGATGATGCTGCGGGTGTACCTGACGAAGCGCGAGGACTTCGCGGCGATGAACGACGCCTACGGCGAGTTCGTCGGCTCGCGGGTCGCCTCCGGCGTGCTGCCCTCGCGCACCACCGTGTTCACGGGGCTGCCCCGCGAGGAGATGCTCGTCGAGATCGACGCGCTCGCCGTCACCGACTGAGCCCGGGAGCGAAGCCGTACCGCTCGAGCCGCTGTTGCGCCGAGGTCGCGGCCGTTGTCGCACCGAGGTCGCAGCAACTGCGTGTGCCGGGGAAGCATCCGCCACTAGATTCACCGTATGAGCGACATCGCGCTGACCCTGGTGATCCTCGCGCTGGTCGTCGTCGCGTTCGTCAGCGGCAGGATCCCGGCGGGGCTCGTGGCTATCGGCGCATCGCTGGCCTTGCTGGCGACCGGCGTGCTCGACCTCTCCCAGGCGTTCGCGGGCTTCGCCGACCCCGCGGTCGTGCTGATCGCCTCCCTGTTCGTCGTGGCGGAAGGCCTCGACGCCACGGGACTGACGGGATGGGCCGGGCAGCAGATCGTCAACCGCGGCGGGACGCGGGTCGGCGTGCTCACCGTGCTCGTCATGCTCGTCGTCGCGGTGCTCTCGGCCCTGATCAGCGTGAACGGAGGCGTGGCCGCGCTGCTGCCGGTCGTCGTCGTGGTCGCCTCGCGCATCCACGTCGCCCCGTCTCGACTGCTGCTGCCGCTGGCGTTCGGCGCGCACGCCGGCTCCCTGCTGACCCTCACCGGAAGCCCGGTGAACGTGATCATCTCCGAGCTCGCCGCCGAGACGGGGCACGGGGCATTCGGATACTTCGAATTCACCGCGATCGGAGCCGTGCTCGTGGTCGGCACCGTGCTGATCACCGTCGTGTTCCGGCGCTGGCTGGTGCCCGACCGGGTGCCGGCGACGATGCCGCGCGATCTGAGCGATCATGCCCGCACCCTGCTGAGCGCCTACGCCGTGCCGCAGCCGTTCGCCATGGTGCGGGTGCGGGCGAACTCGCCGCTCGTCGGCCGCACCGCGGCGGAGGCGGACCTGGAGTCGGTCGCGGTGGTCCAGCTCATCGCGGTTCAGGGCACGCGACGCAGGCCCGCCGGCGAGACCATCCAGGCCGGCGACCGGCTGCTGGTGCGCGGCGACACGTCGAACATCAAGACCCTGCAGAGGAAGGCCAAGCTCGACGGGCCGACCGGGAAGCGCGGGGGACGCGCGGACGCCCTCATCGACGCGACCTATGGCGTCGCCGAGGTGGTGGTGGCGCCGCGGTCGTCGATGGTCGGCGAGACGGTCTTTCCCGGAATGATCACCGACAGCGGCGACCTGGTCGTGCTCGCCGTGCAGCGGGCGGGTGAGCCGATCGATGCGGCGACCACAGTGCTCGCGTCCGGCGACACCCTGCTCGTCCAAGGGCGCTGGGAGGCGCTCGACACCAACCTCGCGGATCCCGCGTTGCTGGTCGTGGACGCGCCCGACCAGTTGCGCCGGCAGGCGGCGCCGCTCAGCGGCCGTGCCTGGGTCGCGCTCACGATCCTGGTGCTCATGGTGATCTCCCTCGCGACCGGCGTGATGCCCGCGGCGGTCACCGGCCTGCTCGCCGCCGCCGCCATGGTGCTCACGCGCTCCGTCACGGTGGAGCGGGCGCATCGCTCGATCTCGTGGACGACGCTCCTGCTGGTGGCCGGCATGATCCCGATGTCCACCGCGATCACGCAGACCGGGGCGGCCGCCCTGATCGCCGACGGTCTCCTCTCGGTGGTCGGCCGGTTCGGCCCATTGCTGGTGCTCCTCGCCCTGTGCCTGGTGGCTCTCGTCTTCGGGCAGCTCATCAGCAACACCGCGACCGCCCTGATCATCGCGCCGATCGCCGTGTCGGTGGCCGCCGAGCTCGGGGTGTCGCCCCTGCCGTTCCTGATGGCGGTGGCGGTGGTGTCGGCGGCGGCCTTCCTCACCCCGGTGGCGACGCCGGCGAACTTCATGATCATGGGTCCGGCCGGTCTGCGCTTCGGCGACTACTGGCGGCTCGGCATCGTGCTGGTGGTGCTGTTCCTCGCGGTCGCGGTGCTCTTGGTGCCCGTGCTCTGGCCGTTCTAGGCTGCTCTGGCCGTTCTAGGCTGCTCCGGCGTTTTGGGCGCTGCGCGATCGGGCAGGATGGGGGAGTGAGTGGACAGCCGATTCTGAAGGCCGACGGTGTGGGTTTCGTGCGCGGCGGCCGCACCATCCTCGACGAGATCGACCTCGAGGTGCGGGCGGGCGAGCACTGGGCCCTGATCGGAGCGAACGGCGCGGGCAAGAGCACCATCCTGAGCATGCTGGGTGCCGTCGTGCATCCGACCAGAGGCACGGTCGACGTGCTCGGCCGGCGGTTGGGGCGCGTCGACCTGCGCGAGCTGCGCGGCCTCATCGGCCACGTCAACCCGCGTCACCAGGTGCGCTCCGCCCTCACCGTGAAAGACGTCGTGCTGACCGGAGCGACCGGAACCACGGAGCTCATGATGCGCTGGGAGCCGACGCCCGAGCAGTCCGCCAGGGCCGATGAGCTCATCGACCTGCTCGGGATGCGCGGCCTCGCCGACGCGACCTGGCCCACCCTGTCGCAGGGCGAGCGCGGACGCGCGCTGATCGCCAGGGCGCTGCAGCCCGACCCGCACCTGCTGCTCCTCGACGAGCCGAGCACCGGGCTCGACATCGCCGCCAGGGAGCACCTGCTCGACCGGATCGACGGGCTGCGTGCTCAGCATCCGGATCTCGCGAGCGTGCTGGTCACCCACCATCTCGAGGAACTCCCCGCCAGCACGACGCACGCGGTGCTGCTGCGGGACGGCCGCATCGTGGCGCAGGGCGTGGCCGATGACGTGCTCACGAGCTCACTGATCAGCGAGACCCTCGACTATCCGCTGAGCATCACACGCACGGACGGCCGCTGGGCTGTGCGCACCGCCCGCTGACCGCGCGGAGCACGACGCCCGCGCTGCGCACACTGCGGGTTGGCTGCGCGTAACCCCACAGCCCCGTACGCGGGTGTACGTTCCGCATATGACGCGAATCGTGGCAGTAGAGCCGGTGGTTCCTGCACGGAGCTACAGCCAGGCCGAGATCACGAGTGCGTTGCTCGCGATGATCACGAGCGATCCGGGTCGGCAGGCGGTCATGCGGCGCATCCACGCGTCGAGCGGGGTCGAGACCCGCAACCTGGTGATGCCGCTCGAACAGTACAGTTCGCTGGCCTCGTTCCAGGAGTCGAACGACTATTTCATCGCCGAGGGCACGACCCTCGCCGAGCGTGCCCTGGTGGGAGCCCTGCATGCGGCGGGCCTCGAGCCGGCCGACGTCGACTTCCTCCTGTTCACATCGGTCACGGGCATCGCGGCCCCCTCGATCGACGCTCAGCTCGTCTCGCGGCTGGGCCTGCGCCCCGACGTGAAGCGGCTCCCCAGCTTCGGACTCGGATGCGTCGCCGGCGCGGCAGGGATCGCTCGCGTGCACGACTACCTGGTCGGGCATCCGAACGAGGTCGCTGTGCTGCTGTCGGTCGAGCTCTGCTCGCTCACCGTGCAGGCGAGCGACGACTCGATGGCGAACATCGTGGCCAGCGGGCTCTTCGGCGACGGAGCCGCCGCCGTGATCATGGTCGGCGACCAGCGGGCGCAGCAGCTCGGACTCGGCGGACCCGAGATCGTCGACACCCGCAGCCGCATCTACCCGGACACCGCCGACGTGATCGGATGGGACATCGGCGGCACCGGCTTCCGCATCGTCCTCAGTGCCGGTGTGCCCGAGGTGATCGACCGCAACTTCGCCGCCGACGCCGCCGGTCTGCTCGCCGCGCACGATCTGACGATCGCCGACGTCGGCGCCTGGGCCGCGCATCCGGGTGGACCCAAGGTTCTCGAGGCGTTCGCGCGGGCGCTCGACCTGCCCGATGGAGCCCTCGACGCCAGCTGGAGATCGCTGGCGCGGGTGGGCAACCTGTCGTCGGCGGCCGTGCTGCACGTTCTCGCCGAGCTCATGGACACCCACCCGGCGGAGGGAACCAACGGGCTGCTGTTCGCCCTCGGTCCCGGGGTGACGGCCGAACTGGTGCTGCTGCGCTGGGCCGACGGCGAGAATCTCGCACCGGTTGGCGAGGCGATCGGCGCGGCCGCGTGATCCTCTACACGGTGCTCGTTCTGGCGACCGGCGCCGAGCGCATCGCGGAGCTGGTGGTCTCGACGCGCAACGCCCGCTGGTCGTTCGCGCGCGGTGGGGTCGAGTTCGGGCGAGGGCACTTCCCGCCGATGGTCGCGCTGCACACGGGTCTGCTGCTCGCCTGTCTGGCCGAGGTGTGGTTCGGCGACAGGCCGTTCATCCCGTGGCTGGGCTGGCCGATGTTCGCTCTGGTGCTCGCCAGTCAGGGACTGCGCTGGTGGTGCATCGCGGTGCTCGGCCACCGCTGGAACACACGGGTCATCGTCGTGCAGGGGCTGCCCCTGGTGAATCGCGGACCGTACCGCTGGCTGACGCACCCGAACTACGTGGCCGTCATCGTGGAGGGCTTCGCGCTCCCGCTCGTGCACACCGCGTGGATCACGGCCCTCGTCTTCACGGTACTGAACGCCGTGCTCCTCTTCGCAGTGCGCATCCCGTGCGAGAACCGCGCGCTCGCCACGGTCGTCCCTGCGACGCCATGAACACCCCGGATGCCGGCCTGATCGTGGTCGGGGCCGGACCGGTCGGACTGGCGGCCGCGATCGAAGCACGCCGCTCCGGAATCGACGTGCTGGTGATCGAGGCCCGTGAGGGACCGATCGACAAGGCCTGCGGCGAGGGCCTGATGCCCGGAGCGCTGCACGCACTCCTGCGGCTGGGCGTCGATCCGGACGGCAGCGACCTCGCCGGGATCGCCTACATCGATCGCGAACGACGGGTCGAGCACCGGTTCGCGGGCGGCGCCGGCCGAGGCGTGCGGCGCACGGTGCTGCAGGCCGCGCTTGCGCACCGCGCGGTCGAGGCCGGTGTGCGCATCGAGCACGGACGCGTGATCGATGTGGAGCAGGACGCCGAGCAGGTGACGGTGCGGCTGGCCGACACGGATGCGGTGCTGCGCGCGCCCTGGCTGGTGGCGGCGGACGGCTTGCACTCGCCGATCCGGCGCCTTCTCGGCCTGGAACGGCCGCCGCAGCCCGAGCCGCGCCGCCGTTACGGGATCCGCCGCCACTACGCGGTCTCGCCGTGGACGGACCTCGTCGAGGTGCACTGGTCGAAGGAGGTCGAGGCGTACGTGACCCCCGTCGACGCGTACACCGTGGGGGTGGCGATGCTCGGCCCGCGTCGGGTCGACCTCGAGCAGGCGCTCGCGGGCATCCCGGAGCTCGCGGAGCGCGTGGCGTCGGCGCCGATCGCAAGCGCGACCAGAGGGGCGGGTCCGTTGCTGCAGCAGACGCGGGCGCGCACGAAGGGCCGGGTGCTGCTGGCGGGCGACGCGTCCGGTTACGTCGACGCGCTGACGGGCGAGGGGATGCGCGTCGGGTTCGCGCAGGCGCGCTCGGCTATCGACGCGGTGCGGTCGGGCGACACCCGCCGGTACGAACGCGCGTGGCGCGCGGAGACGAGGGACTTCCGGATGCTGACGACGGGGCTCGTCGCGGCGGCCCGGTCGCCGCTCCGGGCGCGCATCGTGCCGGCGGCGGTGGCGCAGCCGCGGCTGTTCGGGTCGATCGTCGAGCGGCTCGCGCGCTGAACGGGCTCGTTGCTGAGCTGCGGCGCTCCGCTCCGCTCCGCATCCGGCTGCAATCGAGTCGGGGGTTAATCACGCGCAGGACCTCCTGAGCGTGATTAACCCCCGACTCGATGAAACGGACGGCCGACTCGGCGAGGCCGGGCCGCCGACTCGGCGAAACGCACAGACGAGTCGACGAGAACGGACTGCACGAGAACGGACTCGCGGGGCACGCCGCAGCGCACGGGACTGTCGCGGGTCGCGCACGCAGTCGCGCCGAGGCCACGCCGAGGGCGTGAAGCGCACACCTAGTATCCGAAGGAACCTACACAAGCAATACTTCTGGAGGTACGGAATGTCCAGCGACTCCGACGGGACGACGAACGCGGCCCGCACGACGATCACGTTCTACATCCCGGGCCCGCTGCGCGATCGGGCCCGTGCCGCCTACCGGTCGACGTCCTTCGCCGAGAAGGACACGAGCTGGTCGGAGATGCTGACCAAAGCGCTGGTGGTCGAGGTGGAGCGGCGCGAAGCGCAGTACAACCACGGCGACCGCTACACCGGCGGTGAGGCTCCGCTGAGCCCGGGCCGGCCGATCACCTTCTGAGCCTCGGCCAGCCGATCACCTTCTGAGCCCGGGCCGGGTCGATCACTTCTGAGCCCCCGGCCGGCCGGTCACCCTCTGAGCCTTCTGGCCCTGCGGGCCGGCTGACGGACGCACGAGAGCGACGAGCCCGAACGCAGCGACGCCGCGCACCTCGCCCGGAGGCGGAGTGCGCGGCGTCGGAGGCTCGCCGAAGCGGCAGGGCAGCCTGCGCGAATCGCGCGGCCGCGGCTGCGACTAGTTGGCGGTGACCAGGTACGTCACCGAGACGCCGGGCGTGCCGACAGCGACGGTGTACTTGTCGTTGACGTAGAGCGCCTTGGTGTCGGTGGCCGTGCCGGAGGCCTTGTAGCCTGCCTTCTCCAGGGCTGCCTTCGCGTCGGCGAAGCCGGTCTTGGTCGTCGGCTGCACCGTCACGCTCCAGCCGTTGTCCTTGTCGCCGCGGGCGACCAGGATCGTGCCGTCGATGATCGGGACGTCGCTCTTCGGGAAGCTCGAGGGGAGCGACTGCGAGGAGGCCGACTCGGAGGCGGACGGTGAGGAGGTGTCGGAGCCGGAGCCGCTGGAGCATCCGGCGAGCGAACCGATGGTGAGGGCCGCTGCGATCACGGCGGGAACGAACAGTTTCTTACGGGTGTGCTGCATGCTGTTTCCTAGTGCTGTATATGTGTGCGAGATTGCCAAACATCCAGCGTACTCCCGGGTCTACCCGGTTCGAAAACGTCTATTCGCATGCATAATCGCAGCGATTCGCCCGACGACTCCAGCGGTCGGCGCGAGAGGCCTCAGCCGAGCAGCAGCGAACTCAGCTGGTCGGCCGAGTGCACGACCGCGATCGCTCCCGCGGCCTCGGCGGGCGAGCCGTAGCCCCACTCGACGAGGATGGTCGGGAGCCCGTTCTGGGCGGCGCCCTCGACGTCGAACGCACGGTCGCCGACCATGACGGTCTGCGCGAGGTCGACGCCGTTCTCGGTCAGGCGGCGGAGCGCATCGGCGACCACGTCGGACTTGGCGCTGCGCGTCTCGTCCTCGCTCGCGCCGGCGATGACGTCGAAGTACTTGGCCAGGTCGAAGTGCTCCAGGATGCGGGTCGCCTGCAGCTCGGGCTTGCTCGTCGCCACCGCGATCGGGATGCCCGCGTCGTTGAGGCGCGACAACAGGCCGCGGATGCCGGGGAAGACGGCGCTGTCGAAGGCGCCCTTCTCGTGATAGTCGGCGCGGTAGACCGTGAGGGCGTTGCGGGCCTGCTCCTCGTTCATGCCGGCGAACAGCCGCAGAGAGTCGAGGAGGGGCGGCCCGACGTATTCGACGAGCTGGGCGGGGGAGGGCACGGGCAGACCGAGGGTCTCGAAGGTCGAGGCCAGGGAGGAGGTGATGCCGGGTGCTGAGTCAGTGAGGGTGCCGTCGAGGTCGAAGAGGACGCAGGTCCAGGTTCGGGTGACGGTCGGGGTCGGGTTCGTCATAACCGTCCAATGGTAGGTGAGGGATCTCGAAGAACGCTCAACGTCCGCCGAGGGCGGACTCGATGTGCGAGCGCGCGACCACCATGGTGTCGGGGGCGCCCGGATCGAACTGCACCGCGACGAAGTCGGCCGACGTGATGAAGCCGAGCGCTTCGAGGGCCGGGACGATCACCGCCTGCACCTGGCTGCCCTCGCCGTCAGCGGTGGCGGCCACGGCTGCCCGCAGCGCGGTCATCGAGGTGAACAGGGGCAGGACGGCCTCGCCGGTCGTCGAGGAGATCGTGCGCAGCCGGGTGTCCTGCGGGGTCGAGCCGGTGACGTCGACGACCAGGCCGCCCTTCGCGGCGGCGGCGAGCAGAGCATCCAGGTTCTCGAGGGTCGGCTCGGCGGCGATGGCGGTGAGCGCCTTGCGCACGGCGACGTTCTCGTAGCTCTGCGGGAAACGGGGCTTCATCGCCATCAGAACAGCCTGCTCTCGCTGTCGTCGAGCCCGCGCATCGCGTCGTAGTCGAGTACGAGGCAGCGGATGCCGCGGTCCTCCGCCAGCGTGCGTGCCTGTGGCTTGATCTCCTGTGCGGCGAAGATGCCGGTCACCGGGGCCAGGTGCGGGTCGCGATTCATCAGCTCGAGGTAGCGGGTGAGCTGCTCGACGCCGTCGATGTCGCCGCGACGCTTCAGCTCGACCGCGACCGAGGCGCCCGACGCATCCCGCGCCAGGATGTCGACCGGTCCGATGGCCGTCATGTACTCCCGGCGCACGAGCACGTGCCCGTCGCCCAGCAGGTGGATCTGCTCGGCCAGGAGCTTCTGCAGGTGGGCCTCGACGCCGTCCTTCTGCAGGCCGGGGTCGACGCCGAGTTCGTGCGCGGAGTCGTGCAGGATCTCGTGGATCGAGACCACGAGCATGTCGGCGGTCTTGGCCTGGGTGACCTTCCAGACCTCGGTCACGCCGGCCTCGGACTGCGCCTCATCCGGCTCGATCACGGAGAGCGTGCAGGGCGGGCTCATCCAGTTGAGCGGCTTGTACGAGCCGCCGTCGGAGTGCACCAGCAGACTTCCGTCGGACTTGAGCATGAGCAGCCGGTTCGCGAGCGGAAGATGAGCGCTCAGGCGGCCGGCGTAGTCGACGGAGCAATGGGCAATGACGAGGCGCACCGGAACATCCTACGGCGCGCAGGTGACGCGTCCGGCCCCGACCGGATGCCGCGGGCGGCGGCTGGCAGGATAGGCGCATGGATCGCGAACTGCTCATCGGCACGTACACCGAGACCCTCCCGCACGTCGACGGCGGAGCGGAGGGCATCCTGAGCGCGCGCTTCGACGGGGAGCGGGTCACGCAGGTGGCGCTGGCGGCAGAGCTGCGCAATCCGTCGTGGGTGACGGCGAGCTCCGATGGCAGGCGCGTGTACGCCGTGATCGAGACGGCGCCGGATGGCGGCGTCGCGGCCTTCTCGCGCGGGGCCGACGGCGTGCTCACCCCGCTCGGCACGGCCTCGGCCGGCGGTGCGGAGCCGGCGCACCTCACCCTCGATCCGAGCGAGCGGTTCCTCGTGGCCGGCACCTACGGCGGCGGATCCATCTCGGTGTTCGCACTCGCGGACGACGGCGCTCTCGGCGAACGCGTGACGTTCGTGCAGCACGACGGGTACGGTCCCGACCCGGATCGCCAGGCCTCGCCGCACGTGCATCAGCTGAGCTTCGACCCGGTCACCGGCGAGCTGGCGGCGGTGGATCTCGGTCTCGGCGAGGTGCGGTTCTTCGTCTTCGGCGACGAGGGCGAGCTGACCCTGCGACCGGAGGCCACGATCATCGTCGGGGCGGCCGGGCCGCGCCACCTGGCGTTCCACCCCGACGGCCGCCACGCACTACTCGTCAACGAGCTCGACAACACAGTGGATGTGCTGCGACGGGAGAGCGCACGCGGCGGCATCGACGGTGCCGGCGGCCAGGGCGACCGTGCGAGCGGCGGGGATCGTTTCGCGATCGCGATGGGCGCGTCGACCAGGGCGGCGGATGCGACGGGCGACAGCTCAGCGGCGGCGGTGCGGGTCTCGAACGACGGCCGCACCGTGTTCGTGACCAACCGCGGCGACGACACGATCGGCGTCTTCGCCTTCGACTCCGGATCGGCGGCGGTCGAGCTCGTCGCGGCTGTTCCGGCCCGGGTGCGGGCCCCGCGCGACCTCGTGGTGTCGCCCGACGGCGCGCGCATCCTGGTCGCCGGGCAGAACAGCCGGGATGTCGCGGTGTTCGCTTTCGACGAGGACGGGCGCACGCTCGACTTCGTCTCGCGTACGCCCGTCCCGACCCCGGTCTGTCTTCACTTCGTGTGAGCCTGGCGCCCGCCCGGCGCGCCGTGCGTACGGCCGTCGGGCGAGCATCCGGCGTCTGTCAGCGGCTCTGGACCGCCGCGAAGAACGTGCGGATGTCGGCGGCGAGCACCTCGGGACGCTCCAGGGCCGCGTAGTGGCCGCCGGTCTCGAACTCCGACCAGTGCACGATGTTGTCGTTGTCCCGCTCGGCGAACGTCCGCACCGACTTGAAGTCGTCCGAGAAGACCGCGACGCCCACCGGCGAGTGGTTGACCGCGGGCTCGGCTCCGGCGTGCGCCTCCTCGTAGTGGTAGCGCCCCATCGTGGCCGAGGTGTTCGTGAACCACTCGAGCGACGCCTCCGTGAGGATCTGCTCGGTCGTCACGAGGCTCGTGCCGTTGCCGAACGACTGGAACAGCTCGTTCCAGGCGAGCTGGCCGATCGGCGAGTCGGACACCCCGACCGCGACGGTCTGCGGACGGCTCGAGTTGATCGCGTTGTAGCCCCCGACCGACTGGAACCACTCCATGTGCTCGAGGGCGGCGTAGTCCTTCGGCTCCAGCTTCTCGAACTCCGCGGGGTCGCCCGACGGGAATGAGAACAGCTGCAGCACGTGAGATCCGAGGAAGCCCTCCGGAGCGAGCAGTCCGAGCTCGCGGCCGACCATCGCACCGCCGTCGCTGCCGTGCACCCCGTAGCTGTCGTATCCGAGCCCGCGCATCAGCGTGTCGAACGTGCGCGCGACCCTCGCCATCGTCCAGCCGCGGTCGACGACCGGAGTGCTGAACCCGAAGCCCGGCAGAGAGGGGACGACCACCGTGAAGGCGTCTTCGGCGCGGCCGCCGTGGGCCACCGGGTCGACCAGCGGGCCGATCAGGTCGAGGAAGTCGACGAAGCTGCCGGGGTAGGTGTGGACGAGGAGGAGCGGGGTCGCGTCCTCCTCCGCCGACGGCACGTGCAGGAAGTGGGTGTTCTGCCCGTCGATCTCGGCGACGTACTGCGGGAAGGCGTTGATCCGCTCCTCCTGCGCGCGCCAGTCGAAGTCGTTCGCCCAGGTCGTGGCGACCTCGCGCAGATAGGAGTTCGGCACCCCGTACTGCCAGTCGTCCTCGTCGGGAACGGGCCGGGGGAGACGCGTACGGGCGAGGCGCTCGTGCAGGTCGGTGAGGTCGTCGTCGGAGATGGCGACTCGGAAAGGGGCGATGGTTCCGATGGTGCTCGTCTGCGTGGTCATGGCTTCACTGTAGAAAGCTAATAGGACGATACAGTTCCTATTCATCCGGGTTCGTGCAAGGCTTTTCGCGTGACCGACACCGCCGCCCGATTGCTGCGAATCCTGGGCCTGCTGCAGGTCCGCCCGGCCTGGACGGCGCCCGAGCTGGCCGACCGTCTGGGCGTGAGCACGCGCACGATCCGCGCCGACATCGACCGCCTGCGCACGCTCGATTACCCGGTGGATGCGGTGCGGGGCCCGGCCGGCCACTACCGGCTCGGCGCGGGGGCGAAGCTGCCACCGCTGCTCCTCGATGACGAGGAGGCGGTTGCGGTCACCGTCGGGCTGCGCGCGGTGACCGGCATCAGCGGCATCGAGGAGAGCAGCGCGCGGGCGCTGGCGAAGCTCGACCAGGTGCTT
The DNA here is from genome assembly GCF_027921845.1 of Leifsonia poae. Taxonomy (GTDB): domain Bacteria; phylum Actinomycetota; class Actinomycetes; order Actinomycetales; family Microbacteriaceae; genus Leifsonia; species Leifsonia poae. The sequence continues at coordinate 136,852 of NZ_BSEN01000006.1, forward strand.
CCGAGCCACGTGCGCGCCAAGGTGACCGCGATGAACGAGACGGTCTCGAAGGCCCCGGAGAACACCGGGAGCAACGTGGCCGACCCCGAGGTCGACGCGGACGTGCTCGCCGCGATCGCCACGGCCATCCACGACCGGCACTGGCTGCGCTTCGACGATCGGGGGGAGCCGCGGGTCGTCGAGCCGTATCGCCTGGTGAACTGGCAGCGCCGCTGGTACCTCGTGGCCCGGCACGCGCAGACCGCCGAGTGGAACGCGTACCGGGTGGACTGGCTGCGCCTCCGGATGCCGACCCGTCGTCCGTTCGAGCCGCGTCCGCTCGAGGGCGAGGACTACCCGAGCTTCGTGCTGCGCACGGTCGCCTTCGGTGGCTGGAGCGTCCACACGCGCATCACGGTGTACGCGCCGGCCGCCGAGGTGCTCGCGCGGATCAATGCGGCCGTCGGCGTGGTCGAGCCCATCGACGACGAGACCTGCGTGCTCGTCACGGGCGGCGACAGCGTCGAGGTGATCGCCGTCTACATCGGGATGCTCGGCCTCGACTTCCACGTCGACGGGCCCCCCGCGCTGGTGGAGCACCTGCGGGTGCTCGGCGCGCGGTACGCCCGCGCCGCCGGCTGACGCCACCTGCCGGGGCGTCGTTTGCCACTTGTGGTGGTTATCCGGGGCTCGTGACAACCACTACTGGCAAACGACGGTATGCCTCCGTGGAGTTGCGCGCCGGCGCGCCTGGGTGAGCCGGGTCAGGCCGCGTTCTCGGTGGCGGGTTCCGGGGTGCCGGCACGCGGCCGTGACGACTCGCGAACGGCGGGCGCCGCGAGGAAGGCCGCCACCAGCAGCACGAGGATCAGGTACAGGGCGTTGAGGAGTCCGAACTCCTTGCCGAGGAAGCCGATCACCGGAGGGCCGACCAGGAACGCGCAGTAGCCGATGATCGCCACCGCGCTCACCCGGGCGGCCGGGTTCGCGGCGCCGTCGGCAGCAGCGGACATCCCGAGCGGGAAGCCGAGCGAGACGCCGAAGCCCCAGAGCACGGTTCCCACGACGACCAGCCAGAGCGGGCCGCCGAGGATGAAGATGAGGAGACCGACGGCGCCGAGTCCTGCCGTGATCCGGATGGCGGCGACGCGGCCGATCAGGTCGACGAGCGGCCCGCCCAGCACGCGACCGACCGTCATCGCGACGACGAAGAAACCGAACACCACCGCGCCCGTCGAGTTGGTCTGGCCGTGCCCGTCGACGGTCGCCAGCGAGATCCAGTCGTTGGCGGATCCCTCGCCGAACGCCATGCCGAGCATCACGACGCCGATCAGGATGAGGCGCCAGTCGGCCCACACAGCGAGGCTCTCGCGCATCCGCTGGCCGAACGGCACCTTCGGCGCAGCCACCGCTTCGTCGCCGAGGTCGGCCTCGCGCGGGATGTAGCGGACGGCGACGACGGCGATCACCGCGATCACGACGGCGACAGCGATGAGGTGCCACGACACGTCGATGCTCAGGGCGGCGGATGCGGCGCCGATGCCGGCTCCGAGCACGGTGCCGAGGCTGAAGAAGGCGTGCATCAGCGGCATCAGCGTCTTGCCGATCTCCCGCTCGACGGCGGTTCCTTCGACGTTCATCATCACGTCGACCATCCCGTTGCCGAAGCCGAGCAGCACGAGGCCGATGGCGACGAGGGGAACGGAGTGGGCGATGGAGGTTCCGACGCCGACGAACACGAGGCCGACGGAGACGATCATCAGGCCGGACACCATGCCCTTGTGCGGCCCGAAGCGCACGAGCACCGGCGACGAGACGGCGAGGCCGACGATCGCGCCGACCGACATCCCGAGGATGAGCAGGCCGACCGACGACGGGTCCTTGCCGAACCCGAGCCCGTCGCGCACGCCGGGGATGCGCGCCACCCAGGTGGCCATCGCCGTGCCGCTCAGGATGAAGATCACGAACACGGCATTGCGCCAGGCCACCAGCTCTCGGCGGCTGCGCATGGGGGTCGGGGTCGTCTGTGACATGCTCGGTCCTGCGGTTCGGTGATGCTCGGAAAATGGGGCTCGAATCGATTCGATCGAAACGATTCGACTAAGCTACCACACGTGAACGACACAAGCACCGCCTCCGTCGCCCGTCCCACCCTTGCGGCGGTCGCCCGGCTGGCCGGCGTCTCCAACTCGACCGCGTCGCTGGCGTTCAGCGGCACGGGGCCCGTCTCCGACGCCACCCGCGACCGTGTGCTGGCCGCCGCCAAAGAGCTCAACTACGCGGGTCCCGACCCCCGCGCCCGCTCGCTGCGCCGTGGGCGCTCGGGCATCGTCGGGGTCGTCATGGAAGAGCGCGTGCGCGACGCTTTCCGCGATCCGATCAAGATCGCCCTGCTCGACGGCATCACCGAGGAGATCGCCGCGATCGACGCGGGCCTGCTGATCCTCACCGACGCGGGCGAGGCCGCCCAGCGCATCGGGGACGCGCCGATGGATGCCGTGGTGCTCATCGGCTGCAGCCCCCGCCTCGACGAGTCGGTCGCCATGCTTCGCCAGCGCGGCATCCCGCTCGTGGCCATCGAGGGCGACCCCAGCGACGGCGTGCTCACGATCGGGCAGGACAACCGGGAGGCCACCCGCGTCGCCGCCGAGCATCTGCGCGAGCTCGGGCACCGCGACGTGGCACTGGTGACGCTCTCACTCGACCGCGACCGCACCCGCGGACCCCTCACGCCCGACCGCGTCGCCGCCGGCAGCTCGAACACCACGCTCGAACGCCTGGCCGGGGCGCGCGATGTGTTCCCGGATGCGGGCGGCTACGTGACGCGCGGCTCCTTCGTCGAGGAGGGCCGCCTGGCGGGGCACGCGCTGCTCGATGATCCCTCCGGGCGCCCGACGGCGATCATCGCGCAGAGCGACCTGCTCGCGGCGGGCGTCATCCGTGCGGCCGAGGAGATCGGCCTGTCCGTGCCCGACGACGTGAGCGTCGTCGGGTTCGACGGCGTGCGCGTCGACGGCCTCTGGCCCTACGACCTCACGACGCTGGTGCAGCCGGCCATCGACAAGGGCCGCGCGGCCGGCAGTGCGATCGTGGACATGCTCGAGGGCTCGGTGGCGCATCCCGCGACCTTCACGAGCGTGTTCCACCTCGGCAACACCACGGCCGCGCCGCGCGCCGCCGCGCCCGGCGCCTGACGGCGGCCCCGCCGCGCCCGGCACCTGCCCGCCGACGCGCTACCCCACCTTCGTAACTCCGGAACATCGGCCCACAATCCGGTCCGGCTTCCGGAGTTGTGCCGATCCGGACGGCGTGTCGACCCGACCTTCCGGCGTTGTGCGTGTGACCGGATGCTGCTGCGACCAGACCGGGGCCACCGGCGCCCGGGCCTTCCGTTCGCAACTCCGGAACATGCGCCCTGATCCGGTCCGGCTTCCGGAGTTGTGCCGATCCGAGCGGCGTGTCGACCCGACCTTCCGGAGTTGTGCGCGTGACCGGATGCTGCTGCGACCAGACCGGGGCCACCTGCGCGCCGCCCCACCTTCGTGACTCCGGAACATCCGCTGCCGATCCGGTCCAGCGTCCGGAGTTGCGCCGATCCGAGCGGCGTGTCGACCCGACCTTCCGGAGTTGTGCGGGCGAGCGGACCCTTCGCGCTCCCGGCCCCGCGAGCATCCGGAGCCAGGGGAGAGCGACCCGACCCCGCCGCGCGTCGAACGGGTCGAGCATCCGAACCCGCCGGGGCGCCGCATAGGGTGGACGCATGGATCTCGAAGCCCTGTACCGTGACCTCCACAGCCACCCCGAGCTCGCGTTCGCCGAGCTTCGCACCGCAGGGATCGTCGCCGATCACCTGACCGGTTTCGGCCTCGAGGTCGTCACCGGGATCGGCGGGACCGGCGTCGTCGGGATCCTGCGCAACGGCGACGGCCCCACCGTTCTGCTGCGCGCCGACATGGATGCGCTTCCGGTGCGGGAGGAGACCGGCCTGGAGTGGGCGTCGACGCAGACCGTCGTCGATGAGACGGGAGCGACCGTTCCCGTCATGCACGCCTGCGGCCACGACATCCACATCACGTGCCTGCTGGGCGCGGTCGAGGCGCTCGCCGATTCCCGGTCCGAGTGGTCGGGCACCCTCGTCGCGCTGTTCCAGCCGGCCGAGGAGCACGGCGGCGGCGCACAGGTGATGGTCGAGGACGGCCTGTACGAGAAGGTTCCGACGCCGGATGTCGTGCTCGGTCAGCACGTCACGCCGCTCCCGAGCGGGATGCTCGGCGCGCACTCCGGCGCCGCGATGGCGGCCGTCGACACGATGGAGGTCACGCTGCACGGTCGCGGCGGGCACGGGTCGCGTCCGGAGACGACGATCGACCCGGTGGTGATGGCGGCCGCGACGGTCCTGCGTCTGCAGACCGTCGTCTCGCGTGAGATCGCGCCGCAGGACACCGCGGTCGTGACCGTCGGATCGCTGCACGCGGGGAGCGCGAACAACATCATCGCGCCGAAGGCGACGCTCGGCATCAGCATGCGCAGTTTCAGCGAGGAAGTCCGCGAGCGGGTGCTCGGCGCGGTCGACCGGATCGTCCGGGCCGAGGCGGCCGCATCCGGTGCCGTCGAAGAGCCGACCGTGAAGTTCGGCGAGCGGTACCCGGTCACGGTGAACGAGCCCGAGGCGACGGCGCGGGTGACGGCGGCGTTCACGTCCGAGTTCGGGGAAGACCGGATCTTCGATCCCGGCGCGATCTCGGGCAGCGAAGACGTGGGCAACCTCGCCACGGCGGCGGGCGTTCCGCTCGTCTACTGGATGCTCGGCGGCGGCGACCCCGCGACCGTCGCGGCGGCCATGGCGGCGGGAACGGTCGACACGGACATCCCGTCGAACCACTCGCCATACTTCGCGCCCCTCGCGCAGCCGACGATCGACACCGGCGTGCGCGCGCTCGTCGTCGCTGCCCGGGAGTGGCTGACGGAGCACTGACCCAGCACTGACAGCACTGACAGCACTGACGCAGCACTGACGCCGACGGGATGCGCACAACTCCGGACGATCGAGACGACGCGGCGACCGGATCCGCACAACTCCGGAACATCGGGCGTAGCCGCGCGAGAGTTCCGGAATTGCGAACGAGCGGCAGCGCTCAGGCGGTCGCGCCGGCGCGCATCCACCGCGTCGTTCGTGCGCGCAGCCCCAGGGTGAGCGCGCGGGCGCCGATGTACCCGAACGCGAACGCCGCCGTCAGCCACGCCAGCCCGGATGCGTCGTGGCCGCCCCACGCGCCCACTGCCAGCGCCATCGGCACGAAGACCGCCACGTTCGTCAGCCCGGTCAGCGCCAGGTACCGCGCGTCGCCGGCACCGATCAGCACCCCGTCGAGCACGAAGACGTAACCGCCGAGCGGAGCGCCGATCCCGATGATCGCCAGCGAGACCGGCAGCAGCAGCGCCACGGACGGGTCGCTCGTGAACAGCGCGGCGGCGAACGGGCTGGTCACCACGACGATGGCGCCCAGCACGATCCCCGCGCCGACGCCCCACTGGAGGCAGCGCCGCAGGATCGCGCGCACGGTCTCCAGTTCACCGGCTCCGAGTCCCTTGCCGATCAGCGCCTGAGCGGCGATCGCCAGCGCATCGAGGGCGAACGCCACCGTGGCGAAGACCGTCATCGTCACCTGGAAGGCAGCCAGTTCATCCGGTCCCAGTCGCGTCGCGGTGAACACGGCGAGCAGCATCGCCGCTCGCAGGCTCGCCGTTCGCAGAAAGAGCCAGCCGCCCGAGCGGGCGGTGTGCGTGAGCCCGGTGTGATGGGGGAGCAGCGGGGCGCCGACGCGGCGCGCGTGCCGGGCGACGATCACCAGGTAGACGATCACCATCGCCCATTGGGCGGCCACCGTTCCGATCGCCGAGCCGGCGATGCCGAGGCCCAGGCCGTAGATGAAGAGGAAGTTGAGCAGGATGTTCACCGCGAACCCGCCTACGGCGACGGCGAGCGGCGTGCGGGTGTCCTGGAGCCCGCGCAGCAGGCCCGTCGCGGCGAAGACGAGCAGCATGGCCGGGAGGCCGAGCATCGAGAGCTCGAGGTAGCGCGTGGCGGCGGCCGCGACATCCGCGGGCGCGCCGAACAGGCTGACCAGGGCGGGCGACGCGAACCAGCCACCCACCGCCAGCACGATTCCGAGACCGACCGCGAGCCAGCATCCGTCGATGCCGGCCGCGACGGCCCCGCGCTCGTCGCCCGAGCCCAGCCGCCGGGCGACGGCGGGCGTCGTGCTGTAGGCGAGGAAGACCATCAGGCCGACGATCGTCTGCAGGATCGCGCTCGCGATACCGAGACCCGCCAGGGGTGTCACACCCAGGTGCCCGACCATCGCCGAGTCGGCGAGCAGGAAGATCGGTTCGGCGACGAGAGCACCGAGCGCCGGCACGGCGAGACGGAGGATGTCCCGGTCGACCGGGCGGCGTTGGAGGAGATTCACGACGGCCTCACGCTATCGCGACCGGGCGACAGGCTGCACCGACACTTCCGGCGCCCCTTCGCGTAGCATCGGCCCATGAGGGTGACGACTCTGGGTGGCGCGACCCACTATCCGCGCCCCGGCAACGCCTGCTCGGGCTATCTGGTGCAGAGCGGCGACACGACCATCTGGGTGGATGCCGGACCGGGCACCCTCGCCGAGTTGCAGCGTCATGTGCAGCTGGAGGACGTGAACGCGATCTGGATCTCGCACACGCACGCCGACCACACGTCCGACCTGCTCACGGCGTACTACGCCTACCGGTTCGGAGATGTCGAGCCGCGTCCCCCCATCCCGCTGTTCGCGCCGACCGCGCTCCGCGAGCGGCTCGTCGATTTCCTGGGCGGGAGCGCGGAGACCGGGCTCGACCTGGTGTTCGGCTTCGCCGACCTGGGTGCGTCGCCGGCCGGGGGCTCCGCCGTCATCGGTGACCTCACACTGTCGTGGCGGGCGGTCGACCACGACGTCCCCGGGTTCGCCCTGCGCGTCGACGGGCCGGACGGCTCGTTCGCGTACTCGGGCGACACAGCGCCCTGCGCCGCGCTCGACGAGCTGGCGGCCGGATGCGAGGCGCTGCTGTGCGAGGCGGGCGCGGCCGGGCACGATCTCGGCGAGAAGGCGGCGCACCACACTCCCGAGGAGGCCGGCGCGACGGCGGCCAGAGCCGGCGCCGGACGGCTGATCGTGACACATGTCGCGCTCGGGCTGTCGGGCGAGGAGGCGGCCGTGCGGGCGCAGACGCGCTTCGACGGGCCGGTCGAGCTCGCGCGTCCGGGGACCATCTTCGTCGTGGAGCGCACCGCCCCCGTCGCGGGCTGACCGGCCGTCCCGGCTGGCCGTCCCGCTCTACACGGTGAGGACGGTCACCCGGTCCTTGCCGCTGCGCTTCGAGTGGTACATCGCGCGGTCCGCGATCCGGAACACGTCGATCGCCACCAATTGAGGCGGGTCTGACGGCAGGTGCACCGCCGCGCCGATGCTCGCCGTGAGTCCGTGCGGGAGCAGCGGCGACGCGAGCGGTTCCGTCAGTGCCACGCGGATGCGCTCGGCGACCGCCGCCGCCGCGGTTTCGTCGGTGTTCTCGCACACCACGATGAATTCGTCGCCGCCGTAACGGCCCACGACGTCCGCCCGCCGGACCGAGGCTCGGAGGCGATCGGCCACGGCGCGGAGCACGTCGTCCCCGGCGCTGTGGTCGACCTCGTCGTTGATGGCCTTGAAGCCGTCGAGGTCGAGGAACACGAGGGCCATCGGCTGCTGGGCCGCCCCGCCGCGCCGCATCACGTCGGCGATGTGCGAGCGCAGCACATTTCGATTGGCGAGCCCGGTCAGCGGGTCGAAGTGTGCGATCGCTTCGAGCTCCTTCTGCAGACGAATGCGGATGAGGGCCTGGGAGGCCTGTCGCGCCAGCGCCTGATGCAGCTCGATCTGCACCGCGTCGACATCGCGGACGCGCGCGTGGAAGCAGCTCAGCATGCCGATCGCCGTGCCTCCGTCCACTAGCCCGACCACCGTCGCGGTCTCGACCCGGGTCCGCTCCAACTCGGCGGCGACGTCTGCCGGCGCCTCGGCGCGCTGCACGATCAGCACCTCGCCGGCGGCCAGTTCCGTCTCGGCGTCGTCGATCAGCGACGCGAGCGCGGCCACGGGCCCATCGCCGGCCGCCCGCTCGAAGCCACCGGCGTCGTCGGTCAGGGTGACCGCCACGCGCGCCGCCGAGAACGCATCCGCCGCGCTCGCCGCGATGGCGGCGGCCAGTTCGCTGTCATCCCGTGCAGCGCCGAAGGCGGCCGACGCGTTCTGCAGGGCGCGGAGCCGCAGCGCCGACGCCTCGGCGGAGCGGCGGGCAGCCAGCAGCTGGCGCTCGTAGTCCTGGCGCTCGGTCGTGTCGAAGAGCGCGCTGTGCACCGCGACCTGCGACCCGTGCTCGTCGATCTCGGCGGTGGAGTTGAGGAGGGCGGGCAGCACCGTGCCGTCGGCGGCGACGATGTTCAGCGCGATCTCGCGCACCTCGCCGCGCAGCCGCAACGACGGCAGGTAGCGCGTCTCGTGAAAGAGCTTGCCGCCGCCGTCGAGCAGCGAGAGGAAGCGTCGCCCGATCACCGCGTCGGCTGTGTAGCCGGTCCAGGCGAGGAAGGTGTCGTTGACGTGCGTGAGCGTACCGTCGGGCGCCGTGGTGATCAGGCCGCAGGGTGCGAGATCGTAGAGCGAGGCGGCGGTCGCCGACGCGCTCCCCGCATCCGGAATCGTCATCGCAGGTAGTCGAGCACGGCTCGGGTCAGCTCGTCGGGCCCCGAGAGGTTCGGGGTGTGACCCGTGGTGTGAAGGCGCACGAGCGCGCTGCCGGGGATGTGCTCGTGCACGTAGGTGCCCACCGCATCCGGCGCGATGACATCGTCGGCGCACTGGATCACCAGGGTCGGCGTGACGACCTTCGCCAGATCGTCCCGGTTGTCGGAGAGGAAGGTCACCGCGGCGAAGTGTCCGGCGATCGTCGGGTCCGTCCGGCAGAAGCTCTCCGTCAGCTCGCCGCCGATCTCCGGGCGGTCGGGGTTGCCCGCGATCACGGGCGCCATGGTCGCCGACCAGCCGAGGTAGTTGGCGTCGAGCGCATCGAGCAGGGCATCGATGTCGGCCTGCTCGAAGCCGCCGACGTACCCGTCGGTGTTGACGTAACGGGGCGACGGCCCCACGAGTACGAGGGCGCCGAACCGCTCCGGATGGGCGCCGGCCGCCAGCACGCCGATCATCGAGCTCACCGAATGGCCGACGAAGACCGCATCGGTGAGGTCGAGCGCCTCGAGGATCTCGACGACGTCGTCCGCGTAGCCGTGCAGCGAGTCGTACTTGGCTGCGTCGTAGGCGGCGAGGTCGGAGCCGCCGGAGCCGACGTGGTCGAATACGACGACCCGGTAGTCGGCTTCGAAGTGGGGGACGACGCGGCTCCACATCTCCTGGCTGCAGCCGAAGCCGTGGGCGAACACGATCGGTCTGCCGTTCGGGTCGCCCGTCACGGTGATGTTGTTGCGGCGCAGGACCGCCGCGGGATCAGGGGCGGGGTCGGAGGCGGTGAGGGTGGATGAAGTGCGATCGGCGGGCACTTCGTCGATCAGAGGGGTCGGGTCGGTCGGGTACGGGTGCGGGGACATGCTGCTCCAGTCGGGGTCTGGGACCGGGCGCCGATGAATTCGGGCGATCTCCATTATCCGGCACGGAATCCGCCGGGGTCAGCGGTAGAACCGGGGGCGTCACCAGGAGTATGGCCCCCGTGCCGGCGCGGTTCGGGGACCGGAGTATACGAGCCGAAATCCGACCCTTCCGGACGGTTGACTTCTGCCCGGCATCCGCGCACTGTCGCGCACATGCCACACGCTGCCATCGATCGCGAACGCCTCGCCGCCGACCTCCCCGGCGCCGCGGCGCGCAACGAGCTCGTCGTGTACTTCCAGCCGCAGATCGAGATCGGTACGGGTCGCGTCGTCGCCGTCGAGGCCCTCAGCAGGTGGGAGCATCCGGCGCTCGGCACGGTCATGCCGGACGCCTACATCCCGTTCGCCGAGCAGAACGGACTCATGCACGAGGTGGGCGGCTCCGTTCTGATGGACAGTTGTGCGTGCATCCGGGACTGGGCGCGCGAGGGGTGGAACGTCGAGGTCGCGGTCAATGTCGCGCCGGTGCAGCTCGCCGGCGATCGGTTCTTCGAAGACCTCGATGGCGTGCTCGGTGGGGCCTCCGGCAGCTCGGTCGCGGACCCGTCGCGGCTCATCCTCGAGATCACCGAATCGGATGCGATCGACGACGTGGATGCGGTGGCGCCACGACTCGACGCCCTCCGCGAGCGCGGGGTGACGATCTCGATCGACGACTTCGGCATCGGCCACTCGTCGGTGCAGCGCGTGGTCGACCTGCGGGCCACCGAGCTCAAGCTGGACCGCGACATGGTCGTACGCCAGGCGACAGGTGTCGTCGCAGCGGCGATCGACTTCGCCCACGGACGGGGCCTGCGCGTGGTCGGCGAGGGCGTCGAGAACGAGTCGCAACTCCGGATGCTCGCGGAGCTCGGCTGCGATCGCGCGCAGGGCTATCTCATCGCGCGTCCGGCGCCGCGGGCTGCGTTCGAGGGCTGGGCGCGCGCGGCGGGGCTGCTCGGGAGCTAGATGTCGAGTCCGTCGACGTCGACGTCGGCCGACCGCGGGGGCTGCTCGCCGCCCACATCGATCTGCGTCCACGTCACCGGCATGCCGGGGGAGAACAGGATGTCGATGCCAGGGCCCGAGCGCAGGGGAGGGATGTTCACGTATCCGCCGCCGGACTTCACGGCCTCCAGGATCTTCGCACGCAGTTCGTCGACCGGGTCGGGCAGGAAGTAGTCCTTGCCGTCGACCGTGAGCCTGTTGACGATCATCGAATCTGCCTCCGCAACGAGTCGAGGGTGTGTGGGACAACGCTACCGCGATGAGCGCGGTACAACGGTCGCCCGGTATTCTTGGGATGACCGCCGCCGGCGGGGAACGCGAAAGGTTGACGTGGGAACTCTCTTCTACGACGGCGAAGGCTACGAGCTCGACGACCGCGTCCTCTTCCACCTGCAGATCGCGATCAGCAGCAAGCTGCGCCGCGGCGAGAACTTCTTCCTCACCTGGCCCGTGCCGGTGGAGCGCGGAAGCGGCCGGCACGCGATCTGGGTCGACAACGGTGTGCCCATCCACTTCTACTACTCGGGTTCGCGCACGGCCGGCATCAACCGGGACTGGATCGAAGAGCTGGTGCAGTCCGGTGGCCGGGCATCTGGGATGTTCGTCGGCGATGAGCCGGACGGCCCCGCGTCATCCCCGGCCTGACCTGATCTCGTTTCGTTGAGGGGCGCAGAAGACACGGCGTAAGGATTTCGTTAGAAGTTTTCACAAATTTGTGAAAACGGCGTAGAGTCCCGCTCATGAATACAGTGATTGAGGCCACCGGCCTCGAGAAACGATTCGGTCGTGTGCGGGCCCTCGACGGGCTCGACCTCTCGGTGAGCGCCGGTGAGGTGCATGGATTCCTGGGCCCGAACGGCGCGGGGAAGTCCACGACCATCCGCATCCTGCTCGGTCTCGCCAAGTCCAGCGGTGGCACCGCGACCCTGTTCGGTCGCGACCCGTGGAAGGACGCGGTCGACCTGCACCGTCGCATCGCCTATGTTCCCGGCGATGTGAGCCTGTGGCCCAATCTCTCCGGAGGGGAGGCCATCGACCTGCTCGCCCGCCTGCGCGGCGGCACCGACGACAAGAAGGCCTATGCCGAGCGCAAGAAGCGTCTGACCGACGTGTTCCAGCTCGACCCGTCGAAGAAGGGGCGCGCGTACTCGAAGGGCAACCGGCAGAAGGTGGCCCTCGTCGCGGCGTTCGCCACCCCGGCCGACGTCTACATCCTCGACGAGCCGACCAGCGGGCTCGACCCTCTGATGGAGGCGACCTTCAACCGGGAGATCGCCCGGGTGGCCGCCGACGGGGCGACCGTTCTGCTGTCGAGCCACATCCTGTCGGAAGTGGAGCAGCTCTGCGACCGCGTCAGCATCATCCGGTCGGGCAAGACGGTCGAGACGGGGACCCTGACCGAGCTGCGGCACCTGACCCGCACCGAGATCTCGTTCGCCTCCGAGGGCGTCACCGATGAGCAACTGGCCCGTATCCCGCAGGCGCACGACCTGCAGGTCGACAACGGCCGGGTGCGTTTCACCGCCGACAGCGATGCGCTCGCCGGCGTGCTGTCCGCGCTCGCCGGACTGGACACCAAGGGACTCACGGTCGCACCGCCCTCGCTCGAAGAGCTGTTCCTGCGCCACTACGGCGACGAGCTGACGGGGGCGAGCGCGCGATGAGCACCGCGACGTCGGCCCCCACCGCGGAGCCCCTCTCAAGCCGGAGCGCCAACGCTCCCGCCCGCCGGCAGAGCCACGTCCACACGCTGGGCGTGCTGCTGCGGCAGCGCATCCGTCGTGACCGCTGGCAGCTGCTGGTCTGGATCGTCGTCATCGCGCTGTTGGCGATGTTCTCGGCCGCGAGCATCCAGAACACCTACGGGGATCCCGCCGGACGCGCCGAACTGGTCAAGCTGGCGATCGCGAACCCGGCCATCCTGATGCTGCGCGGCCTGCCGCAGGGCACCGGACTCGCCTCCGTCACCTTCTTCGAGATCTACACCTTCCTCGCACTGCTCGCCGGTCTGATGAGCACGTTCCTCGCCGTGCGGCACTCGCGCGCCGAGGAGGAGAGCGGACGCGCCGAACTGGTCGCGTCGACGCCCGCCGCGCGCATCCTGCCGACGGTCGCGACGCTGATCCACGGTGTGCTGGCGAACGTCGTGCTCGCGGTGCTCACCGGCCTCGCCTTCGCCGCCTCCGGGCTCCCGCTCGACGGCTCCCTCACGGCCGGGGCGGCGGTCGGCGGCGCCGGCATCGCGTTCCTCGCCGTGGGCCTGCTCCTCGCTCAGCTCATGATGACCTCGCGCGGCGCCAACGGCTTCGCTGCCGGAATCGTGGTGCTCGCGTACATCCTGCGCGGCATCGGCGACGCGACCGGAACGGTGACCGGCGACGGCACCCACATGATCTCGACCTGGCCGAGCTGGCTCACCCCGATCGGCTGGGGCGAGCAGTCCGCCGCGTACACCGCGAACGACTGGCGTCCGCTGCTGCTCGACCTCGGGCTGGCCGCCGTGCTGATGGCCGTCGTGTTCTGGCTGCAGTCGGTCCGCGACAGCGGGGCCGGGCTCATCCCGGAGCGCGCGGGACGACGGGATGCCCGGGCGATGCTGTCCGGGCCGGTGGGGCTCGCGTGGCGGCTGCAGTGGCCGACCATCCTGGGCTGGGTCATCGGCGGCCTGTTCACCGGACTGCTCGCCGGCGCGCTGGGCAGCGTGGTGAGCTCGTCGATCGCGAACGACCCCAGTCTCGCGAGCATCCGGAAGGCGATCGGGGCGATCGGGCCCGGCGGATCCGGGCCGCTCACGCAGATCTTCATCTCGGCGATCTTCTCGATCGTGGGCGTGATCGCCGCCACCTGCGCGACGCAGGTCGTCATCCGGATGCGGCAGGAGGAGGCGAGCGGCTCGGCGGAGATCCTGATGTCCACGCCGCTGTCGCGTGTGCGCTGGCTGCTCTCGTTCATCACCGTCGGTGTCGTCGCGATCGTGCTGGTGCTGCTGGCGGCGGCCGTCGCATCCGGATTGTCGGCGGTCTCGGCCGGGGAGGACGGAAGCGTCATGAACGCCTCGTTCGCGGCGGCGGCGGCGCAGCTCCCGGTCTCGCTCGTCTACCTGGGCGTGCTGTCGCTGGTGTTCACGCTGCTGCCGAGCTGGACCATCGGGCTCTCCTGGACGCTGCTCGGCCTCGGCGCCTTCGTCGGCATCTTCGGCGGGCTCATCGGGCTCTCGAAGGAGGTGCACGACCTGTCGCCGTTCTCGCACACGCCCGTCGTGGTCGGCACTCCGGACTGGACCGGCGGGTACTGGATGTTCGGGATCGCCATCGTGGCGGCGGTGCTGGCGGCAGTGCTGGTGCGACGCAGGGACTTCGCGATCGGATGAAAGGATAGGGCCGTGGCCACAGACGAGCGCGCGTTGACCGAGGTGATGGAGCACGCCGCCTCGGTGCTGACCGCGGCAGGATTCCCCAAGATGCCGGCGCGCGTTCTGATGGCCCTCACGGTCACCGAAGCGCCCGGGATGACGGCCTCCGAGCTGGCGGAACGACTCGACAGCAGCGCGGCCAGCATCTCGGGCGCCGTTCGCTATCTGCAGACGATCAGCATCATCCGCCGGGTCTCCCAGAACGGCAGCCGGCGCGACCGTTACGAGCTGCCGAGCGACTGGTACGCCTCGCTGGTGCGGCAGAGCCCGGTGTACGGGGTGCTCGCGGCGCAGGCGGACTCCGGGATCGCCGCGGTGGGCGACCCGTCGTCGCCGGCCACGGAGCGCCTGCGCGACATGGCGGGGTTCTACCGCTTTCTGGAGCAGCAGCTCCCGAAGCTCCTCGACGAGTGGGAGCAGGTGCGCGCGGCGCGCGACGCCTGACCCCGCACCGGATGCGCGGCGAGGCGACCCGGCGCACGGCCGTGCCGCTGCCATGCTGGGCAGAGCGCCGTGAGGTGGTCGGCGCAGAGCACCAAGGGGTCAGCATGCGCTTCGTCACCGTCCGCGAGAAGGCGATCGTCGTCGCGATCCTGCTCGCCGTCGACCTCGTGCTCACGCTCGTCCTGAACGCGATGGGCTCGGAGATCGGTTCGATCGTGCTCTCGGTGCTGCAGCTCGCCGGCTGGTACGCCGCCACGCGCGTGTTCCGGGGTGCGGGGGAGCCGGTCGCTCCGCGCCGGCCGTGGTGGCGGATGACCGCGCGTCCCGCTCTCAGCGGCGTGCTCGGCCTCGCGTACGGCCTGGTCGCGCTGGTCAACCTCGTGCTGTCGTTCGCCGGATTCGGGAGCGCATCCGGATTCGTATCGATCCTCGTCGAGGCCGTTCTCGCCGTTCTGTTCCTCAACTCGGCGAAGCGGCTGCGCTCTGCCGGGCATCTGCGGTCCGTCGGGCGTGCGGGAGCGGCCCGGGGTCAGCGGCCCGCCGCTCGGCCGGCGGCCGCATCGGAGCCTGTTCGCCGCTAGCGTCCGCGCCCGGCGTCGATGCCGTTCCACCCCCGCCGACGCACCCCGTAGGCTGGCGGAATGACCGATTCCGTCACCAGCGCCGGCGTCAGCTCCGGCATCGAAACGTCCGAACTCGACCCCGCCGTGCGCCCGCAGGACGACCTCTTCCGGCACGTGAACGGCAAGTGGATCGACCGCACCGAGATCCCCGGCGACAAGGCCAGGTGGGGGTCGTTCATGATCCTCGCCGAAGAGGCCGAGTCGGCCGTGCGCGACATCATCGCCGAGGCGCAGGATGCTCAGGAGGGCACCGAGGAGCGCAAGTTCGGCGACCTGTTCGCGAGCTTCATGGACGAGGAGCGCATCGAGCAGCTCGGCACCACGCCCATCCAGGCGCAGCTGGCGCTCGCGAGCGACGTGGACAGCGTCCCCGGCCTGCTCGAGGCCATCGGAAAGCTCGAACGCCACGGCCTGGCCGGCTTCTACCAGCTCTTCGTCGACAACGACCCGGGCAACCCCGAGCGGTACCTCGTCTTCGCCGAGCAGGCCGGCATCTCGCTTCCCGACGAGTCCTACTTCCGCGAAGAGACCTTCGCGCCGATCCGCGAGGCGTTCGTCGCCCACATCCAGCGGATGTTCGAGCTGGCCGGCTTCGACGACGCCCCCGAGCGCGCGCAGCGGGTCTTCGACCTCGAGAAGGCGATCGCGTCGCACCACTGGGACAACGTGAAGTCCCGCGACTCCGAGAAGACCTACAACCTCTACAGCTGGGACGATGCCGCGGCCCTGTTCTCAGGCGCCGCGACCGGTGACGCGGACCTCACGGTGTGGGAGAAGGCCCTCGGCGCTCCTGAGGGTGCGCTCGCCGAGCTCGTCCTCCGGCAGCCGTCGTTCACCGCCGGACTCGCCGAGCTGCTCACCGACGACCGCCTCGAGAGCTGGAAGGACTGGCTCGCGTGGCAGATCATCCACGGCGCGGCGCCCTACCTGAGCGGCGACTTCGTCGAGGCGAACTTCGACTTCTACGGCCGCACCCTCACCGGCACGCCGGAGATGCGGGCCCGCTGGAAGCGCGGCGTCTCGCTCGTCGAGGGCGCGATGGGCGAAGCCGTCGGGCGCATCTACGTCGACCGGCACTTCCCGCCGGCGTCGAAAGAGAGCATGGATGTGCTGGTCGCCAACCTGATCGAGGCGTACCGGCAGAGCATCCGGGTGCTGGAGTGGATGGGCGAGGACACCCGCAACCGCGCACTCGACAAGCTCGAGAAGTTCACGCCCAAGATCGGCTACCCCGTGAAGTGGCGCGACTACTCCAGCCTGGAGATCGACCCGGCCGACCTGGTCGGCAACGTCCGGCGCACGAGCACCTTCGAGTTCAACCGCGAACTCGGCAAGATCGGCACGCCGCTCGACCGCGACGAGTGGTTCATGACGCCGCAGACGATCAACGCGTACTACAACCCCGGTTTCAACGAGATCGTGTTCCCGGCCGCCATCCTGCAGTTCCCGTTCTTCGACGCGACACGCGACGACGCGGCGAACTACGGCGCGATCGGCGCGGTCATCGGTCACGAGATCGGCCACGGCTTCGACGACCAGGGCTCCAAGTACGACGGCGACGGCCGTCTGCAGGACTGGTGGACCGGGGCCGACCGCGAAGCCTTCGAGAAGCGCACCGGCAGCCTGATCGAGCAGTACAACGCGCTCGCTCCCGCGCAGGTGCCCGACCACCACGTGAACGGCGCTCTCACCATCGGCGAGAACATCGGCGACCTGGGCGGGCTCGGCATCGCCTGGAAGGCGTACCGCATCTCGCTGAACGGCGAGGAGCCGCCCGTGATCGACGGCCTCACCGGTGCACAGCGCTTCTTCCTGTCGTGGGCGCAGGCCTGGCAGCAGAAGGGCCGCGACGAGGAGGTCATCCGCCTGCTGGCGATCGACCCCCACTCGCCGAACGAGTTCCGCTGCAACCAGATCGTCCGCAACATCGACGCGTTCTACGAGACGTTCGAGGTGTCGGAGGGCGACACGCTGTGGCTTTCGCCCGAGGAGCGCGTGACCATCTGGTGACGCCGGCACGACCTCGTGGGAGGGGGCGCACGCACCCCTCCCACGGGGGTAACATCGACCGTGTTGTGCCGACTGCGATCACCGGGTCGGAACCACGCGGAGCCGGGGGGTGCCGCACCCGGATGCACCAGACCCCGATGAAGGACCAACCCACGCCGTGACGATCCAGACCCAGGAATCCGAACGCCGCAGCCGGCATACCGCCGGCCGTCGTGGCCGCCATCGCGGCAGCGATCCGAGCGAGAACTTCAGCCGCGGATTCGCCACGCTGGGCCAGTTGGCGCTCAACGGCGTGCAGGTCTCCGCTCGCGCGACCGACCTGGCGACCGGCACGGTGCTGTTCTCGGTCGACGACCACGTCGTGATGCCGACGGCGAGCATCGGCAAGGTGCTGCTGCTCGTCGAGGTGGCCGCGCGACTGCAGACCGGGCAGCTCAGTCCGCTCGCCCTCATCGACCGTTCGCCGGAGGACGCGGTGGGGGACTCGGGCATCTGGCAGCACCTGCAGGTCCCCTCGCTCCCGGTGGCCGACCTCGCCGCCCTGGTCGGGGCGACCAGCGACAACCTCGCGACGAACGTGCTGCTGCGCCGCGTCGGCCTCGAGGCCGTCAGCGCGCGCACCGAGGCGCTCGGGCTCACCCGCACCGCGCTGCTCGACCTCGTGCGCGATCATCGCGGTCCGGATGACGCCCCGCAGCTCTCGATCGGCAGCGCGAACGAACTGACCTGGCTGTTCTCAGCCCTCGCCCGCGGCGAGGTCGTCGACCCGCCCACCAGCCAGCGCGTGATCTCCTGGCTGTCGCTGAACAGCGACTTCTCGCTCGTCTCGAGCGCCTTCGGCCTCGATCCGCACTCCCACCGCTCGGCCGAGCACGGCATCCTGGTCGTCAACAAGACGGGCACGGATGCCGGCGTGCGCAGCGAGGTCGGCGTGCTGCGCGGCCCGCGTGCCGGCGTGACCTACGCGGTCTCGATGTACTTCGACGATGCGACGCTGCCGACCCGCCTCGCGGTGATCGACGGGATGCGCACCGTCGGCCTCGACCTGCTGGAGTACGTCTTCTAGCTGGCCGCGATCACGTTCCCGATCAGACGGATCATCGAGTCCTTCTCATCCGGTCTGGACATGGCGGTCATCAACGTGACGGCAGCGAGCATCTTCGGGTTGACGAGTTCGCGGCCGAGAACCTCGGCGATGCCCGCGACGGTGTCGTCGGTGGACCGCTCGAGCAACTGGACCATCGCGCCGATCTCGCGCAGTCGAGCCTCATTGGTCGCGACACCATGCACGAGGTAGCGACGGAGGACGTCATTGGCCCAGTGTCGGAACTGGACTCCCTGCTGCGATTTCACGCGGTAGCCGACCGAGATGACGACGTCGAGGTTGTAGTGCTCGACGTCACGGTGAACGCTGCGATCACCTTCGATTTGAACCTGTGCATATTTTGCACGAGTTCGGACGCCGGCTAGTTCCTCGCGTTCAGCGTTAGCGATATGCCTGACGATGACAGTCCTGTCGCGGCCGAATAGGGTCGACATCTGCGCCTGGGTCAGCCAGACAGTGTCGCCATCGGTCTTCACATCGAGCGTGACAGTACCGTCGGCCGACTGATAGAGCTCCACCGCGTCCATGCCCCCATTGTGGCGCAGCGAAGAGTGCGCTCAGTGGCGATGCAGGCGCTCCTTCAGGAACGCATCCTCGGTCGCGTAGTCGAACCACTTGTCGGCAGCAGCGCGCTCCGCCATCGACGGGAAGACCACCTCCCAGCCCTCCTCGCGCCGCTCCGCCGCAGCCACCTCGCGCACGGTCCAGTCGACCGCATCCGCCACCGCGTCCGCGTAGCTCGCCGGCTGCCGGTAGCCCAGCTCGACCCGCGCGCCCGCCATGCTCAGCAGCAGCGGATGCGCGACCGACCAGGGCGTTGAGCCCAGGTCTTCGAGGGGCGGCCCCGGGTACACCACGACCTCCACGTCGCGCTCCATGATCTCGAAGATCGTGCGGGCGATCTCGGCCACGCTCAGATCGTCCTCGTCGACGGCGTTGAGCACGCGGCGCCCCGGCTTGTTCGCGCAGAGGGCCACGAGCTCGGCGATGTTCACGGTGGCGGAGGTGCTGAAGCGGTTGGTGCCGTTGTCCGACAGCACGATCTGGTGCCGGTGGTCCAGCGCGCGCTTGATGAAGTACCACTCGCGCAGCGCCGGGCTGAAGGGGCCGTGGATAGCGCCCGGTCTCAGGATGCTCACCGGCAGGTCGTCCGTCTCGAGCAGCCGGCGTTCCATGGCGGCCTTCAGCGGCGAGTAGGTGGTCTCGCTGTTGTCGACGGTGGGGTCGGTCTCGCGGAGCGGCACCGGATACTGCGGGAAGTCATGCGGACCCGTCACCACGTCGAGGTACCCGCCGTCGGTCCCGGTGTAGACCGAGCCCGTCGAGATGACGACGACGGACCCGACCTCGCCCGCGAGCCGGGCGAGCTGGTCGGCATGCCGGGGCTCGTACGCGACGGTGTCGAGCACGAGGTCGTGGCCGCGGGCCCGGGCGAGCAGGCTCTCGGTGTCGTCACGGTCGAGCCGGATGGTGGTGACGTCGAGGTCGGTGAGCGCCGCGTCCCCCGGGTGCTTGCCGCGATGCGCGATGAGCACGGACCAGCCGTCCGCAGCCAGCCGACGGGCGGCGGCCGCGCCGATCTGCCCCGTGCCTCCGATGATCATCGCTGTGCGCGTGGTGTCGACGTGCATGCGACCAACCTACGCCGCGCGCCCCGGAGATCCGAGGGCGTCTGCGCGCGGCAGGCGGGAGTCGCGTGCCGCGCTCAGGGAAGGCGCCGCCCGCTCAGGGGAGGAGCGTGCGCGCGAGCGCCAGGTACTCCTTGGGACTCGCATCCGGCAGGTAGGCGCGCCCGATCGCCGCGCCGATCGCCGGAAGGGCGAGCGGATCGGGAAAGGCGAGGTAGATCGTCTCGTACCGGGGATTGAACTTGCTCTTGAACGCGAAGAGCGAGGCGAACCCATAGGCCGGTTCGAGCGTGCGTGCGAGCAGCGCGAGCACCGTGTCCAGGGCCTCGCTCGAGCCGGGTTCGGCGGAGACCCCTGTGCTCTCGGAGGCATCGGCCTGCGTACCGGCGCCGGCCGGCTTCGTGGCCAGCGGCGCCGCCGACAGGCTGAGCACCTCGACACCGTCGTCGCGCACCCGGAGGGCGGCGGTCGCGATGAGGAACTCCATGATGCCGGGCATCGCGTCGTCCGCCCGGCGCATGAAGTCGATCGTGTAGCCGACCACGGCGCCGTCGCGGTAGCTGGGGAGCCAGCTGGTGACCGCCTGCACCGTGCCGTCGGGGGCGAACGCGAGCAGCAGGCGCACATCCGGGTCTTTGAGCTCGTCGAGGGCGCCGAGCGTGAAGCCCATCTCGGGCAGCTCCTTCTCGGAGACCCACTGCTCGCTGATCGACGTGATGCGCGCCGTGACCGACGGCGACAGGTCGTCCCAGGTCGTCCAGAGCGTGGTGATGTTCTCGCGGAGTCCGCGATTGTGTGCCTGACGCACCTTCTGCCAGGGCTTTCCGGCGAGGTCGAAGGTCTGCGGGTTCAGGAGCGTCTCTTCGCCGACGGAGGTGTGCTGCCAGCCGAGGGAGTCGAAGACCGGCAGGTACTCGCCGTGCACGCTGTAGAAGACAGGGATCCAGCTGTTCACATCGCAGAACGCGACGAACTCGGTGATCGTGCGCTCGGCGCGCTCCGGCGCGCAGACCGGGTCGGAGATAGTGATCGCGATCCCGTTGATGACCCGGTACGCGATGGCAGCCTCGCCGTCTTCGCTGAACCAGTACACATTGCCGGGCCAGGTGCCCATGAAGCCGAGTGTGCCGCCACCTCCGCGCTTGAGCAGGGCCCGGTACCGCAGCTCGTCTCCCGGCGTCCGGCCTGTCACGGTCGCGCGGTAGAGCTGCAGCGTGGCGAGCGTGAAGATCAGCCAGAACACCGGCCCCACCCACTGGTAGAGCACGATCACGAACGGGGATGTCGGGTAGATGACCGTGCCCAGTACGGCGTCGAAGCCGGTGGGCACGAAGCGGCGGCCGGTGGAGGCGAAGACGTCGGCGATCGACGCGTTCGGCACGTACTCCGTGAGGGATGCCAGGCCTGCGACGAGATAAGCGATCGCGAGCACGGCGAACGAGATGGCCACGGTGAAGACGAAACGGGCGACAGCGCTGCGCGGTGCCCGGATCTGGAAGTGCCTGCGCGTGGCGAGCAGCAGCACGATGGAGCCGATGGGCACGAGCAGGGCGGCCAGCAGCCAGAGGGCGAGCTCGACGAACTGGCCGCGCTCCCGTACGGAGTCCACGTCGAAGAAGATGTCGCCGACGCCCAGCACGATGAACGCGAGCACGATCGTGCCGGCGTTGACCACGAGACCCAGGATGAGCGCGAAGTGCCGCCCGCGGCGCAGCCCGATCGCGACCAGCAGCAGCAGCACGAGCGGCAGCAGGCTCAGGATGAGCGAGCCGAGACCCGTGGCACCGGCTGCGGCGAGATCGCGGGTGCAGTTCGCGGTGAAGTTGGTGTCGCATGCATCGAGCACCGACTGCGTGACCGGCGCCCGCTGCTCGAAGAGCTGGCCGATGAACGAGAGCGGGCCGAACCCTCCCGGCGGCAGCAGTGCCGCCAGCGGGCCGAGCCCCGTGATCGCGACGATGGACGCGACGAGGTTGCGGGTCTCGCCGTGGGAGCTGCGCCGCAGCGGCAGCCGGAAGGGTCCTGGCCGCAGGGCGGCGCCGAGGATGAGCCCCAGTACCGCCGCGATCAGGCGGTACCCGTTGTCCTGGTCGCCGTTGTAGAGCACGAACATGATCACGACCGCGAACGTCAGCAGCCGGATGCGCCGGCGCCAGAGCGACGTGGCGAACGCGCTCGCCGTGATCAGGGCTCCGATGATCCCGATGGTCGGGTCGAGCGTGATGTCGAACGCCGTGGCCGTGGCCCACAGCTCGCCGATCGCGGTGCCGCCCCACTGGATCAGCACGCCCAGCGTGATGCCGAGCACGCCGGTGACGAGGAAGGCGCCGATCGTGCGTGCCGTCCCGAGCAGACGCTCGGCCAGGGCGAGCAGGGTCAGCGACAGCACGACGACGATCACCAGCTGAACCGCGTTTTCGGGGACGAAGAGCGCGGTGAGCGGCGTCCACCACCATCCACGCTCGATCGTCGTGGAGATCCCGGCCGCCCACACGAGGGAACCGCCGGATGCCGTCGCCGGGTGCCAGAGGGTGCCCGTGACGATCGACGTGACGATCACGACCACGGCGAGCCCGATGCTGGCCGGGGCCGTGCGGGCGTACCGGGTCGCAGCGGCTCGAACCGTCGACGGCGTGCTGGTGGAGGCGGTGGCGGTCACAGTGGCACCACCATAGCGGTGGGCTGTCGCGGGACGATATGCCCTAGAGCTCCTTCAGGCGGCCGGCGAGGTAGGCGTCGAGCTCGTCGACGGGGATGCGCTCCTGCTGCATCGTGTCGCGGTCGCGCACGGTGACGGCGTTGTCTTCGAGCGAGTCGAAGTCGACCGTCACGCAGAACGGCGTGCCGATCTCGTCCTGCCGGCGGTAGCGCCGGCCGATCGCGCCCGAGTCGTCGAAGTCGACGTTGCGCCGCTTGCGCAGGTTGTCGGCGAGCGAGCGGGCGAGCGGCGAGAGGCGTTCGTTGCGCGAGAGCGGGAGCACGGCGACCTTGACCGGCGCGAGGCGCGGGTCGAGGTGCAGCACGGTGCGCTTGTCGGTGCCGCCCTTGGCGTTCGGCACCTCTTCTTCGTCGTAGGCGTCGACCAGGAAGGCCATCAGCGCACGGGTGAGACCGAACGACGGCTCGATCACGAACGGCACGAAACGCTCGTTCTTGTTCTGGTCGAAGAAGCTCAGGTCTTTGCCGGCGTGCTCGATGTGGGTCTTGAGGTCGTAGTCCGTGCGGTTGGCTACGCCCATGAGCTCGCCCCACTCGCTTCCGGTGAAGTTGAACTTGTACTCGATGTCGATGGTGCGCTTCGAGTAGTGCGCGAGCTTGTCCTTCGGGTGCTCGAAACGCCGGATGTTCTCCACGTTGATTCCGAGGTCGACGAACCAGTCCCAGCACAGCTCGATCCACTTGTCGAACCACTCGTCGTCGGTGCCCGGCTCGACGAAGAACTCGATCTCCATCTGCTCGAACTCGCGGGTGCGGAAGATGAAGTTTCCCGGTGTGATCTCGTTGCGGAAGGCCTTGCCGATCTGGCCGATGCCGAACGGCGGCTTTTTGCGCGAGGTCTGCAGCACGTTGGCGAAGTTGGTGAAGATGCCCTGGGCGGTCTCCGGGCGCAGGTAGTGCAGGCCGGACTCGTCGTCGACGACGCCGAGGAAGGTCTTGAGCAGCCCCGAGAACTGGCGGATCTCCGTCCACTGGCCGACCTTGTCGGGGTGATCAGGGTCGGGGATGTCGGCGAGTCCGTTCACCGGCGGGTGGCCGTGCTCGGCCTCGTACGCCTCGAACAGGTGGTCGGCGCGGTAGCGCTTGTGGGTGATGAGCGACTCGGTGAGGGGGTCGCTGAACACCTTGATGTGCCCGGATGCCTCCCAGACGGCCGTCGGCAGGATGACGGCCGAGTCCAGTCCGACCATGTCGCCGCGGCCGCGCACGAAGGTGTTCCACCACTCGCGCTTGATGTTCTCTTTCAGCTCGACACCGAGGGGGCCGTAGTCCCAGGCCGACCGGGTTCCGCCGTAGATGTCACCGGAGGGGAAGACGAACCCGCGGTGCTGCGCCAGCGTGATTACCGAATCGAGTCTCGACTGTTCAGCCAATGGTGCTCCCAAAATGTCTTGTGCTCCGGGCAGACGGCCCGCCGAACCAATCCTATCGAGGTCGTCCAGGGCCCGCGTCCGCGGGCGTCGCCGCGTCGCCGCGTCGCCGCCTCGCCGCGCTGGCTCGTCGTTTGCCACTAGATGCGGTCCCGCTGCCCCACCCACCGCATCAACTGGCAAATGGCGGCTGGCCACAGGTGCCGCTTGCGCATCCGGATGCGGACCGGGTCGGGGCGCGTCCCTGCTCGTCGTTTGCCATTAGATGCGGTCCCGGCGCCCGGCTGGCCGCATCAACTGGCAAATGGCGGCCGGCCGCGGGCCGCGCCAGGAGGGCGCAGGGGAGGGAGGCAGACACGCGGGCCGGCAGCGCCGGGCGGCGCCGGGCTGCGCGGTGGAGTCAGCGCGCGCGGTACTCGCTGTCGAGCATCGCGTAGACCGCGGTGTCGCCCCACTCGCCCTTGAAGATCTCGTTCTGGCGCAGCAGCGCCTCCTGGCGCATCCCGAGCCGTTCGCAGAGCCGGGCCGACGCCTCGTTGCGGGCGTCGAGCTGGGCGAACACGCGGTGGGCGCCGAGCGTGCCGAAGCAGACCGCCAGCACCGCCTCCGCCGCTTCGGTCGCGTAACCGCGCCCGTGCACGGCCGGGTGGAAGACCCAGCCGACCTCGACCTGTCCGTGCTCCGCGCTCTTCAGGAAGATGCTCATGTCGCCGATGACCCGGCCGTGGCCGCCCTCGGGATCGGGCAGCTCGACGGCGTAGATGAGCCCGTCGCCGTCTTCGGCGAGGTGGTTCATCGCGATGCGCTTCTTGAGGTGCTTGGCCGACTCCTCGTGGTCGTGCACCTCCCAGTAGAGGTAGCGCACGACGTCTTTGCGCTTCTGGTACTCGTGCACGTCGTCGAGGTCGCCCGTGTTCAGCGGACGCAGCACGAGACGCTCGGTGCGCAACTCTTCTGCGCCGTACGGCAGGCCGATGACGCCGTGGGGATCTTCGTCAGCTCCGTTGCTCACTGTTCCTCCTGGGTTCGTGGTCAGGATGCGGCGGTTGCGATCAGGATGCGGCGGACTCGTCGCCGACCGCGCGCAGGCGTGGAGCCGCGACATCGTCGACGTCGAGCCCGAACAGCGTGTTCGCGGCGTCGACGACGCTCTGCGCCCCGCCGGAGCGGGCGAGCTCCCTGGCGCGCACCGACGGGGTGTGCAGCAGCACGCCGGCGAGGTGACGCAGCGCGGCCTCCGTCTGCTCACTGGAGTCGCCGCGGGCCCGTGCGCGCTCGATCTCGGCGTCGAGCACGTCGAACACGTGCGAGCGCAACGCGATCAGCGCCGGCGTCACCGACTGCTCGGCGGACTGCGCAGCGAACTCGGCGGCGGCGGCGTCGACGATCAGCCGGGCATCCTGTGCGGCGTTGAGCTCTTCGAGCGGGGCGTGCCGACTGATGGTCTCGAGGTCGAGCAGCTCGGCGCCGCGCAGCTGCGCGACGGCCGGATCGACGTTGCGCGGCAGACCGAGGTCGATCACCAGGCGCCGCTCGAGCGCTCCGGGGAGGCTCATCGCCTCGGTGAGCTGGGCAGCGGTGAGGATGGGGTCGGTGGCGGCGCTGCAGGTGACCACGAGGTCACTGCCGGCGAGCGCGGCGACGAGGTCGGCCGCTTCGACGGGCACGATCTCGTGGGAGAGCGCGAACTTGGCCGCGCGGCCGGACGGGGAGAAGACCCGCACGTCGACGACCCCGCGGTCGCGCAGCGCTGCGAGGCTCGCCCCGGCGTAGGCGCCCGTTCCCACCAGGAGCACGCGGGTGGCCGCCCAGTCGGTGACGCGGCTCTCGGCAAGGTCGAGTCCGAGGCGCACGAGCGACCGGCCGGCAGTGGTGATGCCCGTGCGGTTCTTCACGCCGCGCGACGTGCGCGAGGCGCCCTGGAAGAGTCGTTCGAGGTCGTGGGTGACCGTGCCGGCGGTGCGGGCCGACTCCAGTGCGCGGCGCACCTGACCGGCGATCTCGCCTTCGCCGACCACGACGGACTCGAGCCCGCTCGACACCGAGAACAGGTGCTCGGCGACGCCCTGGTCGCAGATCACCGTGCTGGATGCGCGCAGCTCGTCGGCGTCGACACCGGATGCGGCGCTCACGGCCTCGATCACAGTCTCGGCCGAGACGGCGACGGCGGCGGTCAACGGCTCGTCGACGTCGAGGTAGGCCTCGAAGCGATTGCAGGTCGCGAGGACCACGGATCCGCTGATGACTTCGCTGTGCTCGGCGAGCGCGGCCTTCACGGCCGGAGCGCGACGCTCGAGCCGTTCGAGAAGGTCGAAGTCCGCAGTGCGGTGGCTCGACGAGAAGCAAAGAAGCACCTCGAAAGCCTACGCTTGCATCCGCGGAACCTCGAATCGGATCGCACCTGCGACAAGCGCTCAGCTTTCATTCCCGGCACTTTGACAGAATCGTCCGTGTGAACACCCTCGCCCCCTCCCACCCGCTCAACACGCGCACCGCGTCGGCGCGCCTCATCCGCGCCTACCAGGGGGTGCGCCAGGACGTCACACCGGTCTGGTTCATGCGCCAGGCCGGGCGGTCCCTGCCCGAGTACCGGGAGCTGCGCGTCGGCACCCGGATGCTCGACGCCTGCCTCGATCCGGCGCTGGCCAGCGAGATCACCCTGCAGCCGGTCCGTCGCCACGGCGTGGACGCCGGCATCTTCTTCAGTGACATCGTGATCCCGTTGCGGCTCGCCGGCGTCGACGTCGACATCGTCCCCGGCAAGGGGCCGGTGCTGTCCTCCCCGGTGCGCACGGCCGACGACGTCGCCCGGCTCACCGAGATCGACGCCGCCTCGCTCACTGAGGAGACGTTCGCTCCGATCATCGAGGCCGTGCAGCTGACAACCGCCGAGCTCGGCGACACCCCCTTGATCGGTTTCGCCGGAGCGCCCTTCACGCTCGCCGCCTACCTCGTCGAGGGCGGCCCCTCGAAAGACCACATCCGCGCCCGCACGATGATGCACGCCGACCCCGAGGCGTGGGCGCAGCTCATGGCCTGGACCGCGGATGTCACCGGAGCCTTCCTACGCACGCAGGTGCTGGCGGGGGCCAGCGCCGCCCAGCTGTTCGACTCGTGGGCGGGTTCGCTCTCGCTGCACGACTACGCCGAGCACGTCGCGCCAGCGTCGATGCGCGCGCTCTCGCACGTGCGCGACCTGACGTACCAGGTGGCGGGGCGGGCCGCGGCCAGCGCGACCGGCTCCGGCGACGCAGCCGACGGCGAGACCGCCCGTGAGTCGGCGCCCGAGACCCGCAACGTTCCGATCGTGCATTTCGGCGTCGGCACCGGTGAACTGCTCAAAGCCATGCACGAGGTCGGAGCGGACGTGCTCGGGGTCGACTACCGCATCCCGCTCGATGAGGCGAGCCGCCGCCTCGGCCATGTCGTCCCCCTGCAGGGCAACGTCGACCCGGCCATGCTGGCCGCGCCGTGGCCGGTGCTCGAGGCGCACGTGCGCGACGTGCTCGCGCGCGGCGTCGACGCCCCCGCCCACGTGCTCAACCTCGGACACGGCGTTCCGCCGGAGACGGACCCGGCGGTGCTGACCAAGCTCGTCGAGTTCGTGCACGCGCTGTGACAGGTTCGGACGCAGAGCAGTCGGACGCAGAGCAGTCGGGCGCAGCGCAGACGCTCGCCGACGAGCTGCGTCAGGCCGTCGAGGCCCCGCCGACCCGCGTGATCGTGATCGGGGGCGGGATGGCCGGCCTGGTCGCCGCACGCGACTGCGCCCGGCCCGGCTTCTCCGTGACCCTGCTCGAGGCGGGGGATCGGGTCGGCGGCTCCGTCGCCTCCCTCGAGATCGACGGGCTGACCGTCGACGCCGGGGCCGAGAGCTACGCGACCCGAGGCGGTCACGTGCGCGAGCTGGTCGACGAGCTCGGGCTCGGCCGCGACGTCGTCACACCGAACCCGGCCGGCGCCTGGGTGCGGTTCGGGTCGCAGAGCGTGCCCCTGCCCAAGGCGGGGCTGCTGGGCATCCCGAGCTCGCCGCTCGCCAGCGATGTAGTGCGGGCGATCGGCTGGGCCGGCGCGTGGCGCGCGTACCTCGACCGTGTCATGCCCGTACTCAAGATCGGCACGGAGCGCAGCCTCGGCACGCTCGTGCGCAAGCGGATGGGCGCGAAGGTGCTCGAGCGTCTGGTCGCGCCGGTGGCGACCGGGGTGTACTCGGCGCGTCCGGACGACCTGGACATCGACGTGGTCGCTCCCGGCCTCAACTCCGCCCT
The DNA here is from genome assembly GCF_027921845.1 of Leifsonia poae. Classification (GTDB taxonomy): domain Bacteria; phylum Actinomycetota; class Actinomycetes; order Actinomycetales; family Microbacteriaceae; genus Leifsonia; species Leifsonia poae. The sequence continues at coordinate 165,114 of NZ_BSEN01000006.1, forward strand.
GACCCGGCTCGGCTCCCTGTCTGGTGCGGTCGGCGAGCTGCGGTCCAACGCCAAGGCGGGGGGTGCCGTCGAGGGCATCCGTGGTGGCATGTGGCGGCTGCCGGCCGCGCTCGCCGCCGACATCGCCGAGCGCGGAGGAGCCGTGCGCACCCAGGCCGCCGTGGCCGAACTGCTGCCCGTCGTGGCACCGGAGGAGACGGACGACGCGGTCGCCGATGGAACAACCGAAAGCGTGCTCGACGGAGCGGCCGAGGGCGACGTCGCCGCCGCTCAGGCCGACGACGCCCGCTGGGTCGTGCGGCTGACCGACGGCGAGGAGCTCCTCGCCGATGCCGTCGTCGTCGCGGTGCCCGCCTCGGCGGGGCTNNNNCCCGCCGAGCTCACCACCTTGGGCGACCTCGACTGGCCGCCCGCCTCCAGCGTCGAGCTGACCACCCTGGTCATCACCGACGAAGGTCTGGCCGCCGCCCCGCGCGGAACCGGCGTGCTCGTCTCCGACTCGGGGACACCGGATGTCGGGGCCAAGGCGACGACCCACTCCACAGCGAAGTGGTCGTGGCTCGCCGACGATGCGGGGCCGGGCCGTCAGGTCATCCGGCTGTCGTACGGCCGCGCCGGGATGCCGTCGGCGACGAGCGGGATGAGCGACGGCGAGTTGCGCACCACGGCGATCGCCGACGCGTCCGCTCTCTACGGCATCCCCCTCGCGGAATCCGCCGTCGCAGGCTTCGCGCGCACCAGCTGGACCAACGCGCTGCCGTACGCGGCGCTGGGGGAGGGGGACCGCATCCGGCAGGTTCGCGACGCGGTCGCGGCGGTCGATGGCCTCGAGGTGACGGGTTCGTGGCTCACGGGCACCGGCCTCGCCTCGGTCATCCCGGATGCCCGCGAGACGGCGACGCGCGTCAGGGGTCTACGCTGGAGGACACTGACCGAGAACCTTTGACGAACGGGGCCAGCAATGCGCGGAAAGCTTCTCTTTGTCGCCGGAGCAGCGGTGGGCTACGTGCTCGGTGCGCGTGCCGGCCGCAAGCGGTACGAACAGATCAAGTCGGCTGCCGCCAAGGTGTGGGAGTCGCCGGGAATCCAGAAGCAGGTCAACGCCGCAGAGGACTTCGTGGCCGCCAAGGTCGGTGAGGTTCCCGGCGCCGTGTACGACACCGCCAAGAAGCTGATCGTGCAGGCTTCGGCTCGCCGCAAGGAGGCGAGCACCCCGGTGCCGTCCCCCGCGGCCAAGGCCGCCATCGACAACGCAGGCGACAAGGCGGGCGGCTCCGCGAACGGCTCCGCGAACGGCTCCGCGAGCGGCTCGGCCGGTGGCGCCGGCACCGCCGCCGGACAGGGCGCTTGAGCCGACCACGGCGAGGAGTACGGTGACGCGTATGACCGACAACGACCCGCGTTTCCACGGCGATGCCCGCTCGCGATCGCTGTTCACGCTCGTCTCCGAGCTCCCGCAGCAGCTGATCGCGCTGCTGAAGGCCGAGATCGCCCACCTCAAGGCGGAGTTCGCCGAGAAGGCGAAGCATGCCGGGGTCGGAATAGGCCTGTTCGTGGTGGCCGCCGTTCTGGGCTTCTTCGCCCTCGGCTCGCTGGTCGCCGCGGCCATCCTCGGGATCGCGGTGGCGCTGCCCGGCTGGCTCGCGGCCCTCATCGTGGTCGTCGCACTTCTACTGATCGCGGCGATCCTGGCGCTCATCGGCATCTCGTCGTTCAAGAAGATGAACGGCGTCGCACCGGAGAAGACGATCAACAGCATCAAAGAGGACTCCGAGGCGCTGAAGGGACTTGGCCGCTATGACAACTGAGCGCACCGACGTCGAACGGGCCCGTGCCCAGGTGGCCGACACCCTCAGCGCCATCGAATACAAGCTCAACGTTCCCAAGCGCACGGCCGAGCGCGTTCAGCGGCTGCGTCAGGAGAATCCGCTGGTGCTGGTCGGTGCGGCCGTCGCGGTCGCCGCGGCGATCGGCGGAGTCGTCTGGCTCGCCGTCCGCGCTGCGCAGCGGTGAGCATCCGGCCGCTGTTTTTGGCTCTCACAGGTTTGAGAGGGAGACTGTGAGGTATGAGTAACCCGGCTGCCGCTACGGCAGATTCGAGCGTCCCTGTCGAGAATCCGAGTGGTTTCACTTTGTGGGCCGTTCTCCGCCGCGATCCGGCGCGTCCCGACGATCTCGACGGCACCGACGTTCCGCGCGCGGTGCAGGAGCTCGAAGGCGTGATCGCCGACCTCGAGCTCCAGAACGTCACGACGCGCGGCCTGTACGACGTCTCCGGCCTGCGCGCCGACGCCGATGTCATGATCTGGCTGCACGGCCCCGAGGCCCACACCCTGCAGTGGGCGCTGCGCCAGCTGCGCCGAACGCAGCTTCTCAAGGCTCTCCTCCCCACCTGGAACGCCATGGGTGTGCACCGGGATGCGGAGTTCAACAAGTCGCACGTCCCCGGCTTCCTGCGCGGCAAGGAGCCGAAGGAGTGGCTGACGGTCTACCCGTTCGTCCGCAGCTACGAGTGGTACCTGCTTCCCGACGAGGAGCGCGGCCGGATGCTCGCGGAGCACGGCCGCAAGGGCGCAGCATTCCGCTCGGTGCTGGCCAACACCGTCGCGTCATTCGCGCTCGGCGACTACGAGTGGATCCTTCCCCTCGAGTCGGACGAGCTCACCGACCTGGTCGACCTGATGCGCGATCTGCGCCAGACGGATGCCCGCCGCCACGTGCGCGACGAGGTGCCGTTCTTCACCGGACGCCGCATCGCACCCGCCGAGCTCGTGGAGGTGCTGCAGTGACCGACGTCACGGGCACCACGACCGGCCGGGTTCTCGGAGCGACGCCGGCAGCGGCGGACGGTCCCGAGCACGTCACCGAGCCGGTCGCCTACGACGCGATCCTCCTCGCCGGCTTCGGCGGGCCCGAGGGTCAGGATGACGTCATCCCGTTCCTGCGCAACGTGACGCGCGGGCGCGGCATCCCGGAGGAGCGCCTCGAGGAGGTCGCGCACCACTACCGCCACTTCGGCGGCGTCTCGCCGATCAACGATCAGAACCGCGAGCTCAAGGCGGCGCTGGAGGCCGAGCTGGCGTCCCGCGGCATCGATCTGCCCGTGCTGTGGGGCAACCGCAACTGGGACCCGTACCTGAAGGACGCCCTCACCGAGGCGAACGAGCGCGGTCTCACGAAGATCATCGCGATCGCCACGAGCGCCTACTCCTCGTATTCGTCGTGCCGTCAGTACCGCGAGGACTTCGCGATGGCGCTGGAGGACACCGGCCTCGAGGGCACCATCGAGATCGACAAGGTGCGTCAGTTCTTCGACCACCCCGGCTTCGTCGAGCCCTTCATCGAAGGCGTGCGGGATGCGCTGGCCGACGTGCAGGCGAAGGTGCCGGGCATCGACCCCGCGACCGAGATCGAACTGCTGTTCACCACGCACTCGATCCCGTCGGCGGATGCCGCACGTTCCGGCCCGGCCGAACGCGGTTTCGGTGAGGGCGGCGCGTACGCGGCGCAGCACCTCGCCGTGGCGGAGGTCGTGGCTCAGGCGGCGACCGACGGCGTGGTGAAGTGGCAGCTCGTCTACCAGTCGCGCAGCGGTCCCCCCTCGATGCCGTGGCTCGAACCCGACATCAACGACGCCATCGCCGAACTGCCCGCGAAGGGCGTCAAGGCCGTGATCATCGTGCCGCTCGGCTTCGTCAGCGACCACATGGAGGTTCTCTGGGACCTCGACAACGAGGCCATGGAGACGAGCGAGGAGCACGGTCTCGTCGCGGTCCGCGTGCCCACCCCGGGAACGCACCACGCGTACGTGAAGGGCCTCATCGACCTGGTGCTGGAGCGCCGTGACGGCGTTCCGGTCGACCAGCGCCCCGCCATGACGGAGCTCGGCCCCTGGTACGACGTGTGCCGGCCCGGCTGCTGCGAGAACGTGCGGCTCGGTTTCAAGCCGGCGGCTGCGGGGCTGGCGCCGTGACCGGTTCGGTGAGCCGGGCATCCGGACCGTCGGAGCAGCGCGACGGCGTGCTACGCATCGGCACGCGGGGGAGCGCCCTCGCGGTCGCGCAGACCACCGCCGTCGCCGAACAGCTCGCCAAGGCCACCGGTAACGACGTCGAGCTCATCACCGTCACGACCCACGGGGACACCTCGCGCGAGTCGCTCTCCGAGCTCGGCGGCACCGGGGTCTTCGCCACGGCGCTCCGCGAGTCGCTGCTCGCCGGCGAATGCGACATCATCGTGCACTCCCTCAAAGACCTGCCGACCGGAGACGCTCCCGGTCTCGTCATCGGCGCCATCCCGAAGCGTGCGGACGCCAGGGACACCCTGTGCGCACGTGACGGGCTCACCGTCGAGACGCTGCCGGAGGGCGCCCGTGTCGGCACCGGCTCGCCGCGTCGGGTCGCTCAGTTGAAGTCGCGCCGCCCCGACGTCGAGGTGGTCGACATCCGCGGAAACGTCGACACCCGTCTCTCGCGCGTCGCCGACGGCGACCTCGACGCCGTGGTGCTCGCGGCCGCCGGTCTGGGACGGCTGGGCCGTTCCGACGCGGTGACGGAGTTCTTCCCCCTCTCCCAGGTGCCGACCGCGCCGGGCCAGGGGGCGCTCGCGCTCGAGGTGCGAGCGGGTGACGAGAAGGGGCACGGCGCGATCGCCACGGCGGTCGCGGCCGTCGATCACGCCACCACTCGCGCCTGCGCCACCGCCGAGCGCATCGTCCTCGCCGGACTCGAAGCCGGATGCGCCGCACCGATCGGCGCGACCGCCCTCGTCGACGACGGGTTGCTGTTCCTCACCGCGACCGTGTACCGGCCCGACGGCACCGAGCAGCTCACCGCATCTCACGCCGCCACCCCCGATTCGATGAGCCGCGCCGACCTGGCCGCCGCTGCTCGCGATGTGGGAGAACGCGTCGTGGCCGAACTGCTCGGCGCGGGGGCCGCCGGCCTGGCACCGCTCGGGAGCGCGCGATGACCACGTCCACAGCATCCACCGGCAAGCCGCTGACCGGCTGGCGCGTCCTCGTGCCGCGCGGCGGTCCGTGGGGCGACTCGGTCGCCGCCGACCTGCGTTCCAAGGGAGCGTCGCCGATCGTCGCAGCGATGATCAACTTCGCGCCGACCGACGATGCCCCGGCCCTGGAGCGCGCGCTCGCGCGGCTGGCCGCCGGCGAGTTCGACTGGATGACCGTGACCAGCGCGACGACCGTCGATGTGCTGAGTGCGCAACGCGCGGTGGTGCCGTCGTCGACGCGCGTCGCCGCTGTCGGCGAGACCACGGCGGCCGCGCTGGCGGCCGCCGGCTACAAGGTCGACCTCGTCCCCTCGGAGGACAACTCGGCCAGGGGGCTCCTCGCCGAATGGGAGGCCGCGACGAACGGGGTCGTCCCGCTGCGGGTGCTCACGCTCCGCTCGGAGATCGCGAAGCCGCTGCTGACCGAGGGGCTCAAGCGCGTCGGCCACGAGGTCGAGTCGGTCGTCGCCTATCGCACGATCGGCGTGCCCGTGCCGGAGAACGTGGTGAACGACGTGGCATCCGGCCTGGTGCAGGCGATCCTCGTCACCAGCGGGTCGGTGGCGGAGCAGGTGCAGCGCCAGCTCGGCCCGATCCCCGAGAGCACGCTGGTCGCGGCCATCGGGCCGCAGACCGCGCGCGACGCCCGCGACTTCGGGCTGCGCGTCGACGTGGTCGCTGCCGAACGCACGGCGGCGTCGCTGATCGAGTCCGTGGTCGAGGCGGCGAACGCGGCGTCCGAGCCCGACGAGACCGCCGACGCCGCCGACGCGGGCTAGCCGCACGCCCGACCCGAATCGGCGCCGCGCAACTCCGGAACCCGCACCGCGCTCCGCCTCGATCTTCCGGAGTTGTTGGCGACGCGCCGTGCCGCGCTCGCAGTCTTCCGGAGTCATGCGCCGCCCTGCGTAGCTGGGAGCGCACGCAGGGTGCCCCGCCGCCACGCGCGTAGGCTTGCCGAGTGAGCGAAGTGACGCACCCCGTTGTCCGACCACGGCGGCTGCGGCAGTCCCCGGCAGTGCGCCGGCTGACCGCCGAGACCCGCCTCCATCCCGCAGAGCTGATCCTGCCGATGTTCGTGCGCGAAGGCACGCCGGAGGCGCTGCCCATCCAGTCGATGCCCGGCGTCGTGCAGCACAGCATCGACTCGCTCAAACGCGCCGTGGCCGAAGCGGCCGAGGCCGGCGTCGGCGGCGTGATGCTGTTCGGCGTCCCGGAGACGCGGGACGCGGTCGGCTCCGCCGCGACCGATCCGGACGGCATCCTGAACGTCGCGACGCGTGCCGTCGCCGCCGAGGTCGGCGATGCGATCGTGCTGCAGACCGACCTGTGCCTCGACGAGTTCACCGACCACGGCCACTGCGGCGTGCTGGATGCGCGTGGGCACGTCGACAACGACGCCACCCTCATCCGGTACCGCGACATGGCGATCGCGCAGGCCGAGGCGGGCTCGCAGCTGCTCGGGCTGAGTGGCATGATGGACGGCCAGGTCGCCGCCGTGCGCGACGCGCTCGACGAGGCCGGCCACACCGACACGATCATCCTCGCCTACGCCGCCAAGTACGCGTCGGCGTTCTACGGGCCGTTCCGCGAGGCCGTCGACTCCCAGCTCAGCGGCGACCGCCGCGCCTACCAGCAGGACCCCGCCAATCGCCGCGAGGGCCTGCGCGAGGCGCGTCTCGACCTCGAGGAGGGCGCCGACGTGCTGATGGTGAAGCCGGCGCTCAGCTACCTCGATGTGCTCTCGGACGTCGCCGCGATCAGCGATGTTCCGGTCTGGGCCTACCAGGTGTCGGGGGAGTACGCGATGGTCGAGGCCGCAGCCGCGAACGGCTGGATCGACCGGCGCCGCATCATCGAGGAGACCCTCATCGGCGCCCGCCGGGCCGGAGCCGATGCCGTCATGACCTACTGGGCGACCGAGGTCGCGAGGTGGCTGCGATGAGCGACCAGGAGGCCCTGGCCGACGGCGCCGCCCTCTCCGACGTGAACCTCGCCCAGTTCGAGCGTGCTCAGCGGGTCATCCCGGGCGGAGTGAACTCGCCGGTGCGCGCGTTCCGCTCGGTCGGCGGCACCCCGCGGTTCATGGTGTCGGCGCGCGGTCCGTACATCACGGATGCGCAGGGTCGCGAGTATGTCGACCTCGTCGCGTCGTGGGGTCCCGCGATCCTCGGGCACGCGCATCCGGCCGTCATCGCCGCCGTGCAGGAGGCCGCCGCGCGCGGCCTCTCGTTCGGTGCGTCGACGCCGGCGGAGACCGAGCTCGCCGAGGCCGTGCTGGCCCGCGTGCCGTTCATCGAGAAGCTGCGCCTCGTCTCCACGGGCACCGAGGCGACCATGACGGCGATCCGGCTCGCGCGCGGCTTCACCGGCCGGCCCCTGCTGATCAAGTTCGCCGGGCACTACCACGGGCACTCCGACAGCCTGCTCGCCGAGGCCGGATCCGGCCTGGCGACGCTCGCGCTCCCCGGCTCGGCCGGTGTGACCGAGGCGACGGCTGCCCAGACCCTGGTGCTGCCCTACAACGACCTGGATGCCGTGCGAACGGCCTTCGAGGAGCACGGCCCCGACATCGCGGCCGTCATCACCGAGGCCGCCGCCGCCAACATGGGCGTGGTCGCACCCGACGAGGGATTCAACGCCGCGCTCACCGACCTCGCGCACGAGTTCGGTGCGCTCCTGATCCTCGACGAGGTGCTCACCGGGTTCCGCGTGAGCGAGGCCGGCTTCTGGGGCCTCGACCGCGGCTACACGCCCGATCTGGTCACCTTCGGAAAGGTCATCGGTGGCGGGATGCCGCTGGCGGCTCTGGGCGGTCGCGCGGAGCTCATGGACTTCCTCGCGCCGACCGGCCCGGTGTATCAGGCGGGAACGCTGTCGGGCAACCCGGTCGCGGTCGCGGCGGGGCTGGCGACCCTCGCGAACGCGGACGAGGCGGTCTACGACCGGCTCGACGTGGTCGCGGACACGGTGTCGGCGGCGGTCTCGGCCGCCCTTTCGGCGGAGGGCGTCGCCCATCGGGTTCAGCGGGCGGGCAGCCTGTTCAGCTTCGTCTTCGGCGACTTCGCGTCCGCGCCCCGCACGTACGCGGAGGTGCAGCGGCAGGAGGCGTTCCGGTACCGGCCGTTCTTCCACGCGATGCTCGACGCGGGCGTCTCGCTGCCGCCGAGTGTCTTCGAGGCGTGGTTCGTCACCGCCGCCCACGACGACGCGGCGGTCGACCGCATCCTCGCCGCGCTGCCGGCCGCAGCCGCAGCCGCCGCCCGCGCCACCCCCTGACCGCCCCATTCCGTTGAGGGGCGGCAAACGCAGGAAAACACGCCGGTGGACGGTGCGTTAGCCGCCCCTCAATGGCGAGCGACCGGATGCGGTGCCCGGCTCAGCCGCGCCGGTCGGCGGCCGCAGCGCCCGCGTTCTCGAAGAAGCGACGCAGGTGGAGGTCGATCGCGGCGGCGTCCACGTCGTGCGTCTGCCCCTCGACCACCGCGAACTGCGCGTCCAGGATGGCGTCGGCCAGCGCCTGCGCGCCGAAGCGCAGGAAGTCCGGGCTCGCGCCGCCCGCGAGCGTGAGCGTCGGCGTCCTGAGTGCGTGCACCAGAGCATCCGGAACGCCGCTGTCGCCCATCGCGGCGTCGTCGTAGGCGAGGGTCGGCGCGATCCGCACCATGCCGGCCCACATCGGGGTGCCTCGCATTCCTGCGATGGCCTGCTCCGGCATCCCGACCCGGCGTACGAACAGCTCGACGGCGCCCTCCTGGTCGCCGCGAGCCAGCGCTGCCGTGAGCTCGGCGGTGTACGCCGCAGCCCCGGACCGTGCCGCCTCCGGCATCAGCGGCGGCTCGTACAGCGCGATGCCGGCGATGCGCTCGCGTCCCAGCGCGGCCGCCGCACGCAGCAGGAGCATCGCGCCCGACGAGATCCCCAGCCCGACCACGGGTGAGCCCACTGCCGAGATCAGCGCGTCGATGTCCTCGATCTCGCGCTCGACGGCGAACGGGGCGGTGTCCGTGCTCGCGCCGCGACCCCGCCGGTCGTAGAGCACGACGGTGAACCGGTCCGCGAGGCGATCGGCGATGGGACGCATCGGGCCGGCGTCGCGGAAGCACATCGCACCGTCGACCAGGATGACGACCGGGCCGGAGCCGACGGTCTCGTAGCCGATCGTGGTGCCGTCAGCGGAGGTGAGTGTGGTCATCGTTCGTCCTTTCGGAGTGTTGCTTGTGCGGTCAGCGCAGCGCGGCGCCGAGCCGGATGAGCAGGTCGTCGAGCTGGTCGAGGGCGCGCGAGAAGCCGTGCTCGACGCCGCCCTGGATCGCACGATCGCGATCGAGCGGGGTCTGGTACCGGATGCGCGCGGTGAAGACGGTTCCGTCGCCGTCGTTCTTCAGGGTGATCGTGACGAAGGCGCCCGGGCGATCGTCGGTCACGGCGCCGGACGGATCGGACGACCGTTCGACGTAGGTCACACGCTCGGGCGGTACGATCTCGCGATAGACCGAGCGCGCCCACACCTCGCCGCCGTGGCGCCCGCGCAGGCTGTAATGCCAGACGCCGCCCGGACGGAAGTCGACGCTGCACTGGTCGACCGGATAGTCCGGGGGACCCCACCATTGCTTGAGGTGCTCGGGCTCGGAGAGGGCGCGGAAGACGAGTTCGCGCGGGGCGGCGAAGCGCCGCGTGATGGTGAGTCCGTCGGAGTGGCGGGTGACGGTGGCCGCGCTCATCGCGTGGCTCCCGCATCCGCATCCGCGTCCGCAACCGCACCCGCGGAGCCGTCGTCGGCCACCGCATCCGGGCCGGCCAGGAGGGTGCCCAGATAGCCGTCGAGCCGGTCGAGGCTGCCCTCCCACAGGGAGGCGTAGTGCCGCATCCACTCGTTCAGTTGCTCAAAGGCCTCGGCCTCGAGCCGGCAGCGCCGCCACTGCGCGACGCGTTCGCGCGAGATGAGGCCGGCGCGCTCGAGCACGCTCAGGTGCTTCGAGACCGCGGGAACGCCGACGTCGAAACGGGCCGCGAGCTCGCCGACGGTCTTGGGCCCGTCGCGCAGGTCGGCGATGAGCGCCCGACGCGTCGGGTCCGCGAGCGCCGAGAACATCATCCCGACCCGCGCATCCGCATCGTACTTTCCCGCAACGGAACTTTCCACACCAGGAAAGTACTCCGAGGTCGCCCGCCCCGTCAAGCCCCGCTTCGTTGAGGGGTGGCAAACGCGCCTAAACACGCCGAAGGAACCTGCTTTTGCCACCCCTCAACGAGAAGCGAGAGGCGAACGCGAACGGAAGGGAGAAACCGGGCTCAGATGTCGGCGTCGGCCGCCGAACGCTGCACCGACTCCACGTACGAGTACGTCGCCTCGTTGGGCCACCCGTCCGCATCCACCAGCGCGTACACGTCGAACGTCAGCTGGTCGCCCCCGCCGGCCGCCCGGCGCAGTGTGCGCGGGGGAGCGTCCGACGACGCGCGCACCGTGATCGTCTGCGGCTGCACATCCCGCCGCAGCAGCCGGGCCCGGAACGTCGTCGTGCGCGTCATCGTCACGCCTGCCCGTGCGACGCCCGCGAGCGACGCGAGAGCGAGTCGATGATCACCGCGAGCAGCGTCACCACGCCCGTGATCATGTAGCGGTATGAGCTGTCGAGGTTGAGCAGGATCAGCCCGTTCGAGATCGATTGGATCACCAGGATGCCCACCAGCGCCGACCACGCCCGCCCACGTCCGCCGAACAGGCTGGTGCCGCCGATGACCGCAGCGGCGATGGCGTTGAGGCTGGTGTCCGTGCCGCCGCTCGACAACGACACCGATGCCAGCCGCCCGGCCGCGAGCACGCCGCCCAGCGCGGCGAAGCTCGAGCACAGCACGAACACGCTGATGTAGACCCGATCGACCCGGATGCCCGACCGCCGGGCAGCCTCGACGGAGCCGCCGACCGCGTACACCGAGCGGCCCCAGCGGGTGCGCCGCAGCAGGAAGTTCATCAACGCGACGAGGATCACGAAGAGCAGGAACATCGCCCCGACCCCGCGGTCCTTCGCGAGGTACCAGACCACGACGCAGAGCGCCACGAGCAGGAGCGCGGCCTTCAGCGTCGCCAGCGTCAGCGAGCCCTCGGGCAGGCCGGCGCGACGGCGGCGGACGATCGTGCGCCAATCGGTGAGGAACATCCCGAGCGCCGCGATCCCGGCGACGGTGTACGCCAGCCACGGCGGCAGGAACAGCTGCTGCGTGAAGAAGACCAGCGGGGAGTCGAACGGGATGTTGATCGTGCTGTTCTTGCCGAGCACCCAGAACTGCAGGCCGAGCACCGAGAGCAGTGCGGCCAGCGTGATCAGGAAGCTGGGCACCCCGAACGACGTGAAGAGCAGCCCGTAGATCAGGCCGAGCACGCTGCCGGCGAGGATCGCGGCGACGATCGAGACGGCGAGCGGCCAGCCCAGATTGACGAACGTGACGCCGACGATCACCCCCGAGAGGCCGCTGACGGCGCCGACCGAGAGGTCGATCTGGCCGATGAGCAGCACCAGCACGATCCCGATCGCGATGGTGCCGACGGCCGCGCACTGCACGGCGAGGTTCACCAGGTTCTGCGGCGACAGGAACGTCGGGTTGAGCAGCTGGAAGATCGCCCAGATCAGCACCAGGCCGACCACGACCGGCAGGCTGCCGAGGTCGCCGCCCCGCACGCGGTGGCCGAAGCCCGTGACCACGTCGCGGATCGTGTCGCCACGGGGGATCCGGTCGGTCGGCACCGGGGTGGGCGCCGTTCGGGTGCGGGTCACAGGGCACCCCCGTCGAGGCGGTCGGCGTCGTCGAGGCGCTCTGCGCGGTCGAGCCGGTCCGCGCGCCGGCTGACCACGTTGTCGGTGGCGCCGGTGATCGCCGAGATGATGTCTTCGTAGCTGACGTCGGGGATGCGGAAGTCGCCGTTGTTCCGGCCGAGCCGCAGCACCGTGACGCGGTCGGCGACCGCCTGCACGTCGGCCATGTTGTGGCTGATCAGGATGACGCCGAGACCCTGCTCGCGCAGCCGCTCGATCAGGTTGAGCACCTCCGCCGTCTGGGCGACGCCGAGTGCCGCGGTCGGTTCGTCGAGGATGACCACGCTCGGCTCCCCGACGAGCGAGCGGGCGATCGCCACCGTCTGCCGCTGGCCGCCCGACAGCGTCGCCACGGCGACCCGCACCGACGGGATGCGCGCCGACAGCTGGCGGAGCAGACTCCACGCCCGGCTCTCCATCTCCTCCTCGTCGAGCGTCCCGTGGCTGATCTCCCGGCCCAGGAACAGGTTGGCGACCACATCGAGGTTGTCGCACAGCGCGAGGTCCTGGAACACCGTCGCGATCCCGAGTTCCCGCGACGCGGCCGGGCTCGGGATGCTCACCTGTTCGCCGTCGAACCAGATCGTCCCGGCATCCTGCGGGTGCACACCGGCGAGGATCTTGATCAGCGTCGACTTGCCGGCGCCGTTGTCGCCGACGATCGCCACGACCTCGCCGGCGAACACCTCGAAGTCCACCTCGGTCAACGCCTGCACGGCCCCGAACCACTTCGAGATGCCGCGCATCGAGAGCACGGGTTCACGTGCGCTCGTCGCGTCTGCGAATGCGGGGGATTCCATCGTCACGGTGCTGTTCGTCCTATCCGATTCCGTGCTGGGCGCAGGCGGCCTTGTAATCGCCCGCGCAGATCTTGGCGGCTGTCGCCGGCCCGTAGAACTTGTCCTTCACGACGGAGCTTTCCACATTGTCCGCGGTCACGGCAGTGACGCCGAGGAGGAACGAGGGGATCTCGGCGGTGCCGACACGAACCGTCGTGTCCGCAGGCGGATGCTCGGAGCGCGTGAGGGCGACAGCGAGCTGCGCCGCTTTCTCGGCTTCCGGCTGGATCGCCTTGTAGACCGTCATGTACTGGTCGCCGGCGAGGATGCGCTGCACGGCGGCGAGTTCCGCATCCTGTCCGATCACGGGCCGGAGCGGGGTGACGTCGGCCGCTTTGAGCGAGGCGATCGCGGCGCCGGCGAGCACGTCGTTGGCGGCGTAGATCCCGTCGATGCGGTCGCCGAACTGGGTGATCTGCCCGGTGACCCAGTCCTGCGCCTTGGCCGGGTCCCAGGCCGGGGTGTCGTACTCGGCGAGCAGCCGGTAGCCGCTCTTGTCGATCACCGAGTGCGCGCCCTTCTTGAACAGCGCCGCGTTGTTGTCGGTGGGCGATCCGTTCAGCATCAGGATGCCGTGGTCGCCTTTCCCCGCGCCGTCGGCTGCGAGCTTGTCGATGAGCGCCTGCGCCTGCAGCCGGCCGACCTTCTCGTTGTCGAACGAGATGTAGTAGTCGAGATGCTCGCTGTCGACCAGGCGGTCGTAGGAGATGACCGGGATGCCGTTGGCGCGGGCCTCGGCGGCGATCGAGGCGGCCGCCTGGGAGTCGAAGGGGTCGAGCACGAGCACGCTCACGCCCTGCGCGAGCATCGACTCCGCCTGCTGCTGCTGCTTGCCCGCGTCGCCGTCGGCGTTGGCGTAGAGCAGGTGGCATTTCGGGCAGAGCCGGGTGAGCTCGGCCGCGAAGTACGGCTTGTCGGCGCTTTCGTAGCGCGCGGTGACGGAGTCGGGCAGGAGCAGGCCGATCTTGGCCGTGCGGGGGTCGACGCTCGGCCGGGTGCCGGGGTTGACGGCATTGCTGCAGGCGGCGAGAGCGATCGCGACGACGAGGGCGGTCGTTGTCGCGAGGAGGGATCGCGCGATCTTCACGGGTGCCTCCGTTCGGGTCGTGGCAGGGTGCGGGTTGATGGGTCGGGCATGGTGCCGGGTGTCGTGTCGGGTGTTCGGAGCATGGGAGTCATGGCATCAGTACGGCATCAGGTCGCCGCCGATGTTGGCGCGGTCGGCGGCGTAGATGACGGCACCGAGGGTCGCGGCGCGATTGCCGAGCTGGCCCTCGACGATCTCGGGTGCGACATCGGCGCCCCCGATGATGGACCGTTCCACGGCGTGCCGCAACGGTCCGAGCAGCAGTTCTCCGGCGCGGGCGAGCTCGCCGTCGACGATGACGAGCTCCGGGTCGAACAGGTTGCACAGGTTCGCCGTCGCCTCGCCGACGTGGCGTCCCGCATCGCCGATGGCCCGGATGCACCGCGCGTCGCCCGCCTTCGCCTGCGCCACGACGTCGCCGAGTTTGAGACTGCCGAGGTGGTCGCGCAGCTCGTCGAGGATGGCGGGGCCGCCGGCGATCGCCTCCAGGCAGCCGCGGTTGCCGCAGCGGCAGAGCGGACCGTTCTCGCGCACCACCATGTGCCCGAACTCGCCGGCGATGCCGTGCGAGCCGCGGTAGAGCTGGCCGTTGAGGGTCAGGCCCGCGCCGATGGTGTCGGCGATGTCGAGGGTGACGGTGTTCCGGATGCCGCGGCCGGCTCCGAGGCGGGACTCGGCGAGCGCCGTCAGGTTGGCGGAATTGTCCACGAAGACGGGCCGCTTCACGCGGCGCTCCAGCGACTCGGCGATCGGCACGCCGTCCCAGCCGCGCATCATCCCGAGGCGTGCGACGGTGTGCGTCGCCTGGTCGATCGGCGCCGGAACCGCGACGCCGACGGCAAGCACCTCGTCACGACGCGCGTCGACCGAGTCGAGCATGTCGGTGAGCAGCAGCGACACCTTGTCGAGTTCGTTGTCGGCGCGATGGTCTTTGGCGAGCGGCATGTGGTGCTCCGCCACGACCGTATGGGCGACGTCGGCGAGGGCGATGCGCATGTGCCGCGTCGACACGTGCACTCCGACCACCAGTCCGAGCGCGTGTGCGAGCGTCACGTGCTGCGCCCGTCGCCCGCTCCGGATGCTCTGCGACGTGTTGAGCACGCCGGAGCTCGACAGCTCTTTGACGATGTTCGACACCGTCGCGGGGGAGAGCCCGGTCGCGCCGGCCAACTCGATCTGGGTCAGGCCGCCGTGGTGTTTGATGGCGTTGACGATGCGTGCCCGGTTCGCCTCGCGCAGAGAGGTCTGCGATCCCGGTGTCCGACGCTGCGTTGCCACCAGATGAGCGTACAGCGCGCGACCTGGCACTCACCCGGTGTGGGAATGCACGCGGCAGACGGTTATCTCTTTGTGAACATTCGACGCGCACGACAGGGGTGGGAGTTGGCAGGATAGGGATATGGCCGACATGCATGTGCACTCCGATCGTCTGGAGATCCATCTCACGGCGGCCGAGAAGGTGCTCGCCCTGAAGCGGGACGACCTGCTGATCCCGCGGGAGAGCATCCGGTCGGTGGCCATCACGGAAGACCCGTGGATCTGGATCCGCGGCATCCGGGCTCCGGGCGCGGCCGTGCCGCTGACGCTCGCGATCGGCACCTGGAAGTTCCACGGCGGCAAGGACTTCCTGCTCATCAAGGGCAAGCAGCGCGCGGCCGTGGTGATCGACCTCGAGGGCGAGGAGTACTCGCGCGTGATCGTGTCGACCCAGCACGCCGCCAAGCTCATCGAGACCCTGCGCGTCGACGTGAACGACATCGGCGCCGCCGGCGAGGCAATCGACTAGAGCCGCCTGCTGCGAGCATCCTTCACGGTCAGCCGAGCGCGAGCAGCACGAGCCCCACGAGCGGGAGCACGCCCTGCAGCAGAGCGGCGCGGAGGTACCTGCGGCCGGTGGTGAGCAGCACGAGCGCCGCCAGCACCATGCAGGTCGCACAGAAGAACACCAGCCCGAAGCCGACGTCGCGCAGGGTGGTCCAGTAGAGCACGAGACCTACGGCAGTGCCTCCGGCGAGGAACAGGTTGTAGAAGCCCTGGTTGTATGCCATCGGCCGCACGATGTCGGCGTCGTCCTGCGACGCGACGCCGAACCGCCGCCAGACGGTCGGCGACGACCACATCACGCTCTCCATCGCGAAGAAGAACAGGTGCACCAGCGCGGCGGCCGCGATCAGAATGGATCCGATGATGGCCATGTGGTGAGCATACGCTGGGGTTCGGGAGGGACAGCGGATGGAAACGTCGTGTGTGATCGCCGGAGGCGGCCCGGCTGGAATGATGCTGGGGCTCATCCTCGCCAGGGCGGGGCTGGATGTCGTGGTGCTCGAGAAGCACGCGGACTTCTTCCGCGACTTCCGCGGCGACACCATCCATCCGTCGACCATCACGCTGCTCGGGGAACTGGGGCTGCGTGAACGATTCCTCGCGCTGCCGCACAACAGCATCCGCACGCTGGATGCGGTGGTGAACGGCACACGCCTCCATCCGATCGACTTCGGCCGGCTCGGCCCGCCCGACGACTTCCTCGTGCTCGCGCCGCAGTGGGACTTCCTGAACTTCCTCGCGGCCGAGGCGGCGCAGTACCCCGGCTTCCACCTGCTGATGGAGACCGAGGCCACCGGCGTGATCGAGGAGGCGGGCATCATCCGCGGGGTGACGGTCGACGGTCCGGATGGCGCCCTGGAGGTGCGGGCGCCCCTGACGATCGCCGCCGACGGCCGCGACTCGATCGTGCGCCGGGCTGCGGGTCTGCGACCGCGCGCGTTCGGCGTCGCGATCGACGTGCTCTGGTTCCGCATCCCCAAGCCCGCGGTGGTGCCGCCGAGCACGCTCGCCTACGTCGACCGCGGCGGGATGATCGTCACGATCGATCGCGGCGACTACTACCAGACCGGGCTGATCATCCCCAAGGGCGGCTTCGACGAGCTCAAGGCGGCGGGGCTGGAGGAGTTCCACCGGGTGCTGGCCGGGATCGCGCCCGTGCTGAAGCCCGTGGTCGGCAGCATCGAGAGCTGGGACGACGTGAAGCTGCTCTCGGTGCAGATCGACAGGCTCGAGCGCTGGTACCGTTCCGGGCTCCTCGCCATCGGGGATGCGGCGCACGCGATGTCGCCGGCCTTCGGTGTCGGCGTCAACTACGCGATCCAGGATGCGGTGGCCGCGGCGAACGCGCTGGTCGCGCCCCTGAGAACGGGTGCGGTCGATCTGCGGGTGCTCGATGCCGTGCAGGAGCGCCGGCTGCCACCGGTGGCGCGGATGCAGGGGCTGCAGTTGGCGGCGCATCGTCGGATCGCGCGGCCCGGCGGTGCGGCGATCCTGCCGGACCCGGCGCCGGAGCCGCTGCGGCTGGCGCTCGACGCCGCCATGCCATTGCTGCAACGGGTGTCGGCGCGCGTGATCGGCCGCGGCTTCCTCCCGGAGTCGCTCGCTCCCGAGCTCCGGGAGCCGGCGCGCGTGGCCGCCGTCTAGCGCCCGCCGGCGCGTGCTCGCCGTCTACGCGTGCTCGCCGTCTAGGAGAGCAGCATAAGCACGAAGCCGATCAGCGGCAGCGTGCCCTGGATGATCGCCGCGCGGATGAAGCCGCGACCGGTGGTGACGAGCACGATCGCCGCGGCGAACATGCTGGCCGTGGTGAAGAGGATGAGCGACAACCCGGCCGCGTGCATCCCGACCCCGTAGAGAATGAGGCCGACGATGGCCCCGATCGCGAGGAACAGGTTGTAGAAGCCCTGGTTGTACGCCATCGGACGCACCGTGTCGGCGACCTCCTGCGAGGCGATGTTGAACCGCTTCCACACGGCCGGCCGCGCCCAGCCGACGCTCTCCATGAC
The DNA here is from genome assembly GCF_027921845.1 of Leifsonia poae. Lineage (GTDB taxonomy): Bacteria > Actinomycetota > Actinomycetes > Actinomycetales > Microbacteriaceae > Leifsonia > Leifsonia poae. Next base: position 182,695 of record NZ_BSEN01000006.1, read on the forward strand.
GAAGATGGCGATGTGCAGGGCCGCGGCGAGGGTGACCACAACGGTCGCGAGGACGATCATGCTGTCAGCATAGGGCCGCCGGCGCCCACGGCTCCGGACCCCCGCACGTCACTCCCGCACGTTCACCACGGTGCGCCCGCGCAGCCGGCCGGCCAGGATGTCGTCGGCCGCCGGCACCGCCTCGGCCAGCGGGATGAACGTGGTCATCGCCGCGAGCGACTCCGGATCCAGGTCGGTCGCGAGCCGCCGCCAGGCCGTCTCGCGCAGCGCGAGCGGCGCATCAACCGAGTTGATCCCGGCGAGCGTGACACCGCGCAGGATGAAGGGCAGCACCGTCGCCGGGAGGTCGGAGCCCTGCGCGAGCCCGCACGCGGTGACCGTACCGCCGTATCTGGTCTGCGCGATCGCGTTGGCGAGCGTGTGGCTGCCGACCACGTCGACGACGCCCGACCAGCGCTGGCGCTGCATCGGCTTGCCCGGCTCCGTCAGCTCGGATCTGTCGATGATCTCGCTCGCGCCGAGGTCCCTCAGGTACGCCGACTCCTCCTCGACGCGGCCCGTCGATGCCGTAACCGGGTAACCCAGTTTCGCGAGGATCGCGACGGCGACCGATCCGACACCGCCGGCGGCTCCGGTGACGAGCACGCTGGATTCGTCGGCGCGCACCGCATCAGGATCGAGGCCGTGCCGTTCGAGCGCGAGCACCGAGAGCATGGCGGTGAATCCCGCGGTGCCGATGGCGGCGGCCTGTTCGCTGGTGAAGATGTCGGGGACGCGCACGAGCGAGGCGCCGCTGACCCTGGCGCGCTCGGCGAGGCCGCCGTTGTGACTCTCCCCGATGCCGCTGCCGTTCAGCACGACGCGGTCGCCCGCGCGCCAGTTCGGGTCGTCGGACTCCTCAACCGTTCCCACGAGATCGATGCCCGGGATGAGCGGCGAGGTGCGCGCGACCCCCGGCTTCCCCGCGACGGCCAGCCCGTCTTTGAAGTTGAGGTCGGAGAACTCGACGGCGATCGTGACATCTCCCGGCATCAGGAACGCATCCGTGATGCGTCTCACCTCCGCCGTGTGCGCCAGGATGCGCCCGGCATCCGTCTCCTGTTCGATCACGATCGCCCGGAAGTCCGTCATGGCTTTCACCCTACGCCGCGAGGTCGGCGGCTACGGGCGAGGCCGGCGGGAGCCGCATCCGGACGGCCGCGGGAGCCGCATCCGGACCGCCGCCGGCGCCGGTCATAGGATGTCCCCATGCCGCAGACGACGGTACCGAAGACGCGGTCGGCCACGGCCCGCCCGCGGTCGGTCAACGCCGTCGTCGACAACCTCTTCTTCGTGTTCGGTGGCGTCGCCGCCGTCTGGCTCGCCTGGATCGCGCTCACCGAGAGCTTCAGCTGGGGGTGGTTCCTCGCCCTCTTCTTCGTGCTGTTCTGGTTGCTGCTGGCATACCTCGTGCTGCCGCGGCTGCATCGCATCCTGACCTCGGTCTACGTGCCCGACTACTTCATCGGCCGGGCCCGCACGAGCGATGGACTGCTCGGCGACCCGATCAATCTGGCCGCCGTCGGCACGGAGGCGCAGCTCGACGAGGCCATGTCGAAGGCCGGCTGGACGCGCGCCGACGAGATCACGCTGCGGTCGAGCTGGCGCATCATCACCTCGACCCTGCTGCGGCGGAGCTACGACGAGGCGCCGGTGAGCCCGCTCTACCTGTTCGGTCACCAGCAGGACATCGCCTACCAGCAGGAGGTGCAGGGCAACCCGTCCAAGCGCCATCACGTGCGGTTCTGGCGCTGCCCCGACGGCTGGTTCCTGCCCGGGGGCCATCAGGCCGACTGGATGGCGGCCGGCACCTTCGACCGCGCGGTCGGCTTCTCGCTCTTCACCCTGCAGATCACTCACAAGATCGACGCGAACACCGACATCGAGCGTGATCACATCGTCTCCACCCTCACCGACGCGGGGGTGGGCGTGCAGGTGAACGTGATCAAGGACTTCTCGACGGGCTACCACGCGCGCAACGGCGGCGGGGACAGCATCGAGACCGACGGCGACCTGCCGGTCATCGACGTGCGGTCCGTCCCGGTCGAGGCCGAAGCCATCGCGGTCGCCGATCAGGCGGATGCACGCCGTGCCGCGCTCGCCGAGCAACGCCCGATCCCGACCGTCCTCGGTTTCCTGCTGATGATCCTGCGCATCGGGGCCGGCGTGGTGTTCATCCTGCTCACGGTGCTCGACTGGCGGCATTTCATCGCCTCCCTGATCGCGGAGTCGACGGTGCCGCTGGATGCGCAGTCGCGGCAGGCCGTCACCGTCGTGCTGATCATCGCGCTCGCCGTGTGGGGTGCGGGACTGCTGATCTACCTGGGGCTCGCCCTGCTGGTGCTGCGCGGCAGCAACTGGGCGCGCATCGCGTCGATGGCGTTCAGTTCGTTCTTGATCGTGCTGGCCGCGATCGACTTCTTCAACGGCGGTCCGCAGGTGTCGTTGCGGAACAACGTGTTCGGCCTGCCGCTCGACATCCTCGTCGTGCTGGCCTTGTCGTCGCAGCGGGCGCGGCTGTGGGCGCGCCGTCCGCGCCGACGCGGCGCTGAGAGCACCGATCCGGTCGTGAGCGACCGCGCTGCGGCCGACGGCACGACCGTCGCCTGAGCTATGGCGTCGCCCGGGCGACGCGGTCGGGCAACGCTCGACACTCAGAGCAGCGGCTTGCGCGGCCCCGACGACTTGAGCGCCGCTTCTTCCGCGTCGAGGAAGGCCAGCACGGAGCGCACGGCCAGATCCTGGTAGCGTCCCTCCGATCGGGCTGCCAGCACCGCCTCCCGCTCGGCCGTGATCATCGACCGCCGCAGGTGCAGGTACTCGACCGGTACGTCCTCGTCTTCGTTCGGGCTCGGGTTCTCGAGCGCGTCCGAGAGGAACACCGCATTGATGCGCAGCCGCTCGATGACCCGATGGTCCTCGGTGCCGGTGACTCTCGTCTGCAGATGGTCGAGCCCCGCCGTCTGCGCTTCGGCGAGCAGCCGCTGCATCTCTCCGGCCTCCTGGGCGAAGTCGGGCGGCGGCAGCCGCAGCCGCCGGATGATCCAGGGCAGGGCGAGCCCCTCGAGCAGCGTCGCGACGACCACGACGAACGCGAGGAACTGCAGGAACTCGCGGTGGGGCGTCCCGTCGGGCAGCAGGAACACCGCTGCAAGTGTGACCACGCCCCGGATTCCCGCGAACGAGACGGCGATGGCGGTGGGCCAGGTCCAGCCACGATCGCGCAGGCGCTGCGGACCGTAGCGGTAGATCGCCGTGGTCAGCACCATCCAGATGAATCGCGCGGCGAACAGGGCGAGCAGCACGACGATGCTGATCACCACCGTCTGCCCGACCGTGATGCCCGAGCTGAACGCGCCGCGGAGGATGCCCGAGAGCTCGAGGCCGATGAAGAGGAAGACCGCGTTCTCGAGCAGGAACTGGATCGTGCGCCAGTTGATGGTCTCGGCGATGCGCGCCTCGGCTGTCTGGATGGTGGGCGAGCGGTAGCCGAGGTACAGGCCGGCGACCACGACGGCGAGGATGCCGGAGCCGTGCAGGAACTGCGCGGGGATGAAGGCCAGGTAGGGCGTGACGAGGCCGAGCGAGGTGTCGAGCACGGGGGAGCGCAGCTGCTTGCGGATGATCGCCAGCAGGTAGCCGATGCCGAGCCCGACCGCGACGCCGACGACCACGGCGAGCACGAAGTCGCCCGCGATGGCCCACGGATTGACCACGCTCACAATGGCGGCGATCGTGGCGTTGAGCGCGACGAGGGCGGTGGCGTCGTTGAGCAGGCTCTCGCCCTCGAGCACCGTGACGAGTCGGCGGGGCAGGTGCAGCCGCCCCGCGATCGCCGTGACGGCGACCGTGTCGGTGGGTGCGACGACGGCGCCGAACGCGAACGCGGCCGCGAGGGTGAGCGCCGGAACCACCAGCCAGGTCGCGACGCCGACCACGACCACGGTGAAGACCACGAGGCCGACCGACAGCAGCAGGATGCTGTCGCGGCGCGCCCTGACGTCGACGAACGACGTCTGGATGGAGGCGGCGAACAGCAGCGGAGGCAGCAGGCCGAACAGCACGATCTCGGGCTGCAGCTGCACGTTCGGCACACCCGGGATGAACGAGGCGCCGGCCCCGACGGCCACCAGCACCACCGGCGCCGACCAGCCGACGCGGCGCGACAGACCGGTGACGGTGACCGTGACGAGTACGAACGACACGATCCAGACGATGGTGGCGACCGGATCCATGGAGTTCATGATGGCCGCAACGCCCCCGGGGCGGCAATGTTTCCCGCGTTACGGTGGACGGCTGATCGCTACGAGCGAATGTGGAGGAGGACCGTCTGGGTCACGCCGCGTGCGCGACGCAGTTCACGCGCGCACCCTCGTCCGCGCACCCGTCGCACACCACGAGCTGCTCGCGGCATGACGGGTCGGCGCAGTTGCGCATCCGGTTCGTGTCGGCGCCGCAGCTCACGCACGTGCCGAGCACGGCGGCGTAATCGGTGAAGTCGATCGATCCCCGCCCGTCGAACACGTAGAGCGAGCCCTCCCACAGTCCATCGTCGCCGAACGTCTCGCCGTAGCGCACGATCCCGCCCTCGAGCTGGTAGACCTCGCCGAAGCCCCGTGAGCGCATCAGCCCGGAGAGCACTTCGCAGCGGATGCCGCCAGTGCAGTAGGTGACCACCGCCTTGTCTTTGAGGTGGTCGTAGCGGCCGCTCTCGAGCTCTGCGACGAATTCGCGCGTATTCGACACGTCGGGCACGACCGCGTCGCGGAACCGCCCGATCTCGGCCTCGAACCGGTTGCGCCCGTCGAAGAACACGACGTCGTCGCGGCTCTCGACCATCTCGTGCAGGGCCGTCGGGTCGAGGCGCTCGCCGCCGCCGACCACGCCGGAGGCGTCCACCTGCAGCTCGCCGGGCGCGCCGAAGCTCACGATCTCGTCGCGGACCTTCACCGACAGCCGGGGGAAGTCCAGGCTGCGCCCCTCGTCGTCGAGGCCGCTTCCCTCGCTCCACTTCACATCGAGGTCCTTGAACGCGGGATAGTCCTTCGTCTTCCGCAGGTAGCGTTTGACCGCACCGAGCTCGCCGCCGACCGTGCCGTTGATCCCGTGCTCCGAGATCAGGATGCGCCCCCGCAGCCCCAGCGACTCGCAGAGGTCGCGCTGCCACAGTCGCACCGCATCCGGATCGGCGAGCGGCGTGAAAGCGTAGTAGAGGAGGATCTTCGGCACGGGCACCGCTCCATGCTAGGCCGGACCCCCTGTGTGGATTCTCAGTTCACGAGCATCATTCGGTTTCCTCTCGTTCACCCGCATCGGCGATGCTAGGGGTGTACAGAATGCTTGAGAAGTTCAGAATGCTTGAGGCGTACAGTTCATGTCGCGCAGAGGAGGTGGGTCCGTGAGCACCCTCGTGATCATCCCCACCTACAACGAGCGCGAGAACGTGGAGCCGATCGTCGCACGCGTGCGCGCAGCGACGCCTGAGGTAGAAGTCCTCGTGGTCGACGACAACTCTCCGGACGGCACGGGAGCGATCGCGGACGCGCTCGCCGCGGCCGACACGCACGTGCACGTGCTGCACCGCGCGGGCAAGGAGGGCCTCGGAGCCGCCTACCGCGACGGCATGCGCTGGGCGCTCGACAGCGGCTACGACCGGATCGTGGAGATGGACGCCGACGGCTCGCACCAGCCGGAGCAGCTACGGCGCCTGCTCGACGCCCTCCGCGCAGAGGGGGGCGGGGCTCCGGATGCCGGTGCCGACGTCGTCCTCGGCTCGCGCTGGGTGCCGGGCGGCGGCGTCGAGAACTGGCCGGCGCGCCGGCGTCTGCTCTCGCGCGGCGGCAGCACCTACTCGCGGATCGCGCTCGGCGTGCCCGCCCGCGACGTCACCGGCGGCTACCGTGCGTTCACGGCCGACGCCCTGCGGCGCATCCGGTTCACCGATGTGGAGAGCCAGGGCTATTGCTTCCAGATCGACATGCTGCGGCGCGCATACGATGCGGGCCTGACCGTCGCCGAGGTGCCGATCACGTTCGTCGAACGCGAGCACGGTGCCTCCAAGATGACGGGCGGGATCGTCGCCGAGGCCATGCTGCGCGTGACCGGCTGGGGCATCACCGGCCTCCCGTCGCGCTTCCGCCGGCGCCAGCACGCAGCCGCACCCGTCGAGTCGTCCGCGCACCGCTGAGGCGAACGGCGGGCGAACGGCGGGCGAACGTCGGGCGTACGGTGAAGTCATGACTGCGACAGACCCGTACGAGCGCTTCGGCGCCGTCCCTCAGTTCACCCTCACCAGCGACGACGTCGCCCAGGATGTTCCGCTCGACCGCGCCCACTGGGGCGCAGGCGGCGGTGGCGGCGACATCTCGCCGCAGCTCAGCTGGAGCGGCTTCCCCGCCGAGACCAAGAGCTTCGCCGTCACCATCCACGATCCGGATGCTCCCACCGGGTCCGGCTTCTGGCACTGGGCCGTCTACAACATCCCGGCCTCCGTCACCTCCCTCGAGCGCGGCGCCGGAGCGGAGGGCGGGGGAGATCTCCCGCAGGGCGCGGCCATGCTCTCGAACGAGCTCGGCTCCAAGAGCTTCACCGGTGCGGGGCCGCCTCCCGGCACCGGCACCCACCACTACAACATCGTCGTGCACGCCCTCGACGTCGAATCCCTCGACCTCGACCCCGCGTCGACACCGGCCGTGCTCGGCTTCAACGCGCACTTCCACTCGCTGGCGCGCGCGGTGCTGACCCCGGTCGCGACCGCGGGCGACATCTAGGCCCTCGCTCGCGGACTCAGTGCTTGTTGCCGGTCAGCGCGAGCACGCCGCCGAGCCCGATCATCATCACGCCGCCCGCTGCCCCGAGGTGCTCCACGCGCTTCGGGGAGCGGGCGAACCACGTGCGGGCCGTTCCGGCCACGAGGGCCCAGCTGCTGTCGCAGGCCAGCGCGATCAGCAGGAAGACCAGGCCGAGCTCCATCATCTGCAGCGGGATGGAGCCCGCCGAGTAGTCGACGAACTGCGGCAGCACCGCCACGAAGAACACGAGCGACTTCGGGTTGGTGATCCCGACCAGGAACCCCTCCGACAGGATGCGCACCCGAGACCGCGCCGGCGGCGTCGCCTCGTGCGTCACCGCCGTGTGCCGCCGATGCCGGATGGCCTGGACGCCGAGGTACACGAGATACGCGGCGCCCGCGAACTTGATGACGGTGAACACGACGACCGACTGCGCGACCACGGCGCCGACGCCCAGGGCGACAGCGGCGATGAGCGGGAGCATCCCGAGGGCGTTGCCGAGCACGCTGAGCAGGCCGCCGGCGCGGCCGAGGGCCAGCGAACGGCCGATCACGAAGAGCACGCTCGGGCCGGGGATGACGATCAGGGCCAGCGATGCCAGCGCGAACGCGAGCAGGGACGACGTCGGAACCATGCGCACAGCGTACTGCCCCGCCACCCAGCCGGAGCGGGTAGGTTCGAGGGGTGAAGCTCCACAACGTGCGCGTGCACCGCAGCGACGAAGAACTCACCCGTCAGAACCAGCTCGCCTGGAAGATCGCCGAGGTCGCTGCCGACCCGGTCGAGGTCACGCCGGAGGTCACCGAGATGGTGATCAACCGCGTCATCGACAATGCGGCGGTCGCTGCCGCGTCGCTCACGCGCCGGCCGGTCGTCTCCGCGCGGTCGCAGGCGCTCGCGCATCCGCTGCCGACCCGGCAGCTCGAGGAGCTGACCGAGACGCTCGAGCACCCGCAGGACGGCTCGACGGTATTCGGCGAGGAGCAGGCGCTGCGGGTCAGCCCCGAGTGGGCGGCCTGGGCGAACGGTGTCGCCGTGCGCGAGCTGGACTACCATGACACGTTCCTCGCGGCCGAGTACTCGCATCCGGGCGACAACATCCCGCCGATCACCGCGGTCGCGCAGCACGCGGCGCGCGCGTTCGGCCTGACCGGGCGCGAGCTGGTGCGCGGCATCGCGACCGGCTACGAGATCCAGATCGATCTGGCGAAGGCGATCAGCCTGCATGCGCACAAGATCGACCACGTCGCACACCTCGGCCCGAGCGCCGCCGCAGGCATCGGCACGATGCTCGGACTTCCCGTGGAGACGATCTTCCAGGCGATCGGGCAGGCGCTGCACACGACCACCGCGACGCGGCAGTCGCGCAAGGGCGAGATCTCCAGCTGGAAGGCGCACGCCCCGGCGTTCGCGGGCAAGATGGCCGTCGAGGCGATCGATCGCGCGATGCGCGGAGAGACGAGCCCGACCCCGATCTACGAGGGTGAAGACGGAGTGATCGCCTGGCTGCTCGACGGCCCGCAGGCGTCGTACGACGTCCCGCTCCCCGAGCCCGGCGAGGCGAAGCGCGCGATCCTCGACTCGTACACCAAGGAGCACTCGGCCGAATATCAGGCGCAGGCCTGGATCGACCTGGCCCGCAAGCTGCACCGCGAGCATCCGGAGGTCGCCGACCCGTCGCGGGTCGACGCGATCGTGATCCACACCTCGCACCACACGCACTACGTGATCGGCTCGGGCGCCAACGACCCGCAGAAGTACGACCCGACGGCGTCGCGCGAGACCCTGGACCACTCCATCCCGTACATCTTCACCGTGGCGCTGCAGGACGGCGGCTGGCACCATGTCGACTCCTATCTCCCGTCGCGGGCGGCGCGGCCGGACACGGTCGAGCTCTGGGGCAAGGTCACCACGACGGAGGACCCGGAGTGGACCCGCCGCTACCACTCGATCGACCCGGCCGAGAAGGCGTTCGGCGGACGCGTCGAGATCCGGATGGCCGACGGCACGGTGATCACCGACGAGATCGCCGTCGCCGACGCCCATCCGCTCGGCGCCCGCCCGTTCGCCCGCGCCGACTACGTGAACAAGTTCCGGATGCTCGCCGCCGACGTTCTCGAGCCGGCCGAGATCGACCGCTTCCTGTCCGTCGCCGAACGGCTCCCGTCACTGACCGCCGCCGAGCTCGGCGGCCTCACCATCACCGCGGCGCCGGGCGTGCTCGCCTCCGTCCCGGCCCCGAAGGGACTCTTCTGATGCTCTACTCCACCGTTCCCGCCCACGAGAAGCGGGCCGCCTTTCGCGCCCGGCTGAACTCCGGCGAGCTCATCCGGATGCCCGGCGCCTTCAACCCGCTCAGCGCGCGCCTCATCGAGCGCAAGGGCTTCGAGGGCGTCTACATCTCGGGCGCCGTCCTCAGCGCCGACCTCGGCCTGCCCGACATCGGCCTCACCACGCTCACCGAGGTCGCCGGCCGGTCCGGCCAGATCACCCGGATGACCGACCTGCCAGCCCTCGTCGACGCCGACACGGGATTCGGCGAGCCGATGAACGTCGCACGCACCGTGCAGACACTGGAGGACGCCGGGGTGGCCGGGCTCCACATCGAAGACCAGGTCAATCCGAAGCGCTGCGGGCACCTCGACGGCAAGCAGGTCGTCGACGAGGACACCGCGCTCAAGCGCATCCGGGCCGCCGCCGACGCCCGCCGCGACCCGAACCTGCTGATCATGGCCCGCACCGACATCCGGGCCGTCGAAGGCCTCGACGCCGCGATCGACCGCGCGAAGGCGCTCGTCGACGCGGGCGCCGACGCGATCTTCCCCGAAGCCATGGCCGACCTCTCCGAATTCGAGGCCGTGCGCCGGGCGATCGACGTGCCGATCCTGGCCAACATGACCGAGTTCGGCAAGAGCGAGCTGTTCACGGTGGACCAGCTCCGCGACATCGGCGTCAACATCGTCATCTGGCCGGTCTCGCTGCTGCGCCTCGCGATGGGCGCCGCCGAACGCGGCCTCGACCAGCTGCTCGAGACCGGCACGCTCGAGCCGAAGCTCGGCGAGATGCAGCATCGCGCGGAGCTGTACGACCTGATTGACTACGAGGGATACAACGCGTTCGACACCTCGGTGTACAACTTCGAGGTTCGACGCTAGCGACCCGCAGCGAAGGAGCAGCATGACCGATCCGGAGATCCACAAGGGCCTGGCCGGCGTCGTGGTCGACACCACCGCCATCTCGAGCGTCAACCCCGAGACCAACTCCCTGCTCTATCGCGGCTATCCCGTGCAGGAGCTGGCGGAGCACTGCTCGTTCGAGGAGGTCGCCTATCTCCTCTGGAACGGCGAGCTGCCCGGCGACGACGAGCTCGTCGCCTTCGAGGCGCTTGAGCGTTCGCTGCGTGTGCTGGACGACCGCACCAAGCGCATCATCGACGATGTGCCGGTCGCCGCGCATCCGATGGATGTGGTGCGCAGCGCGGTCAGTCAGCTCGGCGGGCTCGACGAGACCCTGGAGCAACCGGACGGCGTCCTCGACCCCGAACTGAACAACGGCCGCGCGATCTACCTGCTCGCACAGCTGCCCGCGATCGTCGCCTACGACCAGCGCCGCCGTCGCGGACTGCCGGCGGTCGAGCCGCGGGACGATCTGGACTACGCACGCAACTTCCTCTGGATGACCTTCGGCGAGGTCCCCGACGACGTGGTGGTTGATGCGTTCCGCGTGTCCCTCGTGCTGTACGCCGAGCACTCGTTCAACGCTTCGACGTTCACGGCCCGCGTCATCGCCTCGACGCTCTCCGATCTGTACTCGGCGGTCACGGGCGCCGTCGGTGCTCTGAAGGGTCCGCTGCACGGCGGCGCCAACGAGGCCGTCATGCACGCGTTCGACGAGATCGGGTCGGCCGACAAGGCCGAGGCCTGGCTCGACGACGCGCTGGCGAGCAAGCGCAAGATCATGGGCTTCGGGCACCGGGTCTACAAGAACGGCGACTCGCGGGTGCCCACGATGAAGGCCGCGTTCGAGAAGCTCGCCGAGCACTACGACCGCCAGGACATGCTCGACCTCTACAACGCGCTCGAGAAGGCCATGGGCGACCGCAAGAACATCAAGCCGAACCTCGACTACCCGTCGGGGCCGGCGTACAACCTGATGGGCTTCGACACCGAGACGTTCACGCCGCTCTTCGCGGCTGCCCGGGTCGCCGGCTGGACGGCGCACATCGCGGAGCAGTACGCGGCGAACTCGCTCATCCGGCCGTTGTCGCTCTACAACGGGCCGACCGAACGGCACCTGTCGCGCTAGCGGCGCCGTACCGCCCCACTGCCACCTCGTAACTCCGGAAGATCGCGTCGAAATCGGCCGGACTTCCGGAGTTACGCGCATCCGGGCGGCGTGTCGAGCGAACCTTCCGGAGTTGTGCGGGCTCGCCCGCTCGCCCTACCGCCAGAGCAGCAGCGCCTCGCCCTGCCCGCCGCCGCCGCACAGCGCCACCGCCGCCCGCCCCGACCCGCGCCGCGCCAGTTCGTGCGCCGCGTGCCCGGCCAGTCGCGCGCCCGACGCGCCGATCGGATGCCCGAGCGCGATCGCGCCGCCGTGGATGTTCACTTTCTCCGGGTCGAGCCCGAGGTCGGCCATCGACTGAAGCCCGACCGCCGCGAACGCCTCATTGATCTCCACGAGGTCGAGGTCGTCGACGGTCCAGTCGGTCTTGGCGAGCGCCGCCGCGATCGCGTGCGACGGCTGCGAGTGAAGCGAGTTGTCCGGACCGGCCACCTGCCCGCTCGCACCGACCACCGCGAGCCAGTCGAGACCGAGCCGCTCCGCGTTCTCGCGGCTGGTCAGCACCAGGGCCGCCGCGCCGTCGCTGAGCGGTGACGAATTGCCCGCGGTCAGCGTGCCGCCGTCGGCGAAGCTCGGGCGCAACCGCGCGAGCGTCTCGGCCGTCGAATCCGGCCGCACGCCTTCGTCGCTGGAGACGACGACGGGCTCCCCGCGCCGCTGCGGGATGCTCACCGGCGCGATCTCGTCGTCGAAGGTCCCGTCGGCAGCCGCACGCCCCGCCCGCTGGTGCGAGGTCGCGGCGAACGCATCCTGCGCCTCGCGCGTGAGCCCGAGCTTCTCGGTGTACCTCTCGGTGGAGGCCCCCATCGAGATGCCCTCGAACGCGTCGGTCAGGCCGTCGTGGGCCGCCGAGTCGACGGCCTGGATCGAGCCGTAGGTCCAGCCTTTGCGGGAACCGGGCAGCACGTGCGGGGCGTTCGTCATCGACTCTTGCCCGCCGGCGACGACGACCTCGGCGTCCCCGGTGCGGATGAGACGCGCCGCATCCGTCACCGACACCAGGCCGGACAGGCACACCTTGTTGATCGTCACGGCGGGGACGTCCCATCCGATCCCGGCCGCGATCGCCGTCTGCCGCGCGGGGTTCTGCCCGGCGCCCGCCTGCAGCACCTGCCCGAAGATCACCGCATCGACGGCGTCCGGCGACAGGCCGGACCGCTCGAGAGCCCGGCGGAGCGCGACGGCGCCCAGTTCGACAGCGCTCAGCGAGGCGAGGGCCCCGAGGATCTTGCCCTGCGGTGTGCGGGCGGCGGACAGGATGACAGCGTCTCGTGGACTGTTCATGGCGACTCCTTCGTGGCCTTCGTGCGCCGGCTCGTGACCGGCTCCTCCCAGATTCTCATACCCTGGGCTGTTATGGACCGCTACCCCGAGATCGACCCGTTCGCCACCGGAATGCTCGACGTCGGCGACGGTGACCTGGTCTATTGGGAGACCAGCGGCAACCCGGCCGGAACGCCCGTCGTCGTGCTGCACGGCGGCCCCGGCTCCGGCTCCACCCCGGGCGGCCGGCGCACCTGGGATCCGGCGAAGTACCTCATCGTGCAGCTGGATCAGCGCAACTGCGGGCACAGCACCCCGCCGGCGTCCGATCCGGCGACCGATCTCTCCAGCAACACCACGCACGCTCTCATCGCCGACCTCGAGCAGCTCCGCCGGCACCTCGGCGTCGATCGCTGGGTCGTCTGGGGCGGCTCCTGGGGCTGCACGCTGGCCCTAGCCTACGCCGAGCAGTATCCGGAACGCGTGCGTGCGCTGATCCTGGTGTCGGTCACGATGACGCGGCGCTCCGACGTGCGCTGGCTGTACCACGAGACCGGCCGGTATCTGCCGGCCGAGTGGCACGCCTTCCGCGACGGTGTTCCGGAGAGCGAGCGGGATGGCGACCTGGTGGCCGCCTACGACCGGATGCTCAACCATTCCGGCGACGTCGAGGTGCAGGCACGCGCGGCGGAGCTCTGGTGCGCGTGGGAGGACGCCGCGGTCTCGCTCGAACCGGGCTGGCGGCCGAGCGAACGCTACCGCGACCCCGGGTTCCGGATGCAGTTCGCGCGGATCGTCGCGCACTACTTCAGCAACGGCGCCTGGCTGGAGGAGGGGCAGCTCCTCCGTGACGCCGGGCGACTGGCGGGCATCCCCGGCGTGCTCATCCACGGCCGGTTCGATGTCGGCGGTCCCGTCGACGTTCCCTGGCTGCTCGCGCAGGCGTGGCCGGATGCCCGCCTCGAGGTCGTCGGCTCCGCCGGCCATCAGGGCAGCGCGGAGACGACGCGCCTGCTCCTCGAGGCAGCCGCGCAATTCGCTGACGCGCCCTGAGAGTTTCCACAGGTCGAGTTTTCCACAGATCTGGTGCCGCTCGACCCTGTGCGCTCTCCTCTTCTTAGCGTGGGGGCATGTCATCAGACGTCCTGTCCTCAGACGCCACAGCCTCGACCGACGAAGAGGTGCCGCTCGCAGAGATCCCGCACCATGACAGGCCCCGTGAACGGATGCGCCGGCTCGGTGTCGGCGCCCTCACCGACGACGAGGTGCTCGCCCTGGTGCTCGGCTCCGGGCAGCCCGGCCAGAACGTGATCGCCTTCGCCCGTGCCATCCTGCGTCGCACCGGCGGTTTCCCCGGTCTGGCGACGATGGACTACGCACGCCTCGAGCGGCTCGACGGCGTCGGCCCCGCGACCGCCGGACGGCTGGTGGCGATCATCGAGATCTGGCGCCGGGCGGGAACGGCGAAGGCCTGGGCCCGGCTCGTCGACCATGCGGCCGTCGCACGCATCGTGCTGCCGGAGCTCGTGCACCGCGACACCGGCCGCTTCGTCGTGGTGGTCGCCGACCGCGCGGCGAGGCCGATCGAGGTCTCGCTCCTCCGCGACGGCGGGGTCGATCAGGTCAACGTCGAACCGGCGGAGGTGCTCCAGGCCGTGCTCGCGCGCGGCGGCCGATCGTTCGCGGTGGCGCACAACCACCCCGGGGGCACCCTCGACGCCAGCGTCGCCGACGTCGCGACCACGCGCAGGCTCGATCAGGCCGCGGCCACGATCGGCGTGCGTTTCCTCGGGCACATCCTGGTCGCCGGCGACGAGTGGATGGCCCTTCCGCCGCGGGCTACGGCAGCAGGCGCGTCGGTCCGCGGAAGAGGTAGGTCGTCTCCCGCAGGTTCGACAGGTGCAGCATGAGCATCAGCACCCGCGCGAGTCCCATCCCGAAGCCTCCATGCGGCGGAACGCCGTAGCGGAAGAAGTCGAGGTAGAAATCGAGCTCCTCGGGCTCGAGGCCCTTCTCGCGGGCCTGCTCCTCCAGGATCTCCACGCGGTGCTCGCGCTGGGCGCCAGTCGAGATCTCGACGCCGTTGAAGATGAGGTCGTAGCTGTTGGTGAGCGACGCGTCGTCGGCGTGACGCATGTGATAGAACGGCCGGATGCTCGAGGCGTAGTCGGTCAGGAAGACAAATTCGTGACCGAACTCCTCCTTGACGTAGGCCGAGATCTGGCGTTCGCCCTCCGGGTCCATGTCGTCGTCGTGACGGGGGACCTCGTAGCCGCGCTCGGCCACGATCCGCTTCGCCTCGGCGAGGGGGATGCGCGGGAACGGCGTGCTGGGAACGACCACCTCGACGTCGAACAGCTCCTTGATCTGCTCGCCGTGCTTCTCCTTGACCGCGGTGAAGCCGGCGACGATGAGGTTCTCGTGGAGCGTCATGACGTCTTCGTGGCTGTCGATCCAGCTGAGCTCGGTGTCGACGCTCGTGAATTCCGTGGCGTGGCGGCTGGTGAAGCTGGGGTCGGCGCGGAACGCCGGGCCGATCTCGAAGATCTTGCCGAAACCGGCCGACTGCGCCATCTGCTTGAAGAACTGCGGGCTCTGCGACAGGTAGGCGGTGCGGTCGAAGTACTCCACCTCGAACAGCTCGGCGCGCGACTCGCTCGGGCTCGCCATCAGCTTGGGGGTGTGGATCTCGATGAAGTCGTTGCTCACCCAGTACTCGCGCAGCGCGTGCTCGAACGTCGTCTGGATGCGGAAGATCAGGTTGTTCTTCGGCTCGCGCAGGTCGAGGAAGCGCCAGTCCATGCGCTTGTCGATCCCGCTGTCGCCGGCGATCGGCGTCTCGGGGATGGCAGCGGTCGCGACGGTGAGCGACGAGAGCTTGATCTCGATCCCGCCGAGCTTCACGCGCTCGTCGTGCTTGAGCTCGCCGGTGGCGGTGACGAAGCTGCCCTGCGAGAGCCCCGAGATGGTGGTCGCAGGCTCGTCGGCGATGACGACGCCTTCGGCGTCGACGTTCCGCGGGTTCACGAGCTGAACGGCACCGGTCTCGTCGCGCAGAACGACGAACTGCACCTTCTTCTGGTCGCGGACGGTCTCAACCCAGCCGGCGACGGTCACAGGGCCGTCGGATGCGGCGGCCAGGTCCTTGATCAATACTCGTGCGGTCACGAAGCACAAGCCTACCGTCCGCCACTACCGCCCGAACGGCCGGTCCGAGCGGCGCCCGACCCCGCGCTCAGTGAATTCAAGGGAAACGCCTCCGTAGACTGGGGCCGTGGTAGCAAGCCAAGTACATCTCGTCCGTCACGGAGAGGTGTTCAATCCCGACGGCATCCTGTACGGCAGGCTGCCGGGCTTCGGCCTCTCCAAACTCGGCCACCGCATGGCTTCCGCCGCCGCCGACGACCTGGCCTCGCGCGACCGTTCCATGACGGGTCTTCGGGTGTCGCCGTTGCAGCGCACCCGAGAGTCCGCCGCCCCGATCGCGACAGCGCTCGGCCTGACTCCCGAGATCGACGACCGCATCATCGAGCCCACGAACCACTTCGAGGGGACGGTGATGCGCCGCGCGCTTCGCAACCCCGTCAACTGGCCCTATCTCGTCAACCCGGTCCGTCCGACCTGGGGCGAGGCCTACAAGCGCATCGAGAAGCGGATGCTCGCGGCCGTCGACGACGCCTTCGACTCGGTCGACGAGGGCGATGTCGTGCTCGTCAGCCACCAGCTGCCGATCTGGGTCACCCACCTGTCGGTCTCGGGGGAGCGCTTCTGGCACGACCCGCGCAAGCGCCGCTGCGCCCTGTCGAGCATCACCACCTTCGAGCGCACCCTGTTCCAGCCGAGCGAGCTGCCGCCCGCGCCGCCCGGAGCGCCCGTGCCGACCGAGCCCATGCTGCGCATCGTCGAGGTCGGCTACGTCGAACCCGCCGCCTCGCTGAGTGCCACCGCAACCGATGTGGGGGCCGTGTGAAGCGCCGGACCCGCCTCCTGACCTCCGCCGTGGCGCTCGTCGCCGCGACAGGACTCCTCCTCACCGGATGCACGACCGACAAGCTCGCCGAGCAGTACCGCGCGGGCACCGGTCAGAACTACATCGCCGGCGACGGCACCGTCAGCGAGTTCGCCGCGGCCAACCGCGGCGCCGCGATCTCCTTCACCGGAAAGACAGGGGAAGGCGAGACGGTCTCGTCGAAGCAGTACGCCGGCAAGGTCCTCGTGGTCAACTTCTGGTACGCCGGCTGCCCACCGTGCCGAGTCGAGGCTCCCGACCTCGAGAAGCTCTACCAGAAGTACAAGGGCTCGGGCGTCGACTTCCTCGGCGTCAACATCTACGACTCGGCGGCCACCTCGGCGAGCTTCGGCGACGAGAAGGGCATCACCTACCCGTCGGTCCTCGACCGCGACACGGGTTCCGTCCTCCTGGCGTTCAGCAAGACCGTGCCGCCGAAGGCGACCCCGACCACGCTCGTCATCGACAAGAAGGGCCGCGTCGCCGCCCGTATCCTCGGCGCGATCCCCGACCGCAGTATCCTCGACACGCTCATCAGCGACACGCTCGCCGAGACCGACTGACGTGGGAAGCATCGGAGAGATCGTCTTCAGCGGGCAGCTGCTGCTGGCGCTGCCCATCGCCCTGCTGGCGGGCCTCGTCTCGTTCGCCTCGCCGTGCGTGCTTCCGCTGGTGCCGGGCTACCTCGCGTACGTCGGGGGGTTCAGCGACCCCGGAGAGAAGCGGGACAAGTCCCGGCTGCTCACCGGTGTGGCCCTCTTCATCCTGGGTTTCGCCGTCGTGTTCATCGCCTACGGAGCGGCCTTCGGCGCCCTGGGGCAGTGGCTGTTCCGCTGGCAGGACGTGGTCGTGCGCATCCTGGGTGTGTTCGTGATCGTGATGGGGCTGGTCTTCATCGGACAGTTCTCGTTCCTGCAACGAACGATCAAGCCGTCGTGGCGGCCGGCGACCGGGCTCATCGGCGCACCCCTGCTCGGTATCGTGTTCGGCCTCGGCTGGACACCGTGCATCGGCCCGACTCTCGCGGCCATCAGCGCACTCAGCGTCGGCACGGGCTCTCCGTGGCGCGGGGCGCTCCTCGGCCTCTTCTACTGCATCGGCCTCGGCATCCCGTTCCTCCTCGTCGCCCTCGGCTTCGACTGGGTCGCCGGGTCGGTGGCGTTCCTCAAGCGGCACATCCGTGCCATCAACATCATCGGCGGCGTGCTGCTGGTCATCATCGGCATTCTGATGGCGACCGGCATCTGGAGCGCGCTGATGTCGCAATTCCTGGCGGTGATCCAAGGCTTTGAGCCGGCCCTCTGACCACATCGACTCCGCGCCACCGCGTGAAGACCCCGGCATCGTCCAGCCCAAGCTGGGCTTCGTGGGGTGGATCCGCTGGTTCTGGCGGCAGCTCACGAGCATGCGCACGGCGCTGTTCCTGCTGCTCCTTCTCGCCGTCGCGGCGGTGCCGGGCTCGCTGGTGCCGCAGCGGTCGTCCGACCCGAACGGCGTCACACAGTACTTCGCCGAGCATCCGGACATCGCGCCGTTCCTCGACAAGCTGCAGGCGTTCGACGTCTACACGTCGGCCTGGTTCTCGGCCATCTATCTGCTGCTGTTCGTCTCGCTCATCGGCTGCGTCATCCCGCGCACCAAGCACCACTGGGATGCGCTGCGCGCCAAGCCGCCCCGCACACCGGCCCGGCTCACCCGCATGGCCGGCTTCCAGGCGCGCCTCCTCTCGTCCGAGCAGGCGGCCACGGCGCCCGAGCCGATCCAGGCCGCGAGCGAGCTGCTGCGCAGGAGCCGCTATCGCGTCGCGCTGTACCAGGACGCGCGGTCGACATCGGTGTCGGCGGAGCGCGGCTACCTGCGCGAGACCGGCAACCTCGTCTTCCACATCGCGCTGCTCGGCGTCCTCCTCGCGGTCGGGCTCGGCGGCGGCTTCGGCTTCACGGGGCAGAAGATCGTCGTGGAGGGCCAGAGCTTCGTCAACAGCATCACGTCGTACAACTCGTTCAACCCCGGCCGGTTCTTCAACAGCTCCTCACTGGTGCCGTTCTCGATCCAGGTCGACAGGCTCGACGTGAACTACGAGACCAAGAACAAAGACGCCCTGGGTACGCCGATCGACTACACCGCGCACGTCACCACGACCGAACCCGGATCTCCGCCGCGCAGGCAGACGATCAAGGTCAACGAGCCGCTCGCGATCGGCGGCACCAACGCCTACCTCCTCGGCAACGGCTACGCCCCGTCGATCACCGTGCGCGACGCCAAGGGCAAGGTCGTCTTCCAAGACGACGTCGTCTTCCGCCCGACCGGCGACGTCAACCTGACGTCGCAGGGTGTGATCAAGATCCCGGATGGCCTCAGCAAGCAGGTCGGCATGACCGGGTTCTTCTACCCGACGGTCGGCGACAGTTCGGTCGCCGGGGCCAAGGCGTCGACGTCACCCGGGCTCAACGACCCGCTCGTGAGCCTCAACGTCTATGTCGGCGACCTGGGTCTGGACAGCGGCGTTCCGCAGAACGTCTACACCCTCAACACTGACAAGATGACGCCCGTGGCGGGCGCCGGCGCGAAGTCGGGGCAGAAGGCGCTCGAGATCGCGCCCGGTCAGACCGTGCAGCTGCCGAACGGTCTCGGCTCGATCGAGGTCACCGGGGTGAAGAGGTTCATCGGCCTCGACATCCACCACGACCCGGCGCAGGGCTGGGTGCTGCTGTTCGCGATCCTCATCCTGGCCGGGCTGCTCACCTCGCTGTTCGTTCCCCGCCGTCGCATCTGGGTCAAAGCCGTCGACAACGCCGACGGTTCGGTGACCCTCGAATACGCGGGCCTCGCCCGCGGTGAAGACCCCAACCTGCTCGGCGCGATCCGCGACATCGCGGATCAGCATTCCGCCGTACTCACCGACCGACGAAACACTTAGGCTTACTGACGTGACCGAAACACTGGCTCAACTCTCGACCGTGTTCATCTACGCGGCGATGGGTATCTACGCGCTCGCGTTCATCGCGTTCGCCCTCGACCTCGCCCGGCGAGGGGCGAGAGCCACGGCCGACGAAGTCGCCGCGGTCCCGAGTGCTGTCGCACGGCGAGCGGAAGTCGGCGCCCGGCAGGGATCGGGCGCCTCCACAGTGGTGACGGTCGGCTCCGCCGAGGGGGGAGGCAGCTCGGGCACCTCGACGCTGACCCGCCTCAGCTCACGGATCACGTCGAGGGTCGAAGACGAGGTCGCCAACGGGGGACCGGCATCGGTCGCGATGCGCACCGCCTTCGTGCTCACGATCGTCGGGTTCGCGTTCCATCTGTTCGCCACGATCCTGCGGGGCATCGCCGCCGGCCGCGTTCCGTGGGCGAACATGTGGGAGTTCTCGATGACGGGCACCCTCGTGATCATCGGGGTGTTCCTGCTCGTCAATCTGCGCTGGGATCTCAAGTACCTCGGCACCTTCGTGCTCGGCTTGGTGTGCATCCTGCTGATGATCGCGACGGTGCGTTACTACGTTCCGGTGGTCCCGCTCCCGCCGGC
Source organism: Leifsonia poae (assembly GCF_027921845.1). Taxonomy (GTDB): domain Bacteria; phylum Actinomycetota; class Actinomycetes; order Actinomycetales; family Microbacteriaceae; genus Leifsonia; species Leifsonia poae. Next base: position 202,664 of record NZ_BSEN01000006.1, read on the forward strand.
CCTCCAGTCGTACTGGCTCGTGATCCACATCATGGTGGCCATCCTCGGCACCGCGTTCTTCGCGCTCGGGTTCGCGCTGTCCGGTCTGCAGCTGCTGCAAGTGCGGCGCGAGCGGCAGATCGAGGAGTCGCGGCCGCAGCAGTTCAAGTTCCTGTCGACGCTTCCGGGATCCAAGACTCTCGAGAACCTCGCCTACCGCGTGAACATCGTGGGCTTCATCTTCTGGACGTTCACCCTCATCGCCGGTGCCATCTGGGCGGAAAAGGCATGGGGCCGGTATTGGGGCTGGGACACCAAGGAAGTCTGGACGTTCATCATCTGGGTGATCTACGCCGGCTACATCCACGCGCGGGCGACCCGCGGTTGGCGCGGTTCGCGTTCCGCCTGGCTGGCGATCATCGGCTTCTCCGCCGTGATGTTCAACTTCGGCGTGGTGAACGTGTTCTTCAAAGGCCTTCACGCGTACTCCGGTCTCTGATCCACGGACTCCGATCGACGCGATCGACACGCAAGCCCCTCGGTGCATTCGCATCCGAGGGGCTTTCTGTTTTCGCGGGATGCAGCTCCCGTTCGCGCGGACGGCGGGAGTTGCTCGAGCATTCCGGAAATTCTGGAGTGAATCCGGCGCCGACGGCACGGCACTCTGCGGTGCGCTGGTGGCGGCGCTGGAGAGCGGGAAAGGGGGCGGATCCGCGGAATGACGCGGAAGTCGGGATGCGACACGCCCGGGCTGCAAGCCGGATTTGCGAGCCCCTGGGGACCTGCGTAAAGTACTTACTTGTCACCCCAAAGGTGCGGGAGAGCCGAAGAGCTCCCCGGCCTCAAGCGGGACCGAATCCTTAGCCTAACGGCAAATCTCAACTTGATTGAGAGCGCCCGAAATGCTTAGGATATAAACCCCACTCACTGAGCAGGTCTAACCGACTCGGATCGTGTGAAACGGTTGCGTCCAGAAAGGGCCGCCGCGAGAACGCGAAACGGTCGACTTGACAAACTGACTGAGAGTGGTAAGGTAGAGAAGTTGCCCCAGAGAGACGGCCGGGAGGTCAGAAACTGGGAGCGTCCGATCCTTGAGAACTCAACAGCGTGCACAATGTCAAATGCCAAATAACCTCGGCTTGACTCTTCGGAGACAAGCGAGATTCCTTTGGATTAGAACAGAATGTCAGTAGATATTCGAAACTAGTCAGATCAACTCGCGGGAAGAACAGATCAATTCCGATCCGCTTCTCGCACAATGTTTCCCAGTCGCTTGCGACTGTGGAGCTAAACATTTACGGAGAGTTTGATCCTGGCTCAGGACGAACGCTGGCGGCGTGCTTAACACATGCAAGTCGAACGATGAACCAGGAGCTTGCTCTTGGGGATTAGTGGCGAACGGGTGAGTAACACGTGAGTAACCTGCCCTTGACTCTGGGATAACCTCCGGAAACGGAAGCTAATACCGGATATGACGTACGGAGGCATCTCCTGTACGTGGAAAGAATTTCGGTCAAGGATGGACTCGCGGCCTATCAGGTAGTTGGTGAGGTAACGGCCCACCAAGCCTACGACGGGTAGCCGGCCTGAGAGGGTGACCGGCCACACTGGGACTGAGACACGGCCCAGACTCCTACGGGAGGCAGCAGTGGGGAATATTGCACAATGGGCGCAAGCCTGATGCAGCAACGCCGCGTGAGGGACGACGGCCTTCGGGTTGTAAACCTCTTTTAGTAGGGAAGAAGCGAAAGTGACGGTACCTGCAGAAAAAGCACCGGCTAACTACGTGCCAGCAGCCGCGGTAATACGTAGGGTGCAAGCGTTGTCCGGAATTATTGGGCGTAAAGAGCTCGTAGGCGGTTTGTCGCGTCTGCTGTGAAATCCCGAGGCTCAACCTCGGGCCTGCAGTGGGTACGGGCAGACTAGAGTGCGGTAGGGGAGATTGGAATTCCTGGTGTAGCGGTGGAATGCGCAGATATCAGGAGGAACACCGATGGCGAAGGCAGATCTCTGGGCCGTAACTGACGCTGAGGAGCGAAAGCGTGGGGAGCGAACAGGATTAGATACCCTGGTAGTCCACGCCGTAAACGTTGGGAACTAGATGTGGGGACCATTCCACGGTCTCCGTGTCGCAGCTAACGCATTAAGTTCCCCGCCTGGGGAGTACGGCCGCAAGGCTAAAACTCAAAGGAATTGACGGGGGCCCGCACAAGCGGCGGAGCATGCGGATTAATTCGATGCAACGCGAAGAACCTTACCAAGACTTGACATATACGAGAACGGGCCAGAAATGGTCAACTCTTTGGACACTCGTAAACAGGTGGTGCATGGTTGTCGTCAGCTCGTGTCGTGAGATGTTGGGTTAAGTCCCGCAACGAGCGCAACCCTCGTTCTATGTTGCCAGCACGTAATGGTGGGAACTCATAGGAGACTGCCGGGGTCAACTCGGAGGAAGGT
>NZ_BSEN01000006.1:205124-301136 GCF_027921845.1 Leifsonia poae
TTATGTCTTGGGCTTCACGCATGCTACAATGGCCGGTACAAAGGGCTGCAATACCGTAAGGTGGAGCGAATCCCAAAAAGCCGGTCTCAGTTCGGATTGAGGTCTGCAACTCGACCTCATGAAGTCGGAGTCGCTAGTAATCGCAGATCAGCAACGCTGCGGTGAATACGTTCCCGGGCCTTGTACACACCGCCCGTCAAGTCATGAAAGTCGGTAACACCCGAAGCCGGTGGCCTAACCCTTGTGGAAGGAGCCGTCGAAGGTGGGATCGGTGATTAGGACTAAGTCGTAACAAGGTAGCCGTACCGGAAGGTGCGGCTGGATCACCTCCTTTCTAAGGAGCATCTGGCACTCTTCGGAGTGTCCAGGCGCCGGATCGAGACACACGTTCTCGCCGGTAGCTCATGGGTGGAACATTGACATTGGTGCGGAGCTGAAAGGCTCGACGTCAGTACGCTCTTCGGAGTTGGAAAGCATCGAGCAACTAAGAACCGCACGTGCACGCTGTTGGGTCCTGAGGGACCGGACCTCATCCACTCGGATGAGAACTGGACCTCTGGACCTTTTCTTGTCGCTCATAACTCGAGCCGGCAGAAAAGGTACCGCCCGTACTTTGAGAACTACACAGTGGACGCGAGCATCTTAGATTCGAGTCGAGCCGGTTTCGGCTGGCGAGTCTCGGATCACAAAGATCTGATTTATTTAGATCATTGGTCAATTTTTCCTGCACCTCTTTTAGAGGTGCGAAGAATCGATTCAAACTCATGTGATTTCAAATTTCTAAGAGCAAACGGTGGATGCCTTGGCATCTGGAGCCGAAGAAGGACGTAGTAATCTGCGATAAGCCTCGGGGAGTTGATAAACGAACTTTGATCCGAGGATTTCCGAATGGGGAAACCCCGCTGGGCCCGTAAGGTGACCCAGTGACTCCCGCCTGAATATATAGGGCGGGTAGAGGGAACGTGGGGAAGTGAAACATCTCAGTACCCACAGGAAGAGAAAGCAAAAGCGATTCCGTTAGTAGTGGCGAGCGAAACCGGAAGAGGCTAAACCGATCATGTGTGATAGCCGGCAGGCGTTGCATGGTCGGGGTTGCGGGACTTTTCTGCTGATTCTGCCGAACAGCGAGCGTTACAAAGGAATATAGACGAATGGCATTGAAAGGCCAGTCATAGAGGGTGCCAACCCCGTAGTCGAAATGTTCCAATGGCGCGAAGAGTATCCCAAGTAGCACGGGGCCCGAGAAATCCCGTGTGAATCTGTCAGGACCACCTGATAAGCCTAAATACTCCCAGATGACCGATAGCGGACAAGTACCGTGAGGGAAAGGTGAAAAGTACCCCGGGAGGGGAGTGAAATAGTACCTGAAACCGTTTGCTTACAAACCGTTGGAGCCTCCTTGTAGGGGTGACAGCGTGCCTTTTGAAGAATGAGCCTGCGAGTTAGCGATATGTGGCGAGGTTAACCCGTGAGGGGTAGCCGTAGCGAAAGCGAGTCTGAATAGGGCGATTCAGTCGCATGTCCTAGACCCGAAGCGAAGTGATCTATCCATGGCCAGGTTGAAGCGACGGTAAGACGTCGTGGAGGACCGAACCCACTTAGGTTGAAAACTGAGGGGATGAGCTGTGGATAGGGGTGAAAGGCCAATCAAACTTCGTGATAGCTGGTTCTCTCCGAAATGCATTTAGGTGCAGCGTTGCGTGTTTCTTGCCGGAGGTAGAGCTACTGGATGGCCGATGGGCCCCAAAAGGTTACTGACGTCAGCCAAACTCCGAATGCCGGTAAGTGAGAGCGCAGCAGTGAGACGGTGGGGGATAAGCTTCATCGTCGAGAGGGAAACAACCCAGACCACCAACTAAGGTCCCAAAGCGCGTGCTAAGTGGGAAAGGATGTGGAGTTGCACAGACAACCAGGAGGTTGGCTTAGAAGCAGCCACCCTTGAAAGAGTGCGTAATAGCTCACTGGTCAAGTGATTCCGCGCCGACAATGTAACGGGGCTCAAGCACGCCACCGAAGTTGTGGCATTGACATTATTGGTAGGCCTTCGTGGTCCAGCCGTGTTGATGGGTAGGAGAGCGTCGTGTGGCCAGCGAAGCGGCGGTGTAAACCAGCCGTGGAGGCCACACGAGTGAGAATGCAGGCATGAGTAGCGAAAGACGGGTGAGAAACCCGTCCTCCGAAAGACCAAGGGTTCCAGGGCCAGGCTAATCCGCCCTGGGTAAGTCGGGACCTAAGGCGAGGCCGACAGGCGTAGTCGATGGACAACGGGTTGATATTCCCGTACCGGCGAAGAACCGCCCAAGCTAATCCAGTAATGCTAAGTGTCTGAATCCCCTTGATCGAAGCCTTCGGGCCTAGACGAGTGGGCCTAGCACACGACCCTATGCTGGTGCGGCTAGCGTATTAACAGGTGTGACGCAGGAAGGTAGCCGAGCCGGGCGATGGTTGTCCCGGTCTAAGTGTGTAACCCGAGAGATAGGCAAATCCGTCTCTCATATAGGGCCAGGCACGATGGGTAGTCTTAATTGACGAAATCGGTGATCCTATGCTGCCAAGAAAAGCATCGACGCGAGGTTCCAGCCGCCCGTACCCCAAACCGACTCAGGTGGTCAGGTAGAGAATACCAAGGAGATCGAGAGAATCGTGGTTAAGGAACTCGGCAAAATGCCCCCGTAACTTCGGGAGAAGGGGGGCCTGAGGCGTGTAGGGATTTACTCCTGAAGCGTTTGAAGGCCGCAGAGACCAGTGGGAAGCGACTGTTTACTAAAAACACAGGTCCGTGCTAAGTCGCAAGACGATGTATACGGACTGACGCCTGCCCGGTGCTGGAAGGTTAAGAGGAAGGGTTAGCTTCGGCGAAGCTCAGAATTTAAGCCCCAGTAAACGGCGGTGGTAACTATAACCATCCTAAGGTAGCGAAATTCCTTGTCGGGTAAGTTCCGACCTGCACGAATGGCGTAACGACTTCCCAGCTGTCTCAACCGCGAACTCGGCGAAATTGCACTACGAGTAAAGATGCTCGTTACGCGCAGCAGGACGGAAAGACCCCGTGACCTTTACTACAGCTTGGTATTGGTGTTCGGTGTGGCTTGTGTAGGATAGGTGGGAGACTTTGAAGCTTGGACGCTAGTTCAGGTGGAGTCATTGTTGAAATACCACTCTGGTCACTCTGGATATCTAACTTAGAACCGTAATCCGGTTCAGGGACAGTGCCTGGTGGGTAGTTTAACTGGGGCGGTTGCCTCCCAAAAAGTAACGGAGGCGCCCAAAGGTTCCCTCAACCTGGTTGGCAATCAGGTGTCGAGTGTAAGTGCACAAGGGAGCTTGACTGTGAGACTGACAAGTCGAGCAGGGACGAAAGTCGGGACTAGTGATCCGGCAGTGGCTTGTGGAAGCGCTGTCGCTCAACGGATAAAAGGTACCTCGGGGATAACAGGCTGATCTTGCCCAAGAGTCCATATCGACGGCATGGTTTGGCACCTCGATGTCGGCTCGTCGCATCCTGGGGCTGGAGTAGGTCCCAAGGGTTGGGCTGTTCGCCCATTAAAGCGGTACGCGAGCTGGGTTTAGAACGTCGTGAGACAGTTCGGTCCCTATCCGCTGCGCGCGTAGGAAATTTGAAAGGATCTGACCCTAGTACGAGAGGACCGGGTTGGACGAACCTCTGGTGTGTCAGTTGTTCTGCCAAGAGCACCGCTGATTAGCTACGTTCGGGATGGATAACCGCTGAAAGCATCTAAGCGGGAAGCCGGCCTTGAGATGAGATTTCCATGCCTTCGGGCGAGAGGCTCCCAGCTAGACTACTGGGTTGATAGGCCGGATGTGGAAGTGGGGACTAAAGACCCATGGAGCTGACCGGTACTAATAAGCCGATAATTTGATAATCACTATCTTCATACTGTTGTAAGGCTGGTATGAGGAGCCTGAGATTGCTTGCGTCCACTATGTGGTTCTCGATGTACGGTCGAGAACTGAAACAATCGTGATGATTGTTCGTTCACTTTGATACATCAATAGTGTTTCGGCGGCCATAGCGAGAGGGAAACGCCCGGTTACATTCCGAACCCGGAAGCTAAGACTCTCTGCGCCGATGGTACTGCAGGGGGGACCCTGTGGGAGAGTAGGACACCGCCGGACTTCTTTTGTGAAATGGCCACCCATTGTTGGGTGGCCATTTCGCGTTTAACGGCTCGGGTGCCGCGATCTGCGGCCCGCCGAACATCCATGAAGAGCAACGTCGTAGGCTGAGCACGCTGTGCCCGCCACCCAACAGGAGAAGTCGTGAGCGAAACACCGGCAGACGACCACGAAGAACGGCGCGCGTCGCAGCGCCCGGACGGCGCGGCCGGCCGCAACGACGGCGACCGTCGTCCTCCACGGAACGACGGAGAGCGTCGGCCCCCGCGCAACGACGGACGTCCCCCGCGCAACGATGGACGTCCCGCGCGCAACGACGGCGCTCCGCGCAGCGGCGAGCGGTCGGACAAGGGTGGCCGCGACGGTTCGAGCGGGCGCCCTCGACGCGACGACGGTCGAGGCAGCAGTCGCGACAGCGGTAGAGACGGAGCTCGTGACGGCAAGAGCGGCGGCTACCGCGGGAACAGCGCGAACGGCGCCGGCGGTGCGGGTAGGACCGGGGGCGCATCCGGCGGTCGCGGCGGATACAGCCGCGACGACCAGCGCGGTGGACCCGCACGGTCGGGGTACAGCCGCGATGGCCAAGGCGGCAGTCAGTCGCGGGGTTACGCTCGCGACGGCCAGGGCTCCGGGCAGGGTCAGTCACGTGGGTACGGCCGCGATGGGCAGGGCGCCGGCGGCGGTCAGTCGCGCGGCAATGGTCGCGATGGCCAGTCCAGTGGCGGCGCCGAGCGGCGCGGGTACGCGGCGGGTGGATCCTCACGCGACGGCGATCGCCGCGGCGGAACCGGCAGTCGCGGTGGCGCCGCGCGCAGCGGAGACCGCGATGGCGCGAACCGTGACGGCGCGAAGCGCGAGTGGTCGCGGGACAGCAAGCCGGCTTCGAGGCAGGGCGGCGGGCATCCGGGCAATCGGGGTACGCGCGACGAGAAGTTGTGGACGCGCGGCGGAAAGCCGGCACGCAACGACCGGGACGCTCGCGACACCGAGTACGAGCTGACCGAGGAAGAGCGCCTGGCTCGCGAGCTGCGTTCGGTACGGGCCCGCCACGACGATCCCGAGATCCCGGAGGGCGTGGAGCCCCGCGATCTCGACAAGGGTGCTCGCGTCGAACTGAAGTCGCTGAGCAAGGAGAACGCCGACTGGGTCGCGCAGCACCTCGTGATGGCCGCCCGCCTCATCGAGGACGACCCGGAGCAGGCGCACGCGCATGCCATGTCGGCCGCACGTCGCGCCGGTCGCATCGGCGTCGTGCGGGAGACGCTCGCGATCACGGCATACGCGACCGGCGACTTCGCTCTCGCCCTGCGGGAGCTGCGCACCTATCGCCGGATCTCCGGGTCGAACGACCAGCTTCCGCTGATGGTCGACAGCGAGCGTGGTGTGGGCCGCGCAGACCGCGCGCTGGAGCTCGGCCGCAGCGTGGACCGCTCGACCCTCCCGAACGACGTGCAGGTGTCGCTCGCGATCGCGATGTCCGGTGCGCGGCTCGACCTCGGCCAGACCGATGCGGCCCTCGCCGAGCTCGAGATCCCGCAGCTGGACCCGAACCGGGCGTTCAGCTGGAGTCCGGATCTCTTCCATGCCTACGCCGATGTGCTCGACGAGCTCGGTCGCGCAGAGCAGGCGGAGTCGTGGCGCGAGCGTGCCGCCCGTGCCGACGAGGCGATCGGCGCGGCGCTCACCGTCGACGAGCACGAGACGATCGACATCGTCGAGGAGGAGTACGAGTTCGACGTCGATGGCGAAGACAGGGTCTCCATCGGCGACGCCGACACGATCGATCACGATGCCGACGTCATCGTCGAGCTCGAAGACGACGCTGACCTGGATGCGGACGTCGAAGCAGAGCTCGACGCGGATGTCGAAGTGGAGACCGAAGCCGACCTCGACGCCGAGGGCGCCGCGGACGAAGACGCGAACGAGAACCAGAACGAGGACGAGGACGACACCGACGATGGCACTGTTCCGACGGAGCGCTAAGACGATGACCCCGCTCGACGGAGTCGACCTGGTGCTGGCGGACCTCGACGGCGTCGTGTACAAAGGTCCGCACGCCATCCCGCACGCGGTCGAGAGCCTGAACGCGGCCGCGGAGTTCGTTCGCGTCGGCTACATCACGAACAACGCCTCGCGCACCGACGCTTCGGTCGCCGGGCACCTCACCGACCTCGGCCTTCACGTCGAGCCCTCGGACGTCGTGACGTCCCCGCAGGCCGCGGTGCGCCTGCTGGCGCAGCATGTGGAGCCGGGGTCGCGCATCCTGGTCATCGGCGGCGACGGGCTGGTCGACGAGGTGCAGAAGGGCGGTTTCACGGTCACCCGCTCGGCCGACGACGATCCTGCCGCGGTCATCCAGGGATTCGCGCCGGAGGTCGGCTGGAACCAGCTCGCGGAAGCCGCGTTCGCCCTGCAGGATCGCACGGAGGAGCAGCGGCCCTGGGTCGCGACCAACACCGACTGGACGATCCCCGTCGCGCGCGGGATCGCCCCCGGCAACGGAACGCTCGTCTCGGCCGTCCACACTGCGGTCGGCAGGCTCCCGCTCGTCGCCGGCAAGCCGGAGGTGGCGATCTTCGACGAGGCGATCGCTCGCTTCGGGGCGAGCAAGCCGCTCTTCATCGGGGACCGTCTGGACACCGACATCCTGGGCGCGAACCGGGCCGAGATCGACTCGGTGCTCGTGCTGACGGGCGTCGACGGTGCCAAGCAGCTGATCGCCGCCGATGCCGGATCACGGCCGCGTTACATCCTGGCCGATCTGCGTGGACTCTCCGAGCCGTATCCGGAGACGACGTTCTCGAAGGACGGCTCGTCGGCCACGGTCGGCTCATCAACCGTCCGCATCGCCGGCAACGACGTGCAGATCGTCAGCGATGGGGACTCCGAGCTCGACCTGCTGCGCGCTGCCTGCGCCGTGATCTGGAACTCCGGCCGGGCGATCTACGGGCTCGAGGTCCCGGAGCGCCTGTACTCCTGAGCCGGCGGTCTCAGAGCGCGGTGGCGTGCTCCACGACGCGGTAGCAACGCCGGATGCGGTCCAGCCACCACTCGCGGCGGTCTTCGTCTGCGGCGAGGGCGTCGAGGCGCGCATCCGAGACCGTCGGTCGTGTCACCGGGATAGCGCCGTCGACCGGGAGCAGGGGTTCGTCGGCGACGTCCTGCACGAACATCGCGACCGTGCCGAGCCCGCAGTCGAACTCCAGCTCGGGGATCGCTGCCGCCAGGTGGGCGCCCATGGCGATGCCGACGGAGGTGTCGATCGCGCTGGAGACGACCACCGGCAGGCCGGCGTCGGCGATGATCCGGAGTGCTGCGTGGATGCCGCCGAGCGGCTGGGCCTTCACGATCAGGAGGTCGGCGGCGCCGGCCCGCGCGACGGCGAGGGGATCGCTCGCCTTGCGCACGCTCTCGTCGGCGGCGATCGGCACCCCCATGTACTTGGTGCGACGCCGGATGTCGGCCAGTTCGTCGACGGTGGCGCACGGCTGCTCGACGTACTCGAGGTCGAACGGGGCCAGCGCGTGGATGGCGTGCTCGGCCTCGTCGACGTTCCAGAGGGCGTTCGCGTCGATCCGGATGCGTCCCTCCGGGCCGAGGAGCTCGCGCACCGCTCGCACGCGCTCGACGTCGTCGGCGAGTGTCTGGCCGGGCTCGGCCACCTTCACCTTCGCCGTGCGTGCGCCCGGGTAGCGGCCGAGGACGGCGGCCACCTCGCGCGCGGGGACCGCGGGAACCGTCGCGTTGACCGGGATCGCGGAGCGCAGCGGAGCGGGAGCGGGATGCCAGCCGAAGTCGATCGCGGCGTGAAGCCAGGCGGCGGCCTCGGCGTCGCCGTACTCGACGAAGGGCGAGAACTCGGTCCAGCCCTGCGGGCCCTCGAAGAGGACCGCCTCGCGGACGGTGATGCCGCGGAAACGGAAGTTCATCGGAAGCGAGACGACGCGTGCGGTCCTCAACAGGTCGGCCAGGTCGGGCAACATTCCACAAGTGTGGCACGCTCCGATCCGGTGTCCGGCGCCGAACCGTAGTCTGGACGCATGGCACAGGCAGTATCAGACATCTTCGACGCGAGCGCGTGGCGTGAGGTCCCCGGCTTCGAGGCGCTCACCGACGTCACGTATCACCACGATCTCGCGGGACGGGTGGCGCGTGTGGCCTTCAACCGGCCGGAGGTGCGCAATGCGTTCCGGCCCCATACGGTCGACGAGTTGTATGCCGCACTCGAAGACGCCCGCACCAATCCGCGCATCGGCGTGGTGCTGCTCACGGGAAACGGGCCCAGCCCGAAAGACGGCGGTTGGGCGTTCTGCTCGGGCGGCGATCAGCGCATCCGCGGCCGTGACGGCTACAAGTACGCCGAGGGGGAGACGGCCACGGGTATCGACGCCGCACGGAGCGGGCGGCTGCACATCCTGGAGGTGCAGCGTCTCATCCGCTTCATGCCCAAGGTCGTGATCGCGGTGGTGCCCGGGTGGGCTGCCGGCGGCGGTCACTCGCTGCACGTGGTCTGCGATCTCACGATCGCGAGCGCGGAGCACGGCAGGTTCAAGCAGACGGATGCCGACGTCGGTTCGTTCGACGGCGGGTACGGCAGCGCCTACTTCGCGCGTCAGATCGGGCAGAAGCTCGCACGCGAGGTCTTCTTCCTTGCCCAGGAGTACTCGGCCCAGCGGGCGTACGAGATGGGCGCAGTGAACGCGGTCGTGCCGCACGCCGAGCTCGAGTCGACGGCGCTCGCCTGGGCGAACGAGATCCTCACCAAGTCGCCCACGGCGATCCGCATGCTCAAGTTCGCGTTCAACGCCGTCGACGACGGGATGGTCGGGCAGCAGGTGTTCGCGGGCGAGGCGACGCGCCTGGCATACGCATCGGACGAGGCGGTGGAGGGTCGCGACGCCTTCCTCGAGAAGCGCGAACCGGACTGGTCGGCGTTCCCGTGGCAGTACTGAGCTCGGCCGTACTGAGCTCGGCCGTCGTGAGCGGAGCCGTAGTAGACGCAGCGGCGCTCCGATGACGCGGCCGCTCCTGGCGCTTCCGTCCGACCGTCCCGATGAGATCTTCCGTGCGCTGCGCGAGGCGCTGGGCGGCGGAGGGCCGGCGGTGGTTCCGCGCGATGCGGCGTCGGCCGGTACCACGGAGTCGTGGCCGGCTCCCGGGGAGACCGTCCCGCAGAACGTTGCGCTGGTGATCGAGACGTCCGGGTCCACGGGGGTTCCCAAGCGGGTCGCACTGTCGGCGGACGCACTGCTCGCCAGTGCGGCGGCCTCGGCGGGCGCGATGGGAGGCCAGGGGCAGTGGCTGCTCGCGCTGCCGGCGCACTACGTGGCCGGTGCCCAGGTGCTCGTGCGCTCGATCGCTGCCGAGACGGAGCCGATCGTCTACGGAAGTGGGCACTTCGATCCGCGGCGATTCGCGGCGCTCGCCGCTGCGATGACGCACGACCGGCGGTTCGTGTCCCTCGTGCCCGTGCAGCTCGGCCGCCTGATCGAGGCCGCCGAAGCTGGTGACCGCGAGGTGGCGGACGCGGTCCGACGGTTCGACGGCATCCTGGTCGGTGGCCAAGCGCTCAGCGAGACGCTGCGCGAGCGGGCCGTCGCCGTGGGAGCACGCGTGATCGGGACCTACGGGTCGAGCGAGACAGCCGGCGGCTGCGTCTACGACGGCGTGCCGATCGGTTCCACGGTCGTGCGCGAGGTCGAGGGCGCGCTCGAGATCGGCGGCCCGGTGCTGTCCGAAGGCTATCTCGGCGACCAGGCCCGCACGGCCACGGCCTTCCACGAGGCGGACGGACACCGGTGGTATCGCACGGGAGACCTCGGGCGGGTCGGGTCCGACGGCCGGGTGACGGTGCTCGGCCGCGCCGACAATGTGATCATCTCCGGCGGTGAGAAGGTGTTGCTCGACGCGGTGGAACGGGCTGTTCGCTCGGTCGAAGGATTCGAGCACGCGGTCGTCGTGGCCGCGCCCGATGCGGAGTGGGGACAGGTGCCGTTGGTCGCCGTCGGCAGCCTCCCCACGACGACGCTGGCACAGCTGCGCGCGTTCGTCTCCGCGAGGATGGGACGAGCTGCCGCCCCGGCGGGCATCGTCGAACTCGGGGAGCTGCCGCACCTCAGCAGCGGCAAGCCCGATCGCGTCGCCATCGCACGAGCCGCCGTGGCGCTCGCCATGGACGGGAAGGCATAGCGGATGTCGTTACAATTCGCAGTGTGATGAGCCAGAACAAGCCGAAGATGCAGAGGATGTCTGCTGCCCAGAAGCGCTCGAAGGGCAGGAGCGGCCGTCCCGGCGCGTCCAAGACGAAGGTCAAGCCGGCCACCGCATCCGATTGGATCGCTGGCGCCCGCCTGCGCACCCTGCCGCTCGCGATCGCACCCGTCATCATCGGTGTCGGCGCGGCCAAGCTCGCCGACGGGCCGGGCATCTGGCACCCTGTGCGCGGGCTGCTCTGCCTGGCGGTCGCGGTCTTCCTGCAGATCGGCGTCAACTACGCCAACGACTACTCGGACGGCGTCCGCGGTACCGACGCGTTCCGTGTCGGCCCGAGCCGGCTCACCGGATCGGGCCGCGCCACGCCCAAGCGTGTGCTCACCGTGGCGCTCGTCTTCTTCGGTCTCGGTGCCGTCGCCGGCCTCATCCTGGTGATCCTCACTCAGCAGTGGTGGCTGCTCCTCGTGGGCGCAGCGGCCATCGCGGCCGCGTGGTTCTACACCGGAGGCAAGCGGCCCTACGGCTATTACGGCCTCGGCGAGGTCTTCGTGTTCGTCTTCTTCGGGCTGGTCGCGACGGCGGGTACGACCTTCCTCCTCGCGGGCGTCGTCAACCAGGAGGCGTGGTTCGGAGCGGTCATCGCCGGTCTCATCGCCTGTGCGGTGCTGATGGTCAACAACATCCGCGACATCGAGCCCGACAAGCAGGCCGGCAAGCACACGCTCGCGGTCGTGCTCGGAAACATGGCCTCGCGCATCGTGTTCTGCGTGTTCCTGCTGGTGCCGTTCGCGATCCTGGCCGTGCTCGCGCTGCTGTACCCGATCGCCTGGCTGGGCTTCTTCGCCCTGCTCGCGGCGCTGCCGGCGTGCGCGATCACGCTGTTCGCCAAGACCCCGCGCGAGCTCGTGACGGCGCTGCAGCTGACCAGCCTCACCGGGCTGCTCGTCGCGATCGCGCTCGGCTGCGCCTTCGCGTTCTAGCCCTGCGAGGCGCCGGCGCAGGCCGGAGACGCGGCGATCAGGCCGTGGTGTCGTGCGGCTTCGTGCGCGGGGTCGCCGCTTCGGAGGAGTCGATCGCCGCATCCTCGACGTCGTCGTCGACCGTCGTCGCGGGCTTGTCGCGGTGACGGGCGGCGTACAGATCGGTCGCTACCGCGTTGCGCGACTTACGCAGGAAGATGTACGAGAGGCAGAGCCCGATCAGCGCCGCCGCGACGACGGCGATCCACGCCTCGATGCGCAGCACCAGGAGAATCACGAGCGGGACCACGAACAGCAGTAGACGGAGCACTGAGTATGTGATCCACGAGGGAATGCCTTTCACCCTCCCAGCTTAGAGACACTCTCTGAGAGTTACGATTGACACATGGTTCGCCTCTGGATAGTCCTCGGCGTCGCCGCCGCGGTGTTTTACATCTATTCCGTGGCAGACTGCGCCTTTTTCGACCGCTCTCGAGTGCGTGGCCTTCCCAAGCCCGTGTGGCTTCTCATCATCATCCTGTTCCCAGTGATCGGCGGAGCCCTGTGGTTCCTGGTCGGCCGGGGGCGCCGCAGCAGTTCCGGCGGTCGACGCATCGTCGCGCCGGATGACGACCCGCAGTTCCTGAAGCGCCTCGCGCAGGACCGCGACCAGGAGGAGCGCATCCGGCAGCTCGAGAAGGAACTCGCTGACCTCGACGACAACGGACCCGACAACGACCAAACCGGCCGCCGGGATGGCTGAGGCCGACACCGAGACGTCTGACACGACAGCGGCGACGGGACGTCCCGGAGCGCAGGTGGACGACGGCCTTCCCCTGACGGGCAACCCGGCCACCGACTATTCGATCGCCCTGTTGAGTGCGCTGGTGACTGCCGGCGTGCGCGACATCGTCGTCAGCCCGGGCTCCCGCTCCCAGGCGCTGGCTCTCACCGCCGCCGAGCTGGAGCACTCCGGGGCGATCCGACTGCACGTGCGGATTGATGAACGTGTCTCCGGCTTCCTCGCGCTCGGCCTCGCGCGGGAGAGCGGCGCGCCCGCCGTCGTGATCACCACGAGCGGCACCGCGACCGCGAACCTGCATCCGGCGGTGCTCGAGGCGCACGAGTCCGGCATCCCGCTGATCGTCCTGACGTCCGACAGGCCCGCGGAGCTCCGCGGCATCCGGGCCAATCAGACGACACAGCAGCCCGGAATCTACGCGGACGCCGCGCGCTGGGAGATCGACGTCCCCGCGCCGGAGGGGAGCGCCGACGAGCGCGCGACGGCGGAGGCTCTCGCGCGAACCGCCGTGAGCACCGCGGTCGGTGCCGATTCCGCCGATCCGGGGCCCGTGCACATCAACCTCGCGCTGCGCGACCCGCTCTCGGTCGCGGTTCCATCGATCGACATCGCGCAACCGGGAACCGTGCCGTCGACGGCGGGCCCGGATGCGCTCGGCCGGGACATCCTGCCTCTTGCCGACGGTCCGCTCACGGTCGTCGTGGCCGGGGCCGACGCCGGCGAGGTCGCGGAGTCGTTCGCGCGCGCGGGCGGCTACCCGCTGATCGCGGAGGTCTCGAGCGGCGCCCACTTCGGACCGAACCTCGTCGTGGCCTACCGGGAGCTGCTTCGCGAGGAGGGCTTCGGCGACCGCGTCGAGCGCGCCGTCGTCTTCGGGCATCCGACCCTCAGCCGTGAGGTTCCGGCACTGCTCATGCGCGACGACGTCGAGGTCGTCGTCGTCGCGCCGCGCGGCGAGCAGGCGTACAACCCGGCGCACCGCGCGCAGATCGTCGGCGGTGTGACCGTTCCTCCGACGGCCGACCCGCGATCGCCGGAGGCGCGTGCCTGGGTGGGCAGCTGGGTGTTCGCGAGCAGACGGCTGATCGAGGCCGCCGAGCTCGCGGCGGATCCGGGAGCCGCCGCGCCCGACGTCGACAAGGCGCGCTCGTTCGATCCTTCCGACGCGCTCGCCTTCGCCAAGGCCGAGCTCGCGGCGGTGCGCGTGCCCATCACGCGTCCGCTGCTCGCCGAGGCCCTGTGGCGCTACACCTGGCCGCACGACCGTCTCGTCTTCGGGGCATCCCGCCTCATCCGGGATGCCGACCGGATCGTCCTCGGCAAGAAGCTGCGGGTGCACGCGAACCGTGGGCTCGCCGGGATCGACGGCACGATCGCCACCGCACTCGGCGTGGCGATCGCAAGCCAGGCGTCTGCAGAACAGACGGGGACCCCCTCGGGCGTGACACGCGTGCTGATGGGGGACCTGACGCTGCTGCACGACGTCGGTGCCCTGCTCATCGGCGAGGGCGAGTGGCGCCCGCACCTGCAGGTGGTCGTGGGCAACGACGGTGGCGGAACGATCTTCGACGGGCTCGAGGTCGCGAAGAGCGCGCCCGCCACAGCCTTCGAGCGGGTGCTGTACACGCCGCAACACGTGGATGTCGCCGCGCTCGCCGCGGCGTACGGCTGGGACCACCGCGTCGTGCGCACCAAGGGCGAGCTCGACCAGGCGCTCTCCGCGCCGCCCGCCGGCGTCAGCATCGTCGAGGTGCCACTCGCGCGCTAGGTCGTGCGCCACGTCTCCGGAGCTACAACCGGCTCGCGGCCCCGCGCCGCTCGGATTGGAGGCTGTCCACAACGGAAGTGAGAGTCCGTTGGCGGCTGGCTAGCATGACCGCGTGCATATGATCTTTCGAACGATGCTTCACGCGCTGATCTCGCGGTTCGGCGCACGACTGGGACACTGGGACGTCGCGCGTACGAAGTTCCGCGTACTGCCGACCGATCTCGACATCCTGAAGCACATGAACAACGGCGTATATCTCTCCATCGCCGACATCGGACGGTTCGACCTGCTCACCCGCAACGGGGTGTGGGCGATCTTCAAGAAGCGCGGCTGGTACCCCGTCGTGGCGTCGGAGACGATCTCGTTCCGCAAGTCGCTGGAGCTGTGGCAGCCGTTCGTCGTCGAGTCGCGCATCCTCGGCTTCGACGAGCGGGCGGTCTACGTCGAGCAGCGGTTCACCGTCGATGGCGAGATCTACACGCAGGCGTTCATCCGGGGCCGATTCCTCAAGCGCGGCGGCGGCATCGTCACGAACGAGGAACTGTTGGAGGCCGTGGGCACGGCACCGACGGACGTCAGCGTTCCCGCGTGGCTGCTCGAATGGGGCGGCCGTGCGGCGCTCCCGTCGACGCGCGCCGAAGCGCCCAGCGTCTGGGCGGACTGAGACCGGCGCCCGCTAGCGGACGCCGGCCCCGAAGCGGACGCCGGCCCGGAAGCGAACGCCGGTCCCGAAGGGTCGGCTACCGCGGTTCGAAGGCGAACACGCCCTGCGGATCCCACTCCGCGCGCACCTCCGCCAGACGGTCGAGCACTGCCGGTGGCCAGGTCTTCTCGAACGCCGCCCTGTCCACGAGCCCCGCCGACCAATTCACGTTGGTGATGGCGGAGACCCGGTCGCTCACGGCCTCCGTGATCAGGGCGGCGCGCTCGGGAGCGAGCTCGGCGAAGGTGCCGGGATCCGCCGCGAGCGTCGACAGCGTGTAGAGGCTGTCGCGGCCGCCGACGGCGGTGCCTTCCTCCGGGTCGCGACTGGTCGCTCCGCCCAGCTGGCGGATCTCCACCGCGAGGAACGGCGAGCCCGAGGCCGGAGTGACCAGCTCGAAGAGGGCCCGGCCGGCGTCCTGATCGAAGGAGTCCAGCATCAGGCCGCGGATCCAGCTGGGCGCACCCGCCTCGGGGTCGTTGTGGATGGTCGCGATCGCGGTGGTCGGCATCTCGGCCACGAAGTCGAGGTACACGGGTGCCGCCGCACGCAGCGGAGCGATGAGCCGCTCGCCTTCGGCCGGGTCGCCCGGATACGCGAACCGCACGCTGAACACGAAGTGCCCGCGCAGGGGCGGGGGCGGGCCTTCTATGTCGGGCACGTGAAGGAAGACCGCCGAGGTCGTCGCCTCGACGGGCAGCGCCGCTGACCAGTCGATCCACGACTGGAAGGCCTGCTCGACCGCGTCGCCGTCGAAGAAGAGGCTGCCCCCGTAAAGCGTGCGCAGGGGAACGAGCTCGAGCGTCATCTCCGTGACGACCCCCAGGCCGCCCTTGCCCCCGCGGAGCGCCCAGAACAGCTCCGGGTTGGTCGCGCCATCGGCCGTGACGACCTCGCCGTCGGCGGTGACCACGCGGAACGCGCGCACCCAGTCGGCGGTGAAACCGTGGCTGCGGGCGAGCGGCCCGAGGCCGCCACCGAGCGTGTAGCCGACCGCTCCCACGCTCGTGGACGATCCCGTGACCGGCACCAGGCCGAACTCGGCCGCGGCAGTGATGACCGGAGCCCAGCGCACGCCGGCGCCGATGCGGGCGAGCCGCGCATCCGGATCGATCTCGAGCGAGTCGAGTGCGCGGGTCGAGATGATGAGTCCGTCGGTGATCGGCGTCTCCGCGCCGTGCCCGGTGGCCTGGATGCGCACGCCGAGCCCGTGCTCGCGCGCGAAACGCAGAGCCTCGGCGACGTCGGCGTCGGACGTGACCGCGACCACGACATCCGGATCATGCCGGATGACCGGGTTGAAGCAGGCCACTTCGGCCGCGAGGCCCTCGTCCCCGCGCAGATAGACAGTGCCCCCGATGGCGTCGCGCAGCTGCGCGATCGATTCCTGTGTCAGTGATTTCCCCATGGGGCGAGGGTAGAGGAGGGCACCGACATGGCGGAAGAGCCCAGGGCGCGGTCGGTCGGCTGACGTACGATTCCAGCATGACCACCGTGACGCCGTCCTCTCCCGGGTTCCGGGCGACGTCGTCAGCGACGCCGGAGCCTCCGGATGCGTCCACCGTCTACGCGCCGCGCGATCCGGTGGACGTGCGGGCGACCCTTGGCATCATCGGCCGCGGCCCCTACGATCCGACGACCATCTGGGATGCGCTCGGGGTGTGGCGCACCTTCCGCACGCCGGCGGGGTCGGCGACGGTGCGCATCCGGTACCCGGCGGCCGACGGTTCCATCGCGGCGGCAGCCTGGGGTGACGGCGCGGAGTGGGCGATCGACGCGGTGCCCGGACTGCTCGGCCGCGACGACGACTGGAGCTCGCTGGACGTGCGGGGCACGCCGTTGCTGCACGACAGCCGCCGTCGCAACCCGGGTCTGCGTCTCACGCGCACCGGGCGCCTGATCGAGGCGCTCATCCCGGCGATCATCGAACAGCGCGTGACCAGCCTCGAGGCGTACAACTCATGGGCGCGGCTGATCCGCTGGTACGGCGAGCCCGCGCCCGGACCGGCTCCAGCCGAGCTCCGCGTGGTGCCGACCGTGGCGCAGTGGCGGGGCATCCCGTCGTGGGAGTGGCACCGGGCGGGCGTCGACCCCGGCCGCGCGCGCACCGTGATGTCGGTGCTCGCCGTGGCGGGGTCACTGGAGCGGGCGGCGGATCGCGCGGCCACGCTGCCGGATGCCGCCCGAGCGCTGCGCACGGTGACGGGCATCGGCGTCTGGACGGCCGCGGAGACGCTGCAACGCACGCACGCCGACCCGGATGCGGTGAGCGTCGGCGACTACCATCTCGCGCACTACGTGGGGGAGGCGCTGATCGGCCGCCGCGTCGACGACGACGGGATGCTCGAACTGCTCGAACCCTGGACGGGACAGCGGCAGCGGGTGATCCGGCTGATCCTGGCGAGCGGGCATCGCTTCACGCGACGCGGGCCGCGGGTGACGCTGCAGGACCACCGCTGGCACTGACCGGAGTTCCCCACCCGCGATCGAGTCCGAACTTGTTGCGTGCGACACGCCGCTTACGAGTGCGACAAGTTCGGACTCGATCGTAGGTGGTGGCGGGCGGGCGGGTCAGCCCGCGGTGCCGTTCCGTTCCTGCTCCACCGCGTGCAGGGTCGCGTGCTCGACCCGGATGTCCTTGTCGAGCTCGCGGCACAGGTTCTGGTAGTGCTCGAGCATCGCCGGGTGGTAGTCGTTCCAGTCCGGCATCGGGCGGCCGGCGCGCGCGGCGATCAGCCGGTCGAGGTAGTAGTCCCAGCCGACGCCGACGTCCGCCTCCTCGGTGAGCGACCGGAGTCGCTGCGCGAAGGTCAGCGTCGTGTGACCGCTCGACTCGGTGAGGTGCCAGTACATCCGCCACGAGTCGCCGGCCGGACCGACGTCGGCCGCGAACTTGTGCGGCGCGACGCACTCGAGGATGGAGACGTTCTCCCACGGAGCGTCGTCGCCTTCGGCGGTCATCCGGAACCGCACGGCTCCGGTGGAGGGGAGCCCGGTGTACTCGCCCACCCATTCGGCGAGTCGCGGAGAACGGGTGAAGTACGACCACACGTCTTCGATCGGCGCCTTGAAGATCCTGTCGAGGACCACGTAGACCCCGTCGTCTTTGCGAACGAGGCGACCTGTTGGTTGCGGCATCATGATGAACCTCCCGCTGAATCCTCACACTAGTCACGTCTCCGCGATAAGGGCAGAGGGCGTGCGAGGGTTCTCAGGGGCGGATGGCCCGCACTGACCTCGCGCTCAGGATTCGGAGCGCCTCGCGCTCAGGATTCGAGCACCGCCATGGCCGCGTTGTGCCCGCCGATGCCGCTGACCGCGCCGCCCCGTCGCGCACCGGATCCGCAGAGCAGGATGCGCTCGTGCCGCGTCGCGACGCCCCAGCGCTGGGCCGGCGTCGACAGCTCGTCGTCGTCCTCGGCGAACGGCCACGACAGCGGGCCGTGGAAGATGTTGCCGCCCGGCATGTTGAGCGTCTGCTCGATGTCGCGCGTCGTCTTGGTCTCGATGCAAGGGTTGCCGTCGGCGTCGGTGAGCAGCAGCTCCTCGATCGGTTCCGCGAGCACGGAGTTGAGCGAGGCCAGCACGGCGGCCTGCAGCCGCTCGCGCGTGGCGTCGTTGTTCTCGTCGTTCAGCCAGCGGTCCGGCGTGTGCAGCCCGAACACCGTGATCGTCTGCGCGCCGCCGGCGGCCAGCTCCGGGTCCAGGATGCTCGGGTCGGTCAGCGAGTGGCAGTAGATCTCGCACGGGATGAGCTCGGGCATCACGCCGCGGACCGCTCCCGCGTACGCGGTCTCGAGCTGTGTGTAGGTCTCGTTGATGTGGAAGGTTCCGCCGAATGCGGCGGCCGGATCGACCGATTCGTCCCGCAGACGCGGGAGGCGCTCGAGAAGCAGATTCACCTTCACCTGGGCGCCCTCGGCGTGCGGCCGCCCGGGCTCCCGCTCGTCGCCGAGCAGCGCGTCGAGCACCTCGGGCGCGACGTTGGCCAGCACGTGGCGGCCGATCACCCGCCGCTCGTGCTTCTTGCGCCGATAATCCACGGTGCCGTCCGGGTCGATCGCCGTCACCTCGGCGCCGGTCACGATGCGCGCGCCGGCCTCGCGGGCGGCCCGCGCGAGTTCGGTGGTGACGCTGCCCATGCCGCCGATCGGCACGTCCCATGCGCCGGTGCCGCCGCCGATCACGTGATAGAGGAAGCAGCGGTTCTGGCCGAGCCCGGGGTCGTCGACGCTCGCGAAGGTGCCGATGAGGGCATCCGTGGCGACGACGCCGCGCACCAGGTCGTTCGACACCCTGGACTCGATGAACTCGCCGATCGGGCGCTCGATGATGGCGTTCCACAGCTCGTCGTCGCCGACCAGCGCCTTCGCCTCGCTCCGGGTGAGGAGCGGTTCGGTGACCGTCGGCCAGAGGGCGCGCGCGAGTTCGCCGGTGGACTCGTAGACCGAGGCGAACGCATCCGTGTCGTCGGCGGCGCCGATGCTCGCGAACGAGCGGGCGGTCGCTTCGGCATCCGTGTTGTCGATCAGCAGGCCGGAGCCGTCGCGCGCGCCCGGTACCGGCGTGTAGGAGGAGTAGCGGCGGCGCGCGAGGGAGATGCGCAGGCCGAGATCGTCGATGATCCGCTGCGGCAGCAGGCTGACGAGGTAGGAGTAGCGGGAGAGCCACGCGCCGACGCCGTCGAACGCCTGTGCGCTCACGGCCGCCCCACCGGTGTTCTGCAGCCGTTCGAGCACGATCACGCTCAGCCCCGCCTTGGCGAGATAGGCGGCGGCGGTGAGGCCGTTGTGCCCGCCTCCCACGATCACCACGTCGTGCGTGGGTTCCGGAGTCTCCTCGGGTGCGGTGGCGTCGGCGTCGGTCATGCTTCAGAGCTTAAAGGGGAACCGGCCGGAACCGCGCGGGCGAGCGCGTCGCGGCAGGCGACGACACCGGGACGGCCGGCGGAGGAGCGCCGGGCAGCGGTGAAGACCGTGCGGTGCGGGTTGCCGGGGAGCTCGACGAGCTCGACGCTCGGGCGCTCGTCCGCCCACACGAGATCCGGCAGGAGACCGACCGCGTTACCCGACCGGATGAGCCGGATGTGCGCGACCAGATCGGCGGTCTCGTAGCGCACATCCGGCTCGAATCCGGCCTCACGGCAGCGTTGGACCGCCCACGTGCGTGCCGCCGTCCCCAGCGGCTCCATCACCCACGGCAGGTCTGCCGCCTCGGCCAGCGACGATGCCCGGATGCGCGCCTTCGGCTCCGCGCTGCTCGCGAGCCGGATGGGGTCGGTCGCCAGGTCGACCCGGTCGAGCCCGGTGCGCAGTCCGCGCGTGCTCCCCGGGTACTGCTCGGCGATCACCAGGTCGAAGTCGCGGGCCGCGACCTCGAATAGACCCTGCTCCGGCTCCCGCTCGGTGACCTCGACGCGGAGGTCGGGGTACGCGCCGGCCAGGATGCTCAGCGCGCGCGGCACGATGGCGTGCGCCGCCGACTGGAAGACGGCGATCCGCACGACGCCGGTCACAGTGGTGAGCGACGTCGTGAGCTCCGATTCGGCCTCGTCGAGAAGATCCAGGACGTCGGCGGTGTGCCGCACGAGGATCTCTGCCTGCGGAGTGAGCTGCACGCGGCGGCCGACCTTCTGCAGGAGCTGGACGCCGCACTCCTTCTCGAGCGCGGAGAGCTGCTGCGACACCGATGACGGGCTGTAGGAGAGCGCCTGGGCGACGGCGGTCACCGTGCCGCGGGCATCGAGTTCGAGCAGCAGCCGCAGTTTGCGCACATCCAGCATCGGTACTCCCTTGTCCGGCTCACCAACGATTGTTCGGCTGAGCCAAACGATATCGTTCGACAACCTTCGCTTCTGCTTATCCGATCCAACCCGCACACTGTTCTCCACAGGCCGGATTCATCCCCGTGTCGGCCTCACCTCAGGGATACCCGGACAGCGAGGAATACAGTCGTGAGCATGGTCGATCACACGGATGGCGTCGAGACGCGCCCGTCGCAGGTTGCGGCAGAGGCCGTCGAGCTGGTTCGCACCTGGCTGCAGCAGAGCAGCGCAGCCGGTGCGGGCGACGGTACGGCGGGCGCCGGCTCCTCCGGAAAAGAAGACCCGGCGGCGCAGCGGCTGGCCGGCGTGCTGAAAGACCCGAAAGGCCTGGACTTCGCGGTCGGCTTCGTCGACGGCGTCGCGCGCCCGCAAGACCTGTTCGTCGCCGGGTACAACCTGCAGCGCGTCGCCAAGCACATCCCGGCGTTCCTGCCCTGGTACATGCGCTTCGCCATCTGGCTCGGCGGAGTGTTCGGCCCCGTGCTGCCGTGGATCGTCATCCCGGTCGCCCGTCGCGTACTGCGCGGAATGGTCGGGCATCTCGTGGTCGACGCCACCCCGCAGAAGCTCGGACCGGCGATCGAGCATCTCCGCCGACCGACCGACCCGACGGGCCACGGAGCGCGCCTGAACCTCAACCTTCTCGGCGAGGCGGTGCTCGGCGAGCAGGAGGCGGCTCGGCGACTCGAGGGCACGCACGCGCTCCTCGCGCGCGACGATGTCGACTACGTCTCTATCAAGGTGTCCTCGATCGCCTCGCAGCTGTCCATGTGGTCGTTCGATGAGACCGTGGCGCGCGTCGTCGAGCGGCTCACCCCGCTCTACCAGCTCGCCGCATCGTCGCCGAAGCCGAAGTTCATCAATCTCGACATGGAGGAGTACCGCGATCTCGACCTGACGGTCGCCGTCTTCACGGGCATCCTGAACAAGCCGCAGTTCGCCGGGCTCGAGGCCGGCATCGTGCTGCAGGCCTATCTGCCGGATGCCCTGGATGCGCTGCAGACGCTCACCGAGTGGGCGACGGCGCGGCGCGCGAAGGGCGGTGCCGCCATCAAGGTTCGCGTCGTCAAGGGGGCGAACCTCGCGATGGAGCGCGTCGACGCGGCGATCCACGACTGGCCGCTGGCGACCTACCCGAGCAAGCAGAACACCGACACCAACTACAAGCGAGTGCTCGACTGGGCGCTCACTCCCGAGCACACGAACGCGGTCAGGATCGGCGTCGCCGGGCACAATCTGTTCGACGTGGCGTACGCGTGGATCCTCGCGTCGAGTCGCGGCGTGACCGACCGCATCGACTTCGAGATGCTGCTCGGCATGGCGACGGCGCAGGCCGAGGCGGTCAAGAAGACGGTCGGCAGCCTGCTGCTCTACACACCCGTGGTCAACCCGGCGGAGTTCGACGTCGCCATCTCGTACCTGATCCGACGGCTCGAAGAGAACGCCAGCCAGGAGAACTTCATGTCGGCCGTGTTCGAACTCGATTCGAACGCCGCGCTGTTCGAGCGGGAGAAGCAGCGCTTCCTCGCGTCGGTGGCCGACCTCGAGGCCGAGCAGGCGCAGGCACCACGCGGGATCGCGCCGCTGCCGAATCGGCGGCAGGATCGGGCGCGCGAGTGGGAGGACCTGAGTGTCGACGGCCTCACCCGTCCGCCGGCTCCCGCGGAAGCGCCGGCGACGGGCGACGACGGACTGACGAGCGTCGTGCTCGGGTTGCAGCGCGGTTCGCGCGGTGACGGCGCCGTCGAGCAGAGTCTCGGTGGCGAGGCGCCCGCCGCCGGCGAGGCGCCCGTGACCGGGGGAGCCGCCTTCCACAACGCGGCCGACACCGACCCGTCGCTGGCGGCGAACCGTGCCTGGGGGCGCAAGATCCTCGCCCGTTCGACGAACTCCGATCTGGGCTCGGCGACGATTGCCGCAGCGTCGGTGACCCATCCGGAACAACTCGAGACCGTCATCAGCACCGTCCAGTCCAACGGAGACGCCTGGGGGCGTCGCAGCGGGGCCGACCGTGCCGCGATCCTCGACAGGGCGGGCCTCGCGCTCGCGGCCAACCGTGATCGCCTCATCGAGATAATGGCTGCCGAGACCGGCAAGACCATCGCCGAGGCCGATCCGGAGGTCAGCGAGGCCGTCGACTTCGCGCACTACTACGCGACGCTGGCGCGCGAACTCGACACCGTGCAGGGCGCGCGCTTCGTGCCGTCCAAGCTCACCGTCGTCACGCCTCCGTGGAACTTCCCGGTGGCGATCCCGGCCGGATCGGTGCTCTCCGCGCTCGCCGCGGGCAGCGGCGTGATCATCAAGCCCGCGCCGCAGGCCAGGCGCTCGGGCGCGGTGATGGTCGAGGCGCTGTGGGAGGCAGGGATCCCGCGCGAGCTCCTCGCCCTCGTCGACGTCGCCGAGGACGATCTCGGCCAGCGCCTCATCGCCGACCCGCGGGTCGACCGGGTGATCCTCACCGGTGCGTACGAGACCGCGAAGCTCTTCCGATCCTGGCGGCCCGACCTTCCGCTGCTCGCCGAGACGAGCGGCAAGAACGCGATCATCGTCACCCCGAGCGCCGACTACGACCTCGCGGTGTCCGACATCGTCAAGAGCGCCTTCGGCCATGCCGGGCAGAAGTGCTCCGCGGCCAGCCTGGTGATCCTCGTCGGCTCGGTCGCGAAGTCCGATCGCTTCCGGCACCAGTTGATCGACGCCGTGACCAGTCTCCGCGTGGGCTACCCGGCCGACCCCACCTCGCAGATGGGTCCGCTCGTCGAACCGGCGTCGGGAAAGCTGCTCCACGCTCTCACCACGCTCGGCGCATCCGAGGAGTGGCTGGTGCAGCCGCGCCAGCTCGACGACACCGGGCGGCTGTGGTCACCCGGCGTGCGCGCGGGCGTGCAGCCGGGATCGTACTTCCACCTCACGGAGTTCTTCGGCCCGGTGCTCGGCATCATGACGGCCCGCACGCTCGATGAGGCGATCCGGTACCAGAACGCCATCGAGTACGGCCTCACCTCAGGCCTCCACTCGCTGGACTCCGAGGAACTGGCGCACTGGCTCGACGGAGTCGAGGCGGGAAACCTCTATGTCAACCGTGGAATCACGGGCGCCATCGTTCGGCGCCAGCCGTTCGGTGGCTGGAAGCGGTCCTCTGTCGGCGCCGGCACGAAGGCCGGTGGCCCGAACTACCTGATCGGCCTCGGCTCGTGGGAGGCGGAGACGGGCAATTCGAGTGCGAGCCTTCATCTGCGCGGCCTCGACCCGCGGGTATCCGACCTGATCGAGTCCGGACAGCCCGCGATGGACTACACGGCGTTCGACCTCGTGCGCCGGTCCGCTCTGAGCGACGCGATCGCCGCCGCCACCGAGTTCCACGTCGTCAAAGACGTCTCCGGTGTCGGAGTGGAACGCAACCTGTTCCGCTATCGACCGGTTCCGGTGACCATCCGGCTCAGCGAAGGGTCGGGGCTGGCGCCGCTGCTGCGACTCGTCGCCGCTGGCACGGTCGCCCGCTCGCCGTTCACCGTGAGCAGCGCCATCAAGCTCCCGCGGGCGACCCACCACCTGCTCCGGGAGCGAGGGGTGGAGATCGTGATCGAGAACGATGCGGCCTGGCTCGCACGCGCGGCGGCCGGGTCGCTGCGCACGCATCGCATCCGGTTGATCGGAGGCGACGCGAAGGCGCTCGCCGCCGCCCTGGGCGGCACTCCGGATGTCGCGATCTACGCCAACCCCGTCACGCCGTCCGGACGCGTCGAGGTGCTGCCCTTCCTGCACGAGCAGGCGATCTCGATCACGGCCCACCGTTTCGGCAACCCCTCGCAGCTGAGCGACGGCGTCATCTGATGAAACGCCACGAGGCGCGCGCGTAGCCTGGTGCCATGACGATCCCCACGCTTCCGCTCAACAACGGCACCAGCATCCCGCAGCTCGGGCTCGGAACCTCCCCGCTCGACGACACGGATGTCGAGCGCGTCATCATCGAGGCCGTCGAGATCGGCTACCGTCACGTCGACACCGCCGCCAAGTACGGCAACGAGGTCGGCGTCGGGCGCGGCCTGCGCAACAGCGGCATCGCGCGCGGGGACGTCTTCGTCACGACGAAGCTCGACGGGCCGTACCAGGGCGAAGACCGGGCCATCGCCGGTCTCGACGCCTCCCTCGAGCGCCTCGGGCTCGAGTACGTCGACCTGCTCCTCATCCACTGGCCGCTGCCCGCACGCGGAGAGTTCGTTTCGACGTGGCGCACATTCGAGAAGCTCGCAGCCGACGGCAAGGCACGGGCGATCGGGGTGTCCAACTTCAAGCCGGCCCACCTCGACCGGCTGATCGGCGAGACCGGAACGACCCCCGCGGTCAACCAGATCCAGCTGAGTCCGGCGATCACCCGCCGGGAGCAGCGGCAGTACAACGCCGAGCACGGCATCGTCACCGAGTCGTGGAGCCCCCTCGGTTCCGGAACGGACCTGCTCGCGTCGCCCGTGCTCGCCGAGATCGGGCGCAAGTACGACAAGAGCCCCGGCCAGGTAGTGCTCCGCTGGCACCTCGACAACGGCCTCGTCGCCATCCCGCGCAGCGCCAACCCGCAGCGGCTCGCGCAGAACATCGATGTTTTCGATTTCGCGCTCGACGCCGACGATCTCGCCGCCCTCGACACGCTCGACCAGGGCCCGGATGCGGGCGTCGACTCCGACCGCTCCGGTCACTGACCCGCGCTAAAGGCCTCGGGCGTCGAGCGCGGCCCGGGCCAGCGCGAGCGCGGCGTCCGTCGACAGTCCCAGGCTCGCGGCGCGTTCCGCGAACGCTGCGGCGGCCTCGGCGCCCTCGCGTTCCGCATCCGAGGTGGCCGCGACGAACGTCCCCGCGCGCCCGCGCGTGACCACCACCCCGTCGTGCTCCAGCTCGCGATACGCGCGCGCCACCGTGTTCGCCGCGAGTCCCAGCGACTCCGCCAGCGCGCGCACCGGCGGAAGTCGGGACCCGACCGGCAGGCTCCCCGAGCGGGCGCCGCCCGCGATCCCGCGCTTGAGCTGTTCGAACGGTGGAACGGACGACGCCGCGTCCACCGTGAACTCCAGACCCTCGATCACTCGTCCGCTCCCGTCTCCGCGCCGACCAGTGGCAGTACCACCGTCACCACCAGCCCCGTCGCACCACCATCCCCGTTCGCCAGCGCGACCGAGCCGCCGGCGGAGCCCGCCAGCGCCCCCACGATCGCGAGGCCGAGCCCGCCGCCCGAATGACCGGTGCGCGAGGCCTCCGCCCGCGTGAACCGGTCGAGCGCGACGGGGATGAACTCCTCCGGCATCCCGGGACCGCTGTCGCGCACCGTCAGCACGACCGTCGTGGCCGTCGTCGTGAGCTCGGCGGTGACCCAGCCCTCGGCATCCGCCGCCGCGTCGTGCGCCTCGCCGTCGTGCGCCTCGCCGTCGTGCGCCTTGCCCTCTGGCGTCGCCGCGTCTTCCGCCCCCGCCTCCTGGGCCTCGGTGATGGCCCGGATCGCGTTGCCCAGCAGGTTGTCGAGGATGCGCCCGACATCGGTGGGGGAGAGCGCCACCACGAGATCGGCGGTCGATCGCCCGCGCGGCGTGTAGTCGAAGTCGATCGAGATCTGATGCGCGTCGTCGTCGCTCGAGCGCGAGGCGATCAGCCGCGCCCGGTCGATCGCGTCCGCGAGCTCGTCGGTGAGGGTGCGCCAGTCTGTTCGCCCGCTCGACGGCCCCGCCTCGATGCGGGACAGCGCGAGCAGGTTGTTGGCGAGCCGGCCGAGGCGCAGCGCGGTCGCGTGCGACGCCCGAATGTCGGTGAGCAGGGCATCCGGGTCGCCGACGTCGAGCTCGGCCAGCTCCAGCTGACCTCGCAGCACGGCGAGCGGCGTGCGCAGCTCGTGGCTGGCATCCGAGACCATCTGGCGCTCGCGATCGGCGGAGGCGCGCAGCCGCCGGATCAGGTCGTTGAGGGTCGTCGCGAGCTCAGCGAGTTCGTCGCGGGCCGGCCCGACCGGCAGGAGACCCGTCGAGGAGACGTCGGCGATGCGCTCGGCCTGCTCCCGCATCCGGCTGACCGGACGCAGCGCCGTGCGCGCCAGCAGCCACGAGGCCGCGCCGAAACCGACGACGAGGATCCCGGCGCCGACGAGCAGCGCACCGGTCAGCCGGTCGAGGATGAGGTTCGTCGTCTCCGAGTTGCGGGCAGCGATCACGTGGATCGTTCCCGCGCTCGTCTCGACCTCGCGCACCAGCACGAGGTACTCCTCGTCGCCGACCTGCACCGTCTTCGGGTCGTCTCCCAGTGCGACGAGCCGCGAGACCCGGTCCTCGAGGGCCTCAGGAAGGGTCGAGGCGAGCATCACGTTGCCCGGGCCGACGATCGCCAGCTCCTGACCCCCGCCCGGCAGGTCGAAGGGACCGGCCGGATTGTTCTTGAGTGCCGCAGCGGGCGCGGCGACGTCGTTGTCGAGCAGCGTCACCGTGGCGTTGTGCAGGATGGCCGCGACGCCGAGGCGCACGACCTCCACCGCGACGAGGCCGAACAGCGTGGCCACGATGAGACTCCCGATCGTGATGCGTGCCGTGATCGAGAGCCGGCGCAGCCACTTCATCGGCGGCTCACGGGGTCGCGGTCGCGGCGTTCTTGGCGTCGAGGCGGTAGCCCCGGCCGCGTTCGGTGATGATGGCCAGCCCCGCGTCCGCCAGTTCGAGCTTTTTGCGGAGGTACGAGACGTACTGGTCGATCACGTTGGTGCCGATGTTCTCGCTGGTTCCCCAGACGGTCTCCAGGATGTCGGAACGGGCCAGGGTCTTGTCGGGGTTCGTGGCGAACAACCGGAGCAGCGTGAACTCGCGCCGGCTGAGGGGCATCTCGTGCCCGGCGACGAGCGCGCGGTGCTCGTGCGAGTCGATCGTGAGCTTGCCCACGACGACCTGCGGTCGCATACCGCTCGGCTCGCGACGCAGCAGCGCCCGGATGCGCGCGGCCAGCTCGGCGAACGCGAACGGTTTGGTCAGGTAGTCGTCGGCACCCGAGTCGAGACCGTGCACGCGGTCTTCGATGGCGTCGCGCGCGGTCAGCAGCAGGATCGGCATCGGGTTCGTCGCCTCACGGATGTGGCGGCACAGTTCGAAGCCGCTCATCCCGGGCAGCATGACATCGATCGCGGCGGCGGAGAAGCTGTCGGCGCGCAGGGCGATCAGCGCGTCCACTCCGTTGGTGACGAGGGTCACCTCGTAGCCCTCGGCGGTCAGGCCGCGCTCGACGAGGCCTCCCATGTCCGGATCGTCTTCAACAACCAGCAGCTTCATGGGATCATCGTGCCACCGTTTGCCGTGGCCGCGCTTGAAGTCGGTGAGTACGCGCTGGGTGCTTGCTGAACCTTCTCGCAGGGTGGCGGTGGCTCAGCGGGCGTCGCCCTCGACCACCGTGCGCATCCCCTCGAGTGTCGTCGACCAGTTGGTGGACATCCGCTCGGCCTCGGCCGCGTCGGCGCAGCCGTCCTGCGTGATGGTCACGGCGGTCCCGTCGCCGTCGGGCGCCAGGGCGTACGTGACGTTCTGATAGCTGGCCGGCTCGTCCGGCTTGCCGCTCAGCGGGCTGTAGTAGCTCGTGACGAGCCGGGTCGGGGGAGTGATCTCGAGGATCACGCCCTTGTCCTCGTAGGGCTTGCCCTCCCACTCGCCGCGGTAGACGATCGGGCTGCCCTGCCGCCAGTCCGTCTCAACCTGCGTTCCGTAGAGATACTCGGCGATGGTCGCGGGGTCGGTCACCGCATGCCACACGGTGTCCGGGGCGGCATCGATGCGGATGCGGGCTTCTGCTGTCTCGGTCATGTCACCATGCTGCGCGCATCCGGCCGGAAGGGCTTGAACAAATGCGACGGCCGACGGCGATGGCCGGCGCCCGGGTCAGTCGTGGCCGCGATGGATGAGCCGCGAGAGCACGATCGCGCTGCGGGTGTGGTCCACGTTCGGCGCCAGCCGTACGCGCTCGAGAGCGGCCTCGAGGCTCGGGATGTCGCGCGAACGGATGTGCACGATCGCATCCGCGCTGCCCGTGACGGTCCCGGCATCCACGACCTCCGGCACCGCCGACAGGATGCGCAGTAGCTCGTCGGGAGCGACGGTGCCACGACAGAACAGCTCGACGTACGCCTCCGTGCTCATCCCGTCGATCGTCGGGTCGACCTGGATCGTGAACCCGCGGATCACCCCGTCGGCCACCAGCCGATCCACTCGGCGCTTGACGGCGGAGGCCGACAGGCCGACCACGGAGCCGATGTCTCCATAGCCCGCGCGCGCGTTCTGGCGGAGCAGGTCGAGGATGCTGCGATCAAGGTTGTCCACGGGCGCAAGCATACGGTGGATCGTTGCGTCCACCCAGCGATTCACGCAGAATTCCTGCGCGACGTTTCCGTGCGCCGTCACGCGCGCGCGTGAGCGTCGGCGGAGCCGTCCCGGCCGCCGGTCGCGCACGAAAGTGCCGTCGCGACCTCGAAGAGCGGTGATTTCGTGCGCGAAAAGGCGGACATGTGAGCACATCCGTGTGTGACACTATCCCCATGTCGATCACCCACGAGGATGCGGAAGCCTGCACGGTCCGCCCCGACCGCACGGCGACCAGCCGGTCGGTGCTGATGTGCCGGCCCGAGCACTTCACGGTCGTCTACCGCATCAACCCGTGGATGGACCCGCAGCTGCCCACCGACACGAGCCGCGCGGTGGCCCAGTGGGAGCAGCTCTACCGCACATACCTCGACCTGGGCTTCGACGTGCAGCTGATCGATCCGATCGAAGGTCTGCCCGACATGGTCTACGCGGCCAACGGCGGCTTCGTGATCGACAACATCGCCTACGGCGCGAGCTTCACGTTTCCCGAACGGCAGTCGGAGGGCCCCGCGTATATGCGCTGGTTCGCCGACAACGGGTACGAGGTCGCGCAGCCCGAGAGCGTGAACGAAGGCGAAGGCGACTTCCTGCTGGTCGGCGACACGATCCTGGCCGGCACCGGGTTCCGCAGCGCCAGCACGAGCCACACAGAGCTGGCCCGCATCTACGGCCGCGATGTCGTATCCCTCACCCTCGTCGACCCGAGCTTCTACCACCTCGACACGGCGCTCGCGGTGCTCGACGGCACCCCGGGCCAGGAGCACATCTCATATCTGCCGTCCGCCTTCGACGACGCGAGTCTCGCCCTCCTGCGCGAGCGCTACCCCGACGCGATCATCGTCAACGACGACGATGCCGCGGTGCTCGGTCTGAACTCGTTCTCCGACGGCTACAACGTCGTCATCGCCTCCCGCGCCGCCGATTACGACCGGCAACTGCGCGAGCACGGCTACAACCCGATCGGCGTCGACCTCTCCGAGCTGCTCCTGGGCGGCGGCGGGGTCAAATGCTGCACCCTCGAACTCCGGCGCTGAAAGGACCGCGCATGACACGCGAGACCGACACTCTCGACACCGGCGTGACCGAGACCGTCGCGCACCACCTGCATCCCGAGACTCCGGCGGCGACCTCCCGCCAGGCCGAGGCCATCGAGCGCGAAGAAGCGCACACCGCGCACAACTACCATCCGCTGCCCGTCGTGGTCGCCGAAGGCGAGGGCGCCTGGGTCACCGACGTCGACGGCCGGCGCTACCTCGACTGCCTCGCTGCCTACTCGGCCGTGAACTTCGGGCACTCGAACCCCGTGCTCCTGGATGCGGCCCGCGCGCAGCTCGACCGCATCACGCTGACGAGTCGTGCCTTCCACAACGACCAGCTCGGCCCGTTCGTCGAGGGCCTCGCGCAGCTCTCCGGCAAAGACATGGTGCTCCCGATGAACACCGGCGCCGAGGCGGTGGAGTCGGGCATCAAGGTCGCCCGTGCCTGGGGCTACCGGGTGAAGGGCGTTCCGGATGGTCTCGCCAACATCATCGTGATGTCGGGCAACTTCCACGGCCGCACGACCACCATCGTCGGATTCTCCGACGACCCGAGCGCGCGCGATGGCTTCGGTCCGTTCACGCCGGGCTTCCGCACCGTTCCGTACGGCGACGCGGATGCCCTCGCGGACGCGATCGACGACAATACGGTCGCCGTGCTCATCGAGCCGATCCAGGGCGAGGCGGGCATCCTCGTTCCGCCCGCCGACTACCTTCCCGCCGTGCGCGCCCTCTGCGACGAGCGCCGCGTGCTCTTCATCGCCGACGAGATCCAGTCGGGTCTCGGCCGCACCGGCGCGACGTTCGCCTGCGACCTGGTCGGCGTCGTGCCCGACCTCTACCTGCTCGGCAAGGCGCTCGGCGGCGGCATCGTGCCCGTCTCGGCCGTCGTCGGCAACGCCGACGTGCTGGGCGTACTGCAGCCGGGCGAGCACGGCTCGACATTCGGAGGCAACCCCCTCGCGGCCGCGGTCGGTCGCGCCGTCGTCGGGATGCTCGCCACCGGCGAACCGCAGGAACGCGCCGCCCTCCTCGGCACCCGACTGCACACCGGGCTCTCACGGCTCGTCGGTCACGGCGTGCTCGAGGTGCGCGGCGCCGGGCTGTGGGCGGGGATCGACATCGATCCCGAGCTCGCCACCGGTCGCGAGGTCTGCGAGCTGCTGATGGAGCGCGGCCTGCTCGCGAAGGACACCCACGGTTCGACGATCCGGCTCGCGCCGCCGATCGTCGTCGATCCCGCCGACCTCGACTGGGCTGTCGATCAGCTCGAGGCCGTGCTGCAAGACCTGTCCGCCGGGCGCTGACGCCCCCGGACAGCGAGCGGATGCGCGGCCGACCCGAAGGCGGCGCATCCGCTTATCTCGTTCGCCGCTCCGCGTAGTCCCGGCTGTTCCGCCCCGGGATTCGGCGCCGGCGGCCGCCGCTCGCGGACAACCCGTTCTTCCCCTCGAGCGGGGGGAGTGGGAGCATGTCACCCATGAGTAGCGCTCCAACGCGGACCGGCCCGCAACAGCCTCCGGAGAAGGGCAGGACCTTCTTCGGGCAGCCGCGTTCGCTGGCGAACATCTTCGGCGTGGAGATGTGGGAGCGCTTCTCGTTCTACGGCATGCAGGGCATCCTGCTCATCTACCTCTACTACACGGCGGCGCAGGGCGGTCTCGGGATCGACCAGCCGACCGCTGCCGGTGTCGTCGGTGCCTACGGCGGTGCGGTCTATCTGTCGACCATCCTGGGCGCGTGGCTCGCCGACCGGGTGTTCGGGTCAGAGCGCGTGCTGTTCTGGAGCGCCGTCGTGATCATGGCGGGGCACCTCGCCCTGGCGCTGATCCCCGGCGTGGGCGGTGTGATCGCGGGCCTGCTGTTCGTCGCGCTGGGCAGCGGCGGCCTGAAGGCCAACGCCACCCGGATCGTCGGCTCTCTGTACGACGAGCACGACAGCCGTCGCGACGCCGGCTTCTCGATCTTCTACCTCGGCATCAACCTCGGTGCCTTCTTCGGCCCTCTGCTGACCGGCCTGCTGCAGACGACGCTCGGGTTCCACTGGGGCTTCGGACTCGCTGCGGTCGGAATGGCGATCG
The DNA here is from genome assembly GCF_027921845.1 of Leifsonia poae. GTDB lineage: Bacteria > Actinomycetota > Actinomycetes > Actinomycetales > Microbacteriaceae > Leifsonia > Leifsonia poae. Next base: position 237,021 of record NZ_BSEN01000006.1, read on the forward strand.
GCCTGATCCAATACTCGTTCGGCCGCAAGCGTCTGCCCGACGAGGCGCGCGAGGTGCCGAACCCGCTGCCGGCGTCGCGCCGGCCACTGCTCATCGTCATCGCGCTCGTCGCCGTCGCGGTCGTGGTGGTGCTCGTGCTGGCGCACGTGATCACCGCTCAGAATCTCGCACTGATCGTCATCGGGCTCGTGATCATCGCCGCGATCGCCTACTTCGTGGTCATCCTGAGCTCGAAGCTGCTGAGCGGCGTGGAGCGCAGCCGGATCTTCGCGTTCATCCCGCTGTTCATCACGAACGCGGCGTTCTGGACGTTGTATCAGCAGCAGTTCACGGTGGTGACGATCTACTCGGACGAGCGTCTCGATCGCAACCTGTTCGGCTGGGAGTTCCCGGTGTCGTGGGTGCAGTCGATCAACCCGATCTTCATCATCATCCTGTCGGGCGTCTTCGCGGCGATCTGGACCAAATGGGGCGACAAGCAGCCCTCGACGCCGCTGAAATTCGCGGCGGGAACGGTGGTGATGGGGCTCGCGTTCCTGCTCTTCCTGTTCTGGGCGGGCGGCGGCAAGAACAGCACTCCGCTGCTGGCGATGGTCGGCATCCTGCTCGTGTTCACCATCGCGGAGCTGCTGATCTCTCCGGTGGGCCTGTCGGCGTCGACCAAGCTCGCCCCACACGCGTTCGAGGCGCAGATGGTGGCGCTGTACTTCCTGTCGGTCGCGCTCGGCACGGCCATGGCCGGCCAGCTCGCCAAGCTCTACTCGCCCGCAACAGAAGGCATCTACTTCGGCATCATCGGCGCCGTGGCGATCGCGATCGGTGTCGTCCTCGGGCTGATGAGCCCCTGGGTGCTCAAGCTGATGCGAGGTGTGCGCTGAGCACCGGTCGCGCTACTGGCCGCGGCCGGTCTTCGCCTGCAGGCGGTCGATCTGCTCCGACGCCTCGGCCTTGGTGAGGTCGGCGGGCAGCTCCTCGCCGGCTTCCCGGGCGAGCGTGTCGAGATAGCTCCGCTGCGGCGCCGTCATGGCCTCGTCGCCGGTCACCCAGTCGCTCGGATCCTTGCTCGCGGGGTTGGCCGCCTCGGGCCCGGATGCGCCCAGGATGTCGTCGTCGTCGGGCGTCGGGGACGAAACGTCGGGCACCTGCGGGTCGCGCTGTTCATCACTCATTGCGTGGACGGTACCCCGTCCGTACTCAGACCTCGACCCCTGCGCGACGGGCTCCCAGGAGGTTCCCCCGCGCCGTCGATGGCGCGCGTGAGGCAGGATGGAGGGCATGGCTGAGCTGCTGGCGGTGTGCCGCGTCGAGAAACTGATCCCGGATGCCGGGAACGTCGGTGTCACCGCGATCGACAAGCGGCCGGCGACGAAGCCGCTGCGGGTGCGCCCGTACGGTCTGTACGGCGATGTGCAGGCCGACCGCAAGCACCACGGCGGCCTGACGAAGGCCCTCTACGCCTACGCCGAAGAAGACGCGGGCTTCTGGGCGGGTGAGCTGGGGCGCGACATCCCGGCCGGATTGTTCGGCGAGAACCTCCGCACGGCGGGGCTCGACGTGAACGGCGCCGAGATCGGCGAGCGGTGGAGCATCGGAGACGGCCTCGTGGTCGAGGTCACGTGCCCGCGCACACCGTGCGCCACCTTTCAGCGGCGCATGGCCGAACCCCAGTGGGTCAAGCGGTTCACCGACGTGGGGCTTCCCGGCGCCTACCTGCGCATCGTCCACGCGGGAACGATCGCGGCGGGCGACCCCGTCGACGTGGTGTCCCGTCCCGGTCACGGGGTGAGCGTCGCATCCTGGTTCACCGGGGCCGACGAGCTGCAGGCCGACGCCCTGGAAGCGTCGGAGCGTGCGGGCGCGGTGAGGCTGGTGCCCGAGATGCACGAGTCCATCGCGAAGCTGCGCGTACGGATCGCGTCAGCATCCGGTGCGCCGGCGTCCGAGAACCGTTAGGACCGCACACCGGGTGGCCGCGCAGGCGTAGTCCTGAGAGCGTGACTCTCACCAACCTGCTGCCAACCCTCCGCCTCACCCTTCCCGACCCGCTCGACCGCGACCGCTGGCCCGAGTACACGACAGCCACAACGCAGGATGTCGTCATCGCCGGCGTCTCTCTGCTGCGCCTCGCCGAGTGGTGCAGCACGCCATGTCTGCACACCGCGGCCGCCGTGATTCCGGGAACGGGCGGGCGCCCGAGCGAGACCGAGCTGACGTCGGTCGTCGTGGTGCGCGTCGAAGCGGTCTCGGCGCGGCCTGATGGTGGCCTCGCGGTGCGCATCGACGGCGACCTGGACCTCGTCGCGGCGGTCACCGCCGAAGCCCGGCTCATCGGCAGGGTGTCGACGGTCCGGAACACGCGCGTGCGCATCGGCGCAGCCATGCTGGAACTGCCGGGCGACGTGCGCGCCGGCGACCTCGTCACCGTGCCGATCGCCGGGGTCGCGCGCCTGCACGACGTCGACCCACGCCGCCATCCGGCTGCCGAGGCGGCGCCAACCGCGACCCCGGATGCCCCGCCGTCGCGCTGCGGACGCTGAGTCGGGCATCGACTGGAGTGGTCACGCATCCCTCCATTCAGTCGTACGATTGCTGAATGGAACTGCGCCAACTCGAGCACTTCGTCACCGTCGCTGAAGAACGGCATTTCACGCGCGCGGCCGAGCTGCTTCAGATCTCGCAGTCGGGTCTCTCCGCATCCATCCGTTCGCTGGAGCAGGAGCTCGGCACCTCGCTGTTCATCCGCAGCACCCGTCGCGTCGAACTGACGACCGCCGGGCAGGCATTACTCGCCGATTCCGTGCGGACCCTCGCCAGCGCGGCCGCCGCGCGCAACGCGGTCGCGGCGGTGCGCGGCCTCGTGCGCGGCCGCCTGACGATCGGCGCCGAGCCGTGCCTCGGGTCCGTCGACCTCCCGGCGGAACTCGCGTCCTTCCGCACGGCCAACCCGGGCGTCGAGGTGCGGCTGCGCTACTCCGGTTCCATCGAGCTCGTGGATGCCGTGGCGGGCGGTCGCGTCGACGTCGCGCTCGTCGTCGACACCGGTCACACCCCCGCCGGTGTGCAGCTGCGCCGGCTCAGTACGCAGGAGATGCTCGTGCTCTGCCATCCGGATCACCGGTTCGCGGCCGAGCGGAGCATCCCGTTGGAGAGCCTGCGCGGCGAGCCGCTGATCGGCTTCCAGGAAGGATGGGGCGCGCAGGCCCTTGCGCGCCGCGCCTTCGCGTCGGCCGGGTTCGACTACCGCGCCGCGATGGAGGTCAACGACGTGCATCCGCTGCTCGATCTGGTCGGCTACAACCTGGGCGTCGCGATCGTTCCGGCGAGTTTCGCCCGCAAGCGCCCCGACCAATTGGTGGCGGTCGCACTGAGCGGCGACGTGCCGGCGTGGAACGTCGCGGTCGCCGTCGCCGAGGAACCGAGCCCCGCCGCGGGGGCCTTCCTGCGTCAGCTGCAGCCCGCCTGACGTCGGCGCGGGCGCGCCTCGAAGCGGTTGTAACAAACTCTTTACACGCCTTGTGTGGAAATAACTTGCAGACCGCTCTCCGATCACGGAGACTATTTCCATCATGTTCCGGGCACTCGCCCACTGACAGTTTCGAAGAGGAGACAGCACCATGAAGAAGCGCTATCTCTCCATCGCTGTACTCGCCATCGCTGCACTCGGGCTCACCGCCTGCTCCAGCGGGACGAGCGGTGACGGAGGATCGGTCGACGCGAAGGGCCAGAAGCTCACCGTGTGGATCATGCAGGGCACCAACCCCGACTCGACCGCCTTCTTCGACAAGGTCGGCACGGAGTTCAAGAAGGAGACCGGCGCCACCCTCGACGTGCAGTTCGTGCAGTGGGCGGATGCGCATGACCGGTTCGTCACGTCGATCGCGGGCAATACGACGCCCGACGTCGCCGAGACCGGCACCACGTGGACGGCGGAGTTCGCGGACGCCGGGGCGCTCGCGCCGATCGGCGACTACGTGAAGAAGGCCGACGTCGAGAGCGACCTGGTCGCCGGGCTCAAGCAGTCGGGCACCTACGACGGCGAGCTGTACGGCATGCCCTGGTACGCCGGAGTGCGCTCGCTCATCTACCGCGCCGACGTCTTCAAGGAGCTCGGCATCGCGGCACCCACCAGCTGGAAGGAGATCGTCGCCGCCGGCGAGAAGATCAAGGCGGCGAAGCCCGACATGATCCCGTTCGCCGTCCCCGGCAACGCCGAATTCGGCGTGTACCCGTGGGTCTGGGGCGCCGGCGGCGAGGTCGCCACCGAGAAGGGCAAGAAGTGGACCTCGGAGCTCGACAGCGACGCGTCGCGCGAGGGCATCCAGTTCTACACCGACCTGGCCACCAAGTACGGCTTCTCCACTTCCGGTGCCACCACCTGGAAGGAGACCGACGTGCTCGACAACTTCAACCAGGGCAAGGTCGCGATGGCCATCCAGGGTTCGTGGACGCCGGCCACCGTCGTGCAGAAGGCTCCTGAGCTCAAGGGGAAGATCGCGGCGACGCCGATTCCGGGCAAGGACGGCGGCATCAGCCCGTCCGTTCTCGGTGGCTCGCACCTCAGCATCTTCAACACGGCCAAGAACAAGGATCTCGCCTGGTCGTTCGTCAAGATGATGACCACCGGCACCTTCGCCAAGGAGTGGGCATCGCAGACGGGCTACTTCGCCGGCCTCAACTCGCTGGTCAAAGACACCATGAAGTCGGACGACCCGCTGGTGAAGCCCTTCGCGACGCAGCTCGTCGACGGCGGGGCCTCGGTGCCCGTCACGCCGCAGTTCGGCGCGGTGCAGGCCAAGCAGACCACCAACTCCATGATCCAGTCCATCCTCTCGAAGCAGAAGTCGGTCGACCAGGCGACGACCGACGCTGCCAAGGAGATGACCCAGATCCTGAACGACAAGTAGCCCATGTCCGTCGACGTTCGTCCTCAGCCGCCGGCCGTGCACCGCACGGACCCGGCCGGCGGCGAGGCGCCGCGGCGCCGCAAACGCCCCTTCTTCGTGACCGGCCGGCCGTGGCTGCTGCTCGCGCCCGCACTCGTCGTGCTCGCGGTGCTGCTGCTCTGGCCGCTCGTGCGCGTCGTGATCTTCTCGCTGCAGGACTACGGACTGCGCGAGATCGTCAGCGGCAAGACGAACTTCATCGGGCTCGCCAACTACGCCGAGATCTTCGGCAACTCCACGCTGTGGACCGTGGCGCTGCCCAACACGGTGGTGTTCGCCATCCTGTCCGTCTCGGGCACGGTCATCCTGGGCACGCTCGTCGCTCTGCTGATGGCCTCGCTCGGCACGTTCTGGCGCACCATCGTGGGCAGTGCCATCATGGTCGCCTGGGCGATGCCCGCGGTGACCGGCACCTACGGGTGGGTGTGGATCTTCGACGCCGACAACGGCATCGTCAATCAGTTGTTGAAGGGCCTCGGCCTGATGCACGAGTCGTACAACTGGTTCACCAACCCCATCAGCTTCTACGGGATCGTGCTGCTGAACATCATCCATCACGGCTTCCCGTTCGTGGCGATCACCGTGCTGGCCGGGCTCCTCGGGGTGCCCAAGGAGATGCTCGAGGCGGCGGAGGTGGACGGCGCCGGGGCGGCGCGCCGCTTCTTCAGCATCATCGTGCCGTCGCTCAAGCAGGTCTTCGCCGTGGTGATCATCCTGTCGACCATCTGGGACTTCAAGGTGTTCGCGCAGGTCTACCTGATGCCGGGAGGCTCCGGCAGCAACCGCCAGGTGCTCAACCTCGGTGTCTGGTCGTACGTCGAGTCGTTCGGCCAGAACCGCTACGGCTTCGGTTCGGCGATCGCCGTGCTGCTGACCCTAGTGCTCCTCGCCATCACGATCGTCTACGTCCGAACGATGCTGAAGGAGGACAAGCTGTGACCCGGTCCATCCGCGGCAATGTCGGCAAGGGCATCGCGGTCGCCCTCCTCCTCGTCTTCACCCTGTTCCCCGTCTACTGGATGGTCTCCAGCGCCTTCGACAAGAAGGCGTCGAGCGGCGGGCAGTCGCTGGTGCCGAAGGAGTTCACCCTCGACAACTTCGCCTACGTGCTCACGAAGGGCGGCTTCGACGTCTTCCTGCGCAACTCGGCCATCGTGGCGATCGCGGTGGTCGTGCTCTCCGCCGCGTTCGCGCTGCTCGCCTCCGTCGCCGTCGCGAGGTTCAAGTTCAAGTTCCGCACGGCCATCCTGTTCATCGTGCTCACGGTGCAGATGGTTCCGCTCGAAGCGCTGGTCATCCCGCTGTTCGTGCAGGTGCGCGACCTGGGGCTGCTCAACCAGCTGCTCGGCCTGGTGATCGTCTACGTCGCGCTGTCGCTGCCCTTCGGGATCTGGATGCTGCGCGGTTTCGTCGCGGCGGTCCCCGTCGAACTCGAGGAGGCGGCATACCTCGACGGAGCCAGCTGGTGGCGGATGTTCCGCTCGGTGCTGTTCCCGCTGGTCATGCCGGGTCTCGTCGCGACGAGCGTGTTCTCGTTCATCACGGCCTGGAACGAGTTCATCTTCGCGATGACACTGCTCGGCGGGGCATCCGATCAGTACACCGTCGCGATCGGCCTCAAGCAGTTCTTCGGCGAGCACACCAACGAGTGGGGCTACGTGATGGCGGCGTCGACCATCATCACGATCCCGGTCATGATCTTCTTCGTGCTGGTGCAGCGCAAGCTCTCCAGCGGACTCGTAGCGGGAGCAGTCAAGGGATGAACCACAGCACCGATCCCGCGGTGCGCGCACTCGTCGCCGGCGTGCTCTGGCCCGGATTCCTCGGGACCACGGCGCCGGACTGGCTGCTGCGCGAACTCGACGCCGGCCTCGCCGGCGCGGTGTACTTCGGGCACAACATCGACCACGACGACGAGGAGCAGCTGCCGGCGCTGTCCCGCCGGCTCTCGGAAGCGCGGGCCGGGGTGCTCCTCGGCGTCGACGAGGAGGGCGGCACCGTCACCCGCCTCGAGGCTGCGCACGGCTCGACGCTCCCCGGCGCAGCGCAGCTCGGGCGCGTCGACGACGTGGACGCAACGCGCGCGGTCGGTGCGGAGCTCGCGCGACGGGTGCGCGCATCCGGAGCGACAGTCGTGCTCGCGCCGGTCGCCGACGTCAACACCAACCCCCGCAACCCGGTGATCGGCGTGCGCTCGTTCGGGTCGAGTGCTGCTCTGGTCTCGCGCCACGTCGTCGCGTCCGTCGAAGGGATTCAGAGCGGAGGCGTCGCGGCCTGCGTGAAGCACTTCCCCGGTCACGGCGACACGTCCGTCGATTCGCACCACGGGCTGCCGCGCGTCGAGCTGGCGCCCGCTGAGATCGAGTCCGACCATCTTCCGCCGTTCCAGGCGGCCATCGACGCGGGGGTGGCCGCGGTGATGACCTCGCACGTGGTGCTCCCGTCGTTCGGCGAGCTGCCGGCGACTCTCAACCCGCGCATCCTGGCCTCGCTGCGGGAACGTGGTTTCACCGGCGCGATCGTGACCGACGCGCTCGACATGGCGGCGATCCGCTCGGAGTACGGTGCCGGTCGGGGCGCGGTGCTCGCACTCCAGGCGGGCGCGGACCTGCTCTGCATCGGCAACCCGTCGCCGCTCGGTCCCAAGCGCGGCACGACCGACGACCTCGCCGACTACCTCGAAGTGCGGGATGCTCTGCTCGGCGCCCTCGACGACGGCGCTCTCGCCGTGGCCGACCTCGAGCGCGCATCCGGTGCGGTGTCTGCGCTGTCGGAGTGGGTGGAGTCGCGTCGTGCGGCGTCGGTCGTGGCGGACGGGTCAGGTGCGGGCTTCGACCGCGCTGCTGGGTTCGACGCTGCGCGGATCGTGCGCGAGGCGATCTCCGTCTCCGGAACGGTCGACCTCAGCGAACGCCCGCTCGCCGTGCTCGACCTCCGCGACCGCGCGACGATCGCCGTCGCGTCGACCGCCGACCCGTTCACGGCCGCCCTCAGTGCGGGCAACGACTGCGTGCGCGTCGGCGTGGGGCCACTCGGCGGCCGCGACGTGGTCGCCGTGCTGGCCGACGCGCTCGCGCACGTCGAACAGGAGCGCACGATCGTCGCCCTCGTCGACGCGGTGCAGCCGGGATCCCCGCAGCGACGAGCCGTCGGGATGCTCGCCGCGGCGCGACCGGGCAGCGTCGTGGTGAACGCCGGCCTTCCCGGTTCGGAGCCGCTTCCCCTGGCCACCGTCGACGCGTTCGGGGTCAGTCGCCTGACCGCGGAGGTCGTGGCCGGACTGCTGAACGGAGCGATGGTCGCATGAGGATCCTGTCGTTGCAGTCGGGCACGAGCGCAGACGGTATCGATGTCGCGGTCGCCGAGATCGAGGCGCTCGACGCGTCCGCGACACCCGCGCTGAGTCTGCGCCCGTTGCTCGCTCGCACTGTGGACTGGTCGGAGGAGCTGCAGCCGCGACTGCTCGCTGCGATCGCGGGCGAGAGCCTGACTCCCGCCGAATTCTGCGAGCTCGACACGCGCGCCGGGCAGGAGTTCGCAGCGGCCGCCCGCGCCGCCGCTGCCGAGATCCCCGGGGGCGTCGACCTCGCGGTCTCCCACGGACAGACCCTGTACCACTGGGTCGACGGCGGTCGTGCCCGCGGCACCCTGCAGATCGGCGAGGCGTCGTGGATAGCGGAGGCCCTCGACCGGCCCGTGCTGTCGAACGTGCGATCGGCCGATATCGCCGCAGGCGGGGATGGTGCGCCCCTGATGGGACTCTTCGACCGGGCCTGGCTCGCCGGGGAGGCGGAGGCCAGCGGGAGCCCGATCGCCACGGTGAACCTGGGCGGCATCGCCAACGTGCAGATCGTCTCTCCCGGAGGCGGGCTCGTCGCGTTCGACAGCGGCCCCGCCAACTGCCTGATCGACGCTGTCGTCGCCCGTGCGACCGAAGGCCGCCAGACCCGCGACACCGACGGCGCGCTCGCCGAGGCGGGCCGGGTCGACGAAGCGGTGCTCGCGGCCCTTCTCGCGCACCCGTACTTCGTCGCCACACCGCCCAAGAGCACCGGCCGCGAGACCTTCGACCTCGGCGTCGTGGACCGCGCCGTGGCTTCGGCGGGTTCCGGTGCCGGCTCGGTGAACGGCTCGGGGCCTGAGCTTCCGCTCGCCGACCTGGTCGCGACGCTCACCGCCCTCACCGCCAGAACGGTCGCCGACGCGGTGCGTTCGGCGACGCCGACGGCCCCGAACCGGGTCGTCGTGTCCGGCGGCGGGGTGCACAATCCGGCCATGCTGCGCGCGCTCACTGCCGTGCTCGGCCTGCATGGCATCGCCGTGACGACGAGCGATGCGTGGGGTGTCGACCCCGACGACAAGGAGTCGCTCCTCTTCGCGCTGATCGGATTCCTCAGCTGGCACGGCGTCCCGGCGGCGCTCCCGGCCACCCCGGCCGGACGTGCCCGGGTGCTCGGCCAGCTCACGCTGACACCGGGCGCGACCCTCGGCCGGCGTCTAGACGGGATCGCCGGGCTGCGCCTCGCTGACACCCGCCTGGCCGGCACCCTGGCGGAAGCGACGATCGCATGACCGCGCGACCAGCCGCCGCGTCCACTGCCGCATCCGTGCTCGCCGTCGACCTCGGCAAGACCAGCTGCCGGGTGCGCCTCACCCAGGGCGGCCGGATGCTCGGCGAGGCCACCGCCCACGGTGCACCGGGGCTCGCCGAGGCCGACGGCGCGCAGCTCTCCTTCCGCGCGATCGCCGAGGCGGTCGGCCGGCTCGAGCAACCGCTCCCCACCGGCACGGCCGTCGGGATCGGCGCGGCCGGCAGCGAGGCGGCTCCGGCCGCCGCACGCCGGCTCATCGAGCTCGTCCGCGAGCGGTTCGACGGCCCCGTCGCGATCATCAACGATGCGCTCGCAGCGCACGCGGGAGCGTTCGAGGGTGCGCCCGGGACGATGCTCATCGCCGGAACGGGCGCGGTCGTCTTCGCCGTCGACGGGAGCGGAGCCGTCGCGCAGGTCGACGGCTGGGGCCCGTGGCTCGGCGACGAGGGCAGCGGGCAGTGGCTCGGGCGCCACGGGCTGGTCGCCGCACTGCGCGCCCACGACGGACGTGGGCCGCGCACCGCGCTGCTCGCCGACGCGACGGCACTGACCGGCGCCCTCGCGTCGCTCCCGCACTGGGTCTCCGAGTCCGGAACCCCTGCCCGCCAGCTCGGCACCTTCGCGCCCGCGGTCATCGACCGGGCCGCTGAGGGAGACGCCGTGGCCGTCGAGATCCTCGAGCGTGCGGCAGCGCACCTCGCCGACACCTGCGCGGCCGCCGGGCTGCCGACCGTGTGCGTGGCCGGCGGACTCGCATCCCACCCGTTCTTCGCGGCCCGTGTCCGGGCTGCACTCGACGCGCACGGGCTGCGCGAGACCGCGCCGAAGGGCGACCCGCTCGCCGGCGCGGCATTGATCGCGCTCGAGCGATCGCTGCCCTACGAGGAAAGGATCACCCGTGGCTGAGCCGCAGACCATCGCCGACCTCCGAGAGACCCTCGGAACGCTCGCCACCGAGGCGGTCGGCGAGACCGCCCGCGACCTCGACCTGATGTCGGTGAGCGAGCTGGTCGACGCCATGAACGCCAGCAACGCCGAGGTCCCCGCCGCGGTCGCGCGGGTGAGCGCAAGCATCGTCGCGGCTGCTGACGGCGTCTCCGAGCGGATGCGCGCGGGCGGCCGTCTCATCTATGTCGGCGCCGGTACCGCCGGCCGGATGGGCATCCTCGACGCCAGCGAGATCCCGCCGACGTTCGGGGCCCCTCCCGAGCTGGTGGTCGGGGTGATCGCAGGCGGTGAAGAGGCGATCCACACGGCCGTCGAGAACGCCGAGGACGACGAAGACGCCGGTCGCGCCGCGCTCGCAGCTCTCCACCTCGGCCCGCTCGACGCGGTGATCGGGATCTCCGCATCCGGGCGCACGCCCTACGTGCTCGGGGCGATCGACTACGCCACGGAAGCCGGCGCGTTCACGGTGGGGCTCGCCTGCAACGCCGGGTCCGAACTGGGCTCCGCCGCGGAGGTCGCCATCGAGGTCGTGGTCGGCCCGGAGATCCTCACCGGCTCGACCCGGCTCAAATCGGGCACCGCCCAGAAGCTCGTGCTCAACATGATCAGCACGATCGCCATGGTGAGGCTCGGCAAGGTGTACGGCAACCTGATGGTCGACCTGCGAGCCACGAACGCGAAGCTGCGGGCGCGCTCCGAGCGCACCGTTATGATGGCGACGGGCGTCGACGCGCAGACGGCGACGGCGGCGCTCGATGCGACCGGTGGCTGGATAAAGGCGGCGATCCTGATGAGCGAGACCTCCCTCGACGCCGACACGGCGGTGCGGATGCTCACCGAGCACGGCGGGCGGCTGCGCGATGCGCTGGCGGCCGCGGGCGCGGCTCCGGATGCGCACGGCGGGAGGGCGCATGTCGGTTGACGTGCTCGCCGCGGTCCGTCAGGCGCTCCCGCAGCTGAGCGCGACGGAGGCGCGCGTCGCGCGGGTCGTCATGGACGATCCGGCACGCGTCGTCGACCTCACGATCACCGAGCTGGCGGCCGTCTGCGACGCCTCCCAGGCCACGATCGCCCGCTTCTGCCAGGGGCTCGGCTTCTCCGGCTATCGCGAGTTCCGGCTCGCGGTCGCGTCGTCGACCAGCCGTGAGCAGGTGACGCGGGAGCGCTTCGAGCTGACCGAGAGCGAGATCGACCCGACCGACACGGTGCAGGAGGTCGTGGCGAAGATCGCCTATCAGGAGACCCTCGCGATCGAGAACACGGCCAAGGAGCTCGACGTCGAGACGCTCGACCGCGTAGTGGCGGCGATCGTCACCGCTCCGCGCGTCGACCTCTACGGCGCCGGCTCCAGCAGCCTCACCGCTCAGGACCTGCAGCAGAAGCTCTCCCGCATCGGCATCACGGCGTTCTGCTCGGTCGACCCGCATCTCGCGCTCGCCTCCGCGGCGTTGCAGAAGCCCGGCAACGTCGCGATCGGCGTCTCGCACTCCGGGCTCACGCTCGAGACCAACCACGCGCTGGCCGTCGCCAGGGCCGCGGGCGCCACGACGGTCGCCATCACCAACTTCCCCGACTCGCGCATCGCGGCCGAGAGCGACTACGTGCTCACCACGCAGGCCCGCGAGAGTCTGTACCGGTCGGGTGCGATGTCGAGCCGCATCGCCCAGCTCGCCCTGGTCGACTTCCTGTTCGTGCGCGTCGCGCAGCAGATGTACGACCAGATGACCGAGTCCCTCCGGCTCACCTACGAAGCGGTCAGCAGCCAGCGTCTGGCGCCGGAGCGTCACCGGAACGGGAACGGGAACGGGAACGGGCACGGCTCCGGCGGTCACGGCTCAAGCGGCGACGGCGCCGGCGGGCACGGCGCGTGAGCGCGGCCGGCCGTCTCCTTCCGAAGCCACGGCACCTGGAGGAGCGCGACGGCGAGTTCGTCGTCGGGCCGCGCACGCGCATCCTGTCGGATGCCTCGACCGCGCGACCTGCCGCCCTCCTGCGATCGGTGCTCACCGCATCCACCGGCTTCGCTCTCGGTGAGCCGGCCGAGCCGGCCAGCCCGGCCGGGACCGTCATCGCGCTCGCCGTGGACCCTGCGCTCGTGGCGGAGGGCTACCACCTCGTCGTCGACGCCTCCGGGGTCCGGATCACGGGCGGCTCGGCCGCCGGGGTCAGCAACGGTGTGCAGGCGTTCCTCCAGCTGCTGCCGTCCGAGGTGTACCGCCGCGCGCCCGTCCCGCCCGTCCCGCCCGCCGCGCTCGCCGGGGGTGCCGACGGCGGCGATGCTGTCCACTGGGCCGCGCCCGCCTGCGAGATCGCCGACGAGCCCGCCTTCCGCTGGCGCGGCGTCATGCTCGACGTCGCACGGCACTTCCTGCCGAAGCACGATGTGCTGCGCTTCATCGACCTGATGGCGATGCACCGGCTCAACGTGCTCCACTTCCATCTGACCGACGACCAGGGCTGGCGCATCCAGATTCTGCGCTACCCCCGCCTCACCGAGGTCGGCGCGTGGCGGCGGGAATCCCAGGTCGGCTACGGCGCGGATGCGCCGGGCGACGGACGCCCGCACGGCGGCTATTACACGCAGCAGGACCTGCGCGAGATCGTCGCGTACGCGGCGGCGCGGGGGATCACCGTGGTCCCCGAGATCGAGTCGCCCGGCCACGTGCAGGCGGCGATCGCCGCGTATCCGGAGCTCGGGGTGACGGGGGAGCGCCTCGACGTCAGCACGCGCTGGGGGATCATCCCGAACGTGCTGAACGCCGAGGAGGCCACCGTCGAGTTCTTCACGAACGTGCTCGACGAGGTGCTCGACATCTTCCCGTCGGAGTTCATCGGCGTCGGTGGCGACGAGTGCCCGAAGGGTCAATGGCGCGACGACCCGCGCACCCAGCAACGCATGCGCGAGCTCGGCGTCACGACGGAGGATGCGCTGCAGAGCTGGTTCATCCGCCGCCTCGACGACCACCTCACCGCTCGCGGCCGCCGGCTGTTCGGCTGGGACGAGATCCTGGAGGGCGGCCTCGCGCCGGGCGCCACGGTGGCGTCGTGGCGGGGCGAGACGGGCGCAGTCGCGGCGGCGCGCTCCGGCCACGATGTCGTGCTCTGCCCCGACCAGACGGCCTACCTCAACTACCGGCAGTCCGAGCGGCCCGACGAGCCCATTCCGCTCGTCGTCGTGATCACGGTGCGCGACGTCTACGGATTCGACCCCGTGCCGGTTTCACTCACAGGGGACGAGCGTGCGCACGTGCTCGGTGGGCAGGCCAACCTCTGGACCGAGTACATGGACTCGCCGCGCACGCTCGACTACTTCGCGTTCCCGCGGCTGTGCGCCCTCGCCGAGGCGCTGTGGACGGCGGGCGAGCGAGACTACGACGCCTTCGCCGTCCGGCTGGACACGCACCTCGAACGGCTCGACGCTGTCGGGGTCGAGTACCGGCACGCCGACGGCCCGCTGCCCTGGCAGACGCGACCCGGCATCCGGGGCCGCATCGACAGCCGGGATGCGCGCGCCGCCGAGGTCGCCGCGCTCACCGCCAACATCGCCCCCGCGTAGCTCCGCCCGCACACGCGCAATCGAGTCCGAAGTTGTTGCGCTTCGCGGTCGGCGTGTCGCGGCAACAACTTCGGACTCGATTGTGGGTGCGGCCCGGATGGGTGCGGGGGCGGACGGGCGCGGCGCTCAGGCGGCGTCGAGCGCGGCGTACTCCTCGGGGGTGAGGTCGAGGTCGACGGCCGTGACCGAGTCGCGGATCGACTCCGGACGCGAGGCGCCGGGGATCGGGATCACGTGCGGGCTCTTCGCGAGGTGCCAGGCGAGTGCGACCACCTGCGGGCTCACGCCGCGGGCATCCGCCACCTGCTGGAACGGCGCGAACCGGTCTCCGAGCGCGCCCGCCGACTGGATGCCGCCCAGTGGGCTCCACGGAAGGAAGGCGATCCCCAGCTCGTCCGCGAGCACCAGCTCGGGCTCGCTCGACCGGAACGCCGGCGAGAACTGGTTCTGCACCGACGCCAGGCGGCCGCCCAGGATCTGCTGCGCCTGCCGGATCTGCGCCGGGTCCGCGTTCGAGATGCCCGCGAGGCGGATGACGCCCTCGTCCAGCAGGTCGCGGATGGCGCCGACGGAGTCCTCGTACGCGACGTCGGGGTCGGGACGGTGGAACTGGTACAGGCCGATCGCGTCGCCGCCGAGTCGGGCGAGCGAGGCCTTCGCCGCCTCCTTCAGGTACTCCGGTCGTCCGTTGACGGTCCAGCTGCCATCGCCCGGCCGCAGGTGACCGCCCTTCGTCGCGACGAGAACGCCGGATGCGTCCCCGCCCCAGCTGCGGATCGCGCCCGCGATCAGCGACTCGTTGTGACCGACCTCGTCAGCGTGCACGTGGTACGCGTCCGCGGTGTCGAAGAAGGTGACGCCGGCATCCAGTGCTGCGTGGATCGTGGCGATCGACCGCTCGTCGTCCGGGCGGCCCTCGATCGACATCGGCATTCCGCCCAGGCCGATCGCGCTGACCTCGAGGTCGCCGATCCTGCGTGTCTTCATCGTGGTGCCCTCCAGGCTGTCGGCGCTCACCAGGCGTAGTCCTCAGGTGCGGTCTTGTGGCCGGGGAAGATCTCGTCGAGACGGGCGAGCGCGGCGTCGTCGAGCTTCACCTCGAGCGCTCGAACCGCGGCATCCAGCTGTTCGCGGGTGCGCGGTCCGATGATCGGACCGGTCACGGCCGGCTGTGCGAGCAGCCAGGCCAGTGCGATGTCGCCCGGCTCGTGGCCGAGCTCGTCGGCGAAGGCCTCGTACGCCTCGATCGCTTCGCGGTGCGTGGCCAGCGTGTCGGCCGCGCGCCCCTCGAGTCGGCGCTTGCCCTCGTTCTGCTTGCGGATGACGCCGCCGAGCAGGCCACCGTGCAGCGGGGACCACGCGATCACGCCGACCCCGTTGGCCTGGGCGGCGGGCAGCACCTCGAGCTCGACGTCGCGGGTCAGCAGGTTGTAGATCGACTGCTCGCTGACGAGGCCGGTGTAGTTGCGGCGGCGGGCTTCGGCCTGCGCGGTGGCGATGTGCCACCCGGCGAAGTTGCTCGACCCCGCGTACAGGATCTTGCCCTGCGCGACGGCGGTCTCCATTGCCTGCCAGATCTCGTCCCACGGCGTCGCGCGGTCGACGTGGTGGAACTGGTAGATGTCGATGTGGTCGGTCTGCAGGCGCTTCAGGCTCGCATCCAGCGCGCGCCGGATGTTCAGGGCCGAGAGCCTGCCCTCGTTGGGCCAGTCGCCCATGTCGCCGTAGAGCTTGGTGGCGAGCACCGTGCGCTCGCGGCGGCCGTCGCCCTTCGCGAACCAGTCGCCGACGATCGACTCGGTGGCGCCCTTGCCGCGGTGCTGGCCGTAGACGTTGGCCGTGTCGAAATAGTTGATGCCGTACTCGTGGGCCGCATCCATGATGGCGTGCGAGTCCTCATCGGGGGTCTGGGGCCCGAAGTTCATCGTTCCGAGAACCAGCCGTGAGACTTTCAGGCCGGATCGGCCCAGGTTTGTGTACTCCATAGCCTCAGCATCCGCTCGCACCAATCAGATGTCCAACAGGAGATCTGGATGGCATTCTGCAACCCGAGTGCTGAATGGGATTCGGGTCTCCGGCGTCGTTTGCGCGGTGCCCGCCGCAGGCTTAGCCTGAGCGCGCATCCGACGGCACCGCAGGAGACGAGGACCCATGAAGCAGCTCACCGACGGCGTCTTCCAGTTGCAGAAGGCGCGGGGCGCGAACGCGTATCTCGTCGCGGCGGGTGATCGCTCGGTGGTGATCGACACGGGCATCCGGTCTGGCGGCCCCGGGCTCATCGCCGAGTTGGCGGGCGCACGCCACGAGGTCCCGCCCGTGACGGACATCGTGCTCACCCACTACGACCCCGACCACGCCGGTGCGGCCGCCGCGCTGCAGCGGCAGACGGGGGCGAAGGTGTGGCTCGGGCGCGCGGACGCGGCCATCCTGCGCGGCGAGACGCCGCCGCCGACGCGTTCCCGGCGCATCCTGGCCCTGCGCGGTCAGGCGGACGAGCCGGCCGGCCTCGCCGAGCTGCCCGACGATGCGGAGACCGAGGTCGTTCCGGAGCTGTTCGCGGTGCCGGCTCCCGGGCACACGCCCGGCCACCACGTGGTGCGCTGGCACGGTGTGGTGTTCTCCGGCGACGCCGTCCGGCTCTCCAAGGGCGCGCTCGAGCAGTTCCCGGCGTTCCTGATCAGCGACACGGGCCAGGCGTTGGAAACGGCGGCCCTGATCGCCGGGATGCGCCCGCGGCTCGTCTGTCCCGGTCACGGCGCGCCGGGCCTGCTCGCCGCCCGCTGACCGCGAGTGGTGCGAAATGTCGCTCAAATCGCAGGGATGACGGACATTCGGCACCGCTCGGCGGCACCGCTATGCGGGGGCGCGGCGGCGCGGCGGCGCGGGGGCGCGGCGACGCGGCTAGACCAGCGCGAAGACGAGCGACAGCACGAGCGGGAGCACCCCGATCACGATGAGGATGATGCCGCCGAAGAAGGCGATCGCCGACGGAACGGCTCCGCGCAGCGCGGCGTCCGCCCGGAGCCGCCCGCGAGACTGCAGGCCGAGCACGAGCGCGATCGCTCCGAGCACGCCGGACACCGCGGGGACCGCGATCAGCATCGTTCCGAGCACGACGGCAGCCAGACCGAGCACCGCCGCGCCCGACCACACCGGCCGTTCGGGCGCCGGCTGCGGGCTCGTGTCCATGCGGTCAGCCTAGTGAGCGCGGGGGAGCGCCGACAGACCCGTGGCCGAGCGGCGCTGCGGTGGCAAAGCGCCTCAGCGCGCGGCGAGCGCCTCGGTGAGTTCGGCGTCGGACGGCTCGACGAGGTGGGCGCCGTCGGGGAACACGATCACCGGGATGTTCGTGCGTCCGCTGATCGCGAGGGCGCGGTCGGCGGCCTCCGGCTGGGCGACGAGGTCGATGTACTCGTAGTCGGCGCCGACCCGGTCGAGGAGGGCCTTGGAGCGGATGCAGTCGCGGCACCAGTCCGCGCCGAACACGGTGACGCGGTCGAAAGTCTCAGGCGAAGTCATCCCTCGATCCTATTTCGTCGCGGCTGAGAGTTCGGCGCGTGCGACCTGTGGGAAATGTGCGGTGCGAGCGGCGCCCGACCGCACATTTCGCAGAAGTGGATCGCTCGGGCTAGCGGGCGAGCTCGTGCCGGCCGGCGGGCAGGCTCGTCTTCGTCCCGTCCGGTGCCACCGCGACGACCGGCACCGGCGACTCGATCGTCACCGATGTCGCATCCACGCGCACCTGGATCGACCCGAACGGTGTCGGCACCGAGCCCTCGGCGAACCCGAGCGTGCCGAGCGCCGGCTCCACCCGCGCGGTAGAGAATCCGGGAGCGTCCGGTGTGACGCCGAGCACGTACTGCACCAGGTCTTTCGTCGGGGTGCTGCTCCAGCCGTGCACCGGAGTGCCCCAGCCCCAGCATTCGCCGAAGGTGTCGTAGCCGTCGACCAGGAACTGCGACCAGCGCCGGATGAGCGTCACGAGGTCGCCGGCCCGGCCGGCTTCAGCGACCGCGTCGTGCACCAGATAGCTGTAGAACGGCTCCGCGATGACCACCTCGTGCTCGGCATCCCAGTCGATCCGCTGCACGCCCTTCATCTGGTCGGCGATCTTCTGCTGGTCGTACGAGCCGTCTTCGTTGCCGATCCAGGAGCGCACGATGAGCGTCGCCGGGTCGGTGACCGCGTCGATGATGCGGTTCCAGCGCGAACGCGGCGCGAGTCCGGACACGATCGCGGTGGCTCCCGCCGCCTGCGACGCGGCAGGCTGCACGACACCGTCGACGATGTGGTCGACGTACGTCCCGCGCGCCTCATCCCAGAAGTCCTCGAAACCGCCGGCGGCCCGCGCGTGCAGGTCGTCGGCCCAGGCCGCCGCCCCCTGGTTGCCGACGAAGCGGCTCAGCTCGGCGAACTCGCGCAGCCCGCGGGCCCACAGTGCGGTGAGGAGGCTGCTGCGCCCGGTGACGAGCACGCTCGACCAGTCGACGAGGTTCCATTCCGGAACGTCGGCGATGGTGCCGCGCTCGTCCACGTACGGGAGGTACCAGCGGAGGATGCGCTCCACCGTCGGCAGCAGTGCGCGGATCTCCTGCTCGTCGCCGATGTAGCGGTAGAGGTTGTGCACGCCGTGCACCCAGTGCATCGACCAGTCCGGGATCGTGAACCCGCCGGACGACTCGATCTCGCCGACCACGCTCATCGGCAGGATCCCGTCGTAGCGCGGCGAGTTGCCGAGGGCGATGTAGTTGCGGGCCATCCGCCAGTCGTCGTTCGTCGTGAGGTGGACGAGTTGGTGGACCACGCCGTCGCCCACCCAGGCACGCTGTTCCCGCGTAGGGCAGTCGGTGAACGCATCCTGCGCGTTCGCCTGAACCGTACGGATGCCCGCCGCGTAGAGTGCGTCGATCTCCGGGTCGTCGGAGCGGAAGAAGGCCGCTCCGACCTGCGGGTACAGGCGCTCCTGCACCTCGATGCCGTCGATCACGGCCTCCGCGTCGCCTCCGGTCACCAGGAGGTGTGCGAAGCGCATGCCGTTGACCTCGAACGCGTCGAAGCGGTCGTCGTGCCCGCGCGCGATGTAGCGGGCGCCCGTTTTCGGGATCGAGAAGCTCTCCGCCTCGTCCGAGCGGTGCGGGCGCTCGCGGTACAGCAGGTCGACAGTGGTTCCGGCGGCCGCGCGCAGCGACACGTGCACGGTACCCACGACGACGCGACCGAAGTCGAGGCTGACGATCGTGCCGGTGTCAGCCCCTGATGGCACGGGCACCGGGAGGGACGCGGTCGCGTCGGCTGAGACGTCACGGCCATCGAGAGCCCGACGCACCCGCGACACCGGATGCTCGTCCGCGGCATCGGTGACCGGCAGGGCCGCGCTCACCCGGACCACGGCCGGGGTGACGAGCGCCCCGCCGACCGGAGCGGTGCCGCGCGGGATGAGCGCCCCGTACGGGTCGGTCGGCGGCTGCGTGCGGCCGAAGCCGCCGATGTGGCTCGCGGGCCGGAGGTGGGCGGTCGGCCAGCCGGAGTCGTCGAAGTCGGGCTGTTCCCAGTCCACAGGGAGGGCCCGCGCATCCACCAGTTCGACCGGAACGCCGTCGAGCCCTTCGAGCGACGGCGCCGTCCACGCGGTCGCGCGGTGCACGAGCCACGTGTCGTCGGAGATGAGCCGGTCGTCACCGAGCCTTGCCTCGAACACGAGCACGCCATCCAGCCCGAGCCCGCCGTTGGCGGCAGCCGGCTGCCAGAACGCCGTCGCGTCGCCGTAGAACGTGACCAGCACCGCGATGGTGTTCGTGCCCTGGCGCAGGAACGGAGCGAGATCGTACTCGTCGTACCGCAACCGGCGGGGCTGGGAGCGCGCCGGCCCGCGCCCGACCTCGGCGCCGTTGACGAAGAGCACGTAGCGGGAGTCCGCGGTGAGGCGCGCCGGCGCGGTCGACGGTACGGCGTCGAGCGAGACGGTGCTCCGGAAGATCGAGCGGTGGAACGGCGCTCGGGCATCGGACGTGCCGAGGCCGACCTCGGAGCCGCCGCCCGACGGGTCGGCGCCGATCCAGTGCGCCCGCCAGCCGATCCCGCCGAAGGCGGAGGCAGGGGAGGCGATGGTCGCGCGGGTGGATTCCAGCGTCTCGGTTGTCATGGTGGCCTGCTTTCTGCGTTGAACGTCAGGGTGGGGTTGACCGTCGAAGGTGGGGCGGGAGGAGGGGTCAGGAGTACTCGGGGGTCTTGGTGCGATAGCGCCAGGCCAGCTCGTTGTCGAGGATGAACGTCGACAGCGTCTCGTCGCGGGGCAGTGCGCCGCCGACAGCGTCTTCGAGCGCGGCGAGCACCCGGTCCGCAGTTCGGCGGGTCGGATGCTCGACCAGCGCGACGAGGTCGGCGGCGAACCCTTCCGGCTGAGCCCGCAGCTCGCGCACCTGCTTCATGAGTTGCTTCGGGCCGCCGAAGAACGTGTGCTCGCGGGCGAGGAAGGCGCGTCCGGCCGACAGCGCGAGGTGCACCGCGGCGTGGTGGAGGAGGAAGGCGTCCCCGCTCTCGCTCGCCTGATCGAGGAAGTAGCCGCCGTGCAGCCGTGCCTGCGCGACGAACGAGGCGACGCGCGCATCCCAGCCGTCGTCGGCGACGAACCGGATGCGCTCGACGCGCTCGGCGAGATCGTCGACGCGGCTGAAGACGATGCGGGAGGTGGCGAACGAGGCGCGCACCGGATCGTCGCCGCGCTCGGCGGCGTCGTCGAGGTACGACAGCGTCGCGAGCTTCACGTCGAAGTAGCCGTCGGGGTAGTCGATCCCGTCTGTCTCCGTGAACATCAGACGGTTCACTCCGTAGGCCTCGTCCCAGCGCTCCTCGGTCACGACCAGGTAGAGGTCGACGTCGGAGTCCGGGCGCTCGGTGCCGCGCGCGAGCGAGCCGGTCACGATGACGCCGAGGGTGCCGGGGTCAGACGCCACGCGGCGCACGTAGCGGTCGAGCGCTTCGTCGTGGTGCTTCACGGCCGACCCCGTTCCGGTCGTCGGCGCATGGCCCATCGGCAGGTGTCCGACCTCGACGGTCGCAGCGGTTCGACCACGACGTTCCTTCCGCTCGATGCATCGTTGCGCGATCACCATAGCGCAGATCGTGGCGAATTTGAATCGTTCAAATGATCGCGATGACGAACGAGCCGGGTCGTTCGCATACGTCAAGTGTCTGCGCTCCCAGGGATTCACTGCGATTCGGGCTGCGAGCGCCCGTGCCGCGCCCGTGCGTATGGCCGAGCGATTGATTCGTTTTAGCGCGCACGATCCCGGCCGCCCGAGCCGCGCCGACGATTTGTGGCAATGCACGGGAATGGCGCGGTCAGAGTCGACTGCTGCCACGAAACAGCCGCGCGCGAGAGGCAAGCGCCGCGCGCCGTGCGCGTCAGCACCGCGCCGGCCGCTCTACGCCGGCGGCGCGCTCGCGCTGCTCGCCCGCACCACGAGCTCCGGCTGGTACAGGATCTGCCGCGGCTCGAGGTCGGGGTCCTCCGCTTCTTCGAGCAGGATCTGCACCGCCGTCTCGCCGATCAGCCGGCTCGGCTGCCGGATCGAGGTCAGCGGGACCACGGAAGCGCTGGCGAACAGGATGTCGTCGTAGCCGACGAGCGCGATCTCGTCGGGGATGGCGATCTCGCCCTGCATGTTGAGCGCCTGGAGCAGGCCGATCGCAAGCAGGTCGTTCGCGGCGAAGATACCGTCGGGCCGTGCTGAAGGTGCGCGCTCCACGATCGCCTCGCCTGCTCGTCGGCCCTCCTGCACCGTCAACCCGTTCACGACGATGACCTCGAGCGTGACGCCCGGATGCGCGGCGGCCGCCTGTCGCGCGCCCTGCAGGCGGTCGCTCACCTGGCGGATCTCCGTCGGGCCGCCGACGACCGCGATGCGCCGCCGCCCCGACTCGATGAGGTGCGTGACCGCGAGGGCGCCACCCGCGACGTCGTCGACGGAGACCGAACTGAAGGAGAGGTCGTTGCTCACGCGGTCGACGAGCACGGCGGGGATGCCGCGCTGCCGCATCCGGCGCAATCGTGGAACCACATTGCCGACCGGCGAGATCAGCACGCCGCGCACGCGCAGCTCCTCGAACAGGTTGAGGTAGCCCGACTCCCTGTCTTTCTTCTCGTTGCTGTTGCCGGCGATGACCGAGTAGCCTGCGGAGGCCGCGCTGTCTTCCGCGGCCGTCGTGAGCTCGGTGAAGAACGGGTTGCTGCCGCTGAGCGTGATCAGGCCGAGCGCGTTGCTGTGGCCGACGCGCAGCTGCCTGGCGGCCTCGTTCCGCACGTAGGAGAGCTTCTCCATGGCGAGCGTGACGCGCTCGACAGTGTCGGGGGAGACGATCTCGGGACGGTTGAGCACGTTCGAGACGGTGCCGATCGAGACGCGAGCGAGTGCTGCGACGTCCTTGACGCTGGGCGAAACCATAGCCGTCCTTTCCGCTTCGCATTCTAGGTGGCCCGAGCATTGAAACGTTAACGGCCGCGAACTTCATTTGTTGTGGCGCGCACCTATTGGCGATCCGTTCATTGAACACCCTATCGGCCGGATGCCCGCCCTGGCCGGGCCCGCACGCCACGCGGTGCGGCCTTCCGCACCATCCCTAAACGGAGAATTCCTCCGTTGCTGAATCGTTACAATTCACTCTTGACGCACATCCAGGGCGCACCTATCTTCAAATGAAGCGTTTCAATGCGAACCCGAATCCCCCATCGGGAGCTGCGGCGCCAATACAAGGAGGTATTCATGTTCTCTCGTAAGACGACGGCGCGCGCTGTCGCCATATTCGGTGGTGCGGCCCTCGCGGCCCTCACCCTCGTCGGGTGTTCATCGAGCGGTGGCTCGGGCTCATCCTCGATCACGCTGATGGCCGGAGGCAACGATCCGGCCGCCACATCGTTCGCCAACGCGCTGGCGAAGGGGTTCATGAAGGAGAACCCCTCGATCAAGGTGAAGGTGAACACGCGTCCGGCCGGTACGGATGGTGACAACCTGATCAAGACCCGGCTGTCCACCGGCACCATGGACGACGTATTCCTGTACAACTCGGGCTCGCTGTTCCAGGCCCTGCACCCCGACACCCAGCTTCAGCCGCTCACCGACGAGCCCTGGGTGAAGAAGATCACGGACGACTTCAAGAAGACGGTCAGCACCGACAAGGCCACCTACGGCGCACCGACGGGCACCTCCTTCGACGGCGGCGTCATGTACAACAAGAAGGTCTACGAGAAGCTCGGGCTCACCGTTCCCAAGACCTGGGACGAGTTCATCAGCAACAGCGAGAAGATCAAGGCCGCCGGAATCACCCCGGTGATCCAGTCGTACGGAGACACCTGGACCAGCCAGCTCTTCGTGCTCGCCGACTTCGCCAACATCAGTGCGGCCGACCCGAACTGGGCCGACGACTACACGAACAACAAGGCGAAGTACTCGAACCCGCCCGCGCTGGCCGGCTTCACGCACACGCAGGAGATCTTCGACAAGGGTCTGATGAACAAGGACTACGCGTCGCTCACCAACGTGAACGCACTGAAGATGCTCGCGACCGGTGCTGGCGCCCAGTACCCGATGATCACCGCGGTGATCAGCAACGTGCTGCAGTCCAACCCCGACCAGGTCAACGACATCGGCTACTTCGCCATGCCGACCGAGTCGGGCGACCCGAGCGCGACCGTGTGGGAGCCGGGCGGCGCCTACGTCCCGAAGTCGACGACCGGTGACAAACTGACGTCGGCGAAGAAGCTCGTCGCCTTCATCAACTCTCCCGCAGGCTGCGACATCCAGAACAAGGCCGCAACAGCGGCCGGTCCGTTCGCGATCAGCACCTGCACGGTCCCGGATGACGCGCCGGGCCTCGTGAAGGATGAGCTGGCGTACCAGGATGCCAAGAAGACCGGTCTGGCGCTCGAGTTCCTCTCCCCGATCAAGGGACCGAACCTCGAGAAGATCCTCATCCAGGTCGGCTCCGGCATCTCCACCGGTAAGGCGGGTGCGGCCCTCTACGACAACGACGTGAAGGCTCAGGCCCAGCAGCTCGGACTCAAGGGCTGGTAAGCCTCACACCGATGCAGCGCCTCCGGGCGTAGCGTCTGAGCACCAGGGGCCACGGCCACCCGGCCGTGGCCCATGGTGCAACGCACCGCAGATCCATACTCGACGAGGAGTAAACATGTCGACGGCAACACCTGCGACCGCCATCCAAGCGGCCGACATCGTCACAGAGGGGCGCGTCGCTCACGGCCCCAAGAAGCGGCGACCGATCAAGTCGTACTACCCGACCTGGTTCTTCATACCGGCCCTGGTGCTGTACGTGGTCTTCTTCGCTCTCCCGACATTCTCGTCGTTCTACTTCTCGCTGACCCGCTGGTCGCTATTCGACTCGACGTTCATCGGGTTCGACAACTTCGTGCAGTTCTTCAGTGACCCCCAGCTGTACACGAGCTTCATCCACACCCTGATCTACGCCGTGCTCACGTCGGGCGCCAAGGTGATCATCGGGTTCTTCCTGGCGCTGCTCCTCACGAGCCCCGTCATCGGCCGCGGCTACCTCCGCGCCGTCGTCTTCTTCCCGGTGCTGATCTCGACCATCGGCGTCGGCATCATGTTCAAGTCGCTCCTCGACCCGTTCCACGGAATGGTGAACGCGGTGCTCGGCTTCTTCGGGCTCCCGCAGCCCGGCTGGTTCACCGACCCGAACCTCGCGCTCTACACGATCGCCGGTGTCGACATCTGGAAGGGCGTCGGAATCGCGACGCTCATCTTCATGGCCGGCATCGTCGCCATCCCGACCGAGTACTTTGAGGCGGCGCGCATCGACGGCGCCGGGTACTGGAAGATCCTGCGCCAGATCACCATCCCGCTCTCCCGGGGTGCGACCGCGACCGTGATCATCCTGTCGCTCATCGGCGGCCTCCGGTCGTTCGACATCATCTGGGCGACCACCGGCGGCGGCCCCGGCTTCACCAGCGACGTTCTCGCCTCCGTGATCTACAAGCAGTACCAGGCGGGCTTCTTCGGCCTCTCGACCGCCGGCAACGTGGTGCTGTTCCTCGTGGTCACGGTGATCATGGTCCCGCTCTCGTACTTCCTCAACCGAAAGCAGGTGGAACTGTGACCCGCGAACGCACCAGGGCCTGGATCGTCGGCACCATCGCGATCCTCGTTTCCATCGTCGTCTTCCTCGTCCCGTTCGCGTTCGTGCTGCTGCAGGCCGCCAAGTCGCCGTCGGAGGCCTCGGACCTCGCCTTCTCCTGGCCGAAGCAGTTCATGTTCTTCCAGAACCTGGTGGACACCCTGACCTCGAACGACGGAGTCATCGGGCGCGCCATCATCAACAGCGCTGTGCTCACGATCTTCTCGGTTCTGCTGATGGTGATCATCTCGGCCATGGCCGGCTACATCCTGGCCCGCAAGCGCAGCAAGTGGGGACCTGTCGTCAACTTCTTCGTGCTGGCCGGCCTCATCGTGCCTCCCGCCGTCGTGCCGACCATCTGGGTGCTGCAGGGTCTCAAGCTGTTCGGGACGCTGCCGGGCATGATCCTGGTGGAGACCACCTTCGGGCTGTCGTTCTGCATCCTGCTTTTCCGCGCGTTCGTCGGGAACATCCCGCGCGAGCTCGACGAGGCGGCCGTGCTCGACGGCGCCGGCCCGGTGCGGATGTTCCTGCGGGTTGTGCTTCCGCTGCTCCGGCCGGTGATCGTCACGGTGATCGTCGTGCAGGCCGTCTTCGTCTTCAACGACTTCGCCGGTCCGCTGTACTTCCTGCCGGGCGACCAGAACGTGACCGTGCAGCTCGCGCTGTACACCTTCTCCGGCCAGAACCTGAGCTTCTACAACCTGCTCTTCATGGCCATCTTCCTCATCACCATCCCGCCGCTCGTCGCCTACATCTTCTTCAACAGGCAGATCGTCGCCGGCATGACCAGCGGTGCCGTCAAGGGCTGACCCGCCCGCCGACGCCACCGCACCAACGACCCATCCGTCACCGACCGAAACACAATGGAGAATTCTCAATGAACTGGCAAGCTCGCATGATCGCAGCCGATGACGACTTCAACGGAGCGCCGCTGCTCCGCAGCGAATTCACCCTCGACGAAGGCCACGGAGCCGTGACCGGCGCGACGCTGACGCTCTCCGCCCAGGGCGTCGTCGAGGCGTGGCTGAACGGCCGGCCGGTCTCCGACGACCTGCTGACGCCCGGCTGGAGCAGCTACGAGTGGCGCCTCCGTTACGCCACCTACGACGTGACCGGCCTGATCGAGGACACGAGCGTGCTCGGTCTCGCCCTCGGCAACGGCTGGTTCCGGGGCCGCTTGGGCTGGTCGGGACGTGGAGAGTTCTACGGCACGGAGCTCGGCGCCTTCGCGCAGCTCGAGGTGACGTTCGCCGACGGCGCGACGCAGACCGTCGTCACCGACGAGAGCTGGACGGCCGGTCCGAGCGCGGTGCTCGCCAACGACCTGTACGACGGCGAGACCATCGACGCCCGCCGCCGCGACGACGCCTGGCGCCGGCCCGGATTCTCCGGTGAGGGCTGGGTGGGAGTGCACGCCCTCGACGTCGACACCTCGATCCTCACCCCGTATGTCGGCCCGAAGGTCACCCGCTGGAACGAGCTGCCGGTGAAGGCGATCACGACGTCGCCGTCCGGCAAGACGCTGATCGACTTCGGCCAGAACCTGGTCGGCTGGGTGCGCGTCAGCGTGCAGGGTCCCGAGGGCTCCGAGGTGTTGATCAAGCACGCCGAGGTGCTCGAGCACGGTGAGCTGGGCACGCGCCCGCTGCGCACGGCCCTGGCGACCGACCGCTACATCCTGAGCGGTGGCGAGGACGTCTTCGAGCCGACGTTCACCTTCCACGGCTTCCGCTACGCCGAGATCACCGGATGGCCGGGCGAGCTGAAGCCCGAGGATCTCACGGCGGTCGCGATCGGCTCCGACCTCGAACGGATCGGCACCTTTCGCAGTTCCGACCCGATGCTGAAC
This sequence comes from Leifsonia poae, assembly GCF_027921845.1. GTDB lineage: Bacteria > Actinomycetota > Actinomycetes > Actinomycetales > Microbacteriaceae > Leifsonia > Leifsonia poae. The sequence goes on from NZ_BSEN01000006.1 coordinate 264,060, forward strand.
CAGTTCCACGAGAACGTCGTGTGGGGGATGCGCGGCAACTTCGTCGACGTGCCCACCGACTGCCCGCAGCGCGACGAGCGCCTCGGCTGGACCGGCGACATCGCCGCCTTCGCGCCGACCGCCGCCTTCCTGTACGACATCGACGCCTTCCTCAGCGACTGGCTGCGCGACCTCGCGCTCGAGCAGGAGCACCAGGACGACGTCATCCCGTACGTGGTCCCCGACGTGCTCAAGTACCTCGAGAAGCCGGGCGGCTTCCCCGAGACCGACTCCACCGCGATCTGGAGCGACGCCGGCGTCTGGGTCCCGTGGACCCTCTACCAGGCCTACGGCGACAAGGAGGTGCTGGCGAACCAGTTCGCCTCGATGACCGGGCATGTGCGCCGCGTGCACTCCAAGCTCTCGGCGAACGGCCTGTGGGACACGGGCTTCCAGTTCGGCGACTGGCTCGACCCGGATGCCCCGCCGGAGGACCCCGCCAAGGCCAAGGCCGACACCGGGGTGGTGGCGACGGCGTGCGCCTTCCACTCGGCGACGATCGTCGCCGAGACGGCGAAGATCCTCGGCCGCGACGCCGAGTACGCGGAGTTCTCGACGATCGCCGCCGACCTCCGTGCCGCGTTCAACGAGCACTACGTCGACAACGGGCGCGTGTTCAGCGACTGCACCACGGTGTACGCGCTCGCGATCGTCTTCGACCTGCTCGACGCTGCGGATGAGGCCGTGGCGGGCGACCGCCTCGCCGAACTCGCCGCGGAGGCCGGCTACCGCATCTCGACCGGTTTCGCCGGCACCCCGTTCATCACCGATGCGCTCACCCGCACGGGCCACCTCGACGACGCCTACAAGCTGCTCCTCGAGAAGGAGTGCCCGTCGTGGCTCTACCCGGTCACCATGGGCGCCACCACGGTGTGGGAGCGCTGGGACTCGATGCTGCCGGACGGCACCATCAACCCGGGCGAGATGACCTCGTTCAACCACTACGCCCTCGGCGCCGTGGCCGACTGGATGCACCGCGTCGTGGGCGGGATCGCCCCGCTGGCTCCCGGATACTCCTCCGTGCTCATCGCACCCCAGCCCGGCGGCGGTCTCACCGAGGCCGAGACCGCGCTCGAGACCCCCGCCGGCCGGGTCGCCGTGCAATGGACCGTCTCGGACGACCAGCTCAGCGTCACGGCTGAGATCCCCGAGGGCGTCACCGGCGTCCTCCGTCTTCCCGGTCAGGACGACCGTGCGATCGAGGGAGGCCGGGTGTCGGTGACGGTGCCCGTTCTCGACACGGTCGGCGCCCGCTCCTAGACCCCGACACCACCGACGCCGGCTCCACCGCGAACCAGAAACGAATGAACTGACATGACTGATCTCACCGACATCACAACGCCGCTCGCCGCGCAGGCGATCGAACTGCCGTCTTGGGCGTTCGGTAACTCAGGCACCCGGTTCAAGGTGTTCGGGTCGCCGGGGACGCCGCGCGATCCGTTCGAGAAGATCTCGGATGCCGCGCAGGTGCACAAGCACACCGGCCTGGCGCCGACGGTCGCGTTGCACATCCCGTGGGACCTGGTGGACTCCTACTCCGACCTGCGCAAGCACGCGGAGGACAACGGGGTCGGGCTCGGCACCGTCAACTCGAACACCTTCCAGGACGACGACTACAAGCTGGGCTCGGTGACGCACTCCGACCCGAAGGTCCGCCAGAAGGCGATCGACCACCACTTCGCGTGCATCGACGTGATGAACGAGACGGGGTCACGAGACCTCAAGATCTGGCTGGCCGACGGCACCAACTATCCGGGTCAGGATGACATCAGGGCCCGCCAGGATCGCCTCGCCGATTCGCTCGCGAAGATCTACGAGCGGATCGGCGAGGACCAGCGACTCGTCCTCGAGTACAAGTTCTTCGAGCCGGCGTTCTATCACACGGATGTCCCGGACTGGGGGACCAGCTACGCCCACACCGCCGCGCTCGGCGACCGCGCGTTCGTCTGCCTCGACACCGGCCACCACGCGCCGGGCACGAACATCGAGTTCATCGTCGCGCAGCTTCTGCGCCTCGGAAAGCTGGGCTCGTTCGACTTCAACTCGCGGTTCTACGCCGACGACGACCTCATCGTGGGCGCCGCCGACCCGTTCCAGCTGTTCCGCATCCTGTACGAGGTCATCCGCGGCGGCGGCTACGCCAATCCGGATGTCGCGTTCATGCTCGACCAGTGCCACAACATCGAGAAGAAGATCCCCGGCCAGATCCGGTCGGTGCTCAACGTGCAGGAGATGACGGCCAGGGCGCTGCTCGTCGACACCGAGGCGTTGAAGAAGGCGCAGGCCTGCGGCGACGTTCTCGGCGCCAACGGCATCCTGATGGACGCGTTCTACACGGATGTGCGCCCGGCGCTCGCCGAATGGCGCGAGTCCCGCGGTCTGCCGGGTGACCCGATGAAGGCGTACGCCGCATCCGGATACCAGGAGAAGATCGAGGCCGAGCGCGTCGGCGGCACCCAGGCCGGCTGGGGGGCGTGAGCATGGCGAATCCTGCTGTCGCCGATCTGATCGCGCGCTCCAACAGGCTGGGCTCCGACCCGCGCAACACCAACTACGCCGGCGGCAACACGTCGGCCAAGGGCACCGAGACCGACCCGGTCACCGGCGAGCCGGTGGAGCTGCTCTGGGTCAAGGGCTCCGGCGGCGACCTCGGCACGCTCACGGAGCCGGGGCTCGCGGTGCTGCGCCTCGACCGGCTGCGCGCGCTGGCCGACGTGTACCCGGGCGTCGAGCGCGAGGACGAGATGGTCGCCGCGTTCGACTACACCCTGCACGGAAAGGGCGGCGCTGCACCGTCGATCGACACCGCGATGCACGGGCTCGTGGATGCGGCGCATGTCGACCACCTGCATCCGGACTCCGGCATCGCGATCGCGACCGCCGCCGACGGAGAGGAGCTGACGCAGAAGGCGTTCGGCTCGCGTGTCGCATGGGTGCCGTGGCGTCGTCCCGGGTTCCAGCTGGGGCTCGACATCGCGGCGATCAAGCGCGACAACCCGGATGCCGTCGGTGCGATCCTCGGCGGTCACGGCATCACCGCGTGGGGCGACACCTCTGAGGAGGCCGAGGCCAACTCGCTGTGGATCATCGAGACCGCCGCCGCGTACATCGCGGAGCACGGGCGTCCGGAGCCGTTTGGAACCGGCTTGGCCGGTTACGAGCCGCTGGAGCCCGCCGAGCGCCTGGCCAAGGCTGCCGCTCTGGCCCCGCACATCCGGGCGCTGGCCTCGACCGACCGCGCACAGGTGGGCCACTTCACCGACGCCGACGTCGTGCTCGACTTCCTCGCGTCGTCGGAGCACCCGCGCCTCGCCGCGCTCGGCACCTCGTGCCCCGACCACTTCCTGCGCACCAAGGTGAAGCCGCTCGTGCTCGATCTCCCGGCCGACGCGTCGATCGAGGACTCCGTCGCGCGCCTGGAGGAGCTGCACGAGCAGTACCGCGCCGACTACCAGGCGTACTACGACCGCCATGCGACGCCGGACTCCCCGGCCATCCGCGGCGCCGACCCGGCGATCGTGCTGATCCCTGGGGTCGGGATGTTCTCCTACGGCGCGAACAAGCAGACCGCGCGCGTCGCCGGCGAGTTCTACATCAACGCCATCAACGTGATGCGCGGCGCCGAGTCGCTCTCGACCTACGCCCCGATCGACGAGGCGGAGAAGTTCCGCATCGAGTACTGGGCGCTCGAAGAGGCCAAGCTGCAGCGCATGCCCACGCCGAAGCCGCTCGCATCGCGGATCGCGCTCGTGACCGGCGCCGCCTCCGGAATCGGCAAGGCGATCGCCACCCGGCTCGCGGCCGAGGGCGCGTGCGTCGTGATCGCCGACCTCGACCTCGAGAAGGCGCAGGCCGCCGCTGCCGAGATCGGGTCGACGGATGTCGCGATCGGTGTGGTCGCGAACGTCACCGACGAGTCGGCGGTGCAGCACGCGGTGGATGCGGCCCTGCTCGCGTTCGGCGGCCTCGACCTGGTCGTCAACAACGCCGGGCTCTCGCTGTCGAAGTCGCTGCTGGAGACGACGGTGGCCGACTGGGACCTGCAGCACAACGTGATGGCGAAGGGCTCGTTCCTCGTGTCGAGGGCGGCGGCCCGGGTGCTGATCGACCAGAAGCTCGGCGGCGACATCGTCTACATCTCGTCGAAGAACTCGATCTTCGCGGGGCCCAACAACATCGCGTACTCGGCCACGAAGGCCGACCAGGCGCACCAGGTGCGACTGCTGGCCGCGGAACTCGGCGACCACGGCATCCGGGTGAACGGGATCAACCCCGACGGGGTCGTGCGCGGCTCCGGCATCTTCGCCGGCGGCTGGGGCGCCAAGCGTGCTGCGGTCTACGGCGTGCCGGAGGAGGAGCTCGGCCAGTACTACGCGCAGCGCACGCTGCTCAAGCGCGAGGTGCTCCCGGAGCACGTGGCCAACGCGGTGTTCGTGCTCTGCTCGTCCGATCTCGACCACACCACCGGCCTGCACATCCCTGTGGACGCCGGTGTCGCGGCGGCTTTCTTGCGATGAGCGCGACGGCGATGAGTCGCACGGGAACGGTCGCCGCGGTCGATCTGGGCGCGACCAGCGGCCGGGTGATGCTCGGACGGGTCGGGCCGAACGAACTCGCCCTCACCGAGGCCGCGCGGTTCCCGAACACGCCGGTGCAGCTCTGGGAGGGCGACCGCTCCGGGCTGCACTGGAACATCGTCGAGCTGTTCCGCAGTGTGAGCGACGGGCTGGGGTCGGCGCTGCGAGCAGAGCCGGGCATCCTGAGCGTCGGGGTCGATGCGTGGGCGGTCGACTACGGGCTGCTGCGCGGGGGAGTGCTGCAGGGTGTCCCGTACCACTACCGCGACGAGCGGTCGGCGCCGGGCACGGCACTCGTCCACGACCGGGTGACGGCGGCCGCGCTGTATCAGCAGAACGGCCTGCAGTATCTGCCGTTCAACTCGCTCTACCAGCTCGCCGTCGACCGGGTCGACGGGCGCCTGGCGGACGTGGATGCTCTGCTGCTCATCCCGGACCTGTTCACGTACTGGCTGAGCGGCTCGGCGATCGCGGAACGCACGAACGCGTCGACGACGGGGTTGCTCACCGCCGGCGGGGCGTGGAATCTGCCGCTGATCGATGCGCTGGAACTGCCGCGCGGGCTGTTCCAGCCGGTGGTCGAGGCGGGGACGACGGTCGGCTCGCTGCTGCCGAGCGTGCTGTCGCAGGTGGGTGCCGGGTCGTCGGGTGCGGGTGCGGGTGCGGGTGCGGGTGGGCCGGCGCGTGCGGGCGGGCCGGTGGTCACCGCGGTCGGGTCGCACGACACGGCGTCCGCCGTGGTGGCCGTGCCGATGGGCTCGACGAACGCTGCGTACATCTCGTGCGGAACCTGGGGTCTCGTGGGCGTCGAGCTCGAGCATCCGGTGCTCACCGAGGCGGCCCGCGCGGCGAACTTCACGAACGAGGGCGGCGTCGATGGCCGGGTGCGATTCCTGCACAACGTCATGGGCCTGTGGCTGCTGAGCGAGTCGATCCGCACCTGGCAGGCGCGCGGGATCGACGCGGACCTGGTGACGCTGCTGGCGCGTGCGGAGGAATCGACGTCGCCGGTACCGATTTTCGACGCGGATGATCCGCGATTCCTGGCGCCGGGCGATCTGCCCGCCCGCATCGACGAGTGGTGCGCGGAGCACGGCGTTCGGGCGCCGCTGGACCCGGTGGAGTACGTGCGCAGCATCGTCGAGAGCCTCGCGGATGCGTTCGCGCGCGCGGTCGAGGCGGCCGGCGCGCTGTCGGGCAGGGCCATCGACACGGTGCACATCGTCGGCGGGGGAGCACGCAATCGGCTGCTCTGCCAGCTGGTGGCCGACCGCACGGGGCTGCCGGTGCTGGCCGGACCGGTGGAGGCGACGGCGCTCGGCAATGTGCTCGTGCAGGCGCGGGCGCAAGGGCTGGTGGCGGGCGACCTCGAGACGCTGCGGGCGCTGGTCGCTCGCGTGTTCGCGCCGGCGCTCTTCGAGCCGCGTCACGCGGCCGTGCGCCGCTGAGCGCCCGTGTGCCGCTACACGGCCGTGCGCCGCTGAGGGGCCGTGTGCCGCTGAGCGGCCGTGTACCGCTGAGCGCTGTGGCGGCTAGAGCGCGACGGCGTCGGCGAAGCGGGTGAGGGTCGGCGGCTCGGCGAGGTAGGCGCCGAGGCCGGACGCTCCGGGGCCCGCGCGCCAGGCGCGGTACGCGTCGTCGTGGTCGAGAGACTCCCAGTGCTCGATCGCGATCACGTGGGAGGGATCGGCGACATCGGTGACGACCTGCACACCGAGGCAGCCGTCGAACGCGCGTGTATCGGCGAGGATGTCGAGCAGCGCGCGGGGGCCGTCGTCGAGATGGTCGGCGGCGAAGTGCATGTCGAGCAGCGAGGTGACTGTCATGCCTCCGACGCTACTCCGGCCGACCCGGCCCGGCCCGGCCCGGCCCGGCCGGCCACCCGCGCGATCGTCGTTTGCCACTTGATGCGGTTCAGCGGGCTGCCGGACCGCATCGACTGGCAAACGACGGCCGGCGGGAGTGGGGGAGGGGCGAGGGGACGAGGGCTGGGGGCGCTCAGGAGGCGCGGGCCGCCGTCACCTCGGTCTCGGCGAGTTCCTCGCGCACCTCGGCACGGGCATCCAGTGTCAGTCGGGGCCGCCACGCGGTGAAACGGAGCCGCAGGTTGCGGTACTTCACCAGGTACACGACGCCGACCAGCGCCGCCGCGAATCCGGATGCCGCCCCGACGCCGAGCGCCCACCGGGCTCCGAACGTGTCGGCCACCCAGCCGACGATGGGGGCGCCGATGGGCGTTCCGCCCATGAAGATCGCCATGTAGATCGCCATCACGCGTCCGCGCAACTGCGGATCCGTGGTCATCTGCACCGTTCCGTTGGCCGTGGTCATGAGGGTCTGCGACGAGACGCCGATGATGATCAGCGCGAGCGCGAACAGCCAGTATTCGGGCATCACGGCCGCGATGGCGCATCCGAAACCGAAGAACGCGGCCCCGGCGAAGAGCAGCGAGACGCGTGGGCGCTCCCGCCGTGCCGACAGCAGTGCACCGACGACCGATCCGATCGCCATGATCGACGAGAGCAGGCCGAACTCGCCCGCCCCCTTGTGGAACACGCTCACCGACATCGTCGAGATGAAGATCGGGAAGTTCAGGCCGAAGGTCCCGATCAGGAACACCATCACCAGGATCACCATGATGTCGGGGCGGCGGCGCACGTAGCGGAAGCCCTCGATCAGCCCGCCGCGTTTCTTCGACGCGCGCTCGGAGCGGTACAGCTTGTCGACCTTCAGGAACTTCAGCGAGAGCAATACCGCGCCGAACGTCGCCGCGTTGATCAGGAACACCCAGCCCGCGCCGACGACCGCCGTGAGCAGTCCGGCCACGGCGGGGCCGATCAGTCGCGCTGTGTTGAACGACGCCGAGTTGAGCGCCACCGCGTTCGAGAGGTTCGGACCGGCGACGAGCTCTGAGACGAACGTCTGCCGGGCGGGGGCGTCGAAGGCGGCGACGCAGCCGAGCAGCGCCGCGAACACGTAGACGTGCCACAACTGCACCGCTCCGCTGACCGTCAGGATGCCCAGGCCGAGACCCAGCGCCCCCATCGCGCCCTGCGTCGCCATCAGCAGCTTGCGGCGGTCGAGGCGGTCGGCCGCCCATCCGGTGACGGGCAGCAGCAGGAGCTGCGGACCGAACTGCAGCGCCATCACGAACCCGACGGCCGCTGCGTTGTTGTGGGTGAGCTGGGTGAGCACGATCCAGTCCTGGGCCGTGCGTTGCATCCACGTTCCGACGTTGGACACGATCGCTCCGCCGGCCCAGATGCGATAGTTCACGCCCGACAGGGAGCGGAACATCGCGCTCACGAATCAGCCAGCTCTCGCAGGATGGTCGCGGCCTCGGCCAGGGTGGCGCGCTGCTCGGGGGTGAGCGTGCGGAGGCGTTTGTGCAGCCAGGCGTCGCGGCGGCGGCGGGTCTCCGTGACCAGGGCGCGGCCGGCATCCGTCACCTCGACGACGACCTTGCGGCCGTCATCCGGATCGGGGGTGCGGCGGATGTACCCGGCCGCCTCGAGGTGGTTGACCGTGCGATTCATCGACGGCGGGGTGACCCGCTCGTGCTCGCTGAGCTGCCCGATGGTGCGCGGCCCCTCGCGCACGACGAACGCCAGCGCCGACGTCTGCGTGTCGCTGAGCTCGTCGTCGGCCTTCTCCGCTCGGAGCCGCCGTGACAGGCGTGCAACGCCGACCCGCAGCGCGCTGCTGAGGTCGTGAGTGGTGAGTCGGGCCGTCATAGATTGTTAGCCTAACAAATTAGGCACGCTAAATAAATCCCGTTCGCTCAGCGCGTGCGCCAGAATGAGCGCGTGCCCACCTACAACGACGCTCACGGCATCGCGATCACCTACGACGTCTGGCCCGTCGACGATCCCCGGGCGATCGTGCAGGTCGCGCACGGAGTGGGCGAGCACTCCGGCCGCTACCGCGCGCTCGCCGAGCACCTCAACGCGAACGGCTACACCGTCTACGTCGACGACCACCGCGGGCACGGCCGAACGGGCATGGCGCAGTGGGGCGACGCCTCCAAGCTCGGCCGGCTCGGTCCAGGAGGACTCCGCGCGACCGTCGACGCGTTGCACGGCTTCAGCCGGCTGATCCGCGACCAGAACCCGGATGCTCCGCTCGTCTTCTTCGGGCACAGCTGGGGTTCCCTCATGGTGCAGCTGATCCTCAACAAGCACTCCGACGAGTACGACGCGGCGGTGCTCTCCGGAACCGCGTACCGGATGCTCGGCTCCATGGACAGCGGCTACAACCTCAACAAGCGGTTCGCGCACCTCGGCACCACGGGCGCCGAATGGCTGAGCCGCGATCCGGCCGTCGCTCAGGCGTTCGTCGACGACGAGCTCACCACGTCGACGCCGCTGCCGAAACTGTTCGGACCGGTTGACGCCTCACGACTGCTCGGCCGCCCGGCGCGGTCGTTCGCGCGGGACGTCCCCCTGCTCATCCAGGTCGGAGGCGACGACCCGCTCGGCGGCGAGCCCAGCGCGCGGCGGCTCGAGCAGGCGTACCGGTCGCGTTCCGGGCTCACGGATGTGACCACGATCGTGTACCCGGGCGCCCGTCACGAGATCTACAACGAGACCAACCGCGACGAGGTCATGGCCGACCTGACGGCGTGGCTCGACGCCCGGATCGCCCGCCGCGACTGACGCCGGGCTGCCTGCGCCGGTCTCTCACCCGTTATCCACAGGTCAACTCGGTCACTGAAGAGTGAATGGTCACTAGTTGTCGCGAAAACGGCCATTTCGGCCCGCGAAGCGACAACAAGTGACCACTCGCTCGCGCGGGGCAGCGTGAAGAAGGGAGGGGATGCGGCCCGACTAGCCCGGGCAACCCCTGACGCGCCCGGGCAACCCCTCACTGCCCGAGCGGCTGGCCCTTCAGCTCGATGCTGATCTGGTCGGCGTCCAGGTTGTCGAGCGCATTGTTGAGGATGTCCGCGTCGAACGTGCCGTCGTCGCGGGCATCGAGCAGGGCCGTCCGTTGCGCCTCGATGATCTCGATGGTCACGCGCTTCATGTCCGCGAATCGCTGCGCCGGCGGCTGCTCGGGATCCTGCGCAGCGTCGGCCGCGGTGTCGGTCTGCACCTCGGTCTGCTCCTCGAGCGGCACCGGATGGGCATCCCGGATCGTGTTCTCGATCGTCGTGAGCAACTCGAGCACACGACGGCGTTCCTGCTTCTCGGCCTCCACATCCGGGCCGGCCGGCTTGATCCAGCGCACGAACCAGGCGAGCGTGCCGCCCTGGATCAGCAGGGAGAACGCCGCGACCATGAACGCGACCAGGATCAGGAACGACCTGTCCGGCGTTCCCGTCAGAGGCAGGGTCTGAGCGGCCGCGAGCGTGACGGCCCCGCGCATCCCGGCCCAGACGAGCACCCCGCCCTCGCGCCAGCCGAGGGGAGCGGCGAGCAGGTAGTCGATGTCGGCGATGGCGCGGCGGGTGCGGGTCTTGACGCGCTCGATCTGCTCCGGATTCGGCGCGGGCCGGTTGGCGGGAGCCGGGCGGTTCGCGAGCGCCGCGCGGCGGGCGAGCTCCACCTGCCGTTCGTCGGCGGCCGCGCTGCCGGCCTCAGGGAGTGCGAGGGTGCCGTCGAGCCGCTGCTGCATGACGTCGAGCCTCGGCTTGAACTGTGCGCTGCGCCGTGCCCGTCGCCGCAGCCCCGCCAGCAGCGGAGCGATGTACGCCGCCCGCACGACCAGGGTCAGGATGAGCGCGCCGAAGGCGACGACGACCGCGGGACCCACGCCGTCGTTCCTGTACTGCACGTCGGTGACGATCGCCGAGAGTTCGAGCCCCATCAGCAGGAAGATCGCACCCTCGAGCACCAGCTCGACCACGCGCCAGTTCTGGCTGTCGGAGAGCCGATGCTGCGGCGAGAGGCGGCGGGCGGCGCCGTGCCCGGTGACGAGGCCGGCGACCACGGCCGCCACGAGCCCGGATGCCCCCAGTAGCTCCGCCGGGATCGATGCGAGGAACGGCACTGTGAACGAGATGACGGTGTTCACCGTGGCATCCGTGACCTTCGACCGCACCCACAGGTTCAGGTGCCCGATGGCGAAGCCGAGCACGCCGGCCACGGCCACAGAGTAGGCGAAGTTGCCGAGCACGCCCCAGAACGAGATGGTGGCCGCGGTGCCCGCGATCGCGCTGCGCAGCAGCACCAGGGCGGTCGCGTCGTTGAGCAGGCTCTCGCCTTCGAGCACCGACACGACGCGGCCCGAGATCCCGACGCGCTTCACGATCGACGTCGCCACCGCATCCGTCGGGCTGACGATCGCGCCGAGGGCGATCCCCCACCAGATGCCGAGGCCCGGAATGATCCACGCGAAGAAGAGCCCGAGCACGACGGACGAGAGCACCACGAGCACCACCGAGAGCCCGCCGATCGCGTTGAATTCGCGACGGAAGTTCATGGCCGGCATCGAGACCGACGCCGAGTAGAGCAGGGGCGGCAGAATGCCGGCGAGGATCCATTCGCCCTCGACGTGCACGTCCGGCACGAACGGCAGCAGGCTGATCGCGATCCCGACCACGACCAGGATGAGCGGCGCGGCCACCCGGAGCTTCGGAGCGAACGCGGTCGCGGCGGCCACCACCAGCAGCCCGGCGACGGCGATGATCAGGGCTTCCATCGATGCTCCCCTCATCCGATCTGGTCAAATCTACCGAGGATGGCCGCGCGAGCGCGCCCGTGCGAGTGCTCCCGTGCGGACGTTCGTGCGATCGTTCGCGCGCCCGTTCGTTCCGTTCCTCCTGTGGCGGACACCGGCGCACCGCGGTCGCCGACGTCCTAGGCTGAGAGCATGCACGGTGAATACAAGGTCCCCGGCGGAAAACTGGTGGTCGTCGACCTCGATGTCGTCGACGGCAGACTGGCCAACTTCCGGCTCGCAGGCGACTTCTTCCTCGAACCAGACAGCGCACTCGAAGCGATCGACAAGGCCGTCAATGGTCTGCCCGCCACGGCCGACGCCGCTACTATCGCCGCCGCCGTCAAGGGCGCGCTGCCGGAGGGCGCCACCCTGCTCGGGTTCTCGCCGGAGGCCGTCGCCGTCGCGATCCGGCGCTCGCTGGCGAAGGCCACGAGCTGGAAGGACTACGACTGGCAGATCGTGCACTCCAAGGCCGTGCCGCCGGTGATGCAGATGGCCCTGGACGAGGTGCTCGCGACCGAGGTCGGCGAGGGTCGCCGGCAGCCCACCCTCCGCATCTGGGAATGGGATGAGCCCGCCGTCGTGATCGGCAGCTTCCAGTCGCTCAAGAACGAGGTCGACGCCGAGAACGCGAAGAAGTACGGCTTCGACGTCGTGCGCCGAATCTCGGGTGGCGGCGCGATGTTCATGGAGGCCGGCTCGGTCGTCACGTACTCGATCTATGCGCCGGCGGACTTGGTGCAGGGGATGAGCTTCGCAGACAGCTACGCGTTCCTCGACGAGTGGGCGATCATCGCACTCAAGTCGCTCGGCATCGATGCGTACTACCAGCCGCTCAACGACATCACGAGCCCGAAGGGCAAGATCGGCGGCGCCGCGCAGAAGCGACTCGGGTCGGGCGCTGTGCTGCATCACGTGACGATGAGCTACGACATGGACGGCCAGAAGATGGTCGAGGTGCTCCGCATCGGCCGCGAGAAGATCAGCGACAAAGGCATCACGAGTGCGGCCAAGCGCGTCGACCCGCTCCGCTCGCAGACCGGCCTCTCCCGCGCCGAGGTGATCGACCGGATGAAGCAGACGTTCACGCAGCTCTACGGTGCGACCGAGGGCGACATCACGCCCGAGGAGTACGCCGAGGCTACGAGGCTGGTCGAAGAGAAGTTCGGCACCGAGGAGTGGCTCAACCGCGTGCCGTGAGGCGGCCGATACGACCGCCGACGCCTTCGAGTGCCGGACCCCGGATCGGGTCGTCGCTGAACGCCGGCGTGATCGTCTCGGTGACCGCATCCATGTCGGCGAGATCCGCGACCCTGCTCGCCATAGCGAAACTGTACGCTGTGGAGCACTGGCGGAATGAGGTGTTCCGGCAGACGCCGTGACCAGTGCAGCGACCGGGCCTACCGGCACGGGCCGGAGGCGGAGGAGGAACGATGAGCGAGGAAACACCGCCAGGGCATTCGGGCTCGACCGCGTGGGCCCGCAGCATCGCGTCGCAGTTCGGGCGGTACCTCAAGACGGAGACGGCCAGTTCGGGCATCCTGTTGGCCGCGATCGTCGTCGCCGTGCTGTGGGCGAGCGTCGCCGGCAGCTCGTACGAGGACTTCTGGTCGACGCGGTTCGTGGTGCAGCTCGGCACGTGGGGCATCGACCTCGACCTGCGCGAATGGGTCAGCCAGGGCCTCATGACCTTCTTCTTCCTCGTCGTCGGGCTCGAGGCGCGACGCGAGATCGACCTCGGCGACCTGCGCGACCGGAGCAAGCTGCTCATCCCGTTCGTCGCGGGGCTGGCCGGGATGCTCCTGCCGGTGCTGCTGTTCCTGGCGATCAACGCCGGCGGCGACGGCGCGGTCGGATGGGGTGTCGCGATGTCGACGGACACCGCCCTCGCACTCGGACTGGTCGCCATCCTGGGCAGGGGCCTGCCGGAGCGTCTGCGCGGGTTCATGGTCACCCTGTTCATCGTGGACGATCTGGTCGCCCTGCTGGTCATCGCGCTCGTCTACAGCACGGACATCCAGGTGGTGCCGCTGCTGATCGCCGTGGGGGCGTGGGCGCTCTTCCCGCTGATGATGCGGTACACGAAGGCGCCGACCTCGTTCTACGTCGCGGCCGGGTTCCTGTGCTGGGGCGCTCTGCTGTTCAGCGGCGTCGACCCGGTGGTGGCCGGTCTGGCGATCGGGCTCGTCGCACCCGCCTATTCGCCCGGGCGCAACAACCTGGAGGAGGCGAGCGGCCTGTTCCGCAGCTTCCGCGAGCAGCCGACCCCGCAGCTCGCACGCACCGCGAGTGCCGGGCTCATCAACGCGATCTCGCCGAATGAGCGGCTGCAGTCGCGCTACCTGCCCTGGACCAGCTACGTGATCGTGCCCCTCTTCGCCCTGGCGAACGCCGGCATCGCGATCGACCCCGCCTTCCTCGCGACCGCCTACGCGGCCCCCATCACGATCGGCATCATCGTCGGCTACGTGGTGGGCAAGCCGGTCGCGATCTTCGGCGTCGCGCGGCTGATCACGGCCCTGACCCGGGGGAAGGTCAAGCCGCCGGTCGGCTGGGCGGCCGTCGCCGGGAGCGGGACGATCGCGGGCGTCGGCTTCACCGTCGCGGTGCTGATCGCCAACCTCGCGTTCACCGGCGAGCAGCTCGACCAGGCCAAGCTCGGCATCCTGACGGCCGCACTGCTGTCGGCCGTGATCACCTTCGTGCTGTTCCGGATCACGAACGCGCTGTCTGTCGCGCGTCGTTCCCGCGCTCTGTTCGGCGAGACGGAGCAGCTGGTCGATCTGGCGGATGCGGTCGACGCTCGTCGCGACCACATCCGGGGTCCGGATGACGCGCCGGTCACGATCGTCGAGTACGGCGACTTCCAGTGCCCGTACTGCGGGCGCGCGGAGCCCGAGGTGCGCATGCTGCTCTCGGACACCGAGGTGCGGTTCGTCTGGCGGCACCTGCCGCTGGTCGACGTGCATCCGGCAGCCCGGATGGCCGCGGAGGCCGCCGAGGCAGCGGGTGCGCAGGGCTCGTTCTGGGAGATGCACGACATCCTGCTGGCCAACCAGGACTGCCTCGAGCCGGAGGACCTCAACCGGTACGCGGCCGAGCTCGGCCTCGACGTGGAGCGCTTCGAGTCCGACATCACGAGCGGGCGGCACCTGGCCCGCGTGATGGAGGACACCGGATCGGCCGACCTGAGCGGGGTGTCGGGCACGCCGACGTTCTTCATCAACGGCCGCCGGCACTACGGCGCCTACGACGTGGAGTCGCTGCGCGCCGCCGTGCGCGCCGAGCGCGACCTGGCGTTCAGCGCGCGCTGAGCTCGCTGAGCGCTCTGCGCGGCGCTGCGCTCGCGCCGGTCTCGGCGCCCACAATCGAGTCGGGGATTAATCCCGTCTGAGGACGTTTTCGCGTGACTATTCCCCGACTCGATTCACGACGTGGCGAACGCGAGCGCTTGGAGGTTGGGCGGCGGGGTTGCGCGCCATAAGGGTTCATCGAGTCGGGGCTTAATCACGTTTCGCGGGCTTCACGCGGGATTTATCCCCGACTCGACGAAGTGGGGCGGCGGAGCGAGCGCGGGCGCTGGCGCGGGCGGCGGGTCGACGCGAGGGCGGGCGGCGTTCAGGCGGCTCGGGTACCCTGTCCCGGTGAACTGGTGGATCGTCGGGGGAATCGTCGTCGCTGTCGTGCTGCTGTGGCTCGCCACGCGGCTCGGCTGGATCGACCTCTCCAACAAGTCACAGCGCGGGTCGGGCGGCTGGGGCGGACTCGCCGGGCCGATCGACGAGGTCTTCGCGCCGAGCCGTCATGAGGCGCAGCAGGAGCAGGACCGTCAGACGCTCCTCCCCGCGCCGGCCCCGCTGCCCGGCGACGGCGCGAAAGACGTGTGGGACGGCGGCAAGATCACGCTCGACCTCGGGGCCGACGGACGCGGTCAGCGCGTCGAGGGGCGCGCGCCGACCGAGGGCGGGCGAGCCACCGACACCGGTCGCGGCACCCCGGCGCGGCGGGCTTCCGGCGCTGGCCGCACTACCGCTTCAGGAGGTCGCCGTACTCCGGATGCTCGGTGAGCCAGTGCCGGATGTACGGGCAGGCCACGACCACTCTGCGAGCTGAGTTCGCGCGGACGTCGTCGAGGGCCTCGGTCACGAGCTGACTCGCGAGCCCCTTCTCGCGGAGGGACTCGTCGACCTCGGTGTGCGTGAAAACGATCGCGTCGTCGCGGAGTTCGTATTCGGCCACACCGATGAGGTCGCCGTCCCGGCGGAGGGCGTAGCGGGAGGCATCCGGTTCGTTGACTACGGTGAGGGTCATCCCGCCAGGCTAACCCGCGCGGTGCCGCCGTGGAGGCGACCGCGGTCGACCTGCGCGTCGCGGGCCCGCGCCGCTGCGAGAATGGTGACATGCTCGACGACGCCACCGCGGATGCGGACGCCCCCGCGGATGCGGACGCCCCCGCGGATGCGGACGCTCCCGCCGTTGCGGAACCCGCGCTCTGGCATCCGGATGCTCGGAGCGCCGTCTTGCACGCCGACAATCTCGAGGTCGTCGCCGCCCTGCCGGACGGCGCCTTCACGCTCATCTATCTGGATCCCCCGTTCAACACCGGTCGATCGCAGGCCCGCCGCACCAGCACATCCGTACGCTCGGCGGGCGGCCCGGGAAGCGTGACCGGTTTCAAGGGGCGGAGCTACGAGCGGATCAAGGGCGACCTGCTCAGCTACGACGATCGTTTCGACGACTACTGGGAGTTCCTCGAGCCGCGGCTGATCGAGGCGTGGCGGGTGCTCGCCGACGACGGGACGCTCTACCTGCATCTCGACTACCGCGAAGCGCACTACGCGAAGGTGCTGCTCGACGCCCTCTTCGGGCGCGAGAGCTTTCTCAACGAGATCATCTGGGCGTACGACTACGGTGCGAAGTCCAAGAACCGCTGGCCGACCAAGCACGACACGATCCTGGTCTACGTGAAGAATCCGTCGACCTATTACTTCGACTCGTCGGCGGTCGATCGGGAGCCGTACATGGCGCCCGGGCTCGTCACGGCCGAGAAGGCCGAACTCGGAAAGCTGCCGACGGATGTCTGGTGGCACACGATCGTCTCGCCGACCGGCCGCGAGAAGACCGGATACCCGACCCAGAAGCCGGAGGGCATCCTGCGCCGAATCGTGCAGGCGTCCAGCCGCGAGGGCGACTGGGTGCTCGACTTCTTCGCCGGGAGCGGCACGACGGGCGCGGTGGCAGGCGCGCTGGGGCGGCGGTTCCTGCTGGTGGACCGCAATCCGGAGGCGATCGCCGTGATGCGGTCCCGGTTCGCGCAGGCGCCGGTCTCGTTCCTGAGCCTGTGAGTCTCTGAGGGCTGGGCGCCGTTCGCCACAGCCGCATCCCGCGAGCAACCCTGCACAGGCCCCGCCCGGGTGCGGTCATTCCCAGGAACCGTGTGGTTGGCTTGAGGAATGCGAGCCGGACCCGCGATGCGCGCCCTTCCCTTCCTCTGGGGCGCTCTCGGAACGGCCATCGCATTCGTCGTGGTGTACCTCGTATTCGTGCGCAGCTACATGGGCCAGCTCATCGACGAGAAGGCCTTCGCCGGCGCGGATGTCTGGAAGGGCGACCTCATCGATTTCGCCCACGCGTTCCTCAACGCGCTCCCCGCTCTGTCGGTGATCCTGGGTGCGGTCGTGGCCATCGTCGTGGTTCTCGTCCGCCGCAACTGGCGGGTGTTCTTCGTGGCGGTGGTGGCCGCCGCGCTCGCGAATGCCAGCACGCAGGTGCTCAAGTACGCCATCCTGAGCCGGCCCGAGAAGGGGATCGACGCGGGGCTGAGCAACTCACTTCCGTCGGGTCACACGACGGTCGCCGCATCCGCAGCTCTCGTGGTGTTCCTGGTCGCGGGCCCTCGTTTCCGCCCGCTCGCAGCGGTGGTCGGCTCCACCTTCTCCATCGCGGCCGGAGCCTCGACGCTCGTCGAGCAGTGGCACCGCCCGAGTGACGTGATCGCGGGACTCCTCGTCGTGGCCTTCTGGGGGTGCCTCGCCGGCGCCGTGCTCAGCTGGATGCACGCGGTGACGAACACCCCGGTGCGCACCAAGCTGTGGCCGCTGGTCTGGATCCTGTCGGTCTGCGGTGTCGGCGCGGTGGTCGCGCTGCTCGTCACCTACTTCTCCGCCCAGTCGGGAGCGTCGCACCTCTTCGTCGCGTACGCCGGTGGTGTGGCGGCGATCGTCGCGGTCGGCTACCTCGTCGCGGTGATCGGCAACCGACTCTTCCGCGCGCTCGCGTAGCGCTGTGCCGCGTTCCTCGGGGCGCGTGCCGCGCGACAGGCCATTCACCGAATGGTCGCCCAGCGGTGAGTGGTCACCAATTGTCGGCTGTCGGCCTCTGCGGCCGCGTTCCGCGACAATTGGTGACCGTTCACGCCCGCCGGAGATCCACCGCCTGTGGATAACCGCGGCGACGCGAGCGCCGACGCCCGAGCCGCAGCGCCCTACGTGCTCTGCCGCACCACGAGCTCTGTCGGCAGCAGTGTCACGCGCTCGACGGGCTCGCCCGCGATCCGCTTCACCAGCACCTGCGCCATCGTCTCGCCGAGACCGACCGACGGCTGGTGCACCGTCGTCAGCGGCGGCGTCGCCGTGAGGCCGAAGTAGTCGTCGTCGTACCCGACCACCGCGATGTCGCCCGGGATGCTGCGGCCCGACTCGAGGATCGCCGAGTACGCCCCGGCCGCCATCTGGTCGTTGGTCGCGAAGAGGCCGTCGATCGGCACGCCGCGTTCCAGCAGTCGGCGCATGGCCTTCATGCCGGAGAGCGGGGAGAAGTCGCCGTACTCGATCAGCGACGTGTCGAGCCCGTGCGCTTCGAGGGCCTGGCGCCACCCGACGAGACGGTCGACGCCGGCGGGCATGTCCTGCGGTCCGGTGATCAGCGCGATGTTGCGGCGTCCGCGAGCGATCAGGTGCTCGGTCGCCCCGCGCGAGCCGGAGACGTTGTCGACGTCGACGAAGAACGAGTTGTGCTCCGCGTCGCTGAGGGGGCGTCCGCCGAAGACGATCGGGAGGGAGCTGCCGAGCTGCGCGTACGAGTGGTCGCCGGAGTGGTGCGAGACCACCAGCGCGCCGTCGACGTTGCCGCCCATCAGATAGCGGCGCGTCTTGTCGGGGTTCAGCTCCGACGAGATCACCATGTTGAGCGTGTACTCCGTGTCGGCCAGGTGCAGGGCGACCCCCTGCACGATCGAGGCGAAGAACGGGTCGGCGAACACCTTGGCCGTGGACTCGGGAACCACCAGCGCGACGACCTGGGTCTTACGGGATGCGAGAGAGCGTGCCGCGCGATTGGGTACGTAATTGAGGTCGGCGATCGCCTTGTTGACCGTCTCCGTCACCTCGGCGGTGACTTTGGGAGAGCCGTTGACGACGCGCGACACCGTCGCGCGGGACACACCGGCGAGGGCGGCGACGGCTTCGAGCGTCGGCGCGTGCGCATCCGTGTGCTCCGACGTCATCGGCGACACCTCCTTATTGTGGTCCCATGCTAGACGCGCCGGAGCCGACCTCAGCACCGACTCCCGCGTCCACGAGCGCACCGTCACGAGCATCCACCGCCGCGCTGCGTGGCGCAGGCGCCCGCACGCCGGCCCGAGCATCCGCGATCACGCGGGCGAACGCGCGACCCGAGTCCTTCACGATGCGTTCCTGCGTCTCGTAGTCGACGCGGACGATCCCGAAGCGCTTCTCGTAGCCCCATGCCCACTCGAAGTTGTCGAGGAACGACCACACGAAGTATCCGCGCACGTCCGCGCCCTCGGCGATCGCACCGCGCACCGCATCCACATGCGACAGGATGTACGCCTCGCGCTCGGTGTCGCGCACGCGGCCGTCCGCATCCACCAGGTCGTCGTAGGCGGCGCCGTTCTCGGTGATGTACAGCGGCGGCGGCGACGGGTATTCGCGCCCGAGACGGACCAGCAGGGAACGGAGCCCTGCCGGGTTCACCTCCCAGCCCATCGCCGTGACCGGAAGGCGGCGCGACGGGAACGTGACGTACTCGCTGCCGACGAACGGGGATGCCTTGGGCCGGTCGGTCGGGACGAGTCCCGGTGCGGCGTCGGCCGGCAGCGGATGCCCGCTCACGTTGTCGTCGTGGTAGTGGTTGACGCCCAGGAAGTCGATCGGCTGCGCGATGGTCTGCAGGTCGCCGTCGTGCACGAGCGACTCGAAGTCGTACTCGCGCACGTCGTCGAGCACGTCGGCCGGGTAACTGCCGAGCAGGAGCGGTTCGACGAACATCCGGTTCCAGAGGCCGTCGATGCGTCGTGCGGCCTCGAGGTCGGCGGGATCCGACGGGTCGTTCGGCACGGCGTTGGTGAGGTTGAGGGTGATGCCGAGCTTCAGCGCCCCGGCCTCCTCCGACCGCGACCGCAGCGTCTGCACCGCGAGCCCGTGCGCCAGGTGCTGGTGGTGCAGCGCGGCCAGCGCGGCGCGCGGCTCACGGCGTCCCGGTGCGTGCTCGCCGGCGGCGTACGCGATCAGCGAGGAGCAGAGCGGCTCGTTGAACGTCGTCCAGTGGGTCACGCGATCGCCGAGCGCGTCGAACACGGTCGACGCGTAGTCGCGGAACCGGTATGCCGTGTCGCGGTTCGCCCAGCCGCCGGTCTTCTCCAGCGCCTGCGGCAGGTCCCAGTGGTACAGGGTGAGCCAGGGCAGGATGCCCGCGTCGAGCAGCTCGTCGACCAGCCGGCTGTAGAAGTCCAGACCGGCGTGGTTGACGAACCGGTCGCCGGGCTTGATGCGCGACCAGGAGGTGGAGAAACGGTACGACTGGAGGCCGAGCTCCTTCATCAGGGCGACGTCGGCGGGCATCCGATGGTAGTGGTCGACCGCGACCTCGGGGGTGTCGCCACCCGCGACCGCGCCGGGGATGCGCGCGAAGTGATCCCAGATGGAGTCCTCCTTGCCGTCCTCGTGGGCGGCGCCCTCGATCTGGGCCGCAGCGGTGGCCGACCCCCAGAGGAAGCCGTCGGGCCAGGGGGTGGGGGCGTCGGACATTCTCAACCTTTCACCGCGCCGGCCATGATTCCGGAGACCAGCTGCTTGCCGGCGAGCACGAAGAGGATGAGCAGGGGGATGGTCGCGAGCACGGCGCCGGCGAGCACGATGGAGTAGTCGACGTACTTGGCCGACTGCAGCTGGCTCAAGGCGACCTGCAGCGTGGGGTTCTGCGGCACCACGAGGAGCGGCCACAGGTAGTCCGTCCACGCGGTCATGAAGGTGAACAGGCCCAGGATCGCCATCGCGGGACGCGCGGCCGGGACGCCGACATGCCAGAACGTGCGGATCATGTTGGCGCCGTCGACGCGGGCGGCCTCGATCAGCTCGTCCGGGATGACGTCCACCAGGTACTGGCGCATGAAGAACACGCCGAACGCCGTGACCAGGGTCGGGATGATGACCGCGCCGAGCGTCCCGGTCCAGCCGAACTGCTTCATCGCCATGAACAGCGGGATGATGCCGAGCTGAGTCGGGACGGCCAGGGTCGCGATGACGAAGACCATCAGGCCGCCGCGGCCGCGGAACCGCAGCTTGGCGAAGGCGTAGCCGGCGAGCGTCGAGAACGCGACGACGGACAGAGTGATCACGCTGGCGACGATGATCGAGTTGCCGAGGGCGAGCCAGAACGGCACCGTGTCGAGCACCTGGCTGACGTTCGTCCAGAACTGCCCACCGGGGAGCAGCGGCGGCCAGGTGGAGG
Source organism: Leifsonia poae (assembly GCF_027921845.1). GTDB lineage: Bacteria > Actinomycetota > Actinomycetes > Actinomycetales > Microbacteriaceae > Leifsonia > Leifsonia poae. Next base: position 285,089 of record NZ_BSEN01000006.1, read on the forward strand.
TGAGCACCGTGCTCGGGCTGGAACCGGCGACGAACGACCACCACAGTGGATACGCGCCGCCGACGAACACGACGATCAGCAGGCCGTAGGTGAGGAATCCGGGACGGCGGTCGATGCCGAGCGCCTTGCGCTTGGGTGCGCGCGGCTTCTGGTCCTTCGCGGGCTTGGGTGCGGCGGAGGTCGCCGCGCGGGGTGCGGTGGCGGTCATGATCGCTTCTCCTCGGATGCTGCGGCGAGGGCCAGCCCGCCTTCTGTCTGCGGGTCGGTGCCGTTGGTGCCGATTCCGTCGCTGTCGTCGCTCTCGTCTCCGGAGTCGCCGGAGCCGGCCTGGTGGTTCGCGAGCGTTCGCGCGGTGCGCTTCTTGCGCATCCGGGTCTCGGTCGAGGCGATGCGCCGCGAGATCAAGAAGTTGAGCACGCCGAAGATCACGATGATCAGGAACAGCAGCCACGCGATCGCCGACGCCTTGCCGAAGTTCTGACGGTTGAACGCCATGTCCCACAGGTAGAGCACGGTGGTCTGGTATTGCCGCTGCGGACCGCCGGGGATCGCGCTCGACGGGTTGAACAGCTTCGGTTCGGTGAAGATCTGCAGCCCGCCGATGGTCGCGGTGATGATCACGAAGATCATCGTGGGCCGGATGCTCGGCAGCGTGATCGAGAAGAAGCGGCGGAACGCGCCGGCGCCGTCGAGGGCGGCCGACTCGTGGATGTCGCGGGGGACGGCCTGCATGGCGGCCAGCAGGATGAGCGCGTTGTAGCCCGTCCAGCGCCAGTTCACCATCGACGCGATCGCGACGTGCGACGGGAAGGTCTCGGTCTTCCAGTTGATGGGGGAGAGGTGGAAGGTCTGAAGCAGGTTGTTGATGAGGCCGTACTTCTCGTCGAACGCGCTCGAGAAGATGAGGGTCACGGCGACCGGGGTGACGACGTAGGGGAGCAGAACGCTCATGCGCCAGAAGGTCTTGCCGCGGATGTTCTGGTCGAGGATCGCCGCGATGAACACGGCGCCGATCAGCTGCGGGATGGCCGACAGCAGGAAGATGCTGACCGTGTTGAAGAGCGAGTTCCAGAAGAACGGGTCGCTGAGTTCGGCGATGTAGTTGCCGAAGCCGATCCATTCACCGGGTCCGGTCAGGAGGTTCCACTTGTTCAGCGACACGACGAACGTGTACACGAGCGGGAACAGGCCGACGAGCCCGAACAGGATGAAGAACGGGGCGATGTAGATGTACGGCGAGGCCTTGACGTCTGCACGGCTGAGGCGCTGGCGGAACGTGAGGGTGCGGCTGGCTTCGCGGTCCTGACGGCGGCGTTGCTCGCGGTCGGGTCCCGGAGCGCGCTTCGGCGCGGCGTCCGCGCCGGCGGGTGGCGTTGTGACGGTGGTCATGATCTCCCCAAGGGTGAGGCTCCGGAGCCTGAACTCCAGGCTCCGGAGCCTCTGATGGATCTGATTGCTAGGTGGTTACTTGTTGACGACGAGCTGGTTGAGGAGCTTCATCGCGTCGGCCCAGGCCTCGTCGCCGTTCTTCTTCTTGGAGTCGAGCTCCTGAACGGACGGACCGAACACCTGGGACTGGATGACCGAGTCATCCGGGCCCTTGTACTGAGCGACGACGCCCTTAGCGCGGTTGGCGAGGATCTCACCGATGGGAGCACCGTTGAAGAACTTCGTCAGGTCGCTCTGGCCGGTGACGCCGGGGTCGCTCTGCGCGGCCGTGACCGACGGGAACGTGCCGGCTGCCTGGAACGTGGCGACCTGCGACTCGGCGGTGGTCAGCCAGGCAGCGAGGTCAGCCGCCTCCTTCGGGTGCTTCGACTGCTTGGGCACCGTCAGGAACGATCCACCCCAGTTGGCTGCGCCGCCGGGGAAGACGTCGGCGAAGTCCCAGCCGGTGGAAGCGTCGCCGCCGCCGGCCTTGACCTGACCCTGAACGACACCGAGCATCCAGCCCGGGCAGACGAAGGTCGCGAACGAGCCGTCGGTGAACGCCTTGCCCTTGCCCCAGTCCCACTGGGTCTGGTTCGAGGAGAGACCGGCAGCCGCGCCACCGGCGAGCTGGCTCCACAGCGCCTTCAGGTCGGCGTTGTCCTCGATGTTGAGCTTGCCGTCCTTGGTGTAGTAGCCCTCGGGCTGCTGGTTCACCATGGCGTTCCAGAGGAAGCCGGACTGGTCGTAGAACGCCTTGCCGGTCTTGGCCTTGTACTGCTCGCCGACCTTGAAGTAGTCCGCCCAGGTCGCGCTGTCGCCGCCGAACAGCTTGGCGACGCCGTCACGGTCGCTCGGCAGGCCCGCCGCGGCGAAGAGCTTGCTGTTGTAGCACAGGCCCTCCGGTCCGATGTCGGTGCCGTAGCCGATGACGCGACCGTCTTTGTCGGTGGCCTGCTTGAGCTTCCAGTCGACCCAGCGGCTGTCGATCTTCGACGCGCCGTAGTCCTTCAGGTCGTTGAACTGGTCGGAGACCTGCATGACCTTGCTGAGCCAGCCTTCTTCGACGGCCTGCACGTCGGGGAGACCGCTGCCGGCCGCCTGCTTCGTCTGCCAGTCGGTCAGGGCGTTGTCACCGGTGTCGATGTTGGTGGCCTTGATCTTGATGTTGGGGTGCTCTTTCTCGTACTGCGAGTAGAGCTTGTCGAATCCCATCGTTCCGAACGTCGTGACGGTCAGTGTGATCGGGTTCGAGCTGCTGCCGCCGTCTCCGCCGCTGGATGAACATCCGGCTGCGAGGAGGGCGAAGGATGCTGCGCCTGCTACGGCCGCAACGACCTTGGTGCGTCGTGAAAGCTTCACGGTCACTCCCTTGTGTGCGTGGTCTGGTGTGGAGGGCGTGAGAGCGCTCTCATTCAGGATCGTGAGAGCGCTCTCACGCGTTGGAACAGACCATAGGCATTCCGGATGCGCCGTGTCAAGTCAATCGCGTGCAACCGCTCTCATCGGCACCAGGACGCGGAAGTGCGAAGCGGAGGCCCGGATGCCCGCGAGCCCAGTGATGGCGCGGAAGACGCCGGGCGGAACGCCCGTTTCACCCGCCGCCTGACTTGTGCGTTTTCGTGACCCATTCGTGACCTACCGACGAGCTGCGCTCCGACCCGTTCGAAGTGGGCGAGGGGTGCGAAATGTCGCTCGTGCCACCTCGAGAACCGACATTCGGCACCTCTCGCCGCTCGGAGAACGAGGGCGAACGACAGCGGGCGNNNCCGCCGGGGTGGCATGCTCGCTAGTCGGTCGCGGGCTTCGGGCGCTGGGCCTGAACGGAGGCGGTGTTCGCCCCCGGCTCGATCAGCGCGCCGAAATCGTCGGCCGCCCGGTGGGCGAAGATGCCCGTGTCCAGCTCCGCGTCGTCGTCCTCGGCTGCCGAGCCGAGTACTGCCGCTACGCGGTCGCCAGCGGTGCGATCGGCCTCGGCCTTGTCGTCGGCCGCCTCCTGCAGCGCCGACTTCGCGCGCAGCGGCGGCGTCTTGAAGAACAGCGTGAGGACGAAAGCGATCAGCACCACGAACAGCGCGACCCAGTACACCGTCACCGCCGAGGCGTTGAAGGCGACGAGGAACGGCTTCGACAGGCGCGGGTCGGCGCCGTTCAGGAACGACGTGTCATTGAGGCCTGCGCCGCCTGCCGACGAACCGGCACCCTGGTCGAGCTGCTTCTGCAGTGCGGGCACCGCGCGGTCGACGACCGCCTTGCGCTGCTCGCTGTTGGAGAAGTCCACACCCTGGGCCTGTGCGGTCACGCCGGCGACGATCTTGTTGTAGACCGTATCCATGATCTGCTTGTTCTCGGGTGCGCTGGCGACCGACGGCGTGAGCGCGGCATCCAGCGCGCTGGTCAGCGTCGCCTTCTCGGTGAGCGAGTTCGTCAGGTTGGTCGGGAACACGGTGAAGAGCAGCGAGAGCAGCACGGCCGTGCCGAGCGTTCCACCGATCTGCCGGAAGAACGTCGAGGCGCTGGTGGCGACACCCATGTCCTGCAGGCCGACCGAGTTCTGGCTGGCGATTGTCAGCGTCTGCATCAGCTGGCCGAGGCCGAGGCCGATCAGCAGCATCGCGCCCGCGATGAACCAGTAGGAGCCGTCGAACTTGAGGAACGTCAGGTAGAAGAAGCCGCCGGCCAGGAACGCGGTTCCGATGATCGGGAACTGCCGGTACCGCCCGGTGCGGGCGATGATCTGGCCGCTGGCGATCGAGGAGATCATCAGTCCGAGGATCATCGGGAGCATCTGCAGGCCCGACTCCGTCGGGGTCGCGCCGAGCACCAGCTGCAGGTACAGCGGCAGGGTCAGCATGGCTCCGAACATCCCGAAGCCGACGAACACGCCGATGATGGTCGCCATCGAGAAGGTCGAGGAGCGGAACAGCTTGAGCGGGATCAGCGCGTCGTCCTTCATGGCCATCTCGATGAAGATGAAGGCCAGGATGCCGATGGCGCCGATCACATAGCAGGCGATGGCGCCGGCGCTGCCCCAGCCCCAGTCGCGGCCCTCTTCTGCCACGAGCAGCAGCGGGACGAGCGCGACGACGACCGCGGTCGCGCCCCACCAGTCGATGCGCACCGAGGCGGGTGTTCTCTTCGGGAGGTGCAGGAAACGCAGCACGACGAGCAGTGCGAGGACGCCGATCGGCACGTTGATGAGGAACACCCAGCGCCATCCGGCGATCCACAGGATCTGGTTCGCACCGGCAAACAGGCCGCCGACCAGCGGGCCGATGAGGCTCGAGATACCGAAGACGGCCAGGAAGTAGCCCTGGTATTTGGCGCGCTCGCGGGGTGCGAGCATGTCGCCCATGATCGCCAGCGGCATCGACATCAGACCACCGGCACCGAGGCCCTGGATGGCGCGGAACACGGCGAGCTCGATCATCGAGGTCGAGAAGGTCGCCAGGATGGAGCCGATGACGAAGATGACGATCGCGAAGATGAAGAGCGGTCGCCGCCCGAAGATATCGGAGAGCTTGCCGTAGATCGGCGTGGAGATCGTCGAGACGATCAGGTACGCGGTGGTCACCCACGCCTGCTGGCTCAGACCGTGGAGGTCGTCGCCGATCGTTCGGATGGCGGTTCCGACGACGGTCTGGTCGAGGGCGGACAGGAACATGCCGGCCATGAGGCCGAAGATGACGAACAGGATCTGCCGGTGCGACATGATCGGGTTCGACGGGGCGGCCGAGGCCGGCATTGCTTGGCTTGACATGAGTCTCCGAGTCGAGAGTCTGGTGGGGACGCCCGAGCCACGGGCGACACACCGGTGTGGGCACAAAGAAAATTGCGGAGGCTGCAAAGTTACACCCTCTGTGACCATTTCAGCAATGTGAACTATCTCCACGGACGAGCCGTTCGCCGAGGGCGAACCGATCCGCACGCCACACGTACATGCGTGTGTATAGACCCGCATGCTGGCACGTTGACCCTCGCACAGGTCACGCAAAGGTGTCGGGGGTACCGTGAGGCAAGACCCGATCTCTGCCCCCGCACTCTTCATGAAGGTCTCATGCGCCACTCTTCACAGTCATCCGCCCCTCGTCGACTCATCGCCGGGATCGGCATCGCAGCAGCGACCGCCCTGGTCCTCGTCGGATGCGCGGGTGAACCCTCTCCAGTGACCAAAGCCATCACCAAGGCAACCCCCGACACCAGCACGACCATCTCTGCGGTGACGCCGGCGGCCGGGAGCGTCTCCGGGGCGAACACCGTGACCATCACAGGCAATAACCTGAGCGACGTCACAACGGTCAAGATCGGCGATCAGCAGGCGACCGTGCAGAAGGCCACGGACTCGAAGGTCGTCGCCGTCGTGCCCGCCGCCCCGGACTTCAAGGCGGGAGCGGTCGACGTCTCCGTCACTGCTGAGAACGGCAAGCAGGCCGCGACGAGCGACGACGCGTTCTCGTACACCGTCGCGACACCGGTCGACCGCCAGCTCAGCTACGCGCTCACGTACTGGAAGAACTACAACAGCGCCGAGTGGGGCGACCTCAACTCGGTCGGCGGCGACTGCGCGAACTTCGTCAGCCAGACGCTCATCGCCCGCGGCTGGACGCAGAACGCCGACTGGTACAACAAGGGCGCCGCCGCAGACTGGGCGCCCGCCTGGGGCTACGTCCCCTCGATGGACGCGTACTTCCGGGCGCACCCGGAACTCGGGCTCACCGAGTACCCGCTCGACCAGCGCGACAAGATCAAGGTCGGCGACATCGTGATGTTCGACTGGAACGACAACGACTCGCTCGACCACGTCCAGATCGTCTCCGCGGTCGAGAAGGTGGGCGGACAGATCAAGATCAAGATGGTCGGCCACAACGAAGACAGCGACTACCGCGATCTCGACGAGACGATCACCACGGATCACCCGGGCGCCATCGGCCACTTCTGGAGCTTCTCCAAGTAGTCGGTAGCGGCTGAACACAGACGCTCGCGCGGCTCAGCCTTCCCTCACCGGGCGGCGGTTATGCTCGACCCGTGATACACGGGGATGGCCGCGACCTGCGGCGGCGGACGCCTGCGGATCGGCGTCCTCAGGCGCGCCGCTGGGGTGTTCGTCGCGCCCTGCTCATCGGCGGCGCCGTTGTCGTCGCCATCGCGCTGGGGGCGTGCACGTCCGCCAGCGCCTGGACTCCGAACGCCGGGCGTCGACCGCAGCACTCGTCGCCCCGCCCGTCCACCCCGTCTCCGACACCCACGGGGGATGCGGCCCAGACCCCCGTGACGTCGCCGCCGACCCCCGGCGCGTCGTCGCCGGCCACACCTCCGTCGACACCCTCGACCTCCCCGACGCCCCCGCCGTTCAACAAGGCGGCCGCGTCGATCGACGATCCGGCCAGCCCGTGGGTCGTCGTGAACAAGTCCCGCGCGCTGAAGCCGCCGGCCTTCGTGCCGCCGAGCCTGCGGTTCGCGAACGTGACGTACGTGAACCGGCAGCCGTCGGTGCCCGCGGTCGCCACCGCCCTCGAGCAGATGTTCGCCGCCGGCAAGGCGGAGGCCGGACTCGATTTCTCGGTGCAGAGCGCCTACCGCTCGTACGACTCGCAGGTGCGCGTCTACAACGACGACGTTGCGCAGAACGGGGTCGCGTACGCCGACACGGACACCGCTCGTCCGGGTCACAGCGAGCACCAGACCGGGCTGGCCGTCGACATCAGCGCCGTGCCGGCGCGCTGCTCACTCGACGCCTGCTTCGCGCAGACGCCTCAGGGCGTCTGGCTCGCCGCCAATGCCTACCGCTTCGGCTTCCTGCTTCGGTATCCCGCCGATAAAGTCGCCGTCACCGGCTTCACGTTCGAGCCGTGGCACTTCCGGTACGTTGGCACGGCGCTCGCCGCCGAGCTGCGCGCCAAGCGGATCACCACGCTCGAGGAGTTCTTCGGCGTCCCCGGCGGCACCCAGTATCGCTGAGCGCCGCCCGGGAGCAACCGTGGCTGATCAGCCCTACGCCCCCGAGAGCGCGTCGCCCACGATGCGCTTCGCCTCTTCCTGCACCTCGCGCAGGTTGTCGGCGCCGGCGAACGACTCGGCGTAGATCTTGTAGACGTTTTCGGTGCCGCTGGGACGAGCAGCGAACCAGGCCGTCGCCGTCTCGACCTTGACGCCGCCGAGGGCCGCGTCGTTTCCGGGAGCGCGGCTCAGCTTGGCGGTGATGGGCTCCCCGGCCAGCTCGGTCGCTGAGATCGCGTCGCCGTCGAGCTTGGCCAGGGCCGCCTTCTCGGCCGGGCTGGCCGGAGCGTCGACGCGCTCGTAGACCGGGTCTCCGAACTTCTCGGTGAGCTCGGCGTACAGCTGCGACGGGGTCTTGCCCGTGACGGCGAGGATCTCGCTCGCCAGCAGCGCGAGGAGGATGCCGTCTTTGTCGGTCGTCCACACCGAGCCGTCGAAGCGCAGGAAGCTCGCGCCGGCGCTCTCCTCGCCGCCGAATCCGACGGAACCGTCGATGAGGCCGGGCACGAACCACTTGAAGCCGACCGGCACCTCCCAGAGGCGGCGGCCGAGCGACTCCGCGACCCGGTCGATGATCGAGGACGACACCAGGGTCTTGCCGACGGCGGCGTCGCTGCGCCATCCGGTGCGGGTGCGGTAGAGGTAGTCGATCGCGACCGCCAGGTAGTGGTTGGGGTTCATCAGGCCGCCGTCGGGCGTCACGATGCCGTGCCGGTCGGCGTCGGCGTCATTGCCCGTGAGGATGTCGTACTCGTCTTTGTGCGCCAGCACGGACGCCATCGCCGAGGGGCTCGACGGGTCCATGCGGATCTTGCCGTCCCAGTCGAGCGTCATGAACCCCCAGGCCGGGTCGACCTCCGGGTTCACCACGGTGAGGTCGAGCTCGTAGCGTTCGGCGATCGCCGCCCAGTAGTGGACGCTCGCGCCGCCCAGCGGGTCGGCGCCGATGCGGATGCCGCTCTGCTTGATGGCCTTGACGTCGATGATGTTCTCGAGGTCGTCGACGTAGCGGCCGCGGAAGTCGTACGTCTCGACCGCGCTCGGCTCGCTCATGCGAACCCCGGTCATCCCCTCGGCGATGAGCTCGTTGGCCCGATTGGCGATCCAGCTCGTGGCGTCGGTGTCGGCCGGGCCGCCGTGCGGCGGGTTGTACTTGAAGCCGCCGTCGGACGGCGGGTTGTGGCTCGGGGTGACGACGATGCCGTCGGCCTGGTCGGAGTGATCAGCGCGGTTGTAGGCGATGATGGCGTGCGACACCGCGGGCGTCGGCACCCAGTCGTCGAACTCGTCGACGAGCACGCGCACCTCGTTGCCCACCAGCACGGCCAGCGCGGTCGTCAGGGCGAACTCGCTGAGGGCGTGCGTGTCGGCGCCGATGAAGAGGGGGCCGTCGATGCCCTGGGAGGCGCGGTACTCGACGATCGCCTGCGTCGTGGCGGCGATGTGGTTCTCGTTGAAGGCGGTGTTGAGCGAGCTGCCGCGGTGGCCCGAGGTGCCGAAGACCACCCTCTGCTCCGGGATGCTCACATCGGGCTTGAGGTCGTAGTACGCGCGCCGCAGGGCGTCGACGTCGACCAGATCGGAGGCCTGTGCGGGGGTTCCAGCTCGTTCGTCCATGGCACCATCCTTCCACTCGACTCCACGCAGGCCAGGGGGCACCTTCAGGTTGTGGATAACTTTTTCAGCCGTGCATCCGCTTGGCTATGCTGACGCCATGCCTGAAAGCTCCGAGCCAACCGCCGACCTCCCGTCCTCCGTCGACGAGGTCTACAGCTTCCTCGGTCCGTCGGGGACGTTCACGGAGGCGGCCCTCCGTCAGGTTCCGGAGGCAGCAGGCAAGAACTGGCGCTCGGTCAACAATGTGGGTGAGGCGCTCGCCGACGTGGTCGCCGGTCGCAGTGTCGCCGCCATGATCGCCATCGAGAACTCCATCGAGGGCGGCGTCTCCGTCGCCCAGGATGCGCTCGCGACGGTTCCCGGGCTGCGCATCATCGGCGAATACCTGGTGCCCGTCAACTTCGTGCTCGTCGCGCGGCCGGGCACGACGCTCGCCGACGTGAAGACCGTCAACGCGCATCCGGTGGCGTACGGCCAGTGCCACCTGTGGCTCGACGCCCACCTGCCCGAGCACGGTCACCTGCCCGCCTCGAGCAACGTGGCCGCGGCCGCATCGCTGTTCGAGGGCAGCACAGCGGATGCGGCGATCGCGCCTCCCGGCATCGTCGACCACCACGACGTGGTCGTGCTCGCCACCGAGATCGGCGACAACCCCAATGCCGTCACGCGGTTCGTCCTGGTCAGCCGCGACCGCGGCGTGCCGGAGCCGACCGGCGCCGACAAGACGAGCCTCATCGCCGAGCTGCCGGATGATCGCCCGGGAAGCCTGCTCGACCTGCTCGAGCAGTTCTCCACCAGGGGGGTCAACCTGAGCCTGATCGAGTCGCGGCCGATCGGCGACGCCCTCGGCCGCTACCGGTTCGTGATCGACGCCGACGGACACATCCACGACGAGCGCGTCGCGGATGCGCTGCTCGGCCTGCGCCGGTTCAGCCCGGCCGTCATCTTCCTCGGCTCGTATCCCCGTGCCGACAAGCAGAAGGTCGAGTTCGACCCCCGGTACCGCGACGCCGTCTTCACCGAAGCGCGCGACTGGCTCGCGTCGCTCACCGCACCCGAGGGCGCTGTTCCGGCGACCCCGGCCGCCGCGGCGGCACAGGGGTAGGCTGCGAGCCAGGAGCAAGGAGGCGCCATGATCCTGGACGACACAGGTCGCGACGGGGGCGAATCCGCGCCCGGCGGCCCTCCGCCCGAAGCATCCGGCGCCGACGGCGAGCAGGCGGAGACCGAATTCGACCCGCGCTTCGATCCGGCGTTCCAGCGCGGCTACCAGCCCGCCCCGGGTGAACGCACGCGCACGAGGGTGCGCTCGCAGGCCGACGCGGACGCGCCCTTCCGTCGTCCGTCGCCCGGAACCGCTCCCGCCGCGGCTCGCGTTGCGGATGCCCCGCACGCCGACGCCCCGCGCTCCGACGCCTCCCGCGATTCGCGCTTCGCCGACGACCTGCGCACGCTCGACCAGCGTCTCGCGCCCGATCCGGTGAACGCGGCCTACGGCACCGGCGTCACCCCGGGTGCCGAGGTCGACGCCGATGTTCCCGGTCCCGATGCGCCGGCGGTCATCGTCGAGCCGGTCGTCGTCCGCGGCTCCTTCCTCGACGGCCTCGACGTCTCCCCGCGACGCAACCCCTACTTCCTCGCACTCTGGATCATCGGCGGCGGCTTCGTGATCCTGGGCGTCGTGCTCTACATCGTGTCGGTGTTCACGTCGTACACGTCGAGCCCCACGTCGTCGCAAGACGTGACGACACTCGTGTTCAGCCAGGTCGGCTGGATGCTCGCCGGTCCTCTGATCGAGGTCGGGCTCGCGACCATCGTCGCGCTCGTCATCCTGTCCGCCCTGACGGCACGGCGCGCAGGGTCGTCAGGGCAGCCCGACGACGAATCCAGCCGGGCGGACTGAATGCGCGGGGCATACCGCTCGCTGGTGACCCTCGCGATCGTCTTCGGAGCGGTCGCCGTGCTCTGCATGGTCGCGCCGACGATCGCCCCCACGACGTACGGGCAGGCGGACCTGATGCGCCCGGAGATCCTGACCGCAGGGCTGGCCCAATTGGTGCGCGCACCGACGACGGTGTTCGCCCTGATCTTCGCGACCGCCGCGGTCTTCGTGCGCGCTGTCGCCTGGCGGCCACGGCCGGGAACGCGCCGCCTCAGCGCCCGGCGGGAACCTTGACCATCAGCGCCCGCTGATCGACGCTGAGGTCGACAGCGCGGATCTCGCCGAACTCGTCGCCGTCGAGCTCGAACGGCTCGGCATCCTCGACCGTCAGCCGCACCGTCGCGCCACGCAGGTAGGTGAGCTCGGTGCGCGACGGCCGCTCCGTCATCGGGATGATCCGTTGCCCGAGTGCGCTCTTGCGCAGCACCCGGTTCTCCCAGGTGACGCGGCGCCAGATCATGAGCCAGCCGAAGATCGTCTTGGGCTGCAGCACGGCGATGTCGAGCATCCCGTCGTCGATGAGGGCGTCGGGGATGAGCTCGATGTTGCCGGGGAGGTTGCCGCAGTTGGCGACCAGGATGGTGCTCACGTGCGCCGTGTTGCCCTCGCCGCCGTCGAGGGCGTAGCCGACGCGCACCTTCTTGGTGCGGGGGAGCGCCCGGAAGCCGGCATCCACATAGGCGAGCCAGCCGAGCCGGCGCTTCAGCACCGGCCGGGTGTTCGCGATCATCGCCGCGTCGATGCCCAGCCCGGCCATCACCAGGAAGGCATGCTCGCGCAGGTCGCCGTCCGCGTCAGTGACGCGCGCCAGCCCGATGTCGATCGCGCGGGTGTCCCCGCTGAAGGCGATGCTGCACGCCTCGTCGAGGCTCGTGTGCGTGACGCCGAGGTTGCGGGCCAGCAGGTTGCCGGTGCCCGACGGGATGAGCGCGAGTTCCGCATCCTGACCGCGCAGGGCCTCGGCGACCGCGCGCACCGTGCCGTCGCCGCCCGCAGCGATCACGAGCGTCGCACCGGCTTCGAGCGCGTGCCGCGTCTGGCCCTGGCCCTCGTCGTCGACGCGGGTCTCGAGCCAGAGCAGGTCGATGTCGCCTGCGCGAGCGGCGGCATCCTGCACCGCGATCCTGACCCGGTCGATGTCGACCTTGATGGGGTTGTAGATGATGGCGGCCAGAGCCGGGGTGGTGCTCGCCCGATCGATCACCTGCTCAGGCTAGCCGCTGGGTTGCCGGCGGATGACCAGCCGGTTGCCACCTGACGACCGTGCGCGGCCACTGCGCACTGCTGGGGCCGCTCGTCGCCCGTGCTCGATAAGCTGAGCGGGTGATCGATCCAGTCCTCCTCCGCGAAAACCCCGACCTCATCAAGCGATCGCAAGAGGCCAGGGGTGACTCCGCCGAACTCGTCGACGAGGCGCTGCAGGCCGACCGTGAGCGGCGGGCGGCGATCACCGCCTTCGAAGAGCTGCGCGCTGAGCAGAACGCCTTCGGCAAGAAGGTCGCCGCCGCTCCCAAAGACGAGAAGAAGGAGCTGGTGGCGCAGGCGCAGAGCCTGGCGGGCCGCGTGAAGGAGGCGCAGCACGCCACCAACGCGGCCGAGGCCCGCTTCACCGAGGTGCTCCGCAGCATCGGCAACCCGATCATCGACGGGGTTCCCGCCGGAGGCGAAGACGACTTCATCACGCTCAAGACCGTCGGCGAGAAGCCCACGTTCGATTTCGAGCCGCGCGATCACCTCGAGATCGGCGAACTGCTCGGCGCCATCGACATGGCCCGCGGCGCCAAGGTCTCCGGAGCGCGCTTCTACTACCTGCGCGGCATCGGTGCACGCCTCGAGCTCGCCCTCATGAACATGGCGCTCGACCGCGCACTGGCGGCCGGATTCGTGCCGCTCATCACTCCCACGCTGGTGAAGCCCGAGATCATGCAGGGCACTGGTTTCCTCGGTGCGCACGCCGACGAGATCTACTACCTGCCCGCCGACGACCTCTACCTCACCGGCACGAGCGAGGTCGCGCTCGCCGGATATCACGCCGACGAGATCATCGACGTGAACGAGCCCCTCCGCTACGCCGGGTGGTCGACCTGCTATCGCCGCGAGGCGGGCTCGGGCGGCAAGGACACCCGCGGCATCATCCGGGTGCATCAGTTCAACAAGCTCGAGATGTTCGTCTACACGCTTCCCGAGGAGGCGGAGGCGGAGCACGCGCGGCTGCTGTCGTATCAGGAGGACATGCTGCAGGCCCTCGGGCTCAGCTACCGCGTGATCGACACCGCGGCCGGCGACCTCGGTTCGAGCGCCGCCCGCAAGTACGACGTCGAAGCGTGGGTCCCCACTCAGGATGCGTACCGCGAGCTCACCTCGACGTCGAACTGCACGACGTTCCAGGCCCGGCGCCTCGACATCCGGTATCGCACCGAGAGCGGCAAGACCAGCCCGGTCGCGACGCTGAACGGAACTCTGGCCACCACCCGCTGGCTGGTCGCCATCCTCGAGACCCACCAGCAGGCCGACGGATCGGTGATCGTTCCCGAGCCGCTGCGCCCGTACCTGGGCGGCCTCGAAGTGCTGGAGCCGATCGCCAAGTGACCGCTGACGACCGCCTGCTGATCGCGCTCGACGTCGACGGCACGCTCATCCACGAGGACGAGACCGTCGGACCCGCCGTCCTCCAGGCGGTCGGCCGGATGCGCGACGCGGGTCACGAGGTCATGCTCGCCACCGGCCGCAGCTGGGAGACGGCGCGGCCCATCCACGAGCGCTTCGGCCTCACCAGCGAGTTCGTCGTGTGCGCCAACGGCGCCCTCACGATGCAGCGCGACGAAACCGTCGAGGGTGGTTACCGGCGCGAGTTCGTGGAGGTGTTCGATCCGACCGAGGTGCTGGAGACCATCCGGCCGTTCCTGCCGCGTGGCAGCTTCATGGTCGAGGACGCGACCGGCTTCCGCCGGTACACCGAGGGCATGACCGACTGGGAGCTCGTCAACGCGACGCAGGTGTCGTTCGAGGAGCTCGCCGCTCAGCCGGCGACGCGCGTCGTAGTGGTCTCTCCGCAGCACGACGAGGAGCAGTTCCTCTCGATCGTGGAGCAGATGGGGCTGCACAAGGTCAGCTACGCGATCGGCTGGACGGCGTGGCTCGACATCGCGCCCGACGGCGTGAACAAGGCGACGGCCATGGAGCGCGTCCGACAGCAGCTGGGCATCCCGTTCGATCGCCTGGTCGCGGTCGGCGACGGACGCAACGACATCGATCTGCTGCAGTGGGCGGGCGCCGAGGGGCGTGCCGTCGCGATGGGGCAGGCTCCGGATGAGGTCAAGGCGGCGGCGACGGTCGTCACCCTCCCAGTGGACGAAGACGGTCTGGCGGCGTTCCTCGACACCCTGTGATCAGCACTTCTTGCGCCTCCGTCCAGAGGTTTGCCAGGGTGTTCTGGGAGCCTGGAAGCCCGTGTACATCCACGTGCGCAGTACTCTGACCCCCGATCCATCGCCTCCGGCGACGGGAGTGCGCCGCGAAAGGGAGTGAATGAACGAGTTGCCCACGCGCGCCTCTGCGCGCGCACAAGAGAAGTCTGCCGGCCCCAGCATCGCCCGGCACGGACGCCTCAAGCGGCACCATCCCGTTCAGTTCCTCCTCAAGCTCATCGCCGCGATCGTCGGCGTCGCTCTGGTCAGCGGCGTGTCCGTCGCCGCCTACGCAGTCTGGAACGTGGCGTCGGAGGTCAAGTCCACCGTCAAGCTGGTCGACGCGAAGGGCAACCCGATCCCGCAGGTCGGTGCCATCAGCGGGGGCTTCAACGTGCTGCTCGCGGGTAGCGACAGCGGTGGCGGCAACAAGGCCTACGGCTCGCGCGGCGAAGTCCTGAACGACGTGACGATGCTGCTGCACGTCTCTGCCGACCACAAGAACGCGACTGTCGTCAGCTTCCCCCGGGACATGTTCGTCTCGATCCCGTCGTGCCCGACCGAAGACGGTAAGGGCAGCTTCGACGCGATGAGCCGGCAGAAGATCAACACGACGCTCAGCTACGGCGGCCTCGCCTGCACCGTTCTGACGGTCGAGCAGCTGACCGGATTGACCATCCCGTACGCCGGCGTGATCGAGTTCGACGGTGTCATCGAGATGTCGAACGCGGTGGGCGGCGTTCCCGTCTGCGTCGCCGGAAACATCACCGACCCGTACACGGGACTCGATGTGAAGGCCGGCCAGAACACCCTTGAGGGTTCGCAGGCGCTGGCGTTCCTCCGCACCCGGCACGGTGTGGGCGACGGTTCCGACCTCGGCCGCATCAGCAACCAGCAGGTCTTCCTCTCGTCGCTCGTGCGCACCATCAAGAGCGCGGACACGCTGTCTAACCCGGTGAAGGTCTACGGGATCGCGCGCGCGGCGGTGAAGAACATCAAGCTCTCCGAGAGCCTCAGCAACATGACGACGATCGCCTCGATGGCGGCCGCGCTCAAGAACATCGACCTGAACAAGGTCGTCTTCGTGCAGTATCCGAACCACTACACATCGGATGGCGGCGTCGAGCCGACCGAGGATGCCGCGGACACGCTGATGACGGCGCTCAAGTCGGACAAGTCGATCACGCTCACGGGCGACACCGGCGTGGGGTCCGAGGCCGCGGCGGGCGGGACGTCGACGACTGCTCCGTCGACCGAGGCTCCGGCGACGCAGGCGCCGGCGACGCAGACCCCGCCGTCGTCGACGCCCTCGAACAGTGCGACCTCGACGCCGGCTCCCAGCACGGGTGCTGACAGCTCGGTGGACCTGCCGTCGGATGTGCACGGGCAGACGGCCGGTCAGGTCACCTGTTCGAAGCCGTTCAGCGAGTAGGCCCTTCGCGCCGTCCGTTAGAATCGGTCGATGCCGGTTCGCCGGCGCCAGGAGGGCTGTCCGAGCGGCCGATGGAGCCAGTCTTGAAAACTGGTGGGCAGAAATGTCTCGTGGGTTCGAATCCCACGCCCTCCGCACCTTCACATGGCCCGACATCCCAGTAATTTACTGGGATGTCGGGCCATTGCCGTTCCTTGGGAATCGCGTTTTGCGCACGAACTCAGC
>NZ_BSEN01000006.1:301153-516266 GCF_027921845.1 Leifsonia poae
CGCGGATTGTCCGCGTACTCGGCGGTTTGCTTTCGGTACTGCGAAGGCGAGGCCGGCGACAAAGGCGACCGCGCCGACGGCGGCGACCCACCAGGGGGTCTCGGCCGGGATCCCGAGATAGACGCTGATGCCGAGGATGCGGGACAGGCCCCAGGGCAGCAGCGCCAACTGGTCGTTCCACAGGGTCAGCGCCTGTTCCAGCCCGATCGCCCCCACGAGCGTCGCGAGGAGTGCGACCGCCGCGCCGGATGCCGCCATGACGATCCCGACCGCCCGCCGACGGCCCCATGAAGGCACGAGCGACCACGCCGCACCGACGATCACCCACGCGAACAGGGCGAACGCCGCGATCGTGTACAGCGACCGGGACACCGGGTCGGTCCAGAACCCGAACCAGTAGCCTCCGGGCCCGGTCGGAAGGAGGACCGCCGAGAGCAGTACGACCCGCAGCAGGCCGGCTCCGCCGACCGCGGCGAGCACGGGCAGTGCGCGGCCGCCGAGCAGGCGGGTCGCTGCGACGAGAGCGGCGACGAACACGGCCCACGCGCCGAGCGTCACGACCAGGTGCGCGGGCGCTGCGAACCAGGTGAGGATGGCGCGGCTGAGCACCAGGGCGACAGCGGGCGTCGCCAGGAGCAGCACACGATCAGCGACGCCCAGACCGGCCACGGCCTCCGCCGCGCGCCAGGGACGGGTGCCCGCGATCACGAGTGCACGGGCGGCACGGGCGCCGGGCCAGCGGGAGACCCGCGACGCGAACCTCCCTTGCACCGGCCCGACGCCTCCCGCGACGGCGCCGTAGGCCAGCCAAAGCACCACCAGTGCCAGCAGAATGCCGGACGCCCACGCCATCGGGAGGTCGCGGTCCGCGCGGTCGAGGCCGAGGTGCGCCGCGGTCAGGTTGTACGCCGGGTAGTACGGGTCGCCGCCGTATTGCGACTCGTGGGCTGACGAGCTGGTGAGGAATGCCGTGCGTGCCGTCTGCCACTCGGCGTAGGCGGTGGGATCGCCGGTGTCGTTCCACTCCGCCTTGCGGAGGACCATCGCACGATAGTCCCCGAGCATCCGCAGCGTGCTCGCCTCGTACGCGAGTGTCTTCGTGAACATGCTCCGGAGCGACGGATCCTTCCAGGTCGACGGGTCCGTCGCGCCGACGAGAGCCTGCATTCGGGCGACGGCCGCGTTCGCGACCGCGCCGCCGTCGATGGCCTCATCGAGGTGGTCGCGGGAGATCGCGTAGATGACGTCGAGTGCCGCGCTGTCGCCTGTCACGATGTCCCACTCGAAGATCCACATCATGGGCGGCGGTTCGAGCCCGATCGCGAACACCCTCTTGTCGGCGTAGGGACCGATGTACAGGCCCTGCGTGATGGCCTCCCGAGAGCTCGCCATGGCCTCTGTGATGGCATGGAGGGTGGCGGGGTCGTCCGAGAACCAGCGCCGTGCCCAGCCGGCCGTCACCTCGGCGGGATCGGTGGACGGGTCCCGGGCGAGTCGCACGGCGAGGACGGTGTCGAGTTCGGCGAGCTGCCAGAACCCGGTCTTGAGCTCGAGCGAGAGCGGGCCCGCCCGCCATGGACCGCCGTCCTGCGTCCAGGTCCAGATGCCCTCGATGTGCGGGTTCGCGGCGAGCAGCTCCTGGAACGCGGTGGCGTAGAGCGGGCCGAGGTCGTTCGGGAAGCTGCCGAAGTTCTCGAACTCGCGTCGGCTCTGGTACTCGATGATGCGTCGCTGGTCGCCGGTCTCGAGTGTCGTGTTGAGAGGGAGATGGCTGTAGAAGTCGCCGAGGGTGTACTTGGTCGAGACGATCAGGTGCGGGGAGTCGATCCCGTCGAGCACCGCGTGATACGAAGCGGGGTTCGTGTGCATGTCGCCGACCGCTCCGACCCCGACGCTCCAGCTGCGGAAGATCACCTCCCGGTCGACGTGCTCGGCCTGGGCGAGCAGCGTCGTCAGCATCGTGCGCACAGAAGCGACGGTCGTCACCGCGAGCTCCGACGTGTAATCCCAGCCCGGCAGGTCGTACACCGAGCCGGCCTCTCCGATCCGGATCAGCACGCCGTCCACGTAGGGCATCGTGCGGTAGAGCTCGTCCAGCCCTTTCGCGTACACCGACCAGAGGTCGGGGTTCTCGGTGTCGAGGCCGCCGAAGTGCTCGGTCAGGTACGCACGCAACGGCGGGGTGAGGGTGAGCATGTCGGTGCGGAAGTAGACCTTCAGCCCAGCGTCGTGCGCCGACTCCCACATCGCCCCGAACTCCTGGCGCATCGCCAGCGCCCGGGCGACATGCTCGTCGCCCTCGTGGTAGACCTGCCGGCCGTCGCCGACGTCGGAGAACGTCAGGTACTCCAGCAGCCCGGGGATGGCGATGGCCGTGTAGCCCTCGGCGAGCAGGTGCCGTACGTACGTGTCGAACTCGGTGCGTGCCGCGGCCAGCGCCACCGTGTCGACGTACGGCGCGTGCGGCAGGATGGCGTTCTCGAACGCTTTGGAGTTGTGCGAGTAGTCGTCGCCCTTCGACCATTCCTCTTCGTCGGGAACCACCCCGACGGCTCCGAGGTCGGCCATGCGGAACGGGAGTCGCGACGTGACGGTCTGCCCGAGCCGGGCGGACACCGACGTGCCGTCGCGCACCGCCGAGGCCAGGTCGTAGACGCCGCGCGCCGCCCCCGCCTCCGTGGCGGCGGAGACGCGGAGGGCGGAGGCCGTGCCGCTCAAGGTGTAGGTGTCGTCGTCCGCAGCGACGCCGGGAGCTGCGGCTCCGGTCACGTCGACCGACAGGGTCGCAGTTCCGGAGGTCGTCGCCGCTGAGCCGACGGCGTCGTCGAGCTCGGCGAGGGCGGTGGCGACTCTGGTGCTGCCGGTCGCCGCCGGGTGCAGGACCCGGGGAGGCGCGAGCGTTGCGGTGGCCGGTGCGACTGAGGGGGTCTCGGCGGGCACGTCGGACGCTTCGGACCGGATGCCGAGCGCGTCGGTGAGGACGAAGGCGATCCCCGCCCCGAGGGCCAGCAGGATCGCGAAGGCGACCACGGCGAGGAGGGGACGCCGTGCCGGGTGGGGGTCGCCGGCTGTCCGACGTCGTCGTCGGGGGTGCATCATCACGCGCCGGAGTGTAGCAAGAAATGGGACGGTCGTCCCAGTTCGGCGCGAAGCGCTATTCGGTGTCCCGCCGCCTGCTGATCTCCGACTCCCCTGGCACCCTCCTGGCCGAATATCCACAGCCCGCGCCCGGCACCAAATGCGTCGGCAGCGGCACCCCAGAGGACCAGTTCGAATCCCACGCCCTCCGCTTGGCGGAACAAACTCCGGGATGGCCGAGCCTATGAGCAAATGCAGCGACTCCGTCTAGAGGCCGATACTGGCCCCCTCTGAAGTCGGTCGAAGTCCGTTCGGTGAGGGTTCGGACGAGGGCGGCGACGCTGCAGTCGTCGCCCTCGCCTGGGCTCAGTGCCTGGTTGTGTTGTCGATCGAGAACGAGTCGAACTGGTTGATCGCCGACTGTGCGACATCGTGCGAGGTCGAGAAGATTCCCGCATCCTGCGTCGCGGCAGCGGACGCCAGCGTCACCGGCGTCCCGACGGACACGAAGTTCGCGCCATCGTACGAGTACGCAGCCGAGAACGACGTGCCTGCGCGGGTCAACTGCACCCAGATCGGCCGATAGATGTCGATGTTCGCCTGGACTTGGGCATCGATGTAGCCATCACCGTTCGAATCCCATGCGAACACCACACCGTTCCTGGCGGTGACGGCGACCACGGCGTATCCGGCAGACGCCCCCGCCTTCGTCATGTCGTTGCGCACCATGACCCCGGACTTCGCCCAGGCATTGGCATCGTTGACCGATACCACGCGTGTAGTGACGGTCGAGCCGTCAGCGAAGGAGCCCGCACGGTAGATCGCACCGAACTGGTCGTCGTGCTGGCCGCCGGCTCCCCAGATGTCCGCGCCCCGTGCGGCAACCCCGAAGGCGCCGCCGTGCTGGCCGAACACTGAGGAAGCCGCCGACGCGCCCGCGGTGCTCAGCCCGGAGTCAACCGGAGCGGTCGCCGGGCAGCCGGTGAAGCCGAACAGGTTCGCGTTGAGCGACGTGCGGTACTGGGCAGCGACTCCAGCGCCACAGATCACCGCCTGCGCGTCCGCCGGCCAGTTGGCGCCCGTCACCTTCACGTTGTTGGTCAGCGTGTTGTTGTGGGCGGCTGCGTTCGGAGCGGAAGCACCGCCGCTGTTGTACCAGTTGTTCCGGATGACGTTGTTGCTGGTGTTGTTGCGAAGGCTGTATGCGTTGGTGAATACGAATGATCCGCCTTGCACAACGTTGTTCTCGTAGGTCAGCGAGTTGGATCCTTCGTCGAGATACAGACCGACGCCTGAGATGTTGAACAGGTAGTTCTTGTCGACGACCGAGCCCGGACTCGCAGACAGGTTGTACACGGATCCGCCGTCAGCGAAGCGCGCCTTGGTATTGTGCACGAGGTTGCCTTCGACCCGGTTGTTCTTCAGAGTGGTCGGCGTCGTGTAGAGCGGGTTCCACTTGTAGTAGCCGCGGTCCACATAGTCGTTCGAGCCTCCGGCGTCGTTGATTCCCCAGCCGAAGCCGGTGTCGATGCCGTCGTACGGCACGTTCGAGACCTCGTTGTGGAGGATCTGCGCGTTCGTGACGTAGGTGCTGAGGATGCCGCTGTTGTCCTTGTAATCGACGGACACGTGATCGATCGTGTTGTCCTGGATCAGGATGTCCTTGTTCGTCATCCGGACGTCGCTCGGGTGGTGCGCATCGGGGAGGACGCCGCCGACGGAGACGCCGTGACCGCCGTCCTCGGTGAACCGGTTGCCCACCACGTCGATGTTGCTGGCGCCGAGGCCCACTCCGGAGAGCGTTGCGTTGGCGTCGTTGCCGATGCCGAGCGCTGACTGGCCGAGGTTGGTGAACGTGTTGCCGGTGAACGAGACCCGGTTGGCGGCGGACACCTGAACAGCGGCCGGCTCCTGGTACCAGTTCGTTCGGGCTCGTTCGAACATCTCGCAGCCACGCGAGCAGCTCGTGAATGCGTCGGTGGGGCGGTAGTCGTAGGTGCCCTTGATGTACGTTCCGTTCTGCTGGTCGGCGTAGCCGTCGGTCGACGGGCCGAGCCAGGAAGTGCCCGAGAACTGGATGCCGGCGAAGGCGAGACCCGTGACCGGCTTGTCATATGTGCCGCTCACGCTGATGAGGGACTGCAGGTGCGGAAGCTCCACGTCGAGCGTGTTGGGGTCGACCCCCGGCGCCGGCTTGTAGTACAGCTTTCCCGCTGCCGGGTCGATGTACCACTGCCCGGTGGAGGTGAGGAATCGCAGCGAGTTGTCCAGGTACCAGCTCGGTCCGGCGAGGAACGAGTTCTGGACGGTGTCCCAGCCCCACGTGTTGTTGTCCCAGGCCGGTTGCTTCATCGTGATCTGGGTGGGGCTGATGCTCTGCACAGGAGAGTAGCGGTTGGTGAAGTCGCCCAGCGACTCGAACTCGATGCGCCCCTGGCCGGGGAGAGTGGCGAGGTAGCTGAGCGCCGGGTTCTTGATGGTGAGACCGGTCGCCGTCGGCGTGACATCGGAATTGGCGAGCTTGATTGCGGCGCGTGGAGCGGTAACGCCGTTCACATAGAGCTGGCGGGTGTCGAGTCCCGCGGGGGTGTCGGTTTCCCAGATGCCGGTGCCCGCGTCGGACTTGGACCATCCGGTTACCTGGGATGCGCCGGTGATCACCGGGTGCGCGCCGGGTGCCGCGGTCCAGGTGACGGTGTTGTCCCCGCCGCCGTCACCAGCGTCGAAGGTCAGGGGCTGCGAGAGCCGGTAAGTGCCGTCGGCCAGCTGTACGGTCACGTCGCCGTGCTTCACGGCCGGGCGCAGCACGTGCTGGGCGCGTTCGAGAGAGCAGGGCATGGATGCGCTGCAATGCCCAGCGTTCTTGCCATCGGGTGCCGCGTAGTAGATGGACGACGGTGCCGCCTGCGCTTCAAGCGGTATCAACGCAGATGCGATGACGACGCCGGCCCCGAGGAGCGCGAGCATGGCCGACCTGCGTCCCCTTTGCCGTTTCGTCGATCGGTGCGTGTCTGACATCAATGTCATGTTCGATCGCTTCCTGTGATGGAGGGCGTCGGTGCCCCCGCAACAGGGTTATCATACGTATGATGTTTCTCGCAAGGGACGTGTGATGTTTGCGAAGTCAGAGTCTCGCGGTGAGGCGAGCGGGATCGGGAGCAAGTCCCGTCGCGTCGAGTTCCTCCCAGAGCGACTCGGGAATGGCCAGGTTGTATCGCGCAACCGTGCTGCGCACATGCTCGTCGGTGCGCATGCCCGTGACGACCGAGACCACGGCGGGGTGGCGCAGCGGGTACTGGATCGCGGCCGCCGGAAGCGTGGCGCCGTGCCGGGCGCAGACCTCCATGATCCGAGCGGCGCGCTCGATGACATCCTCCGGGGCTCGACCATAGTCGTAATGGGCTGCGCGGTCGACGGTCTCGCTGCTGAGCAGTCCCGAGTTGTACACGGCCGCGGCCACGACGCCGACGCCGCGCTCGTGGGCCATCGGGAGCAGATCGTCTGATGCCGATTGGTCGAGCAGGGTGAAGCGGCCGGCGACCATGACGATGTCCACATCGGTGCGCCGCACGAACTCGGTCAGCATCGGCGACTGGTTCATGCCGGCCCCGATGGCGCCGACGACGCCCTGGTCGCGCAGCTCGATCAGGGCGTCGATACCCGAGGACGACGCGCTCGCCCACTTGTCGTCGGGATCGTGCAGGTAGGCGATGTCGAGTCGGTCGGTCCCCAGCCGTGTGAGGGACTCCTCCACCGAGCGGAGGATCCCGTCATGGCTGAAATCCCAGACGCGGCGCGTGGTGGCGGGAACGACGAAGCCGTCGTCATCGAGACGGCCGGCGGTCTCCGGGCTGTCGACGAGAAGGCGGCCGACCTTCGAGGAGATCACGACGTCGTCCCTAGGCGTGTCGTGCAGTGCGCGGCCGAGCCTGCGTTCGGAGAGGCCGAGGCCGTAGTGCGGCGCGGTGTCGAAATAGTTCATACCCGCGACCCGGGCGGCGGTGACGGCTCGCTGCGCGCTCTCGTCGGTGGTCTCCACGAAGAGATTGCCGAGCTGGGCCGCGCCGAACCCGAGTTCGGTGAGCTGGTGTCCGGTGCGGATGCTCCTGGTGGGCAGTGTGTGTGTCATCGCCTGATACGCCTTCGTTCGAGTGGAGTTGCCATCGAGAGTCTAATCTCGGAGAGCATACGTATTATGTTTGCGGTGTCGGTTGGATAGGCTGACGCCCGCCGTCGGCCGTTCGGCCTCGGCGCATGCGAGAGAGGAGCGTCCGGCGATGCTGGCGGCGAACTATAGAGGTGACCGGACCATCACGGTCGACGAACGCGAGCCGGACGGACTGCGTCCGGGGGAGGTGCGCATCGGCGTGGCCTTTGTCGGCATCTGCGGAACCGATCTCCATGTATTCCACGGCGACATGGATACCCGGGTGACGCGGCCTGCGACCATCGGGCACGAGATGTCGGGCACGATCCTCGAGGTCGCACCGGACGTCGACGGCTGGTCCATCGGCGATGCCGTGACCGTCATGCCGCTCGCCTGGGACGGAACCTGTCCGGCCTGCCTCGCCGGCAACGAGCACATCTGCCAGAACCTCGACTTCATCGGCATCGACAGCCCTGGAGCCCTGCAAGAGCAGTGGAACGTTCCGGCCTCGACCCTGGTGCGGCTTCCGGCGGAACTGTCGTTGCGCGACGCGGCCCTCGTCGAGCCGGTGGCCGTGGCGGTGCACGATGTCCGTCGCTCCGAGCTCGGCCCCGGCGACAAGGCCGTCGTCATCGGTGCCGGGCCCATCGGGGTGCTGATCGCCACCGTCGCTGCTGCGTTCGGGGCGGATGTCGTGATCTCGGAGCTCGACCCGAATCGGCGGGCCGCCGCCGCGGAGATGGGACTTCAGACGCTGGACCCCTCATCGGTCGACCAGGTCGCCTGGGTGGAGCGGTGGACGGGCGGAGCCGGCGCCGACGTCGTGTTCGAGGTCTCGGGCTCGGCGGCCGCTGTCCTCAGTGCGACGAGCCTCGCCAAGGTGCGGGGCACTCTCGTGGTCGTCGCCATTCACTCGCAGCCGCGGCCCATCGATCTGCACCGCGTCTTCTGGCGGGAGCTGCGCATCCTGGGAGCGAGGGTCTATCAGCGCCGCGACTTCGAACGAGCGGTCGAACTGGTCGCACAGGGCGCGATCCCTGCCGACAAGCTGATCACGCGGGTCGTCCCCCTGACCGGGGTGGCCTCTGCTTTCGAGGCGCTGGAGGCCGGTCAGGCCATGAAGCTGCTCGTCGAGGTGCCGCAGTGACTCCCTTCGATCTGACCGGCAGGCTCGCCGTCGTGACCGGAGCCAAACGCGGGATCGGGTTCGCGATCGCGGACGCTCTTGCCGCCGCCGGCGCCGACATCATCGGCGTATCCGCCACACTTGACCCCCACTCCTCACGCATCGGCGACCGGGTCCGCGAACTGGGCCGGCATTTCGAGGGACACCGTGTCGACTTCGCCGACCGCGGGCAGGTTGTGGAATTCGGCGCGCGTCTCGCCTCGCAGGAGCGTGCGGTGGACATCCTGGTGAACAACGCCGGGACCATCCGCCGGGCTCCCGCTGCGGATCATCCGCTGGAATGGTTCGACGAGGTTCTCGAGGTCGACCTGACCAGCGGCTTCGTGCTAAGTCAGGCACTCGGGCGGCGGATGCTCGACGTCGGTCGCGGCCGCATCATCTTCACTGCGTCGCTGCTGTCGTTCCAGGGGGGTATCAGCGTGCCCGGATACGCGGCAGCCAAGTCCGGGGTGGCCGGCCTGGTACGCGCCCTGTCGAACGAGTGGGCCGGCGGGGGCGTGACCGTGAACGGTATTGCGCCCGGCTACATCGCCACTGACAACACGCAGGCGTTGCAGGACGACCCGGACCGATCCCGTTCGATCCTCGAGCGCATTCCGGCTGGCCGGTGGGGCGACGCGGAGGACCTTGGAGGTGCCGCGGTGTTTCTCGCGTCGGATGCCGCGCGCTATGTCTCGGGGGCGATCCTCCCCGTCGATGGCGGCTGGCTTGGGCGGTGACCGCCTGCCGTCAGGCGACGGAAGTAACGATCCGGTCTCGCGTTAGAAAACTGTAGTAAACATCATACGTATGTTCTATAGTCAATCACACGCCTCCTCGGAGTCGTCAACGAAGTCGACAAGACAAGGACATCTCATGGTCGGAATCCACACTGTGGTGCATTCACGTCGTCGCTCGGCGCTGACTGTAGCCGCACTTGGCGCCGCGACGGCGCTCCTGGCTCTCACCGGTTGCAGTACCGGTGGGAGCTCGGCGAACGGGTCGTACGGCTTTCCCGAAGCCAAGCAGGACACCTCCTCGACGATTACCGTCTGGGTGGATGCGGACCGTCAGGCCGCAGCGAAGGCTTTCGAGAAAGCGAACCCGGACACAAAAATCAAGGTCGTGACCTACGACGGTTCGGCCAACGGCTCGAACTCGTTCCGTACGAAGATGCAGCTCTTCGACCGCGCGGGCAGCGGCTGGCCCGATGTGGTCTTCTCCTCGCAGAACACGGATGCCTCGTGGGCGAGCCAGAAAAGCAACGGAAAACAAGCCTTCGCCGCGGTTCTCGACAAGGGACTGGTGAGCAAAGACACCCTCGACGGGTTCGCCGAGGGGGCGCTGAACCCGTGCACGGTGGAGGGGCACGTCTACTGCCTCCGCAACGACCTGGCCCAGGCGGTTCTCTGGTACAACAAGTCGCTCATGGATCAGTTCGGTTACAGCGTTCCGAAGACCTGGGAAGAGTTCCAGGAACTGGGAACGAAGGTCGCCAGCGAGCACCCCGGCTACATCGTCGGAACCGCCGGAGACGCCTGGACCCCCGAGGTGTACATGTGGGCCAGCAAATGCGAGGCCAACAATGTGACCGGGCCGAAAGCCGTCACGGTGAAGACCGACACGACTGAGTGCAAGCGCGCTGCCGCGCTGCTCGACACGCTGCGTAAGAACGGAACGGTTCCCGCCGTTAGCGTGTTCACGCCGGAGTTCGTGAAGAACTACAGCGGCAAAGTGCTGATGATGCCTGGTCCCGCATGGTACGCAGGTGCCATCTTCAACAACCCGCAGTCGCTGAACGTCCCGGCTGGACAGCTCGGCGTCGCAGCCCCGCTGCCCTGGAAGGGTGAGGACAAAGCGGTCACCGGCAATGTCGGCGGCGGAACCTGGTTCATCTCGAGCCACTCGAAGAACCTCAAGGCCGCCGAGAAGTTCACGCAGTTCGTCACGACGTCGCCCGATTATCAGGTGGATGTCGCCCCCGGCTATCCGGCGTATGCGGATGCCGCGACGAAGTGGATCGCCAAGCAGGAGTCCAGCAAGTACTTCGCCACCTCGCTGGAGCCGATCACCACCGCCGGATCGCAGATCTGGGATGGATGGGGCTACGGCCTCTTCAGCCAGGAAGCCATCTGGGCGAAGACGATCACTCCGGCCGTTGCCGGCGGCAAAACGATCGAGGAACTGCTGCCCACCTGGCAGCAGGCGATCGAGAACCAGGCAAAAGTCGACGGATACAAGGTGAACTGATATGACCCTCGCTCCACCGAGCGATCAGCTGACCGCCGACGCGAAATCGCGTCGGCGGTCAGCCCGGCCCGAAGGCCGAGCTCCCGGGCGCACCCCGATCGGGTACGTCTTCGTCTCGCTCTACACGCTCCTCGCACTCGCATTCGGGATCCTCCCGGCTCTGTACGCCGTGCTCCTGGCGTTTACGAACACCGACGGCGGCTTCGCCGGCATTGACAACTTCGTCAAGGTCGTCACCGACTTCCGGTTCTGGCCCGCTGTACTCCACGTCACGCTCTACCTGGTGATCTGGCTGATCATGCTCGTGATCTTCGTGGTTGCACTGGCTTTGATCGTCCACGCGGTGAGGCTGCGCTGGGCCGGCACCACACTGCGCTTCATCTACTATCTTCCCGGCGCTCTCGCCGGCGCCTCGAGTGTGCTCCTCTGGCTGTTCGTGCTGGACCCGACGGCCAGCCCGGTCAGCGGTCTGCTGCATCTCATGGGCATGAACAGCTTCGTGCAGGTGATCCAGCCGGGAAACCTCCCCCTCATCTTCGCGATCATCGCATTCTGGACCGGGGCCGGCGGTTGGATCGTCATCATGTACGGCGCACTGAACAACATCAGTACCGACGTGCTCGAAGCGGCCCGCATCGACGGTGCCAACGCTGTGCAGATCGCGATCCGGATCCAGCTCCCGATGCTCCGCAAGTGGATCGCCTACATGGGAGTCATGTCTCTCGCGGCGGGCACGCAGTTGTTCGTCGAGCCTCAGCTGCTCAGTCAGGCGAGCAACGCGGTGGTTCCCAACGACTATTCGCTCAACCAGCTCGCCTACCAGTACGCGTTCCAGCAGAACGATTTCAACGGCGCGGCAGCGATCTCGCTCATCCTGCTGGTCGTGGCACTACTGCTGTCGTGGGTCTTCGTGACGCGCGGTGGCCTCTTTGAGAAGGAATGACGATGACCGCACTTTCCGCCGAACGGCAGCACAGCAGCCGGCTTGGAACCTGGAGCGGGCGCTCGGTCGCCGGCCTCGTCCTCGTTCTTTTCGTGCTGTTCTTCATCATCCCGATCGTCTGGCTGCTCTTCGCCGTCACGAAGTCGTCGCACGCGCTGACCGTGGCGAACCCCTTCTCCATCGGATCCTGGGCGGATTTCGTAGCCAACTGGAATCAGCTGTTCGGCTTCCAGGATGGCGCGGTCACCGTATGGATCGGCAACTCGGCCCTGTACACGATCGGCGCGCTCGTGATCACGCTCGTGGTGAGCGTGCCCGCCGGGTATGCGCTGGCGCTCACCGAGTTCAGGTTGCGCAAGGCGCTTCTTGTCCTCACTCTCGTGGTGATGCTCATCCCGAGCACCGCTCTCGTGCTGCCCATCTTCCTGGAACTGAATACCGTGGGACTGATCGGAACACCGCTCTCCGTCATCCTGCCGATGTCGTTCTTCCCCTTCGGGGTGTACCTCACCTACATCTACTTCTCGACGAGCATCCCGCGTGATCTCCTAGCCGCGGCCCGAATCGACGGATGCAGTGAGACACAGGTGTTCACCCGCATCGCGCTGCCGCTCGCTGCCCCGATCGTGGCGCTCGTCGCGTTCTTCAGCTTCGTTCAGAACTGGAACAACTTCTTCCTGCCGTTCGTCATGCTGCCGTCGAGCGACGGCTATCCGGTACAGGTGGGGTTGACGTCGCTGCTCGCGGCGACTCCCGCCTTCAATCCGAGCTCGGCGGGATCAGACTCCGTTCAGTTGCCGACCCTGGCCCTGGCGACAATCGTCTCGATTCTGCCAGTGCTCGTCGTGTTCCTGTTCTCGCAGAGATTCCTCGTTTCCGGCATGACGGCGGGAGGGACGAAGGAATGATCATCCCCGCCCATCAGGAGAGCGCACTATGAAGATCACCGGCTATCGCAGTCTGAGCACCGTACACGATTGGGGCCGAATCACCGGTGACGTGAACGGTGTGATGAACGGAAACACCACGACCGTGCCCGTCCTCATCATCGAAACGGACGAAGGACTCGAAGGCGTCGGTCTCGGGGCGCACGTCGACATCGCACGCGTCTTTCCGGCTATCGAGGGCGAAGACCCGCGGTCGGTGGTGGCACTGTACGACCGGATGCTCGATTGGGTGTTCAAAGCCGGTCACTCCGGCGCGACCTTCGGCACGATCGGCGCCGTGGACATGGCGCTCTGGGACCTCAAGGCGAAGGCCGCGGGGGAGCCGCTGTGGCGCATGCTGGGTGCGAGGGAGCGGTTCGTGCCCGGGTACGCATCGGGGCTCGAGTTCGGCCTCGCGGACGATGAGCTGGCTGGGCTTTACGAGCGGTTCGCCGATCGCGGGTTCAAGGCAGGCAAGCTCAAAGGCGGCCGGGACCTCGACAGGGACCTGCCGCGACTGGAAATCATGAGAGACGTCTTCAGCCGAAATTCGAAGCGCCCTGCCATCATGTTCGACGTCAATGAGTCGTGGAACCACGCGCAGGCGACCCGCTTCGTCTCCGCGATCGAGGAGCACATGGACCTCACCTGGGTCGAGGAGCCGCTGCGCCGCTGGGACGCCGCCGGCATGGCCGCGCTGCGCGGAAAAGTCCGGGCGGCGATCGCCAGCGGGGAGAACCTGACGGGGCTGGAGCAATACCGTCCCCTTCTCGACGCTCGCGCACTCGATATCGTCCAGGTCGGCAATGTGTGGGGTGTCACCCACTTCCTCCGGGTCGCCGCCGTCGCCCACTCGCACGACCTGCCCGTGAGTCCGGTCGCGTACAACTGCAATCCTGTCGCCCATGCAGCCGCAGCGGTCCCCAACCTTCTCACGCATGAAGTGCAGGACTTGAACTTCCCGGTCGGACTGGACGTCGACCAGCAGTTCGAAGACGGAGGCATCGTGTTGGGCGATCGACCGGGCCTCGGCATCGTTGTCGACGAGTCGAAGATGGTCCCGTTCGACACAGCGCCGATCAACCTTCCCGCCAGCGGCCCCCACATCAGACCAGAACGGGCAGCGTTGCGTCTTGTCGCGGAGCCCGACGTCATCGACGACTCCCTGGCTGCGATGCTGAGGCCGGCACAGTGACGGAGAAGGCGCCGGAGCGGCACGCACTCGTGGTCGGGGTGCGCCCGGAGAAGCGAGAAGAATACCTTCGGCTTCATAGTGCCGTCTGGCCGGGAGTCGAGGCCACGCTGAGCGAATGCAACATCCGCAACTACAGCATCCACATCTTCGGTGATGTGCTGTTCGCCTACTACGAATACGTGGGCGACGACCACGACGCCGACATGGCGCGCATCGCGGCCGACCCGGTGTCGCAGGAGTGGTGGACGCACACGGACCCGTGCCAGGTGAGGATCGCCGACGAGCGGGAGCCGGGTTCGCTCTGGCAGCCCATCGACGAAGTGTGGCATCTGGCATGACGGTGCGCGTCGACTCGCATGTGCACCTCTGGAACCGTGCCACCGACCCGCAGGACTGGATAGACCCGCAAAGCATGGCGCCGATCGATCGCGATTTCGGGCAAGCTGACCTGCGTTCGATGCTGGACGAAACGCACGTCGACCGCGCGGTCGTCGTGCACGCGTCGAACAGTGTGGAAGAGAGTGTGCGGCTTTCGCGTCTCGATCCGGAGGTCGTAGCGGGTCTGGTGGCGTGGGTCGATCTGACGGGGGATGTCGTCGCGCAACTCGATCTCATCCGCGCTACGGCAACGGTGCCTGTTGTCGGAACGCGGCATCTTGTCCAGATCGACCCCGATCCCGAGTGGCTCCTGCGCGAGGATGTCGGTCGTGGACTTTCCGCACTGGCGGACGAGGGGATGCGTTTCGATCTCGTCGTGCGTGACTGGCAGTTGCCGCAGGCCCGTACGGTCGCGTCGCGGCACAGCGACCTCATCTTCGTGCTCGATCATTTGGGCGGCCCTCCAGCTCCTGGTGAAGACCTCAGCGAGTGGGAAAGCGGCCTCCGGAACCTGGCGAGTCGCCCGAACGTAGTAGCGAAGCTCTCCGGTCTGATCTCCGGCCTCGCTCCCGGCTCGTGGCAGGTGGACGACCTGCGACGGGTGGTGGAGATCGCACTGACCGCCTTCGGCGCGGAACGGCTGCTGTACGGGTCCGACTGGCCGCTGGCCGAATTGGGCGGAGGCGCCGCAGGATGGGGCGCTGCCGCCGAGCACCTCCTCGCCGAACTCACGGACGAAGAACGCCGACGCGTCTTCGGGCTGAACGCTGTAGCGGTCTATTCGCTCGACTGATCGCCGTCTGCGAGTGCGCGAACCCGTGGAGAGTGGTCCGGCAGCCGCCGGCGCTCCCACGACACGTGGATGTGGTCGTGCATTGCCTGCTGAGCGGCCGCAACATCGTTGCGAGCGATGGCGTCGACGATTGCGCCGTGCTCTTCCAAGGTCAGAGCGACCGCGTCGGGCGGATTGATCCCCTGGTACCGGTTGGACTCGACCGCTCGCTTGTAGAGGTGCTTCGCGATGTTCTCCGCCAGGCGATTGCGCGAGATCTCCATCAGGGCGTAGTGGAACACTACGTCAGCCTGCCGGAACGAATCCGTCTCGAATTCGCTCTCCCGCATGGCGGTGAGGGCGTTCTCGAGGCGGCGGAGCTCATCGGGATTGTGAGACTCGGCTACCGCGCCTGCCATCGCCGATTCGAGACTCGCCCGCACCACTGTCAGCTCGTCGAGGACACCAAGGCTCTCGTCGTTGTCGATCAGGGCGGAGAGCACGATCGGATCAAGCATGTTCCAGTATCCGGGTGCCCGGACCTGCGTGCCTCGACCCTGCGAGACGATCACGAGGCCCTTCTCCTCCAGCCGTTTGACCGACTCGCGGAGCACCGTTCGGCTCACGCCGAAATGCTCACTGAGCGGGCCCTCCGGAGGCAGGAGGTCGCCCTCTTTCAACTGACCGGTCACGATCAGGTCCACCAGCTCGGCGACCACAGCCACCCCGAGGCGCCCCACGGGCAGCCTTTGAGGGATCAAGCGGGAGGTGTCCGTCGACTCGGTCGCCATACATATGACCTTACCGCGCTAGCCACCACCGGCTCGGCAATACGTACAGGAGTATCGCGGCCGACCGAAGGCGACGAGACAGGATGCGCACAGCACGCTGATCGGATCAAAGCGGCCGGTCGCCGTCACAGCGTCGAGAACGCACAGAACGCGGACGGGGTCTAACGAGCCCGCCCGCGTTCTGTGCTACTGCTCGACTATTTGACGACCGTGATCGTCATGGTCTTGCTGCTGGTCGTGCCGGCGGCGTTGATGAAGTCGACGCGGTACACGTAGGTGCCTTTGTCCTTCCCCTCCACCTTGAGCGTGGCGCTCTGCGCGTTCGGCGTCGCTGCGGTCAGGTCGCCCTGACCGGCGAGCGTGCCGTTCTCGTAGAACTTGTACGAGGTGGCATTGGTGCCCCACCACATGTTCGCCGTGACGGTGTACGTGCCGCCCCCGCTCCAGTTGTCATTGCTGAGCACCGGTGTCCCGGGATTCGCCTGCGTCACCGAGACCGTGGTCGAGGTGGTCGCCGTCGTGCCCTTGCTGTTGACGAGTTCGCCCGTGTAGACGTACTTGCCGTTGAGCTTGCCCTGTACGGGGATGGAGACGGACTGAGCGCCGACACCACCGAACGTGAGCTGCTTGGTCGCGATGAGCTTGCCGTTCTCGTAGAGGCGGTAGATCGATCCTTCTTCACCCCACCAGAGGTTCATGACGATGTTGTAGTCACCATCCTGAAGCCCCGTGTCCCAGCCGTTGTCGTTCGACAGCGCGGCCTGAGCCGGTTTGCCGGTCGCGCCATCGGGGACTGTGACCGGCGCACTCCAGCCCGAGGTCGCGCTCTCGCCCGCAGCGTTCACGGCGGAGATCGCGAACGTCGCCGTGTCGCCCGGCCAGACACCGGTGATCGACGCGGAGGTGGCATCGCCGGAGACCGTCGCCACCGGGTCGGTGGCTCCCTGCCGGTAGATGCGATACCCGGTGATCGGAGTGCCGCCGTTGTCGGCTGACGGGGTCCAGCTGACCGTCACCGCGGAGGAACTGCTGGTTGCGCTGACTCCCGTCGGCACCCCCGGTGCGCTCACGGAGTGGAGCGTCCAGAAGTGGTCGGCGGTTGCCGCATCCGTGGCGGATGTGTTCGTCGTGGCGGATGTGCCCGCGACCACGGCGCCGTTGCGACCGTTGCCCGACGAGTCGACGAGAGTCGTTCCGCCGGCCTCGTCGAACGCGTAGTGCACCACGTCGCCGCTTCCCGCCTGGCCGGACGCCAGCGTCGCGACCTCGGTGGCGCTGAGTGCCCGGCTGTACACGTTGAAATCGTCGACCGTCGCGTTGAGGGCGGGATCTCCGCCGTACTGCGACTTGCCGATGTAGTTCTTCGTGCTCTGGCCGAAGGCCGACGGGTGGATCGTCATGTTGGTGTTTGTCGCCACCACCTGACCGTTGACGTACAGCGTGCCGGTCGTGCCGGCCACCGTCACCGTGACGAGAGACCATTGGTTGAGCGGGAGGGTCTTCGCGCTGCTGTTCAGCCGCTGTTCCCCTCCGCCACCGGTTGTCGTGATCGCGTAGCGCAGTTCGGTTCCGTCGTTCAACGTGAGGAACATGCTCGCGTTGCTGCTGGAACCGATGTCGAACAGGCGCTGCCAGGTGGCGTTGCTCGCCGGGTTCACCCAGGTGGAGACGGTGTAGTCGGCGGTGAGGCTGCTGACCGCTCCGGTCGGCAGGGTCGCGTACGCGGTGCTGTTGCAGAACGACAGCGCCGCTCCGATCTTGCCGGTCTGACGCGGTCCGGTCGCGGTGCATCCCGAGGTCGACGAGCCGTCGGCCCACTGCACGACCCCGGCACCGGACGCCTTGCTCATCCCGTCGACCGCGAGCACCAGGCCGGTGCCGTAGTCCGCCAGTCGGTAGTTTCCCTTGCCGTCGGGGATGACCTGCCACAAATGATCGTCATCGCCGTTGTCCGTCCACACCACTGCGGGTGCGCCCGTCGAGGTCGACGCGCCCTGGATGCCCAGGACGAGGCCCGTCGCCGGGTTGACGACCTTGTAGAGACCCGAACCTGCGGCGACCAGCTTCCAGGTCTGGCTGCTGCTGCCGCCTGCAGCAGGCGTGCTCTGAACGGCGACTGTGCCGGATGCGGTGCCCGACGTCTTCGTGTCGAGTGCCAGACCGCTGTTGACGTTCGTGATCGTGTACGTGCCCGACAGATCGGTCGCATCCCCGGCCGGGGTGACAACCACGTGATAGCCGTAGGCCGGGTTCATGACGATCGGAACCGTGATCGACCCGTCCGCGCCCACCTGGTAGTCGGTGCTCGAGATCGTGGTGGGCGCTGCGACGGCTGTCGTGCGGCCGTACGACGGGGTGAACTCCACCTTGACGTTGACCTTGGCACCGAGGGCGAGCTTGTCCAGACCGGCGACGCGGATGCCCGCGGCTCCGGAGGTGCCGCCCGTGATCACATCCACTTCCTTCTTATCGGCGGTCACACTGGCGGCCGCGTCGAAGTTGTTGTTGCCCGGTGGGGTGGTCGTGACCATGTCGCCGTTCATGTCGGCGTACCACTTGTAGAGCCAGTAAGCGCCGTTCGGGCTGCCACCCTGACCTGTCAGCAGATCGCCGAGCGCACCGGACTGGTTCCAGAACGCGAGTTCTGCGTTGTGGATGCCGAGTCGCTCGAACTTGGCGATATAGCCCACCAGCGAGCCGGGGATCCCGACCTCGGCGGGAGCCGCGTACTCCTCGATGTCGATGGGGCGACGGGCGATGCCGAGCGCATCCTCCATGGCCTCGACTTTGGCGACGTCGCCGGCGATCTTCGACGAGCTGATCAGCTCGTGCCACGCGAGAACGTCCGGAACGGTGTTGGTCGCGACCGCGTTGTTGAGGAAGTTCTGCATGTCGTTGATGTTGTCCGAGAAGCTCGGCCCCTGGATCGGGGTGGTCGCATCCTGGCTTCTGATCAGCCGGTAGGTGTGCGTCCAGAAGTCCTCGAACGTGCCGTTCGCGGCCAGCCAGGTGTTGTCCGACTCGTTCCAGGGCGCGTAGGCGGTCAGGTTCGTCATTCCTGACGCCTTGACCTGTTGGATCTGGTCGGTGACGACCTGATCCCAGGTGCTCCAGCTGAACTGATACGGCCAGCCCGCGTAGTAGTCGGACAGGCGGTCGACGACCTTGGCTCCGGCTGCCGCCGCCTTCTGCCAGGTCTTGCCGATGTCGCCGGAGCCCTGCTGATGCCCGCCGATTGGCATCATCACGAACGTGTTCGGCTTGATGGCCTGCACAAGACTGTCGGATGGTGTGGTGGCGTTCGCGAGCCCGTACAACGATCCTGTTGCGACATGGCTGACGGGCCGGAACGGCTGGTCGGCGTTGACGACGAGGGTGGATGCGGCCGAGGGGGCCGCCTGGGCCGGCAACGCGCTCAGCACACCGCCCGCGGCGAGCATCGCCGTGCCGGCGATCCCTGCCGTGAGCCGGAGCATCGTGCTCCGTCGTCGCTGTGCGCGGACCTCTTCCGCTGGGCGGATCGGCGCTGCGCGCCGTGCCGCTGGTGAGATGGACATGCGTGGTCTCCGTCTTTCAGAGGATGGAACAGGCAGCGCATCGGATGCGCGTGCGAGAGTCGGCGGCGTGTGCCAGGGGACATGCAGCGGATGGAGCAGCCTTCGCCATCGAGGAGGTGCTTCACCAGAGATGCTCCCTTGCATCGCGTCGGCGGCGGTCGGTGCCTGCCGAGAGGATCAAATGTCGAACCGGTTCGACATGTGATGTTTGCAAATTAGACCCGTCCGAACGAATTCGTCAAGAGCAGTTGGCGAACCGATTCGACAGGCGGTTCGAAGCGCGGCGGCGAGCGGATGCGAACCGTCGCGGCACCGCTCCCGGCCGATGAGCACGCACCGTGGGACAATCGTGAGGATGTTCGAGGAGGAAGATGGCGGCCACGATCGGCGACGTCGCACGTGCGGCCGGTGTTTCACGGAGCACCGTCTCCTACGCGCTGTCGGGTAAGCGCGCGATCTCCGAGGAGACGCGGGATCGCATCCAGGCGGCCATCGCCGAACTCGGCTTCACGCCCAATGCCGGCGCCCGCGCTCTCGCTACGTCGCAGACGAAGGTGCTCGGACTGTATCTGCAGTTCCAGGAGGACGAGTTCGCGCCGGCGATGCTGCAGTACGTGCTTCCGGTCTCGACCGCGGCCCGCGAGAACGGGTTCGATTTGCTCATGGTCACCGACAGCGACGTGGCCGGTGCGGTGAAACGCACCACGTCGTCCGCGATGGTCGACGGCGTCGTCCTGCTCGACGTGACCTACGACGACGTGCGTCTCGAGGCTCTGCGTGAGGCGGTCCAGCCCGCCGTTCTCATCGGATACGCCCGCAACGGCGAGGGATTCGACAGCTACGACCTCGACTTCGGCGAAGCGGCCCGACTCGTCGTCGACCATCTGGCCGAGCTCGGGCATCGGGATGTGGTGCTGATCACGCCGCCACGCCACGTCTATGATCGCGGAGGCTCGTATGCCTGGCGCTTCCGGGACGCGGCGATCGAGCGCGCTGCCCGCTACGGCATCCGGGTCTCGTCTCACTACGGCGATTCGCGCCAGCCGGCCATCGTCGAGGCGCTGGATGCGGCGCTCGCCTCCTCGCCGGAAGCCACTGCGCTCATCATCCACAACGACGCGACCATCGCAGCTCTGCCGTCGTACCTGCACGAACGGGGGCTCCACGCGCCGGAGGATCTCTCGGTCGTCGGCGTGTTCTCGCGCGAGTTCGGGCAAGCGTTCTCGCTGCCGTTCACCTCGGTGGAGACGTCGCCCGACCGGCTCGGGCAGGAGGCCGTGAGGCGGCTGATCCGGCGGATCGCGGGGGACCCGGACGTCGGGGCGCCCCTCGTGCGTTTCGTGGAGCCGGTGCTTGTCGACCGGGGGAGCACCCGCACGCTCGCCTGATCCGGCCGCATCTTGATGGCCCTCGCATGGTCGCATCGAAATTGTCGAACCGCTTCGACTTGTTTCCGCGCCCGGTGGGCGCTACATTGATCGAACCGGTTCGACGATGAGGAGGTGGAGTGTGGCGATCACGATCATGGACGTGGCGCGGCATGCGGGCGTATCGCCCAGCACCGTCTCGTACGCCATCTCGGGCAAGCGGCCCATCTCCCCCTCGACCCGCGCCCGCATCGACAAGGCGATCGTCGCCCTCGGATTCACGGCCAACGCGGGAGCGCGGGCGCTCGCGACATCCCAGACCATGGTCATCGGACTGCTCACGCAGTTCCACCAGGACGAGTTCGCGCCCGCGATGCTCCAGTACGTGCTCCCG
The DNA here is from genome assembly GCF_027921845.1 of Leifsonia poae. Classification (GTDB taxonomy): domain Bacteria; phylum Actinomycetota; class Actinomycetes; order Actinomycetales; family Microbacteriaceae; genus Leifsonia; species Leifsonia poae. The sequence goes on from NZ_BSEN01000006.1 coordinate 322,117, forward strand.
GTCTCGGACACGGCGCGGGAACTGGGCTACGACATCCTGCTCGTGACCGAGACGGATGCGACCGGAGCGCTGCGCCGGGTGACCGGAACAGGCATGGTCGACGGCGTCGTGCTGCTCGACGTCGTGCACGAGGATCCCCGCCTCGACACGCTGCGTGCGGCGCCGCAGCCCGGCGCCCTGGTCGGGCTCCCTAAACGCACCGAGGGTCTCGACGTCTTCGACCTCGATTTCGGTGAGTCGGCGCGAATTCTCGTCGACCACCTGCACGCGCTCGGACACCGGGAGATCATCGTTGTCTCGCCGCCTCGGCACGTCTTCGACCGTGGAGGTGCATACGGCTGGCGGTTCCGGGACGCTGCGCTCGAGCGCGGCGCGCGTTACGGACTCCAGATCCATCCCTATTACGGAGAGGCTCAGCAGCCGGCAATCGGTTTGAGCATCAACGCCATCCTGGATGCACGACCCACGGCGACCGCGCTGATCGTGCACAACGACGCGACCATCGCGGCCCTGCCGTCGGTGCTCGCTACACGCGGAACCCGCGTGCCCGACGACCTTTCGGTCGTCAGCCTCTATTCGAAGGACTTCGGTCGAGCGTTCTCCCTGCCGTACACGGCGGTGGAGAGCTCGCCCGATCAGCTGGGCCAGCAAGCGGTCCGGCAACTGGTGCGGAGGATCGCCGAACCGGAGCTCGCAGGAGCACCGGTCACCCGGTTCATCGCACCCGATCTCACCGTTCGCGGAAGCACCCGATAGACCCGTGACCATGACAGCACATTCAGCTTCCCGAGCCACACAATGCACAATTCAAGGAGGAATACTGTGATCGCACACAAGCGCGCGCGCCTCATCGGCGCGGCGGTGCTCGCCGCCGCCGTCGTCGGTGGCGTCGCAGCCTGCTCGAGCTCCGGCTCGGGGTCCAGCGGCAGCGCTGGAGGCTCGTACACATTCTGGGATCCGTACCCCCAGTTCGACGCGTCGTCCGACTGGACGAAGCTGGTCGAGCAGTGCGGCACGGATGCGGGAGTCACCGTCAAGCGCACCGGTTACGACACCAGCGATCTGACCAACAAGGCCCTGCTCGCCGGTCAGCAGGGGAGCTCGCCCGATCTGCTGCTCGTCGACAACCCGGTCGTCTCCACCCTGGCGGATGCGGGCATCCTGACCAGCACCTCGGAGAACAAGCTCGACACCGCCGACATCCAGAAGAACATCCTGGCCGCCGGTGTGCTGGACGGGAAGACCTACGGAGTTCCGATCGGCGCAAACACCCTGGCCCTGTACTACAACAAGACTGTTCTGAAGGCAGCCGGCGTCGACATCGCCACTGTCAAGGACTGGAGCAGTCTCACGGATGCTCTCGGCAAGGTCACCGCCGCGGGCAAGAAGGGCATCACCTTCTCCGCGATCGGCACCGAAGAGGGCAGCTTCCAGTTCCTGCCGTGGTTCTGGGGTTCCGGCGCGAACCTCAAGCAGCTCGACTCCGACAAGGCCGTCCAGTCCCTCGCACTGTGGACCGACTGGGTCAAGAAGGGGTACGCACCCAACTCGGTGATCAACAACACGCAGACCACCAGCTGGCAGGAGTTCGCCACGGGTGACTTCGCATTCGGCGAGAACGGCACGTGGCAGCTCGGCAACGTCAAGAAGGCGGGCATCGACTACGGCATCCTCACCGTTCCCGGCATCGACGGCGGAGACGCTGCTGCGCCGACCGGTGGCGAATTCATGACGCTTCCCGTCCAGAAGGACACCGCGCGGTATGCGACGTCGAAGAAGATCGCCGAATGTCTGACGAGCACGAAGAACTTCGTCAAGACCGACACGACCCTCTCGTACATCGCTCCGACAGAGGCTGCTCAGAAGGAGCAGGTCGCAGCCAACCCCGAGCTGAAGCCCTGGGTGGATGCGGTCGCCGCAGCCAAGGGCCGCACCAGCGACGACCTCGGCACCGACTACCCGAAGATCTCGCAGCAGCTGTGGGGTGCGGTACAGAATGCGCTGAGCGGTTCCCAGACGCCGCAGGCCGCACTCAAGGCAGCCCAATCCGCGGCCGAAGCGGCGACCAAGTAATCGAAACAACGCACCAAAGGTAAACCGATGACAACCACTCAGACAGTTCCTCCCGGTTCTGTCGGACACCCCGGTGGGGTGGCGGCCTCCGCCACCCCGCCGCGGCCTCGACCCCGGCGCCGGCGATCCCCGCAGTGGGCCGCCTGGGCGTTCCTCGCTCCGGTAGTGATCTACCTGGCGGTGTTCTACGCCTACCCCCTGTATCGCAACATCGAGCTGAGCCTGCGCGACTACACGGTGCGCTCGTTCGTTCAGGGGGGTGCGCCGTTCGTCGGATTCGACAATTACATCAAGATCTTCCAGAACCCGACCTTCGGGCCGGCCTTCCTGCACACGGCTCTCTTCACCATCGTGTCGATCATCTTCCAGTTCACGATCGGCATGGCGCTGGCCGTGTTCTTCTACCAGAACTTCCGTCTGTCGGCGACTCTTCGCGCGCTGTTCCTCGTTCCGTGGCTCCTTCCGCTCATCGTCTCGGCGTCCACCTGGTCGTGGATGCTGAACAGCGACTCCGGCGTTGTGAACTCGGTGCTCAACGCATTCGGGCTGCACGGCATCAACTGGCTGACGTCGCCGGACTGGGCGCTCACGAGCGTCATCATCGCGAACATCTGGATCGGCATCCCGTTCAATCTGGTGATCATCTACTCGGGTCTTCAGAACATCCCCACCGACCTCTACGAAGCGGCGTCGCTCGACGGCGCCAACGGGTGGCAGAAGTTCTGGCGCATCACCTTCCCGCTGTTGAAGCCGGTCTCGGCGATCACGATCCTGCTCGGCCTCATCTACACCCTCAAGGTGTTCGACATCATCTGGATCATGACCAGGGGAGGTCCCGGCACATCGTCGACGACCTTCGCGACGTGGTCGTATCAGCTCGGGTTCGCATCGACCCTGCCCGACTTCAGCCCGGCGGCCGCGGTCGGCAACGTGCTGATCGTCATCGCCCTGATCTTCGGATTCATCTATATCCGCACCCAGCGAAAGCAGGACATCGCATGAACGGGAAGCGTCCTTGGTGGAAGACGATCGTCGGGCTCGTTCTGACGCTCATCATGCTCTTCCCGGTCTACTGGATGATCAACGTCTCGCTCACGCCGACGACCGAGATGCGCAAGAGCCCGCCGAACCTGTTCCCCATCCATGCGACATTCGAGGGCTATCAGGCGGTGCTGAGCGACCAGCTCCCATACCTCGGAACCAGCCTGCTGATCGGACTCGGAACGGTCGTGCTGACCGTCGCCATCTCGGCACCGGCCGCGTACTCCCTGGCGAAGCTGCGCCCGAAGGGTCGCGGAGCGATGAACTTCGTGCTGCTGATCGCCCAGATGATCCCGGGCATCATCATGGCGATGGGCTTCTACGCCATCTACCTGAACCTCGGCATCCTGAACACGCTCTGGGGACTCATCATCGCCGACTCCACGCTCGCCGTCCCGTTCGGCGTGCTGATCTTCAGCGCCTTCATGTCGGGCATCCCCGACGAGCTGATGAGCGCCGCGAAGATCGACGGCGCAGGCACGTGGCGCACGTTCCGCTCGATCGTGCTACCCGTCAGCCGCAACTCGATCGTCACGGTGTCGTTGTTCGCGTTCCTGTGGGCGTGGTCCGACTTCATCTTCTCGTCCACGCTCAACAGCGGCGGCACGATGCAGACGATCACACTCGGCATCTACAAGTACATCGGCAACAACAACCAGGAATGGAATGCCATCATGGCCACCGCGGTCGTCGCATCCATACCCGCCGCGCTGCTGCTCGTCATCGCCCAGAAGTACGTCGCAGCCGGCGTGACCGCCGGTGCGGTCAAGGACTGAGCCCGTGCTGCAGACCACAGACCTCGAACTCGACATCGACGAGGTGCCGTTCTCCACTCGCGGCGCCTGGATCGACCTCTCCCGAGTCGTGGGACTCCACCGGCGCTCCGACGAAGTGCATCTGGTCACCCACCAGACGGGAATGCACCCGATTCTCGGGTTGATCCCGGTGGTGGGCGACGAACCGGTCTCCGCGGACACGGTCATGATGCCGCATGTGCTCGCCTGGCGTTCGTCCGCCGGATCCATCGAGGCCGTCTTCGACGGACCGAGCGCGATCCGCCTGCGCGGCACCGGGCTCGGGATGCGGTTCGTCGCGTCGTCGGAGCTCACGCCGTTCACCGGCGGCTACCTCTTCATCGACCCGTTCGACGGTTCGACAGTTCTCACGAGCTACGAGTCCGGGCGGCGCTACCGTCTCACGGTCGTGACCGGCGATTCCCGCGTAACCGGGGCCGGTGTCGTCGGAGCGGCGGAGCGGGACATCACCCTCGACTCGGCCGTTCCGTGGGAGATCGCGCTCGAGGAGTTCGAGACGGCCGCTTCTCCGTACGATCGCCGCTCGACCTTCGACGAGCTTCTCTCCCGGCAGCGGCTCGAGTTCCAGAAGTACGCCCGCGGAGTACTCGGCGACCCCGGGGAAAGCGCTGCACAGGTGAAGGCGGCGTACGTGCTCTGGTCGGCCACTGTCTCTCCGTCGGGTTTCGTCGGTAGAGAAGCGATCCTGATGTCGAAGCACTGGATGGACAAGGTGTGGAGCTGGGATCACTGCTTCAACGCCATCGCTCTGGCCGATGCCGATCCGGATGCTGCTCTCGCCCAGTTCCTGCTGCCCTTCGACCACCAGGACGCATCGGGCGCACTGCCGGATTCCATCACTCACTCCGAGGTGCTCTACAACTTCGTCAAACCCCCGATCCACGGCTGGGCCTTCGCCCAGCTGAGGGCGCGATCCGCACGACCGTTCACCGCCGAGGAGCTGAAGCTGGTCCACGGACGATTGGCCGACTGGTCCCGCTTCTGGCTGAACTACCGTCGGGCGCCAGGAGCACCACTTCCCTACTATCAGCACGGGAACGACAGCGGCTGGGACAACTCGACCACGTTCGACGCGTCTCGGGTGATCGTCTCGCCCGATCTCGCCGCGTTCCTCCTTCTGCAGCTCCGCGAACTCAGCACCCTGGCAGCCGTTCTCGATGAATCGGGCGACGAGTGGGACTCGGCCGCTGCGGCGATCGAGTCAGCCCTGTTCTCGGAGTTGTGGACCGGCTCCGGCTTCATCGCCAAGGATGCGGTCAGCGGTGCGACGGCACCGGCGACGAGCCTGCTGAACTCGCTGCCGATCGTTCTCGGTGATCAACTGCCGCACGACGTCGCCGCTGTTCTCGCGGCGACGATCGGAGAGCACCTGACGGAGTGGGGACCGGCGACCGAGCCGGTCGCCTCCGACCTCTATGAGAGCGACGGCTATTGGCGCGGTCCGATCTGGGCACCGTCGACCTTCCTCATCGAGGACGGATTGCGGCGCGCGGGTCACACCGACCTCGCCGACCGGGTGAGCAGCAGCTTCCGTGCAGCGTGCGAGCGCTCGGGATTCGCGGAGAACTTCGACGCGGTGACCGGCGAAGGCCTCCGTGATCGCGCGTACACCTGGACCGCGAGCTGCTACCTCACTTTGACGACCGATGCGGCACGCCGCAACCGTGCCAAGACTTCAGGAGAACGATGACCGACACCCTCGACGCGACCACGGCCGGTGGTCCGGTCAGCCCGTCCCGATCGGTCTTCCGGCCGCTCGGATCGGAGGAAGCGCGCATCGTCGGCGGCTTCTGGGCGCACAAGCAGGACCTCAACGCGACCACGATCATCGACCACTGCCTCACCTGGATGGAGCGCATCGGCTGGATCGGAAACTTCGACCGTGCCGCAGACGGCACCGTCGCCGATCATCACGACGGAATCGAGTTCGTCGACTCGGAGGTCTATAAGCTGCTCGAAGCGATGGCGTGGGAACTGGGCCGAAGCAACAATTCCGAACTCGACCGGACCTACCGCTCCCTCGTCTCCCGTGTCGCGGCAGCGCAGGAGCCGGACGGCTATCTACACACCTCGTTCGGGCGTGAAGGCCAGAGGCCGAGGTTCTCCGACCTCGAATGGGGTCACGAGCTCTACTGCTTCGGGCACCTGTTCCAGGCAGCGGTCGCCCGGCTTCGAACGGGGCACGACGACCTCATCGTCGACGTCGCCCGGCGTCTCGCTGACCACGTGTACATCGAGTTCGGGCCGAACGGCCGCGACGCGATCTGCGGGCATCCCGAGATCGAACCGGCGCTCGCCGAACTAGGACGAGCACTGTCGGAACCCCGGTATCTGGAGCTCGCCCGTATCTTCATCGAGCGCCGCGGCCGCGGCCGGCTCAAGACCACACTCTTCCAATCGAGCGAGTACTTCCTCGACGACATCCCCGTGCGAGACGCGAACGTTCTGAGAGGTCACGCCGTGCGAGCGGAGTACCTCGCGGCCGGTGCCGTCGACGTTGCGACCGAGTTCGGTGACGCCGAGCTGCTCGACGCCGTGAAACGTCAGTGGACGAACACGCTGGCTGCGCGGACGTATCTCACCGGCGGAGTGGGGTCGCATCATCAGAACGAGGAGTTCGGAAGCGACTTCGAGCTGCCCGCCGATCGGGCTTACGCGGAGACCTGCGCTGCGATCGGATCGGTGATGCTCAGCTGGCGGCTGCTCCTCGCCACCGGCGAGGCCAAGTATTCGGACCTGATCGAGCGCACCCTGCTCAACGCCGTACTCGTATCACCGAGGGAGGACGGGAAAGCCTTCTACTACACGAACACCCTGCACCAGCGAACCCTCGGGTCCGAACCCGTGGAGGACGAGCTGAGCGAGCGTGCCGAAGCGAGTCTCCGGGCGCCCTGGTTCGAGGTCTCGTGCTGTCCGACCAACGTCGCCCGCACCCTGGCGAGCGTCGCGTCCTACTTCGCGACGGCGTCGTCCGATGGCCTGCAGCTCCACCAGTTCGGCGACCTCGATGTCGCGACGTCCGTCAACGGCTCGCCGGTCCGGCTGCAGATGCGAACACTCGGCTACCCCTTCGATGGACACGTCTCGATCACTGTGGAGGCGGACGACGAGCTCGAGTTGAGCGTGCGCATCCCGTCGTGGGCTGGGGATGCTGCCATCACGATCGGCGGGGGAACGCTCGCCGCCGAGGACGGGTACGTGCGCCTGCGGAGGCGCTTCGACCCGAACGAGCCGCTGCTGCTCGACCTTCCGCTGGCCCCGCGATTGACATATCCCGATCCCCGCATCGATGCACTGCGTGGCACCGCCGCCGTCGAACGCGGCCCGCTGGTGCTGTGCGTCGAATCGACCGACCTCCCCGCGGCGCTGCAGGTGGACTCCGTCAGCCTGAGAACCGGCAGCCCGCTGCGGGAGACGCCGGACGGCGCCTCGGTGTCGATCGCGATCACCGAGCCTGGCTCCGCGGTGTGGCCGTACGGCTCATCCCCGTCCGCCGACGGACGATCCGAGACGACCGTCGAACTTCGCCCCTACTTCCAGTGGGCGAACCGCGGACCGAGCACGATGAGAGTCTTCCTGCCGCTTGCCGGCGAATAGCTCCTGTTGCCGGCGAATAGCTCCTGGCCGCCATCGAAGTCATCGGCGATGGCGGCCAGGTCCCTAGCGGCAACGTCGGCGCGCCGGTCACGACAGCGCGCGATGATGATGGCGATGGCTCACAGTAGGACCCGTTGCTTCGTCGAAGAAGTGGAGGACATCGTGAACGACAGACAAGGACGTACAGACGAGGACGTGCCCAGGGAACACTCCGTCCTCGCCGAGCAGCGGTCATTGCTGAATCTGGCTTACCGGATGCTCGGCTCCCTTGCCGACGCGCAGGATGCCGTTCAAGAGGGATACGCCCGGTGGTACGGCCTTTCCGCTGAACAGCAGGAGGCGATCACATCGCCGGGCGCCTGGCTGAACACCGTCGTCAGTCGCGTATGCCTCGATCTGCTCGGCTCGGCGCGCGCCCGACGGGAGCGCTATGTCGGCGAATGGCTCCCGGAACCCGTGCCTGATGCGGTCGAGTGGCACGGCGGCGGGGCAGGGGACCCTCGTGATCCGGCGGACCGGATCACGCTCGACGAGTCTGTCGACATGGCCTTCCTGGTGATACTCGACTCGATGACTCCCGCCGAACGCGTAGCGTTTCTCCTCCACGATGTCTTCCGGTTCCCGTTCCCCGAGATCGCCGAGATCGTGGGGCGCACACCGGCGGCCTGCCGCCAACTGGCGTCTTCGGCCAGGCGTCGGATCAAAGATGCCAGGCCGGCTGCGGTTCCCGCGGCTGAACGGGCAGGAGTCGTCCGGGAGTTCAAGCGAGCATGGGAGTTGAAGGACATCGGTGCGCTGATCGAAGTCCTCGACCCGTCGGCTACAGCCGTGGCGGACGGCGGCGGCCGTGCCACTGCGTCGGTAATCCCTATCGAGGGTGGCGAGCAGATCGCCCGCTACCTCGTCGCCCTCGCACAGCGAGCCGGTGCGTTGGCGCTGCTCGAACGTACGGTCAACGGCCAGCCGGGCCTCGTCGCGATCGACGAGGGCGTCACGGTCGCCGTGTACGCATTCGACATCGCGGAGCACCGTGTCCAACGGCTCTGGGTCATCAGGAACCCCGAGAAGCTGCGCAACTGGGCCTAGGCCGGGAACCGTCCCTCACATTCCGCAGGCTGCGTCGTCGTACTGATGAAACGACTTGTTCACGACCCCCGGAGGAAGATATGGATCCGTCGACCACGACAACACCTCACTTCGCATTGCATCTGATCGTCGACGACATCGAGCGCAGCATCGCATGGTACGAGCAGGCTCTGGGCGCGACGGTGACCCGGATCCTTCGCCTGCCGGATGGGTCCATCGCGACTGCTGACCTGCGCGTGCACGGTCTGCAGCTCGCTCTGGCTAAGCCGGTTCCGGGCACGACGCTGGCCGCTCCCTCCTCGACCGGGGTCTCCGTGGCTGCCTACCGGCTCGGTGTCGACGATGCCGACGCGGCGATGCAGCAGGCGGTGGCGGGCGGGGCGGTGGTGAGCGCTGACGTTCATGACGCGTTCTGGGGTGTCCGGACGGGTGAGGTTCTCGACCCTTCCGGGCATCGCTGGGCGTTCGATCAGCACCTGCGGGAGGTGCCGGACGAGGAGATCGAGAATCGCCTGGCCGAGCTTCAGCAGCGGAAGCCGTCATGACCGGCGTGACGCCGGCCGCACTCTTCACCGAACCGGCATCCGCGTCTCGGTTGGAACGGGTCGCCGATGCCCTGAGTGCTCGGGGGTTCGCCGCTGAAGTGCTCGATGGTCCGGATGCGGCGCGAGTTCGCGTTCGGCAACTGATTCCCGAAAGCGCCAGTGTGTTCACCAGCGCGAGCGAGACGCTTCGTCTCTCCGGCATCGAAGGCGATATCAATGCCAGCGGCCGCTACAACGCGCTGAAGCCCCTCGCGGTGAGCATGGACCGTGCCACCCAGCTGAACGACATCCGACAGCTGCTCGCCGCGCCCGACGTCGTCGTCGGTAGTGTCGCAGCCGTCACGGAAGCGGGCTCGCTAGTCATCGCTTCCGCAACCGGAAGTCAGCTGCCCTCATACTCCGGAGGCGCTGCCAACCGGATCTGGGTCGTGGGAGCGCAGAAGATCGTTCCCGACCTGAGCACTGCGTTGGAGCGCATCGAGCAACACTGCCTCCCGCTGGAGAGTGGTCGTGCCCAGGCCCTTTATGGCGCGCCGAGTGCAGTGAACCACGTCCTCGTCCTGAACGCAGAGCCGCAACCCGGTCGCAGCACAGTACTACTGCTGCGCGCTGCCATCGGATTCTGATCCGGCCGGCATGACAAGCACGATGACACACGAATGAGCGGGAGGAGTGGAGCAATGCCGACACAACACGAGGTGGACGAAGCCGCGATCCGACGCCAGGTCGACAGGCTCGCATACTGCCTGCATGCGAAGGATGTCGAAGGCCTACGCCGGCTGTACACAACGGACGTCGTGTCCTTCGACATCGACCCGCCGCTGCAGCATGTCGGGCTCGACGCGAAAATGAAGAACTGGGAGAACGCGTTCGCGTTCTTCGACGAGCTCGCATACGAGATCCGCGATTTCACGGTGGTGGCGAGTGACGATGTCGCATTCGGGCACGGCTTCGGCCGGTTGAGTGGGACGCTGAAGAACGGGGTGGCGACAAGCGGGATGTGGGTTCGCGCCACATTCGGCTTTCGGAGACTCGGAGACGGGTGGGTGATCGCCCACGACCAGGTCTCTGTCCCGCTCGACATCGCAACCGGCAACGGCGTCACCGATCTGGAGCCTGCGACCAGGAGCACCGACGAGCCGGAGTGAGTCCGCACAATGTTGGACCGAGTCGGTCATGGGGTCAGGACGATGCGGCCGAAGACGGTGCCCTCGTCCATGAGGCGGTGCGCCTCCGCCGCACGCTCGAGCGGCATGATCGCGTGGACGACGGGGTGGAGTTCGCGGCGCGCGGTCGCCTCGAACAGTTGGGTGCGAGCGGACGATCGCGTGGACGGGGCGATGGAGGCGAGGCTGAAGGTGGCGACGGATCGTGACTCCTGGAAGCTCTGTAGGAGGCGCATCCCGAAGTCCGCGGGCGGGAAGCCCGCCACAGCGCCGACGAGCACCATGCGGCCATTGGGTGCGAGCCGGTCGATGAAGGTCGGCACGGCGTCGCCTCCGACGATGTCCACGATCACGTCGAACCGCCGGACGATACCGCCGCTGCCGTTGCCGGATCGGTCGAGCACGTCGGTGGCTCCGAGTGCCGCGAGCCGCCGCCCGCGCTCCGCGGATGACGTGGTCACGGCGACCACGGACGCTCCTCCGCGTGCGGCGAGCTCCACCGCGGCAATGCCGATACTGCCCGCCGCGCCGCGGATCAGGACCGACTCGCCGGAAGCGAAGGGTGCTCGGGCAAGGGCGAACCTGGCGACGGTGGCGGCGCTGCCGATCGTCACGGCGTCCACCGGCGACAGGCCGGCGGAGAGCGGGGTCACGTCGACCGCCTCCGCGACGACGAGCTCACCGTAACCGCCCGCCGTGCCCGTGAACGCCCAGACGTGCTGACCGATCCATGAGGGAGCAACGCCGGCACCCACGCCGATGATCGTGCCGGCGACCTCGCTGCCAGGGATCATCCCACGCGGGTAGCCGGAGCCGAGCGTTCCCCGCCGGATGACCGCGTCGACGCCGCCTACCCCGATCGCCTCCGTCTCGATCAGCACCTGCCCGGCGCCAGGTTCTGGTGCGGGGAGATCAACCACCGCCATCCCGCCCGGGTCGCCGAATTCCTGGATCGCAATCGCACGCACGTGTTCTCCTTCTCGCTGCGGTATTCTCTTCACGGTAGTGGACGCCCCCGTCCGCTTGGCCGAAGTGAGAACGACAAGAGGGTGCATGACTCAGATGCTCCGCGCAGATGCGCAGGACAACCGGGACCGCATCCTCACGACAGCGCGCACGCTCTTCTCGGAACGCGGCCTCGACGTCGGGATGCGCGAGGTCGCCCGCCGCGCTGAGGTCGGCCCCGCCACGCTGTACCGTCGGTTCCCGACGAAACAGGCACTGATCGACGAGGCATTCGACATCGAGCTGGCAGCGTGCCGCACGATCGTCGAAGAAGGCTGTGCCGATCCCGATCCGTGGCACGGCTTCACCACGGTCATCGAGCGCCTGACCGCCCTCAACGTCCGCAACCACGGCTTCGTCGACGCCTTCCTCTCCGTCGGCCCCGGCGCAGCTGTGTTCGCCCAGCATCGACGCGAACTGCTTGGGATGCTGGGCGGCCTCGCCGCGAGGGCGAAGAGGCGAGGACGACTGCGGCCCGACTTCACGATCGACGACCTGGTGCTCGTACTGCTCGCCGGCCGCGGGCTGGCATCCGTGTCCGCGCCTAGCCGGGATGCGGCAGCGCGTCGGTTCGCCACGCTCGCCGTCGACGCCTTGCGGGCAGAACGCGACGCGACCCCCTGAGGATGAGCCTGCTGGCGGGCTTGCGGGTCGGCTGCCGGCTGAGTCGACCGGCAGCCGACGGGTTCACACCCCGACCGAGCGACGCTTGTTGTACACGTCGAACGCGACGGCCGCGAGCAGCACGAGCCCCTTGATGAGCAGCTGATAGTCGCTGTCGACGCCCAGGATGGACATGCCGTTGTTCAGCACGCCGATGATCAGGCCACCGATGATCGCGCCTGGCACCGTGCCGATGCCGCCGGTGACCGCGGCGCCACCGATGAACACCGCGGAGATCGCGTCGAGCTCGAACCCTGTTCCTGCGCTCGGACTCGCCAGATTGAGGCCCGCGGTGAACACCAGGCCGGCGATCGCCGAGATCACCCCCATGTTCACGAAGAGCAGGAAGGTCACCCGCTTCGTCTTGACGCCGGAGAGCTGCGCGGCCGCCAAGTTGCCACCGATCGCGTAGATGTGCCGTCCGAATACCGACCGGTTCATGATCGCCGTGTAGCCGACGACCAGCGCGCCCAGGATGATCAGCACGATCGGCGTGCCGTTGTAGCTCGCGAGCAGGAGCGTGACGATCATCACGAGCAGCACCAGGAAGACGACCTTGAGGAGGAACCACCAGATCGGTTCGTCCTCGAGATCGTATTTGCGGCGCACCAGGCGTTGACGGACGGCTCCGGCAACGATCGCGATGGATGCCAGGAGGCCGATGATCAGTGTGAGCGGTTCGTAGCCCGACGTGCCGAACGTGGGGAGGAAGCCTGAGCCGATCGCCCGGAACTCTTTCGGGAAGAAGGAGATCTGCTGGTTGCCGAGAGCGATCTGGGCCGCACCGCGGAAGACGAGCATGCCCGCCAGCGTCACGATGAAGGCCGGGATTCCGAAGTAGGCGATCCAATATCCCTGCCAGGCGCCGACCAGAGCCCCGAGCACGAGGCAGAGCACGACGGCGAGCGGCCACGGAAGGTGCCAGGTCGAGATCATGACGCCGGCCATGGCGCCGATAAAGGCCACGACGCTACCGACGGAGAGGTCGATGTGCCCCGCGATGATCACCATCACCATGCCGACCGCCAGAATCAGGATGTAGCTGTTCTGGACGATGAGGTTGGAGACGTTGATCGGCGCGAGCGTGATGCCGTTGGTCGTGATCTGGAAGAACAGCACGATCACGATCAGTGCGATGAACAGGCCGATCTGGCGGAGCTGGCTGGTCAGGTAGTTGAGGGCGGTGGTGAGCGCTTTCATGCTGTGGTCTTCTCGCGTTCCTGGGTCATGAGTTGCATGAGGTATTCGGCGGTTGCCTTCTCGCGGGGGACATCCGCCGTGATGCGCCCCTCGCTCAGGGTGTAGATGCGGTCGCAGATCCCGAGGAGTTCCGGCAGTTCGGACGAGATGACGATGATCCCTTTGCCCGCATCGGCGAGCCGGTCGATGATCGTGTAGATCTCGTACTTGGCGCCGACGTCGATGCCGCGGGTGGGCTCGTCGAGGATGAGCACGTCGGGGTCGGCGTACATCCATTTGGACAGCACGACCTTCTGCTGGTTGCCGCCGGAGAGCTTGCCGGTCAGCGTGGAGACGCTCGGCGTCTTGATGTTCATGCTCTTGCGGTAGCCCTCGGCGACGGTGCGCTCTTTGAGTTCGTTGACGAACTTGAGCCAATCGACGAGCTTGTCGAGGGCGGCGATCGAGATGTTCCGCTGGATGTTGTCGATCAGATTGAGTCCGTAGCGCTTGCGGTCTTCGGTGGAGTAGGCGATGCCGTTCGCGATCGCCTTCGAGACGGTGTTCACCGAGATCGGTTCGCCGCGTTTGTAGACCTGGCCGCTGATGTTGACGCCGTAGCTGCGCCCGAAGACGCTCATCGCGAGTTCTGTGCGGCCGGCGCCCATCAGCCCGGCGATCCCCACGATCTCCCCGGCGTGCACCGTGAGATTCGCTCCGTCGACGACCTTGCGCGTGCGGTCGAGCGGGTGGTGCACGGTCCAGTCCTCGATACGCAGGAGTTCCTCGCCGATGTGCGGCACGTGATCCGGGAAGCGGCTCGCGACATCCCGGCCGACCATCCCCTTGATGATCCGGTTCTCACTGGTGTCGTCGCCGCGCATCTCGAGCGTCTCGATCGTCTTGCCGTCGCGGATGATCGTCACCCGGTCGGCGATCGCTTTGATCTCGTTGAGCTTGTGGCTGATGATGATCGACGTGATCCCGTGCTCCTGGAGCTGGCGGATCAGCTCGAGGAGATGCGCCGAGTCGTCGTCGTTGAGGGCGGCGGTCGGCTCATCCAGGATGAGGATGCGCACTTCTTTCGAGAGCGCTTTCGCGATCTCGACGAGTTGCTGCTTGCCGACGCCGATGTCTTTGATCTTCGTGATCGGGTTGTCGCGCAGCCCGACCCGTCGCAGCAGTTTGCCGGCCTCGAGGTTCGTCTCGTTCCAGTCGATGAACCCGCCGTGCTGCCGCTCATTGCCGAGGTAGATGTTCTCGGCGATCGAGAGGTAGGGCGACAGCGCGAGCTCCTGGTGGATGATCACGATGCCGGCCGATTCGGAGTCATTGATCGACTTGAACTCGACGGGTTCGCCGTTGAGGAGGATCTCGCCGTCGAACGTGCCGTGCGGGTACACCCCGGACAGGACCTTCATGAGCGTCGACTTTCCTGCGCCGTTCTCGCCGCAGATGGCATGCACGGAACCCTCTTCGATCGAGATCGAGACATCCTGCAGGGCCTTGACGCCGGGGAAGGTCTTCGAGATGTTTCGCATCTCGAGAATCGTGGTGGACATGGTCTCCCTTGCTTCGTCGCGTGCGGGTGGGCGTGGCCGATGACCACGCCCACCCGTCTGATGCCCGGCGGGGCTACTTCAGGTCGGATTCCTTGTAGTAGCCGCTGTCGATCAGCACCTTCTGGTAGTTGTCCTTGGTGACGACGACCGGCTGGAAGAGGTAGCTCGGCACGATCTTGGTCTTGTTGTCGTAGCTCTTCGTGTCGTTCACCTCGGGCTTCGTGCCGGTGAGGATGTCGTTGGCCATCTTGGCGGCCTCGTTGGCGAGCTGGCGGGTGTCCTTGTAGATCGTCGAGTACTGCGTGCCGGCGATGATCTGCTTCACGCTGGCGACCTCGGCGTCCTGGCCGGTGATGATCGGGAGCTTCTTCCCGCCCGACCCGTAGCCTGCGCCCTCGAGTGCGCTCAGGATGCCGTCGGAGAGTCCGTCGTACGGTGAGAGCACGCCCTGCACGGCTGCTCCGCCGGAGTAGGACTTGGCGACCAGGTCCTGCATGCGCGCCTTGGCGGTCGCCGGGTCCCAACGCAGGATGGCCACCTGGTTGAACGCGGTCTGCCCGCTTTTCACCACGAGAGTGCCGTCGGCGATGTACGGCTTCAGCGTGTCCATCGCCCCGTTGAAGAAGAACGTCGCGTTGTTGTCGTCGGGGCTACCGGCGAAGACCTCGATGTTGAACGGACCCTTGGCTCCGGTCTTGTTGCCGGAAGCGTCGAGAACGCCGAGACCGGTCAGCAGGGAGTTGGCCTGGTAGACGCCGACTTTGTAGTTGTCGAACGACACGTAGTAGTCGACATTCTTGTCGCCCGTCAGCAAGCGGTCGTACGAGATGACCTTGATGCCCGCCTTCGCTGCCGCGTCGAGCTGGTCGGTCAGAGAACCGCCGTCGATGGAGGCGACGATGAGGACCTTCGCGCCCTTGGTGATCATCGTGTTGACCTGCTGCACCTGCGTGGGGATGTCGTTGTTCGCGTACTCCAGATCGACTTTGTAGCCGTTCTTCTCGAGGTCGCTCTTGACGGCGTTGCCGTCGGCGATCCAGCGCTCGGACACCTTGGTCGGCATCGCGACGCCGACCAGCGCGCCCTTGTTGTCCGTGCTTCCTTCGCCGGATCCTGTCGCCGGCCGACCGCCGGAACATGCAGCGAGCATGATGGCCACGCTGATAGCAGCGGCCCCGATCGCGATTCTCTTGAACTTCACTGTGATTCCCTTCCAGAGAGGTAGTGGGCCGCGCGCAGATCGCGCGCGGATTCCAGTGATCGGGAAACGGTCCTTCGCGGTGCGGGCAGTACCTCGGCGGCGTCGTGGAGCGAATCGCTTCCTTGCAACTCGTGGTCCATCGTGTGTGCGACTCCCTCGTCGTCCGCTAGGTTTGTCCCAAATCTGTGACCGGTCCCAGAACGGTAAGACGTTATGCCCCATCTCACCCACGCGTCAAGCAGCACGCCGCAAGTCGTCTCCGACGGGCGCCCATCGGCTGTGGGCCGCGCGCCATCCGTCGGCTCTAAGATCAGCACATCACCGCGAGTGCCGGCGTCGCCGCCGCACCGCCCGGAACCGGAGCAGGTATGACGGACAAGGTCGAAGACGGGTCCTCCCGCCCGCTGTCGATCCGCGACATCGCCCGGCTCGCCGGCGTCTCGCGCCAGACGGTCTCCCGCGTGCTCAACGGGGAGCGATACATCAAGCCGTCGACCGAGGCGCAGGTGCGCAAGGTCATCGACGAGCTCGCGTGGCGCCCCAACAGCGCCGCGCGCGCTCTGGCCACGTCCCGGTTCAAGACGATCGGGGTCGTCGTCACGGCGCGATCCCACTATGGGCCCTTCAGTGCTGCGGCGGCCGTCGACCAAGCGGCACGAGCGCGTGGGTACGCGATCGTGTCGGCGACACTCGCCCGTGAAGACGAGGCGAGTCTCGCCGCGGCGCTGGACACGTTTCTTGCGCACGGCGTCGACGGAGTGGTGATGATCGCTCCGCAGCAGCGGGCTCACGAGGCGCTGCAGCGTGTCTCGATCCGGGTGCCGTTCATCAGCCTCCAATGGCGGGATGCGCCCGGTGAGCGGGTCATCGCGTTCGACCAGCGGGAAGGAGCGAGGCTCGCCACCCGACATCTCCTCGAGCTCGGCCATTCGCGCATCCTGCACCTAGCGGGTCCCCAGGACTGGAACGAGGCCGAGGAGCGGATGCACGGATTCCTCGAGGAGATGTCGTCATGGGACATCGCCCCTCCGCCGCCCGCGCTCGGGGACTGGACGTCCGATCTCGGCTACGACGTCGGGCTCAAGCTCCTTCGTCCGCGCGACTTCACCGCGGTGTTCGCCTCCAATGATCAGATGGCTCTCGGCATCATCCACGCCGCGGCGGATCTCGGGCTCTCGGTCCCCGGCGACATCAGCGTCGTCGGCTTCGACGACATCCCGGAGGCGAAGCATTTCTCGCCCCCGTTGACGACGGTGCGTCAGGACTTCAGCCTGCTCGGCATCGGTGCGATCGACCTGCTCATCGCCGAGATCGAAGGCTCGACCCCGCCCGAGCCGGCCCACTTTCCGGTGCCGGAATTGATCGTGCGCACGAGCACCGCTGCGCTCATGCCTTGATCCCCCGCGCGAGCTTGCGCGCAGAATTCCGTGGGCTGACGCGCCGCGACGCCCCCGTCTGAGCCCGAGCCCTGATCCACCGCCACGACTGGAAGCGTCCGGGCTGGCGGCAGCCTGTCAGCGAGGGCTAGACACGGCCCTGGGTAGCGTGCGAGTACATGCGCCGGACCGCTAACGGAACACTGCTCTGGCCGAGACCGCGACCGCTATGTCCGCCTCCATCAGCAGCAGGTGCAGCGCGACGGTCCAGTCCTCCCGGTCCGCCCCGCCGATGGACTCATCCCCGGGGCACCGTGCCTGGTAGCCGTTGCCCCATTCCCTGACGATACCGGCGTACCGGCCGTTCGCGGTGACCGACCACCGGGCGTGGCCCAGGTACCCGAGCGCGACCTCGACGTGGCCATCGAGCACGGCCACTTCGAGGCCTGCATCCCCACGAGGCAGACGAGCGTTCATTGTCTGATGAGTGAACCGCCGGCCCGACGCCGCGACAGCGCATCGACGGTCGCGGCGAGAATGAGGACGCCGCCCGTGACCAAGAAGTTCACGCCGCCGGGGAGGTTGAGCAGGCCGAGACCGTTCGTGATGACGGCGATCACCAGGGCGCCGATCGCGGCGTGGATGAGCCGTCCGCGTCCGCCGAAAAGGCTGACGCCGCCGACCACCGCGGCCGCGATACCGCTGAGTACGATGTCGCGGCCGAACGCCGCATCCACCGACCCCACCTTGCTCGCACTGAACACGCCGGAGACGACGGCGAGGGTGGAGCACACTGCGAAGGCGGCCCACTTGATCGCGATCACCTTCACGCCCGCACGGCGGGCGGCCTCCGCGTTGCCACCGATCGCGTATATGTAGCGGCCGAACCGGGTTCGATCGAGCACGAACGTGCCGAGCCAGAGGATCGCGAGAGTGATCGGAACCACGATGGGCACGCCGGACACGGCGAGGAAGCCCGTGCCGCGGTCCTGATTGAGGAGGGCCACGACAACTCCGCCGGCGACGGCGATCGCTATGAGACGAGCCCACACCAGGGCGATCGTGCGATTCGGCACACCCGCTCGCGTGCGTCGACGGCGATCGAAGTAGGACGTGCCCGCGGAGACCAGAAGCATGATGGCCAGCATCACCCACCCGCCCCAGGTGGGGAGGTTGCTGTTCTGGATCGCCAGGATCTCGGCCTGCTGGATGCGATAGAGGCCGCCATTGCCGATGATGATGAGCTGCACCCCTTGAAAGCCGAGGAACAGACCGAGTGTCACCACGAACGAGGGGATCCCGACGCGGGCGACGAAGAACCCGATGAACAGGCCGATGATGACGCCGGCGACGAGGGCGACGATGAGCGCCACGATCCAGTTCATGGCGAGGCCACCTGGGTCGGAGAGCACGACGAACAGAGACATCGCTACGCCCGAGGTGACACCGGCGGAGAGGTCGATCTCTCCGAGCAGGATCACGAATACCAAGGCCATCGCCAGCATCACGAGCGTTGCCGCCTGGGTCAGGAGGTTCGCGAAGTTGCGCTCCGTCAGGAAGTACGGGCTGAGCAGAGTGAACAGGATGCTCAGCACAATGAACCCGGCGATGGCGGGGAGCGCGCCCATGTCGCCATTGCGGAGTCGCTGCAGGTAGGCAGTCACCTGATCGCGGAGGTTGCCCTCCTGGCCGCTTCCGATGAGGTCGGGCGGCGACGTCTCCGGCGCGGGGGTCACTGATTCTTCGAGTGCGCTCATCTCTCTGCTCCCGTGTAGGTCTTGCTGCCGGTGATGTATCCGACGACATCGTCGCTGGTCGTCTTGGATCTCTCGACGGAGGCCACCATCTGGCCGAGGTAGAGAACGTTGATGTGGTCGGCGACTTGGAAGACGTCGACCAGGTTGTGGCTGATCATCAAGACGCCGACGCCGCGTTCGGCAAGTCGTTTGACGAGCGAGAGCACCTGTTCGGTCTGTGCGACACCGAGTGCGGCCGTCGGCTCGTCGAGGATGACGACTCTGGCGGACTTGAGCACGGAACGCGCGATGGCGACCGTCTGTCGTTGCCCACCGGAGAGCGACGACACCTTCTGCCGCACCGACTTGACCGTCCGCACGGACAGCGAGCGCAGGGTCTCGGATGCCTCGCGTTCCATCCGGCCCTCGTCGAAGGTGCCGGCGGCGAGTTCCTCGCGACCGAGGAACATGTTCTGGACGATATCCAGGTTGTCGCAGAGCGCGAGGTCCTGGTATACGACTTCGATGCCCAGCCGTGCGGCCTCGCGAGGGTTGTGCAATGCGACGAGCTCGCCGTCGACCCTCACCTCGCCCTCATCGTAGGGTTGCACCCCGGCGAGGCCCTTGATCAGCGTCGACTTTCCGGCGCCGTTGTCGCCGACGAGTGCCGTGACCTTACCGGGATAGATGCTGAGCGAGACGCCCTTGAGGACGCTCACTGGACCGAAGCTCTTCTTGACGTCGGTCAGTTCGATGATGGGCGAGTTCATGCCTGATTCCTTGATCTCGGACGCCCCAATCGCTCAGGCGTCGCGGTCCTCGTGAGGGAGAGACGGCCGCGGGGTCGCCCGGGCCGTCCACGAGAAGACTCCGCGTCGCATCCTCTGGGACGACGCGGAGCCTTCTCGTCTGGCTATCTGTCTACTTGACGCCGTACTTGGCGCACGCTGCGGCGACCTCAGCCGTGCAGATGTCGGATGCCTTCGCGTCGCCGGCGGTGACGACCGTCTCGACCTTCTCCGGGGTGATCAGGATCGGGGTGGTGGCGATGAACGGCTTTCCGTACAGCTGGGTATCCGTTGACGGCTTGTTGCCCTTCAGCAACTGGATCGCCAGTTTGGATGCCGCGTCGGCCTCGAGCTTGAACGGCTTGTAGACCGTGGCGGTCTGCTTGCCGAGAAGCACGTTCTGCAGTCCGGCGGTCGAGGCGTCCTGTCCGGAGACGGGAACCTTCAGTCCGTTCTTGTCGAGAACCGTGATGATGCCAGCTGCGTTGGTGTCGTTGGCAGCCCAGACGGCGTCGACCTTACCGCCGAGCGAGGTCAGGGCCTGCTCGAAGTTGGTCGCCGACTTCTGGCCGTCCCAGACACCGGTCGGCTCAGCGGCCGGCTTGATTCCAGCGGCGCTCATCACTTCGACGGCACCATCGTGGAAGAGCTTGGCATTGCCGTCGGTCGGGTCTCCACCCATGTACACGACCTTCGCTGTCGCGGGGTCCTTGCCTGCGGCCTTGAGACCGTCGACGACGGACTGGCCTTCCAGTGCGCCGACCTTCTTGTTGTCGAAGGACACGTAGTAGTCGGCGAGCATCGACGGGTTGGCCGCGGTGCCTGTGGTGATCGGACGGTCGTATGCGATGACCGGGATGCCCTGCTTCTGGGCCTTCTCGGTCACGGCGACGGCGGCACCGTTGTAGTCGACCAGGATCATGACGCCACAGCCCTTGGTGAGCTGCTGGTCGGCGATCGTGGCGTATTTGTTCGGGTCGCCTTGCGCGTTCTGGATGTCGGCGGTGAAGCCGGCATCGGTGAACGCCTTGTCGAGGGCGGGGCGGTCGCCGTTCTCCCATCGTGGGGATGATGACGAGTCGGGAAGGATGACGCACGCCCGGGTGGCCGTGGCGGCGCCTGTGCTGGTACCGGAGCCGCCGCTGCCTGATCCGGAACAAGCGCTGAGCAGCAGCGCGGACGCTGCAACAACCAGTGTGACGGGGATCAATGAAGACTTCTTCATGTCTCTCCCTTTCTCATGCGAGGAGGGCACTCTCCTGGGTGGCCAGGCTCGACGGTGAGCGATGGCTCCTAAAGTGTGTGCCTATTCGGTGTGTGTGGCAACATATTCCGGTAACAGTTCGGTAAACACGCAATGCCTAGGCAAACACTCGGATGGGAGCGGTTTCACGCTCGGCACGGCACGTGCATGTCCGACGCGTATGTGCTGCTGAAGCGAGCGACTACCCAGGATCGCGGCCCTCCGCACCTACTGTCTGGCCATCGTGATGCGGAAGCGTTCCTCCGGGTCGATGTAGTGGTCGTTGTCGTCGTCACCGATGTCGATCTGGACCCAGTTGATCTTGCCGGTGAATCTGCTGGTCTGCGGCGTGTAGTCGGCTGCGACCGCCGTGCCGGATTCGTAGCCGACGTCTGTGGTCTCGTCGGCTGAGAAGATCATCGCCTGCGTGGCCTCGACTCGTCCGCTGCCGATGGCGTCGCCGTCGCAGTAGATGGTCACGTCTCCGCCCTTACCGAGACCGCCGCCGTCGTAGGCGAATTCTGTCCGAACCTGATGCGTCCCTGCGGGTACCGGCTGTGCGCCTTCGATGACGAACTCCTGGATGCCGAGCACGTTGTAGGCGAACTTGGGTATCCCTTGCTTCACATAGAAGCTCCATCCGCCGAAGCGGCCGCCCTGGGCGACGATCACACCATCGACTCCGGACTCGGGCACGACGATTTCGGCGGTGATCGAGAACGATTTGTTCTTGATGCTGATGACGCTGTTCTCGGAGAGTCGGCCCATGCCCGCGAACAGGAGTTGGGTGTTGCCGTGAACAAGAGTCGGCCGACCTGCGGTGTCGGGGGAGAAGCGCTCAGCACCACGGTCGTCGAGGGGCAGCACGTTGTATTTCGTTGCTTCGATGAGCCAGAGTCGTTGGTACGTGGCGAGCAGCTCGGGATGATCTGCGACAAGGTTGTGGGCCTGGCTGAAGTCGTTGCTGCCGTCGTAGAGTTCCCAGTTGTCGTCGTCGAATGCCGGGATCTTCTCGCCCGTCATGATCCAGGGAGTGCGGTGTTTGGTGACGGCGCTCCACCCCTTGTAGTACAGGCCTCGGTTGCCGAACATCTCGAAGTACTGGAGGTCATGGCGTTCGGGCGCGGCGGGTTCGTCGAAGGTGTAGACCATGCTGGTGCCCTCCATCGGGGACTGCTGCACACCGTTGACGACGGTCGGCTCGGGTAGACCGGCTGCCTCGAGGACGGTCGGCGCGACATCGATCACGTGAGTGAACTGGGAGCGCTGGCCGCCCTTCTCCTCGATGCCGTTCGGCCAATGCACGATCGTGCCGTTGCGCGTGCCGCCCCAGTGCGAAGCGACCTGCTTCGTCCACTGAAACGGGGTGTCCATCGCCCAGGCCCACCCGACGGCGTAATGGTTGTACGAAGTGGGGCCGCCGAACTCGTCCATCTTGGATGCCATGAACTCGGGCGTCTCCAGGCCGGCCATCCCGTTGAAATTCGCCATTTCGTTGAAGGCGCCGTTGAGGGTTCCTTCGGCGGACGCCCCGTTGTCGCCGATGATGTAGTAGATCAACGTGTCGTCGAGGATGCCGAGGTCTTCGATGGCGTCGAGCACCCGGCCGACGTGGAAGTCGGTGTGCTCCATGAACCCGGCGTACACCTCCATCTCACGTTCGAGCACCGGTTTGAGCGCGGCGGGCATGTCGTCCCATGCCGGGATTTCAGCGTGGCGCGCCGTGAGTTCAGCATCCGCCGGGATCACGCCCAGCTCCTTCTGGCGGGCGAACGTCCGCTCGCGCTGGGCGTCCCACCCGTCCGAGAATTGGCCCTTGTATTTGTCGGCCCACTCCTTCGGGACGTGGTGCGGTGCGTGCGTCGCACCGGGCGCGAAGTAGACGAAGAACGGCTTATCCGGCATCAGGGCCTTCTGGCTCCGGATCCAGCTGATCGCGTGATCGGCGAGATCCTCGGTGAGGTGATACCCCTCCTCCGGTGTCGCAGGCGGCTCCACCGCGGTCGTCCCGTCGTAGAGAGCGGGATCCCACTGGTTGCTCTCCCCGCCGATGAAGCCGTAGAAGGTCTCGAACCCGCCCCCACCCGACGGCCACGCGTCGAACGGACCCATCGGGGAGGACTGCCACACCGGCACCTCGTGACACTTGCCGAACTGCGCCGTCGAATACCCGTTCAACTTCAAAGTCATCGCCAGCGGGGCTTTGGTGTTCGGCCGCACCGAGCTGTTGCCGGGCGCCGACGTCGCGGTCTCGGTGACGCTCCCCATCCCGACGGAGTGATGATTGCGGCCGGTGAGCAGCGCCTGCCGCGTCGGCGCACAGAGTGCCGTCGTGTGAAACCGGTTGTACTTCAGACCGCCCGCCGCGAGCCTTTCAGCGTTCGGGGTCGCACACGGACCGCCGAACGCGCTCGTCGCCCCGAACCCGGCGTCGTCGATCAGGACGATCAGCACATTCGGTGCGCCTTCAGGCGGCATCAGAGGCTCGATGGGTGGATACGCCGTGTCGGGATCCCTGGCGTCATAGGTGGTCAAACCGGGTGCCGGGCGGTCAGGAATCGGCAGCAGTGCGCGAGCGTGGCGATCGGGTTTCATGAGCTTCCTCCAGCTGGAACGGCAGCGGCGACGTGATGCGAAGGTATGGGAGACGGAACGGAAGTCACATCACCCGTCGGGGATGATGTCCCGATCGCACGCCCAAGAACGAGACGCTCGTCTACGAAGACGAGCGCCTGGCGGGGTTGTGACACGGCGCCACGTCGGATCTCCTCAAACCGTTGCGGTCGGGTCGTGGGGGGGAGCACACTAGGACCCGCGACCGCCGGTTTCGACCGTTACGCAGGCTCGAGCCGATTGCGTGAACACGCTCGACGGGACGGGATTCCCGTCTGGACGGACCAGAGGGGGCCGTTGTCGTGGATCTGGTAGACCTGGCTCGACTGCAGTTCGCGTCGACGAGCATCTACCACTTCTTCTTCGTTCCGGTGACGATCGGGCTCGCGTTCCTCGTGGCGCTCCTCCACACCGCGTGGTTCCGCTCCCACGATCCGCGGCACAAGGGCCTCACGAAATTCTTCGGCACTCTCCTGTTGATCAACGTCGCGATCGGCGTGGTGACCGGGCTCGTGCAGGAGTTCCAATTCGGGATGAACTGGTCGAAGTACTCGGTGTTCGTCGGCGATGTGTTCGGTGCTCCTCTGGCCATGGAGGGGCTGGCAGCGTTCTTCCTGGAGTCGACGTTCCTCGGGCTCTGGGTGTTCGGCTGGAACGTGCTGCCACGCGGCGTGCATCTGCTCTCGGTCTGGCTGGTGGCGGCGGGTGCTGTGCTGTCGGCGGCGTTCATCATGGCTGCCAACTCGTGGATGCAGCATCCGGTGGGGTACGCCACCGATACGGCGACCGGGCGACCCGTCCTCAATTCGATCGGCGACCTCTTCACCAACCCCGTGTTCGTGTGGGGATACCTCCACGTGATCCTCGCATCGCTGGTGACCGGGGCGATGGTGATGCTCGCGGTGTCGGCGTGGCAGCTGCGCAGAGGGCGGAGGCTCTTCAAGACATCCGCGGTGCTGTCGCTCGTGGTCCTGCTGCCGGCCTCCGCTCTGGCCCTCGGCGTCGGGAGCCACCTCGGCGTGATCGAGACCGGCTATCAGCCGATGAAGATCGCTGCCGCGGAAGCGCAATGGACGACGTGCCAGCCCTGCTCGTTCTCGCTGTTCCAGATCGGCGGGGGCAACAACGACGAGACGCCGACGAAGATCATCGAAGTCCCGCACCTTCTCTCGATATTGGCGACCGGCACCTGGGACGGCAAAGTCGTCGGGCTCAACGAACTGCAGCAACAATCGGTCGAGCAATACGGAGCCGGCAATTACGTGCCGAATGTGTTCGTGCAGTACTGGGGGATGCGCGTCATGGCGTATCTCGGAACGCTCGTGTTCCTCTTCGCTCTGTGGGGCGCGTGGCTGGCATTGCGGCGCAAACTTCCCACGTCCCGAGCGTTCCTGTTCATCGCGACGTGGGCTGTGCCCATACCATTCATCATCAACACGGCCGGCTGGTTCCTCACCGAGAACGGGCGTCAACCGTGGATCGTGCAGGGCCTGATGAAGACCTCTGACGGGGCCAGCACGACGGTCTCCGCCACGGAGCTGATCATCAGCCTCGTGGCCTTCTTCTTGGTCTACATCGTGCTCGCCGTCCTCGATCTGGTGTTGATGCTGCGCTTCGGCCGGCGCGATCTGGAAGAGATCGATGAGAGCTCCGACGACGACGCCCGCACCGACACCCCTGTCCTGACCTACTGACCGATAGAGCCGAGGAGGAGCGCGCGCCGTGAATCTTGCCGATCTGTGGTTCATCATCATCGCCGTGTTCTGGACCGGGTTCTTCGTGCTCGAGGGCTTCGACTTCGGTGTCGGCGCCATCCACTCCGTCATCGGCCGCTCCGACACCGAACGGCGCGTCGCCATCAACACCGTCGGTCCGTTCTGGGACGGCAACGAAGTGTGGCTGGTCGTGGGAGCTGCCGCCATCTTCGCGGCCTTTCCGGCCTGGTACGCCACCTGGATCTCGGCGTCGTATCTGGCCATCGTGCTTCTGCTCGTGGCCCTGATCGTGCGCGGGATCTCGTTCGAATGGCGCGGCCGGGGTCGAGGGGACGGCTGGCGCTGGGGCTGGAGTCTGTGCCTCACTCTCGGCAGCATCGTCGCGCCGACCGTGCTGGGGATCGCGCTCGGCGACCTGGTGGCCGGTCTCCCGATCGACAGCGATGGCAACTTCACCGGCGACTTCGCGAGTCTGTTCACGGGTCTCGGCGTCTGGACCGGTCTCACCATGCTGGCGCTCTGCCTTCTGCAGGGCTCCACCTTCCTCGCATTGCGCACGACCGACGCGGTGCGGGGGCGCGCCCGTCGGTTCGGTCACGTGATCGGTTTCGTCGACCTGGCCATGGTCGCGGTCTTCGGATTGTGGATGGCTCTGGTCGCGCATCCGGGGCCGGGCGGCTACGCGGTGCTCGCCGTGGCGCTGCTCGCGGTGCTGGCTTCGCTCATCGCCCAGTTCCGCGCACGGGACGGACTCGCGTTCTCGGCGAGCTCGATCGCGATCGCGGCCGTGGTCGCCTCCCTGTTCGTCAGCCTCTACCCGAATGTGCTCGTGTCGAGCACGAGCGCTTCGAACAGCCTGACCGTCGCGGGAAGCGCATCAGGGGACTACGCATTGAGCGTGATGAGCATCGTCGCGCTGGTCTGCTTCCCCATCGTCCTGCTGTACCAGGCGTACTCGTACGTCGTGTTTCGCCGCCGCGTCGCCGGACCACCGCCGACGGCCGAACCGTCAACCACAGAGTCTGCAGCGGCTGCCGCGGACTGATCAAAAGTATGGAGACAGCGATGACAAGCTCAACCGCGCCGACGACATCCTCAGCCCAGGACCAGTGGTCGGCCGTCGCCGACGTGCTGGTGATCTTCGGGATAACCGGCGACCTCGCCCGGGTGATGACCTTCCGTTCCCTGTATCGACTCGAACGCCGCGGGCTCCTCGACTGCCCCATCGTCGGCGTGGCCGTCGACGACTGGACGCTTGAACAATTGGTGCAGCGCGCGCGGGACTCGATCGCCGCCACCGGCGAACAACTCGACGAGGATGTGTTCCAACGCTTCGCCGGACGGTTGGCCTATGTGCAGGGCGACTTCGGCGACGCGGCGACGTACGAGAGGGTCGGTGCGGCGATCAGCGGAGCCAAGCATCCGGTGTTCTACCTCGAGATTCCCCCGTTCCTGTTCGGCAGAGTCGCACAGGGACTCTCGGAGGCCGGCCTCACTGCTGCCGGGCGCGTCGTGGTGGAGAAGCCGTTCGGTCACGACCTCGAGTCCGCGAAGGAACTGGCATCCGAACTGCACAAATACCTCGATGAAGCGCAGCTGTACCGGATCGATCACTACCTCGGGAAGATGGGCTACGAGGAGATCCTCTACCTCCGGTTCGCCAACACCGTGCTGGAGCCGTTGTGGAATCGCAGCTACGTGGAGTGCGTGGAGATCACGATGGCCGAGGATTTCGGCGTCGAAGACCGTGGCCACTTCTACGACCCGGTCGGTGCTCTGCGGGATGTGGTCGTCAACCACCTGATGCAGGTGGTGGCCGCGGCTGCGATGGAGCCGCCGTCCGGAGACGATCCTGACGCACTCCGCGACGCGGTGGTCACGCTGTTCCGGGCCGTGAAGGCAGCCGATCCCGCGCACTACGTGAGGGGACAGTACGACGGCTATCAACGGATCAAGGGAGTCGCCGAGGGGTCGACGACCGAGACCTACGCGGCTCTGCGGCTCGAGATCGACAACTGGCGGTGGGCGGGCGTGCCGTTCTACATCCGCACCGGAAAGAAGCTTCCTGTCACGCAGACGGAACTGCGCGTCGTCTTCCGTGCGCCGCCTCCCGTGCACCTCGGGCTGGGTGCCGGCGAGGATCGCAAGCCCGTCCGTGACGAATTCGTCGTCAAGCTGGATCCTTCTACCGGTGCTCGCCTCGTCGTGGATGCGCACCGCGCCGATGGCAAGGGGCCCCAGGCGATAACACTGGACGCGGAGTTCGCGGACGAGGGCGGTGAGGGAGCCACCCCCTACGAGGTGCTGCTGCACGCGGCCATCGTCGGAGACTCCGGCCGTTTCAAGCGCCAGGACGTGGTGGAGGAGAACTGGCGGATCATGCAGCCGCTGATCGACAACCCGCCGGCCGTGCATCCGTACGCGCCGGGAACCTGGGGACCCGCGATCGCGTCGACCCTCGTGGCGGATCACGGTGGCTGGCAGGGCCCGTGGATCGTGGAGTCCGAGGGAGACGCGAAATGAGCCTCACGTCGCCCTTCCCGCCCATTGCCGACTACGCGTTCCTGTCGAACTGTCACACCGGGGCGCTCGTCGCTCCGGACGGCTCGGTCGACTGGTTATGCGTACCCGCGTTCGACTCGCCGAGCGCATTCGGCAACCTGCTCGACAGGGGAGCCGGCTCATTCCGGTTCGGCCCGTACGGCATCAACGTGCCGACCCAGCGGTCCTACGTGCCAGGGACGAACGTGCTGACGACGACCTGGCACACGCCGGGTGGATGGCTGCTGGTGCACGACGCCCTGACGATGGGCCCGCGTACTGGTCCCGACCGCATCACGCCGCACACGAGACCTCCCGCTGACGACGATGCAGACCATATGTTGGTGCGATTGGTGGAGTGTCTCGAGGGCTCCGTCGAAGTCGAACTGAACTGCGAGCCGGCGTTCGACTACGGCCGCCAGCCCGCGGGCTGGTCGCTCGTCGACGACGACCTGCATGCGGCCGACGCCACGGGTGCTGGGCAGCAGTTCCGGCTGAGCACGAACATGGCCATCGGTTTGGAGGGCAGTTCTGCCCGCGCGCGGCATACCCTCGCGGCGGGCCAGAAGGCGTACTGCGCGCTGTCCTGGGCTGAGGAGTTCGCGTCCCCGCGCGACGTGGACGATGCCGCAGACCGGATCGAACGCACCGTGCTGTTCTGGCGCCGCTGGCTGGCCCGAGCGCGCATCCCCGACCACCCTCTTCGACACCCACTTGAGCGGTCCGCACTGACGATCAAGGGCCTCACCTACATGCCGACCGGCGCAACGGTCGCCGCACTAACGACCTCGCTTCCCGAGACGCCGGGCGGCGAGCGGAACTGGGATTATCGGTACACCTGGATGCGGGACACCACCTTCACCCTGCAGGCGCTGCACTTCCTCAATCTGGACTGGGAAGCCGATGAGTTCATGCAGTTCGTGGCCGACTTGGAACCGAACGAGGACGGCGGCCTGCAGATCATGTACGGCATCGATGGCCGTCGCGACCTGACCGAGTCGACCAGGGATGACCTCTCCGGGTACGAGGGCGCTCGACCGGTCAGGATCGGGAATGGAGCCTTCAACCAAAGACAGAACGATGTCTACGGTGCGGTTCTCGACTCGCTTCTCCTGCACACGCGACGCAACCAGCACCTGCCCCGGCGACTCTGGCCGCTTGTGAAAGCGCAAGCCGAGTCCGCGCTGGCCTCATGGCGAGAACCCGACCAGGGCATCTGGGAAGCACGCGGAGCGCCGCAACACTACGTGTCGTCGAAACTGAT
Source organism: Leifsonia poae (assembly GCF_027921845.1). Taxonomy (GTDB): domain Bacteria; phylum Actinomycetota; class Actinomycetes; order Actinomycetales; family Microbacteriaceae; genus Leifsonia; species Leifsonia poae. The sequence goes on from NZ_BSEN01000006.1 coordinate 351,326, forward strand.
GGGGTGGGTGGCGTTGGATCGTGCCGCGAAGCTCGCCGAGATCAGGGGAGACCTCGAGCTCGAAAAGTCCTGGAGCGCGGCCGCGGACGAGATTCGCGCCGACATTCTCGAACACGGCGTGAGCGAACGCGGTGTGCTGCGTCAGCACTATGACACCGACGCGCTGGACGCTTCAACGCTGCTCGCAGCGATCTTCGGATTCCTGCCCGGTGATGACGAGCGGATGAGGAAGACCGTCGATGCCATCGCGACGGAGCTCACGGAGCACGGCTTCGTGCTGCGCTACGTCACGGGCGAGACCGACGACGGGCTGTCGGGCAAGGAGGGCACGTTCCTGATCTGCTCGTTCTGGCTCGTCTCAGCCTTCTCGATCGTCGGGGAGGGCGAACAGGCCGCCGACCTGCTCGAGCGCCTCTTGAGGATCGCGTCGCCGCTCGGCCTGTACGCGGAGGAGTTCGAGGTCGGCCGCTCTCGGCACCTGGGGAACTTCCCGCAGGCGTTCTCCCATTTGGCGCTCATCGAAGCGGGGGCCCGAATCATCCTCGCCGATCGACTCGCAGAGTTGTCGCTGTAATCCTGGAGGAGAGAAGTCATGGCTGATGAATACGACGTGATCATCGTTGGGTCGGGTGCCGGGGGAGGCACGCTCGCCCACCGGCTCGCGACCTCCGGCAAGCGGATACTGATCCTCGAACGCGGTGACTGGCTTCCCCGAGAACCTGAGAACTGGGATGCGACGGCCGTCTTCGTCGACAACCGCTACATCTCGAAGGACACCTGGTACGACCAACACGGGAAGGCATTCCAGCCTCAGGTGCACTACTTCGTGGGCGGCGCAACGAAGTTCTACGGGGCTGCTCTGTACCGGTTGCGTGAGGCAGATTTCGGTGAGCTGAAGCACCACGGGGGCATCTCGCCGGCATGGCCGATCAGCTACACCGACCTCGCGCCCTACTACGAGCAAGCCGAAGACCTCTATCAGGTGCACGGCATCCGTGGTGAGGATCCCACCGACCCGCCCGGCGGACCATACCCGTACCCGCCGGTGTCTCACGAGCCGCGCATCCAGGAGTTGTTCGACGACCTGAGCCGGGTGGGGTTGCATCCCTTCCACTCCCCGAACGGTGTCATGCTCGACGAGGCGAATCCCGCGTTCAGCCCCTGCATCCGCTCGGCGACCTGCGACGGGTTCCCCTGTCTCTTGCATGCGAAATCGGACGCCGAGGTGATCGCCGTTCGTCCCGCGATCACGCACGACAACGTCACCCTGGTGCGCAATGCGGAGGTCCGACGGCTCGAGACCGACGCATCCGGCCGCGCCGTGACCTCCATCGTCGCGGATGTCGACGGTGAAGAACAGCGGTTCACGGGTTCGATCGTCGTGGTCTCCGCCGGTGCGGCAAATTCCGCGAAGCTTCTGCTCGCCAGCGCGAACGACCGTCACCCGAGCGGGCTCGCCAATGGGTCCGATCAGGTCGGCCGCAACTACGTCTTCCACAACAGCCGGGCATTCCTGGCGATCTCGATGGAGAAGAACGACACCCGATTCCAGAAGACACTCGGACTCAACGACTGGTATCTCGGCGACGACGACTTCGAGTTCCCCATGGGCAACGTGCAGATGGTCGGCAAATCATCGCCGCCGATGTACCGGGGCGAGAAGCACATCGCGAAGCTCGCGCCAGAGTTCACCCTGCAGGAGATGGCCGAGCACGCGGTCGATTTCTGGCTCTCGGCAGAAGATCTGCCGGTTCCCGACAACAGGGTCACGCTGAACAAAGACGGCGATGTTGTGCTGAGTTACACCCAGAACAACCGGGAGCCGCTCGAGCAGCTCTATCGCCGGGTGAAGGGTCACCTCAGCCATCTGGGCATGCACCCGCATCACTTGATTCCACGCGACGCCTACATGAAGAACGACATCCCCGTCGCCGGCTGTGCGCACCAAGCCGGGACGGTGCGCTTCGGCCGCGATCCGTCGACATCGGTGCTGGACTCCGACTGCAAAGCGCACGAGGTGGACAACCTCTATGTCGTCGACACCAGCTTCTTTCCCAGCATCGGAGCGGTGAACCCGGCCCTCACCGCGATGGCGAACGCTCTCCGTGTGGGCGATCACCTGCTCGACCGGCTGCGCTGATCATCGGCGGGTAGCCACTATCCGACGATCACGCCGAGCACTTCGTTCAGTGCCTCGGTCGAGCTCGGGTGGGTATAGATCGCGTTCTTCAGAGTCGTCGCGGTGACGCGCTGGCGCATGGCGAGAGCGACCGTGTTGATGATCTCCTGCGCGTCGATGCTGAGGATCGCTGCGCCCAGGATGAGGTCGGTGTCGGCGTCGAGGATGAATTTCATCACTCCGCGGGTCTCCTCCACCGTGTACGCGCGGGGCATCGCGACGATGTCCGCCACATTCTCGCGTGCCACCCGGATGTTCAGTCCCTGTTCGCGCGCCTCGCGCTCGGTCAGCCCGACGGTGGCCAGCGGCGGGGTGATGAACAGGGTTCTCGGGACCGCGACGCGGTCGCTGGTAGCACGCGTACCGTCTCCCAGCAACTGGTCGATGACGATACGGGCGTCGTCGAGGGAGACATAGGTGAACTGCGGTCCGCCGTTCACATCGCCGAGGGCGAAGATGTGCGGCCGGCTCGTCCTCAGGTGCTCGTCGACGATCACGGCGCCGCGTGCGGTGGTTTCGACCCCCGCGGCCGGGAGGTCCAGCGAGTCCGTGGCGGGCCGGCGGCCCGTCGCAGCGAGGAACGCGTCCGCCTCGACCGTGTGGCTCTCGCCGTCCTTCACGTACGTGATGACCGCGTTCGACGCGGTGTCGGTGATTCCCGTGACGGTGGCACCGGTGATGATCCGGATGCCGTCGCCAGCGAGAATGCCGGTGGCGACCTCGGCGACGTCCGTGTCTTCCTTCGCCAGGAGCCGGTCTGCCTCCTCCAGAACGGTGACCTGCGCGCCGAACTGCCGATAGATCGACGCGAACTCCAGGCCCAGGTATCCGCCTCCGATGATCGCAAGGTGGCGGGGGAGCCGCTCCGCGTGGATCAGATCCGTGCTGCTCACCTGGAAGGCGCTCGCGCCGGCACCCTCGATGTCGGGCACGATCGGCTCCGAGCCGGTGTTGATCAGAATCGTCGGCGCGGTGACCGTGATGCGGTCGTCCCCTTCGCCGATCGAGACGGTGTGCTCGTCGACGAACCGCGCGGCACCCGTGATGACGGTGGCGGTGTCCTTGCCGTCCAAGGAGGCGAAGTTCCCGGCCCGGAACGCGCTCGTCAGAGCGCGGACGCCCTCGATCGAGTTGGCGAAGAACTGCTGGGCCTCGTCCTCCAGCCGCTTGGAGTTGGAGTAGTGCACGAGCATCTTCGTCGGCACGCAGCCGACGTTCGGGCAGGTGCCGCCGTACATCTGATCGGACTGCTCGACGAGGATGACGCGCTTGCCGGCGTCGGTGAGGGCGTGTGCTGCGGTCTTGCCCCCCTTGCCGAAACCGATCACGAGGACGTCGGCGGTGAGTGCTGTTGTTGTGTCCATGCCTTGAGTCTGTATCGCTCGATGTGATACGAATAGTCCGTTTCGTCGCAACAAATAGCCCGAAAGTCTCACATGGACGACATCAGCCGGTTGCTGAGGATGGCGCGCCTCGACGCCACCCTCGACAAGCGCTGCCTGTTGGCAGCCTCCACCCGGATGGAAGTCGACAGCATGGGGGAACGCGAGGTGCCGTTCCACGTGCTGCTGGAGGGGGAATGCCGGCTCGAGGTGGAGGGCACGCTGATCACGATGCGCCGGAGACGTGGTGGTGATCCCCGCCGGCAGCAGTCATCGCGTCGTCACCGAGGGCGCCGGCGTGCTGCGGCCGACTACGGAGCGCCAGGGTCGGACTTTCGCGCTGACGAGCAGCGAGGGCGGCGGGCATCCGGTGATCGACCTGTTCTGCGGTCACTACACGGTCGGCGCCGGAGCCGGGGCCATCCTCTTCGGTTCCCTTCCGACCCCGACCCATGTGTCGCTGTTCCGTTCCGAGGGTGGACGGGACCTGCTGACCGGCCTCAGCTCGCTGATGCGATCGGAAGCCTCCCACGACGGCGCCGGGTCGGCCGCCATCATGTCCGCCTTCTGCACGGTGCTGATGGCGCTCGTGCTGCGCACGCCGGCCAGCAGTGGGGGGAACTCGCTCCTCTGGACCGCCGTCAGCGAACCGAGGATGGGCGAGATCGTGCGCCTCGTGCTCGACGATCCGGGCGGGGACTGGTCGATCGACCGGTTGAGGCGGCGATCGTCAATGTCGCGCGCGACATTCATCCGGCACTTTCAGGCGGCCACTGGCATGACCTTCGGCCGCTTTCTAGCGCGTGCGCGCCTCATGACGGCGGCGGATCAGCTGGTGGGGACGGATCTATCCGTCGCCGCGATCGCCGCCGCCGTGGGATTTCGTTCGGAGTCGGCTTTCGCCCGCGCCTTCCGCGCAGAGCTCGGTGACACCCCTGCCCGGTTTCGCCGGTCTCAGGCGGAGTGAGAAGAACGAGCGGCCATACAGCCGGCTAGCCCTCGCCGGGGCGGTAGCTTCCGAAGGTCCACTCACGCCCTCCCGGGTCCAGCACCCGCGCACGCCGTGCGCCCCACGCGGTTTCCTCCGGGGCGAACACGCCCTGACCTCCCCGAGCTACGGCAGCGGCATAGAGCTCGTCGACCTCCATCGGTTCGACAACCAGGTAGGCGCCGACGCCAGTTGAGGCCCCCAGCAGCGGGGGACGGGTGTATTGCGCATCGTCAACTGCCAACATCACTACTGCGTCGCCGCGGCGCATTTCGCAATGGTTGACTCGACCGCCCTCTTCATTCCGGACGACGATGCGAAAGCCGAGAATCTGAAGCCAATCGATGACCGGGGCTGGTTCCGGGTAGCTCAGATAGATCGCGAGATCAGCCATGAACTCAGAATATGAGCGATCTGCTAGCCAGGCTAGGGGCCTCGCACAGGCCGACGGAGGCCCGAGTCCTGACACCCGGCGATTCGGCACGCCATACCGTCGGCGCACGAACGGATGCCTAGGCTACGAGGGTGACCTTGTCTCCCCGATTCGCGCGCACCACCGATCTCGAGGTCGCGTACCTGGAGAGCGGGGAAGCGGCGGGGGTGCCCGTAGTCCTGCTTCACGGGTTCCCGTATGACGTGAGCGCTTACGACGAGGTCGCTCGACGGCTCCACGGCGCTCGCGTCATCGTGCCGTGGTTGCGGGGTTTCGGGCCGACCCGATTTCGGAGCGATCAGCTGATCAGGAGCGGCCAGCAAGCAGCCCTCGGGACTGACCTGTTCGAACTCCTCGATGCCTTGCAGCTCGAGCGCTGCGTCGTCGCCGGTTACGACTGGGGTGGGCGTGCGGCGTGCATTCTCGCCGCACTGCACCCCGAGCGGGTGTCCGGGCTGGTCACGGTCGACGGCTACAACGTGCAGGATTTGAGTGGCCAGCCGCGCCCGCTTCCGCCGGAGGACGAGAGGCGGCGCTGGTATCAGTACTATCTGCACTCGCAGTGGGGAGCTGCCGCGTTCGCTGCGGACCCCGAGGAGTTCGCCCGAGTGCTGTGGGAGACCTGGTCGCCGACCTGGACGGCCGGCCGAGGGGCGTTTCAGCGCAGCAGGGAGAGCTTGGCCAACCCGGACTTTGTGGAGGTGGTCGTTCACTCGTACCGGCACCGGTTCGGGCTGGCAGAGGGCGACCCGCGTCTGCAGCCGGTTGAGGACGCGCTGGCCGAGCGGCCGCCGATCACGGTGCCGACCATTGTGCTGGAGGCCGGCGCGGACGGCGTGACGGGGTCGCCCCGGGGCGACATCGAGCGTGCCGAGTTCACCGGTCGCTATGCCTACCGCCTGATCGAAGGTGTCGGCCACAACGTGCCGCAGGAGGCGCCGGTCGCGTTCGCCGCGGCCGTACAGGAACTCATCGACGGGAGCTGACCCGTTCGCAGTTCGGTCGACTACGCCTCGCGGGCTTGAGCCACCGGCGCCTGCGACCTTTGCCCGCATGTGGGTCACAAAACCCTCGCCCGATCGGTCTTAGTTGTAGCGGCGCTGAGAGCAGGCCGGATGGAGGCGATCGAAATGTCCGAGATCACACGAGGGGCGACGGCGACGGGACGGATGCTCGGTCCTGCGATCGCTCGCTGCGGCTGGTCCGTCTGGGAGTGGCTCGCGCGTCCGCTTCACTATCGAGCTGTCCACCACTTGCATGTGGCCGCCGAGACGCACGACAGAGACAGGCTGCGCACTTTCGTGGCGCCGACTGTCTCGGTCGTTGTCGACTCCGGCCACGGCGGGCCCTCGGGCATTCGTGTCGTTCAGGGCTTCGAGGACGCCTCCATCGTGCTCGAGCACGGGTTCACGCGGACGGCGGATGTCCTCGTCGACGAACGATCGGTGAACAATCAGGCCGGACTGATCATCACTCGTGCCGGAGCGCCGATCGCGTCGGTCGCCGTGGACTTCACGGGCCGATTCATCACCATGATCTGGATTCGTCTCGAACCGGCTGGGCTCCGGCACTGGAACTCCGTCTAAAGTCGACGTTCTGAGGTCACGGGCGTGAGCACGATTCGGCCGACCGCCTCGCGGCTCTCCAATCGGCGGTGAGCCTCGGCGGCTTGTTCCAGCGGAAGGCTTTCGACCGGCACGATCACCGCGCCTGCGCGCACGAGGTCGATGGCCCGCGCGGCCAAAGATCGCACCCGTTGCGGACGGGCCTCCAGAAGCGCGGCGATGTTCAACCCGACCACCCCCGTGTTGCTGAGCCAGAGATCGTTGGTGCCGACGAGCACTTGTTCGGCATCCGACGCGTTGCCGACGGCGATCAAGCGCCCGAGGGGCTGCAACAGACTGAGGGCCGCGACCCTCGAGGCGCCACCGACCGGGTCCACGATCACGTCGAACCGTGCCGCCGTGTGGGGCAACTCGTCGGTGAGCAGAACGTCGTCGTATCCCAGGGCGAGCGCCCGCTCGACACTGCCGGCCCGGCTGACGGCGCCAGTCACCCTGCCGGCGCCGAGCGCCTTCGCAACCGACGGGAACACGCTTGCAAGGCCGCCCGTGGCACCGAGGACCAGGACCTCGTCCTCCGCCCGGAGTCGCGCCGCGTCGTCGAGAGCCGCAAGTGCCGTGACGACGTTGGGGATGCCGGCAACGGCGGTGTCCGGCGCTATCGGCCCTGAATCGTCATCGAGCGGGAGGACCACGCTCGCCGGCACGACGACGATCTCGGCGTAGCCGGAGGTGCCCGGACGGCTGAGGGTGACCACTGGCTGCCCTGGCGTCAGCCCTTCCACATCGTCGCCCACCTCGAGTATCCGGCCGGCGACCTCGATGCCAGGGATGAACGGAACGGGGACCAGCCCGCCCAGCCCGTCGCGGCGGAACAGGACGTCGATGAGACCCACTGCCGCGGCCTGCACCGCGATGCTCACCTGGTCGCCGCCCGGCGTCGGCGCCGTCACGTCTGTGAGGCGCAGTGCTTCTGGTCCGCCGTACTGCTCGACAACGATCGCGCGCATCCGGACAAGTCCCCTTCTCTCATGATCGGCACTCCACTATCGCATCCGTCGTCGCCGCCAGCCCAGAATTCACTCGAACAAATGTTCGAATGTTAATGGTTCAATAGGACCATCCCCGACCCCTTTGGAGGCCCTCATGAGCATGACGCACGCGACCGACATCGTCTCTGTCTGGACCGACAACGGACGCCCCACCCGGATCGTCTGGCGTGGCACCCGCTACGTCGTCACCGATCAGCCGACACCGCTGCTGCGGGACACCTGGCACGACGCCCTGACGCACCCGGCCGGCCGGATCTTCGGCTGGCGATTCCAGGGCTGCTCGGTCGCTGACGGCGACGTGCGGATGTTCGACGTCCGCCCCGCCGCCGACGGCGGTTGGGAACTGCTGCGCACCTACGTCTGAATTCGGGGATGGGAACGCTGTGCCCCTCAGCGCTTCCGCCACCCGCGCGCAGCGATGGCCCGACCTAGACGGCGGCGAAAAACGAGGTGACGGTGTCGAGCGCCCCGGGGGCGAGCCGGTAATACGCCCAGGTCCCGCGCTTGCTGCGGGTCAGAAAGCCGGCGTCGGTCAGAATCTTCAAATGGTGCGACACGGTCGGCTGCGACAGTGCCAGTGGTTCGGTGAGGTCGCACACGCACGCCTCCCCATCCGCATGCGCGGCGATCATCGACAGCAGCCGCAACCGTGCCGGGTCGGCGAGCGCCTTCAAGGCGCGGGACAACGAGATCGCATTCTCCTCGCTGATCACCTCCCCGGTGATCGGCGCACAGCAGGCCTGCAGATCGCGCAAGGGGAGGAGCTCGATGGTCGACATGCATCGATTCTCATCGATACATTGACAAACGTCAATGTATTCGTTCACCCTGGGTTCATCGACAACCGTCGATGAAGAAGGGAGAATCATCATGGGATGTTGCGACGACTGCCAGACGCTGCCCGACGGTTCGTGCGCGCCTGACTGCTGCTGACACGTCACGGGCCGTCGCCCCTCCCGGGTGGCGGCCCACCCCAACGAATTCACGGAGACACCTATGACCGACATCACGCCGACCGTCCTCTTCGTCTGCGTCCACAACGCAGGCCGTTCACAGATCGCCGCCGGTTACCTGCGCGAACTCGGCGGCGACCGCGTCCGAGTCCTCTCCGGCGGATCCGAACCGGGCACAGCATTGAACCCGGTCGCCGTTGCGGCGATGGCCGAAGAAGGAATCGACATCTCCGACCAGGTCCCTTCGATTCTGGAGACCGAGCAGGTCCGCGAGTCGGACGTCGTGATCACCATGGGCTGCGGCGACGCCTGCCCGATCTTCCCCGGCAAGCGTTACGAGGACTGGGAACTCGAGGACCCCGCGGGCAAGGACATCGATACCGTCCGCCGCATCCGCGACGACATCCGGGGCCGCGTCGACGGACTGATCGCCTCCCTGCCGATCTGAGGTCAGGCCCGTCCGCGCCAGGGGTCGTACTCGGCGAGGAGTGGGCCCTGCGCGGGTCGGTCGCCCTCGGGCACGTGCTGCAGGTTGACCCGGACGCGGTACCAGAGCGAGCTCGCGCCGCGCATCCCGTCCACGAGCTCGTCGGCGGGATGCAGGTGGCCGGCGGCGACCGGATTCTGCACTCGCCACCGTTCCAGCGCTGCGAGCGCCTCGGGCTTCGTCTTCGTGCGCGCGATTTCGATGAGCGGCATCAGCGAGACGCGGCGGCCCCCGCCGTCGGCCGTCCGCGGCGGCTTTTCCGACGGCCCGAGTCGTTCGGCGAGGGCGAGCAGGGCGTCCAGCGAACCGACCGCGTCGTCGATGCCGGCGTGCGGATCGCCGCGCTCGGCGAACCGCTGCAGCACGGTCGGCACGGTGAACTCCTCGGGGCGCCGCGAGCGCACCTCGTCCCAGTCGAGCGGCGTCGAGACCCGGGCATCCGGCAGCGGCCGGATGGAGTAGGCGGACGCCACGGTACGGTCCTTGGCGTTCTGGTTGAAGTCGACGAAGACGCTCTCGCCGCGCTCCTCCTTCCACCAGCGCGCCGTGGCCAGCCCGGGCGCGCGGTTCTCGACCTCCCTGGCGAGCGTTTCAGCGGCGAGGCGCACGTCGGCGAATCCCCAGTTCGGTGCGATGCGAACGAGGATGTGGAGACCGCGTGAGCCGCTCGTCTTCGGCCAGCCGACGAGACCGTGATCCTCGAGGACCTCGCGTGCCGTGAATGCGACGTCGACAATCTGCGACCAGTCGACGCCGGGCATCGGGTCGAGGTCCACCCGCAGTTCGTCGGGATGGTCGAGGTCATCGGCGCGCACGGCGTGCGGGTTGAGGTCGAGGCAGCCGAGGTTCGACACCCAGACGAGTCCGGCGGCGTTCCGGAGGACGGCCTCTTCGGCCGAGGTGCCGCGCGCGTAGTGGAGCGTCGCCGTCTCGATGTAGCCGGGGTGATCATCCGGGACGCGCTTCTGGAAGAACGGCTCCTGCGCGATGCCTTTGACGAAGCGCTTGAGCACCATCGGGCGCCCGCCCGCGCCACGGAGGGCGCCGTCGGCGACGGCGACGTAATAGCGTGCCAGGTCGAGCTTGGTCAGGCCCGGCTCAGGGAAGACGACCTTGTCGGGATGCGAGATGCGCACCTTCTCACCGGCGACCTCCAGGAACGTCTCGGATCTCGACGACGGGCTCATGCCACCACGGTAACCGCGTCAGCCCCCGCCGACCAAGGCCGGTCGGCTGACCTCGACCCGCCGGTTCAACGCCAGCGGGCACGAAAGGGACTCGGTCTTCGGCACCATTTCTCGAGGCGATCGACTACCCCGGCTACGGGTCGTACGTGCCCTGACCGCTCGTAACGTGTTCGGCTAGGGTCGCCCCTATGGCTATGCACTCCGACGAACTCCAGATCGAGGATGCGCTTGTCCAGCAGTTGATCGTCGAGCAGTTCCCGACGTGGCGGCACGAGCCGATCCGCCGCGTAGCGAGCACCGGAACCGTCAACGCGATCTACCGGATCGGGTCTGAGTTCACCGCACGGTTCCCGCTCCGAGACATCGACCCGGCGGACGTTGCGGCCGACATCGCCCGGGAAGCCGAAGCGATGCGGGAGTTGAGTGCATGCTGCCCGTTCCCGACGCCCGTCCACGTCGCGATGGGTGAACCCGGCCACGGCTATCCGCTGCCGTGGTCCGTGCAGACGTGGCTGACCGGGGACGTTGCGACACCCGATGGTTTGGCCGGGTCCACGCGATTCGCACGAGATCTCGCTGCCCTGCTGAAAGCGTTCCGTGGCGCGGATACCAGAGGGCGCGGGTTCATGAGTACGGGGCGCGGCGGTCGGTTGCAGGATTCCGACGAATGGATGGACGTCTGTTTTCGCGAGAGCGAAGGTCTACTCCCGGTCGAGCGGCTCCGTGCCCTCTGGAACGGGTTCCGCTCCCTTCCGCCGGCCGCCGAGGTCGTCATGAGCCATCGCGACCTCATCCCGGCCAATGTCTTGGTCGATGGTGAGCGACTCGCCGGGGTCCTCGACGGCGGCGATTTCGCGCCGGCCGACCCGGCGCTCGACCTCGTCGCTGCCTGGCACATGCTCGACGGCGATGCCCGCGCGACCTTTCGCTCCGAGCTGGGATGCGACGACGTCGAGTGGCAGCGTGGTGCGGCCTGGGCGTTCCAGCAGGCGATGGGCCTCCCGTGGTACTACCGGGAATCGAACCCGGAAATGAGCGCCCTCGGCCGAAGCACACTGACCCGGATACTCACCGACCCCGACGTAGCCGGCTGAGCACCGAGTACAAAGAGACCAGCGAGGGCGGTCTCGCCCTGGTGGTGTCCCCTGATCGGGTTACGCAACGGTCAGCTAGTGGTCGATCGCGGTTCACTCGTGCGTCGTTTTCTCGACGATGCGGTCGGAGACTGTCGAGGCATGGACTTTCGTGAAGACAGTGTGACATCTGGTCCCCGTGAAGCGGGCCTCTCGCGGCGCTCTCTTCTCGCTGCGATCGGAGCCGGTGCTGGTGTGGCGCTTCTTCCGATGGTCTTCTCCGAGGTGTCAGCACAGGCGGCTACCACTGCTGGGACGCAGACCAAGGCGATCACGGGGCACCTCGTTCCTGGTTCTCCGGACTTTGTCTACCTGCCGGTGGTCGTCCCGGCAGGTACAGCTCAGATCTCGGTTTCGTACACATACTCGAAGCCCGGCGTCCCAGCTGGAACGCCCGGAAACGCGTGCGACATCGGCATATTCGACGCGCGCGGTATCGATGTCGGCGGCGAAGGGTTTCGCGGTTGGTCCGGCGGATTCCGCACAGAGTTCTCCATCAGCCGCTCGGAGGCGACACCCGGTTATCTGCCCGGCGACGTGATGCCCGGCACGTGGCACGTGGTGCTCGGCCCTTACCAGATCGCACCTCAGGGCATGGACTACCAGGTCCAGGTCACCCTGGTCTCTGGCGCGCGCGGCGCTGCATTCAAGCCGTCCTACCCCGCCACGACTGCCTCGGGGCGCGGCCGCGCTTGGTACCGCGGCGACTGTCACCTGCACACGGTGTACTCCGACGGACGTAATACGCCTGACCAGGTCGCAGCCGGCGCCCGCGCCCGCGGACTCGACTTCATGGTCTCCACTGATCACAACACGACCTCATCGCATGGTGTCTGGGGTCCGCTCGCGGGGCCGGATCTCTTGATCATCACCGGCGAAGAGGTCACGACTAGAAACGGTCACTGGCTCGCACTTGGAACTCGACCTGGTGACTTCATCGATTGGCGCTACCGGGCGCGGGACGGCGTGTTCCCGAAGTTCCAGGAACGGGTTGAAGCCGACGGGGGCCTCAATGTGTCGGCACATATGTACTGCCCGTGGATTGCGAGCGAGTGGAAGTACGGCTGGGACGGTCTCGACGGCACCGAGGTTTGGACCGGTCCCTGGGGCTGGGACGATGACGCTGCGGTCTCGACCTGGGACAACCTGCTCGCGGAGTCCGCACGCACAGGCAAGAAGTGGTTGCCCGCGTTTGGGAACAGCGACGCGCACAACCCGACCGATGTGATCGGGCTGCCTCACAATGTCGTGCTGGCGGACGATCTCTCCCGGACTGCGATCCTGGCGGGGCTGAAAGCCGGGCGGTCATGGCTCGCGGAGTCAGCCGATGTCGATCTGACCTTCGTCGCCGCGACGTCACGCGGTGTCGTGGCCGGCATCGGCGAGACGTTGCGGGCCGCGCGCGACGAAGACATCACTGTCACCGTCGACGTTTCCGGTGTGCCCAATGGCACGGTTCGCCTCTTCACCGACGAGGGTCAAATGCTTCAGTCGACCCTGCCCGCGTCCGGCGCCGCAACCATCACTTGGCTCACGCGACCGGAGATCGCCGCCTATGTGCGGGCTGAAGTCCGCCACCCCATGGCCGACGGATCAGCCGGTGCAACCTCCATGGGGCCAAAGCTCAATTTCGGGTCGATGGCAGCGATGACCAACCCGATCTGGCTGCACACAACGAGTTCCCGTGGCGGCCACCCCGGCCCGAAATGACCACCTGAACAAGCTTGAAATCGCACACCGAGGACGGCGTGGTCGTGCCTCAGGCAGTGAACTGAACCGCTAGTTCGGAGAGTCGGTCCTCGAGCGACTCCTCGTGCGCCGTGATCGTCACAACGGCGTCGCCGTGCACAACGACGAACTGGCCGTATCGTCCCTCGAGTCGCCAGGCCTCGTCCGGTCCCGCCCAGGTCGCTAATCCGTATCGGTCCATCGGTGACGGGCGCCCTGTTTCGACCCAGGAGGTGTGCATGGCATCCACCCAGCCCGGTGACACGAGGACGTCGCCCTTCCAGCTCCCGCGATCGATGAGTACATCGCCGATGCGCGCCAGTTCGTCGGTGCGAAGTTCAAGGCCGGTGCCGCCGATGATGAAGCCGAGCGGGCAACGATGCCACTGCGGGTTGTCGATCTCCAACGGCTCGAACAGGCGTGGCATCAGCCAGTCGCGAACATCACCCACCCGCTCGGCCAGCATCCGCATCGCCACATACGTGCTCACGTCGGAGTACTGGAACCGACGACCGGCAGAGGGACGGCGAAGCATTTCCGCCGCCAGGTCGGGCCAGGGGATCGGCTCGTGGCCGAACCACAGGAAGTCGATTCCGCTGGTCATTGTGAGCAGCTGTCTGAGGGTGACGTCACCGACTCCCTCCCCGAGGGATAAGTCCCCGAAAACGTCGATGACGCGGAGGTCCAGGTCGAGCAGGCCCTCATCGATGGCCATGCCAGTGGCCAACACGCACACACCCTTGGACACCGAGTACAGGTTTTCGCGATCATCGCTACGCCAACGGTGCGACGCCGTCTCCTCGCCCACTCGGATGTGTACACCGTAAACGCCGAGCCCCTCCGAATCGACCGCCGCCGTGAACTGCGCCAACACCGCTTCAGCAGAGGTCGCCCCCATAAACGTCCATCCACTTCTTCTTCGTTGCACGGAAATCGCGGCCCATTGGTCCGCGAAAAGATCCCGTCGGCCATCGCACTCGATCCGCATGATGCCAGGCACCCTGCGACCATGACCGGAGCACGCCAGGCGAGTCACGGTTTGCGAGCGACCCAGAGGACAAGAGAGCCGTTCAGCGCAGGCTGTCTCGCAGAGCCGCCCGGACCCGGACGGCGATGTGCAGATTGAGCCGTGAGTCCGGATCTGCGAGGTCGCGGCCGCTCACCTCGCGGATGCGGCTGAGCCGGTACCGCAGCGTGCTGCGCCCGATGATCAGCGAATTCGCCGTGCGATCGTAGTTGCCCCCCGAATCCAGGTAGACGGTGAGCGTGTGCACCAGGTCGGAGTGGTGATCCCGATCGTGATCGACCAGGGCGCCGAGCCACTCGTCGAGGTACCGGTCGAGCTCCAACCCGTCGTCCGATGTGTCGAGGATGCGGAGCAGGCCGAGGTCGTCGATGTTGGACAGTCCGTAGGGCCGACGAGACTCGATGCGGATCTGTAGGGCCCTGCTCGCCTCGGCGAAGGAGCGGGGCAGATCGTCGACGGTGCTGCGTCCACCGACACCGACCGTGCCCAGCGTGCTCAAGACGGTGGATGACAGTCTCTCGTAGAGGCTCGAGAAGTCGCGGCTGTCGTTGACCACTGCGAGGACCGTGTCAGATCGCCGTGAGATGAGGGCCGGCACTCGCAGCTCTGCGAGTTCGTGACGCATGGCCTCGCTGATGTCGACACCGTTCGGCGTCGGCAACTCCCAGGAGACGATCACGACCCGTTGAAAGCCGCTCAGATCGAAGTGGAGCGACTCGGCGCGGGCGAGCGCGTCGACAACGTCGCCGCCGGTCACGAGCTCGTCCGCGAGGTCGCGGCCAAGGCGGATCTCCACTTCCGCGACGCGGCGGTGGTGGGCGAGCTCCACGGCGATCATCGCACCGGCGAACTCGACCGCGAATCGATCATCGTCGCTCCGGTCGTCATCCGGATCGTAGATTCCGATCACGCCGAGGGCCTCGCCGCCCGAGCGGATCGGGGTGGACTGCCATCCGGTCTCCGGTAGCGCGGCCGGCGCACTGGAGTCGTCGACCTCGATGAACGCGCGCTCGTTGCCCAAGGAGTCCTGCAGCACGACCGATCGCTTCGTGATCGCGCTCAACGCCGTGACGATCTGAGTTTCGGCATTGCTGGTGCCGGCCGCTGCGACGATCGAATCCCGGATCTGCTGGTGAGCGTTCAGGCGTACGATCGTCGCCGCCATCGAGCGGTTCGAGCCCGCTTGCGCCTCGCCGAGTTGTCGGAGGTCTTTCGCCTGCCGACGTTCTCGGTCGATGAGCTCGGCCGTGGCCAGCGCAGCCCCTGTCGGCTCGGCCAGCGCGTGGAGCAGGAACATCTCCTCGCGCGACGGTTCGGCTTCCGTCTGGAGCGCGAACGCTCCTTTGACCTTGCCGTTTCCCCGGAAGAACAGTGCGTAGCGCCACACGGCGTCGTTCTCCAGTACCCCGTCGATGCCGGCGCGAGCCTCCACCAGCAGATCGAGTCTGCGACTCGTCTTGCCCGAATAGCGGACGAGATGATCGTCTTCGGTGACGTACGCGGCGGGGACGGCGCATCCGGCGATCGCCTTGGCTGTGGCGCATGCTATGCGCAAGGTGCGGCGGATGGTCGGCTTCTCGAACATCTTCGAGCCCACCCTGAAGACGTCGTACAGACCCGGTGTCCGGATCGCCGGCGACCGATCGGTGACGGCGGTCCTGGCGATCAATGACGCCATGGCCCTCGGCGTCATGAAGGCGCTCGACGACCGCGGGATCTCCATCCCCGGCGATGTGAGCGTGGTCGGGTTCGACGACCGGGACGAGTCCGCATACTTCCAGCCCGCCCTGACGACGGTGCGGCTCGACTTCACCGAGGTAGGCCGCCGTGCGGTGGACAGCGTGCTGCGCGCCCTGCGCGGCGAACCGTCGGGCACCATCCCGCTGATTCAGCCCGAACTGAGGGTGCGCGACAGCACTGGGCGGCCGCTGAAGCACTAAGGGGCGACCTCACCCCGCCAGTGCGGCGGCCGGGTGGAGGACGACCTTCGTCCACCCCTCATCGCGGTTGTCGAAGTGCTCGTAGGCTTCGGGCGCCCGGTCGAGGTCGAGCTCGTGGCTGACGATCCACGACGGCTTCGGCTTCCCTCCGGCGATGAGGTCGCGCAGTCGCCTGTTGTACTTCTTCACCGGGGCCTGGCCGCTGCCCAGCTTCTGACCGCGGAACCAGAATTCACCGAAATCGAAGGCCACCTCTCCCTGCTTGGCCAGCTCGTCGGACGCGCCGGGGTCTTGTGGGATGTAGACGCCGACCACTCCGATCTCGCCCGTGAACCGGACCGACTGGACCAGCCTATTCAGCGTGATGTTCGGGTGCTCGTGGCCCTCCACGTCGTGCGCCTGGTATCCCACGCACTCGCAGCCGTTGTCGGCCCCGAGTCCCATCGTCATCTCGTTGACCGCCTCCACCGGGTCGACTTTGGAGTCGTCGATCGCGATCGCCCCGATCTCCTCGATCAGTTTCAGGCGATCGGGGTGGCGGTCGACGACCATCACCTTGCCCGCGCCCTTGATGATGGCGGAATAGGCAGCCATGCAGCCGACCGGCCCCGCGCCATAGATGACCGTCTGATCTCCCGGCTTGACGTTCGCCATCTCGGTGGCGTGATACCCCGTCGGGAAGATATCGGCCAACATTACGTAGTCGGTCTGCTTCTCTTCCGCGTCTTCTCCGAGCCGCAGACAGTTGAAGTCACCCCAGGGGACGCGCAGCAGTTCGGCCTGTCCGCCTGCCCACGGGCCCATGTCGGCGAACCCGTAAGCGGCGCCGGCCCACTCCTTCTTCGGCTGCGCCGTCAAACAGTAGTTGGTGAGGCCTCGTTCGCAGTTCTTGCAATAGCCGCACGCGACGTTGAACGGCAGGACGACGTAGTCGCCCACCTTCACCTTGCCGACGCCATCGCCGACTTCGATGACCTGCCCCATGTTCTCGTGGCCGAACCAGCGGCCGGTCTCGAAGTCTGTCCTCCCCTCGTACATGTGAAGGTCGGAGCCGCAGATGTTGGTCGTTGTTATCTGGACCAGGACGTCCGTCGGTTGCTTGATGCGAGCGTCCGGAACGTCGTTGACGCTGACCGAGCGCGCGCCTTCGTACACGACTGCTTTCATGATCTTTCCTTCCATGGATGATGTTCCACGTATTGCGATGCGCCGGCGATCACGGCCCCTTCAGGAGCAGAGCAGGGCTGCCCAGAAAATCAGAGACTGCCCAGACCATCCTGATCGTCGGAGTCTGGCTCGGGTTTCCCCGATCGCTCTGCGCGGCAGGTACCATCCCCGGTATCGCTGCCGTGCACAGGAGTGCGTTGAGATATGAGCGGGAAGGTGGGACCAGGAGGGTGTCGGAAGGGCACTCGATCGCCTCTACCTCCGCACTCCGAATAGTCCCCCCGAGTCGACGCCGGTACAAGCCCCAGCGGTCTCTGAGTTCGGAGTGCTTACCGGATGTCGGGCGACCGCTGGCGGAAATACGGTTGCGCGACCAGAATCGCCTCATGCAACTGTCCAGCGCGGAAGGGCGCGCGCTTTCCGTTCGGCGTTACAGCGCGGACGGAGCGTTCACCCAATCAGACACGATCTCCACCGACGACATCGGTGACAACTCTTCGAGCGAGGCGGGCGGCTTTGTCTGGATCGGGCTGGCGGGCCACGACCCTGCGCAGCTCGAAGCTCTCGGAACAGGCGTGGGGCTGCATCCTCTGGTCCGCGACGACATCGCCGGCGGGCGCCAGCAACCCAAGGTGCAATGGTTCGACGAGCAGCTGTTCATCGTGCTGCGGGTGCTCGAGTCGGCCGCCGACGGCTCCGAGACGACCATGTCCGAGCTGTACGTGTTCGCCCGGCCGGGCCTCCTCGTCACGGTCGGTTCCCGGCGAGGTTCGGGAAGCTTCGACGTGTCGGCGGCGCTCGATGCCGCCTACCCTGGCGTTCTCGGCTTCGGCACCCTCGGCGGCGTGCACGCAATCGTCGCGAGAGTCGTACGCGGCTACCTCGCCGTCGCCCGTGACATCGAAGAAGACCTCGTGGGGCTGGAAGACCAGGTGTTCGACGAGACGCAGAAAGACGACACCCTCCGCATCTATCAGCTCCGTCGCAGAATCGGCCGCGTCGACCGAGCCGTGACGACACTCGCCGTCGCGTTCGGGAACAGCCGGGACAAGCTCGTCGACTACTCCCGGCTTCACCCCGGTCTTGCCCCGTACGTGCTCGACCTCATCGAGGACCTCGCCGGTGCGGCTCGACTCGCCGACGACCAGCGCTCGGCGCTCGACGGGGTGATCTCGAGTCATGAGAACGCGGTCGCCTCGGAGCAGAACAGCGACTCCAGAACCATCTCCGCCTTCGCCGCCCTCCTTGCCATCCCGGCGGTCGTCGCCGGGATCTACGGGATGAATTTCAAGGATCTCCCGGCCACCAACTGGCCGTACGGGTGGGTGCTCATCGTCGCCCTCATCGTCGCCCTCGAGCTCTGGGCCTACATCGCTCTCAAGAAGAGGCACTGGTTCTAGAGCATCCGGCGTCCTGGAACCGTGGGAGCTACTGTATTCCGTGAGGATGAAACGTTTCCACTCGAGGGGGATCGATGTCGACGATCAAGGATGTCGCCGAGCGCGCCGGAGTCGCACTGGGCACGGCATCGCGCGTTCTGAGCGGAAGCGCCCAGACCTCTCCCGAGTCCCGGGCGGCCGTCCTCGCCGCGGCGGCGGAGCTCAACTATGTCAGGAACGGGACGGCGCGGGCGCTGCGCCGGTCCCGCACAGAAGTGCTCGGGCTGCTGGTGTCGGACATCCGCAACCCCTTCTTCTCCGAGCTCGCCCACGCCGCGGAGAGCGAAGCGATGCGCCGCGGCTACGCGGTGCTGCTGGCGAACGCCAACGAGGACGCGGCCCAGGCTGACGAGTACTTGCGCATCTTCGCCACGCAGCGCATCGACGGGCTGCTGCTCTCTCCGCAGGGGCCGATCTCCCCGCAGCTCGAGTCACTGGTGGCATCGAGGCTGCCCGTGGTTCTGCTCAATCGGAGCCTCGACGGTCTCGACGCTCCTCTCTTCTCCACCGACAATGCGCAGGGAGTCGCCCTGGTTCTCGATTGGCTGCAGGGTCGCGGTCACACGGAGGTCGCGTTCATCGGCGGCCCGACCGCTTTCTCCACGGCCGCGGAGCGCCGGGTGGCCTATCTCGCCGGGCGCGGATCGCACGGCATCAGCATGGATGACCGACTGATCGATGAGGGAGATTTCCTCGCCGACGGTGCCGAGGCCGCGATGCTCCGCGTTCTCGATCGCGGGAAACGGCCGACGGCAGTATTCGGTGTGAACGAACCGACGACTCTGGGGGCGGTGCGCGGTCTGCGACGCCGTCTCGGTGCCGTCGAAGCCGCGCGAGTCGAAGTCATCTCTTTCGATGATGTGGACTGGTTCGAGCTTGCGACACCTCCGATCAGCGCTGTGCGGATCGGAGCGGCGGAGATCGGCCGGCTCGGGGTAGCCGGGCTCATCGACCTCATCGAGGGCCGCCCGGTGAGCTCGCGGCGTGTGGCCACCAGCCTCGTGGACCGCGCGCTCTCCTGAGTCGCGCGCTCGACTTGCAGATCGCGAGCGACTGATGCATCATTGACGTCGACGCCGTGGAATCGTTTCCATGGAAACGTTTCACGAGGAGGTGCACATGGCTCGCGCAGAACGATCGACTGTCTTCGTCTTCGGCAGCATCAATGCCGATACGTGCTACCGGGTTCCGAGCCTGCCGCTTCCGGGGCAGACCGTTCTCGCTTCCAGTGCCGATGCCTCGCCCGGAGGCAAGGGCGCGAACCAGGCCATCGCCTCCTCCTGTGCGGGCGCACCGACCTTCATGATCGGCGCGGTCGGCGACGACGCCGAAGCGGCGGTCATGATCCGGGCCCTGAATGACCGCGGAGTCGGGGTCGACGGCATCGTCGCACGGCGGGATGCGCTGACAGGCCGGGCGCTCGTGCTCGTCGACGACGAAGCCGAGAACTCGATCGTGGTGCTGCCAGGCGCCAATGCCTTGCTCGACGACAGCGTCGCCGTCGCGGAACTCGCGACCATCGGCGCGGGAGACGTACTCGTCTTGCAGAACGAGGTGAGCGCTGCCGCCAACCGCGCCGCTGCCGACATTGCTCGCAGAGCCGGTGCGGTGGTCGTCTGGAACGCCGCACCCGCGCCGGTCGCTCCCCAGGATCTCGTCCATGACATCGACCTGCTCGTCGTCAACGAGAACGAACTCGCTCAGCTTGCGGCACTCCTCGGTGTCGAACAACCTCGAAGCGACGGAGCGGACGACACCGCGCGCCTGCTCTCAAAGACGGTCGATGCGATCCGCCACAACGGAGACAGGGCGGTCGATGCCGTGTGCACGCTCGGCGCCGACGGGGCCGTCTACGTCTCGGCCGAGGGCTCCGGCCGCGTCCGCGCTCCGCGAGTCGACGCGGTCGACACCACGGCCGCCGGTGACACGCTCGTCGGCTATCTCGCCGCGCATCTAAGGCTGCCACTGGGCGAGCGACTCGAACTCGCCGGAGCCGCAGGGGCACTGGCCGTCACCCGCGATGGTGCATCTTCGTCCATCCCCGCCCTGCGCGACGTCGAGCGGATGCTCGCAGCCACCCCTGAAAGGACTTCCGCATGAGAGTAGCCGTTGGAGCCGATCACGCCGGCTTCCCCCTCAAACAGCGCGTCATCGACGCCATCGAGAGGCTCGGCCACACCGCGATCGATTGCGGCACAGACAGCACGGCTCCGGTCGACTTCCCCGACATCACCCAGGCGACCTGCGCCCGCGTGCTCGACGGGAGCGCGGAGCGTGCCGTGCTGGTCTGCGGAACGGGAGCCGGCGCCATCATGGCCGCCAACAAGATCCCCGGCATCCGCTGCGGTCTCGCCAACGAGTCGTACTCAGCGCATCAGGCCGTCGAGCACGATGACGCGAATGTCATCGCTCTCGGGGCCTGGCTCGCGCCGTCCGCATTCATCGACGACATCGTGGCCGAGTTCCTTGCGGCCACGTTCGACGACGATCTGGACACCCGCCGCCGCGTGGCGAAGCTGAACGCTCTCGACCAGCTCGTGCCCGAGACCTTCATCGCTGCAGACCACTAACCCCTGACCCCTGCCCCTCCCCAATCGATCAAAGGAGATCCATCAGTGACGAACACCACCACGATCCGGCAGACATCTGCCTTGGGATCGAAAGACCGGAACAAGACGGCGATCGCAGCCGCCCTGGGCACGAGCGTCGAGAACTATGACTTCATCGCCTACGGCACCGCATCGGCCCTGTACTTCAGTGCGGTCTTCTTCCCCGAGAGCGACCGCTTCGTCGGCACCATGCTCTCGTTCGCGACCCTTGCCGTCGGCTTCCTGATGCGCCCGCTCGGCGGCGCGATCGGCGGCTATCTGGCCGACAAGTTCGGCCGCAAGCCCGTTCTCGTGGGTGCGATGCTCGTGATGGGCGGCGCCACCTTCCTCATCGGCTTGCTCCCCACGTATGCCACCGTCGGCGTGCTCGCCCCGATCCTGCTCGTGATCATCCGAATGATCCAGGGCCTCGCGTTCGGTGCCGAGTGGGGCGGCGCCATCACCATGACGTATGAGCACGCCCCGTGGAACCGGCGCGGTATGTATGCGGCCATCCCGCAGTCGGGCAACCCGCTCGGCATCGCCCTGGCCAGCGCCATGTTCCTCATCTGCGCCAACCTCGAGGGCGACTGGCGCTGGCGCATCCCGTTCCTTCTCAGCGCTGTTCTCGTGATCGTCGCCCTCATCGTGCGCTCCCGTCTGTCGGAATCGCCCGAGTTCGAGGAGGCGAAGGCCGAAGGCAAGATCGAGAAGAACCCGTTCCTCACCACCATCCGGCGAGACTGGAAGAGCGTACTCCGCGTCATCGCGCTGCGCATCGTCGAGTCGTTCGCCTACTACTCCACGGCTACATACTTTCTCAACTACCTCACCGAGCGATTCCCGGACATCCGGCCCACGGCGCTCGGAGCCCTCACCGCCGCGAGCATCGTGGCGATCGTGATGACCTTCCTGGCGGGCTCGCTCACCGACCGGGTCGGGCGTCGCCCGATCTACATCGTCGCCTGCATCGTTGCGATCCTGTTCGCATTCCCGATGTACCTGCTCACCAACGACGGCACGCCTGCGCTCGTCATCGCCGTGTTCATCTTCGGCATCGGTTTCATCCACGCTTCACTCACGGGCACCCAGGGTTCGTTGCTGACCGAGCAGTTCGGTACCTCCACCCGCACCTCGGGCGCCTCTCTCGGCTACCAGATCGCCGCGGCACTGGGCGGCTTCGCGCCTCTGCTCGCCGCCGCTCTCGTGGGCTGGCTCGGGTGGCCCGGTGCATCGCTGCTCTACATGTCGGCCGCAATCATCGGACTGATCGGCATCCTCGTCACCCGCGAGACCTACGGCCGGGCCGAGCGTGCCCGTGTCAACGCCATCGTGGCCGAGGAGCGTTCGCGGATCTCCTGAGGCCCTCAGCTCGAGCGCCATCGCCTTCCCGCTGATCGGCGCTGGCGCTCGAGCACAGCGAGGGTGCCGGCGAGGACGACTCCGATCGCGCCGAAACCGACGGCGACGATCGGCGGCGCGAGAACGCCGAGCGACGTGCCCATCGCGGCCGCCGACACGCCGGTGCCCACAGCGGTCCCGAGGTTGAACAGGGAGGTGGCCATCGCGCTGGCGAGGGTGGGTGCGCGATGCCCGTAGCGCACGGCGAGCGAGACAAGCACGGGGTTGGCGGAGAGCCCGGCGAAGCCGAGGATCGTGAACAGCAGCACGGTCAGCAGGGCCACGGATGAGCCGAGCACCAGCCCGATCGTCACCACCGCGGTGATCGCCGCCGTCACCACCGGCGTGCTGTAGGGGTGGGCATCGCCCGCACGACCCCCGAGGAGCGAGCCGGCGAACGCCCCGATCCCGAAGAGCAGGAGCACGAACGGGATCCAGACGGCGGGAACGCCGGCTCGCTCGATCAGGGGCGCGATGTAGCTGTACGTCGACAGCACACCGCCGGTGACGGTGGCGCAGATGGCGAGCACCAGCCACAGGCGTGGTGACCGGAGTCCGGCGAGCTCGGCGCGGATCGACGGTGCCGCCTGGTCGGGTCGATCGGCGGCAATCGTGCGCGCGACGGTGGCGGCGGCCACCACGGCCAGAGCGG
Source organism: Leifsonia poae (assembly GCF_027921845.1). GTDB lineage: Bacteria > Actinomycetota > Actinomycetes > Actinomycetales > Microbacteriaceae > Leifsonia > Leifsonia poae. The sequence goes on from NZ_BSEN01000006.1 coordinate 374,624, forward strand.
CGAGGGCCCAGAACGGCCCCCGCCAGCCCAGCAGCTGGCCGGCCCACGCGCCCAGGGGTACACCGAGCACGTTGGCGAGCATCCCGCCGCCCAGCACGATTCCCAAGGCCCGGGATGCGGAACCCGGGCCGGCCAAGCGCGTTGCGACGACAGCGGCGACCGCCCAGAACGCACCCGTCGCGAGGGCTGTCACGAAGCGCGCGACGAGCAGTACCTCGAAGCTCGGGGTGATGGCAGCCACGATGTGACCCACGGCGAACACCGCGAGGGCGAGCACGAGCGTCAGCCGTCGGGGGAGGTGGAGGGTGAGCAACGCCATCGCCGGCGCGCCGACGATCATCCCGATCGCGAAGACGGTGATCGCCGTGCCGGCGGTCGCCGCGGACACGTGGAAGTCCGCTCCGAACTCCGGGAGGAGGCCGGCGATGACGAACTCGGTCGTGCCCATCAGAAACGTGCCGGCGGCGAGCACGTAGATGGCGCCGGGAAGTCGCCCACGGCGACGGCCGAGGGTCTGAACGGGGGCGGAGTGGGTCGTGTGCTCAGTCAACGGTGAGCAGCACCTTGATCGCGCGACGTTCGTCCATCGCCCGGTAGCCCTCCGCTGCGTCTGCGAGCGGCAGGGTGAGATCGAAGACCTTCCCGGGGTCGATCTCCCGGTTCCAGATGAGCTGGATGAGGTCGGGGAGGAATCGGCGGACGGGCGCCGGTCCGCCGTGCAGGTGGACACCGGAGAAGAAGAGCTCCTGGCCGGGGAGCTCCACGTCGTGGGAGACGCCGACGTAGCCGACGTGTCCGCCGGGTCTGGTGGATCGGATGGCCTGCATCATCGACTCCTGCGTTCCGACCGCTTCGATCACCGAGTGCGCGCCGAGACCGTCGGTGAGCTCCTTGATCCTGGTCACGCCGTCGTCGCCGCGTTCTTCGACGATGTCGGTGGCGCCGAACTCGCGGGCGAGCGCTTGCCGGTCGGCGTGACGGCTCATCGCGATGATCCGCTCGGCTCCGAGCTGCTTGGCGGCGAGCACGCCGAGAAGTCCGACCGCGCCGTCGCCGACGACCGCCACGGTCTTGCCGGGGCCGACCTCGGCGGCGACGGCGGCGAACCAGCCGGTGCCGAGCACGTCTGAGGCCGCGAGCAGAGAGGGGATGAGGTCGGCATCCGGCTGTCCCGGCGTGGCGACGAGCGTCCCGTCGGCAAGCGGGATGCGCGCGAACTCCGCCTGGGCGCCGGTCGGGGCTCCCGGCTCGCCGTGCACACAACGCGACTGGTATCCGGCCCGGCAGATCTCGCAGGTGTTGTCGGAGGCGAAGAAGGAGCCGACGACGAAGTCACCGACCCGGACGTTCTTCACGTCGTCCCCGATCGCCGTCACCACCCCGGCGTACTCGTGGCCCATCGGGGTGGCGTCCACGTCGTCTGCTCCCCGCCACGGCCACAGGTCGGATCCGCAGATGCAGGTGGCGGCCAGCCGGATGATCGCGTCGGTCGGCTCGACGATGGTCGGGGTCTCGCGTTCCTCGACCCGGACGTCGCCGGGGCCGTACATGACTACTCCACGCATGGTGCTCCTTGTCTTGAATGTCGTCTCACCAGTCAATGCGATCGCCGCACGGTGAGGGAGTCTCTGCCGAGGGGTGTACTCGGAGGGAACCCCACCCCGACGGATGCGGACGTAGCCTGGTCGCATGGACAACCGGTCAGAGGTGCGCGAGTTCCTCACGTCCCGGCGGGCGAAGGTCACCCCCGAAGCGGCCGGCCTGTCGTCCGGCGGCAACCGTCGCGTCGCGGGGCTGCGCCGATCCGAGGTGGCGATGCTCGCCGGCGTCTCCGTCGAGTACTACGCGAAGCTGGAGCGCGGCGCGATTGCCGGGGCTTCCTCGTCGGTGCTCGAGGCGATCTCCCGTGCGCTCCAGCTTGACGACACCGAACGGGCGCACCTGTTCGACCTCGCGCGGGCCGCCGACGGCATCCCGCTCTCCGGACGGCCCCGCCGCCGCGCGACCAAGTCGGCAGCGGCACGACCCAGTCTCGCGTGGGCCCTTAACGCGATCACCGAGGGCATCGCCTTCGTGCGCGACCCCCAGCAGAACCTCCTCGCCACAAATGCGCTCGGAACGGCGTTCTACTCGCCGCTGATCGGCGACGGCGGCCGCACTCCGAACCTCGCACGTTTCCAATTCCTCGACCCGGCGTCGCGCGAGTTCTATCCCGACTGGGACGTCTTCGCCGAGATGTGTGTCGCCATCATGCGTGCCGAGGCCGGTCGCGACCCGCACGACAAGGGATTGCAGGATCTGGTGGGGGAGCTCTCCACTCGAAGCGACGTGTTCCGGCAGCTCTGGGGCGCGCACGATGTGCGTACCCACGGGGCGGGAACGAAACGTTTCGTGCATCCGGTGGTCGGGGAGGTCACCCTCGCCTACGAGGAACTCGCCGTGACCGCCGAGCCCGGCCTGGTGCTCATGGTCTACACCGCCGAGCCCGGATCCCCGTCGGCAGAGCGCCTCCGATTGCTCGCCAGCTGGGCCGCATCCGCCGCGAACGAAACGGCCGGAACCGCGGCGGCCGGCGCAGCGACGTCCGACTAGCCTGCGTCCGCCTCCGCTCCGTTCTCGGTTCGGTCGGCCGCCTCTTGGCGGAGGGCGGCGTTCTCGCCTTCGAGGGCGAGCACCTTGCCGATGCCGGCCAGGTTGACCCCGTCGTCCTGCAGTTCGGAGACCCGCCGCATCCGCTCGATATCGTCGGCGCTGTACCGGCGGGTTCCCCCCTCGGTGCGGGCCGGAGTGAGTAGTCCTTTGCGCTCGTACAGGCGCAGGGTCGCCGCGGGTAGCCCGAGGAGCTCGGCCGCGACGGCCATGCTGTAGACCGGCCGGCTCTCGGGGTTCTCGCTCATAGAAAAATTGTGCGGGTTCCACTTGCAGAGTGTCAAGAATCGTTGTAGAAAATATGCAGCAAGTGATGAAGATAACTTGCAGCGACAGGACAGGGTCCGGATGCGCGCAGCATCCTGATCCGACCCCGTCGCGTACCCACGATCGAAAGGAGAATCTCATTATGTCGATGTCATTTGATCCTTTCAGCCAGCTGGATCGGATCGCTCAGAGCATCTTCGACACCAGCCGGCAGCCGCGGATCATGCCGGTTGATCTGTTCCGGGAGGGACATCAGTACGTGCTGAACGCCGACCTGCCCGGAGTGGATCCGGGCTCCGTCGACGTGGACGTGGACGGTCATCTGCTGACCATTCGTGCCCAGCGTTCCGTGGGCAACCGGGAGAACGGGCGCTGGCTGGCGCAGGAGCGTCCGTTCGGTTCGTACATGCGGCAGTTCTCGATCGGCGACGACGTAGACCCGGAAGGCATCAGTGCGAGCTACGACAACGGAGTGCTCAGCGTCGTGATTCCGATCGCCGAGCGGGCGAAGCCCCGCAAGATCTCGATCGGGTCGGCGAGTGAGACCAGGCAGCAGGCCGTCGCGGCCTGATCCGCCATCGGGCACCTCTCGGATGTGCATGTCGGACCGCGTCAGGCGGGCGACCTGAATGCTTTCCCGAGAGACCGCGGGGTCGCCGGCGAGGCCGACCGGCGACCCCCGCCCACCGTCCTTCAGGATCGATTCGGTACGAGCGGAATTCAGGAACGAGGGGAGAGGAGAAGATGGGAAAGCTGGTTTACGGATCACGCGAGATCGACATCGATGACCGGCTCCTGACGCATCTCCAGGTCGTTGCGATCAACAGGCTGAAGCGTGAGCAGCCGTTCGCGCTCTCCTGGCGCGACGCGCGCGACCAGGGCGGAGGGCGCACCACCGTGTGGGTGCACCCGTCGATCCCCTTGATGTTCCATTTCGACGGTTCGAGGGTGCCGTCGATCAACCGGGAGTGGCTGGCGGAGCTCAATGCGTCAGCCGAAGGTCCGATGGGGATGATCGTCACGGCGGAACCGTCCCCCAACGGCGTGGACGACGAAGAAGACAGGGTCCCGATGGAAGGTGCGAAGCGATAGTGAGAAGAATCCATTACGCGGGCGGGACGCTCGTGACCGGTGACGCGATCGCGGATGTCGTGCTGCGTTACGCGGAAGCCCTTGCGAAACAGTCGGCTGCAGAAGAGATGAGAGTGCCCTGCCTTTCCCCGTCCGGTGTGCGGGACGAAGCGCTCCTGCTCGTCGGTCCGGCCAGCCAGCTCATGGCCACCAAGGAAGACGGGACCGACGACCTCCAGGATGAAGAATTCGTCCAACGATACGAAGCGGCCATCCGCGCGCTCGGGCCGCGCGCAGCCCTCCCGCTGGGGCCGGACTCCGGCTTCATCGAAGGAGACTTGAGCATCCACTTCGACTAGCTCATCGGCTCACGCCCGTTGCTGGCCAGGCTCAGGAGGCGCGGAAGTACTCCGCCGCGCGGTCGTTGAAGAGCGACGCGATCACGGTGATCGAGACGACGATGCTGACGACGGAGGCCAACAGAAAGGATGGCGCCCTGATCGACAGTGCGATCGCCGCCAGGATGGAGGCGGACTGGAAGATCGTCGCGACGATCCGGGCGCCGTTGCTTCCGCGGAACAGGCCGCTCGACACGATCAGGATCACCACCCCCAGGATCATGACGGCGACGGCCATGACGATGACGAGGGCTGCGTTTCCGAACCGCGCGACCAGGTCGGCGTTGCCGAGCTGGAAGAGCAGCAGCACGCCGGTGACCAGGTTGACCGTGCCCGAGAGCCAGGTCAACGCTGCGGCCACCGTCACGCTCCGGGGACGGAGATCCTTTGCCGTGGTCATGCGATCACGATGAAGCCAGCGTGTGCGCCTTGATCGTCTCGAACTCCGCAGGGGTGATGGCGCCGGAATCGAGCAGCGTCTTCGCCTTGGAGATCTCCTCGGCAGGCGAGTTGGTCGACGCCACCGTGCGGATGTAGGAGTCGGTGTCGCTCTGCGCCCTCTGGATGTCCCCCATCTTGCGTCTCGTCATGCTCGGCCCGCGCGCGATCAGGTAGACGAGAGCCGTGATGAACGGGACGAACACCAGGAAGATGATCCACACCGCCTTCAGCCAGCCGTTCAGGGTGTGGTCGCGGAAGATGTCGGCGATGATCGAGAAGAGCACCATCAGGTAGGCGATCCACGCGAAGATCCAGAACGAATAGACGATGAAATCCCAGAAGTTCATGACCGGACCTCTTCCTTAACCTGGCCGCCGTGTGCGGTGACCGCGTAGATGACGAGAACATCGATGGCGACGAGGATCGCCGACCACCAGGGCTGGGCGGGGATCAGGAACAGCTGGCCGATCGCGCTCAGCACGGCCAGGATCACGGCGATGATGCGCGCCCACGTCTGGCCGGCGAACAGACCGCCTGCGGTGAGCACGGCGAGGACGCCGATGATCATGTTCCACCATCCCCAGCCGGAGATGTCGAGGATGAAGAGGGACCCGTTCGCGACCACGTAGTACGGGTCGGGGGCGAACACGGCGACGATGCCCTGGAGCACGCTGAAGAGCCCGGCGATGAGCACCATGAGGGCGGCGAAACGGCCCCATCCGGTGTTCACTGTGCGGTCGACGGTGGTCATGACTGTTTCTCCTTCGGTTCGGTGTCGCTGGTGGGCTGCGTGACGGGTGCGGCGTTCTGCTCGAAGACCGCCGTGATATCGATGGAGTGCGTCACCGGCGCGGTGACCGCCGCCGGGTCGATGTGTGACATGAATCTCTCCGTTCACCCGCAGCTCCGCGGGAGCTGATGCTGCCGAAATTAGCTGCGGGCAGAATCGGCGGCATCATCCTGCTGGAATGAGATCGGCGCCGAACCTGAGGCCCCGGATCGTTCGCAAGCCCGGTAACCGTCAACGGGACGGGGTGGGCGACGGGCTCGCGGTGGGCTTCGGCGCCTTCGCCGCACTCAACGCCTTCTCGAAAGCGTTGACCGTCGCGGCGTCCACCTTGCCCGTCGGTTCGACGCCCAGCTTCGATTGGAACGCCATCACCGCGTCGGTCAAAGCGGGCGTCCACACGCCGTCGACGGGTCCGTCCCAGAACCCGACGAGCTTCAGTGTCTGCTGCACCGCTGCCGTCGTCGCGGCGCTCTGCTGAGCGGCCGCGCCACCGAGCGCCTGGAGCTTCGCCTCGAGCGCTGCGGCCGTGGCCTTGTCGACCGCTCCCGTCACGGGCAGGCCGCTCGCCTTCTGCAGGTCTTCGACCGCAGCGACGGTCTGCGGCCCATAGACGCCGTCCACCGCGCCGCCGTAGTATCCCGCCGCCGCGAGATCCTGCTGGAGCGCGGTCACGTACGAACTCACGCTCGCCTGGGCCTGCTCATCGGTCAGGCATCCCGCCTCGGCGAACAGTCGCAGCCAGGCGAACTCGAGCGCGACGGCTGCGCTGTTGAACTGTTCGGAGGCGTCCGCTAGCGCCGTCTTGTCGGTGATCGTCTCCTGCGCCGCGGCGAACTCGGAGTCGGCCTGCTTGACGCGGTCCACCGTGGCGGCGGGAACCAGCGGGGTGGATGTCGGGGCGGGAGTGGCGGGGGAGGGGGAGGCCGAGCTCGACGGTCCCGCCTTCGCCCGGTCGAGGGCCGCGCGCGCCTCGGCGAGCTCCTTTTCGGCGGTCTCGAGCTCCTGCTGCGCCGTGACCGCTGCTTCAGCGCTGTCGAACGCGTCCGCACGCGGTTTAGCGAGATCCTCGCCGGCATCCGTGACGTCGCCGACCGTGGGCGCGGTGGCGTTCAGCACATCGCCGTACCGGTCGAGCGCGACGATGTAGGTCTTGCTCGACGTGCAGAACTTGTCGGATGCGGCCGCCTGCGCGGTCGTGGCATCCTTGACGGCCTTCTCCTTGGCGGACACTTGCGCCTGCGCACGGTCGACGGGGCTCGCATCCGAGCATCCCGCAAGCACGACGACGGCGGACACAGCCGCGGCCGCCGCCGCCGCCGCTACACGGAGCCTCTGCACCCCTACCCCTTATCCCGGTTTCGCGCGCTACTCGCTGGCGTCTTGGACTTCGTTCTCCAGCTTTTCGTCGTCGACGGCGATCTCCTTCTTCGTCACCTTCGTCGCGTGCGTCAGCAGCTTCTCGACTTCGTCGACCTCGCCGGGGGCCGCGACGATCACGATTCCTGCGCTGCCGGCGTCGAGGGTCTCGCTGATCGTCTTCAGATCTTCCGCGGACGACCTGTTCGAGATGTGGCCCGCGATCGCGCCGATGCCGGCGCCGGCGCCGCCCGCGACCAGGAGGGCGCCGCCCAGGGCGACCGCAGGGAAGAGCGCGACCACGAGTCCGCCCGCAAGGCCGATGGCGAGGCCTTTCCTGCCGCCGTGATGCTTGGCTCCGTCGTCGCGCTTCGGGATGGAGACTTTCCCTTCCTTGTCGCGGACGACCACCGCGGCGTCGAAGGCTGCGTGCTTTCCCTCATCCTTGAAGTGCGCATGTATCCGGTCGAAATCGGCCACCGCGTCGTCTTCGCTCGCATACTGCGCAGCAATCGCTACGTAGGGCTCATCAGCCATGTCACAGCTCCTGTCCTCATCCGCCGACCGCTCGGCCGACCACGATCCTTCGCCGCATGGGGATGCGGCACCCACGCACAGCTTCGAGCCATCACCTCCTGGCGGACATCACCCGGACGGGATGATCCGGCGGGTCTTACGAGGGGTCCGCCACGGGCGGCCTATCCTCCCGGACGTGTGCGGACTAGCATGTGGTCCCATCGGAAGGCCGCCTTCCGGGACGGGAGTCGGCCGTGACCGCATCCACGCCTGAGGTGTCCCGCGCGACCGCCCGTCGCCTCATCGCGCCGCTGGCTCTGGCGCAGTTCATCTGCAGCTTCGCCGGCTCCAACATGAACGTGATGATCAACGACATGTCGCGCGATCTGGATACGACGGTCCAGGGCATCCAGATCAGCATCACCCTCTTCTTGCTGACGATGGCGGCGCTCATGATCCCCGCCGGCAAGCTCACCGACAAGCTCGGTCGCAAACGCTGCTTCGTGCTCGGCCTCGCCATCTACGGTGTCGGTGCGCTGGTCAGCGCCGCGGCGCCCGGACTGTGGGCGCTCATCATCGGCAACAGCCTGTTGGAGGGTGTCGGCACGGCCCTGCTGATTCCGCCGGTCTACATCCTCACCACGATCTACCTGTCGGACATCGCGACGCGAGCGTGGGCGTTCGGCATCATCAGCGGCCTCGGCGGCATCGGCGCTGCGGCTGGTCCGCTCATCGGCGGCCTGATCACCACCGCCATCAGCTGGCGTGCCGCCTTCCTCTTCCAGGCGCTCATCATCGTGATCATCCTGCTGCTCAGCCGACGCCTCACCGACCCGATCCCGCCGCAGCCCGACCGCCCGTTCGACACGGTGGGTGCCGTGCTCTCGGCATTGGGGCTCTTCGTGCTCGTGCTCGGCATTCTCGCCGCCGACAACAGCGTTCCGCTGATGGTCACACTGGTCATCGCCGGGGTCGTGATCCTCGTGCTCTTCTTCTGGTGGATTCGGCGGCGGGAGCGCACCGGCAAGGAGGCGCTGCTCTCGACGTCGCTCTTCCACAACCGGATGTCGAACATCGCGCTCGTGACCCAGAACCTGCAGTGGGTGCTGCTGATGGGCACGTCCTTCACCGTGTCCGCCTACCTGCAGGTCGTCCGCGGCCACAACGCGATCCAGACCGGTGTGATCTTCACCGCGGCGACCGTGGGGCTGCTGCTCACCTCGCTGTTGGCCGGACGCCTGGCGAAGCGGTTCTCCCAGCGCAGCCTGATCATCACCGGGTTCGTCCTTTGCGTTCCCGGGGTCGCGCTGCTGATCTGGCTGGTCGCGGGAGGCTCCAACTCGTGGTCCTTCGTTCCCGGACTCTTCCTGATCGGCGCGGGGCTCGGCCTCATGCTCACCCCGTCGGTCAACGTCGTGCAGTCGGCCTTCCCCGAGAAGGAGCAGGGTGAGATCTCGGGCCTCTCGCGCAGCGTCTCCAACCTCGGCTCCACCCTCGGCACGGCGATCGCCGGGACGATCCTCGTCGCCAACATCGACGCGGGCGGCACAGCATACGGTATCGCGATGGCGGTCCTGGGGATCCTCGGGGTCGTCGGCCTCATCGCCGCACTGCTCCTGCCGAGGACCAAGGTCCCGGCTCCCCGGTAGGTTCATGGCGTACACGCATTTCTCCGGCTGACCCCCGTCTCCTCCTAGAAAGGCACTACGCATGCGCATCCACCCTCGTCTCTGGATGGGTTTCGTGATCTGGATCGGCTACGTCTTCGTGGTGTTCCTGGTCACGAAACTGATGGGAGTCCCATACACCAGGATCGGCGCCACGGCGGAGGAGACCTGGAAGGGCGCGGTGGTCGACCTCGCCGTCGCGGCCGTGCTGCTCGTGATCACGACCTCGGCGCTGGGGTGGTGGCGGCCGGCGCTCTTCGAGCGGAAGCGCTCGCACCACAAATGGCCGATCTTCGTGCCGATCGTCATGGCCGTGCTGGCATTGGTGAACATCTTCAGCACCGATTGGTCCGAGTTCGATGCGTCGTTCATCTTCGCGCTCGTCTCGCTCGGCATCCTGGTCGGGTTCAACGAGGAGATCATGGCGCGCGGTCTGGTGCTCACCGCGTTCCGGTCGCGGCTGCACGAAGGCTGGGCGTGGTTTCTCTCGAGCGTCCTCTTCGGCCTGATGCACCTCGTCAACGCCGCCCTCGGGTCGCCGCTGAGCAGCACCCTGCCCCAGGTGGTCCTCGCGTTCGCATCCGGAACCGCGTTCTACATCGTGCGCCGGGTGACCGGGTCGCTGATCTGGGCGATGCTGCTGCACGGACTGTGGGACGTCTCGGTGTTCTCGGTCGGTCACGCCCCTCTCGGCGTGCCGTACGCCAGCTTCCTGGCACCTGTGGTCGGTGTGCTTGCACTCATCGTCGTGTTCTGGGTGATCAAGGGCACCGACGAGAAGACCGCGGATGCCCCTGCCGTCGAAGCAACGCCGGTCGCCGAGGAGCGCACGCTGTAATCCCGCCGGGCGACGTGACCGGGCGACGTGACCTATAGACGCGAGGTGCTGTTTTACGGAATCGTCAGGTGAGACGGGACTCTTCCCGAAAGGAGATCGCATGAAGCAGAACGATCCGACTCCGAGCGTCGCAGCGGCCAATGAGGCGCTGATGAGCACTCTCCCGTTCGCCGACACGGCCGACTTCGACGCGGTGGAGCGTGGCTTCCTCGGCACCCTGGACGACCCGGCGATCCGCAACGAGGCGGGCGACGTCGTCTGGGATGCGTCCACGTACGACTTCGTCGACGGGGATGCGCCGGCGTCTGTGAACCCGAGCCTGTGGCGTCAGTCGAAGCTGGTCGCCAAGCACGGCCTCTTCGAGGTCGTCGAGGGCATCTATCAGGCCCGTGGTCTTGACCTCTCGGTGATGTCGTTCATCGAAGGCGACTCCGGGGTGATCGTGGTCGACCCGCTCATCTCGAAGGAGACGGCCGCGGCAGCGCTCGCGCTCTACCGCACGCATCGGGGCGATCGTCCGATCGTCGCCGTGATCTTCTCGCACAGTCACATCGATCACTTCGGCGGTGTGCTCGGCATCGTCGGCCAGGACGAGGTCGACGCGGGCACGGTGCAGATCGTCGCGCCGGAGGGCTTCCTCGAGCACGCGATTTCCGAGAACGTCTACGCCGGAACCGCGATGTCCCGTCGCTCGGGCTACATGTACGGGGCGGCGCTCGCCCGCGGGCCGCAGGGCCAGGTCGGCGCGGGCCTCGGCCAGACGACGTCGACCGGCCAGCCGGGGATCATGGTCCCGACGCTCGAGATCACCACCACCGGAGAGAGCCACACCTTCGACGGGGTGGAGTTCGAGTTCCAGATGGCGCCGGGAACCGAGGCGCCGTCGGAGATGCACTTCCACATCCCGAGCTATCGTGCATTGTGCATGGCGGAGAACGCCACGCACAACCTGCACAACCTGTTGACGCTGCGGGGGGCGGTCGTGCGCGACCCGCACGTCTGGTCGCAGTACCTCACCGAGGCGATCGAGCGCTACGGCGCCGACACCGACGTGATCTTCGCCTCCCACCACTGGCCGACCTGGGGGAACGACGACGTCAGGAGCTTCCTCGGTGTGCAGCGCGACCTCTACGGCTATCTGCATGACCAGACCCTCCGGATGCTCAACCAGGGTCTCAACGGCGCGGAGATCGCCGAGGTCATCGAGCTGCCGCCGGCGCTGGAGGCGAACTGGAGCACGCACGGCTACTACGGCTCTGTCTCGCACAACGTCAAGGCGATCTACCAGCGGTACATGGGCTGGTTCGACGGCAACCCCGCGCGCCTCTGGCCGCACCCGCCGAAGCCGCTCGCCGAACGGTACGTCGCCGCGATCGGTGGTGTCGACCGCGTGGTCGAACTGGCGCAGCAGGCGTACGACGAGGGCGACTACCGGTGGGCGGCTACCCTGCTCGACCATGCGGTCTTCGCGGATGCGGAGAACGCGGCCGCGAAGTCGCTGTACGCCGACACCCTCGAGCAGCTGGGCTACGGGTCGGAGAACGGCACCTGGCGCAACTTCTTCCTCTCCGGAGCGACGGAACTGCGCGAGGGGAACTTCGGTACGCCGATCTCCACCAACGCACCGGCGATCATGGGCGAGCTGTCGCCGGAGCAGATCTTCGATGCCATCGCCATCACGGTCGACGGGCCGAAGGCGTGGGACCTCGACCTGTCGCTCGACGTGACGCTCAGCGATCTCGGCCGCAGCTTCCACCTGACCCTGCGCAATGGCGTGTTCATCTACGTCGAGCGCGAACCGAAGGGGGATGCGCAGCTGCACCTGACCCTGACCAAACCGCGCTTCCTCGCCCTCGCGGGCGGTGACACGACGTCCGACGGCCTCACGGTCGACGGGGATGCCGGCGTGCTCGCGCAGCTCACGAGCGTGCTCGACCCGGGAGACCCCGGGTTCAACATCGTCGTCCCCTGATCGGGATGATCTCCGGATGACCGATCGTCCGCCGCAGCGTGCGGCAGCACTCGCGCAGCCGACGCGGGTGCTGCTCACGCTCGCGGCGGCGGGGGTCGCCGCCTGGGCGATCTCCGCCGGCCGGGGGCTGCTGGCCCCCCTGCTGCTCGGCGCGATCCTGGTGATCGTCGCGCATCCGGCCCGGCGCCCGCTCGATCGGCGCGGCCTTCCCCGGTGGCTCGGCACCACGGTCGTGATCGCGATCGCCTACGCCGTGCTGATCGGCCTGGCGGTGATCGTCGGGCTCGCGCTCGTGCAGTTCGGGCACGTGCTCACCGACTACGGCGACGAGCTGGAGCAGAGCTCGGACCAGGTGGCCGTGTTCTTCGGTGGTCTCGGCCTCGACGGGTCGGCACTGCGGCCGGATGCCCTGCTGCCGCTGCTCCTGAACGCGGGCAAGTCCCTGTTGGGCCTCGGCACCGCGATCTTCTTCGTGCTGGCCTACGTGATCTACCTCGCGGTGGACGCGGCGCGGTTCCGCGACATCCCGGCGGAGGTGGCGGCGGGCCACGCCATGCGCATCCGCACGTTCCGGGACTTCGCCGACGGCACGAGCCGCTACTACCTGGTCAACTCGATCTTCGGCCTGATCGTCGCGGTGATCGACGGCCTCGCGCTGTGGGCGCTCGGCATCCCGGCCCCGTTCGCCTGGGCGGTTCTCGCCTTCGTGACGAACTACATCCCGAACATCGGCTTCGTCATCGGCCTGATTCCGCCCGTGGTGCTCGCGATCGTCACCGGCGGCTGGGGGCTCGGTCTGCTGGTGGTCGCGATCTACTGCGCAGTGAACGTCGTGCTGCAAGTGCTCGTGCAGCCTCGGTTCGTGAGCAAGACCGTTCGGCTCAGCATCACCCTGACGTTTTTCTCGGTCGTGCTCTGGACGGTGCTGCTCGGCCCGATCGGGGCGATCCTGGCGGTTCCGCTCAGCCTGCTGCTGCGGTTCCTCCTGCTCGGCGCCGCACCGGATGCGCGCCTGGCGAGGTGGCTCACCGGTGACGACGAGCACCTCGTTCAGCCAGAGAGCCCGGACTGACCGGTCTGCGCTCTGTGGGCGCTGACTGTCGATTCGGGTCGTACTCGTTCGACGTGGAGGCATGAGTCAGAACGAGCGTTCCATGCGGGGGTCGGCCGATTTCGCCATCCCGCAGTCAGCTGCGCCGCGCCCGCGACGCACGGTTCGAGACCTGTTGCGCCTCGCCGGCATTCATCCTCGGCGGAGCGTGACGGGGAAGGCGGCACCTTCCGCGGACTTCCAGCGCCTCTTCGACGAGGCGCAGTGCGACCTGATGCGGGCCGGGTTCTGGCCTCACTGATCCGTCACGGGCGGCCGCTCGGTCGCGGTGGTTCACATCTCCAGGGTGTGACCCGCCTGCGATGGCTGGCCGACGGCGGCGCTCAGCACCGCGGCGGCCCGCTCGCGCCGACGCCGGGCCCGGTCGACGCCGAACAGGTAGACCGCGTCGAGCACGCCGAGCGTGTTGGAGACCAGCAGCACCGCGAACCACGGCTTGCTGTCGTTCTTCGCCGCACGCCAGAGCGACGCGCCCTTCCAGGCGAGCGTCCATACGACCGCTGCCGCGATCGCGGCCTGTGTGGCCGGGCTGGGCAGGTGGTCGTGGTGGTGGATGTGTTCAGTCGACTTCGAGTGCAGCATCATGGTGGATCCAATCGGACGACCCGGCACGTCGTGCCTGACGAGGGGGAATCTCGTTGCGTCCAGCAAAGCCCGTGTGCGCGTACGGGGCAAGAGGGGGAGCCCCTTCGATAGCATCCGACCGTGACTTTCGACGCGGTGAGAGCGGCCTACGGCTCCCGGGCAGCGGAGTACATCGAGGCCGTCGGGCGGATCGCGCATGTGCCGGATGCCGACCGGGAGGCCATTCTCCGGTGGGCGACGGGTGTTCGCGGTCGCGTGCTGGATGTGGGCTCCGGGCCCGGTCAATGGACCGACTACCTGCGGCGGCATGGCGTTGCCATCGAGGGCGTGGAGCCCGTGCCGGAGTTCCTTTCGGCGGCTAGGCGGGACTACCCGGACTCGCGTTTCCACGAAGGCCGGGCCGAGAGCCTGCCCGTCGCCGACGGAAGCCTTGGGGGAGTGCTGGCCTGGTACTCGCTGATCCACACGGATCCGGCCGACCTGCACTCTCTGCTGGAGGAGTTCGCCCGGGTCATCGCTCCGGGTGGGTCTCTGTTCGTCGGCTTCTTCACCGGCGCCGCGCTGCAACCGTTCGACCACGCCGTGACGACGGCCTACTACTGGCCCGTCGAGTTGCTCTCGGAGCGGATCGAATCAGCGGGGTTCATGGTACGGGAGGTCCGCGCGCGTTTGGACCCCACCTCCACCCCGGAGCCGGGCAAGCGGCCGGAGGCGATCATCGTCGCCACGCGAGAGGACTGACGCGTCCGCCGACCGCCGGTGAGTGCACGCACGGCGCCAGCCGAGCCGAGGAAGACGAAAGCGAGGGCGACCCAGCCGAGCATCCCGTGGTCGAGGGCGGTGACGGTGACGACCAGGGGCGCCAGCATGCTGCCGAGGGCGAAGCCCATCCCGAAGACACCCTGATACGCCCCGGGGCGCGCGCGATCGGCGAGCTCGAAGCTGAGGCTCCAGGTGCCGGCCGATGACAGGATCTCGGCGAATGTGTGGAGGAGCACCGCCACGAGGAGCACGGCCACCGCTGCAGGCGCGACCACGCCGGAGGCTCCGCTGTACGCGAAGCAGGCCGCAGCCATCAGGATGCCGGCGAGGCCGGTCATGTTCCCGGCGCGCCGGATGTTCTCGGAACCTCTCGACAGGGGGATCTGGAACAGGATCACTCCTGCCGTGTTCACGATGAGGGCGATCGAGACGATGACGTGGGGCGCCTGGGTGTGTGCGACGACCCAGATCGGGAGTCCGACTTCGGCGACGCCGAACTGCATGGCGAAGATGCCGGCGAGCAGGGTGAGGGAGAGGTAGCGCGGGTCTCGGAACGGTGAACGGCCCACCGGGAGGGAAGTGCGCGCATCCGTCGGGGTGTTCGACGGATCGGCCCCGCGCGCCGACACGTCGACCGAACGCGGGAGGGCGAGCAGCGTCGCGGCGCCCGCCAGGGTCGCGCAGCCCGCGAGCACGAAGGTGATCCGGTAGCCGGCGGTCGTGCCGATGAGCACCGGGATGCCGGCGGCCGCGGAGCCGAGAGCGATGCCGGCGTTCGAGACCGCCCGCAGGATCGCTCGGGTCCCCGCGCGGGACGGCCCCTCGAAGGCGCGGGCGATGATCGCGGAACGGACCGCGTTCGACGCGCGGTTCGCGCCGATCGTCACAGAGGCGAGTGCGGTCACGACGAGGACCTCCGAAGACCAGGCGAACGCGATGAGGGCGCACCCCTCGACGGCGACCAGGGTGACGAGGAGGCGACGGGGCGACATCCGGTCTGCGAGGTGGCCGGCGATGATCGACGTGAGCACGCCGACCCCGCTGGCGATGGTCAGCACGATGGCGACGGCCGTCGCGGACAGCCCGGCGAACAACGTGAGATAGAGGATCGACAGCGTGAGGAAGACGCCGCGCCCGAGCGTGTTGACGAGTGCAGCGGACGCGAGGATACGCAGCACCGGATCGGCCAGGGCGGTCAGGAGGGGCGGGGTTGCGCGAGTCTGTGTGAGCACCTGTCCGTTATCGCAGCATCGCGCGTCACGGCGAATCGATGTAGCGTATTGCTTCATGTTGACGTACGAGCTCGACGAGGACGACATCGGCGCCATCCGGCTCGCGCTCTCGCCCCTCAGCGAACTGGGGCTCTCGATCCGCGCGCTCAAGCGGCCCGACCTGTACCCGCTGCAGTTGCCGTGGGTGCGGCTCACCGAGGACGCCCGGCGCACCGTCGATCAGGATGTTCTGCACGCCCTCGTGAACGACGGTCTCACCACGCCCGACTTCCTCAACCCGCGCCCGATGGGCCCGCTCACCCGCATCGACGACGAACTCGACGCGCTGCGGAGGCTCGACCCCGATCGCTTCCGGCAGCAGCTGACCGAGGTGCACGGCGAGCTCCCCGCTCCGCTCCGCGGGTCCCCTGCGCGCGCGATCAACCGGATGGTCGACGTGCTCGCGGACTACTGGACCGTCGCGTTCGCGCCGCACTGGGAGCGGATGCGCCGCATCCTCGAAGCAGACATCGTGTACCGCGGGCGCGAGGTCGCCCGCGGCGGCGTCGCCGGAATGCTGAACGGCATCTCGCCGAACCTGCACTTCGAGAACCGCGTGCTCTCGGTCACGCTGCACACCAGGGTCAACCGCCACGAGCTGATCGGTGGACATGGGCTGACACTGGTGCCGACGATGTTCTCCCGTCGGGTGTCTGCGCCGATCGCCGCCGGCGAGCCGCCGATGATCCTGTACGCGGCCAGGGGGCAGGGGATCATGTGGGAGAAGGGCGCCCCCGTCGACGACCGCGCCCTCGTCGCGCTCATCGGGCGCACCCGCACGACACTGCTGCACGCCGTCGCCGAACCCGCATCGTCCACCGAACTGGCCGCACGGTTCGGCGTCACGACCACCGCCGTGAACCAGCACCTGCGAGCGCTCCGGGATGCACGCCTCGTGACGTCGACGCGCTACGGGCGCAGCGTGCTCTACTTCCGCAGCGACCTGGGGAACGCGCTCGCGGAGCGCGAGGACTGACGCGGCCGTCGACGGCGGCTTAACCTGGAAGGGTGAGCCGCGAGGCGGAAGAACTCAACCGGCGACTGCTGCGTGCCCGTGACGCGATGGATCGTGCCTACGCCCATCCGCTCGATGTGCCTGCCGTGGCGGCGGTCGCCCACATCTCGCCCGCGCACTTCAGCCGCTGCTTCCGTGCGGTCTTCGGTGAGTCGCCCCACCACTACCTGCAGCGGCGCCGCGTCGAGCGCTCGATGTTCCTGCTGCGCGAGACCCGACGCACGGTGACGGAGATCTGCTTCGATGTCGGCTTCAGCAGTCTCGGCACGTTCAGCCGGACCTTCCGCGAGATCGTCGGGCAGACGCCGACCGCCTATCGGGAGGGGCACGGCCCGATCGTCGCGCCGCACTGCGTACAGCTCGCGGCGATGAGGCCTCTCGGCGCGGTGCATCGCCCTGCAGCACAGAGCACATTCGGATAAGCCGCGCCAGGGAGCGGCTCCCTAGGATCGAGGCAACTGACGCGAACGGAACGGGAGAACACGATGATCACTGCACTGAATGTCACGACCATCTTCGTGCTGGACAAGGACGAGGCGCTGGATTTCTACGTCGGCAAGCTGGGGCTCGAGAAGGGCAACGACGTGCAGCAGGGCGACTACCGCTGGCTGACGGTCCGCGTGCCCGGCGAGGGCGGAACCGAGATCTCGCTCGAACAGCCCGGTCCGCCGCTGCATGACCAGCAGACAGCCGACCAGATCCGCGAGCTGATCACCAAGGGCGCGCTGGGCGGCGGGCTCGTCTTCATCACCGACGACGCGCACGCCCTCTACGACACCCTTCGCGAACGCGGCGTCACCGATTTCACGCAAGAGCCCACCGAGCACTTCTACGGAACGGACATGGGCGTTCGCGACCCCTTCGGCAACGCCATCCGGATTCTGCAGCAGGGTTAGGAGGCTCGATCCCGGCTCACGATTGGTCTGGAGTCGGTTCATCACGATGTCCGCCGGCACGTTACCGGGGCGAGCTTGTGGCGTCGATCACCACAGACCGGGACCCTTCGAGTGCGCGCCGTGCGCGCCGGCGAGCCTCGTCGTTCGTGCGTGACCAATCCTCGAAGGTGACCCCTGCCCGCCGAACAGGCCGCGCTCCTCGTTGATCGCGTCGAAATGAGGGTGTCAACACGATCCCCCTTCTGGCCGGTCGGGTTCCACTATGGCATCGCGCGTGCACCGCGCGCCGTGGTTCCGGCATTCGGCAGATGCCGGTGGAGAGGCTTCTTGCGTGCATCCATTCGACCACGTAGCATCGCAGAAACCGTTCGCTTAACGGTTTTCTGCTTTCGCTCGATGGGGACGCGACTTCACATGACCGACCAGCTCACCCGCTCCCCGTCTGCCGTGCGCGTCGTGCTCCAGAACCCGCTCTATCGGGGCGCGACGGTCGCGCTCTTCCTGTCGGGGCTCGGCACGTCGGCCGCCGCACCGCAGATCGCGCAGTTCCTGGTGAACGACCTCGGCAGCTCGCTCGCGGTCGCGGGCCTGTACTACCTCACGAACCTCACCGCGCCGATCGCCGGCTATCTGATCGGCCGCCGCTCGGATCGCACGGGGCGCCGGCTCGGGCTCTTCCGGCTGTGCGCCGTTGCCGGCGGCGTCGGCTGGCTCGCGATCGCCTTCGCCGGTCAGCTCTGGATGCCGTTCGTCGTCAGCGCGGTCATCCTGGGTTTCGCGGGCGCCGCCGCCTCACAGCTGTTCGCTGCGATCCACGACGAGCTCGCGGCGACGCCGACACCCGTCGGTGACGGCGTCGTGTCGATCGTGCGGATGGCGCTGACGTTCGGCTGGGTGATCGGCCCGGTCGCCGGCACGTATCTCGCAGCCCAGACCAGCCTGCGGGTGACGCTGATCGCAACCGCGGTCTGCACGTTCGCGCAGATCATTCCCATCGGGACGCTGCGCGAACGGGCCGACGTGTTGCCCGTCACCGAGACGCACCCCTCTGGCGCGGTTGTTGCGCGGGCGCACGTGCCGGTGCGGTCGATGCTGCCCCTTCTCGCGTTCACCGGCCTGTATGTGCTCGTCTACGCGGGCGAGCCGATCAAGTACGCCTACCTTCCGATCTACATGAACGAGCAGCTGCACCTCCCGCCTGCCCTCAGCGGTGCGATCATCGGCATCCAGCCGCTGGTGGAGCTGGCGCTCATGCCGCTGGCGGTGGTCGTCGCGCGACGGACGGGCATGATCCCGCTCATGGTCGTCGGCGCGCTGTTCGGTGTGGTGGCGAACGTGCTCTTCGCCACGACGGGGACCGCGGTCGGGCTCTTCGCCGGTCAGATCCTGATGGGTGGGGTCTGGGGCGTCTTCGCCGGGCTCGGGATCATCGTGGCCCAGCGGTTGCTTCCGACCGCGATCGCGACGGCATCGGCGATCTTCATCACGGCGCCTGCCCTGAGCTCGGCGCTCGGCGGGCTGGCCGGTGGCATCGGCGCGGCGACGATCGGACTGCCGCTCGTGTTCGTCATCCCCGCCGTGCTGGCGCTGATCGCTTCGGCCGGACTCGTGGTGCTCCACAAGCGGGTGGGCGCCGAGCGGGTGCGGTAGCCGTAGCGACGGCTGCCGAAAGGCCTCTCGTCAGCGCGCCCGGCGGCGGCGGACGATCCCGACGACGATCAGCACCACACCGACGACGAGCAGGATCGGACCGATGGTTCCCCACAAGGAGGAGCCGCTCATCGCGGAGCCGCGCAGCACGTTGAGTCCCTGCAAGGTCCACACCAACCCGATGGCGGCCAGGATCACGCCCACGACGAGAAACGGCCAGCTGCGCTTCATGAAGCTCACCCTATAGCGGTTGCGGTCATCCCACCCTCAGCGTGCTGTGCAGATCCTGTCCCGTCGCCTTCTGGTAGGCGTTCAGGCTGGAGTACGTCTTTCCCAGCCATCCGAATGAGACGTTCGTCGTCCCGCTCACTGCGAACCGATTGCGATCGCTGACGTTGTGGCCGCTGACCTTGTCGGCGCCGGCCCGATCGACCGTGCCGAGCAGCGCGCCGGCGTCGTTGGTCGCCGTGATCGTGTTGTTCTGGATCACGTTGTCGTAGGCGTAGAACTGGATGAGTATCTCCGGCGACCCGTCGTTCAGCTTGTTGTTGTTGCGCAAGGTATTGCCGGTGAATCTGTTGTCGTGCGATTGGCCGGTCTTCACGCCGCCGCAGTCGCTCGCGCCGTCGCAGTACCCGCCGGTGGCGATGCCGACATAGAGGCTGTTGTCGATCGTGTTCGATCGCACGTCGACGAAGTCCGCCGAACCGCGCGGGTTCTCGGCGGCGACTTCGATCCCGATGTCGTTGCCTGTCACCACGTTGTTCGTCACATCGATGTGCGTGCCGCCGTCGATGTAGATCCCGTCGGCGCAATTGCACCAGACGCCATCCTCGTAATACGCGGGGTTGCCCTGCGACCGGATGTAGCTCACCCGGTTGCCCGAGATGACACCGTTCCTGGCGCGATTGAGGTCGGTGTACCGATCCTTGCCGGTCAGGGTCGACTCATAGCCGATCGCGTCGATGCCGATGTTGTTGTTGTCGTGGATGTCGTTGTTCGTGATGGCCCATCCGTCGACGTTCCCGTTCACCACCACGCTCTCGCTCGCACCCAGGCTGAGGTGGTCGACCGTGTTCTTGGTGATCGTCAGGGCGGTGATGGAGTGGGCGGCGTTGTCACCGTAGACCGCGATGCCGTGCGCGTTGATATCGAAGCTGCCGAGAGTCTGGTTGTCGTTGCCGAGGTCGTGCACGTGGTTGCCGCTGATGAGTACGTGATCGTCTGCTCCGTGCACATAGATGCCGATCGGCATCGCATCGAGCGCGCTCGACCGATAGTCGGTGATCTCCACGCCCGTGAGCGTCACGTGCGAGCTGTTGCTGATGTTCACCATCGCGGACCGGCCGTCGGCGGGCGTGAACCGGGAGCCGTCGAGGATCACGTGCTCGTGCCGATATGCCTCGACGGTGATCCTGGTCACGCCGGTGAGATCGATCTTCTGGTAGTAGCGTCCACCGCGGATGTCGACGGTGCCGCCGCTTTTGCTCCCGCTGAGGCGCTTGACGGCCTCCTGCACGGTGCGGAGTGGGGCGGAGACGCTGCCCGAGGCGTGGTCGTCACCGTCGACCGCGACGATGATCGTCTTCGACGCGTTGCCGGTCGAAGCAGGCGCCGCGAGGGCGACGCCGAGACCGGCCAACGCGATGACGGCGAGGGAGGGCAGTAGTGCAGGACGGAAGAACGACAGCATCGTGAATCCCATCTACGAATACCCCGCCTCGAGGAGAGTCTCTGGCGAAACGCGCCGGACCTACCGCAAGGGGCAGCCGGCTGGGCTCTTCGTAACAATCGTGAAGCTACCACCGGATGCGCTGCGCTCGCAGGAACGCGCACTCCGACTGAGCGGTTGGCCCGCGCTCGGACGCGGCTAGGGTTGCGAGATGGAAATCGAACTGCGAGAGCTGGTCCTGCCGCGCGACCGTGACCGTGTCATCGACTTCCTCAGTGCGAACGCGTGGCCGTTCCACTCGGCAGCGACCCTCAGCGCTGCGGCCGCAGCCGGGCGACTGGATGCCGGTCTCTACAGCCCGCCCGGAGCGGCGGCATGGTGGATCGCCGTGCCACATGACGCGCACGCCGGCATCGTCTCGGTCGACGAGCTCGATGACGGATCGCCGATGCTCGACCTCCGCCTGGCGACCATCCATCGCGGACGCGGCATCGGCCGTCGTGCTCTCGGCCTCGCCACCAGCCGCGTCTTCGAGTCCGACCCCGCCGTCCGCCGGATCGAGGGAACGACGCGCGCGGACAATCTCGGCATGCAACGTGTGTTCACTGCCTGCGGGTACGTGCAGGAGGCGCGTTATCGCGAAGCCTGGCCGGTCGCGGGCGGTGACTTCACCGATTCGCTCGGCTACGCCATCCTGCGCCGCGAGTGGGAGGCCGCTCGAGGCTCAGGGTCGTCGGCTCCGTGAGGTCGGGCCGGTCACTGCAGGCAGAACTCGTTGCCCTCAGGGTCCCGCATCATGATCGCGAACTCCTCGAACGGTCCCCACGAACCGTCGAGCGTCTTCTCGACGGATGCTCCCAGTGCGACGAGGCGGTCCCGCTCGGCCTCCAGTTCCTCGCGTGACGCGCGGCGGTCCTCGAACGGTGTGATGTCGATGTGCATGCGGTTCCGCTGCCGGCGCTCGTGGTGGTACCGGGTGAAGTAGAAGCGCTGGTGGGCGGGGTTCTGGTCCCACGCCTCTGCACGCTCGGCGAGCTGGTCGTCGTCCATCCCCGCCTCTTTCAGCGCGGCGACTTCGTCCGGTTCCCAGGAGGTCCACTCGGGATAGCCCATGGCGGCGCACCAGAATCGGGCGAGGGCCGCCGGGTCTTCGGCATGGAAGGTGACGTTGGCGATGCGCGCGGTCATAGGGAAGAGGCTATCGTCCGCCGGCTTCGTTGAGGGGCGGCAAACGCGGGCTTCATCGGCGTGTTTACCTGCGTTTGCCACCCCTCAACGGAGGCTTTGCCGCCCTCAACGAAATGGGGCAGCGCTCGGATGATCCATAGGTCGGCGGCGATACCATCGAACGGTATGCGTCGCCGCAGGCGGCAGAACTGGAGTCGTGCGATGAGCAACACGAACGGACAGGTCCCGGCCGGCTGGTACGCCGACCCCAACGGAGGCCCGCAACTGCGCTGGTGGGATGGCGCCCAGTGGACGGAGCACTACGCTCCCGACCCGCAGGCGGCACAGCCCGTGCAGCCGACGCAGCCGGTGGCCCCGACGCAGCCCGTATACACGCAGCCCGCCGCTGCGCAGCAGCCGGCCTATGCCGCGCCGTCCACTTATGCGACCCCGTATCCGCGCGCGGTCGTCCCCGAGCGCGCCAAGCTCGCGCCGGGCGCCGCCATCTACAACGCGTACATCTGGCTCGTCGTCGCTCTGCCGTTCGTGCTCGTGCTGGTGCTCCCGTTCTGGAACCCGCTCTCGGGCATCGCGCTCACCCGCACCGCCGACGGCAGCGTTCGCGCCTACACCGACCCGAGCTTCCTGCTCAACCCGGCCTACTTCATCCTGATCTTCGGCGGCTTCATCGTCGACGCGCTCGTCGTGGTCTTCGCCTGGCTCGATTACCGGGACCTGCAGCGCAAGGGCGTCGAGCGCCCGTTCCACTGGGCCTGGGCGTTCTTCGTCTTCGTGAACCCCGGCTTCCTCGTCTATGTGATCGGCCGCTCGATCGTCGTCCGCAAGGTCGCCCCGGGTCGTGGACTCGCACCGATCTGGGTCGCCATCGGGCTGTACGTCGTGTCGATCATCATCGCCATCATCTGGGTGGCGACACTGTTCTCGTCGCTGATGGGCCTCATGCACACCTACGGTGGCTACGGCGTCTAACCTGCGAACCGGCTGTCCGAACCGCCGCGCGATGTCCGTTATGATGGCTGTCGTGCGTCTGCGGTCCGGACGCTCAGGAGACGTCGCATAGTTCGGCCTAGTGCACCACCCTGCTAAGGTGGAGTGCCCGTCAAGGGCACCGTGGGTTCAAATCCCACCGTCTCCGCACTTCATGAAACCCCCTCCGGCGAGGGGGTTTCGTCGTTCCTGGGAAACGAACAGAGCGCGCCTAGCCCTCTGCGATATCGAATCGCAATCTTCGTGACAGCTGATTACGCATCACTACCGACTGTGACTGTGAGGGGTGCTGTCGCGAGAAACAGCCTCTAGCTTCGGCGTTGCATCGAACCCCCACCACGCAGCCCGAAGGAAACGATCATGAAGAGACTTATCCGCAGCACGGCCGCAGCTTCTGTCGCGACTCTCGCGATCGTCGGCCTCGCCGCTTGCGCCAGCGGCGCCGGCGCATCGTCTGACAACTCGTCCGGTACGAGCCCGGTCTACTTCGGCGTCTCCGCCGCGACGACGGGACAGTACGCGCAGTACGGCGAGCAGTTCAAAGAGGCCTTCGACCTGGCAGTCGAGGAGGTCAACGCCGACGGCGGCATCGACGGCCACCCGGTCGCGCTCAAGTACGAGGACTCGCAGTCCGACCCGAAGCAGTCCGTGGCCGTGGCGCAGAAGTTCGTCGGCGACGACAGCATCAG
This sequence comes from Leifsonia poae, assembly GCF_027921845.1. GTDB lineage: Bacteria > Actinomycetota > Actinomycetes > Actinomycetales > Microbacteriaceae > Leifsonia > Leifsonia poae. The sequence continues at coordinate 398,415 of NZ_BSEN01000006.1, forward strand.
CCTCGTTTTCGGCGACTACTCCTCGGCCGCATCCATCCCCGCGTCGCCGATCTACACCGCGGGCAAGCTGCTGCAGTACGGCTTCAACAACTCCAACCCCGACTTCACGGCAAAGGGCACGCAGTACCAGTGGTCGACATCCATCACGACGAGCGCCACCTACACGTGGACGGCCGACTACATCAAGAAGCAGGGGATCGACTCGGTCGGTGTCAGCTACCTGAACACTGCCGACTGGGGCATCCCCGCATACAACGCGTTCAAGGCTGAGGCGAAGAAGGTCGGTCTGAAGATCACCGACGCCGAAGGCGTGCTCGACACCTCCGACGACTACCGCCCGTCGCTGACGAAGGCCGTGGCCGACAAGCCTGAGGCGTTCGTGCACATCGGCTACGGCCCGGACGCGGCGAAGATCGTGACGCAGCTGCGCGCGATCGGCTACGACGGGGCGTTCTACGGCGGCCAGGACGAGGAGTCGTTCGACGGAACCAAGGACGCCGAGGGTGCCATCAACGGCGCGGAGTTCCTCGCCTCCAACCCGGCGAAGGAGGTCCAGGACTTCGTGAAGGCGTTCAAGAAGAAGTACCCGCAGGAAACCGAGGTCACCGGCTTCGAGGCGGGCGCCTACGACGCCCTCCACGTGGCTGTCGAGGCGGCGAAGATCGGTGGCACCAGCCGGGAGGGCATCCTCGCGGGCTTCAAGAAGGTCAAGGATGTCCCGAGCGTCGTCTACGGGAAGATCACTTTCGACCAGTCGACCCGTCGCGTCGCGTCGCCGCAGCTGACCCCGAGCATCCTGAAGGACGGAAGTTGGGTCGCGTACAACGGTTGACCCGTTGACGCCACCGAACACACCATGCTCGACACTCTGATCGCCGGCCTGCTCCGAGGGAACGTCTACGCCCTCGGAGCGGTCGGCATCTCACTCGTCTTCGGCGTCATGAACGTCGTCAACTTCGCCCAGTTCTCGTTCTTCGGGCTCGGCGCAATGCTGTCCTGGTTCTTCATCGTGAAGCTCGGGCTCCCCTTCTGGCTCGCACTGATCGCCGTGCTCGTCGTCTGCGGCGCGATCGGCCTGCTCATCAATGTGACCGTCGTGCGCCCGCTCGCGAAGTACCTGCCGTTGGCGGCCATGCTCTCCACGTACGCCATCTCACTGATCCTGGACAACGCCTCCCAGATGGCGTTCAGTGCGCAGTTCCGCGTCTTCCCCGACGTACTGCCGACATCCAACCTGCAGATCGGCAACATGCGGTTCGGTACCTCCGACGTCGTCATGCTGGGGACCACCGCGGTCATCATGGGCGTGATGACCCTGTTCCTCAAGTACGGGAAGGTCGGCCGCGCCATCCGGGCCACCGCGCAGGACCAGGAGGCGGCCTTGCAGATGGGAATCCCCGTCGGCCAGGTGCAGCACGTGTCGTTCGTGATCGCGTCAGCGCTCGGCGGTCTCGCCGGCGTCTTCATCGCCCTCTACGTCGGAATCGCGAACCCGAACTCGGGGCTCGACGTCGGGCTCACCGCCTTCGTCGCGGCCACCCTCGGTGGGCTCGGGTCGCTCGTCGGGGCGGTGATCGGCGGCTTCGTGCTTGGCGTCCTGGAGGCGTTCGGCATCCACTTCTTCGGCGACACCGCGCGCCAGATCATCGTGTTCGTCATCCTGATCGTGGTGCTCATCGTGCGCCCGGGCGGTCTGCTCGGCAAGGTGCCGCTGGTCTCGAGCGAGCCGTTGACGGGCACCTTCCTCGGCAAGGGGCGGCCGATCCGCATCCCGCGGTGGGTGTGGCTCGTGGCGTTCCTCGTCGGCGGCGTCGTCATCCCGCTGGTCGCGAACGACTACGTGCTGACCACCGGCACCCAGGTCCTGGTCTATGCGATTATCGCCGCCGGCTTCACCGTGACGGCCGGGCAGGCGGGCGTGCTCGCGCTCGGGCAGGCGGGCCCGATCGCCATCGGCGCGTACACCTCGGCGCTGCTCTCGCTGTATTTGCACTTCCCGTTCTGGGTGGCGCTGCCCGTCGCCGGAATCGTCGCCGCCGTCGTCGCATCGATCCTCGCCTCGCCGATCTGGGGGGTGAAGGGCCACTACATCTCGATCGCGACACTCGGCCTCGGTATCGCCATCGTCGCGGTGATCCAGCTGGTGCTGCCGCAGGGCCTCTACAACATCCCCGTCCCCGAGTGGTTCGGGACGCCGCTGAACACCCCGCAGGCGTACTATCTGATCGACTTCGGCGTGCTCGTGCTGACCCTGCTGGTGATGTGGCGGATCCGCGGGTCCCACCTCGGCAAGGTGATCTCGTCCGTCGGCTCGGACGAGGTCGCAGCCCTCGCCTCCGGAGTCCGCGGCCGCAACTACAAGGCGCTCTCGTTCGCCGTCTCTGGCTTCTTCGCCGGCGTGGGCGGCTCCCTGCTCGCACACCAGTACACCTACATCGACCCGACGATCTTCACCATGCTGATGTCGCTCCTCGTGGTGACGATCGTGATCCTGGGCGGGATCAACTTGCCGTACGGGGCGGTGATCGGCGCGATCGTGCTGATCGGGGCGATGGAGCTGCTGCGGTTCACACCCGAGCTGCGCATCATCGTCTACGGGCTGGTCCTCATCCTCGCGGTGCGGTTCCGGCCGGGAGGGATCCTGGTGAAGAACGCATGAGCGAACCACTACTGGACGTGCGCGACCTCGAACGGCACTTCGACGGCGTCAAGGCCGTCGACGGCATCTCCTTCTCCGTTGCACACGGAGAGGTCGTCTCCATCATCGGACCCAACGGCTCCGGCAAGACAACGACGCTCAACCTCGTGACCGGCACCTTCCGGCCGAACAGCGGGACGATCGCTCTGGAGGGCGAGCGGATCGAGCGCGCGGACAGCGCGCGGATCGCCGAGCACGGCATCGCCCGCACCTTCCAGAACGGACGCGTCTTCGCGACGCTGTCCGTGGCGGACAACATTGAGGTCGGACTCCACTCGACACTGACGGCGAACCGCCCGTTCCGCCGCTTGTCGAATGTGTTCCTGCTGCGCTGGATCCCCTTGCTCGCCGAGCTGTACATCGCGATCGTCGGCACGCCCGCCTCCCGCCGGGAGCAGGCAGAGATCGCGGCGGTCGTCGAGTCCGAGATCGACCGGTTCGAGGCGCGGCTCGGGCCACGGCGCGACGACCCGGCGTACTCGCTCAGCTACGCCAACCGGCGGCGCACCGAGATCGCCCGCGCCCTGGCTCTCGCACCCAAGCTGCTCGTGCTCGACGAGCCGACGGCCGGGATGAACCAGTCGGAGACAGCGGAGGTGCTCGAGCAGTTGCTGGAGCTCAAGGCGGCCGGCCAGACCATCCTGCTGGTGGAGCACAAGCTCGACCTCGTCATGGCCGTCTCCGACCGCGTGATCGTGATGGACGGCGGCCGCATCATCGCCGAGGGGCGCCCTGACGAGGTCCGGACGAACGCCGCCGTCGTCGAGGCGTACCTCGGCCGCCGCCGCGGACTGGGAGGGGTGGACCTCAAATGACCGAGCTGCTCGCGCTGGACGACGTGAACGTGTACTACGGCCCCTTCCACGCGCTGCGGGGCAACTCGCTGACTGTGGGGGAGGGGGAGATCGTCTCGCTCCTCGGCGGCAATGCCAGCGGCAAGTCGACGACGATGAAGACCATCCTCGGCCTGGTCCGGCCGAAGACCGGTACCGTCCGGTTCGCCGGCGAGGATGTCACCCATGCGCCCACGCGCCGCCGGGTCGCTGCCGGCATCGCCTCGGTACCGGAGGCCCGGCGCGTCTTCCCCGAGATGACCGTCGACGAGAACCTGATCGCCGGCGCGTACACGCGGCGCGACAAGGCAGGCGTCGCCGAGGACCTCGACCGGATGCGCACCCACTTCCCCCGTCTCGCCGAGCGTCGCCGCCAGCATGCCGGGACGCTGTCGGGCGGGGAGCAGCAGATGCTCGCGTTCGCCCGCGCGCTGATGAGCCGACCGCGCCTGGTGTGCATGGACGAGCCGACGATGGGGCTGTCGCCGAAGCTCGTCGACCAGGTGCTGGACGAGATCGTCCGTATCAATCAGGAGTTGGGCGTAGCCGTGCTGTTCGTCGAGCAGCAGGCGGAGCTGGCGCTCTCCATCGCCTCCCGCGGCTACGTGCTCGCGACGGGAGCGATCGTGCTCGAGGGCACCGCGCAGGAGTTGCTCGACGACCCTCAGATCCAAGAGGCGTATCTCGGAAAGGCGGGACAGTGACCGACACAGTGCAGCGACCCCAGCGGCTCGGGTTCTTCACCCGGCTCCTCGACGACGGGAGCGCCCTCGATCGCTACCGCAACGCGCTCGACCAGTTCGTTCGCGCCGAGGAGGTCGGGCTCGACAGCGTCTGGGTCGCCCAGCACCACTTCCACGAGGACGAGGGCGGTCTTCCATCACCGTTCGTGCTGCTCGCGCAGGCGGCGGCGCGCACCTCCCGCATCCACCTCGGCACCGGCATCGTGACGCTGCCCCTGGAGGAGCCGCTGCGCGTCGCGGAGGACGCAGCCGTGCTGCAGCTGCTCTCGAACGGCCGGGTCGAGCTCGGGATCGGGTCGGGAGGAACCCCGTCGTCGTTCCCGCCGTTCGGACACGAGTCGGGCGACCGCGCGGCGATCTACGACCGTCATCGCGAGACGCTGGTGGCCGCCCTGCGTGGTGACGAGCTGACGTCGGATGGCGGCACGCTGTACCCCGCCGCACCCGATCTGCTCGGGGCGGTGTGGGAAGCGACCTTCTCCGCGGCGGGGGCCGAACGCATCGGACGCCGGGGCAACGGCCTGATGCTCTCCCGCACCCAGCCGCGGAAGAACTGGACCGACCCGACCTCGCCCGAGTTGCAGGAGGCCGTCGTCGACGCCTACCTGGCGGCGCTCCCCGACGGCGTCGAGCCGCGCATCCTGGCGTCTCGCTCGGCGCTCGTCGTCGATACCGAGGCGGAGGCGGACCGGTGGATTCGACGCGGCATCGACCGCGGGCGCAGCTTCATCGACGCTCAGCGGCTGGAGGTTCCGCGCGGGGTCTCCGACGCCGAGCTGCTGGCCTGGCTCGACATCCACATCGGGACGCCGGAGCAGGTGTTGGCGACGCTTCGGACAGACGGCATCCTGGCGCGGGCGACCGACGTCGCCTTCCAGCAGCACCCCATCGACCCGCCGCACGACGCGGTGCTGCGCTCCATCGAGCTCATCGCCGCCGAGGTCGGTCCCGAGCTCCTCGACTGGACGCCGGCCGTGACCGCGGCCGCGCACCACTGACAGTCGAAACCACTGACACCCGAGAATCACCGAAAGGACCGCCCATGCCCACCGACGTCATCGATCAGCTCGTCGGCATCGCCCCTGGCGACGCCCTCGACGCCCTCCGCGACCAGCGGCCGAACGCGCGCGCCAACGCGCAGGCCAGCTACGACGCCCTCTTCCACTCCGACGAGCGCGAGGACGTCAGTCAGCGCGAGCGGCTCGCCGTCGCCTACTGGACGGTCGCCCTCTCGCAGTCGCCGACCGCCTCCCACTACCGCGACCTGCTCGCGGCGGAGGACGCCGGCCTCCTCGCCGTCCTCGAGGCCGCGCTGCCCGGGGCGCTCACCGAGGGGCCGTACGGCGACTACCCCACCGGACCCCTGACCGTCGAGAACGTCGCCGGTCTCGTGTGGGCGCCCGACGCGGCACTGACCGGGGCGGCGGGTGAGCGCCTCGTCGCCGCACTCGCCCACACGCACCTGCTCGTCTACCGGCCGCGGGATTCGTCGGCCGACGCCCTGCAGGTGCTGCTCGACGCCGGCTGGTCCACGACCGGCATCGTCACTCTGTCCCAGCTGGTCGCGTTCCTCAGTTTCCAGCTCCGCGTGGTCGCGGGGCTCACCGTCCTGAAAGGAGAGCTCGCATGAGCGGCACCGTCATCCGGCACGAAATCGAGGCGCCCAACGCCTTCACCCAGGCCGAGCTCGGCTGGGAGGCGTGGCTGGAGCCGCTGCCCCTCGACGAGCTGACCGAGCGCCACTACGAGGGACTCGTCGACAAGGGGCGGGCGAACAGCCCGTACTTCCGTCTGCTCGTGCGCGACCCCGACATCCTGGGCGCTCGCACCCGCACCGACAACGACATCTTCTACAACGAGAAGGGCGGCCTGACCCGCGCGCTGCGCGAGCTCTCGGCCGCCAGTGCCTCCCGCACCAACGGCTGCATCTTCTGCGCGTCGGTCCACTCCCGGTTCGCCACGCACAAGTCCAAGCGGCCGGACGACGTGCAGCGCCTGCTCGACGAGGGACCCCTCGGGCAGCAGGACGATCCGCAGTGGCGCGCCGTCATCGACGCGTCGGTCGCCCTCACCGTGATCCCCAACGCGTTCGACGCGGACAACGTGCGGCAGCTTCGGGAGGCAGGTCTCGACGATCTGGCGATCATCGATGCGATCAACGGGGCGGCGTTCTTCAACTGGGCGAACCGGCTCATGCTGTCGCTCGGGGAACCGACTCCCGCCACGGCCGGCTGAGTGTCGGAACGAATGGTCAACTCGGCTCAATCGGCTGCCGCGCTCCAGGTCAGGAGGTCTCGCCCGCCACCACACGCACTAGGTGACTCGCATCGAGGACGGCATCACCCGGGGCATCCTCGTCGCCCCGACTGTGATTGCGCACCAGCTCGCGGCTGAGGGAGTCCATCAACGCGGGCTGATCGACCGCCACGGTCGTCAAGCGGGGGGAAATAAGTTGCCCGATGTCGGTTCGGTCAACTCCGATCAGCGAGATCCGGTTCGGCACGTCGAGACGAAGTCGGCGCGCTGCGGCGATGACGGCGATTGCGACGTCGTCGTTGTAGCAGCAGATGCCGAGTGGTGGGCCATCGGACAGCTGCAACAGCGGCAGGAGGGCTTCGACCGCTCCGCTCTCAGACAGCGGTACCCGTATGGTGATCGGCTCGACCAAGCCATGCGCGGCTGTCGAGCGGCGAATGCCTTCCAAGCGCGGTGGGCCGAACGGGTCGAGGCGGCCATCGTCGAGTGACGCGTATACGATTTGTCGCTCACCGCCTCGGAGAAGCTCGTCGACCTGGAGACGACCGATCAGGATGTCGACAGGGTCGACGTCACCCGTCGGTGTGTCGAGGCGTCGTCGCGGCACCACGCGAGTGCCGGCCGCCTCGATCCGTTCCCGTTGCGCATTGGTGAACACGCCCATGTCCACGACGGCAGCCGGGCGCAGGTCGAGAACCGAGATCAGCGTGGACTCGTCGTCTGGGCGGCCGAAGCGGACTACAACGCTCATGCCAGACGCCGCAGTTGCGTTGGTGATGCGATCGACCGAGTCCTGAAGATGTGGGCCGAACGTGGCGTTGGGCACCACGACGACCACGATGTCGCTGAGCCCTGTGACGAGCGCTCGGCCGGCTCGTGATGGCCGGTAGTTCAGAGCTTCGGCTGCCGAGCGGACGCGTTCGCGGGTCGCGAGCGGAAAGCGTTCGTCGTCTCCGTTGAGGATCTGGCTCACCGTGGAGCGCGAGACGCCCGCTTCCCGCGCCACGTCGGCGCTTGTCGGACGCCTCGTCGTCTGCAGCCCTACGGTCATTGAGCCAGTCTGTCACATACGTGTTGACACGTGACACTTGACGTGTCTATCTTAGTGTCGCGTGTCAGTAACACGTGTCACCTAATCTCGCATCACTAGATCGCCGCACCTGTAATCGACGAAGGAGTCAACCGATGGCGAAGGATTCAACCCGCACGTCAGCCGAACAGCAACGAGCCGCCGTTGCCCTCAGCACAGAGGATTCGCTGACCGCATCGCTCGCAGCCGGGGCCGTAGGAGAGGCCGTCGGGGACACCAGTGGTGAGCGACTGAAGATCCGTGAGCGCCTCGCCTACGGCGTCGGCGACATCGGAGGCAACCTGATCTTCGCGCCGATCTCCGCATTCCTCCTCTTCTACTTCACCGACACCGTCGGGATCGGCGCCGCGATCGCCGGAACCCTTCTGCTCTTCGGCCGGGTCCTCGACGGCACGATGGATCTTCTGCTCGGCACGCTCATCGACCGCACCTCGACCCGCTGGGGCAAGGCGCGACCCTGGATCCTGTTCAGCGCCCCCGTGGTCGTCATTTCCTTCATCCTGCTGTTCAATATCCCGGCGGGGATGCCGACCGGGGCGAAGGAGGTCTACGCCTTCGTCATGTACTTCCTGTGCCTTGGGGTCGGCTTCGTCGGATCGAACCTCGCCTATCACACACTGCTCTCCGTGATCACGAGCAACTCGAAGATGCGCGTCTCTCTGACGGTCATCCGCACCTTCTTCGCGCTCGTGACCACCCTCGTGGTGAACTTCATCACCATCCCGATCGTCACCGCCAATGGCGGTGGCCAGGGCGGCTGGACATTCATCTCGATCGTCTATGGCGTGATCTCCGCCGTCACCTTCCTCATCGTCTTCTTCGGCACCAAGGAACGCGTCAAGGGCACCATCAAGAAGGATGACGGTGAGAAGCTGCCCCTGGGCGCCACGCTGCGCATCCTGTTCCGCAACCCGTACTTCTTCCTCGCGTTCGGATTCTTCCTGCTCAACTACCTCCTCACCGGAGCGGCAGGCGTCGGAATCTACTATGCGAAGGATGTGCTCGGCGACCCCAACATCTACAGCTTCCTCGGCCTCATCCAGATCCTCCCGCTCATCATCGGGCTGTGGTTCATGCCGGCCGTCATCGGACGATTCGGCAAGCGCAGGCTCATCCTCATCGGCGTCGTCGTCACTGTCGTCGGTGCTCTGATCTCGCTGATCGATCCGACCAACCTCACCTTGCTCATCAGCGGAGGCCTCGTGCGCGCCGTCGGAGGCATCCCAATCGCTGCTGGACTGTTCGCCCTGGTCGCTGACGTCGTCGACTACGGCGAGTGGAAGAGCGGCGTGCGCCTCGACGGAATGACCTACGCTGCCGCGACCGCCGGCCAGAACTTCGGAGCCGGTCTCGGTGTCGCACTCGTCGGCTGGCTGCTCGCCGCCGGTAACTACGACGGGCAGGCAGCAACCCAGCCAGCGTCGGCCGTGAGCATGGAGATCTTCCTCTACCTCTGGCTGCCCCTGATCGTTGCCGCGCTGATGGGCGTCATCATCTGGTTCCTCAACATCGACAAGAATCTGCCGCAGATTCAGCGGGACCTCGCCGCGCGACGTGCGGAGCGACACGACGCCGAAGCACAGGCTTGACGGAGCCATCCGATGACGGCACAAAGCGAACTCGGCTGGGCGGTCGTGGGCACCGGCCAGGTGTCCCGACTCATCGCATCTGATCTTGCCCTCATCCCGGGAGCGCGACGCTTCGCGGTGTGCTCCCGGGATGCGGCGAGGGCAGCCGAACTCAGCGACGAATTCGGCTTCGAACGCGCCTACGACGACTTCAACGCCATGCTCGATGAGCCCGAAGTCGACATGGTGTACATCGCGACGCCCCACTCGACGCACGCGACGCTCGCAATCACGGCTCTGCAGAGGGGCAAGCATGTACTGATCGAGAAACCCATCGCCGCAAATGCAGTTGAGGCGGAGCAGATCGTCGCGGCTGCCTACGACAGCGGACGATTTGCGATGGAGGCGATGTGGATGCGTTTCCATCCCGCCTATCGTGCGATGCTCGACGCAATCGCTGCCGGCAGCATCGGCGAGGTGCGGAGCGTGCGCGCGTCGTTCGGTCTGCCGTTCGACAAGCCGGACTCGGAACGATGGAGCGCGGAGCGGTCGAGCAGCGCTTTGCTCGACCAAGGCATCTACCCGGTCACACTGGCTGTCGATGTGCTCGGCAGGCCCGGCGCCATCACAGCTACGGGGCGAATAAGACCGGACGGCGTCGACCTGGCTGAGCACATCACCCTGGAGTACGACAACCACCGGTTCGCCCAGCTCGGTGCGTCAATGGTGGAGTACTTGGAGCCGAACGCGTCCATCAATGGCACTGACGGTTGGATTACCGTGCCCGCGCCATTCTGGGCTGCCGCAAGCTTCGAGACGCGCAGCGGTTCGATCCCCGACGCGCTCAGCAGTCCCGAGGTCACCTCCTTCGAGAAGCGCGGCTTCGGGTACGTGCCCATGCTCGCCGCCGTCGGGGAGGCCATCGAGACCGGACTCACCCAACACCCCACCCACCCACTTGCCGACAGTCTCGAGACCCTCGGGATTCTCGACCTGATCCGGCACGCGATGACTGGCTAGGTCCAACAGGAGGAAATTCAATGAAGCGTTCACCGTTCAACGACGGATGGCAGTTCCGTGAAAAGGTCAACCCGTTTGCCGAGCTCGGCGGCGAAGTTGCCCCTTACACGGACATCGTCGTTCCGCACGACGCTCAGATCGCCCGAGAGCGAGACCCGAACGGCGACGGCGCTGTCGCGTACTTTCCGGATGGCGCGTACCAGTACCGCAAATTGTTCAACGTCCCCGCCGAGCTCGCAGGCAGCCGGATCGTGCTCGAGTTCGAAGGCGTCTACCGCGACGCCATGGTGTACATCAACGGCGCGTTCGCGGGCCAGCGCCCGTACGGATACTCCGGATTCACCATCGACGCCGACCAGTTCCTTTTGCCTGGAGAGGAAAACCTCCTCGAGGTCGAGGCCCGTAGCGGCAAGGACTCGCGCTGGTACACCGGCGCCGGCATCTACCGAGATGTGTGGCTGCTCACCGGATCCGACGTGCACATCCCAACGAACGGGCTGCGCGTCTCGACTCCGGACATCGACGCCGAGGGCGCGATCGTCGAGGTGGAGATCGTTGTCGAGAACACCCGGAACCGTCCCGTCACGGTAGACCTCGAGGCTCTCCTCGCCAACCCGGCCGGCGCCGAGATCGCCAATGGAACAGCACGAGTGACGATTGCTGCGCACACCACCAGCGTCAGCCGGCAGCGACTCTACGTCGCCGACCCAGCCCTCTGGTCAGCCGAGTCCCCGGCGCTGTATACGGCGGACGTCAACGTTCGTTTCGAAGACGATCCCATCGACCACTCCGCCACCAAGTTCGGTATCCGACGCCTTCAGGTCGACCCCGTGCACGGCCTGAGGATCAATGGCGAGACAGTGAAACTACGTGGCGCGTGCATCCACCACGACAACGGCATCCTCGGCGCGGCCACCTTCGCAGCCGCGGAGGAACGCCGTGTTCGCCTTCTCAAGGAGGCAGGCTTCAACGCGATCCGCTCAGCCCACAACCCACTCAGCGCATCGATGATCGAAGCATGCGACCGACTCGGGATGTATGTAATGGACGAGACGTTCGACATGTGGACCTCGGGCAAGATGCCCAACGACTACTCGCTCCATTTCGCCGAGTGGTGGGAGCGCGACGTCGAAGCCATGATCGCCAAAGACTTCAACCACCCATCAGTGATCATGTACTCGATCGGGAACGAAATCCCCGAAACCGGCTCTCCTGAAGGTGGCCTCACGGGGCGAGCCTTGGCCGAGAAAGTGCGTGAACTCGATCCGACACGATTCGTGACCAATGCCGTCAACGGAATGCTCGCCGTGATGGACGACATCAAAAAGCTCGCCGCCGAGCGAGGCGCTGGAGCCGACGAGGGCGCCGGAATCAACACACTGATGTCCGGTCCGGGCGAATTCATGAACATGATCGGCGCCTCGCCGATGGTGACGGAGAAGACGGCCGAATCCTTCGGTGTGCTCGACATCGCCGGGATGAACTACCTCGACGCCCGCTACGAAATCGACAAGGAACTCTTCCCGAACCGTGTCATCGTGGGCACCGAGACCTTCCCCACCCACATCGACGTCAACTGGCAGCTCGTACGAGAGAACAGCCACATAATCGGCGATTTCACCTGGACCGGCTTCGACTACCTCGGCGAGGTCGGCATCGGCCGACCACAGTATCTACTGGAAGGTGAAGCGCCCACCCACGGCGGCCCCTTCCCATGGATCGCGGCCTGGTGCGGCGACATTGACCTGATCGGAAATCGACGACCGGCTTCGTACTATCGCGAGATCCTATTCGGCCTGCGCACCGCACCGTACATCGCCATTCAGCGACCCCGCCCCGACGGTACGTCCTTCTACGCGGGACCGTGGACATGGAGCGACAGCATCGGCTCGTGGACCTGGTCCGGAAATGAAGGGCGAACGCTCACCGCCGAGGTATACAGCGACGCCGACGAGGTCGAACTTTCGCTCAATTCAACGTCTCTCGGCGTCGCTGCGGCGGGCCCCCGGAACCGCTTCAGGGCTGAGTTCCAGGTTCCGTACGAGGCTGGCGAGCTGATCGCGACCGCAATTCGTGGCGGAGAAAGGGCGGAGGTCTACAGCCTCCGGACCGCGACAGGGGTGCCGGTACTGAAAATCGAGGTTGATCCCGGCGTCCCGGATGACAGGCTCGTCTTCATCGACATCTCACTCGCCGACTCGGAAGGTCGTGTTTTCACCGACCGCGACAAAGCACTGACCGTGCAGGTCTCGGGCGACGGTGAACTCCTCGCTTTCGGTGGCGCCGACCCGGCGCCCAGCTCGAACTATGCCGGTGCCGCGCATGCGACGTTCGACGGTCGAGCACTTGCTGTCGTGCGCCGCACGGGCAGCGGTCCGGTGGACTTCCTCGTGTCAGCCGATGGCGTCGCGCCTGTGGAGACAACGGTTGCGGGTCTCCACTACGTGGAAGCTCTCTAATGCCACCAAGCGGTCTTTGGATGCCGACTTAAAGAGCACGCACGGAGTCATTCGGCCTTCGACCGATCGTCGCACTCTTCACGCGCTACGCGGCGTTCGAGCGAGTCAGAGCCCGAGCGCTCCGGAGGAAGGACGCCGCCAGGATGTCGGCGTCGTCGAGGTAGCCGGCGACCATCGCACCGTCGCGGATGAGCATGAGGTCGTGCGCGACAGCCGGCGGGTCGGGGAGTCCGAGCGGGGTCACGACCTCCTCGAACGTCGCCAGGCACCAGGCACGATGCTGGTCGACCGTCTGGCGCACCGCACTGGCGGGATCCGGATACTCGGCCGCCGCGTTGATGAACGGGCACCCTCTGAACCCCTGCTCGCAGGCCATCGTTCCCAGCGCGCCCGCGATCGCCTGGAACACGCCGTCCGGGTCGGCGCTCGCCGCGATCGCCGCGGTGATGCCGTCGCGTTCCTGCTTGGCACGCAGCTCGAGGTGGGCGACGACGAGATCGTCCTTGCTCTTGAAATGCCGGTAGAAAGTGACCTTCGTCGTGCCGGCGCGCTCGATGACGCTGCCGACGCTCACCGCGCGCAGTCCTTTGGCGTAGAAGAGTTCGGTCGCGGACTCGATCAGACGCTCGCGCATCGACGGCTTCACGGTGTCGATCATAGGTGTTTCCTCCTTGGCTGCTTGCGTTCCTGGTCCATCGGTGCCTATGGTTACTCCTTGTAGAGTGACTAGTCATTCTACATCGAATAACTGCCAAAAGGACGGACCTTCGTGACCACGATCACCACAAGCGGGAACACGGCGACGATCGCCGGTGCTCTCAGACGCCTCTACTTCATCCGCTTCGGATTCGCCGTCGTGTGGGCCGCAGTCGTCGCGCTTACGGCCTCCGCGGTCAGCCCGCTCGTCGCTGTCCTGCTGGTTCTCTATCCGGTCTTCGATCTTGCGGCGGCCGTCGTGGATCACCGTGCCACGCGCTCCACGCGACCGGCTGCCCTGCTCTACGTGAACATGGCGCTCAGCCTGCTCGCGGCGGTCGCACTCGGCTTCGCCGCGACATCCGGCACATCGGCCGTGTTGGTCGTGTGGGGTCTCTGGGCACTCACGGCCGGCGCTGTTCAGTTGATCGTCGGGCTCACCCGCCGCGGTCTCGGCGGGCAGTGGCCGATGATCATCAGCGGCGGAATCTCTGTTCTCGCAGGCTTCGGGTTCATCCTGATGTCCAGCGGTTCGTCGCCGTCACTTGTCGGGCTCGCCGGCTACGCGACCCTCGGTGGGATCTTCTTCCTCGTCTCCGCCATCCGCCTGGGCCGCACCGCGAAAGCAGGCACCCGATGACCGGGCTCGCCTCCAACAACTCCTAGAGACTCCATCAACTCCTAGAGAAAGAAGAAACCATGCCCACCAAGATCACCCTCATCATCGACAACCCGGCCGATCCCGCCGCGTTCGAGGCCGACTATCCCGGCCTGTCCGCCCTGGCGGAACGGCTTCCAGGGCTCCGTCGCCTGGAGGCGGCCAAGGTCTGGCCGAAGGAGGACGGCACCCCGACGCCGGCGCACCGGACGCTCGACCTGTACTTCGACAGCTACGAGGATGCGTCCGCGGCCGTCGCCACTCCGGCTGCCGGCGAGTTCTTCCAGCGGCTCATCGGCACCGGATCCTCGTTCACCGGTCTGTTCTCCGACATCGAACGGGCGTGACCGCCTCCGGATGATGCGCCACAGAGGGGGTAGGGCGGAACCTCGCGACGAGTGAGCAATTCTCACGCAAGTCTTGTCGCCCGCCCGCAGTCCGAATAGAGTGCCTTCGCCGGTTCATCGACGAACGGAGGACTCATGCCCGCGACAGCCCTGCCCCCGAGCGGCGATGCGCCGAAGCGCCCGAGCGGTGACGTCAAGACCTGCGATGCCCGTGGGATGGCCGAGATCCATCGGCTGTTCCGCGCGGGCTTCGCCGAGGCACCGAGGCTGGTCTCGGGCGTCGCCGACGGCGATCGAGCGCACGCGGATGTCGTGGGCGACCACCTCGCGATGCTCTCCGTCTCCCTCCACGCCCATCACGAGGGCGAAGACACCCACCTGTGGGGAACGCTCGAGGAGCGCGCGCCGACGTGCACCGTGCACGTCGAGCGGATGAAGCAGCACCACGCCGAGCTGCTCGTGCACCTGAACGAAATGGATGCGGCGCTACCTGCCTGGCGGGCGAGCGGGCGGCAAGCGGATGCGCGAGCGATACAGACCGCTCTCGACGGGATCAACGCGGCCCTCGCCGTTCACCTGCCCGACGAGGAGGCGAACATCGTTCCCGTCATGGAGACCACGCTGACGCCGAAGGAGATCGACTGGTTCGCCGAGCACGGGCGCAAGGCGACGCCCAAGGGCAAGACCTGGGAGACGCTCGGCGCGATTCTCGCGGCTCAGCCCGACGAGGGAGCGGAGTGGCAACGCGAGAATCTGCCGGCGCCCGTCCGGTTCCTGTGGCGCACGATCGGCAAGGGCCGGTACGAGAAGAACCGGCGGGCGCTGACCAGGGGCGTCGCGGGCGCGGGTTCCTCCCGGGGGTGACACGCCTCGGCGGCCGCCCTACACGGATGCCGTGAGCCGCTCCACGAGGTGGGCGTCGAGCGGGCGGTCGGTGCCGAGCACCACGCGCACGTGCGCGCCCGTCTGATCGACCGGGCCGAGGCGCTGGCCGCGGAGGTCGCAGATGGTCTGACCGCGGCCGGGGCCGTGCGTCGCATCCACGACCACGTCGACCAGGGGCGCGTTGGTGGCGACCACGCCGCCGACCGCGATCGCCGCTGCGAGGGGGTCGTGCAGCGCGCTGCTCCGGCGGCCGTAGAGCTCGACGTAGAAGTCGAAGTAGAAGTCGAGCATCTCGCCGACAGCGCGGGCGAGCGGGCGGTCGGAGTCGAGAAGCTGCTGGCGGTGGGACTCCTCGAGCGTGTTCTCGACCGTGACGTCGAGTGGGACGAGCACGACGGGCCAGGGGGCGGCGATGAGTTCGGCGGCCGCCTCCGGGTCGTTCCAGATGTTGGCCTCGGCGACCGGGGTCACATTGCCCGAGGCGAACGCGGCCCCTCCCATCGCCGTCACCTCGACCACCCGTGAGGGCAGCGTCGGGTCGAGCCGGAGGGCCAGGGCGATGTTGGTCGTCGGTCCGACGGTGATGATCTCGAGCCGTCCCTCGTATTCGTGCGAGAGACGCACGAGCAGCTGCGCCGCGTCCAGGTCGATCGCCGTGAGCCCGGATTCGGGCAGCTCGACCTCGCCGATTCCGTTGGAGCCGTGCACGTGCGGCGCCCCGCCCTCGAACGCGCGGGTCAGTGCGTCGTGCGCACCGACCGCGACCGGGATGTCGCCCCGTCCGGCGAGCGCGAGGATGCGCAGCGTGTTCTCCGCGGCCTGGGCGGCGCTCACGTTGCCGCTCACCGTGCCGATGCCGACGAGCTCGATCTCGGGAGACGCCAGCAGGTAGGCGAGGGCGAGCGAGTCGTCGATGCCGGTGTCGCAGTCGAAGTAGACCGGGCGGCGGGGGGTGTCGATGGTTGTCATGCGGGTTGCTCCGTGTTTCTGAGTGTCAGGTCGTGGTGCGGGGCATCCAGGTGATCCGGATGCCCCGCGGTTCGGTGCGGATCAGATGGTCTGGCCGCGGCGGGGCGCGATGAACATGCTGGCGACGAAGGCGAGCACGGTGATGCCGACGGAGATCCAGAGCGCGGTGCCGTAGCCGGCGATCGTCCCCTGCGCTGCGAACGGAGCAACGATACCGATTCCGAGGCTCGCGCCGATGCCGAACGCGGCGCCGTTGAGGCCGGGGAGCGCTGCGGGCGCGTCCGGCGGGGAGAGCAGCACGCCCAGCCCGTTCGTGGTCGTCAGCACGAGGCCGTTGTAGGTGAGGCCGAGCAGCGCGATCATCGCGAAGACGACGGCCTCGTTGTGCGGCAGGAGGCTGATGACGACGAGCGCCGCGATGCAGAGCACCATGCCGACCCGCAGCATCCGGATCCAGCCCTGCTTTCCGGCCAGCCAGCCGGAGAGCGGCGCCGCGAATACACCGATCAGGGCGGGCGGCGCGAGGAAGAGGAGAGCCGAGGTGGCGGCGTCGAGGCCGAAGCCCACCTTCGTGTCCTGGCTGAGCAGCACGACGGTGAAGTTGATCACGGCAAAGACCCCGGACAGGGTCAGGATCGTGGTGGCGATGACCGGCCACACCTGGCGCGAGCGCAGGTGCTCGACGGCGATCAGCGGGGTGACACGCTTCTTCTCGACGAACCAGAAGGCGACGAGAGAGACGATCGTGCCCGCGAGGTAGAGCAGGGTGATCGGTGCGGTCCAGCCGGCAGACGAACCCTGCGAGACGAAGAACGTGACGCAGATGAGCGCGATCGAGAGCACGGCGGCTCCCCACCAGTCCATGCGGCCGGTGGAGACCGGCTTGGACGTCTTGGGGACCACGAGCAGCACGCAGGCGAGGGCGACCAGGCCGACTAGGAAGATCACCACGAAGATCGAGCGGAAGCCGAAGGTGTCCGCCAGCAGGCCGCCGAAGTAGCCGTCGACGCCGCCGACGCCGCCGTTGACCGCGGTGATGATGCCGAGCGTCGTGCCGAAGACCTTGGCGCTCATCCGCTCGCTCAAGATCACGTACGAGAGCTGGAACGCCGCGCTCGACGCGCCCTGCAGCGCGCGGCCGATGAGCAGCACGGTGAGGTTCGGCGCGAACATGCACAGCAGTGTGCCGGCGGCCAGCATCAGGAGCACGATGACCAGGGCCTGCTTGCGGCCGATGAAGTCGCTCCAGCGCGAGAGCACGACGCCGCCGATCGCACCGGCGAGGAAGAACAGCGACGACACCTGTGACACAGCACCGACGTCTTCGTGCAGGTCGCGGGCGATGTCCGGCAGCGCCGGGGTGATCATGCTGGCGTTCAGCTGGAACGACAGCACGCCGAGGATCAGCGTGGCGACGAGTGCGACGGCCTTCCCTCCGTGGAGCGGCGGGGCCGATGGATGCGCAGCTGCCGTCGCAGTGCTGTCGAGCGTGGGGGAACTCACGGGGGCGACTCCTTTGTCTGACTGTTTCGTTGCAGGACCGCGGTGGATGCGGTGGGTACGATGTTATACCTCTTCGGTACGACATGCGCACACACCATCTTTTTGTGGTTGAATTGCGTGAGCTTACGAGCGAAGGAGCCACCGCGATGACCATGACCGTCGACCAGTTCTTGGAACGCGACCTC
This sequence comes from Leifsonia poae, assembly GCF_027921845.1. Taxonomy (GTDB): domain Bacteria; phylum Actinomycetota; class Actinomycetes; order Actinomycetales; family Microbacteriaceae; genus Leifsonia; species Leifsonia poae. The sequence goes on from NZ_BSEN01000006.1 coordinate 416,325, forward strand.
ACCACCACGGTCGGTCAGCCGTTGCGCGTGGCGGTGTACTCGCGCATCGCCGAGGGCATCCGCGGGCACGTGTTCCCGCTCGGCTCCGCTCTGCCTCGCGAAACCGAGCTCGGCGCATCCCTCGGTGTCAGCCGCACAGTCGTGCGCGAAGCGCTCATGCTCCTCGAAGAGGACGGTCTCATCGTCACCCGCCGCGGGATCGGCCGATTCGTCGCCACGAGCATCCCGCGCGTCGGACTCGAAGAACTGCGCCCGTTCGAGCAGGCCCTTTCCGACGGCGACCGCGCAGTCTCCGTGCGGCCGGTGGAGTTCACCATGCAGCCGACGACCGACTTCGTCTCGAACAAGCTGGCTCTTGACCTCGCCGCGAACACCTGGTTCCGCGAGAGCGTGATCGAGCAGGATGGCGAGCCCATCGCGATCGTGCAGGAGCACTTTCCCGCCGGGCGCTACCTGAGCGACGTCAGCCCGGCCATCGCGGAGAACCTCCAGGCCGCGGCCGAGGCGCCGGCCACCCTGCTCGCGGAGCTCATCGAACGCATCGGGCCCGTGTTCGGTTCGGGGGTGTGCCAGATCGCCGTCAACGTCGCAGGTTCGTCCCGCGCGAAGCTCCTCGACCTCGGAGCGAACGACCCCGTGCTCATCCTCACGCAGACCGCCGAGCTCGACGGCACGCCCATCTACCTCGCGAAATGCATCGTGTCGTCACGGGTCGGGCACCTCTCAGTGGTGCAGGCCTCCCAGGCATGACCGCCCGCGTCCACCGGAACCCAGAGAGACCCAGCGTGCAGAAGCTCACCGTCGTCGGCAGCATCAATGTCGACCTCACCGCCATCACCGACCGGCTTCCCGAACCGGGCGAGACGATCGGCGGTGGCCGGCTGCGCCGCGACGCCGGGGGCAAGGGCGCCAATCAGGCCGCGGCCGCCGCGCGTCTGGGCGCCGAGGTGCGGATGGTCGGTGCGGTGGGCGACGACGCCGACGGCGGGTGGATGCGCTCGGCGCTCGTCGAGGCGGGCGTCGACACCACACACATCGCCACGGTGAGCGAGGCGACGGGAACGGCGCTCATCGTGGTCGACCGCGAGGGCGAGAACCAGATCGCGGTCTGCGAAGGGTCTAACGCGCTCGTCGACATCGATGGCGTCGAGTTCTCCGACGACGAGACCGTGCTGGCCCAGCTCGAGATCTCGATGGAGCTGGTGTCGCAGCTCGCCGACCGGGTCCCCGGCTATCTCGCGCTGAACGCGGCGCCCGCCCAGCAGCTGCCCAGGGCGGTGCTCGACCGCGTCGACCTCTTCATCGTGAATGAGACCGAGTACGCGCTGATGCCCGAGCTGCAGGATGCGCCGCTCGTCGCTGTCACCTACGGTTCGAAGGGCGCGGCCCTGCTGGAGCGGGGTGAGGTCATCGCGTCCGTGCCCGCCGTGGCGACGACGCCGGTGAACACCGTCGGCGCCGGAGACGCGTTCTGCGCCGCTCTGACCATCGCCCTGCGCGACGGGCTGTCCCCTGAAGCTGCCCTGAGCACGGCGTGCGCCGTCGGCGCGGCCGCCGTTGCCGACCCGTCGTCGCAGCCCGCATTGCGTCCGCTGGCCGCCTACCTTCCCTGACGGGCACCCCTCCGGCGAGACGGATGTCGGCGGATCGCGCTACGGTGTTGTCTGTTCGGGGGAATGAGACTATGGCGTCGCGGCCGTATGCCGATGGCGACTGTGGTTTATTGGAATGTTCGTCCGCCCCGCGCACGCACCTCCCTACACTGCGACCACAGGAAATCTCGTGACTCTCCTCCGAATGACAGCACACTACGCCCGTCCCTATTGGCGATCGGTCGTGGCGGTCGTGATCCTGCAGCTGATCGCGACGCTCGCCGCGCTGTACCTGCCCACCCTCAACAAAGACATCATCGACAAGGGCATCTCCCTCGGCGATACCGACTACATCTGGTCGACCGGCGGGATGATGCTGATGGTCTGCTTCGTGCAGGTCATCGCGGCGATCACCGCCACCTACTTCGGCGCCCGCGCGTCCATGTCGGTGGGGCGCGACATCCGCCGCTCGTTCTACCGCAAGGTCGACGAGCTGCCGTCCCTCGACCTCGCCCGGTGGGGGATGCCGACGCTGATCACGCGCAACAGCAACGACGTGCAGCAGGTGCAGATGCTCGTGCTGCTCACGCTCAACTTCATGGTGTCGACGCCCATCATGTGCATCGCCGGCATCATCCTCGCCGTGCAGGTGGATGCCGCGCTGTCCTGGCTCATCTGGGTCTCGGTCGCGGTGCTCTTCGTCGTCGTCGGCGTGATGGTCTGGCGACTTCTGCCGTTGTTCCGCGAGATGCAGGACCGCATCGACGGCGTCAACGGGGTCATCCGTGAGCAGATCGTCGGAATCCGCGTGATCCGCGCGTTCGTGCGCGAGCGGTTCGAGAGCGAGCGGTACGACGACGCCAACCTGGCGCTGACGCGGGTGTCGGTGCGGGTGGGCAACATCTTCGTGCTGATGTTCCCGGTGATCATGCTGATCCTGAACGTAGCGACGGTCGCCGTGCTGTGGTTCGGCGGCCACAGTGTGAACTCCGGAGAGATCCAGATCGGCGCGCTGACCGCGTTCCTCCAGTACCTCCTTCAGATCCTCACCGCGGTCATGATGGGCGTCTTCATGGCCATGATGATCCCGCGCGCGATGGTCTGCGCCGAGCGCATCGACGAGGTGCTCAGCGCGACCCCGTCGCAGCAGGGCGCCGCCGTCTCCGGTGCCGAGCCGGCCGACGGCACGGTTCAGATCGACGGTGTGACCTTCGGGTACCCCGGGGCCGAGAAGCCGGTGCTCAGCGACGTGACGTTCACCGCCGAGCCGGGCAAGATCACGGCGATTGTGGGCTCCACCGGAGCGGGAAAGACCACCCTGGTCTCCGTGATCGCCAACCTGTTCACTCCGCAGTCCGGTCACGTGCGCATCGGTGGCGTTGCGGTCGACTCCCTCACCCGCCGGCAGCTCTCGGGTGTGCTGGGGCTGGTGCCGCAGCGGCCGTACCTCTTCTCGGGGACGATCGCGAGCAACCTCCGGTTCGGAAACCCGGATGCCACGGACGACGAGCTCTGGGAGGCGCTGCGGATCGCTCAGGCCGAGCCGTTCGTGCGCGCCAAGGAGCACGGGCTCGAGGAGCGGATCGCCCAGGGCGGCACGAACGTCTCGGGAGGTCAGCGACAGCGGCTCTGCATCGCGCGGGCGCTCGTCGCGCGGCCGAAGGTGTTCCTGTTCGACGATTCGTTCTCAGCGCTCGACGTCGCTACGGATGCCCGGCTGCGCGAGGCGCTCGCCCGCTCCACCGGAGACGCGACCGTGATCGTCGTGGCCCAGCGGGTGTCCACCATCCGCGAGGCCGACGCCATCATCGTCCTCGACGACGGACGCGTCGTCGCCTACGGAACGCATGACGAACTGCTGGAGACGAGTGAGACGTATCGCGAGATCGTCGAGTCGCAGCTGAGCCTGGAGGTGGCCTGAGATGGCCCGCACGCAGAAGACGAAGACGCCGAAGAAGGCGAAGACCGACGTCGACCTCGCCGCGAAGGAATCCGCCGTCGAGGCGGTGCTCGAAGGCATCGACGACGAGTTCGTGCCCACGGAGGCGGACGGCGACCTGTTCGGCGGCACGCCGGCCAAGAAGGCGGAGCACTTCTGGCCGTCGTTCAAGCGGCTGCTCTCACTGCTGAAGCCGGAATGGCTCGGGATGACCTGGGTCACCCTGCTCGTCGTGGTCTCGGTCGCCCTGATCGTCATCGCGCCGAAGATCCTCGGCGCCGCCACGGACGTGATCTTCCGCGGCTCCATCGGGCTGAGCCTGCCTGCCAACCTGACGCTCGATCAGGCGGTCGCGGCAGCGCGCGCCGCCGGCCAGAACCAGTTCGCCGACGTGCTGGCGGGCTCCGGAGCGACTCCGGGGCAGGGGATCGACTTCGTCGAACTCGGGCGCCTGCTCATGATCGTGATCGCGATGTATCTGGTCGCATCGCTGCTGCAGTGGTGGCAGGGCTACATCCTGAACGGCCTGGTGATGCGGGTGGTCTACGGGCTGCGTGCCGACATCGAGAAGAAGCTCAACCGGCTGCCGCTCCGCTACTTCGACACCCGGCAGCGCGGCGACCTGATGTCCCGTGTCACCAACGACGTCGACAACATCCAGACGGCGCTGCAGCAAGCGTTCTCGCAGCTGATCCAGTCGGTGCTGATGGTCATCGGCATCGGCATCATGATGTTCATCGTCTCGTGGCAGCTGGCCCTGATCGCGCTCATCTCCATCCCGCTGTCCGGCGTGATCGCCGGTGTGATCGGCTCCCGGTCGCAGAAGCTCTTCAAGCAGCAGTGGAACGCGACCGGCTCGCTGAACGGCCACATCGAGGAGTCCTTCTCCGGCCTCGAGCTGGTGCGGGCGTTCGGCCGCGACGGCGTGATGCTCGAAGAGTTCGACGCTCGCAACCAGAAGCTCTACTCGTCGATGGTCGGCGCCCAGTTCGTCTCCGGCATGATCATGCCGGCGATGAACTTCGTCTCGTACCTCTCGTACGTGCTCATCGCGGTGGTCGGCGGCCTGCGCGTCGTCTCCGGTCAGATGACCATCGGTGACGCGACCGCGTTCATCCAGTACTCGCGCGAGTTCTCGCAGCCGATCGGCCAGATCGCGGGCATGGCGAACATGCTGCAGTCTGGTGTCGCGTCGGCGGAGCGCACGTTCGAGTTCCTCGACGCCGACGACCAGACGCCGGACCACGAGACGCAGCACCTTCCGGAGCGCGCCGACGGGCGGGTCCAGCTCGAGGACGTCACGTTCTCGTACGACCCCGAGACCCCGCTCATCACCGATCTCAGCCTCTCGGTCTCGCCCGGACAGACGGTCGCGATCGTCGGTCCGACCGGCGCGGGAAAGACGACGCTGGTGAACCTGATCATGCGGTTCTACGAGTTGAACGGCGGCGCCATCCGACTCGACGGCATCGACACGACCGAGCTCTCCCGCGCCGAACTGCGCGGCCAGGTCGGCATGGTGCTTCAGGACGCCTGGTTGTTCTCAGGCACCATCCGCGAGAACATCCGCTACGGCCGCCTCGACGCGACGGACGACGAAGTGATCGAGGCCGCGAAGGCGACCATGGTCGACCGCTTCGTGCGGCAGCTCCCGGACGGGTACGACACCGTCATCGAGTCCGACGGAGGAAACGTCTCGGCGGGCGAGCGACAGCTCATCACCATCGCGCGCGCCTTCATCGCGAACCCGTCGCTGCTCATCCTCGACGAGGCGACATCGTCGGTGGACACCCGCACCGAGCTGCTCGTGCAACACGCGATGGCGGCCCTGCGCACCGACCGCACGTCGTTCGTCATCGCCCACCGCCTGTCGACGATCCGCGATGCGCACACCATCCTGGTAATGGAGAACGGCGACATCGTCGAGCAGGGCGACCACGCCACCCTGCTGGAGAAGCGCGGCGCCTACTACGAGCTCTACATGACGCAGTTCCGCGGCGCGGCAACCGAGGAGGAGGCGAGCGAAGTCCCGGTGGGCTGACCGCGGGTGGGCCGACCTGGCTCAACCGGCGAGGCGTGACCACAATGGAGGCATGCAGCAACGCATCGCGCAGCTGACGACGGCAGACGGCACGGAGCTGGCGTATGCGACCGTCGGCGACGGCAGGCCGATGGTCTACGTGTCCGGCTGGATCGGCCACCTGCAGCTGAGCTGGGACCTGCCGGAGGAGCGCGCGTTCTACGAGAGCCTGGCCGAGGGGCGTCGACTCGTGCGCTACGACCGCGCGGGATGCGGCCTGTCGGGACCGATGACCCGGCCGCCGTCGCTGGAGTACGAGCTCGAGCAACTGGCCGCGGTCGTCGCGACCCTCGGCGCTGAACCGTTCGACCTCATCGGCACCTCGATGGGAGCGCTCGTCGCCGTCGCGTGGGCAGCCGAGCATCCGGAGACCGTGAGGCGGCTCGTGCTCTACGGCGGCTGGGTGACCGGCACCGAGATCTCACCACCGGATGCACGGGACCACGTGCTGGGGCTGGTCGAGTCGCACTGGGGGCTCGGCTCCGACGTTCTCACCGACATCTTCGTCCCCGATGCCCATGGCACGTCGCGCAGGGAGTTCGGCCACTATCAGCGGGCGTCGTCGACGGCCGCCACGGCGCGATCGCTGCTGGAGTTGAGCTACTCGCTCGATGTGAGCGACCTCCTTGCTCACGTGAGCGTTCCGACGCTGGTGGTTCACCGGGAGCACGATCGTGCCGCTCCGGTCGCGCAGGCCGAAGCGCTCGCCGCGGGCATCCCGGGCGCCGAGCTCGTCGTGCTGCCCGGCCGTTCGCATCTGCCCTACGCCGGCGACGCGGACCGGCTCGTGGCGACCATCCGCCGATTCCTCGGCCTGCGCGCCTCTCGAAACGGCACGGCGCGGCTGACGCCCCGGCAATCCGAGGTCGCCGCACTGGTCAGTGCCGGACGCACGAACCGCGAGATCGCCGCGAAACTGGGCATTGACGAGCGGTCCGCCGAGGGTCATGTCGAACGGATCCGCCTGCGGCTCGGCTTCCGATCCCGGGCCCAGATCGCGAGCTGGTACGCCGCTCAGCACGACCGCACGTCGCCGACGAACTGAGGTAGTTCTACGCCTGACACGCCCCACGGCCGTCGCGCACGCTGGTAGCGATCGATCGATCGAGCGATCGACCACGAACCCACGGGAGCAGCCATGACCGAAACGAACACCACGCCCACGACCCCGACCACGACCCCGACGACCACGGAATTCCAGCTGCACCGCGGTCGCGGCCCTTTCAACGCCGCGTTCTTCCGGGCGATGGGGCCGTACCTGGAGCGGAGCCTGCGCCGTCGCAAGGAGCACGTCTTCGCGGAGCTCCCGAGCGAGGTCGTGGAGATCGGCTCCGGGGTCGGCGCCAACCTGGGCTACCTCCCGGCGGGCGGCACTCTCATCGCCATCGAACCGAACCACTACATGCACGGTCCCCTGCGCGCCGCCGCGCTCCGCGAAGGTGTTCAGCTCGACCTGCGGGACCGGATGGCCGAGCAGACCGGCCTTCCCGACCGGAGCGTCGACACCGTGATCTCCTCGCTCGTGCTCTGCTCGGTGCAGGACCCGGCCGCCGTGCTCACCGAGATCCGTCGCATCCTGCGCCCAGGGGGCACCTTCCGTTTCGTCGAGCACGTGGTCGCGAAGGCCGGCACGCCGACCCGTGCCGCCCAGCGCCTCTTCCGCCGGCCGTGGGCCTGGACCTTCGAGGGCTGCTCGTGCGAACGGGACCTGGAGCAGTCGCTGCGCGCCGCCGGATTCGAGAGCGTCGCAGTGGAGCACTACCGGCTCCACACGCCGTTCCTGCCCTTCAACACCCAGATCGCCGGCACCGCGCAGGCTTGACGGCGGGGACTCCGCCCGTCCTGAACGGTCGCGCGCGTCCGAGCGGACCGGCGGTCAGCCCGCCCGCCGGGCGCGCAGCACGACCACCGAGGTGATGGCGAGCACCACGACGCCGATCGCCTCGATGATGACCGTCTCCGGCACGAGGGTGAAGGTCCATGTCTCTGTGATGCCGAACAGGCCCACGGTCAGCGCGAGCAGAAGGGCGATGAGGCTCGCGATGATGAACAGCAGACTCAGCACCGTCGCGAGCGCGAGAAGCCCGCGATGCAGCGTGAGCATCCCGATCCCCAGAACGATTCCCGCGATGGCGTTGAGCGTGAAGAGCACGCCGAGCAGCCCTCCGACGCCGTTGAAGATGAGGTAGAGGTGGATCCCGCCGGTCGCGACCAGCACGATCGCACTCAGAATCCGCATGACCCAGAGAAGCCCCTGACCTCTTTGCGCCACCTGAACACCTGCGTCAGTCATCTGAACACCTGCTTCCGATCCGAGCCTCTACCGGTGGAGACCACACCAAGAACACGAGCGAGCCGCGCAAACAGTTCAATCGCCGAGAAGCTCGGCTCTCGGTCAAGCTAGCATCGCTTCATGTCTGTCGCGTCGGCCTGGCGGCCCGGAACCGTGCGCGCGGCCGCCGGGGGACTGTTCGCACTGACCATCGCGACCTTCCTCGCGGTCACGACGGAGATGCTGCCGGTCGGCCTGCTGCCGGCGATCGGCGACGAGGTCGGGGTGTCCGACTCGATCACCGGGCTCCTCGTCACGGTGTACGCCTTCATGGTCGCCGTACTCGCGGTGCCGCTGACTCTGTGGACCGCCCGCATCTCGCGCAAGCGGCTGCTCCTGGCCACCCTGGTCGCGTACACACTGAGCAATGTCGTCGTCGCCGTCGCGCCGAACTTCGCCGTGCTCGCCGCGGGTCGGGCCTTCGGCGGAATCGCCCACGCCCTGTTCTTCTCGGTGAGCATCGGATACGCCTCCCGTCTGGTTCAGGCGGCGTACACCGGGCGCGCCCTCGCGCTCGTCACCGCCGGCGCCTCCGCCGGGTTCGTTCTCGGGGTGCCGTTGTCGACCTCGCTGGGAACCGCGCTGGGGTGGCGCGCCGCGTTCGGCGTACTGGCGGGGGTGTGTGCCCTGACCGTGGTGATCGTCGCCCTGCTGCTTCCGGCGGTGCCCGGCGGCGGCACGAGTCACAAGGGAGAGGGCGCCGGGGCCCGTCGCATCCGGCTCGGAATCGTCTCCACGGCGAACGCGGTCGTCTATCTGGGGCACTTCACCGTATACACCTACATCTCCGTGCTCCTGCTGGCGGCGGGGCTGTCGGCGGCGGGTGTCGGTCCCGTACTGCTCGGCGTCGGCGCCGTCGGTCTCCTCGGCACCTGGTTCGCGGCGACCAATCTCGATCGCCGGCCTCGCACCGCGGTCATCCTGCTGCTCAGCGTCGTGACGGTCGGACTGGTGGCGCTCGGGATCGCGTACCCGGCACTCGGGGGCGTGCTGGCGGCGACGGCGTTCTGGGGTGCGGGGTTCGGCGGTGTCGCCTCGGTGTTCCAGACGGCGGCGATCCGCACCCGTGGCGCGTCTCCCGAAGTGATCGGCGCTCTCGTCAACTCGACGGCGAACATCGGCATCGGTGCGGGAGCGGCGATCGGAGCGGCCGTTCTGGCGGGGCCGGGGCTCGGCTGGTTGCCGTTCGCGGGTGCGGCGCTCGTTTTCGCCGGGGGGATCATCGTGCTCGTGGCGCGCCGATCCTTCCCCGCATCGCCGTAGAGCTCAGCCGACGACGAGCACAGCCGTAGAGCTCACCCCCCGTACGCCGCGAGGAACCGGTCGCGGAACGCGTCCATCCGCCACACCGGCGCCGCGGCCGACGGCAGCATCCCCGGCTCCCACTTCCACGACGAGACGCGGTCCATTACAGCGGGGTCCTTCGAAATGATGCTGACCGGAACGTCGTGGTTCGCGCCCGTTCCGCTGACCTCGGTGGCCGGCTGGTGGTCGCCGAGCACGACCAGCACCAGATTCGGATCGTCGAAGGTGGTGAGGAACGAGAAGAGGCTGCTCATCGAGTACTCGATCGACTGGCCGTAGACCTGCTGCACGTGACGCGGGTCCTGCCAGACGACGCTGGGCGGCAGGCCCTGCGCGGGCTGCGGGTCGTAGATCGAGCCGTCGCCGACCGACGCCCACGGCACGAGGTTCGGCAGCGGCGTCCAGGGCGTGTGCGACGACACGAAGTCGATCTCGGCCATCAGCGGCTTGTGCGGCTTCGCCAGTTCGTGCTGCTGGAAGTACGACCAGGTGTACTGGTCGGGAACCCGCGCGTAACTGAACTTCGGGCCCGCATACCCGACATTCGTCGCATTGAGCTGGCTGCCGTAGTGGTAGAACGAGCGCCCGACCGGCCACGTCTTCGTGTCCGACGGCACGTCGCTGATCGTCTGCCAGCCCCCCTTCCTGAAGGCGTCGCTGAGGGTGAAGCGGATGCCCGAGGTGACTTGGTCGTACTTCTGCTGGGAGTCGATCCACAGGCCGGTTTGCAGTGTCGAGTGGGCGAGCCAGCTGATCCCGCCGAACGTCGACGACGTCAGGAACGCGCTGCGCTCGGAGTAGCCCTTCGCGGCCAGCTGGGCGTTTCCCGTTCGGAGCACGGCATCCACCCCGCTGGAGAAGGGGGTGTTCTGCACGGCCACCTGCCCGTAGCTCTCGATGAACGCGACGATGACGTCCTTTCCCTTCAGCCCGGTGAGCAGCTTCGATGCGGGCTGCGATGCATACGCGTCCGTCGCCGCCGCCTGGTCGAATGCCGCCTGGCTTCGCGCAGCAGCGCCCAGCTGATCGGTCTTGGCCACGGCTGCCGCGACGGAATCGGACGCCGCGATCGGCTCGCCCGGCACGAGCTGCGCGCCGACGAGCGCGAGCACGACCCAGCCCGCGGTGAGAGCAGACACCCCGATGAGCGAGATCCGCCGCCCGCGGCCGAGGATCGCGGCGAGGTGCAGCAGCGAGGCAGCGACCGCGACGATGAGCCCGGCCGTCGCGACGACCACGAGAACCAGGATGGCGACCGCTGCGATCGATCCCGTCGCATCGCTGACAACGCCGTACCCATCCACCAGCTCGGGCCAGCCGGTCACCACATCGAACGGTCGGCCGACGGTCGCGGTGAATCCGCGGTCGAGGGCGGCGGTGAGCGTGGCGAGCACCAGAACGACGGCGACGACCGTCGCGACGATACGGCGCACCCAGCGCCAGGGAACGAACGCCAGCACGATGAGCGCCAGGATGCTCTCCAGCGGGATCCGAGCCAGCGCCAGCGCCGAACCTGACGCAATCACGCCGGGGGCCAGCGAGACGACGAAGAGCGTGATCGCCGACAGCACCGTCGCGATGGCCGTCCTGACGGTGCGGGCACGCGTCCGAGTGGACGACCTCTGGGCGGGCGCCGTCGGGGTACCGCTCACGACCGGTCCCGGGCGGTCGCCCGGGGCTCCGGGCACACGGGTGACGAGTCGGGTTCGAGCACGAACCGGTCGGACAACGCGTAGCGCAGCAGCACCACGTCGCCGACCTGCTTCACGCCGGCGAGCTCGGCCCGCCGGTCGGCGGTCCACGGGAAGGCGCCGTCGCCGACGAAGCGGGGAGCCCGCCGGTCTCCGACGAAGAGCGGTGCGACGGCGACATGCAGTTCGTCGACGAGATCCGCGGCGAGGAACTGCGTCAGCGTGGTGCCGCCGCCTTCGACCATGACGCGCCGTGCGCCCCGATCAGCCAGCTCCGAGAGCAGGTCGGCCATCACCACGACGTCGCCGAGCGGGACCACCGTCGCCGCATCGCCGAGGCGCCCGCGGATGCGCGGCGCCTCCGAGCGCGGGCAGTACACGAGCTTCGTCGCGTCGCCATCGGTGAAGAACGCGGCCTCAGGGTCGAGGTCGCCCGTCGCCGTCACGGTCACCTTCCAGGGCGTGCGCGCCAATCCGGATGCCACCCGCCGGTCCTGCCGCTCGGCACTGCGCACCAGCAGTCGCGGGTTGTCCAACCGCACCGTGCGCGCCCCGACCAGGATGGCGTCGTGGTGCGCGCGGACCTCATCCACCCGATCGAAGTCCGCTGCGTTCGAGAGGGCGAGCCTCGGCGGGTCGACGCTGTCGAGGTACCCGTCGAGGGAGATCGCGCAGCTGAGGGTCACGTAGGGCTTGTCGATCACGATGAGACCTCCTGGTGATGAGGGATGCGAGCCGCGCCACGATCACGCCGGGCACGACCGAGAGGATCGCGAGCACGCCGAACAGGGTCGCCGCGGAGACCCCGGCGGCTGCGCCGAAGCCGGCCACCGCGAAGGCCCAGCCGGCGACTCCCTCGCGGGGGCCCCATCCGCCGATGTTGAAGGGAATGGAGGCGGCGAGCAGCACGACGATCGCGAGCGTCAGCAGTCGCAGCGGCGGCACGTCGATGCCCACCGCGAACGTCGCGACGGCGAACGTCGCCACGTGACAGCAGACGACCACGACCGAGGCGGCGACGGCCTGGATGGCGACCGCCGGCGAGCCCAGTCCGGCGCGGAGTTCGTCCACCTCGTGCCGCAGCACGCGCCTGACCCGGATGCTCGCCCAGGCCGCGGCGACGGCGGCGACGGCCAGCACGACGAGTACCACACCGATCGCGGGGAACAGGACGCCCTCGAACTCGGCTCCGAAGAGCATCACGATCACCACGGCGATCCCGAGCTGCACCACCTGACCGACCGCGCGTTCGACCGCGACGGCGCGCGCGGCCATCCTGACGCTGTCGGCACGGCGGCCATGGCCGACCGCCCGCTGCACGTCCCCGATCACCCCGCCCGGCAGCACCGTGTTGAGGAACTGGGACTGGTAGTACATGCCCACCGCCGTCGGCCAGCCCAGCCCGACGCCGAGGCGTCGGGCGATGAGCTGCCACCGCCAGGCGGCCGCCGCCGTCGCGATCGCGGCCAGAACGACCGCCGCGCCGATCGCGGCCCCGTTGAGGCTCTGCAGCCCGTGGAGGAACGGCCCGGCGCCGACCCGGGCGACGATGGCGACCAGCACACCTCCGCCGATGACGACCCGAACGGTCAGCCGGAACCACCGCGAGCCGACGACGGCGCGGGCGCGTTCGAGGGCGATGCGACGAGTCATCGCGGCCACGCCAGCAGATCGAGGTGATACACGACCACCGAGAGCTCCCCGCGATCCGCCTGGGCCCGACGCAGCTCCCGGTAGGCGGCGCCGTGCTCGCGCAACGCGGGGGACTGCTCCTCGGCTGCATCGACCCAGCCGTCGAACCACTCGGCGAGCAGCCGGGGGTCGCGGTCGTCCAATCGCCAGCTCGTACGCGCCGTGCGCACCTTCCACCCCGCCTCCGCGAAGAGCCCGCGGACGATCGGAGCCCCGTACCGGCCGAGCAGCCTGCGACCGCGCACCTCCCGTCGTTGATGAGCGTTGAACGCGCTCTCGACGAGCAGGTCGTGTGGATCGCGGGGTCGCAGCTCGACCTCGCCGACCACACTGAGCGACAGGAGCGTCGGTGCACCGACCGCGACGCAGGCGGTGACGATCGCGTGCGCCTCGCGGGAGGTCAGCACGTCGAGAAGTGCCGACGCCGTCACGAGCGAGGCACCGGCCAGGTCACCTGCGGCGAGCTCCGCCAGTTCTCCCAGGCGGGTGCGGATCGAGACGGGGGACCCGGACAGATCCCGGGGAGGCTCGGGATCGAGTGCGTGCGCGGTGAGGCGCGCATTCCAGTCGTGGAGCACCCAGGTCTGCGGGCCCGGCAGCTGAGGTGCGAGCCAGCGCATCATGGACCCGGTGCCGCTGCCGAGATCGTGGACGGTGATCGGTCCGACGGGGAGAAGGGTGCGGACATTGCGCGCGAGATCGCCGGAACGGGCGCGCGCGTCCTCGGCCTCGCGAAGCGCGAGCCAGTCGCTGCTGACCTCGACGACCTCCGTCATGATCGTGCCGCCTGTCGCTCGGCGGCCCGTGCTGTGACGGCGGCATCGAGGGCCGCGCTGACGATCGCGGCGGTGTCGCCCCACCGCCGCGCCGCGCCGCGCGCCGTCAGGGCCGCCGCCGTGAGCTCCCGGCGCCGATCGGCACTGGCCCACCATTGACGCAGCACGACGGCGAGTGCCCACGGGTCGTCGGGCGACACGATCATCCCCCCTTCGTTCCGCGCGATCGCCTCGGGGATCCCGCCGACCCCGCTCGCCAGCACCGGGATGCCGCGCGCGAGGGCTTCGGCGACCGCCATGCCGTAGCTCTCGGTGCGGGACGGCAGGACAACGAGGTCTGCCTGACGGTACGCCTCGTCGAGCGCGGCCCCGGTGAGCACCCCGGTGAAGGTGATCCGCTCGGCGAGTCCGGCCGCCGCGATGGCGTCCTTCAGCTCGGCGACGAAGTCGGGTGCGGCCTCCAGCGATCCGACGATCGTGCAGGTCCAGCCCTCGAGGTCGGCGAACCCGGCCAGCGCTCGCACGAGCAGATCCTGGCCCTTGTGCGGCGCGACCGTCGCGACGCAGAGCAACCGCCCACCGGATGGGGACACCGTCGTCACCGGTGCGGCGTCCGTCCCCGGGTGGGCGACGACGATGCGGTGCGGATCCGCCGCATCCTGCGCGATGAGCTCGGAACGTGTCCAGCCGCTCGTCGCGATGATGCGCTGAGCGACCCGGAACGCGGCGCGCTCGTCGTCGGTCAGCTCGCCGGCGACCATGTGCGCGAGAACGACGAGGCGCAGTCGTGCTCCGTGGTCGGCGACAGCGGCGGATTCGCGGGCGAGGAGGAGCCCGTCGAGCAGCACCAGGGCGCCGTCCGGCAGGGCGGTCAGGGCGGCCGCGGTCTGCCGGTCGTCGTCGCCGACGAGCGCCATCCGCATGTCCCAGCCGTCCGCGCGCAGCCCGTCGCGGACGCGCTGGTCGTACAGGTTGCCGCCGCTCACCCGACCCGGATCGTCGATGACGTCGGGGACCGCGAAGAACACGGGCGTGTCCGGATGCGCACTCACAGCGACCTCGAATAGCTCGCCCACGCGACGTGCGATTCGTGGAGGGTGACCGTGATCGAGGTCAGGTTCCGGCCCCGGCCGAGCGGCCCGTCGGCGACGCGGTCGGCGAGCCGGTCGGCTATCGCCCGGCAGAGCACCTCCGTCGTCGTGTTCGTGCCGGCGAACGCGGGCTCGTCGTCGAGGTTGCGGTAGGTGAGCGAGCCGGTGATCTCCGACAGGGCGGCGGTCGCGAGCCCGATGTCGACCACGACGCCATCCGGATCGAGGTCGTCGGCGCCGAACGTCGCGTCGACGACGAAGGTCGCGCCGTGCAGCCGCTGCGCGGGTCCGAAGACCTCGCCCGTGAAGCTGTGCGCGATCATGATGTGGTCTCGCACGGTCACCGAGAACGGCATCAGGCATCTCCCCAATCGATCGTATGGCAGAGGTCGGAGCTCGGGCCTTCGGCCAGTCCCGACAGCACCTCGGGCAGGTCCCGCCACGACGACTCGGCCGTGAGCAGAGCGTCGAAGACCGGATCGCGCAGGAGGTCCAGGGCCAGGGCCAGGCGGTCGCTCGTGGTCCGGGTATCGCGACGACGGCGGGAGACGACTCCTACCTGGCTCGCCCGGATGGTGAGGCGCCGGGAATGGAAGTCGGCGCCGAGCATCAGCGACGCCGGCCGGTCGGCGTACCAGCTCGCCTCGATCACCTCGCCCTCGGTGACGACGGTCTCGAGGGCGAGCCGCAGCCCGGCATCCGAACCGCTCGTGTTGATGACGAGGTCGCGATCGTGCGGAGCCGCGGCCGGCTCGGCGAAGGCCACGCCGAGCCGCTCGGCGATGGAGCGCCGCGCCGGATCGACGTCGACAAGCGTGACCTCGACCCCGGGGATGCCCTGAGCGAGCCGCGCGACGCAGCACCCGATCATCCCGGCCCCGATGACGGTCAGGCGGTCGCCGACGAGCGGTGCGGCATCCCAGAGCACGTTGACGGCGGTCTCGACGGCGCCCGCGAGCACGGCGCGCCGGGCCGGCACCCCGTCAGGCACGGGCACGACGGCATCGGCCGGGACGACGAACGCGGACTGGTGGGGGAAGAGGGTGAAGACGGTTCGTCCGCGCAGCTCCGGCGGTCCCTGCTCGACGACGCCGACGTTCAGATAGCCGTACTTCACCGGGCCCGGGAAGTCGCCCTCCTGAAACGGCGCCCGCATCCGTTCGTGCTCGCTCGCCGGCACGTGGCCCCCGAAGACGGACGTCTCGGTGCCGCGGCTCACACCGCTGAAAAGAGTGCGGACGAGCACCTCGCCATCGCGGGGAGACGGAAGGGTCTGGGATCGGAGAGCGCCGGCGCCCGGCTTCTCGGTCCAGAAGGCAGTGGCTTCGAGCACATTTCCTCCTCGGTGAACCAATGGTGCGCGCTCGGCGTGTTAACGGCAACAGGTGCCGTCGACGGACGAGGTGCCGTCGAGAGAAACACGAGACGCATGTGAAAAGGGTTCAACTCGAAGCGATCGGCTGGGCATCAGCCGGTGCAGCGCTCGTGCTGTTCATGGGCGTGCTGGTCGTGCAGTGGCGGATGGCCCTGCTGCCGCCATCCGGCTGGGTGGCTGTTCTCGCCTACCTGCTGGTCTCGAACGCCCTGGTCGTTCGGGGGCTGCGGCGTCGCCGCTCCGCCCGATTCGGTCCCGCGAACATCGTCACCGCGATGCGCTCCACGATCGTCGGTGTGATCACCGGGCTGGTCGTCGCGTCCTTCACCGCACCGATCTCCATCGGGCTGCTCGTCGCGCTCGTCGTGCCCGCGCTCGCCCTCGACGCGGTCGATGGCTGGGTCGCGCGACGCACCGGCACGACGAGCGAGCTCGGCGCCCGGTTCGACATGGAGGTGGATGCGTTCCTCCTCCTCGTGCTCAGCGTCTTCGTCGCGCAGACCATGGGGCTGTGGGTGCTGGCCATCGGGTTGCTGCGGTACGCGTTCGTGGCGGCCGGATGGGCGCTGCCGTGGATGCGACGGCAGCTCCCGCCCCGCTACTGGCGCAAGGTGGTGACGGCCGTCGCGGGCATCGCCCTCGCGATCGCCGCCTCCGGCCTTCTGCCCGGCATCGACATCGCGCTCGTAGCGTTCGCGCTGGCTCTGCTCGTCGAGTCGTTCGGACGCGACGTCAGCTGGCTGGTGGCCAGACGTCGCGACGAGGTGGGCGTGCGTCGTGCGGCGTTGAAGCAGTCGACGGTCAGGTCGCGGTGATGACGACGGTCAGGTCGCGGTGATGACGCCGGTCAGCAGCAGCACGGCGACGAGCAGTGCCAGCCCGATGCGGTACCAGATGAACACGGTGATCGGGTGGTGGGCGACGATGCGCAGCAGCCAGGCGATCGCCGCGTACGCGACCACCAGGCTGACGATCGTCGCCAGGATCGTCGGGAGCCAGCCGACGGATGCACTGATCGCGCCCGCCTGCGTGACCCCTTCGTAGCCGCCCGCCGCCACGAGGGCCGGGATCGAGAGGAAGAACGAGACGCGGGTCGCCGCCACCCGGTTCAGTCCGCGGAAGAGGCCGGCGCTGATCGTGGCGCCGGACCGCGAGACGCCGGGGATGAGCGCGATGCACTGGAACAGCCCGATCACGATCGCGTCGACGATGGTGACCTTCCGTTCGTCGCGTTTCTGGGTGGCGACGCGTTCGGCCGCCCACATCACGATGCTCCAGAGCACCAGCGCGGCGACGACGACCCAGAGATTGCGCAGCCCGCCCGAGATGAGGTCTTTGGCCAGGAAGCCGACGATGCCGATCGGGATGGAGCCGACGATCACGTACCAGGCGAGCCGGTAGTCGGGGTCGTCCCTGGCCCGGCGGCTGCCGAGGCCGCGGATCCAGGCGAGGAAGAGCCGGGCGATGTCCGACCGGAAGTAGATGATCACGGCGAGGATGGCGCCGACCTGGATGATGGCGGTGAAGGCGGTGACACCCTGGTCGTCGACGGTCAGCCCGAGAAGCTTCTCGACGATCGTGAGGTGACCCGTGCTGGAGACGGGCAGGAACTCGGTGATGCCTTCGACGATGCCGAGGATCAGGGCTTGCAGCAGGTTCATCCGTCGCCTCTCGTCATCACGTTGTCAGCCTTCTCGACGCTCACTAAGAATCCACTAAGCGGGGAGATACTGAGATTCTGCTCCGGCGTGGGAGGAGGGCACTGTGGCCGACGCGGAGGACGGACGGTACGACCGCCCGCTGAGCCAGGATGCGGACGCCCGGCTGAGTCCGGAGGAAGTGCGCGTGCTGTGGGACTTCGTGCACGGTGACATCATGAACGGCGCCACCCGGACGAGGCTGCGGGAGAACTGGGGGATGTGCGCCCGGCATTCCTGGGCCTACGCGGTGGTCGAGATCGAGCTGTGGGAGGCCGGCGCCGGCATGAGGGGCGGGCATCAACCCTTCGATCTCACGATCCTCTACGCCGACCTGCTCCGGACGATGGTGGAGAAGCTCGGCACCGGGCACGCCGGGCGCCGCGGCCGGACGAGGGCACTCGAACGGCACGGAGGCTGTGTGATCTGCGCCGACGTACGCGGCGAGACGCAGGGCGGGGTGACACACGCCGGTCTCGACCTCCGGCAGCTCACGCTGGAGGCGAACTGGATGCGCTTCACCCGAGAGTGGCTCGCCGAGACGCGGCCGGAATGGTCGGCGAGCGTGTGCCCGGATTGCGCGGCGGCGGCAGGGGCGACGGTTTCGCCGGGAACGCTGCCCTGCCGGATGCACCTGCTGACTTCGGGCGTGTCCAGCGACGCGTGGTGGGAGCTGACGCGAACGGTCCTCGCCGAGCTCGCGGTCGAGGTGCGCGCCCTGACCGATTCGATGACCCAGAGCGGACTCCCGGCCACGGCCGCCGAGAACGCGTCGTGGGTGAAGGCGGTCGGCTGGTTTACCGGCTGGGACTTCCCGCTCGCCCTCAGCCGGTCGTAGCTCACGCCTCGGAGCCCAACACAATCCCACCCGATGATTACGTCCCGCTTGGCTCGCCCGCAATCTCGTGGAAAGACCGTCGGTGCGATCGATCCTGGTGACACGATGCCGCTGTGTTGTTGGCATACATAGACGAGTCGGGAAACACCGGCGACGTTTCCAAGGGCGGATCGACCTCCCACTATGTGCTGGGGTGTGTCCTGGTGGACGCCGATAAATGGTCGGCGGGGTTCGACGATCTCGTCGAGTTCCGACGGCGGCTGCGCGACCGATTCCAGCTTCCGGTGCGGGCGGAGGTGAAAGCCAACTACCTCATCCGTTCGGGCGGCCCGTTCCGTGCGCTCGGGCTAGCGCCCGCGGAACGTGCTCTCATCTACGGGGCGCATCTGGACATGCTTGCCGGTATCGACGCTCGCGCCTTCGCGATTGTGATCGACAAGGAGCGCAACTCAACGGTCGGCACCGCGTGCTTCGAGCTGGCGTGGACCACGCTTCTCCAGCGTCTCGAACGCACGACCCACTACGAGCGCGAGGGGATGATGCTCATCCACGACAACGGCGAGAACGACGCCGTACGCAGGATTGTTCGAAAGGCGCGACGGTTCATGACCGCCGGGAGCATGACAGGGAACGGGTCCATCCGGGTCGATGCCAAGAACTTCATCGATGATCCGGTGCCCAGAGCATCGCACGAGTCGTACTTCGTCCAGATGGCCGACCTGGTTGCGTATGCCGGCTGGCGTGCTCTCGTGCCGCCGAGTTCGTCCGTCGCTACCGTTGCGCCTGCGGAAACCTGGCAACGGCTCGGCTCTGCCGTCCACACCGCAGTGAATCGATACTCAGGGGGCGTGCCCGGTGTCGTCTTCCGGTAGCAATAGAAAGGCCCCCGGCGAGGCCGGGGGCGGGAAGCGCCTACCCCTGACATGCGTCAGGATCAGCACTTATAGGCAGAGTATCAGGCCGGTTCGAGCTTCGTCACGAAACCGCACCGTTCATCCTCAACGCGCGCTGATCATCGGGCAATAAATGCAATTGGCGGGTCGGACGCGACGACCGCAGGCCAAGCGGTGCAGCCGCTCAGTCGCCGTCGAGCAGCTCGAGCAGGCGGGTGGTCGTACGCCAGCTGCGCGACGTGATCTGCTGAAAGACCGGCATCGCCATGAAGCGCTGGATGCGCGTCTTGGTCGCCCGGGCCGCGACGCGTGAGAAGTAGATGGCGCCGGGGCCGAGCGCGACGGCGTCGACCCCCTCGCGCAGCTCCGGCAGCTCGGCGTAGGCGGCTTCTGCGGTGAGCGGCTGCTTCACGAAGAACACGTCGCTGCGCAGCTGATCGGAGCCGTGGTCGGCGGGCGCGGCCGCGACCGTCGCGGCGAGTTCGCCGTGCGAGCGGACCACCACGAGGATCGGGAGCTCGAACCGTTCCCGGAGCATCCGCTCCAGAGCATCCTCCACGCCCGCTCCTGTCGCCGGATGCCCGGTGAACAGCACGTTCCCGCTCTGCAGGTGGGTGCGCACATCCTGGTACCCGGCCTCAGTGAAGGCCTCGGCCAGGGCGGGCATCCCGATCAGGTTCTTGCCGCCCACATTGATGCCGCGCAGCAACGCGACCGACGACGCCGTTGGTGTCATCTCCCCAGCATCCCACTCGCAGCCGACACCGGCGCCCGACACCGGCGCCCGACACCGCAGCCGACACAGCAGAGCGNNNNCCCCCCCCGCTCAGTCGTCGAGAGTCCGTCAGTCGAGGTCTTCGACCCCGAGGGCGAGCGCCTGCGCGCGGCGCGTGCGCATCGACGGTGCGATGATCGCGGCGATGATCGCAAGCACGGCGACGCCGGCGCACACCCAGAAGCCGATGGTGAAGGCGTCGTCCGTCGGCAGCCCCTGAGGGGACGCGTTCGACGAGATGATCGCCGCGATCACGGCCGTGCCGATCGAGCTTCCGATCGTCCGCGCGATCGTGTTGACGCTCATCGCCTCACCGGTCTGGCCGGCGGGGACGCTCTCGATGATCGCGTTCGACATCGACGCGAACGCCAGGCCGATACCCGCGCCGGTGAGAACACCGGAGGCGACGACCTGCCACAGCTCGCCGTGCGAGATCGCAGGCAGGATGAACGCGGCCGTCACGAGGATGCCACCGGCGATCATCGGCGGCTTCGGGCCGATCTTGCGCACCATGATGCCGGCGACCGGTCCGAAGATCACCATCATGACCACGGTGGGCAGCAGGAAGAGGCCGGCGGAGGAGACCGTCTCGCCGAAGCCGTAGCCGGTGATCTTCGGCAGCTGCAGCAGGGTCGGGACCAGCACGAAGGTGCCGAACATCGCGAAGCCGAAGATCAGGGCGACCGCGTTGGCCGTCCACACGCCGCGCACCTTGAACAGCCGCATGTCGATGAGCGGCTCCTTCACGCGCAGCTCCACGAACACGAACACGATGAGCGCCACGGCGCCCAGGATCAGCAGGCTGATCGTGCTGCCGGCGTCCCAGCCCCACTCCTCGCCCTTGCTGATCGCGAGCAGGATCGAGACGAGCGCCACCGACAGGATGGCCGCGCCGACCACGTCGAGGCGACCCGGCTTGCGGATCGGCGACTCCGGCATCCCGAAGATGACGCCCAGCAGCGCGATGGCGATCAGGATGCCCGGCAGCCAGAACAGCCACGGCCACGAGAGGTTCTCGATGATCGGGCCGGCCGCGACGATGCCGATACCGGCGCCGACGCCGAAGATCGCCGACAGCAGACCGATGGTCACGCTGACCCGCTCGTGCGGCAGTTCGTCGCGCACGATGCCGATCGAGAGCGGCATCACCGCGCCGGCGGCTCCCTGCAGCGCTCGCGCGACGATCAGCACGCCGAGGTTCGGGGCGATGGCGGCGAGCACGGTTCCGACGAGAGCCAGCGCAAGCACGACGATCAGGATGCGGCGCTTGCCGACCATGTCGCCGAGGCGTCCGAGGATCGGTGTCATGACGGACGCGGACAGCAGGTAGGCGGTGATGATCCAGCTGGCGTCGCTGGTGGTGGCGCCGAGGTCTTTGCCCATGGTGGCGAGCGCCGGCGCGACGAGGGACTGCAGCACCGAGAACGCGAGGCCACCGAGGGCCAGGTAGACGACGATGAGGGTGGACCTGCGTTTTGCGGGGGTCTTCGCGGGGGCGACCGCGGGAACGGAGCCCGTTGCGGGCCCGTCGATCGTTCGAGACATTTCTCTCCGAGATGATGTAAACATTTGCTGACTTACGAATACTAGTCAGAGAACGCGACAAGTCAATGCGCGTTTACTTCCCAGGCGGCGACTTGTACCGTGGAGGAGACGAAAGGACGACATGGCTTCCGGCACGCCCGTGCTCACCGTCAGCGACGACGAAGTGAGCGCCTCCAGCCCGATCAAGACCCGCGACGCCGGCAACACGCAGCAGCTCCTGCTCCACGCTGCGCGCCGGCGCTTCGCCCGCGACGGCTACGCCGCGACGACCGTGCGCGAGATCGCTGCGGACGCCGGCGTGAACGTCGCGCTCATCAACCGATACTTCACCTCGAAGGAGGGGCTGTTCGAGGCCTGCCTGACCCGAGTGGTCGAGCGGCTCGAGCGGCCTGGTGAGGTGGTGGATTCCATCGAGCGCGCGGCGCGCGACATCATCCGCACGATCAGCGATTCGCCGAACGGCGACGACTCGCTTCAACTGCTCCTACTGCTGCGCACCTCGGGCGATGAGGGTGCTGAGCGCATCCGGCGCGCCACGTTCCGCAACTTCACCGAGCGCCTGGCGGCCGCTGCCGGATGGCGGCGCGACGATCCGACCACCGAGCACCTCATGCTGCGCGCACAGCTCGCCATGGCGACCGCGTTCGGCACCGTACTGCTGCGCTCGACCTCCGGGCTGGAGCCGCTCACGTCGGCGAGCGAGAGCGAACTGAGCGGACCGCTCACCGAGGTGCTGACGGGACTGCTTGCGCCGTAGCCTCGGCGACCACGGGTGCGTCGACCCCGAGAGCGCGCAGCAGATACACCATGTGTGCGCGCACGTCGATCGTGTTGTCATAGAGCCATTGGGTGCGCAGGCCGTCCCAGCTCGCGAAGACCAGAGCCGAGACCGCGTCAGCGTCGACATCCGCCGCGACGCGGCCGGCGGTCTGCAGGTCGATCAGCGCGTTGCGCACCAGCAACCGGATGGTCTCATAGCGGTTCCGCAGGTAGTCGTGGGCGACGTGCTCCGGCTCGGTCGCCTCTCCGGTCACCCGCAGGGCCAGCTGGGTCATGCCGGGTGAGGTGATCTCGGTCTCGATCGCATCCAGGATGCCCGTCACCAGGTCGTCGGCGAAGTTCCGGTTGTCCGCGTCGGTCTCGATCGCGGTGACCTCGTCTTCATGGCGGAGGATCTCGGCGAACAGGGCGTCCTTCGAGCCGAAGTAGTGGAGCAGGCCGTTCTGGCTGAGCCCGGCGGCATCCGCGAGGTTCTTGACCGTCGCGGCCGAGTATCCGTCGCGGGCGATCACCTCGAGTGCGACGTCGAGGATCTCGGCGCGCTTCGCCTTGCCTTTCGCGTACGGACCACGGGCTCCCATAAACAGCATGATATGCGGCTTTGACTTGCGCCGCACGAAAGCCGTATGGCATGCTGCTTTCGCCGACACATGGCGGACGACCGTTCTGCCATACACCTGAGTGCCGGTCATCACCGACGATGGGACCCCTCCATGAGCGACACCCTGGCCCCCGAACCCACCTCTGCGTCCAGCCCGGACCCCGACCCCGTGTCCGAAGCCGCTGGTCGCAAGGCCGGCAAGCGCGACGTCATCCTCGACCCTGCCGAGCCGGGCACCTCCCCGATCCTGGTCAAGGGTCCGCTCTCGCGTCGCTACCTGACCTGGTACACGATCCTCACCATCGCGATCAGCGCGGTCTGGGGCGCCGTGCTCGGGATCATGCTGCCGAACCACGTGCAGCTGCTCGAGTTCGGCCAGTGGTTCACCGGCGCGAACGCCGGAGTCGACCTCCAGAAGCTCACCCTGCTGCAGCAGGCGGTCGACGCGGGCACGACCACCGCGACGGGCGCGCAGGCCCACCAACTCGACCTGCTCACGGGGTTCAACGCGGCACGGGCTCAGTCGCTGGCGATCATCACCTCGATCGGTGTGGTTCTGACGATGCTGGTGCAGCCGGTCGTCGGTGTTCTCGCCGACCGGACGCGCAGCCGCTGGGGCCGACGCGCTCCCTGGATCCTGTTCGGATCGCTGATCGGCTCGCTCCTGCTCGTGCTGATGCGCTTCGCTCCCACGCTCGCTGTGCTGGCGATCGTCTACATGGTCGCGCAGGCGGCCATCAACGCGGCCGTCGGGCCGCTCGCAACCACCGTGGCCGACCGGATGCCCGTCAACCGACGCGGAACGGCCTCGGCTCTCGGCGGGTTCGGCAACTTCTTCGGAGGCCTGCTCGGCGGCCTCGCCGCAGGATCGCTCTTCGCGGTGCTCGGCCTCGACATCTACTTCATCGTGGCGGCGTTCGTCGCCTTCGCCGGAGTGATGTTCGTGCTCTTCGCCCGCGACCGGTCGTCGAAGAACCTCCTCGTGCCGAAGATGAACTGGAAGTCCTTCTTCATCGGCTTCACGATCGCTCTGCGGTCGCGCAACTTCCGCTGGGTGTGGGTGGCTCGCATCCTGCTCAGCTTCGGCTACACGGTGTCGACGGCGTTGAGCCTCTACATGCTGCAGAGCTACATCCGGCCGGCCCTCAGCCAGGTGCAGGCGACCCAGCTGGCGCCGCTGCTCACGCTGGTCGGCGTGCCCATCACGATCATCGCGCTCTTCATCGCCGGCAAGCTCTCCGACAAGCTCGGAAAGCGACGCATCTTCGTCATCGTCGCCTCGGTGCTGATGGCGCTGTCGATGCTCATCCCGATCGTGTCGCCGACCATTCTGGGACTGTTCCTGCAGGCGATCGTGGGCGGTATCGCGTTCGGCATCTACCTGCCGGTCGACCAGGCGCTCTTCATCGACGTGCTGCCCGACGAGAAGGCGGCCGGGCGCGACCTGGGCGTCGCCGGGCTCGGCTCGAATCTCGGCCAGGCGCTCGGCCCCATCCTCGCGGGCGCCGTCGTGGCGACGACGGGCGGCTACGTGGGCGTCTGGATCGCTGCATGCGTGCTCGTGATCCTGGCGGCCGTCGCGATCTTCCCGCTCAAGGGCATCAAGTAGCCGGATGCGCACTGCCGCATCCCGCGCATCCCACCGCATCCGCCCCATCGATCCACAGGAGTGACCCCATGAGCGCAGAACAGAGCACGACCGAACGCACCGGCCTCATCGGCGTCGAGTGGGAGGCGGACGGCGTGGACGAGGTGCACGCGCATCCGTACGTCGACGTCGACGAGTGGCGGGCGAGCCCCGTCGCCCACCGCTACGTGCACGGCGGGTTCACTGGCACCGACACCCGGTTCTCGTTCTACTTCCCCGAAGAGGCGGACTACCAGGGACGGTTCTTCCAGCACGTCACGCCCGTGCCGCAGAGCGAGAACCTCGCCCCGGAGGAGCTCGGCGAGTACAACAAGATCGCGTTCGCGGTCGAGAGCGGCGCCGCCTTCGTCGAGACGAACGGCGGCGGTCCGGATGCCGCGAACCCGTTCTCGGGCATGGATCCGACGATCGGCGCGTACCGCGCCAACGCCGCTGCAGCGCGCTTCGCTCGCGTCGTTGCGCGGGAGCTCTTCGGCGACCACCGCACGTACGGCTATCTCTACGGCGGCAGCGGTGGCGCGTACCGCACGATCGGCGCGGCCGAGAACACCCGCGGTGTCTGGGACGGGTTCGTCCCGTACGTCCCGGGCAGCCCGCTGTCGATCCCGAATGTGTTCAGCGTCCGGATGCACGCCCAGCGCGTTCTCCGCGATGCGTTCTCGGCGATCGTCGACGCGTACGACGTCGGCGGAGACACCGCAGCGCTCGACCTGACGGACGATGAAGCCGCCGCGCTGGCCGAGGTCACGAAGATGGGGTTCCCTCCCCGTTCGTGGTTCGGCTGGCGGACCATGGGCATGCACGCGTTCAGCGTGCTCTATCCGGGCGTGTTGGCGGCCGATCCGACGTATCCGGCGGAGTTCTGGACCGTCGACGGCTACCTCGGCTCCGACGCGGCGTCGTCGGTGCACCGCGATCGTGTGCAGCTGACCACGTCCATCACCGAGCTCGTCGACGAGGGCGCGAGCCGAGGCGATGAACTCGTCGCCGGCGGTGTCGACGAGTCGTTCCTCCACACCGCGTCCGCGGGAACGGTGGTCTCTTCACTGCGACTGGCCGAAGCGCCCAACGGCTGGATCCTCGGTGCGCAGCTCGCCGTCGCAAGCGGGGCGGCTGCCGGCAGTGTCATCCGGTTGTCGGGTGTCGAGGGGGATCTCGCCCGGATCGAGCCCGGCCAGGACGCGATCGTCGCGGCGCTCGCCGTGGGCGACGAGGTCACCGTCGACAACTCGAACTTCCTCGCCGCCCAGACGTACCACCGGCACCAGGTGCCCGGCGCCGAGTACACCGTCTGGGATCAGTTCCGTGGCGACGACGGCGCGCCCCTGTATCCGCAACGGCCGATGCTGCTCGGCCCGCTCTTCACGCAGAGCACAGCCGGATCGCTGCCGACCGGAACGATCTCGGAGAAGATGATCGTGGTCGCGTGCCTGCTCGACCGGGAGGCGTTCCCGTGGCAGGCGGACTGGTACCGCGCCAGGGTCGCTGAGCACGTCGGCGGTGACGTCGACGATCAGCTGCGCCTCTGGTACGTCGACAACGCGCTGCACGGCGACGACGACCCGCAGGAGTTCCCCACGCGCACGGTCGCCTACGTCGGCGCGCTCGAGGCGGCGCTCCGGCAGCTCGCGGCCTGGGTCGAGGAGGGGGTCGAGCCGTCACCGACGACGTCGTACGACGTGGTCGACGGTCAGATCGTCGTGCCGAGCGACGCCACGGAACGGCGGGGCATCCAGCCGGTCGCGTCGCTCACCGTGAACGGCTCCGTCTGCGTGTCTGCGCGAATCGGCGAGTCGGTGTCGGTGCGGCTCGACGTGAAGACCCCCGCCCCCGGCGTCGTGGTCGAGGTCCTCCCGGACTTCGGGGGCACGGGCGTGCTCGGCGACGCGCTCGACCTCGAGGCCGCCTCTCGTGTCGTGGTCGAGCGCGAGGTCGCCTTCGACGCCCCCGGCACGTATTTCGTCGCCGCGCGTGTCGCGGCGCAGGTCGAGGGGGATGCCGCCTCGACGCACGCGCGCGTGCTGAACGTGGCGCGGGCGCGGGTGGTCGTCGAGGGGTGAGTCCGTCCCGTGCACGCACGGTGGTCCAGACTGTGTGTGCACTCATAACGGAGAGAGAGAGGGCCGCCCATGGCTGAAGCAACGGATCGGATCGCACAGCTCGAGGCCGAGGAGGCCGGGTTGGTGCTCACGGGCTTCGATCGCCGGG
This sequence comes from Leifsonia poae, assembly GCF_027921845.1. GTDB lineage: Bacteria > Actinomycetota > Actinomycetes > Actinomycetales > Microbacteriaceae > Leifsonia > Leifsonia poae. Next base: position 443,183 of record NZ_BSEN01000006.1, read on the forward strand.
ATGCCTGGGAACTCGGCAGCCGCCTCGCCCGCATCGCCGTGGAGCAGGGCCTCCCCGTCGTGGTCGACATTCGCACATCGACGGGGATCCTCTTCCACGCCTCGCTCCCGGGCGCGACGGCCGACAACGACAGCTGGGTCGAGAAGAAGTCGCGCACGGCGCTGAGGTTCGAGCTGAGCACGGCGCTGCTGACGGCCCAGGCCGAGCGCGACGACATCCCGTTCCTGTCGCCGGGCTGGCTCGACCCGGCCGTCTACACCCTGGCCGGGGGAGCCGTTCCCATCCGGGTCGCCGGCGTCGGGGTGGTCGCGGTGGCGACGGTCTCCGGGCTCGCCTCCGACGTCGACCACCAGCTCGTGGTCGACGCCGTTCGCGAACTCGCGGGGGCGTGAGCCGAAAGGCCCAGCCCCCGTCGCGAGCGATGGAGCGGCTCAGGCGGCCGCCAGCGCCTTGCTCTTGATCGAGTCGTACTCCGCCGGCGTGATCGCGCCGGAGTCGAGCAGCCCCTTGGCCTTCTCGATCTCGGCGGCCGGCGACGCCGTGTTCGCCACCGTGCGGATGTAGTCGTTCGTCTCCGTCTGCGCCTGACGCATCTCGCCCGCCCGGCGTTCAGCCATGCTGCGCCCGCGTGCGATCAGGTAGATGAAGGCCGCGAGGAACGGGAAGAACACCAGGAACAGCACCCAGAGCGCCTTCGCCCAGCCGTTCAGGGTGCGATCCCTGAACACGTCGATGATGACGGTGATGAATATCCAGATGCAGGAGATGGCGATATAGAACCAGAAGAACCAGACCAGATAATCCCAGAAACTCATCTCACTGCCTTTCGCTCTGCGACGTGTCGATCACGCCGGGCTGGCTCGAACATAGGGCGGCACGGCACAAACAGACATCACCCGATCCGGGTGATCCGCACGGCCGGCTAGGGACGCAGAATCCCGAGGTCGCGCGCGACGGATACCGCGGCGGTTCGAGACCCGACGTCGAGCTTCGAGAAGATGTGCACCAGGTGCGACTTCACGGTCGTCTCGCTGACGACGAGATCCGCGGCGATCTCGCTGTTGGAGCGACCGGCGGCCACGAGGCTCAGCACCTCGATCTCGCGCCTGCTGAGACTCACCTGAGGGGACCGCATCCGGTCGAGGAGCCGGCCCGCGATCGCCGGGGCAAGCGCACTCTCTCCGGAGGCGGCCGCACGCACCGCAGCGATCAGTTCGCGCGGCGGGGCATCTTTCAGGAGGTAGCCGCTCGCGCCCGCCTCCACTGCGCCGAGGATGTCGCCGTCGGTGTCGTAGTTGGTCAGCACGAGCACGTAGGGCGGGGCGTCGAGTGCCCGGATGCGGCGGGTCGCGTCCGCCCCGGTCGCCACGGTTCCGCTCGCACCCGCACCGGTCCCGGTTCCGCCGGCGGCGGGTCCGAACTGCAGATCCATCAGCACGACGTCCGGGTTCTCGCGCTCGGCCAGCGCGACCGCCTCATCGGGCGTCGACGCCTCACCGACGACCGTGAGGCCGTCTTCGTGATCGAGCAGGGCACGCAGTCCGGCGCGCACCACCGGATGGTCGTCGGCGATCACCAGGCGGATCATCCGGCGTCCTCGACCTTCAGGTCGACTGTGATGGTCGATCCGTGACCGGGCTCCGCGTCGATCGTGAGCACCCCGCCCAACTGGTCGACGCGCTCCCTCGCCGCGGTGAGGCCGAAGGAGTCGGAGGCCCCTGACGCCTTCGCGGCGGCGGCCGCGGCGGGATCGAATCCGCGCCCGTCGTCGCTGATCGTCAGTCGCACGGTGTCGGCATCCCGTTCGATCGCGATGGTCGCCGAGCGGGCCTCGGCGTGCTGCACCACGTTCGCCATCGCCCCCTGCGCGATGCGCAGCAGGGCCGTCTGCACGGGCATCGGCAGCTCCAGCTCGTCCGACACCCGCACCTGAACCTCGAGTGCGCTGCTGCGCCACTGCGTGTCCGCCAAGCGGCGGAGGGCGGCGCCGATCCCCTGCTCGACGAGCGCGGCCGGGGTGAGCTCCCGCACGAAGCGGCGTGCATCGGCGAGGTTGGTGGCCGCCGTCTCCCGGGCCAGCCGCACGTATTCGACGCCGGGGCCATCGGGCGCCTCCCGCTCGGCCGCATGCAGCAGCATCTGGATGCTCGACAGCCCTTGCGCGACGGTGTCGTGGATCTCGCGGGCCAGCCGCGCGCGTTCTGCCAGCACGCCGGACTCGCGTTCGGTCGCCAGAAGCTGGTCGCGCGTGGCGATCAGCTCGAGCATGAGCTGCTCCCGTTCCGCGGATTCGCGGGCCAGGGCCCGATAGCCGAGACCGATCAGGATGGCGACCGCTGCGCCGACGAGGGGGCCGACGACCCCGCCGACGGTCCACCCGCCGTGGATGCCGAGGGCGACGATCGCGAGAGCGGTGGCGGCGACGACCGCGATGGGACCCCACCAGCCGGGAAGCAGATGGAGGTAGAGGAAGAAGATCGGGAAGACGAGATACGCGGCCTCGGGGATGAGCCAGACGAGCGCGATCCACTCGACGGACAGCACCAGCAGCCAGAGCAGGGCGGCTCGGCGCGACGACCCGGAGCGGCGGCGAGCGAAGATGCCGCCGGCGGCATACGTCGCGAGCAGGACGGCGCAGAGGGCGACCACCACTCCGCTCGACGGCGTCGGAGAGACCACCGCCCGAACGACGACGATGCCGGTGAGGACGACGAACACCACGTGCAGGCCGGTTCGGAGACCGACGAAGACAGGGGTCAACGCGGTGTGTTTCATCTCACCTCAGACTACGTGCGCGGGGGCGCGGCGGCATCCTTCGAAAGTTCGACGTTTCCGCCCGACCTCTGGTGCGCGGAATCCGTTCGCACGGGTGATGACGGCCGGCCTCGTCCGAACGAGGGTTGAAGGGTCACGTGCTGTGACCCAGAAAGGACCCTCCTATGTTCGTCGCCTGGCGAGATCTCCGCTTCGCCCGCGGCCGCTTCATCCTGATCGGATCGGTGGTCGCCCTCATCACCCTGCTCGTCGGCTTCCTCAGCGGCCTCACCGGAGGTCTGGCCGCGCAGAACGTCTCTGCCGTGCTCGCCCTGCCCGGTGATCGGCTCGTCTTCTCGGAGCCGCCGGCCGGGGAGACGGCATCGGGGGCGAGCTTCTCCGACTCCGCGATCACCGAGGCGCAGGCGGACGCCTGGTCGACGGCGAGCGGGGTCACCGCATCCGTGCCGATCGGGATCAGCCAGACGCGTGCGCAGTCCGAGGGCACTCAGACGGCCGTGTCGATCTTCGGGGTCGGCGCCGGATTCGGCGCAGACGCACCGTCCGAGGACGGCCGACTCGTGCTGTCGGAAGGGGCCGCATCCGGCTTGTCCGCATCGGCCGGCGACACCGTGACGATCGCCGGTGTCGACTACACGGTTGCGAGCGTTCGCGGTGATGGCTGGTACAGCCACACACCGGTCGTCTTCATGACGCTGCACGACTGGCAGCGCTATTCGGCGGCGACAGGGAGCGCCGGCGCCTTCGCGACCGTCCTGTCCGTCACCGGGGACCCGGACTGGTCGGCGGTCGACGCGAACGAGCACACGATCAGCCAGACCCCGCTCGGCTCGCTGACCGCGATCGGCTCGTTCCGTTCGGAGATCGGGTCGCTGCTGCTCATGGTCGCCCTGCTGTTCGGAATCTCCGCGCTCGTGATCGGCGCCTTCTTCACCGTGTGGACGATGCAGCGAACGGGAGACATCGCCGTTCTCAAGGCTCTCGGCGCCTCCACCCGCTCCCTGGTGCGCGACGCCCTCGGGCAGGCGCTCGTGGTGCTCGTGATCGGAGTCGGTGTCGGCACCGGCGTCGTCGCGGCGCTCGGGATGCTCGCGGGCACAGCCCTGCCGTTCATCCTGAGTCCGTTCACCACCCTGCTGCCCGCCGTGCTGCTGATCGCCCTCGGCCTCGCGGGCGCGGCATTCGCCCTTCGTTCCGTCACCTCCGCCGACCCCCTCACCGCACTCGGGAGCAACCGATGATCCAGCTCGACGACGTCACCCTCACCTTCCCCGACGGCGACGGCCGCGTCACCGCCGTCGACCACGCGTCGCTCACAGCGCACCCCGGAACCGTCACCGGGATCACCGGGCCCAGCGGCTCCGGCAAGTCGAGCCTGCTCGCGGTCGCCGCCACCCTCATCCGTCCCGACTCGGGACGGGTCATGATCGACGGGGTCGACGCGGCCCGGCTCGGTGCGCGGGATGCGGGGGACCTGCGGCGCGACCACGTCGGCATCGTCTTCCAGCAGTCCAACCTGCTCCCGTCGCTGACCGCGCTCGAACAGCTCTGCGTGATGAACGAGCTCGGTCGCCGCGGCTCGCGCGCACGACGCGCGGAGGTCGCGACGCGCGCCGAGGAACTGCTCGCAGCTGTCGGTCTCGCCGAACATCGGGACAAGCGCCCGCACCAGCTCTCGGGAGGCCAGCGTCAGCGCGTCAACATCGCGCGGGCACTGATGAACGAACCGAGCGTGCTGCTGGTCGACGAGCCGACGAGCGCACTCGATCAGGAGCGCGGCGCCGCCATCATCGACCTCATCCTCCGTCTCACGGGCGAGCTGAACACGTCGACGCTGCTCGTGACCCACGACCTGGTGCACCTGCCGCGCATGCACGCGGTGCTGAACATGGTCGACGGCCGTCTCGCGCCGGCCGCGCTCCCGGCCCCCGCGCTTCCCTAGGCCCCTCGCTCAGCGGCGCCACCCGCTCAGCGGCGCCACCCGCTCAGCCGCGCTGCCCGCCCAGCGGCGCGGCCGGCGAGGGGTCGTGAATCGTCGGTTCGTCGCCGACGGAACGACGATCTGCATCACCCCGGCACGGACGGAACCCGCACCTGGCTGGGAGCCGCGCGCAGCGGAGCGGGTGGGCAGGCGATGATGGTCCGCGGCGTCGTGACGCCGGCGGGTGCCATCCACCGCTATATACTGGTCTATATAAGAGGGGAGGCCGCCGTGGCGATCACATCCATCGACATCGATCCCGACGAGCTTCGCGTCGCGAAGGAGCTGACGGGGGCGACAAGCAACCGTGAAGCGGTCGACCTGGCACTCCGAACCCTGATCGCGGTGAGGCGTCAGCCCGCGGTCGTCGAGCGGATCATCAAGCGGCGGTTCGAAACCGATCAGATCGATGCGCCGACCATCCGCCCGACCGTCGATGAGCGGCCACACGGCACCCTCGAAGATCCGCGGTGACGACCTATCTCGTCGACAACTCGATCTGGCAGAAGGCATCGCGGAGCGAGCGGATCGCTCAGCGGCTCACGGAGATCTCACCGAAGCACCTCATCATCACGTGCCCGCCCCAAGTCCTCGAGTACTGCCATTCCGCCCGCTCGGCCGATGAGTACGCCGAGCTCCGACGAGACATGGATGACTTGCTGCCCGCTCTCGTGCATCCGTCGGAGCAGGACGCCCTCGAGATTCAAGAGGCGTTGTGGGCGCGCGGGATGATGCGCTCAGCCGGAGCGTTCGACTGCCTCATAGCGGCCTTCGCTGTTGTCAACGATGCCGTACTCCTCAACAGCGACCGCGATTTCGGCTACATCGAGTCGGCCACCGGAGGGGCCGTCAAACAGGAGTACGTGCCGGAGTGAGATCGGCGCACTAGCGTCGAGGCCCGGTGTCGAGAGCTGGTTCGTGCGCACCAGACGCCGACGTTCCGTTCGTGGTCAGATCCGCCGCTGTGTCCGCCTTCTCCGAGCGCACGAAGCCGATGCCGACCAGGATGAGCGCCCCGCCCAGCAGCTGCAGCAGGCCGAGCTTCTCGCCGAGGAGCAGCCACGCGTAGAAGGTCGCCGCCACCACCTCGAGCAGCCCGACGAACGACGCGAGCCGCGAGCCGAGCATCTCGGTGGCGGTGATGCTCGCCGCGTAGGCGACAGCGGTCGCGAAGACCCCGATGACGAGAAGCGGGATCCACCACGCGGTCGCCTGGCCGAAGAGCTGAACGTCGTCGAAGCTCACCTGGAACGGGACGATCCCGGTCGCTCCGACAGCCGCGAGCACGACGCCGCCGATGAGGAGGCCCGACGCCGCCAGAGCGACAGGGGGCAGGCCGTCGCTCGGACGGGCGGCGATCACGTAGAAGGCAGCGCAGCCGACCATCCCGAGCACGGCGAAGAAGAGGCCGAGCGGATCGAGCGCTCCGGAGCCGTCGGGGGAGACCACCATCACGAGGCCGGTGACAGCGACGACCGAGCCGATCAGCACCACCGCCTTGGGGGCGTGCCGCGTGAGCGCCCAGGTGACGGCGACCAGGAGCAGCGGTGCCATGTACTCGAGCAGAATTGCGGTGCCGACCGGGATCCGCTGGATCGCCGCGAAGTACACGAGCTGCGTTCCGGCGACGCCGACCAGCGCCATGCCGAGCACCCGCCAGCGTCCGCGCCAGAGCGCCGACCAGCGGCCGCGCAGGGTGATGATTGCGACAGGGATCAGCACGATGCCACCGATCAGGGCCCGCGCCGCCACGGCCGCAGCCGGACTCCAGCCGGCCTCGAGCATCGGCTTCACAAAGGCGCCCGACAGGCCGAACGTGGCCGCAGCGATGATCGCGATGAGGAGTCCGAGTGACGTCGAGGTGCGCTTCATGGCAGGTCCTGGTCAGGGTCTAGGTGGATGATGCTCCTGACGCTACGCTTGTCGTGAGTAAGGAGTCAACTTGCATTTTGCCCCTGACACAGAGGACGCGCTCGAGTTCGCCGTCGTGCTCTGCAACACCGTCCCCAGCGCGTCGCGCAGCGGACAAGACGAGCTGGCGACCCCGGATGCGCTGGCTGCCCTCATCGCCACCAACCGCTACTCGGGGCGTGTCGACCATGACGAGGCCGAACTCCGAGACGTGCACGCGACCCGCGAGCGGCTGCGGCGTACGTGGTCGCTCAACCGGGACGACGCGGCCCTCGAGGTCAACGCGATGCTGGCGGATGCCCGCGCGCTGCCTCACCTGATGCGTCACGACGGCTTCGACTGGCACCTCCACGCCACGGCCCAGGATGCGCCGCTCGCCGAGCGCATCCGCGTCGAAGTGGCGCTCGCGCTGGTCGACGTGATCCGTTCGTCGGAGACCGGCCGCCTGCGGGTGTGCGCCGCCGACGACTGCACAGGCCTGCTGCTCGACCTCTCCCGCAACGGATCGAAGCGCTTCTGCAGCGTGCGATGCGGCAACCGGATGAACATGGTCGCGTTCCGCAAGCGACAGGAGTCCTAGCGCTCGGTCTCGATCGAGGGTCCGTGCTAGTGTGGGCCGACCACATGGTCCGACCACACGATCGAACCCGCCACCTGATCGAATCCGACCGAGGAGTGCCGATGCCGACGGAGCCACGCGCCTGGGAGGGCGTGCTCGCCCACATCGAGGCGCGCCTCGTCGACGGGGATCTGCGGCTCGGCGACCATCTGCCGGCCGAGCGCACCCTCGCGGCCGACCTCGGTGTCGCCCGTTCCAGTGTGCGCGAGGCGATCCGGGTGCTCGAGGCGATGGGGCTCGTGCGCACCCAGACCGGATCGGGACCGAGCTCGGGGGCCATCATCGTCGCCCGTCCGGTCGGGGGCATGCAGGCCCTCATGCGATTGCAGGTCGCCGCGAACGGCTTCCCGGTGGCAGACGTGGTGCGCACGCGTCTGCTCCTCGAGACGGCGGTCGCCGCGGACCTCGCCGAGCGGCCATCCGGCATCGATCTCGCCGATGCGCGGCAGTTGCTCGACGCGATGGACAACCCGGCGCTCACCGCCGAGGAGTTCCTCGCACTCGACGCGCAGTTCCATCTCGCCCTCGCCGAGGCGTCGGGCAACTCGGTCGTCGCCGCCATGATGGCCGGCCTCCGCACGTCCATCGAGAGCTACGTGCTCTCCGGCGCAGCGCGCATCCCCGGCTGGGAGACCATGGCGGCGAGACTCCGCGGCGAGCACCGCGGGATCCTCGGCGCGATCGTCGCGGGCGACGGTCGTGATGCCCGCGCCCGGGTGCACGACCACATCAGCGGCTACTACCGGGATGCGCCTCCCGAATCCGTCGCCTCATCCACCATCCACCACGAATCCCGTTAGGCATCCAGCATGGTCACTCGCCAAGTTCCGAAACCGGCCGAGCTCCTCGAGCTCATGTCGTTCAAGAAGCCCGAGTTCGACGGGAAGAAGCGGCGCCTCCAGAGCGCGCTCACGATCGACGATCTGCGGAAGATCGCCAAGCGCCGCACCCCGAAGGCCGCGTTCGACTACACCGAAGGCGCCGCGGAGGGCGAGCTCTCCCTGGCGCGCGCCCGGCAGGCGTTCGAGGAAATCGAGTTCCACCCGTCGATCCTCCGCGACGTCTCGACGGTCGACACAAGCTGCACGATCTTCGGCGGCCCGTCGGCGCTGCCGTTCGGCATCGCCCCGACCGGCTTCACCCGGCTGATGCAGACCGAGGGCGAGGTCGCGGGCGCGGGAGCGGCGGGGGCCGCCGGCATCCCGTTCACCCTCTCGACCCTCGGAACCACGTCGATCGAAGACGTCAAAGCGGCCAACCCCACCGGCCGCAACTGGTTCCAGCTGTACGTGATGCGGGAGCGGGAGATCTCGTACGAGCTCGTGCGCCGCGCGGCGGCCAACGGATTCGACACCCTCTTCTTCACGGTCGACACCCCGATCGCCGGGGCGCGGCTGCGCGACAAGCGCAACGGCTTCTCGATCCCGCCGCAACTCACCCTCGGCACGATCGTCAACGCCATCCCGCGGCCGTGGTGGTGGTACGACTTCCTCACCACGCCCAAGCTCGAGTTCGCGTCGCTCTCCGCGACCGGCGGCACGGTCGGCGACCTGCTCAACGCCGCGATGGACCCCTCCATCAGCTTCGACGACCTGGCGATCATCCGGGAGCTGTTCCCGGGCAAGATCGTGATCAAGGGCGTGCAGAACGTCGAGGACTCCCGGCGGCTCGTCGACCTCGGCGTCGACGGCATCGTGCTCTCGAACCACGGAGGGCGCCAGCTGGACCGCGCGCCCATCCCGTTCCACCTGCTGCCGCAGGTCGTCAAAGAGGTCGGCAACGACACCGAGATCGCGATCGACACGGGAATCATGAACGGCGCTGACATCGTCGCCGCGTACGCGCTCGGCGCGAAGTTCACCCTGATCGGGCGCGCCTACCTGTACGGCCTCATGGCCGGAGGACGGGCCGGCGTCGACCGCACCATCGAGATCCTCAGCGATCAGCTCGTGCGCACGATGAAGCTGCTCGAGGTCGCCTCCCTCGACGAACTCACCCCGAAGCACGTCACGCAGCTGCGTCGACTCATCCCCGTGAACGAGCCTTTGCAGGCCACCGTCACCCCGTAGCCATCGAGTCCGGGAGAAATCAGTCGCGCGATCACTGGCGCCCCGACTTCTCCCGGACTCGATTGCGGCGGGTCACTCGTCGACGATGCCGATGAAGCGGGAGCCGATGCCGTCGACCTCGCGGCGGTGCAGGCTGGGCAGCGGGTCGGGCAGGTCGCTCGCCGGATGGTGGTCGCAGCTGAGGTAGGTGAAGTCGGGCCACCACTTCTTGGGGCGGGTCGATTCGGTGAAGCCGCAGACGTCGCAGGTCAGCTGCACCCACACCGGCTTCTTGCCGGTGCGATTGGCGCGTGACTGGACGAGCCAGGCGGGCGGATCGTTCGACAGCTCGGCGAATTCGCTCTCGGTCATCCGGGACGGGATGTCGTGACGCTTCGCCATTTCGAGGGAGATGTCGAGACGGAGGGCCGCCTCCCGCCGGGAGATCATCCGTTCACTCTAGGCGACCGACGGCGTCGCCCGATTGCCCCTCACGCGCGCCGAGCCTATGATCGTTGCGCGTTATGCGAACCGTGTGTTCGATTATCGAACACACGATCGAACGACGCACCACCACACGACGAAGTGAGGCAGCCGTGCAGTTCCACGACAAGGGTTATGTCTCCGGTGATCCGCGCATCCAGCCGGCCGCCGGTGTCGGCATCGACCGTCCGAGCGAGCTCCCGGAGGTCGTCGACGTGCTCATCGTCGGCACCGGGCCAGCGGGCATGATCGCCGCGGCGCAGCTCTCGCAGTTCCCCGAGGTGACGACGCGCATCGTCGAGCGGCGTCCCGGACGGCTCGAGATCGGCCAGGCCGACGGCATTCAGGCCCGCAGCGTCGAGACCTTCCAGGCGTTCGGATTCGCCGAGCGCATCATCGCGGAGGCGTACCGCATCACCGAGATGGCGTTCTGGAAGCCGGATCCCGCCGATCCGTCGCGCATCGTGCGTGCCGCCGTCGCGCCCGACGACCCGGCCGGCGTCAGCGAGTTCCCGCACCTCCTGGTCAACCAGGCGCGCGTGCTCGACTACTTCGCCGAGGTGGCGGCGAACTCGCCGACGCGCCTGACCCCCGATTACGGTCTCGAGTTCCGGCGGCTGGAGGTCGCAGAGGGCGAGGAGTATCCGGTCACCGTCACGCTCGCTCACACGAGCGGTGAGCGGGACGGGCAGGAGCGGATCGTGCGCGCGAAGTACGTGATGGGGGCCGACGGGGCACACAGCCGCGTGCGCGAGGCGATCGGATGCACGATGGCGGGCGACCAGGCCAACCACGCGTGGGGCGTGATGGACGTGCTCGCGGTCACCGACTTCCCCGACATCCGCACGAAGTGCGCCATCCAGTCGGGCTCGGGCGGCAACATCCTGCTCATCCCGCGCGAGGGCGGGTACCTCTTCCGCATGTACGTCGACCTGGGCGAGGCGTCGGGTGAGAACGCGCGTGCCGTGCGCGCGACGACGATCGAGCAGATCATCGCGAAGGCGAACGAGATCCTCCACCCGTACACGCTGGACGTGAGGAACGTCGCGTGGCACAGCGTCTACGAGGTCGCGCACCGGCTGACCGACCGCTTCGACGACGTCACCCCGGATGCGATCGGCACGCGCACACCGCGGGTGTTCATCGCCGGCGACGCCTGCCACACGCACAGCGCGAAGGCCGGTCAGGGAATGAACGTGTCGATGCAGGACGGCTTCAACCTGGGCTGGAAGCTCGGTCACGTGCTGGAGGGACGGAGCCCGGAGAGCCTGCTGGCCACGTACTCCGCCGAGCGCCAGGTGATCGCCCAGAACCTGATCGACTTCGACAAGCAGTGGTCGACTCTCATGGCGACGAAGCCATCCGACCTCGACGATCCGTCGGAGCTGGAGGACTTCTACGTTCGCACGGCCGAGTTCCCGGCCGGCTTCATGACGCAGTACGCGCCGTCGATGCTCATCGCCGAGCCCGCGCACCAGTCGCTCGCGACCGGGTTCCCGATCGGCAAGCGGTTCAAGTCCGCACCGGTCGAGCGCGTGTGCGACGGCAACCCGGTGCAGCTCGGTCACCATGCCCGCGCCGACGGTCGCTGGCGCATCTACGTCTTCGCCGACGCGGCGGCGGGCGCGGACGCCGCTGGCGCTGGGTCAGCGGTGGCCGAGTTCGCGGAGTGGATCGCGCACGCCCCCGACTCGCCGATCGTCGCCTACACGCCCGAGGGCGCCAACGTCGACGCCTGGTTCGACGTGAAGGTCGTCTACCAGCAGAGCCACGGGCAGGTCGACCTCGGAGCTGTGCCCACCGCGTTCCTCCCGCGCACCGGACCGTTCGACCTGGTCGACTACGAGAAGGTGTACGCCGCCGACCCGCAGCACGACATCTTCGAGCTGCGAGGGATCGACCGCGGCGGAGCCGTCGTCGTCGTGCGCCCCGACCAGTATGTGTCGAACGTGCTGCCGCTGGCCGCGACGGCGGAGCTCTCCGCGTTCTTCGAGCCGCTTCTGCTCTCCCGTCGTCACGCGGCCGCGCGCTAGCACGGGGTTGCGCGGACCTCGACCGCCTCAGACCTGCGAACCGAGCTTGAAGCCGAGCTCGGCGTCGTTCTTGCGCGTGTACGAGAACCCGTCGGCGCCGATCGTCACCTCGGACTCGCGGGCTTCGGTGCGGTGCGTGAGGGCGACCGGTTCGCCATCCAGATCGAGCACCGTCGAGGCGTTCGCGTACCAGCTCGGCACGACCGGATTGCCCCACCAGTCGCGCCGCTGGTTGTCGTGCACGTCCCAGGTCACCACCGGGTTGTCCGGATCCCCCGTGTAGTAGTCGTGGGTGTAGATCTCGATGCGATGGCCGTCGGGGTCGAGCAGGTAGAGGTAGAACGCATTCGAGACGCCGTGCCGCCCGGGCCCGCGCTCGATCCGGTCCGACTGGCGCAACGCTCCGAGGTGGTCGCAGAGGTGCAGGATCTGGCTGCGCTCGTGCGTGGCGAAGGCGATGTGGTGCATCCGGGGCCCGTCGCCGCCGGTGAGCGCCACGTCGTGCACGGTGGCCTTGCGGTGCATCCACGCGGCGTAGACGACATCCTCATCGTCTTTGATGTCTTCGGAGACGCGGAAGCCGAGGCCCTCGTAGTAGTCGCGGGCCGCGGGGACGTCGGGGGTGACGATGTTGAAGTGGTCGAGTCGCGAGATGGCGCCGGCGCCCTGCACGTCGTAGCGGCGGGTGAAGCGCTCGACGTGCTCGGAGTCGTAGAAGAACTCGATCGGGAAGCCGAGCGGGTCCTCGATGCGCACGGCTTCGCCGACCCCGCGCGTCGCGCCGGCCGCGCGACGCTCGACGCGCACGCCGAGCTGTTCGTAGTAGGCGACCGCGGCGTCGAGCTCGCCGGCGCTGCGCACGCGGTAGGCGAGTGCGGCCAGGGCGGGCACCGGCCCCCGCCGCAGGATGAGCGAGTGGTGCAGATACTCCTCGAAGGCGCGCAGGTAGAGCGTGTCGTCGTCTTCGTACGTGACGACCAGTCCGAGAACGCCGACGTAGAAGGCCCGGGACGCGGCGATGTCGGAGACGATGAGCTCGGCGTAGGCGGCGCGGATGACGTCGGGCGGCGTGACGGACGGGGTCGGCAGTGCAGGCATGGGCTTCTCCTCGGTGAGTAGCGGCGTCAGTGGGCGGTGGCGCCGAAGCGCGCGGTGTGGACGGGACCGAGCGTGATGTGCACGGCCTGCTGATGGGTGTAGAAGTCGATTGACCGGTAGCCGCCCTCGTGCCCGAGACCGGACGCCTTGACGCCGCCGAAGGGCGTGCGCAGGTCGCGGACGTTGTGCGAATTGAGCCAGACCATCCCGCTCTCGACGTTGCGGGCGAAGGTGTGCGCGCGCTCGAGGTCGCGCGTCCAGATGTAGGCGGCCAGACCGTAGCGCACGCCGTTGGCGAGAGCGAGCGCCTCGTCGTCGGAGTCGAACGGCGTGATCGCGACGACCGGGCCGAAGATCTCCTCCTGGAAGATGCGGGCGTCGGGGGCGACGTCGGCGAACACGGTCGGCGCGACGTAGTTGCCGGTGTCCAGCCCCGTCGGGCGCCCGCCTCCGGCGAGCAGGCGACCCTCGGTCTTGCCGAGCTCGACGTAGCTCATGACCTTCTCGAAGTGCTCGGGATGCACGAGCGCGCCGACCTCGGTCGCCGGGTCGTGCGGGTCGCCGACCACGATGTTCCTCGCCCGCTCCGCGTACCGCTCGAGGAACTCATCGTAGATCGCGCGTTCGACCAGGATGCGGGAGCCGGCCGTGCAGCGCTCGCCGTTGAGCGAGAAGACGCCGAACAAGGTCGAGTCGATCGCGGCGTCGAGGTCGGCGTCCGCGAAGACGACGGCGGGGGACTTGCCGCCGAGTTCCATCGAGAGACCCTTGAGGAAGGGGGCGGCGTTGGCGAAGATCAACTGCCCGGTGCTGCTCTCGCCCGTGAACGAGATGAGCGGCACATCCGGATGCTTCACCAGCGCGTCGCCCGCCTCCTCGCCGAGCCCGTTCACCAGGTTGAAGACGCCGTCGGGCACCCCCGCGTCGCGGAAGATCTGCGCCCACAGGCCGGCGGACAGTGGTGTTAACTCGGCCGGCTTGAGCACGACGGTGCAGCCGGAGGCGAGCGCCGGGGCGAGCTTCCAGCTCTCGAGCATGAACGGGGTGTTCCAGGGCGTGATGAGCCCTGCCACGCCCACCGGCTTGCGGTTGACGTAGTTGAGCTGTGCGCCGGGCACCGAATAGGCGTCGTCGGTCTGGGCGACGATCAGGTCGGCGAAGAACCGGAAGTTCTCGGCCGCGCGCTGAGCCTGGCCGAGCGCCTGCGTGATCGGCAGGCCGGTGTCGAAAGTCTCGAGCTCGGCGAGCCGGGCATCCTGGGCCTCGATCGCGTCGGCGATCTGGTCGAGCACCCGCGCGCGCTGGCGTGGCTTCATGCGCGGCCACGGTCCGTCGGTGAAGGCGCGGGTCGCGGCGGCGACGGCCAGGTCGACGTCCTCCTTCTGACCGGCGGCGGCGGTGGCGTACGGCTGGTTCGACACGGGGTCGAGTACGGCGAAGGTCGCGCCGGAGACGCTGTCGACGAACGCGCCGTCGATGTAGTGCCGGAGGTGGTCGGGCAGGTTCTCGGGGACGTAGTGCGTGGCCATGCTGGCTCCTCGGTGGTGTCGGCGGGCGCTCAGTGGTGGCGCTTGTGGACGTCTTGGTAGGCGTGGAAGGCGTCGAGCGTGGCGAGGCGGTGACGCCGCGCGGCGAGCTCGATCTCGAGGGGGTCCGCGCCGGTCTCGATGAGCCGCACGATCTGCTCGTGCTCGTCCACCGACTCGCGAGCGCGGCCGGGGACGAAGCTGAAGGTCGAGTCGCGCAGCACGGCGAGCCGGTTCCAGCCGCGGTGCACCAGGTCGAGGATGTGCGGGTTGGGGCACTCCTCGAACAGCACCGAGTGGAACTCCTGGTTCAGCTGCGTGAAGCGGTGCGGGATGAAGTCGTCGAGGCACGCGATCATCTCGCGGTTGACCTCGCGCGCGCGTCGCAGGTGACCGGCGGTGAGCAGCGGGGCCGAGAGCCGGGTGGCCGCCCCCTCCACCAGCGCCAGCGTCTCCATCGTGTAGCTGTACTCGGTCTCGTGCAGCAGGGCGACCTGGGCGCCGACGTTCTTCTCGAAGGTCACCAGGCCCTCCGCCTCGAGCCGCCGGATCGCTTCCCGCACGGGCACGACGCTGACGCCGAGTTCGCCCGCGATCTGGCCGAGCACGAGGCGGAAGCCCGACACGTACCGGCCATCCTCGATCCGCTGCCGGATGTGGTCGTAGGCGACCTGGGACTTGCTCGGCGTGACGCTGCCTACTGCTGCTGCCGCCACGCGCGGTACCTCTCTCTCCACTCGGCGTTCATCGGGAAGAGCCCGTCGACACGCTCGCCGCCGGCGACCTGCTCGGCCACGAACTCCTCCTCGCGCTCCTGCTCGATCGCGTCGGCGGCGACCTCCGCGACCAGCGACGGCGGGATGACCAGCAGCCCGTCGGCGTCGCCGACGATCACGTCGCCCGGCAGCACGGTCGCTCCGCCGCACGCCACCGCCACGTCCACCTCCCACGGGACGTGCTTGCGGCCGAGCACGGCCGGATGGGCGCCCGCGTGGTAGGTCGGGATGTCGAGGGCCGAGACGACGGCCAGGTCGCGTACGCCGCCGTCGGTCACGATGCCGGCCGCGCCGTTCACCTGGGCGCGAAGGGCCAGGATGTCGCCGACGGTGCCGCTGCCGCGCTCGCCGCGGGCCTCGATCACGATGACCTCGCCGGGGGCAACCTCGTCGAATGCGCGCTTCTGAGCGTTGAAGCCGCCGCCGTGCGACTCGAAGAGGTCTTCGCGGTTCGGCAGGTAACGCAGCGTCTTCGCCGTGCCGACGATCCGGGCATCCGGATGCGTCGTGGTGAGGCCGTCGATCGACACGTTGTTCAGGCCGCGCTTGCGCAGCTGCGAGCTGAGCGTGGCGGTGGCGACGCTCGCGAGCTGCGCGCGCAGGTCGTCGGAGAGCGACCAGGGCCGCGCTTGTGGTTCCGCGGGTGTGCCCCAGGCCTCGGCGCGCTGGACATCGTCGACGGACGGCTGCGCGCCATAGGCGCCGAACGGGGTGTCGCCCGCGACGATCCGCGTGGTCAGCCGTCCACTGCTCGGCGCGCCCGGCGCCGTCGGTGCGTCGACCTCGACCTCGACCACGTCGCCGGGGCTCGTGACGGACGACCCGGCGGGAGTCCCCGTGAGGATGACATCGCCCGGCTCCAGGGTCAGGAGCTGCGACAGGTCGGCGACGAGCTGGCCGAACGGGAAGAGCAGGTCGTCGGTGCTGCCCTCCTGCACCAGACGGCCATTCAGCCAGGTGCGCACGCGCAGTGCGCCGGGGTCGACGGCCGCGGCCGGGATGACGGAGGGCCCGAGCGGCGTGAAACCGTCACCGCCCTTGGAGCGCACGTTGGAACCGCGATCCGCGCTGCGCAGATCGTAGAGCCCGAAGTCGTTCGACGCCGTGACACCGGAGACCGCCGCCCAGCCGTCCTCCGGGGAGACGCGTCGGGTGCGGCGCCCGATGATGAGCGCGATCTCGCCCTCGAACGCGAGCAGCTCGGTGCCCGCCGGGCGCTCGAGCTCGCCGCCGGTCGCGGCGACGGAGGAGGCCGGCTTGAAGAAGTACGAGGGTGCGGCGGGGGTGCGCCCGCGCTGCGCCGCCCGTGAGCGGTAGTTGAGGTGCACGGCGATGATCTTGCCGGGGCGCATGACGTCGGTCATCGGGTCACTCCGCATCCGAGCCGGTGTCGTCGTCGGCGTCGGCCGTGACGCCGGCATCCGCGATGAAGCGGTCGGCCAGAGCCTCGGACGACCGGGCGAGCAACGTCACATCCGCGCCGACCAGCACGAAGGCCGCGCCCGCCTCGACGTAGCGGTCGGCCATCGCGGGATCGAAGGCGTTCACGCCCACCGGCGTGCCGGCCGCGATCCCGATGCGGATGACCTCCTCGACGGCGGCCACGACGTCCGGATGGCTCTGCTGCCCGAGCAGGCCCATCGAAGCGGCGAGGTCGGCCGGTCCGACGAGCATCGCGTCCACGCCATCCACCGACGCGATCGCCGCGGCATCGGCGAGCCCCTCCACGGTCTCGATCTGGACGGTGAGCGAGACGAGGTCGGCTGCGCGCCCGACGTAGTCGTCGATGCGGCTCCAGCGCGACGACCGGGCGAGCGCGCTGCCGACGCCGCGCATCCCGAGCGGCGGGTAGCGCACGGCGCGCACCATCTCCTCCGCGCGGGCGGCGCTGTCCACCATGGGCACGAGGATGTTCTGCGCGCCGAGGTCGAGCAGCTGCTTGACGATGACGGGATCGCCGATGGGCGCACGCACGATCGGCACGACCGGATACGCGGCGACGGCCTGCAGCTGCGCCAGGATCGACTCCAGCGAGACGGGGGAGTGCTCGCCGTCGATCAGCACGATGTCGAGACCGCTCCCCGCGCAGATCTCGGCGACGAGCGCGCTGCCGGAGCACGACCAGATGCCGAACAGCGGTCGGTCGGTCACCGTCAGGTGGTCGGCGAAGGTGGGCGTCGGCTCCTGGGAGTGCGCGCTCAGACGAATCGGCATGTGATGGCTCCCAGGGTTCCGTAGTCCGCGTGGATGGTGTCGCCGCGTTCGACCCACAGCGGGCGGGTGAACGACCCGGCGAGCACGATCTGCCCGGCTTCGAGGCGGCCGCCGTGCTGCGCGAGCTTGTTCGCGAGCCAGGCGACACCGGTCGCCGGATGGTTCAGCACCGCCGCGGCCAGGCCGGACTCCTCGATGGTCTCGTTGCGGTAGAGCAGGGCGCCGACCCAGCGGAGGTCGACCTTGTCGGGCGCGACCGGACGGCCGCCGACGACCATCCCGCCCATCGCCGCATTGTCGGCGATCGTGTCCACGATGGTGCGTCCGGTCAGCTCGATGCGCGAGCTCAGGATCTCGAGGGCCGGCACGACGTACGAGGTCGCCGCGAGCACGTCGAACAGGGTGACATCCGGACCTTCGAGCGGCGCGCCGAGCACGAAGGCCAGCTCCACCTCGATGCGCACGTTCGAGTACTGGTCGAACGGGATGACCGCACCCGTCTGGTGCACCATGTCGTCGAAGATGGCGCCGTAGTCGGGCTCGGTGATGCCGGTGGCCTGCTGCATCACCTTGGAGGTCAGGCCGATCTTCCGGCCGACGAGCCGGCGTCCGTCGGCGACGCCCCCCTCGACGCGCAACTGCTGCACGGCATACGAGTCGTCGACCGTCATGCCGGGGTGTCTGTCGGTCAGCAGCGGAACGGTGGTGTGCTCCCGCTCGGCCGTCGCGAGTTCGTCGGCGATGGCCTGAATGGTCGGGGTGTCGAGCATCCGGCGGATCCTCTCGCTCGTCTGGCGCCTCGTCGTCGAGGCGCAGGGCGATTGTATACGATCCGTGATGCGGATGATAGGACGTCGCAGGCGCGCGGGCGCATGGCGCCTCAGCGCAGGTCCACGGCGCCTCAGCGCAGGTCGGCCGCGATCTCTGCTGCGGCCTGGGCGAGCCGCGCCCCGATCGCGGCGGTGTCCCGCCCGTTCGCCACGTAGACGACGGCGACCGCGGCGACCGGCTGGCCGGTGACCGCGAGCGGGGCGGCGACCGACGCCAGGCCCGGGATCACCTCGTCGTGACTGGTTGCATAACCGCGGGCGCGCGCGTCTGCGGCCTCGTCGCGCGGGTGCTCGTCGGGCAGGGTGCGCCACTGCGAATCGGTCAGCGCCGACTGGATGGCGATGCCGGGCGCACCGGAGGCCAGCGGGTGCCGCGTGCCGGGACGCTGCGCGACGGACGCGTGGGCGTGGGCGGGCTCGACGGCCACGAGGGTGACGACATCGCGCCGGTCGAGCACGGCGAGGAAGGCGGTCATCGAGAGATCGTTCGCGACCGCCGTGAGCTGGGGGAGCGCGGCCGCCTGCAGATCGCGCGAGACCGACCGGGCGAGGGTCGCCATCCGCGGTCCGAGCTGCACGGAGCCGGACCGATCGCGCACGACCAGGCCGTGATCCTCGAGCGTGCGCAGGATGCGGTACGCGATGGACCGGTGCACGCCGAGCGCGGCGGCGATCGAGGCGATCGTCATCGGGGCGCCGCGCTCCGCCAGCACCTCGAGCACCCGGATGCCCCGCGACAGCGTCTGGGAATGCGGAGCGGGAGCGGCGTCGCCGGTCGGATCGCCGGCCGTTTCGCCGCCGGGTCCGGTGGTCACGGGCATGGCCTCATTGTCTCGCATCCGCCCCCTCCCGCCGGCACCCCACTCAGGTCGCGAGGCCGAGCTCAGGTCGCGAGGCCGAGCTCGTTGCGCCAGTGCGCGAGGAACTCGGCGCCGGCCGTGTCGTGGATCGCGTCGCCGATCGTGATCACCTCGTACGGGCGCTCCAGGATGCCGTCCGCCGGCCGCACGTCGACGTGCGCCACCTCGTACCCGGCGTCGTGGACGAAGTCCGCCATCTTGTAGTCGCTGCGCGAGTCGCCGATCGAGCGCCAGCGCCGAGGCAGCGGGCCGCGCGCCGCGAAGTAGTCGAATGCGCGCTGGGCGCCGCGATCCTTGTCGAGCAGCACGGACTCGATGTCGGTCGAGATGATCGTCGGATCGATGCGGAAGGGCACCTCGCCACGGGCATCCGGCGCCACGCGCTCGCCGTAGCGCAGCCCGATGCCGAGGCCGGTCAGCAGTTCGAACGCGGCGTCCTCGAAGCGGCCCTGCGCCTCGGCGTAGGTCTCCGGATCGACGTCGGTGCGTTGCTCCACCGAGATCATCGCCCGCTTGGTCTCGTCGAAGAACATCGTGTCTGCGAAGCGCTCGCGCACCAGGATCCGGATGCCGTCCACCGCGTCGTCGCCGAACGCGACCGTCTCGTCCACGGTCACCTCGCCCATGCCGTCGCCGGTGATCGCCGCCCAGGCGCCGCCCTTCTCGAAGACGCCGAACATGCGGGCGCCGTGCTCCTCGAGCGCCTCGGAGAGACCGGCATCGCACAGCGGGGCCACGACCTGATTGCGGATGAAGTCGCCCGAGCGCCCGGTGATGAACGCGATCGGCACCCCGGCCGCCGTCATCGCGACGAGGTCGGTGACGATGCTGCGGATGTTGATGGTGCGGGTGATCGGGCTGGCGATCGGCCCGTCGACGTCGAAGAGGAGTCCGAGATTGTGCACGGTCCATTGTCTCGCGCGACACCGCGGGCGTCGCACCTGCGTCGTAGTGTGAGAGTCCTATGCGACTCCTCCTCATCCGTCACGGCCAGACTCCCGACAATGTGCGCGGCGCCATCGGCACCATCGCGCCCGGTCCGCGCCTCACCGCGCTCGGCACGCGCCAGGCGAAGGCGCTGCCGGCCGCCCTGGCCGACCAGCGCATCGACGCGCTCAGCGTGAGCACTCTGGTTCGCACGCAGCTGACCGCTCGTCCGCTGGCCGCCGCCCGCGGACTGAAGCCACTGGTCATCGACGGACTGCGCGAGATCCAAGCGGGAGATCTCGAGGGCAAGCACGATCGCGACTCGGTGGCGATCTACCTGAAGACCTTTCTGGCCTGGGCGTCCGGCCAGCTCGACGCGCGCATGCCGGGCGCCGAGAGCGGTCACGAGTTCTTCCGCCGCTACGACGCGGCCGTCGAACGGGCGATCGCGGCGGATGCCTCGGGCGACGCGGGCCGCACGGTGGCGGTGGTCAGCCACGGCGCGGCCATCCGCACCTGGGTCGGCCTGCGGGCGGGCAACATCGAGGCCGACTTCGTGCGCGAGCACATGCTGTCGAACACGGGTCTCGTCGTCGTCGACGGCGACCCGGAGAGCGGCTGGCGGCTGCTCGACTGGGAGAGCGAGCCCGTCGGCGGCGAGGAGCTCGCCGAGCACGCCGTGGGCGAGGACCCCACCGGCGAAGCGTTCTGACGGGAAGGCGCCGGCGCGGAGTCAGCCGGCCGGCAGCACCGCCTGCACCAGGCGGGCGGTCGTGGCCTCCTCGGCCGGAACCCGGCTGATCGCCCGCAGGATCACCGCGCCGACGAGTGCCTCGCCGATCTCGGTGAGCGGGGCGCCCGCGGGAAGCTGCCCGGCATCCACCCCGGCCTGCAGTCGCACGATCAGACTCGAACTGGCGCCGAGGCTCTCGTGCAGACGGCGCCCGACGTCTTCGTTCTCCGCGGCCGCCGAGATGAGCGAGCGCATCAGCGCCTCGCCCCCCGGATGCTGGGCGATCGCCAGGATGCTGCCGAGCCAGTCGGTGAGATCGGCGCGCAGGTCGCCGGTGTCGGGCGGGTTGAGATCGTCGGGCAGCAGGAGGCCCTCGATGAGGCAGTCGGCGACCAGCGCGCCCTTCGACGACCACCACCGGTAGATGGTCTGCTTGCCGACCTTCGCGTCGGCAGCGATGCCCTCCATCGTGAGGTGGTCGTAGCCGCGTGTCGCGAACTGCCGGGCGGTGGCCTCGAGGATCGCGACCCTCGCCACCTCGCTGCGGGCAGGTCCGCGTCGGTGCTCAGACATCCTCACATCTTATGTTCAGAAGACGAGACGGTCCGTATCGTATTATCAAGCGCTGGCACGAGCGGCGCGGACGAGAGGCGTGGACCATGGCAGAACTGCTCTACAAGCTGGGCGTGTTCGCCGCCCGCCGGGTATGGGTCGTCATCACCGCCTGGGTGGTCGTGCTCGCGCTCGCGGTCGGCGGTTTCCTCATCGGGTTCAAGACGCTCACCTCGAGCTTCGACATCCCGGGGACCGCATCCGGGGCCGTCACCGACGAGCTCGCCGCCAAGCTGCCCGACTTCAGCGGGGCATCCGGAACCGTCGTCTTCACGACCCGCGACGGCTCGGCGCTCACCGCGACGCAGCGGGAGCAGATCAGTGCGCTCGTCGCCGACGGAGACGACCTGCCCGACGTCGCGACCATCAACGATCCGTTCGCCTCGGAGGCGCAGCGCGCCGACCAGCAGAAGCAGCTCGCCGACGGCGCCGCGAAGATCACCGCCGGTCGCGCGCAGCTCGACGCCGGCCAGAAGCAGTTGGATGCCGGCAGCGCCCAGCTCGCGGCCGCCCAGTCCCAGCTCGATCAGGCGCGCGCACAGGCGACGACGGCCGGGGCACCGACCGACCAGCTGGACGCGCAGCAGCAGCAGCTCGACGCGCAGAAGGCGCAACTCGCGGCGCAGCAGACGAAGCTCGACGCCGGGCGCACGACCCTCGAGCAGCAGAGCACGAAGGCCGACCTCGGTGCGAAGCTCCTCGCCCTCTCCGATGGCATCAGTGTCGTCTCGAAAGACGGCTCGACCGCGCTGGTGAACGTGGCGTTCACCGTGCCGCGACTGGAGCTCTCCGAGTCGTCGAAGCAGGCCGTGATCGACCACTTCGAGTCGAAGAAGATCGACGGCGCGGACGTCTCGTTCTCGACCGACATCTCTCAGGGCGTTCCGCAGATCTTCGGTGTCGGTGAGGCCGCCGGTCTCGTGTTCGCGGCGGTCGTGCTCCTCGTGATGCTGGGCGGCCTCATCGCCGCGTCGCTGCCGATCGTGACCGCCCTCGTCGGCGTGGCCATCGGCGTCGTCGGTTCGCTGGCCTTCTCCGGCATCGTCCAGATGGCATCCGTCACGCCGGTGCTCGGCGTGATGCTGGGGCTCGCGGTGGGGATCGACTACTCGCTGTTCATCGTGAACAGGCATCGAAAGCAGCTGCTGCAGGGCGCGGAGGTGCGGGAGTCGATCGGCCTCTCCAACGGGACGGCCGGCAACGCCGTCGTGTTCGCCGGCTCGACGGTGATCGTCGCACTGCTCGCGCTGAACGTCACAGGTGTGCCGTTCCTCGGGCTGATGGGAACGGTCGGCGCGGTGTGCGTGGCCGTGGCTGTGCTGATCGCGATCAGCCTCACGCCCGCGCTGCTCGGACTGTTCGGCACGAAGATCCTGAACAAGCGCGCCCGCGGCCGCATCGGCCACGAGCGTCACCAGCCGAAGCCGGTGCGCCCGATGTCGACGGTTCGCTCCATCGTGACCGTGCTGGTGAGCGTCGTCGCGCTGCTGATCGTGGCGATCCCCGCCCTCTCGATGCGCGTCGGCCTGCCCGACGGCTCGACCGAACCGGCCGGATCCGCGTCGTACCGCGCCTTCACGACGACCGAGAAGGCGTTCGGCGCCGGTGCGAACGGGCCCCTGCTCGTCACAGCGGCACTGCCCGCCGGCCTCGACGACGATCAGGTGCTCGAGAAGCAGGTGCTCGTCGCGCAGAAGATCGCCGATCAGCGCGACGTGGTCGCGGTGGCGCCGATCGCCGTGTCCGACGACAACCGGCTGGCGGCCTTCCAGGTCGTTCCGAAGGAGGGCCCGAACAGCGTCTCGACCGATCGGCTCGTGCGCGATCTGCGTTCGTTGCCGGCGGTCGGCGGCATCACGCTCGGCGTCGCGGGTCAGGCCGCCATCAACATCGACATCTCCGAGAGCCTCGCGAACGTGCTGCCGCTCTACCTCGTCGTCGTGGTCGGGCTGTCGCTCCTCATCATGATCCTGGTGTTCCGGTCGCTGCTCGTGCCGCTGATCGCGACGGGCGGGTTCATCCTGTCGCTTTTCGCCACCTACGGTGCCATCGTGGCGGTGTTCCAGTGGGGCTGGTTCGCCGACGCACTCGGCATCCACGGGACGGGGCCGATCCTGAGCTTCCTGCCGGTGATCCTGATCGGCATCCTGTTCGGGCTCGCGATGGACTACCAGCTCTTCCTCGCGTCCGGGATGCGTGAAGCGTATGTGCACGGAGCATCCGCACGCGTAGCGGTGATGCAGGGTCTGCGCGCAGGCCGGTCCGTCGTCACGGCGGCGGGGCTGATCATGGTCTCGGTCTTCGGTGGGTTCATCTTCTCGGAGTCGACGATGATCCGCTCGATCGGCTTCGGGCTCGCCATCGGAGTGCTCCTCGACGCGTTCGTCGTGCGCATGCTGCTGATGCCGGCCCTCATGCACCTGCTCGGCCGTTCGGCCTGGTGGCTGCCGCGCTGGCTCGACCGCATCCTGCCGAACGTCGATGTGGAGGGCGCTGCACTCGAGCGCCGCCACCACAGCGTTCCCGTCGTCGGCGAGGCGGAGCATCCGGACGTGCGCGTCGGCGTCTGACGCCCTACGTGTTTTCGGCCGCTCGGCCTGAGGGGGCCGTGCGCGCGTCGTAGATTCTCCCGGTGCTGCCTCACGCGGATGGCGGCCACGAGAAGGGAGTTCGGCGTGAGCGGTGGCATGCGGAGACGTTCTGGGCGGTGGGCGCTGGTGATGGCTGCGGCCGCGGTGATCGGTTCGCTCGTGACGGGATGCGCGGCGGGGTCGCTGGCGTCGCCGAGCGCCGCGAGCGCGTCGAACGCCTGGGATGCGGCGACCGGCACCATCGGGCTCGGCGAGCCGTCGGAACAGGTGCTCGAGCTCTGGTTCGATCCGCTGTGCCCGTGGTGCGCGAAGTTCGACGCGGAGAACGGCTCCGCGATCGCGGACCTCGTCGAGCGGGGCGAGGTCTCGCTCGTGCTGCATCCCCTGACGTTCCTCGACCGCGAGTCGAAGGGGTCGAAGTATTCGACGCGTGCGTCGACCGTGCTGATCGAGACCGCCCGCGTGGCTCCGGATGCCGTGCTGGCGGTGCTCGCCGAGCTCTACGAACGGCAGCCGGAGGAGGCCACGACGGGTCTCGACGACGCGGAGCTGACCGCCATCGCCGCCCGCCACGACGTCGACGTGCGCGAGGCACTCCGGCAGCGGGACCACGACGAGCTCCTCGCGGAAGTCACGACCGACGCGTTCGCCGGCTCGCACGCGATCACCGGTACGCCGTCCGCTCGCCTGAATGGCGACACCCTCGACCCCGGCGACGGCTTCCTCGAAGACCTCCGCGCCCGCCTAGCCGGCTAGCCGGCCGCCCCCTTTCGTCGAGGGGTGGCAAATCCGCCTAAACACGCCGGTGAGAGGCGCATTCGCCACCCCTCAACGAAACGGTCAGGCCGTGTTCTCCTGCGGGTCCGTGTCTTCGTGCGGCTCCTGAGCCTCTGCGCGACCCCGCGCGCGACTCGGCGGCTCGGTCAGGGGCGGCACCACGCTGTGGGTGAGCGCGTAGCGCACGAGATCCTCGATCAGATGGCTGGCCGTCGTCGAGCGCTCGCCGGCGATCCGGAGCAGCGCCGCGTACTCGGGCGCCGTGAACCGGATGGTCAGCGGGAGTCCGCCTGGCGGACGCGCGGGGCCGGATCTGGTCGACGGCGCCTCGGTCGTCGAGTGGAGCGGTGTGGTGAAATCACGCATCGAACCCTCCATGCCTCGAGCAAGAGGGGCGTGGACGTTGTCCGGGCTCCTCTCTCGAAGGGTACCACCGGCCCCTGAGCCCGCCTCCTCCCGCTTCCTCCCGCTTCCTTCCGTTGAGGGTGGCCGGTCTCGTTGAGGGGTGGCAAAAGCAGCCCCCACCGGCGTGTTCAGGCGAGTTTGCCACCCCTCAACGGAAGCGGGTACCGAAGGGGGCGCGGGAGGACGGAGCAGCAGCAGGGGCGGGGAGAGCGGCTGTGAGACACTACATTCCATGAGGCGCGCCACCATCTACGATGTGGCCCGCCAGGCCGGAGTCTCCCATCAGACGGTGACGCGGTTCCTCAACGGGTTCGAGGGCATCCGCCCCACGACCCGGGCGAAGGTGCAGTCCGCCATCGAGGAACTCAACTATCGCCCGAATGGCGCCGCGCGCTGGTTGCGGTCGCGACAGTCGAACAGGATCGGCATCCTCGCGCACCGCATGGAGCTGTCGGGGCCGGGGCGGATCATCGCGGGTGCCACCACCGCCGCGCGCAGCCGCGGCTTCGTTCTCGACATCGCGTCCATGGACGGCGAGGACACCGCCTCGGTCGACGCCGCCCTCGACGTCGTGATGGAGCACCAGATCGCGGGCGTCTTCGCCACCGCGCAGACGGATGTCGTGCGGGCGGCCGTCGCCAACCGCGCGATCGACGTGCCGATCTCCATCGACTCCGGTGAGGGCCTGGCGTCGGCCGGAGGCAACCCGCGCGCGCATCCCGGCCTGCTCGCGGCCGCCCATCTGGCGGACCTCGGCCACCGCTCGGTCGCCTTCGTCAACGGCCCCGGCGTGTGGATCGCGTCGGGGGAGCGCCGGAGCGGGTTCGTCGACGAGGTCGCCGGCCGCGGGCTGAAGCTCGCCTGGGAGACGGAGGGAGACTGGTCAGCCGAGTCGGGCTACCGCGCCGCCCATGAGCTTCCGGATGGCGTGACCGCGGTCGCGCTCGCCAACGACAGCATGGCCATCGGGCTGATCTTCGGTCTCGCGGAGCGCGGCATCCGGGTGCCGGACGACGTCAGCGTCATCGGCATGGACGACGCCCCCGAGTCGCGGTTCCACCTGCCGTCGCTGTCGACGATCCGCCTGGATTTCGAGGGCGAGGGTGCGTACCTGATGAACGTGCTGATCGCCAAGATCGAGGGCGAGAGCGTCGAGCAGGTCCCCGGATACCGCCTGCCGGAGCTCGTCGCGCGGGCGTCGACGGCCCCACCCGTCGCAAAGTAACCATCCGGTCACGGCTCTTGTGCGTTGCTTCACAGCGTGTGTAATGTAGCGGCCAACCTAATGTTGTCGACAACATTCAGGTGACGCAACCGCAGAATGTTGTCGACAACAGTACGACGAAGCAAAGGTCGACGATGACTCAGAACCCTCAGTTCCCCGGCGTGCTCTTCGGAGCCGCCTACTACGCCGAGTACCAGGAGGAGGGAACGCTCGATCGTGACCTCGACCTGATGGTGGAGGCGGGCTTCACCGTCATCCGGGTCGGCGAGTCGGTGTGGTCCACCTGGGAGCCGCGCAACGGTGAGTTCGACCTGGACTGGCTGCAGCCGGTGCTGGACGGAGCGCACGCACGGGGGATCGCGGTCGTCCTCGGCACACCCACCTACGCCATCCCGCCGTGGCTTCAGACCCTCCACCCCGAGATCGCGGCGATCGGCGCCGACGGCCGGGCCATCGGCTGGGGCGCGCGCCAGGAGATGGACCAGTCGGTGCCGGTCTACCGGTGGTACGCCGAGCGGGTCATCCGAAAGATGATCCCACGCTACGCCGACCACCCCGCCGTGATCGGCTACCAGGTCGACAACGAGCCCGGCAACAACCTGCCGCACAACGAGTCGACCTTCCAGGCGTTCGTCGCCTGGCTCCGCGCGCGCTACGGCACCGTCGAGCGACTCAACGAGGAGTGGGGCCTCGTCTACTGGTCGCACCGGATCTCCGAGTGGTCGGAGCTCTGGCGCCCCGCCGGCAACATGATGCCCCAGTACCAGCTCGAGTGGCGCCGCTTCCAGGGCGAGCAGGCCACCGACCTGATCGCCTGGCAGGCGGAGATCGTGCGCGAGTACGCCCGCGACGACCAGTTCGTCACCACCTGCATCTCGTACTCGCGTGCGCAGATCTCCGATGACGAGCTGGCCGCATCGCTCGACATCACGGCGGGCAACCCGTACTACCTGATGCAGGACGGCCTCTCCGCCGACGTCGACCTGCCGCGCCGGGCCGAATGGTGGCACACCGGGCCGTGGGCGCTGTTCCAGTGGGGCGACCGGGCCTTCTCGTCGGCGCAGGAGCGCTTCCTCGTCACCGAGACCAACGCGCAGTCGATCGGCGGCCCGTGGCAGAACCAGCCGCCGTATCCGGGTCAGATCAAGCAGGCGGCCTTCGCGCTGGTCAGCCGCGGCGCCCGGATGATCGAGTACTGGCACTGGCACACGCTGCACTTCGGCGTCGAGACGTACTGGGGCGGCGTGCTACCGCACAGCCAGGTGCCCGGCCGCATCTACCGGGAGGTCGCGGAGCTCGGCGCGAGCCTGAAGCGCATCGGCGACGCGCTCGACGGCTTCGAGCCGGATGCCGACGTGCTCATGCTCTACTCCACCGACACGAAGTGGTCCTTCGAGTTCTACCCGCCGCTCGCGACCGAGGAGGGCGGCCCCGACCATCGTTCGTACGCGCACATCGTGGATGCCTTCTACCGCGGCTTCAGCGAAGCCGGCGCGCAGGTGCGGGTTCAGCACACCCGGCAGTTCGTCGAACAGGATGCGGCCGACCTCGTCGCGCAGTATCCGGTGCTCGTCGCCGTCGCGGAGTACGTCGCCGACGACGCCGCGCTCGACGCGCTGCGTGCCTACGCCGAGGCCGGGGGCCACTTGGTGCTGGGCATCCGCACCGGCTACGGCGACGAACTGGCCCGGGCGCGGCGCGGTGTCGCCCCCGACCGGCTGCACGAGGCGGCCGGTGTCTGGTACGACGAGTACAGCAACCTGGCGGCCCCGCTCACGGTCACCGCGAGCAGCGGCGAGGCGGCATCCGGATTCGAGCTCGAGCCCGGCTCGCAGGCGACCGCGTGGGTCGACGTGCTGAACCTCGAGGGCGCCGAGACCGTTCTGGAGTACGAGCCGACCGAGCTCGGCGCGCGTGCCGCGATGACCACGACGCCGTTCGGCGCCGGGCGCGTGACCTACGTCGGCACGGTGCCCAACCAGCCGCTCGCCCGCAGCATCGCCCGCTGGCTGGTGCCGAGCACGGCATCCGAGCGCTGGCGCACCGAAACGCCCGTCACCGTCAGCACCGGCCGAGCCGGCGAGCGCACCGTAACGTTCGTGCACAACTGGTCGGGCACCGCGCACTCCGTCACCGTCCCCGCCGACAGCACCCTCGTCGAGACCGGCGAGCAGTTCGCCGCCGGGTCCCGTTTCACCCTCGAACCGCGCGACGTCGCCGTGTTCGAGGTCCCCGGTTCACAGGCGTGACCGGACCACCAAGAGAAAGAGAACGCTCATGAGGAAGAAAGCACCGAGAACAGCAGTGGCGCTGGGCACCGGCCTCCTGGCTGTCGCCCTCGCGCTGACCGGCTGCACCGGCGGCGGTGGCGGGACGTCGGGAACGACGACCAAGCCCGTCTCGCAGTCCGAGATCGACAAGGCGATGAAGACGCCGACCACCCTCACCTTCTGGACGTGGGTCCCCGACATCAAGAACGAGGTCGCCCTTTTCGAGAAGAAGTACCCGGCCATCAAGGTCGACGTCGAGAACGTCGGTCAGGGAGCCCCGCACTACCAGAAGCTGCGCACCGCGCTGAAGGCGGGCAAGGGCGCTCCGGATGTGGCGCAGATGGAGTTCCAGTACATCTCCTCGTTCACCGTGACCGACAGCCTGCTCGACCTCGCGCCGTACGGCGCCTCGAGTCTCAGCAACGAGTACGTGCCGTGGGTCTGGAACCAGGTCAAGCAGAACGACTCGATCTTCGCCATCCCGCAGGACTCGGGACCGATGGGAAACCTGTACCGCGAGGACATCCTCAGCAAAGCAGGAGTGACCAAGGCCCCGACGACCTGGGACGAGTACGCGACGGATGCCGCAGCGGTGAAGTCGAAGACCGGTGTGTTCATGTCGAACCTCGCATCGAGCCAGGCCGGCCAGATGCTCGGACTGCTGTGGCAGGCGGGCGTCAAGCCGTTCGGTTACGACGGCAGCAAGGGTGTGAAGGTCGACGTCAACAGCGCGGAGGCGAAGAAGGTGGCCACGTACTGGCAGGGCCTGATCCAGAAGGGGTATGTCTCGACCGACCCCGACTTCACCGACAGCTGGTACCAGGGTCTCGCCAACGGCAAGTACGCCGGATGGCTGACCGCGGCATGGGCGCCCGTCTTCCTGCAGGGTACGGCCGCGAAGACCTCCGGTCTCTGGCGTGCCGCCGCACTGCCGCAGACGCCGGGAGCGAAGGAGGCATCCGGTAACTGGGGTGGATCGTCCGACGCCGTGCTGAAGACGACGAAGAACCCGATCGCCGCCTACGAGCTGGCGAAGTTCATCAACAACGATCCCGAGTCGACGCTGATGCTGGCGAACAAGCAGTTCCTGTTCCCGACACTGAACGCGACCCTGAAGGATCCGGCGTTCGTCGACCAGGCTGCACCGTTCTACGGCGGCCAGAAGGTGAACGCGCTGTTCGCCGACATCTCCACCACCGTCGACACGAAGTTCGACTGGCTGCCCTACATGGACTACGCCTACTCGAGCTACACCGAGACGATGGGCAAGGCGCTCGCCGCGAAGGGCGATCTCTCGGCCGGGCTCGACGCCTGGCAGAAGGCCCTCGTCACCTACGGAACCCAGCAGGGCTTCTCCGTCAACAAGTAAGTCGTGCCGGGGCGGCGGGCCGACACCGCCGCCCCGGCACGCACCTGGTCGAACAAAGGAGTTCATCATGACCCAGTCCGTCGCACCATCGCCGGTGCGCGCGCGAGAGCGCATCCCGAAGGTGCGTCGCAAGCACAGCGCGAACCAGCGCCGGCTCAACATCGCGGCCTACCTCTTCGTCGCGCCGTTCATGATCGTGTTCATCGTGATGCTCCTGCTGCCGCTGTTCTACTCCGGCTACCTGAGCCTGTTCACGACCCAGCTCGTCGGCGGCTCGACCTTTGCGGGGTTCGCCAACTACCTCCGGGCCTTCACCGATCCCGACTTCCTCGCCGGCGTCGGCCGCATGGCGCTGTTCCTGGTCATCCAGGTGCCGATCATGCTCGCCCTGTCGCTCTTCTTCGCCCTCGCGCTCGACAGCGGCCGGGTGCGCGGATCCGTGGCCCTGCGGTTGCTGATCTTCCTGCCGTTCGCCGTGCCCGGCGTCGTCGCCACGCTGATGTGGGGCTACCTGTACGGCAACGACTTCGGCCCGATCGCCCAGACGTTCCGGGCCGTCGGTCTGGGGGCTCCCGACCTGCTGAGCGCAGGGAACATGCTGGGCTCGATGATGAACATCGTCACCTGGGCCTTCGTCGGCTACAACATGATCATCATGTACGCCGCGCTGCGGTCGATCCCGACCGAGCTCTTCGAGGCGGCGGAGATCGACGGCGCCAGTCAGTGGCGGGTGGCGTGGAGCATAAAGATCCCGGCCATCCGGCCGGCGATCGTGCTCACTGTGATCTTCTCGATCATCGGCACCTTCCAGCTCTTCAACGAGCCGAGCCTGCTGCATGCGCTCGCGCCCAACGTCATCGACAACGGCTACACGCCGAACTACTACGCCTACAACCTCGCGTTCACGAACCAGGACGTCAACTACGCCGCGGCCATCGCCTTCCTCCTCGGACTGGTGATCGCGATCGTGTCGTACGTCGTCCAGCTCACGACGCAGCGAAAGGAAGCCCGAAATGACTGACACAGCGACGGGCGAACCGATCGCCCCACCGTCGGAGGCGCCGCCCCGGCGCAACACCAATCGCCGGGGTGAGGGCACGTCGTACAACAGAGAGAAGCAGCGCAGCACCCTGCTGACCGTGCTGCTCTGGATCTGCGCGCTCTACTTCGTGCTGCCGATCGTGTGGCTGTTCATCGCATCCACCAAGAACAACGGCGATCTGTTCAGCACCTTCGGGTTCGCGTTCGGGCACTCGTTCGACCTCTTCACGAACATCGCGGCGGTCTTCACGACCCAGAACGGCATCTACCTGCACTGGGCGATCAACACGCTGGTCTACGCGCTGGTGAGCGCCATCGGCGCGTCGCTTCTGGCGACCATGGCGGGCTACGCGTTCGCCAAGTACCGCTTCCCGGGTGCGATCGTCATGTTCAGCGTGGTGCTGGGGGCCATCATGATCCCGCTCACGGCGCTCGCCCTGCCGACCTACCTGATGTTCAGCCAGCTCGGCATCACGAACACTCCGGCGGCGGTCATCGTGCCGTCGCTCGTCAGCCCGTTCGGCGTGTTCCTGATGCGGGTCTATGCGGCCGACGCCATCCCGGACTCGATGATCGAAGCGGGCCGGGTGGATGGCGCGGGCGAGTTCCGCATCTTCTGGCAGGTGGGCCTGCGGCTCCTCGGGCCGGGGATCGTCACCGTGTTCCTGTTCGCGCTGGTCGGGACCTGGAACAACTACTTCCTTCCGCTGATCATGCTGAACAGCTCCGAGCTGTATCCGCTGACCGTCGGCCTCGCCCAGCAGCAGGCCACGAGCGCAGCCGGCGGCGGGTCGCAGGCGTTGTTCTCGGTGGTCATCACGGGATCGCTCGTCTCGATCATCCCGCTGGTCATCGCCTTCCTGTTCCTCCAGCGCTACTGGACGACGGGACTCGCGAGCGGAAGTGTGAAGGAATGAGCGACTTCTGGTACGGCGGGGACTACAACCCGGAGCAATGGCCCGCCGAGGTCTGGCGTGACGACGTGACGCTGATGAACAGGGCGGGCGTCAACCTGGCCTCGGTCGGCATCTTCTCCTGGGCGCGCATCGAACCGCGGGACGGCGAGTTCGACTTCGCCTGGCTCGACGAGGTGCTCGACCTGCTGCACGCGGGAGGGGTGCGCGTCGACCTGGCCACGGCCACGGCGTCACCGCCCCCGTGGCTCGCGATCGCGCATCCGGAGATGCTGCCGGTCACCGAACAGGGCGTGACCCTCTCGTCGGGGAGCCGGCAGGCGTACTGCCCGAGCTCGCCGGTGTACCGGCGCTACGCGGCCCGGCTCGTGGAGGCGATCGTCGCGCGGTACGCCGACCATCCCGCGCTCGAGCTGTGGCATGTGAACAACGAATACGGATGCCACGTCAGCCATTGCTACTGCGACGCGTCGGCCGCCGCGTTCCGCTCGTGGCTGGAACGCAAGTACGGCTCGATCGAGGCGCTCAACGACGCCTGGGGCACGGCCTTCTGGTCGCAGCACTACGCCGGCTTCGACGAGATCCTGCCGCCGCGGGCGGCGCCCACCTTCAAGAACCCCACGCAGCTGCTCGACTTCGACCGCTTCAGCTCGGACGAACTGCTGGAGTGCTACCGCGCCGAAGCGGCGATCATCCGGCGCTCATCGACGGTGCCGATCACGACGAACTTCATGGGGTTCTTCAAGGCCGCCGACTATTGGAAGTGGGCGCAGGAGGTCGACATCGTGTCGGACGACTCCTATCCGGATCCGGCCGATCCGTACTCGTCGGCGTACGCCGCCATGCAGCGGGACCTGATGCGCTCGCTCGGCGGTGGCGCACCGTGGCTGCTGATGGAGCAGGCGCCGAGCGCGGTCAACTGGCGCGAGCGCAACGCGGCGAAGCTGCCGGGGCAGATGCGCGCCTGGTCGTATCAGAGCATCGGGCGCGGGGCCGACGGCATCCTCTTCTTCCAGTGGCGGCAGGCCGTGGCGGGCGCGGAGAAGTTCCACTCCGGCATGGTGCCGCACGGCGGAACAGACACGCGCGTCTTCCGCGAGGTCGAGCAGCTCGGGGCGGAGCTGCGCATGCTCTCGGGCGTCGAGGGTCTGTTGGGCGCTCCCGTGCCCGCGCAGGTCGCGATCGTCTTCGACTGGGACTCGTGGTGGGCGATCGAGCAGCCGGCGTCACCGGCGGCGGTGAGCTACATCGTGGATGTGTTCAGCTGGTACCGGGCGCTCGCCGCGGCCGGCGCGACGATCGACTTCGTGCGCCCCACCGACGACCTCGCCGGCTACCGCGTCGTGGTGGTGCCGTCGCTGTTCGTGGCGAGCGACGAGCAGCTGACGGCGCTGGACGCCTACGCCGCCGGCGGGGGCACGTTGGTCGTCGGGTACCTCACGGCGGTGCTCGACGAGAATCTGCACGTGCGCACGGGCGGGTATCTCGGGCTGCTCCGCGAGACGCTCGGGGTGTGGATCGAGGAGTTCGCGCCGCCCGCCGCTCCGGATCTCGCGGCGCTCGGCAGCGGCACGCCTCCCGTGCTCACGGTGAGCGGCGACGCGATCGGCGGCGTCGCGGAGGCCACGCTGTGGGGCGAGTACGTGCGCATCACCTCGGCCACGGTGGACGCGGTGTTCGAGGGCGGTGCGCTCGACGGGCATCCGGCCGTCACGCATCACGACCGCGGGGCGGGGACGGCCTGGTACGTCGCGACGCAGCTCGACGACGCTCCGCTCGGCACCCTGCTCGACGGCATCCTGACGGCGTCGGCCGTCGACCGCCTGCCGCGCGCGGCCGGAGTGGAGTTCGTCCGACGCGGCACGCATCTCGTGGCGATCAACCACTCGGATGCCGCAGTGACGCTCGAACTGCTCGGCACCGACATCCTCACCGGAGCCCCTGCCTCCGGCCTGTCGCTAGCGCCGCAGGCCGTGGCCCTCATCGCCGACGCCTGATTGACGTCGAGGGGCGGCGAACGCATCCAAAACCGCGGGTTTCGATGCCTTCGCCACCCCTCAACGAAGCGCGACCGAGGGGCGCCTCAGAACTTGTTGCCGAGCGCCTTGTTCTTGATCGCGTCGAACTCGCCCTGCGTGATCACGCCCTGATCGAGCAGGTTCTTCGCCTTCTCGATCTCATGGGCCGGGTTCGCGAACGAGCTCGACTTGGCGCCGTCGTCATAGTCCTCCCTGACCTGCGCATAACGGGCGCCCTGTCGCTCGGCCATGCCACGGCCGCGGGCGATCAGGTACACCAGCGCGGTGAGGAACGGCACGAAGATCAGGAAGATGACCCAGACCGCCTTCCACCAGCCGTTCAGCTTCTGGTC
Organism: Leifsonia poae; assembly: GCF_027921845.1. Classification (GTDB taxonomy): domain Bacteria; phylum Actinomycetota; class Actinomycetes; order Actinomycetales; family Microbacteriaceae; genus Leifsonia; species Leifsonia poae. The sequence goes on from NZ_BSEN01000006.1 coordinate 477,572, forward strand.
GCGGAACAGATCGGCCAGGATCGCGAACAGCGCGAAGAAGTACGCCGTATAGGCGAAGATCCAGAAGACGAACCAGATAACGCTCCAGAAGTTGTTCCAGTCCATGGTGCATCCCCTCGTCGTCGGATGGCCACAGGCTATACCCGGAGGGGTATGCAAGGGCAAGGGTCACGACGGGTGCGTCAGATCAGCACGGGATACGACGCCAGGATGACCGCTCCCGCGATGGCGATCACAATCGCGAGTCCGAGCAGGAACCAGTCGACCCACGGGTAGCGGTTGCGGCTCGACATGGCGCTGAAGAACAGCACGAGCGCGAAGAGAACGGTGAGCAGCGAGTAGTTGTCGCCGCGCTGGTTGCTCTGCAGAGCGGCGTTGAATGTGGCATCGGCCTTCGTCGAGAGCTTGTCGGCCTCGGCCTGGCCCGCCGGCACATAGCTGGGTTCGGCGAACGGCGACGCCGTCGACTCGCCGCCCTTCTGCCACGCGTCGAACGCGACCTGGAAGGCCGGGGTGAAGCGGGCCTCGACGTACGACGCCAGCTTCTCGTCGCCGGTTGCGCGGGCATCCACCCACTGCGCGTAGATCGTGAGATCGATCGAGCGCGCCTCCCTGGCGTCGTTGGAGGCGTTCAGGGACTGGATGCGGTCGGAGGAGGCCTGGCTGAACTCGATCGACATCTCACCGCTCCACTTCGAGGATTCGAAGCCGCACCAGGCGGTGAGGATGGCCGTCACCGAGAGCATGAACACCGCGACGATCTCGCGGAGCTCCGTCGGCCAGGTCCGTTCTTTACGGGGCGGGGTTTCCGATTCGGACATCGGCACCAGTGTGCGACAGCGCCCGGCGCCTCACGTCACCCGTCGAGGATGATCATGAGGGCCGGGCGCGATGGAGACGACCTGCTACGCGACCGACCAGCCGCCGTCCGACGGCAGGATCACGCCGTTGACGTTCACACCGTCGTCGCTCAGCAGGAAGGTGATCGACGCCGCGAGAGCGTCGGCTTCAGCGGCATCCGGCAGGATCGTCATGGCGAGCTGCACGCGCTCGGCACCGAGTGCGGACCCGAACGACGCCTCGATGTTGGTGATGGTCGGTCCGGGGGCGACAGCATTGACGCGGATGCCGCTCGGGCCGTACATGAAGGCGCTGCTCTTGGTGATGCCGGCCACCGCGTGCTTCGACGCCGTGTAGGCGACACCGGCCGCGGAGCCGCGGAGGGCCGCCTCCGACGCGGTGTTCACGATCGACCCGGAGGCCTGGGCGAGCATCGCGGGGATGACGGCGCGCATCAGCTTCATCGTGCCGGTGACGTTGATCGAGAACACGCGGTCCCAGATCGCGTCGGAGACCTCGTGCACCGGGGTCATGTTGTCCATGATCCCGGCGATGTTGGCCAGTCCGTCGATGCGGGGTCCGGCGGCGGCGACGATCGCGGCGATCGCCGCGTCGTCGGTGATGTCACCGGCGACCGGCACGATCTCGGCCTCGGGCAGCTCGGCGGCGAAGGCGTCGAGGCGCTCCCGGGAGATGTCGACGGCGACGACGCGGCCGCCCTCACGGGCGATGCGGGATGCGGTGGCGCGGCCGATGCCGGAGCCGGCTCCGGTCACGATCACGGTCTTGCCCGCGAAGCGTCCTGCGGTGACGACCTCGACCCAGGGCTCGGGCTCGGGAGCCGAGGCGGGGGACTCCGCTGCGGATTCGTCGGCGGCAGCGGTCGCGCCGGGGACGGCGGTCGAGCCTGCCGGCACTTCGCCGGACTCGACGCGCTGCACGAGCTCGTCGATCATCTGCTGCGTGAAGGCGCCCTTGCTCAGCGACACGAGGCGCTTGAGTGCGAGGCGGTGCACGGGTCGCAGCACGTCCGCATCCTGACCGGACTGCGCCAGGAGGTCGCGGATGATCGGGCCACCGACGGGGTCTTCGAGCCACGTGCGGATCGACGAATCGCCGGAGAGCGTACCTGCGTTCTTGCTCATGGGTATCTGTTCCTCTTTCTCTGCGGGGCGCGTCGCTGGGGGATACGGGCGCTGACCCCTGATCTACCGGACAACACTGTCCGGTAGTACGCTACACCCGTGCCAGCTGACGGGAAGATGAACAGAGGACGAAGTGCCGGTCCCGAGAACCGTCGGGCTCTCATCGCCGCCGCGCGCGAGGTCTTCGCCGAGGGCGGATTCGCCGCTCCGCTGAGCGCGGTCGCCCGTCGAGCCGGGGTCGGACAGGGCAGCCTCTACCGGCACTTCCCCGATCGCATCGCGCTGGCGCTGGCGGTGTTCGACGACAACATCACCGATCTCGAGGCGTTACGAGATCGACCGGATGCCCGCATGAGCGACCTCTTCGACGAGATCTCCGAACAGGCGATCGCCTCCACCGCCCTCATCGACATGATCAGCACCGAGCGCCACGACCCGCGGGCCGAAGAGCTCGGCGCGCGGGTGTCCGCCGTCGTCGACGCGGTGCTCGTGCGCGATCAGGACGCCGGGCGCATCCGGGCGAGCGTCACCGGGGGAGACGTGATGCTCGCGGTGTCGATGCTCGCGTTCCTGCTCTCGCGCACCGACCACGACGAGCGTCCGGCGATCGCCGAGCGGGCGCGCCGCATCTTCCGCGAGGGGTTCGCGACCGATCCCGACGTGAGCGCCTAGGCCGCGCCCCCTCGGACGGCTACAGGCCGTAGTCCAGATCGAAGTCGTCGCGGAACGTCTCCGGTCCGCTCGCACCGGCGCTCTCCGGCTCGGGCGGCGGGGCGAATTCGATGCGCGCCTCGGTGGACGCGGTGATGAGCAGGTCCGTGCGCCGGCCGGCCGTGCTGATGATCGTCACGAACGAGCCTCCGTTGCGCACGGCGTCGACGATCGAGCGCTTCAGATCTTCGACGTCGACATCGAAGCGATAGCGCTGTGTTCCCACGACAAGAGTCGGAACGTCCATCGCGCCTCCTTCGGGTCGGAGCAACCTCAGCTGGCTGCCCTGGCGATAGTACGCGCATCTTCTGCGGGTGCTACCGGGCCGCGGGGGAGTAGCGTTCAACCATGGATGCCCGCATCGCGCAGCTCGAGGGCGGCCCGTTCGACGGCCGCACCTGGGATCTGACGGAGTACGCCTTTCAGGCGGAGTTGACCGACGAAGACGGCCGCACGGCGATCTACATCGAGACCGACCGGCTGACCGCCAACGGTCTTCCGATCTGGTCGGTCGACGTCGACTAGCCCCTGGCGTCGGCCAGTCGTGACCGGCCGAGTTCGACCAGTTCGGCGACGGCCGCGCCGAGGCGCGCGGGTTCGGGGGTCAGTTCCACGACGAGGTCGTCGACCGAGCGCATGCCCGCACGGTCGAGCAGCGTCTTCTCGTTGGTGACCCACTCGCCCCGGGCGGCCATCACCGCGTGCGCGAACTGCATCGCCGACGTCGCGAGCAGCCCGGCGCAGGCCGTCACCCGGCCGTGGGCTGCGTGGTTGCGCTCGGCGTACACCGCTGTGATCTCCGCGCGGCCCGACCACTCGTCGGCAGCAGCCCGGCGCAGAGCATCCGGGTAGTGGGGGCGCGGCAGCGAGCCGCGGAGCACACGGTTGATGGCGAGCTCGCCGACCACCAGATAACTCGGGATGAGCGCGAGGTGGAACAGGAGCGGCTCGATGCGGAAACGCCCGGCCTCGGCCTCGCCGAGCTCGTGCTCGATCACGTCGAGATCGCGATAGTGCACGTCGACCGCGCGTCCGTCGATCGTCAGCCAGGCGCCGCCGTTGAAGACTCCGCCGCCCCACCCGCCGATCTCGGCGACCTCGCCCGGCCAGCCGAGGTCGCGGAGCGCCTGCGGACGGAAGGCGCCGCGATAATAGACGGCGAGATCCCAGTCGCTGTCGGGCCGCTCCGTGCCTTGAGCGCGCGAGCCTCCGAGGCTCACCGCCTCGACCGCGGGAAGGGAGGCGAGGCGATCGGCAACAGCGTCGAGGAACCGGGCGTCGTCCATCCGGTCATCGTAGCGAGAGCGATCGACGCCGCGCCCCGGACATCGGCTCAGCGCCATCGTAGGCCGGGCCACCGGGGCGGGCTGAGAATCCGTGTGTGCACGGATACCAGCTGCCGAACCCGCTCGATACGCTCGGCGGAGCGCCCGACCCGAGGGCGCATGCACGCAACGGCATATGAGAGGCATCCCATGAGCACGACCGCCCCTGCCCCGCTCCACCGACCGGAGACCCGCCAGTACGCGTGGGTTCGCCACCTGATGCCCCGCATCGTCATCGGGGCCTTGATCGCCGCAGCGCTCGTCGGCGTCTACGCGGTTCTCATCGGGGAGTTCGACGAACTGTGCTGGCGTCTGATCGGCACGATCTCGCTCTTCGTCTTCTTCTCGCTGGTCTCCTGGTACGACGCGGACGTGTCGGCGCGGCGCGCCCCCTGGTTCGGCGCCGTCAGCGTCGTGACCTCGGTCTACCTGCTGATCGCCGGTCTCGTGAAGGTCTGGACGCCGAACACGTACGACGGGAGCTCCCCCTGGTGGGAGCCGTTCGCCTGGTTCGCGCTGGTGGCCGTCGCGCGGCTCGGGCTGCTCCACATCCACCTGGTGCTCAACACGCAGCGCCGGTTCACCGGCCCTCTCATGAGCAAGGTGACCATCGGCACGCTCACCCTCGTCGGACTGCTGACGGTCGGACTGTCACTGCCGCTGATCTTCACGCGTGTCGACTTCGGCGAGACGTACTGGCGGCTGATGGGCGTGATCGCGATCCTGGATGCTCTGGGCACCATCCTGATCCCGCTGACCTTCTCGCTCTTCGGTCCGAAGGTGGCGAAGCCCCAGCAGCAGTTCCCGCCGCGGCCGGTGCAGCAGCCGGCGGCGGCGTTCCAGAGCTGGCAGCCCATGGCGGCCGCGCCGTCGACTCCGGCCGCGCCGCCCGCTCCGCCCACTGCGCCCGCTCCGGCGGCGCCGACAACTCCCACACCGCCGGCCGTCCCCGCCGCTCCGTCCTTCGCGCCGCCGTCGACCGCATACCCGCGACTCGTCGTCGGCTCCGGTCTGCAACTCGAGTGGCCCCGTTACATCAACGGTGCACCGCTCCCCGCACGCCCCGACGGCTCTCCGGACTTCACCGGAGTCGTCGGATACGCCTGACACCGGCTTGCATCCGGCGCGCACCGAAAAGGTGCTGCCGGGGCGACGTCGCGGCGTCGGCGGTGCGCGCTATCGTTCCGGCATGCACTGCGCGGTCCTCCTCCCGAACGGCGCGCCCTGCCCGGATCCGGTCGAGGCGGGCTCCCCGGTGCCGCTCTGCACCCACCACCTCGTGGCGGCGTACGACTGGGTCGCCTCCGACGTGGGGATCACCGACCTCCTCCCGTCACCGTGCCTGGCATGCGGCTCGCGTCTCGGCGTGCGGTACCCGTCGGGCTGGCTCTGCGCGATCTGCGAGTGGCGGCAGGGCGATATCCCCGACGGCGATGCGCTCGACGACCGCGTCGACGTCGTCTACTACCTGCGCTTCGACGACCGGGTGAAGATCGGAACGTCCGGTAACCCTCGCCAGCGGATCGCAGCACTCCCGCACCACGAGGTACTCGCGTTCGAGCGCGGCGGCCGGATGCTCGAGCAGCGCCGGCACCGGCAGTTCGCCGCCCACCGCATCCCTCGCACCGAATGGTTCGAGCCGAACGACGACCTCGCCGCGCACCTCGCCGCCCTGAGTGCCGGAGTGGACGATCCGTGGGGCCTCTACGACCGCTGGCGCAGCGAACGGATCGCGCTGCGCGGCTGATCGGCCCGGTTCACGAACCCGCAACCCTTTGGTACCCTCGAACGGGTATGCAGCCAGCAGACCCCCAACGCGCACACGGCCGCCGCTCGGCAGGCCGACGCCTGCCGACTCCGGCCGTCGTCATGGCGCTGCCGTTGCCGAACCGCATCGCGCTCGGTCTGATGGCGCTCGCGCTCATCGCCGGGCTCTCCATCGCGCCGACCCAGCGGGCTCAGGCGGCGGTGCCGACGTTCGATGAGCGCATCGCCGGGCAGACGATGAAGGTCGCACCGGGCGTGACGGCGCAGACCGTCGTGCGCGATGGCGTCGCCGCGACCGACGGCGTGCAGACCCTGGCGAACAACGGGACCAACGCCGACTGGGCCAAACTCGTGCTCCTGTTCGGCGGCTGGCCGAAGACCGAAGAGAACGTCACCGTCATCCTGCGCTGGATGCGGCAGGAGAACGGTCCTCCCGACTGGTGGAACCGTAACAACCCGCTGAACAACGGTTACGGCTCCGGCGGGGGCGCCGGCCTCGGCAGCTATCCCGACCTGGTCACGGCCGCGCGCTACTGCGCCGAGAACCTGCACCGCGGGTATCCGGAGATCGTGGCCGGCCTCGCCGCCGGAAGCTCCGCGGATGCGACTGCCCAGGCGATCTGGGCGTCTCCATGGGCGTCGAGCCATTACGCCAACGGCGCCCACTGGAGTACGCGGCCCGTCGAGATCGTGCAGGCTCCGGCCGACGCCTGGTGATCGACACCGCGCCGAGGGACTGATTCCGAGCGCTTCTTCCCACTAGGGTGAGCACCATCGAACCCTGGGGAGACGACGATGCGGGCATCCAAGCGAACACCGGCCGCGCAGCCGGCGACGGCACCGGCGACGACGGTGGTGGCACCACGGCCTGAGCAGCCGTTCGAGCCGCGCAGCTCGCGCACACCCCTGCAGTGGGGCTATCTCGTCTCCTTGGGCGTCATCGGCGCCATCGCCACCGGGCTGGCGCTCTACGGACTCCGCTCGATCCTGTTCATGATCTTCTTCGCCGCGTTCGCGACGGTCGGGCTCGACCCGCTCATCCGGTGGTTCCAGCGGCACCACTTCTCGCGGGCGTGGGCGATCGTGACGGTCATCCTGCTGATCGTCGGCGTCGCGGTTGCGATCGTCTGGGTGGTGCTCCCGCTGGTGGTCAGCCAGATCAGCTACCTGGTGCAGGCGATCCCCAAAGAGATCAACACCCTGCGCGACCAGGGCTGGTTCGACACGGCCAACGAGGCGAGCAACGGCGTGCTCGGCAACTTCGTCACCTGGATCGCCAAGGAGGTCAAAGACCCGACCGTCTGGGCCGCGATCGGCAGCGGGGTGGTCGGCTTCGGGCTCGGGGTGCTCGACGCGATCACCTCCGGCTTCTTCGTACTGATCCTCACCATCTACTTCATCGCCAGCTACGACTCCACGAAGAACGCGGCCTACAAGCTGGTGAGCGCCTCGCACCGGCCGACCTTCATCGAGTACTCCGAACGCATCCTGCGCAACTTCGGGAAGTACCTCAGCGGCATGGTGATCCTGGCGTTCTTCAACGCGGTGTACAGCACGATCCTCCTGGTGGTCACGGGTGTGCCCGGCGCGTTCCTCATCGGCATCGCGGCGTTCTTCATCACACTCATCCCGTTGATCGGAACGGTGCTGACGACGATCGCGATGACGATCATCGCGCTGATCCACTCGCCGGTCTCGGCGCTCATCGTGCTGATCTTCATGCTCATCTACATGCAGGTCGAGGCCTACATCCTCACCCCGAAGGTCATGGGCAAGGCGGTGCAGATCCCGGGCTCGGTCGTGCTGATCTCCGCGCTCGCCGGGTCGACACTGTTCGGGCTGGCCGGCGCGCTCGTCGCCATCCCGATCTCGGCGGGCATCATCCTGATCATCAAGGAGCTGGTGATGCCGCGCAAGGAGCTCCGCTGACGCGGGCGGCGCAGCCGGTGGTCCATGGGCGGCCGCGTTCGTGTTCCGTTCGGATGCGGCCCTCACGCGTCCGGATTCCGTAAGGATCCCGATGGCGGGGCGGCCGCGCACGTAGAACAGGAGCGTGTCCACTGCATCCCGTCTTCCATCCGCCCTCGAACGTCGCAGCGGCGACCGTCCCCGTCGAGCCGGTCGCCGTGTCGAGCGGTGCCTCCGCGTGCTGTCGGAGGGACGCCATCCGTGGGGTTACCTCGACCAGACGTCGAGCGCGAGCGCGCACCGCAGCGGGGTGGTCTCGCACCGCCTCGTCGTGTTCGCGCCGGGAACCAACGCAGCGGAGCGCAGGATCCTCATGGCCTATCGCCAGTGGCCGCTGGTGGGCGGTCTCGGAGCGCTCGTCACCGCAATGGTGCTGGCGCCGGTCGCGTCGTGGGCGGCGCTCGTCGGGATGCTCGGGCTGTACGTGGCCGGGTGCATGGTGCTCGCGCGGGTGTCCCGCGAGCTGCGGCGGGCGTGCCGCAGCGTCAGCGCGTCGAGCATGGTGGTCGGGACGACACTGCACCGAGCGGGTGACGCGCGCACGCTGGGTGCCTGCCGCGCAGCGCTTCTCGCTCTGGAGAAGCGGAAGGATCGTGGCGAGATCGGCGAGGTCGAGTTCGAGGCCGGGTGGGGTCAGGTCTACGCGACGATCACAGCTGCAGGTCAGCCGAGCGTTCGCTGAGTAAACATACCATTCGTCCGGTTAATGCTAGGCTCGCTGACAGCGAGGCGCCGACGCGGCTGCCGTCACTACGGGGGTTGTGACGGCGCGTCGGCGCCTCGATCTCGTTGCCGCCTCGGTCTCGTTACGGCGTCCGGTTCCTCTCAGGCGGAGTAGCGGTAGAAGCCCTCGCCCGTCGACAGGCCGAGCTTGCCCTTGTCGATGTAGTTCTCCTTGAGGTACGCGGCGAACTCGCGCTGCTTGGGGCCGGCCGCCGCGGAGATGTTGTAGGCCGTCGTGAGGCCAACGATGTCGAAGATCTGGAAGGGTCCCACCGGGGATCCCGTGCCGATGCGCCAGGTCTTGTCGATGGTCTCGGGGTCGGCGATTCCGTCGACGAGCAGTTCGGATGCGGCATCCAGCAGGGGGACCAGCAGCGAGTTGAGCACGTAGCCGGCCTTCTCCTTCTTGATCTCGATCGGGACCATGCCGATCGCCGAGGCGAAGTCGACCACCGTCTGGTACACCGCGGGGTCGGTCTGGGTGGTGCCCATGATCTCCGCCGTGTTGTTCACCCACACGTGGTTGGCGAAGTGCAGGGCGAGGAACTCGGCAGGCCGCCCGGTGAATGCGACGAGGTCGCTCGGCAGCAGGGTGGACGAGTTGGTGGCGAAGATCGTCTTCTCGGGGGCGAGCTCACCGAGCTTCGTGTAGGTCTCCTGCTTGAGCTGCAGGTTCTCGGGGATCGCCTCGATGACCAGGTCGGCGTCAGCGACGGCGTCCGCCAGATCGGACGAGTACCGGATGCGCTGCAGAGCCTGCTGGGCCGCGCCGCCGGCGGCCCCCGCGACCTCGGACTCGTAGGTGGCGGCGAGACCGGCGAACCGCTTCTCGGCGGTGGCGAGCACCTCGTCGGTGATGTCGTAGGCGGTCACGGTGAAGCCGTGGAAGGCGGTCTGGTACGCGATCTGCGAGCCGAGAACACCTGTTCCCAGAACGGTGACGTTGGTGATGTCTGTCATTGCTGCTCCTTCTCAGAGGTGGTCGGGGTGGTCAGGTAGCCGCGGGCGATCACCTCGAAGTCCGCGGCGAGATCGGTGAGCAGGTCGTCGGTCGAGGTCGCGGTGATGGCGGCATCGGCGATGGCGAGGTGCATGGCGGCGAAGATCGCCCGTGCAGCGGCGGCGCTGTCGGGTGCGGGGGAGGCGCCGGGGTTCGCGCGCAGCCAGGAGTCGCGGAGGGTGGCGGCGATGCGCTCGCGCAGTGCGACGAACAGCTCGAGCCCCTCCGCGCGGTAGCGCTCGCCGGGGTCGCCGAAGAGGATCTCGCGCTGGTAGACGAGGGTGTTCTCGTCACTGTTGCGGCCGGCGCGCACCAGCGGGGTGACGAGGCGGAGCGCCCGATCGGCGGCCGGGCCATCCGGATCGTCGGCGTCGATGCCCGACTGGATGCTCTGGGCGCTCTTGTCGTTGTAGACCATGACGAGCAGCTCGGCCTTGGTGGCGGCGTAGCGGAACACCGTGCCGGCGGCGACGTCGGCTTCGTCCGCGATCTGCTGGGTGGTGACGGCGGCGAATCCGTCGCGGTCGAACAAGCGGGCGGCTGCATCGAAGATGCGCGACCGCTTCTCCTCTTTGTTGCGCTCGCGCCGGCCTGCGGGCCGGGTGGACTCATCCGTCATCGTCACACCTCTTCCCGATCGCACGAAATGAATGAACTCATAAATGAGTCTACTCAGTTTTTATCGGAAAGTCGAGCGGTGCGCCGCCCCGCGCCCGTCAGCGCCCGATCAGGGGATGAGCAGCACCTTGCCGCCCGGGTGGCCGCCCTCGACCAGCCGGTGCGCCTCGGCGACCTCCGCGAGCGGGAAGCTGCGGGCGATGTCGATCTGGAACTCGCCCCGCTCCAGGAGATCGAGCACGACGTCATAGGCCTCGGCGCGCAGCCGGCGCTCCTCCGCGGTGAGCGGCACGGGGTTGCCGCCCGACCAGGCGTGGATCCCGAGCTCGGCGGCCCTCGCCCCGACCACGAGGGTGCCGATGTGATCCCGGTCGGCGACGAGCTCGAACGAGGTCTCGAGCGCCTCGCCGGTTCCGACCGCATCGAGCACGCGGTCGATGCCTCCGGGTGCAGCGGCACGGATGCGGTCGGCCAGCCCACCGCCGTAGGCGACCGGGATCGCCCCGAGCTCCCGCAGCCGCTCGTGGTTGTTCTCGGCCGCGGTCGCGATGACGGTCGCGCCCCAGCGATGAGCGAACTGGATGGCCGCGCGGCCGACGCTCCCGGAGCCGCCGTGCAGCAGCAGGGTCGTGCCATCCGTTACGCCGAGGGAGCGGAGCGCCTGGTAGGCGGTGCTCACCGGCACGCCGATCGCGGCGGCGACCTCCCACGACACGGATGCCGGCTTGCGCACGAGCTGATCCTCCCGCGCGACGACGTGGCTGGCGTACGCCCCGTCGGCGTTGCGCACCACGACCTCGTCGCCGATCGACCAGTCCGAGACGCGGTCGCCGACGTCGACGACCACGCCCGCCGCATCCGAACCGACACGGCGCGGCTCCGTGATCTCGGAACTCGCGCGGGCGCCCGAGCGCAGTTTGGCGTCGATCGGGTTCACCCCGGCGGCTTTCACGGCGACGACGACGGCGCCCGGGGGAGCGTCAGGCGTCGGAACCTCCACCACCTCGAGCACCTCGGGTCCGCCGAATCGTTCGTACTGCACAACCGTTGCCACTGGTTCTCCTTCGCTCGCTCCGCGGCGGTTCCGCCGACGCCCCCATCGATCCCATCACCTCGCCGCGGTGAGCGGAAGGCTCTCGACAGGTGGGAGCACCCACGGCGAAACGAGACGTCACAAACTGTCGCGTAGGGGCGGGAATCCGGCCCCGCAGCGACAACAAGCGCCAACTCAGCCGACCAGGGAGCGCGCACCTTCGTCGGCAGGGTCGCTCGCGAAGGACCGGCGGTACTGCGTCGGCGCGACGCCGACCTCCTGGGCGAAGTGGTGGCGGAAGAGCGTCGCGCTGCTGAAGCCGCACTGGCGGGCGACCTCGTCGATCGGCAGCTCGGTCGTCTCGAGGAGCAGCCGGGCGTGGAGGACGCGCTGGCGCGTGAGCCACTGCATCGGCGCCACGCCGGTCTCCGCCACGAAGCGCCGGGCGAAGCTGCGGGTCGACATGTGCGCGCGCTTGGCAAGGGCGTCCACGGTGTGCGACTCGTCGAGCCGGTCGGAGAGGTAGTCGAGCAGCTCGCTGAAGGTGTCGCCGGCGACCTCGGGTACCGGGCGGTCGATGTACTGGCGCTGACCGCCGTCGCGCTGCGGCGGCACCACCATGTTGCGGGCGATCGTATTGGCGACGGCGCTCCCCAGCTCGCGGCGCACCAGGTGCAGGCTCGCGTCGATGCCGGATGACGTCCCCGCGCTCGTGATGAGGTTGCCCGCGTCGACGAACAGCACGTCGGGGTCGACGCGCGCCTTCGGGTAGCGGCGGGCGAGCGCATCCGCGTAGCGCCAGTGAGTGGTGCAGTCGCGCCCGTCGAGCAGCCCCGCCTCGCCCAGCAGGAAGGCGCCCGAGCACACGCTCAGCAGGATGGCCCCACGCGCGTCCGCGCGTCGCAGTGCGTCGAGCAGCTCCTCCGGGTAGTCGTCACGGATGCGGGCCGCCGGCACCGCGATCAGGTCGGCGTCTTCCATCGCCTCGAGACCGAAGGGCGGGATGATCGACGCCCCGGTCGGATTCGTGAGGGGCACGCCCGGTTCGAGACCGCAGACGCGGAAGTCGAACGGGCGGAGGCCGGCGTAGCTGCGGTCGAGGCCGAAGACCTCGCAGACCACACCGAACTCGAACATTGCGAAGTCGTCGATCAGGGGCACTGCCACCGAGTGGATCATGCCCCGAGTGTACTGGCGGAATCTTTACGAAGATAGTCCCAATGCCATCTCGTGGCCGAATATGTTCGAACGTAGCGTTAGAGACATGGCAAACACAGTGTGGACACAAGGAATGGAACACGGATGGATCGCCCGGGTGACGCGTTCCGAGCAGGCGGAGCCGCGCCACCGGCGCTTCACGCTGAGCGACTGGCTGCCGGCGGCGATCCAGGCGCGTGGCGGGCGGGTGACGCGCGACGACGAGCGCGCGTTCCGCGACCTGCAGGGCGTGCTCGACGCACGCGAAGCCGGGCGCTGACGCTCAGACCGACGCTCGACGGGCGCACGCGACTGACGCGCCCGCCCGACCCGCTCAGAAGGCGAACAGCTGACCGAGCACGATGATGAGGATCAGGAATACCACGACGACGGCCGTGATGATGCCGACCGTGCGTGCGGAGAGCTTGGCGATCCCGAAGCCGACGATGAACGGCAGCGCGATGCACGCGAGTGCGAGAACCCACCAGAAGGCCGCGAACCCGCCCTGCGACGCCGATTCAAGGCGCCCGCCGAACAGCTTCTGCGAGGCCGGATGCGTGGCGAAGGCGATGCACGCCGACAGCGGGTAGGCGATCAGAACGGCGACGATCAGCCCGGCGAAGGCACCCCACAGTCCGCGGGATCCTCCCATGTGAAGCGTCGTCTCCTCGTGAGGACCCTGCTTGCTCTTCGTGCTCATGCGCACAGCTTAGCCACAGGGCCCTCACGGGCGGCAGGGGTGGCGACGCGCCGGCTCAGCCGGCCTGCACGTCTCCACGCCAGGCACCGGTCTCGGACCCCTGGCTTTCGATGAACTCCTTGAAGTTCTTGAGATCCTTCTTGATCGCGTGATCGTCGACGCCGAGTGCCGCACCGAGGCTCTCCAGTGCGCCGGCCGGGGTCCAGCCGAGCTGCCCCGTCACGCGGGTGGTCGACTCGGAGAGGCGGTGGAAGGTGACGACGCCCGCGTGGTCGACCTCGCCGCCGACGCTGTTCCACGCGACCCGCTCATCCGGATGCTGTTCCGTGATCTCGGCGTCGAACTCGCGCTCCGCTCCGCCGATCTTGACGACCCAGTGCGTGTGGGTCTCGTCGAGCTGACGGATCGAGACGACCTCGTCGAGGAAGTGGGGGAACGATTCGAACTGGGTCCACTGGTTGTAGGCGATGGAGACGGGGACGTCGACATCGACGGATGAGGTGACGGTAGCGATGGGAGTACTCCTTCTGTCGGGTGCGGGCCGGTCGGCGCCGCGATGCGCTCTGGCATCACCGTGGACAGTAGGCGGGACTGCGCACGTACGTGAGGGGGTCGACATCGGGCGCGGTGCGGGTAGGGGCCCGGGTAGTCGGCAACGACCGGGGGAAAACGCTGGACTAATCGGCCGCGGGGCAACAGAATTCAGGACATGAGCGCAGGGGCTCGCGTCATCCGCACCCCTGATCAGCGGTTGCGGATCTTCGTCAGTTCGACCCTCAAGGAACTCGCGCCCGAGCGCCGGGCCGCGAGAGCCGCCGTCGAGCGACTGCACCTGGCGCCGGTGATGTTCGAACTCGGCGCACGCCCGCATCCGCCGCGGGAGCTCTACCGGGCCTACCTGCAGCAGTGCGACGTGTTCGTCGGAATCTACTGGGAGCGCTACGGCTGGGTCGCGCCCGACGAGGACGTGTCCGGGCTGGAGGACGAATACAACCTGTGCCCGCCGGATCTGCCGCGTCTGCTCTACATCAAAGACCCCGCTGAGAATCGGGAGCCGCGGCTGAAGGAACTCCTCGATCGCATCCGCTCCGACGACCGGGCGTCGTTCAAGTACTTCGAGTCGGCCGACGAACTCGCGGTGCTGCTCGAGTCCGACCTGGCCACGCTGCTCGCGGAGCGGTTCGAGTTGAGCCGAGCCGCGGAGTCGGCGCCGGCTGCGGCGGCCGAGAGCGAGGGAGCGGCCGCGGCTCTCCCCGCTCCGCTCACCGAGCTGATCGGCCGCGAACGAGAACTCGCCGACCTCGAAGGGATGCTGCTGGGAGGCACCCGCCTGGTCACGATCACCGGCTCCGGCGGCATCGGCAAGAGCCGGCTCGCCATCGCCGCAGCGACGGCGCTCGCTCCGCGGTTCGCGGACGGCGCCGTCTTCGTCGACCTCTCCACCGTGCACGACCCCGCGGCGGTGCCGAATACGCTCGCTCAGACCATCGGCGTGCGCGACACCGGCGATGCGCCGATCACCGAGAAGGTCGTCACGGCGCTGCGCGACCGGCAGATGCTGCTCGTCCTCGACAACTTCGAGCAGGTGCTGGGTGCTGCTCCCGCTCTCGCCGCGCTGCTCGGCGCTGCCCCCGGCATCGCGGTGATCGTCACGAGCCGGTCCCTGCTGCGGCTCGGCGGTGAGCAGAGCTTCGAGCTCGGGCCCCTGGTGGGCGAGCCGGCCACGGCGCTGTTCGTCGAGCGGGCGCACGCGGTGAAACCGGACTTCGAGATCACCACCGAGAACGCCGAGGCGGTCGTGCGCATCTGCGAGGCGCTCGACGGGGTGCCGCTCGCGCTCGAGCTGGCGGCAGCGCGCATCCGGGTGCTGTCGGCGCCGGAGTTGCTGGAGCGCCTCGACCGGCGGCTGCCTCTTCTGGTCGGGGGCGCCCGCGACCTGCCGGAGCGTCAGCAGACCCTGCGCAGCACGATCGAGTGGAGCACGCAGCTGCTCGGGGAGAGCGAGCGTCGTCTGCTCGCCTGCCTCGGGGTGTTCGAGGGAGGCTTCACGATCGAGGCGGCAGAGTTCGTGGCCGCGAGCGGGCCGGAGAGCGGCGACGCCGACGGTGGCACCGCAGCAGGCGGCAGCGCGGCAGGAGGCGCGGGTGACGATGACACGCTGAGCGCTCTCGCAGCGCTCGTCGACAGCAGCCTGCTCAGCCAGCACGACACCAGCGAGCGTCCGCGCTTCTCGATGCTCGCCACGGTGCGCGAGTACGCCCTCGAGCGACTGATCGCCGACGGAGCGCTGGAGCGCATGCGCGGCGTGCACGCGCACTACTTCGTGCGACTGGGCGATCGTGCCGAGCTGGAGCTCGAGGGAGCGAAGCAGGCGGAGTGGGTGCTGCGCCTCGGCGACGAGAGCGACAACCTGCGTGCGGCGGAACGGTATCTTCTCGGTCAGCGCGACTGGCGCACCGCCGCGCACCTCGCCTGGACGCTCTACGTCTACTGGTGGGTCGCCGGTCTGCTCGGCGAGGTGCGCGGGTGGATGGACGAGGCACTGGCGTCGGGGGACGAGCTCGACGACGTGACGCGGGCGACGGCGCTGTACTTCACCACGGCGATCACGTTCTGGCAGGACCCGGACGGCACGGTCGCGTCGGGCCTCACCGAGAGCGCCGAGCTGTTCCACCGCGAAGGCGATGCGGCCGGCGAGGCTCTGGCCCTGATCTCGCTCGCCCTCGCACTGCTGGCCGCTCAGAGTCCCGATCCCGCGCGCGCCGACGACGCGATGGAGACCAGTCTCGGCCTGTTCCGGTCGAGCGGTGACCTGTGGGGCGAGTCGATGGCGCTCGTGATGCTCGGGCGGGTGGCACTGCTGCGGCAGAACGTGCACGGCGCCCTGAACCGCTTCGAGGAGAGTCTGCGTATCGCGCGCCGGCAGGGCGACGAGCTCGCCGAGACCATCGCGCTGCACCACCGGGGCTGGGCCCGGCTGCTGCTCGGCGATGTTCAGGATGCGGCGGTCGACTTCGGCGAGTGCCTCGGCATCTCCTCCCGGCTCGGCCACGTCGAAGGCGTCGCATACGCGCTGGAAGGTCTGGTTGCCGTGGCGGCTCTCGCGGGAGACGTGGTGCGCGCGGGTCACCTGCTGGGGGCATCCCGGTCATTGCGCGAGCGCAGCGGACTGCACAACGCGCCGGCGTTCTCGTTCCACCAGACCTTCGTCGATCAGTTCGTGGCGAGCGGCCGTGCCGACGGCCTCGACGACGCGGTGATGCAGGGGCGGACGCTGAGCGAGGAGGAGGCCGTCGCCGAGGCGTCGGCACCGCTGACGGCGAGCGGGACATGACCGACCGCATCCTGCCGTACACACGAGTGGTGGGCGCGATCATCATCCCGTTCCTGGTCGCGGCGTTCGTCATCCTGTACCCGCTGGCCGACCACACGGACACGCTCTTCGCGTGGACGATCGCGCCGCCGCTGACCGCCATGCTCCTCGGCAGCGCGTACTTCGGCGGGATCTGGTTCTTCGTGCACGTCGTGCGCCCGAACCGGTGGCATGCGGTGCGCTACGGGTTCCCCGCTGTACTGCTGTTCGCCACGCTGCTGGCCGTCGCGACGTTCCTGCACTGGGGCAAATTCCACTTCGGGCATATCTCGTTCATCGTGTGGGTGACGCTCTACGTGACCACCCCGTTAATGGTGCTCGTGGCGATGATCCTCAACCGGCGGGAGGATCCGCGTGTGCCCGACGAACGCGACGTGGTCATCCCGGCCTGGGTGCGCATCCTGCTCGCGGTGGTCGGGCTGGCAGCACTGGTCGTCGGCCTGTGCCTCTTCGTCGTTCCTCAGATCGCGATCGACGTATGGGGCTGGAAGCTCACGCCGTTGACGGCGCGGGTCTGCGGGGCGATCCTCACGCTGCCGGGCATGGTCAATGTGTGGATGCTCGGCGACAGCCGCTGGTCGGCGTTCCGACAGGTCTTCCAGGCGCAGCTGGCGAGCCTGGTGTTCATCGCGCTCGCGCTGGCCATCCGCAACCGGGAGCTGCTCTGGGCCCGTCCGTCAGCAGCGATGTTCGTCTGCGGCATCCTGGTGTCGCTGCTCGCCTACGCCGCGATCTACATTTGGGCCGAAGTCCGCCTCCGCCGCCTCAACGGATGACCCGTCCGGCCCCCTCGAGCCCGCTGAACCATCCCGTGCGCTCGGCGACCGCGCGGGCGCCGGCCGGCAGACGGCTCAGCCGCAGCTCGACGCCGCGCCCCGCGAGTTCCCGGTCGAGGTCCTCCAGCGTTTCGATCACGGTGAACGAGATCTCCTGCAGCACCGACATGTCGAGCACGAGCACCGTCAGCCCCGGCTGCGCGTCCGCCGCGGCGAGCACGGCCTGCTCCGTTCCCAGCACATTGGCCGTGTAGAGCGGCGCCAGCAGCGAGACCACGAGCTCGCCGTCCGCTCCGGCAGCGGTGGCGATCCGCGGCTTGTTCAGCGCCGAGAGCAGCAGGATGAGCGTGAGCACGACTCCCGTCGCCACCGCCACCAGCAACCCGGCTGTGAGCCCGACCAGGGTCGTGACCATCGCCACCCAGAAGTCGCGCCGGCTGATGCGCCACAGGCTGGCGAGCGTTCGCACATCGATCAGCCCGAACACCGCGACGAAGACGAGGGACGCGAGCGTCGCCTGCGGCAGCAGCCCGATGATCGGACCGAGGAACAGGCCGACGAGCAGCGCGAGCGCGACCGTCACCAGCGCGGCCAGCTGCGAGCGGGCGCCAGCCGCTCTGTTGACGGCGCTCTGCGAGAAGCCGCCGGCTGCGGGGAGCGTCTGGAAGAACCCGCCGATCAGGCTGGCGCCGGCCGTCGCGAGCAGCTCCTGGTTGCTGTCGATCGGACGATCACCCGGGTCCCGGATGCCGCGGGCCACGGCGGCCGATTCCAGGAAGGCCATCACCGCGATCGCGAACGCGCCGGGAACCAGCCCGACGACGTTCTGCAGGCTGGGCAGCGTCGGGAGGGGGATGCCCTGCGCAACCGGCGGGATCTGGTCCACCCCGGCGCCGTTGAACACGCCGAACGCCACGAGCAGGATGCCGACGACCACCACGATCAGCGGCCCCGGCACCCGCGGCAGGAACCGCTTGAACAGGAACAGCGCGGCGATCGACCCGGCCGACAGCAGGGTCGTCGCGAGGTTCGCGTGCGGGATCGCCTCGATCACGGCCACGATCGACCGGATGAAGCCCTCCCCGGTCGGCTGGGACTCCTCGCCGAGCAGCTTGGGCAGCTGACCGACGGCGACGGTCGCCCCGACCCCGACCTGGATGCCGAGCAACGTCGGGCGGTTGATGATCTCGACGAGCGATCCCAGCCGCAGCAGGCGCGCGACCAGCAGGATGATGCCGACGAGCAGCGTGAGCGTCACCAGGTCGCGCGGGATGTCGTCCGAGTGCGCCGCCACGCCGACCGAGACGAGCGTGGTCGCGGTGAGGGTCGCGATCGTCGAGGTCGTCGAGACGCTCATCGCCCGCGAGCCTCCGAGCATCGCGTACACGAACATCGGCACCGTACAGGTGTACAGGCCGGCCTGAACCGGCAGGTTCGCGATCGTGGCGTACGCCATCGCCTGCGGGATGACGACAGCGCCGGCCGAGACGCCGGCGAGGATGTCGCGGCCCAGCCAGCTCCGCTGGTAGCCGGCCAGGGTGGGAAAGAGCGGGATGCGGCGCCGGGCGGCCGTCGTGGCCGTCACGCGTCGGCTGCCTGGGGCTGGGGGAAGATCTGCGACCAGTCGTCGCGCACGCTCACGATCGTCCAGTCGTTCCCGGATGCCGCGGCCAGCGCCCTCTCCGCGCCGGCATCGTACGGTTCGTCGCCGCGTCCCGTGTCGTCGTCGTGGTGCACGAGCATCCCGAGCCCGCTCGCGTATCCGAGCATCTGCATGTCGCCGTTGGAGTTGCCGACCGCGAGCGCCGGGCGCCGCCCGACCCTGCTCCAGATGCGCACCGGCTTCTCCGGTCCGTCGTCCATGAACGAGAAGGCGTTGCCGTACCGCACCTCGTTCGCGGTCTCGTCGAAGCTGAGACCGACGGCCGAGCCGACGACCCGCTCGGGAGGGATGCCGTAGTAGTCGTGCGACATCGGCCGCATGAAGTCGCGGTCGCCGCCCGACACGATGTAGCAGGTGAACCCGTTGGCCTCGAGGAATCGCAGCAGCTCGATCATCGGCTTGTACACCGCGCCGGCGTAGGAACGGCCGAGGGTCAGGTGCTTGGCGTCCCGGTAGAACCCGGTCACCGCGGCCTGGTACTCCTCGACGCTCTCACCTGCGGTGGTGGCCAGGATCGCGCCGATCATCGTGTGCAGGTCGCTGTCGTCGCCGTCGTAGTGCTTCTCGATCGCCTTTCCGAGCCACGCGAGGTCGTTGGTCACCGCCGCCTTGTACGGCTGACGGTCGGCGAGCGACGGGTCGGCCGCTGCGGCCGCCGCCCAGCGCATCACGATGAAGTGCAGCTGGGTCGGCATGGGCTTCTCGGTCCACAGCGTGCCGTCGTTGTCGAACACCGCGACGCGCTCGTCCGGGGGCAGGGTGCCATCGCCGGTCGTGACCGAGGCCACGAAGTCGACGATGGCGCTCTTCGTCGCCGTGTCACGCCAGGACGGCAGGAGGTCGCTCATCGTTACTGCCGGGTCATCGCGATCTGCAGCCGGTGCTCCGGATCGATCAGGTGATCGTGGTTGTCGTCGCCGACATCCAGCCGGATCCACGAGATCTTCCCCGTGAA
This sequence comes from Leifsonia poae, assembly GCF_027921845.1. GTDB lineage: Bacteria > Actinomycetota > Actinomycetes > Actinomycetales > Microbacteriaceae > Leifsonia > Leifsonia poae. The sequence continues at coordinate 497,366 of NZ_BSEN01000006.1, forward strand.
CGCGTTGCCGGTCGCGCCGTAGTCGCTGGAGACCGGCGAGGCCAGGTCTTCGCCGATGTCGACGGTCTCGTCCATGGAGAAGAAGAACGGCAGCGTCCGCTCCACGTTCCCCTCGGCGAGCGTTGTGCCGCCATCGGTGATCGTGACCGTTCCGCCCTTTCCGAGACCGCCGCCCTCGTACGCGAAATGCATCACGAGCTCGTGTTCGCCGGGTTCGAGCGCCGTCTCCGATCGAGTGAAGTCGGTCGTGATGCCCATGATGTTGTACGCGAAGGCGGGCTTGCCGTCGGTCAGGTAGAGCGACCATCCGCCGTACGCACCGCCCTGGGCGATGACGACGCCGCTCGCTCCGCCGTCCGGCACGGTCAGCTTGGCGGTCACCGTGAACGACTTGTTCTTCACGTTGACGACCGAGTTCTCGCTGAGGCGCTTCATGCCCGGGTAGAACGTCTGCGAGGTCCCCTTCACGAGCGCCGGCCGTCCGGCGATCTCCTCGTTGAAGCGCTCGGCCGACCGGATGTCGAGCGGGAGCACGTTGAACCGCGCCGCCTGGATGAGGAACAGCCGCTGGAGTTCGGCGAGCCTCTCGGGCTCCTGGGCGGCGAGATCGTGCGACTGCGTCCAGTCCTCCTCGACGTTGTAGAGCTCCCAGACGTCCTCGTCCAGGCCGTGGTCCGACCCGAGCCACGGCTTCTTGTGCAGGGCGACCGCCGTCCAACCCTTGTGGAAGATCGCGCGGTTGCCCAGCATCTCGAAGTACTGGGTGGTGTGCACTTCGTCGGCGTCCTCGGCCTCGAACGTCGAGTTCATCGGGGTGCCCTCGTAGGGTCGCTGCGTCACGCCGTGAACGGTCGACGGCTCCGGGATGCCGGCAGCGGCCAGCACGGTCGGCGCCACGTCGATCACGTGCGCGAACTGGTTGCGGATCTCGCCGCGCGCGGCGATGCCCTTCGGCCACGAGACGATGGTGCCGTTGCGGGTGCCGCCCCAGTGCGAGGCCACCTGCTTGGTCCACTGGTACGGGGTGTCCATGGCGTGCGCCCAGCCGATGGCGTAGTGGTTGTAGGAGCGCGGCGTTCCGAGGTCGTCCTTGTGGGCGATCTTGTACGCGTCGTCCTCCATCTCGGTCATGTGGTTGATCGTGAACGCCTCGTTGGTCGTTCCGGTCATCGTGCCCTCGGCGGAGGCGCCGTTGTCGCCGATGATCACGTAGACGAGCGTGTTGTCGAGCTCGCCGATCTCCTCGAGCGCGTCGAGCAGAAGGCCCACGTGGTGGTCGGCGTACTCGAGGTACCCGGCGTAGACCTCCATCTGGCGGGCGAGCACAGGTTTGATCTCGTCGCTCATCTCATCCCAGGCCGGGATGCCGTCGCTGCGCGTCGTGAGCGTCGCGTTCTCGGGGATGACGCCCAGTTCCTTCTGGCGCGCGAAGGTCTCGTTCCTGATCTCGTCCCAGCCCTGGTCGAACTTCCCCGTGTATTTGTCGGCCCACTCCGGCGGGACGTGGTGCGGGGCATGGGTCGCGCCGGGGGCGAAGTAGGTGAAGAACGGCTTGTCGGGGGCGAGCGATTTCTGCTGCTTCGTCCAGACGATGGCCTTCTCGGTCATGTCGGCCATGAAGTGGTAACCCTCTTCGGGGGTTCCCCACGGCTCGACCGGGGTCGTTCCCTCGTAGATGGCGGGATACCACTGGTTGGTCTCGCCGCCGATGAAACCGTAGAAGTACTCGAAGCCGCCACCGGGGGTCGGCCAGTGGTCGAACGGTCCGACCGCGCTCGTCTCCCACACCGGCACCTCATGGCACTTGCCGAACTGCGCCGTGTTGTAGCCGTTGAGGCGCAGCGTCTCCGCCAGTGGAGCGCAGTTGTTCGGTCGCAGGGAGTTGTACCCGGGGGCGCTCGTCGCGATCTCGGTGATGCCGCCCATGCCGACGGTGTGGTGGTTGCGTCCGGACAGCAGTGCGGCCCTGGTCGGCGAGCACAGGGCCGTCGTGTGGAACCGCGTGTACTTGAGGCCCTGCGCGGCGACGCGCTCGAAGTTGGGCGTGTGAACAGGACCCCCGAAAGCGCTCGACGCCCCGAAGCCGGTGTCGTCGATGAGGACGACCAGCACGTTCGGGGCGTCGGACGGCGGAAGCAGTCGCTTGATCGGCGGATAGTGGGTATCCGGATCGGTCGCGTCGTAGGTGACCGTCCCCGTATATGCCAGATCGGGAATCGGGAGTGTCGCCCGTTGTACCGAGTCCTGCGCGTCAACCATGTTGCGTCCCCTCCATCATGAGCTTCGATGCGTTGCAGCCGACCCTAGCCGAGCGTCTCCCTGCATAACAGAGGGTCTAGACGCCGTGACCGGGCGCACGATACATTCACCGCATCCCTGTGCACTGGGCGCAGGGTGCACGAGGGGATCGATCGCACTATGTGGAGCAATTTCTGGGACATCATCTGGCTCTTCTTCTGGAGCTTCGCGTTCATCGCCTACCTGTTCGCGCTGTTCGCCATCATCGGTGACCTCTTCCGCGACCACAAGCTCAACGGCTGGTGGAAGGCAGTGTGGATCCTGTTCCTGATCTTCGTGCCCTTCCTCACGGCGCTGGTCTACCTGATCGCGCGCGGACCGGGGATGGCCGAGCGCAGCCAGAAAGAGGCCAAGCAGGTTCAGCAGGCCACCGACAGCTACATCCGCACGGTCGCCGCGGCCAGCCCGGCCGACGAGATCGCCAAGGCGAAGGCTCTTCTCGACGCCGGCACGATCACGCAGGAGGAGTTCGAGCACCTCAAGGCCCACGCGCTGGCTCACAACCCGTCCGCCTGACCGCACGTCGGTTCACCTGACCTGACGTGACCACCAACTCCGGTTCTCCGGCGCCGCGCGACACCGCGGCGCCGGAGAGTCGAGTCCGGATCCGCCCGCTGGCGGGTCTCACCGCCAAGAACGCCGTGCGCGAGATCCTCGCCGGCGTCACCCTCCTCGCGATCGCGGTGCCGCTCAACATCGGCTACGCCCAGATCGCCGGGCTCCCGCCGACGGCCGGCCTCTACGCCCTGGTCGTCCCGGCGATCCTCTACGCGCTGACCGTGTCGTCCCGGCAGCTCGTCGCATCGCCGGATGCCGCAGCCGCCGCGCTCGTCGCCTCCTCGCTCGGCGGGCTCGCCGTCGCAGGCGGCAAGGACTACATCACGCTCGCGCTCGCGCAGGCACTCATCGGCGGCGTGCTGTTCCTGCTCTGCTCCTTCTTCAAGCTGGGCTTCCTCGCCAACTTCCTCTCCAAGCCGATCCTGATCGGATTCGTCGGGGGCCTCGCGCTCGACATCCTCGTGAGCCAGGTGGCCAAGATGCTCGGGGTCAAGATCGACAGCGGCGGAGAGTTCGTCGACAAGCTCGGCGGTCTGTTCGGCGGCCTGGTGACGCTGAACGGCTGGTCGCTCCTCATCTCGATCGGCGCGCTCATCGTGCTGCTCGGCGGTCGCCGGATCGCGCGGGCGGTTCCGTGGGCGCTCGTGGTTCTCATCGTCGGCACGATCGTCGTCGTCCTCACCCACGCGCAGAAGGCGGGCGTCTCTGTGCTGGGAAAGGTGGAGGCCGGTCCTCCCACGTTCACCTGGCCGGTGATCGCGTGGACGGAGTGGCTCACGCTCATCCCCTCGGCCATCGCCCTGACGCTCGTCACCATGGGGGAGGGGCTGCTGGTCTCCCGCTCGTACGGCGAGAAGCGCGGCTATCCCACCCGTCCGAACCGCGAGCTCTTCGCGTTCGGCGTCGCCAACCTCGGCGCCGGCGTCACCGGCGGCTTCACGGTCGGCTCGTCCACGTCGCGTACGGCCGCGATGGACCAGGCCGGCTCCCGCACGCAGCTGCCGACGCTGATCACCGCGGTCGGCACTCTCGCGCTCCTGATCTTCGGCACCGCGCTGCTCGAGGACATCCCGTCGCCCGCCATCGGCGCGATCGTCGCCGTCGCCGTGGTGCCGCTGCTGGGCATCCCGGACCTGATCTCGTTGTGGAAGCAGGACCGTTTCGAGTTCGTCATCGCGGCCGCCTGCTTCCTCGGGTCGCTGCTGCTCGGGCCGATCGCGGGCATAGTGATCGCCTTCGTGCTCGCCGTGATCAACGTGACCCGCCGCGCCGCGAATCCCGCCATCGACACGCTCGCAGCCGACGGTGACCCCGGCAGCTCGCTGCTCGACGAGGCGCCACCCGGCGAGCCGACGGCGCCGGGCGTCGTGGTCATCCGCCTCGCGGCGCCGTTGTTCTTCGCGAACAGCTCGCCCTTCGAGCAGGCGGTCAAGCGTGCGGTGCGCGCGGCAGACGCGAAGCATCTGGTGCTCGACATGGAGGCGGTGACCGACGTCGATGTGACGGGGGCGGACGCCTGGCGCGCGCTGCGGGAGTGGCTCGAGAGCCGCAACACCGACCTCGGGCTCACGCGGCTGCGGCCGGGGCTGCGCGAGCGGCTGCAGCACCTGGAACTCATCGACGGAGTGACGATCTACGACACCAACCGCAGCGCGCTCCAGGCGCTCGCGCCGTCGGCGACCTGACGCGACCTCCAGGGAGCCGAACGTGCCTACCGGAGTTGACTGTCCGGTTGACGTCGATGTTTACTCAAGTTGTCACCGGCGTGTCGCTGCACGGAGTTAGGGGCCGTTTCGGCGGCGCCGGCGTCTTACCCGATGCCGTGTGGGAATGGCCATCCGCCATTCCCACACGACCTGGGCCGCAGGCGGCTAGGCGGGCGGCATCTCCAGCACGGCTTTGCGCCGCGGCACCGGATGCGCGGCCCGCTCGTTGGCGGCGCGCACTTCGTCGAAGCGGAACAGCTCGACCTCCGGAGGGGTGAGCGCGCCCGAGGCGAGGTCGGCGAGACCGGCATCCGGCGATATGCGGCGCGACGGGTGGCGATGAAGAGCGGCACCGAGCACACGCGCTCCCGCGGATGCCCCCAGCGCCGGATGCTCGACCTGAACCCGCCCACCGCCGTATCTGCGCGTTCGCGGCCCGCGCGTCCGGTGAAGGCTGTTCGTACGACGATTCCCCGCGGATCGACGGCATCGCGCACCGCGGCCGCCCCGGTGTGGTCGATCGCCGCGCTGACCCGGCCGCCGACGGCATCGCGGAGAACGCGGGCCCAGTCGGGGTCGGTGTAGTCGACGACGACGGAGGCGGACGCGCGGGCGGACTCCGCTGATCGCGCCGATGCGGTGCCGGCGATCCGGATGCCGGCGCGCGTCGCCTGTTGCGCGGCGAACGATCCGACAGCGCCGGTGACGCCCTGGATGAGGAGCCAGTCCCCGCTCTGCGCACCGGTGAGATGCAGCGCCAGGCCTGCCGTGAGCAGATCGAGGGGAGCGGTCGCCGCGATCGGGGAGGTCAGCTCATCGGGCACGCGCACCAGGAGGGACGGGGAGACGACGAGTCGCGTGCTGTGGGTGCGCATCCGGGGCAGGCAGAATGCGACGCGCATCCCGGGCCGCAGACCGAGACGCTCGGCGTCTTCGCTGCCCGTCTCGAGAACGCCGACCCCGTCGTAGCCGGGGGTGAAGCCGGCACGCGGCTGCAGCAGGTAGCCGCCGCGACGAGCCAGCACGTCGGTCGCGCCGACGGACGCGTGTGTGACGCGCACCACCACGGCTCCGTGACGCGGCGCCGGGAGGCCCGCGGACTCGATCACGAGAACGTCGGCCGCGCCGAAGGCCGTGACCCGCACCCGTCGCGTCGTCGTCATCTCGCGCCGCATTCGGTGAGGGGTCGCCCGGGATCGCTCATTCAGCCGGCGCGGCGCTCGAGCAGACCCGAGCGTTCGGGGTGCGCCTCGAACCAGTCGGCCACATACCAGCACATCGGCACGATGCGGAGGTCGGTGGTGGCCTCGATGTCGTTCACCGCGAACTCGACGAGCTGCGCGGCTAGTCCCTGCCCGCGTCGGGCGGGAACCGTGAAAGCCCTGGTCAGCGAGATCGCCGAGCCCAGGATGCTGTAGTCGAGCACCCCCGCCAGCTCGCCGTCGATGTGCATCGCGTAGCGGCTCGCATCGGTCTCGTTGCTGAACTCCGTGCTCATGCGCCAATGGTACGTCCGTCGCGTCGTGAGGCAACCCGATGTATGGTGAAACTCGTGGGATCCCGACCCGCACCCTGGGGATTCCGCGTGTTGCATACCGCGTACCCGAGCCACAGCAGGCCAGGCCGCGCCCGTCGACCGACGGAGCGCGAACCGAAGTTCCTGGAGCCGTTGTGACCATCGCATCCCCGATGCCCTCCCTCTCGCCTGCCCACGAGGCCCTGCTCGCGCAGGTCCCCATCCGTCCCCACTCCGTGATCGACGCCGAAGTCATCGCGTACGAGCACGAGGGGCTCGCCCTGGAGGGCTACCTCGCCCGCGACGTGCAGGCCGACGAGCGCAAGCCGGCCGTGCTGATCCTGCACGACTGGCACGGCGTCGGCGACAACGTGCGGATGCGCGCGCAGATGCTCGCACGGCTCGGCTACGTCGCCTTCGCGGCGGACCTCTACGGCGCCGGTGTGCGCCCGACGGGCGACGACGCATCGGCCGAAGCGACGAAGTACTACCGCGATCTCCCCCTGCTGCGTTCGCGGGTGTCGGCCGGGTTCACGACGCTGCTGCAGCATCCGGCTGTCGACCCGGCGCGTCTCGCCGTGATCGGCTACTGCTTCGGCGGGACGGCCGCGCTCGAGTTCGCGCGCACGGGTGCGCCCGCCCGTGGCGTCGTGTCGTTCCACGGAGGTCTGGTGACGCACGATCCGAGCGATGCGGGTGCGATCGCCGCGTCGCTGCTGGTGCTCACGGGCGCATCCGACCCCGTGGTGCCGGATGACGCGGTGGTGGCCTTCGAGAACGAGTTGCGGGCGGCCCCGCACGTGGACTGGCAGGTGACGAGCTACTCGGGCGCGCCGCACGCGTTCACGATCCCGGGAACCGACCGCTACCGGCCGGTGGCGGATGCCCGCAGCTGGCGGGCGATGGTGTGCTTCCTCGACGAGGTGTTCGCGTAGCCGCCGCCCGCAGGGAGCGGCGAGGCTCGTTGCCGCAGTGGCTTTCGGCTCAGCGCAGAACGGCGTAGCGCTGGTGCGTGGCGGCCGCGGTCTGGGTGGTGGCCAGCGGCATCAGCTCGACGCGGTGCAGCGGACCATCCTCGAAGAGACGGGTGCCTTCGCCGAACAGCACGGGCACGACGTGCAGTACGAGCTCGTCGACCAGACCCGCTCGCAGCGCGGCGTCGGCCAGGGTGGGGCCGCCGGCGATGCACACGTCGCGGCCCTGCGCCGCATCCCGCGCCCAGTGCACGGCCGTCTCGAGCCCTTCGGTCACGAACGTGAAGGTGGTCGCGCCGCGCACCAGCACCGGTTCCGCCCGGTGGGTCACCACGAAGGCCGGAACGCCGAACGCGCCGTCTGGCCCCCACAGGTCGATGCCGACATCGAACATGGTGCGCCCCATGACGAACGCACCGGTGCCCTCGAACATCGCGGCGGCCGCGGCCGCATCGATCCCGTCGGGCTCTCCTGCGCGCGCGGGCGGATCGTCGATGTCCTGGTCGCCGCCCATCCCGATCCAGCGGTGCAGCCGGCCGCCGCCGATGCCGAGCGGGTGCGACAGGCCGACCTCCGGACCGGCCGCGACGCCGTCGAGCGACACCGTCATATCGATGAAAACAGTCATCATCGACCTCCCCGCCCCAGTCTGGCGCGGGTCGCACGTCGGCGGTACCCTCCTGCCATGGAACATCCGCAGCTCTTCGACGCGGGCGACCGGCTGGTCGCGCGGGTGAGGGGGCTGTGCCTGCGGCTGCCGGAGTCGGTGGAGGTCGAGGCCTGGGGCCGCCCGACGTTCCGCGCGGGCAAGAAGATCTTCGCGATCGTCGGCAGCAGCATGGACCGCCCGAACACGGTCGTGTTCAAGCCGGACCCGGAGGAGGCGCGGGCGCTGCGCGAGGACGAACGCTTCTTCTCGCCCCCGTACTGGGGACCATCCGGCTGGCTGGCGGTCGACCTCGACACCCGGGACGCCGACTGGACCGAACTCGCCGAATTGATCGAGACGTCGTACCGCCAGGTCGCGTTGAAGCGCCAATTGGCGGTACTCGACGGCGTCATGTAAGCTCTAATCCGGCCCGCGAGCGTATCGCATCAGGCCATTGCGCCCGTAGCTCAACGGATAGAGCATCTGACTACGGATCAGAAGGTTGGGGGTTCGAATCCCTCCGGGCGCACACTGGTTGAGACAGTAGAGAACGGCTCGCGAAAGCGGGCCGTTTTCGTTTGGTGCCGTCTCCCGCATGATTGTCCCCTCGCCGCATGGTTGTCCACAGGCGATCGTCGTGGCCGGCGCCGAGTGGTCACCAATTGTCGCCGCACGGGTCGAAATCGTGCTCCGCGCGACAATTCGCGACCACTCAGCGCGGTGCGAGTGGAGGAGCGGGCTCGGGCACCGGCGGCCGGTCCGGGTGACAGGCGCGTAGACCAGGGACCTCGGCTGCGCATCCCGGCCGCGGACCTCGTGCACGGCGCCGGATCCGAGCCGATGGCTGCCCTCAGACCGAATATGTTGTTGCCGCTGCGCGAGACGGAACCACATCTTGTGGTCGACCCGATCGCGGCGGAGGGAGCGGATCGTGAGCCCGATCGACCAGGAGAAGCAGACTCGCGTCGGCGCGGACGTGAGCGCGGGGGACGTGGAGCGGCCGCCGCTCTCGGTGCTCAAGCGCGATGGGAGACGATTGCCGTTCGACGACGCGCGCATCCGGTCGGCGCTCCGCCGGGCGTTCGGCGCCGTCTACGGTCCGCCGCTTGCGCTCCACGAGCTCGTGCTCGACGAACTGGTCGAGAGCATCGAGGCCGAGATCGCGGATCGCTTCGGGGGCAGTGACGGAGCCGGAGGCACCGGAGCCGGACGCACTGGCGCCGCCATCAAGATCTACGAGATCCAGAACGTCGTCGAGCACGCGTTGCTGGAGTCGGGTGAGTACGCCGTCGCTCAGGCGTACATCGACTACCGCGTGCAACGCGACCTCGCGCGCAGCAGGGCGACCGACGTCAACCAGTCGATCGGCCGGCTGCTGGAGAAGGAGCAGGCGGTCGTCAACGAGAACGCCAACAAAGACAGCGACGTCTTCAACACGCAGCGCGACCTCACGGCCGGCGCCGTCGGCAAGGCGATCGGGCTGAGGATGCTGCCGCCGCACGTCGCGAACGCCCACACCAAGGGCGATCTCCACTACCACGACCTCGATTACCACCCCTACGCGCCGATGACGAACTGCTGTCTCATCGACTTCGACACGATGCTCGCGCAGGGCTTCCGCATCGGCAATGCCCAGGTGGACCCTCCGCGCTCGATCCAGACGGCGACGGCGCAGATCTCCCAGATCATCGCGAACGTCTCCTCGAGCCAGTACGGCGGCTGCTCCGTGAACCGCATCGACGAGCTGCTCGCGCCGTACGCGGCCATCAACCGCGCAAAGCACCAGGCCGACGCCGAACGATGGAACGTCGATGAGGAGCAGCGGAACGCGTACGTCGAGGAGAAGACGCGCAAAGACATCTACGATGCGATGCAGAGCCTCGAATACGAGATCAACACGCTGTTCACGTCCAACGGGCAGACACCGTTCACGTCGGTCGGCTTCGGGCTCGGCACCGGCTGGCTGGAGCGCGAGATCCAACGCGCGATCCTGCAGATCCGCATCCTGGGGCTCGGCGGTGAGCGCCGCACTGCGATCTTCCCCAAGCTGATCTTCACGCTGAAGCGCGGCCTGAACCTCGAGCCGTCCGATCCGAACTACGACATCAAGCTGCTCGCCGTCGAGTGCGCGACCGAGCGCATGTACCCGGATGTCCTCAGCTACGACACGATCGTGAAACTGACCGGCGGCTTCACGATGCCCATGGGGTGCCGCTCCTTCCTGCCGGCCTGGGTGGACGACGAGGGCAGGAACGTGGTCGAGGGCCGGATGAATCTGGGCGTCGTCACGCTCAACCTGCCGCGCATCGCCCTCGAGGCGAACGGTGACCAGAACGTGTTCTGGAGCCTGCTCGCCGAGCGGTTGCAGACTGTGCGCGACGCCCTCGTCTACCGGGTGCAGCGGTGCGCCGAGGCCGTCCCGGCGAACGCCCCGATCCTCTACGTCCACGGCGCCTTCGGGCGACGGCTGGCGCCCACCGACGAGGTCGATGAGTTGTTCCGCGACGGCCGCGCGACGGTGTCGCTCGGCTACATCGGCCTCTACGAGACCGCGACCGCGTTCTACGGCGGCCGGTGGGAGAACGACCCCGAGGCCAAGGAGTTCACGCTCCGCGTCCTCCGCCGGCTGGCCGACAGTGCCGCGAAGTGGACAGATCGCTACGGCTACCGGTTCTCGGTCTACTCCACGCCCAGTGAGAGCCTGACCGACCGGTTCTGCCGCCTCGACGCGGCCCGGTTCGGCTCCGTTCCCGACATCACCGACAAGGAGTACTACACGAACAGCTTCCACTACGACGTGCGCAAGAACCCCACGCCGTTCGAGAAGCTGGACTTCGAGAAGGACTACCCGCCGTATGCGTCGGGAGGGTTCATCCACTACTGCGAGTACCCGGTGCTCCGCACCAATCCGAAGGCGCTGGAGGCGGTGTGGGACTATGCCTACGACCGGATCGGCTACCTGGGCACGAACACCCCGATCGACCGCTGCCACCTCTGCGGCTTCGTCGGCGACTTCTCGCCGACAGCGCGCGGCTTCGCGTGTCCCGGATGCGGCAACACCGACCCCCGCAGCTGCGACGTGGTGAAGCGCACCTGCGGCTACCTCGGCAATCCGCAGCAGCGACCGATGGTGCACGGGCGCCACGTCGAGATCTCCTCGCGTGTCAAGCACCTGACCGTCGACTGACCGCCCGTGGTGCGCGTGCCCGAACCGGGCCGATGGAGATCCGAGAAGGTCAGCCACGGCTACGTGGCCGACTACAAGCCGTTCGTCATGGTCGACGGCCAGGGTGTGCGCTGCAGCCTGTACGTGAGCGGCTGCCTCTTCGGATGCGAGGGCTGCTACAACGAGGCCGCTTGGAGTTTCCGCTACGGCCGGCCGTACGACGACGAGCTGGAAGAGCGCATCCTCGTCGATCTCGCCCACGAGGCCGTGCAGGGGCTCACTCTGATGGGCGGCGAGCCGTTCCTCAACACGAGGGTGTGCCTGCGCCTGCTGCATCGGGTGCGCGAGCGGTTCGGCCGGAGCAGAGACGTGTGGTGCTGGAGCGGCTACACGTTCGAGCAGCTCCTGGCCGAGGGTGCCGCCGGGCGCGCCGACACACTCGCACTGCTCGACGGCCTCGACGTGCTGGTCGATGGTCCCTTCCTGATCGAGCGGCGTGACCTGAGCCTGGCGTTCCGCGGCAGCACCAACCAGCGTGTGCTCGACGTGCCCGCGTCTCTGGCGGCGAGGCGGCCGATCGTCTGGGCGGGCGCCTCAGACGCACGTCGCAGCGACGCGGATGCCGGCTCCTCGCCGAGCGACCTCGCACCCACGGTCTCCCACGCCGATCGCGTGGCCCGACGGGCGCTGCTGTGAGCCGGAAGTCCGCATGACCGGCGAGCGGGGCCCGCAAGGTCGGCGGCCCCTGCGAGACTTCTCGTCGTGCCAGAATCCAGACGTGCCGTGCCCTCACGACGCCGTTCATCGAAGGCGCGGGCCCTCGCCGGCTGGCTGAGCTTCGCCGTTCTCGCCGTGGTGGTCGTCGGCGCCGCGAGCAGCGGACTCGTCGGCGCCCCGACGGCCGATCCCGGGACGGCCGATCCTGCGACGTCCGCTCCCGCGACGTCCGCTCCCGCGTCGACCGACTCCGCGACGTCCGTGCCGACCCCGACCCCGACAAGCCCGGATGCCCCGGCGGCGGGTGGCACCGCGCTCGCACTTCTGCAGACCCTGCCGGTCAAGGGGCGAGCGCCCAAGACCGGGTACGACCGCGTGGGCCGCTTCGGAACGGCCTGGACGGACGTCGACCGCAACGGCTGCGACACCCGCAACGACATCCTCGCCCGCGACCTGCGTCCGGCCGTGAGATCGGGGTCGTGCCGGGTGACCTCCGGAACCCTCCACGACCCGTACACCGGAAGGACCATCGCCTTCGTTCGCGGCAGCACCACGTCCGTCGCCGTGCAGATCGACCATGTCGTCGCGCTGATGGACGCGTGGCAGACGGGTGCGCAGCAGTTGACGCAGAGCAGGCGGATCGCGCTGGCGAACGATCCGCTGAACCTGCTCGCGGTCGACGGGCCGACGAACGAGCAGAAGAGCGACGGCGATGCGGCGACCTGGCTCCCGCCCAGCACAGGCTATCGGTGCGCCTATGTCGCGCGGCAGGTGTCGGTGAAGGCGGCATACGGCCTCTGGGTCACGCAGGCCGAGCGCGACGCGATCGCGCGGGTCCTCGCTCGCTGTCCGTCCCAGCCGGCGCTCGGGCGCTGACACCCGCCGCCTTGCGCGCTGCGGATCAGGCGCGGCGCGCGACCGCCGGGGCGTGCACGATCTGCAGGAGGGCGGCGCGCAGGGCATCCGGATCGTCGACCTCAGGGAAGACCGTCTTCTCGAGGCCGAGGGATCGCTGCCAGATCGCGGCGCCGCTGTGCGTCATCCGGATGATGTGGCGGCGACGGTCGGCGGCATCCGGAACGCGCTCCACCAGGCCCTCGCGCTCGAGCCGGTCGACGGTGCGCGACATGGTCTGCGCTTCGACGCGTGCGTGCCGGGCGAGCTCCGCCTGCGTGGTGACGCCGGACTCGAGCAGTTGCAGCACGATCAGGCCGGCGTGCGTCAGTCCGAGCTGTTCGAGGGCATCCGCCCACGCCCGCTCGACCAGCCGGGCGGCCGTCGAGAGCAACCGGCCGGACGACCAGTTCTCGGGGACGTGCACGCTCTCGACCGTCGGGGGGACGGCCTCGGCAGATGTCATGCGCTCATCGTAGACGCGCTCACCGAGCGCCGGCGCCCCCACCCCTCAGACCGGAACGGACTCCTCGGCCAGGAACGGCTCGTGCCGGTATCCGGTCTCGTCGAGCACCACGACCGTCGACTCCGGCACCTCGCGGAACGCGCCTGGCAGATCGTTCAGCGGTTCGGAGACCACGACCTGCGCGCGGCTGCCGAAGATGTTGAGCCGGTCGATGTCCGGGTACATCTCGCGCAGGGTCGGGATGTCGACGGAGTGGAAGAGCGAGCGGGTGCGGCCCTGCGACGAGTACCGGAACGCCCAGATGGTCGTCCCGTCCGCCACCGCGACCGTTCCCTGCATGGGGAACGCGATGCCGTTGTCATGCCCGACCTTCTCGACCAGCCGGATGGCCGTGGTCATCGCGGCGATCGGGTCCTCCATCAGGCCGAAGGTGAGGGCCAGGTGGAAGAGCACTTCCGAGTCGGTCGTGCCCATGACATGCGGATAGAGCGACGGGTCGATCGCGAAGGTCAGTTCGCGCTTGGTCTTGTGGAAGTCCGCCAGGGCCCCGTTGTGCATGAACAGCCAGTTCTCGTACCGGAACGGGTGGCAGTTCGTCTGCTGGATCGGCGGCCCGGCGGCCGCTCGCACGTGACTGAAGAAGAGCGGACTCTCGATCGCCTCCGTCAGTTCACGCAGGTTCGTGTCGTTCCAGGCCGGCTCCGTGCTGTGGAAGATCGCCGGCTGCGTGCCGGCGTCCGGCCCGCTCGGATACCACCCGAACCCGAATCCATCCCCGTTCACGGTCTCGGCGCCCAGCGGTGAGTTCAGCGACTGCTTGACGAGGGAATGCTGGGCATCCAGCACCACCGTCGACGGCTTGAGCGGTTCCCCCGAATACGCCAACCAACGGCACATATGGACCATCTCCTCGGGAGCGACCTCGACGCCTGCTCCCTTACGCGACCGACCCTAGTACCGGGCTCAGCGCACGTCCATCACCCGCGACGGGTGAGATGCACCCCGGAGGCATCCCAGTAGTTGGGATGTAATATCCAGAAGATGCCCGTACCTGTGATCGACACGATCAGTCCGCGCCGGCTGATCCGCGACGAAGTCTTCGAGCGTCTGCTCGATGCGATCGTCGGCGGAGACCTCCTGCCGGGCGAGCAGCTGGTCGACAGCGAGATCGAGCAGTGGATCGGCGTTTCCCGCACCCCGGTGCGCGAGGCTCTGAATCAGCTCGCCGCGATGGGACTCGTGGAGATCCTGCCCCAGAAGCAGACGAGGGTCACGCCCGTGGATCCCGCGCGGATCAGCGCGCTCGCCGACATGCTCGCGACTCTGGCCGGCGCCGCCGTACAGGATGCGACTCCACTTCTCACCGACGCCGACCGGGAGGCGCTCCGCTCCACGGCGAAGAGCCTGGCGGCTGTGGCGGATCCGGCGGCTCTCCTGCGCGGCCAGCTCGCCGACGACTCCACGCTCGCCCTCTTCCTCCGACGCCTGGACAATCGCGCGATCGCCCGGCTGGTGGCCCGCCACACCCCCGAAGTGCTGCGTGCGATCAACGTCGGTCATGCACCGGATGCCCCCGCACGAGCGCTTCCCCAGCTGACCGCGATGATCGGCGCAGCGCTGGACGGCGACGCCGCCGCGGCCGCCCGGAGCGCCTCCGCGTTCTGGTCCGACGGGATAGGGGGCGCCGCCGCGGCCGCGCAGGCACCGGCGGGAGGAGAGCACTGATGCCGCTTCCCACGCGCAACTCCGCGCCCCTCGAACGCCGGCTTCTCCGCGACATCGTCTACGAGCGCATCTACGCCGGGATCATCGATGGAACCCTCGAGCCGGGGGAGACCCTTCTCGACGAGACCCTCACGACGTGGCTCGGCGTCTCCCGTACCCCGGTGCGCGAAGCACTGATGCGGCTCGCCGACATCGGGCTGGTCGAGATGGCGCCCAACCGGTACACGCGCGTCGCCCCGCTCGACCTGCGGGCGATCGACGAAGGCGTCGCGGCCGCGGGCATCCTGTTGGAGCAGGCCGTGCGGCGGGCGGTGCCGCACCTCGGGTCGCCCGAGATCGCGGAGCTGGCACGACAGGCGTCTGAGGCGAAGACGAACGCGAAGGCGGGAGACGGGGCGGCGCTCGCCCGCGCCGTCGACGGCTTCTTCTTCGAGTTCGAGCGCGCCTCCGGCGACGCCGTGCTGCTCGCCGCCGCCGAGGGTCTGCGCCCGCAGGTGCTCCGCTACGTCACGGTGTGGACGCGCCCGTTCGACGTCGACAATCTTCCCGCGGAGCTCGATCGGATCGTCGCCGCCGCGAAGGAGGGCGACGCAGAGGCCGCCGCCCGGCTGGTGGGCGAACTGTTCGGGGCGAGCCGTCGCCAGTTCCTCGACGAATACCGCCGCACCGACGTCGACATCGACGCGAACCCGCTCAATTGATGTTCCCGACCCCTTCGTGGGAGCGACGGAGCGCCGCGACGTACGCCGCGATGGTCGAGCGGACACACGGTGCGTCACCGGCGTCGATCGCCTGTCGCAAGTCGGCCACGAGCGTGCGGCGTTCGTCGGCGGCGATGTCGAGTCGCACGCCGAACCGCCCGGCGATCGCCGGAACGTAGAAGTCCCCGACCAGCGGGGCGAGATGAACGCTCACGGTCGAGAGGGCGACGCGGTTGCCGGAGCGGCGGAGAATCCCACAGCACAGGGTGACGAACGCGCGCACATCCGATGCTGTCGCGCGTGCGGTGAGCAGATCGGCCGCGGCGTCGTCGAATTCGCCTGACCCGTCATGCGCGGACGGAACCATGGCCATCGCGCGCTCGCCGGCCGCCTCCGCAAGGGTGCCGATCATCTCGGCGCGCTCGAGCATGTCGCCGGGTGTCCAGTGCGCGACCGCCGTGCGACTGTTGCGCGCGACCGTGACGAGGTCGACGAGCACCAGCCGGGAGACGGCCTCCCGCACCGGCGTGCGCGACACGTGCCAGCGCGACGCCAGGTCGTCCACCCGGATGCGCGTGCCGGGTGCCAGTTGCCCGGTGATGATCATCCGGCGGAGCGCCTCGTAGGCCGACTGGGCGAGCAGCCGGGTCGAGAGCTGTTCGAGCGGAGCGTTCGTCATCGGACCGGCCGGCCGGGAGGGAGACGCCGGTCGTCGGCGACGAACCGGTGGCTCTGGTTGTAGAGCTCTTCGCGCCGCCCGACTTCGGCGGAGACGGCTTTGCCGATCATGTGCGACCACGAGTCGTCGGTCTCGACGACGCGCGTGTGCTCGTACGCCGCGCGGGCTCTGGCGCGCAACTCCAGGTCGAGATAGAACGTGACGGTGGTCCGGTCGTCCGGGACGCTGTGCCCGGGGTGATTCTGCTGATGCATGACGGGTCCTCGAGGTCGGCGGTCCAGCGACGAACGTATCCGCCGCGCGGCGCTCGTGCGCGTCGACGGCGGGTGGGCTCCGGGGTGATCCGCCCCAGTGTCCGTGTCCGCTCGTGCGGTGCGTGTCACCCGTAAGGGAAGTCGCCGAAGCGGCCCCGCAACCCCTAAGCTCTCGATGTTTCTGTTGCTTACAAAGGGGGATGCATGAAGGTCTCGAAAACCGGTGCGGGAATCGTCTTCGCGACGATCATCGCCGGACTGCTGGGGGCGACTCCGGCGATCGCATCGGAGGAGCCGACGCCGCACTCGACGTCGACTCCGTCGGGACCATCTGCTCCGGATGCCCACATGGGCGACTATTCCGCCTCCCGGTTCGTCGATCAGGCGGCTCAGCTCCCCGATGACCTGGTCTCCGCCGTGCAGCGCGACCTCGGGGTGACGCCGGAGCAGTATCTGGCCACCGCCGCCGCGACGGTCGACGCGGGACAGGTGATCTCCGACCTCACGGGCGACGGCGTCCACGTTTCCGATGCCAGGCTCGACGGCACGCAGCTCGTCGTCGACGTCGCCACGAAGCACGACGTCGCCTCCGTGACGTCGCGCGGGGCGGACGCCGTCGTCGGCAGCGGCGCCGGTCGTGAGGTCTTCAGCGGCA
This sequence comes from Leifsonia poae, assembly GCF_027921845.1. Classification (GTDB taxonomy): domain Bacteria; phylum Actinomycetota; class Actinomycetes; order Actinomycetales; family Microbacteriaceae; genus Leifsonia; species Leifsonia poae. The sequence continues at coordinate 514,324 of NZ_BSEN01000006.1, forward strand.
AGAAGTTCACCGCGCTCGCCGACCTCGTCAACGGCACCGGATGGGCGTTCGTCGACGGTCCGTACTGGGACCTCTGCTCGATCGGCTTCAACGGCTTCTCGGTCTCCACGGGAGCCTCGCAGTTCGCCACCGCCGGCCATTGCCTGCGCACGGCGAGCAATCAGTCCTCCCCGCTCCCGACTCCGTTCATGCTCACCCAGCCGACCGCGGGATCGACCTCTCTGCGGGCAGGTTCTCCGATCGGCTCGATGATCGACGCCAGCTTCGAATTCGGGGGCGGCTACGACTCCGGACTCGTGGCCGTCACGAACAAGGCGCTCACCCCGAAGCCGCGCGTCGCCACGTGGGGCGGCGGCAAGGGCGCTCAGACCGCAGGCTCGCCCGTGGCCGTCTACGGGCAGACCTCTGCCGTCGCCGGCACGCTGTTCTGCAAGTCGGGACGTACGACAGGGTGGACGTGCGGCAAGGTGACCGACGTCGATCAGTACGTCGACGTCTACGACGACAACGACGTCGCGCACACGGTGAACGCGTACATCACCACCGCCTGCGCTCTGCCCGGCGACAGTGGCGGATCGGCGATGGCCGGCAACTACGCGATCGGTGTGCTGTCGGCGAGCGATGCACCGAATGGCACGAAGTCCTGCAGCTCGGCGATCCACTCCGCATTCTTCCCGATCATCGGGCAGTACGAGAGCATCGCCGATCAGCAGCCCGACTGGGAGCTCGCGGTCTCTTTGAGCACCCCGACGGTCTTCGACCCGTCCGGCGTCGTCTTCACCGGACACGGCCTGCAGGGAACGCTGCCGAACGGCATCCCCGGCGACACCGTCTACCTGTACCTCGACGGCGCGTCCTCCCCGACCTCGCAGGTGGCCATCGCGAAGGGCAGCACGGCGTTCAGCCTGCCCCTGACAGGTGCCGCGCGCGGCAAGCACACGTATCGCGTCGTCGCCGGCTGGGGCGTGCGCAGCCGTTCCACGGCCGTCACCGGCACCGTCACCATCGCCGCGACGCCGGCGGTCGACCGGATCGCCGCCGCCGACAGGTACAGCGAAGCGGTCGCGATCGCGAACGCCGGCTACCCGACGACGGCTGACGTGGTCTACGTCGCGAGCGGCGAGACGTTCCCGGATGCTCTGAGCGCCGCCCCTGCAGCGGCAGCGGGCAAGGGACCGCTCCTCCTGACGGCCAAGAGCACCCTGCCGGCGAGCGTCAAGGCGAAGATCGCCACCCTCTCACCGGCGAAGATCGTGATCGTCGGCGGCACCGGTTCGGTCTCCGCCGCGGTCGAGAAGACGCTCAGCGCGATCGCCCCTGTGAAGCGCTACGCCGGTGCCGACCGCTACGCCGCCTCCCGCGGCCTGGTCGACGGGGTCTTCGGCAAGACGGGGGTTCCGACCCTGTACCTCGCCACCGGCTCCAACTTCCCGGATGCGCTGTCCGCCGGCGCCGCAGCGGGTTCGACGGGCTCCGCTGTCCTTCTCGTCAACGGCGCCAAGCCGACGCTCGACGCCGCCACGCTGGCGCTCATCGCGAAACTGCACCCGGCCGCCATCCGGATCGCGGGAGGCGCCGGATCGGTGTCGGCGGGCATCGAGAAATCGCTCGCGGGCAAAGCGGCTTCGGTGAAACGGCTCGGAGGCGCAGACCGCTATGCGGCATCGCAGACGATCAACACCGATGCGTTCCCGGCAGCGTCGAAGGTCTACGTCGCCAGCGGTGTCGTGTTCCCGGACGCCCTCGCCGGTGCAGTGCTCGCGGCCAAGGGCGCGGCGCCGCTGTACGTCAGCCAGACGAACTGCCTGTCCGCCGGGATCATCGCGGGAATCGCCCGCCTCGGTGTCGGTTCCGTGACCCTGCTGGGCGGGACCGGTTCGCTGACGGCCCGGGTGCAGTCGCTGACCTCCTGCACCTCGTAGCCCAGGACTGACCGCATCGGC